>DKPJ01000008.1:181095-362616 GCA_002480085.1 Enterobacteriaceae bacterium UBA7338 | reverse complement strand
GGGAACTGCCAGGCATCAAATTGCAGTTAACCGGGATAACTATCCGGGTAGTGACAAAGAAATTCGGTGGAGCGGTAGTTCAGTCGGTTAGAATACCTGCCTGTCACGCAGGGGGTCGCGGGTTCGAGTCCCGTCCGTTCCGCCACTTATTTAAGAAGCCGTATCTCTCACGAGATACGGTTTTTTTTTGCCTGCCATTTACAGCATGGCAGCCGCATCTACGGCTGCTGACGCTGCTTCACGTATTCACTAAGAAAATCAACAAAAGCACGAATACGCGTGCTGACCGCTCTGTCGCTGTAGTAGACCGCGCTAAAGGGCATCTCAACCGGCAGGCGTTTATCTCCCAGCACCTCGATCAGCTCGCCGCTGGCAATCTCACTGTCCGTCATATAGTCAGACAGGCAGGCAATACCGTTACCGGAGAGGCAGAGATACTTCAGCGTTTCGCCGCTGTTAGACGTGATGCCGCTGGTAATCTCATATAGCTGACCATCTTCGCAAGCAATCGGCCAGGTATTAAGCGAAACAGGTTCGGTAAAGCCCAGACAGGTGTGATGTTTAAGATCGTCCACGCTCTGCGGCGTACCGTATCTGGCCAGATAGGCAGGGGAGGCGATCATCCTGCGGGAGCTTTTAAACAGCGGGCGGGCGCGCAGGCTGGAATCCGTCAGCGTGCCGACGCGAATAGCGACGTCAACCTTACGCTCGATCAGATTAATAAAGGTCTCCGATGAGACCAGCGAGAGGGTCATCTCCGGGTAACGCTCACGAAACGGCTTAATCATCGGCATGAGAAAATGCAGCACAACCGGCGTGGCTGCATCGATACGCAGCAAGCCGCGTGGCGTGTGCTGATGCTCCATCACCTCGTTTTCTGCCGCCGCCATCTCCTGCAAAATAAGCTGCACGCGACGGAAATAGCGCTCCCCCTCCTCAGTCAGGCTTAGATGGCGCGTGGTGCGGTTAAGCAAGCTGACGCCCAGCTTGGTCTCCAGCTTCTTTACCGCCCGGCTAATAGCCGAATTAGCCTGGCCGAGCTGCTCAGCGGCACGGCTAAAGCTCCCGCTCTCCACCACGGCGACAAATATAGCCAGCTCTTCTGATGTTGCCTTCATTTTTGCACCCGTAGCAAAATTTTATCCGCATTTTATCGATTTTTGTTATTTAACCACGCGTCTGCTCCGGGTGTCACTCTCTTATCAAACCATCTGTTTTTCCAGGCAGCGTTGAAAGTGTGCGCTAAAATCCCTATAACAGAAGGAGTGGCCCTGGTATCCAGGGTAAACAGGTTACAGAGGTAAGAAGCCGAAAGTGCGAAAACATACCCATGCCATGCGCTATATCGCAGGACAGCCCGCCGAGCGGATCCTGCCGCCCGGGTCATTCGCGAGTATTGGCCAGGCATCACCTCCAGGCGCGCCGCTGAGCGAAGAAGAGAACATCCGCGTCCTGGTGTGGAATATTTTCAAGCAGCAGCGCGCAGAGTGGCAGTCAGTGCTGCAAAGCTTTGGTAAAGATGCCCATCTCGTGCTGTTGCAGGAGGCACAAACCACGCCTGAGCTTATCCGGTTTGCAACCACTAACTATCTCGCGGCGGATCAGGTTCCGGCGTTTGTGCTGCCTCAGCACCCCTCTGGCGTCATGACGCTGGCATCGGCCCATCCGGTCTACTGTTGCCCACTGCGCGAGCGTGAGCCGATCCTGCGGCTGGCAAAGTCCGCTCTGGTAACGGTCTACCCTCTGCCTGACGGCCGGCTGCTGATGGTCGTTAACGTCCACGCGGTTAACTTCAGCCTGGGAGTTGATGTTTATAGCAAGCAGCTGCTGCCTATTGGCGATCAGATCGCCCAGCATAACGGCCCGGTGATCATGGCTGGCGATTTCAATGCCTGGAGCCGTCCGCGAATGAATGCGCTTTACCGTTTCTCCCGAGAGATGTCCCTGCGCCAGGTGCGCTTTACGGATGACAACCGCCGCCGGGCGTTTGGTCGCCCGCTCGATTTTATCTTCTATCGTGGTTTGAACGTGAACGAAGCCTCGGTGCTGGTCACGCGCGCCTCCGATCACAACCCGCTACTCGTTGAATTCAGTCCCGGCAAGCCTGATAAGTAGTGGTGCGTCAGGTCTGCCGTAGGGCAGGCCTAAACGGGTGCTGCCCTCTTTCTCACTTAACCAAAAGGACAGCACAATGGCAGCAAAATCTCATCATGATAACGTCGAAGATCAGTTTGGCTCTCAGGCCAGCGCCTACTTAACCAGCGCCGTGCATGCCGCAGGCCGCGATTTAGAGCGGCTGCGCGAACGTCTCCAGCGCTTCCCTCAGGCCCATGTTCTGGACGTCGGCTGCGGGGGAGGGCATGCCAGCTTTACCGCCGCTGCTGCGGTAGGGCAGGTGACGGCATACGATCTCTCCAGCGATATGCTGGGCGTTGTGGCCGCAGCGGCAAAAGAGAAAGGCTTAACCAATATCAATACCCAGCAGGGCTATGCGGAGAGCTTACCCTTCGCCGACAGCACCTTTGATGTGGTGATCAGCCGCTATTCAGCGCACCACTGGCAGGATCTTGGCCTGGCGCTGCGCGAGATTAAACGCGTGCTGAAGCCGGGCGGAACGGTATTCCTGATGGATGTCATGTCGCCAGGCGAGCCGGTTCGCGATATCTGGTTGCAGACGGTTGAAGCCCTGCGCGATACCTCGCACGTACATAACTACTCAAGCGGTGAGTGGCTGACACAGGTTAACGAGGCGGGACTGATAACATGCGATTTATCAACCGATCGTCTGGTGCTGGAGTTCTCCTCCTGGATCGCGCGGATGCGTACGCCTGATGCGCTGAGCAAAGCGATTCGGCTCTATCAGGAGAGCGCATCGCAGGCGGTAAAAGCCTACTTTGAACTGCAGGATGACGGTTCATTTACCAGCGATACGGTATTTATTGAGGCGAAAAAGCGCTAATATCGGCAAACAGCAATAAAAAAAAGCACCGGGGGAAACGGTGCTTTTTTATTTAAAACGGTTCGATCAGGAGTCCGGCGTAGCGTTGTTCTTCACAAACAGCGTAAGCTGATCGCCTGGCTGTAAGTTATCCGTATCGTCATTCCAGCGCATAACATCCTTAATATTCACGCCGTAATCTTTCGCAATACTGGAGAGCGAATCGCCTTTACGCACGCGATACTTAACGCTATCGCTGTTGCTGGCAAGACGCTGTGCGCTGCTGCCTGCACCAACGGTCAGGCTTTGACCCACCTTCAGGGTAGATCCACGCAGGCTATTCCACTGCTGGAGGTCCTTAGCGCTCACGCCGAGGCGTGAAGCAATACCGGACAGCGTATCGCCAGAGCGTACCTTATAGCGCTTGCTGGTCAGCGGGGTGTTATCCGCCATCAGCGTAGGCTGTACGGCAGCGATCTCACCCGAGGCCAGTGATTCACGCAGCTGGTCGGCATGCTTCTGCGGCACCATCACATACTGCGGTCCACCCGAGCCGAGCGTCGAGCCTTTAACGCCAGCGTTAAAAGTCTTCAGCTTGCTGACCGGCATGCCAGCCATATCCGCCAACTGGCTCATGCCAACCGGACTGTTTAGCCGGACACGTGCCAGCGCGCGGCTATCGTCAGGCGTAGGAAGACGTACGCCATAACGTTTGCTATTCTTAAGTATGTCACTCAAGGCCAGCATCTTAGGCACGTAAATTTTCGTTTCCTGAGGCAGCGAGAGCGACCAGAAATCGGTAGGTTTACCCCGCGATTTATTCGCTTTCATTGCCTTCATGACACGCCCTTCGCCGCTGTTATAGGCAGCAACCGTCAACAGCCAGTCGCCGTCAAACATGCGGTTAAGACGCTGCATCATGTCGAGTGCGGCAGTGGTAGATGCCACAACGTCACGACGCGCATCGTAAGTGCGAGTCTGTTTCAAACCGTAGTTACGCCCCGTGCTCGGAATGATCTGCCAAATGCCTGCGGCATTGGCGCCAGACGTCGCGTGCGGGTTAAAAGCGCTCTCCACTATGGGTAGTAGTACCAGTTCCATGGGCATGTTACGTTTCTTAACCTGCCCTGCTATCCAGTACATATACGGCTCTGCCCGTAAAGTTACATCGTGGAGATAGCTCTTGTTTCTTAAATACTTCTGTTTTTGTTCGCGAATCCGGTCGTTTTCCGGGATTCCCATCTTCAGCTCGTCGCTAATGGCAGCCCACAAGTCCTGATCCTGCGCGAGGGATGTTCCATCGTCCATCCACCGCGCCTGACTTGTAAACTTACCTGCTTCCCCTTGACTAGCTGCAGAAAGGCTCTGTGCGTGCTGTTGTACGTTGCCGTCGTGATTCGACGCCTGGCAACCCACAAGCAGGACAGAGGCGAGTAAGATCGCTTGTGCCTTCATGTGTGTGAGTCAATAGTTGCTTAAAAGACGAGCAATCATAACGGCGAAGGATCCAGATGACAAGTATGAAATTTCAGAAAGCGTCTTTCTTTGACCTCAACCATGCAAAACGCGTATTAGGCTGTTGCAATTTTGTTTCTTTACCAATAACAGTAATCAAATCAGGATCTTCAGTACGTAAAAAAACATTAATACGCCGCTCATTTTCCAGCGTTACGGGCAGCGTTGTTTGACCTTTTGTGCGTAACTGCTTCACTTTATTAAGATAATCCTCAATAGCCGGATCGTTGGGCAGAATATGCTGGGCAAACTTCATATTCGCTAATGTGTATTCATGCGCGCAACAAATAACCGTTTCCGGCGGAAGCGCGTTAATTTTCTGAAATGATTGATACATCTGATCCGCGGTTCCTTCGAAAAGTCGGCCGCAACCGCCTGAAAACAGCGTGTCGCCGCAAAAAAGGTAAGGAATTGTGTAGTAAGAAACATGGCCCAGCGTATGACCCGGCGTCGCAAAAACAGAAAATTCGTAGCCCAAAAGAATGAGCTTATCGCCCTCGACTACGCATTTCGTTGCCCCTTTATCTTGTGTCTCTTCTGGGCCATACACCACTACGTCCGGGAACCGCTGGCGCAGTTCTTTCACGCCGCCAACGTGATCGTGATGGTGGTGGGTGAGCAGGATCGCCTGCGGTTGCCACTGGTTTTCTTCGATAGCATTAAGCACCGGAGCCGCTTCGCCCGGATCGACAATCACACAGTGACCTTCGTCATTGCTTAACACCCAGATGTAGTTATCCTGAAATGCGGGAATACTGTTAAGATTCATATAATACCTCTCAAAGCGTAGCGGAAGGTTGTGATGAAACCGGCAAGGACACCTCGAACGTTCTCAGCACCCGCCCACTGGGCTGAGTTTTCCCGTGGCGAATACTACCGCGAGGCGCTGGAGCAGCAGCTAAAGCCCTGGTTCGCAAAAATTTACGGATTTCACCTGCTTAAGATTGGCAATCTCAGCGCGGAAATCAATGCCGAAAGCTGCGCTATCTCGCATCAGGTTAACGTTTCATTACTGGGGGAGCCTGCGCAGGTCAGGGCCGATCCGCTGCATCTGCCCTTCGAGAACAAATCCGTGGACGCCTGCCTGCTGGCGCATACGCTTAGCTGGTGCCAGGATCCGCATCGCCTGTTACATGAAGCCGATCGCGTGTTGATTGATGATGGCTGGCTGATACTGAGCGGGTTTAATCCCGTTAGCCTGCTTGGATTACGCAAGGTGCTGCCCATCAAACGTCGATCACCGGTTTACCGCAGCCGGATGTTTACGATGATGCGCCAGCTCGACTGGCTGTCGCTGCTCAACTTTGAGGTGGTGCACCATAGCGGTTTTCAGGTCCTGCCCTGGACCCGGCAGGGGGGGAAGGTGCTGAGCACCCATCTGCCCGCGCTGGGCTGTATGCAGCTTATTGTCGCCCGCAAGCGCACCATTCCCCTGACGCTCAATCCAGCGAGGCAGAGCAAGGCGAAGGCGCGCGTGCCCCAGGCGGTGGGCGCAACGCGGCAGTATCGTAAACCCTGACTAGCTCTCAGGCTGGTAACCGACATCTTCCTGAGTGGGATTCATCGCTGCGCTGCGGGCCAGCTCGTCGCAGCGTTCGTTTTCCGGATGGCCTGCGTGGCCTTTTACCCACTCCCAGCGGATCTGGTGCTGGCTAAGTGCCGCATCCAGTCGCTTCCAGAGATCGACATTCTTTACCGGTTTCTTGTCGGCCGTCTTCCAGCCGCGCTTTTTCCAGTTGTGGATCCACTGGGTGATCCCCTGGCGGACGTACTGGCTGTCGGTGCTCAGCACCACTTCGCAGTGCTCTTTCAGCGCCTCAAGCGCGACGATGGCCGCCATCAGCTCCATCCGGTTGTTGGTCGTGAGACGATACCCTTCGCTGAAGGTTCTTTCATGCTGCCGATAGCGTAAAATAGCGCCGTAACCGCCGGGTCCTGGGTTACCTAAGCAAGATCCATCGGTGAAAATTTCTACCTGTTTGAGCATCTCTGGTAGACTTCCTGTAGTTGAAATCGACGTAAAACGACAAGTCTGACATAAATGACCGCTATGAGCACTGCAATTACACGACAGATCGTCCTTGATACGGAAACCACCGGTATGAACCAGATCGGTGCCCACTATGAAGGACATAAGATTATTGAAATCGGCGCGGTAGAGGTGATCAACCGCCGTCTGACCGGCAATAACTTCCACGTCTACCTCAAGCCGGATCGGCTGGTGGATCCGGAAGCCTTCGGCGTGCACGGGATTGCAGATGAGTTTTTGCTGGATAAGCCGCTCTTCAGCGACGTTGCTGATGAGTTTATCGACTATATTCGCGGCGCTGAGCTGGTGATCCATAACGCATCGTTTGATATCGGCTTTATGGACTATGAGTTCAGCAAGCTGAACCGGGGCATTCCTAAAACGGACACCTTCTGTAAGGTGACCGATAGCCTGGCGATGGCGAGGAAGATGTTTCCCGGCAAGCGCAACAGCCTTGATGCGCTCTGCTCACGCTATGAGATCGATAACAGCAAGCGAACGCTGCACGGCGCACTGCTCGATGCCCAGATCCTCGCCGACGTCTTCTTGATGATGACGGGTGGGCAGACCTCAATGGCCTTCTCCGTTGAGGGGGAAAACCAGCAGGCGCAGGGCGAAGCCACTATTCAGCGCGTTGTGCGCCGGGCTAATTCGCTACGCGTGGTGTTGGCCAGCGATGAAGAGGTGATGGCCCATGAGTCGCGTCTCGATCTGGTACAGAAGAAGGGCGGATCCTGCCTGTGGCGGGCCTGAAACGCGTTGTTTTGTCGATAAAAACAGCTTGCGGGCGATTTTTGCAGCAAACAGATCAAAAGCAGTGAAAAAGCGTTGACGGCGTGCGCGGCAGTACGTAATATTCGCCTCGTTCCCCAGGGAACAAAACGCGGAGCGGTAGTTCAGTCGGTTAGAATACCTGCCTGTCACGCAGGGGGTCGCGGGTTCGAGTCCCGTCCGTTCCGCCACTATTCAGAAGGCCTGAATCAGCAATGATTCAGGCCTTCGTCGTTTTCGCTCTTCAAACGGGCAGCTGCGTACCCGTCAGTGACATCACTTCTCCAGCGTAAAGGCGTCGGCATCCTGCCAGGCCGGGAATTTTTCGCGATACTCTTTCAGCGCGGTGAGCGACAGCTCGGCATCGATACGCGTAGCCTGGTGCGGCTCGGCGGTGGCGAGGATCTCTCCCTGTGGGCTGACGATCCGGCTGTCGCCGCGATAGTGATGCCCGTTGCCGTCGGTGCCGACGCGGTTACAGCCCGCGACGTAGGCCTGGTTCTCAATAGCTCGCGCCACCAGCAGCGCCTGCCAGTGCAGCGAGCGCGGCGCAGGCCAGTTGGCCACGTACAGGGCGAGGTCGTAGTCGTTGCGGTTGCGCGACCAGACCGGGAAGCGCAGGTCATAACAGACCAGGGGGAGGATGCGCCAGCCGCGCCACTCAAAGACCACCCGCTCGGTGCCGGCCTCGTAGTGGTGATGCTCATCAGCCATGCGGAACAGGTGACGCTTATCGTAGCTATGCACCTTGCCCTCCGGCTCGACCAGCAGGAAGCGGTTTACCGCCCCGCGATCGCTCTGCAGCGCCGCGCTCCCGGCAACCAGCGCATTCGTCTGCTGCGCTTTGGCCTGCATCCAGGCGATAACATCACTCTGCGGCAGCGACTGCTGGGCCGCCTGCATTGCAAAACCCGTCGTGAACATCTCCGGCAAAACGATAACGTCGCGCCCGATAATATTTTCCAGTTGGCGATCGAAGTGCCGCAGGTTAGCTGGACCATCCATCCACACCAGCGGCTGTTGCAACAGCGTAATTTTCAAACCAGGCACGATGAGTCTCCCCATTTTTGTAGCGTTCAAACACTCTACCACGGCAAAACGCGATTGTGTGGCAATAAAAAACCCTGCCCGGGGGGCAGGGTCGATAGCAACACAGGAAACGTTACGCAGCTTCGATTTTGCGCACCTTTTCCGGCAGGGCGGGGAGCAGCGGCCTGACCGGTTGGGTCGCCAGCGCGTCTGCCTCGAAGTCATCCACGTTGATGCTGCGCAGTCGGCTCTCCTCGGCTTTGATCAGGATCCGCGCTTCGTCATAGTCGATAATCCCCTGGGCCAGCGCGTCGTTAGCCAGCGTGTCCAGACGGGTAAACGGCAGATTCTTACCTATCTCTTTACAGATGCGCTGGTGAATCGGATCCGCAGCGATCACGTCCAGCAGCGCGTCTTCCAGCAGACCCACCGGGTTATGCTCGCTGGCGGTCAGATACTGACCGCGGCCAATGCGGGAGCGAGTGGCGCATGGCGTCTGCAGGATCTTCGCCACAGCATGGTCCAGCTTATCCGACGGGGCAAAGTAGTGACGCCCGGTAGGGAAGATGGTTGCGCGAAGCAGGGCAGCAACGCCGCGGTTCGGGAAGTTGGCCAGCAGGTCGTCCATCGCCTGCTCTGCTTTATAGATCGCATCCTGCACGCCCCAGTGGACCAGCGGCAGATCGGCTTCGTGACGGCCCTCGTCGTCGTAGCGTTTCAGCGTCGCGCTGGCGAGGAAGATCTGGCTCAGAATATCCCCCAGCCGTGCCGAGATACGCTCGCGGCGTTTCAGGCTGCCGCCCAGCACCGCCATTGAGACATCTGACAGCATCGCCAGGTTAGCGCTCAGGCGGTTAAGGTGCTGGTAGTAGCGGCGGGTCGCATCCCCGGTTGGCGTGCTGCTGGTCAGGCCGCGAGTCAGGCCAAGCCAGAAGCTGCGCACCGTGTTGCTGCCCACGTGGCCGATGTGTTTAAACAGCAGCTTATCGAAGGCGTTAAGATCGTTGCTCTGGGCGGCAGCCATCTCATCCAGCACGTAAGGATGGCAGCGGATTGCGCCCTGACCGAAGATCATCATGCTGCGGGTAAGAATGTTCGCCCCTTCCACGGTGATGGCGATCGGTGCACCCTGATAAACGCGGGCCAGGAAGTTGCTCTCGCCGAGCATAATGCCTTTCCCGCCGGCAATATCCATGGCATCAATAATCGACTGCTGGCCGCGGTGGGTACAGTGGTACTTGACGATGGCAGAGAGCACCGCCGGTTTTTCCCCAAGCACGATGGCGTAGGTGATCAGCGACGCGGCAGCATCCATCACGTAGGCGTTACCGGCAATGCGCGCCAGCGGCTCTTCGATCCCCTCCATCTTGCCGATGGCGATGCGGAACTGGCGGCGAATATGCGCGTAGGCGCCGATACCCATCGCCGCAGACTTCAGGCCGCCGGTAGAGTTGGACGGCAGGGTAATGCCGCGGCCTACCGACAGACACTCCACCAGCATCCGCCAGCCCTGGCCGGCCATTTTTGGTCCGCCGATGATGTAGTCAATCGGCACAAAGATATCCTGACCGCGGGTCGGACCGTTCTGGAACGGAACGTTAAGCGGGAAGTGGCGGCGGCCAATCTCCACGCCGGGCGTGCTGGTGGGGATTAGGGCGCAGGTAATACCCAGCTCTTCATCGCCGCCCAGCAGTTTTTCCGGATCGGAGAGCTTAAAGGCCAGGCCCAGCACGGTAGCGATGGGGGCCAGCGTGATGTAGCGTTTGTTCCAGGTGAGGCGCATGCCGAGCACCTGCTCGCCCTGCCACTCGCCCATGCAGACCACGCCGGTATCCGGGATTGCACCGGCATCGGAACCCGCTTCCGGGCTGGTCAGGGCAAAGCAGGGGATCTCCTCCCCACGGGCCAGACGCGGCAGGTAGTGATTCTTCTGCTCTTCGGTGCCGTAGTGTTGCAGCAGCTCGCCTGGGCCTAAGGAGTTCGGCACGCCGACGGTAATTGCCAGAATGCCGGAGACGCCGGAGAGCTTCTGCAGCACGCGAGACTGGGCGTAGGCGGAGAACTCGAGTCCGCCGTACTCTTTTTTAATGATCATCGCAAAGAAGCGGTGCTCTTTCAGGTAGGCCCACAGCTCGGGTGGCAGGTCGGCCATCTCATGGGTGATCTGAAAATCATTTGCCATGCGGCAGGCCTCTTCTACCGGCCCGTCGATAAACGCCTGCTCTTCAGCGGTCAGACGCGGCTGCGGATAGCTATGCAGCTTTTTCCAGTCCGGATTGCCACGGAACAGATCGCCTTCCCACCAGGTTGTCCCGGCGTCGATCGCCTCTTTCTCAGTGCGCGACATCGGCGGCATCACCTTACGGAAGCCGCGAAACGCCGGGGCGGAGATCATCGATTTACGCATCGCGGGCAGGTTGAACGGCACCAGCATAATCGCCAGCGGCACCAGCACCCAGATGGACCACAGGCCGGAAACGCCAAGCGCGGCGGTCCAGGCCAGCAAAATCAGGCTACTCAAAAACAGGCTGACGCGATGGTAGAACAGCGCGCCAATCAGTACCACGGTTGCGACAAGACTCAACATCATCATAAACAATTGCTCCCTGGCTTGTAGGAGGTCTGACCACTTTAGATGTTATTGTTGTAGTGGATGACACTATATTTAGCAATGTGTTTACAAAGTAATTACAACCTGGTTCACATTGTTGATGGAGATGACGGCACGGATACCTAAAACGCCCGGTGATAAGTATGGCTTTAGCTTCTCGCGTGTGGTGCTATCCGGTAAACTGCGCACGTAAAATTCATCTATTCTGAAGGACATCTTATGTACCAGGATCTGATTCGTAACGAACTGAACGAAGCGGCGGAGACGTTGGCTAACTTTCTGCAGGATGACGCCAACATTCACGCTATCCAGCGCGCGGCGGTGCTGCTGGCCGACAGCTTCAAAGCCGGTGGCAAAGTGCTCTCCTGCGGTAACGGCGGTTCACACTGTGATGCGATGCATTTTGCTGAAGAGCTGACCGGTCGCTACCGTGAGAACCGTCCGGGCTACCCGGCCATCGCTATCTCTGACGTCAGCCACATCTCCTGCGTCGGTAACGATTTTGGCTACGACTACATCTTCTCCCGCTACGTGGAAGCGGTAGGCCGCGAGGGCGACGTGCTGCTGGGCATCTCCACCTCTGGTAACTCTGGCAACGTCATTAAAGCGATCGAGGCTGCGCGCGCGAAAGGCATGAAGGTCATTACCCTGACCGGTAAAGACGGTGGCAAAATGGCTGGCAGCGCCGACATTGAGATCCGCGTTCCGCACTTTGGCTACGCCGACCGCATTCAGGAAATTCATATCAAAGTGATCCACATCTTGATTCAGCTGATTGAAAAAGAGATGGTTAAAGCTTAAGACGTCGTACGGGGGCCTGGCCCCCGATGAGCTGTGGAGGTGTTGTATGTGCGAACTGCTCGGGATGAGCGCCAATGTGCCGACGGATATTTGCTTTAGTTTTACCGGGCTGGTTCAGCGCGGTGGGGGAACCGGGCCGCATAAAGATGGCTGGGGCATTACCTTTTACGAAGGCAAAGGCTGTCGCACGTTCAAGGATCCACAGCCCAGCTATAACTCACCGATAGCGAAACTGGTTCAGGACTACCCGATCAAATCCTGCTCGGTGGTGGCCCATATTCGCCAGGCCAACCGGGGCGAAGTGTCGCTGGAGAATACCCACCCCTTTACCCGCGAGCTGTGGGGCCGCAACTGGACTTACGCCCATAACGGCCAGCTGACAGGCTACAAGACGCTGGAGACCGGCAATTTCCGACCGGTTGGTGAGACCGACAGCGAGAAGGCGTTCTGCTGGCTGCTGCACAAGCTCACCGCACGCTATCCGCGCACGCCGGGCAATATGGCGGCGGTGTTTAAGTACATTGCGTCGCTGGCAGGGGAGCTGCGTGAGAAGGGCGTATTTAATATGCTGCTGTCGGATGGGCGCTACGTGATGGCGTTCTGCTCGACCAACCTGTTCTGGATCACCCGTCGGGCGCCGTTTGGCGTGGCGAAGCTGCTGGATCAGGATGTTGAGATCGACTTTCAAAAAGAGACCACGCCCAATGACGTGGTCTCCGTAATTGCTACCCAGCCGCTCACCGGCAATGAGACCTGGCACAAAATCATGCCAGGGGAGTGGGTGCTATTTTGTCTCGGGGAGCGTGTAGTTTGATGCCAGCTGAGGCTGGATCGCGCCGTTGCTCTTAAGCGGCTTGCTCACCACATAACGACCGTTCACCACCGAGACCACCGGCGGCTGGTGGAGGGTATTGAAGTAGTCATAGCCCGGCTTCAGCTGATTCCAGAAGTCCGCGTAGTACGAGTTCTTGTGGCGTGCCATATTGGCATCGGTCATGCGGAACGGATAGATGCTCACCTGCACGCCCGGCTGGCCAAAGACCAGCGCGCCGGTCACAAACTGGAAGATCTCATCGATGCCGGAGTCGGTCATGGCGTAGCACCCCACCGAGACGCACGCGCCGTGGATCATCAGGTATTTACCTTCATAGCCGTGCGAGCGATCGTAGGCGTTAGGGAAGCCAATATTGATCGCCTTATAGAAACGGCTGTCCGGCTTCAGCTGGCTGCGCTGAACGGTATAGAACCCTTCCGGGCTTTTAAAGTCGCCCTGACGCTGTTTCGGGCCGAGGCCGCCGGAGTAGTTACAGATCTTGTAGCTATCCATCAGCTGATACTGCTCGCCCATCTTGACGTACAGCTCAAGCGTGCGCTCTTCCTTGAAGATCTGGATATAGACCGGGGAACCCATTAACTGCTGCTTATATTCTTTACTCACGGGCGTTGTTGAGCTGTTGCTGCTGAGCAGGCCGGCAAACGAGACGCACGGTATTGTAAGCATCGCAATGAATAATGCGATTATGCGCATACTACTTGTTCCTTGATAAAGCGGTTACCACATTGCCAGGACGGCAAAAGAGACCCGAAATCAGACTAATCTGTATTAGGAGCGCTCACATTAGCACCCCGGTATTTTTTCGCAAGCCCGCCAGGCGGAGTTTACAAAATGTTTTGCTCAGGCCCCATCATACCGATATCAAAGGCCGTTGGCTAAGCTTCTGCATAAGCGATGCTTCTCATTTTATCAACAAAAGCTGTATACTTATCCAGTGAGGGTGGAGACTTCCCAGGCAAAATAAGCAGATGCGAAAAATAATACACGTTGATATGGACTGCTTTTTCGCAGCGGTGGAGATGCGCGATAATCCCGCCCTGCGAGATATCCCTATCGCCATCGGTGGCAGCCGGGAGCGGCGGGGGGTCATCAGCACCGCTAACTACCCGGCGCGCAAGTTTGGCGTGCGTAGCGCTATGCCTACCGGTATGGCGCTCAAGCTCTGCCCGCATCTCACCCTGCTGCCGGGTCGCTTCGATGCCTATAAAGAAGCTTCACGCCATATTCAGGCGATCTTCTCCCGCTACACGTCGCGCATTGAACCCCTCTCGCTGGACGAAGCCTTTCTCGATGTGACCGACAGCGTGCACTGCCACGGCTCCGCCACCCTGATAGCGCAGGAGATCCGCCAGACTATCTTTAACGAGCTGCAACTTACCGCCTCGGCGGGCATTGCGCCGGTAAAATTTCTGGCAAAGATCGCCTCGGATCTCAACAAGCCCAACGGTCAGTATGTCATCACCCCGGACGAGGTCCCGGCGTTCCTCAAAACCCTGCCGCTGTCAAAGATACCCGGCGTTGGCAAGGTCTCGGCTGGCAAGCTGGAAAGTCTCGGCCTGCGCACCTGTGAGGACGTGCAGAAGAGCGATCTCGCCATGCTCCTGAAGCGCTTCGGCAAGTTTGGCCGGGTGCTGTGGGAGCGCAGCCAGGGGATCGACGAGCGGGAGATCACCGGCGAGCGGCTGCGCAAGTCGGTGGGGGTAGAGCGCACGCTGGCGGAGGATATTCACGAGTGGGAGGAGTGCGTGGCGATTATCGAGCGCCTCTACCCGGAGCTGGAGCGGCGGCTGGCCGTGGTTAAGCCGGATCTGCTGATCGCCCGTCAGGGGGTGAAGCTTAAATTTAATGATTTCCAGCAGACTACCCAGGAGCACGTCTGGCCCCGGCTGAACAAAGAGGATCTGATTGCCATCGCTCGTAAAACCTGGGATGAGCGGCGGGGCGAACGCGGCGTGCGGCTGGTGGGGCTGCATGTGACGCTGCTCGATCCGCAGCTTGAGCGGCAGCTGGTTTTAGGCCTGTAAAAAAGCCCGGTGGCGGCTTCGCCTTACCGGGCCTACGGCGCGATCTCTGTAGGCCCGGTAAGCGTTAGCGCCACCGGGCGTTACTGACTATTTCGCCGGAATCGCCTTCAGCAGCTCGGTCAGCAGGGTCCAGTACTGGCCCACGCTCTCAATGTGTACCTGCTCATCCGGGGAGTGCGGACCGGTGATGGTTGGCCCGATAGAGACCATATCCATATCCGGGTACGGCTTTTTAAACAGGCCGCACTCGAGACCGGCGTGGATCACCTGGATGTTCGGCGTTTTGTCGAACAGGCGCTGATAGGTTTCACGCACCAGCTGCATCACCGGGGATTTCGCATCCGGCTGCCAGCCTGGGTAGCTGCCCTTCGCTGAGGTCTGCGCGCCCGCCAGCGTGCCTAACGACTCCAGCATGCTAACCACGTACTCTTTACCGCTGTCGATCAGGGAGCGGATCAGGCAGATGATCTCTGCGCTGTCGTCTTCCATGGTGACCACGCCCACGTTCAGGGAGGTTTCTACCACGCCCTTCGCCACGTCAGAGTTGCGGATCACGCCGTTCGGCGTGGCGTTCAGCAGCTGCACGAACGCGTCACGGGAAGCGGTGGACAGCGCGGCTTTATCAGAGGCGACGCTCTCCAGCTGCACGGTCAGGTTCTTCTCTTTGATCGCCAGCTCGTTGCTGAGAATAGCCTGGTACGTATCCGCCAGCGCCTTCAGCTGTTCAACTTTGTCTGCGGCAACGGCAACGGTGGCGAAGGCTTCGCGCGGAATGGCGTTACGCAGCGTGCCGCCGTTGAAGTCCAGCAGGCGCAGATCCAGTTCGGCAGCGTGACCGGCCAGGAAACGTGCCAGCAGCTTGTTGGCATTGCCCAGACCGAGGTGGATATCACCGCCGGAGTGGCCGCCTTTCAGGCCCTTCAGCGTCAGGCGGAAGGTCTCAAAGCCAGCCGGAACCGCTTCGCGTGAAAGGGTCAGCGTAGAGATAAAGTCGATGCCCCCGGCGCAGCCCATGTAGATCTCACCCTCTTCTTCGGAGTCGGTGTTGATCAGGATATCCGCCTGTAACCAGCCAGCCTGCAGACCAAACGCGCCGTCCATACCGGCCTCTTCGGTCATGGTCAGCAGCACTTCCAGCGGGCCGTGGGCCACGGTGTCGTCTGCCAGCACTGCTAGTGCAGAGGCCATGCCGATACCGTTATCCGCGCCCAGGGTGGTGCCACGGGCTTTCACCCACTCGCCATCAACGTAGGGTTGAATCGGATCGACGGTGAAGTCGTGTACGGTGTCGTGGTTTTTCTGCGGCACCATATCCAGGTGCGCCTGTAAAACCACCGGCTTGCGGTTCTCCATACCGGCGGTGGCCGGCTTGCGGATCAGGATGTTGCCAACCTGGTCACGCTCGGCGTGAAAGCCTTTCTCTTTCGCCCAGCCCATAACGTGTTCAGCAAGCTGTTCTTCATGGTAGGAGGGGTGGGGAATAGAGCAGATCTTGGCAAAAATATCCCACAGCGGCTGGGGGGATAGTTGAGACAGTTCAGACATAATGATTCTCCATGTCAATGGCCTGCAAAAAAGTGGGGCAGGGCACAGGATTAGCGATAACAGAGCATCACGCGCTATGCGGGTGAGATAGAGGGAGAATACCACTTTATTGCCTCTCTGAGTGTGACGCATGTAAAAAGCGCAGGGCGGGCCGCGTAACACTGGTTTTTAGTGCGTCAGATCTCTATAATCTCGCGCAACCCATTTTCCCCTGAACACATTTAAGCCGCTTTACAATAGGCTGGGACACTTCACATGAGCGAAAAATACGTCGTCACCTGGGACATGCTGCAAATTCACGCCCGCAAGCTGGCCGCACGCCTGCTGCCGTCAGAACAGTGGAAAGGCATCATTGCCGTTAGCCGCGGTGGTTTAGTTCCGGCTGCCCTGCTGGCCCGTGAGCTGGGTATTCGCCATGTTGATACCGTTTGCATCTCCAGCTACGACCACGACAACCAGCGTGAGCTGAAAGTGCTGAAACGTGCTGAAGGCGACGGTGAAGGCTTCATCGTGATCGACGATCTGGTGGATACCGGTGGTACCGCCGTTGCTATTCGCGACATGTATCCAAAAGCGCACTTCGTCACTATCTTCGCTAAGCCTGCCGGTCGCCCGCTGGTTGATGACTATGTGATCGATATCCCGCAGGATACCTGGATTGAGCAGCCGTGGGATATGGGCGTGGTCTTTGTACCGCCTATCTCTGGCCGCTAAGCTGCTTTTTTCTAAACTTTACGCCCGGTTATGCCGGGCGTTCTGTTATTTAGCGCCCGGCAGGTTACAATAGATGAAGTGACGTAATCATGGAGGCTGCGCGCAATGTCCCAGGCTAACCTCAGCGAAACCCTGTTTAAACCCCGATTCAAACATCCCGAAACCTCGACGCTGGTCCGCCGTTTTCAGCGGGGCAATCCCCCGGCGATGGACTCCGCGCTGGATGGGGCCAGCGTTCCGCACTGGTACCGGCTGATCAACCGCCTGCTGTGGGTCTGGCGCGGAGTCGATCCGCGTGAAATTCTCGACGTGCAGGCGCGGATCGTCATGAGCCAGGCCGAGCGTACCGACAGCGATCTCTATGACACGGTGGTGGGCTATCGCGGCGGCAACTGGATCTACGAGTGGGCGACCCAGGCGATGAAGTGGCAGCAGAAGGCCAGCCAGACCCAGGAGGACGCTCTCAGCGGCCGCCAGTGGCTCCACGCCTCCAATCTCTACAGCATTGCGGCATATCCGCATCTAAAGGGCGACGACCTGGCCGAGCAGGCGCAGGCGCTGGCCAACCGCGCCTATGAAGAGGCCGCCCGCCGTCTACCCGGCAAGCTGCGCCAGCTGGAGTTCGCCATTCCCGGTGGCTCGCCGCTGGTGGGTTTCTTGCACATGCCGAAAGGCGACGGCCCGTTCCCGACGGTGCTGGTGTGCGGCGGTCTCGACAGCCTGCAGAGCGACTACTACAACCTGTTTGAGCGCTACTTTGCGCCGAACGGCATCGCGATGCTGACCCTCGATATGCCGTCGATTGGCTTCTCGTCGAAGTGGAAGCTGACCCAGGACTCCAGCATGCTGCACCAGCACGTGCTGAAAGCGCTGCCGGACATTCCGTGGGTCGATCACACCCGGGTGGCCGCCTTTGGCTTCCGCTTTGGGGCGAACGTTGCCGTGCGTCTGGCCTATCTTGAGTCGCCGCGTCTGAAGGCGGTGGCCTGCCTCGGGCCGGTGGTGCACTCGCTGCTCACCGATCCTCAGCGCCTCAGCGGCGTACCTGAGATGTACCTCGACGTACTGGCAAGCTGTCTGGGGATGCATGACGCTTCGGACGAGGCGCTGCGCGTCGAGCTAAACCGCTACTCGCTGAAAACCCAGGGCCTGCTGGGACGTCGATGCCCGACGCCGATGCTCTCTGGCTTCTGGAAAAACGATCCCTTCAGTCCGGAAGAGGAGTCGCGGCTCATTGCCTCATCCTCTGCCGACGGTAAGCTGCTGGAGATCCCCTTTAAGCCGGTCTATCGCAACTTTGATAAGGCGCTGCAGGAAATTACGGGCTGGATGAAGCATAGATTGTGTTAATGCATTGCTTAATTCCATTGATTTGGTAAAACAGTTGCATCACAAAAGGAGATCGCAATGACGTTACCGAGTGGACACCCGAAAAGCAGACTGATCAAGAAATTTATGGCGCTTGGTCCCTATATCCGTGAGGAGCAGTGCGAAGGGAACCGTTTCTTTTTTGACTGCCTTGCCGTATGCGTCAACGTGAAACCTGCCCCTGAGAAGCGTGAGTTTTGGGGCTGGTGGATGATAATGGAAGCCCAGGAAAAACGCTTCACCTATACCTACCAGTTTGGCCTCTTTAATAAAGAGGGCCACTGGGAGCCGGTTGCCATAAAAGATACAGAAGTGACCGATCGTCTTGAGCAGACGCTGCGTACCTTCCACGAGCGCGCACACGAGCTGCTGGCATCGCTGGAGTTAAAGCTGGAGCCTGCCGATGATTTTAAAAATGAGCCGATCAAACTCAGCGCCTGATTAATTAAGCACCATAAATGAAAAAGGCCCTTCAATAATATGAAGGGCCTTTTTATTAGCCAGAATTAGAACTGGTAGGTTACGCCCAGGGCAACGACATCGTCGTTAGTGGTAACCAGGCGGTTATCGTCGTCAATCTGGTTAATTTTATAATCAACGAAGGCCGACATGTTTTTGTTGAAATAGTAGGTTGCGCCTACGTCGATATAGTTGACCAGATCTTCGTCACCAAAGCCTTCAATATCTTTGCCTTTGGTCAGGACGTAGCCCACGGACGGACGCAGACCGAAGTCGAACTGGTACTGGAGCACGGCTTCGAAGTTATCCGCTTTGTTGGCAAAGCCCGCAGAGGAGGAGATCGGGGTCATGTTGTAAGATACGCCGTAGAACGCAGCAGCGTAGACGTTGTTGGCGTCATACTTCGCGCCAGCAGCCCAGGCTTCTGCATTCGCGCCACGGCCAAGGGCCATCTGGTTCTGCGCGTTGGTGCGGTCAGAGTTGGCGTACGCACCAACGATAGAGAAGTCGCTGCCGCCGAAGTCATAGGCCAGAGAGGTACCGAAGCCGTCGCCGTTCTGTTTCACCACGCTGCTGCGGCCGTTTTCGTTTTTGCCCTGGTACTGCAGGGTCAGATCCAGACCGTCTACCATGCCGAAGAAGTCGCTGTTACGGTAGGTCGCCACGCCGCTGGTGCGTTTGGTCATAAAGTTGTCGGTACGGGCCAGGCCGTCACCGCCGAACTCCGGGAACATATCGGTGTAGGCGGCCACGTCATACAGCACGCCCAGGTTACGACCGTAGTCCAGTGAACCGAAATCTTTAATTTTCACACCGGCAAAGGCCAGACGGGTTTTCTGCCCGGAGGTGCTTTCGTCGTTATTACCGGCAAACTCCGCTTCCCAGCGACCGAAGCCCGTAATCTGATCGTTAATTTGGGTTTCGCCTTTAAAGCCGAAACGAACGTATGTTTTATCGCCGTCGTTGCTGTTGTCATCGCTGAAGTAGTGCATGGCTTTCACTTTGCCGTAAACGTCCAGCTTGTTGCCATTTTTATTAAACACTTCTGCGGACTGTACAGATGCGGAAGCAACCAGACCCATTACCACTAATGCCAGAGTACTCTTTTTCATTTTGATTCCCGATTTAAACAAAAGACGCTCTAATATTCGCCAGGCTTATACCTGCTGAAAACAGAGAGGGTTTTAACGTTCGGAAATGAAAGATTTATGACAATGTCGGAATAATTTTAAAAATCCGTGTTTATTTATTTCTGCAATAAAACTGCAAAAATCTGCCGTTAGGCTTGCCGATCCTCGCAGCAATCTCTCATGCTTTTGACCGAGGTTATTGGCAAGCGGCCTCACTCCTGTTACAACGTCAGACTGACATCACATTTCCTTATTCGTAAAACGGCAGAGAATCATGAGTGACACCCAGACGCTGGTGGTAAAACTCGGCACCAGCGTGTTAACGGGCGGATCGCGCCGCCTCAACCGCGCCCATATCGTGGAGCTGGTACGCCAGTGCGCGCAGCTGCATGCCGCAGGGCATCGTATTGTTATCGTCACCTCCGGGGCGATTGCCGCCGGACGCGAGCACCTGGGCTACCCTGAGCTGCCCGCCACCATCGCTTCCAAGCAGCTGCTGGCGGCAGTGGGGCAGAGCCGCCTGATCCAGCTCTGGGAGCAGCTCTTCTCCATCTACGGGATCCACGTCGGCCAGATGCTGCTGACACGTGCCGATATGGAGGACCGGGAGCGCTTCCTCAACGCCCGCGATACCCTGCGCGCGCTGCTGGATAACAGCATCGTGCCGGTGATCAACGAGAACGACGCCGTGGCTACCGCTGAGATCAAGGTCGGCGATAACGACAACCTCTCCGCGCTGGCCGCGATTTTGGGCGGGGCGGATAAGCTGCTGCTGCTCACCGACCAGCAGGGGCTCTACACCGCCGATCCGCGCAATAACCCGGATGCCGAGCTGATTGCCGACGTCCACGGCATTGACGATGCGCTGCGGGCCATCGCCGGGGATAGCGTCTCTGGTCTCGGTACCGGCGGCATGGGCACGAAATTACAGGCTGCCGACGTCGCCTGCCGGGCGGGCATCGAGACCATTATCGCCGCGGGCAGCCGGCCTGGAGTCATTGGCGACGCGCTGAACGGCGTGCCGGTGGGGACGCGCTTCCATGCCCAGACCTCGCCGCTGGAGAGCCGTAAGCGCTGGATCTTTGGCGCACCGCCTGCGGGTGAGCTGACCGTGGACGAAGGGGCAACGATGGCGATCCTCGAAAAAGGCAGCTCATTGCTGCCAAAAGGGATCAAAAGCGTGACAGGCAACTTCTCCCGTGGTGAAGTGATCCGTATCCGTAACCTGGAAGGGCGGGACATCGCTCACGGCGTCTCCCGCTACAACAGCGACGCGCTGCGACGCATCGCTGGCCAGCACTCACAACAGATCGATGCCATTCTCGGCTACGAGTATGGCCCGGTTGCCGTCCATCGCGACGACATGATCACCCGTTAAGGAGCAGACGTATGCTTGAACAGATGGGCATCGCTGCGAAAGCAGCCTCGTATAAGCTGGCGCAGCTCTCCAGCCGAGAAAAAAACCGCGTTCTGGAGAAGATCGCTGACTACCTGGAGGCCCAGGCTCACGACATCATCCAGGCCAACGATCAGGACGTACTTGAAGCCCGACGCAACGGCTTAAGCGAGGCGATGCTCGATCGTCTGGCGCTCAACCCTGAACGCCTGAAGAGCATCGCCGACGACGTGCGCCAGGTCTGCAAGCTGGCGGATCCGGTCGGGCAGATTATCGACGGCGGGCTGCTCGACAGCGGCCTGCGCATCGAACGTCGCCGGGTGCCCCTCGGCGTAATCGGTGTGATCTACGAGGCGCGACCTAACGTTACCGTTGACGTCGCCTCCCTCTGCCTGAAGACCGGCAACGCAGCGATCCTGCGCGGCGGCAAAGAGACCTGGCGCACCAACGCGGCTACCGTGAAGGTGATCCAGCAGGCGCTGGAGGAGTGTGGTCTGCCGGCAGGCGCTATCCAGGCGATTGAAAGCCCGGACCGGACGCTGGTTAACGAGATGCTGCGCATGGATAAGTACATCGACATGCTGATCCCGCGCGGCGGGGCAGGGCTGCACAAGCTGTGCCGCGAGCAGTCAACTATTCCGGTGATCACCGGCGGTATCGGCGTATGCCATATCTATGTGGATGACACCGCCGAGATCGAGCCGGCGCTGAAGATTATCGTCAACGCCAAGACCCAGCGCCCGAGCACCTGCAACACGGTGGAGACGCTGCTGGTGAACCAGCAGATTGCCGAGCGTTTCCTGCCAGCGCTGAGCACCCAGATGGCGCAGAGCGGCGTCACGCTGCACGCTGACGCGGCGGCGCTGAAAACGCTGCAAGGTGGCCCGGCGCACGTCGAAGCGGTGAAGCCGGAGCAGTATGACGATGAGTTTTTATCCCTCGATCTCAACGTCAAGCTGGTGGCCTCGCTGGATGAGGCCATCGAGCACATTCGCGAGCACGGTACTCAGCACTCGGATGCGATCCTCACTCGTACCCTGAGCAACGCCAACCGTTTCGTGAACGAGGTGGATTCCTCTGCGGTATACGTCAACGCCTCCACGCGCTTCACCGACGGCGGACAGTTTGGACTGGGCGCAGAAGTGGCCGTAAGTACGCAAAAATTGCACGCTCGCGGCCCGATGGGTCTTGAAGCCCTGACCACCTACAAGTGGGTTGGCTTCGGCGACGATACTATTCGTGCCTGATGGTCGTGCCTGATTGTCTGCGGGCGACGCACGCCGTCGCCCGCGCTATCCCTGGCTCTGCTGGCCTGTTCGCTCCTGCGCAGCCGAGTCCAGCGCGGCCATCTGCTCGCGGAGCGCCGTCAGGCTGAGCGGCTTGCCGATCAGGTAGCCCTGGGTTTCATCACACTCCATCATCATCAGCTTCTGCAGCTGCCCCTCGGTTTCAACCCCCTCTGCCGTAATGCTTAGCGAGAAGGCTTTACCCAGGCCGATAATATTTTCAACGATGGTATTGGCGCTGTCGCTCTCTGGCATATCGGAGATAAAGGATTTATCGAGCTTGATACCATCAAAGGGGAAGTTGCGCAGATAGCTTAGGGACGAGTAGCCCGTACCAAAGTCGTCCATCAGCAGCTTCACCCCCAGCTTTTTTAGCGCCAGCATCAGTTCAAGGCTATTTTCAGGGTTCCACAGCGTGGCGTTTTCGGTAATTTCGATCTCCAGCCTGGCCGGGTCGAGCTGCGATGCCTGGAGCGCATCCCTGACGCGATCGATCAGACCCCATGACTGGAACTCCACGGCAGAGATATTCACCGAGACGGAGAGGCCGGGCAGGGATTGCTGCGCGTCGTGACAGGCCGTTTTTAGTACCCAGTCGCTGAGGGGGATAATCAGACCGGTCTCCTCGGCCAGGGAGATAAACTGCTCTGGCATCAGCAGGCCGAGTTCCGGATGCTCCCAGCGGATCAGCGCCTCTACGGCGATAATACGTGAGGAGTTGTGGCCGTAGCGCGGCTGATAAACCAGGCGGAACTGCTGCTTTTTAAGGGCGTCGCGCAGGCTATTTTCCATTTCGCGCCGCTGGACCACCTGTTCGGCCATCTCAGGAGTGTAAAACATCCATCTGTTGCGCCCGGCGTTTTTGGCCTTATAGAGCGCGATATCTGAGAAGCGCAGCAGCTCTCCCGCATCTACCGCATCCTGCGGAGCCATAGCGATACCGATGCTGGCACCGATAAATATCTCATTACCGTTGATTACAAAGGGACGTGCCAGCTCGTCGATGATCCGATTGCAGAGAAGTTCGATATCACTGCGGTGCTGGATGTCAGAGATGATCAGGATAAATTCATCCCCACCCTGGCGCGCCACCAGGTCGTAGTCACGTACGCAGCTCCGCAGCCTTGTTGACACCTCGTGCAGAACGGCATCGCCTGCGCCGTGGCCAAACAGGTCATTGACCGGCTTAAACTTATCCAGATCGAGGCTCATCATCGCTAGCGGATGCTCCGGCGTAGGCAGCGCCTGCAGCTTGCCCTCAAGGAACTCGCGCATGCGGACCCGGTTTGGCAGCCCGGTCAGCTCATCGTGCCGGGAGAGATACTCTACCCGCGCCTGCGCCTCTACCTCAAGAGTGACATCCGTCGCGGTGCCCCGGTAGCCGACGATCCCTTCCGGTGTAACGACGGGTTTAATGGCGATATGGCAGTAGCGCTGGTGGCCCATCGCCGAAAGGTAGCGGCAGTGCAACAGGCGACGATGGCCTGTCTGGCCGGGCAGCTTAATCCACTCCGCCAGCGGCTGGTTATCCGCCTCCATAAATGCCGTTACTGGACGTCCCAGCCAGGCCGAGATACTGTGCCCGGTAATGCCCGGAAAACGATCGGAGAGCCAGGTAAAATGCAGGTCAGTATCCGTCTCCCAGATCCAGTCCGTGGTGGCTTCCGCCACGTCGCGAAAGCGGCGCTCGCTGGCAGTAAGGGCATGGCGACTCTGGGCCAGCAGAAAGGTATTTTCATCATACATACGTGCTTTTTTGAGCACGTTGCGACTCAGAACCACGCTGAGAGCGCCGGTAGAAAGCGCCAGCAGGATCAGCAGCGGCAGGATTTAGTGCATTAGCTCCCGCCCCGGATCTTCACTTTTCCACTCGAAGGTTATCTGATGGCCATCAACGGGCAGCGTGGCTATCCCGCGCCGTCCTGCCAGCTTCGGGGCACCCTTTCGCTGCACGCGCGCCTGCGTAATGCCGTACTCTTCACCCAGCGCGACCAGCTTTTTGTCATCCAACACGTCGATAAACACCAGGGTAGAAGCCGGGCCGGGGAGGGAGACGAGCTGTGAGTCGTCGCCGGTAGTGATGCGTGCGGCCGCCACCAGCGCCGGATGCCCGGCCTGCATCACTACCGTATTGGCTACCGGCATCGCGTCCGGTTTATCGATCGCCTGGAGCAGTTTGGGAAGCGGGTTCTCTCCCAACCATTCAGTGAGCGAACGGGTAACCAGCTGGCCATTGATGACGCTGTACCGGGTCTGGCCGTTACCATCCAGCACAAACACCCCTTCGTAGGTAAAATCACGCCAGAGCGTCGCGCCCATATTCTGGCGGGTATAGGCCCAGTCGGTGTCTACGTTAGGGTGCAGATGGCTGTAGGCCTCACCCCACCAGGCGTAGTCTTTGATGTGCGTGGTAAGCGTATCTACCCGGTTATGGATCGCCTTATCCAGCAGCATCGCGCTCTGCCTGTCGGCATCCTGATTAATATTCCGCACGATGATCAGCAGCGCGACAATGGCGATAACAAACAGCGCCGTCAGGAGCGAGACCATCAGCAGCAGAGCGCGTTTGATAAAGGTTGCGGTACTTTTATGCTCCAGGTCAGGGCTGGACAGGTCATCGGTGACTGCGAATTTTTGCATTAGTTTATCCACTCTATCCAGTCCATCTGGTAGCTGGTCTATCATATCATCGGCCTGTTTTGGCGGGGCTTGAGCGCGGTCGTGTAACAATCAAGGTAGCTGAATTTGAAAGAAAAAGAGGGCATGATAGTCTAGTGTTAAAAAAATGTTGCTTGGTGTGAGAGTAGACGCAACCAGAAGGGGAATGGATAGGGTAATGACCATACTTTTCGTGCTGAATTGGCAAGGTTGTGCTGTAAAAAACAACAACTAAACGCGAGGGGAGTTGACGAGGCGGACGCTTTTTCTTAACCTTGCATACCGTAGTCACGCTCGTGACGCGCCCGGATAAGCCGATATAGCTCAGTTGGTAGAGCAGCGCATTCGTAATGCGAAGGTCGTAGGTTCGACTCCTATTATCGGCACCATTCCAGTCAATCACTTATCTACTTTTTGTCTAAATCCCGTTTCTCTCTTGAGACATATTTGTGTCATTTTGATTTTTCCGTGTTCTTATCTCCTCTTGCGCTATTTTGTAAATAATTTGTTAAGGAATGTCGGGTTTTTAACTGTGATTACAAGAATTATATTAATAAATATTAAATTCCTGCATGTTTTGTAATGTGAAAATATTTAATGTAATTTCGTAAGCTATGCCTTTTTTGAACAAGATTTATTGCGCCATTTTATTGTTCAGGGGTTATAAAGTTAAGGCAGTAATATTGCTGCCAATTATCAAGTTTTATATATGTCAACTTATTATGTATATGCTGTGCGATATAATTCGAATCATTCCCATATTGACATGCTTAGAGTTTCTCAGGGGGGAGGCGCTTCCGTTGAATTTAGAAGGCAAGACGTTGTAAACAGGATTTTTAATGAAAGTGATGTATTTATCACGATACTACAGAGGAGTGACGGGCAATACTATCATGGAGCCAGAGTAATTATTGATCCTGTAGGTGGAGTTTTTTATTTGAAAACTGTACCCGATGGAACAACAAGGGATAACCTCGGGCAGTTGCCTGAGTTTTAATTGATAAGGCCGCGTAGGCGGCCTTTTAAGAAGACGCTAACGGAATTGAAACTCTACAGGTCTCTATCTACTCAAGGCCGTCGCGAATCCTGCCGCAGCGGGAAAATCCGTGTATTAATTATCGCGATATTCACCTCGCAGGGCGTCCCATCATCCAGATACACCGTCTCCGTAAGCTCGATAACCGCATCATTTTCTTTTAATTGCAACAACGCCAGAATATCCGGGTCAGCCAAATTGATCGCCGCCAGGTTCTGGTCCCTGCGCTGGATCTTCTTACCGGTAATCTGTTCGATATAGGAAAATTTCGAGATCTCCAGCCTGCTGAACTCCATGGTGCTAAACATGCTCACCGGCAGGTGGCTATGCTCCAGCGCAACGGGGATATCATCGAAGCACATCAGGCGTAAGATTTTATAGACCTTGTCGCTGTTCTTAATACGTAACGCCTGGGCCATATCAGGGGAGGGAACGCGGATAATGCTGGCAGAGATAACTTTGCGCACGCCCTTATAGCCGTGCTTCTGGGCCTGATAATCAAAGGGGGAAAGAGCATGAAACCGTCCGGAGTGGTTGCTTACGCCAATTGACCCTACATACAGACCCGAGCCTTTTACCCGATAAATGCGCTGTTGCTCTATTAAAATGCGCGTGGCTTCGCGAACGGTAGCGCGGGTAATGCCGATATTTTTGGCAATAGCAATTTCAGTATCCAGCTTATCGCCGGGCAGCAGGCCGTCATCCTTAATTTTCTTCAGGATGTAATCGACTACCTCTCTCTGCTTCTCTGTAATGCCATCGACCATCGATTTTCTTCCCGATAAGTGTGAAAGAGTCGCTCCCCTGAGCCTGTCTATACATGTATGCCTGATATTCTTCGCTTAGCACCACTTGAGTGATGTAGAGATGTGATCGGCTTAACGGATTTGCATCCAAATCCCGCGAGTTCGCCGCAATGTGACCGTTACATATTGTATCTGCCCAGATCCCAGTCCACTATCTAGATGACTATACATCTTAAAGATGTCTATACGTATCAAGCAGCCTGAAACAGAGAAACGCGTTTTTTTAGATCGGAGAGAAAAACATGTCGCATCTGGCAAAGTGGTTAAATAACGAAAAAGTTCAGTACGTTGAGCGCGTCGCGGACTGGAAAGAGGCCATTCAGATTGCCGGGACTCCTCTCCTCAACGAGGGGACCATATCACAAAACTATATCGAGGCGATTATCCGCCAGAAAGAGGAGATCGGGCCTTACTTCGTTATCGCCCCGCGGATTGCCATGCCCCACGCCCGTCCGGAAGAGGGCGCTAAGGCGCTGGGCTTATCGGTGGTAAAGCTGGCTGAACCCGTGGTGTTTAATGCTGATGAGAACGATCCGGTAGACACGGTTTTCATGTTTGCCGCGCCGGACAGCAACAGCCACATAGAGATGATCTCTCAGCTGGCTGAGCTGCTCTCTGATGAAGACGAGATGGAAAAGGTCTTCAACGCCCGCAGCAGAGAAGAACTGAATGCAATTTTACTGGCCGATAACGGTATCGCCCAGTAGACGAACAGTGATCAACGATTAATGAGGTGAGTTATGAAAATGATGGCGGTGTGTGGTTCAGGTCTGGGCAGCAGCTTCATGATGGAGATGAACATCAAAAAAGTGCTGAAAAACCTCAATATTGTAGCCGAGGTCGAGCACTCCGACCTGGGGTCGGTAACGCCTGACGTAGCTGACGTTTTTGTGATGGCGAAGGATATTGCCTATAGCGCTAACCTGCCAGAGGACAAGATTATCATCATCAATAACATTATCGATCTGAAAGAGATCGAACAAAAAATACGCGAGTATTTTGAGAAAAATAACGCGTAATCCGAGATGAACATCTTCCCGTAGAGGTTAATATGTTTATTCAAAACCTTTTGCAGTTTGTCGTCGATGTGCTGAAGGTGCCCTCCATCCTTGTTGGGCTGGTGGCGCTGTTCGGGCTTGTGGCACAAAAAAAGCCTTTCCCGGATGTGATTAAGGGAACCGTAAAAACCATTCTTGGCTTCTTAGTCCTGGCCGGCGGTGCCTCTGTTCTGGTCAGCTCATTAACCCCGCTGGGCGATATTTTTAAAGAAGCGTTCGATGTGCAGGGGATCATCCCGAACAACGAAGCGATGGTCTCTATTGCCCTCGCCAAGTACGGTGCGCCGACCACGCTAATTATGGCATTCGGTATGGTGGCAAATATTGTGGTCGCCAGGTTTACCCGACTGAAATATATCTATCTGTCAGGGCACGTCACCTTCTACATGGCCTGCATGGTAGCGATTATCCTCTCGGTAGCCGGTTTTGAAGGTGTTCAGCTTATCTATACCGGGTCGTTAGCGCTGGGTATTTTAATGGCGGCGTTCCCGGCGCTGGCTCAGCCCTATATGCGTAAAATCGTCGGCGGCGATCAGGTCGCTTTAGCGCATACGGGCACGATTGGCTACGTTCTCTCTGGCTGGATCGGTACCCTGGTGGGTAAGGGGTCTAAATCCACCGAAGAGATGAACATGCCGAAAAACCTCAGTTTTCTGCGTGACAGCACCATCTCTATTTCCCTGACCATGATGGTTATCTACCTCATCCTGTCGGTATCGGCGGGTAAAGAGTATGTAGAGGCAAACTTCAGCGGCGGTCAAAACTATCTGGTCTACTCGTTTATCCAAGCGATTACCTTTGCGGCGGGCGTGTTTATTATCCTGCAGGGCGTGCGCTTGATCCTCGCGGAGATCGTTCCGGCCTTTACCGGTTTTTCTGAGAAGCTGGTGCCGAACGCCGTACCCGCGCTGGACTGCCCGATTGTCTTCCCTTACGCACCAAACGCGGTGCTGGTCGGGTTTATCTCCAGCTTCATCGGCGGGCTGGTAGGGCTGTTCATCCTCGGTCAGCTGCACTGGGTCCTGATCCTGCCGGGCGTCGTACCGCACTTCTTCTGCGGTGCTACCGCAGGCGTGTTCGGTAATGCTACCGGCGGTAAACGAGGGGCCATCTGCGGGGCGTTTGCCCACGGGGTTTTAATTACCTTCCTGCCTGTTGCGCTGCTACCGGTTCTCGGGGCGATTGGGCTGACCAACACCACCTTCTCCGATACCGATTTCGGCGTAGTGGGGATTATCCTCGGCAATATGGCGCAATTTATGGATAAGGGGATGATCACCCTGACCATCACCGGCATCTTTGCGCTGCTGGTGATCTATAACTTCACGGCTAAAAAGAAGGTGCCGGTGGAAGAGAGTGCAGGTCAGTAAAGCAGGGTCAAGAGGAGCAGAGGGATGATTCCCTCTGCTCTTTTATTTGTATCCGATATATAACAATCGCTACAGCTCCAGCATCTGGAGCCAGCCCCTTGCGCGGGTGGCTGGCTGCGCGACTGCCCTGGCGATGGCCGCACCGATCTCTGCGCAGGCGGTGATGCCCTGAACAAACGGCTGGTCGTGCATCAGGTAGGGAATTGCGCCAAAGGCGATGCGCCCGCGAACGCTAGCTGGCTCCTGGAGCGTGTAGTCATCGCCCACCGTAGGGATCTCCTCCCCGCTGGCGGCGAGCTGCTTGCGCAGCGTCGGGAAGGGCAGATCTTCCGTCTTTAGCGGCTTTTGTCCGCGTGCATCAATAAACAGATCGTACCGATACCGCTCGCCCTCGGCGAAGATTGTCGTCTGCTTCTCGCCGATCTCCATCTCGTAGTTCGGACCGAGCGCGAGAACGTTAAGGATCCCGGCTTCACGCAGGGCCAGCAGCCGACGAATGGACTGAGAGGGCACGGCGGCATAGTTATCGATAAAGATGCGGGCGAGACCGACCTTGAACCGCTCGCTGTCCTGTTCGTTAAGCCACGGGACAATAGGTTGGATAGCCTCATGCAGCCGCAGGATAGTGTAGCGCCAGGGCACCGTGCGCCTGTCACGCTTGTTGCGCTCAACCTCATCCAGGTTGGCTTCTGCCCAGCGGAAGGGATCCTGTTTTTTCCGATCGGCAAACCAGGCCGCGAAAAAGCTGTCGGCATCCAGCGTGCTGAGGGCAATTTGCTTGCTCCAGAGCGGATCCGCCAGCTCCAGCTCGTTGACCATCAGCGCAAAGACGCGGTCGAGCAGACCCTCCGACCCGGCGGCGATCTCATTCTCAATCGCGCGCTCCGTCACTACAGATAACGGCTCGTAGGGGATAGGGCAGTAGAAGTCCGCTTCCGGCAGAATACCCGAGCGTGACATCAGCACCATCTGCAGGGCTTTGCTGTCGTCTTCGAGAGTGAAGTGCAGGCGCTTATCCTCGGTCTCAAAGAAGGTGCCGTGTTGAATCGCCACCGCCATCGCCGCGTCGATGCCGCTCAGGGAGGTCCCCATAATGCCCACTTTGCAGGCCGGAATATGGGCCTCCATCAGCCCCGACCAGGGGCTGGGGAAATAGGTGCGGGTCGCGCTGCTCTCTTCCGGCCAGACGTGTCCGGTGGCAACGACCGCAAGATCGAACCGCTCCGCAGCCAGCGTATTCTCTGTCCACAGACGAACGCCCTCCGGCGTGGCCTCAATATCGGTCACCTGACTGGACTCGTGCACCTCTATGTCAAAGCCGAGCTGTCTCGCCTGCACCACCAATGCCAGAAACTGGGCGCGAAAGTACTCGCCGAGCAGAATACGCGGCAGGAACTGGCGGACATGCAGGGATGACGCCTGCACGCCATAGCGTGCGAGGTGCTCTTCGCTCAGGCTGCGCAGCCAGTCGATGTAGGTCAAAAAGATGGGCGGGATCTCAATGCTGGCGATATTGGCCAGCATCATTCTGGAGTTCTCTTCGCTGCTGTAGGGCATGCCCACGCCCGCCTCGCTGGACTGCTCATAGATAGAAATAGAGAGCGGTGTGCTGTTTTTGAGCAGGGAGAAAAAGGTATAGATACCCGTCGGCCCTGCGCCGATGATTGCAATTTTTTTCATTTTTTGTTCACCCGTTATTATTTTTATACCGCCTGTCCGTAAGTCGGTCGGGGGCAATAAAACTAGTGTAGACCACGGGTTGTGAACGTGAGGCCGGGTAAGCGAAAGCGCTTCCCGGCATCAGAGCGGAATTAGAAGCGGTAGCCGACGCCGACGTTAAAGCCGTTGATAGAGCGGCTGCCGTCGATATCCACGTTAGTGCCTTCGTAGCCAACGTTAATCGCCAGCTGCTCGGTCGGGTTAAACTGCACGCCCGCGCCCCAGGCGAAATCGGTGGATTTCTCAGAGATGCTGTCACGCCCGACGTAGTAGTCGCCCGCGTTTACCCAGGTGGTATCGCCGTCGGCTTTAGTATGGGCAATGCCGCCCAGCGCATAGAGGGAAACATACTCGTTGATACGGTATGCCGGGCCAACCATCAGGGAGTAATATTTCACGTCGATGCTGTTATGCACCGCATCGGAGGCCACGTAGTAATCCTGATCGTCATCACCGCTCATATAGGTAAAAGAGCCGAGCACGCTGAGCGGAGAGTCCAACTCATAGCGGTATTGCAGGTTTACGCCGCGAATATCCTTAAACCCTTCCACGTCGCTCTGCGCATAGCCAATAGAGAGCGTATTGCTCTCTGCCATTGCGGCGCCGCTCATCAGGCTGGCTGCTACCAACATTCCCAGAGTAATTTTTTTCATCTTCCTGTTCCATTTGCCATCAAGTAAGGTGGCAAAATTGTTGGTTTTTTTAGCAGGTGATAATAGAGGGAATAATCCTAAATGATTGATAATATGAGTAATTTATACCCCCTAATCTGGTAGTTGCGGAGGCGTTATCTTCGTGAGACAGCCTTAACCCTGACAAGATGGTACTTAACTAAAATCGCTCAAAAAAACTACTGGATATTTGAACAGGGATTAGTATAATAATTACACAACCCAGTCGGGTGCTACAGTAAGTGAGTGGTGAAGCCTATGATGATTCCATTTGAAAGCCTTAATTCTCTGGATCAATCGGCAACGATGAGTAGCCGTGAAATCGCTGCGTTGACAGGCATAACCCACGGTGAAGTAAAACGTATTGTGAAAAGCCTCGAAACGGCGCAGCGTTTATCTGAGCCGGTACGGGTGGCAATGTTTGAGCGGGATGGCGAGAGCTATCAGGAGTTTCTGCTGAACAAGCGTGACTCCCTGCTGGCCGTGGCGCGTCTGTCGCCGGGCTTTACCGCCGCTGCACTGGATCGCTGGCAGGAGCGCGAAAACAAGACCGCGCTGCCCGATTTCACTAATCCGGCAGCGGCGGCCCGCGCCTGGGCCGAGCAGTATGAGCAGCGCCAGAGAGCCGAGCAGCAGCTGGCGCTCTCCGTACCCAAAGCGGAGTTTTTCGACCGCTTCGTTGAGGTGCAGGACTCGCTGGGTTTTCGCCAGCTCTGCAAGATGCTGAAGGTGAAAGAGCCGGAGTTCCGTCAGTTCCTGCTGGAGCGCAACATCATGTACCGCGTTAACGGCACGCTGACGCCGCAGCTGCATCATCAGCAGGCGGGTTACTTCACCCTGCGCTCCGGCGTGGGTGAAAACCAGCACACCTTCTCCCAGGCGCGTTTTACCGCCAAAGGGGTGAAGTGGGTGGCGGGACTCTGGGCCGGACATATCGCCACGCAGCCAAAGGGGGCGGCAGCGGCATAAGCCTGCGCTAGCCCTTCCAGCCCTTCGTGAGTACGCTGGCGGAGGGCTTTTTCTTTTCAGCTGCATCCTCCTTGTACGCCTCTTCTCTGCTCTATCCCTTAGCTCTATTCTTACGTCCTGCCAGCCTCGCCACTCCTCTTCAGGCAGATCTGTGGCATAACCCAATAAAAAGTGACAACGATTCCTAAAGGCAGGGCCATAACAATACGATAACCTGTCTGTGGCAGATGAAGAAAGTGGTTAACGTGACTTATAATAACCGGCGGAAAATGAGAATTTCATGCTTTGGCATTATTGTCATTATCGAAAATCACCGTCCTCCGCTAAAGGCAGGCCCAATGTTAAGTAACCCGATCCCGTTTAGCGGGGAGAACGTTAGTACTAATCATGAATAATAATAAAAAGCCATCTGACTCCAGCAGTGTCGATACGCAGCATCTCATTGATCTACTCGATAACAACTCAGACTGGGTCTGGGAAGTTGATGCCCAGGGGCGCTACACCTGGTCCTCTAAAGTGGTGACCAGCCTGCTGGGCGTCTCGCCGGAAGAGGTGATTGGCTGTACCCCTTTTGACTTTATGCCGCCCGGTGAAGCCGAGCGCGTCGGACGCGCTTTTGGCGAAATTGTTGCTAAGCGCATCCCCTTCTCCGGGCTGGTTAACCGCAATCGCCGCGCCGACGGGCGGATCGTCGTACTCGAAACCAGCGGCGTTCCGCTGTTTGATGAGCAGGGTGAACTGCGCGGCTACCGGGGCATTGACCGTAATATCTCGACGCTCGGCGAGCGCGTTATGCAGCTGGAGACCATCTACGACTCGACGCCTGTCGCACTCTGTATGATTGACCGCACGGGGCGACTGGTCATGTCTAACAAGGCGATGGCCCAGCTGATGGATGACGCCGCTAACGACCCCGCAGAGAGCCACATTGCTGAACAGATGCCCGGCTGCTGGCATCAGTTTCAGGCTGCTTTTGCCCTGGCCGATACCGGGGCGGAGATCCCCAGCCGGGAGATCGTCTGGCGTAAGCGCTGCTACGATACCCACTCCGTACCGGTGCATGATGCCTCTGGTAACGTGGTGGGGCTGTCGGTGACCTGGGTGGACATTACCGAGCGCCGCCGTGCGGAACAGAAGCTTGCCAGCGCCAATGCGATCCTGCAGCAGCATGCCCAGCACGACCACCTCACCGGCCTGTTTAATCGTCGCTATATGGACGAGTGCCTCTCTAACGCGATCACCAACGCCCTTGATGAGCAGTTTCCGCTCTCGGTCTGTCTGGCCGATATCGACTACTTTAAGCGCTATAACGATACCTACGGCCACCAGGCGGGGGATGAGTGCCTGCGCAGGGTCGCCGACGCCCTCGTGGCGGCGCGTCGCCAGTCTGAAGACAACGTCAGCCGCTACGGGGGAGAGGAGTTTTTGGTGATCCTGCCGCGTACCGACAGTGCAGGAGCGCTGGCCATGGCAGAGAGAATGCGGGAAAGTATCAATGCCTTACGCATTCCTCTCTCTGCCAGCCCAACCGGCTACCTGACCATCAGCATCGGCATAGCGACCCTTAGCGAATGCAGCATGGTGACCGAAAACCGGCCGCTGCATCTTATCGCCAGCGGGGTGATCCATCAGGCCGATACCGCGCTCTATGCCGCAAAACGACGAGGGCGCAACGGCGTCGTGGCCGCAGCGGTGATGCAGCGGGCGTAGATGCGTTTCGCGATTTAATGTTCAGGGCGACTATCAGGCGTATAGCCCAGCTTGAAAAGCAGCGCGACGATGGCATATTTTACCGCCTGTGCCAGCACCTCGGTGCACTCGCCCTCGAAGTGCTGAAGCGCTGAATCAACTTTATTGCCCGGCAGCGCCCAGCCAAACCAGACGGAGCCAGCAGGCGTGCCGTCTTCGCCGCCGTCCGGGCCGCCATAGCCGCTAACGGCAATGCCGACATCTTCACCTGATACCCTGACCGCGCCCGTTGCCATCTCCTCCACCGTGGCTTTACTGACGGCGGTATGTTTAGCAAGTGTCTCCGGGTTCACATTTAGCAGCGTCATCTTCGCTTCATCCGTAAAGGTTATAAATCCGCTGCCGAAAAAAGAAGGTGTGTCCTTCGCTGCGCACAACGTCGAGCCGAGCAGCCCTCCGGTGCAGGACTCCGCCGTAGTCAGGCGTAGTTTTTTGCTTGTTAAAAGATCGCCCAGCTCATTTGCCAGAAAATCCAACGGTTTTTCCATGAATTGCTGGCAAAATTGTTGCTCTGTTGTCATTGTTGGCTATTCCTTCTGTGCATCTTGAATGGAACAAATCTTCTTAAGTATTGCAGCAAAATGGCGGACCGGGTTTCAGGGCGAGAGAATACCGATTTTTCTGTAAGAAGAGTGCTGCAATGAGGGCACAGAGAGAGGCGTAAAGCCTTCACCGCAAGGTATACTGATTGCGTCACCTGTCGTAAAGGATCTGAACATTATGATTTCTACACTGATTTACCGGAGCCGCCTGAGTCCCGACTTTGATGCGTCAAAGTTAGGCGATCTGGTGTGCCGGGCGCAGAGCCGCAACGCAGAGTTGCAGATCTCCGGTATTTTACTTTTCGACGGGACCCATTTTCTTCAGGTGCTTGAAGGGCCGCTGGCAGATGTGAATAACCTGTATGCCAAAATCAATCGCGATCCGCGGCACGATAGCGTGGTCGAGCTGATGCGCGACTATGCCCCCAAGCGGCACTTTGAAGACCCAGGCATGTCGCTGTTCGATCTCCGCTATGACAGTCCACGATCGGTGCTGCGCTCGGTGATTATTGCCGGGGCGCTTAAGTTTAATCTCGCCTGTGACGGGCGGGTCTATAAGTTTATCAAATCATTCCTGCGCGGCAGCTGGCGTGAACAGTATCCTGGGCGGAATGAGCCTGAACGCTGGGCGTTTGTGCCCGTCGAGACGCCGCTGGTGCAAACCCTGCCGTTCCTGTTCCCCGATCAGCCGTGCCAGTTCGCCATTCAGCCTATCGTGGAGCCGCTGCGTGGGCAGATCAGCTCTTTTGAGGCGCTGATCCGTAGCCCAAACGGCGGTTCGCCGCAGGACTACTTTGCCTCTATCCCACCGGATAAAATTCACGAGGCCGACCTCCTGTCAAAGGAGTGGGCGTTTGCGCTGGCGAAACAGATCGGTATCGGCAGCCATAAGCTCTCTATTAACCTGCTGCCGATGTCGCTGGTGAATATTCCTGGTGCGGTGGATATCCTGCTGGCGCAGATCACCCGCCACGGACTGGTTCCTGAGCAGGTGATTGTCGAGGTGACCGAAGACGAGGTGATCTCCGGCTACGACGAGTTTACCATCGCGATTATGCAGCTGCGTTCGGCGGGCATTGGGTTGGCCATTGATGACTTCGGCGCAGGCTTTGCCGGACTGTCGCTGCTCACCAAGTTCCAGCCGGGTGAGCTAAAGATCGACCGCAGCATCGTAACCGATATTCATCTGCATGGCCCGAAGCAGGCGATTGTTAACGCCATTGTGAAGTGCTGCGCCGAGCTGGAGATTAGCGTCGTGGCGGAAGGGGTGGAGCGGGTAGAGGAGTGGTGCTGGCTGGAGGCTGCCGGTATCAAACATTTCCAGGGCTACCTGTTTGCCAAACCGGCCCTCAACGGCGTCGCGCCGGTCTGCTGGCCGGTAAAGCAGGTGAAAGCTTAGCTCTGGCAGGGCGTTGATTCGGTAAGGCGGGGCTTAACCCGCTCATGCAGCGCCGGGTTATCGCTCTCATCTTTTAGCTTAACGCCGGTCAGGCGGCGTAAAAAGGCCTGCTCCAGCAGCCAGGCGAGCTTAAACGCTGCGGCCTCGTAGCTCAGCCCCTCTGGGCGGATATTGGAGATGCAGTTGCGCTCTGAGTCCAGGCGGGCGCGCTCCGGCTGCCAGGTCAGGTAGACGCCCAGGCTGTCCGGGGAAGACAATCCGGGGCGCTCGCCAATCAGCATCGCTACCGCTCTACTCTTTAGCGTCTCGCCAATCTCATCCCCCAGCGCCACCCGCGCCTGGTGCGCCAGCACCACCGGCCCGGTGGTCAGCCCCAGCGTCTGCAGGTAGGGCAGCAGGGCAGTAATCAGCCCTATCGCCTGACGGTGCACCGCATGGGAAGAGAGTCCGTCGCCAATCACCAGCAGCAGATCGTGGGCGGGCACCCGGCTGGCCTGAAGTGACTCGCGACTCTCGTCGCTCAGCCTGCGCCCCAGATCCGGACGATTCAGATAAATAGGCCGATCCGCCGCAGCGCTGTGGGCGGTCAGGGTTTGCAACCCCAGCGCCGTCAGCTGCTGCACCAGCGGCTCGCTGTCAAAAGGCTGGTGGACCGCGTCACGAGCCTGAGCGTGGGCCAGGCCAAAGCTGAGCACCTCCCGGGTCGGCAGGCTTGCACCGCTGCGCCCCAGGGCGATACGGGCATCGGTAAACTCGCGCAGTAACGCCCAGGCGTCAGGATGATTCATACGTTTACCCCCTCAGGCGGCAGCACGCTCAGCAGCGGATGATTGGCTCCGGTAAGCCGCAGCTGGCCTGCGCTATCGATAATCTGCATTTTCGTCAGCCACTCGCTGAACTCCGGGGCATGTTTCAACCCCAGCAGACGGCGGGCGTAGAGCGCATCGTGAAACGAGGTGCTCTGATAGTTGAGCATGATGTCATCTGCCCCAGGGACGCCAATCAGGAAGGTCAGCCCGGCGTTGCACAGCAGCGTCAGGAGCGTGTCCATATCATCCTGATCCGCCTCGGCGTGGTTGGTATAGCAGACGTCGCAGCCAATCGGCAGGCCCATCAGCTTGCCGCAGAAGTGATCCTCCAGCCCGGCGCGAACAATCTGCTTCCCGTCATAGAGATACTCCGGGCCAATAAATCCCACCACCGTATTGACCAGCAGCGGATCGAAGTGACGCGCCACGGCGTAGGCCCGCGCCTCGCAGGTCTGCTGATCGACGCCGTGATGAGCGTTGGCGGAGAGGCAGCTGCCCTGTCCGGTCTCAAAGTACATCACGTTATTACCCAGCGTGCCGCGGCCAAGGCTCAGGGCGGCTTCCCGGGACTCTGTCAGCAGCGCAAGGTTAATGCCGAAGCCGCTGTTTGCCGCTTCGGTGCCTGCCACCGACTGGAACACCAGATCGACGGGGGCACCGCGCTCTATCAGCGCCAGGGTGTTGGTAACGTGCGTCAGCACGCAGGACTGGGTGGGAATAGCAAAGCGGCTAATGATGTCATCCATCATATGGTTCAGCCGCTCGAGCACCGGCAGGCTGTCGCTGGCGGGGTTAATGCCGACCACCGCATCCCCTGCGCCATAGAGCAGGCCGTCGAGCATGCTCGCGGCGATGCCTTTTAGATCGTCGGTGGGGTGGTTGGGCTGCAGACGCACGCTCAGATGACCCGGCAGGCCGATAGTGTTGCGAAAGCGGGTCACAACCCGGCACCTGCTCGCTGCGAGGATCAGATCCTGGTTGCGCATCAACTTGCTGACGGCGGCGGCCATCTCCGGCGTGATGGCACGGGCTACGCGGCTTAGGGTAAGGGGATCGGTGGCGTCGTCCAGCAGCCAGTCGCGAAAGTCGCCTACCGTCAGGTGGCTGATGGTGGAGAACGCGTCGCGGTCGTGGGTATCGATAATCAGCCGGGTAACCTCATCCGCTTCATAAGGGATCGGCGGGTTAGCCAGGATCTCGCGCAGGGGCACCTCGGCCAGCGCCATCTTCGCCGCCATGCGCTCTTCGGCAGAGTCGGCGCTGATGCCCGCCAGCACATCTCCGGAGCGGGCCGGGGAGGCTTTCGCCAGCAGCGTTTTCAAACTGGCGAACCGGTAGGTTCGGTGCGCCAGAGTGGTTTTATACATGTCGCCTCCTCAGGAGAGGGCACGCAGCTGCGGATCCAGTCCGGCACGTGCGCGGGCCGTGGCTGTGCTGCGGAACCACAGGTAGCCAGCCAGCATCATCCCCGCAAAGATCAGCGCCAGCAGCGGGTTATACCAGACCATCGCCACCAGACAGAGGACCGCCATGCCCAGCGCAAACGCCGGTGCATAGGGGAACAGCGGCGCTTTAAAGGGTCGGATAAGATTCGGCTCGCTGCGGCGCAGTTTGAACAGCGCGGCCATCGAGGTGATATACATAACAATAGCGCCGAATACCGACATCGTCACGATGCAGGCGGTGAGCGGCATGCCGCTGATAATAATGACCGAGTCCGAGAAGATAGCCGCGATGCCCACCACGCCGCCTGCCAGAATCGCCAGGTGCGGCGTCCGGGTCTTACGGTTCAGCGTTGCCAGGCTGGCTGGCAGATAGCCCGCCCGTGCCAGGGAGTAGATCTGCCGTGAGTAGCCCATAATGATGCCGTGGAACGAGGCTACCAGACCAAACAGCCCCAGCCAGACCAGCATATGCAGCCAGCCGCTGTTGTTACCGACGATGACCTTCATCGCCTGCGGCAGCGGATCGTTGATGTTGGCGAGGTTACGCCAGTCGCCGACGCCACCGGCAAAGATCATCACCCCAACCGCCAGCAAGGTGAGGGTCAGGATACCGCCGCCTAATGCCCGTGGAATGGTGCGCTGGGGATCCTTCGCCTCTTCCGCGGCCATAGACGCCCCCTCAATGGCGAGGAAAAACCAGATAGCGAACGGGATGGCGGCAAACATGCCGGAGAGGGCGAGGCCGCTAAAGCTCTCTGCGCCTGCCCAGCCGTTGGCGGTGAAGTTGCTCCAGGAGAAGCCCGGCGCAACGACGCCCATAAACACCAGCAGCTCGAAGATCGCCAGCAGGGTGACGATCAGCTCAAAGGTGGCCGCAATACCGACGCCGAGAATGTTCAGCGTCATAAAGATGACGTACGCGGCGCAGGCGATCCATTTTGCATCCAGCGCCGGAAACTGCACGTTCAGGTAGGCCCCAATGGCCATCGCAATCGCCGGTGGGGCAAAGACAAACTCAATCAGGGTGGCAAACCCGGCAATAAACCCGCCGGTCGGCCCGAAGGCGCGGTAGGCGTAGGCAAAGGGACCGCCCGCGTGGGGGATAGCGGTCGTCAACTCGGTAAAGCTAAAGATAAAGGCGCAGTACATCGCCGCAATGGCCAGCGCCACGACGAGAAAGCCCATCGTGCCCGCCTGCGACCAGCCGTAGCTCCAGCCAAAATACTCGCCGGAGATCACCAGCCCTACGGCAATCCCCCAGAGACGGAAGCTGCCGAGCGTTCTTTTCAGTGTGGTTGTTTGCGTTGTCATCGTGTTCTGCCTCGCCATTAAACAGAGTCTGAACCAGAGACTGCAAAGGCGATGCCAGAAAATTAACCCTAGTGATTTCAATGATATGGAAAAAGTGTGCTAAATGCAGTGCACCGAAACGTACGGGGCAGTGGTGCAGCCTGCCCCGGCGTGGTGAAAAATAGCGTTATGGTACTGATGCTGCATTGCCGGGCGGCACTGCGTTTGCCCGGCCTACGTAGGGTACGGTGCGGTGTGTAGGCCCGCGTAAGCGAAGCGCCACCGGGCATTAACCCGGCATCAGATGCGCACCGATGTAGCGCGCATAGCGCTGACTTTTCAGATGGGTGAGATCTACCAGCACCAGGCCATCCACGCAGTGGTTGAAGTCCGGATCGCTACCAAAGTCGATAAACTGGACGCCGCCCGGCGTGCATAGCTCTGAATACTGCTTATAGAGCGGGGGAATGCCGCAGCCCAGGTTGCCGAGCAGCGACTTCAGGCGGGTAAGATCCTCGGTGTAATCGTCGCCGGTAAACTGGGCCAGCACCTCGGGGAGTGAGGCAGGCCAGGGGCGGCGGGAGACGGCCAGCGGATGCACCGGCGGAAACCAGAGGCGGTAGAAGGCCACCAGCAGATCCCGTGCCGCCGGGGGCAGGCCACCGGAGATCGACACCGGGCCGAAGAGATAGCGATACTGGGGGTAGCGTGCCAGGTAGGCGCCAATTCCTGACCAGAGGTAGTCCAGCCCGCGACGGCCCCAGTAGCGCGGCTGAATAAAGCTGCGTCCCAGCTCAATGCCGTGCTGCAAAATGTCGTCCATTTTTTCGTCATAGTTAAACAGACTATAGCTGTAGAGACCACCCAGTCCCTGCTGCGCTACCTGCTTTGCCGTGGGCATAAAACGGTACGCGCCGACGATCTCCAGATCGGCCTCATCCCACAGGATCAGGTGCAGGTAGTCATCGTCATAGCGGTCGATGTCGCGCCGCTGCCCGCTGCCTTCACCTACGGCGCGAAAGGCGATCTCCCGCAGGCGGCCCAGCTCGCGTAGCACCGGAACATCCTCCTCGCCGTTGCGCTGCCAGAGGCAGATGGTCTTGCCGTCGGATGTCTGACCGAGACACTCCGCCTGTGCCAGAGCGCGTTTTAGGGTTAGCCGTCCCTCCGGGCGAGCGATGGCGCATTCGGTTTTAAACAGCCCCGGCTGGCCTTTGCCCAGGCGGATAACATGCTGGCGGCACCGCTCCGCCGTCTCGCGGGCGCTGGCGTGAGGATTATGGAGGCTCTCCCACGGGATGCGCTGGCCCAGGGTTATCGGCAGGCTGCTGCCCTGGCGGCGAAACATCTGCTGCATCAGGAGCAGCATCGGCAGGGTGGAGGAGATCAGCGTGCTGGCGTAGAAGAGCAGGCTGTTATGGGCGCGGATAAACACCGGCAGCAGCGGGGTACGAAACTTCGCTGCCAGCTTCACGAAGCCGCTGTGCCAGGTCCCATCGCCAATGCCGTGGCGGGTCAGGCGCGACACTTCGCCTGCGGGAAAGAAGATCAGCACGCCGCCCTGCTGCAGCTGCGTCTCCATTTGCAGCAATGAGGATCTGCGCGTGCGTCCGCCGAGGTTATCGACAGGAATAAACAGCGAGCTGAGCGGCTCAAGGTGGCTCAGCATTCGGTTGGTCACGACTTTCACATCCCGCCGCACGCGAGAGACGGCATGAAGCAGGGCGAGACCGTCAAGGGTGCCGGTAGGATGGTTGGCGATAATGATGAGTGGGCCATGCTCGGGGATCTGCTCAAGGTCGTGGGCGGAGAGGGTGCTGCGGATGCGAAGATGCTCAAGGATCTGCTCGACCATATCCAGCCCTTTCAGGTGGCGATGGCGGGCGGCGAACTGCTGGAACTCCTCTTCGTAGAGCAGACGCTTAAGCAGGTTGCGTTGCCAGGGGGCGGGTTTGGCCTGTGGCCAGAGGTCATCAAGAACGCTGTCGAGACTAAACATGGTGGCTCCTCCATCCGTCTTAGGCTGACAGTAGAAGGGCGAGATGGCGTTTATGTGACAGAGAGGTGAAGTTTAGGATGCCCGGCACGCAGAGCGCCGCCGGGCACGACGGTTTAACGCAGGATTTTACGTTCGGCCAGATCCAGCGCGAAGTAGCTGAAGATCAGATCCGCACCGGCACGTTTGATCGCACCCAGGCTCTCGAGGATCACTTTATCCTCGTCGATGGCACCGGCCTGGGCCGCAAACTTGATCATCGCATACTCGCCGCTGACCTGGTACGCGCCAATCGGCAGCTCGGTGCGTTCGCGGATGTCGCGCAGGATGTCGAGGTACGCGCCTGCCGGCTTAACCATCAGGCAGTCAGCGCCCTGCGCTTCGTCGAGCAGCGACTCGCGGATCGCTTCCCGGCGGTTCATCGGGTTCATCTGGTAGGTTTTACGATCGCCCTTCAGCGCCGTCCCGGCTGCTTCACGGAACGGGCCGTAGAAGGCAGAGGCAAACTTGGTGGAGTAGGACATGATCGCCGTATCGGTAAAGCCTGCGGCGTCCAGCGCCTGGCGGATCGCCTGCACCTGGCCGTCCATTGCCGCGGACGGGGCGATAAAATCGGCTCCGGCGGCAGCGGCCACGACCGCCTGCTTGCCAAGGTTGATCAGGGTAGCGTCGTTATCAACGCCGTGATCGCACAGCACGCCGCAGTGGCCGTGAGAGGTGTACTCGCAGAAACAGGTGTCGGACATAACCACCATCTCCGGCACCGCGTCTTTACAGATCCGCGACATGCGTGCCACGAGGCCATCTTCACGCCAGGCATCGCTGCCGGTGGCGTCGGTGTGGTGCGAAATACCAAACGTCATGACCGAGCGAATGCCCGCGTTGGCGAAGCGCTCAATCTCACGCGCCAGATACTTCTCCGGAATGCGCACCACGCCCGGCATGGCGTCGATAGCTTTATAGTCGTCCAGCTCTTCTTCAACAAAGATGGGCAACACAAAGTCATTGAGGCTCAGCGTTGTCTCTTCAAACATGGCGCGCAGCGGGGCAGACTTGCGCAGGCGGCGCGGGCGAGAAATTAAATCGGTCATGGTATGCCTGAGGTTGGTGAATCAGAGGGCTATTATAACCCAATCAACCCCGGGGTGTTTCGCCAAAACAGGCGTTAACCACCCCGACGCGGAGAGAGGATCAGGAGGCCGGGACGATCTGCGGTCGGTTGCCGCTCAGCTCGGTGACCAGGTCGTTAACCCCGTCGCTCATGTTTTTAAAGCGGGTCAGAGGAGAACGGGTCACCACCACGAAAACGCCGACGTTGCTCCTGGGGATCATCGCCATATAGGTGATAAATCCGCCGCCGCCGCCGGTTTTTTGAATGATCCCCGGCCGACCCTCTTTCGGCGACATATAGACCCAGCCCAGCCCCAGCGCGTCGGCTTTACCCGGTACGTCCATCCCTACCACGCGGGTCAGCTGGCTGCGCTGGTAGATCAGGGTCTGCATCCGGTCAGCCTGGTTGCTGCGGGCGTAAAAATCTGAGGAGAGGAACTGCTGCATCCAGCGCATCATATCTCCCGGCGTAGAGTAGACCCCGCCGCTGCCGATGGCCGCCAGGGTGTTGTCACAGGGGCTGGCCCCTTTCTCCGCTACCATCAGGCGACGGCACTGATCCGGCGAGGGGGTAAAGGTGGTGTCCTTCATCCCCAGCGGGCGGGCGATCTGCTCGTCAAACAGCTGGGCGTAAGGCTTACCGGCGGCGTTGGCCAGCGCATCCGCCAGCAGGTCAAAGGCCAGGTTTGAGTAGGAGGCCTGCGAGCCGGGGGCGGTTTTCAGCGTCGCGGTCGAGAGCCAGTTCCAGCGCTGCTGACGGGTTGGCCAGGTAAAGACCGAGCGGTGCGCCGCGCCGCCGGGCTGCTCGCGGGGCAGGGCGCTAGTGTGGGTGGCCAGATTCACCAGCGTGATAGGCGATCCCTGCCAGCCCGGTACCCGTGCGCCGGGAGGGGCATATTTACTGAGCGGATCGTTGAGCTTTACGACGCCCTGATCGAGCAGCTTGACCAGCATCTCGCTGGTCATCAGCTTGGAGATGGAGGCGATGCGGACCAGCGAGTCGAGCTGGGGACGCACGTTATTGCCCGGACGCGTTTCACCGAAGCTGCGGAACACGCGTTGGTTGCCGTCGATCACCACCATCGCCATACCGGTTGCGCCGCTGCCGTAGAAGATATGGTTGGCATAGCGATCGACAACGTCGGACGCAAATTCCGGGTCGGGGGAGGTCTGCGCCGCATGTACTGATGAAAAGGTCAGGGCGCACAACAGGGTGGATAAGAGCAGGCAACGTTTCAACGACAGCATCCATCAAAAAAGTTAAAGAGATAGAGCGTATTTATACTACTTACCGGCGCGATGCAAAGCCCGGAAAAGCGCTTTATTTCGTGGTCAAGCGTAACGCCAGGTAAACAGACGCTTTTTTCCTGCAACACAATGTCTTCTTTTGACATGAAGCGCTTGTGGTAATCTCACTGGCTTCGGTATTTTCATACCCATAGCGAATCAACAACACAATAAGAGTGAGCTGTCGCAGGAGAATTTCATGTTTAAATCTTTTTTTCCCAAGCCGGGGCCGTTTCTGCTCTCGGCGATCCTGTGGTCGCTGATCGCCGTCATCTTCTGGCAGGCGGGCGGCGGGGAGTGGTTAACCCGCATTGTAGGTGCCGCTAAGGAGACCCCGATAGGCGCGTCGCGCTTCTGGTCCGGCAGCTACCTGATCTTTTACGCTTATTACGCCCTGTGCGTTGGCGCGTTTGCCCTGTTCTGGTTCACGTACGCCCCGCACCGCTGGCAGCGCTGGTCGATTCTCGGCACCGCGCTAATTATCTTCGTTACCTGGTTTATGGTCGAGGTGAGCGTGGCGATCAACGCCTGGTACGCCCCGTTTTACGATCTGATCCAGCGCGCCCTTAGCGCACCGCATAAGGTAGCCATCGGCCAGTTTTACCGTGAAACAGGGGTATTCCTCGGCATCGCGATGATTGCGGTTACCGTCGCGGTGCTGAATAACTTCTTCGTCAGCCACTACGTTTTCCGCTGGCGTACGGCGATGAACGAATACTACATGGCTAACTGGCACCGCCTGCGCCATATAGAGGGTGCGGCCCAGCGTGTCCAGGAGGACACCATGCGTTTCTCCTCGACGCTGGAGGATATGGGGGTCAGCTTGCTCAATGCGATAATGAAGCTGATTGCGTTTCTGCCTATCCTCGTCGCCCTGTCGCCGCACGTGCCAGAGCTGCCGATTGTTGGCCACGTTCCCTACGGGCTGGTGATCGCCGCGATTGTCTGGTCGTTGGTGGGTACTGGCCTGCTGGCAGTGGTGGGGATCAAGCTGCCGGGGCTGGAGTTTAAAAACCAGCGCGTCGAAGCGGCCTACCGTAAAGAGCTGGTCTACGGTGAGGACGATCCGGAGCGCGCCTCGCCGCCCACCGTACGCGAGCTGTTTAGCGCGGTGCGCCGGAACTACTTCCGTCTCTACTTCCACTATATGTACTTCAACATTGCGCGCATCTTCTATCTGCAGATCGACAACGTTTTCGGCCTGTTCCTGCTGTTTCCGTCGATGGTTGCCGGTACGATCACGCTCGGCCTGATGACCCAGATCACCAACGTTTTCGACCAGGTGCGCAGCTCGTTCCAGTATCTCATCAACTCCTGGACCACGCTGGTGGAACTGATGTCTATCTATAAGCGTTTACGTACCTTTGAGCGTGAACTTGACGGTGAGGATGTGGTACAGGCGACAACCTCACTCAGCTAATGACCGGAGCGGCTATGCAAGCATCACGCAGTTTAACCCTGCTGGCGGGGCTGATCCTCGTCGGCTGTAGCACCTCGCGCCCGCCGCCGCTCAAAGAGGGCGAGAAGGCGATCGACGTGGCGAAGCTGGTGCGGCAGAAGATCCCCGCCAGCGTAAAGGATCGTGACGCCTGGGCGGAGGATCTTGCCACTACCTTCAAAAGCCAGTCCCTTGCGCCGACGCGGGAGAACGTCTGCTCGGTGCTGGCGGTGGCGCAGCAGGAGTCGAACTATCAGGCCGATCCTGCCGTGCCGGGGCTGAATAAAATCGCCTGGCAGGAGATTGAGAAGCGCGCCGGGCGGCTGCACATTCCCGCGTTTGTGGTGCGCACCGCGCTGAAAGTCCCCTCGCCCAACGGCAAAAGCTACGCCGAACGGCTCGATAACGTCAAAACCGAGAAGCAGCTTAGCGCCATTTTCGATGACCTGATCAATATCGTTCCGCTGGGGCAGACGCTGTTTGGCTCGCTCAATCCGGTGCATACCGGCGGACCGATGCAGGTCAGCATCGCCTTTGCCGAGCAGCACACCCGGGGCTACCCGTGGAAGATGGAGGGCACCGTGCGTCAGGAGGTCTTTTCCCGGCGCGGCGGTCTCTGGTTCGGGACTTACCACCTGCTTAACTACCCGGCTAACTATAGTGAGCCGCTCTACCGCTTTGCCGACTTCAACGCAGGCTGGTACGCCAGCCGCAACGCGGCTTTCCAAAGCGCGGTCAGCAAGGCCAGCGGCGTGAAGCTGGCGCTGGACGGGGATGTGATCCTCTACGGCAGCCGCGAGGCGGGCAGCACCGAGCGGGCGGTGCGCAAGCTGGGACCGAAGCTGGGTCTCAGCGACGCCGAGATCCGCGATCAGCTGGAGAGGGGCGATCGCCAGGATTTTGAGGAGACCGAACTCTATAAAGGAGTTTACCGGCTGGCGGAGAAGAAGAGCGGGAAGACGCTACCGAAAGCGCTGCTGCCGGGTATTCAGCTGGAGAGCCCGAAGATCACCCGCAACCTGACAACTGCCTGGTTTGCGAAGCGCGTGGACGATCGTCGGGCGCGCTGTATGCAAGCGAATTAATTTACTTACGGCGTCACGTTAATAGTGACGCCAGCGCAGCAGCAGGGCGATTACGCCGAGCAGGGCGCTGCCAATGAGAAACGGAACCAGACCAAAGATCGTGCCCACGCCGATTCCCATATCGATGTGCGGCCGATTGCTCTCCTGCATCTGCATAAAATTCTCAAACACACCGGGCGCGTGGATCAGCGCGTTCAGCAGCTGCGCACCTGCCCAGAAGCAGAGCAGCACAAAGACCGCATACGCGATATTGCCTGGCGTGGAGGCGTCTCGTCTCTTCTCGTTGGCAAAGGGCTTCGACATCATAAATTCTGCCATAGTGACCTCCGATACGCGTTATTGAGCTGGCAATGCACCAGTAATTCAGGTTGATTTTGACAGGTCATAACGATTGTCAATATCAGATTGGTGACAATTTACGCATTATTATTAGGCTGGTTTAAGGTTTTACATCTCCAGTCACAAAATCATGACTTTTGTTGCGTTTTATTAACGTTTTCGGATTTTCCGCATGCGTCATGGACTTGCCATCGGTAATATGCTCCGATGCTGTTTTTCTCTACCGGAGCTGCTATGAAACTGCCTGCCAAAATTCGCCGTGACTGGCACTACTACGCCTTTGCTATCGGGCTGATCTTTATTCTTAACGGCGTGGTTGGGCTGCTGGGATTTGAGGCGAAGGGTTGGCAAACCTATGCGGTAGGCCTGGTGACCTGGGTTATTAGCTTCTGGCTGGCGGGGTTGATCATTCGCCGCCGTCCCGAGGAGGAGACCGCGGCGGAATCGCAGGATTAAGCCATCGAACTTTTCAGAGCGCTGTCGGCCTGATGGCGCTCTAACGCCAGATCGATCAGGCGGCTAATCAGATCGGTGTAGCCCAAGCCGCTGGCCTGCCACAGCTTGGGATACATGCTGATATTGGTAAAGCCGGGCAGGGTGTTAATCTCGTTAATGACGATCTCGTTCTCATCAGTCAGGAAGACGTCAACCCGCGCCATGCCTGCGCATCCCAGCGTCTCGTAGGCGGTCACGGCGGTCTGGCGAATGGCCTCGTTTACCGCCGGATCGATCGCCGCCGGGATCACCACCTGCGCGCCGTTATCATCAATATATTTAGTGTCGTAGGCGTAAAACTCGCTGTTGAGCACGATCTCGCCGCAGGTGCTGGCCTGTGGGTTATCGTTCCCCAGCACGGCACACTCAATCTCCCGCCCCTTGATACCGGTCTCCACCACCACCTTATGATCGAACGCAAAGGCGAGATCGATGGCGGCATTATACTGCGCCTCGCTGGTTACTTTGCTGACGCCAACCGACGACCCCTGGTTGGCCGGTTTGACAAACAGCGGCAGGCCCAGCTGCGCCTGCACGTCGGCAAAAGAGAGTCGCTGACGGTTAGCGCGGGTGAGGGTGATAAACGGAGCAACCTTTAGCCCGGCATCGCGCAGCAGGCGCTTGGTGACGTCCTTATCCATACAGGCCGCCGAGCCGAGTACGCCGGAACCGACGAAAGGCAGATTCGCCATCCGCAGCATTCCCTGCAGGGAGCCATCTTCACCCAGCGTGCCGTGAACGATAGGGAAGATAACATCTACCGCAGGCAGAGCCGCGCCGCTCTCGGCATTGATAAGCTGCGCCGTCTCTCTGCCGGGAATATGGGCGACGCTAATCGCGGAGGGGTTAAGCGCGATACGTGCCGGATCGCTGGCGTTCCGTAAATAGTTGGCCGTGTCGTTGATATGCCACTGCCCCTGCTTATCAATCCCCAGCAGCACCACGTCGAAGCGGCTCTTATCAATGGCATCGACAATATTTTTTGCCGACTGGAGCGACACCTCATGCTCCGCCGATTTACCACCAAAGACGATCCCTACCCGCATTTTTGCCATCACCACATCCACTCTTATCGCTCGAAAAAAGATACCTTACCACGTCAAAACGCGTGATTCGCGGCCTTCTGCCATAATGTTTGAGGGCGATGGAAGGGGAGAGCGCGTGAGAGGAACAGGAGCGATCGTTTTTTTGCTTATCGTGGGGGCAGGCGTCGTGGGCTATCGCTACTTGCCTTCGTACTACAATCCGTTTGTACCGCTGCGTCTCGACGATCCGCCGGGTCGCATCACCCAATTTAAGCTTAAGCGGCTGACGCCCGAGCAGTGCAATGCTCTGTTGGTAGAAGCCAACCAAAAGAGGCTGATTGCTTCCCGGCCGGTTGCCGACAGCACTGGCACCTGTCCGCTGACTAACACCGTACGGGTACGGGATTTTGGTTCGGTAAAGCTCAGCAGCAGCTTTCTCGCCTCCTGCCCGCTGGCGCTCAGCTCGGCGCTCTTTGTGCAGCAGCAGGCCCGGCCGCTGACCGAACGTTATATGTCCAGCGAGCTGGTGCGCATCGATCATCTTGGCAGCTATGCCTGCCGCAATATTTACCATCGCGCCAACGCCCGGCTGAGCGAGCACGCCACTGCAGAGGCGCTGGATATCAGCGGCTTTCGCCTGGCGAACGGGCAGCAGGTGACGGTGCTGCGTGGCTGGAAGCAGGACAAGACCCAGCCCTGGCTGCGGGCGATGCTTAGCGCCAGCTGCGGCTACTACGGCAACGGCTTAGGCCCGGAGTATAACGCCGCCCACGCCAACCACTTTCACCTCGGGATGCGTGGGTATGGATTATGCCGCTAAGTGCCGCTAAGCATAATCCACAGTTATGCTATGCTGGAGCCTGCTGTTAAAACCTGAATAATTGCAGATGCTTATGGAATCCTGGAAGGTTAATCTTATTTCGGTATGGTTTGGCTGCTTCTTTACCGGCCTTGCGATCAGCCAGATTTTACCGTTCTTGCCGCTCTATATTGCCGAGATGGGCGTGACCTCGCACGAGGCGCTGTCAATGTGGTCCGGGTTGACCTTTAGCGTGACTTTTTTAGTGTCGGCCATCGTCTCGCCGATGTGGGGCAGCCTTGCCGACCGCAAGGGACGTAAGCTGATGCTGCTCCGTGCCTCGCTGGGGATGGCCATTGCCATTCTGCTGCAGGCCTTTGCCACCAACGTCTGGCAGCTGCTGTTTCTGCGGGCAATTATGGGGCTAACCTCCGGCTATATTCCCAACGCCATGGCGCTGGTGGCCTCGCAGGTGCCACGCGAGCGCAGCGGCTGGGCGCTGAGCACGCTCTCCACCGCGCAGATCAGCGGCGTGATCTGCGGCCCGCTGCTGGGAGGCTTTCTCGCCGATCACGTTGGCCTGCGGGCGGTATTTTTTATCACTGCCACCCTGCTGATGGTGAGCTTTCTGGTGACGCTGTTCCTGATTAAAGAGGGCGTGCGGCCCAAAATCAGCAAGGCGCAGCGCCTCACCGGCAAAGCGGTATTCGCCAGCCTGCCCTATCCAAAGCTCATCTTAAGCCTGTTTGTCACCACCATGGTGATCCAGCTCTGTAACGGCTCGGTAGGGCCGATTCTGGCGCTGTTTGTCCAGTCGCTGGCCCCGGACAGCAGCAATATTGCCTTCCTCAGCGGCATGATTGCCGCCGTACCCGGCGTCTCGGCGCTGATGTCCGCTCCGCGTCTCGGCAAGCTCGGAGACCGGATCGGCACGGCGCGGATCCTGATGGCCACGCTAATCTGCGCGGTAGCGCTCTTTTTCGCCATGTCGTTTGTGACCACACCGCTGCAGCTCGGTATCTTACGTTTCCTGCTGGGGTTTGCCGACGGAGCGATGCTGCCTGCGGTGCAGACGCTGCTGCTGAAATATGCCAGCGAGCAGGTGACCGGTCGTATCTTTGGCTATAACCAGTCATTTATGTATCTGGGCAACGTCGCCGGCCCGCTGATGGGGGCCAGCATCTCCGCGATGGCCGGTTTCCGCTGGGTATTTATCGCCACCGCCGTGGTGGTGCTGATCAATATCTGGCAGCTGGCAATCGTACTCAGGCAGACTCGCCGCACTGCCGCAGGCGCGACGCAAAAATAGTAGTTAAAATGTTACTTTTGTGTAATCTGCCATGATAAATTTGGCTGAAAATCTTATAGAGTTGTGTATGGGGATGGTGCGCGATGAAAAATCTGATTGCAGAGCTGCTGGTTAAACTGGCGGAAAAGGAAGAAGAGTCAAAGGAGCTGGTTGCCCAGGTGGAGGCGCTGGAGATTGTCGTTACCGCTCTGCTGCGTCATATGGCCCAACCGGAGCAACTGGCATTAATTCAGAGCATTGAAGGGGCGCTGGAAGCAGCCAGCCCTGACTCGCAGGTGCCTCGCCAGGACACCGAGCTGCTGCAGCAGTACCTCAATAAGCTATTGCACCACCCGCGCTCACGATAAGCTTAGCCCTATCGGGTGAGTGTGATCTGCCTCTCACCCGAAATATCATACTTTCTCTCCGCCGCGCCTCTCTATAATTTTGGGAAATGTTTCAGAATATTCCCAATAATGATGAATGATAACAATCTTTATTCTAAAACGGCAGTAAACAAGGAGTGGGTTGATACCCCCAGTCAGGACGAGCACTTCCTGTCTGGCCAGCTTTTTGCGCGGCGGCTTCGATTACCGCGTATTTTTGGCCTTGGATGCCTCTTTTTTCCCTTAGGTGGCGCGATGACCTCCCAGCCCGTAGCCGGAGGCTGGTGGCTATTTCTCTTAAGCTGGTCTTTTGTCTGGCCACATCTCGCCTGGCAGCTGGCGAACCGCTCAAGCGATCCTCACGCCGCCGAGATCAATAACCTTAAGATTGATGCTATCCTGGCGGGGATCTGGATTGGCGTGATGGGGATAAACATCATGCCGTCGGCGGTGCTGGTGATGATGGTCAGCCTGATGCTGATGGGCATGGGGGGGCCGCGACTATTCGGCATTGGCATCGCCCTGCTGCTGGGGGCGAGCCTGGTGATGCTCCAGCTTACCGGTACGGCGGTAACTTTCACCAGCGCGCCGCTGGAGTGGTGGCTCTGCCTGCCGTTTATCCTGCTCTATCCGCCGCTGTTTGCCTGGGTCAGCTTTCGTACGTTTACCCGGCTTGCGAGGCAGAAGCAGCGCCTGCGGATCATGAGCACCCGCGACGGCATGACCGGCGTCTACAACCGGCGGCACTGGGAAATTTTACTGCGCAACGAGTTTGAGAGCAGCCGACGCAACCAGCGAATGGCGACGCTGCTGCTTATTGATGTCGATTACTTCAAGACCATCAACGATACCTATGGTCATGACGTGGGGGATGAGGCGATCATCGCCATTAGCCGTCATCTGCAGCTCACCCTGCGCGGGAGCGATATCATTGGGCGCTTTGGCGGCGATGAGTTTGCCGTGATCATGAGCGGCACGCCGGTCGATAGCGCGCTGGCGGCGATGAGCCGGGTCCACGATACCCTGGCGGAGATCCGGCTACCCTGCGCGCCGCATCTGACGCTGCAAATCAGCGTGGGCCTCGCGCCGCTTACCCCAGGCACGGAGCACTATCGCGACTGGCTAAAAGCCGCTGATATGGCGCTCTATAAGGCGAAAAAAGGCGGTCGAAACCGTACGGAGGTGGCAGCCTGAGGTCTGCCATTACAAACCGCACCGTGCCCAACGTAGGCCGGGCAAACGCAGAGCCGCCCGGCGTTGCAATATCAGCAGAGTGATGCCCGGTGGCGCTACGCTTACCGGGCCTACAGCCGCACCCGTCAAAGCTTGCTCAGCGCATCAGATTTCTCCATGCACTTGCTCATAGCCTCAATCACGGCGGCGCGGAACCCCCGCTCCTCCAGCACTCGCACCGCCTCAATGGTGGTGCCGCCCGGTGAGCAGACCATATCCTTCAGCTCGCCAGGGTGCTTGCCGGTCTCCAGCACCATCTTCGCCGATCCCATTACCGCCTGGGCAGCAAACTTGTAGGCCTGCGCACGCGGCATACCGCCCAGCACGGCAGCGTCGGCCATCGCTTCGATAAACATAAAGACATAGGCCGGGGCGGAGCCGCTGACGCCTACTACCGGGTGGATCATCGATTCAGCCACCACTTCCGCTTCGCCAAAGCTGCGGAAAATAGCCAGCACGTCGGCAACGTCTTCCGGCGTCACCAGCGCGTTTGGAGTGATAGAGGTCATGCCCGCATTCACTAGCGCCGGGGTATTGGGCATGGTGCGCACGATTTTGCGATCGTGGCCGAGGGCGCGGGCCAGCTGATCCAGCGTGACGCCTGCGGCAATCGACACCACCAGCGTATCTTTATTCAGGCTGGAGGTGATCTCGCTCAGGGTTTTGATCATCACGTTAGGCTTCACCGCGCCAAAGACGATATCGGCGATCTGTGCTACTTCCTGCGCGCTCTGCGCCGGGTTAATACCGTACTGGCTGCTGAGGGCCGCGACCTTTTCCGGCGTCGGGGTATAGACCCAAACCTGCTCTGGCTGCACCTGGCCGCTGGCAATCATCCCGCCCAGAATAGCCTGACCCATATTGCCGCAGCCGATAAATCCGATCTTTTTCTCCATCACCTTTTCCCTGAATGTGTGATTAATGGGGGAGTTATAGCTTATCATAGTGAACATAAACTATTCAGGAGCAGCTATGGCAATTTGGGTGGATGCGGATGCGTGTCCAAATGTAATCAAAGAGATCCTGTTTCGCGCCGCCGTTCGTACGCAGATGCCGCTGACGCTGGTGGCGAACCAGACCCTGCGCGTACCGCCTTCAAAGTTCATCCGCTCCCTGCGGGTGCCGGCGGGTTTTGACGTAGCCGATAACGAAATTGTGCGCCTGTGCGAACCGGGCGATCTGGTGATCACCGCCGATATTCCGCTGGCGGCGGAGGTGTTAGGGAAGGGCGCAGCGGCGCTTAACCCTCGGGGTGAGCGTTATAGCGAGGCAACCATCCGCGAAAAACTGACGATGCGCGATTTCATGGATACCCTGCGCGCCAGCGGGGTACAAACCGGCGGACCGGATAGCCTCTCCCAGCGCGATCGCCAGCAGTTTGCTGCCGAGCTGGATAAGTGGCTGCTGGCACGATCGCGGCAGGACTTGTCAACGGGACGCCCTTTAAAGTAAGGTGGCGCGACAAATGCCATTTTATCTTTACACGCTGAAACAGGCCATTCATCGCAGTGTCATTATAAATTCGTAACGTTTTATTTACGACTTTTTCGTACTAGTGTAATAGTATTGGCGCTTCAACTATTCGTGTTCCGCAGATCGCGGTACAAGGGAGAACACCAGGTCATGACGTTACCCATCTTTTTAATTGGCGCTCGCGGGTGTGGAAAATCCACCATTGGTGTTGAGCTGGCTCAGGTGCGAGACTGCCGGTTCATTGATACCGACCATGCGCTGCAGGAGCAGGCGCAGATGACCATCGCGGCGATCGTTGAAAAAGAGGGCTGGCCCGGTTTTCGCGCCCGTGAAACGGCGACGCTGCAGGCCGTCTCTGCGCCCGGGACGGTCATCGCCACCGGCGGCGGGATTATTCTCAGCGAGGTTAATCGTCGCTTTATGCGTGAGACGGGGGTCGTTATCTATCTCTGCGCCCCCGTTGCGGTGCTGGCCGAGCGGCTGGCGGCTTTCCCCGAGGAGGCGCAGCGTCCAACCCTCACCGGCAGGCCGATAAGCGAAGAGGTAAGCGAGGTGCTGGCCCAGCGCGATGCGCTCTACCGCGAGGCGGCGCACCATATCGTTGATGCCGCGCAGGCCCCGGAGAAGGTGGTTGCCGATATTCAGGCGGCGCTGCTGCTGGCTCGGGCAAGCTGATCGCGGATCGCGACCTTTGACTATACTCATAGCTCTACCAAGAAAAAAGGAAGCGCTATGCCTACAAGACCGCCTTACCCGCGTGAAGCCCGCATTGTTACCGTCGAGAAGGGAGGCCAGCAGGAGACTGTGACCTGGTATCAACTTCGTGCTGACCATCCCGAACCGGACTCGCTGATCAGCGAGCACCAAACCGAGCAGGAGGCGCTGGATGCTAAGCAGCGCTACGAGGATCCTGATAAAACGTAATACAGGCTCTCCCGCTTCATAAATTCAGACAGTAATTAGGAAGCGGGAGGTTGAGGATCGCGACGCCGTTATGAGAGCATGTGTCAGTATTGAAAGCAAAAAACAAAAAAAACAGACGTAAGTAAGGCGGAAGAAAGATGAGTGCAACCCTGGCGATCCTCACCATTGGTGTGGTGCCTGTAGATGCTGTGCTGCCGCTCCTGACCGAGCATATCGATGTACAGCACATTACCCAAATCAGTCTACTGGGCAAAATGGATCCCCAGGATGTTTACGAGGATTACGCTGTCGAGCCGGGTGAGAGGCCAGTCCACGCCCTGCTTAACAACGGTGAGGTAGCCCAGGTTTCACGTAAGAAAATAGAGCGCGATCTGCAAGCGGTTATCAGCGTCATCGACAAGCAGAACTACGACGTCATCCTGCTGATGAGCACCGAACACTTTACCGGCCTTTCCGCGCGTAACGCGATCCTGCTGGAGCCGCAGCGCATTATTCCGCCGCTGATCTCCTCCATTGTCGAGGGGCATCAGGTAGGCGTCATCGTACCGCTGCCGGAGCTGCTTGAAGCACAGATGAAAAAGTGGCAGCAGCTCTCAGTCGAACCCTACTATGAAGTAGCCAGCACGCTGCACGGCAGCGATGACGAGCTGATTGCCGCAGGCCGGGTTTTAATTGATAAGGGCGCCAGCGTACTGATCATGGACTGCCTGGGCTACCACCAGCGACACCGCGACCTGCTGCAAAGCGCACTGGACGTGCCGGTGCTGCTCTCTAACGTGCTGGTTGCCCGTCTGGCCTCTGAGCTGCTGGTGTAGCGATTTTGCGTGACAGGGAGGAAGGCTGGCCCCTATAGTGATTTTCCATACACTTATTTATAAGGGCCACCCATGCTTCAGAGTAACGAATACTTTTCCGGTAAAGTGAAATCCATTGGTTTTACCAGCAGCAGCACCGGCCGCGCCAGCGTAGGCGTGATGGCCGAGGGTGAGTACACCTTTGGCACGGCCCAGCCGGAAGAGATGACCGTGGTGAGTGGGGCGCTGAACGTGCTGCTGCCCGGTGAAACCGAATGGAAAACCTACTCCGCTGGTGAGGTGTTCAACGTGCCGGGCCATAGCGAATTTCATCTGCAGGTGGCTGAAGATAGCGCCTACCTCTGCCGCTACCTGTAACGCACTCTGCCTGTCCCCTGCATCTGTCCCCTACATTGAGGGGACAGTGCCTGCTGCCTTAGCGCTGCGCTTCGCCGCCGAGGCCTTCTACCAGACTCTGCACCAGCGCTGCCAGCTCGCCGGTCATCAGAATAAAGTCCGCGTCAAAGCGCTGGGCGAAATCATCCCGATCGATATCTTCGTTTTGATCGCGCAGCTCATCGGCAAACTTCAGCCGCTTGATCGAGCCGTCGTCGCACATCACAAACTGAATACGCTGCTGCCAGTCGAGGGCCAGCTTGGTGACCAGCTTGCCCGCTTCAATGTGCACCGCGATCTCATCGCTCACCAGATCCTGCTTTTTACAGCGGATCACGCCGCCATCTTCGAGGATCGCTTTCAGCTCCGCCTCGTCCTGGATCTGGAAGCCCTGCGCCGCGCTGCCGCTGCGCACCCACTCGGTCAGAGTCAGTTCGATAGGGTTCTCCAGCGTCAGCGGGACCACCGGCAGTGAACCGAGGCTTTTACGCAGCAGGGCCAGCGTATCTTCCGCCTTCTTGGCGCTGGCGCAATCGACCATAATCAGGCCGTTAACGGTATCGATCCACATCATGGTCTGGCTGAAGCGGCTGAAGGCACGTGGCAGCAGAGAGTGGAGTACCTCATCCTTCAGCGAATCTTTTTCGGTCTTCTTCAGCTTGCGGCCCTGATCGGCCTCCAGCTTGGCAATCTTTGATTCCAGCGTCTGTTTGACCACCGATGACGGCAGGATCTTCTCTTCTTTACGGGCGCAAATGATGATTTGGCCATTGTTGGTGTGGGTCAACGCATCACTGTGTGAGCCCATCGGCGGAACCCAACCGGTTTTTGCCATATCTTGGCTACCGCAAGGGGTAAATGAGAGCGCGGATAACTGTTTTTCCATCTCCTCTGCACGCAGCGCAATATCGCGGCTGAGACGGTAAACCATTAAATTTTTGAACCACAGCATGATATTTTCCACAGCCTTGTCGTTAAATCAGCGGGCATGATAGCGAATTGTCTTGCCGCTTGCATTGCTAATCCCCCGGCGGGGTTCTACTCTCTTGATATTGCTAAAAATAAGGAGATCGCTGTGCGTATAGGTATTGATTTGGGCGGTACCAAGACAGAGGTGATTGCGCTCGGCGACAGCGGGGAGCAGCTGTTCCGCCACCGCCTGCCCACCCCGCGTGACGACTATCAGCAGACCATCGAGACCATCGCCACGCTGGTCGGCATGGCAGAGAGAGAGACCGGCCAGCAGGGCACGGTGGGGATGGGGATCCCCGGCTCTATCTCCCCCTATACCGGGGTGGTCAAAAACGCCAACTCCACCTGGCTGAACGGCCAGCCCTTTGATAGAGACCTGAGCAAACGCCTGGGGCGTGAAGTGCGTCTGGCTAACGACGCCAACTGCCTGGCGGTCTCGGAGGCTATCGACGGCGCGGCGGCCGGGGCGCAGACCGTTTTCGCGGTGATTATCGGCACCGGCTGCGGCGCGGGCATCGCCTTTAACGGTCATGCTCATTCAGGTGGCAACGGCACGGCGGGAGAGTGGGGACATAATCCGCTGCCGTGGATGGACGAGGACGAGCTGCGTTACCGGGAGGAGGTGCCGTGCTACTGCGGCAAGCAGGGGTGCATTGAGACCTTTATCTCCGGAACCGGTTTTGCCCGGGATTTCCACCGCCTGAGCGGCCAGCCGCTGAAGGGCAACGAGATTATTCGCCTGGTGGGCGAGCAGGACGCCGTTGCCGAGCTGGCGCTGAGCCGCTACGAGCTGCGGCTGGCGAAGTCGCTGGCGCACGTAGTCAATATCCTCGATCCGGACGTGATCGTCCTCGGCGGTGGCATGAGCAACGTCGACCGGCTCTATAAAACCGTGCCGCAGCTGATCAAAAACTGGGTGTTTGGCGGCGAGTGCGAAACGCCGATCCGCAAGGCGGTGCACGGCGACTCCAGCGGCGTCCGCGGCGCGGCGTGGCTCTGGCCGCTGGAAGAGTAAAAGTAATTTCCCAGACGAGTGCATGTTTCGTAGGCCGGGTAAGCGTAGCGCCACCCGGCATATTCACGTCACGGCATATTTCCCATCGAGTTTGCTGTAACCCAGGCCGTTGATCTTCCTGACCTTGATCTGCACCGGGATCCGCTCCTTCATCGCCTCGACGTGGCTGATCACGCCAATGGTCTTGCCGCTGGCGTTGAGCGCGTCGAGGGCATCCAGAGCAGTGTCCAGCGTTTCACTGTCCAGTGTGCCAAACCCTTCGTCAAGGAATAGGGAATCGATACGGGTTTTATGGCTCACCAGATCCGAGAGCGCCAGCGCCAGCGCAAGGCTGACGAGGAAGCTCTCCCCGCCGGAGAGGGTGCGCGTATCGCGTACCGCATCCGCCTGCCAGGTATCCACCACCTCCAGCTCCAGCGCCTCGCTCGCCTTCCGCTTGAGCAGATAGCGACCGTGCAGGCGGGTGAGCTGGTTGTTCGCCAGCCAGACCAGATTATCCAGCGTCAGCCCCTGGGCAAATTTTCGGAACTTATCCCCCTCTTTGGAGCCAATCAGCCCGTTCAGGTAGCTCCAGTCCGCCAGCTGGCGGGTGGCCTCCGCAATCTGCTGCAAAAGCGCCTGCTGGCGCTGGCGGCTCTCGGCGTCCTGTTTGAGCTGCTGGCGGATCTCCCCCTGGCGGGTAGTGTTCTCGCGCAGCTGCTGCGCTAGCGCGCTTAGCGCGGCGCGCGTCTGCTCAACGCTGGTCTCATCGCTCAGTCCGGCAGGTGGCTGGCCCTGGTGCGTAGCCAGCGCCGTCTGGGCCTGGGTCAGCAGGGCCTGGCTCTGCTGTAGCTGGCTCTCCAGCGACTGCTGGAGCTGCTCAAGACGCTGACGTTCGCCATCCTCAAGCAACGCGGCGAGAAATGCCTGCTGGTCAGGGAAGGGACTCTGGGCCAGCGCGGCGTCAAACTGCGCCTGCTGCTGCGAGACGCGCCCGGCCTCCAGAGCCAGCTGCTGCTGGAGGGTTTGCGCCTGGCCGTGGAGAGAGACGCAGTCGTGATGCACCTGCTGCCAGCCGTCAAGGCTGACGGGATCGCCTTCGGCCGCGCCGTCGGCGGGAAGCGTCTCCAGCAGCGGCTGGAGCTGGCCCATGCGCTCCTGGAGCGTCGCTGCCTGGGTCTGGTTCTGCTGCCACTGGCGGGACTCCTCCTCGCGGGCGGCAAACCAGGCTGCCGCCGCCTCTTCTACCGGGAGATCCAGGCCGAGCCGGGCCAGACTCTCCGCCAGGGTCTGGCGGCGGGTATCAATGGCCTGCTGGGCATGCGTCGCCTGCTGCTGTAGCTCGTTGAGCTGCTCCTCCAGCGCCAGCCGCTGGCTGAACCGGTAGAGCTGCTGCTCGCGAGCCTCCTCAGCCTGCAACCAACCGTTGACGTCATCCTCAGGGGACAGGCTCATATTGAGCGCGGTACACAGCTCACGCCACTGCTGGCGTAGCGCCAGATCGTTCTGCGCTTCGGCTTCGGCAGCGAGGCGATCTTTTTCGCTCTGCTTCACCAGCGCATCGAGCTGGCCGCGCAGGGCTGCGCCGCTCTCCGCCAGCTGCTTAACCTCGCGCTCCAGGGTGTCGCGCCGGGCCTGGTTGGCATCCACGGTCATTGCCTGATACTCCGCGACCGCCGGATGGGCGGTCGAGCCGCAGAGCGGGCAGGGTTCACCGGCCCGCAGGCGCTCGCGCTCGGCCTCGAGGCCTTTGATCCGCTCTTCCAGAGCGCAAATCGTCTTTACCTCCGCCAGCAGCGCATTCTTCTCTTTATACGCCTGGCGCCGCTGGGTCAGGGTCTGGTTGAGCGTTGCCTGCTCAGTCTCGCTCTCGGCCAGCGTTTTTTGCAGCTGCTTGATACGCTGCTGAAGAGGGGCAAAGCTGGCATGCAGCACGTTCAGACGCTGGCGCAGCGGGCGCTGTTGAGCAAGATCGGCTATCGCCTGCTGCAACGCCCCGGCGCTCAGATCCAGCGCGGGGGCGTTCAGCGCCGTCAGCTGCTGCTGCAGCTTTTCCCGGCGTGCGCTGAGCGCCAGGGCATGCTTTCTCTCCTCGGCCTGCTGCGCAAAGCTGGCTCGCCAGCCGGTCAGCTCGCTCTGCCACAGCCGCCAGCGATCGTGAACGGTTAGCCAGTCGGCCAGCGTTTTCTGCTCCTGCCGTAGCGTACTCATCTGCCCGTCGGCGGCGGCACGGATACGGCTGCGTTTGCCTAGCAGCTGTTGTAAGCGAGTATTCACTTCTTCTGCCTGACGCTGGGTCTGGCCGTGGGTACGGATCTGCTCCTGCAGACTCTGCCACACCGGCCGCAGCTGCAGAGCGGGGCGGGCCTGCTCCAGCGCCGCAAGCTGCGGCCGGGCGCTCTCCAGCGTCTGCTGGGCGGTATTTAGCGCGGTCTGCGCCCGGGTGGCTTCGGCATGCAGCTCCTCGCCGCGCGTCAGCCAGTGGAGCAAAGTCTGCTCGCGCTGCTGGGCAGCAACCAGCGTCTGCTCCTGGTCAGTAAGCACCTGCAAACTTTCATTTAGCGTCTGGGCCTGCTCTGGGCTTAGCAGCTGAATGCCTTCGGCCTGGGCCTGGCGCTGCTCCAGCTCGCTGCGCGCCGCCTTGTGCTTTTCAAACACCATCGCCGAGATCTGGCCGTAGATCTCGGTGCCGGTCAGCTCCTCCAGCAGCTCGGCCCGCTCTTTTGGGTCAGCATTGAGGAAGGCGGCAAACTGCCCCTGGGAGAGCAGCATCGAGCGGGTAAAGCGACCGTAGTCCAGCCCGGTGAGGGTGGCGGTCAGCTCCAGCTTGTCTTTCACCTTGTCGGCGAGAATTTTGCCGTCGGCGCAGAGCGCCAGCTCCACGCGCGGCACCTGAAGATTGCCCCCGGCCTGGCTGCGGGCGCGGTTCTGGCTCCAGAAGGCGCGGTAGGCCACGCCTTTCACCTCAAACTCCACCTCGGCGAGACACTCGGCGGTATCGCGGGTCATTAGGTCGTTCTGCGACTGCGAGACGTTGCTCAGGCGGGGCGTCTTGTGATAGAGCGCAAGGCAGATCGCATCCAGCAGAGTGGTTTTCCCCGCCCCGGTGGGGCCGGTAATGGCGAACAGGCCGTTGCTGGCAAACGGCTCGGCGGTAAAGTCGATCTTCCACTCCCCCTTCAGGGAGTTGATGTTCTTCAGGCGCAGGGTAAGAATTTTCATGCGTCTTGCTCCTGGGTTAGCTCTTCGACGGTGGCGCTAAAGAGGGTGCGGACCCGCTGGCCCTGCGCCTCGTCAGGCTCTTCCAACGCCAGACGCCGCTCGAATACCTCCTCTACGCGCAGCTCGCTGAGAGTCTCCCGCAGCTCGCCCGCCATCATTCGCTGGCGCTGCTCGCGGCTGCGGCGGACCAGCAGCACCTCGACCGGCAGATCCTCAGTCATCGCCTGGATACGGCGCTGCATGTCCGTCAGCCAGTCGTCGGTGGTAATTTCGATATCGAGCCACACCGGCGGCGAGGCGGGAGCGTCGCGCCACTGCTCAAGCTGCTGCGCAATGGCAGCAAGATCGCCCTTGATCACCGCCAGCTGCTGGGTGACCGGCACGGTCAGGGGGGTAATGTCCGTCAGCCTGCCGTCGGCAAAGGTCACCAGATTCACGCTTTTCGCCTTGCCGGTTTCGTCGAAGCTGAGGGCAATGGGCGAGCCGCAGTAGCGGATATGCTGCTGGCCGCCAATCACCTGCGGACGGTGAATGTGCCCGAGGGCGATGTAATCCACAGGCGGAAAGTTTTGCGCCGGGAAGGCGTCCAGGGTACCAATATAGATGTCGCGCACCGCGTCGCTTTTGCTGGCCCCGACGGTGGTCAGATGGCCGCTGGCGATAATCGGCAGCGTGGCATCGCCACGCAGGGCGCAGGCCTGCTGGTACTGCTGCTGGTAGTAGTCGGTGATCGCCGCCAGCAGGTGCTGCTGCTTCTCGCTGCCGGAGAGGCCCGCCTGGCTGGTGACGATGTCGCGCGGACGTAAAAACGGCACCGGGCAGAAGACCGCTCCGGGCGAGCCATCGCGTTGTTTGAGGATGAACGGCGCACAGCCCGCCGCCGCCACCACGGTGGTATGGAGAAAGGCGAGGATCTCCCGCGACTCGTTCAGGGTGGCAACCGAGTCGTGGTTACCCGCCAGCACCACCAGGTGGCAGCCGGTCTGCTGGAGCTGAACCACGAAGCGGTAGTAAAGCTCGCGGGCGTAGCTGGGGGGCGAGCCGGTATCAAAGATGTCGCCAGCGACGATAATGGCATCGACCTGCTGGGCCTGGGCCGTCTCCAGCAGCCAGTCAAGAAAGGCGGCGTGTTCAGCGGCCCGGCTTTTGCTGTAAAAGTTTTGGCCGAGGTGCCAGTCAGAGGTATGAAGGATGCGCATATTCGTTCCATGGCAAAAAAGCGTAAGGCGGATTATAAACGTTTAGGCACGGCGGGAAAGCGGCGATCGTCTTCCGGGTGTCATCTGCAATTTTTCAGATTCATAATGCCTTCACGCTTTTCATAAATCTGTCATAAATCTGACGCATAATGCGACGCAACATATTGATTACAACTATATAGGGCAAACCATGGCGAGACGTATTCTGGTCGTAGAGGATGAGGCCCCCATTCGGGAGATGGTCTGCTTCGTGCTCGAGCAAAACGGCTTTCAGCCTGTTGAAGCGGAAGATTATGACAGCGCGGTGAACCAGCTCAACGAGCCGTGGCCCGATCTTATCCTGCTCGACTGGATGCTGCCCGGCGGCTCCGGCATCCAATTTATCAAGCACCTGAAACGTGAAACCCTGACCCGGGATATTCCTGTTATGATGCTCACCGCCCGTGGCGAAGAGGAAGATCGCGTCCGTGGCCTGGAGACCGGGGCGGATGATTACATCACCAAGCCCTTTTCGCCGAAGGAGCTGGTGGCGCGTATTAAGGCGGTAATGCGCCGTATCTCGCCGATGGCGGTAGAAGAGGTGATTGAAATGCAGGGCCTGAGCCTCGATCCCACCTCCCACCGGGTAATGACCGGCGAAAACCCGCTCGACATGGGGCCAACGGAGTTTAAGCTCCTGCACTTCTTTATGACTCATCCTGAGCGCGTCTACAGCCGCGAGCAGCTGCTGAACCACGTCTGGGGAACCAACGTCTACGTTGAAGACCGCACGGTGGACGTGCATATTCGCCGCCTGCGCAAAGCGCTGGAGCTGAGCGGCCATGACCGTATGGTACAGACCGTTCGCGGCACGGGTTACCGTTTTTCGACCCGTTTCTAACAATTGACTGGAGTGTGACCCGTGCTGGAACGGCTGTCATGGAAAAGGCTGGTCTTAGAGCTGTTTTTAAGCTGTATTCCAGCGCTGGTGCTCGGAGCAATGTTTGGCTATCTGCCATGGTTTCTGCTGGCCTCGGTTACCGGATTACTGATCTGGCACTTCTGGAACCTTCTTCAGCTCTCCTGGTGGCTGTGGGTGGACCGCAGCATGACCCCCCCTCCGGGGCACGGCAGCTGGGAGCCGCTGCTCTACGGCCTGCACCAGATGCAGCTGCGCAACAAAAAGCGTCGCCGCGAGCTGGGCAGCCTGATCAAACGCTTTCGCAGCGGAGCGGAGTCGCTGCCGGATGCGGTGGTGCTTACCACCGAAGAGGGGGTGATCTTCTGGTGCAACGGCCTTGCCCAGCAGCTGCTGGGGCTGCGCTGGCCGGACGATAACGGCCAGAATATCCTCAACCTGCTGCGCTATCCCGAATTTACCCAGTATCTTAAGCAACAAGCTTTCTCTAAACCGCTCAACCTGGTCCTGAACAACGGACGTCATCTGGAGATCCGCGTGATGCCCTACAGCGAGCAGCAGCTGCTGATGGTCGCGCGCGACGTCACCCAGATGCATCAGCTGGAGGGGGCGCGGCGTAACTTCTTTGCCAACGTCAGCCACGAGCTGCGCACGCCGCTGACGGTATTGCAGGGCTACCTGGAGATGATGCAGGAGCAGACCCTGGCCGGCGCGACGCGGGAGAAGGCGCTGCACACCATGCGTGAGCAGACATTCCGCATGGAGGGCCTGGTGAAGCAGCTGCTGACGCTGTCAAAAATTGAGGCCTCGCCGATTCAGGTGCTCGATGAGATCATCGATGTCCCGATGATGCTGCGGGTCGTCGAGCGGGAGGCGCTGACCCTGAGTCAGCAGAAGCACACCTTTGAGTTCCATGTCGATAACTCCCTGAAGGTATTGGGCAGCGATGAGCAGATGCGCAGCGCTATCTCTAACCTGGTCTATAACGCGGTGAACCATACCCCGGCCGGGACGCATATTATGGTGAACTGGCAGCGAGTAGAGGGTGGTGCAGAGTTTAGCGTTGAGGATAACGGGCCGGGCATCGCCGCCGAGCATATTCCACGCCTGACCGAGCGCTTCTACCGCGTCGATAAGGCGCGATCCCGCCAGACCGGCGGCAGCGGGCTGGGGCTGGCGATCGTTAAGCATGCGGTCAATCACCACGACAGCCGACTGGAGATCGCCAGCGAGCCAGGCAAAGGCACCCGATTTAGCTTCACGCTGCCGGAAAGGCTTATTGCCAAAACCACAGAGTAGCGCTGTCGCTGTCACTATAACTTTCCACAGGCCGCAAAATGCGGCCTGTTGGCTTTGCACCTTTCAGCACCGCACCTCTTTTTCTGTGGTTGCTGCTTTTTTGTTCGCATGATTAGCCATGTGTTTTTCTTATAATTAGCGTTTTATGCTGGTTATTCATCTGGGTCTGCGATAACCATCTGGTTTTGCGATCCCATCTTGCCTTCAAACGTTATAAGCGTTTAAATTGCGCCCCTGTCGATGACAGACAGGCTGGATTTGCGTGGTAAATCGAAAAACTATTCTTCGCCACGCCGGGTGGGAAGCATATCCCGCTGGAATCTAATGATATTACCGCTGTATTGTCCCGTAGGGACTGGCGAAAAAGTCAACACGTTCAACACCACATCCACAGGCAGTTAATACATATGACCCATCGTTTAAAACCACGAGATATTGTTGCTCTGGGCTTTATGACATTCGCGCTGTTCGTCGGCGCGGGTAACATCATTTTTCCGCCAATGGTCGGTTTGCAGGCGGGTGAACACGTCTGGACGGCGGCCTTTGGCTTTCTGATCACCGCAGTGGGTCTGCCGGTGCTAACGGTTATCGCCCTGGCGAAAGTGGGTGGCGGGGTGGATAGCCTCAGCACCCCGATTGGTAAAGTGGCTGGCGTGCTGCTGGCGACCGTCTGCTATCTGGCCGTAGGCCCGCTGTTCGCGACTCCGCGTACCGCTACCGTCTCGTTCGAAGTGGGGATTGCCCCGCTGACCGGCGACGGCGCGATGCCGCTGTTTATCTACAGCCTGGTCTACTTTGCGATCGTTATTCTGGTCTCTCTCTATCCGGGTAAACTGCTGGATACGGTAGGTAACTTCCTCGCACCGATGAAGATCGTTGCGCTGGTGGTGCTCTCGGTTGCCGCTATCGTCTGGCCAGCGGGTCCGATCAGTCATGCCATGGAGGCCTACGAGCACGCTTCGTTCTCTAACGGTTTCGTGAACGGCTACCTGACCATGGATACCCTGGGCGCAATGGTGTTCGGTATCGTCATCGTCAACGCGGCCCGCTCTCGCGGCGTGAGCGATGCGCGCCTGCTGACCCGTTATACCGTGCTGGCTGGCGTAATGGCAGGCGTAGGCCTGACCCTGCTCTACCTGGCGCTGTTCCGCCTCGGCTCCGACAGCGCTTCGCTGGTCGATCAGTCGGCAAACGGCGCGGCGATTCTGCACGCCTACGTTCAGCACACCTTCGGCGGCGCGGGCAGCATGATGCTGGCGGTGCTGATTTTCCTGGCGTGCCTGGTCACCGCCGTGGGCCTGACCTGCGCCTGCGCCGAGTTCTTTGCCCAGTACGTGCCGCTCTCTTACCGCACGCTGGTGTTTATCCTCGGCGGCTTCTCGATGGTGGTCTCTAACCTCGGCCTGAGCCATCTGATCCAGCTCTCTATCCCGGTGCTGACGGCGATCTATCCGCCCTGTATCGCACTGGTTGTATTAAGCTTTACCCGCAACTGGTGGCATAATTCCTCCCGCGTGATTGCGCCAGCCATGTTTGTTAGCCTGGTCTTCGGCGTCATGGACGGCATTAAAGCGTCGGCGATTGGCGGTATCTTACCGGCCTGGACGACGCGTCTGCCGCTGGCGGAGCAGGGTCTGGCATGGTTGATGCCGACCGTAGTAATGGCGGTGCTGGCAATCTGCTGGGATCGCGCGGCGGGACGTCAGGAGACCTCCAGCGCACATTAATTTACGGTTGCGTCTTTAACCACGGGGCTTACAATCCCGTGGTTTTTTTATTTTTATACGGCAGTGGAAACGATGGAAAGTACGAACAAGCTAAAGCGGGGATTAAGCACCCGGCACATCCGCTTTATGGCGCTAGGCTCGGCAATTGGTACCGGGCTGTTTTATGGATCGGCTGATGCCATCAAGATGGCGGGTCCCAGCGTGCTGCTGGCCTATATTATTGGCGGCGCGGCGGCGTACATTATCATGCGCGCCCTCGGTGAGATGTCAGTGCATAACCCCTCCGCCAGTTCGTTCTCGCGCTACGCCCAGGAGAACCTGGGGCCGCTGGCGGGCTATATCACCGGCTGGACCTACTGCTTTGAAATTCTGATCGTCGCCATCGCCGACGTCACCGCCTTCGGTATCTATATGGGCGTCTGGTTCCCCACGGTGCCGCACTGGATCTGGGTCCTCAGCGTGGTGATGATCATCTGCGCCGTCAACCTGATGAGCGTTCGGGTCTTCGGCGAGCTGGAGTTCTGGTTCTCATTTTTCAAAGTCGCCACCATCATCATCATGATTGCTGCCGGTTTCGGCATCATTATCTGGGGCATCGGCAACGGCGGGCAGCCCACCGGCATCCACAATCTGTGGAGCAACGGCGGCTTCTTTAGCAACGGCTGGCTCGGTACGGTGATGGCCCTGCAGATGGTGATGTTTGCCTACGGCGGCATTGAGATCATCGGCATCACCGCCGGTGAAGCCAAAGATCCGGAGAAGTCGATTCCGCGCGCCATCAACTCTGTCCCGCTGCGTATCCTGGTGTTCTATGTAGGCACGCTGTTTGTCATCATGTCGATCTACCCGTGGAACCAGGTGGGTACCCAGGGCAGCCCGTTCGTGCTGACCTTCCAGCATCTGGGGATCACCTTTGCCGCCAGCATCCTTAACTTTGTGGTGCTGACCGCCTCGCTCTCGGCGATCAACAGCGACGTGTTTGGCGTTGGACGTATGCTGCACGGCATGGCCGAGCAGGGCAGCGCCCCGCAGATGTTCGCTAAAACCTCTCGCCGGGGCATCCCGTGGGTGACGGTGCTGGTGATGACCGTGGCGCTGCTGTTTGCCGCCTGGCTGAACTACATCATGCCGGAGAATATCTTCCTGGTGATCGCCTCCCTGGCAACCTTCGCTACGGTCTGGGTATGGATTATGATCCTGCTGTCGCAGATCGCGTTCCGTCGTCGTCTGTCGCCGGAAGAGGTTAAGGCGCTGAAGTTCAAAGTGCCGGGCGGGGTCGCGACGACCATCGTTGGCGTGCTGTTCCTCGCCTTTATCATCGCCCTGATTGGCTACCACCCCGAGACCCGCATCTCGCTCTACGTCGGCTTTGCATGGATTGCCCTGCTGCTGGTGGGCTGGATGTTTAAACGTCGAAAAGCAGTGGCGTAAACCCCCTCACGTCGCATACTGTTCTCTGGCAGGGTTAACCTAAAGGAGAGCAGTTATGCTGAATGCCTGGCATCTTCCGGTCGCACCGTTTGTAAAACAGAACAAAGATAAGCTGCAGGTTGTCCTGTGGCTGACCGGAGACGCGCTGCCGCTGCGGGTGACCCTGCGGGCAGAGCATGATAACGAAGAGACCTCGATTCGCATGCATCCGCTGCGCAGTGCGCCGAAGCCTGGCGTCACGGCCTGGCGGGCAGAGATCGACTTAACCAACGGCCAGCCGCGGCGCCGCTACAGCTTTAAGCTGCTGTGGGACGACCGCCAGATCTGGTTTACTCCGCAGGGCTTTAGCCGCTTTCCGCCTGCCCGGCTGGAGCAGTTCGCCATCGACGCGCCGGATAGCGGGCCGCAGTGGGTGGCCGATCAGGTCTTCTATCAGATTTTTACCGACCGCTTTGCCCGCAGCCTGCCGCGCGAGTCCAGTCAGGATAACCTCTACTATCACCATGCCGCCGGGCAGAACATTGAGCTACGCAGCTGGGATGAGCCGGTTACCGCCCACGGCGGCGGCTCGACCTTCTACGGCGGGGATCTCGACGGCATCAGCGAAAAGCTGCCGTATCTCAAAAAGCTGGGCGTCACGGCGCTCTACCTGAACCCGGTCTTTACCGCCCCCAGCGTGCATAAATACGACACCGAAGATTATCGTCACGTTGACCCGCAGTTCGGTGGCGATAGCGCGCTGCTGCGCCTGCGGGAGAATACCCGTCGCGAAGGGTTCCGCCTGCTGCTGGATGGCGTCTTCAACCACAGCGGCGACTCTCATGCCTGGTTTGACCGCCACAATCGCGGCACTACCGGGGCGTGCCATAACCCTACGTCGCCCTGGCGGTCGTGGTACAGCTTCTCTGCCGACGGGCGGGCGCTGGACTGGCTGGGCTACCCGAGCCTGCCGAAGCTGGACTATCAGGATCCCTCTCTGGTCGATGAGATCTACCGGGGCGAGGAGAGCATCGTACGCCACTGGCTGAAGGCGCCGTGGAGCATGGACGGCTGGCGGCTGGACGTGGTGCACATGCTGGGAGAGGCGGGCGGGGCGCGCAATAATCTCCTGCACGTTACCGGTATCAGCCAGGCAGCAAAAGAGACCAACCCAGAGTCCTATATCGTCGGGGAGCACTTTGGCGACGCCCGCCAGTGGCTACAGGCCGATGCCGAAGACGCGGCTATGAACTACCGGGGCTTTACCGTGCCGGTGTGGGGTTTTCTGGCTAACACCGACATCTCCTACGATCCGCAGCATATCGACGCCCAGACCTGTGCGGCGTGGATGAATAACTACCGCGCTGGCCTGTCGCACCAGCAGCAGCTGCGCATGTTTAACCAGCTCGACAGCCACGACACCGCCCGCTTTATCTCCCTGCTGGGTAAACAGGTGGATCGCATGCCGCTGGGCGTCGTCTGGCTCTTTACCTGGCCGGGCGTGCCCTGCATCTACTACGGCGATGAGGTTGGTCTCGACGGCAACAACGATCCCTTCTGCCGCAAGCCCTTCCCGTGGGACAAAAAAAACCAGGATGCCACGCTGTTTGCGCTTTATCAGCAGATGGCGACGCTGCGCAAGAAAAGCCGCGCGCTGCGTTACGGCGGCTGTCAGGTAGTGAGTGCGGAAGGCGATGTGGTGGTGTTTGTGCGCGTTTACCAACATGAACGCGTGCTGGTGGCGATCAACCGCGGCGAGGCCTGCGAGGTGGTACTCAGCGATGTACCGCTGCTGGATGTCCCTGCCTGGCAGTGTAACGTGGGCACCGGCACTATCGAGGATAATGTGCTGTCGCTACCAGCGGTCTCCGCCACGATTTGGCGCAATCGCTGAACCTGTTGCAACATTTTTACCAGTATTGAAAAGAAATGTAATATCCTTTCGGGAGTGATCACCGAACCGAAGGTAAAACCATGGATGAGCTTTTGCTGGTTGCCGGTCTTGTTCTCTTTCTCGCCCTGATCGTCGCCCCTGCGCTGGCGATCGGCGCCTGGCGAAAAAGCAGCGATACGCAGCGGGAATTGGGCATATTGCGTGAACGGCTGACGGCGCTGGAGCAGCAGCTGGCGGGACAGGTGAGTGTACCTGCTCCACAACCGTTGTCTGATGGGATAGCGGAGCCGGAACCTGTTCCTGTCATTGTACCTGCGGCAGAACACCCCATCCTCGATCCCTGGGCTGCGCAAACGGCGTTGCCTGAGCCGGTCGCCGTCACTCAGATGGCGACCAGCCCCCCCCTGGCCGAGGAGCCGCGCGGCGGCATGATCTCCTCGCTGGTCAGCTGGTTTATGCGTGGTAACCCCCTGGCGAAACTCGGCATTCTGTTGCTGTTCTTCGGGCTGGCGTTTTTATTTCGCTATTCCGTCGAGCGCGATCTGTTCCCGCTGGAGCTGCGCCTCTGTGTGGCAGCATTGGCGGCCGTGGTGCTGCTGGCGCTCGGCTGGCGACTGCGCCACAAACAGCCGGTGTATGCGCTGATTTTGCAGGGCGGCGCTACCGGCGTGCTCTACCTCACGGTGTTTGGCGCGTTCCGCCTCTGGCAAATGCTGCCGATGACGCTGGCGTTTGCCTTGCTGCTGCTGATCTGTGCGGTAAGCGTCGGGCTGGCGGTATTGCAGCGCGCCTTAAGTCTCGCCATGCTCGCCAGCCTCGGTGGTTATCTCGCGCCGCTGCTGCTCTCTACCGGCGGCGGCAGCCACATCGGGCTGTTTTCATTCTATCTGCTGCTCTCCTGCGGCATTCTGGCCATCAGCGTCTGGCAGCACTGGCGTGTGCTTAATCTGCTTGGTCTGCTATTTACCTTTGGCGTCGGTGGGGTATGGGGACTTTATAGCTATCAGCCTGCGTTTTACCTTAGCTGCCAGCTGTTCCTGATCGCCAATATCGTGCTGTTTGGCGTGTTGAGCGTCGGGCTGTCGCTGCGCGCGCAGGGCGGCGGCCCACGTATCCTTGACGGTGTGCTGCTGTTCGCGCCGCCGCTGATCGGTTTTGGCATGCAGTACGTTCTCACTCAGGATTTCACCTTTGGCCCGGCGTTTTCCGCGCTCGGGTTCGGCGCGTTTTATCTGCTGCTGGCGTGGCTGGTGCTGCGGCGTAAACCGGAACTCGGGCGGCCGCTGGTGTTGGCCGCGCTGGCGCTGGGCGGTGCGTTTGTCACGCTGGCGATCCCGCTGGCGCTTTCTGCGTGCTGGACATCAATGGCCTGGGCGTTGGAAGGGCTGGGCATTCTCTGGCTTGGCGTTCAGCAACAGCAACGGCGGATGAGCTACAGCGGCACCGGTCTACTGCTGCTTGCCGTGGGCAGCGCGCTGTGGGCGGTGCAGGATACGCTGCCAGCGCTGTCGCAACTGATGATTTTTGCGGTGCTGAGCCTGACGTGGATCGCCGCCGCCTGGCTGTGGCGCGGCCTGAATACGCAGGGCAGCTATGGCCTGCTGGCGGGAGGCATTATCTTCTGGCTGCTGGCCCTGCACGGGCTGTCGGCGCTGACCTTAAGCCGGTGGATGAACGATCTACCGGGCCTGCTGGCGCTCACCGCCCTGAGCGTCCATGGCTGGCAGTGGGCCGCGCAACGGTTGCGCTGGCGCGCGTTGAGCTATAGCGTCTGGCTGCTGTGGCCTTTGATGCTGGCGGCGCTGGTCTGGCAGATCGCCGCCCAGGGCGCGATCTTCAGCGCTGGCTGGCAAAATATCGCCTGGTGTGTTGCGCTACCGTCCGCGTTCTGGCTGCTGTATCAACAGCGCACGCCGCCTGTGCCTTATCTTTCGCAGGGAGTGCACCTGTCGCTGTTCTGGATGATTGTCACCGCGCTGGCGGCAGAGCTGTGGTGGTATATCGATACGCTGTCGTGGGGCATGTTCCCGTGGCAGGCGGGGCTGGCAATGACGTCGGCGGCAGCGACGATTTTGCTGGTGCGCGCCGGGCTGAAACGTTCGTTGTGGCCGCTACGCGTCTGGCCGCAGTGGTACGGTACGCTGGCGCTGGTCCCTATGGGCTTCTTCCTGCTGGTAATGCTGCTGCTGACCAATATCGATGATGGCGTGGTGATGGGGCAGGGCTACCGGCCATTGCTTAATCCGCTGGAAGAGGGTGCCGCCTTTGCCTTAATGGCGCTGCTCGCGCTGGCGCGGTTGTGCGCCCGCTATCTCCCAGTGCAGGGACGTAAGATCCAGAAACGTGTGCCGCTGCTGCTGGCAGGGCTAGCCTTCTGGTGGCTGAACGGCCTGCTGTTGCGCAGCCTCGCGTGGTATGGCGGGATCGACTGGTCGATAAGTGCGCTGTGGTCGTCCCGGCTGGTACAGACCTGCTTCGCGCTGTTCTGGATGCTGGTGGCGCTGCTGGTGATGCTGCGTGCCGCCAGGCAGTTATCGCGGCGTAAATGGCTGTGCGGTGCGGTGTTACTTGGCGTGGTGATTGTGAAACTGATGCTGGTAGACAGCGCTGGCGGCGGCGGACTGGCCCGCGCGGTTGCCTTTATTGGCGTGGCGGTGCTGGTGTTGATCGTAGGCTATTTCTCACCGCTGCCGCCTCGGGTACAACAGACGCATAACGAGGAACAAGGATAATGACGATCGTCAGAAGGATACTTTTTTGTGCGTTGCTCGGCGCGGCGCTGCCGGCCTGGAGCCAGGACGCCACCTCGGAAACGCCGCAGGATTATGCATGGGGCGCGGCGCTGGCGACGACGCCAGCGTCACCGCTGTATCAGGTGATGCTGCCGGAGCGTATTTATACTGACAGCGTTGCGTCCGATCTGCGCGATGTGCGGGTCTTCAATCAGCAGGGGCATGCGGTGCCTTTTACGCTGATCCCGGCGGTGCAGAAACAAACGCCGCCGCGCACGCTGCCGCTGCGCCTGTTCGCCCTCGAACCGGTGCCGGATAATAGTGCTGCGTCAGAAAATCTGTGGCTGCGCTCGCAGGACGGCATAGAGATCCGCCTTGATGGCGAAGGCAAAAAGAGGGTGAGCAAAAGCTACCTGTTAACCCTGCCTGAAACGCAAAAAGACGAATTTCCGCTGTCGCAGCTGAAGCTGGCATGGAACGCCGTGCCTGCCAACTGGCAGGCACGGACAGATGTGTACGTCAGCAGCGATCTGAAAAACTGGACGCTCTATGGCCGCGATATGCCGCTGATGGATCTGACCTCTGGCAGCGACCACCTGCTGCTGAATACCCTGGATTTCAGTGCCTTAGTCTATCCGACGGAGATGCGTTATGTTCTGGTGGTGTTCAATGATGCTGCACGTGCGCCGACGCTGACCGGCGCGACGGCAGTGGAGCAGATCTACAGCGATACGGCGGTAAATATCCCTCTAAACGCAGTGGCGAAAACCGTCTCCTCATCGGTGCAGGAGTTCTCCTGGCAACGGCCACAGCCGCTGGTGTCAGTGGTGATCGAAGCCCGGGAAGGGCGCGTGCTGCCGCTGGCGATCGAGTACCGCAGCGAGGCAAAGGCCGCATGGCAGCCGCTGGCGAAAAGCGTAATTTATCAACTCAACGGTAAGTCCTCTGAGCCGCTGCCCACTGGCGGGCGGGTGCAGGCGATCCGCGTGACGGCGGTTAACGGCCAGCTTGAGGACGGCATCGCCCTGGTGACCGGCGAGCGCGCCAGCCAGACGCTGATCTTCAACGCCCAGGGTAAAGGGCCGTTTTTACTCGCCTGGGGTAATGGTGCCGCGCAACCGCAGGCAATGGATGTCGATATGCTGGTACCCGCCGCGCTGCGCCAGGCAAACGCAGATATTCCGTACGCGTTGGTAGAGGATCGCATTGTGCTGGGTGGTGATGCGCGGTTGACGGCAGTGGATCCGGCGTTGCAGCAAAGCCAGTTGAAGAAAATGCTGGTGTGGGCAGCGCTGGGGCTGGGTGTGCTGGTGCTGGTCTGGGTGGGGCTTGGCATCTGGCGCGAAGTGCGGCAGAAGTCAGCATAAAAATGCCGGGCGGCAATGACGCCTTGCCCGGCCAAGGATCTGCGAAGCAATAGCAGGCCTGGTAAGCGCAGCGCCACCAGGCAACACCGCTTACAGGCTGGTGAGGTGTTCGCTGAGGAACTTCGCCACGCCGTCCGGAGAGGCGTTCATTCCCTCTTTACCTTTTTCCCACTGGGCCGGGCACACTTCGCCATGCTCTTCGTGGAACTGTAATGCATCCACCATACGCAGCATTTCGTCAACGTTACGGCCTAAAGGCAGATCGTTCACCACCTGATGACGCACGATGCCCGCCTTGTCGATCAGGAAGGAGCCGCGCAGGGCAACGCCCTCGTCCGGATGCTCAATGCCGTAGGCTTTCTGCACTTCGCGTTTGATATCCGCCACCATGGCATACTTCACCGGCCCGATGCCGCCTTTCTCCACCGGGGTATTACGCCAGGCGTTGTGGACAAACTCAGAGTCAAATGAGACGCCAACCACTTCAACGCCGCGCTGCTGAAACTCTTCGTAGCGCTTATCGAAGGCGATCAGCTCTGACGGGCAGACGAAGGTGAAGTCCATCGGCCAGAAGAAGAGAACCGTGGCTTTGCCTGCGGTGTGCTGTTTGAAGTTAAACTTCTCAACGATCTCACCGCTGCCTAAGACCGCCGCAGCGGTGAAGTCCGGGGCCGGACGCGTGACCAGAACCATATTAAATCTCCTTTTAATAATGAGGTTATTTAGCGCAACGCGGCCAGTATAGGAGGGCGAAAAGAGAACGCAATGCTTAAAGCTGCTTATTTTGCGCCTGATCCATCATGCGCGGATAGAACTGCCAGAACTGCTGCTCCAGCGCCGGGTAGTGGGCCTCCAGATCGTGCCAGGAGTCGCGCAGGGCGTCGAGGCGGGGACGACGATTAGCCATGCCGTTCAGCACCTGCTGAATAAACGCCATCTCGCGGTAGCGCTCCAGCCAGTTCTCCGACCACAGGTAGCTATTGAGATTGACGAACTGCGGCGGCGATACCGGCAGAATGGTGGCCACCTGGGCGCGGGCGTAGCGGACAAACTCCGGCAGTGGCCGATCGGGAGAGATCTGCGCCCAGTGGCGGGAGAGGAAGTGATCCCACATCACGTCCAGCGTAATGGGCGCGACGCGGCGGGTCTCCGGGCGGAACCAGGCCTTGGCTTCGCGCACCTCCGGCAGAGCGTCGGTCAGGGCGTCAACGCGCCGGTGCATACGAATGCCCTCTACCACCTCGTCGGAGTAGGTGCCGTCGGGGTTGCCGCGCACGAAATCGGCGAGCAGGTTGCCTGGCAGAGAACTGCCAGCAAGGTGTGCCAGATGTAAATGAGCAAGAAAATTCATCGTCTATTCTTTATCCACAGGCGGGTAACGGTTGCAGGGAGCACGCCCCGGCACTAGACTACCCGCCTCTTAATTATGTCTTGAGTTAGCGTCATGCGTGTTGCCGATTTTTCCTTTGAACTACCTGAATCCCTGATTGCCCACTATCCGCAGCCTGAGCGTAGCAGCTGTCGTTTGCTGTCGCTTGACGGGCCGACGGGGGCATTGACGCATGGTACTTTCACCGATCTGCTCGATAAGCTCAACCCGGGCGATCTGCTGGTGTTTAACAATACCCGCGTCATCCCGGCCCGCCTGTTTGGCCGTAAAGCCAGCGGCGGTAAGATTGAAGTGCTGGTCGAACGCATGCTCGATGATAAACGTATTCTGGCACATATTCGCGCCTCTAAAGCGCCGAAGCCGGGTGCCGAGCTGCTGCTGGGGGACGATGAGAGCATTCAGGCCACCATGGTGGCGCGTCACGATGCGCTGTTTGAGGTGGAGTTTAACGACGCGCGCCCGGTGCTGGATATCCTCAACGCCATCGGCCATATGCCACTGCCGCCCTACATCGACCGTCCGGACGAAGACGCCGACCGCGAGCTGTATCAGACCGTCTACAGTGAGAAGCCGGGCGCGGTGGCTGCCCCGACGGCGGGCCTGCACTTCGACGAGCCGCTGCTGGCCGCGCTGCGTGAGAAGGGCATTGAGCAAGCGTTTGTCACCCTCCACGTGGGAGCCGGTACCTTCCAGCCGGTGCGCGTAGACAGCATTGAAGATCACATCATGCACTCCGAGTATGCCGAAGTGCCGCAGGAGGTGGTTGACGCCGTGCTGGCAGCGAAAGCGCGCGGTAACCGGGTCATCGCGGTAGGCACCACCTCCGTACGCTCGCTGGAGAGCGCGGCCCAGGCGGCAAAAAACGATCTCATCGAACCCTTCTTTGGCGATACGCAGATCTTTATCTACCCGGGCTATCAGTACAAGGTGATCGACGCGCTGGTGACCAACTTCCACCTGCCGGAATCAACGCTGATTATGCTGGTGTCGGCGTTTGCTGGTTATCAGCATACGATGAATGCCTATCACGCTGCCGTAGAAGAGAAATATCGCTTTTTTAGCTACGGGGATGCGATGTTTATCACGTACAATCCTTCCGCTATTGATGAGCGTGTCGGGGAATAAGTCCGCGACACCGGTTTAAACGTCAGACTGTTTTTCTGATGCTGGAGAGTTAAGTGAAATTTGAACTTGATACCACCGACGGTCGCGCGCGTCGCGGCCGCCTGGTGTTCGATCGTGGCGTCGTTGAGACGCCTGCTTTTATGCCCGTGGGAACCTACGGCACGGTAAAAGGGATGACCCCGGAAGAGGTTGAAGCCACCGGTGCGCAGATCATCCTCGGTAACACCTTCCACCTCTGGCTGCGTCCTGGCCAGGAGATCATGAAGCTGCACGGCGATCTGCACGACTTTATGCAGTGGAAAGGGCCGATTCTCACCGACTCCGGCGGTTTCCAGGTCTTTAGCCTCGGCGATATCCGTAAAATCACCGAAGCGGGAGTGCACTTCCGCAACCCGATCAACGGCGATCCGATCTTCCTCGATCCGGAAAAATCGATGGAGATCCAGTACGATCTCGGATCCGACATCGTGATGATCTTCGACGAGTGCACGCCGTACCCGGCTGACTGGGACTACGCCAAGCGCTCAATGGAGATGTCCCTGCGCTGGGCGCAGCGCAGCCGCGATCGCTTTGACTCGCTGGAGAACAAAAACGCGCTGTTTGGCATCATTCAGGGCAGCGTTTACGAAGATTTACGCGATATCTCCGTCAAGGGTCTGGTAGAGATTGGCTTTGATGGCTACGCTGTCGGCGGTTTGGCTGTCGGTGAGCCGAAGGAGGATATGCACCGTATTCTGGAGCATGTCTGCCCGCAGATCCCGGCGGATAAACCACGTTACCTGATGGGCGTAGGGAAACCGGAAGATCTGGTCGAGGGCGTGCGTCGCGGCATCGATATGTTCGACTGCGTCATGCCAACGCGTAACGCGCGTAACGGTCACCTGTTCGTGACTGATGGCGTAGTGAAAATCCGCAATGCGAAGCACAAAAGCGACACATCGCCGCTGGATCCTGAGTGTGATTGCTATACGTGTCGCAATTATTCACGTGCTTACTTGCATCATCTTGACCGTTGCAACGAAATATTGGGCGCGCGCCTCAATACCATTCATAACCTGCGTCACTACCAGCGCTTAATGGCTGGTTTACGTAAGGCTATCGAAGAGGGTAAATTAGAGAGCTTCGTGACCGATTTCTACCAACGTCAGGGTCGTCCGGTTCCACCTTTGAACGTTGATTAATTTTAATAATGAGGGAATTTAAATGAGCTTTTTTATTTCTGATGCTGTAGCGGCAACAGGTGCACCGGCGCAGGGTAGCCCGATGTCTCTGATCCTGATGCTGGTGGTGTTCGGTCTGATCTTCTACTTCATGATCCTGCGCCCGCAGCAGAAACGCACCAAAGAGCACAAAAAGCTGATGGACTCCATCGCTAAAGGTGATGAAGTGCTGACCAACGGTGGTCTGGTTGGCCGCGTAACCAAAGTAGCGGAAACCGGCTACATTGCTATCGCGCTGAACGACACCACTGAAGTGGTTATCAAACGTGACTTCGTAGCTGCCGTTCTGCCGAAAGGCACCATGAAGGCGCTGTAATCTACTGTTTTCCCAAAGGGAACTGCCGTGTTAAACCGTTATCCTTTGTGGAAGTACATTATGCTGGTCGTCGTCATTGTCGTCGGCCTGCTTTACGCACTTCCCAACCTCTATGGTGAGGATCCGGCTGTTCAAATCACTGGCGCGCGCGGCGTCGCCGCCAGTGAGCAAACGCTGATCCAGGTCCAGAACACTTTACAAGAACAAAAAATCACCGCTAAGTCTGTGGCACTGGAAGAGGGCGCTATTCTTGCCCGCTTTGACTCCACCGATACGCAGCTGCGCGCCCGTGAGGCGATGATGAGCGTATTGGGCGATAAGTACGTTGTGGCGCTGAACCTTGCTCCGGCCACCCCGCGCTGGCTCTCCATGCTGAAAGCGGAGCCGATGAAGCTCGGCCTCGACCTGCGTGGCGGCGTGCACTTCCTGATGGAAGTGGATATGGACACCGCGCTGGGCAAGCTCCAGGAGCAGAACATGGACAGCCTGCGCAGCGATCTGCGCGAGAAGGGCATTGCCTACACCAACGTGCGTAAAGAAGATAACTACGGCATGAGCATCGTGTTCCGCGACAGCGCAGCACGTGACGACGCCATCTCTTATCTGACCCCGCGCCATCGCGATCTGGTTATCAACACCCAGGGCGGCAACGCGCTGCGTGCGGTGATGACCGACGCCCGTCTGAGCGAAGCCCGCGAGTACGCGGTACAGCAGAACATCAACATTCTGCGTAACCGTGTTAACCAGCTGGGCGTTGCTGAGCCGCTGGTGCAGCGCCAGGGCGCTGACCGTATTGTCGTCGAGCTGCCGGGTATTCAGGACACCGCGCGCGCGAAAGAGATTCTGGGTGCGACCGCCACGCTTGAGTTCCGTCTGGTCAACACCAACGTGGACAGCTCCGCAGCCGCCTCAGGCCGCGTGCCGGGCGACTCGGAAGTGAAGCAGATGCGCGAAGGGCAGCCGGTTGTGCTGTATAAACGCGTTATTCTGACCGGGGATCACATTACCGACTCCACCTCCAGCCAGGATGAGTACAACCAGCCGCAGGTTAACATCTCCCTCGACAGCGCCGGTGGTAACATCATGTCTAACTTCACCAAGGACAACATCGGCAAGCCGATGGCGACCCTCTTCGTGGAGTACAAGGACAGCGGTAAGAAAGATGCCAACGGCCGTGCCGTGCTGGTGAAGCAGGAAGAGGTGATCAACATCGCCAACATCCAGTCTCGCCTCGGCAACAGCTTCCGCATCACTGGCATCAACAACCCGAACGAGGCGCGTCAGCTCTCGCTGCTGCTGCGTGCGGGCGCGCTGATTGCCCCGATCCAGATCGTTGAAGAGCGTACCATCGGCCCAACCCTTGGGATGCAGAACATTCAGCAGGGTCTGGAAGCCTGTCTGGCGGGCCTCGCAGCCTCCATCATCTTCATGGTCTTCTTCTATAAGAAGTTCGGCCTGATCGCCACCTCTGCGCTCATTGCCAACCTGGTGCTGATCGTCGGCGTGATGTCTCTGCTGCCGGGGGCAACCCTGACCATGCCGGGTATCGCGGGGATCGTCTTAACCCTTGCGGTCGCGGTGGATGCGAACGTACTGATTAACGAACGTATCAAAGAAGAGTTGAGCAACGGCCGTTCGGTACAGCAGGCGATTGACGAGGGTTACAAAGGCGCGTTTAGCTCTATCTTTGACGCCAACGTCACGACGCTTATCAAGGTCATCATCCTGTATGCCGTAGGCACCGGGGCAATTAAAGGCTTTGCGATTACTACCGGTATCGGTGTGGCGACGTCAATGTTTACCGCCATCGTCGGTACGCGTGCCATCGTAAACCTGTTGTACGGCGGCAAACGCATCAACAAGCTGTCTATCTGAGGAGTGCGTTGTGGCACAGGAATATAGTGTTGAACAATTAAACCACGGGCGTAAGGTCTATGACTTTATGCGCTGGGATTACTGGGCTTTCGGCATCTCCGGTTTTCTGCTGATCCTGTCGATTATCATCATCGGCGTGCGCGGCTTTAACTGGGGTCTCGACTTCACCGGCGGTACGGTCATTGAAATCTCGCTGGAAAAACCGGCCGATATGGACATGATGCGTGACGCGCTGCAGAAAGCCGGTTTTGAGGATCCGCTGCTGCAGAACTTCGGCAGCAGCCGTGACATCATGGTGCGCATGCCGCCTGCCGAAGGGGCCACCGGCGGTCAGGCGCTGGGCAGCAAAGTGGTGAGCGTGATTAACGAGGCCACCAGCCAGAACGCGGCGGTAAAACGCATCGAGTTCGTGGGGCCAAGCGTCGGTGCCGATCTGGCACAGAACGGTGCGATGGCGCTGCTGGTGGCGCTGATCTCTATCCTTGTCTACGTTGGCTTCCGCTTCGAGTGGCGTCTGGCGGCGGGGGTGGTTATCGCCCTGGCGCACGACGTGATCATTACCATGGGCGTGCTGTCGCTGTTCCATATCGAGATCGACCTGACCATCGTGGCATCGCTGATGTCCGTTATCGGTTACTCGCTGAACGACAGCATCGTGGTTTCCGACCGTATTCGTGAGAACTTCCGCAAAATTCGTCGCGGGACGCCTTACGAGATCTTTAACGTGTCGCTGACCCAGACGCTGCACCGTACCTTGATCACCTCGGGCACCACCTTAGTGGTGATCCTGATGCTCTACCTCTTCGGTGGCGCAATGCTGCAGGGCTTCTCGCTGACCATGCTGATCGGTGTTTCCATCGGTACGGCATCGTCCATCTACGTGGCCTCGGCGCTGGCGCTGAAGCTTGGGATGAAGCGTGAGCATCTGCTGCAGCAGAAGGTGGAGAAAGAGGGGGCGGATCAGCCGTCCATTCTGCCGTAATAAAATCTCCGCCAATAAAAAAGCCAGCGCTAAGCTGGCTTTTTTTATGCCTGACGCCGGATGGCGCTGCGCTTATCCGGCCTACGTTTCGTGCTTTTTGTAGGCCCGGCAAGCTTAGAAGTTGTAACCTGCCACCAGGTAACCACCCCAACCGGTAGAGCGGACGTTGAAGTTGCCGCTGCCAAAGTTCAGGCTGGCATCGTCGTTCCACTGGCCACCGTTGTGCCAGTAACGCGCCACCACAGAGTAGTGCCAGTGATCGTAGTTCAGGGCCAGAATGTGGCTGGAGGCGATGGAGTCGTTGGTGCGCGCCTGCATGCCGTTCTGATCGCGGAAATCTTTGTCGCCTAGCTCGGAACCCCAGTCAAAGTTGGTGAAGCCGATATAGCTCAGCTGGCCGCCCCACAGCTGGGTGAGCGGCACAAAGTATTTCACCTTGAAGCGGTAGCCATCCCACTCGTTCTCGTTCGCCGCTTCGTAGTTCTGCCACTGGTACTTAGCATAAACGTTCAGGGAGAGGCTCATCGGCAGGCCGGTATCGATATCCGTACCCAGACCCATGTACCAGGTGCTCTGACGGCCCGCTTTGTTGCGGCCCATGTCGTAGATGTAGTTGTTCGCGAAGTACCACTCTTTAAACGGACCAAACGCCAGGCTGGTGCCGGTCAGCTTGTCGATGGAGAAGCGCGGTTCAATCTCCATAAACAGCGGGGAGCCGTGGTTCCAGATACCCTGCGCGGTGCTGTTACCACCGAAGAACACCGGTGCATCCATGTAGCCATAGAAGTCAAACCACTCTTTCTTAGCGAACGCTTCGTACTCCAGGTAGGTATCGTTACGAATGGTCGGTCCGAAACGGGTGTGGTAGCTACCTACCACGTTAACGCTCTGATGCCACCAGTCGGAGACGAACTCGCTGTTGCTGGTTTCAGCCGCATTGACGGCGAAGGTGGAGGAGAGCGCGAGTGCCGCACCGGCGACGAGTAATGTTTTTTTCATATTTATGCCACTGATTGAAGTCCCTGACGGGATCGAAAGAACGCTGTTGATGCTTTTCAAAATGTTTCGTGTTTCTGCGGGCCTATTATAAGTTTCCTTGCTCACAAAAATATGTCTTGTTTCACATATCTATCACGTACGTAATCGATTGCGTTCACGTTTGCGTAGATAAAACGGGGCGATTGTACTGACATTCCGCGGTGTTGCCAATATTTGCGGTAGGTAAGCGGCGGTAAAAAGGTGGGGTAACAGGTCAGTAAAAAGCGAAGGGCGGCGCTGCGCCCTTACAGAAAGTAACCAGATGTGACGCTACTGCATATTGGCAGGCTGAATGTCGTGAATGCGGATAAAGCCAAGCTGTTCGGGGGTGATGCCGTTGAGCTGCAGCGGGACGCTGACGTCGCTCGGCGCGAGGGTGCTGGCCGGAGCGCTGATCAGCTGGTTCTGCACGTTAACCTCCTGATAGTTCTCCGTCGTGCCCTGAATTTGTCCCCACTCGACGGTGCCGCTAAAGGCCGGCAGCGGCGTATTCGACTCACCCTGAATGAGCAGCGTCAGGCGCGTTCCGCTGGCGTTAGGGGCGATATCCTTCAGCGACATGCGCAGCATGCCGAGCTGGCTGTTCAGCCGCGCCGGAGTATTGGCACCCGGCAGCAGGTAGACGCCGCTCTCAGACTTCGCGTTCAGGCTGTTCTGCTGGGTGATTTTCACCGTCTCCTGGTTGAGCTTAGTCATCTCTTTATTGAGCGTGCTCACGCTCTGATGCAGCTGGCGCACCTCGCTCTGCTGGGCGCAGGCGCTAAGGGTAAACAGGCTCCCCAGCAGGGCGAGCTTCAGATAACGTCTTGTCATGATAACGGTTTCCTTAAACGAGTTAGTGCTAGTAAGGAGATTTTAGGCAGGAATGGACAAAATGTCCGATTTCCTGTCTGTAAGGAGAGGCCCGGCAGGAAATCGCGCTGGGTTTGAGGTGTGTAGGACGCTATGGGGTTTCACCTTCCGTTTCGGACGGGATCTGAATCAAGGAAATTTCCTCCAGACGCCTTTTATTCATATTTATCTCGCAGCTAGTTTGCGCCTCACCGAGATGGTCAGAGTTTTGATAGGACCACAAAGCAACACCGCAAAAGCTATCTCTGTATTCAATCCATTTTTTCTGATTTGCCATGAATGAATCGATGGCTTCTTTTTTCTGTTGCTCATCACCCATCCACCATTCATCTGGGGACGTTTTCTTAATTTTATTGAGCTTGGCGAGGTAAGCTTTGTTAAGCTGCTCCTCGGAGTTGTGTAGTACGTCGTCCAGGCATTCTATATTTTCATTTTTGAATTTTTTGATACATTCACTAACGTCTTTGCTATCGTCTATTTTCGCTGTTTTTGCCATTGAATCAATGGAGTACAGTGCCATAATGGCCGCAAGTAATACTCTGATAATTGTGTTCATTGTAAGTTCCTTATACGTGCCCTAAGCCTTTCACCATATTTTTTCTCGTTAGGGTCATTTTGAAGATTTTCGATCATGTCCTGCTTACTTCCCCCAGCAGCAATAAGTTCAATTAAGGGGCCAAGCTTGGGGATTCCTTGGTAGACAATATCTACGAATGTTTCTCGAATCTTGTATTCAAGGTTATCCCATGAAAGAGCATTATGTATATGATGTGAGTAACGAAAGTAAACCCCTTTTGCGTAATTTTTCTTCACTCGGTAAGATATTTCAAAAAGTTTAATTTGCTGGAGATGTGTTATTTCTCCAACTAGTGGGCCATAAGCTTTTATAAAGCCAGTCGTTGCCCGTTTACCAGACAGGCCACTTGCTTTTGAGCAAATTATTGCCTTGTACTCTTCGATTCCTGCTTGCCTTAGCTCTGCTATTATCTGACCTGAGCTGCGCTCTTTCATATCATACCCTCGCCCTAGAGTGACTCCTGATGCGTATTGGGGCCAGTGTAAAATGCGAGAAAAGTTCTTTGTATTCACTGGTTGACTGAAGGGCTCTACTGCTGTCAGGTAGTCCATACCTTCCGCATCGAACGTTATTTGGCCTTCACTGACGTATAAAGGGCCCGTATCGTATGGACGCCAGTGCGGTGCGATAGCCTGATTAAACATAGTAAAAAACCAGATCTCTTGGGGATGAACTAAGCCCGATGGAGACATGTTCAGTAGTCGCTGGTACCAAATGATAGCTGCTTGAGTTTGTGGATCACAGTTGCCAGTAGCATGTAGATTGTTACCATTTATATGATTATATCCGGCCGCAATGATCATCCTTTGAAGTGTTTTTACATCATCGGCGTTATTGGTACCGAACACGCCCACAGAGGCTTTGGGTCGAAAAATGCGGGGAGGGTGATGTAACATAGCCTGAAATCCTTGCTAGTTGTCACGCCTTTAGGCATGGCATTCATTTCATGCATGTTGTAAGCATCTGAAGTAGCATAATGTTGCAGAGCTAACACTCCTGATTACCACTAGCACATGCACATCCTTATCAAAGCCAACTTTGCGATATTGCAATGATTTTGACTATTGACTCTGTGATGGTGGCACGCTTGCCATCGATCCTTTATCCCAAAAGTGCTGATGCCTTTGTTGTCGCGGCATATCAGGTTAAAATAGATTTCAGTTAATATTATCTTCAGGACGCCGTATGCATTGCCCATTCTGTTTCGCCGTGGATACCAAAGTAATTGACTCTCGCCTGGTGGGCGAAGGCTCCTCCGTTCGCCGCCGCCGCCAGTGCCTGGTGTGCAACGAGCGCTTTACAACCTTCGAAGTGGCCGAGCTGGTAATGCCGCGCGTGGTGAAGAGCAACGAGGTTCGCGAGCCGTTCAACGAAGACAAATTACGCAGCGGCATGCTCAAGGCGCTGGAGAAACGTCCGGTCAGCGCTGACGACGTCGAGATGGCCCTCAACCATATTAAATCCCAGCTGCGGGCCACCGGTGAACGCGAGATCCCCAGCAAGATGATTGGCAACCTGGTCATGGAGCAGCTCAAGAAGCTCGATAAAGTGGCCTATATCCGCTTTGCCTCCGTCTACCGCAGCTTTGAAGATATCCGCGAATTTGGCGAAGAGATCGCCCGCTTACAGGACTAGGCCCATGCTGCAAGATAAGCAGGACGAGATCTATATGGCCCGCGCGCTGAAGCTGGCGCAGCGGGGGCGTTACACCACCCATCCTAATCCAAACGTCGGCTGCGTCATTGTGAAAAATGGCGAAATCGTCGGGGAGGGGTTTCACTTCCGCGCCGGGGAGCCGCATGCTGAGGTGCATGCCCTGCGCATGGCCGGGGATCGCGCCCGGGGGGCCACCGCCTACGTGACGCTGGAGCCGTGCAGCCATCATGGCCGGACGCCGCCCTGCTGTGAAGCGCTGATTAACGCTGGCGTTGCCCGCGTGGTCGCGGCGATGCAGGATCCCAACCCGCAGGTCGCGGGACGGGGGCTGTATCGACTCTCCCAGGAGGGGATCGAGATCAGCCACGGCCTGATGATGAGCGAAGCGGAGCGGCTTAACCGCGGCTTCCTCAAGCGCATGCGCACCGGCTTCCCCTGGATCCAGCTTAAGCTTGGCGCGTCGCTGGACGGGCGTACGGCGATGGCGAACGGCGAGAGCCAGTGGATCACCTCGCCCGAGGCGCGCCGGGACGTTCAGCGCCTGCGCGCCCAGAGCCATGCCATATTAACCAGCAGCGCCACGGTGCTGGCGGACGATCCGGCCCTGACCGTCCGCCGGGACGAGCTGGGTGCCGATACCCAGGCGCGCTATTCCGAGGCCGATCTGCGCCAGCCGGTGCGCATCGTTGTAGACAGCCAGAATCGCGTGACGCCGGAGCAGCGCCTTGTTCAGCAGCCGGGCGAAACCTGGTTTGCCCGCACCCGCGCCGATGAACGTCAGTGGCCGGAGGGGGTGCGCCATATTCTGGTTCCCGAGCATAACGGCCATCTCGATCTGGTCTCGCTGATGATGCTGCTGGGGCGCCAGCAGATTAACAGCATCTGGGTAGAGGCGGGCGCGCAGATGGCGGGCGCGCTGCTGCAGGCCGGGCTGGTGGACGAGCTGATCGTCTATCTGGCACCGAAGCTGCTCGGCAGCGAGGCGCGTGGCCTCTGCGTGCTGCCGGGGCTGGAGAGCCTGGCGGCCGCGCCGCAGCTCAAGTTCACTGAAATACGTCAGGTAGGCCCGGATCTGTGCCTGCATCTGACCCCCGCGTAGTGCGCTCGTAAAAGGGAAGCAGTGCGTAAAATAGTATGATAAAATCCGCCCCCCTGCGGGGGCTATATGAGAACCCTAAGGTAAGTTTATGAACATTATTGAAGCTACTGTTGCTGCCCCGGACGCTCGCGTCGCCATCACCATTGCGCGTTTCAACAACTTCATCAACGACAGCCTGCTGGAAGGTGCTATCGACGCCCTGAAGCGTATCGGCCAGGTTAAAGATGAAAACATCACCGTTGTTTGGGTTCCAGGTGCTTATGAGCTGCCTCTGGCGGCGGGCGCGCTGGCAAAAGCCGGTAAATACGATGCGATTATTGCGCTCGGCACGGTGATCCGTGGCGGTACGGCACACTTCGAATACGTCGCAGGCGGCGCAAGCAACGGCCTGGCGCACGTGGCTCAGGAGAGCGCCATTCCGGTAGCCTTTGGTGTGCTCACCACTGAAAGTATTGAACAAGCCATCGAACGCGCTGGCACGAAAGCGGGTAACAAGGGTGCTGAAGCAGCACTGACCGCGCTTGAAATGATTAATGTATTGAAAGCCATCCAAGGCTGATTTTTGTAAGGGGAATTCCGTGAAACCTGCTGCTCGTCGCCGCGCCCGTGAGTGTGCCGTCCAGGCGCTTTACTCCTGGCAGTTGTCCCAGAACGACATCGCCGATGTTGAATACCAGTTCCTGGCGGAACAGGATGTCAAAGACGTTGACATCGCTTACTTCCGCGAGCTGCTGTCCGGGGTGGCGACTAACAGCGCATATCTCGACGGCCTGATGAAGCCCTATCTGTCCCGCCTGCTTGAAGAGCTGGGCCAGGTTGAGAAAGCGGTACTGCGTATCGCGCTGTTCGAACTCTCCAAACGTGATGACGTGCCGTACAAGGTTGCCATCAACGAAGCCATTGAGCTGGCGAAGACGTTTGGCGCAGAGGACAGCCACAAGTTTGTGAATGGCGTGCTGGATAAAGCCGCACCCGCGATCCGCCCCCACAAAAAGTAATCTCAAGGCCGGTACGGCGGAGCGCACTTGCCGCTTCGCCCCGGCCTTACTCATTTATTCTGCTGAGGCATAGCGTATGGCATGCGGCGAATTTTCCCTTATTGCCCGTTATTTTAACCGTGTCAGACGTGCACGCCGGGATGTCGAAACCGGCATCGGCGATGACTGCGCGCTGCTGAACGTTCCGGAAAAACAGACGCTGGCAATCAGTACCGATACGCTGGTATCGGGCATTCACTTCCTCCCGGATATCGATCCTGCCGACCTGGCCTACAAAGCGCTGGCGGTTAACCTGAGCGATCTGGCGGCGATGGGCGCCGATCCGGCGTGGCTGACCCTCGCGCTGACCCTGCCCGAGGTCGATGAACCCTGGTTGAAAGCGTTTAGCGACAGCCTGTTTGAGCAGCTTAGCTATTACGACATGCAGCTCATCGGCGGGGACACCACCCGCGGGCCGCTCTCTATGACGCTGGGTATTCACGGCTACGTTCCCGCAGGCCGGGCGCTGAAGCGTTCAGGCGCGAAGCCGGGAGACTGGATCTACGTCACCGGCACGCCGGGGGACAGCGCCGCCGGGCTGGCGATCCTCCAGGATCGTTTGCAGGTAGACGATCCCAAAGACGCCGACTGGCTGATCAAACGCCATCTGCGCCCGACGCCGCGTATTCTGCATGGCCAGGCGCTGCGCGATCTGGCTAACTCCGCTATCGATCTCTCTGACGGGCTGATCTCCGACCTGGGGCACATTTTGCAGGCCAGCGAGTGTGGCGCGATTATCGACGTTGATGCGCTGCCGTACTCGGATGCGCTGCGTCGCCACGTGGAGCCGGAGCAGGCCCTACGCTGGGCGCTGGGCGGCGGCGAGGATTACGAGCTGTGCTTCACCGTGCCCGAGCTTAACCGCGGTGCGCTGGAGGTGGCGATTGGTCAGCTTGGCATTCCATATACCTGCATCGGGCAGATGAGCGCCGATGTCGATGGGATCAGCTTTACCCGCGAGGGCAGGGCCGTGACGTTTGACTGGAAAGGATATGACCATTTTGCCGCGCACTAAAGATATCGCTAAAAGCCGCCTCAATTTGCGCAACCCGTGGCACCTGCTGGCCACCGGGTTTGGCAGCGGCCTGAGTCCGGTGGTGCCAGGAACCATGGGCTCGCTGGCGGCGATCCCGTTCTGGTATCTGATGACCTTCCTGCCGTGGCAGCTCTACTCCATGGTGGTGATGCTCTCTATCTGCATTGGCGTCTACCTGTGTCACCAGACGGCAAAGGATATGGGCGTGCACGACCACGGCAGCATCGTCTGGGATGAGTTTATCGGAATGTGGATCACCCTGATGGCGCTGCCGACGAATGAGTGGCAGTGGGTGGCCGCCGGATTTGTGCTGTTCCGCATCTTTGATATGTGGAAGCCCTGGCCGATCCGCTGGTTTGACCGCAACGTGCATGGTGGGATGGGTATCATCGTCGATGATATCGTCGCCGGGATCGTGGCGGCGGGGATCCTCTATCTGATTGGCCATCACTGGCCGATTGGTATCCTTTAGCCTCGTAAAATGCCGGATGGCGGCGGTAACGCCTTATCCGGCCTACGTGTTCCAGATCAACCGAACCTATTTGAATCCGACCACTGGATGCTGCTTATAGGGCGTCTCCAGCTCGGCAATCTGCTCCGGCGTCAGGGTTAGCTCTACCGCCTGGATCAGCTCTTCAAGCTGCTCTTCACGCGATGCGCCGATAATCGGTGCCGCCACGCCGGGCTTGCTCAGTAGCCAGGCAATCGCCACCTGCGCCCGGGTCGCGCCGGTCTCTTCCGCTATCCCCGCCAGCCGCTCGGCAATCTGTGCATCACCAGCGTCGCTCTCGTTATAGAGCGTTTTACCAAACTCGTCCGACACCGAGCGGGCGGTGGTCTCCCCCCACGGACGGGTCAGGCGGCCGCGCGCCAGCGGACTCCACGGGATCACCGCCACGCCCTCCCGGTAGCAGAGCGGCAGCATCTCGCGCTCTTCCTCACGGTAGATAAGGTTGTAGTGGTTCTGCATGGTGACGAAGCGCGCCCAGCCGTTTTGATCCTGAAGCGCCAGCGCCTGGGCGAACTGCGAGGCGTGCATGGACGACGCGCCGATGTAGCGCGCCTTACCGGCTTTTACCACCTCGTCCAGCGCTTCCAGCGTCTCTTCGATAGGGGTGTTATAGTCCCAGCGGTGGATCTGCAGCAGGTCAACATACTCCATGCCCAGCCGGCGCAGGCTGTCATCAATTGAGCGCAGGATCTGCGGGCGAGAAAGCCCCTCCGGCAGATCGCCCACCTGGTGGTAGACCTTGGTTGCGACCACGACCTCTTCGCGGTGGGCAAAATCTTTCAGCGCACGGCCCACGATCTCTTCGCTGCTGCCGTCGGAGTAGCTGTTTGCGGTGTCGAAAAAGTTGATGCCGCCTGCAAGGGCGTGCTTGATGATGAGGCGGCTGCTCTCTTCCGGCAGGGTCCAGGCATGATTGCCCCGGTCCGGTTCGCCAAAGGTCATACAGCCAAGACAAAGACGGGAAACCTTAAGATCCGTTGTTCCTAACGTGTTGTATTGCATGGTTCCACTCCTGCATAAGGGTACGAGTACCCTTAAGCATAGCAGGAGCGGAACCGGAGGCTCAGGCCAGCCAGGTCTGAATTTTTGTGGTGATACCGGCTGCGTCGAGGCCCAGCTCGATGCGCGCCTCCTCCTGGGTGCCCTGCGGAATAAAGTAGTCCGGCAGGCCGAGGTTGAGAACCGGAACCGGCTTGCGGTTGGCCATCAGCACCTCATTCACGCCGCTGCCTGCACCGCCGATAATAGCGTTCTCCTCCAGGGTCACCAGCGACGCGTGGGTCGCAGCCAACTCGAGGATCAGCGCCTCGTCGAGGGGCTTCACAAAACGCATATCTACCAGCGTGGCGTTCAGCGTCTCGGCGGCTTTTTCCGCCTCCGGCAGCAGAGTACCGAAGTTAAGAATGGCGATATCTTCACCCTGGCGTTTCACCACCCCTTTACCTATAGGCAGCTCGGCCAGCGGCTCAAGGGTCACGCCTACGGCGTTGCCGCGCGGATAGCGGACGGCGCTCGGGCCTTCGCTGTAGTGGTAGCCGGTGTAGAGCATCTGGCGGCACTCGTTCTCGTCGCTCGGGGTCATGATCACCATCTCCGGCACGCAGCGCAGGAAGGAGATATCAAATGCCCCCTGGTGCGTCTGTCCGTCCGCGCCGACAACCCCCGCCCGGTCGATAGCAAACAGTACCGGCAGCTTCTGGATCGCCACGTCGTGGATCACCTGATCGTAGGCGCGCTGCAGGAAGGTGGAGTAGATCGCCACCACCGGCTTGTAGCCGCCAATCGCCAGCCCGGCAGCAAAGGTCACCGCGTGCTGCTCGGCAATCGCCACGTCAAAGTACTGCTGCGGATATTTACGTGAGAACTCCACCATGCCGGAGCCTTCGCGCATCGCGGGCGTCACGGCCATCAGCTTGCTGTCCTTCGCCGCCGTCTCGCACAGCCAGTCGCCGAAGATTTTTGAGTAGGAGGGCATACCGCCGCTGCTCTTTGGCAGCGTGCCCTTGGCCGGATCGAATTTCGGTACGGCGTGGAAGGTGATCGGATCCTTTTCGGCTGGCTCGTAGCCACGCCCTTTTTTGGTCATGATGTGCAGGAACTGCGGACCTTTCAGGCCACGCATATTCTTCAGCGTTGTGACCAGGCCCAGCACGTCATGGCCATCAACCGGCCCGATGTAGTTAAAGCCCAGCTCTTCAAACAGCGTGCCGGGTACGACCATGCCCTTGATATGCTCTTCGGTGCGCTTCAGCAGCTCTTTGATTGGCGGAACATTGGAAAAGACCCGCTTTCCGCCCTCGCGCAGGGTCGAGTAGAGCTTGCCCGAGAGCAGCTGCGCCAGATGGTTGTTCAGCGCGCCGACGTTCTCGGAGATCGACATCTCGTTATCGTTGAGGATCACCAGCATATCCGGCTTGATATCACCGGCGTGGTTCATCGCCTCGAAGGCCATACCGGCGGTGATCGCGCCGTCGCCAATCACGCAGACGGTGCGACGCTGTTTACCCTCTTTCTCCGCCGCTACCGCAATGCCGATCCCGGCGCTGATAGAGGTAGAGGAGTGGCCGACGCTTAGCACGTCATACTCGCTCTCGCCGCGCCACGGGAAGGGGTGCAGGCCGCCTTTCTGACGGATAGTATCGATGCGATCCCGGCGGCCGGTCAGGATTTTGTGCGGGTAAGCCTGATGGCCGACGTCCCAGATAAGCTGATCGAACGGCGTATTGTAGACATAGTGCAGCGCCACGGTCAGCTCAACCGTGCCAAGCCCGGAGGCGAAGTGGCCGCTGGAGCGGCTCACGCTGTCGAGAAGATAGCGGCGCAGCTCGTCGCAAAGCTTCGGCAGGCTCTCTTTGGGCAGCAGGCGCAGATCCTGGGTGGCGTTAACCAGCGCCAGGGTCGGGTATTTGGCAGTATCAAAACTCATCAGAGACTCATTGTTGTTTATTTATCACGCTGAATTATAAAATCGGCCAGCGCTTCAAGGGTCGAGGTGTCCAGAGAGTAGGCGGCCAGCTGCGCTAACGCGCTGCGGGCGTCGTCAATCAGGTCACGGGCTTTCGTCCGGGCTTGCTCAAGGCCCAGCAGTGCAGGATAGGTGCTTTTACCCAGTTGCTGATCGGCCCCCTGACGTTTGCCGAGTGTTGCAGTATCGCCCACCACATCCAGAATGTCATCCTGTACCTGGAATGCCAGACCGATAGACTCAGCATAGCGATCGAGAATAGGCAGCACCTCGCGTCCTCTCTCGCCTGCGCTTAATGCGCCCATACGCACCGCCGCGCGGATCAGCGCGCCGGTTTTATGGCGGTGGATACGCTCCAGCTCGGCGAGCTGCACCTGCTTGCCTTCAGCCTCCAGATCCAGCGCCTGGCCGCCACACATGCCCGCCACGCCGCTGGCCTGCGCCAGCTCGGCAACCATCGCCAGACGATCGCGATCGGCGACTTCCGGCATCGGTGCATCGGCGAGGATAGAGAACGCCAGCGTTTGCAGGGCATCCCCGGCCAGAATGGCGCTCGCTTCACCATACTTAATATGGCAGGTCGGCTGGCCCCGGCGCAGATCGTCATTGTCCATGGCCGGCAGATCGTCATGGATCAGGGAGTAGGCGTGAATGCACTCCACGGCGGCGGCAGGGGCGTCCAGGGTTTGCGCGCTGACGCCAAACATGCTGCCGGTCGCATAGACCAGAAATGGCCGCAGGCGCTTGCCGCCTAATAGTGCGCCATAGTTCATGGCCTCAACCAGAGGAGTGTTCTGAAAGGGCAGGGGAGCGATGAAGCGCCGCAGCGCGGCATTGGCCTGATCGACGCAGGTTTCTAATTGTTCTGTAAAAAATTGTGCAGTGAAATCCATATTACTCGGCGTCCGGGGTAAAGGGGGTGAGCGGGGCCTCTTCCTGCTCTGAGAGCAGGATTTGTACGCGCTGCTCCGCCTGCTGCAGCTTCGTCTGTCCCTGGCGGGCCAGCTGCACGCCGCGTTCAAATTCGCTCAGCGCCTCTTCAAGGGGCAGGTCGCCGCTCTCAAGACGGGTCACTATCTGTTCCAGCTCGGTAAGTGCCGTTTCAAAGCTGGCCGGTGCGTCGTTTTTCTTTGCCATAAGGATGTCTGACTCTCGTTTTATTCATCTGCGCTATGGTAGCGAAGTCATGCCGCGTATTAAATAACGCGCTATGGTCATGCAGTGTGCAAGGTAGACCCCGATGGTGGTATACTTGCGCGCCTGGAAGCAGCCGCGGTTAGGGGCTGCTGTATTAATCCCCCACAAGTCCAGTATGCGACTTGCCAAAGAACCTTTGCCGCCATGAAGTTTATCATTAAATTGTTCCCGGAAATCACCATCAAAAGCCAATCCGTGCGTTTGCGCTTTATTAAAATTTTAACCGGAAACATTCGTAACGTTCTGAAGTACCATGATGAAGAGATTAAAGTCGTTCGTCACTGGGACCACGTGGAAGTTCGTACCAAAGACGAGACCCTGCGTCCTGCTATCCGCGATGCGCTGACCCGTATTCCCGGTATCCACCATATTCTGGAGGTAGAAGATGTCCCTTATACCTCCCTGCATGACATCTTCGAGAAAGCGCTGGCGCAGTATCGCGAGCAGCTGGAGGGTAAAACCTTTTGCGTGCGCGTGAAACGTCGCGGTAAACATGAGTTTAGCTCTATTGAGGTAGAACGCTACGTCGGTGGTGGCCTGAATCAGCACATTGAGAGCGCCCGCGTAAAATTGACCCATCCGGATTACACGGTGCATCTGGAGATTGAAGACGATCGCCTGCTGCTGATCACCAACCGCTCGGAAGGCATCGGCGGTTTCCCTATCGGTACCCAGGAGGACGTCCTGTCGCTGATCTCCGGCGGCTTTGACTCCAGCGTCTCCAGCTATATGCTGATGCGCCGTGGCTGCCGCGTGCACTACTGCTTCTTTAACCTCGGCGGCGCGGCTCACGAGATCGGCGTGCGTCAGGTAGCCCACTACCTGTGGAACCGCTTCGGCAGCTCGCACCGGGTACGCTTTGTGGCGATCAACTTTGAGCCGGTGGTTGGCGAGATCCTGGAAAAAGTAGACGACGGCCAGATGGGCGTGGTGCTGAAGCGCATGATGGTGCGTGCCGCCTCGAAGGTCGCCGAGCGCTACGGCGTGCAGGCCCTGGTCACCGGTGAAGCGCTGGGCCAGGTCTCCAGCCAGACCCTGACCAACCTGCGCCTGATCGATAACGTCTCTGATACGCTGATCCTGCGCCCGCTGATCTCCCACGATAAAGAGCACATTATCGACGTGGCTCGGGAGATCGGTACGGAAGACTTCTCCCGTACCATGCCAGAGTACTGCGGCGTGATCTCCAAAAGCCCGACGGTAAAAGCGGTGAAGGCGAAGATCGAAGCCGAAGAGCAGAACTTCGACTTTGCGATCCTCGATCGGGTGGTGGAAGAGGCGACCAACGTTGATATTCGCGAGATCGCTCAGCAGGCCGCGCAGGAGGTGGTCGAGGTTGAGACCGTGACCGGCTTTGGCCCGAACGACGTCCTGCTGGATATCCGCTCCCCGGACGATCAGGAGAGCAATCCGCTGGTAGTCGAGGGCATCGATGTGGTGACGCTGCCGTTCTACAAGCTGAGCACCAAATTTGGCGATCTCGATCGGAATAAGACCTGGCTGCTGTGGTGCGAGCGCGGGGTGATGAGCCGCCTGCAGGCGCTCTACCTGCACGAGCAGGGCTTCACTAATGTGAAGGTCTATCGCCCATAAGAGAACGCCCGGCGGCGCAGGCTTGCCGGGCCTACAAAGTGCATAATGTAGTTCCGTAGGCCCGGCAAGCTTCGCGCCGCCGGGCGTCTCATCTCTTACGCTTCGTAAAAGTTATAGATCCCCGCCGCCATTACCAGCTGCGACGCCACTTCATGCGCTTTCTCGCGCCCGACCAGCAGGTCGATAATCTTCAGCGCAAAATCGATCGACGTTCCCGGCCCCTGGCTGGTAAGCAGATTCACCCGAGGATCCCAGACCACGCGCTTATCCTGCCACTGCTCTTCGGGGATGCGATCCTTCAGCGCAGGAAAACCGGTCATATTGCCGATAGGAAAGATATCGTGCGGAACCAGCACGGTGCCTGCCGCCGCGCAGATGGCAGCCACGATCCGGCCCGAGCGGTGAAACTGTTTTACCGTCTCCACCAGCAGGGGACTGTCACGAAAGCACTCCGCGCCCTTAACGCCGCCGGGCAGAACAATCACGTCATAGTCGCCGTCGGCAACCTCTACCAGCGGGGCGTCGGCCAGCAGCTTCACGCCGCGGGAGCAGGTCACCGTCAGATTGCCGTCGCTGGCCACGCTGGCGGTGGTGACCTTGATACCGCCGCGGACCAGCAGGTCGATGGTGGTGACCGCTTCGGTCTCTTCGCTACCAGGGGCGAGGCATATCAGTGCCGATGCGCTCATACTCACTCTCCTTACGTTTGATCTGTTCATAGAGCCGGGTATTTTCCGGCACCGCAATGCCATGGGCGCGGGCGCGCCGGAGCAGATAGCCGGTAATGTAATCCGCTTCGGTACGGCGCTGAGCGCGGACGTCCTGCAGCATGGATGAGACGTTTTCTGCGGTATTTTCAATAACCTGATTAACATAATAGAGCAGGTCATCCGCCGAGGTGTGGTGACCTTCGCGCTCCATCACCGCTGCAACCTCATTACAGATGGTCTCTGTCAGAGCGGGATGCGCCAGCAGTTCGCCGTTAGGGCAGTTCCACAGAGCCGTTAGCGGATTAATTACGCAGTTCACCGCCAGCTTGCGCCACAGCTGCGGGCGGATGGTGTTGTGCCAGGCGACGTCCGGCAGCACCTCCTGCAACGTATCTGCCAGATAGCTGTAGTCGCCGTCCTGCTGTCGGGCGGGGCCGATATGGGTCGTACCGCTGGCAACGTGAATAATAATATTGCCGTCCCGGCGGGCGGCGTGGGTAGTAATGCCCATCAGCAGCGGATGGGGAATAGTTTTTAGCTCCTCCACCGTGCCCATGCCGTTGTGAATAAGCAGCACCGGGATAGTGGCGGGCAAAACGGAGGCCAGGCTCTTTACCGCATCGGAGACCTGCCACGCCTTGAGCGTGACCAGCAGCAGATCGCTCTGGGCCAGAAAGTCGGGATCGTTCGCCGTCAGGGATTCGTTGAACACGCTGCCGTCCTCGTCGATGACGTTGACGCTGCAGTAGGGCTGGGCCACACGTAGCCAGCCCTGCACCTCATGACCACGCTTACGCAGCGCAGCCAGCCACAGTTGCCCTAAGGCTCCGCATCCAAGCACGGTTATTTTCATTGTTCCTCCTCACCTGCAACAGCGCCAGGTGGCGATGCGTTAATTATAGCGCCGTCAGCTAAGCTTCTCGTTATGTCTGGTTGCGGGTATTATGCATCGCAACAAAAGTGAAAGGAGAAGAAAAGATGCCATCTTTCGATATTGTTTCTGAAGTCGATCTTCAGGAAGTACGGAACGGCGTAGACAACGCCAGCCGTGAAGTGGAGTCACGCTTCGATTTCCGTGGCGTAGAGGCGACGTTTGAGCTGAACGATGCCAATAAGACTATCAAGGTGCTGAGCGAGTCTGATTTCCAGGTCAATCAGCTGCTGGATATCCTGCGCGCCAAGCTGCTGAAGCGCGGCATTGAGGGGACCTCTCTCGATGTGCCAGAAGAGTTTGTGCACAGCGGTAAAACCTGGTTTGTGGAAGCCAAGCTGAAGCAGGGGATTGAGAGCGCGGTGCAGAAGAAAATCGTGAAGCTTATCAAGGACAGCAAGCTGAAGGTGCAGGCCCAGATTCAGGGTGAGGAGATCCGCGTAACCGGTAAATCCCGCGACGATCTGCAGTCGGTCATGGCGCTGGTGCGCGGCGGGGATCTGGGGCAGCCGTTCCAGTTCAAGAACTTCCGCGACTAAGTAGCCTGATGCCGGGTGGCGCTAGCGCTTACCCGGCCTACAGTTCTAATAAAAATGCCCGGTTATCCGGGCATTTTTTTATGCTCTGAGCGCCTGCTCAACCTCAAAGCGATTCGTCACTTTGCTGTCGATTTTCACGTAGGCGCTGCGCTCTTCCGCAACGATCAGCACCTCGCTGACGCCCGCCTTGCTCTCCAGCTGCTGCTTAAGCGTATCGGTGATCACTACATCATCCGGGATCTCCACGCGCAGGCTGCTGACGTAGGGCGGCTCCTGCATGGTGCTGGCCACCAGCAGCCAGACGGTGGCCAGCAGCGCGCCTGCCAGGAATACCGTCTGGGAATCGAACAGGCCGTCAACCCAGCCCCCCAGCGAACCGCCAATGGCGACGCCGATAAACTGGCTGGTGGAGTAGATGCCCATTGCCGTGCCCTTATAGCCTGCCGGTGCCTCTTTGCTGATCAGCGAGGGGAGGAGGGCCTCCATCAGGTTAAACGCCAGGAAGAAGAGCTGCACGCCCGCCACCAGCTCCCAGAAGTGCGGCCCGGCACCCCAAAGCACAATCTCGGCAACTAGCAGAACGATCACGCAGAAGACGAAGACCCGCTTCATATGGCGCTTCACTTCGGCGTAGATAATAAACGGCACCACGCTAACGAAGGAGATAAGCATGGTAGCCAGATAGATTTTCCAGTGCTCCGCCGCCGGGAAGCCTGCGGCTTCCATCTGCCCCGGCAGAGCAACGAAGGTGGACATCAGCAGGATATGCAGGCACATGATGCCGAAGTTGAGCTTCAGCAGCGGCGGGCTGGCGATCACTTTACTGAAGCAGCCTTTTACCATCCCCGACTCACGATTCAGCACGTGATTTTTGCTGTCCGGAACGACCCACAGCGTCAGAATGATGCCCGCCGTGGCCAGGCCAGCAATCATCCAGAACAGGGCGTGCAGCCCCAGCCGATGGGTAATGATAGGACCAAGCACCATCGCAATGGCGAAGGTGATACCGAAGCTGACGCCGATAAAGGCCATCGCCTTGGTGCGGTTCTGTTCGCGGGTTAAGTCAGAGAGCAGGGCCATAACCGCAGCGGCGATCGCCCCCGAGCCTTGCAGGGCGCGGCCAAGAATAATGCCCCAGATGGAATCTGAGAGGGCGGCAATGATGCTGCCAATGACAAAAATCACCAGCCCGCCGACGATCAGCGGCTTACGGCCAATGCGATCCGACAGCAGGCCGAAAGGGATCTGGAATACCGCCTGCGCCAGGCCATAGATGCCAATGGCAAAGCCGATCAGCGCTTCGCTGGCCCCCTGTAGCGCCATGCCATAGGTGGTCAGAACGGGCAGGACCATAAACATGCCGAGCATACGCAGCGAGAATACTGTCCCTAAACCCCAGGTGGCGCGTAGCTCGCCCGGCGTCATTTTATAGTCGTTCATTACTACCTCAATCAAAAAACCGGACACAGTATAGTGCAGGGGAGGGCGGGGCGGATTATCCCGTGGTGCGCAAATAGTACATCAATGAGTTATTGATTTAATAAATAAAAAAGGGCGCCGTAGCACCCTTTTTGTAACATCTTTTTTAAATTACCAGACGTAGGTCAATAGGTTATGCGAGTCCGGAACCATAAAGTCCACGGACATCATCACCGAGAGGGAGGTGATGGCGACGATAGAGAACACGAACAGCTTACGTGCCCATACTCTGTCATCTTCAACCTTATACCCCTTCAGCGCCATACCCAGCCACCAAACGCTAACTGCGGCAGCCACCACCAGATATTTGTATCCGGCGTAGCCGCCCAGCGAGAGCATCAGAGTCGCTACGGCAAAAGCGATGATATAAAGCGTAATGTGGTTCTTCGCAACCGAGATCCCTTTCACCACCGGCAGTACCGGGATGTTCGCCGCCTGATAATCCTTGAAGCGGAAAATCGCGATGGCGTAGGAGTGCGGCATCTGCCACAGGCTAAAGATAGCCAGCAGGATCAGCGCACCGCTGTCGAAATCACCGGTTACCGCGCAGTAGCCAATCACCGGCGGCGCAGCGCCGGAGAGAGAGCCAATCAGCGTGCCGTAGACGGAGTGGCGTTTCATGTACAGGCTGTAGACGCCGACATAAACCACAAACCCCATCACCCCCAGCCAGCAGGCCAGCGGGTTAGCACCAAACCACAGCAGCATAAAGCCAGCAATACCCAACAAGGTGGCGTACACCAGCGAAATTTTCGGGGAAATCAGGCCTTTGACCAGCACCCGGTTCTTCGTACGCTCCATTTTACGGTCAATGTCACGGTCGATGTAGTTGTTAAATACACAACCCGATGCCACCACCAGCGACACCCCGATCAGCGTATAGGCGAAGAGGGGATAGTCGATGCTGCCCTTGGAGGCCAGCAGGAACCCCCCGATCACGGAGATCAGGTTGCCGAAAATGATGCCTGGTTTCGTTACTTGCAGGTATTGCTTAAACATCATACTCGCCGCTCTTAGTGAACCATCATGTTGTAATTCAGGTTCCACATAATCCAGATTGAGCCTACCACCAGAATGGCGATGATCAGCACGGTAAAGACAAAGGCCACCAGGTTCCAACGCTCTTCAGAGGAGTTGTTCATGTGCAGGAAGCACACCAGGTGAACCAGAATCTGTACCACTGCCGTCACCAGCACGACGCCAAGAATGGTGCCGTGGGAGGCGGAGCCGTTCATCACCATCCAGAACGGAATAGCCGTCAGGATGATCGACAGGATAAAGCCTGTCATGTAGGTTTTTACGCTGCCGTGAGCGGCGCCGCTATGATCGGTAGAATGACTCATTACATCGCCCCCATCAGGTAAACTACAGAGAACACACAGATCCAGACCACGTCCAGGAAGTGCCAGAACATGCTCAGGCACATCAGACGGGTGCGGTTAGTGCTGGTCAGCCCGCGACGGGTAACCTGGAACATCAGGATCGCCATCCACACCAGACCCGAGGTCACGTGCAGACCGTGGGTACCGACCAGGGCAAAGAAGCCTGACAGGAAGCCGCTACGATCCGGACCGAAGCCTTCAGCGATCAGGTGATGGAACTCATACAGCTCCATCCCGATAAAGCCCGCACCGAACAGGAAGGTCAGCGCCAGCCAGGAGAGAACCTGGCTTTGACGACCGTTGTTCATGGCGATAATCGCCATGCCGTAGGTGATGGAGCTGAAGAGCAGCAGGGCAGTTTCAACCAGCACAAACGGCAGTTCGAAAATATCTTTCCCGCTCGGGCCACCTGCCGTGCCGTTCACCAGAACGGCATAGGTAGCAAACAGACATGCAAAGAGAATGCAGTCGCTCATCAGGTAGATCCAGAAGCCGAACACCTTGTTCGCCCCTGCATCGTGGTGATGCTCATGCTCGTGGGCATGAGCGTTAGCGTGAGTTAGAGTCTCAGTTGACATTTTTCAGTCCTGCCTTGCTAATTTCGTCGAAGTGCTGGTTCTCCAGTTTTTCAACGGTGGCAACCGGTACGTAGTAATCCACGTCCTCATCGAAGCTTTTCACAATCCAGGTCACGATCATGCCGGCAAAGCCGAGGATCGCCATCCACCAGATATGCCAGATCATGGCAAAGCCGAAGATAAGGCTGAAAGCAGAGATAATTACACCCGCGCCGCTGTTTTTCGGCATATGAATCTCTTCATAGTGCGTAGGCTGGATGTACGCTTCGCCTTTGTCTTTCATTTCCCAGAATGCATCACGTTCATGAATGTGCGGCACGACGGCAAAGTTATAGAACGGCGGCGGAGAGGAGGTTGACCACTCCAGCGTACGTGCACCCCACGGATCGCCCGTCAGGTCACGGTTCTGGTCACGATCGCGCACGGAGGTGTAGATCTGCATGATGATGGAGAAGATACCGAGCGCAATCAGCAGCGCACCGATCTCAGCCACAATCATCAGCGGCTGGAACATCGGATCGATGTTCTGGCTCACGCGACGAGTCATACCCATGAAGCCCATGGCGTACAGCGGCATAAAGGTCACGAAGAAGCCGATGATCCAGAACCAGAAAGCGCGCTTGCCCCAGGTCTCGTTCATGGTGTAACCAAAGGCTTTCGGCCACCAGTAGGTCAGGCCAGCGAAGCAACCGAATACCACACCACCGATGATAACGTTATGGAAGTGTGCAATCAGGAACAGGCTGTTGTGCAGAACAAAGTCTGCGCCCGGCACGGCCAGCAGTACCCCGGTCATCCCACCGATAGAGAAGGTGATGATGAAGCCGATGCTCCACAGCATGGCTGAGTGGAACACGATACGACCCTGGTACATGGTAAACAGCCAGTTGAAGATCTTCACCCCGGTCGGGATGGCGATAATCATCGTGGTGATACCAAAGAAGGCGTTAACGTTCGCGCCGCTGCCCATGGTAAAGAAGTGGTGCAGCCATACGATAAACGACAGAACGGTAATCGCGATGGTAGCCCATACCAGGGAGGTGTAACCAAACAGACGCTTTTTAGAGAACGTTGCAACTACTTCTGAGAACACGCCGAACACTGGCAGAACGAGAATGTACACTTCCGGATGGCCCCAGGCCCAAATCAGGTTGATGTACATCATCATGTTGCCGCCCATATCGTTGGTAAAGAAATGGGTGCCCAGATAACGGTCAAGCGTCAGCAGCGCGATGGTTACCGTCAGGATAGGGAACGAGACGATAATCAGCACGTTAGTACAGAGTGACGCCCAGGTGAACACTGGCATTTTGAACATGGTCATGCCAGGGGCACGCATGCGCAGAATGGTCACAAAGAAGTTAATACCGGTCAGGGTTGTACCAATACCGGAGAGCTGGAGACTCCAGATCCAGTAGTCAACGCCCACGCCAGGACTGTACTCAATGCCCGAGAGCGGCGGATAGGCCACCCAACCGGTCTGAGCAAACTCGCCCACGCCCAGGGAGATGTTAACCAACAGCACGCCGACAACGGTGAACCAGAAGCTCAGGTTGTTCAGGAATGGGAAGGCAACGTCACGGGCGCCGATTTGCAGCGGCACGACCAGGTTCATCAGGCCTACCACGAACGGCATCGCCACGAAGAAGATCATGATAACGCCGTGGGCGGTAAAGATCTGGTCGTAGTGGTGCGGTGGCAGGAACCCGGCTTCGCCCGACGAAACGAGCAGCTGCTGGGTACGCATCATGATGGCGTCGGCAAAACCACGCACCAGCATCACGATAGCAACGAGGATATACATAATCCCCAGGCGTTTGTGGTCCACGGAGGTGAGCCACTCATTCCACAGATATGACCACTTACCGAAGTAAGTGAGCGCTGCAACTAACGCCAGACCTCCGACGAGAATTGCTGCCACCGTAACCATGATAATCGGCTCATGGTACGGCACTGCATCCAGTGTAAGTTTTCCGAACATCGTATTATTCCTCGGCCCCTTAGTGAGAGGTTTCCGCGTGATTCATGTTCATGCCTTCCATGCCTTCATGCGAGTTCTGTTCGCCTTCAGCCTGAGTCACGTCCATGCTCTTCCCAGGTCCCATAAATTTGTTGATAACATCAACAAACAGATTGGGTTTAACGCTGGAGAAGTATTCGACTTTATTGTATTCGCTTGGTTTTGCCAGCAGGTTGTACGCGTCCATGTCATTCATGACTTTCGACGACTGCTTCGCTTTCGCCACCCACTGGTCGAAGGTCGCGGCATCCGGCGTTGCGATTGCTTTGAACTTCATGCCGGAGAAACCAGCACCACTGTAGTTAGCAGAAATACCATCGTAGGTACCAGCTTCGTTGGCGATCAGGTGCAGCTTGGTCTGCATCCCGGCCATCGCGTAGATCTGGCTACCCAGTCGCGGAATAAAGAAGGAGTTCATCACCGAGTTCGAGGTGATTTTGAATTCCACAGGCGTATTCGCCGGGAATGCAATCTCATTGACCGTTGCGATGCCCTGCTCCGGGTAAATAAAGAACCACTTCCAGTCCATTGCAATAACTTCGATGGTCACCGGCTTCGCATCGTGATCCAGCGGACGGCCTGGTTCGAGCGAGTGCGTGGTTTTCCATGTCAGTACCGCAAGGAAAATGATGATAAGGATGGGAATCGTCCAAACCACAGCTTCAACTTTGTTCGAGTGCGACCAGTTGGGGCTGTATTTGGCTTCCTTGTTCGACGCCCGGTACTTCCAGGCAAAACCGATAGCCATCACGATGGCGGGAATCACGACAATCAACATCAGCCCAAGAGCCGTCAGTATCAGTGAACGCTGTTCCAGTCCAATCTGTCCTTTTGGATCGAGAAGTGCAGAATCACAGCCGCTCAGTAACGCCGCGCCTGTGATTAATGACAACATTCCCAAAGTTTTATTGTATTTCCTGAGTCTCATTTAACGACCTCAATTCCACGGGGGTCTGGTGGCGTTTAAAGTGTGCGGGCATTTTACGGGAAGGTTACATTACTGTAAACATGCATGGCGCGCTGTCAGTAGGGTGTTACTGGGTTCTGCCGCGTATGTCACACACAATGCAACAATCTGTAAAATCTCACAATCACCGCGTTCGGCCCCAAGGTTATAACCAAAACCGGCTCTGGTACTTATAGACCAGGGGAAATGGTATAACCAATCCTTTTTGTGAACATTTAGTTAACATTAATTCAGCAATTATCAAACATTGCGCGAAGCTTAATTTGATAACTATGCTGAATCATTAAAGCGTAGACGCAAACCTATACCGCACAAAATAATTAAACAAAAAGAGAGATGAAGCCAGAATTAAACAAATATATCCTGAAATTAAATTCTTTAATTATTTTGCTTAATTATTACCTGCAGTAACTAACGGGTTATTTTTCCTGCGCCGTTTTGCGCAGGGCAAGGTAGTCCAGCAGGCCGCCGTAGAGGATGCCCCCGACGGCCAGCAGTGCGCCAGCATCCAGCAGCAGCAGCGCGAAACGCCACGAGGTCAGGCCGAGGGCGTTAAGGGTAATCACCCCCAGCCAGGCCGCCAGCAGCAGGCAGCCCACGGCCAGCGTGCGCAGCGCCAGCCGGTAGGCACCGGCGTAGCGGCTGCGGGGGAGGAAACCGTCCGTGCGCTGGGTATAGGCCAGCGTCTCCCTACATACCAGCAGCAGGATCAGCCCCGGCACGGCGGCAATCACCGAGAAGAGGTAAAACGTTGACCAGCCCCAGCTCTCAACAAACCAGCCGGCGATAGGGCCAACGTAGACGCGCCCAATAGCGGAGAGGGCAGAGAGCAGGGCGAACTGGGTGGCGGAAAATGACTTGTTGCACAGGGTCATCAGCAGGGCAACAAACGCCGCCGTCCCCATTCCGCCGCAGAGGTTCTCGAAGAAAACCGCCGCCGCCATGCTGTAGAGATGCTTATCGGTCACCGACAGCAGCCAGTAGCCCGCGTTAGAGGCACCCTGCAGGATGCCAAAGATCAGCAGGGCGCGAAACAGCGACAGACGCTGCATCAGCACGCCGCCGTACAGCGCGCCGAGAATGGTCGCAATCAGCCCGAGGGTCTTATTCACGACCCCAACGTCGCCTGCGTCAAAACCCACGCCGCGGATCAGAAAGGTGGTGGTCAGGCTCATGGCAAACGCATCACCGAGCTTATAAAGGACGATAAGCAGCAGGATCAGCCAGGCGTTGTTGCGCCCGAAGAAGTCACGCAGCGGCGCAACCACCGCCTGCTCCAGCGATTTCGGTACCGGCACGGCATCATTCGGCTCAGGGGCAAGAAGGGTGGCGATAATGCACGGCAGCATCAGGGCCGCCATCAGCCAGTACATCCCCTGCCAGCCCAGCCAGCGATCCGCCATCCAGAGCGCCAGCCCACCGGAGACCAGCATCCCGAGGCGGTAGCCCAGCACGCTGATGGCCGCCCCCGCGCCGCGCTCTTCGGCGGGCAGCACGTCCGTCTTCCAGGCATCAAACACAATATCCTGCGAGGCGGAACAGAAGGCGATAATCACCGCCAGTCCGGCCATCCAGCGCAGCTGCGTAGTCGGCTCCAGGAAGCCCATCCCCGCAATGGCGATCAGCAGCAGGATCTGGGTGGTCAGCAGCCAGCCGCGACGGCGACCAAAGAACGGCGGCGTATAGCGGTCCATCACCGGCGACCATAAAAACTTAAACACATAGGCCTGGCCCACCAGCGAAAAGAAGCCGATGGTCTTCAGATCGATGTTTTCAACGGTCATCCACGCCTGCAGCGTGCCGGAGGTCAGGGCAAGGGGGAGGCCAGAGGCAAAGCCAAGGATCAGCAGGATGGCTGACTTAGGCTGCTGGAAGATACGTAGATAGCGGCTGGGCATAGGAGATGGGCTGACCCGGCGCGAACCGGGTCAGCGGCAGAATTAACGCGCGTTCTGCTTGATAAAGTCGTGGATGCTGGTGTCCTGAGACATGTCAGCGATGGTGTCGGTCAGCACGCTGTTTACGCTGTCGGCGATGTTCTTATTCGACGCCTGCAGTGCACCCTCAACCGAGTAGTTTGCACGGTAGTTCTTGGTCATCTTGTTGCCGTTCGGGGCGGTCGCGATGATCGCGATATCGGCCTTGGTGGCGATGTTGTAGCGCACGTTGCCCTGGGAGACGTCAGCGTAGAGCTGGCTCACGATGATCTGCAGATTCACTGCGCCGTTCGGGCCAATCATGTAGCCGCGCGCGGTCATCTGTTTCTCCAGCACTTCCTGCAGCAGGAAACGCAGGTCGCGAGAGGCGGTCAGGGTCACCAGCTGGTTGTCGCGGGTCACTTTCGCCAGCGCCTGGTCCTGGCGCTGATCGGCACCGTTAATGCTCACGGTGACGCCCATCAGGCTCGGATCCTGCTGCGGCAGGGTAATTTTCGGTGAGACATCAATGGTAGTAGGAGGCGTAGCACAGCCAGCCAGCATAAACAGAGCGACCAGCGGGAAAAGCACTTTTTTTAACATATAAGAGATCTCTGTGAATCTTAAGCTTATAAAGGAGTAATTCGCGCCATCATAACATTGCCAACGGCCGGGGCAACCCGGCAATGCATGTAAATTCATCGCCTTGTGCATTTTGTGCTCACAAACCGTTTTTAACCGTCTACAAAAGAGTCCTGAATGAGAATTTTCAGGGTGGGTTCATGCCTTTGAATGATAAAACGAGACGAACGCTAAATATTTGTTGTTTTCTTGTTATGGAAGCGGTAAAAGCGGCTAATATTTAAAGGGATGGGTTACATCTGAACGCTGTCTGAGGAGTCTTTTCATGATGATACGCGAACAAATAGAATCAAAATTAAGGGCAACGTTTGAACCCGCGTTCCTCGAAGTTGTTGATGAGAGCTACCGTCACAATGTTCCGGCCGGTTCCGAAAGCCATTTTAAGGTGGTGCTGGTAAGCGATCGCTTTGCAGGCGAACGCTTTCTTAACCGCCATCGTATGATCTACAGCACGTTGACGTCTGAACTTGCCACGACGGTACACGCGTTGGCCCTGCATACCTATACCCTGAAAGAGTGGGAAGGGCTGCAGGATACCCTCTTCGCGTCGCCGCCCTGTCGAGGTGCAGGCACCATTGCATAATAAATGAGGTTTGCAACAGCGAGAACTTTTCCAGTATGTTGCGTACAGAATATGTGAAAACGGCCTGCGGGCCGTTTTATTTTGTCTGAGTTTTGTTCGATGAGTCCAAAACTCAGACAAAAATTAGCCGTGAATTGTGAAAAAGGCCGCAACAGCGTGCAATAACCGTTCTCGACTCACAAAAGTGATGCCGCTATAATGCTGCGTCCTATTTTTTGAACGTCTTCGGGATGATTCTGGTGACAGGGAATGTGTATCTGATTCAAGAGAGCATCCCGGTTCTGCGCAGCCACCCATAGCGGTCTGCGGGTAGAGTTGACCGAGCACTCTGATTTTTTGAGGTAACAAGATGCAAGTTTCAGTTGAGACCACTCAGGGCCTTGGCCGCCGTGTAACGATCACTATCGCTGCTGACAGCATCGAGACCGCTGTAAAAAGCGAGCTGGTCAACGTAGCGAAAAAAGTTCGCATTGACGGCTTCCGTAAAGGCAAAGTACCGATGACCGTTGTTGCTCAGCGTTATGGCGCATCCGTACGCCAGGACGTGCTGGGTGAACTGATGAGCCGCAACTTCATTGATGCGATCATTCAGGAAAAAATCAATCCGGCCGGCGCACCGACCTACGTACCGGGCGAGTACAAGCTGGGTGAAGACTTCACCTACTCCGTAGACTTCGAAGTTTACCCGCAGGTTGAGCTGACTGGCCTGGAAGGTATCGAAGTTGAAAAACCGGTTGTTGAAGTGACCGATGCTGACGTTGACGGCATGCTGGACACCCTGCGCAAGCAGCAGGCGACCTGGAAAGACAAAGATGGCGCGGCTGATGCAGAAGATCGCGTAACCGTAGACTTCACCGGTTCCGTTGACGGCGAAGAGTTCGAAGGCGGTAAAGCCACTGACTTCGTGCTGGCGATGGGCCAGGGTCGTATGATCCCGGGCTTCGAAGACGGCATCAAAGGCCACAAAGCCGGTGAAGAGTTCACCATCGACGTGACCTTCCCGGAAGATTACCACGCTGAAAACCTGAAAGGTAAAGCGGCCAAGTTCGTCATCAACCTGAAAAAAGTTGAAGAGCGCGAGCTGCCAGAGCTGACCGAAGAGTTCATCAAGCGTTTCGGCGTTGAAGATGGCTCCATCGACGGCCTGCGTGCTGAAGTGCGTAAGAACATGGATCGCGAGCTGAAGGGCGCGGTGCGTAACCGTGTTAAAACTCAGGCGATCGACGGTCTGGTAAAAGCCAACGAAATCGACGTGCCGGCTGCCCTGATCGACAGCGAAATCGACGTGCTGCGCCGTCAGGCTGCTCAGCGCTTCGGTGGCAACGAGAAACAGGCTCTGGAGCTGCCGCGTGAGCTGTTCGAAGAGCAGGCTAAACGCCGCGTTGTTGTGGGCCTGCTGCTGGGTGAAGTGATCCGTACCCACGAGCTGAAAGCGGATGAAGCACGCGTGAACGAGCTGATCGAAGAGATGGCTTCTGCTTACGAAGATCCGAAAGAAGTGGTTGAGTTCTACAGCAAGAACAAAGAGCTGATGGACAATATGCGCAACGTTGCGCTGGAAGAGCAGGCTGTTGAAGCCGTTCTGGCGAAAGCGAAAGTGACTGAAAAAGCCACTTCCTTCAACGAGCTGATGAACCAGCAAGCGTAAGTCACGTTTCCCGCCTTTACGCGGAAACGAAAGCCCGTCACCTGCTGGTGGCGGGTTTTTTTTTAACAATCTGCGGCGATCGGAAGAGTGCTAAAAGCACGTTTCAGTGTTAGCGTTAAGCCAAAAGATTGTTATGCTTGAATTAAGATGATGCCATCCCCATAACAGGGAGACTATCAGGAGCAACGCTTGCTGCAGATCCGTCCACGGTGGTCGTAGTCAGGCCAGTCAGAGTCAAGTAGAATCGGGACAGCAGGTTTATTAATATTTATCCAGGAGACGGACATGTCATACAGCGGCGAACGAGATAACTTTGCACCCCATATGGCCCTGGTGCCAATGGTTATTGAGCAGACTTCACGCGGTGAGCGCTCATTCGATATCTACTCTCGTCTTCTTAAAGAGCGCGTCATTTTCATGACCGGCCAGGTCGAAGACCATATGGCAAACCTGATCGTGGCGCAGATGCTGTTTCTGGAAGCAGAAAACCCGGAAAAAGATATTTACCTGTATATTAACTCGCCGGGCGGGGTGATTACCGCCGGGATGTCAATCTATGACACCATGCAGTTTATCAAGCCTGACGTCAGCACCATTTGTATGGGCCAGGCGGCGTCAATGGGCGCATTCCTGCTGACCGCGGGCGCTAAAGGCAAACGCTTCTGTCTGCCAAACTCACGCGTGATGATTCACCAGCCGCTGGGTGGCTATCAGGGCCAGGCAACGGATATTGAGATCCATGCGCGTGAAATTCTGAAAGTGAAGGGGCGCATGAATGAACTTATGGCGCACCATACGGGTCAATCATTAGAGCAGATTGAGCGCGATACCGAGCGTGACCGCTTCCTCTCCGCCGCTGAAGCGGTAGAGTATGGGCTGGTTGACTCAATCTTGACCCATCGTAATTAATGCCCAGGCCCGACGAGTACCGCTATAATCATTGAGAGCGGCACGACGCTGTATCGCGTCTTGCGCCTGGAGTGGCATTTGCGTCGTCGTGTGCGGCACAAAAAACAGAAAAGAGGTTTTGACTCATGACAGATAAACGCAAAGATGGTTCGGGCAAACTGTTGTACTGCTCTTTTTGCGGCAAAAGCCAGCATGAAGTGCGTAAGCTGATTGCCGGGCCGTCCGTGTATATCTGCGACGAGTGTGTCGATCTGTGTAACGACATCATTCGCGAAGAGATTAAAGAAGTTGCACCGCATCGTGAGCGTAGTGCGCTGCCGACGCCGCACGAAATTCGCCATCATCTGGACGACTACGTTATCGGCCAGGAGCAGGCTAAAAAAGTGCTGGCGGTTGCGGTTTATAACCACTACAAACGCCTGCGTAACGGTGACAGCAGCAACGGCGTTGAGCTGGGTAAAAGTAACATCCTGCTGATCGGGCCAACCGGCTCCGGTAAGACGCTGCTGGCTGAAACGCTGGCGCGTCTGCTCGATGTGCCGTTTACCATGGCCGATGCCACCACGCTGACCGAAGCGGGCTACGTGGGCGAGGATGTCGAGAACATCATCCAGAAACTGCTGCAGAAGTGCGACTATGACGTACAGAAAGCGCAGCGCGGCATCGTATACATTGACGAAATTGATAAAATTTCCCGCAAGTCTGATAACCCGTCGATCACCCGTGACGTCTCCGGTGAAGGCGTTCAGCAGGCGCTGCTGAAGCTGATCGAAGGTACCGTTGCTGCCGTACCGCCGCAGGGTGGACGCAAGCATCCGCAGCAGGAGTTTTTGCAGGTTGATACCTCAAAAATCCTCTTTATCTGCGGCGGGGCCTTTGCTGGCCTGGATAAGGTTATCTCCCATCGTGTAGAGACCGGCTCCGGTATCGGCTTTGGCGCAACGGTGAAAGGCAAGTCCGAGAAGGCGAAAGAGGGCGAGCTGCTGGCACAGGTTGAACCAGAAGATCTGATCAAGTTCGGTCTGATCCCTGAGTTTATTGGCCGTCTGCCGGTGGTGGCAACGCTCAACGAGCTGAGCGAGGAAGCGCTGATCCAGATCCTGAAAGAGCCGAAAAACGCCCTGACCAAGCAGTATCAGGCGCTGTTCAATCTGGAAGGTGTCGATCTCGAGTTCCGCGACGAAGCGCTGGACGCTATCGCCAAGAAAGCGAACGCCCGTAAAACCGGCGCCCGTGGCCTGCGCTCCATCGTCGAAGCGGCCCTGCTGGATACCATGTACGATCTGCCTTCCATGGAAGACGTAGAAAAAGTGGTCATTGACGAAGCGGTTATCGCTGGTCAAACCAAACCCCTGCTGATTTATGGTAAACCAGAAGCGCAGCAGGCTTCTGGCGAATAATTAACCTATCCATACAAGCGGTTAACCAAAAAGGGGGGATTTTATCTCCCCTTTTATTTTTCCGTACTCCCGACGTTGAATGTAAGGGAAACATCCCCATATACTGATTTACATGTTAACGGTCGCATGACGCACAGACCTGCGGCCGGGTTACCAGGCGGACATTAAACTTAAGAGAGAGCTCTATGACTTCTGAGCGTTCTGAACGCATTGAAATCCCCGTATTGCCGTTGCGCGATGTGGTGGTTTATCCGCACATGGTCATCCCCTTATTCGTAGGGCGGGAAAAATCGATTCGTTGTCTCGAAGCGGCCATGGACCAGGATAAAAAAATCATGCTGGTGGCGCAGAAAGAGGCGTCAACGGATGAGCCGGGTGTTAACGATCTGTTCACCGTCGGGACCGTGGCCTCTATTCTGCAGATGCTCAAGCTGCCTGACGGTACGGTTAAAGTGCTGGTCGAAGGCCTGCAGCGCGCGCGCATCAGCACCCTGTCTGATGACGGCGACTTCTTCTCTGCGAAAGCCGAGTACCTGGAATCGCCCGCCATTGACGAGCGTGAGCAGGAGGTGCTGGTTCGCACCGCCATCGGCCAGTTTGAAGGCTACATCAAGCTCAACAAAAAAATTCCACCGGAAGTGCTGACGTCGCTCAATAGCATTGACGATCCAGCACGTCTGGCTGACACCATCGGCGCCCATATGCCGCTGAAGCTGGCGGATAAGCAGTCCGTGCTGGAGATGTCCGACGTTAATGAACGTCTGGAGTATCTGATGGCGATGATGGAGTCGGAGATCGACCTGTTACAGGTGGAGAAACGCATCCGTAACCGCGTTAAGAAGCAGATGGAGAAATCCCAGCGCGAGTACTACCTGAATGAGCAGATGAAGGCTATTCAGAAAGAGCTGGGCGAGATGGACGATGCGCCGGACGAAAACGAAGCGCTGAAGCGTAAGATCGACGCGGCGAAGATGCCGAAAGAGGCAAAAGAGAAAGCGGAAGCCGAGCTGCAGAAGCTGAAGATGATGTCTCCGATGTCGGCAGAAGCGACCGTGGTGCGCGGCTATATTGAGTGGATGATTCAGGTTCCGTGGAACGCCCGTAGCAAGGTGAAGAAAGATCTGCGCCAGGCACAGGAGATTCTGGATACCGATCACTACGGTCTGGAACGCGTTAAGGATCGTATCCTTGAGTATCTTGCGGTTCAGAGCCGGGTTAACAAGCTGAAGGGACCGATCCTCTGCCTGGTGGGACCGCCAGGGGTAGGTAAAACCTCTCTGGGGCAGTCCATTGCCAAAGCCACCGGACGTAAATACATCCGTATGGCGCTGGGCGGCGTGCGTGACGAAGCGGAAATTCGCGGTCACCGCCGGACCTATATCGGCTCCATGCCGGGCAAACTGATCCAGAAGATGGCAAAAGTTGGGGTGAAAAACCCGCTGTTCCTGCTGGATGAGATCGATAAGATGTCCTCAGACATGCGCGGCGATCCGGCTTCGGCGCTGCTGGAGGTGCTTGATCCAGAACAGAACGTGGCCTTTAGCGATCACTATCTTGAGGTCGACTACGATCTCAGCGACGTGATGTTCGTTGCGACGTCAAACTCGATGAACATCCCTGCGCCGCTGCTGGACCGTATGGAAGTGATCCGTCTGTCGGGCTACACCGAAGATGAGAAGCTGAACATCGCTAAACGCCACCTGCTGCCGAAGCAGATTGAGCGTAACGCGCTGAAAAAGGGTGAGATTACGGTAGACGATAGCGCCATCATCGGCATTATCCGCTACTACACCCGTGAAGCGGGCGTGCGTAGCCTGGAGCGTGAAATCTCCAAGCTGTGCCGCAAGGCGGTGAAACAGCTGCTGCTCGATCCGTCGCTGAAACAGATCACCATCACCGGTGATAACCTCAACGAGTATCTGGGCGTTCAGCGCTTCGACTATGGCCGTGCGGACGATGAAAACCGTGTCGGTCAGGTAACCGGCCTGGCGTGGACGGAAGTGGGCGGCGATCTGCTGACCATCGAAACCGCCTGCGTACCGGGTAAAGGCAAGCTGACCTACACCGGCTCGCTGGGTGAGGTGATGCAAGAGTCCATCCAGGCGGCACTGACCGTGGTGCGTGCGCGTGCAGAGAAGCTGGGCATTAACGGCGATTTCTATGAAAAACGTGATATCCACGTTCACGTTCCGGAAGGGGCAACGCCGAAAGATGGCCCAAGTGCCGGTATCGCGATGTGTACGGCGCTGGTCTCCTGCCTGACCGGTAACCCGGTGCGTGCCGACGTGGCGATGACCGGTGAGATCACCCTGCGCGGTCAGGTTCTGCCGATTGGCGGCCTGAAAGAGAAGCTGCTGGCAGCGCACCGCGGTGGAATCAAAACCGTGCTGATCCCATACGAGAACAAGCGCGATCTCGAGGAGATCCCGGAGAACGTGATTGCCGATCTCGACATTCACCCGGTGAAACGTATTGAGGAAGTGCTGACGCTGGCGCTGCAAAACGAACCTTCAGGCATGCAGGTCGTTAGCGCAAAATAGTGACCCCGCGCAAAGAGCGTCGATAAAAACAAGGCTGGCAGCGCAATTCGGGCTTGCCAGCCTTTTTTTGTATAGCTAATTTAGATGGCTGGTTTGCTGTATCATCAACAACGGGTGTTGTAAGGGCATGACAGGCCTGATATAACTGCTGCGCGGTCGCACTTCGATGGATTAAGGTGCGATATAAATTATAAAGAGAGGAAGAGAAGAGTGAATAAATCTCAACTGATAGACAAAATTGCTGCAGGGGCTGATATCTCTAAAGCTGCGGCTGGACGTGCGTTAGATGCTTTGATTGCTTCTGTGACTGAATCTCTGCAATCCGGAGACGAGGTAGCGCTGGTAGGTTTTGGTACTTTTGCCGTTAAAGAGCGTGCTGCCCGTACTGGTCGCAACCCGCAAACCGGCAAAGAGATCACCATTGCTGCCGCTAAAGTTCCGGGTTTCCGCGCAGGTAAAGCGCTGAAAGACGCGGTAAACGAATAGCGATCCCTCTCGGGAATGTGACAAAGTACAAGGGCGCATCACCAGATGTGCCTTTTTTATTTGCGATGCCGGAATTAATCGGGCCTGCGGGCTGACAACGCCCCCGGTTTCTTGTCACAATACGGCTTTACGCGCAGCGGCCCTGTATTAATAGCGCTGCGTGAGACAGACAGTCACCTACAGCGGAGTGTTGTTACACCATGATGGACAATTTACGCGCGGCGGCCAACCACGTCGTGCTCAAGATCATTCTGGGTTTGATTATCGTGTCATTCATTCTGACTGGCGTTGGTAACTACCTGATTGGCGGTAACAATAATTATGCCGCAAAAGTTAATGGCCAGGAGATTGGCCGCAGCCAGTTTGAAAATGCGGTAGCGGCTGAACGTAACCGTATGCAGCAGCAGCTGGGCGAACAGTTCTCCGAGCTGGCCGGTAACGAAGCCTATATGAAGAGCATGCGCCAGCAGGTGCTGAGCCGCCTGATTGATGAAGCGCTGCTGGACCAGTACGCTCAGCATCTGGGCCTTGGCATCAGTGACGAGCAGGTGAAGAAAGCGATCTTCTCTACCCAGGCTTTCCAGAACAACGGCAAATTCGACAACGCGCGCTACAACGCGCTGGTCAATCAGATGGGCATGACTGCCGATCAGTATGCTCAGGCACTGCGTAACCAGCTCACCTCCCAGCAGCTGATCAACGCCGTCGCCGGTACCGACTTTATGCTGAAAGGTGAAACCGACGAGCTGGCCGCGCTGGTTGCCCAGCAGCGTCTGGTGCGTACCGCAACCATCGACGTTAACGCTCTGGCGCAGCAGCAGACCGCCTCCGATCAGGAGATCGCCAGCTACTACGAGCAGAACAAAAACAGCTTTATCGCGCCGGAGCAGTTCCGCGTCAGCTACATCAAGCTGGATGCTGCCAGCATGCAGCAGAACGCCAGCGATGAAGAGATCCAGGCCTACTACGATCAGCATCAGGATCAGTTCACCCAGCCGCAGCGTAATCGTTACAGCGTGATCCAGACCAAAACCGAAGATGAAGCGAAAGCGGTGCTGGATCAGTTAAGCAAAGGCGCTGATTTTGCGACCCTGGCAAAAGAGAAGTCTGCCGACATTATCTCTGCCCGCAACGGCGGCGACATGGGCTGGCTGGAGGACTCCACCACCCCTGAAGAGCTGAAAAACGCCGGTCTGAAAGAGAAGGGCCAGCTCTCCGGCGTGATTAAATCCTCCGTTGGTTTCCTGGTTGCACGCCTCGACGACGTTCAGCCTGCTCAGGTTAAGCCGTTCAACGACGTGCGTGACGAGCTGGCGGCGAAGGTGAAGCAGGAGAAGGGCCTTGATGCCTACTACGCGCTGCAGCAGAAGGTGAGCGATGCCGCGAGCAACGACAACGAGTCGCTGGCGGGCGCAGAGCAGGCCGCGGGCGTGAAAGCAGTGGAGACCGGCTGGTTTGGCCGTGACAACCTGCCGGAAGAGCTGAATTTCAAACCGGTTTCTGACGCTATCTTCAGCGGCGCGCTGGTGGGTGAAAACGGTACGCCGGGCAATAACTCTGACATCATTACCGTTGATGGCGATCGGGCGTTTGTGCTGCGCGTGAGCGAGCATAAAGCCGAAGCCGTGAAGCCGCTGGAAGAGGTCAAAACCCAGGTTGCCGATATCGTTAAGCACAACAAAGCCGAGCAGAAAGCGAAGCTGGATGCCGATAAGCTGCTGGCCGACCTGAAAGCCGGTAAAGGCGACGACGCGCTGAAAGCTGCAGGCCTGAGCTTTGGTGAGTCTAAAACGCTGTCGCGTACCGGTCAGGATCCGCTGAGCCAGACGGCCTTTACCCTGGCCCTGCCGGCGAAGGATAAGCCGGTCTATGGCGTGGCCAACGATATGCAGGGCAACGTTGTTCTGCTGGCGCTGGACGAAGTGAAAGCGGGTACCATGCCGGACGCGCAGAAAAAGGCGATGGTTCAGGGCATCACCCAGAACAACGCCCAGATCTCTTTCGAAGCGCTGATGAGCAACCTGCGTAAAGAAGCCAAAATCAAAACGGGCGACATCGTCGATCCGCAGCAGTAATTCCTCTGGGCGTCTCGCAGACTTTTGCAACGCCCTGCAACAATCAAAGGCCGCTTTCGCGGCCTTTTCCATTTCTGCAATCTGCCCTTTGTCTCCCGTTACCGCTCTGTTTATTGTGCAGGGGCTGTCAACAAACAAGGAGAAAACAGCATGAAACGTGGAATCAAAATAGCAGTAGTGACCCTGACACTTGCCTGTGCCGCCATGGGCCAGCGTGCGCTTGCCGCTGATGCGCCGGTGAAATCCCCTCAGGCGCAGGCCCAAACGGTACAACATAAATCTGCCCCCGCAGCCGCGTCGGCGGCCAAAGCGAAAGCGCCGGAAGCGGCGAAGGGCGATGAGGAGACGACCCGGGTCAGCATCAACGCCGCATCGGCAGAGGCGCTGGCGCAGGCCATGAACGGCGTAGGGCTGAAGAAAGCGCAGGCGATCGTCAGCTACCGCGACGAGTATGGGCCGTTTAAGACGCTGGAGGATCTGCAACAGGTGCCGGGAATGGGCGCCTCGCTGGTAGAGCGTAACCTGGATCGTTTAACCCTGTAATTTTTGCTTGCGTCGTAGCCATTTTTTGCCATGCTAAAGAGGTCATACCAGTTATGACCTCCGATCCTACATAACATAAGAAAAAAGGCTATTGCGCTATGCAGACTGAGATTAAAGTTCGTGGTTACCATATCGACGTGTACCAGCATGTAAATAACGCTCGCTACCTGGAGTTTCTTGAGGAGGCCCGCTGGGAGGGGCTGGAGAGCAGCGAAGGCTTTCAGTGGATGACGGCCAACCACATTGCGTTTGTGGTGGTGAACATCAATATCAACTATCGTCGCCCGGCGGTGCTGGGCGATCTGCTGACGATTAGCAGTAAAATAGAGCAGCTGAACGGCAAAAGCGGCGTGCTGAGCCAGGTCGTCACCCTGACGCCGGAGGGCGAGGTGGTGGCTGACGCGTTGATCACCTTTGTCTGCATCGATCTGCGCAGCAAAAAAGCGCTGGCGCTGGAGGGAGAGCTGCGGCAGAAGCTGGAGTTGATGATGGAGTAACGGTTACGCCCGGCGGTGAGCAGGGTGCTGTAGCTGTGTAGGCCGGGTAAGGCGAAGCCGCCACCCGGCGTTATGCAAACTTACTGCAACCCGGTTTTCTGCTTCATCGCCGCCATCACCGCAGGCTTCTCTGCCAGGTAGTGATTGAGACCATTGGCGCGCAGGTTACAGGCGGCGCACTGGCCGCAGCCGTCGCCTTTAATGCCGTTGTAGCAGGTCAGGGTCTCCTCGCGCACCAGCTCCAGCTTCTGCCAGTAGTCGGCCAGCGCCCAGGTTTCCGCTTTATCGAGCCACATCAGCGGCGTCTCGAAGCGGATATCCTTCGCCATGCCGAGGCTCACCGCATGGTTGAGCGCCTTAACAAACTCGTCGCGGCAGTCCGGATAGCCGGAGAAGTCGGTTTCGCAGACGCCGGTGATCACCGCCTCGGCCTGTACCTGATAAGCGTAGATCGCCGCAAGGGTCAAAAACAGAATATTGCGGCCCGGCACGAAGGTATTAGGGATACCGCTGGAGTCCGGCTCGTAGTCCGGCACCGGGATGCTGTCGCGGGTCAGGCTGCTGACCGCCAGCTCGTTAAGCAGGGTAACGTCCAGCACCTTGTGCGCCCGTGCGCCCAGCTTTAGCGCCAGCTCACGCGCGACGTCAATCTCGGCGCGGTGGCGCTGGCCGTAATCGAAGGTGACGCAGTGGACTTCATCATAGTGATGCAGAGCCTGTACCAGACAGGTGGTGGAGTCCTGGCCTCCGCTAAAGACGACAACGGCACGTTTCATAGATTTTCCTGACAGTTTCAATAGCAATAAAGCCGCTATGGTAGCGCCTGGCGACGGGCACCACCAGTATCCATTTGCTATTGCAGCAGACAGGCGATCTCTGCGGCCCAGGGCGCGGTATCGCCTATATTGGCCTTGACCCACTCCGGGTTGTAGTAGGTGTCGAGATAGCGCTCGCCGCTGTCGCACAGCAGGGTAACAATCGAGCCGGTACGCCCCTCGTCACGCATCCGGGCGGCAAGCTGCAATGCGCCCCACATGTTGGTGCCGGTGGAGGCGCCGACCTTGCGGCCCAGCTGCGTCTCCAGCCAGTGGGCGGTCGCGACGCTGGCGGCGTCCGGGACGCGCAGCATCTCGTCTACCACGTCGGGTATGAAAGACGGCTCCACGCGTGGGCGGCCAATACCCTCAATTTTGCTGCCGACGGGGCTGCGCAGGTTCGCATCCCGCTGCTGCCAGTAGTCAAGAAAGACGGAGTTTTGCGGATCGACCACCGTAAGCCGGGTATCGTACCCCTGATAGCGAATATAGCGCCCGATAGTCGCTGAGGTGCCGCCGGTTCCGGCGCTCATCACGATATGGTCGGGGATCGGGTGCGGCTCATGACGCATCTGGCGATAGATGCTGTCGGCGATATTATTGTTACCGCGCCAGTCGGTGGCGCGCTCGGCGTAAGTGAACTGATCCATATAGTGGCCGTGCAGCTCCTGCGCCAGCGTCTCCGAGGCGGCGTAGATCTCGCAGGCGCTCTCAACGAAGTGGCAGCGCCCGCCGTAAAACGCGATCTGCTCAACTTTACGCTTTGCGGTGCAGGCGGGCATCACGGCGATAAACGGCAGCCCAAGCAGTCGGGCAAACCAGGCCTCCGATACCGCCGTCGAGCCTGACGACGCCTCAATAATCGGCATACCTTCGCGGATCCAGCCGTTGCACAGCCCGTAGAGAAACAGCGAGCGTGCCAGGCGATGCTTCAGGCTGCCGGTCGGGTGGGTACTCTCATCTTTCAGGTAGATAAAGATCCCCGGAAAGGCGGGTAGGGGGAGGCGAATCAGATGCGTATCCGCCGAGCGCTGGGCATCGGCGTTAATTTCACTGACGGCATATTTGGTCCAGGCATTGTTCATCCGGGGGCGATCCTGTTTGTCAATTTGTGCCTAGCTTAACGGAAAGCGCCTAAAAAATTGTTGCTATTCCGCCTTTCAAATAGAATGGCGAGAGAAAAAAATTCTCCCGGAGGCCGGTTATGTTAGATAAAATTGACAAAAAGCTGCTTACTCTGCTGCAACGAGACAGCTCCCTCTCTTTGCAGGCATTAGCCGATGCCGTTAATCTGACGACTACCCCCTGCTGGAAACGGCTCAAGCGGCTTGAGGATGAAGGGATCCTGCTGGCGCGTGTGGCGCTGCTGGATGCTGAAAAGCTGGGCCTCGGCCTGACGGCGTTTGTGCTGATCAAAACCCAGCAGCACTGCAGCGAGTGGTATCATCAGTTTGTCAGCGTCGTCTCTGCCATGCCGGAGGTGCTGGGTTTCTGGCGCATGGCCGGTGAATATGACTACTTAATGCGCGTTCAGGTCGCCGATATGAAGCGCTACGACGATTTTTATAAACGTCTGGTCAATAGCGTGCCAGGCTTGTCCGATGTGACATCGAGTTTCGCGATGGAACAGATAAAATATACGACAGAGTTACCCATTGAATAACGCTTCTGGCCCCGGCGTCAGGGGCCGAATAAAGACCTTCAGGATATAACCGCGTGCGATTATTTGCTCAACTAGGCTGGTACTTTCGCCGGGAGTGGCGACGCTATCTCGGTGCCGTAGCCCTGCTCATCATCATTGCTATTCTGCAGCTGATCCCACCGAAAGTCGTGGGATACGTGGTAGACGGTGTCACCGAAGCCCGCTATCACCCGCAGGATGTCATGATGTGGGTCGGCCTGCTGGTGCTGGTGGCGGTGGTCATCTACCTGCTGCGCTACGTCTGGCGCGTGCTGCTGTTTGGCGCGTCTTACCAGCTGGCCGTCGAGCTGCGGGAGGACTTCTACCGCCAGCTCAGCCGCCAGCATCCAGAGTTCTACCTGCGTCACCGCACCGGCGATCTCATGGCCCGCGCCACTAACGACGTCGATCGCGTGGTCTTTGCCGCCGGGGAGGGGGTGCTGACCCTGGTGGATTCGCTGGTGATGGGCTGCGTAGTGCTGATCGTGATGTCCACGCAGATCAGCTGGCAGCTCACTCTGCTCGCGCTGCTGCCGATGCCCATTATGGCGCTGGTGATCAAACGCTACGGCGATCAGCTGCATAATCGATTCAAGCTGGCGCAGGCGGCGTTCTCTTCCCTCAACGACCGTACCCAGGAGAGCCTGACCAGCATCCGCATGATCAAAGCCTTTGGCCTTGAGGATCGTCAGTCCGGACTGTTTGCCGAAGATGCCGCCGATACCGGTAGAAAAAACATGAAGGTGGCGCGGGTTGATGCCCGTTTCGATCCGACAATCTATATCGCCATCGGGATGGCAAACCTGCTGGCAATTGGCGGCGGTAGCTGGATGGTAGTTAACGGCAGCCTGACGCTGGGCGAACTCACCAGCTTTACCATGTATCTGGGGCTGATGATCTGGCCGATGCTGGCCCTCGCGTGGATGTTTAATATCGTTGAGCGCGGCAGCGCCGCCTACAGCCGTATCCGTGACATGCTGGCGGAAGCGCCGGTGGTGGACGACGGCAGCGAGCCGCTGCCGGAAGGGCGCGGCAACCTGAACGTGGCGATCCGCGAGTTCCGCTATCCGCAGGCGCCGCATCCGACGCTGGAGAACGTCAGCTTTACGCTGACGCCGGGACAGATGCTGGGCATCTGCGGGCCGACCGGGGCGGGGAAAAGCACGCTGCTGTCGCTGATCCAGCGCCATTTTGACGTCACCCAAGGGGAGATCCGCTTTCACGACCGGCCTCTGCCGAGCCTGAAGCTGGACGCGTGGCGCGGACGGCTGGCGGTAGTCAACCAGACGCCGTTCCTCTTCTCTGACACCGTAGGCAATAACATCGCCCTCGGCCATCCTGGCGCGACCCAGCAGGAGATCGAGCACGTTGCGCGGCTGGCCAGCGTCCATGAGGATATCCTGCGCCTGCCGCAGGGGTACGATACCGAGGTAGGCGAGCGCGGGGTGATGCTCTCCGGCGGGCAGAAGCAGCGTATCTCCATTGCCCGGGCGCTGCTGCTCAACGCCGAGATCCTGATCCTCGACGATGCTCTGTCGGCGGTGGATGGCCGCACCGAGCACCAGATCCTGCATAACCTGCGCCAGTGGGGCGAAGGACGGACGGTAATTATTAGCGCACACCGGCTCTCGGCGCTCGCCGAAGCGAGCGAGATCCTGGTGATGCAGCATGGGCACATTGTTCAGCGCGGACAGCACGAGACCTTAGCCCATCAGCCGGGCTGGTATCGCGATATGCACCGCTACCAGCAGCTGGAAGCCGCGCTGGATGACGAAGAGAAGGAGAGTGCTGATGCGTAGTTTTGGACAGCTTTGGCCAACCCTTAAACGCCTGTTAGCCTACGGTAAGCCGTGGAAAAAGCCGCTGACCAGAGCGGTGGTCATGCTGTGGGTCGCCGCGGCGGCAGAGGTCGCCGGCCCGGCGCTGATCAGCTATTTTATCGATAACATGGTGGCAAAAAGCTATCTGCCGCTCGGCCTGCTGGTAGAGCTGACCGTGGCCTACATTGGCCTACAGCTGCTGGCCGCCGGGCTGCACTACGCCCAGTCGCTGCTGTTTAACGAGGCCGCCGTCGGGGTGGTGCAACAGCTGCGTACCGACGTGATGGACGCCGCCCTGCGCCAGCCGCTGAACGCCTTCGATACCCAGCCGGTAGGGCAGCTTATCTCTCGCGTCACCAACGATACCGAAGTGATCCGCGATCTCTACGTGATGGTGGTCTCTACGGTGCTGCGCAGCGCGGCGCTGGTGGGGGCGATGCTGGTGGCGATGTTCAGCCTCGACTGGCGCATGGCGCTGGTGGCGCTGGCCATCTTCCCGGCGGTGCTGTGCGTGATGGCGCTCTACCAGCGCTACAGTACGCCCATCGTGCGCCGCGTTCGCACCTATCTGGCGGATATCAACGACGGCTTTAACGAAGTGATCAACGGCATGAACGTGATCCAGCAGTTTCGTCAGCAGGCGCGCTTCGGCGAGCGGATGAGCGAGGCCAGCCGTTCCCATTACTTTGCGCGAATGCAGACCCTGCGGCTCGACGGCTTTCTGCTGCGTCCGCTGCTGAGCCTCTTCTCGGCGCTGGTGCTCTGCGGCCTGCTGATGCTGTTTGGCTTTACCTCGGTGGGTACCATTGAGGTGGGTGTGCTCTACGCCTTTATCAGCTACCTTGGCCGCCTCAACGAACCGTTGATTGAGCTGACGACCCAGCAGTCGATGCTGCAGCAGGCGGTAGTGGCAGGGGAGCGCGTATTTGAGCTGATGGATCGGCCGCGTCAGACCTATGGCGACGACGAGCGTCCGTTGGCCAGCGGCGCTATCGACATTAAGAACCTCTCTTTTGCCTACCGCGATGATAACCTCGTATTACAGGATATCGACCTCGCCGTACCGCCGCGCAGCTTTATTGCGCTGGTGGGCCATACCGGTAGCGGCAAGAGCACTCTTGCCAGCCTGCTGATGGGCTACTATCCGCTGACGAAAGGGGAGATCCGCCTTGACGGTCGGCCGCTCTCCACTCTCAGCCACGGCGTGCTGCGCCAGGGCGTGGCGATGGTTCAGCAGGATCCGGTGGTGCTGGCGGACTCCTTTTTTGCCAACGTCACCCTCGGACGTGATATCAGCGAAGCGCAGGTTTGGCAGGCGCTGGAGACCGTTCAGCTGGCGGATCTGGCCCGGGGCATGCCTGACGGCATTCATACCAGTCTGGGAGAGCAGGGAAATAACCTCTCGGTGGGGCAGAAGCAGCTGCTGGCGCTGGCTCGCGTACTGGTTGCTACCCCGCAGATCCTGATCCTTGATGAGGCCACCGCGAATATCGACTCCGGCACCGAGCAGGCTATTCAGCAGGCGCTGGCGGCAGTACGCCAGCATACGACGCTGGTGGTGATTGCCCACCGTCTCTCTACTATCGTCGAGGCTGACACCATTCTGGTTCTCCATCGTGGGCAGGCGGTCGAGCGCGGCAATCATCAGGAGTTGCTGGCTGCCGAAGGGCGTTACTGGCAGATGTATCAGCTGCAGCTGGCGGGTGAAGAGCTGGCCGCCAGTGCACAAGAAGAGTCGCTAATCGCCTGATGCACCATAATTAGGCAAGCTACTGACAGGATCGTCTGTTGGTGCAAAAACGCCGCGCACCATGCACTGCCATGGTGCGTTTTTCCTTCCCAGGAACAATCTGAATCCCCATCACACTTTTCTACGAAACCCGCTGTCCTGTTCTGACAGCTTAAGCCGCTGAATTTTTCCCTTTTTCCAATTCTGGCACACCGCTTGCAATACTTCCTGTGTGTTAGCTGCGGCCATTACCGATTTTCGACTGAGGGGGATTTATGAAGCTGGTTACCGTGGTCATTAAGCCATTTAAACTTGAGGACGTCCGTGAAGCACTGTCGTCTATTGGTATTCAGGGGCTGACCGTTACCGAAGTAAAAGGTTTTGGTCGTCAGAAGGGCCATGCTGAGCTGTACCGCGGGGCTGAATACAGCGTTAACTTCCTGCCGAAGGTGAAGATTGACGTAGCCATTGCTGACGATCAGCTTGATGAAGTGATTGATGTCATTAGCAAAGCGGCCTACACCGGAAAAATTGGCGACGGCAAAATTTTCGTTGCCGAACTGCAACGCGTTATCCGCATTCGTACCGGCGAAGCCGACGAAGCGGCACTGTAACGTCAGACACACAGTGATTGGGATGGTAAAAATGAAAAAAGTAACCTTAAAAACGGCGATGGCCGCACTGGCAGCGTTACCGGGTCTGGCGATGGCGGCTCCGGCCGTGGCCGATAAAGCCGATAATGCCTTTATGATGATCTGCACCGCGCTGGTGCTGTTTATGACTATTCCAGGGATCGCGCTGTTCTACGGCGGCCTGATCCGTGGCAAAAACGTGCTCTCGATGCTGACCCAGGTCACCGTGACCTTTGCGCTGGTGTGCGTGCTGTGGGTGGTTTACGGCTACTCGCTGGCGTTCGGCACCGGCAATAACTTCTTCGGCGACTTCAACTGGGCGATGCTGAAAAACATCGAGCTGACCGCCGTGATGGGCAGCTTCTACCAGTATATCCACGTTGCGTTCCAGGGCTCGTTTGCCTGCATCACCGTTGGTCTCATCGTCGGTGCGCTGGCCGAGCGTATCCGCTTCTCGGCGGTGCTGATCTTCGTGGTGGTATGGATGACCCTCTCCTACGTGCCAATTGCGCATATGGTCTGGGGCGGCGGCCTGCTGGCTTCCCACGGCGCGCTGGACTTTGCGGGCGGTACGGTGGTGCACATCAACGCCGCGATTGCCGGCCTGGTGGGTGCCTACCTGATTGGCAAACGCGTTGGCTTCGGCAAAGAGGCCTTTAAACCGCACAACCTGCCGATGGTCTTTATCGGTACGGCGATCCTCTATATCGGCTGGTTCGGCTTTAACGCTGGCTCTGCCGGTGCTGCCAGCGAAATCGCTGCCCTGGCGTTCGTTAACACCGTTGTCGCCACCGCAGCCGCTATCCTTGCCTGGGTATTCGGTGAGTGGGCAACCCGCGGTAAGCCATCGCTGCTGGGCGCATGCTCCGGTGCGATTGCCGGTCTGGTTGCCGTGACGCCAGCCTGTGGTTACATCGGCGTGGGCGGTTCACTGATTGTCGGGATCGTGGCAGGCCTGGCCGGTCTTTGGGGCGTGACCATGCTGAAACGCTGGCTGCGCGTTGATGACCCGTGTGACGTGTTCGGTGTGCACGGCGTCTGCGGTATCGTAGGCTGTATCCTGACCGGTGTGTTTGCTTCCACCTCTCTGGGCGGCGTCGGCTACGCCGAGGGCGTGACCATGGGTCACCAGGTGCTGGTCCAGCTGGAAAGTATCGCTATCACCATCGTCTGGTCAGGCGTCGTCGCCTTCATCGGTTACAAGCTGGCAGACATGATTGTTGGCCTGCGCGTACCGGAAGAGCAGGAGCGCGAAGGCCTGGACGTGAACAGCCACGGCGAAAACGCTTACAACGCGTAATCTGATTTAACCCTTCAGAAAACCTCCCGCCAGCGGGAGGTTTTTTTTATTTATTCGTTGCGGTTGCGCATCACCCCTTCCTGCACGCTGGACGCCACCAGCACGCCATCCTGGGTATAGAACTCGCCGCGTACAAACCCGCGCGCGCTGGAGGCGGAGGTGCTCTCCACGCTGTAGAGCAGCCACTCGTTCATATCGAACGGACGGTGGAACCACATCGAGTGATCGATGGTGGCAACCTGCATGCCCCGCTCCAGAAAACCGACCCCGTGCGGCTGCAGCGCCACCGGCAGGAAGTTGAAGTCGGAGGCGTAGCCCAGCAGGTACTGATGGGTACGAAAATCCGCTGGCATCGTACCGTTGGCGCGGATCCACACCTGACGGGTCGGCTCAGCCACGTGGCCCTTCATCGGGTTATGAAACTCAACCGGGCGGATCTCCAGCGGTTTATCGCAGAGAAACTTCTCCTTTACCTGCGGCGGCAGGAGGTGCGCCAGCGAGCGGGCAATGTCCGTCTCTGACGGCAGATTATCCGGGGCAGGGGCGGCGGGCATCGTTTTCTGGTGCTCATAGCCCGGCTCGGGAGCCTGGAACGACGCCGTCATATAGAAAATAGGTTTGCCGTTCTGGATAGCGGCGACCCGGCGAGCACTAAAGCTGTTGCCGTCGCGCAGCACCTCTACGTCATAGATAATCGGTTTTTGGCTATCGCCGGGGCGTAAAAAGTAGCTGTGGAACGAGTGGACGAGGCGATCTGCCGGGACGGTCTCTTTTGCGGCATAGAGTGCCTGACCGACAACCTGGCCGCCAAAGACCTGGCGCAGGCCTAAATCTTCGCTTTGACCGCGAAACAGACCCTCTTCAATTTTTTCCAGATTAAGCAACGTCAGCAGATTATTCAGCGCTTGACTCATAGGTGTCCTCAATAAAATAAAAGCGACCGGAGCGGATATAGGCAGAGTATAACCCAGAAATGCAAGTGGTCCGATGGGTGCAAAAATCTGAATACACGGCTGTTTCCAGGCAGAAATCAGTGATATGTGCCACACTTACTGGCGTTCGATACGATTTAAGTATTAACCACTGATTCTGGCGGGCGTCATACCTGCTGGTGCATTGAAGATAAGGAGAACTCAATGAAACTCGTGCACATGTTAAGTGGTTTAGCGGTTGCCGTTTCTCTGGCTGCCTGTGCCGACAAAAGCGCAGATATCCAGACGCCCGCACCAAACCCAAATACTTCCATTGCCTCAACGCAGTCTACGATTAAGCAGCCTAACGTCTCTGGTACTATCTGGATCCGTCAGAAGGTGGCTCTGCCGCCGGATGCGGTACTGACCGTAACCCTGGCCGATGCGTCCCAGGCCGACGTGCCGTCTAAAGTGATTGCCCAGCGTGCCGTTCGTACCGAAGGTAAACAGGCTCCGTTCAGCTATGAGCTGCCGTTTGACCCGGCGCTGGTGCAGCCAGACGCGCGTATTCTGCTGAGCGCCGCGATCACGATTGATAACAAGCTGGTGTTTATTACTGATGGCATCAAGCCAGCGGTTAATCAGGGCGGTACCCGTATCGACCTGACGCTGGTGCCGGTACAGCAGACCGCTGTGCCGATGCAGCAGAGCGGTGGGGCAGCAACCACCGTGCCGTCTACCTCGCCAACGCAGGTTAACCCTTCGTCAGCAACCCCGGCACCGACGCAGCTGTAACGCTTAAAGCGCGTCTCGGGAAAACAGTACCGGTTAGTTTACGCTGACCGGTATTTTTTTGCCTGTTGGCTATGCCGGGCGGCGCTAACGCTTGCCCAGCCTACAAAACATGCCATACCGTAGGCCCGTGCAAGCGAAGCGCCGCTGGGCAGCTTTTCTTAATAAATCCAGCGATAGCGTGCTAAATCAATCTGTCCACTTCCAGACACCTGAACGCCGTCGGCGAGCAGGGCCTGACGCTGTCGCTGTAGATCCGGCCCGGTGAGGGAGATATGCCCTTGACGATTCACTACCCGATGCCACGGCAGCGTACTGCCCTCCGGCAGGCGTCTGAGCACGCCGCCTACCTGGCGTGCCGCACGGGGTGAACCTGCCAGCCGGGCTACTTCACCGTAGGTGGTCACCGAGCCGGGCGGGATAGCGGCGACGATTTGCCACACGCGCTGGGGAAAAGAGTCATTGTCTGCCATAACGATTTCCTGAAGAGTCTCTCACCAGCATAATCAGCGCTGGCTGGCCTGTGAAGAGGCGGTTGCGCAATAAACCAGCATCCAGCAGGCCGCAGCTTGCAATTGCCGGACCATACGGTAATAATGCGTCCGCGCGTTGGTTAACAACGCTCTCAATGGGGGCCCTGTTGGTTCTCCCGCAACGCTACTCTGTTTACCAGGTCAGATCCGGAAGGAAGCAGCCAGAGCAGATGACGTGTGTGCCGGGATGTAGCTGGCAGGGCCCCCACCCATTTCTGCTCTCAAAAAGTTCCATTTTTCGGTTTTATCCTAATGATGAAACGATGTAAGTGGCGTATCAACATCCTCTTGGATGTGACCAGCCTTATGCTGCCGATCATCAGGTGCGGTTTCCCGCTAACCGTATGTGTCTTCATTTATGAGCACTTAGAAATAGATAATTCTCTCAGAGGCTTGCCACCTTTATTGAAAAGCGCCGTCGGAACGCCAGGCAAAGCAGGCAATTTCCAGCGCGACGTGATTATAGTTCAATATCTTTTTAATCTTATTAAGCCCATCATTCATTATGACATTCCAGAAGATGGAATAATTTCTCCGACCCTGATCAGAACCATCAGCCAATTTCAATCCATTCATTTGCGTTTCCAGCACCCTGATGGAGTTATTGAGCCTGAGGGAAAGACTTTTCGTAGTTTAATTGCTGCTGCGATTAAATGCCCTGTCGCGACCCGACCATCGCCTTTCACTTCTTCATTTTTTACGCAGTCTTCAGCCAACGGAAATAGTATCCGTCAACTGGTCAATGACTACCTAAGAAAACAGCGCTACAACGTAGCAGATGAATCCCTTGAGCTAAGCAAGCTAATGGCACCCGGACTTGATGGGGCTACGTCACTGACGGAGCAGGACTTTACTGATGCCTGGGAAAACCTTAACCGCCGAGTAGAACTAAATATCATCAAAGCTTTTTCTGTTGTAGAGTCGGGTGGGCGGTCAGGATTTAACGCTTTAAACTTACCGATTATTGCTTATGAAGGGCATATTTTCCGGAAATACAGTAAAAGGAAATACGATCAAACTCACCCTTTATTATCCTATAGGTATGTGAAGAAAGCTGGCCCACAATGGCAAAAAAATAATTCCGACCAGCTTTCTGCATGGAACACCTTTGCGAAAGCTTACGCTCTCGATGCCGACGCTGCAATAAAAGCGTGTTCATGGGGAATGTTCCAGGTTATGGGGTTTAATTACGAAGCGTGTGGTCATAAAGATATTGGTAAGTTTTTAAAAGATATGAAGTCTAATGCTGGTAAGCAATTGAGTGCGTTTTTGCATTTTTGCAATAAAAATAGCTCACTGCTATCGGCGATGGTAAATAAGAATTTTTATAATATGGCATTCAATTATAACGGAAGCGATTTCGGTGATTATGACATTAAAATTCGCAGAGCTTATGAAAGCTTGGAGAAGGGACGACAATGACAAATAAAATGACGCGTATCGTTTGTGGCTTGTCACTCTTAACGGCGGCATTTTCATCGTATGCCATGACGCTACACTCTGGCGTGTACGATGGTTTGCTGTTGGCGGTCTCACCCACGGGAAATATCACGGGGTACTACTCAGAATCGGCTGAAGACAGCGTAAAGCGCACCTGCACCTTTTTTCTGACAGGCCATGTTTCAGCGCAACAGCAAGACACGATTACGTCCTGGTCTTCCTCTGTTCGCCCAGGCCATATTGCGGCTAATTCTACGGGTGTCACATTAACCATTCCTGACGGGCAAAATCATGCTGGTTGTATGAGTGTGCTAATGCCTGAAATTGCCACAGGTCTGGAACTGGAGACGACGCAGCAGACACACTGGCAAACGCTGATGCAGGTTAGCAGCCCGCGGGCGTATCTGAGCACCACGCCTGATGTGGCAACTCGGCGTAAAGCGTGGATCGTTAAAGGCGACGTGGTGGGGGTAATACAGAAGCAGGCTGGCTGGACAAAAGTGGAGTTTGTTAACGGCAGTGGAAAGACGACGCTCGGCTGGGTGAGCAGCGCTGAGCTTCAGCCGTTAAAGCCTCCGGCATCCTGAGCGGTTTACTTCTCTCCTGAATCCAACATTGCCGAGCGAGGCTTTCGCATCGGCAATCTATAGCCTTATCTAAAATCACGCCTCTGTCGTATTGCCTGATATCTATTTGTCATTAAACTGAAATGCTATTGTCATTTTTATGTCATATATTACTGCCACAGTAATATTACAGTAATGTGATCGAAAGCGTTTTAGGAAAACTATTTCTGGATCAACGCATAAAGCTGGTGTATTAATTACTCGTCTCATTTATACCGAAAGGGATAATCATGGTCAGCGCAGTGTTAAACGTAAAAATTGACGAAGCAGTAAAAGAGAAACTTCGCCAGTATGCAGAGGCGAATAATGAGAACTTAAGCACGGCAACCGAAAAGCTACTCCAGCTGGCCTTTGAGTCCAACGGCGAGGCGGTCTCAGAAGATGATATCGACAGCCAGCATACCGAGGAAGAGAACGCCTCGGCGTTGAGCGTTAAAGAGATCAAGGCGTTACGTAAACTGCTGAAGAAGAAAAAATGAAGCCGCTACAGTCAACCGCCAGCAACTATGCTGAAGCCTGTGAGCAGCTGCGCTCCGGCTACGTAAAACAGGTTCGTCTGAACTGGAATGTCGGGACAGATGAGTTTTTTCGTATTGCCTCAGAGTGGTGTGATGCTGGCGCAAAAATAAAGAAACAGGGCGAGAGTTTTATTATTGCCTTGAAAGGTTTCCCCATTCCCCGGCAGTAGGAATATTGCGATCGGTTAACCGATCGCAGTCACATTAAATATATTTCCGCTGCCGTATAAGCGGCGGCTGGTTAATTAACGAAGTCCATATTGGCTGTAGGGCCATAAACGCCTCCTGCAATACCGTCTCCGGTTGGGTAAACGGCATACGCAGATAGCGTTCAAACGCCCCCGCCAGGCCAAAGCGCGTTCCTGCTCCCAGGTGGATACCGGCGCTCTCTGCACCGGTAGCAAATCGCGTTGCCAGCGCTTCCGGCAGCTCTACCCAGAAAGAGAGTCCACCCTGCGGAATCTGCGTCTGCCACTGCGGAAAAAACATCTGCATCAGACGCAGGCAGGCATCCCGGTGGGCGGCAAGCTTCTGCCGATGGGCGGGCAAAAATGACTCCCCATTCTCAATCAGCCAGCGGGCAGCAAGCTGCTCCAGCACCGGCGTACCTAAATCGAGCGTGTCACGCATCTGCACCAGCGAGGCGATGGTGCGGGCCGGGGCGCGGATCCAGCCCAGCCGCAGTCCTCCCCAGAAGCTCTTGGCGGCGGAGCCGAGGGAAATCACCGACGCATCCGGGCTGAAAGCCGCCAGCGGAGGAGGGGGCGGGGCGTCATACCAGAGATCGGCCATGGTTTCGTCCACTACCAGCGTCGTGCGCGTGCGGGCGGCAATCTCCGCCACGGTTTGCCGGGTGGCGGCGTCCATGCAGCGGCCGGTGGGATTGTGAAAATCCGGCATCAGGTAGGCGAGCCTCGGCGAGGTCTGAGCGATAGTTGCCGCCAGCCCGTCGCTATCCCAGCCCTGCTGCGGCAGCGCCACGCCAACCGGGCGACAGGATGCTCCCTCAATTGCCGCTATCGCCAGCGGGTAGGTAGGGTGATCGACCACGACCCGATCGCCCGGCCCGGTCAGCAGGCGCAGGATCAGCGCAAATCCGCTAAGCGCCCCGTTAACAATCATCACTTCATCAGGCCGGGTAGGCAGGCCGCGCGCAGCGTAGCGGGCCGCGATCGCTTCCCGTAATGTCAGCAGCCCTTGCTGATCGTAGCCGGTAGAGACAAAGTGCTGCGGCATGGCGATCAGCGCCTGCTGATACGCCTGGTGGATCTCCGGACTGGCCCCCAGCGAGGCGGTGGAGAGATCCAGCGCATTGCCTGGGTTGGTGCGGGTCGGCACCGTGCGGCTGCTTTCGGGGAGCATGACGATGGAGCCGCTGCCGTGGCGGCTGAAAAGAAAGCCCTCGTCACGCAGCTGTGCCAGCGCGCTGGCCACGGTAGTGCGGCTGATGCCGAGGGCCGCAGCCAGCTCGCGCTCGCCCGGCAGGCGGGTCTCCAGCGCCAGCCGACCGTCGAGGATCAGCATCCGCAGCGCCTGGGCAAGCTGCTGCCACAGCGGCGTGCGCGAGGCGGTATGTTGCCACTGGCCCAGCAGGCGCGCCAGCGACTGGCTTCCAAATCGACGTGATGACATAGGCAGTCCACTTTTTCAAAACTGGTCATTAATGATAATGCCAGTAAGAGAGAGGATGTCACTCTCTTTTACTGAATAAGGTGAGCTATGCTGCGGCGACTTCTGCAACTCTATATCGGCCTGACGTTCTACGGCGTCTCTACCGCCATGTTTGTCCGGGCGGATCTCGGTGCCGATCCGTGGAACGTGTTTCATCTCGGCGTGGCGCAGCTTCTTTCGCTCAATATTGGCCTCGTGATGATCGCCGTCGGCGCGCTGGTGCTGCTGCTGTGGATCCCCCTGCGTCAGCGTCCGGGCCTGGGCACCATCAGTAACGTGGTGGTGATTGGGTTAGCGGCGGACGCTGCGCTGGCGTTGATGCCACCCCTGGAGTCGCTGCTGGCCCGCAGCCTGCTGCTGTTAGCTGCTGTGGTGGTCAACGCGCTGGCGACCGGGATGTATATTGGTGCCGGGTTCGGCGCTGGCCCGCGCGACGGCCTGATGACCGGCATCAACGCCCGCACCGGCTGGTCGGTGCGCATGGTGCGTACCGCCATCGAGGTGAGCGTCCTGCTGCTGGGCTGCGCGATGGGCGGCACCTTTGGCGTCGGAACGGTGCTCTACGCGCTGGCGATTGGCCCGCTGATCCAGCTCTGTTTGCCGTGGTTTCGCCAGCCGTCCCGCGTTGCGCCGGTCAGCCAGCCGCAGGAGAGCACGTTGTAAACCCGCGAAGCGCTCACAGCAACGCTGAGCGGTTTGGGTTACACTGGCGGCACGCCAGCTGCCAGGGTAACACCATGAAATCCATTACGCTTTACGATGTTGCCCGCTATGCGGGCGTCTCCTACCAGACCGTCTCCCGCGTGATTAACCAGGCGGAGCACGTCTCGGCGCGTACCCGCGAGAAAGTGCTCTTTGCCATGCGCGAACTGAACTACGTTCCTAACCGTGGCGCGCAGCAGCTGGCGGGCAAGCGTAGCCGTACGTTGGGGCTACTCACCAGCGATCTGGCTCTCCATGCGCCGTCCCAGATCGCCTCGGCGGTAAAAAACCGCGCCGCGCAGGCCGGGGCCGGAACGATCATCGCTATGCCCGAACAGGCGAGCCAGGCGGCCTGCCTGCTGGCGTTACAGGAGCTGCTGGCCCAGCGGGTTACCGGACTGCTGATCAATTTGCCGCTGGAGGATGACCAGGCCGAAGAGCTGGCGGCGCTGGCTCAGCCGACGCCCACGCTGTTTCTCGACGTCAGCCCGACGGCGAAGGTCAATAGCCTGGTGTTTGACGCCGCACAGGGGGCAAGGCTGGGAGCCAAACATGTTTTAAACCTTGGCCATCGCGTTATCGCCCTGCTGGGCGGGCCGCAGAGTTCGGTCTCAGCGCGGGCGCGTCTTGCGGGCTGGCTGGAAACCATGGCAAACGCAAACGTCACCCCAGCTGCCAGCGCGTACGGCGACTGGAGCGCAGCTTCAGGCTACGAGCAAGCGCAGCGGCTGCTGGCTTCGCAGCCACTGCCTGACGCCATTCTGGTGGCGAACGATCAGATGGCGCTTGGCGTACTGCGCGCCTGTGCGGAAAAGGGGATCGCGGTTCCCGGTCAAATCGCGGTTGTCGGCTATGACGATACCGCCGACAGCGCATGGTATACGCCACCGCTGACGACGGTACGTCAGGCCTTTAAGGAGGCAGGGGAGCGCAGCGTGGAGTGGCTGCTCCAGCCGCCCGCGGATGCTGAGCTAAGCCAGACGCTGCTGCCGGTGACGCTGGTCATCCGCAGCTCGGCTTGAAAACCCTCTGCTTTTGTGATCGACCCCGCTTCTGGCGATGGTGATCCTTTACCTTTCTCCCTTGTCCGGGCATCGTACGAAAAATTGTGAGCGCTTCGCAAAAATCATGAGGTCAACATGTCTGCTGCTGCACTGAACACCCTGCTTGCCCGCCGCGACTGGGAAAACCCGGTTGTGACCCACTGGAACCGCCTGCCGATGCACGTTCCCCTGCGCAGCTGGCGTGACGCCGCAGCAGCGGCCCAGGATAGCCGCTCTCCCGCATGGCGACTGCTCAACGGCGAGTGGCGGTTTAGCTTCTATCCTGCTCCGGAAGCGGTGCCAGCAACCTGGATAGATGAGGATTGCGCGAGCGCCGTTGCGATGCCGGTCCCCTCAAACTGGCAGATGCAGGGGTTCGATACGCCGATCTACACCAATGTCACCTACCCGATCCCGGTTACGCCGCCGGTTGTGCCTGCGGAGAACCCTACCGGCTGTTACTCCCTGACCTTTGACGTGGATGCGGCATGGCTGGCGAGCGGGCAGACGCGGATTATTTTTGAAGGGGTTAACTCGGCCTTCTATCTCTGGTGCAACGGAGAGTGGATTGGCTACTCGCAGGATAGCCGCCTGCCCGCAGAGTTCGATCTCAGCGGCGTGCTGCGACCGGGCGCAAACCGGCTGGCGGTAATGGTGCTGCGCTGGTGCGACGGCAGCTATCTGGAGGATCAGGATATGTGGCGCATGAGTGGTATCTTCCGCGACGTGGTGCTGCTGCATAAGCCTGCAACGCACATCAGCGATTTCCGGGTCGAGACCGCGCTAAATGCGGATTTTAACCATGCCCGGATAAGCACCACCGTGCAGCTTGCCGGTGAGTTCACCGACTGCCGGGTGGCGGTGACTCTGTGGCGCGGCGAAGAGCAGATCGCCAGCGCAGCGCAGCGCCCCGGCAGCGCGATTGTGGACGAGCGCGGCGCATGGGCCGAGCGGCTGTGCGTCGATCTCGCTGTCGATAAGCCGGATCTCTGGAGCGCGGAGATGCCGCATCTCTACCGGCTGACCGTCGCGCTGCTGGATGCAGAGGGCACTCTGCTGGAGGCTGAAGCCTGCGACGTAGGCATCCGCAAGGTGGAGATTAGCCACGGCCAGCTAAAGGTCAACGGCAAGGCTGTGCTGATCCGCGGGGTTAACCGTCATGAGCACCACCCGGAAAACGGCCAGGCGGTGGACGAGGCCACCATGCGTCGCGATATCGAGCTGATGAAGCAGCATAACTTTAATGCCGTGCGCTGCTCCCACTACCCGAACCATCCTCTCTGGTACCGGCTGTGCGATCGCTATGGTCTCTACGTCGTTGATGAGGCCAACATTGAGACTCACGGCATGGTGCCGATGAGCCGTCTGGCGGACGATCCGCAGTGGTTCCCCGCCATGAGCGAGCGCGTCACCCGCATGGTGCAGCGCGACCGCAACCATCCCTCGATCGTTATCTGGTCGCTGGGGAACGAATCGGGTCACGGCGCAAGCCATGACGCGCTCTATCGCTGGGTGAAGTCCAGCGATCCCTCCCGCCCGGTGCAGTATGAAGGCGGTGGGGCAAACACGGCGGCGACCGATATTATCTGCCCGATGTATGCCCGCGTCGATATGGACCAGCCTTTCCCCGCCGTGCCGAAATGGTCGATTAAGAAGTGGATCGCCCTGCCGGATGAGACGCGCCCGCTGATCCTCTGCGAATACGCTCATGCGATGGGCAACAGCTTCGGCGGCTTTGCCAAATACTGGCAGGCGTTTCGCGATAATCCCCGCCTGCAGGGCGGCTTTGTCTGGGACTGGGTCGATCAGGCGCTGACGAAGCGTGATGAAAATGGTAACGCCTTCTGGGCCTACGGCGGCGATTTTGGCGATACCCCAAACGATCGCCAGTTCTGCATGAACGGGCTGGTCTTCCCGGATCGTACCCCGCATCCGGCGCTCTACGAGGCCCAGCGCGCGCAGCAGTTTTTCCAGTTCCGTCTGCTTAGCACCGCGCCGCTGGTGGTTGAGATCCACAGCGAATACCTCTTCCGCCAGGCGGATAACGAGGTGCTGCGCTGGCAGATTGCCCGCGACGGCGAGGTGCTGGCCGAGGGTGAACAGCCTTTGACAGTCCAGCCCCAGGGCGTACAGCGGCTGGAGATCGATGCCCCCGCGCTGTCTGCCGTGCCGGGAGATGTGTGGCTTAACGTCGAAATTTATCAGCCGCGGGCCACCGCGTGGTCGCCGGAGAACCATCGCTGCGCGTGGGATCAGTGGCGGCTGCCTGCGCCGCTGGCTATTGCCCCCCAGGAGGATGCGGGTCCAGGCGCGACGCTGATAACCAGCGACGAGGCGTATAGCGTCAGCTGGCAGGATCGGCGCTGGCACTTCTCGCGCCGCAGTGGCGATCTGGAGCAGTGGTGGCGCGGGGAGACGCCGACGCTGCTGACCCCGGTTCGGGATCAATTTACCCGCGCGCCGCTTGATAACGATATTGGTGTTAGCGAGGTGACGCGCATCGATCCCAACGCATGGGTCGAACGCTGGAAGGCGGCGGGCATGTACGCCATGACGCCGCGTCTGCTGCACTGCGCGGCGAAGGAGAGCGCCGGAGAGGTAATCGTTACTACCCGTCACGCCTGGGAGCATGAGAACAAGGTGCTGTTTATCAGCGATAAGCGCTGGCGCATCGACAGCCACGGCGTGCTGCACGGTGAGGTTGAGGTACAGATCGCTACTGACGCGCCACCGCCGGCAAGGGTAGGTCTCTGCTGCCAGCTGGCTGCGGTAGAAGCGTCCGCGAGCTGGCTGGGCCTGGGGCCGCATGAGAACTACCCTGACCGCAGGCTGGCGGCAAGCCAGGGACTCTGGACGTTGCCGCTCAACGCGCTGCATACGCCCTATATCTTCCCCAGCGATAACGGCCTGCGCTGCGATACTCGCCAGCTGGAGTACGGTGCGCACCGGCTGAATGGGTATTTTCACTTCTCTCTCAGCCGCTACGGCCAGCGTCAGCTCCATGACACAACCCATCACCATCTGCTGCGCGAAGAGGAGGGCTGCTGGCTTAACCTCGACGCGTTTCATATGGGGGTAGGCGGCGACGACTCGTGGAGTCCGAGCGTGTCGCCGGAGTTTATTTTGGCTGAGGAGCGAGTGCGCTACGCCTTTAGCTGGCGTCAGGCGTAGCCTGGTGGGGCCGGAGGTTCTCTTCGGCCCACGCCATAAACGCCTCCTTTGGCAGCGCCTTGCTGTAGAACCAGCCCTGGGCGAACTGCACGCCATGATTGCGCAGCCACTCAAGCTGGCCTTCGGTCTCAACCCCCTCCGCGACCATCGCCAGCCCCAACGCTTTTGCCATCTCGATAATGTGTGGGGTGACGTTTTTGTACTCCAGCGCGTCCACAAAGGATTTATCGATTTTCAGAATATCGACCTCCAGATTTTGCAGATAGCTCAGGCTGGAGTAGCCGGTGCCGAAGTCGTCAATATAGATCGCGTGCCCGGCACGGCGAAGTTCGGCAATGGCCGGGGAGCTGACTTTTGGATCGGCAAAGCCGCGCTCGGTGATCTCAAGGGCAATTTGCGAGGCGCTGAGCTGCCAGCGGGTCAGCAGCGTGCTGAGCAGAGGGGGAAGGCGTTTCGAGACCAGATCGCCGGGATCGAGGTTGATCGAGACGTGTTGATCCGGATGACGCTGTAGCCACGGTCCCAAATCGCTGAATACCGACTCAATAATCAGCTGCGTGAGTCGCGGCATCAGGCCAGACTGCTCCGCGAGCGGAATAAAGATATCCGGCGTGAGAAAACGGCCGTCGGCTTGCCGCCAGCGAGCCAGCGCCTCGGCCCCGACCACTTTTCCACTGCCCAGCGCGACAATCGGCTGGTAGTAGACCTCGATCTCGCGGGCGTTAATGGCATCCAGCATGCGATAGTGGGGCGACTGCAGGCGGCGCAGCACGCGCAACAGGAAGAACGCGATCAGCAGGCTCATCAGCACGCCGACCGGAAGCCAAATCAGCAGCTGTCGGTGCAGGTTTTTCCCTAGCGGGTCGAGGGAGGCAGCGGTAATAATGGCTAACCCCAGCTCGGGGAAGCGGCGTACGTCATACAGCGTGCCTTTCTTCTGGAAACGTGTCAGCGTACTCTGCCGCGCCTGCTGCCAGATGGCGGGATTGAATCCGCCGCTGCTGGCAATCAGCCGGTTGGTCGTCATGCTGACCAGAGACACGTCAATGGGCCATGCGCCAAAGGGCAGGACGTCGATAAACGACAGGGGATCGATCATCACCACATGGCGCTCGCTGCCCAGCGCAGCCATGATGCGGTTTAAGCCGATATCGTTCTGGGTGGTGAGCCAGGCCCGGTAACCGTCCGGGGTGATCCTCTCTGGCGGCGGGAGCATACCTTCCCGGCTGTGGTTTTCCAGCGACGAGCAGACGGGTTGCAGATGGTCAACGTAGATCATCTCCTGCACGTAGTGGTTAGCGAAGGCAACCCTGCGCATCGCCAGCAGATGGGCGGGGCTACAGGGCGCGCCCGTAAACTGGTCAATCTCGTTAAGGGCTAATTTGGCTTGCTGAACCACTTTTTGGGTGCGCATCACCACCCGGGTGGCGTAAGCGTCCAGCTCTTTTATAAAGGTCTCCTGCGCCTGGCGGTGCGCCAGCCAGATGCTCAGTCCTACCGGGATGAGCACCGCAAGGATCAGGACAACGGTAACAGCGCTTACCAGCCGTCGGCTTGTCATCATCAAACGTTCCTTTTTGATATATGGCGAAAGAGAGTCAGCAGCAGATGTGTATAATCTTTATACCATTCTCTGCAGCGATCCTCTGCTATTTCACGCCAAAATTCCTTGATGCAAAAAGCGTTTAATGAAAAAAGCGTAGCGCTAGCGGCGGTGCGCCAGGCGGCGTATCAGACGATCGCCGGTCATCTGCACCCCCTGAACCAGCGCCACTAAAATGATCACCGTGCCTACCATCACCTGGTCGTTAAAGCGCTGGTAGCCGTAGCGAATGGCCAGATCCCCCAGCCCGCCGCCGCCAATGACTCCGGCCATCGACGAGAAGCCAATCAGCATCACTACGGTGAGGGTGATCCCCGCCAGCAGCGTTGGCAGCGCCTCTGGTAGCAGGGCCTTAGCGATAACGTGCCAGACGCTGCCCCCCATCGACAGAATGGCTTCGATGCGGCCATAATCCACCTCGTCCAGCGCGTTCTCCGTCAGCCGGGCAAAGAAGGGAAACGCGCCGATGGTGATGGGGACCACCGCGGCGGTGCTGCCCAGCGTGGTGCCAATCAGCAGCCGCGTAAAGGGGATCAGCGCAATCAGCAGTACGATAAACGGCAGCGAGCGGCCAAGGTTGATAATGGCCCCCAGCACGGCATTGGTTTTCGGCATCGGCAGCAGGCCGTTTGCCCGGGAGATATAGAGTAAAACGCCGATGGGCAGGCCAATCAGCACGGTAAACAGGGCGGCCAGCGCCACCATGTAGATGGTCTCCAGCGTGCCGTTCAGCAGCATCGGCCACAGCTCGTCCCAGCTCATGCTACGCATAGCGGCCTCCCGTTTAAGCCATGTCGTTGCAGGAAGAGGCGCTCCGCCTGCGGATCGGGCAGCAGCGCCTGGCGCAGGCGCGACCACGGCGTCACCAGCAGATCGGCAATCTTCCCGCTCTCAATCAGCTCGCCGTTCTCCAGCAGCGCCGCGTGATCGCAGAGGCTTTTTACCACCTCCAGCTGATGGGTGATCAGCACGATCGTCAGCCCGAGCTGGCGGTTAATGTCCGCCAGCAGGCTAAGCACCGACTGGGTGGTCTCTGGATCCAGCGCGCTGGTGGCCTCGTCGCAGAGCAGCACATGCGGGCGCGCCGCCAGCGCCCGGGCGATGCCGACGCGCTGCTTCTGCCCGCCGGAGAGCTGGGAAGGGAAGGCCTGCGCTTTGTCGCTCAGTCCCACCAGGTGCAGCAGCTCCTCGACCCGCGCCCGGCGCTGGGCTTTGGCAACGCCCGCGATCTCCAGCGGCACGGCGACGTTGTCCGCCACGCTGCGGGCATGCAGCAGATTGAAGTGCTGAAAAATCATGCCGGTTTGCAGACGGTGTGCGCGCAGCGCCGCTTTATCGAAGCCGGTGATGTCGTGCCCGTTGACCAGAATACGGCCCTTAGTCGGCCGCTCCAGCAGGTTCAGGCAGCGGATCAGCGTGCTCTTACCCGCACCGCTGCGCCCGAGAATGCCGTAAATGGCACCTTCGGGAACGGTTAACGAGATGTCGTTCAGCGCCGGTCGGCCTGCTCCGGCATAGGTTTTACTCAGCCCTTCAATCACAATCATGACTGCGGCGCGACCGGAATAACCGAGCCGTTGTAGGTTTTACGGATAAATTCGGCCACCTGCGGCGAGGTGAGATCCTTCGCCAGCTCCTTGATGCGCGGATCGTTGGCCAGCGCCGGATTGGTCACCAGAATATTGGCGTAAGGGTTATGCTCGGCGCTCTCCAGCCCCAGCGCATCTTTAGCTGGCGTCAGGCCCGCCTCCAGAGCGTAGTTGCCGTTGATCACGGCCAGATCGACATCGTCCAGCGAGCGAGGGATCTGCGGGGATTCGATCTCAAGGATCTTAATGTGCTTTGGATTCTCGGCAATGTCCTTCGGCGTGGCGAGGGTAGTGGCTGGATCGGTAAACGTCGCGTTGAGCTTAATCAGCCCCTGGCTTTGCAGCAGGAACAGGGCACGGCTCAGGTTGGTGGTGTTGTTCGGGACCGCCACCGTGGCGTTGTCAGGCACCGACTTGAAATCCTTATACTTACGCGAGTAGATGCCCAGCGGTTCAATGTGTACCGTCGCCGCCACGGCAAAGGTTTTGCCCAGCGCCTTCTCCTGATCTTTTAGATACGGAACGTGCTGGAAATAGTTAGCATCGACGTCGCCGTTCGCCAGCAGCTCGTTGGCGTTGACGCCGCTGGTCAGCTCCACCACCTTGATGTCCAGCTTCGGATCGAACGTTTTGATATAGTTGAGAATTTCCGCGTGCGGTACGGCGTCCGCAGCGATGCGCAACGCTTCCGCGTGGGCGGAACCCCATGCCAGAGACAGAGAGAGTGCCAGCCCGGCCAGTTTAAATGCTGCAGGTTTCATGATTTTTATCCTTTATCGTTATGACGGTAGGTTTGATCAGGCAATCAGCTGTTCGCTGCGCTCGCGCAGCACATCCCGGTAGTAACGTTCGGCCACGTCCGGATGGGATCGCAGCCGTCCTTTCAGGTAGTTCCAGCCCACGTCGCGCAGCAGCGGGTTTTGCGGATCGCTCTCTGGCCCATGCGCCTCCTGCGCCAGCTGCTCGGGCAGGGCGTAGACCGGCACCACCGCGTCCAGCTGCGCGCCGAGGAAAAAGGCGATCGACAGCCGCTCCTGTCCGGCCGGGGGGGAGACCACCCGGTGCACCGTGGCGCGCAGATAGCCGTTGGTGGCCAGCTCCAGCAGCTCACCAATGTTCACCACGAAGCTCCCGGCCAGCGGGGCGGCATCCAGCCAGCGGCCCGGGGCCACCTCCACCTGCAAGCCTCTCTGCTCATCCTGCAGCAGGAAGCTAAGGAAGCCGGAGTCCTTATGCGCGCCGACGCCCTGCTGGCTTTCGGTTGCTGGCTGGCCAGGGTAGCGGATCAGCTTGATATGCTCGTTAGGCTTATCACCGTACAGCGCGTCAAAGGCGTCCGGGGGCAGGTCCAGCGCCTGGGCGAAGGCGCGCAGCAGGTTGAGGGCCATGCTGGTCATCGCTTTCTGCCAGGCGAGGAGGGCAGGCTTCAGCGTCGGCTGCGCCTCTGGCCACAGGTTTGGTCCCTGGAGACGCCGCCAGCGCGGATCGTCCCCGGCAACGTTCAGGGCCGGGCGCTCAGCGCCAATATCAAACTGTTCGCGCCAGTCAGGCTGGCCGCGCGTCAGCTCAGAGGCCGCCCGGTTATAGCCGCGAAAATGGGGGGAGTGGATCATCGCCACCTGCTGCTTGTCGGCGTCGGAGAGGGCAAAGAAGCGACGGGCCTCCTGCTGGACGGCGCGCTGCAGATCGTCATCCACGCCGTGATTTACCAGATAGAAGAAACCGATATCCCGTGCGGCCTGGCGCAGCTGTTCCAGAAAGGCGGGACGATCGATGGGGTCGGCGAAGTGCGACAGGTCAAGAATGGGCAGGCGGGTAGCGGTCATGGCTGGCTCCTCGTAGTGGCTTTCTGGCAGAGTGCCTTAACGCCAAATTTTCAACCAATAACCTTCTTTTCTAATTTATGACCGGGCGGGATCAAGTGCTTTTGCGAAAAATGGATAAGGCAGGGGATGCGGTTCCCGGCAGGCCAAAAAGATAAGGGCCTTGACCGGAAAAGTCAGGACCCTTAGGGCACTACAGATGTTACGTTTAACATTAAGGAACTTAACTGCTTGATACTGCTAATGATACTGCTTTAAATGTACACGTTTAAGGTCTTAAACCTCGGTACTCAAGTACACACCCTTCGCGATATAAACTATTTGATGCGTGGCCTTACTTCCGTTGCGGTTTAAAACATAACGCTCTAACACGCAACCTCATACACCATAAAACGTGGCCTTACATCATCGCGATTTCGTTCACACCCTGCGATTGTAGATACTGACTACGTGGCCTTAAAGCGTCATCGGGTAGGCTTGCTACATATTTACGCTACGCCGACTCTCCCATACAACAATACTTCGTGGCCTTTATCGCATTCATACATTACATCTTACTGCTTAACAGCGCTCTCAATAAGCAACGTTGTTATCTATAAATGTAATACCTTTTATAGGCATGTCAACACTGTTTTTAAGATCATGTTTTTATTATCAGTATTCTTTGGCGGCAGCGTTATTTTTGTCGTTAACCCGGCAATATTTTTCTTTGAAGTAAAGTTCCACATCTTCCAGGCTCTTTCCTTTAGTTTCAGGAACAAAAAAGCTGAACAGTGTGAACGCAACGCAAATAGCAGAGAATATCCAGAACGTCTCAGAGACCCCGAGTCCGTTTAACATAGGCAGAGAGAGCAGGGCAATAACCAGATTCGTAGCAAAAATGACAAAGATCGACAGGCTAGTTACCTTGGCGCGAGCTCTTAAGGGAGATATTTCTGAGATCATCAGGAAGCCAAGCATGCCGGGACTCACAGCATACATGATAATGTAAAAAATCAACGAGCCGAGCGCGAGCCAGTTACTGCCTGGAAACGCTGGTACCGAAAACAGAACCGCAAGAATAACAAGACTTATGGTTAATCCGAACGCCCCTATAATCAACAGCGGACGGCGGCCTACTTTATCGACGATAAGCATGCCAACGACGGTGAATATCACGTTGGTGATGCCCAGTCCAATGGTACCCATCCAGGAGACGGAGGAGGTAAACCCGCTGGACTGCAGGATCTGCGGAGCAAAATAGATCACCAGGTTGATACCACAGGCGTTGGAAAAAAAGGCCACCAGCACACCAATCATAATCATTGGCCGTACGTGTCCGCTCAGCAGATCGCGCCAGCCCATCGTATCCTGCTCGAGGATATCAAGGCGCTCTATCTCTTTGAGTTCAGCCTCGACTTGAGGAGTGCCTCTTAGCTTCTGCAAAGTAAGGCGTGCGACATCATGGCGGTTAACGGCAATCAGCCAGCGTGGCGATTCAGTCACGAATATGACGCCAATAGCGAGCAGAATACCGAAGATCCCGGCAATCCCAAGCGGCCAACGCCAGGCCTCACTGCTTTCGGCGACGCTATTGACCCCGTAGGCCATGACAATCCCAACTGTGATCATCAGCTGAAAAGAGGTGACCAGCACGCCGCGTATTCGGGCCGGTGCCAGTTCGGCAATATAGACCGGAACGAGGACAGAAGAGGCACCGACTCCGATGCCCTGAAGTATGCGGGCAAAAGTGAGAACCTCAATGGTATTACTCAAGCCAGAGCTTACCGCCCCGATGGCAAAAAATAACCCTGAAATAAACAGAATGACTTTCCGGCCATATTTATCGGCAAGCGGACCTGCCGCTAGCGCGCCGATCATCGCGCCAAATAACGAGGTGCTGACAATTACCCCCTGCATCAGATCGTTTATCTGGAAGGCTTTTCCAATATAAACGATCGCACCCCCAATAATCCCTGTGTCATAGCCGAAAATAATCCCACCCACGGAAGAGATAAGTACGGAGAGAATAATAAAAACGCTAATTATACTTTTTACAGGCTTACCCATTTCTTCTTTATATTCCGAGTGCAACATGATATTTACCCGCCATAAGTAAAAGTGTAATGGTTTAATCTAAAGAGGGGATAACGGTAGCGCCCAGCGCGCCGGCGATGTCTCCTAATTTTGATGGCACTATTAAGGTATTAACGGCATAAGCTTCTGAACGTCTTAAGGATTCGTCGAGCCCGCTACGGAATAACGGATAATAGTGCGCCGCGCTGCCGCTCAGAATGGTCAGGTCTGGCCCATAGAGCGTTAATAAAGTGACTAACCCTCTGCCAAGATAACTTCCATAGCGGTGAAAGAGCGCGGCGACATCCTGCCGCTGCGCCGCAATGTCGCTATAAAAACTGACATTATTCTTCTCAAAAGAGATGCCGGGTAGCAGTGCTTCCAGGTTCTGCTGAAGCCAGCTGCGGGAGGCCAGCGTTTCCCAGCAGCCGTGCAGGCCACAGTAGCAGGGCGTTTGGTTACCGGAAATGGGGATGTGTCCCGCCTCGGGATGCTGCCCGTTACCGGTGCGAAACGGCCTGCCGTTTTCCAGTAACGCCACGCCAATGCCCGTTCCCAGCGTCACCATCAGAAGGCGCTTGCTGCCGATGCCTGCACCGAAAGCATATTCACCAAGCACCGCTGCAACGGCATCATTATCCATGCTGACCTTAACCTTCAGGTGCTGGTGTAGCTCATCCACCAAAGGAAAAAAAGAGAAGCAGGCCAGGGTATCTTTATTGGTGATTACCCCCGCGTCAGTATCAACGGGGCCGCTGGCACCGATGCCGAGACTAAGAAGCTCCATACCCGTAGGAATAAGCTCGCGCACTTGAAATGCCAGCGCCTCAGAGCGCTGGCTTTGTGAAAGCTGAGTAAAATAGGCGGTCGGAAGCGTTCGTGTATTTATCGTTCCACTTTCACCGCGAATAACGATCCGGGTGCCGGTGCCGCCCAGGTCAATACCCGCTGTTACCGCAGAGGCTGAATGACTCATACCGCCACCGTAATTTTTTGCCCATAAAGGAAATGGCCGGGAATAAAACCATTTTTCCGTGCCAACGCTACCGTCAGATGTTCAACGTAGATAAACCCACATAACAGCTGGCCCAGCTCCTCGCCTGTCGGCACCGGTAGAAGCGTAGAGCCTGCATAGGGCTCCTGCCCAATTGTCACCACTTGCGTACCGTTCGCTACCATCTCAGAGGCCAGCCTTTCCAGCGTTTCATCACCGGGGTTGCCAAGTAATACGGCCAGCATCCCTTCACCGGAGGTCTCAAGCGGACCGTGGCGGAATTCTCCCCCGACAAAGCCTTCTGCGGTCACTTTTGAGGCCTCTTTAGTGATCAGTGCCCCAGTAAGTGCGTTGGCAGCAAAAGAGCCCGTGCCGATATAGGCCATCCGCGGGCGCTTAGCAGTAAACAGCTGCTCGGCTATTTCAATAGCTGGCTGGCTTTCTGCGACCAGGCGTCTGATATTGTTAAGCACTTGAAGGACGGTAGCGCAGGTTTCAGCCTCGCTTTTGCCCAACAAAATGGCAAGCGCGCGGTGGCAGGCAATCAGGGTATTAAGATAGCTTTTGGAGCTGACGGTTGCTTCATCACCGCTCTCCAGCGTAAGAAGCACATCGGCTTTTTTAGCCAGCACGCTCTCCCGATCATTCGTCAGACCGATAATTGTCCGGGGGCGATGGCCTTTTTCCAGCAGCGCAACGATCTCTCCGCTCATACCAGATTGAGACGTCGCCCAGAGCAGGGTGTTTTCTGTAATCAGGCCACCCATATCCAGTAACCGTCCAGCATCTACCCGCCAGACAGGATAACCCTGAGCAGCAAGCGCGCGCTCAACAGGGATCAGCGCATAGTCGGACGATCCCATTCCCGTCAGGATGATCCGATCGTAATCTTCTAATCGCACGGCGTGCAGCGCCTCCGGCATCGGATTATTCAGCTGCGCTTCAATAGCGTCGGGTTGCAGGGCAATATCTGTTTCATAGGGCGTGGACATACAAACCTCGTCATAACGTTATGTGTAGAGTGATACTGTATGTGCACGATATCGTGCAAGTCAATGCACGATATCGATTGTGTGATACAGATAACTTATTGCTTATTTGATCTGTAACCGGTTAAAAGATATGGGTAATCGCTTATTCATTAAGAATCTGTGATAAAATCGGCTGCACTTAACCGTGCGAAGGATAGGAAAATGCTGGCAAAAGAGAGGCGGGAGAGAATTCTTGCAAGGCTCAGTACAGTGGGTTATCTAAATGCTAATCAACTGGCGGAAGAGTTTGCTGTAGACAGCTCAACGATCCGCAGGGATCTCATCCATCTGGAAAAAACGCAGCAGATTATCCGAACGCACGGCGGCGTACTTCCCGTGCTCTCTACCGAGGGGCAGGATACGCCTTACAACATTCGTAAGAGCCGTCATCACGAGCAGAAAGTCGCGATCGGCAGATATGCGGCCTCCCTGATAGCGGATGGAGACTCCGTCATACTGGATAACGGATCGACGGTTTACGAACTTGCAGAGCAGCTTACGGCGAAAAAAAATCTGACGGTGATCACTAACGATTTACAGATTGCCATGCTGCTAAGTCAATATCCGTCTATCAACCTGAACGTTACCGGCGGCGTGGTTGTCGGCAACTCTTATACCCTTGTAGGACCTGACACGACACAAAAGTTTAGCGAGGTCTTTGCAGACTGGGCGTTTCTTGGTGCCGAAGGTGTGCATCCTGAGGCGGGAATAACCAACGTTAATGCAATTGAGCTGCCTACCAAAACAGCTATCCTCAAGGCAGCCAAGACGCGGGTCGTGTTAGCCGATTCGTCAAAGCTGGGCTATCGTGCGCTTTCACACGTTTGCAGCATTGCAGAGATCGACCTCATCATCACGGATAAAAAGAAAACGGAAAAAATGGTCTCGGCTTACGACAATAAGCTCCGTTTCGTTGAGGATTAAAAAGGACTACGTTCGCAGTGACGCCAGGGAGCGGCGCTGCTTGCCGTCGGCGGTGAAGTTGTCCGGGGCCAGCCAGCGCTGTATGGCGGCGTCAACGTCTGGCCACTCACCGTCAATGATGGAGAACCAGTCGGTATCGCGGTTGTGGCCTTTCACCACTAACGCCTGGCGAAAGCGGCCCTCGTACTGGAAGCCTAAGCGCAGCGCGGCCTGGCGCGAAGGTTCATTAAGGCTGTTACACTTCCACTCGTAGCGGCGGTAGCCGAGCGTGGCAAAGACGTAGCGCATCAGCAGCCACTGGGCCTCGGTCGCGGCAGGGGTACGGCTCAGCAAGGGAGAGAAGTGGACGTGGCCAACTTCGATGACGCCGTTGCTGGCGTCAATCCGCATCAGCGCAAGGGTGCCTACCGGCCTGTCGGTTTGCGTATCAACGACCGCAAAGTGGAGCGGATCCGGTAGCTGCGCCACGCTCTCAACCCAGGCCGCGTACTGCCCGGCATTCGCTTCCGGCTCACGCGCCAGCCAGGTCCAGCCACGACCATCGCCGCTGAGCTGATATGCGGCAAAGAGCGCATCGGCATGGGAGCGCGTCAACGGTTCAAGGCGACAGTAGCGCCCGTGCAGCACAACGCGCTGCGGCAGCGGGCGAGTTTGCCAGCCGGGAAGGGCATCGCCAACCGGCTGTCCGTAGTGATTATACTGACTCAAGAGGCGACCTGTGGCTGGGCGTGCGGCCCGGTTTTAGGCTTCGTCAGCGAGTAGACGTCATAGAATGAAAGCTCGCCTTTTTTCTCTACCATCTGCTGCAGCTGGCTCTTTTGCGCAGCCTCTACCGCAGGCGACTGCATAATGGCGTCGATCAGCTCAGGCGGCACCATGCGCGTGTTATACCACTCGCCGTTATAGCAGACGCGGAAATCGAGCACGTCGATATCCTCATAGCGGTAGCGCGGGTAGACGTCAAAGAAGAAGAAACCGTTCAGCAGGGCGAACAGCACCACCAGCAGCCAGACGGAGCCAGCCAGGGTTTCGGACTGGAGCATCACCGCCAGGGTAGCAAACCAGCCAACGTACATGCCGATAAACAGCCAGGGATGGTTGCGGATAAAGCTAATGCTGAAGCGTGGTCGGTTGTCACGCTTCTCGCGAATATTTAGCTCATTAATAGTTTGGGTAAGCAGTCTCTCTATTTCTGTCATTTTTTACCTTTGGGGATCGGACAAAACGCAGGTGAAACAGCCTATTTTACGATCCGTGGCAGTAAGAAAAAAGTAACAGAAAGGCGGCAAAAAAGCATAACAGTTATGCCGAGGCCGACGGCAGCTTTTTAATGATCCGCGCCGGGTTACCCGCCACCACCACATCATCGGGAATATCGCGAATAACCACGCTGCCGGAGCCAATCACCACGTTATTACCGATGGTCACGCCGGGATTGATCACCGCCCGGCCACCGATCCAGACGTTATGGCCAATGGTGACGGGGGCGCCAAACTCTAATCCGCTGTTGCGTTCGGTCGCATCAAGCGGATGAGTGGCGGTATAAATATGCACGCCCGGGGCAAGCATACAGTTATCGCCAATATGGATCGGACAAACATCCAGCATTACGCAATCAAAGTTAGCGTAAAAATCGTTGCCGAGAAAAATATTATAGCCGTAGTCGCAGCGAAAGCTCGGCTCGATGTAGGCATTGCCGCTTTTACCGAGCAGCTCGGCAAGCAGGGCACGCCGTTCGCTCTTCTCTGTCGGGCCGGAGTGGTTGTATTGATGCAGCAGCTCCCTGGCACGCAGGCGATCTGCCCGTAATGTCTCATCGCCAGATCGGTAGAGCTGACCGGCAATCATTTTCTGCTTTTCTGTACTCATGGCTATCTCACTGTTAAACATAACAGGAGCATCCTGGAGTGAGATAGCCTGAAAGAGTATAACGGCGGCTGTAGGATGTGAAGCAGATCACACTACTTTAAGAGACAAATGCCCGACCCTGGGATCCACCAAAACGTGTCTGATAAAGGCGGCGAGAAATCGCAGTAGATGCATGCGCGATCTAGCGAACAAATTTCCACACGGAGGAGGGGATTTTGTCGTAAAGCTTATTCATGGTCAGCTCAGCCAGGCGGTGATCGGCTGCGGAATAAAATACTGTCAGCTCATTGTCAGAAAGTTCGTATTTATTTTTTTCAATCACGCGTTCAAGCGTGTCAATTGTCTGACAGCGCCGCAGGCGCATCAAATAATCTACTTTTGTTAAGGGTTTATCAGACATAAATTCACCTATGTATTTGTAATAGTTTTAACAGGACAAGCTAACAGGGTTAGCCTTGCTCACATTAACGAAACAGCGAAACAGGCGGTTGCCGGATTTGCGCCATTTCTGCAAGTCTTCTGTACTAATGCCATAGCTACTGAACAGCATAAACGTGTCGTCCAGGTATTCGTCAATCTGGGCAATCAGTTTATTATCTTCATTGTACTTAATTTTATAATTAAGTGCGAAGGTCGCAATATGCTCAATCAGCTCGTTTAACTGTAAATTGATTGCCGACGTGGGATCGTTAACCCAGCCATGGTGGCTCTCTTCAAGGTTTGAGAGGCAATCATGGTACAACGTTTCGCAAAGAAATTTCAGTTGCGCGACATCATGCCTTTTTGGCGAGTATTCGTCCATAACGTATCCCCTTTAAAGTGGCTTTTTTTTCACATGGAACACCGTTTCGGGATGGATACCTCCTTGAGGGCGGCGTCTAAGCTGCTCTTGCGCCTCAATTTAACTATAAGTCACTCTGAAAAAGTTTTCCTGGAGCGATTACGAAAAATTACAATTATCATCTTTTGCTTTCGATTTACCCTCCGCCAAAGGGGTGAACCGCTATCGTCTGTACTGGTCAAGTTAAGAATATTCTTACATAAACGAATCTTCACTATTAATTAAGAATATCTTCACTTCTTAAGATAATCCTTTAAGCCATAGGAATTATGCGACTTATATCTCCTACAGAAATTAACTAAATAAACAATAAGTCGTCGTGATGATTTTCAGGCGGAAAATGAAAAGGCCGCTTGCGCGGCCTTTGATTCACAACTCATTAAGATTTAGAGTGGATTAGCGATGTTCAACGGCATGGCTGTGTTCAACATCTTCTGACTTGCGGCTAAAGCGGCGGCGAACCACCACAAAGAACACCGGAACAAAGAAGACGGCCAGCACGGTCGCCGTGACCATCCCGCCCATAACGCCCGTACCTACGGCGTTCTGTGCGCCAGAGCCTGCGCCGGTGCTGATAACCAGCGGCATAACGCCGAGGATGAACGCCAGCGAGGTCATCAGGATAGGACGCAGACGCATACGTACTGCTTCAAGCGTCGCTTCGATCAGCCCTTTGCCCTCTTTCTCCATCAGATCCTTGGCGAACTCGACGATAAGTATCGCGTTCTTCGCCGACAGGCCAATGGTGGTCAGCAGACCTACCTGGAAGTAAACGTCGTTGCCTAGCCCGCGGAACGTTGCCGCCAGCAGCGCACCGATGACCCCCAGCGGCACCACCAGCATGACCGAGAACGGAATGGACCAGCTCTCGTACAGCGCCGCCAGACAGAGGAAGACTACAATCAGCGAGATGGCGTACAGGGCAGGGGCCTGGTTACCGGAGAGGCGTTCCTGGTAGGACATGCCCGTCCAGTCATAGCCCACACCCGCAGGCAGCGTGCCCGCCAGCTGCTCCATCAGATCCATCGCTTCACCGGTACTCTTGCCCGCACCCGCTTCACCCAGGATCTCCATCGACGGCAGGCCGTTATAGCGCTCCAGACGCGGAGAACCATACTCCCAGTGCGACGTAGAGAACGCCGAGAACGGCACCATCTGGCCATCGCTGCCGCGTACGTACCAGTTATTGATATCGTTTGGCAGCATACGGTACTTAGCCTGTGACATCACGTATACCTTCTTCACGCGACCGCGGTCGATGAAGTCGTTAACGTAGCTACCGCCCCAGGCCGTACCCAGCGTGGTATTGATGTCGCTGATGGAGACACCCAGCGCCTGCGCTTTCTCCTGATCGATATCGATCTTAAACTGCGGCGTATCTTCCAGGCCGTTAGGACGTACGCCCACCAGCATGTCAGGGTGTTTCGCCACTTCGCCGAGCAGCTGGTTACGCGCCTGCATTAGCTTGTCATGGCCCAGGTTGCCCTGGTCAATCAGCTGGAAGTCGAAGCCGGTTGCCGTACCCAGCTCAACAATCGCCGGCAGGTTAAAGGCGAAGACCATCGCATCTTTAATCTGTGAGAAGTGTCCGCTGGCGCGGCCCGTAATGGCCGGAACCTTGTTCTCTTCCCCCGCACGCTCATCCCAGTTTTTCAGGGAGACGAAGGCAATACCGGTGTTCTGCCCACGACCCGAGAAGCCGAAGCCGTTCACGCTAAACACGGAGTTGACGTTCGCTTTCTCCTCTTTCAGGTAGTAGTCCGTTACCTCATCGAGCACCTTCTGCGTACGCTCCTGGGTTGCCCCCGCGGGCAGCTGCGCCATGGTAAGGAATACGCCCTGATCTTCATCTGGCAGGAACGAGGTTGGCAGACGGACAAACAGGAACGCCATGCCCGCAACGATGATGATATAGAGCAGCAGATAACGACCGGTGCTGCGCAGAATATTCCCTACGCTGTCGGTGTAGTGGTGCGTGCTCTTATCAAACATGCGGTTAAACCAGCCGAAGAAGCCTTTTTTGCCTTCGCCGTGGTCGCCTTTAGCGATCGGCTTCAGCATGGTGGCACAGAGGGCTGGCGTCAGGATCAGCGCCACGATCACCGACAGCACCATCGCTGAAACGATAGTAATCGAGAACTGGCGATAGATCGCACCGGTAGAACCACCGAAGAAGGCCATCGGGATAAATACCGCCGACAGCACCAGGGCAATACCCACCAGCGCGCCCTGGATCTGGTCCATCGATTTCCGCGTCGCCTCTTTGGGCGGCAGACCCTCTTCGGCCATGACACGTTCGACGTTCTCTACCACCACGATGGCGTCATCCACCAGCAGGCCGATGGCTAGCACCATACCGAACATGGTGAGGGTGTTTATCGAGTAGCCGAAGGCATTGAGGATCGCGAAGGTCCCCAGCAGTACCACCGGAACGGCAATCGTTGGGATCAGCGTTGCACGGAAGTTTTGCAGGAACAGGTACATCACCAGGAACACCAGCACGATCGCTTCGACCAGCGTTTTTACCACTTCGTTAATCGAGATCTTAACGAACGGGGTGGTGTCGTACGGATAAACTACCTCAAGGCCCGCCGGGAAGGTCGGCTTCAGGGACTCAATGGTAGCGCGTACTGCCTCAGCGGTATCCAGGGCGTTAGCGCCGGTTGCCAGTTTGATCCCGAGACCGGACGCCGGCTGACCGTTGTACTTGGCGATAACGTCATAGTTCTCACCGCCCAGCTCAATCTCTGCCACGTCGCGCAGGCGAACCTGGGAGCCATCCTGGTTCACTTTCAGCAGAATTTTACCGAACTCTTCCGTTGAGGTGAGACGGGTCTGGGCAATGATCGAGGCGTTCAGCTGCTGCCCTTTCACCGGCGGCGTACCGCCGAGCTGGCCTGCGGCGACCTGGGCGTTCTGCGCTTTAATCGCGTTGATCACGTCAACCGGAGTAAGCTGGAAGTTGTTCAGCTTGTTTGGATCCATCCAGATGCGCATCGCATACTGGGCACCAAACAGCTGTACGTCACCCACGCCCGCGGTACGGCTAACCGGATCTTTCACCGTCGCGCCCACGTAGTCGGCGATATCTTCCTGGGTCATAGAGCCATCGGTGTTGATCATCCCCAGCACCATCAGGAAGCTGCTGGAGGATTTCTCAACGCTGACGCCCTGCTGCTGAACTTCCTGCGGCAGCAGCGGCATTGCCAGCTGCAGTTTGTTCTGCACCTGAACCTGCGCGATGTCCGCATCGGTACCGGAGTTAAAGGTCAGCGTGATCTGCACCGTGCCCGACGAGTCGCTGGTGGAGGACATATAGAGCAGGCCATCGATACCGTTCATGTTCTGTTCGATAACCTGCGTCACGGTATCCTGCACCGTTTTCGCATCTGCGCCAGGGTAGGTCGCTGAGACCGTCACTGCCGGTGGCGCAATCGAAGGATATTGCGCTATCGGCAAGTTGAGGATCGAGAGCGCCCCCGCCAGCATGATAATGATCGCGATAACCCATGCAAAAATGGGGCGATCGATAAAAAACTTAGACATGTCTTAACGGCTCCTGTTTAAGTTAAGACTTCGTTTGTTCTGACTGCGCGCCGGCTGCAGCTTGCTCTTTCTTGTCAGAAGCCTGTTCGGTATTCACTTCCTGCACTTTCACCTGCGCACCCGGCCGGACTTTCTGCAGGCCGGTGACAATCACGCGATCGCCATCTTTCAGGCCGCCGGTAACCAGCCACTTATCGCCAATCGCCTGTGACGTCTGTACCTGGCGGGTTTCAACCTTATCGCCTTCGCCGACTACCATTGCGGAAGCCTCACCGCGCGGCGTACGGGTGATGCCCTGCTGAGGAACCAGCAGCGCGTTCGGGTTCAGACCCTCTTCCAGACGGGCGCGCACGAACATGCCCGGGAGCAGAGTCTGGTCCGGATTAGGGACGATAGCGCGCAGGGTAATGGAGCCGGTGGTTTCATCAACCGTGACGTCAGAGAACTCCAGCGTACCGGTCTGCGGGAAGGTTGCGCCGTCGTTGGTAAGCAGCTCGACTTTCGCTTTGCCGTTCTCCTGCTTCAGGGTGCCTTTCTCCAGCTCCTGCTTCAGACGCAGGTAATCATTGCTGGACTGGGTCACGTCCACATAGATCGGATCGAGCTGCTGCACGGTCGCCAGGGCGTTAGTCTGGCCGGTCTGCACCAGGGCACCTTCCGTTACCGACGACTTACCAATGCGGCCGCTGATAGGGGAGATCACCTTGGTATAGGCCAGGTTGATGCGCGCGGTCTCAACAGCAGCCTTGGCGGCGACTACGGAGGCGTTAGCCTGCTGCGCTTCGGCCTGGGCGTTATCAAAATCCTGCTGGCTGATGTACTTGGTGCCAATCAGGCTCTGGTAGCGTTTGAGGGTTACCTGGGCAATATTGGCAGCGGCCTGGGCGCGGGCTAAATCGCCTTTCGCACTCTCATAGGAGGCTTGATAGGTCGCTGGATCGATCTGATAAAGCGAGACACCCGCTTCGACATCGCTGCCCTCGGTGAAGTTACGTTTTAAGATGATGCCGCTAACCTGCGGTCTGACTTCAGCAACGCGATAGGCGCTGGTGCGGCCTGGCAGTTCAGTGGTCATCTGCAGAGGTTCGGATTTGAGTGTCACAATCCCAACTTCTGGCGCCTGCTGTGCTCCTTGTTGAGCCGGTTTATCATCACATCCTGTTAGCGCTAAGCTGCCCGAAAGCATCAGAACGGCCGCCAGAGGGGTGAATCCTCTGTTTTTGTTCATAGGTAAACCTCGAGTGTCCGATTTCAAATTGTTCAGTGGATCAAGCGCCCACAAACCCATTGCTGCGTTTATATTATCGTCATGCTATGGTACATACATTCATAAATGTATGTAAATCTGACTCCCTTAAAATCACCAACATATGGCACGAAAAACCAAACAACAGGCCCAGGAGACGCGTCAGCATATTTTAGATGTCGCTATGCGCCTGTTTTCAGCACACGGCGTCTCCAAAACGTCTCTCGCAGACATTGCGCAGGCAGCGGGTGTAACGCGTGGCGCAATTTATTGGCACTTCAAAAATAAGTCAGATTTATTTGGTGAAATTTGGGAGCTGTCAGAGTCTAGTATTGGCGATCTCGAGCTTGAGTATCAGGCAAAATTCCCCGATGATCCACTCTCCGTTTTGCGCGAAATTTTGGTCTATATCCTTGAAGCAACGGTTGTCGAAGAGCGTCGCCGTTTAATGATGGAGATCATCTTCCACAAGTGTGAGTTTGTCGGCGAAATGGCCATAGTGCAACAGGCACAGCGTAATTTATGCCTCGAAAGTTACGATCGTATTGAACAGACCCTTAATCGCTGTATTCAGGCGAAAATGTTACCTGCTAATTTACTGACGCGCCGGGCTGCCATTTTAATGCGAAGCTACATCTCCGGCATTATGGAAACCTGGCTCTTCTCGCCGCAAGCCTTTGATCTCAAGCAAGAGGCGCGGGAATACGTTGCCGTTCTGCTGGAGATGCTTCAGCTCTGTCCAACCATGCGCGCAAAGTCCGACGTGCTCTGCGCCTAATGACTCTTCACTGTGCCAGGAAATATCCTGGAGGCTATGCGCATTGCTATGTTGTCCCAGACGGGCGTGATATTCTCTGCGCGTGGCCAGTCCCGGCCCGCTTTCCCGTAAAGAAACCATTCATCTAAAAATTATGCTGCACTCCATACGCTCGCAAAATCCGCTATCCGCTTTTGCCCTGATGCTGGTGCTTGTCGCAAGCCTGTTTTCAACGGCTTCGCAGGCCCGCGCCAGTACCGATCTGCCTGCCCGTGCAGAGGTGCAAAGCCAGCTTGATGCGCTTAATAAGCAAAAAGATCACACCCCGCAGGATAAGCTCGTCATTGACGATCTGACCCAAACGCTGGATACCCTCGACAAGCTCGAGCGGGTCAAGCAGGAGACCACCCAGCTTCGTCAAAAGGTCGCTCAGGCCCCGGATAAGATGCGCGAGGCGACGGACGGTCTTAATGCCCTGAGCGATAAAGACAACGATGACGAAACGCGCAAAACCCTGGCCACGCTCTCGCTGCGTCAGCTGGAGTCGCGGGTCTCACAGCTGCTGGACGATCTCCAGACCGCGCAGAACGATCTGGCGACCTATAACAGCCAGCTGGTGGCGCTGCAAACCCAGCCGGAGCGGGTGCAGAACGCCATGTACACCGCCTCGCAGCAGCTGCAGCAGATCCGTAACCGTCTCAACGGTACCGGAGCAGGGGAGGGCGCACTGCGTCCGACCCAGCAGACGCTGCTGCTGGCCCAGCAGGCGCTGCTAAATGCCGAGATCGACCAGCTGCGGAAAAGCCTTGAGGGCAATACCACCCTGCAGGATACCCTGCAGAAGCAGCGCGACTACGTGACGGCCAACAGCAACCGTCTGGAGCATCAGCTTCAGCTCCTGCAGGAGGCGGTCAACAGCAAGCGCCTGACGCTAACCGAAAAAACGGCCCAGGAGGCGGTTACGCCGGATGAGACCGCGCGTATCCAGGCCAATCCGCTGGTGAAACAGGAGCTGGAGCTTAACCACCAGCTCAGCCAGCGGCTGATTGACGCCACGGAGAACGGCAACGCGCTGGTTCAGCAGAATATTAAAGTAAAAAACTGGCTCGATCGCGCCCTGCAGTCCGAGCGCAATATCAAAGAGCAGATCTCGGTGCTGAAGGGGAGCCTGCTGCTGTCGCGCATTCTCTACCAGCAACAGCAGACGCTGCCCTCCGCCGACGAGCTGGCGGATATGACCAACCGCATTGCCGACCTGCGTCTCGAGCAGTTTGAGATCAACCAGCAGCGCGATGCCCTGTTCCAGAGCGATGCCTTTGTCGGCAAGCTGGAGGAGGGACACGAGAGCGAGGTGAACGATGAGGTGCATGATGCGCTGCTGCAGGTCGTCGATATGCGCCGTGAGCTGCTGGATCAGCTCAACAAGCAGCTCGGCAACCAGCTGATGATGGCGATTAACCTGCAGGTTAACCAGCAGCAGCTGATGAGCGTCTCTAAAAGCCTGCAGGAGGTGCTGACCCAGCAGATCTTCTGGGTAAACAGCAACAAGCCGATGGACTGGGAGTGGGTGAAGGCCTTCCCACAGGCGGTGAAAGAGCAGTTCCGCACCATGAAGATCACCGTGAACTGGGAAAAAGCCTGGCCTGCGGTGGCGATTGCCTTCCTGGCCGGACTGCCGCTGCTGCTGATTGCGGGCCTGATCCGCTGGCGTCTGCGCTGGCTGAAGCAGTACCAGGCCCGGCTGGCGGACGAGGTGGGCCAGCTGCGTAACGACAGCCAGGGGCACACGCCGAAAGCGATCCTTATCGACCTGATCCGCGCTCTGCCGGTCTGCCTGCTGATCCTCGCGGCGGGGCTGATCCTGCTCACCATGCAGCTTAACATTAGCGAGCTGCTGTGGGCGTTCAGTAAAAAGCTGGCGCTCTTCTGGCTGGTGTTCGGCCTCTGCTGGAAGGTGCTGGAAAAAGACGGAGTCGCGGTGACCCACTTCTCTATGCCTGCGGAGCTGACCAGCCACTGGCGTCGGCAGATCGTGCGCGTCAGCCTGGCGTTGCTGCCGCTGCACTTCTGGTCGGTGGTCTCCGAGCTGTCGCCGCTGCATCTGATGGACGACGTCACCGGGCAGATTGTGATTTTCCTCAACCTGCTGGTAATTAGCATTCTGGTGTGGCCGATGTGCCGCGACAGCTGGCGCGATAAGGAGTCACACGCTCTGCGCCTGCTGACCGTTACCGTGCTCTCTATTGTGCCGCTGGCGCTGATGGTGCTGACCGCTACCGGCTACTTCTACACCACGCTGCGCCTCTCTGGCCGCTGGATCGAGACCGTCTATCTTGTGATTATCTGGAACCTGCTCTACCAGACGGTGCTGCGCGGGCTGAGCGTGGCGGCACGCCGTATTGCCTACCGCCGTGCGCTGGCCCGTCGGCAGAACCTGGTGAAAGAGGGGGCCGAGGGTGCGGAGCCGCAGGAGGAGCCAACCATCGCCCTTGAGCAGGTTAACCAGCAGACGCTGCGTATTACCATGCTGGTGATGGTGGCGCTGTTTGGCGTTGTCTTCTGGGCAATATGGTCCGATCTGATCACCGTGTTTGCCTACCTCGACAGCATTACGCTCTGGCACTACAACGGCATGGAAGCGGGGGCCAGCGTGGTGAAAAGCGTCACCATGGGCAGCCTGCTGTTTGCGATCATCGCGGCGATGGTGGCCTGGGCGCTGATCCGCAACCTGCCGGGGCTGCTGGAGGTGCTGGTGCTTTCGCGCCTGAAGATGCGTCAGGGAGCCTCCTACGCCATTACCACCATTCTCAACTATGTGATTATCGCCGCCGGGGCAATGACGGTCTTTGGTTCACTGGGCGTCTCGTGGGATAAACTCCAGTGGCTGGCGGCCGCGCTGTCGGTCGGTCTCGGTTTCGGCCTGCAGGAGATTTTCGGTAACTTCGTCGCCGGTATTATCATCCTGTTTGAGCGTCCGGTGCGTATCGGCGATACCGTAACCATCGGCACCTTCTCCGGGACGGTCAACAAGATCCGCATTCGTGCCACCACTATTACCGACTTTGACCGTAAAGAGGTGATCATTCCGAACAAGGCCTTCGTAACCGAGCGCCTGATCAACTGGTCACTCTCCGATACCATCACCCGCGTGGTGGTGCGGCTCGGGGTGGCCTATGGCTCCGATCTCGATAAAGTGAAGGAGGTGCTGTTGAAGGCGGCGATGGATCATCCGAAGGTGATGCACGATCCGGAACCGTCGGTCTTCTTTACGACCTTTGGTCCGAGCACGCTGGATCACGAGCTGCGCCTCTACGTGCGCGAGCTGCGGGATCGCAGCTATACCGTGGATGAATTGAACCGTACCATCGATCGACTGTGTCGGGAAAACGGCATCGACATTGCGTTTAACCAGCTGGAAGTGCACCTGCGCAATGCGAAAGGGGAGGAGCTGACCGAGGTGAAGCGCGACCTGAACGGCGACGATCCGGCTCGCTCCGTCGCCTGATGCGGCGCTAAGAACGTTGGTCCTGAAGCGGGACTTTTTTCTCAAAGTCCCGCTTTACTATCTCCAGCGCCTTCAGCACCGTCTCCGGCGCGATAGCGTTCTCTTCAAGCAGCATGATCAAATCCACCGCCAGCTTGACCTCTTCCGGCGCATTTTCCAGCGACATAGTGACTCCTTTTATTCATTACCGGGTTAACCGGGCGAGTACGTTCTCAATCCGCGCCAGCGCACGGCGGCAGCGTGCCAGCCGCCCTTCCAGCGCCACCACCTCTCGCTGTAAATTTTGCTGCTCCTCAAAACCGGTGGCTCTGGCGAGCAGCAGCTCGCGAGCCTGTTTCATCTCCTGAAGGCGACGCTCATACTGCTGGTGCTGTAGCCGCTGGCGCTGCCATTTGGTCACCGCCGGCGAGGCGCTGTCCCACTGCCGTAGCGACCATGTGGCCGTCTCCCGGTTAAGGGCGGCGAGCTGCGACGAGAGATGCTCTGCCAGCCAGGCCACCTGCGGTAGCTGCCCGGCATTAACCGCGTGGCGCAGCGCAGCCAGATTATGGTCGGCCTCGTCCAGGCAGGCGCGCATTAAGGTGCTGCGGGTCTGGAACAGATGGCGGTCAAAGCGTGCGCTAACGGTAGCGTGGTGGGCCAGCGGCGCAGCCCGCTCGCGCAGGGAGGCGAGCTGTTTCTCCAGCGAATTTAAAAGCAAAACCGTTTTCAACAATCTTTCCCCTGTATTCATCGGGGCTATGTTACATTAGCCAAAAAGCCCGATAACGATCCCATTATGCAACGTACTCTGTTAATTATCACCGGCTGGCTGGCGGTTGCACTCGGCACGCTCGGCGTGGTGCTGCCGGTACTGCCTACGACACCTTTTATTCTGTTAGCCGCCTGGTGTTTTGCCCGCTCCTCACCGCGATTTCACGCCTGGCTGCTCTATCGCTCCTGGTTTGGCGGCTATCTTCGCCACTGGCAGCAGTATCGTGCCATGCCCCCCGGCGCAAAACCCCGGGCCATCGCGGTTATCTTATTAACGTTCGCGATCTCATTATGGCTGGTTAAGCTGATGTGGGTACGTTTTCTGCTGCTGGCGATCCTCGCCTGCCTGCTACTCTTTATGTGGCGCATCCCGGTAGTTGATGAGGTTGTTGATGAAAAGCAACAAAAGCAGTGAAGCGCACTCAAGCTTATTGCATTTGTCCCGTTCTGCCAGTACATTCGACCGTTTTCGAGCACGGGCACGTTTGGTTAAATGTTAAACAATAGTTACATGACCCCGTAAAGCGTGCAGTGAGTATGACCGTTTCTAGCAGGCAAAAAACCATGACAGCAACTGCTCAGCAGCTTGAGTATTTAAAAGACAGCATTAAAAGCATCCAGGACTATCCGAAACCAGGGATCCTGTTCCGGGATGTCACCAGTTTGCTGGAAGATCCGAAAGCGTATGCTCTCAGCATTGAACTGCTGGTCGCGCGTTTCAAAGAGGCAGGCATTACCAAAGTCGTCGGGACCGAAGCCCGTGGCTTCCTGTTTGGCGCGCCGGTGGCACTGGCGCTGGGCGTCGGCTTTGTGCCGGTGCGTAAGCCGCGTAAGCTGCCGCGTGAAACCATCGCCGAGAGCTACGAGCTGGAGTACGGCACTGACCAGTTAGAGATCCACGTCGATGCCATCAAGCCGGGCGATAAAGTGCTGGTGGTGGACGATTTGCTGGCCACCGGCGGCACCATTGAAGCCACCGTTAAGCTGATCCGCCGCCTGGGGGGGGAAGTGACCGACGCTGCCTTTATTATCAACCTGTTTGATATCGGCGGCGAAGAGCGCCTCGTGAAGCAGGGTATCACCTGCTACAGCCTGGTCCCGTTCCCGGGCCACTGATCGCCATCCGTCAGTACACAGTCTCGCTGTTAGGGCGAGGCTGTGGTAGCATTGCCCCTCGTATATCCACCTTCCAGCGTTCCAGAGCCTGCCCATGAGTTATCAGGTCTTAGCCCGTAAGTGGCGACCACAAACTTTTGCTGACGTCGTCGGTCAGGAGCATGTGCTGACTGCACTGGCGAACGGCTTATCGTTAGGACGCATTCACCATGCGTACCTCTTTTCCGGCACCCGTGGCGTCGGAAAGACCTCTATTGCCCGTTTGCTGGCGAAGGGGCTGAACTGCGAGACCGGCATCACCGCGACGCCGTGCGGCGTGTGCGATAACTGCCGCGAGATCGAGCAGGGGCGCTTTGTCGATCTGATTGAGATCGACGCCGCCTCGCGTACCAAAGTTGAGGATACCCGCGACCTGCTGGATAACGTCCAGTACGCGCCGGCCCGTGGCCGCTTCAAAGTCTACCTGATAGACGAAGTGCATATGCTGTCGCGCCACAGCTTCAACGCCCTGCTGAAGACCCTTGAGGAGCCGCCAGCGCACGTGAAGTTTCTGCTGGCGACTACCGATCCGCAGAAGCTGCCGGTGACCATCCTCTCCCGCTGCCTGCAGTTTCATCTCAAGGCGCTGGACGTGGATCAGATCCGCCAGCAGCTTGAGCACATTCTCGACGAAGAGAAGATCCATCACGAGCCGCGCGCCTTGCAGCTTCTGGCTCGCGCCGCCGACGGCAGCCTGCGCGACGCCTTGAGCCTGACCGATCAGGCGATTGCCAGCGGCGACGGGCAGCTCACTGCCCAGGCGGTGAGCCAGATGCTCGGCACGCTGGATGACGATCAGGCGCTGTCGCTGATTGAGGCGCTGGTGGAGGCCAACGGCGAGCGCGTCATGGCGCTGGTCAACGAGGCCGCTGCCCGTGGCGTGGAGTGGGAGGCGCTGCTGGTTGAGATGCAGACTCTGCTGCACCGCATCGCCATGGTTCAGCTCTCACCCTCCGCGCTCGGCAGCGATATGGCCGCCATTGAGCAGCGCCTGCGCGAGCTGGCGCGTACCGTGCCGCCGGGTGACGTTCAGCTCTACTACCAGACCATGCTGATTGGCCGCAAAGAGCTGCCGTTTGCGCCGGACAGGCGGATGGGCATCGAGATGACCCTGCTGCGTGCGCTGGCGTTCCATCCGCGTATGCCGCTGCCGGAGCCAAGCGCGCCGGCGCAGGACTTCTCCCCGGTAGCACCGACGGCGGTGCTGACCCCGGAGCAGGTGCCGCCATCGCCACCTCCCGCCCCGCCGCGTAGCGATGCGCCGCTGTCGGACACCACCAGCCAGGTGCTGGCCGCCCGCAGCCAGCTGCAGCGTGCCCAGGGAGCAACCAAAGCAAAAAAGAGTGAACCGGCAGCGGCAACAACCCGCACGCGGCCGGTGAATAACGCTGCGCTTGAGCGGCTGGCATCGGTTACCGAGCGCGTTCAGGCGCGTCCGGCCGCCGCCCAGCAGCAAGCGCCGGTAAAAAAAGAGGCCTACCGCTGGAAGACCACCCTGGTTACCGAAGAGGTAAAAGAGGTGGTGGCTACGCCGAAGGCGCTGAAAAAAGCCCTTGAGCATGAGCGCACGCCGGAGCTGGCGCAAAAGCTGGCCGAAGAGGCCATCAAGCGCGACCCGTGGGCGGCAGAGGTGAGTCGGCTCAGCCTGCCCAAGCTGGTTGAGCAGGTGGCGCTAAACGCATGGAGAGAGCAGGAGGATAACCGTATCTGCCTGCACCTGCGCACCACCCAGCGGCACCTTAATTCCCCCGGTACGCTAAAAGTTTTAGGTGAGGCACTTAACACCCTGCACGGTTCGGCGGTTGAAGTGTCTATCATTGAAGATGATAATCCCGCGATGCGCACTCCGCTGGAGTGGCGTCAGGCGATTTACGAAGAGATGCTCGCGCAGGCGCGCGAGTCGATTATTGCGGATAGCAACATCCAGACCCTGCAGCGATTCTTCGATGCGGATCTGGACGAAGAGAGCATTCGCCCTATTTGATCGTGAGTTTGACTTACGGTTGTCATTTTTAACGTGAATGAAGAGAGAAGCCTATGTTTGGTGGTAAAGGCGGTCTGGGTAACCTGATGAAGCAGGCCCAGCAGATGCAAGAGAAGATGCAGCAGATGCAGGAAGAGATTGCGAAGCTGGAAGTGACCGGTGAATCCGGTGCCGGTCTGGTGAAGGTCACCATCAACGGCGCGCACAACTGCCGTCGCGTGGAGATCGACCCAAGCCTGCTGGAAGACGACAAAGATATGCTGGAAGATCTCGTTGCTGCGGCCTTCAACGATGCGGCGCGCCGTATTGAAGAGACCCAGAAAGAGAAGATGGCAGGCGTCTCCTCCGGTATGCAGCTGCCGCCGGGCTTTAAGATGCCGTTCTGATGCAGACCAGTCCGCTGCTGACGCAGCTTATGGAAGCCCTGCGCTGCCTGCCGGGCGTTGGCCCGAAATCGGCGCAGCGCATGGCCTTTACGCTACTGCAGCGCGATCGCAGCGGCGGGATGCGCCTTGCCCAGGCCCTGACGCGGGCGATGTCGGAGATTGGCCACTGTGCCGACTGCCGTACCTTCACCGAGCAGGAGGTGTGTAACATCTGCTCGAACCCGCGTCGCCAGGAGAACGGTCAGATCTGCGTGGTGGAGAGTCCAGCAGACATCTACGCCATTGAGCAGACCGGGCAGTTCTCTGGCCGCTACTTCGTGCTGATGGGGCACCTGTCGCCGCTCGACGGTATCGGCCCGAACGATATCGGCCTCGACCGGCTGGAGCAGCGGCTGGAGCGTGAGCAGCTGAAAGAGGTGATCCTCGCCACCAACCCCACGGTGGAAGGGGAGGCGACCGCCAACTACATCGCCGAGCTGTGCGGACAGTATGGCGTTGACGCCAGCCGTATCGCTCACGGCGTGCCGGTGGGCGGCGAGCTGGAGATGGTTGATGGTACCACGCTCTCTCACTCTTTAGCCGGACGCCACAAGATCCGCATTTCGTGAAAAAAACGGGGGCATTTTTCTGCCCCCGCTTGAAATCCTTCCGCCATATCCCCATCTCCCCCTCAACACCAAATGGCATTGTTGAGGTATTTTTTCGATGAAAGGACAAGAAACACGCGGCTTCCAGTCAGAAGTAAAACAGCTTCTGCATCTGATGATCCATTCTCTCTACTCCAACAAAGAGATCTTCCTGCGTGAGCTTATCTCTAACGCCTCGGATGCGGCAGACAAGCTGCGTTTCCGTGCGTTGTCAAAACCCGAGCTGTACGAGGGTGACGGTGAGCTACGCGTGCGCGTCTCCTTTGATAAAGAGAAGCGTACCCTGACCATTGCCGACAACGGCATTGGTATGAACCGTGACGAAGTTATCGACCATCTGGGGACGATTGCTAAATCCGGTACCAAAGCGTTTCTGCAGTCGATGGGTTCCGACCAGGCAAAAGATAGCCAGCTGATTGGCCAGTTCGGCGTCGGCTTCTACTCGGCGTTTATCGTTGCCGATAAAGTGACCGTGCGCACGCGTGCGGCAGGGGACAGCGCAGAGAACGGCGTGTTCTGGGAATCCGCAGGCGAGGGCGACTACACCGTTGCCGATATCACCAAAGAGGATCGCGGAACCGAGATCACTCTGCACCTGCGCGAAGGCGAAGATGACTTCCTCAACGACTGGCGCGTGCGCTCTATCATCAGCAAATACTCCGACCATATTGCGCTGCCGGTAGAGATCGAGAAGCACGAAGAGCAGGATGGCGAAACCGTCATCAGTTGGGAGAAGATCAACAAAGCCCAGGCGCTCTGGACACGCAGCAAGTCCGAAATCAGCGACGACGAATACAAAGAGTTCTACAAGCACATCGCCCACGACTTCACCGATCCGCTGGCCTGGAGCCACAACCGCGTGGAAGGTAAGCAGGAGTACACCAGCCTGCTCTACATCCCGGCCCAGGCGCCGTGGGATATGTGGAACCGCGATCACAAGCATGGCCTGAAGCTCTACGTTCAGCGCGTATTCATCATGGACGAGGCCGAGCAGTTCATGCCGAACTACCTGCGCTTTGTCCGCGGCCTGATTGACTCTAACGATCTGCCGCTGAACGTCTCCCGTGAGATCCTGCAGGACAGCTCCGTCACCCGCAACCTGCGTAGCGCCCTGACCAAACGTGCATTGCAGATGCTCGACAAGCTGGCGAAGGATGATGCCGAGAAGTACCAGGGCTTCTGGAAACAGTTCGGCCTGGCGCTGAAAGAGGGTCCGGCGGAAGACAGCGCCAACATGGAAGCGATCGCCAAACTGCTGCGCTTCGCCTCTACCCACACCGACTCTTCCGAGCAGACGGTGGCGCTGGCGGACTATGTCTCCCGCATGAAAGAGGGCCAGGAGAAGATCTACTACATCACTGCCGACAGCTATGCCGCGGCGAAGAGCAGCCCGCACCTTGAGCTGCTGCGTAAGAAAGGCATTGAGGTGCTGCTGCTCTCCGATCGCATCGACGAGTGGATGATGAGCTACCTCACCGAGTTCGACGGCAAGTCCTTCCAGTCCGTGGCGAAGGCCGATGAGTCGCTGGATAAGCTGAATGACGAGGTAGACGAGAGCGCGAAAGAGGCCGAGAAAGCCCTTGAGCCGTTCGTTGAGCGCGTGAAAACCCTGCTGGGCGAGCGTGTGAAAGAGGTGCGCTTTACCCATCGCCTGACCGATACGCCGGCGATCGTCACTACCGACAACGACGAGATGAGCACCCAGATGGCGAAGCTGTTTGCCGCTGCGGGCCAGGCCGTGCCGGAGGTGAAGTACATCTTTGAACTTAACCCGGACCACGTTCTGGTGAAGCGCACTGCGGATATCCAGGACGAGGCGCAGTTTAAAGCATGGGTTGAGCTGCTGCTGGATCAGGCCCTGTTTGCCGAGCGCGGCACGCTGGAAGATCCTAACCAGTTTATCCGCCTCATGAACCAGCTGCTGGTTTCTTAACCTCTCTGAGCACCGTTCCCTCTTACCCCCTGGTAGGGGGGAACGATTCAGCTGCTCAACTTCCCGCCGAACCCGTCCCCATAAGCCTCGCTTCCTTGTGGTGATACTGACTTTAGTGGTATGGTTTTCGCTTCAAACAACGTTGTATACCTGTCACTAATCATCTGGGTATAAAAATTTAAACGTAGAGGAATTACGCAATGCGTATCATTTTGCTCGGCGCTCCGGGCGCAGGTAAAGGCACTCAGGCTCAGTTCATCATGGAGAAATACGGTATTCCGCAGATCTCCACCGGTGACATGCTGCGCGCCGCGGTTAAATCTGGCAGCGAGCTGGGCAAACAGGCAAAAGACATCATGGATGCCGGTAAACTGGTGACCGACGAGCTGGTTATCGCGCTGGTGAAGGAGCGTATCGCCCAGGAAGATTGCCGCAACGGTTTCCTGCTGGACGGTTTCCCGCGCACCATTCCTCAGGCTGATGCGATGAAGGACGCGGGTATCAACGTTGACTACGTGCTGGAATTTGATGTGCCGGACGATCTGATCGTCGATCGCATCGTGGGCCGTCGCGTGCACGCTGCCTCTGGCCGCGTCTACCACATCAAATACAATCCGCCGAAGGTGGAAGATAAAGACGACGTGACCGGCGAAGCGCTGAGCACCCGTAAGGACGATCAGGAAGAGACCGTGCGTAAGCGTCTGGTGGAGTACCATCAGCTGACCGCGCCGCTGATCGGCTACTACCAGAAAGAAGCCGAAGCTGGCAACACCAAATACGCGAAGGTTGATGGCACCCAGGCCGTCAGCGCCGTTCGCGCCGAGCTGGAAACTATTCTCGGTTAAGAACGCTCGGTTAATCCTGCTTCTCCCCGGTGCCTGCGCCGGGGATGTTCTTCTCTTCTCCTTCTCCCCAAGCTTTTCCCTTTCGCAGCAATGGGTTTCGTTTACGCCCGTTTCAGTTACAATTCTCACAGGCTTAAATGAATATGAGGCACGAATGAGTCAGGCTAAAACCGGCATCCTGCTGGCTAATCTGGGTACCCCGGATGCCCCCACCCCCGCAGCGGTAAAACGCTATCTCCGCCAGTTTTTAAGCGATCGGCGCGTAGTGGATACGCCGCGTCTGCTGTGGTGGCCGCTGCTGCGCGGCGTGATCCTGCCGATTCGTTCTCCGCGCGTGGCAAAACTCTATCACTCCGTGTGGATGGAGGAGGGCTCACCGCTGATGGTCTACAGCCGCCGCCAGCAGCAGGCGCTGGCCGCCCGGCTGGACGACGTGCCGGTGTCGCTGGGCATGAGCTACGGCTCGCCCTCGCTGGAGAGCGCGGTAGACGATCTGCTCTCTCAGGGCGTGGAGCACATTGTGGTGCTGCCGCTCTACCCGCAGTACTCCTGCTCAACCGTGGCCGCCGTCTGGGACGAGCTGGGGCGCATTCTGCAACGCAAACGCAGCATCCCCGGCATCTCGCTTATTCGTGACTATGCCGATAACCCAGCGTACATCGAGGCGCTGGCTAACAGCGTCCGTGCCTCCTTTGCCCGCCACGGCGAGCCGGATCTGCTCCTGCTCTCCTATCACGGCATTCCCCAGCGCTATGCCGAGGAGGGGGACGTCTATCCCCAGCGCTGCCGCGATACCACCCGTGAGCTGGTTTCAGCCCTTGGCGTGCCGCCGGAGAAGGTGATGATGACCTTCCAGTCGCGCTTTGGCCGCGAGCCGTGGCTGACTCCCTATACCGACGAGACGCTGAAGATGCTTGGCGAGAAGGGCGTGAAGCACATTCAGGTTATCTGTCCCGGCTTTTCCGCCGACTGTCTGGAGACGCTGGAGGAGATTGCGGTGCAGAACCGGGAATTTTTCCTCGAGGCGGGCGGTGAGAAATATGAATATATTCCAGCGCTTAACGATTCTGCCGATCATATCGATATGATGCTGGACCTGACGGCCCCCTACCGCTAATCGCGCCCGGTGCCGGGAGTGTGCTACCATTCCCGGCCCAATAGGTTATTCGTAATAAACGCGCATGAAATTTCCCGGTAAACGCAAATCCAAACACTATTTCCCCGTTAACGCCCGCGATCCGCTGTTGCAGCAGATCCAGCCGGAGAGCGATGCCAGCGCCTCATGGGTGGTCGGCATCGATCAGACGCTGGTGGATATTGAAGCGAAGGTGGACGATGCGTTTATCGAGCGCTATGCCCTCAGCGCCGGGCACTCGCTGATCATCAGCGACGAGGCTGCCGACGCGCTCTATAAAGAGCTGGCCCGCGATAACCTCATCACCCACCAGTTTGCCGGCGGCACCATCGGTAACACCATGCACAACTACTCCGTGCTGGCGGATGACCGCTCGGTGCTGCTGGGCGTCATGTGCAGCAACGTGGAGATCGGCAGCTACGCCTACCGCTACCTCTGCAACACCTCCAGCCGTACCGACCTTAACTACCTGCAGGGCGTTGACGGCCCGATTGGCCGCTGCTTTACGCTGATCGGCGAGGCGGGCGAGCGCACCTTTGCCATCAGTCCTGGCTATATGAACCAGCTGCGCCCGGAGAGCATTCCCGAGTCGGTGATTGCCGGGGCCTCCGCGCTGGTGCTCTCCTCCTATCTGGTACGCTGCAAGCCCGGCGAGCCGATGCGTGAGGCGACCATGAAGGCGGTGGAGTACGCCAAAAAGCACAATGTGCCGGTGGTGTTAACCCTCGGCACCAAGTATGTGATTGCCGATAACCCTACGTGGTGGCGCGACTTCCTCAAAGAGAACGTCTCTATCCTGGCGATGAACGAGGAGGAGGCCGAGGCGCTGACCGGACTGAGCGATCCGCTGCTGGCCTGCGATAAGGCGCTGGACTGGGTTGACCTGGTGCTCTGCACCGCCGGTCCGGTGGGGCTGTACATGGCAGGGTTTACCGAGGAGTCGGCGAAGCGCAAAACCCAGCATCCACTGCTGCCGGGCGCCATCGCCGAGTTTAACCAGTACGAGTTTAGCCGGGCGATGCGTCACCAGGACTGTGAGCAGCCGCTGCGCATCTTCTCCCACATTGCGCCGTACATGGGCGGGCCGGAGAAGATCATGAACACCAACGGCGCAGGTGATGGTGCTCTGGCCGCGCTGCTGCACGATATCACGGCCAATAACTTCCACCGCACTAACGTGCCCAACTCCAGCAAGCACAACTACACCTGGCTGACCTACTCGTCGCTGGCTCAGGTGTGTAAATACGCCAATCGCGTCAGCTACCAGGTATTGAACCAGCACTCGCCGCGCCTGACCCGTGGCCTGCCGGAGCGGGAAGATAGCCTGGAAGAGGCCTACTGGGAGCGCTAATCGTCAATAAATAGCCCGCCAGCGGCGGGCTAAAATGTCTCTATAAAATCCGTGCGTCCTATTTTGAGCCAACGTAAAGAAATGAAAAAACCCCACTAAATAAAATGGGATTATGCCAGGATAGGGCCGTGCTTAACTACCGAGGACAATTTTTCATCCACACTGAGGAAAAGCAACAACGTGGATAAGTTGTAAAATTATGAACAAGATGTTCGCACCCATAATAGTAATCCGCTCCTGTTTTCATCTGCTCTCCCACTGTTCCATTTGCGACCAGCACTGGCGCTCTGCGCTATAGATCCGTTCTCTCCTTTTCTCAAAATTTAATTTAACTCTGCTGACACGCTTATTTTTGCGTGGCGGATCTTTATTTCTCATCAGGAGAGAAATCATGCGTTATTGGATCTTATTAATACTGGCTATTGCGGCTGAAATAATCGGCACGCTGTCGATGAAATGGGCGAGCGTCAATGATGACAAGGCGGGTTTCATTTTTATGCTGATGATGATCGCGCTGTCGTACATTTTTTTATCGTTTGCTGTAAAACGTATCGCCCTGGGCGTCGCTTATGCCCTCTGGGAAGGCCTTGGTATTCTGTTTATTACGCTCTTTAGCGTGATGCTGTTCGATGAAACCCTATCGGCGATGAAAATCGCGGGCTTAGTCACCCTGGTCACAGGCGTGGCGCTGATCAAATCCGGTACCCAAGCACGTAAGGAGCAGCAGCATGGCTACGTTTAATGCAGTGCACATTGCCTGGCTGGCACTGGCGATTGGCCTTGAAATCGTCGCGAACATCTTTCTCAAATATTCCAACGGCTTTCGTCGGCCAATACACGGTGCGCTGTCGCTGGTCGCCGTGCTGGCGGCATTCAGCGCCCTGTCACAGGCGGTAAAAGGGATTGATCTGTCAGTGGCCTACGCGCTGTGGGGCAGCTTCGGTCTGATTGCTACCGTCGCAGCAGGCTGGATACTGTTTGGTCAAAGACTGAATCGTATTGGCTGGCTGGGCGTGGCTCTGCTGACCACAGGGGTGGGGCTTATCAAGCTTGCCTGAGGAAAATGAACAGGCTTGTATCACGATCGTGAAGGTTCTTCATGTTGAATGAAATTAAATCACTTTTACTCACGCCATGACTCAGGCATAAAGTGATCATGCTATTAACAACCGATCATAAAGATTACGATGAATAAAGCGATTACATTTAACGTGAAGAGCCTCTGCTTCGACGAGAATTATAATCCCTCGCAGAGCACGCGTATCACCACCAACTTTGCTAATTTAGCCAGAGGTGAGAAGCGCCAGGAGAACCTGCGCAATGCCTTAACGATGATCGACAACCGGTTCAATTCGCTGGCGCATTGGGATAATCCTAAAGGCGATCGCTACGCGGTGGAGCTGGAGATCGTCTCCGTTGAGATGAATATTGCTGTTGAAGGCAAGAGCAATGCTTTCCCGGTAATTGAAGTCTTGAAAACAAATATTGTCGATCGTAAAACTGACGAGCGCATTGAGGGCATCGTCGGCAATAACTTCTCCTCTTACGTTCGTGACTATGACTTTAGCGTGCTGCTGTCAGAGTATAATAAACATCAAACCGAATTTGGCACGCCGGATGACTTTGGCGATCTGCACGGCAACATATTTAAGCGTTTTGTTGAGTCAGATAGCTACAGAGAGAAGTTTAATAAAGCCCCCGTTATCTGCTTAAGCGTATCAAGTAAAAACGTTTACCATCGCACAGGCAATGAGCATCCCGTATTGGGCATTGAATACCAGCAGGATAGCGCCTCCCTGACGGACCGCTATTTTGCGAAAATGGGATTGCGGGTGCGCTACTTTATGCCGCAAGGCAGCGTTGCACCGTTGGCGTTCTATTTTGCGGGCGATCTCCTGCGCGACTACAGCGATCTGGAGCTGATCGGCACCATCAGCACGATGGAGACGTTCCAGAAGATCTACCGGCCGGAAATTTATAATGCTAATTCTGCCGCAGGGAAAATCTATCAGCCCAGCCTTAATTACCAGGACTATTCGTTAACGCAGATTGTTTACGATCGAGAGGAGCGCAGCAGGTTAGCTATTGAGCAGGGAAGGTTTACTGAAGAGCACTTTATTAAACCTTACCAGGCCATTCTTGAGCAGTGGTCTTCCCGCTCCGTTCTTTGATTAACTAAAAATATAAGGTCACCTGCTATGAAAAAATTATTACCCACGTCCACCGCGGGCAGCTTACCCAAACCGGCCTGGCTTGCACAGCCTGAGACCCTGTGGTCCCCCTGGAAATTACAGGGTGACGAGCTGATCGAGGGCAAACAGGATGCGCTGCGGTTGGGACTACAGGAGCAGGAGCAGGCGGGGATTGATATCGTCAGCGACGGCGAGCAGACGCGCCAACACTTTGTCACGACCTTTATTGAGCACCTTAGCGGCGTTGATTTTGAGAAACGTGAGATCGTTAAAATCCGCGATCGCTATGATGCGAGCGTCCCGTCCGTTGTCGGAGAGGTCAGTCGTCAAAAGCCGGTGTTTGTTGAGGATGCCAAATTCTTACGTCAGCTAACCGATCGGCCGATTAAATGGGCCTTGCCGGGTCCGATGACAATGATCGATACGCTGTACGACGGCCACTATAAAAGCCGTGAAAAGCTGGCCTGGGAATTTGCCAAAATTCTCAATCAGGAAGCAAAAGAGCTGGAGGCCGCTGGGGTCGATATTATTCAGTTTGATGAGCCAGCGTTTAACGTCTTTTTTGATGAGGTAAACGACTGGGGGATCGCTGCGCTAGAGCGGGCCATTGAAGGGCTTAAGTGCGAAACCGCCGTGCATATCTGCTATGGCTATGGCATCAAAGCCAATACCGACTGGAAAAAGACGCTAGGCTCCGAGTGGCGTCAATATGAAGAGATCTTCCCCAAGCTGCAAAAATCTAATATCGATATTATCTCTCTGGAGTGTCAAAACTCTCGCGTGCCAATGGATCTCATTGAGCTGATCCGCGGTAAGAAAGTGATGATTGGGGCTATTGATGTGGCAACCAATACCATTGAAACACCGGAAGAGGTCGCCGATACGCTGCGCAAAGCGCTTCAGTTTGTCGATGCCGACAAGCTCTACCCCTGCACCAACTGCGGCATGACTCCGCTGTCACGCCGGGTAGCCAGGGGCAAGCTCAATGCGTTAAGCGCGGGCGCTGAGATTGTCCGCAAAGAGCTGCTGGGTAAATAACTTCGTCACTACGTGAAAACGCCCTGGTCAATACGACCAGGGTTAAAATAATGACTTATTCGTTACCAGCATCAGCGCCTCGCGCAAAATAGTCTGCTGCGCCTCTCCAGATGAGAGCTTCATTCTGACAATCAGCACCAGCTGAATTTCTTTATATGTCAATCTCTTACCCGACTTAAGCAATTCTACGGAGATGGCTCCGATCGCCTCTTCTGGACTGGCATACTCTGGCTGTAAAACAATCGCTGCGGCGCTATGATCCGCTTCGACAACGATTTGACAAGTGATTGTTTCCTCGACGTTATCAGAAGTTATTTTATTCATGACGTGCCTTAACTGCATTGGCAAGCGGGCCATTCGTCCTCGAATAACGCTGCTTATATTTGATATCTGTGTTGCCAATGCCGTGAGAAATCCTTGCGAACTATCGCACACCAGCGCTATCGAGCGCGCCGCATTAGACAAGATAGGAACATGTGGGAGCTGCTTAATCAGCTCATTGGAAGTGAGGTGCACCCGCATCGATTCGAGGGCATCAAACCTGCTAGAGGATGTGGCCTGGACGATCACCAGACATCTCTATCCTAACACCTTTGCTGGCCCGCAGTGAACCCTTTACATTTCGTTTAAAATTGATGCTTTCGATGCGAGGCCAGCGTCGATCTGACGCACCACCGCTATATTTGTATTAAACAACCGGTGGGGAAACCTATGTTTGAGGGATTTACGCACGCAACGATACGCGTGTCAGACGCCGAGCTTAATGTCCGTTATGGCGGAAATGGACCTCCCGTTTTGCTGCTGCACGGGCATCCCCGAACCCACGCAACCTGGTCAAAAGTGGCTCCGGAGCTTGCTAAATCATTTACCGTCGTATGCCCTGATTTACGGGGTTTTGGCCGCTCATCTAAACCTGCCGACCAACCCGATCATGTGGGGTCTTCTAAGAGGGCGAAGGCAAAAGATTGCGTTGAGCTGATGAGCCAGCTGGGTTTCGAACAGTTTGCCCTGGTTGGACACGACAGAGGAAGTTACACGGCCTACCGGGCTGCCCTTGATTATCCGCAGCGAATTACCCACCTTGCCGTCCTGGACTGCATCCCCATACTTGAAGCGCTTAACCGTTGTAACGAGAAGTTTGCCAGGCAGTGGTATCACTGGTTCTTCTTTGCGCAACCAGAAAAACCCGAGCGGGCAATTCTGGCCGATCCGGACAAGTGGTATGGAGGGCAGCCGGAATCAATGGGGGATGAAGAGTACGTTGAGTTCAGGCGAGCCATACACGATCCAGAAACGGTACACGGGATGATCGAAGACTACCGGGCGGGTTTATCCATAGATAAAGAGCATGAGCTTGAGGATCGCCAGCGCGGACGGAGGATTACGTGTCCCACGCTCTGCCTGTGGTCAAAATACGACGATCTGGAGGAGATATATGGCGACGTAGTCGGTATCTGGAAAAGCTGGGCAAAAGATGTCCGGGGCAAAGCGATAAGCAGCGGCCACCATATGGCTGAAGAGGCACCAGAAGAAGTGGCAGCAGAGCTGCGGCAGTTTCTTTTACAAGGCCGTTAGCTGTTGGCCTGCTCTCTGGTTATTAACGCACCGGCATGTTAGGTGTGTTCTTGATTGTACAGAGCGACAGGCATATCGGGCCTTATGCGTCAGCTATGAGCGAGAAGCAGGCACAGGGCGTTCAAATAGGTTGTAAAAAAATTGTGAACAAAAAAACCGCCGAAGCGGGTTTAAAATCTCTACTCTTCTCAAGCGGCCATCTTTCTGCATTGTTCAGCACAATGATGACAAGCTCTGGAGCAATTCTGACAATGCTCATGTTCATGCTTTGCACACTCATCGCCACACTTCTGACAAACATCAGCGCATACCCGGCAAAGCTCCCTGGCTGACTCGCTATTGAGAGTCATAAACTGCGCGGTAAGACGACAGATATTTGCACACTGCATATCCAGTTTGATGCACTCGCGCATCATCTCCAGGTTCTCTTCTTCGAGACATGAAGCCGCACAATGATCACAGGCAACAGCACACAGATAGCAGGATTCGATGCATTTTTTGAATTCGTCTAACATGATTTTTCCTTAGCTAAGATTATGTATTAAGCCTGGAAGAGATAAGAGATTATGCAAATGTGGAATGAGTAAATAACCTTTTCAGCATTTCACGTTATTGATTTACAAAGCATCATTGAGGTTACCCAATACATCAATGTCCGCTTCTGGCTGTAAGCTAATGGCTTAAGCATAACAGAGAACTAACCCTAAACTTGCTTTGGTCATAATGTCCCGAAATGCGCATCTAAACGCAGCTCACGACCCAGGCAGTTAAAGGTAAATGCTTCTCGTTTCGCTTTCTTTATCTGGCATCTTCAACCAGGCTTCTTACTCCAGAAGATGTCTACATCCAGAGGAGAAAGCCATGTTTCATCACTCATCCAAAATGCAGTTCCCTGTACGCGTTGAAAAGCCCGATCCGGAATTTGCCATGCTGCTGCAACAGGCGATTGGTGGCGTAGAGGGCGAAATCCGCGTAGCAATGCAATACTTTTTCCAGGCGATGGGCGCCCGGGGCGATCCGCGAATCAGGGATCTGCTCATTTCTACCGCCACGGAAGAGCTTGGTCATATTGAAATGCTGGGGTATGCCGTTGCCCTGAACCTTGAAGGCGCACCGCTCTCCTATCAGGAGGCGTCAGCGAAAGATCCGGTGGTTAACGCTATTCTGGGTGGCATGAACCCACGTCATATTCTCTCTTCCGGGCTGGCCGCGCTGCCGGTCAATGCTAACGGCGTGCCCTTTGATATGAGCCACGTCTATGCATCCGGTAACGCCGCTGCCGACATGATATCGAACGTTGCCGCAGAGGCAACCGGGCGCGTGCTGGCTACCCGGCTCTACAATCTTACTGAAGATAAGGGGATGAAAGATTTTCTTTCGTTCCTTATTGCCCGTGACACCATGCACCAGCAGCAATGGATGGCAGTCATTGAAGATATGGGGGGACTCAGTGCCTCGCTGCCTATTCCAAACAGCTTCCCTCAGGAAAATGAGGCACATGAACACGCTTACTACTGCCTGAATACCTCTCTCGACAAGCCGCTGCCGAAAGGTCGCTGGAGCGAAGGCCCATCTTATGATGGCCGCGGTCAGTTCACGGCGAAAGAGCAGCCGGACATTTTAGGTGAAGAGCCTGTTCTGGGTGCTGCCCGTCCCGGATCCGGTGCGCAGAAAGAGCAGATCGATGGTACGGTTCCACCGGTGAGCGGATCGGTGTAACGCTATTCTCGCAATAAAACGCCCCAGCGGCGCAGTGCCTGCCGGGGCGGCAGCTTATTTCGTGACCACCTTTTCCATTGGGCGTTTTTCACTCAGCGCTGCGATATCCTTTGGGCTAGTGCGGCAGCATCCGCCGATAAGCCGCGCACCGGCCTCTAACCACTGCGGTAAATATCCCACTAAAGATGCGCATGAATCACCGTGCGTATGCCACTCCTTCGTTGTCGCGTCGTAGGTTTCACCGGAGTTAGGGTAGACAACCAAGGGCAGCGCAGTCAGGCTGTGCAGATGCTTTAGCGCTGAGGTCGTTTTCTCCAGCGCAATACAGTTAATTCCCAGCGCAACGATTTGCGGATAGTTGGCCAGCGTCTCCACTACCTCGACGAGAGGGGTGCCATCACTCAGATGCCTGTCGTCACGTAAGGTAAATGAGAACCACGCCTGCGCCTGCGGATATTCCAACAGCAGGTCTGCTAATGCCACTATCTCTGCAAACGAGGGTAAGGTTTCACAGGCCAGCAGATCTGCGCCTGCATTAAGCAACGCTTCTATCCGCGGGCGATGAAACGCCTGAAATTCTTCAGCGCTACGCACGTAGTCACCGCGATACTCAGAGCCATCGGCCAGATACGCACCGTAGGGACCGACAGAGCCAGCCACAAGTAGCGGACCCGCGCTGGCATTTTCTGCCTGGTAAATTTCACGCGCCTCCTGCGCCAGCGTCACGCTGTGCGCAATAAGCGATCTCGATTGCGACTCGGTCAGCCCGCGAGCCGCAAAGCCAGCAGGCGTGGCCTGATAACTGGCGGTAATCGCGACCTGTGCGCCCGCGCGGAAGTAGTCCAGATGCACATCCCGGATGAGCTGTGGATTTTCCATTAATACTTTGGCGGACCAGAGATTATCGGCAAGGTTGCATCCGTGCGCTTCCAGCTCGGTGGCCAGAGCGCCATCAAGAACAACAAAGGCGTGGCTTTCAAGCAGCGCGGTAAGGGGATTAATCTGCGGCATAGTCAGCCTCCTTCGATTTTGTTCTGTGAGTGAAAAAATAGGTCGCGTAGCAAAGGGCAACAAAAGGCACTCCGCAGTAAAGCGCAATGCGCTGGTCCGGATCGAATGCAAGGCCAACGCAGGCCAGCAGACACAGCACGAATCCCAGGACGGGAACCAGCGGATACCAGGGCGCTCTGTATTTCAGATCGGTCAACGGCTTGCCCAACTGGAGATGACGGCGACGAAAAATAAAGTGTGCCGCGCAGATACTGAGCCATACGGCCACAACGGCGAAACCAGAGATGGCGCTAAGGGCAACGAACACGGTATCGGGCGCGACCACGCTCGATAAAAGCGCCAGCAGACCGCCAAGCATTGAGACAGAAAGCGCGACCAGCGGCACGCCGTTCTTATTGACGCGGGAAAAACAGCTCGGCAGCGTTTTTTCATTGGATAGCGACCACAGCATGCGCCCCGAGGCATAGAGTCCGGAATTTGCCGCCGAGAGAATTGCGGTAAGAATGACGAAGTTAAAAATATCCGCCGCATAGGGAATGCCTATTTTCTCAAAGACCAGCACAAACGGGCTCTTCTCGACGCCCGCTACCTGCATCGGTATCAGCGCCGCCAGGACAAAAACGGTGCCGATAAAGAATATAATCAGCCGGGCGATGGTGGTACGGATCGCCACCGGGATAGCGTGGTGTGGATTTTCCGTTTCGCCTGCCGCGATACCGATAAGCTCAGTGCCAGAAAATGCAAAATTGACGGCTACCATCGTCATCAAAATGGGTAAGCCGCCGTGTGGGAACCAGCCTTCACTGGTGAGGTTGGATAGCCCCGGCGAAGGTGAACCGTCTTTCATCGCGATAAAACCAAAAATCGCCCCGCAGCCTAAGATGATGAAAACGATGATGGTCGCGACTTTAACCAGGGAGAACCAAAACTCGCCCTCGGCAAAAAAGCGCGTTGAAATCGCGTTAAGAGAAAAAATCACGACACAAAACAGGGCGCTCCATATCCAGACGGGAATATGCGGGAACCAGTACTGCATACAGAACCCGGCGGCGGTAAAGCTGGATCCCAATGCGACTGTCCAGGTGAGCCAGTAGAGCCATGCCACGGTGTATCCCGTTGCCGGGCCAATATAGCGCGCCGCATAGACATGAAAAGCACCTGTAACCGGCATCGCCACGGAAAGCTCACCAAGGCACTGCATGACCAGCCAGACAACCAGCGCCCCAATCAGATAAGCCAGCAGCGTTCCCGCTGCGCCTGTCGTAGAGATGATGTATCCCGTATTAAAAAACAACCCTGTGCCAATTACGCCGCCCAATGACAGCATAATCAAATGGCGGGTTTTCATGGTGCGCTTAAGCTGCCCATTCTCTTGCTGCGTGTGCATATCACCTTCTAAACGTATAGATGTCTAAATGTCTGCATAAGGCGTCTTTATATCTTGATTGTTAACAAAATGCCAGCAGCAGGATAGATGCGCTTACGTAAGCAGAGAGGGGGGAGTGAGGGGAAGAAGCACGCCTGTAAGAAAAAGCCCCAGCAGAGGAGGATCTGCCGGGGCGAGTGTTTATCCGGTGACAGCCTCTTCCACCGGGCGCTTCTCTATCAGCGTCAGCATGGTGTTGGCAATCTCACGTTCGCCCATCACCACCTGGTTTGCGCCGCGTTCGGTGATGTAATCCACCTCGTCGTCATAGTGCGCCCGGGCAATGATCTCAATGTTCGGGCACTTCTGGCGGGCGGTAGCCACCACCTCTCCGGCCTCGTAGCCGTTAGGGATGGTCAGCAGTAGCCAGCGCGCGCAGTCAAGATGCGCAAGGTTCATGATCTCTTCATTAGCCGCGTTGCCCAGCACCGCGCGGATACCGCGCTCGCGGAGTTCGTCCACCCGGGTACGCGAGGTTTCGATCACCACCAGCGGGATGCCCTGGGCCATCAGCTTCTCACCCAGCAGGCTGCCTACGCGGCCAAAACCCACCAGCAGAGCATGGTTGCAGATATCCACCGGGATCTGCTTCTCATCTTCGGTAACCTCTTCCAGGGTCTGCTCTTCCAGGGTTTCGGTCTTATCGAGGTACTTCTCCAGCAGGGCGAAAAGGATCGGGTTGAGCATAATCGACAGGATCGCCCCCGCCAGAACCAGGTTCTGCCCGGTCTGCGGCAGCAGATCCAGCGCCATGCCGAGGCCCGCCAGAATAAAGGCGAACTCACCGATCTGCGCCAGGCTGGCGGCGATGGTTAACGCGGTGCGCGGCGAGTGGCCGAACATGCGTACCAGGAAGAAGGCGGCAATGGATTTACCAAAGATGATGATCGCCAGCGTACCGGCAACGGCCAGCGGCTCATCGAGCAAAATTTTCGGATCGAACAGCATCCCAACGGAGACAAAGAAGAGTACCGCAAAGGCGTCGCGCAGGGGCAGGGTGTCGTGCGCCGCGCGGTGGCTCAACTCGGACTCGTTCAGCACCATACCGGCAAAGAACGCGCCGAGGGCAAAGGAGACGTCAAACAGCTCGACTGCGCCGAAGGCGATGCCCAGCGCCAGGGCCAGCACTGAGAGGGTAAACAGCTCCCGCGAACCGGTAGCCGCGCTGCGGGCCATGATCCACGGAACGAGACGGCGGCCCACCAGCATCATGATGGCGATAAAGGCCACCACCTTGCCGATAGTGATCCCCATATCCACCGATAGCGTCGCCAGCCCAACGTTGCCCTTCTCGATCATGCCAGCGACAGCAGGCAGCAGGACCAGCGTTAACACCATCACCAGATCTTCTACAATCAGCCAGCCAATAGCGATCTGCCCGCGCTGGCTGTCAATAAGCTGTCGCTCCTCAAGGGCGCGCAGCAGCACCACGGTACTGGCAGTGGAGAGACAGAGTCCAAAGACGATACCGGTCATTAGCGACCAGTCCATCACGGCGGAGAGCGCCATGCCCAGCAGCGTCGCCACAGCAATCTGTGCGATCGCGCCGGGAATGGCGATGGACTTTACCGCCATCAAATCCTTCAGCGAAAAGTGGAGACCTACGCCAAACATCAGCAGGATCACCCCCAGCTCTGCCAGCTCGGGAGCCAGCTTGGTATCGGCCACGAAGCCGGGTGTAAAAGGACCGGAGAGCACGCCCGCTAACAGGTAACCCACCAGCGGAGAGATGCGCAGCTTGTTGGCAATCATGCCGAGGATAAAGGCGAGCACAAGGCCGCCAACAATGGTGGTGATAAGCGGTGTGGCGTGATGCATTCCGTCTCCTTTCGCGGTAGTGGATCCATTTCTGGCTAAAAAACCAGAAGCCCGAGTTACAGTCTATGACAATTTTAATGATTATGTTGATGAATAATTGTTGAATATTGAAGAAAAGCACGCTCTGGAACAAAAAAAGCGGTTGAAAGGGGATTAGCGCAGTGAACGTCTTAGAAGTGTTATGGCATGGGCAACGCAGGCAGCCAAAGTTTGCCTTTGGCCGCCCTGGAATCAGGCTTTATGCCGATTATCGGGCAGGAATATAGTTAACAGCCCTAAAAGCGGCAGAAAAGCACAGATTTTATAGACTACGAATATATTAGTATGGTCGGCAACCAGCCCCAGCACGGCTGCGCCAAGCCCGCCCATACCAAAAGCGAAGCCAAAAAAGAGTCCGGAAACCATACCGATACGTCCCGGCAGCAGCTCCTGGGCATAGACCAGAATGGCAGAGAAGGCCGAAGCAAGGATAAAGCCAATGATCGCTGTTAAAATCCCGGTCCAGTAGAGGGAAGCGTAGGGTAAAACTAACGTAAAGGGGGCAACGCCGAGGATAGAGCCCCAAATAACATATTTACGGCCAATCTTATCCCCGACAGGGCCGCCAATCACGGTGCCAGCTGCAACCGCCAGCAGGAACGCAAACAGATGAAACTGGGCGTTTTGCACCGATAAGTGGAATTTTTCCATCAAATAAAAAGTGTAATAGCTGCTGATGCTCGCCATATAGAAGTATTTTGAGAAAATGAGCATCAGCAGGATGCTTACCGCCAGGATCACCTTATTGCGCGGCAGCGGGCTGCGCTCAATAACGGCTTTTCGCCCCTTATTCACCCGATGCTGGGCAGCATACCAGCGGCTGACCTGGGCCAGCACCACGATAGCCAGCAGCGCGGCCAGCACAAACCAGCCCACGTTACCCTTGCCGTAGGGGGCGATAATCAGCGCCGCCAGCAGAGGCCCGAGAGAGCTGCCAAAATTGCCTCCGACCTGGAAGATGGACTGCGCCAGACCGTGGCGGCCGCCGGAGGCCATACGCGCCACGCGAGAGGATTCCGGATGGAACACCGAGGATCCGGTTCCTACCAGTCCCGCCGCCAGCAGCACCATGCCGAAGCTGCTCGCCAGCGCCAGCAGCACCAGGCCGCAGAGGGTAAAGCACATGCCGATGGGCAGCGACCACGGCATCGGGTGCTTATCGGTGTAGTAGCCCACCACCGGCTGCAGCAGGGAGGAGGCGAGCTGGAAGGTGAGGGTGATCATGCCAATCTGCACAAAGCTCAGCGAGAAGTCAGCCTGCAGCAGTGGATAGAGGGCGAGGATCAGCGACTGCAGCATATCGTTGAGCAGATGCGAGAGGCTGATCGCCCCCAGAATACCGAACGCAGTACGCTGCGGCGATGCGGCAGCGCCGGAAAGCGCACCGGTGGATTGATTTATTGCCATAAAATGTCACTTTTTGTCTTTTATTGGAGTGCAGGAGTTGTGAAAGCCTCCTGATTATTAGCAAACTAAGATACGCGTCCCGACTCTTTGAGGGAAGTCGCAGACATAAAATCATATTTGTTTATTCTCTGTCCCCGCGCTACTTTTGCGTGTGTTATGACATCAGGGAGAGAGAAATGAATATGTTAAAGCAGGGCGTTGCGCTGGCGCTTCTTGCCGCGTGGGGACTCACCAGTCTGCCTGCCCAGGCGTACGAAAAAGATAAAACCTATAAAATTACTATCCTGCATACCAACGATCACCACGGCCACTTCTGGCGCAGCGACGACCGCGAATATGGTCTGGCGGCGCAGAAGACGCTGGTGGATAGCGTCCGTAAAGAGGTGGCTGCCGAAGGGGGCAGCGTGCTGGTGCTCTCCGGCGGCGATATCAATACCGGCGTGCCGGAGTCCGATCTGCTGGACGCCGAGCCGGACTTCCGCGGCATGAACCTCATCGGCTATGACGCGATGGCGGTCGGCAACCACGAGTTTGATAACCCCATGGAGGTGCTGCGCCAGCAGGAGAAGTGGGCTAAGTTCCCCTTCCTGTCGGCCAATATCTACCAGAAGAGCACCGGCGAGCGCCTCTTTAAGCCGTGGGCTATCTTCAAGCGCCAGGATCTGAAAATCGGCGTGATCGGCCTCACTACCGACGACACGGCTAAAATTGGCAATCCAGAGTTCTTCACCGACATTGAGTTCCGCAAGCCTGCCGACGAGGCGAAGCTGGTGATTCAGGAGCTGAATGGTCTGGATGAAAAAGAGCGGCCGGACATCCTGATCGCCACCACCCATATGGGGCATTACGATAACGGCGAGCACGGCTCCAACGCGCCGGGCGACGTCGAGATGGCACGCAGCCTGCCAGCGGGTTCGCTGGCGATGATTGTCGGCGGCCACTCCCAGAACCCGGTCTGTATGGCTGCGGAGAATAAAAGGCAGGTTGATTACGTACCGGGCACCCCCTGCGCACCGGACCGGCAGAACGGCATCTGGATCGTTCAGGCACACGAGTGGGGCAAATACGTTGGCCGCGCCGACTTTGAGTTCCGCAACGGCGAGATGAAGCTGGTGCACTATCAGCTCATCCCCATCAACCTGAAGAAAAAGATCGTCTACGACAACGGCGAGAGCGAGCGCGTGCTCTATGCGCCGGAGATCCCTGAAAACGCCCAGATGCTCTCCCTGCTGACGCCGTTCCAGAATAAGGGCAAGGCCCAGCTGGCGGTGAAGATTGGCTCGGTCAATGCGCCTCTTGAAGGCGATCGCAGCAAGGTACGCTTTGTGCAGACCAATCTTGGGCACCTGATCCTCGCCGCGCAGATGGCGCGCACCGGGGCCAGCTTTGCCGTGATGAGCGGAGGCGGGATCCGCGACAGCATTGCCGCAGGGGACATCACCTACAAAGACGTGCTGAAGGTGCAGCCGTTTGGCAACGTCGTGGTCTATGCCGACATGACCGGGAAAGAGGTGGTGGACTATCTCACCGCCGTGGCACAGATGAAGCCCAACTCCGGTGCCTATCCGCAGTTCAGCCACGTCAGCTTTACGATGGCGAACGGCAAGCTTAACGATCTGAAGATCGGCGGCGAGCCGGTCGATCCCGCTAAAACCTACCGTATGGCGACCCTCAGCTTTAACGCTACCGGCGGCGACGGTTATCCCCGTCTGGACGATAAGCCCGGCTACGTTAACACCGGCTTTATTGATGCCGAGGTGCTGAAGCAGTACATCCAGCAAAATTCACCGCTGGATGCCGCAGCCCTTGAGCCGCAGGGCGAGGTGAACTGGCAGTAATGCTGTGCGCTCTGTAGGCCTGATAAGGCGTTAG
>DKPJ01000008.1:0-181077 GCA_002480085.1 Enterobacteriaceae bacterium UBA7338 | reverse complement strand
ATCAGGCGTTTGTGATGATGTTGAACGCCGGATGGTGACGTAAGCGCGTCTTATCCGGCCTACAACGAGCTAATCCCGGCGGGCGATATCGGCGAATTTTGCGTCCAGCACCTTCGCCAGGTCGCCTGCCGCCAGCTCAATATCCAGCCCGCGTCTGCCGCCGGAGATGTAGATCGTGGCGAACACCTGTGCGGGGGCGTCGATCAGCGTCGGCAGGCGTTTTTTTTGCCCCAGCGGGCTGATACCCCCCACCAGATAGCCGGTGGTGCGCTGGGCAACGGCGGGATCGGCCATATCGACCTTCTTCGCCCCCAGCGCCTTCGCCACCTTTTTCAGATCCAGCTGGCCCGCCACCGGCGTCACCGCAACCGCCAGCTGCTTCATATCACCGTTTACCGCCACCAGCAGCGTCTTATAGACCTGGTCGGCGTTCAGGCCGAGCTTACGCACCACCTCGTCGCCAAAGTTCGTTTCATTGGGATCGTGATCGTAGCTATGCAGTTGAAAAGGGATCTTATTCTTTTCGAGTAACTTTACGGCGGGTGTCATAAAAATCCTTCTTACCACGGATGATCGAGCTATCAGCATACGCCTGACGGCGCTCGCAAAAATAGTACCATCTTGCCGTTTAGGCGCTAATTTTCTGCCGCAGCAGGGTCGGTAAATTTCCCTCACCGTAGAGGTGCAGTGCGCCTGCGGCTACCACGTAGTGACCCGGCGGCAGGGCCAGCAGCCGTTTACACCATGCCTGGTTGCGCTGATGCATCAGCACATCGTAAAGCGGCTGGCTAAAGGTAGAGGGCAGGGACTGCGACGCCTCGGCAGGGGGGCTGTTGAGCCACCAGCTGAGCATTACCTGTAACAGCCTGGCGTTAGTATGCCAGTGGGTGAGGGTGTCCAGCAGCAGCGTTTTACCATCCTCCGGTAGCTGGCAGAGCAGGTTAACCTGATCCGCCGTCCCCTCCAGCTCAATCACCCGCAGCCGCCTGTCGTGAGCGGCCTGCAGCATCTGGTAATCAATACCGTAGTCGGGGCGTAGGCCGAGTCGCTGGGCCTGGGTTGCCTGCAATACGAGCGCAATTTTCCAGGCTGGCTGCTGGTCAAAGGTCTCCAGCGGCAGCGACAGCTCGTTCAGCACCCGGGATAGATCAGCCAGCTGGGCGGGATCCAGCCGCTCGGCCAGCGGCGGGCGCGGGGGAAGCTCAGAGAAGGGCGAGCCGCTAACGGAGACGTCGGCTTCGACGATCAGGGCGTCGGCCTGCTTAAGCTTACGCAGCAGCCCCTCCGGCAGGGGAGACATATCGCGGGTGCCCATGTGAATACTGCCGACAAGATGCAGGTAGCGCCCGCCGGGCAGGGTGACATCCAGCGCGGGCCACGAATAGGTACGGCTGTACAGCGCACCCAACAGCATTTTTAAACGACTAAGCAGGCCCATAGGCTCTCCCGGCTGAAAGGCCCATGCTAGCGCGAGCCGGGAGAAGGTGCAAATAGCTACTCTTTAGGGGTAAAGCGCAGCAGGCGGTTGGCGTTGCTCACCACCGTAATGGAGGAGAGCGCCATCGCCGCCCCCGCCACCACCGGATTGAGCAGCGTTCCGGTCAACGGCCATAGGATCCCGGCGGCAATCGGAATGCCCAGCGAGTTATAGATAAATGCCCCCACCAGGTTCTGCTTCATATTGCGCAGCGTGGCGCGGGAGATAGCCAGCGCATCGGCAACGCCCATCAGGCTGTGGCGCATCAGGGTGATGGCGGCGGTTTCAATCGCCACGTCGCTGCCGCCACCCATGGCGATACCCACTTCAGCCTGGGCCAGCGCCGGGGCATCATTGATGCCATCCCCCACCATCGCGACCTGGCGGCCCTGGCGCTGCAGATCCTGAATCGCGGCGGCTTTGCCATCGGGCAGCACCCCGGCAATCACCTCGTCGATACCCGCCTCTTTGGCAATCGCGTTGGCGGTCACGGCGTTGTCACCGGTGAGCATCACCAGCCGGTAGCCAGCCTGATGCAGGCGTTGCAGCGCCGCGACGCTATCCTCACGCAGCGGATCGCGAATGGCAAACAGCGCCGTGGCCTTACCGTCAACTGCCAGCAGCACCGGCGTCGCGCCCGTTGCCGCCTGAGCAGCGATGTCGCTCTCCAGCACTGCGGTATTAATGCCCTGTTCGTTCAGCAGCGCCTGGTTGCCTAGCAGCAGGCGTCGGCCTTCGCATTCCCCGCTCAGGCCTAACCCGCGCAGGGTACGAAAGTTAATCACCTCTGCCAACGGCTCTGTTGCGGCCTTGTCGATAATCGCCCGGGCCAGCGGATGGCTGGAACCCTGCTCCAGCGCGGCGGCCAGGCGCAGCGCCTGCTCGCTAGAGAGATCGCTATAGGTCATGACTGAGGTTACCTGGGGACGACCTTCGGTAAGGGTGCCGGTCTTATCAAACACCAGCGTATCAAGCTGACTGGCGCGCTGGAGCGCATCGGCATCGCGCACCAGCACGCCGAACTCGGCGGCACGGCCAACGCCGGAGATGATCGACATCGGCGTGGCCAGGCCCAGCGCGCAGGGGCAGGCGATAATCAGCACCGTGGTGGCGATCACCAGGGTATAGACAATCTGCGGGGCAGGGCCAAAGAGGTACCAGATCGCACCGCTCACGAGGGCAATCGCGACCACCACCGGCACGAAGACTGCGGAGATCCTATCCGCCAGCTGACCGATCTCCGGCTTGCTGCTCTGGGCCTGGCGCACCAGGCGGACGATCCGCGAGAGGGTAGTGTGGCTGCCGGTGCGGCTGGCACGAAACAGCACGCTGCCGTCGGAAACCACCGTCCCGGCATGTATGGTATCGTCACGCTGTTTCTGTTGCGGGACCGGTTCGCCGGTCAGCATCGCCTCATCAAGCCAGGCTTCGCCCTGGATAATCTCTCCGTCTACCGGAACGCGATCGCCGGTTGTCAGGCGCAGCGTCATGCCCGGATGGACCTCGGCAAGGGGAACGGTCTCTTCCCCGGCGTCGGTCACCACCCTGGCGGTAGGCGGAGTGAGATCGAGCAGGCGCTCCAGCGCTTTCGAAGAGCGCTGGCGAGCGCGAGCCTCCAGCATATGGCCGAGGTTGATCAGGCCGATAATCATCGCGCTGGCTTCATAGTAAAGGTGGCGCGCCTCCATCGGGAACCACGCCGGCCAGAGGTTAACGCTCATTGAGTAGAGCCAGGCGGCCCCGGTACCCAGCGCCACAAGGGTGTCCATTGTCGCGGTGCGGTTCAGCAGGCTCTTCCACGCGCTGCGGTAGAAGTGGCCCCCGGCAAAGATCATCACCCCAAGGGTGATCAGACCGATAACCAGCCAGAGGCTGCGGTTGGCGTCGGTGACCATCATATTGTCACCTGCCATACCCCAGACCATCACCGGGATGCCCACCAGCAGGGCAACAATAGCCTGCCAGCGGAAGCGTTTCATGGTAGCAACGGCGGTCTCCTGCTGGCGTTCGCGGCGGGTGGCGTCATCGTCAATCGCCTCCGCGCCGTAGCCCGCTTTCTCCACCGCGCTCACTAACTCAACGGCGGAGGCGCTGCCCATGACCAGCGCCGAGCGCTCCGCCAGATTGACCCGTGCCTGGGTTACGCCGGGTACCGCCTGCAAGGCTTTCTGTACTCGGGTAACGCAGCTGGCGCAGCTCATGCCACTCAACAACAGCTGCTGGCTGTCGTCGGTGTCATCCGCTGCCGGAAGCTCAGTTTCGGCCGCTGTCAGTGCTTCCGACGGAGGTGATGACTCTGCCAGCGGATCAGCCTTTGGGTGGCTAAGCGTCGCCCCGTACCCGGCCTGTTTAACGGTATCGATCAGCGCATCCGCATCGGCGCTGCCGGTGACTTCCGCCCGGTCGATGGTCACCTCGGCGCGCTCAACGTCGGGACGCTGCTCAAGGCTCTCTTTTACCCGTTTGACGCAATGGCCGCAGGAGAGACCCTCCAGCGCCAGTTCAATTGTGTGGGACATCATCATACTCCTGTGATTTTAGGATTGACTGAGCCGTTGTTTTGGCTAACTGTACATAAGCTTAAACCTTCCATTAAGGGGAAGGTCAAGGAAAAGGGAGAGATAGTGCATTCTGGCTGCGGGGAAACGGCTATTCCTCTGCGGGACTCGGGACGATCATCCTGATTTGATTAATTCTCTGGTCATTTAGATTAATCGTGCATGCGGTAATCGCGTTAGCAAAACCATGGGTGTTTTGGGTCGCAGTAGTGGCTAACCCGCAATAATCATCTCGATATATAAGCCAGTTTTGCTGGTTTTTCTTGAAGAGATTAAGCATGTTATTTTTTTGCTCTTTGGTGCCCATCCACCATTGGTTATAGTCGAAGCTTTCTAGCTCTTTAAGCTTCGCATTATATGCTTCATTCAGCTTTTTCTCGGACCTTTCAGAAATGTCACCTAAGCACTCACTATTTTCGTCATTAAATTTTTGAATGCAGAGGCCTACCTGATGGTTATCGATTATGCTTTGGGAAAAGGAAAACTGGGGTGTGAGAAGTAGCAGTATAAGTAGCGCAATATATTTTTTCATTATGTGCCTCTGTTTCACCTGGATGAATCAACAGAGATGATATTTATCTCAGCGATCCTTTTTTTGTTCATATTTATAAAGCAGCTTGATAATGTATCACCGTATCCATGTGTGTTTTCATAGGGTGCCGCCGCTGTCTTGCAATAGGTTAATTTGTACTGCTCCCATGCTTTCTGGCTGTTAGCGAAGTTTGCGCTCATAGTTTTTCGCTGTTCTTCACTACCCATCCACCATTGCGAATAATTTGCTGATTCAATTTGTTTAAGCTTCTTTCTAAAGCTGTCCTTTAAATTGTCATCTGAGTTTTTTATCAATTTATCAGAGCAGTCATAGCTCTCTTCATCTGGTTTGGCTGCGCATTTCTCCACGCCCTGGTTGGATAGTAAATCGTTATGAGAAATATCTTTGGCCAATGCCTCCCAACATGCTGACGAGATGGCAACAACCAGCATGGATAATATTATGACTTTATATTTTTTCATCGCAGATATGATCTCCTTGCATTATCTCTTTCGTTTTTACCATGATAAGGGTCGTTGTTGAGGTATTCTATAATATCAGACCTGCTTCCGTCTTTAGCCATTATCTGAACCATTTTAGGAGCGCTTTTATTGCCTTGATAAATAGTGTCAACAAAAACCTCTTTTATTCTTGAGTCTAGTGTACTCCAAGGCATTGGGTTGACAACACTTTTTGATTGACGAGAGTAGACACCTTTGGCAAATTCAAATTTTTCTCTATAGGCAATTTCAAACAATCTAACTTGCTGAAGATGGGTAATCTCCCCGACTAATGGTCCATAAGCTTTGACAAAGGATGTTGCTGCCCTTCTTTCCACCAGACCACTGGCTTTTGAACAAATCACTGCTTTATATTCCTCTATACCAGCCTGTCTTAGTTCAGTCAGGATCTGCCCTGGGCTACGTTTTTTCATATCATACCCACGCCCAAGAGTAACACCTGAATTTTTACCCGGCCAATATAAAACTCTTGAGAAATGCGGCATATTTTCCGGCTGTCTGAAGGGTTCAACGGCAGTAAGATAATCTACACCTTCAGCGTCGAATGTAATCTGCCCCATACGAACATGCAGTGGGCCGGTATCGCGGGGTCGCCAGTGTGGGGACATCGCCTTGCTGAACATGGAGAAAAACCAGGTTTGTTGCGGATGAACCAAACCAGAAGGTGACATATTCAACAAGCGCTGATACCAGATAATCGCCGAGTTGGTTTCTGGATCGCAGCGTCCGGTGGCGCGAAGATGATTTCCATATATATGGTTATAACCTGCATTAATCATCATTTGCTGTAGCGTTTTCACTTCTCCCGGCATATTGATACCAAAAATGCCAATTGAGCCTGTAGGTCTGAAAATACGTGGTGGATGGTAAGACATTGTATTAGCCCTTAAGCGTTTCACACAACGACGCGTGAAATAATCCTTAGTTTTTACAGCTTCGTTTAATAACTCCGCCTGCCGATAGATGCTGGTTGGCGAAAGAAAAAAACACTCTTTTTTGGAGAGCGGGAATAAACATGCTATGCCGCTGTTTAGGTATGTAATTTGACTTAGGTCAAGGTGGCGGTATGTGTATTAGATATGGATACATTTTTCGGACACCTCAAAAGAGGTTGACGTTTGATTGAATAGTGAATAGCGTGGAGGAACTTAAACCTTCCATTAAGGGGAAGGTCAAGGGGGAACCATGAATATTAGCGACGTAGCAAAAAAGACAGGCTTAACCAGCAAGGCGATCCGCTTCTATGAGGAGAAGGGGCTGGTGACGCCGCCGCTGCGCAGCGAGAACGGCTATCGCAGCTACACGCAGCAGCATCTGGATGAGCTGACCCTGCTGCGCCAGGCGCGACAGGTGGGGTTTAATCTGGAGGAGTGCGGCGAGCTGGTCACCCTGTTTAACGATCCGGCCCGCCACAGCGCCGACGTGAAGGCCTACACCCTGCAAAAGGTCGCGGAGATCGAGCGCCATATCGTCGAACTACAGGCGATGCGCGATCAGCTGCTAAATCTGGCGAACGCCTGTCCAGGCGATGACGGTGCCGACTGTCCGATTATCGATAATCTCTCCGGCTGCTGCCATCGCCATGCGGCTAAAGAGAGCTAGCGCGCTTTAATACGCAGGGTAATGCCTTCAACCGCCACCACCTCTACTGGCGTCCCTGCGGGCAGATCGTCATCGGCGCTCACCGGCCAGGTGCTGTCGCCGACGCGCATATGGCCGCGGCCGTTGATCAGAGCGGTATCAAGGGTAAAGTGTCTGCCCACCAGCTGAATGCCACGCTGGTTAAGCGCGGCGTCGGCGGGCTTCTGCTCGCGCACGCGACGGGCCAGCCAGCGCCACCACAGCCACGCCGCCAGCAGGGTGAGCAGGGCAAACAGCGCCCCCTGCCACTCCCAGCCAAACGGCAGCAGCCAGACCAGCAGGCCGGTCACCACCGCCGCCACGCCGCTCCACAGCAGATAGCCGTTACCGCCCAGCATCTCGGCTGCCAGCAGCAGGCCGCCAAGGCTGAGCCAGAAGAGGTGCGGGTGCTGGAGCAGGGAGTCGATCATAGGCCTTTCCGTTCGCTGGCGCTCTCTTTCACCAGCTCGGCGATGCCGGCGATAGAGCCCATCAGGCTGCTGGCCTCCAGCGGCATCAGCACCACCTTGCTGTTGGTCGAGGAGCCAATGTGCTGTAGCGCCTCGGTGTATTTTTGCGCCACGAAGTAGTTCACCGCCTGAATATCCCCGGCGGCAATCGCCTCGGAGACCATCTGGGTGGCGCGGGCCTCCGCCTCGGCTGAACGCTCCCGGGCTTCGGCCTGTAAAAACGCCGACTGCCGCTCGCCCTCGGCCTTGAGGATCTTCGACTGCTTCTCCCCCTCGGCTTTGACGATCTGCGCCTGGCGGATCCCCTCCGCTTCCAGAATATAGGCGCGTTTGGTTCGCTCGGCCTTCATCTGGGCGTTCATGGAGGCGATAAGCTCGGCGGGCGGGCGCACGTCGCGGATCTCAATGCGCGTCACCTTGATGCCCCAGGGATTGGTCGCCTCATCAACGATATGCAGCAGACGGGTATTGATGTTATCGCGCTGGGAGAGCATCTCGTCCAGCTCCATCGAGCCTAAAACGGTACGGATGTTGGTCATCGTCAGGTTGATGATCGCCAGTTCAAGGTTGCTCACCTCGTAGGCCGCTTTTGGGGCATCGATCACCTGGATAAAGCACACCGCATCAATGGTGACGTTGGCGTTATCCTTGGAGATCACCTCCTGGGAGGGGATATCCAGTACCTGCTCCATCATGTTGATTTTGCGGCCAATCCTGTCCATAAACGGCACAACCAGGCTCAGGCCTGGCTGTAACGATTTGGTGTAGCGCCCGAAGCGTTCGACGGTCCACTGGTAGCCCTGCGGCACAATCTTCACGCCCGCGCCGACGATCACCAGCGCGACGAAGATAAGTACCGGGATGACGATAAGCATTGTACACCCTCCCTGCCGCGATAGCGGTTAATCAATAAAGCAGTGAATAGAGTTTGCGGCGATAGGATGAGGCCAGCGCGTCACCGGTCCCCAGCGCGGCGAGGATCTCCTGCAGCATCTTGCGCGCCTCACCGTTAGCCGCGGCGAGATCCTTACGCAGGTGGCTAAACAGCAGCTCCAGCGCCTCTTCGTTGCGCCCAACCTGGTGCAGCTGCAACGCCAGCTGCGTCGCCAGCTCGGCGTTCTCCGGCGACTGCGCAACCTGCTGTTGCAGCAGCTGGATCTCCGGAGTATCGGCGGCCTTTTTCAGCAGCTCGATCTGCGCCACCAGGCCCTGGTAGCGGGTATCCTGATCCTGTAGCGGAATGGTTTTCAGCACCGCTTCGGCTTCGTCGGCGCGGTTAAGGACGATCAGCGTCTCTGCCAGCAGCAGACCAAACTCGCCGTTCTGATTCGACAGTTGCCAGGCCTCTTTTGCCAGCGGCAGCGCCTCGGCATAGTTGCCCTCCTGAACCAGGGCCATCGCCTGCTGGGCTTTCAGCTCCTCTTCACGAGGCAGCACTTTTTCCAGCAGGGCGCGGATCGCCTCTTCCGGCTGCGGCCCCTGGAAGCCGTCTACCGGCTGGCCGTTCTGGAACAGATAAACGGTTGGGATCGCCCGCAGGCCAAACTGCGAGGCCACCATCTGCTCGGCGTCGCAGTCCACCTTCGCCAGAATAAACTGCCCGCTATACTGCGCGGCCAGCGACTCCAGCACCGGGGTCAGCTGCTGGCAGTGCTGGCTGCGTTCGGACCAGAAGTAGAAGAGCACCGGCGTGGCGACCGACTGCTCCAGCGTCTGTTGGAGGTTCGCTTCGGTAATAGTGACAATATTCTGTACGGACATAGCTAATTCTCTGTTTTCACGTTTATCTTTACATGGGGTCCGGGCGTGCAGCTTTCAACTCACCCGCGCAAAATTTTATCCATCGCCCGTCCCGGCAGAAGACGTTTTAACCAGCAGACGGCGTGGGTCACCAGCGTCACCGGATAGCGCAGCTTCGGACGCTTGCTCTCAAAAGCATGGCGCACTTTCGCCACTACCGCCTCCGGGCCGAGGGTAAACCGTGCGGCAATGCCAGGATTTTCCACCGGGTTATCCTGCTGGGTCTGGTTGACGTTTTTAGTAAAGCGCGTGCGGATAGGGCCAGGCTCGATCAGGCTCACCTGAATGCCGCTGTGGCGCAGCTCCATGCGCAGGGCGTCCGACCACGCCTCAAGGGCATATTTACTCGCCGCATAGGCTCCGCGTCCCGCCGTGGAGATCAGCCCCATCACCGAGGAGGTCATCACAATCCGCCCTTCACCGTAGGGGAGCATTGCGGGCAGCAGGCGCATGGTCAGCTGATGTGCGCCAAAGAAGTTGGCGGAGAACTGCTGCTCCATCTGCTCGCGGCTGATGGTGGCCAGCGGGCCGTAGACGCCGTAGCCCGCATTGTTAAAGATGCCGTACAGGCGGTTGCCGGTGCGCGCGATAATCTCATCGGCGGCGCGATCGACGCTCTCCGGGGAGTCGAGATCCAGCAGGATGCCGGTAAAGCCCATCCCGTTCATACGTGAGACATCATCAGGCTTGCGGCAGGCGGCGAGGATGTGAAACCCCTGGCGCTTTAGCTCTACCGCCGCTTCCAGACCGATTCCGCTGGAACACCCTGTTATTAAGACCGATTTTTGCATAACTTTACCCCCAGGCATCCCCGATTATTTATGAGTCATGGTTAACTATCATGGTTAACTAAAGGTGCGAGGCGCGTGGCCATCCAGTCGGCGATAAACGGCTGGGCATCCAGATTGGGGTGAATGCCATCCTCCTGCATCCACTGCGGCTTGAGGTAGACCTCCTCCATAAAGAAGGGGAGCAGCGGTACGTCAAACTCTTTCGCCAGCGCCGGGTAGATGGCGCTAAAGGTCTCCGTATAGCGACGGCCATAGTTGGCGGGCAGGCGGATCTGCATTAGCAGCGGCTGCGCGTTAGCGTCCTTAATGGTCTGCAAAATTTTACGCAGGGTCTGCTCGGTCTGCTGCGGCGCGAAGCCCCGCAGGCCGTCGTTGCCTCCCAGCTCCACCAGCACCCAGCGCGGCTGGTGCTGCTTCAGCAGCGCGGGCAGACGGGAAAGCCCCTGCTGTGAGGTATCGCCGCTTATACTGGCATTAACCACCGGCGGCGTCTGCTGCCATTTATTATTCAGCAGCGCAGGCCAGGCCGAGCTGGCTGCCATGCGGTACCCGGCGCTCAGGCTGTCACCGAGAACCAACAGCGTGTCAGCGGCTGCGGCACGGAAGGTAAACAGAAGCATAAACAGGAAGGGCAAATGCCAGCGGAAAACATTGTTGAAGTTCATCATCTTAAGAAGTCCGTCGGTCAGGGGGAACATGAGCTTTCCATCCTTACCGGAGTTGAGCTGGTTGTCAAACCGGCGCAGACAATTGCCCTGATTGGCGAATCGGGTTCCGGCAAGTCAACCCTGCTGGCGATCCTTGCCGGGCTTGATGACGGCAGCAGCGGGGAGGTTAACCTGCTGGGCCAGCCTCTGCATACCATGGATGAGGAGGCGCGGGCGGCGCTGCGGGCGCAGAACGTCGGCTTTGTCTTCCAGTCCTTTATGCTGATCCCCACCCTTAACGCGCTGGAGAACGTCGAGCTACCGGCCCTGCTGCGCGGTGAGAACGGTCGTCAGAGTCGGGAGAACGCCAAAACGCTGCTGACCGATCTCGGCCTGGGCAAGCGGCTGGATCACCTTCCTGCCCAGCTCTCCGGTGGCGAGCAGCAGCGCGTGGCGCTGGCCCGCGCCTTCAACGGTCGCCCCGGCGTGCTCTTTGCCGACGAGCCGACCGGCAATCTCGACCGGCAGACCGGAGATAAGATCGCCGATCTGCTCTTCTCCATGAACCAGCAGTACGGCACCACGCTGATTCTGGTTACCCACGATCCGCAGCTGGCGGCCCGCTGCGATCGTCGCCTGCGGCTGGTTAACGGCGAACTGCGGGAGGAAGCATGATTGCCCGCTGGTTCTGGCGCGAATGGCGTTCGCCGTCGCTGCTGATCGTCTGGTTGGCCCTCAGCCTGGCGGTGGCCTGCGTGCTGGCGCTGGGCAACATCAGCGATCGCATGGAGAAGGGCCTTAGCCAGCAGAGCCGCGACTTTATGGCGGGCGACCGGGCGCTGCGCAGCTCTCGCGAAATCCCATCGGCATGGCTGGAGGAGGCACGCAAGCGAGGCCTGAAGGTGGGCGAGCAGCTCACCTTTGCCACCATGACCTTTGCCGGGGATACGCCGCAGCTGGCTAACGTCAAGGCGGTGGACGCGATCTACCCTATGTATGGCGAACTGCAAACCAATCCGCCGGGCCTCAAGCCGCAGGCGGGGACGGTGCTGCTTGCCCCGCGCCTGATGGCGCTGCTGAGCCTTAAGCCCGGCGACTATATCGACGTCGGGGACGCCCGGCTGCGCATTGCCGGGGAGGTGGTGCAGGAGCCGGACGCCGGGTTTAACCCCTTCCAGATGGCTCCGCGCCTGATGATGAACCTTGCCGACGTGGCGGCGACCGACGCGGTACAGCCCGGCAGCCGGGTGATGTGGCGCATCAAGTTTGGCGGCACGCCGCAGCAGCTCGAAGATTACGAAAAGTGGCTCCTGCCGCAGCTTAAGCCGGAGCAGCGCTGGTATGGCCTCGAGCAGGACGAAGGGGCGCTGGGGAAATCCCTTGAGCGCTCCCAGCAGTTCTTGCTGCTCTCAGCCCTGCTGACCCTGCTGCTGGCGATCGCCGCCGTGGCGGTAGCGATGAACCACTACTGCCGCAGCCGCTACGATCTGGTCGCCATTCTGAAAACGCTGGGGGCAGGGCGTGCCCAGCTGCAAAAGCTGATTGTCGGTCAGTGGCTGCTGGTGCTGGCCCTCGCCACCGTCACCGGGGGCGCTATCGGCCTGCTGTTTGAGCAGGTGCTGATGATCCTGCTCAAGCCGGTGCTGCCCGCCGCGCTGCCGCCTGCCAGCCTCTGGCCGTGGCTATGGGCGACGGGGGCGATGCTGGTGATCTCCCTGCTGGTGGGGCTGCGGCCCTATCGTCTGCTGCTGGCGACCGCACCCATTCGCGTCCTGCGCCGCGATGCGGTGGCTAACGTCTGGCCGCTGAAGCTCTACCTGCCGATTGTCGCCGCCGTTGCGGTGGTACTTTTGGCCTGGCTGATGGGCGGCAGCATGCTGCTGTGGGCGGTACTGGCGGGGGCGGTGGTGCTGGCGCTGCTCTGCGGGCTGCTCGGCTGGATGCTGCTTAACGTCCTCAAGCGGCTGACCCTCAAGTCGCTGGCGATGCGGCTGGCGGTAAACCGGCTGCTGCGCCAGCCCTGGTCAACCCTGAGCCAGCTCTCGGCGTTTTCTCTGTCGTTCATGCTGCTGGCGATGCTGCTGGTACTGCGCGGCGATCTGCTCGATCGCTGGCAGCAGCAGCTCCCGCCCGAAAGCCCCAACTACTTCCTGATCAACATCGCCCCCGAGCAGGTGACGCCGCTGAAGGCGTTTCTGGCCGAGCATCAGATCGTTCCCGAATCCTTCTACCCGATTGTGCGTGCCCGTCTGACGCAGATTAACGGCCAGACCACCGAGGGGAACAAGGACGAGGCGCTGAATCGCGAGCTGAACCTCACCTGGCAGGCGAGCCAGCCGGATCACAATCCGCTCACCGCGGGCAGCTGGCCGCCGAAGGCGGGGGAGGTCTCAATGGAGGAGGGGCTGGCGGATCGGCTCAATATCCACCTCGGGGACAGCGTGACCTTTATGGGCGATACCCAGGACTTCACTGCCAAAGTCACCAGCCTGCGCAAGGTGGACTGGGAGAGCCTGCGGCCAAACTTCTTCTTTATCTTCCCTACCGGCGCGCTGGATAACCAGCCCCAGAGCTGGCTGACCAGCTTCCGCTGGGAGAGCGGCAACGGCATGCTGACCCAGCTTAACCGGGAGTTTCCTACCGTCAGCCTGCTGGATATTGGGGCGATCCTCAAGCAGGTCGGCCAGATATTAGGGCAGGTGAGCCGGGCGCTGGAGGTGATGGTAGTGCTGGTGACCCTCTGCGGCATCCTGCTGCTGCTGGCCCAGGTGCAGGTTGGCATGCGCCAGCGGCATCAGGAGCTGGTGGTCTACCGCACGCTGGGAGCGGGCAAGCGCCTGCTGCGCACGACGCTGTGGTGTGAGTTTGCGCTGCTGGGCTTTGTCGCCGGGCTGGTGGCGGCCATCGGCGCGGAGACGGCGCTCGCGGTGCTCCAGACCCGGGTATTTGATTTCCCGTGGCAGCCTGACTGGCGGCTGTGGATCACGCTACCGCTCTGCGGGGCGCTGCTGCTCTCGATCTGCGGCGGCTGGCTGGGCACTCGGTTATTAAAGGGCAAAGCGCTGTTCCGCCAGTTTGTCGGTTAGTCTTACCTCTCATGCGCGCCGGGGATTGTCCCGGCGCGCAACTTTTCCCCTCGATGATTATTTAGCAAATCCATGTTTTAGCAGCACAAAATCATAAAAAAGCCCCACCACGGCCATATTGATAACAGATATTATTTGCCTGCTAAATAGTTAGCTATATATTTATCAAGGAAATAGTTCCATGGCGATAAAAATAACAGCGCTGGCGATGACGATCGGCGCAGCAGTGGCAGTGACCTCTTTTTCTACTCAGGCGGAAATTACGCTTTTAAAGCAGAACCCAGACGCAGGCGATGCGCTAAGCCGCCTCAACGTTGCCGTCGGCGGCAGCATTCGTCCGCAGTTCAACAATATGACCGGCGATAGCGATAAAGGCTCATACAAACGCAACGGTTTTGACGGCGGCACGCGTTTCCGTTTCGCGGCCGATTACTACCTGTTTGATGACATCAACTGGACCAACTATTACGAAGTTGGCGTCAATATTCCGGCGGTATTTGACTGGGATAACCACTACGCCAAAGGCGCGGATGATACCAGCCGCCGCATGCTCTATACCGGCTTCAAAAGTAAAACTTGGGGCGTGCTGACCTTTGGCCAGCAGAACAGCGTCTACTACGACGTGATCGGGTCAAAAACCGATATCTGGGATTACGACATGATCGGCCAGGCACCGGGCAACGGTATCAACGGCGACTATGACGGCTCCTACCGTTCACGCAAGATGCTGAAGTATAAGAAGACCGTAGGCGACGCCGACATCTATGCCTCCTACCTGTTTAACGACAACTATAACCCGATGAACGGCCTGCGCTATGAGCGTACCGGCGGCGGCTCGCTGGGACTCGACTACCGTCTGACCTCCGATCTCACCTGGGGCACGGCGTGGAACTATACCCGGGCCAAAATCTACAATCCGCACAGTAACGACAGCAAAACCTGGGATCAAAACATTCTCGGTACGGCACTGAGCTGGTCCCCGGACCAGTGGACAATCTCTGTCGGCGGCGGCTGGTATCAGAACTTTATGACCACTAAAAAAGTCTCCATCGACCACTACTTCGCTGGCGACGCGTGGGGTATCGAGTACTATGCGGGCTATAAAATGCCGGTGGGCCAGTACGCGCTTAAATCCGTGCAGCCGTACGTGATGGGCGATCGTATTGAGTATCTGAACGGCCGCAACTACCAGCGCACCGACAACGGTGTCGGGGTAACCTTCCAGCTCGACTACGGTTTCCGCGTTGACTATGAGCATGTCTTCACGTCCAGCACGGACAATCTGGGCGATATGAACCTGGTACGCCTGCGCTACGATTTCTAATCCGCGTGGTCCCCGGCGGCGCAGGCGTTTGCCGGGGCATCACTATCTATATGAAATATTTTCAATTACCGCCGCGTCGGGTTTATGCCATCTTAACGCTCTGCGTTATGCATAAATTGTCAAAAAAGCGCGCCGCTTAGTCCGGCGCGTCATACAGCAAACACAATACACTTTGGGAGAATCTATGGGACGTCGTCTCAGCTTTCGTGCCAGCGTTGCTGCACTGCTTCTGGCCTGTGGCCTGCCGTTTGCCCACGCCAGCGATCCGCAAACCATCACTTTCGGCGTTGCGCCGGGTCCCTACGGGGATATGGTAAAGCAGGCCATTGCCCCTTCACTGAAAGAGAAGGGCTATAAGGTCGTGGTGCGCGAGTTTAGTGACTACGTGCAGCCGAACATGGCGCTCGCTAACGGCAGCATCGACGCCAACCTGTTTCAGCACTCGCTCTACTTAGACAAGTTTGCCACCGATAAGGGGCTGAAGCTCACTAAGCTTATCGTCGTCCCGACGGCGGGCATGGGTCTCTACTCCCGCAAGGTTACTAGCGTCGATCAGCTGAAGAAGGGCGATATCGTTACCCTCTCCAACGATCCCACTAACCTGGCGCGCGGCCTGCGTTTCCTCCAGGCGATGCAGCTGATCACCATCAAAGAGAATATCGATCCCACCAAAGCCTCCGAGCGCGATATCGCCAGCAACCCGAAAGGGCTGGTATTTAAACCGCTGGAAGCGGCGCAGCTGCCGCGTACGCTCGATAGCGCCAGCGCCGCGCTGGTGAACGGCAACTTTGCCATTGCCGCAGGTCTGAAGCTCTCCTCCGCCCTTAAGCAGGAGCAGCTGGATGAGAACCTGAAAAACGTCATCGCGGTGCGCACCGAAGATGCCGATAAGCCGTTTGCCAAAGATATCGTGGCTGCGGTGCAGTCCCCGGCCTACCGGGCGGTGATTGACGATCCAAACAACATCTTCAACGCGTTCCAGAAACCAGAGTGGATGCATGATTGAGCTAAATAACGTCTGCGTCGATTTTCCCGCAGGCAAGGGACCCACGACCCGGGCGGTAGACGATGTCAGCCTGCACATTACGGCGGGGGAGATTTTTGGCATCGTCGGCACCAGCGGCGCGGGGAAAAGTACCCTGCTGCGCACCCTTAACGCCCTCCAGCGTCCGAGCCAGGGTGAGGTGAAGATCAACGGCGTGGCGATCTCCGCGCTGGAAGGGGTTACGCTGCGCAAGGCACGCCAGCGCATCGGCATGATCTTCCAGCACTTTAACCTGATGCACACCCGCACCGTGGCGCAGAACGTCGCCTTCAGCCTGAAGGCGGCGGGCTGGGCCAGCAGCGAGATTGCGCCTCGGGTGAAAGAGATCCTTGATCTGGTTGGCCTCGCCGATAAAGCAGGCCGCTTTCCGGCGCAGCTGAGCGGCGGACAGAAGCAGCGGGTGGGTATCGCCCGCGCGATTGCTAACCATCCGGACGTGCTGCTCTGCGACGAGCCGACCTCGGCGCTGGATCTGGAGACCTCCGCGACGATCCTTGCCCTGCTGAAGGAGATCAACGTTCGGCTGGGGATCACCATCGTGCTGATCACCCATGAGATGAACGTGATCAAATCGATCTGCGACCGGGTGGCGGTGATGTCCGCCGGCAAGGTCGTTGAGCTGGGCGAGGTGTTTGATATCTTTGCCCATCCGCAGCATCCGTTTACCCAGCAGCTGGTCTCGCACACCCTGAACCTGACCCTGCCGGCGCGGCTACAGCAGGATCTGCCGGGGCAGCTGGTGAAGATCCTGTTCATCGGCGATTCCGCCGAGCAGCCGGTACTCTCTGAGGTGGCGGTGATGTTTGGCGTGGCGGTTAATATTCTGCACGGCAAAATTGAGTATCTCGGCGAGCGGGCGCTGGGGATCCTGGTGGTGCGCTTAACCGCCGCCGATAATCCGGCCGCGGTCGAGGCCGCCGTCGATCATATCCGTCAGCGTACAGCCCAGCTGGAGGTGCTTCATGGATGATTTACTGGCCGATCTGAGCCTGGCCTTTGGCGAAACCTTTCAGATGCTGAGCATCTCCACGGTGCTGGCTATCGTCGGCGGCCTGCCGCTCGGCTTTCTGATCTTCGTGACCGACAGGCATCTCTTCTGGCAGAACCGCGCGGTCTATCTCATCAGCTCCGTGCTGGTGAACATTATCCGCTCCGTGCCCTTTGTGATCCTGCTGGTGCTGCTCCTGCCGCTGACGCAGTTCCTGCTCGGCAACACCATCGGGCCAATCGCTGCCTCGGTGCCGCTCTCGGTTGCCGCTATTGCCTTCTATGCCCGGCTGGTGGACAGTGCGTTGCGCGAGGTGGACAAGGGGATCATCGAGGCCGCCGAAGCCTTTGGGGCCAGCCCGCTGCGTATCATCTGCACCGTGCTGCTGCCGGAGGCCAGCGCGGGCCTGCTGCGCGGTCTCACTATCACCCTGGTGAGCCTGATCGGCTACTCGGCGATGGCGGGGATTGTCGGCGGCGGCGGGGTAGGGGATCTGGCGATCCGCTACGGCTACTACCGCTATGAGACGCAGGTGATGGTCGTTACCGTAGTGGCGCTGATTATTCTGGTGCAGGTGGTGCAGATGCTGGGGGACTGGCTGGCGAAACGCGCCGACAAGCGCGATCGCCATTAACACTGTGCGGGTACGGTAGACGTTGTAGGCCCGGTAAGCGTAGCGCCACCGGGCGTTTACCGCTTACAGCTTCGCACACGCCCATGCGATACCGCTGGCATACTCCGGCGGTAACAGCGGCACGATCGCTTCCAGCGTTGCGCTCAGGCGGTCGGTGTCGCTGTCGTTGAGGTTGAGATGCCCCACCTTACGACCGGCCCGCACCTCTTTATCGTACCAGTGCAGATGCACCAGCGGCAGCTTCAGCCAGTCGTAGTTCAGGTCGCTGCCGATCAGGTTGATCATCACCGACGGGGCATTTACCACCGGCGGCGGCAGCGGCAGGCCGGTAATGGCGCGCAGGTGCAGCTCAAACTGACTGATCGACGCGCCGTTTTGCGTCCAGTGGCCGCTGTTGTGGACCCGCGGAGCCAGCTCGTTAATCAGCAGTCCGCCAGGGGTCACAAAGCACTCCATCGCCATCACGCCAACGTAGCCCAGCTCGCTCATAATCGCGCCCAGCATCGCTTCGGCCTGCGCCTGCTGATCTGCATCAGCCTGCGGGAAAGCTACGCTGGTGCGCAGAATGCCGTCCTGATGCAGGTTATGGGTCAGCGGATAAAATACGGTGCTGCCGTCGTGTCCGCGTGCGCCCACCAGCGATACTTCGCCGCTAAAGTTAATGCCCTGCTCAACGATACACTCCCCGTAGCACTCCTCAGGTAGCGTATCGGTCTCACCGGCGCGCAAACGCCACTGGCCGCGGCCGTCGTAGCCGCCGACGCGGCGCTTAACGATCGCCAGCTCCCCCAGGGTGTTAAACACCTCAGGCCACTCGTCGGCGCTGGCCAGCAGCTGCCACGGTGCGGTCGCCAGAGAAAGACGGTCAAAGAGCTGCTTCTGGGTCAGGCGGTCGGCAATAATCGGGAAGACGTCGCGATTAACAAATGCCGGATGGCGCGCCAGCTCGCGAGTCAATGCCGTCTCCGGCCAGCGCTCAATCTCGGCGGTAATGACGCTCTGTGCAAAGGGTACGGCTTCCGGCTCGGCGTCCAGCCCCACTGGCCAGACGGCGATGCCCAGCGGCTCACCGGCCTGGCGCAGCATTCGGCCCAGCTGGCCGTTACCGAGGACGCATACCTGCTTCATGCCGCACCTCGCGGATCCGGGTTATCCAGCACCTCGTCGGTCTGGGCTTTACGCCACTCTGCCAGACGCTGATGCAGTTCGCGGTCGTGGGTAGCAAGGATCTGCGCCGCCAGCAGCGCCGCGTTGGCGGCCCCGGCTTTACCGATCGCCAGCGTGCCCACCGGAATACCGCGCGGCATCTGAACGATGGAGTAGAGGCTGTCAACGCCGCTCAGCGCTGCGCTCTGTACCGGCACGCCCAGCACCGGCACCAGGGTTTTGGCTGCGATCATGCCCGGCAGATGCGCCGCGCCGCCTGCACCGGCAATAATCACCTGATAGCCATTCTGCTCTGCGCCTTCGGCGAAGCTAAACAGTTTATCCGGGGTGCGATGGGCGGAAACGACTTCAACATGGTGGGGAACGTGCAGGATATCGAGGACTTCAGCAGCGAACTGCATGGTTGCCCAGTCGCTTTTGGACCCCATCACGATGGCGATACGTACCGGATTATTGCTCGAAGACATGCGTCTAAAAACTCCTGTGGGTGTGCGGCATAACGCGTAACAGGGCACAGAGAATAGCATGGAAATCGGGCAAGGAAAACGGTTGCGTCTGCTTGGTAGCAGCGATTTTCACCAGAATTAAAATAAGTTCTGCTGGAAGATCGTTGGCTCTAGAAAACGTGGATCGATGTTGTCAGCGTTGCCTACCAAAAAAGGACTGTCCGGATCGTGTTTTTTGAAATTTTTGTTAGCTTGAGTGCTATTGAACGTAGCATAACAGTACTTACAGCCATGCAGGCAGGTGTTATAAACCCCGATATCAATGCTTTTTACGCAGCCGCAGGCTTCACGTTGACCCGGATCCTTACTGCCAGCCAGCTGTAATCCAAACAGAGAGTTAATTAAGGCTTCATCAATACATTTGCCATGCTGGACGCCTTTCTGTGCCAGCTCAATATTTTCTGCACAGCTAAATATTGACAGTCCATGCTGGTAGGCAATAGCTACTAACTTTTCAGCCAGCAGCATGCAGAGATCCTGGTTTTGTGTAATATCGCTATAGATGAGCGAGTCTACAGTTTTTAAGTTTTTTTCAGTCTTCTGATAAAAATCGGCAAAGCTAATAACCGCTCTTTCCGTATGGCCTTCTAATTCGCGAGCCAGCTTGCTAAAGAGGCGGATATGTTCCTTAAACGGGAGTAGATTGGAGAACAGGATAGGATCGTAGCGCCAGATAACCTTATCTTTACCAATTTTAGCAGCTAGCTGTTTGAATATATCAAGTGCCTTATGCGGGTTAAGCGTTTTAGGATCCAGGGCGCGTGGATAGCCAGTGATCGTAAACTGGAAATAAAAACGATATCCTAACTGCGTTAGCTCATCTATGTGAGGTAGCAGCTTCGTCGGGTTACGCGTCCAGAAAACAATCGCATCGACATCCTCAGGCAGTAGTGAGACGCGTGAAATCTGATTATAGTTAAAAGGGTTCCTGGTCAGTAAAAAACCAGCCCGAATACGGTTTATAAACCATTCACTGTAGAAAGCTGGAATGTCTGTTCTACGACTGGCACTGATAATCATCGCGTATATTCCAGAAGCTGATAATTCATAAACATATTTGTAAAAACAGGGCTTTTATTTGCATTACATGCTTCTTCACAATCATCTCTACAAATAGGTAGGATATCGGGGTAATGAAAATTATGATTGATTCGTTTAAGTCCGTGTGAACGATTCTCTCCTTGATAATTATAGTAGGTTTCAGTTCTGTCGTCCGCGCAGTCAAAACCCATGCGAGTTAATGCGCTGTCGATAGTTCCAAAAATATTGATATGGTGATCGTTTCTTCTGTGCTCGGTGCTTATAAATGAGTTTAAAAAGAAAATTTTCTCTTTAGATGTTTGTGCAATTTTTTCAGCGAAAGCATTTAAATTAGCGTTTGCAGCAATATCGCCAAGCGATTTGGGGAAGAAAAACACGTCATACTGATTAAGCTCGTGTTGAGTGATATCATCTATCGAGGCATTGTTAAACGTGATGTTGCCGGTATGCGCGGGTAATAATGCTCTGCTTTCCCATGGGCATACATCATAACCTGTATAATGAAAATTAATACCATCCATATTATGGCTAAGGGCATAATAATCAGGATATAACCCGCAGCCAAATGATGCTACATTTATATCATAGGGGCCATCGGGCAATAATCGGTTTTTTAACTCCTCTGCAAGTATGCAGTATTCAAAATAATAAGCGGGAATGAACCTCAGAGCATAAATCTTCTGATAAGTCACATTATCATAACTGCCATTTTCAGGAAGAGTGTCAGAAAATTCACATAATTGACCATCTTTCATAATGCTGTCATGAAAACTCAGCACAAATTGATGTATGAAATCCCTGTTGATGTTCATGTTTTACTCCAGACTCATTTAATGAGTGCAGAGTAAACATAGCTTAGAGATTATTTACTGATCCAAATCACTATTTTAATTATTTACTTCATTGAATGGGAAGGAGACGAGTTCTACACGGTCATGATCAACGTATATCATCGAGCCTTCGCTATGCCAGGCACCCAGCACGCAGCGAAACGCCGGTTCGCCGTTGGCGGCTAGCTCATGCACTGCCGGGCGGTGGGTGTGACCGTGGATAAGCCACTGCACGCTATGGCGTTCCAGCGCCTGGCTCACCGCCTGCGGGTTCACATCCATAATGGTGAGGGATTTGCTGCTGTTGGCGGCTTTGCTGTCGGCGCGCATCTTCGCCGCCACCTTATGGCGGATGAACAGCGGCAGGGCGAGAAACAGCCTTTGCAGCCAGGGCTGGTGGACCTTGGCGCGAAACGCCTGATAGCCCGCGTCATCGGTGCAGAGGGTGTCGCCGTGCATAATCAGCACCCGGCGACCGTAGAGGTCGAGCACTAGCTCTTCCGGCAGCAGGATCATACCGCTCTCGCGGGCGAAGCGCTTACCCAGCAGGAAGTCGCGGTTACCATGGATAAAGTAGCAGGGGACGCCGCTGTCGCTCAGTGACTTCAGGGCGACCGCAACCTGGCGATGCAGGGGATTAGGGTCGTCGTCGCCAATCCAGGCTTCAAAAAGATCGCCAAGGATATAGAGCGCGTCGGCTTCCCGCGCCGTACCGGCCAGAAAACGCAGAAAACCGGCGGTGATCGCCGGTTCTTCTGTACACAGATGCAGATCTGCGATGAAAAGCGTCGCCACGATTACTCGCTGACGGTCACGTTTTCGATAATCACGTCTTCTTTAGGAACGTCTTGGTGCATGCCGCTGCGGCCGGTAGAGACCGCTTTGATTTTATCGACCACGTCCATGCCTTCTACCACTTCGGCGAATACGCAGTAGCCCCAGCCCTGCATGTTTTCACCGCTGAAGTTCAGGAAGTCGTTGTCAGCCACGTTGATGAAGAACTGCGCGGTTGCAGAGTGCGGAGCCTGGGTACGGGCCATTGCCAGCGTGCCACGGGTGTTTTTCAGGCCGTTGTTCGCTTCGTTTTTGATCGCGTCTTTGGTTGCTTTCTGATTCATGCCCGGCTCAAAGCCGCCGCCCTGGATCATAAAGCCGTTGATAACACGGTGGAAAATGGTGTTGTTATAGAAACCTTCGCGGCAGTAGTCCAGGAAGTTCTTAACAGTTTCAGGCGCTTTGTCATCGAAAGTTTTGATTACGATATCGCCGTGATTAGTGTGGAAAGTAACCATTTTTGCATCCTGTTCCGGTAGTGTAGAGCATCGACCCTGCTGTGGGTCACGTATAGTCGCCTGTTATAGCATAACCGCAAGGTTCGATCACCTTGCAAAGGGTGCTGCTTCGGTTATCAATTATGGGTATCATACTGAGTTCATTCTCCACACACGTCTTAACGGAACCTTTGATGCTAAAAATTTTTAATACGCTGACGCGCCAAAAAGAGGAATTCAAACCTATTCATGCCGGGAAAGTGGGCATGTACGTGTGTGGTATCACCGTTTACGATCTCTGTCATATCGGCCATGGCCGCACCTTCGTCTCTTTTGACGTGGTGTCGCGCTACCTGCGTTTCCTCGGCTATGAGCTGAAGTACGTGCGCAACATTACCGATATCGACGACAAGATCATCAAACGCGCTAATGAAAATGGCGAGAGCTTTGTTGCGCTGGTGGATCGCATGATCGGCGAAATGCATGCGGACTTTGACGCTCTAAACATCCTGCGTCCGGACAGCGAGCCGCGTGCCACCCACCATATTCACGAGATTATTGAGATCACCGAGCGCCTGATCGAACGCGGTCACGCCTACGTGGCTGACAACGGTGACGTAATGTTCTCCGTGCCCACCGATCCCAACTACGGCAAGCTGTCGCGCCAGGATCTGGAGCAGCTGCAGGCCGGGGCACGCGTCGAAGTTGCCGAGATCAAACGCAACCCGATGGATTTCGTGCTGTGGAAGATGTCCAAGCCGGGCGAGCCGAGCTGGCCGTCACCGTGGGGCGAGGGGCGTCCGGGCTGGCACATCGAGTGCTCGGCGATGAACTGCAAGCAGCTGGGCCATCACTTCGACATTCACGGCGGCGGATCGGATCTGATGTTCCCGCACCACGAAAACGAAATCGCCCAGTCTACCTGTGCCCACGACGGCGAGTACGTGAACTACTGGATGCACTCCGGGATGGTGATGGTTGACCGCGAAAAGATGTCGAAATCGCTGGGTAACTTCTTCACCGTGCGTGACGTGCTGAAGTATTACGATGCGGAGACCATCCGTTACTTCCTGATGTCCGGCCACTACCGCAGCCAGCTCAACTACAGCGAAGAGAACCTCAAGCAGGCGCGTTCCGCGCTGGAGCGTCTCTACACCGCCCTGCGCGGCACCGACAAAGCCGTTGACGCAGCGGGCGGTGACGCCTTCGAAGCGCGCTTTGTCGAGGCGATGGACGACGACTTCAACACCCCGGAAGCCTACTCGGTGCTGTTTGATATGGCCCGCGACGTTAACCGTCTGAAAGGCGAAGATATGCAGGCGGCGAACGCAATGGCATCCCATCTGCGCAAGCTGGCTGCCGTGCTCGGCCTGCTGGAGCAGGAGCCGGAGGCCTTCCTGCAGAGCGGCGCTCAGGCAAACGACGGTGAAGTAGCGGAGATTGAAGCCCTGATCCAGCAGCGTCTGGACGCGCGTAAAGCCAAGGATTGGGCGGCAGCGGATGCGGCGCGTGACCGTCTGAACGAGATGGGGATCGTGCTGGAAGATGGCCCGCAGGGGACCACCTGGCGTCGTAAGTAGCGCACGAGTCTCGTAGCTTCGTAGGCCGGGCAAACGCAGTGCCGCCCGGCATTACAGAGTCAGCATATCAATGCCCGGTGGACCGCCTACCGGGCCTACAGGTCTGCAATCCCTCTATCTTAAGCTGACTCTCGTGCCACCAGCTGTCCAGAAAGGGTGATGCGCTGGGTCAGCAGATCCGGCTCTTTGATTTTGCGGATCATCAGCGATGCCGCCTGGCGTCCGGTCTCTTCGCTTGCCGACGATACGTAGGTAAACGAGGGCGACGTTAAGTTCACGTGCAGCATATCCTCGAAGCCCACCAGCGCCACCTGCTGCGTCAGAAACACATCTTTCCCTACCGTACGCCCTACCTGGTGAATGCCGGAGAGCGATCCGATCATTGCATCGGGCGAGTGGCAGAGCAGGGCGGTGATGGTGTTGTTCTTCTCCAGCAGCTGGCGGGTCGCGTGGCTCGCCGCGTGGGTCCCCTCCATGCACGCCGGGGTGGACTCTTCCCGGGTCACCAGTCCGTACTGGGTCAGCGCGCTGCGAAAGCCAGCCAGCCGCTGCTGGCGGATCAGGCTGCTCTCCGTGCCGCCGATGTAAGCAATGCTGCGGTGGCCGCGCTCGATCAGGTAGCGAGTAGCAAGGCTGGCGGCCTGGCGGTTGTCGCGCATCACCAGGTTGCACTCCTCCTCCAGCAGGGATTGCGATACGACAACCAGCGGCAGAGGACAGGTGCGGATCGGCGTCGGCAGGCGCGAGGTGGTGGCATCGGAGGCGAGGTAGATTACGCCGGCCACGCCCTGCTGCTTAAACGAGAGCAGGCAGCGTTCAAGGCTGTCACTGTCGTTGAGAGGCTGGCTGAGAAACACCATGTAGCCCTGCTTCTCCAGCTCCAGCACGGTGCTGGCCATGACCTTTACCGAGAAGCTGTCGCTAAAGTCGCGCAGGATCAGGCCAATCAGGTTAGAGGTGTTGGCGCGGAGATTGGCTGCCGCCACGTTGTGAACGTAGCCGAGCGTGTCGATCGCCTGCTGTACCTTTTCAATTGTGGCGGCCGATATTTTCCCTTTCTGGCGAAGCACCAGCGAAACGGTGGAGACGGAGACGCCCGCCAGCTTCGCGACATCAATAATGCTAACCTTCTTCAAATCCACTCCCTGAACTTAACGGCTATGCAGTCAACGATGAAAAGTCTCCTGTACGATACAGGAGACCTAATCACCTTAACAGCGTCAGGTTACTTGCCGATCATCCCCGACATGGTCTGGGCGATAAACTGTGCGCGTGCGCCGAAAATCACCTGGATGCCGTTATCACCAACGAACACCACGCCACGCGCGCCGACGCCGTTGAGGCCATCCTTGTCCACCAGATCGCTCTTCGCCACCTCAAGACGCAGGCGGGTGATGCATGAGCCTACCGAGCTGATATTGTTTGCGCCGCCCAGCAGGGCCACGATCTCGGTCGCCAGCTCATCATCGGTTTTATCGTTAACGTTAGCGGTGACTTCGGTGCGGCCCGGCGTTTTCACGTCGAAGCGGCGGATCACAAAGCGGAAGGTGAAGTAGTAGATCAGTCCCATCGGGATGCCGACGATAATCGCATTCAGGAAGTTGGTCTGGTAGCCGTTAAACGACGGCAGAATACCGAACGAGATGTAGTCGATCAGGCCCGCCGAGAAGGATTTCGCGATGTGCGCATGGAGCAGATACATGCACATATACGACAGCCCGGCCATGATGGCGTTGAAGACGTAGAGCACCGGCGCAACGAAGATAAAGGTAAACTCAACCGGCTCGGTGATCCCGGTCAGGAAGCAGGTCAGCGCGGCGGAGAAGAGAATACCGGAAGCGATCTTTTTGTTACGGGTATGCGCTTCATGATACATCGCCAGACAGGCGGCAGGCAGCGCAAACAGCATCAGCGGGAACTCGCCCTGCATGAACTTACCGGCGTTCTGATAGGTATCACTGCTGAACGATTTAGCGCCTTCTTCCAGCATTTTGAACCAGATAGTCTGGTCGCCGTGGATCACCTGGCCCGCCTGGGTGGTGTAGTCGCCAAACGAGTACCAGAACGACGGATACCAGATGTGGTGCAGGCCGAGCGGGATCAGCGCGCGTTCTACCAGCCCGAAGATAAAGGTCGATGCGGCCTGGTTATCACCGTTCACGACCACCGAAAGCGCATCGATACCCGCCTGGATATGCTGCCAGACGTAGGGCAGCAGCAGGCCGAGCAGGAACGACAGGAAGGCGGTTGCAATCGCCACAAAGCGTTTACCAGAGAAGAAGCCGAGGAACTCCGGCAGCTGCATGGTGTGGAAGCGGTTATAGCACCACGCGGCCAGGATGCCGCAGATCAGGCCGCCAAAGACGCCCATCTGCAACGTCGGAATGCCGACGACCATGGCATACTTGCCGCCCTGGGAGGCCATCTCTGGCGTAATCGACAGCACCGTGCCGATGGTCATATTGGTAATAAATACCGAGACCGCCGCCGAGAGAGCGGCGATGCCGGATTCCGAGGCCAGCCCTACCGCAGAGCCGATGGCAAACAGCAGCGGCAGGTTATCAAAGATAACCCCACCGGCGTTCATCATCAGCGGCAGGTGAAACTTATCACCAAACGCCAGCAGCAGGCCGGCGGCAGGCAACAGTGAGATTGGCAGCATTAATGCGCGGCCAATCATGGATAACTTCGATAGCGATTTTACGAACCCCGACAGCAGACTCATGCGGTTTTCCCCCGATTATAGAAACCCTGGTGATGGCGTTATTATTGTAATGACTTCGTTAAGTAGAACGTTTTAGTAGAACGTTTTACTTATCGTGATTTAAGCCATTGCGGGCCGCAACAGAAATCTGCTGGGGAGACAGACGAATTTGTTATTCTTTGATGTGGATCGAGCAATGGCCCTTATGAGTTAAGGGCCATTAAGGCGGGATTAATCAGTTACAGTGATACTTTGACCGTCAAACGTGACCGTTTGTCCGGCAACGATCTTGCAGCGCTTGCGGGTTTCCACCGCGCCATCGACGCTGACCAGGCCATCAGCGATAAAGTTTTTCGCCTGCGCGCCGCTTTCGCTCCAGCCTTCCAGCTTCAGGAGATCGCACAGCTCAACGTGCGGATGTTTACCTAAAGAGAACGTTGCCATCTTATGCTTCCTCTACGTCGTGATACTCTTCGCACGCCTGCAACGTATTCTGAATCAGCGTTGCGACGGTCATCGGGCCTACGCCGCCCGGTACGGGGGTAATATACGCGGCACGTGAGGCTGCCTCTTCATACACCACGTCGCCGACCACTTTACCGCTCTCGAGGCGGTTGATACCGACGTCAATAACGATCGCCCCCTCTTTGATCCACTCTCCAGGAATAAAGCCCGGTTTGCCTACGGCGACGATCAGCAGATCGGCGTTCTCTACGTGCTGGCGCAGGTTTTTGGTAAAGCGGTGGGTGACGGTGGTGGTGCAGCCTGCCAGCAGCAGCTCCATGCTCATCGGGCGGCCCACGATGTTGGATGCGCCGATCACCACGGCATTCAGCCCGTAGGTGTCGATATTGTAGCGCTCCAGCAGGGTAACGATCCCACGTGGAGTGCAGGGGCGCAGGCGTGGCGCACGCTGGCACAGGCGGCCTACGTTGTAGGGGTGGAAGCCATCAACGTCTTTATCCGGCGCGATACGTTCCAGCACCTTGACGTTATCGATACCTGCCGGCAGCGGCAGCTGAACCAGAATGCCGTCGATCTCGCGATCGGCGTTGAGCGTATCGATCAGCGACAGCAGTTCAGCTTCGCTGGTGGTTTCCGGCAGATCGTATGAGCGGGAGATAAAGCCTACCTCTTCACACGCTTTGCGTTTGCTGCCAACGTAGATTTGTGACGCAGGGTTGCTACCCACCAGCACAACGGCCAGCCCAGGGGCGCGAAAGCCTGCCGCAACGCGCGCCTTCACTTTTTCCGCAACCTCAGAGCGCACCTGCTGCGCAATCGTTTTACCATCAATAATCTTTGCTACCATCAGAGAGAAGATTCCGTCTGTAAATTGAAGTAGAGGGGATGGTGTATAGTGTGTCAGAAGCGCGCCGTGCTGTCAGTTAACGTTTGCATTATTCATGCGTGAGAGGAGCCTAAAGTGCGGCTCGATGCTCATTTCAACAGCATCTGATGCCAAAGCCATTGACTCAACGGGCGTTGACCGTATAATCCCAGGCGTTTCCACCGTTTAGGTGGAGCATCTCGCGCAATGCGCCCTTAGCTCAGCTGGATAGAGCAACGGCCTTCTAAGCCGTAGGTCACAGGTTCGAATCCTGTAGGGCGTGCCAAATATTCAATAACTTACGCAATTTTCAAGCTAGCCCGTGCCTCTTTATGGGCGACAGTGGTTATTGCAGTGAGCTTATCCCCTCGCTACAGGCCAGAGATAAGCTCAATCTTTAGCAAACATATCTTAGTGGCTTGATATATCTTGCAAGATTAATCAGTAAGAAAGAAATAATAAATACGATACAGGTATTTATGATTGGATCAAAAATAGCGCTTCCATGGAAAGCGAAACCATAACGGTCCAGTAATCCGTATACCAGCCAGTGAACCAGATAAACACCAAAAGAGCAGTTGCCAAGTTTGTATATCAACCCAGCAGCCCAGCCAGGCAGAAATGCAAAATTAATTGACATTATGCTGTTAAACAATACAAACGACGAAATAAATACCAGTGGAGTGGCATAACTATAAAAGTATTCGTTTGGTGTGGTTAATTTTTCTGATACGGAGATGTTTAATAAAAGATTTGCTGTCACCAGCAAGATATAGGCACACAACCCTATGGCGGGGTTAATTTTTTTATGCATAAAAGGAAATGCAAATGCAAAGATGAGTAGTCCTGGCAGAGTAAATCCAAAATTCCCAAGACCATAAAGAAAATCATAACCGCCATAAAAATAATTAAGTAGCACTATTACGGCTGGCGTTAAGATAGAAAAAATAATCAGCAAAACAAATACGTGTTTAAACTGCTTCCGGTCATCGTACGTGTTAAATATTTTTTTAATGGCAGGTAAAAGTATTACAAACCCTAAAAACGGTGGCAGAAACCAGAGGTGAAATGAGGGATTGCTTGTGAATATTTTATTTATGAGTTCAATGATGCTACTACCGCCTTGATAGTAATAATAAACCCCAGACCATACAACATAAGGTAAACCTATCCTTATTATTTTGTCTTTCCAGGTTGATATGGATTTATTATTATAAGAAATAAAGGCGGCTATGATGAAAAAAACGGGAACGCAGAATCGCGATAGGGCGTAGTAAATATTATTGACAACCCATGCAGGGAAGTTTTGATTCATCAGGTTAAGATCATAGAAATGCCCCATGGACATATGTATGAGTATTACAGAGACTATAGCCAAAACCCTTAAAATTTCTATGTTTATTATTTTATTGGAACTCAACGCAATCACCATTTCACTTTTAGTATAATTAATTGAGCATAAAGATGCACTTAACTTAAGCCACGCAATCAAGAGTAGCTGCAAATGCAGTTGCGGACATCATGTAAGCCCTCCTGAGAGGGCTTTGAATTTAGTTGCAATTACCGAGCGAAAACGATATGACCAGGTCTCCATCTTTGAAGTATGTTTTATAAACTCCGCCGTTAGATATCTCTTGCATACCGCATATATTTTTAACCAGTTCTTGCTGTCGCTCTGGCGTTGGTCGAGAGAATCCAACATAGAACTCAGTCATCTTGACCACTCCCCATGCAAGCTGCCCATCAAAATAGACTGGAATTAATTGACGCATCAAAGGGTATTTATCTACTGTTTTTTGCGCCACCGGTGTATAAAGCATTTTACCGTCTACAGTGACTGTTTTTACGTTTTCAAAGCCAACCTTGAAAATGTCATGGGATATTTCATTGATAACTTTGTCTGTAAACTTGTCTTGAGATTTTGAGGCATTAGCAAATGTCGCTATAAATGAAAACGACAGCACGCCCAGAATAATGCTCAGGAAATTTAAACGATGTGCTTTTTCATTAAAAATGAATGAGGATAGCGCTAAAATACCAGAAACAAAAAAGCCAAACCCTATAAACACCCTGGGGCCAATAGGGATATTTTTAAGCGCGAGACCTGGCCCAGGTATACAAATAAGCAGAACAATCAACGCCAGGGTTAATAACCCAATATTAGCGATCTTTATCTTCGCACTATCCTGCCGCTTTAACATTCGAACCACAAGGGTCAGTGCTCCCGCTAAGGCAAAGATAAACACTACCAGGAAAATCTTGCCAGTAAAGCCGGTGAAAAATGATTTTAAGACTGCTTCAGTGAGAAGGAGGTTTGCATAAAGGTCATCTGTTCCACCTATTAACTGATTATATCCGTTGGCATAATCGCTAGTGACAAAAAAAGGAACAACGGCTTTTGAGTAAAGCACATAGCCGACTGCCAGACCCAGTACGGCCGCGCTTACGTTGAAAGCCAGGTGTAGTGGGTTGGCTCGCTTATTTAGCTCAAAAAGAACATAAAGACACATTACTGCAATAAACGTGCTTAGAGCGGCCTGATAAAAACAGAGTGATACAGTGACACCCGCAGCGGAGCATAAAAACAGCTTTAGCCAGCCTCTCCCTGTCGCGAAAACAGGGGCGCAGGCAAATGCTACGGATAATGCCATTGTCAGCGAGTCAAACTGAAACGCTAAGTTTTGTACAAAGAATGGGCTAAGAAAAATGGGGGTGAAAACCAGCCATCCCATCTTATGCTCAGCATTAAATTTAAGGTGAAGAAGGTAACAAAGTGAAGTGAGTATGAGAATACACGCTATTTGCGGAAAGGGTGCGATATTGGTTGCTGGGGCACCCATATCAAGCAGGGAAAATACCAGGTCCGACAGCGGCCTGCCATCTATGCCCCAGGAAAAGTAGCCATAAACGGACCTTCCAATATCATCGAAATAGGGGCTGTTATTTACTATTAAAGGCAGTATATATAAAATGCCAATAATCCACAGCGGTACCATTTTTTTATAATTAAACTCGCTTGCCATTTTCTTTTCCCTTCAATAAAAACTTAGGTCGTTGCTTAACCTCTATATAAATTCGACCAACGTATTCACCAAGAATACCTATGCCTATAAGCTGTATGCCGCCCAAAAACAGTATAGAGACTAAAAGTGACGGATACCCACTCACCGGGTTACCAAAGACAAGCGTATCTAAAATCATCCACGAGCCGTAGAGGAATGCGAGTCCAGCAACGATCAGACCAATGTAGGTCCACATTCTGAGCGGAAATGTTGAAAAGCTGGTTATGCCTTCCAGGGCAAGGTTCCATAACTTCCAGCCATTAAATTTTGTGCTCCCCGCTACACGCTCAGCGCGCGCATACTCTACGACGTCTGTATTGCCTCCAACCCAGCTGAGTACGCCCTTCATAAACAGATTACGCTCTGGCATTAGCTTGATATTTTCAACAACCTCACGAGACATCAGACGGAAATCGCCTACGTTTTCTTCGATCTGGGGGGTGCTAATTTTATTGTGCAATTTATAGAACCATTCAGCCGTTTTGCGTTTAAGCCGTCCGTCTGTTGATCGGTCATGACGCTTTGCAAGGACCATGTCGGCACCAGCCTGCCATTTCTCAATCAGGCGAGGGATGACCTCAATCGGATCCTGCAGATCCACGTCTATCGGGATAATAGCTTCGCCTGTTGCATGATCAAGACCAGCGAATAGCGCTGGCTCTTTGCCGAAGTTGCGAGTGAATGACAGCGGATTGACGAGTGAGTCTGAAACAGCAAGGGCATTGATTATTGATTCCGTTGCGTCTTTGCTGCCGTCGTTAATAAAGACGATCTCTACCTCATACTGCTTTAATTCCTCAAACTCCCGAACCGTTTTATAAAAAATTGGTATCGCGTCTTCTTCGTTAAAGACGGGAACAACCAGAGAAATTTTCATTTCGCATCCCTAAAGACAATGAACTTTGAATACAAAAATCCGCATACCAGGCTGATAGCGGAGAACAAAATGAGGGTGACAATGGGTGGTGTAGCACATTTGTCTGCAAACCAGCCCACCGTAGCGCTTAATACCCCCATAAAGCCAATGTAAAGCATATAACGCAGAGTGGTAGTAGAGGCGTTAAAGGTGAATCTGGCATTAGCGAAGAAACTAAAGCTTACCGCAACGACAAAACCAGCAAAGTTAGCCAGGGCCTGATTGGTATGGAATACATAGAGGCATAAGCCGAAAATCACCCAGTGAATGAGAGTATTGATAACACCTATCGATGTATACTTAGCAAATAGCTTTAACATTATAAAAATCAGTCAATTCTGAAAGGAAGAGAAGTTTAGCACTCATCAGCCACTTAATCGACAGCAATAAGTTATCATGCTGTATAGGCATACAGCATTTAATAAGCGGTAAAAGTGCTAATAATGACCGATTAGACCTGCACCGCCTGCAGGCCAATAATGACTAGCCGTGCATCTTCACTAATAACGGCCCTGCGCATCCTTCTGGCACTTCCATCGCCTGCTGCTTCTCTGTATCGCTAAGCTGTTCCCAGGCATGAAGCATCTCCTTGCCCAGCGCCGAAGAGAAATGCGTTTTCTTCAACGCATAATCCGAATTGCCCCCCTCAATCATCTGCTCCATCTCAGTCAGTCCAGCCTCTGGCGAGCTGCTTTTCACGGTGCAAAGCACGGAAGCGTAGTAGGCCTTGTCTTCATCGCTATAGTGCGGAACGAGCCACCAGGCCAGTAGCGCAACAACAGCAACGAGTAAAACAACAGTGAAGGGTTTAACTTTTTTCATATAAGTAACGACAGCCGTAAAAAATTGAGTCGGTAGTATAGCGCCTCTGCTTAAACAGATGGACTACGGTAATGACAGCCACACTCGCAATATTTCTACGCTCTCTCTTTAGAAATCGTCGCTTGTGGTCGCTTTATCCTTCTGTTCTTAAGGAGGAACCGCGAATGGGTATTGACTGGAGTGTGTTCGATAAGATTATCTACATTAATTTGAAAGAGCGTCATGACCGCAGAGACAGCATGGAGAAAGAGCTGCAGCTGCTTGGCGTTCCCCATCAAAAAATTCACCGGCTTAATGCCAAACGCCACTTAATCGGCCAGATTGGCTGTGCTCAGTCTCATCTTGAGGCTATCGAAACGGCCATCGCTCAGGACTGGGGCAACATCCTGATCCTTGAGGATGACATGGTGTTCAATAAAGACCCGGACGCGATAGCGCGCGTATCCTATTTTCTGCAAGCGTTGCAAAGGGTGAGCTGGCAGGCCGCGCTGTTAAGCGCCAACTACCGCAAGGTCATCACCTTTAAAACCACCGATAAGCTTATCAGACCCCTTGATGCGCTCTGTGCCTGTGCGTATGCCATACAGGCAGATTATCGAACAACGCTTCGGGAATGCTTCGCAGGAGCCGTTGAGAGGCTGCGTAAGGGCGGCGGGAAATATGACCACGCCATTGATGTGGCCTGGCTGCCGCTAATGCAGCAGCACGCCTGGCTCGGCATGTACCCCGTGGCGGGGCACCAGGCGCCAGGCAAATCCGACATCGAAAACGGTGTGATGGACTATACGAAACATTTTTATAAAGCGCTGGCGGCGATAGCACAATGAGGATACCTAAAACAATTCATATCGTCTGGATCGGCGATGAGTCCAAAACCCCCCGTCAGATGATAAAGACCTGGAAGAAGCATAATCCTGGCTGGAAGGTGGTGGTGTGGGACAACGCCGCCTTGAAAAAGACAAGGTGGATTAACCAAAAGCATATTAATGCCATGCTAGATGCGGGAAAGATGTGTGGTGCAGCGGACATCATGCGCTATGAGATCCTGTTTAATCAGGGCGGCTTCGCGGTCGATGCGGACAGCATCTGTATCAGACCCCTCGAAGAGTGGCTTTTTGACAGCCAGGTATGCGCCAGCATGGAGAACGAGATCGTGCGCCCCGGTCTCATCGCAAATGGCTATCTTGCGTCGGAGCCACAGGCGGCGCTTATGGCAGAACTGATCATGGGGCTGACGGAAAAACAGACCGTTCTCGATGCGCAGCCGTGGCAGGTCACAGGCCCTAAATATCTTACCGACACCGTGCGCACGCTGAGGTATGCAAATATTAGCTGCTGGCCAAGCCACTATTTTATACCCGAGCACTTCACGGGAGAGAAATATTTCGGCCACGGTCACATATTCGCCTATCAGGTATGGGGGACCACCCGGAACATAAACGATCGGCTTGTGAGTTTCGCGTTTTAATTTCTTGACGCCTCTGCAGCATGGCGGTACTGAAGGTGGCTGCTAAGCTTTCACAAGGATATCTTGTGGAGGACACATGAAATTAGGCTTCGCTTGTAAGTTTCTGGACCCGGATTTAAAGCAGCGGTTCCCCTTTAAAGCCACTACCCGTACGCGATTTTTAAGTCTGGAGAGCGAAGAGAGAGCAAAGCTGATCTATACGCTGTCAGCGACCAACCTGACCAACCTCTATCTGCTTTTTCAGGAGCTGGCGCAGCAGCCCCCTGCGCTACGGATGATGCGTATCGGCAGCGATCTGCTGCCGCTCTATACCGTACCCGAGGCCACGACGCTGTATAAAGAGTTCCTGCCGGAGCTTTATCCGCTGTTCACCAAATGCGGTGATTTCGCCCGTGCCAACGATATCCGCCTCTCGTTCCACCCTGGTCAGTATTCGGTTCTCGCCTCGGACAATGTGCTGGTGGTGGAGCGCGCCCTGGAGGATGTGGAGTACCATGCCCTCTGCGCGACGCTGATGGGCTATGGCAAAACTTTCCAGGATTTCAAAATCAATATTCATATGAATGGTAAAGCGGGCTTTGCCGGGTTCAAAAGCGCTTTCGGCAGGCTTAGCCCGGAGGCCAGACGGATGCTGACCGTCGAGAACGACGAGATCTCCTGCTCGCTGGACGACGTTCTGCAGGCGAAAGATCTCTGCCCGATCGTGGTGGATATTCACCATCACTGGGTGAAGGAGGCGGAGTTTATCCAGCCCAACGATCCGCGTATCGCGCTGGTTAAGGCCTCCTGGCGGGACGTCAGGCCGGTGATGCACTACTCCATTTCGCAGGAGGGGATTATCCCCGAGCAGGGCTTCCCGGATCAGGGCAGCCTTGGCGTGCCAAAAACCAAGCTCAGAGCGCACTCTGACTTCTTCTTCAACCCAACGCTAAACGACTGGGCGCTGTCGTTTGCAGATTTCGACATCATGTGTGAGGTGAAGATGAAAAACCTCGCCCGCGACCGACTCTATAAATACGCGCAGTCAGAAGAGCGTTAAATCGTTAGGCTGCCGCATCGTCAGAATTAAATTCAATGTGGATGCGATCGTAGGGGAGAACAATTTTTTCCCCTTCTTTATCTAATACACCACCATTCAAGAGTGACTGCACGTCGTTGTATACGCCACGAAAATCGCGTTTGACCATGCGCGATAGCTCACGTATAGACATTGACGGAGCACTCTCCATAGCCTTGATGATCTGCCAACGATTAGGGGCTAGCATAGTTTTGGCAAGCTGTTCGACAGTAGGGAAAACCAGTTCTGCACCAATAAAGTCCCCGTCTACTGCCCGCGTTGCATTGGCGGCGGCAGCCCGAAATGCATCATTAACGGTCATCACTCTGACGGTTAATACTCTCATGGTCAGCCCTCCTTAAACTATTAATATCGTTTTGAAAATTAACAATCAAACTCTCAATGTTGGTAAAGGTTATGGGGTATTCTTGATCGGCAATAGGTTTATGGTTACCTTTACCTCTTTCGTTGTCGTAGCGCATGACACAAACGCCATCAACGACATAAGCAAGACTATATTTATACAGATGGCGGCTTCCTTTGATAGCCGGATCAACCTGTAGAATGCGGATGGTGGCAAAGGCGTTATTCGCAATCTGGATCCGCGTATTCATCAACTCTATAGCGGGCATGATTTCACTCTCCTTGTGATGATGTAAATTATAACATCAACATAGTGTTGATGAAAATATTTACATCAAGATAGCGCTATTATAAGCCGCTTCACTCCCCCTCCATCCCTTCGCCGCTTTCGCCTTTCTCCCAGGCCACCCGGCGGTGGGACATTCTTTTTAGCGCACGACCAACGGTATTAAACCAGCCGGTAGGGCGCGGGTCGGCAAGCATACTCAGGGCGCGGGCGTAGTCGAGCACCAGCCCCGGCGTCCAGGCCATCGTCTCTGCACGCTTGCGCAGCTGGAGCGCCACCCACAGCTCCGGGGTGGACATCAGCTTCCCCATCGCCAGCCAGAAGCCGCGCGCCTGCCACAGCCTGCCAACCGATCCCTCCAGCGCGGCCTCCAGCGCCCGGGCCACGGTGCTGGAGCAGTTCCGGTGCGTCAGGTTGTATGACTCATCCCGGCGATAGCTCTCCCAAAACGCCGCCAGCCGCGCCTCGCTGTAGTTTCGGATACGCACCTTGCGGGTTGACGGGCACCACTGCACGGACTCCGTGGCATAGTCCGGCTGAAACTGCCCCGGCACGTCGTTCTCCGGCGTTGCGCGCAGAGTCCGTGCGAAGGCATCCGGAGAGCGGTCGATCTGCACGGCGGGGTAGAGGCTGATATAGATACCGCCTGGGGACTCCAGCGCGGCATGGCCGGTGGAGATAACGCCGTTGCGATCGACGGCAGCAATATAACGGCTGATGACCGGGCGCGGTACGGCCTCGCTTGCAGCGGAGCCTACCGGCGTCCAGACGTGGACGGTCAAGGCTTTTTCATCGTCAGCCGGTGGGCCACTCCACTCCACCACGGCAGGGGGAGGGATATCCATCTCCTCCATAAACTCCTCGCCCTTCAGACCGGGATTAACAGCGGCCCGCTTAACGCGGTTAGCGAGAATAAACAGATTCCAACCGGCAAAGGCCAGCACCAGGCCGAGGCAGTAAGGGACGGTACCGGCATAGTTAGAGGGCCAGGGCTGGAAGAAGAACAGGGCCAGCACGATCTCAGCTATGCCTCCCCACAGGGCGGGCCGCCAGCGTCGGTAACGGACAACAACCGCAGAGGCGATCTGCAGCGCACCGTCAAACAGAAAGAGCAGGCCGAAAATCATCGACAGCAGGAAGTTGCCATCGTGGTTACCGGCGAGGATCAGTACCGCCGCGAGAGAGAATGCCGCGCCCTTAACGTAGCGCAGAATACGCTGGCCTCCCATGCCGCTGTGGGCAACCATCAGCGTGGCGCTGCCTTCAAAAAGCAGCAGCGAAGCGAATAGCTCAATGGGGAAGAAGAGTGCGCCATCCAGCGCGTCGATAAACAGTACCGCGCCAGCGGTGAGCGTGACCCAACCGAAGCGGCGCAGCCCGCACCAGTGCGAGCGCAGAAAATCTATGCCAAGCAGGATCAGGGTTAGCCGCATCATAGGCGCTTATCCGCAATAAACTCTCCCTATTTATAACCTGGCCGCTGACATCGTGCGCAATGAATTGTCTATTTTGTAACCATCTCTGAAGGCTACATCACGCTCCCGCCACCCGCTGCGGAAAACGCGCCAGCAGCCAGTCGATAAAGACCCGCAGCCGGTGCGTAACGTGACGGCTTTGCGGATAGACCACATGAAAAGGGTAGGAGGCGGGACGCCACGCTTTCAGGATCTCCACCAGCGTGCCGTTGCGCAGCGCCTCAGCCGTGGAATAGCTAAAGGTCTGGATAACCCCCAGCCCCGCCAGGCCCGCAGCCAGATGTGCGTTGCTCTCATTGACCCCGATACGGTGATCGACCTTAATGTCCGTTTTCTCGCCGTTACGTTCGAAGCGAAAAGGGAAGGCTCTGCCGTTCTGCGGAGAGAGGTAGCTCACCAGCCGGTGGCCGTTTTTTAGCTCTTCCGGGTAGGCGGGCGTGCCGAATGTCTTCAGATATGCTGGCGTCGCACAGGTAATCAGCGTTGCCGAGCCAATATGGCGGGCGATAAGAGATGAGCTTTCCAGCGGGCCGCCGCGGATCACACAGTCTACGTTATCGCTAATCAGATCGACGGCGCGGTCGGATACCCCTAGATCGATCCGGATATCCGGATAGCGCGTCATAAACTCGGGAAGGATAGGGATAAGCACGTCGCGGGCGGTAGAGCCACCAATATCGATCCGCAGCAGTCCATGCGGCTTACCACGGGCCGCGCTAAAAGAGGTGTCGATATCCTCCAGATCGCGCAGAATACGGGCGCTCTTTTCGTAGTAGTCGCGTCCTTCCGGAGTTACCGTGACGCGCCGGGTGGTGCGCTGGAGCAGGCGCACGCCGAGGTGCGCCTCCAGCTCCTGAATCAGCTTGCTGACCGTGGCATTGGGCATCTCCAGTGAATCTGCTGCCCGAGTAAAGTTGCCTGCCTCTACTACCCGGGCAAAGACCCGTATCGCCACCAGCTGATCCATCTATAATCCCCGTTTGTAATATTACGGCTGATTATATACGGTCCGTTGCTTCATCCTCATCTGCAATCAACACAACTTTGCCGATATGCGTCCCTTCATCCAGCAGCCGGTGGGCATCGGCGGCTTCCGCCAGCGGGAAGGTTTTGTAGATCTGTGGCTTAAGTTTTCCGGCCTCAATCAGTGGCCAGACGTGATCGTTAAGCTCTTCAATCAGCTCAGCCTTGGCAGCAGGCGAGCGCGATCGCAGGGTAGAGCCGATATGCATCAGCTGTTTCGTCAGCATCGGGAACAGATTCAACTCTTTGGCTGGACCTGCGAGCACGCTAATCTGCACGATGCGCCCGTGCATCGCCGCGGCCTCGTAGTTTCGCGCAACGTAGTCACCGGCGATGATGTCGAGGATAATATCGGCCCCGTGGCCATCGGTGACCTGTTTGGTGATCTCGACAAAATCCTCTTCTTTATAGAGTACGGCAACGTCCGCACCAAGCTTCAGGCTGGCCTGACGGTGCTCGTCGGAACCCACGGTGGTGATGATTTTGGCTGCGCCAAAGGCCTTAGCCAGCATGGTCGCGGTAGTGCCGATGCCGGATGCGCCGCCGTGGATCAGAATGATATCGCCAGCCTTAAACTGGCCACGCTGGAACATATTGAGCCAGACCGTCATAAAGGTCTCCGGCAGCGCTGCCGCTTCGACAAAGTTCAGCCCGGGCGGCAGCGGCAGGGTGTTACTCTCATGGGCGGTGCAATACTCGGCATAGCCGCCGCCGGTAATCAGCGCCGCTACGCGATCCCCCGGCACAAAGCTCTGCACCTCAGCGCCAACGGCCACCACGATGCCTGATACCTCCAGGCCCGGGATATCGGACGCCCCCGGCGGCGGCGCGTACTTCCCCTTACGCTGCAATACGTCGGGACCGTTCACCCCTGCGGCGACGATGCGGATCAGTACCTCGTTCTCTTTAGGTTGTGGAATCGGGCGCGTCGTTGCCTGTAATACCTCCGGGCCACCGGGCTGGGTGATGTCAATCGCGGTCATGTTTTCAGGGATGGTATAGGCTTGTTCGGACATCATTTTCTCCTGTGGTCTTTTACCTCATTATGGATGAAGAACCACAGGTGAGTTTGTTATCGCTTGCTGTTAATCATAATCCACAACGACTTTGACCCTGCTCTGCACTCGTCCGGAAAAAACGTTATTGCCATAGCGCGCATAGCGAAGCTGCAAATTGAGCGGATAGACTGCCTGATTCTGCAAATCGCTGCCCCGGCTGGCGAGGGTAAATTTCTGGCTGGGCTGAAAAGTAATGGCTTCGCTATTATTGGTAAGCATAAACCCAACCTCACCCGCGCTCCCCGGCTGCGTACCGAGATCGTTTGTCACTATTTGGCTGTTAAGCGTGCTGATAGGCTCAAAATGATAATGAATATTGCTGGTCGCCACACCGGTAGTGCTGCTGCACTGCAGTTCCGGCTGCTTCGTTTTGGGCGTTGCGAATCCGTTGCTGTCAATTTGGTGATAGCTAATATCAGGGGCTGAGATCTCCTGATTTTTGAAGGTGCAGGTGGTAGGGGTAAACTTAGCGAGTAGTCTTATTTTATACCGATATTGATGAGTGGTGTTATCAACGGCCAGGCAGGTGAGGTCGTTGCACGATTCAGGTTTGATAACGACATAATTATCGAGCGTAAACGGTGTATTAACGTCAATGGTGCCTGCGACGCTACCCGTATAATGACTCTGTACGCTATAGGTTAACGTATAGGCGAAATAGGGATTTAACGTCACGGCCCTGTGGGCGATAGAGCTAAACAGATCCCCCAAAAATGGATCGGATTTTTTAGTGGGATCGACGGTCAGCGCGACCTTCAAAACCAGATTATGCACGTCGCTCTTAATAGCATAGAAAGATGCGATACTCTTCGCCGCTGACTGGTTAAAAACGTTAGGGGTAACGTCACCGGTTAAACATTTAAAATTAGGCGCACTGTTTTCAAAGCTTATGGCTTTCGACATGGTAGCGGAGGGCGCATCCAGATTCAGAGTAATAGTTTCTGAAGAGACCTCCGGCTGGAAGGTGCTACCTGTCAAATAGCAGAGCGCGTGGGCCTGAAAAACAGCAAACACCGTAATAAGTGCCAGTATAATACGCATAGTGATCCCTTCTAGCGGCAAGTATAAACTTTGCTTTCGTCAATTGTTTTACCGAACGTAATGGTACAGAAAAGGCTCTGCTGTTTATCCGTCGCGACATGCACAGACTGCGGCACGCTATCAGTACGAATAAATAGCTGGCTGCCCTGGGCGACCACGCCGACGTTCTGACCCGCATCGTCTTCCACTTTATAGCCAAATGTCAGCGGTGATCCGTCCGGGCGTCTGGCTGTGAAAAGATGCGGCTTACGACTGTCGGTATCAAACTTAGCCAGCACCACCGCGCCGCGATAGGGCACCACGCCTTTGCGGTTGCCGTTGAGCGCCACGTCGCTCTCGGTATAGGAGGTATCCAGCAGCAGCGTATTTTCCCGGTAGGGGGTTAAACCGCTATAGATCGCTTTACCCAGCTTGCTGGTGGTGTTGTACCTGTTTCCCTGTACAACGGCCCCCTCCAGCGCCGGAGCATCAATAATGGCAAAGGTCTCGGTGAGGGAGTGGGTCAGATTAACACCGCCGTCCCAGGCAACTACGCCGCCCTGAATGCTGCCGCTGGCCTGGTGGTAACGATTGGACTGGCTATAGCTGCCGTCCAGCGTAGCGAAAGGCGCATGCCAGGCAAGGTTCGCACCCGCGGCGGTTTCGTGATCCTGCCGCTGGTGGCTCAGGTTCACGCCGTAGTTAAACTGATCCCTGCTGCCTGCGATGCCGTTAATATTGGTGTTATTCGACTGGTAGCCGTCATCATCAAAGGTGGTGCTGTTGGAGACGTACAGGTCGCGCCGTGGCGTGGCGATGTCGTCGCCCCAGGAGAAAGGAATCGAGAAGTAGATATTAAACCGTTTATCCTCCCGGTCATCCTCATCATAGGACTGGCTGGCGGAGAGGGTGTAGGTGACGCGTGACCAGTTATTCGAGTAGCTTAGCTGGACGTCATTGCGGGTTCCTCCCCGCTGCCAGTAGTCGCGCCACAGGGCGCTGCCGGAGAGCGAGCCCCAGCCAGCGGGCAGCGCCTGGTTAACCGCCAGCGAGAAGCTGTTTTTACGGCCAAAGTCGTTTTGGTAGTAGTCGGCAATGTCATACACATCGTCATCATCGCGATGATAGCTATTTTTATTGTTTGCCCAGACGTGATCGTTAAAGGTGCGGTAGTCCTTAGAGGAGTAGCGCCATGCAGCCATCGACAGCTGTGTACCGGTGGGCGTCAAATATTTACTCCAGGCAATCTGGTAGCTCTGCCCGTCATAGGTCGCGCCATCATCCTGGCTACTGTGGGAGCGCGTCACGTCGAGGGAGAAGGCGCCAAGGCGGGTATTCCAGCCGCTGCCAAGCAGAAAGGCATTGTAATCATTCGACAGCATCGTGCCGGTGTAGAGGGTAATCAGATTATTGATGCCGTACTGCCAGCTACCCTGCATAAAGTCCGCCTGATCGCTGGCTCCCTCAATATGGCTGCGCCCGGCGGCAACGTCATATTTTGTTACCCCGGGTTGAAGCATTTTGGGGACGGAGGAGAAGGGCACCAGATAGTGCGTGGTGGTGCCATCCGCCTCCTTTACGGTAACGTCGAGGTCGGCGCCACCGCCTGCCAGCTGCATATCGTCAATAGCAAACGGGCCGGGCGGCACTTCACTCTGGTAAACCACAAAGCCGTTCTGCTCCACGGTAACCAAGGCGTTACTCTGGGCGATCCCTCTGACCACCGGCGTAAAATTTTGCTTAGAGTTGGGTAGCATCTGCATATCGCGCCAGAGCCGGACGCCGTTGAAGCGTACCGCATCAAACAGCTCGCCGTCGGTATACATATCCCCGGCGCGCGCGGTGCTGAGGATTTCAGGAATAGCGCGCTCCAGATAGAGGGTATTGCTCTTCCATTTGCCCTGGCTATCGTCAGATTTCGTGTAGTTAGTGCTGGAGTGGAGCTGGAAGCCCAACAGGTTCAGGCCGCTATTGAAGTTGACATAGCTGCTCTTACTGCTGCCGTTCTGTTTGTAGTCGCTATAGTACTGGCTGGCGTAGTAGGAGGTGTAGAAAGCGTTAATCCCCCGGTCCCAGGTTTCCGGCGGCATATAGCCGCGTTCGTGAGTGGTGACCCAGGCCTGGGGAACGGTGAGCTTAAGGGCCAGCTGGCTGATATCATAATCCACGCTGCCGCCCTGTACGGCGTCGTTCAGCGTAAGGCACGTCTCCGCCGATGCGTCTTTAAACGCTTCGGTCTTAATACCTATCTGCTGTAGCTGAGCAACAGGTAAGCAGGTTTTGTCCGCATCGTCCGGCACAACTACACTATAGCGTCCGCGCCATTCATCATTAAGATAAATATCCAGATCGTAATTCCCGGATAGAGGCTTATCACCGTCAAGCTGTAAGTCGGCAGTTTTGGTACCCTTTAATCCACCATGTAAAAAATGGGTATCGAAGGTTTCGGCCCGGGCGGAAAGAATATGCAAAAGCAAAGAGGAGACTATCCCCATCGTAATGAGGTTAAGTTTATACATAGCAGCTTCCCTGTCTGTTAATTGCTTTTAATATTTTCGCGTAGATAGTTTCCGTAGTCGTCAATTAGCGTAACGGCATATTGTGAGGCGGCAGGCGAGCCGGATAAAGTCGCATTTGCGTGCGGGGCCAGCATCAGCGTCTCTTTGTTTATTTTGGCAGTGCTGCTAATCTCTGGGATGGTCAACCAATTCGCCGAATTGTTCTCAATGATTATGCCACTATTTGTTTTATTGATATGCAACCGGGAGAACGTCTCTTTATTCACGCCCGGCAGGCTGGCCGGACGGTAGATAAGCTTAATTCTGTTCTGGAGAGCGAACTTAAGTTTATTGGTTTCCTCACCGCTAGTTTCATTGGGTGGAATATCAAGAACGTTGAGATAGTAAAGCGACTCACGATCCTGCGGTAAATTCGCTTTTGTAAATTTGATTTTAAGCTGCTGCCCGGTATTGGCTTTTACTTTGACAACCGGAGGCGTCAAAAGGAAAGGAACCTGCAGCTTCTCCGGGGGCGTCTGTGTATTGCCATCGTCAATCCACGCCTGCACAAGTGCACTGCGATCGCCCTGGTTCATCAGCTGAACGGTGACCTCTTTCTGCGCGGCTGGGTAGATAACACGCGTGCCATAAATATAAACGCCGCCCCAGGCGGGAAGCGCTGCAACGGCAAGCAGGGTGGCAAAAATCCTTTTCATGATCCTGTCTCCGCAAGAAAAACCCGGCAGCGGACTGCCGGGAAACGATTTTAGTCTGCGATAACCATAAGGGTGATACTGGAGTCAACATTACCAGCTACAACCTCAGCTTCGGGCAATCTGGCGTATTGTGCAGAAATATCAAAAGTATATTTTCCATCGGCCCCAAGTGTGGCAGGAATGGGAGTGGTACCATCACTATTAATGCGCTCATCGTTAATAAATAGCGCATAGCCAACGCCTTTGGCATCACCTGTGTTTTTGGTTACGCTATTATTATTTGTATTATCAAACTGCTCAGGCAGGAATTTGATTTTAGGCACTTCATTAGCATTGTCGCAGATAATTTTAAACGGCATGTCGGTTTTGTTACTGTAAGCAGAATAAGCTTGACCGGCAGCGAGATCCTTTAAGGAGTTGACGCCGATCTGCTGCATCTTAATATGTGCCGTTTGTCCGTTTGTTTCAAAGTGACAGGTGGTACCTCTTACCTCGCCATTAATAGTTAAGGTGCCTGTGTCAGTATCAGCGGCAAAAGCAGCAGGTGCAGCAAATGAGACGGCCAGAACGGCAGCGGTAATCAGTGATCTTTTCATATTTACTTTCCTTAATAAGTTAATTCCTGAGTGAGGGTGGATTTCCCTTAGCTGAAGTTACAATTGCACATGAAATAAAGCGCAGCAATGCAAATGGAGAATTTTATTGATATAAAGCAATTTATAATGCTTATTATATTTGGCGTGATTATATTATTGATGAGTCATTCATTCATTTAATAAATAACAGAAATTAACTGGTGAATATATTAAACAGGCTGGCTGGATCCAGCCCGGCAGAAGAGGGCGATGCACTCAGACGCGGTTAATCCCAGGCCGTTATGATGATCCTGCGGTTTTCATCGCTGGAGAGGGCGACTGTCTGGGTAGAGACGCCACGCTGGATAGTGCGCTGGCCGTCAGGCTGAACCGCAACCTCTGAATTTACTACCAGACCAGAGATGGAGAGCGTACCGGTTTCGGAGGCAGAAGCGTTAAGGGCGCAGGCCAGGCATGCGGCTGCAACCATTGGAAGAGCAATTTTCATACGTACAGGACCCGATCGAAGGCAGGAAATGTAAAGATAGGGCGACTTAACCGTACCGTCAATAAACGACGGCAGAGTAACACGGCCAGGCACTGCCTGGCCGTAGTGATGTTAAGATTCGGGCGGCAGCCGTCCCTCTTCGATAAACTCATCGTCAAGCTCGTCGGCGTTGCCCTGATGATCTTTCCCAGAGAGCAGGTTCCAGCAGGCCAGGAACAGGGCGGCAATCAGTGGCCCGATCACAAAGCCGTTAATGCCGTAGATCTCCAGACCGCCGAGGGTAGAGATGAGCACCAGGTAGTCGGGCATTTTGGTATCTTTACCGACCAGCACCGGGCGCAGCAGGTTATCCACCAGGCCCACGACAATCACAAAGAAGCCGACGATGAAGAAGCCCTGCCACATCTGATTGGTAGCAAATAGGAAAATGGCCGCAGGCACCCAGATAATGGCTGAGCCTACCGCCGGGATCAGCGACAGGAAGGCCATCAGCGCCCCCCACAGCACGCTGCCGTCAATGCCTACAATATAGAAGCCGATCCCGCCCAGCAGCCCCTGCAGTGCGCCGATCACTACCGTGCCCTTTACGGTCGCGCGGGAAACGCCGGCAAACTTAGCAAACAGGTGATGCTTTACATAGCGCGACAGAGGCAGCGACTCCAGCGCCTGATTAACGATGTATGGCCCATCCTTCAGCAGGAAAAAGAGCAGGTAGAGCATGACGCCAAAGCTAATGGTAAAGCTGAAGGTACTCTTACTGATTAGAAACGCGCTACCGGCCAGATACTGTCCGCTCTTTAAGGCTACCTGCGACAGCTGCTGCTGGATCTGAGTGGCATTATTCAGATCGTGATCGGCCAGGAACTGCTGCGCCCAGTCGGGCAGATGCGCAATCAGATCGGCAACCACTACCGGGAACTGGGTATTGTTGTCCTGTAGCTTGCTGTAAACGGTATTGGCCTCAAACGCCAGCGACGAGAGAATAATCGCCAGCGGTGTAAAGACAATAAGACAGATAATCAACACCGTCAGCAGCGAGGCAATACCGTTGCGCCCGGCGATCCTGTCCCGCAGTCTGTTTTTAAGCGGGTGGAATATCACCGCCAGGATGGCTGCCCATAAAATAGCCGAGTAGTAGGGCGTCATAATGTCAAAAAATGCCAGCGTGACGACCAGCAATATCAGGATGAAAAAGCCTTTTGTTAATCCCTTAAATCTCATAATTACTCTCCGGTATGTGATGCACTTCTCGAAATATAGAAGGTACTGACAAGATTACCATTTTCATCGCTGGAAAGCGGACGTTACGCCTGGCGCAGGCGTGCTCCTGGCATCGAATGGCAGAAGTAGCTACGCTAAAATAACCACTTCTTTTCTGGAAGAGAGACTATGGCGGACGCAACCGACTCAACCTCTGTTCTGTTACTGACCGCGAATGACTGGGTGCCGAATAATCCGCATCTGCCCGTTATCCTCTACCGCCAGGTTTTTAGCTCTGATGAGAAGGCGGTCGCCACGGCTCAGCGGCTATTTGAAAACAACGGCTGGCCCGCGCAGTGGGTTAACGGCATCTACCCTTATCACCACTACCATAGCAATGCCCATGAGGTGCTGGCTGTAGCCCGCGGTGAAGCGTTGATTATGCTGGGTGGTCCGGAGGGACACCAGGTAGTGGTACGCGGCGGAGATATTGTGCTGTTACCTGCGGGGACAGGACACTGCAATATTCGCAGCAGCGATGATTTTACCGTCGTAGGGGCATATCCGCCTGGCCAGGAGTTTGATCTCTGTCGCGGTGCGCCAACCCCCCAGATGTTGGACGCGATTGTTAAAGCACCCTTTCCGCATCGCGATCCAGTTTATGGCGAGAGTGGCCCGCTTATCGATCGCTGGTTATAAAATCAAACGCAGCCTGAAGCTTGCAAAACATATTTCAAAGCCTGAAAAATGTTGACGGTTATTTGTTCTTTACCCTCATTAATAGTGCGGCAAAAATTATTTCCTCTATTAATCAATATATCCTTGCAAATGTAAAACTGTGTAATTATCGATCGGTTATAGTCGATATAATCTGAAAAAAATGTCGTTTTCCGTTTAATACGCTATATAGGGTAGAAGATATATAAGTTCTCATAACAAAGTATGATAGCCAGAGGCCTATATGCAGATAATCTATTTCAAAGTGGAATGCCTATTCCCGGAACTTTTGCCTTCCTCGAAAGTTACTCTTAAAGAGGTAGTATTAACCAGAGAGAACGAAGTTATATCAACTTTTTCTAACTTAAAAATTAATAGTTTACCCTTTTATAGCTTCCATTTAGTGCCTGTTGGGTTCAGAAAAATTGAACATCATATTAAGGGCGAGACGGGTAAGCATTTGCAGTTCTCCTCAGGCTATCTGCCGTCTGGAGAGTACTGGGTTGACACGCCCGCAGGCGAGAAAACCCTTGGCTATGATGCGCTTACCGCTCTCTGGCGTCTGGTCGATGAGAAAGATGAAGAGCGCTATCTAACGACCAATGAATTTGTTTCGCGTGATTTTACAATTATTCGACCCGTAAAATTAGTCTATCGCAACCGCCGGGATATTATTTGCTGAGCAAAATTAAGTCTGCGCTGAAATATAATATATCTTGCCTGCGGGCTATACCGCGCGCAGGCTCTCAGTTAATGATGAAACGGTAGTTGGTTTAATTACCTGACGAAATAGTGACTCATGTAAAGCAACCTGATTACGTCCGCGCTTTTTTGCCGTATAAAGCGCGATATCGGCTGCGCCATATAAGGCTTCAAAGTCGCTATGGCGTGCGCCAAGGCTAATGCCGAAGCTGGCCGTGACATATTGCTGAGGAAGACAATCCAGCGGCGAGGCATTAAGCGACGCGTGAATATAGCGTGCAATAATTATTGCCTCTTCCAGCCGGGCATCAGGCAACAAAATAGTGAACTCTTCGCCGCCTACGCGGCCAATCGATGCCTGCGAAGGTAGCGCATGGCGTATGCGGGAGACCAGGGAGCAGATGACTTTATCGCCCATCGGGTGGCCGTACTCATCGTTGATACGCTTAAAGTGATCGATATCCAGCAGGATCAGCGCCACGTTGCCCTGGGTCAGAGAACGATTGATATGGTTGATGATTGCGCTACGGTTGTAGACGGCAGTGAGCGGATCGTGGGTCGCCTCATACTCAAGGCGGGCCGCCAGCTTCTGTAGCTCGTCGTTCATGCGCGTTAATTCGCGCTCGGCGCGATCGCTGCGTGAGATCAGGCGGTAAGACTGGCGGATGAGCCGCTGGTAATGTTTCGCCACCGTCCATAGCTTTTCCCGGCACTCTTCGGCAGGGAGCCGCGCATCGGCAGCGGCTACCCGGGCGTCTTCCAGGACGGCGTACTCCTCCTGGAATAGCTCGTTAATATCTAGCATGCGTTAAGATCCGGCGTTAAAAAGACGGCAAGGGCTGGAAAATCAAGGCTAACTTCCTGGCCAAACTCTTCTGAAATATCGTCATCTGCATCGTAGTACCAGTGCAGCTCGCAGGCTTTGCCACATTTTGCAAAACCGTTCAGGGATTCAAAAAATTCAAACAGCAGCTTGGTGCTGGAGCTGTTGAAGTAGCTCAGCGCCACGTGCAGCTGCAGCGGGGCTGAACCCGCAGGCGTCTCCTGCAGCCAGCTCTCAGTGGCCTGCAGCAGCGGGCGGAAGAATGCGGCGGCGTTCTCCGGGTAGGCCTCACCTTTTAGCACCAGATGATGCGCTGCAAAATCAAAGTTCACTTCCGGTGTGGCAGAGGTTGCTGCGAGCACAATCGCGCCAGGCAGTGTGGTATCAGTCATGGCAAAAGGTGGCCTTAAGATGGAATGCGGACAGCGAGCTGGCCGCCAGAGGATGAATGCGGTACTCCAGCGGTTCGCTGGTATCTCGCGCCATGGTCAACAGCCCGATATTGGCCCCTTTACTGGTCGCGGGCGCTTCACTGCGTAAATTCTGTTTCCAGGCCTGCTTGATTTCGTCCTGGGTCATGGTGCGCAGCACGTCGAGGTTGTTCCGCAATAAAGAGGACGCTTCACAGCCCACCAGGTTAGCGGTTTCAAGATAGTAGTTAGCATGATCGGTATGCAGGCAGAGCGAGCCGAAGCGCAGCTCCTCTTTGTCCGTGCCGATGTAGCGCTCGTCGCTGGAGTAGCGCACAATGTTCTGGCCCATCTCAATAAAAACAGAGAAGAGCCGACGGCGCAGCGGCAGCGAAGATTCATGCTTATCGAGCCATGCCCGCACCACGTCACCCATCGCGACGATATGCTGCTGCGAAAAATAACCGGTATAGAACAGCTCGACCGCGCTCTGCCTCTGTAGCGTAATTAGCGGTAGCAGCACCGCCTCTTTGACCTGCAGGTCACTTAATTTCATATCGTTTTTCACCAGCGAAAACCAAACCACGTCATGTCATCACGCGACGCTTCCTTACCTTGCCAGGCGTGAAGCCCCTCCAGCAGCGCACCGGAGAGGGCATTCATCGGCAGAGTTCGGTTCTGTAATAACAGGGACTGAATACGTTTTTTACCAAACATAATGCCGCGCTCGCCGCCAATCTGATCCGTTACGCCGTCGGTAACGATCATCACCTGATCTCCAGAGCGCAACGGACGCTGATAGCGTCGCCACTGCTGATCCGCGGGGGTGTCGGTATAGCCGAGACCTTTTCTGTCTGATTCAAGCATGCTTGCTTCGTCATCCTCTGCGCCCAGCATAAAGGCGTGCATCCGGGCGTTAGCCCAGATCAGCTGCTCGTTGGCGTTGTCGGCATAAAGGGCGATGGCATCGCAACCATCATTAGACTGGTTGAGGTCGGCGCTGGGATGGAGCTGGCTCAAGGTCTGCTTAATATGGCGATTGACGATCGCCAGCAGACGATCCGGCTCATGCGCCGGGGCCTGGGAGAGCGCCTTCTCCAGCGCAGAGGCGAAGATAAAGGTCATAAACGCGCCGGGAACGCCGTGGCCGGTGCAGTCAGCAATCACCGCCAGCCAGCCATTCTCGTCGCGCTGAAAAGCGTAGATGTCGCCGCCCACGCAGTCTCGTGGCTGCCAGTAGAGGCACCAGTCTCGCAGGCTCTCCTCAATACCCTGCCGCGAGCGGCTCAGCATCGACTCCTGGATCACCCGTGCATATTCAATGCTCTGCATGATCTGAAAATGCTGTTTGGCCTGTAGGTCGGAGACCGTCTTGATCAGGTCGATGCCGAGGCCAATCCCCAGGTACATGCCCTCATCGGTGAGGATGAAGCCCTCGGTCACCGCCTTATCGCCGGTTTCGATTACCCGCTCGGCGAGGTACTCCAGCCCGGCGCTGGCCTCAACGATCAGCGGCGTCTTATCCATAAAGGCAATGCAGCTCTTTTGATCGTAGAGTTCGTGAAAGAAGGGGCGACTCATCTGGGAGAGAAAGATGTGCCGGTTAATCATGCCGAGCGGGCGACCGTTTTCCAGCACCGGCAGGCCGATCAGTGTCTTATGCTCACTAAAGAGAGCCATCACCTGCTGATTGTTGGAGTCGGGAGTCACATGCGGTACAGCGATGCGTAACATGCCTGCGTTTAACTGGCGCGAGGAGAGAGGTATTTCCATAATGACCGGCATTTTCTCAGCAAGTAAGATTTATCCTAGAATAAGTCTGTAATATGACGCTTTTATTTCAATCACTTGCAGAAAGTTACAACGCTATTTTATCGAGCCTAAAGGCAAACTGCAGCGATAACCCTCGCCTGTCCGCAGGCGAAAAAAAAGCCCGCGCAGGGCGGGCAGTAAATACTGGAAGCAATGTGAGCAATGTCGTACTGAATACCTGAGTTATTTACTCAGCTATTCAGTAATGAGAAAGATAATCTTTATCATCTTAACGTGCAACCCCATCTTTATTGGGGGCGTTGCTATGACTTATTCACGGTGCCGCTGGCGGGCAAAGCTGGCCGAGAGGCGGTCCAGCAGGATAGCCATCAGCACGACGACCAGGCCGCTCTGTAGCCCCAGGCCAATTTCAAGCTGCTGGATGCTGCTGAGGATATCGTTACCGAGGCCGCCTGCGCCCACCATCGAAGCGATAATTACCATCGACATCGCCATCATAATGGTCTGGTTAACGCCAGCCATAATGGACGGCTGGGCCGCTGGCAGCTGCACTTTCCACAACAGCTGCCACGGCGTACAGCCGAAGGCAATGCCAGCTTCAATGCGTGCGCTATTCACCTGACGAATACCAAGGTCGGTAAGGCGTACCACCGGCGGCATGGAGAAGAGGATAGTGGCGAAGATGCCCGGTGGACGTCCAAGGCCAAACAGAATGGTGGCCGGGATCAGATAGACAAACGCCGGCATGGTCTGCATAAAGTCGAGCAGGGTACGCACCACGCTGCCAACCCGCGCCCGCCTTGCGCTCCAGATCCCAAGCGGGATACCGATCAGCAGGCTGAAAAAGGTAGAGGAGAGAGTAAGGGCCAGGGTCACGGCGGCGTGATCGCTGTAGCCGCTGTAGATAATATAGAGGGTGGCAAGCAGCGCAAAAAAGGCGAAGCCTTTGCCGATGCGCCACGCGCTCAGCCCCACGGCCAGGATCACCAGCCCCCACGGATTCAGTGCCCCGATCAGCTGCTCAAGGCTGCCGGCAAAGGCATCCACCACCCTGGCAAAGCCATCGAAAAATCCGCCCGCGTGGGCCAGCAGGGTGTGTACCGCGTCGTCGATCTGGCGGCTAAAGTCTAAGGGATAGCTCATGTTACTCCTTACTGCGTCCAGACATCGGCATAGGTTTCCGCCAGCTGCCAGCGCGAAACGTCCACGCCGGAGAAGAAGTGGCGCACGTAGGCGGTGGCGGGGGCGTTGATCAGCGCCTCCGGCTTGCCGACCTGTACCAGCTCGCCTTTCTCCATGATCGCAATGCGTGTGCCAAGGCGCAGCGCCTCCTCCATATCGTGAGTGACAAACACGATGGTGCGCCGGGACTCCGCCTGCAACGTCAGCAGCAGCGACTGCATCTCCCGGCGAATGATCGGATCCAGCGCGGAGAAGGCTTCATCCATTAGCAGCACGGTAGGGTTAACCACCAACGCCCGGGCGAGGCCCACGCGCTGCTGCATCCCACCGGAGAGCTGATGGGGATAGCTGTCGGCAACGTCACCCAGGCCAACCTTCTCCAGCATGGCGCGCGCCTGCTGATGGCGAAGCGGACGGGCCACGCCGGCTACCTCCAGGCCAAACGCCACGTTGTCCAGCACGCTGCGCTCTTCAAACAGGGCGAACGACTGGAAAACCATACCGATATGCTGGCGGCGCAGGGCAATCAGCTCAGAAGGCGGCAGTGCGGCCAGGGTCTGGCCCTGGAATATCACCTCGCCGGAGCTGGCCGGAATGAGATGGTTAAGGGTACGCAGCAGAGTCGATTTGCCCGAGCCGGAGAGACCGACAATGACAAAAATCTCACCGGCAAAAATCTCTAAATTAATATTGTTCAGCGCATTAACGCCGGACGTTTGCGCACGGCGGGAAAAAAGGCGCTTGCCGCCGCCAGGATAATAGTTCTTATTAACCGCATTGAGCTGGAATAGTGGCTGTGACATAGTTTCATCTTAATATTTATATGCAACTACACATTAACGTAATCGCCAGAGAGGCGAAAATCTATTTTGCTTTTTTGGATATACATAATAAGCATTAGCTTAGCTAATTTCCGGTAAACGCATTTCCGCTGAATGAAAACGCCATGCCTCATCTAATAGCCAGGCTTTTACTTTTTCATGCTGGGCAGTTGTCGTTTTGCCGCTGGCAGAAATAAGATAGTAGCCGCGCTCGGTACGCAGCTGCGGCCCGCACTGCACCAGCCGATTGTCTGCCAGGAACGGCGCAATAAGCGGCTGCCAGCCGAGGGCGATCCCCTGGCCCTCCAGCGCCGCCTGGATCACCAGCGAGTAGGCGTTAAAGGTGCGCGAGGCGGCATGGCTCTGGCCGTAAACATGGTGCTGACGGAACCACTCCTCCCACGTCATCCAGCGCTGGGGCCGGGTCTCCGGCAGCTTAAGCAGCGGGAAAGCCAGCAGGGCTTCAGGGCGTTTATCCTGCTGAAGTTGCTGCATGATTTTCTGGTTGCACACCGGAAAGACCGTCTCGGGAAAGAGCCGCTGGGTCTGGGTTCCCGCCCAGTTTCCGTGACCAAAGTAGATGGCCAGATCGGCATTGCTGTCGCGAAAGCTGTAGTCGTTTGGCGAGGTGGTGATCTGCACCTCAACGCCGGGGATAAGCTGCTGAAGCCGCTCCATGCGCGGCAGCAGCCAGTAACTGGCGAAGCCCATATCGGTATCGATACGCAGCACGCTGCGCTGGTGGCGGGTGCGCTCCAGCTGCTCGCTGATCTCGTTCAGGCTATTACGCACGATCAGGTAGAGACTGTTGCCCGCCTCGGTAAGCTGCACCCCCCGATGCCGCCGCTCAAAGAGGGGAGCATGGACAACGTTTTCAAGCGCCTGAATACGCTGGCTCACCGCCGGCTGGGAAAGTCCCAGCTCGTGTCCGGCGGCGGTAAAATTACCCAAACGCGCCGCCGCTTCGAATACTACCAGCGCCTGGAGAGGCGGGAGCTGTAATTTTCCTGCCATTAACCCACCTTATGTCACGATAATGAAATAACCCCTTCACAGGGATAAATAAGCGTGAGATAAACCTAACACGTTTTTCTTTTTTATTTTATTTTTGGACGCTTCACGCTTATGAATAAACCGAATATCGTTATTCTTATGGCCGATCAGTTAACGGCCAGCGCCCTCAGAACATATGGTAATAAGGTTAGTCTGACACCGAATATCGATAAATTAGCGCGCGAAGGGGTGGTATTTGAATCCGCCTACTGTAATAGCCCGCTTTGCGCGCCGTCGCGTGCGTCGCTGATGACCGGGCAGTTTATTTCGCGCAATTCGGTGTTTGATAACGCTGCCGAGTTTCATGCTGATTCGCCCACTTTTTGCCACTATCTGCGCGAGCAGGGCTACCGGACCTGGCTCTCGGGCAAGATGCACTTCTGCGGTCCGGATCAGCTCCACGGTTTCGATGAGCGTCTGACTACCGATATCTACCCGGCGGATTTTGGTTGGACGCCAGACTGGCACCACCCAGAGCGCCGGCTGGACTGGTTCCACAATATGAGCTCGGTGCTGGAGGCGGGGGAGTGCGTGCGCACTAACCAGCTAGACTTTGACGACGATGCGCTCTTCCAGGCACGCCAGCGGCTCTATGATGCAGCGCGACGGCCCGACGAACAGCCGTTTATGCTGCTGCTCTCCCTGACCCATCCGCACGATCCCTTTGCCATTCCGAGGCGTTATCTTGACCGTTTTAACGAGGCGGATATCGACATGCCGATGACCCGTAGAGGGGACGTGGAGGATGACGCCCACTCCGTCCGCCTGCGAGCTATGTACCAGCTTGAAGATGGCCTTATCACTGACGATCACATCCGCCGCGCACGGCACGCCTATTACGGCGCGATGGCCTACGTCGATGACTGCTTTGGCGAAGTGGTGCGCACCCTGGAGGAGACCGGGCTGGCGGAGAATACCGTGGTGATGGTTATCGCCGACCACGGGGAGATGCTCGGCGAGCGCGACCTCTGGTACAAGATGACCTTCTTTGAAAACGCCGTACGTATTCCCTTTATTGTGCATAACCCTAAACGTTTCCCGCCGCGCCGGGTAAGCCAGAGCGTCTCGCTGGTTGACATACTGCCTACCCTGGTGGAGCTGGCCTGCGGCGAAGATCGTAAATCACAGGCGATTGCGCCCCTCGACGGCAGTAGCGTAGTGCCACACCTGAAGGGTGAAGCTGGGCCTGATGATGCGGTGAGTGAATACCTTGCAGAGGGGGCGCTCGGCCCGATGCTGATGATCCGCCGTGGCAGCTGGAAATACATTCACTCCTTTAGCGAAGCACCGCAGCTCTTCAACCTTGCTGAGGATCCCCATGAGCGCGTCAATCTGGCAAGCCGTGTGGGTTATCAGGAGCAGGCCCAGGCCTTTGCCGATGAGGTGCGCTCCCGCTGGGATCTGGAGGCGCTCCATAAGCAGGTTCTGGCCAGCCAGCAGAAGCGGCTGTTCCTGACCCGTATCGCCGGGCGCGACGCTATTCCGAAGTGGGACTACCAGCCGTTGCAGGCGGCATCGGAACGCTATATCCGTAATCACCAGACGCTGGATGAACAAGAGGCTTTTGCCCGCTATCCGCGTCCTTTCCAACAACCGGCAGGAAAATAACAATGAAAATGAAGACAATTACGCAATTCGTTCTGCTGGCTGCGGCTGGCTGGCTTCCTCTGAGCAGCATTGCCGCAGAAGAGGCGCGCTGTGGCACCATCACCCAGTCCGATCCGGGCTGGACGGACATCGCCGCCACCAACGCACTCTCTGGCGTGGTGCTGAACGCGCTGGGCTATCAGCAGAAGGTGCAGAACCTCTCGGTGGCGCTGGCCTATCAGGGGCTGAAAACCGGCCAGGTAGATGTCTTCTTAGGTAACTGGATGCCTGCCCAGGAGCCGGTTATCAGCAAGTTTACCGCCGACGGCGCGGTCAAGGTGCTGGGGGCTAACCTGCCCGCGGCCCGCTTTACTCTCGCCGTGCCGGACTACGTGGCCGCTGCGGGCGTGAAAGACTTTGCCGACCTGCAAAAGTACGCCGACAAGTTTAACCATAAAATTTACGGCATCGCCCCCGGCGCACCGGCCAACCAGAACCTGAAGAAGATGCTCGACAAGCACGATTTTGCCCTGCAGGAGTGGAACCTGGTGGAGTCGAGCGAGAGCGGGATGCTGGCGCAGGTGACGCGGGCAGTGGAGCGTAAGGAGTGGATCGTCTTCCTCGGCTGGGAGCCGCATGCCATGAACACCCGCTTTAAGCTGGCCTACCTGAGCGGGGGCGATGCTTACTTTGGCGCTAACTACGGCAGCGCAACGGTCAACACCGTTACGCGTAAGGATTTCGCCACGCAGTGCCCGAACGCCAACCGCTTCTTCAGCCAGCTGAAGTTTGACGTCCCGCTGGAGAACGCCGTTATCACTCGCGTGCTGGACGATAAGCAGAGTGCCCAGGAGGCCGCTCGTGCCGAGTTGGCAAAACGCCCGGAACTGCTGGATAGCTGGCTCGCTGGCGTTACCACCCGCACCGGGGAACCGGCGAAACCAGCAGTGTTGAAGGCGCTGGGTCTGTAGGCGTCAATTCTGAACTAAACATTTTATCTTTATTTTATAACGGCTCATTTTAAGGAGCCGTTATTACATGACCAGATAATAACTTGGACTGAAAGCATTATCTATTCTTGTAATGTTATCGCCTAATTTTAATGTTCAGTATATTAATAAAGGTTCTTCTAATAAAATTGGCAGAATAATAATCTTACCTACCTAATGCTTTTGTTACAATTGCCTGCTTCTCTGATGGTGTTTTTATGGTGCATCATCTTTGTGGTTGTTTATTAAGTAACAATATCTTTAACATTACCATCTAGCTTTTATATTTGTTGGTTGTGACTGTTTTTGATGGAAGGTTGATAAGGAGTAATAAATTTTGTCATACCATCTTCCCCGAGTAATTCGCCTAACAGGCTCAGTTGGCGCATTCGGCACTAATAATCCTGATGACGTAAAAACCCTTCAAAAAATGATCATTAATGCTGGGTATAACCAGATACATGGCAATTTCCTTCGCATTACTGGTCATTGTGGGCCAGAAACAAATTCAGCAATTATTTGGTATCAGCGTCTACTAAATATGACGCCTTCAGGATTATTGCATCCTCAGGCGATCTGGTTTTTTAACATGTTTAGTAAGTCTATCTCCCCACACTGGCGGCCAAGGGACATTGGTCCGCTTCACGTCAGGGAAGGACAAATAACATTTGATGCTGAAGGTTTAGACTATTTGTCCGCAGTGGAGCCATTCAGGCAACCTCAGCATATGCGACAATTTTCCAGGATTTTACACTGGACAGGAGGGGCATCCGGAGTAACTATCGGTAGGGGGTACGATATGAAAAACAGATCTCATGGACAAATTATTTACGAGTTCAGAAGTGCTGGTATAGAGGAATATAAAGCTGTTATTTGTTCAAAGGCCTCCGGTTTACAAGGTGGAAATGCCTTTCAGTTCGTTAAAAGTTATGGTCAGTTAGTCGGAGAAATTTCGCATTTACAGCAAGTTCGTTTATTTGAAATTGTTTATCGAGCAAAGCGCAATGAAACTATTAATGTATATAAAAGATTATCTCGACATATTGCTAATGCTCCAGAATGGTCGGCATTAGATCCAAAAGTAAAAGATGTCGTTGTAGACATATTCTATCAGGGTGTGCATAATACAATGGAACTTTTCAAGGCTGCAATAAACGGAACGAAAGCCTTAATGAAGCTCATAGAGTCTGATGCATCTTATATGTTATTTGAAAATAACCGTCAGCGATTAAAGTATTTACGTTAGAAGAGTCAGTAGAGGCTTTAAAATGAAACAGGAAGAGATTTTAAAAAGCATGAAGCGTTTACCTGTTTTTTTGGCGCTCGCCCTATCCGCACTGGTGTCTACTCAATCAATAGCCAAAAGCAGCCAGGAAAACGTCTTTTTCTATCATGGTGATTGGGAACTGGGCTGTGATAACACGTTGAGCTGCCGCGCCGCGGGCTACACAGAAAATGCAATGAATAGTGAAAACGTCGCCGTGGTGATCCTCCGCCGCCAGGCTGGTCCGGGTGCAAAGGTTGAAAATTGGGTTCTGCTAACCAACAATGACTCCTCGATGGATTCGGAGCGCAAGCCAGCGCCAGAAATTATCATCAATAAAACGTCTCTTGGCCCCCTCGAAAAAGGCGATGACGTTAGCTGGAAGATGAATGAAAGCCAATACAGTGCCTTTATGGCGGCACTATCCAACAAAGGAAAAATCACCTTCAGGGATAGCGTTGACACGTATACATTTTCATCTGCGGGTTCAAACGCTGTTCTGCTAAAAATGGATGAATTTCAGGGGCGAATCGGCACGCAAGGGGCAATACTCAGCAAAGGCGATCGGGATGAAAGCAAAGTTCCTCTCCCCAAAGCCGTACCGGTACTTAAAAAGATGCCTGTACTTGATACCGAAGGACATAAACTCAGCCCGGATCAGCTTAATACCTTCAAAAAACAGTTGCTTCCGAGCATATTGAAAGGGAAGGGGAGCGACTGTTCGGAGGATCTTGAGCAGGAGGCGTGGTTCGCAGCAAGGTTGGATGCAGACCATACCTTGATTTATGCATCCTGCTGGAAAGGGGCATATAACGCTGGAAACCTTTGGTATACCGTCTCACCGGACATGAAAAAAATCATCCAGTGGGTAGATAACAGCAACGACACCTATCGCGATGGAATGATAGAGGGGTTCTTCCTGGGTAACTCTGCTGGCGTGAGTGAGACAAAGAGTCAATTTTTATGGAACGGTAGCCAGTTTGTCGATGCCTACGAGGACTACCGGGGCCATTGTGCAGGCTATACCAATTTCTCTCCCTGCCGAATGCCACTCCTTCTAACCAAACAGTAGCAGCCACCCGCCATTTCATTCCTGCCTGCCAGCGCGCCGCGCTGGCGCGTTATCGCTTTTTCATGGTAATTATTCTTGATTGCATACTCATAATGATTATAGTTCTCATTCTCTTTAGCGTTTGACCCGGCCGCTTTTGGCCTGCGCGCTACCTTTCTGATGAATGATTTTGAACGGTTAAGGATGCTTCTAATGAAAATGAAAACCTCTGCCCTGGCCCTCTGCATGGCAATGGTACTGAGCGGCTGCAATACCACCCAGTCCGCCAGCGCAAAACCGGCTGCCGAGGCGCAAAAGCCGCAGGCAGCGGCAGCGCAGCAGAGCAATATAGTGAAGCGCGACCTGGCCGAGGGCGTCTATGAGCTGGCGTTAAGCCCGGCGGGTGACGCGCTGTACGTTGCCAGCGCTGAAGGGTTCAAAGACGTGCAGGGCGGGGTGGTCTACAAGCTCGATCCTAAAACCTTAAAAACGATCGGATCGACCCACACCGATCTGAAAAACTTCGGCATGGATATCGCCCCGGACGGTAAAACCGTTTACGTCACCAACTCGCTGGACGCGGGCATCAGCGCCATCAACACCGCCGACGGCAAGGTGCTGGCGCGGGCGATCTTCCCGGAGCGTAATAAAGAGGGCTTCCCGTACGGCGCACGCCAGGTGCTGCTGCATAACGGCCTGCTCTACATTGGCGCGGTAGCCGATCCGGCGCTGATCTGGGTCGTGGATGCGAAAACCATGAAGCTGAAAACGCGCATTAAAAACACCGGTAAATGGATGACCGGCCTGCACTACTCCGAGCAGACCCAGCGCATCTATGCTGCCAACGGCGGCGGTGAAGTTCTGGTGATTAACCCGCGCACCAACCGTGTGGAAAAACGCTGGAAGCCGCTGGGCGAAAAAGAGGCTCTGCTGCTTAACTTCGCAGAGGACAGCGCCACCGGCCGCCTGTTCGTGACCGATAACTCGAAGGCAAAAACCACCCTGGTGCTGGATATCCATACCGGCAAGGTGATCAAGCAGCTCGACGTCGGCGACTCCCTGTCGGTGAAATTCAACCCGAAACGCAACGAGATCTATATCAGCCAGCGCGAGTCCGGCAAGCTGCTGAGCCTCGATGGCACCACCTACGCGGTTAAACAGTCGTGGGATCTGCCGCCGAACCCGAACAGCCTGCTGGTTTCTGCCGACGGCCAGATCCTCTATGTCAGCGTCAAGCAGGCCTTCAATAAAGATCACTCGACCAACGGTCCGGACAGCGTTGTCCGCATCGCGCTGAATCAGTAATCCAACCGGCCCGGCAACGGGCCATTTTTTTAACCCACGCTCTCGTATGAGTTAATGATGCAACCTATAAAAACTAACGCTCTCACTTTGCGCAAGTCCTTGCTTGCGCTGGCTATCGGCGCGGTAGCCCATTCGACGCAGGCTGAAGCCGCTGACACCAGTAAGACCAATCAGGAAGATACCATTGTGGTGCAGGCCGCACCGGCCAGCGAGTTTACGCCCGGCGGCGATGTGCCGGTTCCCGCCTATCTGGACGGTCAGGTGGCCCACGGCGGCCGTCTGGGGATGCTCGGCGAACAGAAAGCGATGGACGTTCCCTTTAACGTCATCGGCTACACCGCCAAAGCGGTAGAAGATTTGCAGGCCAAAACCATTGCCGACGTGGTGCGCAACGACGCGGGCGTTCAGCCGGTGCAGGGCTACGGCAACTCAGCGGAAACCTATCGCATTCGTGGCTTTAAGCTCGATGGCGACGACATGACCATGAGCGGCCTGCCGGGCGTGGTGCCGCGTCAGGTGGTGGATACCCAGATGATCGAGCGTGTCGAGATCTTTAAAGGTGCCAACGGTCTGCTGAACGGCGCGGCGGGCAGCGGCGTGGGCGGGATGATCAACCTTGAGCCTAAGCATGCGGAAGATACCCCCACGACCCGCGTAGGCGTCGATTACACCAGCCAGGCGATGGTCGGCGGCTCGCTGGATCTGGGGCGTCGTTTTGGCGATAACAACCAGTTTGGCACGCGCATTAACCTGCTGCATCGTGAGGGCGAAGCCCCGCTGGATCACGATCGTCGTCGCACCACGCTGGCCTCGATCGGCCTTGACTACCGGGGCGATCGCCTGCGCACCTCGCTGGATGCGGCCTACCAGAAGAAGACCTTCCACGGCAGCGGCATGGGCGTCAATATTACTGGCGTAGATTTCATTCCCGACGTGCCGGATCCCAGCACGAACTACAGCCAGACGTGGAGCTACAACGACATTGACAACCAGTTTGGTGTAGCCCGTGCCGAGTATGACCTGACCGACGCCTGGACCGCCTATGCCGCCACGGGTGCGCAGCAGGCCCATGAAATTGGAACCTACAGCTCGCCGAAGCTGCTCAACGCTAACGGTGATGCGACGGCAAGCCGTCTGGATACCAACCGCTATATCGATGCCAACAGCGGCATGCTGGGCCTGCGCGGCAACCTCGATACCGGCTTTGTCTCGCATAAAATCAACGTTGGCTATTCGGCGCTGATCAAGCGCGACAGAACCGCATGGCGGATGTCCGCCGCTGCCGCCAACCCGACCATCAACATCTACCATCCGAGCGACGTGGCGATGCCACCTGTGACGAGCTTTGGCGGCAACTATGGCGATCCGCGTACCACCAGCCGGAGCCGTACCCAGGGCTGGCTGCTGAGCGATACCCTGGGCGTACTGGATGACAGCCTGCTCTTCACCGTGGGTGCGCGTAACCAGAAGGTGGTGGTGCGCAACTACAACAACGTTACGGGAGCGGAACAGAGTGACTCCCGCTATGAAGAGAGCCGCTGGATGCCAACCTACGGCGTGGTTTATAAGCCGTGGGAAGAGCTGTCGCTCTACGCCAACCATACCGAAGCGCTGCAGCCGGGCGCGGTGGCCCCAAGAAGCGCCTCTAACTTCGGTCAGAGCACCGGCATTGCCCACTCGAAGCAGAATGAGGTAGGGGTGAAGATCGACTACGGTCGCATCGGTGGTACCCTGGCGCTGTTTGAGATCAAGAAGCCCTCTGCCATTCAGTACGGCACCAATGGTCCCTACAAGCTTGACGGCGAGCAGCGTAACCGCGGCGTAGAGCTGAACGTCTTTGGCGAGCCGATGCTCGGCCTGCGCCTCAACGGCAGCGCCACCTGGATTAACGCTGAGATGACCAAAACGCAGAACGGCACCAACGACGGCAAAGATGCTATCGGTGTTCCTGGCGTCTTTATGGTGTTTGGCGCAGAGTACGACATCAAGCCGGTCGAGGGCCTGACGGCAACGGCGCGCGTAAACCACTCCGGCTCGCAGTATGCCAACGCCGCGAATACCAAAAAGCTGGATGACTACACCACGCTGGATCTGGGCGTCCGCTACCGGACCCGCTTAAATCAGGATGCCAACGAGATGGTGTGGCGCGTGGGCGTGGATAACGTCACCAACGAGAAGTACTGGTCCGGCGTTGAGGATCTGGGAACCTACATCTTCCGGGGCGATCCGCGTACCCTGAAGGTCTCCATGAGCTACGACTTCTAGCGCAGAGACAGGCGGGCTGGCGGCAACGCCAGCCTTTTCGTCTGCTTGCTACCGGTAACGCTAAGTGTTAAAAGATGCCCCTTTATAAAATTAGACAGGGGTAGGGCGTGAAAAACGCGTCAATCGCATCTGGCCAGCAACAGGCAGATGGCGCGTCGGGGACTGGGCCGACGCTGCAACGGGGTTTGCAAAACCGTCATATTCAACTTATTGCGCTGGGCGGCGCTATCGGCACCGGGCTGTTTCTCGGTATCGGTCCGGCAATTCAGATGGCCGGGCCAGCGGTGCTGCTGGGCTACGGCATCGCCGGGATTATCGCCTTCCTCATTATGCGCCAGCTGGGCGAGATGGTGGTCGAGGAGCCGGTCTCCGGTTCGTTCTCCCACTTTGCCTGGAAATACTGGGGTCCCTTCGCGGGCTTTCTCTCCGGCTGGAACTACTGGGTTATGTTCGTGCTGGTGGGCATGGCCGAGTTGACCGCAGCGGGCATCTATATGCAGTACTGGCTGCCGGACGTGCCGACGTGGGTCTGGGCCGCCGTGTTCTTTATCATCATCAACGCTGCCAACCTGGTTAACGTCCGCCTCTACGGCGAGATGGAGTTCTGGTTTGCGCTGATCAAGGTGATGGCGATTATCGCGATGATCGGCTTTGGCCTGTGGCTGCTCTTCTCCGGCCACGGCGGCGAGCGTGCTACCTTCGATAACCTCTGGCAGCACGGCGGCTTTCTCGCCACCGGCTGGCACGGGCTGATCATGTCCCTGGCGGTGATCATGTTCTCCTTCGGCGGCCTGGAGCTGATCGGCATTACCGCCGCTGAGGCGCGCGATCCGCAGACCACCATTCCGAAAGCGGTTAACCAGGTGGTCTACCGTATCCTGATCTTCTATATCGGTTCGCTAGTGGTGCTGCTGGCACTCTATCCGTGGGTAGATGTCAAAGCCGACAGCAGCCCGTTTGTGATGATTTTCCACGAGCTGGATAGCAACATTGTTGCCTCGGCGCTGAACTTTATTATCCTTGTGGCTTCGCTCTCGGTCTTTAACAGCGGCGTCTACTCCAACAGCCGGATGCTGTTTGGCCTCTCGGTGCAGGGCAATGCCCCGGCGTTTTTAACCCGCGTTAACGCCCGCGGCGTGCCGGTTAACTCGCTGTTCCTCTCTGCGGCGATCACCTCGCTGGTGATCGTCATCAACTACCTGCTGCCGAAAGAGGCCTTTGGCCTGCTGATGGCGCTGGTGGTGGCGACCCTGCTGCTGAACTGGATCATGATTTGCCTCGCGCACCTGAAGTTCCGCGCGGCGATGCGTCGTCAGGGGCGAATTACGCAGTTTAAAGCGCTGCTCTATCCGGCAAGCAACTACATCTGCATCGCCTTTTTAGTGCTGATTTTGGGCCTGATGTGCACCATCGACGGCATGCGGATGTCCGCCATCCTGCTGCCGGTGTGGATCGCCTTCCTGTTTATCGCCTTCAAGCTGCTGCGCCGTAAGGTACGCTAATCCTCTGCCCGGCGGCGCTCCGCTTGCCGGGCCTACACAATGCACGGCTCTGCCGTTGTAGGCCGGGTAAGCGACAGCGCCACCCGGCGTGCTGCAATTGCCCGGCGGCGCTCCGCTTGCCGGGCCTACACAGTGCACGGTTCTGCCGTTGTAGGCCGGGTAAGCGACAGCGCCACCCGGCGTTCTGGATACTATTTATCGTGACTCCTCTTCCAGATCTCATCTGAGCTACAGGAAATCTATTTTGTAATCGATTACTTTTCTAGTGACCGCGTTTTGTAATCGATTACTTTTCACAGGTGAGGCGATAAAATGGTGTCTACAACCGAAAGTAGCGGAAAAGGGCAGGTGCAGTATCGACTGCTCGTACCAAGACTGTCCCTGATGATGTTTCTCCAGTTCTTTATCTGGGGAAGCTGGTCCGTCACGCTGGGCCTTGTGATGACCCAGCACAACATGGCCCTGCTGATTGGCGACGCCTTTTCAGCCGGGCCGATCGCCTCGATTCTCTCGCCTTTTGTGCTGGGAATGCTGGTGGATCGCTTCTTCGCCTCGCAGAAGGTGATGGCGGTGATGCACCTCGCCGGGGCGGCCATTCTCTGGTTTGTCCCGCAGGCGCTGATTGCCCAGAACGGCGCGCTGCTGATTGGCCTGCTGTTTGGCTATACGCTCTGCTATATGCCGACCCTGGCCTTAACCAACAATATCGCCTTCCATAGCCTGGCGAACGTCGATAAGACCTTCCCGGTGGTACGCGTGTTCGGCACCATCGGCTGGATCGTGGCGGGGATATTTATCGGCGTCACCGGCATTGCGGCGAGCGTCAATATCTTTATGGTGGCGGCGGCCTGCTCGGTGCTGCTGGCGCTCTATAGCCTGACGCTGCCGCATACCCCTGCGCCTGCCAAAGGGCTGCCGGTGGCGGTGCGCGATCTCTTCTGCGCCGATGCCTTTGCCCTGTTAAAAACGCGCCACTTCTTTGTCTTCTCGCTCTGCGCCATGCTCATCTCCGTGCCACTCGGCACCTACTATGCCTACACCGCCTCCTACCTGGCGGACGCCGGGATAGGGGACGTCAGCACCGCCATGTCATTCGGCCAGATGTCCGAGATCGTCTTTATGCTGGTGATCCCGCTGCTGTTTCGCCGCCTCGGCGTGAAGTACATGCTGCTGATCGGTATGTTCGCCTGGTTCGTGCGCTACGCCTTCTTCGCCCTCGGGGTGAGCGAAGAGACCCGCTTCCTGCTCTACCTCGGTATTTTGCTGCACGGCATCTGCTACGACTTCTTCTTTGTCGTAGGCTTTATCTATACCGACCGCGTGGCAGGAGCAAAGGTCAAAGGCCAGGCGCAAAGCATGATCGTTATGTTCACCTACGGCATCGGGATGCTGCTTGGTTCGCAGATCTCCGGCGCGCTCTATAACCGGCTGGTCGCCGGGCAGGCCATGCCCGAGGCGTGGGTAACCTTCTGGTGGATCCCGGCCGTCGCCGCTGCCGCTATCGCGCTGGTATTCCTGTTTACATTCAAATATGACGACAACGAACGGGCTTAACGGTGGAGGATGGTATGAAAACAGTTCAGGGACCGGGGATTTTTCTGTCGCAGTTTATCGGAGAAGAGGCACCCTTTAATACCCTGGAGGGGTTGGCGGAGTGGGCAGCGCGGCTGGGCTACAACGCGCTGCAAATTCCCTGCAATCATCCGCATATTTTTGATCTCGAGCTGGCGGCGCTGAGCCAGACCTACTGCGATGAGATTAGCGGCACGCTGGCAACCTACGGGCTGACGATCAGCGAGCTTTCAACGCACCTTGAGGGCCAGCTGGTGGCCGTGCACCCGGCCTATGACGCCGCCTTCAACAACTTTGCTCCTGAGCCTCTGCGGGGCAATCCTACGGCGCGCCAGGCGTGGGCGGTAGAAAAGGTGACCCAGGCGGCGGTGGCCTCGCAAAAGCTGGGCCTGCGTGCCCACGCGACCTTCTCCGGGGCGCTGGCGTGGCCCTACTTCTATCCGTGGCCGCCGCACAATGCCCTGCTGCTCGACGAAGCCTTTGCCGAGCTGGCCCGCCGCTGGCGGCCAATTCTGGATCGTTTCGATCGCTGCGGGGTCGATCTCTGCTTTGAGATCCATCCGGGAGAAGATCTGCACGACGGGGTGACCTTCGAGCGCTTCCTTGCCGCCGTGGATAACCACCCGCGCTGCAATATGCTCTACGATCCCAGCCATCTTCTGCTCCAGCAGATAGACTATCTGGCCTTTATCGACATCTACCACGCTCGCATTAAAGCCTTCCACGTTAAGGATGCGGAGTTCCGCATCAACGGGCGCAGCGGCGTCTACGGCGGCTATCAGCCGTGGGTGGATCGTGCCGGGCGTTTCCGCTCGCCGGGGGATGGGCAGATTGACTTCGGGGCGATCTTTAGCAAGCTGACGCAGTACGGCTACGACGGCTGGGCGGTGCTGGAGTGGGAGTGCTGTCTGAAACAGGGCGACGCCGGGGCGCAGGAGGGCAGCGAGTTTATTAGCCGCCACATTATCCCGGTGGCGGACCGGGCGTTTGATGATTTTGCCGCAGGCGGCGGCGATCGGGCCAGCGTGCGGGCCATGCTGGGATTAGGAGGTGCATCATGATCGGCGTAGGTATTGTTGGCAGTGGGTTTATTGGCCCGGCGCACATTGAAGCCCTGCGCCGACTGGGGGACGTGCAGGTCTTGGCCCTTTGCGACCATACCCTGGAATCAGCGCAGCAGAAGGCCGCCGCGCTCAACGTGCCCTTTGCTTTTGGCGACATCGACGCCATGCTGGCCCATCCCGGCATCGATGTGGTGCATAACTGCACGCCTAACCATCTTCATGCCGATATCAACAGGCGAATTTTACGCGCCGGTAAGCATGTCTTCTCCGAGAAGCCGCTCTGTATGACGCCGGAGGAGGCAACGGAGCTGGTAGCGCTGGCGGAGCAGGCGGGCGTGGTGCATGGGGTCAGCTTTGTCTACCGCCAATTTGCCATGGTCCAGCAGGCGGCGAGCCTGCAACGCCACGGTAGCCTCGGGCGGCTGTTCTCGGTTTACGGTAGCTACCTTCAGGACTGGATGCTGCTGGAGACGGACTACAACTGGCGGGTGGATGCCGCGCTGGGCGGCGCGTCGCGGGCGGTGGCCGATATCGGCTCGCACTGGTGCGATACGCTACAGTTTGTCACCGGACAGCGGATTGTCGAGGTGATGGCCGATCTGGCTATCGTCTGGCCGACCCGCAAGGCGCGGCTGGAGGGCGGGGCGACCTTCAGCGCGGGCGGAGAGGATGCGCAGTATGAGGATCGCCCGGTTACCACCGAAGATGGCGGCTCGGTGCTGGTGCGCTTCGCCGACGGCAGCAAAGGCTGCTTCAGCGTCTCGCAGGTAAGCGCGGGGCGGAAAAACCGCCTCAGCTTTGAGATTAACGGCAGCAGCTGTTCGCTGGGCTGGGACCAGGAGATCCCCCAGCAGCTGTGGATTGGGCACCGTCAGCGCCCCAACGAGATCCTTACCGACGATCCAGGGCTGATGATGCCCGACGTCGCCGGTAGCGCACACTTTCCCGGTGGACATATTGAGGGCTGGCCCGATGCCTTTAAGAACATGATGGCGAACTTCTACCAGGCGGTGCGGGCCGGAACGATGCCGGAGGCCAGCGCCTGTTCGTTTGCCTCTTTTTATGATGGCGCTGATGTGATGTTTATCATTGATGCCATTATAAAAAGCCATCAGCAGCAGCGCTGGGTGCGGGTAGCCCGCTAAGCCGCTGCCGGTTCGCCGGGCAGCGGTTTTATGGTAGCCTGCTGTAAAAGCGTTAACCGCAGGATGTGTCGTCGTTATGTCAATTCAAAAAATCGCTCGCCTGGCCGGAGTGTCGGTAGCGACGGTCTCCCGGGTCATCAACCACAGCGGATCCGTTAAGCCGCACAACCGCGAGCGCGTGCTGGCGGCGATTGAAGAGAGCAACTATCAGCCGAACCTGCTGGCTCGCCAGCTCCGCACCGCCCGGAGCTATATGATCCTCGTGCTGGTGTCGAACATCGCCAACCCCTTCTGCGCCGAGGTGGTGAAAGGTATTGAGGAGGAGGCGGAGAAGAATGGCTACCGTATCCTGCTGTGCAATACCGGCTCGGATATGGCGCGCTCCCGCTCGGCGCTGACCCTGCTATCGGGGAAGATCGTCGATGGCATCATCACCATGGACGCTTTCTCTAAGCTGCCGGAGCTGACGACCATGATTGGCCAGGCGCCCTGGGTACAGTGCGCAGAGTATGCCGATGAGGGGAGCGTCTCCTGCGTCGGGATTAACGATATTGACGCCGCCCAGTACGTGATCCAGCACCTGATCAACCGGGGCCGCCAGCGCATTGCGCTGATCAACCACGACCTGAGCTATAAATACGCCCGCCTGCGCGAGCGGGGCTATAAGAGCGTGCTGGAGCAAAACGGCCGTAGCTGGACGGCGGTGGAGTACGCCAGCGAGCTGAGCTTTAGCGCGGGCAGGGCGGCGATGGAGACGCTGCTGCGTGCCGATGAGCGTCCGGATGCGGTGTTTGCCGTCTCCGATACCCTGGCGGCCGGGGCGCTGCTGGCGATAGCCCAGGCGGGGCTGACGATGCCGGACGACATCGCCGTGGTGGGCTTTGACGGCACGCCGCTGGCGGAGATGGTCTCGCCTCAGCTCAGCACCGTGGCGCAACCCTCCCTGCAGATTGGCCGTAAAGCCGTATCCCTGCTGCTTAATAAAATCGACAACCCCGATACCCCGGCGGAGCGGGTGATGATGGACTGGCGCTTTATCGAACGCGCCAGCGCCTGAGATCACGACGTTACGATTGCCGGGCTGCGGTTCAGATGGTGGCGCAGGCCAATAGCCACCGCCGCCAGCAGCAGCATCATCACCGCCTCAACGCCGAGGAAACCGATCATCGCCTGAGGATAGCTCCCATGGTGATAACGCATCAGCACTAACAGCAGCGAGCCGAACACCGCCGGGCCAAGGCCCAGCGTCGCCTGCTGGAGGGTACTGAGCAGGGCGCTGCCAGCTCCGGCATCGTTGGCGGAGATATCACGCATTCCCACCCGGTAGAAGCAGTTGACGATCAGCGCCTGGCCGTAGCCAATCAGCGCAGTTGAGGGTACCAGCGCCAGGGTCGTGGTGGCTTGGCCGTAGTAATGGAAGGTCTCCATCAACAGCAGCAGGCCGCCGATCTGTACCGCCAGGCCCGAGAGCAGGATCCGTCCCATGCTATGGCGGGCAATCAGCTTCGGCGCATACATGGCCGAGAGGAAGTAGGCCACGCCGAGGGCAACAAAGCTGTTGCCTGACTGCCACGGGGCCATTCCCAGACCGGACTGCATGGTCAGCGCCATGCAGAACATAAACCCGGACCAGGCGCTAAAGAACAGCAGGGCGATCACCATGCCGAAGCGAACGCTGGCGAGCTGCAAAAGACGTGGCGGCAGCAGCGGATGCTCGCCGCGCCGTTGCTTGCCCAGCGCGCTGGCCCGCATCCACACCAGCAGCGGAAGCGTAGCCAGCAGCATCAGCCGCATCGACCACGGCCAGTGCAGCTCCGGTCCCAGCGCCATAGGAAACAGCAGGCAGCAGAGGATCAGGGCGAGGATAAATGTGCCCTGCCAGTCGATAGGCGAATGCGTATCGCGACGGGTCTCCGGCACGTAGCGATGGCTGAAGGCCAGCACCAGCAGGCCAATCGGCACGTTGATGAAAAAGGCGTTACGCCAGCCCAGCCCGGCGATATCCGCCGAGACCAGCCAGCCGCCGCACATCTGCCCGACAATAAACGCGATGCCACCGATGCCGCCGTAGAGGCTAATAGCCCGTGCGTGAGCCGAGCCTTTCAGGGTGACGTGCAGGGTCGCAAGGATCTGCGGCACGATCAGCGCCGCCCCCGCACCCTGCAAAGTGCGAGCCGCCAGCAGGGCGGTAATTGAGTTGGCCAGGCCGCACAGCAGGGAAGCGAAGCTAAACACCGCCACGCCCCACATAAACAGACGGCGACGACCGTAGTTATCGCCCAGCTTGCTGCCCATCGCCAGGCAGACGGCGAAGGCCACGCCATACAGGGCGACAATAAGCTCCAGCTGGGTGGCGCTGGCGTGCAGCGATGCGGTAATTGAGTCGAGGGCAACGTTGGTGATCGAGGTGTCGATCATGGGCAGCATCTGGCCGGTCAGCAGCAGGACCAGGCCCGCGCGGCTGGGTGAAACAGGTGACGTTTTCATGGTAGCTCCATTGCGTCATTCAGCGAATGGCCGTAGCATCGCTTATTGAATAAACGGGTACCAGTTCCTGATTATACTGGTACTGGCACTACCATGCTGAAGATATGCTGGAGAGACCATGAGCCTGATGAGCCACAGCGAGCTGGACGTTGCGCAGATACGCCAGGACGATCGCCGTAAACAGCTGGGCGCTTTCCTGCGTGCGCGGCGAGAGAGCCTGGATCCGCAGCGGCTGGGACTTCCGCGCAGCGGGCGTCGGCGTACGCCGGGCCTGCGGCGGGAAGAGGTAGCGATGCTGGCTGACGTCGGCGTGACCTGGTATACCTGGCTTGAGCAGGGCAGGGAGGTCAATCCTTCAGCGGTGGTGATGCAGGCGGTAGCCGACGCGCTGCAGTGCAGCCCGCTGGAGACCCGGCATCTGTTCCTGCTGGCGGGCCTGCCACCGGTGGAGTCGGCCAACCCTACTCCGTGCGAAGGGATCAGCCCCGGCACGCGCCGGATGCTGGACAGTCTGCTGCCGCAGCCAGCCAGCATTCAGAAACCCAATTTCGATATCGTGGCGTGGAACGACGCCTTCTGTCGGCTGATGGGCGTCGATTTTGCGACGCTGCCGGAAGACGATCGTAACTGTATCTATCTCTATCTGACCCATCCGGGCTGGCGTAGCCGCCTGGCAAACCGGGACGTGCTGCCGACCTTTGTCTCCTATTTCCGCGCGGCGATGGCGGAGCACCGCGGCGAAGCGGCGTGGGAGAACAAGCTGGCGCGCTTTTTTGCCGCCTCCGAGGAGTTTGAGGCGCTCTGGCACCAGCGCTATGAGGTGCGCGGGGTAGAGAACCAGATTAAAACCTTCCGTCACCCTGATTTGGGTGAGTTTCAGCTCCAGCAGATGTACTGGTACTCCGCGCCGCGTAACGGTTCGCGTCTGCTGGTCTATCTACCGATCGATGAGGCGGGCGAGCAGGTGCTGGCAAGGCTGTAACATGGAGTTATTGCTCATGCCGGGCGGCGTCAGCAGAGTAACGCCCGGTGGCGCTGACGCTTACCGGGCCTACGCAGAGTACCGTGCTCACTGTAGGCCCGCGCAAGCGCAGCGCCGCCGGGTAGGTGGCTGAAGTCTAATTAGATCTCGGTAACCACGGTCTCTTCTGGCAGGCGGGATTTTGGCAGCGCCTTGTTGAAATCTTCCACGCTGTGGTGGCCGACCGGAACCACCACCAGGCTGGTGAAGCCTTGCTCTTTCAGGCCAAACTCGGCGTCCAGCACGTCGGCATCAAAACCTTCGATCGGTACTGCGTCGAGGCCCATCGCGCCCACGCCCAGCAGGAAGTTACCGACGTTCAGGTAGACCTGACGCGCCATCCACTCGTGGTCATCCTGGCGATCCTTACGGTGCAGGTCGGCAAAGAAGGTGCGGCCCTTGTGGTTAGCGGCTTTGGCTTCCGGCGTGGCAAAGCGGCCATCGGCATCTTCCTGATCCACCACCTTCTCCAGCCAGCTGTCGTCCATCGCGGTTTTCGCGCAGAACACCACCACGTGGGAGGCATCCAGCATTTTGCGTTCGTTGAACGAATAGCCGCCCGCTGCGGATTTTGCTACCCGCGCTTTGCCTTCCTCGGTGCTGGCAACGATAAAGTGCCACGGCTGCGAGTTGGTGCTGGACGGGCTATAGCGCAGCAGGGTTTTGATCTTCTCCGCTTCGTCGGCGGTCAGTTTTTTGCTGGCGTCAAACGCCTTGGTTGAGTAGCGCTGCAAGGCAATGGAAACGATATCCATAAATACTCCTGATGATTTTTTGGGATGAGTTGTGCTGCGCTGTAGCCTACAGACTCAGCGAAGAAAAAATAAGTGAAAAACGTGCGCTTTAGCTGCCGCTGCTGTCCGCCAGGGCGCGCCACATCGCCTCGAAACCGTGGGCTTTAAAATCGTCCGCCTTTTCGGGTTCACGGCTGGCGAACTCAATGGTGGTTTCGGCCAGAGAGAGGAACAGGGCATCGCCAAAGGCGTGGAAGGCCTCGGTGAGGAAAATCGGCAGTACCGACCGGCGGCAAAGGGTGTGCAGATCCGGGAATAGCTCATCGACATTTTGCTGGGTGGCGCAGGTGATCTTGCCCGATACCGCCAGCTGACGGATCGCCCGGTGGCCGATGGGGTGCAGAATGCCCCAGTCGATATAGCTGTTCCAGATATAGCAGGTGAGCGCCTTGGCTTCGCTAACGGAGCGATCGAGACCGTCAAGCATGGCGTGACAGAGATCGGTTTTCAGCGCGAGATAGACCGCATTGAGCAAGTCGTCTTTAGTGGCGAAGTAGCGAAAGAGGGTGCCTTCCGCAACGCCCGCATTACGGGCTATCAGGGCGGTGGAGGCGGTGATCCCCGACTGGGCAAATGCTTCGGTTGCCGCTTCCAGTAACGCCTGTTTTTTATCTTCACTCTTCGGACGAGCCACTACACTTTACCTCACACGCTGTTAAACCCTGATTGAAACATGACATCTGCCGCTCCGCAACGGCCTGCGTCAAAGATCGAAAATCATCTTGACGACTTTCTGCCTCTTTCTATAATGAGTGCTTACTCACTCATAATCAAGTTTCAGCGCTTAAAGAGCAGAGAGGAACCACGTATGACCATTTCCGCTCAGGTTATCGATACGATTGTCGAGTGGATCGACGACAATTTGCATCAGCCGCTGCGCATTGAAGAGATTGCGCGCCACGCGGGCTACTCCAAATGGCATCTTCAGCGGCTGTTTATGCAGTACAAAGGCGAGAGCCTGGGGCGCTACATCCGCGAACGTAAGCTGCGGCTGGCGGCCCAGGAGCTGCGTGATACCGATCAGAAGGTGTTTGATATCTGCGTTAAGTACGGCTTTGATTCCCAGCAGACCTTTACGCGCATTTTCACCCGCACCTTTAACCAGCCGCCGGGGGCCTACCGCAAGGAGAACCACGGCCAGGCGCGGCATTAAGCTTCTGTTGGCCCGGCAGGTTTGCGCTGCCGGGCACCGTTAAGCCATTACCAGGCGTAGCTGACCGTGGCGGTGGCGGTACGTCCGATACCCCAGAAGCAGGCGCTGTCGCTGGCGCATGACGCAACGTACTTGGTATCGGCCACGTTATTGACGTTAAGCTGCACGGTAGCGCCTTTCAGGCTGCTGCTCGCCTCTCCCAGATCGTAGCTCAGCATGGCATCGTAGAGATCCACCGCCGGAACCTTAAAGGTGTTGCGTGCGTCGCCGTAGCTGGTGCCGAGATAGCGCATGCCAACGCCTGCGGTCAGGCTTTTGAGCGGGCCGGACGGCAGCGTGTAGCTGGCGAAGGCCGAGGCCATATGGGTTGGGATCCGCGCCGGAGTTTTGCCCTGGGTACCGGCCACGGTGGTGCTGGCGGTCTCCGCGTCGGTATAGGTGTAGGAGCCAATCAGGTTCAGGCTATCAAACAGGGTAGAGTGGATCTCCGTCTCAACCCCCTTCGAGCGCACTTCTCCGGCGTTTTCAAACCAGCCCAGCGAGCTGTTGTAGGTCGGGACGTTGCTCTGCTTAAGATCGTAGACCGCCAGCGTCATCAGGGTGCTCTCCACCGGCTGATACTTCACGCCCAACTCGGTCTGCTTGCCAGTAGTAGGTTTGAACGGCGCCAGGCCAGGGGCGCGGTTGGTTTGCAGGTTCGGCTCAAACGAGGTGCTGTAGCTGATGTAAGGCGACAGGCCGAAATCAAAGGCGTAGAGCAGGCCGGTGCGCCAGGTGAACTTATTATCGTTCTGCTGCACGCTGCCGTCATCGGAGGTAAAGTCGCTGGTGCGCACCTCATCCCAGTCGTAGCGGCCGGAGAGCAGCAGCTCCCAGTTGTTCCAGCTCAGCTGATCCTGCAGATAGAGACCCATCTGATCCAGATCCTGCTGCTCGTCGCTGGCGGTGCTGAAGGTGCTCTCATCGACGTTAATACCGTAGACCGGGTTGCGCCAGTCCAGGTTGTACTGCGCACCCATGCCGCGCTGCAGACTCTGAGCGTCCCGGCTTGATTTGTAATCCAGGCCGCCAAGCAGGGTATGGTTCACCTCTGCGGTGGTGAACTGCGCCTCCAGCTGGTTATCGATGCCGAACTCGTCGGTCTGGCGCTCCTCATTCTGGGCGCGACGGGTGAGCAGCGTGCTGTTCGGTGCGCTGGAGGCATAAACGAGATAGCGGTACTTCTGCTTAATGGTGGCGTAGCGTGCGTTCTGGCGGAAGGTAAAGACGTCATCGAACTGATGCTCGAACTCATAGCCCACCATCGTCTGTTCGCGCCAGGACTGGTTATAGTTCGGATCGCTGACGTTGAAGTCCAGCGGAATGTGCTGCCCGTCGGCGCTCCGCACCGTGCCGTAGGCGGGCAGGAAGTTGCGATAGCCCGCGTCAGGATCCTTCTGGTAGCTGGTGAGCAGGGTAAAGCGCGTCTGATCGTTAGGGTACCACGTCAGGGCCGGAGCGATGGCCACGCGCTCCTCTTTATAATCTTTGACCTGGCTGTGCTGGGTGCGGGCGATCCCGTTCAGGCGATAGAGCAGGCGACCATCGTCGCTCAGCTGGCCGCCGAAATCGAACGCTCCCTCTGCCAGCTCATCGTTGCCGGTGCGGAACTGAACGCGATGGATCGCTTCGCTGGTGGGGCGCTTGCTGGTCATGCCGATCAGGCCGCCTGGGTTGACCTGGCCGAAGAGCACCGAGGCCGGGCCGCGTACCAGCTCGACGCGCTCCAGCAGCCAGGGATCGACGGTACCGGTCTGCGATGAGGCGGTTGCCCCGAAGCTCAGACCGTCGAGGAATTTCGGCACATAGCTGAAGCCGCGCACGAACACCTCATCATTACGGTTCGAGGAGCCACGATACTCGGTAAAGACCCCGGCGGAGTAGCGCAGCGCCTGCGAGACCGAGGTGACGTCCAGGGCCTGCATCTGATCGCGGGTAATCACCGATACCGACTGCGGGGTCTTCACCAGCTCGGCTGAGGTTTTGGTTGCCGACAGCGTTTTGGTCGCCACCATCCCTTTCAGCGGTGCGGTAGGATCCTCCGCCGCGCCCGTTGTCACTACCAGCGTCTCCTCATTGGCTAGCGCAGGCGTCGTCGCCCCCGCTGCTGCCAAACTCACTAACCACGTCTGCATTATCTTATTGTTTTTAAGCATTATTACCTGTTCCCTTGCCTGTTTGAGATCCCTGCCAGCGGAGCAGGGAGCGCTATCATTAACGTCGCGAATGATATTGCAAATTATTACCATTTGCATTAGCGTTGTTGGCAAATTCTGGTAGGGAAACATGAACGATGAAGATGGCGGTAGGCGGTTTATTGATGGGGCTAAGCGCATTACCTGCAATGGCGGCGACCTGTAATACGCCAGCGATGCAGGGCGAGCAGCAGGGAAAATTTGATGCCAGCGGCGAGGTCTGTTTTCAGCTGCCGCGGCTGGCGGAGAACTATATCGCTGCCACGCTCTATGGTGTGACCGATGCCCGCCTGCTGGATGGCAACAACCGCCGCCTGCGCACGCTGCTGGAGGATGGCCCGCCGGACGGCGAGCAGTCGCTGCTCTTTGCCCTGCCGGTGCAGCAGCCTTCATCGCTGGTGCTGCACGGGGAAGAGGGGATGCGCTGGCGCTTTAGCTGGCAGATGCATGAGACCACGCCGCTGCGCCGCGCGCAGGTGCTGGATCCGGTCAGCCCGGCACTACAGCGGCTGGCGGCTCAGCTCGCTGCCGGAGGCTCCAGCGAGAACTTTTGGCAGGCGCGCCAGCTGGCAGGGACGCCGCTGATCGAGCCGGTAGACGCCAGCCACAAGCGCGTGACCTTCCTGTGGCGCGGCGCGCGCAGCAACGTCTTTATTCTCGGCTCACCGGGAGGCGATCACGATCCGCTCTTCCGGCTGGGCAACTCCGACGTCTGGTTCCGCAGCTACGTGGTGCCAAACGATACGGTGATGCAGTATAAGCTGGCGCCGGACGTGCCTCAGCTTGCGGGCAGCGCCGTGCCGCAGCGGCGTGCCATTCTGGTGAGCGCCCAGGCCGATCCCCTTAACCCTCAGACCCTTAGCGAGCCGCACAGCGATCGCTGGAAACGCGCCTCGCTGCTCGATCTTACTTCTGCCCGCTACTTCAGCAACGCAGCGATGGCTCAGCCGGTGCGCCACGGCACGCTAACCCGTCACCGTCTGCACAGCGAGCTGCTAAACAACAGCCGGGAGATAATCCTCTACCGACCGCGCACGGCGCAGCCCGCACGCTGGACGCTGATCCTGTTTGATGGCAAAACCTGGCAGGGGGATTACCACACCGCCAGCGTGCTTGACGCGCTCATCGCTCGCCACGCGCTACCGCCGGTTAACGTGGTGTTTGTTGACAGTCTTGATGCGGCGCGGCGCGGCAAAGAGCTACCGCCCAACCCGGCTTTCGCCGACTTTATGGCTCACGAACTCGTGCCGTGGCTGCGCCAGCGCGGCGTGGCGCTGACGCGAAGTAAGACGGTGGTAGGCGGGGCAAGCTACGGCGGGCTGGCCTCCTCCTGGGTGGCGCTGCGCTATCCGCGCCTGTTTGGCAACGTGCTGAGCCTCTCCGGATCCTACTGGTGGTCGCCGAAAGGGGAAGCTCCCGGCTGGCTGACGCGCCAGTATCAGCAGTCGCCGCGCTACCCGGTGCGCTTCTGGGTAGAGGCCGGACGGTTTGAGACGCAAGGTAAAGGCGGCGGGATCTACCGCGACAGCGAAGAGTTTGCCCGGATGCTGGACGAGAAGGGCTATAGCGTCAGCTTCCACCCCTGGTCGAGCGGCCATGACTATGCCGCCTGGACCGAGGCGCTGGTCTATGGCCTGCGCGACTTAGCGGGAGGAGTGGTTCAGTGAGAACCAGCGCCGCCAGATAAAGCGCAGCACATAGTACTCTATGGTGCCGAGCAGCAGGAACCAGATGCAAAATAGCAGGGTGTAGAGCTGGTTAGCATCGACCAGATGAAAGGTAGCGATAAGCTGCTGCGTCAGCGCGCCACCCGGCGAAGGGACGGGCAGCAGCAGACAGGAGAGGAAGGCCAGCAGTAAGATACCTGCGGCCGTCATCAGGGATTCAAGCGGGTGCGTCATGGTGAGGTTAATCGTCAGTTAAAACGATATTGTCAGCCATTTGCCATATAGGCGCAACAGCAAGCGGCCTAATTGGCCGCCCAGATCTCCGCATGTTTCTGCACCAGCCCAATCAGCGAGCCGCCGTCGGCAACGAAATCGCGCATCAACTGATCCTCACTCTTGCCACGCCGCACAAACTGGGCCAGCGCTTCCAGGGCGCTGCTGCCGTTCAGCTTATCGGCGTAGGGGGCAATTTTGTCCAGCAGGCGCTGAATATCCTCGCCGATGGTGACCTGTTCACCGGTATGTACGTCGGTCAGCACCCCGGCAAAGCCGTAGCGGCAGGCCTGGAAGCGGTTGAACTTGTAGAGCAGATAGTCACGCTCCTGCATCTTGAACGGCCGCTCCGCCAGCAGCCAGTGGGAGATCGCCTGGATGAACCCGGCAATGTTCACCGCATGGCCGAGGGTCAGCGGGGTATCCATCACCCGCACCTCAACCGTGCCGAAGTGCGGGCTGGGGCGAATATCCCAGTGCAGATCTTTGATGCTGTCGATCATGCTGGTGTAGCTCAGACGGCGGAACAGCCCCTCAAATTCAGACCAGTTGCTGACCCAGGGAGCGTGGCCGTTATCCGGAAACGCGGAGAAGATATTGAGCCGCGACGAGGCGAAGCGGGTGTCGGTGCCCTGGATGTAGGGTGAAGCCGCGCCAAGGGCAATAAAGTGGGGGACGAAGCGCGACAGGCCATGCATCAGATAGATAGCATCGTCGCCGCTCGGGCAGCCCACGTGAACGTGCTGGCCGAACACCGTCGCCTGCTGCACCAGATAGCCAAACATCTCAAGCGTGCGCGCATAGCGCTCGTCGTCGCACACCTCCTGACGCTGCCACGTCTGGAACGGGTGCGTGCCGCCGCCGCAAATTTGCAGATGGTGCTCGCTGGCGGCGCGCAGAATGGTCTGCTGCATGGCGGAGAACTGTCCGGCGGCCTGATCAATATTCCCGCAGACGCCGGTGGCGATCTCTAGCATACTTTCGGTGATGTCGTGCTTCACCTCGCCGCCTTTGACTTCGGCCTTGACGGCGTCTATTAGCGTAGAGGAGTCCTGGCTGAGGTCGTATCCCGGTGGGTTAACCACCTGCAGCTCCAGTTCAATACCCAGGGTAAAGGCGTCAGATCGATGAAAGTCGGGTAAGGGCATAGGTCAACTCGCTGTTGTCTGTTTTTATTCAGTATAGAGCGAGTTTGGCTCCAACCGAGGCGGCAGCCGGGCAACAGGCTATTTATCAGACAATTACAGCTGATGCAGCTGCTTCTGTAGCACCTCGACGCCCGGCGCGATGGCCTCAGGGTTGATGGCATGAAAGCCCATGCGAAAGAAGTTCTCCGGCGGCGCAGGATCCAGGAAATGGCGCGCGCCCGGCTCAATCAGCACCCCCGCGTGGGCCGCCCGCCACGTCAGCTGCTGGGTATTCACCGACGGCGGGGTCCGCAGCCAGAAGGCGTTGGCGTGCTCGCTTCCGGCCATCAGCGTGCACTCCGGCAGAGAGGTGCGTAGCGCGGCGGCCAGCGTCTCCCAGCGGCGGGCGGAGTCGTCGTGGTAGCGGCGTAGATGGGTTTCGTAGTAGCCCTGGGCGAGAAAGTGCGCCATCTGATACTGAATATTGGCCGGTGGATGGCGGTACACCAGACGCCTGAGGGCGCGGGCTTCGTCGATCAGATCCGGATCGGCCACCATAAACCCCAACCGCAGCCCAGGGGAGAGCGCCTTCGACAGGCTGCTGACGTAGATCACCCGCCCGCTGCGATCGCTGGCCTTCAGCGCCGGCAGCGGGTTCTGCATAAAGTTACTCTCTGAGTCATAGTCGTCCTCGATAATCACCGTGTCGTGGTGGGCAGCATGCGCCAGCAGCTGCGCACGGCGCGCGCTGCTCATCGTCACTCCCGTCGGTACCTGATGGCCGGGCGTGACGTAGTAGTAGTCGCAGGGCGCGTCGCCGAGCACCAGCCCTTCCTCATCTACCGGGTGCGGCACTATCGTGGTGTCGCTGAGGAGAAAGGTGTTGATCGCTTCGCGAAAGCCCGGGTTTTCTACTGCGACTCGCGTCTGCCGGGACATCAGCAGGCGGGTCAGCAGATAGAGGGCATTTTGCGATCCGAGGGTAATCAGGATCTCATCCGGCGCGGCAACGATGCCGCGCTTGGGCAGCACGCGGGTGCGGATCTGCTCAATCAGCATCGGCACGTCCTGATCGATATGATCGACTACCCAGGCCGGATCGCGCACGCCGCCATGCAGCCAGTTTGCCGCCGCGCGCCACGTGGTGAGCGGGAAGCGTTGGGTATCGGGCTGTCCGTAGATAAAGGGGTAGCGATAGTGCATCCAGCCGGCGGGTTTGAGGATCGACTCCTGCTGGCTGGGCTGCATCTTCAACCTTTCGCCCCAGCGTGGTGCGTTTTTTACACATTCCGGTGCAGGCGGCTCCAGCTCTCGCGCCGCCGCGCCGGAGTGGGCAGCATGGTAGTCCGGATGCAGATAGTAGCCGCTGCGCGGACGGCTGATCAGGTAGCCTTCGTTGACTAACCCCTCGAAGACCAGCGCCGTGGTATTGCGGGAGACGTTGAGCTGCGCGGCTAATGCCCGGCAGGAGGGCAGCGGCGCATCAAGGGGAAAAATGCCGCTCAGAATGGCGTCGATTAGCGACTCACGCACCTGCTCCTGCAAACCACGCTGGCGGTCGAAATTAATATGCAGTAAGTGACGAATCATAGTGCGCTCCTTCAGGCTCTTTAGCGGAATGCAGCAAGTTTTGTACCAGCTTATTTAGCGCTGACACGGACAAGCGCCAAAACTGGCTCTATTCAGAATGGACAAAGCCTCCCTATTGTAAAAACGCACCCCCGATAATCGGACGTAACGTTAATTCGGCACGGTTATTGCAGCGCGTTGAACGTCGCGGCGGCAACGGCCTGGCATATTAATTTAAGGTGGAACAATGAAAAAACTTATCGGCAAATATTGTCTTGCAGCGCTCCTGGCGATGGCATTTTCCCACCACGCGGCAGCCAGAGATTTACCTGAAATTGAAAAGTCCGGAACGTTTAAAGTTGCGACCGAGGATGACTACGCACCGTTTAACTTTATGACCAATGGGAAGACCGACGGCTTTAACAAGGATATGCTCGACGAGCTTAAGAAATATGCCAAATTCAATATCGACCAGAGTATTTTGCCCTGGACCGGCCTGCTGGCTGCGGTCTCCACCGGGCAATATGATATGGCGCTCACCGGGGCAGTGATCACCGACGAACGTCTTAACGTATTTAATTTCACGCCGCCGTGGGCCTCGGCTCAGCACTATTTTGTTAAGCGCGCGGGCGACGACAGCCTCAATTCGATAAAAGATCTCAGCGGCAAAAAAGTAGGCGTGCAGGCCGGTAGCGCGCTGCTTGCCCGTCTGCCAGAGCTAAAGGCCATGCTGGAGAAAGAGGGTGGCAAACTCGGTCCAGTGATGGAGTATCCCTCTTATCCGGAAGCCTACGCCGATCTGGCGAACAAGCGCCTCGACTACGTGATCAACGTGGTGATCTCGGTTAACGACCTGGTGAAGGCCAGGCCGAAGGTGTTTGCTAAGGGGCTGGCAGTATCCGGTCCGGGCTATATGGCCTGGCCAATCCCGAAAAACTCGCCGGAGCTGCTGGCCTATATGACGAAGTTTACCAACCATCTGCGGGAAACCGGCAGGCTGAAAGAGCTGCAGATGAAGTGGTTTGGCGAAACCTATGACGATCTGCCCAACGAGCCGATTACCAGCGCCGAGCAGTTCCATAAGCTAGCGGGATTATAGGCGTTTAGTTACAACACTCTATTTAGGAGGGGAGGGCAACATGGATTCAATGGCATGGCAGTTACTGATTGAAGGCGCATGGACGACCCTCTGGATCTCAGGCCTGGCGATCGTCTTTGGCGTCGTAACCGGCCTGGTCATCGCCTTTATCAGAATGATGAAAATTCCTGTCGTCGATCAGATTCTGGTGATCTATATCAGCCTGGCCCGCGCGACGCCGCTGGTCACGCTGGTACTGTTTCTGTTCCTGTCGCTGCCGACGCTGGGCATCAACATGGATAAAACCCTGGCGGCGATCGTCGCGCTGACCCTCAACACCTCGGCGTTCAACGCCGAGATCTGGCGCAACGCCTTTCGCAATTTTCCCCGCGCCCAGCGTGAAGCCGCGGAGTCGGTAGGGATGCGGCGCTGGACCTACTTTCGCTACATCATGCTGCCGCAGATGTGGATTGAGAGCCTGCCCGCGCTGGTCAACGAGATGTCCTTTTTAATTAAGGGCAGCCCGGCGATTGCGGTTATCGGCGTGGTCGATCTGACCCGCGTCACCAACCGTATCTCATCGGTCACCTACGAGCCGCTGTCGCCGATCCTCGCCGCGGGTCTGCTCTACGTGGTGATTATCGGCCTGCTGCTGAAGCTGCAAGGCATGGCGGAACGCAAAGCGAAGCGCCTGGCGCGTTAACAGCAGGAGGAGCTATGAATCAGTGGAGTATCGTATGGTCGGCGCGGGAGAGTTTTCTTAACGGCCTGCTGGCGACGCTGGAGCTATTTATTATCGCCGCGGTTGTCGGCCTGGCGATAGGTATTGTGCTCTGCTACGTCATGGAGCATCAGAGCCGGGTGGTCGATCGGCTTATTATTGGTTTCGTCAGCCTGATGCGCGCCATCCCTTTTTTAATCCTTGCCTACCTGCTCTATTATGGACTGCCGGAGCTGGGTATCAGTATGGAAGCGTGGAGCGCGGGACTGTTGGCGCTGGTTATTTATCACGGCGCCTACTTCTTTGAAATATTGCGTAGCCAGCGGCGGCTCTTCTCCGTCGGTTATATTGAAGCGGCGGTCTCCCAGGGCTTCTCCCGTTATAAAATCTTCCGCCGTATTGTTCTGCCCAACCTATTTTCATCGTCGCTGCCGCTGCTGGGCAATCAGCTCATTATCTGCCTGAAGGATACGGCCTTCCTGAGTATTATTACCGTGCAGGAAATTACCGCTGCGGCTAACGGCGTGCAATCCACCTATTTTATTCCGTTTAATGCCTTTATTGTCGCGATTGCTCTCTACTGGGCCATCAGCATTCTGCTGGAGCTGCTGATTAAGCGACTGAGCGTCTACGGTGCCAGAAGAGGAATGACCCATGCATGAGACAACGGCGGTAAGCGTAAAGAATCTCTCCAAGCAGTTTGATAACGTCGAGGTGCTGCGGGATATCAACCTGACGGTGGAGAAGGGCACGGTGGTGAGTATTCTCGGCTCCTCCGGCTCCGGCAAATCGACCCTGCTGCGCTGCATGAACTGGCTGGAGCAGCCGGATCGCGGCGAGGTGCGCATCAGCGGCCAGCGCATCGGCGTGGACGAGCAGAGCGGCAAGGCGATGTCGCACCGGGAGCTGTCGCGCATTCGCGAGCGCGTCGGCATGGTCTTCCAGAGCTTCAACCTCTGGCCGCACCTGACCGTGCAGCAGAACGTCACCGAGGCGCTGCTGCACGTAAAGGGGATGAAGCGCGACGAGGCCAATGAGATTGCCCGCCAGCAGTTAGAAAAGGTAGGCATGGGGCATAAGGCGGACGTTTACCCGATCACCCTCTCCGGCGGACAAAAACAGCGCGTGGCCATCGCCCGCTCGCTGGCGATGTCACCAGAGGTGATCCTCTTTGACGAGCCAACCTCAGCGCTCGATCCGGAGCTGGTGAGCGAGGTGCTGGGAGTAATGAAGTCCCTCGCCGCGGAGGGGTACACGATGGTGGTAGTCACCCATGAGATGGAGTTTGCCCGTCAGGTCTCCAACGAGGTGGTGTTTCTGGAGAAGGGACTGCTGATCGAGAAGGCTGCGCCGGAGAAGTTCTTTACCGATCCGGACTCCGAGCGGGTACGCAAGTTTTTGCAGAGCAGCCGTTAAGTGTACTGTAGCCCCGGTAAGCGCAGCGCCACCGGGGTGTCACATCACTTCAATCCCGGTCAATGGCAAACGGCTGCCAGGCCTGGCGCACCGGCATCACCTCGACGCGGTTAATATTGATATGATCCGGCAGGGTCGCGATAGAGAGCATCTGCTCGGCGATATCCTGCGCCGTGAGCGGCGTGGTGCCGCCGTAGAGCTTGTCCGAGGCGGCCTGGTCACCTTTGGTGCGCACCAGGGTAAACTCGGTTTCGGCTATGCCCGGCGCGAGATCGGTGACCCGCACGCCGGTGCCGAGCAGATCGCAGCGCAGGTTGTAGCTGAACTGTTTCACAAAGGCTTTGGTCGCACCGTAGACGTGGCTGCCCGGATAGGGCCACTGCCCGGCAATGGAACCGATGTTGATAATGCTCGCCCCTGCGCCGTGGGCGATCAGCGTTGGCAGCAGGGCATGGGTTACGTTAACCAGCCCGGTGACGTTGGTGTCGATCATCGTCTGCCAATCCTGTAGCTCAACGGCCTGGGCAGGCTGCGGCGCCAGCGCCAGCCCGGCGTTGTTGATCAGCGCGGTGATATCCCGGAACGCCTCTGGCAGGTTTGCAACGGCCGCCTTCACCGCCGCGTTATCACGCACGTCCAGCTCAATGATATGCACCGGCACATGCGCGCCCAGCTCGGCTTGCAGCGCCTCCAGCCGGGCCATGCGCCGTCCGCTTAACACCACGCCCCAACCCGCGCGGGCAAAGAGATGCGCTGCGGCCGCGCCAAAGCCTGATGTTGCCCCGGTAATAAATACCACTTTCGTTGCTGTTGTCATCGCGTTCTCCTGTTGAGTTCAGGAGTCCACTATAGAAACAGCGGCGGGTCCGACACAGAGCCAGTTTTGCCTGCATTTTGTGACACCCTTGTCACAGAGCGATCGCCGGACTGGCTCTATCTGCCTGCTGCCCGCCCGCCGCATGATGAACCCAACCACAACGGTATGAAAGGAGCAGGGCATGAAACTGGCACTTCAGAGCGAGATGGCGATAACGAATGACGATGTACGTCAGCTGGACCGTTCGTATGTATTTCACTCATGGTCAACCCAGGGCAACCTTAACCCGCTGGTCATCGCCGGGGCGAAGGGGTGCGAGCTATGGGACTATGACGGCAACAGCTGGCTCGACTTCAGCAGCCAGCTGGTCAACGTTAATATCGGCTATCAGCATCCGCGCGTGCTGGCGGCAATGAAGGCCCAGCTGGAGTCGCTGGTGACCATCGCCCCGGCGACCGCCAACCTGATGCGTGGCGAAGCGGCAAAGCGTATTGTTGAGCTGGCTCCTGAAGGGTTCAGCAAGGTGTTCTTTACCAACGCGGGGGCAGACGCCAACGAGAACGCCATCCGCATGGCACGCCTCTATACCGGGCGGGATAAGATCTTCTCCGCCTACCGCTCATACCACGGCAATACCGGCAGCGCCATTGCCGCCACCGGCGACTGGCGGCGCGTGCCGAACGAGTACTCCCGCGGCCACGTCCACTTCTTCAACCCCTACCTCTACCGCAGCGAGTTCAACGCCACCACGGAAGAGGAGGAGTGCGAGCGCGCGCTGGCCCACCTGCGCCGGATGATTGAAGTGGAAGGCCCTGCCTCGATTGCCGCCATTCTGCTGGAGTCGATCCCCGGCACGGCGGGCATCCTGGTGCCGCCGAAGGGTTATATGCAAGGGGTACGCGCGCTGGCAGACGAGTTCGGCATTATTCTCATCGTTGATGAGGTGATGGCGGGCTTTGGCCGCACCGGGCGCTGGTTTGGCTTTGAACATGACGGCATCGTGCCGGATCTCATTACCTTCGCCAAGGGGGTAAACTCAGGCTATGTCCCGGCTGGCGGGGTGCTGATCTCTGAGCCTATCAGCCGCTACTTTGACGACAACTTCTTTGCCGGCGGGTTAACCTACTCTGGACACCCGCTGGCGATGGCGGCGATCGTTGCCACTCTCGACGCCATGAAAGAGGAGGGGGTAGTGGAGAATGCGGCAGCGATGGGCGACGGCGTGCTGCAACCTGGCCTGCTGGCGCTGGCGGAGAAGCACGCCCTGATTGGTCACGTGCGCGGCCGGGGGCTGTTCCAGGCTATCGAGCTGGTGACCGATCGCCAGCGCAAAACGCCGGTGGCGGCCGCCGACATGAGCGCCATCAAGCAGGCGCTAATCGACGGCGGTCTGCTGCCCTTTGTGGTAGAGAACCGCATTCACGTGGTGCCGCCCTGCACCATCAATGCCGAGCAGATCCGGCAGGGGCTGGCGATTTTCGATCGCGTGCTGGGTCAGTTTAGCGGTCTGGCGAAGTAATACAGCGGGCGTCAGGATCTGACGCCCTTACCCCTTTTCACCCCCGCAAAAAAATTTTTCCCGTCTGTTTAATTTTTTCCGATGTGCGCCGCTTTAGTTCTGTACCTCAGCTGAGATTTACTTATTCAAGGAGCAGAACGATGTTATCTATTAATACTAACGCCGCCTCGATGGCAGCGGTCAACGCCATCAACAAAAGCAACGCCTCACTGAGCCAGTCCATGGAGCGCCTGGCAACCGGTAAGCGTATCAACTCCTCAGCGGACGACGCCGCCGGCAAGCAGATTGCTAACCGCATGCAGACCCAGTCTGACGGCATGGCGATGGCGCAGCGTAACATTGCTGACGCCACCGCCATGCTGCAAACCGCAGACGGCATGTTTGACGAGATGAACGATATTCTGGGACGCATGGACGAACTCGCGACCCAGGCAGCTAACGGAACGTACAGCGATGATGACCGTGCGGCGATGCAGTCGGAGTTCGACGAGCTGGGGCAGGAGATGTCCGACATGCTGCAGAACACCACCAACGGCGGCACCAACCTGTTCAATGCTTCGGAAAACGGCCTGTTTACCAGCACTTCCGGCGTCACCTTCCAGGTAGGCTCCCAGACCAGCGATCAGATCACCATCAATATCTCTACTCAGGTCAGCACGCTGGCAACGGATCTGGGTACGTTGAGCGCGGCCTTTAGCGGTGACTACGGTACGGATGGTTCAGGCGGCACCGCAGCCAGCGGCAGCGAACTGTTAACGCTCGACTCAGCAAACACCACCATTAGCGCGGTACAGAACGTGATGGCTGAAGTGGGCAGCATTCAGTCTACCCTCGGTGCCACCATGAACCGTCTGAGCAGCACGTCCACCAACCTGCAAAGCATGCAGGACAACACCGAGGTGGCGATCGGCAACATTATGGATACCGATTACGCCACGGAGGCCTCGAACATGTCGAAACAGCAGGTGCTGATGCAGACCGGCATCACCATGCTGAAGCAGGCCAACAGCATGTCCGGAATGGTCTCCAGCCTGCTGCAATAATCAACCGCACGCTACTCAGCCACACCGCTCTCGGGCGGTGTGGCCGTTTTACCTGCGGTAGCCATGGAGGAAACAATTTTCCCCCGGCTACGGAAGCAACTTTTCCTCGCCAATTTTTTACTTCATTAAATTCAAATAGATAAAAGTTGGCACCGTTATTGCTGAGCCTGGCTGTAACCGAATGGAGCGACGATGATAAACCCGCAAACAATGGCTAAACAATTTGCCCTGATGGATATTTCGACCCGGGCGAGCCAGCTGCAACGCCAGCAAACCGACCTGGACACCGAAAGCTCAGCGCTATCGACGCTGGAGAGCGCCCTGACGTCGTTCCAGTCGGCGGTGGATGCGCTGAATAGCGACACCAGCGGCCCGGTAGTGAATACGGTGTCAGCCAACAACGATTCGGCCACCGTCACGGCCAATTCTGAAGCGCAGGCTGGCACCTACACTTTTTATGTTCAGCAGCTGGCGACCGCTCAGCAGAGCACGTTCAACATTGCCAACGGCGATATTCCCAGCAGCGGCACGTTCACCATTACCATGGGCGACAGCGAGATGGATATCGATCTCGCCCAGGCAGACGGCAACGCTGACGGCAGCGTGTCGGTGGGCGAGCTGTGCGACGCCATTAACGGTTCAGAGGATAACCCTGGCGTCACCGCCACACTGGTTAACACCGGCGATTCAACCACCCTGATGCTCACCGCCGATGAGACCGGCACCGCTTCGGCATTTACCGTCTCTACCAGCGGCATCGATCCCGGCTCGGCTTTTGCCTCCGATCTCAGCGCCCAAAAAGATCTCTCCGTCGCGCAGGACTCTGTTGTCTATCTTGGTAGTTCGCCGGAGGAGGGTATCGAGATCTCCAGCGGCTCCAACACCTATACCGATCTTATTCCTGGCGTCTCGATCACCTTTGCCGAAACCTCAGAAACGGAGGGTCCCATCACCTTTACCGTGGCGAACGACGCGTCGGCATCCCAGGAGAAGGTGCAGACCTTTGTCGATGCCTACAACACGCTGGTGGATACCCTCGATTCGTTAACTACCTTTGGCAGCAACGGCCAGCCAGCGGGGCCGTTTGCCGGCGATGCGGGCATCTCTTCGCTGGAGCGGCAGATCCAGAGCATCACCCATGCCACCTATAACGGCGTCTCAATGCTTGACTACGGCATCGCGCTGGATGCTGAGGGCCATCTGCAGATCGATTCCGAGCAGTTTAGCGCGGCAATGGCGGAGAACCCGGAGGGGTTAACCTCGCTGTTTGTTGGCGACGACAGCATGACCGCCCAGATCGATAGCGTGATGGAGACCTATCTTGATGACAACAGCGGCATCATTACTCAGCGCCAGGACGCCATTGACGAGGAGCAGGACAAGCTAACCCGCGAGGTTGACCAGGTAAAAGAGCTTTATAACGCCTCCTACGAGCGCTACCTGGAGGAGTACACCTCCACGATGGTCGAAATCTATTCCATGCAGGTCAGCATGGCGGCGTTTGCCTGAGCGACACGGAAACAGAGGACTTAACCCTATGTACGCATCCGAAAACGGCTATAGCCAGTATAAAGAGATCGATCTGGCCTCCCGTACGGCCTCGGCGTCGCCGCTGGATCTCGTGCTGGTGCTCTATGCTGGCCTGCTGGAGGAGCTGGAGCGCGCCAAAAGCCACATCGCGCATAAACGCTACGATCGGAAAGCCAAAAGCATTAACAAGTGCATCGACATTCTTAACGCACTGACCAGCTCGCTGGAGTTTGAAAACGGCGGTGAGCTGGTGCTGAACCTGGCGCGGCTTTATGACCACTGCGTCTATCGCCTGTATGAAGCCAGCAGCGAACTCAATACGCAAAAAATAGACGAGGTTGTGCTGATTTTGGGCAACCTCCACGAGGGCTGGCAGGGGCTGGCGAAAAAGCTGGGTTAACAGATGGAAACGCAAACCGTAAACAAACAGGTTGCTGAGCTGCTGGAGGCGATGAACGAAGCGCTGGATAAGCAGCGCTGGCGCAGGATGCCCGCACTGCATACCCGCCTGATGACGCTGTTCAACGCCTACTGCGCGAGCCAGCCGCCGGAGGCGGAGCTGGAGGCGCTCAAGGCGCGGCTGCGTCAGGCCTACGGCGAGATCATCGCCCGGCGAACCGAACGGGCAGCGCTGCTACAGGCGCGGATGGAAAAGCATCGCCAACAGCGTGAAGGGGTGCTGGCCTATTCGCTGATGAACATCGTGTCGGAGCAGCCATGAATACGCTGAGCTTAATCACCGGCGCGCTGGTACAGCGGTTAGCATCGGCGTCCGTTCAGGCGCAGGGAGAGGGCCGTTCGCAGGAGCCTCTCTTCATGCTGCCGGAAGCGGCACACGCTGCCCTGCGGGAGCAGCTGCAAACGCTGACGGAGAGCAGGGAAGAACATAAGCCTGGCGAAAAACAGGCTAAACCTGCCCGCCAGGATGAGACGGTCCCCCAGGCGCTGGAGACCCTAATGACCGTGCTGCTGATGCCGGAGCGACCCGCAGCGGTGCAGATGGCCCAGCCTGTGATCTCGACGCCGTTAGCGCAAGGCGCACTGCCGGGGCAGGTTGCTGCCGCTACCCCAAAGCAGCTGGCAGAGCAGGTACGTTTGACCGCTGATACGCTACCCGCTATCGCCTCGTTAGGCGGGCAGGCTGAACCTCTCCGGCCGGAGCGGCCCGCTGCGCTGCGCCATGCGGTACCGGCGGTAAATGAAAAGCGTCTCCATGACAGGCCAGAACCCGCCTCGCCGGCAGCGAATAGCGCCTTTATTGCCAACGATACGCGCCTTTTAGCGGGAAAAATGCCGCCGGAGAGGACGATCGGCGTTGATACCCGATCCGCGCAGTGGGGCGAGGCGCTGATCCACATGCTGAAAGAGAACATTCATTTTCAGCTTAGTCAGCAGCAGCAGGTCTCAACCATCCGCCTCGATCCGCCGTCGCTGGGCAAGCTGGAGATCGCCATTCAGCTGGAGGCAGGCAAACTGACGGTGCATATCGGCGCGTCGCAGGCGGACGTCTGCCGCACCCTGCAGCAGTGCGGTGATGCGCTGCGAACCCAGCTCACCCAGCAGAACTTTGTGCAGGTAGAGGTACAGGTCTCCCCCGACGGGCAGTCGGGTTCCCACTCCCGGCGGCAGCGCGATAACCGGCAAACCCCTTCGCAAATCGTTACCGCCATCGAGCTGGACACGGAAGAGGTTGGTTTGAAATCGAGAGACTCTGTATTAATTAAAGTGTGATAACAGAATGAAAAAAATAGTCTTTTTAGGTCTTATTGGTATGGTGTTTATTATTCTTGCTGGCGGCGGTAGCGCATGGCTGTACGTCAACTATATACGGCCACCTAAGGCAGCGGCTTTAAAAAACAGTTCGCCAGAAAAGAAAAAGCAGCATGACAATGATATTTTTGTCCCGTTAAAGGAGTCGGTAATAACCCTCAGCGATGCCGAAGGGGCGGATCGCTATATGCTGCTGGCCCTGACTATGGTGGCAGAGGACGAGGAGGCAGCAAAAAAGATCCAGGCCGACGAGCCGCTTTATCAAAGCATTATTTTGACCGCGCTGGCGGACATGAAGTATGAGCAAATACGTGCCCTGAAGGTCGGTGAAATAAAGTCGCTGCTTAGCGCAGCATTAAGCCGCGAGCTTAAAAAGAGGGCTACACCCGGTCCCTATAGCGATATGTTGATCGGTAAACTGGTTTTCCAATGATGCTGGAGCCAGCCGCCCATGAAATGCAGGCATTTCAGACCCTCTCTCCGTTAACGCCTGCTCAGGAGAGCCACTACCTGCAGGCCTATCTGCCGCTGGTACGTAAAGTCGTCAGACAGCTTGCGCCGCAGTGCAGCTGCGTAATGGAGCGGGAGGATATGCAGCAGATTGCGCTTATTGGTCTGCTGGACGCGCTGCGCCGTTACGGCAAGCCCGACGCAGGCTTTGGCGGCTACGCGGTGCAGCGGATCCGCGGGGCGGTACTGGATGCGCTGAGACGCCTTGACTGGCGTCCACGCCAGCTTCGACAAAAGTTCTATCAGATTAAAGATCTGATTCGCGAACGGCGTAAGGCGCTGGGCCGCGAGCCAGAGCCTGCCGAGCTGGAGGCGGACGGCGTAAGCACCGCCGAGTATCAGCACTATCTTGCCCTGGAGGGGGCCGATACGCTCGAAAGCCTGGACGCGCTGCTTAACGATCGGCCCGGCGAGCTGCCGCTACAGGGGCGCAGGCTGGAGGAGCAGGTCGTCACCCAGCATATGCTGAGCCGGGCGCTACAAACCCTGTCAGCAAAAGAGCAGCTGATCCTCTATTTATATTATCAGCAGGATATGAATCTAAAAGAGATAGCTCAGGTGCTGGAGTTAACCGAAGCCAGAATCTGTCAGCTTAATAAAAAGATAGCAGAGAAGCTGCGCACCTATTTTTTCAGCTATTAACCGTTGCGGGATATTCATGCAAAAAATATTAGGGTTACTAATAATATTGGGCTGTGTTTTCGGTGGCTATTTTGTTGAGGGTGGCCAGCTGGTGGCTATCTGGCAGCCCGCAGAAATTATGATTATTATCGGCGCAGGCATCGGCTCGATGATTATTGCCAACCCGCTACACGTGCTGCGTGAAATAGTCCATCAGATTAAGGGCGTGATCGGCAAGAAAAAACTTGGCGCAGAGTTCCAGCGCCAGCTTTTAATGTGTCTGTATGAGCTGCTTGAAATGGTGCAAACCGGCGGGCTGCGCATGCTGGACCAGCATATTGAGCAGCCGGAAGAGAGCACAATATTCCAGAAATTCCCGCTGATATTAAAACAGAAGCGGCTGGTCATGTTTATAGCCGACAACTTTCGCCTGATGGCAATGGGAAAAATTGATGCCCATGAGCTGGAGGGGATCCTCGATCAGGAGCTGGAGACCATTGAGGAGGAGCTGCTCACGCCTTCTCGCTCGCTGCAGCGGACGGCAGAGGCGATGCCCGGTTTTGGGATCTGCGCGGCGGTGCTGGGGATCATCATCACCATGCAGTCTATCGACGGCTCGATTGCGCTGATCGGCCTGAAGGTGGCGGCTGCGCTGGTGGGAACCTTTTTGGGCGTCTTCTTTTGCTACTGCTTTATGGATCCGCTGGCGAATGCGATGGAGCAGCAGGCGCGGGCCGAGCACTCTCTGCTGGAGTGCGTGCGCACCGTGCTGGTGGCCCAGGCCGGGGGCAAGCCGACGCTGCTGGCGGTGGATGCCGGGCGCAAGCTGCTGCACCTGGCGTCGAAGCCAACCTTTGCCAACCTTGATGCCTGGGTCAACGCCATGCTGGAGGAGGAGGAGTAATGGCGACCGCAAACCGACGCGATCGCGGGAAGAAGACCACCATCATTCGTCGGCAGATCAAAAAGAGCCATGCCGGACACCACGGCGGCGCCTGGAAAGTGGCCTTTGCCGATTTTACCCTGGCGATGATGGCGCTGTTTATGACCCTGTGGATTGTTAACAGCGTCAGCCAGTCCGATCGGGAGGAGATTGTGGCTGCCCTTAACGAACAGTCCATCTTCTTCGGCGGTGGGATCATGGCCCCGCTTAGCCATCTTCCGCAGAAGGTGGTGACGCCTGCAGATAGCCGCAGCAACGAGCAGGTGAAAGCAGCCAAACCGGCACAGCTGAAAGAGACGCAGGAGGCCAGCAGCGCGGCAATGCGCATGAAACAAAAATCGGCGCGGGAGCTGGGAGAGTTAGCTAACAGCATCAACGAGATTGCCCTGAAGGCCCATATGGAGAGCAATCTTGAGATGGAGATCGTGCCGCAGGGGCTGCGTATTTTGATCAAGGACAACCAGAAGCGCAGCATGTTTGAACGCGGCAGCGCCACGATTATGCCGTTCTTTCGCGCGCTGTTGACCGAACTGACGCCCATTTTCAACTCGCTGGATAATAAGCTGATCATTACCGGCCATACCGATGCCATGCGCTACAGGGGGGCGGGCTATAACAACTGGAATCTCTCCGGGGATCGCGCCCTCTCTGCCCGACGGGTAATGGAGCAGGCGGGGATGCCGGGGGATAAGGTGATGCAGGTCAGTGCGATGGCCGACCGTATGCTTCTGGATGCCAATAATCCAGCCGGGGCCAACAACCGACGAATTGAGATCATGGTCTTAACCCACTCTGCCGCCGACACGCTCTATCAATTTTTTGGCGCACAGGGGGAGAAGATCGTTAAGCCGCTGGCCAGCAAGCTGGAACAGCTCCCCACGCAGCCGGCGACGCATGCGCCTCGCTAAGCTGTTGCTGGCTGGACTACTGATTACCGCCGCTCTCGCGCCGCTGCTTCCGGCGGAGGCGGCGGAAAAAACCACCGCCCACCAGCGTATGCAGAACCGTCTGTTACTGGCGAAGGCGAGGGCAAAACAACCTGCCCCTACGCCGGTGATCCGCGGTGACCGCGAGGCAAAAGCCGCGCTGCGGGCGCACAACCGCGCCATCCTGCAACGTCATCCCGACTGGTTTGCTGCCTCGCTTCCGGCAGGCACACTGCATCTTCAGACAGTCGTTGAAAAAGCAATACGCCGTCTCCAGGCACAGCTTGGCAAGCCCTACGTCTGGGGAGGCGAAACCCCGGAAGAGGGGTTTGACTGCAGCGGGCTGGTCTTTTATGCCTTTAATCCATTGCTGGCGGCCCGGCTGCCGCGCACCGCCAACGAGATGTACCACTACCGTCTGGCGCAAAGCGTGGCGGATAACGATCTCAAACGCGGCGATCTGCTCTTCTTTGCCATTCACACCCGTGATAAAGCCGATCATATCGGCGTCTACCTGGGTGATGGCCGGTTTATCGAATCGCCACGCACCGGGGAGCGCATTCGCATTAGCGACCTGACGGACGCTTTCTGGCAGACGCACTACTTAGGCGGCAAGCGCATCCTGCTGAACAGCACCGTTCGTTCCCCTGGCTAGCTGAGCGTACCGAGAATTTTTATCTCCAGCTCGTCCGGCACCTCGTTATAGGAGAGCACCTGCAGGCCGCTGGTAAACAGGCGGGCATAGCGGGCCAGCAGCGGACGCAGCTGCGGGGCTACCAGCAGCACCGGCTCTCTGCCCGCCGCCTTCATCTGCTCATGTACCTGGGGCATATTTTGCTGGAACTGGCTCAGCATATTGGGATCGAGCGGCACGCTGTCGAGCATTACCTTCCCGCTCTGCTGCGCCTGATTCACTACGCCAATCAGCAGATTCTCCAGCTCGTTATTAAGCGTATAGACCGCCAGCGCGCCGTTGCGCACCAGCCCGTGGGTGATGCTGCGGCGCAGAGCAAGACGCACGTCCGAGACCAGCAGAATAGGATCCTTGGTCACCGCGCTGCTGGCGACCAGCACGGTGGCGATAGTCACAATATCGCGCAGCGAAACGCGCTCGGTAAGCAGCGCCCGGTAGACCTTCAATGCCTGGCTGTAGTTCAGCGCGCTGGCCAAATCCTCCGCCAGCTTCGGGGCCAGCGAGGCGAGCCGGTTGTGCAGCTGCGTCACGTCATCATAGTTAAACAGGTCAGGAATAAAGCGGGTGACCACCTTATTGAGATGGGTGGCGATAATGCTCGCCGAGTCGATGACCTGATAGCCCAGATTGAGCGCTTTAGTTTTTTGCTCTGCGGCGATCCAGGTGACGGGTATTCCATAGGCCGGATCGGTTCCCGGCGAACCGTCAATTTCACCATAGGTTTCCGCCGAGGGCAGCGCCATCAGCCTGTCGGCGGGAATATCGCCGCCCTCGGCTTTAATGCCGTTGATATAGATAGCGTACTGGGTCGGCTTGAGGCGAAAGTTCTCGCGGATGCGGATCTCCGGCAGCAGCAGGCCGTTGCTCTCGGAGATCGCCTGGCGTAAGCCGCGCATGCGCTGGGTTAACGGACTGCCGTTGGCTTTATCCAACAGTGAGACCAGGCGGTAGCCAAGGCTCAGGCTGACTGGCTCAATCAGCGGGATCGTCTCCCAGCTCACCTGCTGCTCACTGTTTTCCGCTAGCGCCTTGCTGAGCGTGGCAAGGCTCTTCTCATCGGTTTGCGCCGCCTGCGGCCGTTTGCTCTGTCGCCAGCCGGTAAAGATCAGCAGGGCAGAGAAGAGCAGGAAGGGGAGGTGCGGCATGCCCGGCACGATGGCCAGCACGAACATCACGCCGCCTGCGGTATAGATCGTCGCTGGCGCGGCCAGCAGCTGCGCTTTCACCGCGCTGGAGATATCGCCGCTGTCGCTCACCCGGGTCACGATAATCGCCGCCGCCGTTGACAGCAGCAGGGAGGGGATCTGCGCCACCAGGCCATCACCGATGGTCATCAGCACATACTGCTGGAAAGCGGCTTCGGCGTTAAGGTTGTATTTAAAAATGCCGATGCAGACGCCGCCAATCAGGTTGATGGCAAGGATCAGCATCCCGGCGATGGCGTCGCCGCGCACGAACTTTGAGGCACCGTCCATTGCGCCATAAAAATCCGCCTCGCTGGTGACCTCTTTACGGCGGGCCTGCGCCTGGGCCTGATTGATCAGCCCGGCGTTGAGGTCGGCATCGATCGCCATCTGCTTACCCGGCATGGCGTCCAGGGTAAAGCGCGCCGATACCTCAGAGATACGCTCTGCTCCTTTGGTCACCACGATAAAGTTGATGATCATCAGGATGATAAACACCACGAACCCAACGACAAAGTTACCGCCAATCACCACCTGGCCAAAGGACTCAATGACTTTGCCCGCCGCGCCGATCCCCTCGTGGCCGTACAGCAGCACCACGCGGGTTGAGGCAACGTTAAGGGTCAGACGCATCAGGGTGGTAATAAGCAGCACCGTTGGGAACAGGCTGAAGTCCAGAGGTCGTTTGGTCGAGACGCTGACCAGCAGCACCAGCACCGCCAGCACAATGTTAAAGGTGAAAAGCGTATCCAGCAGCATGGGCGGCAGAGGCAGGATCACCATTGCCAGGATAGCCAGTAAAAGTAAGGGGACGCCGGGCCGACTGGCGCGCAGCGCCGTCAGGAGGTGTTTAATCTGTTTCTGCATCCTGCTTCAGGACCTCTTTCGGAATGGAAATATGGCGGTTAAGCGCGGGCCGCGCCTGGCTGCCCGCTCGCCAGGATTTAAGCTGCAGGACGTAGGTCAGGACGTGGGCGATCGCGCGGAAAAGCTGCCAGGGGATCTGCTGGTTAATCTGGGTGGTGTAGTAGACGGCGCGGGCCAGCTTCGGAAACTCCACGACTTCAACCTGATACTCCTGGGCTACCTCGCGAATGTAGCGCGCCACCTCGTCGGTGCCTTTCGCCACCACAAACGGGGCCGCCGCCCGCGCCTGGTCGTACTGCAACGCCACCGCAAAATGGGTGGGGTTAGCTATCACCACGTCGGCTTGCGGTACCGCGCGGCGGATCTGCCCCAGCGCCATCTGCCGCTGTAGCCGCCGTACTCTGGCTTTGATCTCTGGACTGCCCTCCTGATTTTTGTACTCATCTTTTACCTCCTGCTTCGTCATCTTCAATCCTTTGGTAAACATATGCTTAGCCAGCGGAACGTCGAGCAGGGCAAACAGGATAAACAGCATAACCACGTTCAGCATCACATCCTGATAGAGCGCCAGCCCCTCGCTAACCGCAGGCGCGAAGTAGCGGCTTTGCAGGTCGAGAAAAGCGCTAAAATGGTGGCGAAGGCTGACGGCCAGCAGCAGCAGAACCAGCAGGCTTTTGGCCATCATCTTGCCGACGTCAATAAGCTGCTCGCTGGAGAAGAGGCGGCCTATGCCCTTCAGCGGGCCGATCTTCGTAAGATCGGGGGCGATCTTCTTCAGGGAAAAGATCCAGCCGCCCGGTATCAGGGAAGCGAAAAGTGCCGCCAGCGGCATAGGCGTAAGGGTCAGAATAAATTTAAGCATTATCAGAAGGTTATGCTGCAAAAACTGACCAAGAATCTCCGGGCTGCCAATATGCGGCCCATACTGGTGTACGGTCAGAAAGGCTTCATGCACGAAGTCCCGATACCAGTGAAAGCTGTTGCTGACGACGATAAAGGCGGCCAGCAGGCTGGCGGCAAGCCCCATATCCTTAGAGCGCGGAAGCTGGCCCTCCTGCCGTGCCTTACGCCGCTTCTGCGCCGAGGGCTTTTCGGTCTTCTCTTCACTTGCCGCGTCAGCCATGCGTCCCCCGTAAAGCATCAAACTCTGCCAGCACCCGGTTAACCAGCTGCAGATAGTGGTCCGGCAGGACTGAGAGCAGGGCGGCGAAGCAGAGAAGCCCGGCCAGCATGGCGACAGGAAAGCCCAGCGAAAAGAGGTTGAGCGCCGGAGAGATACGGTTAAGCAGGCCAAATCCGCCCTGGACGATCAGCATAATAAAGGTCGCCGGCAGCGCCAGCAGCACTGCGGAGGTGAATACCCAGCCCAGCGCGAGGCAGACGCTACGCAGGGTCTGCGGCTGGATCGCGCTACCCGGCGGCCAGTAGATAAAACCCTTATAGAGAATGCTTACCAGCAGCAGATGTCCATCTACGGCAAAGAAGAGGATCGCCGCGTAGATGTAGATAAACTCCGCCAGCACGGTGGTTGAGGCTCCGCTGTTGGGATCGTTCATCACCGCCATGCTCATGCCCATATTAAAAGAGAGGATCTGCCCGGCGAGCTTAAGCGCGAGGTAGATAAACTGCATCATTAGCCCAAACAGTACGCCCCACAGGATCTGCTCGACGGTGAGGATAATCGTGTGCAGGTTCAGCAGCCCCTGCGGCACAGGCGGGTGCACCAGCGGGGTCAAAATAACGGCCAGCGCCAGCGCGATGATAATACGAATGCGCACGCTGAAGGCTTTGCTATCGAATATTGGCCCGTACTGGAGAAAGGCCATAACCCGCACAAAGGGATACCATAGCCCCAGCACCAGGTGGCTGAACTGGATAACGTCAAGCTGGCTCACCTTAGCCCACCATCAGCGCGGCCTGGGCGAAGAGATGCGTGCAGAGATCGTTGAGCTGCATAATCATCCACTTCCCACAGACGCCGAGGACTATCAGCGTCACGATAAGCCGCGGCAGAAAGCTGAGGGTCTGTTCGTTAATCTGGGTTACGGCCTGGAAGATACTGACGCACAGGCCCACCAGCAGGCTGGGAACCACCAGCACGCAGACCAGCATAATGACGACCTTAATGCCGCTGGCGACCAGATCGGCGGCCATATCGACGGTCAGCATGACGGTACCTCGCGCATTATCCCAGCCCCAGCCCGCGAATGCTGTCCGTCAGCGTGCCAACGGTCAGCGACCAGCCGTCTATCAGCACAAAAACCATCAGCTTAAACGGCAGCGAGACGATCAGCGGCGAGAGCATCATCATCCCCATTGCCATCAGCACGCTGGCAACGATCAGGTCGATAACCAGGAACGGAATGTAGATCATAAAGCCGATCTGGAAGGCGGTCTTAAGTTCGCTGAGCATATAGGCGGGCACAATGATAAAGAGATCCTGCTGCTGCGCCTCACCTTTGGCGTTGGCAATGGTCATAATCTGCGCCATCGCTTTTTTACTGGTCTGGGCCAGCATAAAGCGTTTGAGCGGCACGCTGGCGGTCTCCAGCGCCTGGGGCAGCGTGATGGCATCCTGTTCAAAAGGCACCACGGCGCGCTCGTAGATGGTCAGCCAGATGGGTCGCATCACCAGCAGGGTTAACACCAGTGCAATGCCGATTAAAATGCGGTTCGGCGGCGTCTGCTGTAGCCCCAGCGCCTGGCGCAGCAGCGAGAGCACGATGATAAACCGGGTAAAACAGGTCATCATCAGCAGCAGGGTTGGCAGCAGGCCGACCAGCGTCATCAGGATCAGGATCTGGATCTTGACGCTGTACTCCTGGCTATTGCCGTTGTTGACGACGTGCAGCAGCGAGATGTCCCCTCCCTGCGCCAGCGCGGCAGGGGGGAGGATCAGCAGAGCGCTTGCGGCCAGCAGCAGGCAGGCAGGGCGTATCATGATGTCAGTTCATTAATATCGCGGGTGTTAAACTCAATCACCCGCAGGCCATATTTCTCATTGATCACGACCACTTCGGCCTTGCCCAACAGGATATTATTGACCTTAATATCCAGCGGCTCTCCCGCCAGCTTATTAAGTTCGATGACCGTGTCGTCATCAATATTCAGCACATCGGCAAGCATCACCTCTACGGAGGAGACCTCCAGCGTCAGCGTGACGGGAATACGTTTGAGTAGCGCCATTGAGTCGGTTAACGGCGGTGCGCTACGGGCTGGTGTCGCGTCGGACGGTTCGGCACTCTCACCGGCGAGTTCAAAGCCCTGGTCAAGGGGATCGGGATGGTTATTCATAAGACCTCTCTGGAACAGTGGGGATAATGTCAGACAGAAAGAGCCTGTCGTTCTCTTCAACGATCAGCGCGTGAAACAGCGGCGATCGCCCGATAAATACCGGGAACGTATCGGGTAACGTCAGCGGGAAGATGTCCCCGGCTCTGATAGCGGTCAGCCCAGCAACGTCCATGCTTAATGCTGCAATTTTGACATCGAGGCTCAGGGGCAGGGTTTCGATCAGTTTGCTCACCACGGCCCGGTTTCTGTTTTTCCGGTCAAGGGGAGTGGCATCGGTTTGAGGCCGCTCTTTTTGACGCAGCATATTCAGAAAACAGTCGGTGTGGGCGTTATCCAGCAAAATGTGGATGCCGCTGTCCCTATCGTCGCCAAGCGTAAAGGTGATCTGATAGGCCCACTGGCTAATAAGCGTGCTGCTATCTGCCTTTACGGTTAGCGGCAGCCCCCATGTCTCCTGGTGGAAAAGAATATGGCAGAGGTCGAGGGCCAGCCGGGTACGCAGACGCGCCTCGGTTTTTGTCGGCAGCCGGGCGGTGTGGCTGCTTTCATCCTGCAGGCTATCAAGGCCGTAAAAATTATTGAGGATCGTGAGCAGAAGCGGCCTGTCAATATCAAAAGCCAAATAGCCAAGGTCTGAGGCGAGCAGATCGGCATTTTTGTTTTTAATATCGATCGCGCACGCTATTTTTTTTAGCGTTAAACGTGTGCGGTGTTTTTTTAAAAAATAGTTACCGATGCGCGACTCCAGAATATCAAATTTGCTCATAAACAGGCTGGGCAAACGATGGTAAGGGCGGCCAAGGCGGTGGCTGTCGAGATTAACTATGTCAGCGGATTGGCTGTACTTCAGCATGGCAACTATTCTCTGTCGTGAATACCAAATGACCGCCAGGCCACAGTGCTGTTTAAAGCATAAGTCAGGCAAAAAAGAGTCATTTCTATTTAAGCTATGCGCTAAAATTGTCGCTCTCCTTTAACGAAGGGAGCGATGCGTTGTCTTGCAATTAAGGCGCCGTTATCTAAGCAAAGATGGATTAATCATACAATGAATGTTATGGCTGCAGCTATTATTAAACTATAATTTTAAATTCAACTGCTGTTTTATTGTTTTTTGATGTCGGTATAAAGGTCGTCTAATTCATTGATTCTAATGGTTTAATTATTTTTAATTTATTTATCAGAAAATAAATTTAAGTCCGGTGTTATATTCGCATGGAGATAATATTCGTAAATGCGAGAAACCCATGCCGAACTTTATTGCCCAGGCGCCTGCCAGCATTAAAACCTTGGCTTTAGCCAGGCGTGTTGCCCGTTTTAATATCCCCGTGCTGCTTCTTGGCGAAACGGGGGCAGGAAAAGAGTGCGTCGCACAATATATCCACGCGATGGCATTTAACGGGGAGCGTACCGCACCTTTCGTTGGTATCAACTGTGCCGCAATCCCAGAATCGATGCTGGAATCCACCCTTTTTGGCTATGAAAAAGGGGCCTTTACCGGCGCGGTGAATGCCGTGGCAGGTAAATTTGAGATGGCAAACAACGGCACGCTGCTGCTGGATGAGATCGGCGATATGACGCTGGCATTACAGGCCAAGCTGCTCCGCGTATTACAGGAGCGTCAGGTCGAACGCCTGGGCAGCCACCGGACTATCAAGCTCAACTTTCGCCTTATTGCCAGTACCAATAAACATCTTGAGTCCGAGGTGGCCGCAGGGCATTTTCGCGAGGATCTCTTTTATCGCATCTCCGTTGTTCCCGTGACCGTTCCGCCACTACGCGAGCGGCTTGAAGATATTTTGCCGCTGGCCGAAGCCTTTTTAAAAAAATATGCCCATACCATTGGCAAAAATATCGGCCTGTCAGAAAACGCAAAAGCGGCGCTGCTGAAATACGCCTGGCCCGGCAACGTGCGCCAGCTCGAAAATGCGATCCAGCGCGGCATGATTTTAAACCAGGACGGGGTTATCCACGCCAGTGCGCTGGGGATCCCAGTTATCCAGCGTGTAGAGGCCATCAACGTCCCGGCGGCAGCCAGCCTGCTCCAGCCCATCAGCGCGGGCCGGGAAGACTTACAGCGGCACGGACGCGTCGCGCAGTACCACTATATCGCCGACCTGATGCGCAAATACCAGGGCAACCGCTCGCAAATTGCAAACTGCCTGGGTATTACGCCGCGCGCGCTGCGCTACCGGCTCGCCTCGATGCGCAAGCATGGTATCGAGATAGCCCTCTGATTTATAAGCCTCTATTTGAAATATGAGTACGACATGAAAACCATTGATAGTGCCTCCCTGTCTCTGATGCAGCAGGAGATGAGCGAGATGAGACGCCTTGCTACGGCGTCACCTCTTTCAGCTCAAACCATCAGCAGCGCGCCAGGCGGTGAATCGCTCTCCGGCGTTAGCTTTCATCAGGTAATGCGTGGTGCGCTTGAGCACGTTGACAGCCTGCAGCAGGCCGCCAGCACCCGGCAGAATGCGGTCAGCAGCGGCGAGAGTGACGATCTGGTCGGCGCTATGCTGGCCAGCCAGCAGGCTTCTCTGTCGTTCTCGGCGCTCGTGCAGGTCAGAAATAAAGTGGCCAGCGGCGTTAACGATCTGATGAACATGTCCATATAAGCAATGAAAAAGAAACTGTTTACCTCGCTTACCACAGCCTTCTCTTCGCTGTCGTCCCTGCTGCCGGGAAAGCGTAAGTGGATCGCTCTGGCTACCGGCGCGCTACTGCTTACCGCCGCTATCGTCGGCGGCCTGTGGCGTAGCAGCGGCGGCTATACCGCGCTGTTCGGCGCCCAGCAGCATCTGCCGCTTACCCAGGTGATCGCCGTACTGGACGGTGAAAAGATTGCCTACCGCATTGACCCCGACAGCGGACGGATCCTGGTTCCAGCGTCACAGCTCTCCCGCATCCGCATGACGCTAGCCGGAAAGGGGATCCAGGCGATAAGCCCTGCGGGCTATGAGCTTATGGATAAAGACGAGGTGCTCGGCAGCAGCCAGTTTGTGCAGAATATTCGCTACAAGCGCAGCCTGGAGGGCGAGATGGCGCAGAGCATCATGTCTCTGGACGCCGTCGAAACGGCTCGCGTGCATCTGGCGTTAGATGAAGAAAGCTCATTTGTTATCAGCGATAAACCGCAAAACAGCGCCTCGGTGATGGTGCGCCTGCACTACGGCAGCCGCTTGAGCCGGGAGCAGGTCAACGCCATTGTCCATCTGGTCAGCGGCAGCGTACCGGGGCTTGCCCCAGCGCAGGTTAGCATTGTTGACCAGGCAGGAAATCTGCTTTCGGAAGGGATCACAGACGACACCCGCGCCTCAACCAGTTCCCATAAAGAGCAGGAGCTGCTGAACGGGATTCAGGATAAAACCCGCGCCAGCCTGGCCAACATATTAACCACGCTGGTGGGTAAAAATAATTTTCGCATTAGCGTGATGCCCGAGCTGGATCTCAGTCTTGTCGAGGAGACCCGGGAGCGGTTTGGCGACACGCCGAAGGTGAACCGGGAGCAAAGCTCAGAGGATAAAAGCAGCGATAGGCTCGCCATCGGTATTCCCGGCTCGCTCAGCAACCGGCCACCGGAGCCTGCCCCGACGCAAACGCCGGACGCCACGGCGGAGAAGACGCCCGCCACCCTGTCGGCGCATACAGAGAGCCAGAGGGACTACAGCTATGACCGCACCGTTGCCCATATTCAGCATCCAGGCTTTGAACTAAAGCGTTTGAACGTTGCCGTTGTGCTCAATCAGGACGCCACCGCCGTTAAGGCGTGGAAAGCAGAGCAGACGGCGCAGGTGACCACCATGCTGAGCAACGCCGCCGGTATTGACGAGCGCCGGGGCGACAGGCTATCGCTTTCGCTGATGCATTTTGTGCCGGAAGCGAAAGCTGTGCCGCCCATAGTGAAGTGGTGGCAAGACAGCGACATTCTGGCGTGGATCCGCCTCGGCGGTATTGGCGTACTGCTGTTGCTGGCGCTGCTGCTCGTTGTACGTCCGCTGGTTAAACACCTTATCGCCACGCGCAAAGCGCAGCCAGAGCCGGTAGCGCCCGCCGGGAGTCGTGAATCGTCACTCTCAGCGACGCTGGACGACGACGAGCGCAGAGGCGTAGAGCTACCCTCGTTCTCCGGTGACGACGCGCTGCCCGCCCAAAGCTCCGGTCTCGAAACCAAGCTGGAGTTTCTTAAAAAACTGGCGATCAGCGATACCGATCGCGTCGCCGAAGTGATCAGACAGTGGATTACCAGCAATGAGCGAATTGACAGTAAGTAAGAGCCAGGGCAGCGTCAGCTATCTTAAGCAGGCCGCCATCCTGCTGCTGTGCCTTGGCGAAGAGGCAGCGGCAACGGTGATGCAAAAGCTGAGCCGCGAAGAGGTGGTGCGACTGAGTGAATATATGGCGCGTCTCTCCGGGGTGAAAACCAGCCAGGCGAGAAGGGTAATCAATAACTTCTTTGACGAGTTTCGCGAGCAGAGCGGGATCAACGGCGCATCGCGCATGATGCTGCAGGGGATCCTGAATAAGGCGCTCGGCGGGGAAATTGCCAGCAGCGTCATTAATGGTATCTACGGGGATGAGATCCGTTCACGCATGGCGCGGCTACAGTGGGTCGATCCTCGCCAGCTGGCGGTGCTGATCGCCGACGAGCATCTCCAGCTGCAGGCCGTCTTTCTGGCCTTTTTAACCCCGGAGATCGCCGCCACGGTGCTGAGCTTTATGAGCGATGCCGTGCAGAACGAAATTCTCTACCGTATCGCCAGGCTCAGCGACGTGAACCGTGACGTGGTCGATGAGTTGGATCGTCTGATTGAGCGCGGCCTGTCGGTGCTCTCCGAGCACGGGTCGAAAGTAAAAGGTATCAAGCAGGCGGCGGATATCGTCAACCGCTTTCAGGGCAACCAGCAGCAGATCCTCGATCGGCTGCGTGAGCTGGATGCGAGCGTGCTGGAGCAGCTTCAGGATGAGATGTACGACTTCTTTATTCTGAGCCGTCAGAGCGAGGAGGTGCGTCGTCGCCTGCTTGACGAAATAGCGATGGAGGAGTGGGCGGTGGCGCTGAAGGGCACCGAGCCGCCGCTGCGGCGGGCCATTTTTGCGGTGATGCCGAAACGTCAGGCGCAGCAGCTGGAGACCATCACCGCCCGCCTGGGACCGGTTCCCATTAGCCGTATAGAGCAGATCCGCCGGGAAATCATGGCCGTTGCCAGAGAGCTGGAGGAGGCGGGTGAGATCCAGCTTCAGCTCTTCGCCGAGCAGACGGCAGAGTAGGGAGGAGGAAGCTATGCAGACGTTACGGGGCCGTTACCGGGTCCACCGCTTTCCGCCGCGGCACGCCGCCCGGTCGGATGCTCGCCCAGAGAGCACCGATTTTCAGCGCCAGCTTATGGACGGCTATCAGCAGGGGCTACAGAAGGGGTTCGCAGAGGGCGTCAGCGAAGGGCAGGAGACCGGCTTTCGGGAGGGGCAGGCGAAAGGCCAGGCGGAGGGCTACCGGCAAGGCTATGCCGAGGGGAGCCTCGCCGGGCAGCAGGCTGGGCTGGCGCAGTTCACCCAGGCCGCGCAGCCGCTGGAGGCGATCGCCGACAGGCTCAACGACTATCTGGCCCATATGCAGCGCAAGCAGCGTGAGGATCTGGTGCAGCTGGTAGAGAAAGTGACCCGCCAGGTGATCCGCTGTGAGCTGGCACTGCAACCCACCCAGCTGCTGGCGCTGGTGGAAGAGGCGATTGCCGCCATGCCCAGCGTGCCGGATCCGCTAAAGGTCTGCCTCAGCGTGGAGGAGTTTACCCGCATCCAGAGCGTGGCCCCGGAGAAGGTCACCGCATGGGGGCTGGTGGCCTCGGCGGATCTCTCCACCGGTGAATGTCGGATCGTAACCGAGGCCTCCGAGCTGGACATCGGCTGTGAACATCGGCTGGAGCAGTGCATGGCGGTCCTTAAAGAGACGCTGGCGCCGGATGAAGCAGATGAACAATCTCCCTCCCTTTGACGATGCGCTGCGCTCCATAGAGTCAATCTCTCTGGCTCGCGTGGCGGGCCGGCTGGTGCGCATGAACGGTGTGCTGCTGGAGAGCGTGGGCTGTCAGCTGGCGACGGGGCAGCTCTGCCGTATCGAAAGCGCGGAGTGCGGCTTTATTGATGCTCAGGCGGTTGGCTTCAACCGCGATGTGACCTACCTGATGCCGTTCCGGCAGCCGGGTGGGCTGATGGCAGGCGCGCGCGTCTTTCCCCAGGAGAAGGCGCGACATCTGCTGGTGGGCGAGAGCTGGCTTGGCCGGGTGGTAAACGGCCTGGGCGAACCGATCGATGGCAAGGGCAGGCTCGGCGGCACGCAGGCGCTGCCTGCCGTTGCACCGTCGGTGAACCCATTAACCCGCCGCCCCGTGGCCGAGCCGTTGGACGTTGGCGTTAAGGCGATCAACGGCGTACTCACCATCGGCAAAGGCCAGCGGGTGGGGTTGATGGCGGGCAGCGGCGTCGGTAAGAGCGTCCTGCTCGGGATGATCACCCGCCAGACCAGCGCGCAGGTGGTGGTGGTTGGGCTGATTGGTGAGCGAGGCCGTGAGGTAAAAGAGTTTATCGATCGGTCATTAGGACCAGAAGGTTTGGCGAAGTCCGTTGTCGTGGTCGCACCCGCTGATGAGTCGCCCCTGATGCGCCTGAAGGCGACCGAGCTATGCCATACGCTTGCCGCCTGGTTTCGCGATCGGGGCTTCGACGTGCTGTTGCTGGTGGATTCGTTAACCCGCTACGCTATGGCCCAACGCGAGATCGCCCTCTCGTTAGGTGAGCCACCGGCCACCAAAGGCTATCCGCCCTCGGCGTTTGGCATGATCCCTCGTCTGGTGGAGAGCGCGGGCAACAGCGACAGCAGCGGGTCAATGACCGCCATCTACACCGTGCTGGCGGAGGGGGACGATCAGCAGGATCCCATCGTTGACTGCGCACGGGCAGTGCTGGATGGGCATATTGTCCTGACCCGCAGGCTTGCCGAAGCCGGGCACTATCCGGCCATCGATATTGCGCAGTCAATCAGCCGCTGCATGACGCAAATCACGCCCGACTGGCAGCAGCAGGCCGTTCGCCAGCTCAAGCGATACTATGCCGCCTATATGGAGATCAAGCCTCTTATCCCGCTCGGCGGCTATGTCGAAGGGGCCGATCCGCAGGTTGATAAGGCTGTAAAGCGCTTTCCGGCCATTGAACATTTTCTGCGTCAGCAGGTAGATGAGCCTGCCCAGCTGGCACAGGTGCAGGCGCAGATAGCGGCGCTATTTCCCACCACGCAGACGGCAAAAGGTAAAACATGAAGCAGATGATCCACACCCTTGCCCAGCTGCAACGTCTGCGCGGCAGCGTCGTAAAAACCACAACGGTGGCGCTGGCCCGGCAGCGGCAGGTCGCAGCCCGGTACGAAAACAATATCAACGCGCTGGGGCAGCTGGTGCAGAAGACCCGCACCGAAGAGCTGTCCGATCTTAATGCCCAGACGCTGGGCAACATTGCGGGCTATAAAGACAATCTGTTACGCGTTGTGAAGTGGCAGGAGCAGGAGAAAGCGCTGGCGGATATTAAAACGCAGCAGATACAAAAAGATCTTATGCAGGCAGCCTGTCAGGAGAAGATTGTTGCGCTGACGCTGGATACCCAGCAGGAGACGATCGCCAGCGAGCAGGCCAGCCGGGATCAAAAAGGGGTAGACGATATCGCTATCCAGAGCTGGTTGCGTATTCATCACCCGCAGGAGTAGAACAACGATCGCGGCGATCGCCTTGCCGGACAGCGCGCTGTCCGGCCCTGTTTAAAACAGTTTGCTCTGTAAACTATGCAGCAGCGTATTGGCCTGCGCATCAACCGGTTTATCCAGCGCGCGCATAATCAGCTTCGCCGCCCGTTTGCCGGCCAGGCCATCCTGGAAGGCGTCGCAGTAGTGGTGACGAACCGCGTGCATCTCTTTCTCTATGCGCTGCCAGTCATAGTCCGCCGCCAGGCAGTGGCGTAGCTGCGCCATATCGCGCACCACCGGGAGCACGGTACGGATCTGCTGCTCCGGACTGGAGAGCGTACTCAACGTTCTGTTGTTCTCCAGCAGCGCCGCCATTCCCTCCCATTCCAGCAGAATTGTCCGTTTACCGGCGTGAACGGCATCGAAAATAAACCCGCTGTTATCCGTCAGGACATAGTCGGCCACATGCAGCAGCGGCAGCAACATATCGTGGCGGGTAACGCACGTTTTAAAATAGCGCCGGACCTCGGCCAGCATGGCGGCCTCTTCCGGACGATGCTGGGTACCGTGATGCAGTTTGATGATCAGGTTGTACTCCCGGCTCAGTCGCGACAGCGGGGCGGCCCAGGCGGGAATCGAACTCAGATCGCCAAAGGTGGGGGCATAGAGCAACGTTGGTTTTTTAGCATCCAGCTTTAGCGACGCCAGCACCGAGAGATCCACCTGCTGGCGATGCCACTCATCAAAACGGGGGTTACCTACTATCGTTGCGTTGCCGTTGATATTCAGCGCCTGCTGACTGTAGTGGCTATAGCAGAGAATGTGGTGGTAAAAGGCGTTCCACCAGGCATGGTTCCATGACGTTTTTTCCAGCCCGTACATGGCGCGGATCTGTACCCGGGCAAGGCCATTGAGTGCAGGCGTATAGTAAGGACTCACTAAGCAGCCGTAGCGCTGCCTGCGATTTTTGGCCTCGCTGAGGCGCGAGCCGCTCAGCCTGGGGTCATTAATCTCGGCCAGCAGCTGGCCCATCTCCCTCTTTAGCGCTTTCGGTACCGCGTCGCTAATCAGCAGGTCGCAGCGGTAGCCCGCCTCCAGCAGCCAGGGCAGTATCGGCTGGTAGAGCTGATAGTGGAAGGCCGTCTCCAGATAAAACCCTATCGTGTTCGCGAACTGGTTAGCCATCGGCTGCTGTGCCTGACGCTGCTGCTCTTGCCTGTGGCTAACGCTCATTTTGCTGAAATAGAACCGGATGTGGTCGGTCTCCTGCTGCTCAATATCGCTGAAGCCTGGCCGCTGATAGCTGATGCAGGGGTAGAAGGCGAGCCATTTTCCCCGCGCCTGCAGGGGGCGCCAGCGTAGCTCCAGCAGGCTGGCCGGATCGCTCTCCATCTGCTGGATCAGCGTCGCGTAGCTGGAGGCATTGACCAGGTAAGCGCACACTTTTTCACAATCGACGGCGTGGAGCAGCCCCGGCAGGCTCTTTAGCGGCTGACCGTTATTCACCCGTGCGCCAAGCAGAACCACCTGCCAGGGAAGGTGATCTAACGCGGTGAGCAGCCGGTTGAAGGCGGTAACGTGCTTCGCCTGGGTGAGCAGCAGGGCATCATCCTCGAGTACCAGACAGTTACGCCAGCCCTGCTGCTGGGCCAGGGTCAGCGCCCGCAGATGGGAGAGCGTGCGGCCCAGCGCACCGTTCTCATGCTCGCAGCCGCCGATCCGGATCACGCTCTCTTTCGGCACCCCCAGCTGGTGTAGCGTCTGCTGCATCTGCTGCCATCTGTCGGGACGTCTCTCCAGGTTGATAACCAGCACCTTTGCTACGTGCTGCCACTGAATAGGCTGCTGGCCGGTACTGTTGTGCAGGCGCTGGTACCAGGCAAGCAGCGTGGGATCGCCAACAAAAGCAGCAAGAGAGGCAGCGGTAGGCTCACAGCTGCCGAGCACGAAGTCTTTATCAAAGGTGTTATCGCTATGGGAGATGCACAGGATGGTGCGCTCGCCGGGCAGCTGCAGCGGCCTCACGGTAAAGTTATTAGTAAATGCCTGCTCTTCGCCGAGCTGGCACTCATCGTCGTAGCGGTGTTTCTTCAGGTAGTTACGGTGATAGCAGAAGGTACCGTTCAGGATATGCTGCTTGCCGAAACGACGGGTTTTAAACACCCGATCGATATGGCTATACCAGACGGGGATCTGGTCCGAGCCGGAGATCAGCGCCCCGTGACGCTGCATCATCTCAATAGTGTATGAGAGCTTATCGGCAGGGTAGAAGTCGTCGTCATCCATACAGACGATATATTCGCCCTTCGCCAGCGCGTTAAGCATATTGCGCTTTTTGCCAAGCGTTAGCCGTCCAGGGTGGTGAATATAGCGGATGTTGTCGCGCTCCGGCTGGTTACGGGTCAGCGCATTGACGAGCGCCAGGCTGCTGGTGGGGGAGTCATCCAGAATAATCAGCTCCCGCCGCTCAGCCGGGTAGTCCTGATAGCGAAACATATAGAGCAGGTACGGCAAAAAGGCGGCGCGCTGCCAGGTTGGCGTCACGACGCTAACAAACGGTTTTTCCAGACTGGAACGCTTTATCATGGCGCGTAGATATCTCGTGTCGGGCCGTCAGCGGAAACGTGTTTTCCGCTGCGGAAAGGTGCGGATTAAGGGTGATAGATAAAGTGGGTTTCGAGACCCAAAAACGTCTGCACAAACGCATGCTGCCGGGTCAGCAGCTCGCCGTTTTTCTCGTTGTAGCGCTGGCACGCCGCTATGTTTTCCTCAAGCTGCTGCCACGCCTGGCGGGCAGCCGTTTTCTGTTCGCCGGGCAGCCAGCTAAAGACCTGCGCGATGCCGCTGCCATCCGCCGTGACGCCTAACGACAGCAGCGTCTCCCGGCGCACGCGGGTACTCAGGATCAGGGCCGAATAGCGTTGGTCGATTTGCGCGTTGACGGCAAGCAGCACGTCGCTGGCGCGGCGGATCATGCCTATACGCTGCTCTTTCAGCAGGCTATGCAGCTGACGGTAGCTGTCGTTATCGGTACGGATCCCGCGCAGCAGCAGCTTAACCTGTTCGAGTTTGTGACTCACTGTGCCCTCCCGGTTTGGAAAAATTCCAGCATCGAGGAGGCCAGCGCGTCGGCGTCAATGGAAAACTGCGATGACGCCAGCAGGATCTGCATCTGGCTGACCTTTTCAGCGTCAATATCAGGGGCAACGTCATTCGCCAGGCTACGCTGCGCGGCCTGCACGCCCTGCTGGGTAACCTCATCGGCGCAGGGAGGGGCCGCAGCCGTAGCCGTTTTTGTCACCTCCGGCTGTGACGGCGAGAGCGCCGCCGCATCGCGGGAGGGCAGCAGTCCGGGAAGTCGGGCGGGAGTCGTGATAGCCATAGGTTTCTCATCCAGGGGCATTTGTAACGGTTACGTATGGAAAGCGGCAGCGGAAAGCCAAATCTTAAGCGGCAATAAAAAAATTATTGCGCGCCGACGTGCACCTCTCCCGGCCCGGCAACGGCGGCATCAATAACCCGCTCGCTGCTGCTATTTTGCACCTTGATAACCTGCTGCAGGCGGCCATCCTTCAGCGCCACGCCTGCCGTCTGGGCGCGAATATCCCCCGTCTGGGAGATTATCGTCACCGTCTCTCCGCGCTTCACCAGCAGCGGCTGCTCAAGCTGCGTACGCAGGATCGGTTTCCACGGACGCAGGGTTCGTTTCGCTGTCAATCCTGTCGCCGCCTCACGGCTCAGCAGCGCCTCACCGCGCAGGTTGCCGACGTTGTATCTCTTCATTACCAGCGCATCCGGGGTAATGACCTCCCCTCGCGCAATCTCTCTGCTCGCCATAACTACCGGCAGATAGACATCTGCCTTGACGGTAACGGTGCTCTGCCATGGCGTTCCGCTCCGGCATGTCACCCGGTAATTTTGCCGGGCAAGCGTTTTCAGCTGCAACGGGGCACCGCTAAGACGCAGCGGCTGGCTACAGGCGGGAAGCGTGGCGACGTTGCCGGGCATCAATACGTTAAGTGTGTAGCGGTAGTCGCGCCACCCTGCGCGCTGCGCCAGATCCGTAATGGCCTTTTCAGCCACCTCGATAGCCTGGGCATTAATCTGCTGGCGAGCGCCAGGCTGAGCCGGACGCGCTGCGACGAGCAAGGGGGCGGCAAGCAGAACGCTGGCCAGCAGGCGGAAGCTGGCCTTCCGCATAGCAAAGAGGGTGATCATAAGATTATACCTTTCAATAACTTAAATAATGGCACGCTTGTTGCTTATCAGGCACGCGCGTCAGCTATATGAAAGGAGTGCAACGCATTATGGGGATCAGTTTTCAGAAGGCGCTGGGTGTACACCCACAGGCGGTGAAGCTACGTCTTGCGAGGACCGAGCTGCTTACCGCCAATCTGGCAAACGTCGATACGCCAAATTTCAAGGCTAAAGATATTGATTTCGCCCGTGAGATGCAACGGGCAGGTAGCCTGTCTGCCGCACAGGTGCTGTATCGCCTGCCGATGCAGCCGACGCAGGATGGCAACACGGTAGAGCTGAATAGCGAGCAGGCGCGGTTTTCACAAAACAGCCTCGACTACCAGAGCAGCCTGACCTTTTTAAATATGTCTATCAGCGGCCTGAGAACGGCTATCGAAGGGAAGTAACCATGTCATTTGCTGACGTCTATCAGATCACCGGTTCGGCGATGACCGCCCAAACGGTGCGGCTCAATACCGTTGCCAGCAACCTGGCCAACGCGGATTCACCCGCCCAGAGCGAGGCGGCAACCTATAAGGCACGCAGTCCGGTTTTTGCTTCGGTCTACCATAACAGCCTGGTGCAGGCGGGGCATCACGACCTCACCGGGGCCAGCGTGCGCGTGCAGGACGTGGTCGAGAGCGGCAGCGCCGTCCGTCGCTATGAGCCGCACCATCCGCTGGCCGACCGGGACGGCTATGTCTGGTATCCGGACGTTAACGTGGTCGAGCAGATGGCTGACATGATGTCGGCTTCGCAGAACTTTTCAACCGACGTTGAGGTGCTGAACAACGTGAAGAGCATGCAGCAGAGCCTGCTGAAGCTGGGAGAGGGCGTATGAGTTCCAACGTAGCGCTGAATGCATCTTATACCGGATCGGCGACAGACAGCACGGTGTCCACCACCACTACCAGCACCACCTCGACCTCGATGGCCGACACGTTCCTGACGCTGCTGGTAGCGGAGATCCAGAATCAGGATCCCACCGACCCGACCGATCCCACCGAGTACGTGACCCAGCTCTCCTCCATGGCGCAGGTAGCGATGGCAGAGGAGGTGGCGACGGAGATGAACACCAACGCCATTCTGATGAGCAATCTTCAGGTGATGGCGCTGGGCAAGATGGTGGGCGATCCGATCATGGTCCAGACCACCACCCTTGAGGTTGACGATGGTGCGATTCAGGGCCGCATCGATCTCGATGGCGTCTGTACCCGCGTTGACATTCATATCAGCGACGAGGCCGGAAATGATTACGACATTCCGCTGACCGGGAGTTCATTTGGGCCGGGGGCGGTGACCTTTAGCATCGATCCTGCGGATTACGGTATTCCTCCCGGGGATTACTCCGTGTCGGTGGTCACCGACACCGGCGAAGAGGCGGTGCCGGTTGAGGTGGCAGGCGTCGTGACCGACGTGCGTATTCCACTGGATGGCGGCACACCGCTGCTCAACGTCAGCGGCGTGGGAGAGGTGCCTTTTACCATGATAAGCCAGTTTGGTGTGCCGGACGACACGCCTGCTCAGGACGTAGTTTGACTATTTTAAGGGAACAGTAAATATGAGTTACAGCATTGCAGCCAGCGGCCTGAACGCGGTTAACGAACAGCTGGATGGTATCAGTAATAATATCGCTAACGCCGGGACGGTAGGCTACAAGTCGATGACCACCGACTTCTCTGCCATGTATGCGGGCACCCAGGCGATGGGGGTGAGCGTGGCGGGAACCGCGCAAAGCATCTCGCGCGGCGGCTCGATGGTCTCGACCGGTAACGCGCTGGATCTGGCGATCAACGACGACGGCTTCTTTCTGCTTTGCGACAGCGCGGGCAACGTCACCTATACCCGGGCTGGGTCGTTTAACACCGATAAGGACGGCTATATCGTTAACGCCTCCGGAGACTATTTGCAGGGTTATCCAGTGGATGAGAGCGGGGCGCTGCAAACCGGCACGGTGACGGATCTGCAGATTAAAACCGGGTCGCTGCCTGCCCAGGCGACAAGCTCTCTGACCTTTAGCGCGAACTTTAACGCCGCTGACGCGGCGATTGATACCAGCGCGGTGCCGTTCGATCCGACCAACGCCGCCTCGTACAACAGCACCTATACCACCCCGGTGTACGACTCGCTGGGCAATGAGCATACGGTCAGCCAGTACTTCACCAAAACGGCGGATAACAGCTGGGAGGTGCACTACACCTTCGACGGCGCAACGCAGCCAGGCATGACCGAATTAACCTTCGACGAGCAGGGCAAGCTGGTAAGCCCCGCTGCGGCGGTACCGATGACCTTCAGCGCACCGGGCGCGGCCCCCATTGCAATGACCTTTGACTACGCCGCCTGTACCCAGTATGGCTCCGCCTTCTCGGTCACCACCAACGTCGCCGACGGCTACGCCTCCGCGCAGCAAAACGGCGTTCAGGTGGACGGCGACGGCAAGGTGTACGCGACCTACAGCAACGGCGAACGCATGCTGCAGGGCCAGGTAGTGCTGGCGACGTTCCCGGACGAAAACGGCCTGCAGGCCGTCAGCGGCACCGCGTGGGTAGAGACCGGCGAATCCGGCACGCCGCTAGTGGGTGCGCCCGGCAGCGGCACCTTCGGCGCGCTCTCCACGGGGATGCTGGAAAGCTCCAACGTCGATATCACCAGCGAGCTGGTGGATCTGATGACCGCGCAGCGTAACTACCAGGCCAATACCAAAGTGATCTCCGCCAGCAGCGAGCTGGATCAGGCGCTGTTCCAGGCGATGTAAAGAGGAGGGCTAACAGTGGATCGTTTACTTTTTACCGCGCTCAGCGGGGCCAGCCATACCCTGATGGCGCAGCAGATCGCGGCCAACAACCTGGCGAACGTTAACACCACCGGCTTTCGTGGCGACATGGCTCTGTCGCAGGGGGAGCCGGTACAGGGGGAAGGGTTCGCCACCCGTTTTCTGGCCCAGCAGCGCGCCAGCGGCGTTGACGCCAGCACCGCCGCTGCCGAGAAGACCGATCGGCCGCTGGACGTGGCGATCCAGGGGGAAGGCTATATCGCGGTGCAGGGCAGCGACGGCAGCGAGGTCTACACCCGCAACGGCAACATGGTACAAAACGAGGCGGCCCAGCTGACCATTAACGGCTATCCGGTCTTAGGAGATAACGGTCCCATTGTGCTGCCGCCTAACGCCATCGCCTCGTTTGGTCGCGACGGCACGCTGTCGATTACTCCAGACGATGGCGACGTCACCGCCACTATGGACATCGATCGCCTGAAGCTGGTCACTATCCCAGCGGAGAACCTCGCGAAAAACGCGCAGGGGATGATCGTCACGGCGGACGGCAGCCGCGCGCAGCCGGACGAGAACGTTAACGTCAGCGGCGGCTATCTGGAGGGCAGCAACGTCACGGCGGTCTCTGAGATGCTGGCCTCAATTTCGCTTAATCGTCAGTTCGAAGCCCAAATCAAAATGATGAAGGCGGCCCAGGATCTGAGCGAGGCGGGTAACCGCCTGCTGCGCGGCTCCTGATCGCCGATACTAAGGATAACCTTTCATGAACGCAGCACTATGGATCAGTAAGACCGGTCTCTCGGCAGAGGATGCCGAGATGAGCGCCATCGCCAACAACATCGCCAACGTCAATACCAACGGCTTCAAGCGTGACCGGGTGATGTTTCAGGATCTCTTCTACCAGAACCAGCGTGCGCCTGGGGCGATGCTGGATCAAAACAACATTGCGCCCACCGGCATTCAGTACGGCAGCGGCGTCCGCATCGTGGGAACGCAGAAAACCTTTACCGAAGGCAATATCGAAACCACCGATAACCCGCTCAACGTTGCCATCATGGGACAGGGATTTTTCCAGGTGCTTAAGACCAACGGCGACATTGCCTACACCCGCGACGGCAATCTGCAGGTTAACGCCGACGGCGTGCTGACCAACGCCCAGGGGCTGCCGCTGCAGCCGGAGATCGACGTGCCTGCCAATGCGACCAATATCGTCGTCGGCGAGGATGGCACGGTGATGGCGACCCTGCCGGGCGACAGCGATCCCACCGAGCTTGGGCAGATTACGCTGGTCAACTTTACCAATCCGGCGGGCCTGCTGGCGGAGGGGGATAACCTCTACCTCGAAACAGCGGCCAGCGGCCAGCCGACGGAGGGCACGCCGGGTGAGGATGCGTTGGGCACGCTGAAGGGCGGAGCGCTGGAAGGCTCTAACGTTGATATCGTCAACGAGATGGTGGCGATGATCACCGTCCAGCGCGCCTACGAGATGAACGCCAAGATGGTCTCTGCCGCCGATGAGATGCTGCAGTACGTTAATCAGAATCTGTAGTGAGAGCGTGCGTGAAACGATATCTGTGGTTAATGGTGCTGGCGTCCTGGCTGTCTGGCTGTGAATCTCCGGCGCTGCTGGTCAAGAAGGATGACCAGGCCTACGCCCCGCCGAAGATGGAGGCCCAGCCCACGCCGGAGGGGCGGGCAGGAGGCGTGTTTGAGACCGGTTACAGCTGGTCACTGACTGCCGATCGGCGCGCTTACCGGGTGGGCGATATTCTGACTGTGATCCTTGAAGAATCGACCCAGTCCAGCAAGCAGGCCAAAACTAACTTTGGCAAAGAGAGCAGCCTCGATATTGGCGCGCCGACGGTGTTTGGCAAGACCAAAGACAAGCTGGCCAGCACCGCTGAGGCCTCGCGGGATTTCGACGGCAACGCCAGCTCCCAGCAGCAGAACAGCCTGCATGGTTCGATTACCGTCTCCGTTCACCAGGTGCTGCCCAACGGCGTAATGGAGATCCGCGGCGAGAAGTGGCTGACCCTGAACCAGGGCGATGAGTACCTGCGTCTTAGCGGGCTGGTGCGTGCCGACGATATCGGCAACGACAACACGGTCTCCTCCCAGCGTATTGGTAATGCCCGTATCTCCTATGCCGGGCGCGGCGCGCTCAGCGATGCCAACGCGGCAGGCTGGCTGACCCGGCTCTTTAACCATCCGCTGTTCCCGCTTTAACTCTGGAGTTGTTATGCGCTTTTTTTCAGGACGCGCCCGTATCGTCACGCTCTTGCTGCTGCTCGTCTCCCTGCCGGGGCTGGCGCAGCCGCTGTCATCGCTGGTCGATATTCAGGGCGTGCGCGGTAACCAGCTGATCGGCTATAGCCTGGTGGTCGGTCTCGACGGCACTGGCGATAAAAACCAGGTCAAATTTACTAACCAGACCATCACCAATATGCTGCGCCAGTTTGGCGTACAGCTGCCGAGTAAAATCGATCCCAAGGTGAAAAATGTGGCCGCCGTGGCGGTCAGCGCCACCTTGCCGCCAATGTATGCCCGTGGACAGACTATTGACGTCACGGTCTCCTCTATTGGCGATGCGAAGAGCCTGCGCGGCGGCACGCTGCTGCTAACCCAGCTGCACGGTGCGGATGGGGAGATCTACGCCCTGGCGCAGGGCAGCGTGGTAGTGGGCGGGATGAGTGCCAGCGGGGCCAGCGGCTCCAGCGTGACGGTCAATACGCCCACCGCCGGGCTAATCCCCAACGGTGCCACCGTAGAACGGGCGATCCCCAGCGATTTTGAGATGGGCAAGACGGTGATGCTCAACCTGAAGCGCCCCGGCTTCAAGGATGCCAACAGCATCGCCAACGCCATTAACAGCGCCTTTGGTGGCGGGCTGGCAACGGCAAAAAGCGCCACCAGCGTAGAGGTGACCGCTCCCACCAGCCCCGGTGCGCGGGTAGCCTTCATGTCGCAGCTGCAGGACGTGCAGATCACGCCGGAGCGGGTACGCGCCCGGGTTGTTTTCAACGCCCGCACCGGCACGGTGGTGATGGGCGAGGGGGTGAAGGTGCACGCCGCCGCGGTATCCCACGGTAGCCTGACGGTCTCCATTGCCGAGAGCAGCAGCGTCAGTCAGCCTAACGCGCTGGCCGGTGGCCGTACGGCGGTCACGCCGCAAAGCAGCGTCAATGTGAGCACGCCGCGCGCGCAGATGGTGACGCTGCCGGAGTCCACCAGCCTGAAGACGCTGGTGAACGTGCTGAACAATCTCGGCGCGTCACCCGATGATGTGATGTCGATCCTGCAGGCACTGCATGAAGCAGGGGCACTGGATGCCGACCTGGAGGTGATCTGATGGACATCCTTAATGCCTTAACCTCCGTTCCGCACAGCGCTGATGACAGCGTGGCACCCGCCACCGTGCGTGAGAATCACCTTCGCCAGGCCGCCCAGCAGTTTGAGGCCATCTTTATGCGTCAAATGCTTAAGGAGATGCGTAAGGTCGATGCGCTCCTCGACTCTAAAGATAATCCTCTTCACAGCGATGCCGGAGAGATGATGCAGGGCTTATATGACGATGCCCTCTGCGACAGCCTGGCGAAGCAGCAGGGCATGGGCATTGCGGAGCTGATCGTGAAACAGCTCTCGGCGCAGAAAGAGTAGCGGCGGCAGCTTAAGAAAGCGGCCTGCTGCGCCGCTTTATCGATCCAGACAACCCGGCAGAGAGTATTAAAGATATGGATATGATCAACATTGGCTACAGCGGCGCGTCGGCGGCTCAGGTGCAGCTTAACGTGACCGCGCAGAACACGGCCAATGCCATGACGCCAGGCTATACGCGCCAGGTCGCCAAAACCAGCACCCTGGGGGCCAGCCCTGGCTCGCTGAACAGCGCGGGCAACGGAGTGCAGGTTGACAGCATCTGCCGGGTATCGAACCAGTACCTGGTTAACCAGGTGTGGTTTGCCGCCAGCGACTATGGCTACTACACCACCCAGCAGCAGTATCTGATGCAGCTGGAGAGCGTGCTGAGCGACGACAGCAGCAGTCTCAGCGCTGGGTTTGATAACTTCTTTGCGGCGCTGAATGCGGCATCCACCATGCCGGACGATCCTGCCCTGCGCGAGCAGGTATTGAGTGAAGCGAACGCGCTGGCGCTGCGCTTCAATAACACCAGCAGCTATATCGACTCCCAGAGCAGCGAAATTGCCAGCCAGGAGCAGGCGACCCTCTCGCAGATCAATACCCTGACCGCTGGCATTGCGAACTATAACCAGCAGATTGCCGAGGCCGAAGCCAACGGTGACAACGCCTCGGCGCTGTACGACGCCCGTGACCAGATGGTGGAGCAGCTTAGCGGCATGCTGGATATCCAGGTCAACATCGACGACAAGGGCAACTATAACATCACGCTGCAAAACGGCCAGCCGCTGGTGAGCGGCCAGGAAAGCTCGACCATCACGCTGGAGAGCGGAGACGACGGTAGCCAGAGCCTGACGCTAACCTTTGCCGGGACAACCTACGGCATGACGATGGAGACCGGCGGATCGCTGGGGGCGCTGTTTGACTACCAGCACAAGGTGCTGGATCCGCTGACCGAGACCATCAACAGCATTGCGCAGCAGTTTACTATCGCCGTTAACGACCAACTGGCGGCGGGGTACGATCTCAATGGCAACCCCGGCGCACCGCTCTTTATCTACGACGCCGACAGCCCGAATGGCCCGCTGATGGCCAACCCCGATATTACCGCTGACCAGCTGGCATTCTCCAGCGATCCGGACGCCTCTGGCAACGGTGACAACCTACAGGCGCTGATTAACATTGCCGGCGAGCCGCTAGCGATCGCTAACCTCGGCACGGTTACCGTCGGCAGCGCCTGTACCAGCATCATCAGCAATATTGGCATCTACAGCCGCCAGACCCAGACGGAGTCCGAATCGGCGAGCAGCGTCTACAGCGAGGCACATAACCAGCGGAGCAGCGTGAGCGGCGTGAGCATGGACGAGGAGGCGGTCAATCTGATCACCTACACCCAGATCTACCAGGCCAACCTAAAAGTCATCTCGACCGGTGCGGAGATTTTCGACTCCGTGCTGGAGATGTTTTAACCCAGCGGAAAATCATCTTCTATGCGCGTAAGCACTCAGCAATCTTATATCTCAATGACCAACGGCTTTACCGAGCTTTCCGGCAGTCTGGAGCAGGTTATCACCCAGATGGCCACCGGCCAGCGGGTGATCCTCCCCTCGGACGATCCCATCGCCGCCACCCGTATCAATCAGCTTAACAGCCAGCAGTCTGCTATCGAGCAGTATCAGAGCAATATTAATGCGGTCTCGGCCACCCTCAGCCAGCAGGAGAGCATTCTCGACGGCATCAACAACAGCATGCTGGCCATTCGTGACGATCTGCTCCAGGCGGCGAACGGCACCACCACGCCAGAGACGCTGGCCAACCTCGGTCAGGATATCACCTCCCTTACGCAGTCGATGATGGCCTCCCTGAACTATCAGGACGGGCAGGGCCACTATCTCTTTGGCGGCACGAAAAACGCAGTCCCGCCCGTTAGCTATGACGATACCAACGGCGACGGCGAGCCGGATGAGTACATTTACCACGGTAACGGCGAGCACCGCACGGCCACCGTCGCCAGCGGTATTGAGATGGAGACCAACGTGACGGTAAGCGAGATGTTTGGTACGGATCTGAAGGTGTTCAACACGCTGGGCGATCTGGCAACAGCGTTCCAGGATCCCAATATCGATCCGGCGGATCCGCAGGTGCAGAGCGATATCACCCAGGCTATCGATACCCTTGATGCGGCCTCGGAATCGCTTAACAGCGCTATCGCCAGCCTGGGGGAGCGGCAGAACACCCTGACCATGTTGAGCGATGCCCAAACCAGCGTCGCTGACACGAATAGCGTACTGATCGGCCAGCTTGGCGATCTCGACTACGGCCCGGCTACGGTGACCTTTACCGGCCTGCAGGTGGCGATGGAGGCGACGATGAAAACCTACGCGAAAGTCAGCGAACTCTCGCTGTTTAACGCCATTTAATGCTGCCCAGCGGAGTAGCCATGCAGGTTGGTGTACAGACAACGACACGCGCTTCAGGCGGTGAACTCGCTCAGATGCCGGTAAGGGATCGGGCGCGGGTGCAATCGATTTCAAAGCGGGCTGAACGTGAAGACTATCCCGCTTCGCCGCTGATTGCGCTGCGTCCGCAGCGCTACAGCGTTCAGCTTAACGATCAGCTTACGGTCCTTCAGCAGGCGGACGGCTACCTCTCCCGGCTTGAGAAAGCGCTGCTGAATCAGCGCCATGCCCTGTTAAATAGCGGACAGCAGGGAGAGGGCGGCGCTGTGCTTGGGGAGCTGCTGGCTAAGCGGATCCCGCTCTCTGCGGGGCGGGTAGACAGGCAGCTGCAGCCGGTACTGCAGGGCGAGGCGCAGGTTACCTTTGATGCTCCGGAGCTGGCGGCGTTGCTTGAGGCTGACGGCGGGCCGATCTCGCTCATGTTCAGCGTTGAGTCCGGGCGCGGTCGGCGGCTGGCTGCGGTATCGTTGACGGATCCCGCCGACGCGCTTAATCCTGCCATGCAGATAAAGAATGCGCTACAGCGAACGGGCGTTATGCCGCGCTACGGCGCGGGGAGGTGGACATTTACAGCCGGTGAAGCTGACTGGCCGCAGCTGCAACGCTCTTTTACCGTTACCGATGCGAAGGGGGAGCAAGCCCGACGGTTTACGCTCCACGCTAATCCTGCCCCCGCCGAAGCATTAGCGGCTGCGCTGGCGACGGGGCAGCGTGACGGGCTTCAGAGCATGGTGCAGGGCGTGCTTAGCCAGGTAGGGGAGCAGCGTCAGCTACTGGCATCGGCACAGGAGAAGGCTCGCCAGCGTATGGATGTCATGGCGCGCTTTCCGGAGGCGCAAAGTGCAGAACGCGCCTCGGCTGCGCTAGGGCAGACCCTCGCCTGGGCCTGCCACCATTACGATACCCTGGTCCAGGCCGTGAGCGGCCAGGCTAATCTTCCGGCGCTGACGGTGCAAAACCTGCTTGGCTAGCGCTGGCAGCCCGCCGTACCCAGCGTCATCATAGCCGGCTCTACGACCAGAACGGTGAGACTGTCTTTATCCAGGAGAAGAGATTGCGCGTTGGGTAAGGGGCGAATAGCAACACGTAGCCGATTCTCCTGAGCAAAGTTCAGAAACGGCGCAAGAGCCGGATCTACATGCTGGTTCTCTTTCGGTTTCCACCAGAGGTAGCCCTCTGATTCTGCAGAGTTGTGCATATAAAAGCAGGCAGAGACGTCCGTAACTAGCGTAAACGGTTCGTCATTGCGTTGCAGGGTAAGATGCGTGCCGCCAGACGTAGGGAGCATAGTCGCTGTATAGCTACGCTGGCTTAGCGTGGTCAAATCGTAAAATACGAACTCCGTACGTACGATGGCGGCCATTGCCGGTAACGGTAAGCAAATTATTGATAGCGTGAATATTAAATAGCAAAAAAGATTACGGACATGCTGGTATTTCATTAATGATTTTCTCAGCCGCTTGATAAACAACAGAATTCAAGTTTGGTTTACTGCTCTGCCAGTTTTGAATGCCCAGCATTAATTGATATTGATGATGACAATCATCCTGAATAAGCAAGCTAAGGGATAATTTTGCCACCGATTCACTGTAATAGAATACGGCATTCATCCGTTGCGCCTCTAGCTTCAGGTTAATAGCACGCAGCGCATCAGGCATATGCGCTTTAAGCTGTGCCGCATGGCCAGGATCGTTGTCGGAGTGCAGGTGATAGATCCTGATACGTGAATAATCTTTAACGGTCTCATCTTTTGAAATTAATTCGCTCCCTCCGGCGTGGGGGGGCATGCTCGGGTTACCCAAGGCATAGTGCACATAATTTTTTATTAATAAAAATATCAGAGTGATAAGGACAATCGAGAGAATGATAACTTTTTTAAATTTGATCGCAGACCGCAGGCTTCCCGGCGGCGGTGAGTGAGACAAGCCCGGCGGCGGTGCCGGACTAGCGGCTTCAGGAGTCGCCTCTGCTGGCACAGTTTCCTCGGGGTAGGTAATAAAATCCCTGTTGAAAACATAGCCTTTTTTCGGCACCGTTTTTATTATCTCCTGTAAGCGACCGTCATCGCCCAGTGCAGCCCGTAACGCATAGATAGCCGTCGGCAGGCTGTTATTGCCTACCACCCGGTTTTTCCACACTGCATTGATAAGAAAATTGCGCGATAATACCTCACCGGCGTGATTCACCAGGGTCTCAAGCAGAATGTAATGAAACTCACCCAGGCGCTGAATTTCCCCTGTTTCAGTGTGAATCAGCGCATTTAGCGATGGGTCAAGCCGCCACTTATTTATAAGCATATGCATAGTGTATAGGTAAACATGTAGAGACAGAAAAAGGTTAGCAGCACTTAACTCTCGCTGCGGTTAATACTTGTTTTATCATTTTTATAACATAATTTAACAAGACAACTTCTGGTTTATCCATGCCAATAATACCAGCGTTTTATCAATAATTATTTTTTAAAGGGGTAAAACGTGATCTGTATAAATATTATAAAAAAGGGAAATGTAGCGAAAGTGGAATAATAGAGCAAACTAAGAATTTCCTTAAATTGTAAATTATCGTTTCTTTTATACGCTGTTGGGATAATAGAAAAGGGGGAAATGTTTCGCCTCCTCAGAGTGAGGAGGCGCGTAGTGGTATACCGCTCGTTATTAGAAGTGCGTATTTACACTCATATACCAGGTGCGGCCCGGCTCGTTATAGGTTGCTGCGCCTGCACCGTACATGTAGGACTTCGTTGTGTCATTGCCGGTGGTCTGGGCGTTGCCCGCACGCCACTGACGTTTGTCGAAGACGTTATCTACGCCCGCTGTCAGGCTGACGTTTTTGGTCGCATCCCAGGTGCCGCTCAGGCCAACGATGCTGTACGGGCTAACCTCATCGGTTTCGCTGCCCGTCGCGCGGTTGCCTTTATAGTTGTAGATCTTCGGCTGCTGTTTACCGTACCAGGTGAAGGTAGACTGCACGGAGAGATCCTGGCGGATCTGCCAGCTCAGCGTCGAGTTCAGCGTATACTCCGGAATAATAGAGAGGCGATCGCCGGTGGTTTTGTTCTTGCTCTGCAGCATATAGGTCAGGTTGTTGGTCCAGTTCACCGTATCGGTTACCGGCACGTTGAGCGACCCTTCTAACCCTTCCACTACGGCTTTCGGCACGTTCTCCCACTGGTAAATATCCGTGGACGCCTTAGAGGCTTTGCCAATTGGCGCATAGCCCGCTTCGATCTTGTCGCGATAGTCGTTGCGGAACCAGGTCACGCCCGCCAGCCAGCCGTCGCGCTTGAACTCCAGCCCTACCTCTTTGTTGATGCTGGTTTCCGCTTTCAGATCGTCGTTACCCATCAGATAACAGGCACCGGCGCTGGCGTAGCAGCCCTGGCCACGGCTGTAGAGGATGTAGTTCGGGTTGGTCTGATAGAGGCTTGGCGCTTTGTAGGCGCGGGCGATGCCCATTTTCAGCGTAATGTCATCGGTTAGTCCCTGGGAGAGGTTCAGAGACGGGCTCCAGTTATCGCCTACGATGGTGTGATGATCGAAGCGCAGGCCTGGCGTCAGCATGGTACTGTCGGTCAGCTCCATGTTGTTTTCCGCAAACAGGGAGAAGATCTCCGCCTGGGAGTAGGGGCTGCGGTTGGTGGGATCCACCCCGGCAATGGTGCCGCCTTCGGTCAGCGACTGGGTGTTAGAGGCCAGATCCTTCATGCGCTGCTGGTTCCACTCGGTGCCCAGCGTCAGGGTCTGGTTTACCAGCAGATCCAGCGGCAGGTTAACCTCGCTATGCAGCAGCACGTCGGCAAGATCGATATTCGAGAAGTTCTCGTCAGAGAAGATCCCTTCGGTGCCGCCTGCCAGGCCTTCGTTATTACGCGTGTTGCGGGTGTGCTCGTACTGCGCATAGGTGTTGGTCGTGACGCCGTTATCCCAGCCGCCGTTCCAGGTCAGAGCGTAGTTCTGGCGATAGAGGCGGTTGGTCTCTTTGCCGTAGTTCTTTTTCACCAGCGCGTTGGTGTTGGTGTTCTGGGTATCGCCCGCGTAGAGGTTGCCCTGACGGCTGTAGCCTGCCTCCAGCTCCAGCGAGTTCATGGGGGCAAAATCCCAGCGCAGCTGACCGTTGACATCTTTGTTGGTCACCCCTTCACGCCCGGCCGGCATGGTGCCCGCGTAGCTGCCGGTACGCTCAGATTCGTGGCCTTTGTTGATATCCCAGGCGTCGGCCTGGGTCTTCTCCAGGTTGCCGTAGAGGCGGAAGCTGAAATCGCCTCCCAGCGGGCCGGTCAGGTTGAAGTTAGTGCGCTTGGTTGAGCCTTCAGATTTGTGCTCCGGTGCGTTGAGGTAGGTGTCCCACGCGCCGTGCCACTCGCTGCTGGACTTCTTGGTGATGATATTGACCACGCCGCCCGCTGCGCCGTTGCCGTAGCGCGCCGCCGCCGGGCCGCGGATCACTTCGATGCGCTCGATCATCTCTGGCGGTACCCAGCTGGTATCGCCCCGGGTATCACGCTCGCCGCGCCAGCCCAGGCGCACCGAGTTGCGGCTGGTGACCGGCTTGCCGTCGATCAGGATCAGCGTGTTTTCTGGACCCATGCCGCGAATATCGATCTGGCGGCTGTTGCCGCGCTGGCCGCTGGTGGAGTTCCCGGTGAGGTTAACGCCCGGCATGGTACGAATAATTTCAGAGACGTCACGAGCGGGCGGGTTTTTGCGGATCTCGTCAGCGGTGATGGTGGAGACGCCGGGCGCCTGAAGATTCTGCTCGGCGGCGGTGACAACGATGGTGTCATCCCCGGCGGGGATCTCCTCTGCCTGAAGCGGTAGTGCTACCCCGTAAATGCCCAAATTGACCAATAAGGCCAGGGACTTAATCTTGTTATTCATTGTATTACCTGTTTTCGTCGCCAGAAGACCGCTGACACGTCCTGGTTCCCTGCACGCACGCGGTTAATGGCATGATTATGTGAAAGACGCGCTTTCCACAGCGCGCCAATACGCTATTGCAAATGCAAATAGTTATCAATAATATTATCGATAATTTTTCTTACATTTGAAAAAATGCCGCAATCAGTACGGGGTTAATTAGGGTGACGACGCGAGGAACGGGCAGCGATGCCTGGTGGGAGTCAAAACAGGGACCAGAGTGGTCCCGGGAAGGCGAAGAGAGATGCCGGGTCACCTTCTGGTGGCGCGATCCGGCGGGATCTGAAACCACCTCTTCCATACAGCATGTATGGATCTACATCACCGGCGTCACCGATCATCATCAACGTGCCAGGCCACAGTCTCTGAGCCGCATTCCCGGTACCGACGTCTGGTTCTGGCAAACCACGCTCAACGCAAACTGGCGCGGCAGCTACTGCCTGATCCCCTCTGAAAACGCACATGACTTTGCCGAGTCGGCATTCACCGGTGAAGAGCCGGATCGCGTGGCCCTGCGCGAAGGCTGGCGCAGGCTGCTGGCCCACGCCGTTGCCGATCCGCTCAATCCGCTGTCGTGGCGGGGAGGGCGCGGCCATGCGGTATCGGCTCTCGAAATGCCCGATGCACCAGAGCAGCCGGGCTGGCATGCTCCTCAGGAGACGCCCTTTACGCCACCGACCTGCATCCACTGGCGCAGCGCCCGGCTGGGCAATAAACGCCGGGTCTGGATCTACACTACCGGGGAGGAGAGTGCCGCCGAACGTCCGCTGGCGGTGCTGCTTGACGGTCAGTTCTGGGCGCAGAGCATGCCTGTCTGGCCTGTACTGGCCGCTCTTACCCAGGAAGGCAAGCTGCCGCCTGCGGTCTATCTGCTGGTTGATTCGACTGACAACGCCCAGCGCAGCGTCGAACTGCCCTGTAACGCATCGTTCTGGCAGGCGTTACAGGAGGAGCTGCTGCCGCAGGTTAAGGCGCAGGCTCCCTTTAGTGACGATCCTGCGCGCACCGTGGTGGCTGGACAGAGCTTTGGCGGTCTCGCTGCCCTCTATGCCGGGCTGAACTGGCCGGAACGTTTTGGCTGCGTGCTCAGTCAGTCAGGCTCCTTCTGGTGGCCGCATCGCGGCGCGCAGCAGGATGGGGTAGTGATCGACCAGATCAAAGCCAACAGCGTTCAGCCGCAGAGCCTGCGCATTGTGCTGGAAGCGGGCGCGCGTGAGCCGCTCATTTTTCGCGTTAACCAGTCGCTCTACTCTCTTTTACAGCCGACGGCAGCGGCGGTTTTCTGGCGTCCCACCGACGGCGGACACGACGCGCTGTGCTGGCGCGGCGGGCTGACCGCAGGATTGATGACGCTCTGGCAGCCGCTCATCGACGCTGGCCGATAGAGCCTTTTTCCACGACAGGAGTGTGGTATGGAGTTCAGTAATCCCTTCGACGATCCAGAGGGGCAGTTTTACATTCTGCAAAACGCGCAGCAGCGCTTTAGCCTGTGGCCGCAGCAGTGCGCCCTGCCGCAGGGCTGGCAGGTCGTTGCCGAACCGCAGCCGCAGGCTGAGTGCCGCGCCTGGCTGGCGGGGCAGTGGCAGAACCTAACCCCTGCGCACTTTGCGCGTTAAGGAGCACCCCATGTCGAAACGTCTGCCGCTGGTAGCGGCCCAGACCGGGATCTGGATGGCGGAAACGCTCTCCACGCAGCCTAACGCCTGGAGCGTGGCGCACTATGTTGTTATTGACGACAGCGAGCTTGATGAAGCCCTGCTCGGTGAGGCGATTGTAGCGGGTATGCGCGATGCCGATACCCTGCGCAGCCGCTTTGTCGAGGATAACGGCGAGGTGTTCCAGTGGATCGATGAATCCATGCCGCTGGCGCAGCCCGATTTCCACGACCTGCGCGCCAGCGCCGATCCCCACGCGGCGGCACTGGCCGTCATGCAGGGCGATTTGGCGCAAAATCTGCGCGTTAACGGCGGACAACCGCTGTTCTACCATGCGCTGCTGCGCCTTGGGGAGCGGCGCTGGTACTGGTATCAACGCTATCACCACCTGCTGGTGGATGGCTTCAGCTTCCCGGCCATTACCCGCCATATCGGCGCTATCTATAGCGCATGGCGGCGCGGCGAGCCGACACCGGCATCGCCTTTTACCCCCTTTGCCGACGTGGTAGAGGAGTATCAGCGCTACCGCGACAGCGAAGCGTATGGCCGTGATGCGGCATACTGGCGTGAGGTAAGCCAGAGCCTGCCGCCGCCGGTGTCGCTCTCCGCCAGTCCGCTGCCGGGTCGGGCTTCTACCGCCGATATTCTGCGCCTGAAGCTGACCCTCGACGGCCAGGCCTTTTCCCGGCTGGCGGGACAGCACAGCAGCTGCCAGCCGCCGGATCTCGCCCTGGCGCTGGTCTCCCTGTGGCTGGCTCGCCTGTGCGGACGCATGGACTATGCCGCCGGGTTTATCTTTATGCGCCGAATAGGCTCCGCCGCTCTCTGCGCCACCGGCCCGGTGCTTAACGTCCTGCCGCTGGCGGTGAAGGTTGACCCGACGGAGTCGCTGGGCGGGCTGGCGCAAAAGCTCAGCGCCCGGCTGAAAAAGATGCGTCGCCACCAGCGCTATGATGCGGAGCAGATCGTACGCGACAGCGGACAGGTGACGGGCGATCGCCCTCTGTTTGGCCCGGTGTTTAACGTGAAGATGTTTGACTACCAGCTGGACATTGACGGCACGGCGGGCACGACCCATACCCTGGCGACCGGGCCGGTTAACGATCTGGAGATTGCGCTGATCCCGGACGAGAAGGGCGGTCTGGCGGTAGAGATCCTGGCGAACCGCCAGCGCTATGATAACGCCTCGCTGACCGCCCATGCCGCCAGGCTGGACGCGCTGCTGCGCCAGTTTGCCGATAATCCGGCCCTGCGCTGCGGCGAGGCCGGGCTGATCCTGCCTGCGGAGCAGGAAAATATTGATCGCATCAATGACACCGCCGTCAGCCTGCCGGCTACCACCCTCAGCGCGCTTGTGGCCGCCCAGAGCGAAAAAACGCCTGACGCTCCGGCGCTGGCGGATGCCCACTGGCAGTTTAGCTACCGCGAGATGCGCGAGCAGGTTATCGCCCTGGCGCAGGTATTGCGTCAGAGCGGCGTTCAGCCCGGGGACAGCGTCGCCGTGGCGCTGCCGCGCTCGGTCTTTCTCACTCTGGCCCTGCATGCGATTGTTGAGGTGGGTGCCGCCTGGCTGCCGCTGGATACCGGTTATCCGAACGATCGCCTGCATATGATGCTGGAGGATGCCCAGCCGCGGCTGTTGATCACCGTTGAGGATCAGCTGGCGCGGTTTAGCGGCATCCCGCAGCTTGCTCACCTCTGCTACAGCGCGCCGCTGCCGGTAACGAATGATTCAGCGCTGAGGCTCTCGCAGCCGGATCACACCGCCTATATCATCTTTACCTCCGGCTCGACGGGGCGCCCGAAAGGGGTGATGGTGGGGCAGACGGCCATCGTCAACCGCCTGCTGTGGATGCAGGCGAGCTATCCGCTAAGCGCCGAGGACGTAGTGGCGCAAAAGACGCCGTGCAGCTTTGACGTCTCGGTGTGGGAGTTCTTCTGGCCCTTTATCGCTGGGGCCAGGCTGGTGATGGCAGAGCCGGAGGCGCACCGCGATCCGCAGGCGCTACAGCTCTTTTTTGCCCGTTATGGTGTGACCACCACCCACTTTGTTCCCTCCATGCTGGCAGCGTTTGTTGCCTCCCTGACCCCGGAGATGGCGTGGGAGAGCTGCCGCACGCTGCGTAATGTCTTTTGCAGCGGTGAAGCGCTGCCAACGGATCTCTGTCGTGAGTGGCAGACGTTAACCGGCGTGCCGCTACATAACCTTTACGGCCCGACGGAAGCGGCGGTGGATGTCAGCGGGTATCCAGCCTATGGCGAGGCGCTGGCCGGGGTCACCGGACCCAGCGTGCCGATTGGCTATCCGGTGTGGAATACCGGCCTGCGCATTCTGGACAGCATGATGCAGCCCCTGCCGCCGGGCGTGGCGGGGGATCTCTACCTGACCGGCATCCAGCTGGCGCAGGGCTATCTGGGGCGTCCCGACCTCACCGCCAGCCGCTTTATTGCCGATCCCTTTGCCCCTGGCGAACGGATGTACCGTACCGGCGACGTGGCACGCTGGTTGGACAACGGCGCGGTGGAGTACCTGGGGCGCAGCGACGACCAGCTTAAAATTCGCGGCCAGCGCATCGAGCTAGGGGAGATTGACTGCGCCATGCTGACGCTGCCGGACGTGGCCCAGGCGGTCACCCACGCCTGCGTCTTTAACCAGGCGGCGGCGGGCAACGGCGATGCACGCCAGCTGGTGGGCTACCTGGTGTCGGCTTCGGGCCAGCCGCTGGAGATATCCGCCCTTAGCGAGCAGCTAAAAAATCGGCTGCCGCCGCATATGGTGCCCGCCGCGCTGGTGCAGCTCAGCGAGCTGCCGCTCAGCGCTAACGGCAAGCTGGACAGGAAGGCGCTGCCGCTGCCGACGCCTGCGGCAACGCCGGACGGGCGGACGCCGGAGACGGCGACCGAGATCGCGGTTGCGCAGCTGTTTGCCGAGCTGCTGGCCTGTGAGGTGAACGACGTCAGCGCTGACTTCTTTGCCCTTGGCGGCCACTCGCTGCTGGCGATGCGGCTGGCGGCCAGGCTTAGCCTGGCGTTTGCGCGCCAGGTGACGCCGGGGCAGGTGATGGTCGCCTCAAGCGTGGAAAAACTTGCCGCGCTGCTGGAGGCCGATGCCCAGGATGGACGGCTGCAAAATCTCGGCTATGAGACGATCCTGCCCCTGCGGGAGAGCCATGGCCCGACGCTGTTCTGCTTCCATCCGGCTTCCGGCTTTGCCTGGCAGTTCAGCGTGCTGGCGCGCTATCTCAGCCCACGCTGGTCGATTGTCGGCATCCAGTCGCCGCGTCCTGCCGGGCCGATGGCTACCGCTGCTTCGCTGGATGACGTGTGTGAAGCGCACCTGCAAACGCTGCTTGCCAGGCAGCCGCATGGCCCTTACTACCTGTTTGGCTACTCCCTCGGCGGCACGCTGGCACAGGGAATTGCCGCCCGGCTGCGCCAGCGCGGCGAGGCGGTGGCCTTCCTGGGGCTGCTGGACACCTGGCCGCCGGAGACACAGAATTGGGCAGAGAAAGAGGCCAACGGTCTCGATCCTGAGGTGCTGGCGGAGATTAACCGTGAGCGGGAGGCGTTTCTTGCTGCCCAGCAGGACCAGGCGTCAGGCGAGCTGTTTAATGCTATCGAGGGCAACTATGGCGATGCGGTTCGGCTGCTGACTACCGCCCACAGTATGCCGTTTGATGGCAAAGCGACGCTGTTTGTCGCCGAGCGCACGCTGCCAGCCGGGATGGATCCCCTGCGGGTCTGGTCGCCCTGGGTAAATGAGCTGGAGATATATCGTCAGGACTGCGCTCACGTGGACATTATTTCGCCAGCGGTGTTTGTCTCTGTCGGGCCGATAGTGGCAGGTCTGCTCAAATAATATACAACCATACCCACTATATATAGTGGGTATGATTAACAAAATTAAATCTTCGTTCAGATTAATCTCATAAAGTATTACTATAGGGGGGGCCGTTGTAAATAATGCTTTAGTAGTGAATCAGGATAGAGTTTATACATGTCAACGTTAGATATTAAACAGGATAACGAGGTGCAGCTACGTCACTATCCTGTCGGACCTCATCACAATAACGAAATCGATCTCCTCACGCTTCTTGATGTGTTATGGACAGCAAAAAAACAAATTGTTGCCATAGCAGCGGTATTTGCCGTGATAGGCTTGCTCATCTCCTTTGTTCTGCCACAGAAATGGACCAGCGAAGCGATTATCACCCCTGCGGAGCAGACGCAGTGGCGCTCGTTGCAGCAAACGCTAATGGAGCTGCAGGTACTTGATGTGGAGGTGCCGGTAACGCCAGTTGATATTTTTGGTCAATTTATTAAGGACTTTAGCTCCCAGTCGCTGCAGGAAGAGTACTTCCGCAATTCGCCTTATGTGAAAGCACAGTATCCCGATCTCAATGCCGATTCGCTGGAGTTTCAGCGGGCGGTTGTCCGCCTGACGGAAAAGATGAAGCTGATTGATAACGCTTCGCCAAAAAGCCCCGTTGAAGCGCCCTTTACCTCCTGGACGCTTAGCTTCTCAGCATCAACGCCTGACGATGCGAGAGAGGTGCTGGAGGGCTATGTCGATTATGTCGCGGCAAAAGTGGTGAACGAGACCACAGATAATATCCGTAGCACTCTGGCATTAAAAACCCGCTTTGAGCAGGAGAAGCTCAATCTCGATCGCGTTCGCCTGACTAACCAGCGCGATATTAAGATCCAGCGCCTTAATTACTCGCTTGAGGTCGCTAACGCTGCGGGAATTAAAAAACCGGTTTACAGTAATGGCCAGGTCGTTAATGACGATCCGGACTTCTCTATTACGCTGGGCGCGGACGGTATCCAGGAAAAGCTGCGGATTGAAAAATCGCTGAAGGATATTGCCGATCTCAACGCCGACCTGCGCAACCGTGAATATCACGTCGAGCAGCTGCAGAAGATGAATGTGAAAAACATTGAATTTTCACCGTTTAAATATCAGCTCTCCCCGTCGCTGCCGATGAAAAAAGATGGTCAGGGTAAAGGGATTATCACCGTTCTGATGGGATTAGTCGGCGGCATTATTGCCTGTGGGATTGTTCTGCTGCGCAATGCGATGCTGGCGCGCACGTTACCGCCGGTTGCTCCGGATATGGTGCTGGAGTCAGCATAAATGCCCGGCGGCGCTGCGCTTGCACGGGGCTACGGATTAGGTAGGCCGGGTCAGCGTCAGCGCCACCCGGCGTTAAAATCCACTGGTCACGTTCTGCCCAGCGGCACTACCAGCGGCGTATGCGCCACCGGATCGTCGATAATCATGCAGCGCAACCCGTAAACCGCTTCAATCAGCTCTGCCGTCACAATCTCTTTCGGCGCGCCCTGGGCCACAATCTTCCCGTCCCGCAGGGCAATCAGATGGGTCGCATAGCGGCAGGCCTGGTTCAGGTCATGCAGCACCGCCGCCAGGGTATAGCCTTGCTCGCGGTTCAGTTCGCTAAGCAGCTCCAGAACGTCAATCTGATAGCTGATATCGAGCCAGGTGGTCGGCTCATCCAGCAGCATAATCGCCGTCTCCTGCGCCAGCACCATCGCTATCCATGCCCGCTGACGCTGGCCGCCGGAGAGCGTATCCACGCTCTGCAAGGCGAGATCCGCCACGCCGGTGGCCTCCATCGCCCGCTGCACGGCGCGATCGTCCTCCTGGCGCCAGCGGGTAAACAGCGGCTGGTGCGGATAGCGACCCCGGGAGACCAGCTCCTGCACCGTAATATCTCCCGGCGTGGTGGCATTCTGCGCCAGCAGGCCGATGCGCCGCGCCACCTCTTTGCTGTTGAAACGCTGGATCTGCTCGCCATCAAGATAGACATGCCCCTGGGCGGGCGTCATCAGGCGGCTCAGGGTGCGCAGCAGGGTCGATTTGCCGCAGCCGTTGGGACCAATAATGGCGGTAAAGTGGCCGTCGGGAATGGCGACGGAGAGATTGTCCGCCACCACCTTCTTGCCGTAGCCGAGCGTTAACCGGTCGCCGCGCAGACGGGCTGTTGAATCGATCATCTTTTGCGGGACTCCTTGATTAACAGGACAATAAGATAGATGCCGCCCAGGCTTACGGTGACCACGCCGACCGGAAGCTGATAGGGAATAAAGAGCTGCTGGGCGCAGAGATCGGCGGCCAGCAGCAGCAGCGCGCCGCAGAGCGCCGCCTGGGCCAGGCCCCAGCGCGCCGTGCCGCTGATGCGTCGGGCGATGTGCGGCGCAACCAGCGCCACAAAGGAGATTGGCCCGGCGAGGGCGGTCGCCGCCGCGGTCAGCACCACGGCCACCAGCATCAGCATCAGCCGCGAGCGCTCCACGCTCACCCCCAACGCGCAGGCGCTGTCATCGCCCATCTCCAGCAGCCGCATCCGCCGCACCAGCAGCGCGGCGCAGACAAACATCAGCAGCAGGATCGGCGCCGAGGGCCAGGTTTTAGCCCAGGTCAGGCCGTTGAGCGAGCCAGCGTTCCACAGTCCGGCGGTGAGCGCAGTCTCCAGCGAGGCTTTAATCAGCAGCCAGGTATTGAAGGCGATCAGCATCGCCCGAACGCCGATACCGATAATGATCAGGCGAAAGGTCTCAATGCCGTTGCGCCAGGCCAGCGCCCACACCACCAGCGAGGTGAGGATCCCCCCGGCCATCGCCGCAAAGGCGATAGCGGTGAGATCCTGGCCATACAGCACCATCGCCACCAGCACGCCGCTCCAGGCTCCGGTATTAAAGCCCATCACGTCCGGGCTACCCAGCGGGTTACGCATCAGCGACTGAAAGATCGCCCCGCTGACCCCCAGCGCACCGCCGATAAGGATCGCCATCAGCACCCGGGGCAGACGCCACTCGTTGACCACCAGGGCAACGCCGCGCGGCGCATCGCCGGTGAAGGCGGCCAGCACCTGGCCGGGAGAAAGGGGCACCGTGCCGCTGCACAGGCTCCACAGGGCGACCATCATGCTGATGCAGGCCAGCAGGCAGACGCTAAAGATAAGACGACGGGAGGGGGCGATCACATTGCACCTCCCCGACGGTGGCGACGCACCAGAAAGATGAGTACCGGCGCGCCGATAAAGGCGCTGACTACCGATACCCGCAGCTCGCCCGGCACGATCAGCCTGCCAATAATATCGGCAAACAGCAGCAGGGCAGGGGTGGCGAGAAGGGTCACCGGCAGGGACCAGCGGTGATCGGTCCCCACCAGCCAGCGCGCCATATGCGGCATCATCAGGCCAATAAAGGCGATGGGACCCGAGACGGCAGTCGCGCTGGCGCACAGAACGGTGATAGCCAGCAGGCCCAGCAGCTGGGTGCGGGCGACTCTGCTGCCGAGGGCGGTGGCGGTGTCGCTGCCGAGGCTCAGGCTGTTCAGCGCCCGGCTCAGCAGGAGTGCAATCGCCCCTGCTATTAGCACTGGGATCAGCACGATACGTAGCGTCTGTAGGCTACGCACGTCGAGAGAGCCAGCCTGCCAGAAGCGCAGCTGGTCATAGACGTCCGGGTTAAGCAGGGAGATCCCGCTGGAGAGACCCTCCAGCACCGCCGCCAGCGCAACGCCTGCCAGGGTGAGGCGCACCGGACTCAGCTGCCCGCCGCCCGCGCTGCCGGTAAAGGCCACCACCAGCGAGGCCGCCAGCGCGCCGCAGAAGGCCAGCCCCAGCTGTTCGGTGGGGGAGGAGATGCCCAGCAGCGCCGCGCCGATAACAATGGCAAAGCTTGCCCCGGCGTTAACGCCGAGCAGGCCGGGATCGGCGAGGGGGTTGCGGGTCAGGGTCTGCATCAGCGCCCCCGCGAGGCCCAGCGCACCGCCCACCAGCAGCCCGGCCAGCGTCCGCGGCAGGCGGGCATCAAGCACGATCGTGCAGTCGGCGCTTTGGCAGGTGCCGGAGAGGGCATCCATTACAACGGAGAGGGGCAGCGGCTTGGCCCCGATCAGCAGGCTGAGCACGCCAGCCACCAGCAGCAGTAGCAATAATCCGCCCACGGCCCACGGGCGCGCCGGATTAACGGAAAGCGACATAACAACGTCCCTGACGTGATAATGATAGTAATTATCGTTATCGATCTTATTGCGGTATGTTAGCATGTGCGGCCTGAAAACTGGTATCAAAAGTTCGCACAAGGCACTGTAATGACCCGACAATCCTGGCTGATCAACGTCAGCCTGTTGAGAACCCATCCCGCGTTTCGCGCTGTTTTTATTGCCCGTTTTATCTCGATTGTGTCGCTGGGCCTGCTCGGCGTCGCCGTGCCGGTGCAGATCCAGGCCATGACCCACTCCAGCTGGCTGGTGGGGCTGGCGGTAACCCTCACCGGCGGAGCGATGTTTGTTGGCCTGATGGTCGGCGGCGTGCTGGCAGACCGCTACGAGCGCAAGCGCCTGATCCTGCTGGCGCGCGGCACCTGCGGTATCGGCTTTATTGGTCTCTGCCTTAACGCCATGCTGCCTGAACCCTCCCTGCTGGCGATCTATCTGCTCGGCCTGTGGGACGGCTTTTTCGGCGCGCTGGGGGTGACGGCGCTGCTGGCCGCCACCCCGGCGCTGGTGGGGCGGGAGAACCTGATGCAGGCGGGTGCCATCACGATGCTTACCGTGCGCCTCGGATCGGTTATCTCGCCGATGCTTGGCGGCCTGCTGCTTGCCTCCGGGGGCGTAGTGTGGAACTACGCCCTGGCGGCAGCGGGGACCTTTATTACCACCCTGACCCTGCTGCGTCTGCCCCAGCTGCCACCGCCGCCCCAGCCGCGTGAGCATCCCCTAAAATCGCTGCTGGCGGCGTTTCGCTTCCTGCTGCGCAGCCCGCTGATCGGCGGCATCGCCCTGCTGGGCGGTCTGCTGACGATGGCCAGCGCCGTGCGCGTGCTCTATCCGGCACTGGCGCTGCACTGGCAGATGTCAGCAGCCGGGATCGGCATCCTCTACGCGGCCCTGCCGCTCGGTGCCGCGCTGGGGGCGCTCACCAGCGGCAACCTGGTCCAGCGTCCTCGCCCCGGCGCGATTATCCTCTTCTCTACCCTCGGGGCCTTTGTCGCCATCGCCCTGTTTAGCCTGATGCCGGTCTGGCCGCTGGGGGTGCTGTTCCTCGCCCTGGCCGGCTGGCTGAGCGCCATCAGCTCGCTGCTCCAGTACACCCTGCTCCAGACCCAGACGCCGGAGGCGATGCTGGGCAGGATCAATGGCCTGTGGACGGCGCAGAACGTTACCGGGGATGCGATAGGTGCGGCGCTGCTGGGCGGGATGAGCGTGGCGATGACGCCCGCCGCCTCGGCCAGCGTCGGCGGAGCGGTGCTGGCAATGACGGGGGCGGTACTGATTCTGGTGCTGGGTGAGCTGCGGCGTTTTCGCCAAAGCCCACCCGTTGACGCTTAACTGAACAGCGTGGCGAAGCGCTTGAGCAGCAGCGTGGCGCTGTAGTAGTCGAGGCGGAAGGTTTCGGTGCCGAGAGCGTAGACGCGCTTGTTCTGCACCGCGCTCAGATGGCTCAGCAGCGGGTTAGCGTAGATGGCCTCGGCGTCTTTCTCATTGCCCGCAAAGAGGAACAGCGCCTCGCCGTTCAGCCCGGCGGCCAGATTTTCGCCCCCGAGCTGGACGATATCGTGGCGCTTGCCCTGGCTCTGGCTGGCGTGCAGCCCGTCGGGCAGGGTGGCGAGGGTAAAGCCCAGCTGCGAGAGCAGCTGCCCCTGGGCCGAGTCCGCGGTCCACAGATTGGCGCTGTGCGCCGCCGGGTTATAGACCAGGGCGCTCACAGGTTGCGGGGTCAGGGTCATCTGCTGCTTCACCTTCGCCAGCTGCTGATTAAAATCGCTAATCCGGGCTTTGGCCTGCTGCTCCTGGCCGGTGATCTCCCCGAGCTGGGTGAGCAGCGTCTGCCAGCTCTTATCGTCGTAGTTGATGATCAGGGTCGGGGCAATCGCCGAGAGCTGATCGTAGAGTGCCAGCGCGGAGTCACCTCCGGTGGCGCTGATCAGGATCAGATCCGGCATCTGGGCGGCAACCGCCTCGGCGTTTGGCTCGCCAATATAGAGCCGGGTCAGCTTGCGGGCCTTAGCGATCTCGCCCCACTGGCGCAGGAAGCCGTTCTCGTCGGCAACGCGGTTGTTGGGCGCGGTCGCCCCGCTGGCGACCACCGGAGCGTCAATCGCCAGCAGCGAGCCGGTGAGCGTGACGCTGGTGGAGACAATGCGCAGGGGTTTATGATCCAGCGTATGAACGCCACGGCTGTCGGCGATCTGGCGGGGCCAGTCAGCGGCCTGGGCTACAGAAAGTCCTAAAACTAAAAGGCCCAGCGTTAGCAGGGACCTAAGCGAAAATGGGGAGAGTCTCACGGCGTGCATCCTGTTATTGTGCGGCTAATGCTTCTCATTTTCATCATTGTGCCGCCGGATGCAAGTTTTTAGCCGCACAAAACAGCGCCCTCTGAGGTTGACATCGCTCGGGATAACTCTTAGCTTACCGACCAAAATATAAATGATAATAATTCTTACTACTTTTATCGTTTTCGGAGAAGGATATGGATTCGTCACTGGCCGAGGAGACTCAGCTTACCGTGAACACGCTGGCATCAGACCAATTTTTCTTTATGTCGCCGTATCGCAGCTTCAGTACATCGGGTTGCTTTATGCGCATCAGCGAACCGGCTAACGGCGGGGACGACCTCAACGGCGCGTTCCAGCAGAAGTTGGCCCAGGCGTTCAGCGAGGCCAAAAAACAGGGGATCGCGAAGCCGATTGTGGTGGGTGCCATTCCGTTTGATACCACCCAGCCCTCCGCGCTGTTTATCCCCCGCAGCTGGGAGAGCTTCTCCCGTCCGGCGAAGCAGCACTCCGCGCGCTACTTCCAAGGGGGCGACGCCCTCAACGTGGTAACCCGCAAGGCCATTCCCGAGCACCCGGTCTTTACCGATATGGTAGCCCGCGCCGCGGCCCTGACAGCCACCCCGCAGGTGGATAAGGTGGTGCTTTCGCGTCTGATCGATATCACCACCGACAAGCGTATTGACGGCGGAGCGCTGCTGGAGCGGCTGATTGCCCAGAACCCGGCCAGCTTTAACTTCCACGTGCCGCTGCCCGACGGCGGCGTGCTGCTGGGTGCCAGCCCGGAGCTGCTGCTGCGCAAAGAGGCATCGCACTTTAGCTCGCTGCCGCTGGCTGGCTCGGCTCGCCGCCAGCCGGATGACATGCTGGACCGCGAGGCGGGCAACAAGCTGCTGGCCTCTGAAAAGGATCGTCACGAGCATGAGCTGGTGACCCAGGCGATGAAAACCGTGCTGGCTCCCCGCAGCCGTGAGCTGACGCTGCCGGACTCGCCGCAGCTGGTGAATACCCCGACGCTCTGGCATCTGGCGACCCCTATCGAGGGCGTGGCGCAGGCGGAGGAGAACGCCCTGACGCTGGCCTGTCTGCTGCATCCGACCCCGGCGTTGAGCGGCTTCCCGCATCAGGTAGCAAAAGAGCTGATTGCCGGGCTGGAGCCGTTTAACCGCGACCTATTCGGCGGCATCGTCGGCTGGTGCGACGCCGACGGCAACGGCGAGTGGGTGGTCACTATCCGCTGTGCCCGCCTGAGCGAAAATCAGGTCCGCCTGTTTGCCGGGGCTGGGATCGTCCCGGCCTCCTCGCCGGAAGCCGAATGGCGCGAGACCGGGGTAAAACTCACCACCATGCTCAACGTTTTTGGTTTGCATTAAGGAGCAATCATGACAATTCCCTTTACCCGCTGGCCCGATGAATTTGCCCGGCGCTACCGTGAGAAAGGCTACTGGCAGGATCTGCCCCTGAGCGATATTTTGACCCGCCACGCCCAGAGCGATGCGCTGGCGGTCATTGATGGCGATCGCGAGTTTAGCTACCGCCAGCTGAATCAGGCGGCGGATAACCTGGCCGCCTCGTTGCAGGCGAAAGGCCTTCGCGCCGGGGAAACCGCACTGGTGCAGCTCGGCAACGTGGCTGAGTTCTACATCACCCTCTTTGCGCTGCTGAAAATCGGCGTTGCGCCGGTGAACGCGCTCTTCAGCCACCAGCGCAGCGAGCTGAACGCCTACGCGGCCCAGATCAAACCGGCGCTGCTGGTGGCCGACCGCGATCACCCCCTGTTTAATGATGACCAGTTTCTTACTGGTTTCGTCGAAGAGCACGGCTCTGTGCAGGTCGTGCTGCTGCGTAACGAAGCAGGCGAGCGTGCTCTCGAGGCCGCTATCGACCGTCCGGCGGAGCATGCCGTCAACGCGCCGACGCCTGCCGATGAGGTGGCGTTCTTCCAGCTCTCCGGCGGCAGCACCGGCACGCCGAAGCTGATCCCGCGCACGCATAACGACTACTACTACAGCATCCGCCGCAGCAATGAGATCTGCCATTTCGATAATCAGACTCGCTACCTCTGCGCCCTGCCGGCGGCGCATAACTATCCGCTGAGCTCCCCCGGCGCGCTCGGCGTTTTTCTGGCCGAGGGCTGCGTGGTGCTGGCCGCCGATCCCAGCGCCACCCTCTGCTTCCCGCTGATTGAGAAGCACCGGATCAACGTCACCGCGCTGGTGCCGCCCGCCGTTAGCCTCTGGCTACAGGCCATTCACGAGTGGGGCAGCAACGCCCAGCTGGCTTCTCTCACGCTGCTGCAGGTAGGCGGGGCGCGGCTCTCCGCGACCCTCGCCGCACGCATTCCGGCCGAGATAGGCTGCCAGCTCCAGCAGGTGTTCGGCATGGCGGAGGGGCTGGTGAACTATACCCGCCTCGATGACAGTATTGAGCGCATCAACAACACCCAGGGCTGCCCGATGTGCCCGGATGACGAGGTGTGGGTGGCGGACGCCGACGGCAATCCGCTCCCGCGCGGTGAGGTGGGTCGTCTGATGACCCGCGGGCCTTATACCTTCCGCGGCTACTTCAACAGCCCGCAGCACAACGCCAGCGCCTTCGACGAGAACGGTTTTTACTGCTCCGGGGATCTGATCGCCATCGACGAGCAGGGTTACATCACCGTTCAGGGGCGCGAGAAGGATCAGATCAACCGCGGGGGCGAGAAGATTGCTGCAGAAGAGGTCGAGAACCTGCTTCTGCGCCACCCGGCGATTATCCATGCCGCACTGGTGAGCATGGAGGATAGCCTGCTCGGCGAGAAGAGCTGTGCGTACCTGGTGGTCTCCCAGCCTGTGCGCGCCGTGGAGATCCGTCGCTTCCTGCGTGAGCAGGGCGTCGCAGAATTTAAACTGCCCGATCGCGTGGAGTGCGTGGATGCGCTGCCGCTGACGCCGGTCGGCAAGGTCGATAAGAGAGAGCTGCGCCTGCGGCTGGCCGAACGGTCACAGGCGTAACAAAGGAGAGAAGTATGGCAATCCCAAAATTAACCGGCTACGCGCTGCCTGCGGCCACCGAGATCCCGCAGAACAAGGTCAGCTGGGCCTTTGAGCCTGAGCGCGCCGCGCTGTTAATTCATGATATGCAGGACTATTTCATCAACTTCTGGGGCGAAGACTGCCCGATGATGGCCCAGGTGGTAGCGAACATCGCTGCCCTGCGCGCGTTCTGCAAGCAGCACAACATCCCGGTCTACTACACCGCCCAGCCGAAAGAGCAGAGCGATGAAGATCGCGCCCTGCTGAATGACATGTGGGGACCAGGCCTGACCCGCAAGCCGGAGGAGCAGCAGGTGGTTGCCGCCCTGGCCCCGGACGAAGATGACACCGTGCTGGTGAAGTGGCGCTACAGCGCCTTCCACCGCTCGCCGCTGGAGCAGATGTTGAAAGAGAGCGGGCGCAACCAGCTTCTCATCACCGGCGTCTACGCCCACATCGGCTGCATGACCACCGCCACCGACGCATTTATGCGCGACATCAAGCCGTTTATGGTGGCTGACGCGCTGGCGGACTTCAGCCGCGACGAGCACCTGATGGCCCTGAACTACGTGGCCGGGCGCTCCGGACGGGTGGTGATGACCGAGGATCTGCTTCCGGTGCCGGTCAGCAAGGCCGCGCTGCGTGCCGTGGTGCTGCCGCTGCTCGATGAGTCCGACGAGCCGATGGATGACGAGAACCTGATCGACTACGGTCTCGATTCGGTGCGGATGATGGCCCTGGCGGCGCGCTGGCGCAAGGTCCATGGCGATATCGATTTTGTCATGCTGGCGAAAAATCCCACCATCGACGCCTGGTGGGCGCTGCTCTCCCGCGAGGTGAAATAGTGGCCGGGCTGGATTTTAACGGCAAGACGGTGTGGGTCACCGGGGCGGGGAAGGGCATTGGCTACGCGACGGCGCTGGCCTTTGTCGAGGCGGGGGCGCAGGTCACCGGCTTCGATCGCGACTTCAGCCTGGCCGACTATCCTTTTGCCTGTGAGAGGCTGGATATCGCCAATGCCGACCAGGTGGCGTCGGTGTGCCAGCGCCTGCTGGCCGCCACCCCGCGTCTTGACGTGCTGGTGAATGCGGCAGGGATCCTCCGCATGGGGGCAACGGACCAGCTCTCCCTGCACGACTGGCAGCAGACGCTGGCGGTCAACGTCGGCGGCGCGTTTAACCTCTTCCAGCAGACGATGGTCCAGTTCCGCACCCAGCGGGGCGGGGCAATCGTCACCGTTGCCTCCGATGCCGCCCACACGCCGCGCATCGGCATGAGCGCCTACGGGGCCTCGAAGGCGGCGCTGAAGAGCCTGGCCCTGACCGTGGGGCTGGAGCTGTCCACCAGCGGCGTGCGGTGCAACATTGTCTCGCCTGGCTCCACCGACACCGATATGCAGCGCACGCTGTGGACCAGCGCAGATGCCGAGCAGCAGCGCATTCGCGGCTTTGGCGAGCAGTTTAAGCTGGGCATCCCGCTGGGCAAGATCGCCCGCCCGCAGGAGATCGCCAATACCATTCTGTTCCTCGCCTCCGATCTCGCCAGCCACATCACGCTGCAGGACATCGTGGTGGACGGCGGCTCGACGCTGGGAGCCTGAATATGATCTGGAAACGTCATCTCACCCTGGATGAGCTTAACGCCACCAGCAGCAATACCCTGGTGGCCCATCTGGGGATTGTCTATACCCGGCTCGACGACGACCTGCTGGAGGCGGAGATGCCCGTCGATGCGCGTACCCACCAGCCGTTTGGCCTGCTGCACGGCGGGGCATCGGCGGCGCTGGCCGAGACCCTCGGTTCAATGGCCGGTTACCTGATGACCCGCGACGGCCAGTGCGTGGTCGGCACCGAGCTGAACGCTACCCACCACCGGCCGGTGTCGCAGGGCAAAGTGCGCGGCGTCTGCCAGCCGCTGCACCTCAGCCGCCAGAGCCAGAGCTGGGAGATTGTGGTGTTCGACGAGCAGGGACGGCGCTGCTGCACCTGCCGCCTCAGCACCGCTGTATTGGGCTAAGGTCTCGCCCGGCGGCGCTGCGCTTGCCGGGCCTACGTCATGTACGGAGTAGCGTGTAGCCGGGCGTTACTCCGTTGACTGCGTTTGCCCGGCCTACAACTTCCCCCGCGTTTCATCCCGCAGAAGTGATCTCCATTACAGAGTGTTGTAAATAACCGGTTGCCCCTCTGCTTTCTGACGTAACAACGTTGTTAAAACCCGCCGCCTGATCTAGAAACAAAATGTAACATCTTCCTGCCTCAGCCAACGGAAAACGACTATGCAAAACTCAGGGAAATACCTTATTTGGGCATTGCTCGCGGTAGTGGGAGCTTTTGCCCTCGGCTATATCGCGCTTAACCGGGGTGAACAGATCAATGCCCTCTGGATTGTGGTGGCGGCGGTCTGTATCTATCTGATTGCTTATCGCTTTTATGGTCAGTACATTGCCCGCAACGTGCTGGCGGTGGATCCGACCCGCATGACCCCCGCCGTACGCCATAACGACGGGCTGGACTACGTGCCAACGGATAAAAAGGTGCTGTTCGGCCACCATTTTGCGGCGATCGCTGGGGCGGGGCCGCTGGTAGGACCGGTACTGGCGGCGCAGATGGGCTACCTGCCGGGGATGATCTGGATCCTCGCCGGGGTGGTACTCGCGGGGGCAGTGCAGGACTTTATGGTGCTCTTCGTCTCCACCCGCCGCGATGGTCGCTCGCTGGGTGAGCTGGTGAAAGAGGAGATGGGACCAACTGCGGGGGTAATTGCCCTGGTGGCCTGCTTTATGATCATGGTGATCATCCTGGCGGTACTGGCGATGATCGTGGTCAAGGCCCTGACCCACAGCCCGTGGGGGACCTACACCGTAGCCTTTACCATCCCACTGGCGATCTTTATGGGGATCTATATTCGCTACCTGCGTCCTGGCCGCATTGGTGAAGTCTCGGCGATCGGCCTCGTGCTGCTGATTTTCGCTATCATCTCCGGCGGCTGGGTAGCCGAAAGCCCGACCTGGGCACCGATGTTCGACTTTACCGGCGTGCAGCTGACCTGGATGCTGGTAGGCTACGGCTTTATCGCGGCGGTGCTGCCGGTGTGGCTCCTGCTGGCCCCGCGCGACTACCTCTCTACCTTCCTGAAAATCGGCACCATCATTGGCCTGGCGATCGGCATCCTGATCATGCGCCCGACGCTGACCATGCCCGCCCTGACCAAGTTTGTTGACGGCACCGGCCCGGTGTGGACCGGTAACCTCTTCCCGTTCCTGTTTATCACCATCGCCTGCGGGGCGGTGTCCGGCTTCCATGCCCTGATCTCCTCTGGCACCACGCCGAAGATGCTGGCCAACGAGGGCCAGGCCTGCCTGATTGGCTATGGCGGAATGCTGATGGAGTCCTTCGTGGCGATCATGGCCCTGGTCTCCGCCTGCATTATCGATCCGGGCGTCTACTTTGCAATGAACAGCCCGATGGCGGTGCTGGCACCTGCCGGTACGGCGGACGTGGTCGCTTCGGCGGCGCAGGTGGTGAGCGGCTGGGGCTTTAGCATCACCCCGGACACCCTCAACCAGATCGCTAACGAGGTGGGCGAGCAGACCATTATCTCCCGCGCGGGCGGCGCACCGACCCTGGCGGTGGGGATGGCCTACATCCTCCACGGCGCGCTGGGTGGCCTGATGGACGTCTCCTTCTGGTACCACTTCGCCATTCTGTTTGAGGCGCTGTTTATCCTCACGGCGGTGGATGCGGGGACCCGTGCGGCGCGCTTTATGCTCCAGGATCTGCTGGGGGTGGTAAGCCCTGGGCTGAAGCGTACCGACTCGCTGCCCGCTAACCTGCTGGCAACCGCGCTCTGCGTGCTGGCGTGGGGCTACTTCCTCCATCAGGGAGTGGTGGATCCGCTCGGCGGGATCAACACCCTCTGGCCACTGTTTGGTATCGCCAACCAGATGCTGGCCGGGATGGCGCTGATGCTCTGCGCGGTGGTACTGTTCAAGATGAAGCGCCAGCGCTTCGCGTGGGTAGCTCTCCTGCCGACCGCATGGCTGCTGGTCTGTACCCTGACCGCCGGCTGGCAGAAGGCCTTTAGCCCGGACGTAAAAGTCGGCTTCCTCGCGATCGCTAACCGCTTCCAGGGTATGATCGATAGCGGCAGCATTCCGGCCCAGTACACCGAGTCGCAGCTGCGCCAGCTGGTGTTCAACAACCGTCTGGATGCCGGGCTGACCATCTTCTTTATGGTGGTGGTCGTGGTGCTGGCGGTCTACTCGCTGAAGACCGCAATGGCAGCGCTGAAAGAGCGCCAGCCGACGGCGAAAGAGACCCCGTACGAGCCGATGCCAGCCGACGCGGAGCAGGTAGTGGCCCAGGCGAAACGGGCGCACTGAGTTTGATAACGCCCCTCTCCCGGCAGGGGGAGGGGCAGGGAGCATACGATGTTTGATACCCTTGCAAAGGCCGGAAAGTATTTAGGCCAGGCCGCTAAAATGATGGTTGGCGTGCCGGATTATGACAACTACGTTGCCCATATGCAGCTTAACCACCCGGACCAGACCCCGATGAGCTACGAAGACTTCTTCCGCGATCGCCAGGACGCGCGCTACGGCGGTAAAGGCGGGGCGCGCTGCTGCTGATCAGGCGTTCAGCCCGCCATCAACGTCGATACCCGTGCCGGTAATATGCTTTCCGGCCGGGCCTGCGAGAAACGTTACCGCGTCGGCAATATCTTCCGCCTCACCGTAATGCCCCAGCGCAATGCCCTGGCGCTGCACGTCAGCACCTTCTCCGTCCGCCGGATTCATATCGCTGTCGGTCGGTCCGGGATGCACCAGATTCACCGTGATGCCGCGCGGCCCCAGATCGCGCGCCAGCCCGCGCGTCAGCGAGTTAAGCGCCGATTTGGTCATCGAGTAGACCGCAATCCCCGGCAAGGCCACGCGGTTAGCCAGACAGCTGCCGATGTTAATAATCCGTCCACCTTCGCCGAGATGCGGGATCGCCGTCTGGGTGGCAATCACCACGCCGCGAATATTGACGTTAATTAAAGCGTCGATATCCTCGATCGACATCTCCTCCAGCGGACCGCCGCGCGCTATCCCGGCGTTATTGACCAGAATATCCAGCCCGCCCAGCTGCCCGACGGTTTGTGCCACCGCGGTCTGGATGGCGCTAACGTCTGCGCTGTCGGCCTGAATCGCCACGCCGGTACGCCCAAGCGTGCGGATCTCATCCGCCACCGCCTGGGCTTTATCGGCAGATTTTTCATAGGTGATGGCGACGTCCGCGCCTGCCCGCGCCAGCGACAGCGCAATGGCTCTCCCTAAACCCCGACTCGCGCCGGTAACCAGCGCACGTTTACCGTTAAGATCGTATTGCATGGTGACTCCTGATAGGTGGAGGGTACACCATCACGTTATACGCTCTTATTAGCGCCTGCCAATAAGGCCAAACGCTTACTGATTAAACGTCCCTACCTTCTCGAACGCTGCGGGTTGATCGGATTTAGGGTAGAGTTAATCAACTACAATAACCTACTGTAACGCCTTAGAGGCAACTTCATGTCCATCAATTTTTCCGCTGAAACTCTACGTGGGATCACTAACTTCGTCGTTGCGGCGCACTCTCGTAGCTTTACAGAAGCTGCTGAAAACCTCGGCATCACTAAATCTGCGGTAGGAAAAAGTATTGCGCGCTTAGAAGAGAGGCTCGGTACACGCCTGTTTCATCGTTCGACACGTAAACTGAGCCTGACGACTGACGGAGAGGCTTATCTTAAAAGCTGTCTGTCAGCGCTGGACATTCTCGATACAGCGGAGCATGCGCTCTGTAGACGGCAGGAAATTCCGTCGGGAAACGTGCGAATTGACATGCCCGCCTCGTTCGGAAGGAATCTGATGATGCCTCTGTTGCTTGATATTGTTAAACAGTATCCGGCCTTGCGACTTAAGCTGACATTCAATGACAGGCTCATTGACCCGGTGGAGGAGGGGGTAGACCTGGTGCTGCGTTTAGGAGAGCTACAAAGCACCGATGAGCTGATTGCTCGTCGTCTTAGCAGACAGCGTTTCGTTTTATGCGCCACGCCAGCTTATCTTGAGCAACAGGGTATGCCGATCGATATAGAAAGTCTCAAACAGCACAGCTGCATTATGGGCTATCGTCGCGGGGCGCCCCTGGCGTGGCGTTTCAAGCCTGAAGGCGGTAAAGAGATTCGCTTCATAGCTGATTCCGCTCATGAGATAAGTGATGGTGATGCCATGCTTCAGGCTTGCCTGGCAGGCCTGGGCATCGCACAGTTTCCAGAATCAATGGTCACTGAATATCTCGAAAAAGACGGCCTCGTTCCTCTGATGTCTGGATACGCTCCCGATCCGGCAGATCTCAATATTGTCTGGCCAAAAGCGAAACATCTTTTTCCTAAAATCCGGCTTATTGTTGATCGCCTGCTCGTTAAAGCCGAAGAGGGCCATTTCGGTTCGTTAAGGTAGACATAGTTTCTACGCTCAGACGATTTTCGAGCTGTTTATCGCTAACCATTAAGCATCTATCCTGTCTGCCTCTATTCCGGTTGTAACAGTTATATAACACAGACAGGATATCTATTATGCCATTAGCACTTTGGGCCTTAGCGATAGGTGCATTCGGTATCGGCACTACCGAATTTATCATCGCTGGCCTACTCCCCGTTATTGCCACGGAATTTAGCGTGACTATCCCCGTTGCGGGCAACCTGGCTACCGCCTACGCTATGGGTGTATTTGTATGCGCCCCTGCTCTGATTATTCTTGGCTCCAGAGTTCCGCGAAAAGCGATGCTGGTCTTTCTTATGCTCCTTTTCGTCGCTGGCAACCTTGTCACCGCGTTTGCTCCCTCGCTGAGCGTGGCGATTGTGGGGCGAATTATCACCTCCATGACGCATGGCGCATTCTTTGGCATCGGCTCTATTATTGCCGCCGATATGGTTAGCCCGTCTAAACGCGTGCGGGCAATCGCGTTTATGTTTATGGGGTTAACGGTTGCCAATTTGATCGGCGTGCCTGCGGGGACGTGGATAGGGCAGCATCTCTCCTGGCGCGACGCTTTTATGGCGATCGCGGCGATTGGAGCTATTACGGTAATCACTATCGGATGGCTTATCCCGCATCAGCCCCGTTCGCAGGATCGGAATTTTGCTCAAGAGCTCAACGCATTTCGCAACGTGAATGTACTGCTGGCGATGGGGATCACTATTTTCGGGCCGGGGGCTTTCTTTACCTCAATAACCTATATCGCCCCCATGATGACGGAACTGGCTGGCTATCAAGAAAGTAGCCTGGCATGGTTGATGCTACTTTTCGGCCTCGGGCTTTTTGTCGGAAACCAGCTGGGAGGCCGTTATGCCGATCGGGCCTTGATGCCTATGCTCTACGTCACCCTGGCCGCGCAGGCAATCGTCCTGGTCATTTTTAATTTCACCGCAGACAGTCAGATCGTATCAGCTATCTGTATCTTTCTTATGGCTGCATTCGGATTTGCTACCGTGTCTCCTATCCAGAAACTTGTTATGGATAAAGCACGGGCTGCAGGTGCGCCGACGCTGGCTTCCGCCGTCAATATCGGTCTTTTTAACCTCGGCAATGCGCTGGGTGCCTGGCTTGGTGGTGCGGTGATAGCAGCAGGATTTGGCCTACAGTCACCTAACTGGGCGGGCGCTGTGTTGTCTGCTATCGCCTTGATTTTGGCCGTTTTATCCGGATTAACGGATAAAACAGGCCATATGGTGGAGCAGCATTAAGCCTTACTGCGCCCAGGTCTCTACCTTCTCAAACGCCGCACGCAGCGTCTCCGGGGTCAACGTCACCGGCAGGTAGTGAATCGACTCCACCGGGCGCAGCGTGTGGGCGATAACCCGATCCAGCTCGTCACGGTTGTGAATATCGACCTCCAGCGCCGCCAGGGTAGTCGGCAGGCTGAAGCGCTGGAAGGCGTCGATCAGCTGGGCAAGCACCTCGTCCTGGCCGAGCAGGGCGCTCTGCACCAGAATGCCGTAGGCCACCTTGGTGCCGTGCAGGAACTTATCGGTCTGCGGCAGCACCGTCAGGCCGTTATGCACCGCGTGGGCGGCGGCGACGCGGGTATAGCGCTCGCCGAGTCCGCCCACCATCCCGCCACCGGCAATAATCGCATCCACCACGTCACGAAACGCCTGGGTCAGCTCGCCACGCTGCTGGTCCGCCAGCGCGGCTTCACTGCTCTCCAATAGCACGTCGCGGATCGCCAGCGCACCGTTGATCCCCAGCCGCACGGTCAGCGGCAGAGTAGAAGGCTCCGGGGCCAGCACCACCGCTTCGTACCACTTCGCCAGCGTATCACCGATGCCCGCCAGCAGGTACTCCACCGGGGCGTCGAGAATAATCTGCGGCTCAACCAGCACCAGGAAGTTGGCGTCGTCGAAAATTTCAAAGTGCAGCGCCTGGCCCGCGTCGTTATACCAGACCGAGAGCGGCGTCCAGGCGGCACAGGTGGCGGCAATGGTTGGGATCGCCACCACCGGCAGGCCTAAGCGGCGCGCTACCGCCTTTGCGGTATCCAGCAGTGCGCCGCCGCCGATGCCGATCACTACGCTGCGGTCGCTACCGGCGTCGTTCACCAGCGCGGTAACGTCATGCTCGCTGCAGTGGCCCTTAAACAGCAGATGCTTCACTCCCGGGGCGTTAACGCTCTCCGGCAGGTAGCGGCGGGCGGCAGCGATGGCGCGCTCGCCATAGATCAAAACCGCGCGGGAGAGCTGCTCAGGGGTATAGAAATCGTTCAGGCGCGCCAGGCTGCCGCTGTGGGAGTAGTAGTTGGCCGGGCCGGGTACAACGCGGATATCGGTGTTGCTCATGTCTGTGTCCTTGTGCGGAATCGCTAACCCGATGTTATGTCTGGACATCCGGATGGCTAATATTATTTAGCTTTATCTTATGCCTTTTCCGTTGTTGCCAGTCAAGCACGGCTATGAAAAATTCATTAAATCAATCTATTAATCCCATGGATGCCTCACAGATGAGCGTTAACCATCTCGAGATGCGGGCGATTAGCCTCGCCTTTGCCGGTGTAAATGCCCTGACGCAGGTGCACTTCAGCCTGCGCGGCGGCTCGGTGCATGCGCTAACCGGGGCCAACGGCGCGGGGAAATCCACGCTGATGGCGGTGCTGTGCGGCACCTGGGCAGGCTATGAGGGTGAGATCGAAATCGATAGCCAGCCGGTCTCTATCCGCTCCCCGCTGGATGCCAAACGTCTCGGCATCCATCTGGTGCAGCAGGAGGTTGACGTGGCGCTGGTTCCCGGCCTCAGCATTGCGGAAAACATCATGCTCGATAAGCTGGCCGAGCCGGGCTACGCCTGGCGCTGGTCTACCGTTCGTCAGCATGCGCGGAATGCGCTGGCCCAGCTCGACGTCACCCTCGACGTCAGACGCGCGATCGACACCTGCACCCTCGCCGAGAAGCAGCAGATCCTGCTGGCCCGCGCGCTCTCCCATCGCTGCCGCTTTTTGATCCTTGATGAACCGACCGCCCCGCTGGATCAGCACGAGAGCGAGCGCCTGTTTACCGTGGTCAGACGCCTGCAGCAGCAGGGGATCGGCGTGGTCTTTATCTCCCACCGCATTCACGAGCTGAAGGCGATCTGCGACACCCTGACGGTGCTGCGCGACGGCAGGCTGGTAGAGTCCGGCCCGATGGCCGCCCTGAGCGGGGAGGCGATCGTAGAGAAGATGCTCGGCCACCAGCTGAACGATATCTATCCCCCGCGTCGTCCGCCCCACGGGGAGGAGACCCTGCTGCGCGTGGAGGGGCTGCACGACGAGAAGCTGCTGAAGGATATCTCCCTGCACCTGCGCAAGGGCGAAATCCTCGGCATCGCCGGGCTGGCGGGGGCGGGTAAAACCGAGCTTTGCAAGGCGCTGTTTGGTGCGGAAAAGAGCCGCGTCGCCCGCGGGGAGCTGAACGGCCAGCCGTGGCGGCCCCGGGATCCGGCGGACTCCGTCATTCGCGGCATGGCGCTGATCCCCGAGGAGCGGCGCAAAGAGGGCATCTTTATTGACGAGCCGATCGCCATGAACCTGGCGGTCAGCGCGGACAGCAGCTTCTCCCGCTGGAGCCTGTTCGGCCATCGCAAAGCCTGGCGCTGGGCGCAGACGGTAATTGAGCGCGTTGGCGTGCGCACCACTGGCCCGGGGCAGATCCTGCGTCGCCTCTCCGGCGGTAACCAGCAGAAGGTGGCGATAGGCAAATGGCTGCGCGGCAACGCCAGCGTGGTGATCTTCGACGAGCCAACCAAGGGCGTCGATGTGAAAGCCAAAACCGATCTCTTCCGCCTGATTGACGGCCTCGCCCGGGAGGGCAAGGGGATCGTCTACGCCTCCGGCGAGTTTGCCGAGCTGGTGGGCCTCTGCGATCGCATCTGCGTGCTGTGGGATGGCCGCATCGTGGCGGAGATCGCCGGAGCCGAGGCTAAGGAAGAGACACTACTTTACTATTCGACCGGAGGAGCGGCGGCGTGAGCAAAGCCCTTTCAGTAAAAGCGGCGGCGTCGGGCCGTCAGCAGTTTTTCGATTTTCTCTATAAGTGGGGCATGCTGCTGACCGTGGTGCTGCTGGTGGCTATCTTTGGCATCGCCTCGGATAACTTCCTCGACCCCTTTAACATCATCAATATCCTGCGGTCGATCGCCATCGTCACGGTGATAGCCGTCGGCGTCTCGATTTCGCTGACCATCGGCGGGTTCGATCTCTCCGTCGGCTCGACGGCATCGCTGGCGAACGCGCTGGTGATCTCGCTCTTCGTGTGGCACGGCTTCGGCACCACCGAGGCGATCCTTGTGACCCTGGCGCTCTGTACCCTGGTGGGCCTGTTCAATGCCTTCCTGATCGTCGTGCTGCGCATCCCTGACATGCTCGCCACGCTGGGCAGCCTGTTTGTCATTCAGGGTGTAGCGATGACCTACAGCTACGGCGGGTCGATCACTGAAAACATGCTGCTGCCGAGCGGCGAGATGGCCGAAGGGTTGATCCCGGCGGGCTTCAGCCTGCTCGGCCAGGTGCCGATCATTGTGATTGTCATGCTGGTGGTCACGGTGGTGGCCCAGCTTGGGCTGTCGCTGACCACTCATGGGCGGCGGATGTACGCCATCGGCGGCAACCCGGAGGCGGCGCGCCTCTCCGGCATTCGCACCACCCGCTACAAGGTGGCGGCCTACGTTATCGCCTCCCTGCTGGCGGGACTCGGCGGCATTCTGCTGGCCTCGCGCATCGGCTCCTCGCAGGTGAACGCCGGGGGCGGCTATCTGATGGACGCGGTGGCGGCGGCGTGGATCGGCTTCTCGCTGGCCGGCTCCGGCAAGCCTAATGCGCTCGGCACGCTGGTGGGGGCGGTGATCCTCGGCGTGCTGTCAAACGGGCTGGTGATGCTCTCCGTGCCTTATTACGCAATGGATATTATTAAGGGCCTGGTGCTGGCTGGTGCTCTGGCGTTGACCTATTTCCAGCGTCGTTAATTTACTTTTATCAGGGGAAAACAGAGATGAAAAAATTTGCACTCTCGCTGCTGGCGCTGGGCCTGCTGAGTTCTGTTCCAGGCTACGCGGCGACGCCGACACCGATTCCGGCCGCGCTGGCTAACCACAGCGGACCGGTACGCATTGCGCTGATCCGTAACCTGGGTTCGGACGATAACACTACCCAGTTTGTCTCCGGCGCGCTGACGGAGGGCAAAAAGCTTGGCTTTAAAGTCAGCACCTTCCTGAGCAACGGCGACGACGCTAAGTTCCAGGACTTTGTTAACCAGGCCATTAGCCAGAAGTATGACGGCATCATTCTCTCCCAGGGACGCGATCCTTACTCCACGGCGCTGGTAAAAAAAGCGGTGGATGCGGGCATTGCCGTCTCGGTGTTTGATACCGCCATCAACGGCGAGATCCCCGGCGTGACCGTGACCCAACAGGATGACGCCTCGCTGACCAATCTCTCCTTTGGCGAGCTGGTAAAAGACTTTAACGGCAAGGCCAATATTATCAAGCTGTGGGTGGCCGGCTTCCCGCCGATGGAGCGCCGCCAGGCGGCCTACCAGACGCTGCTGAAGCAGAACCCAGGCATTAAAGAGCTGGAGTCCATCGGGGCGGTCTCTTCCGACGTGCAGGGCGATACGGCGAACAAAGTTGGCGCGGTGCTGGCGAAGTACCCGAAAGGGCAGATTGATGCGATCTGGGGCACCTGGGACGCCTTTAGCCAGGGCGCTTACAAGGCGCTGAAAGAGAATGGCCGCACCGAGATCAAACTCTACAGCATCGACGTCTCCAACCAGGATCTGCAGCTGATGCGCGAATCCAACAGCCCGTGGAAGGTGAGCGTGGCGGTGGATCCGAAGCTGATTGGCGCGACCAACGTGCGCCTGATCGCCAACAAGCTCGCCGGGGAGCAGACGCCAGCCACCTACGACTTTAAAGCCGCGGCGATCCCGCAGGCGCTGCTGGCTGCCCAGCCGGGGGCGGTGAATGTCGCCACCCTGGGTAAAATCATTCCGGGCTGGGGCCAGACCGAAGACTTTATCGCCCCGTGGTTCGCCACCCTGCAAGCGAAAAACAAATGAGTGCGCTACCTGTGCCTGACTACAGCCGCAATATGCGGCTGATTGGTCACTCGGATCAGGGCGGGCGGCCCGACGGCGTGCAGCTGATGGTGCACCGGGGCTTTGCCTACATCGGCCATATGGTCTCCCAGGGCTTCTCGATTGTTGACGTACGCGACCCGAAAAACCCGCGCCCCGCAGGCTACGTGCCTGCGCCGCCGGGAACCTGGAACGTCCATCTGCAGGCCCATGACGATCTGCTGCTGGTGATCAACGCCCGGGATCTCTTTGCCGACGCCCGTTTCGCCGACGAGAAGGTCTACTACACCCGCTCGGTGGGGGAGACGGTGAGCGACGTGCAGGACAGAGGCTGGAGCGCCGGGCTGCGCGTGTTTGATATCTCCACGCCGGACCAGCCGAAAGAGATTGGCTTTCTGGGGCTGGACGGCATCGGTATTCACCGCATCTGGTACGTGGGTGGCCGCTGGGCCTACGTCTCCGCTTTAATCGACGGCTTCAGCGACTACATCTTCCTGACTATCGACCTTGCCGATCCGCGTAAGCCCGAGGTGGCGGGGCGCTGGTGGCTGCCGGGGATGAACCAGGCGGCGGGGGAGACCCCGACGTGGCCGGAGGGCAAGCGCTACGCCCTGCACCACGCCATTATCGCCGGGGACACCGCCTATGGCAGCTGGCGCGACGGCGGTCTGACGCTGCTGGATGTGAAAGATCGCAGCGCGCCGAAGCTTATCAGCCACCGCAACTGGAGTCCGCCGTTTGGCGGCGGAACCCATACCGCGCTGCCGCTGCCGGACCGGGATCTGCTGGTGGTGCTGGACGAAGCGGTGCTGGATAACCAGCAGGATGGCGAGAAGCTGATCTGGCTGTTTGATATTCGCGAGCCAGCTAATCCGGTAAGCATCTCCACCTTTCCGCAGCCGGATGAGATCGACTACGTGACAAAAGGGGCGCACTTTGGGCCGCACAACCTGCATGAGAACCGGCCGGGAAGCTTTATCAGCTCGACGCTGATCTTTGCCACCTACCAAAACGCTGGGGTGCGGGCCTACGATATCTCTAACCCGTATCGTCCGGTGGAGACCGGCGCGCTGGTGCCCGCTGCGCCAGCGAAGATGATGGATACCCGCCCAGGCCGCCCGCAGGTGATCCAGTCCTGCGACGTGTTTGTCGATGCGCAGGGGATTATCTACAGCACCGATTACAACGGTGGGTTGTCGGTGATTGAGTATTTGGGATGATAAATCGCCGGGTGGCGGCTTCGCCTTACCCGGCCTACAAAACCCGTAACGCCAATCGTTAACTGTACTGCCGAACGCGGGCAATCAGCTCATCAACGTTATGGATACGGTCGGCAATGACGATCAGCGCCTTGCCTAAATGGATAGCATGGCGCAGGCATTCGTGGCGCATCTCTTCATCGGCGATGGTATCGATATCCGCCACGTGGGAGAGTCCAACGCTGCGACGGATCAGCTCCGTGCCGCAGAAGCCTATCGCATCGTGCCACACCTTCTGCAGGAACTGGGCGGCATAGGCAGGATGGGCCAGGGCCAGGTCACGGGTCTTGTCGGCGGCCAGCGCGAGGAAGGTCTCTGAGAAGGTGTTCCACAGCTCCTGAATATCGATCAGGCGCTGCTCGCGGGCGGCGGCGGCATCGCGGATGCCCATGTGTCCCGGCAGGCCGCAGTAGTTGAGCAGCAGGTTGCCGATAGCGGTGCCGACGTCAAAGCCAATCGGTCCCACGTAGCCAAACTCGGCGTCAATCGCCTTCAGGCTGCCTTCGGCAACAAAAATCGAGCCGCTGTGGATATCGCCATGCAGCAGCGCTTCGGCATGGGAGAGGAAGCGCTGCTTGAGGGCGGCCACCGCCAGCAGCAGGGCGGTATCGTCGCGCAGGGCCGCTACGTCAGCCTCAATCGCCGCCGGGTAGCTGTTGCGCTCGTGAATGCGGTACGGATCGTCAAAGAAGAGGTCTTCGGTGATGCCGCACATCTCCGGGTTGATAAACTGCGCCACCTGGGCCTTTTTCTGCGCCGGGGTGAGATAGAAATCGCTGGTGTGGAACAGGGTCTGGGCCAGATACGCTGCCAGCTGGCGGGCGGCCTGCGGATAGTATGCGCCCTTGATCAGCTCCCCGCGCCAGATGCGGTGATCCGAGAGATCCTCCATCACCATTACCGACAGGTCAGGATCGAAGTGGTGGATCTTCACCGTGTGCGCCGGGCAGTGCCGATAGTGTTCCAGCAGGGTCTGGGCCTCCAGCCGGGCACGGTCCAGGGTCAGTGGCCAGGATTCGCCCACGCAGCGCACGTAGGGCAGGGCCTGCTTGACGACGATCCGGCTTACGCCCTCGGCGTCGAAAATTTTAAACACCAGATTCAGGTTGCCGTCACCGACTTCATGCGCGCTAACCAGTTCGGATGCCTGCTCCAGACCAGCAAATTGCCGGGCGTAGGCCACCGCGTCGGCGGCGTTGAAAGTTCGGTATTGCGACATTGCCAGTATCCTCAATTTTCTGTTTATAAAGCCATTCAGACGTCTATACATCTGTAAATCATCCTGACACAATACGATACATCAACGCAACAGGGATTTAACGCTATGCAGCCACTACAGACCACCAGCCTGCGCGTCACTGAAAATCAGCTCTTTATTCTCGATCAGCAGGCCCTGCCGCAGGAGAAACGCTGGTTGCCCGCCGACAGGGTAGAGACGCTGGTAGGCCATATTCACGCTCTGCGGGTGCGCGGCGCGCCGCTGATTGGCCTCTCCGCCAGCCTGCTGCTGGCCCTGCTGGCCGAGCGGGGCGAGAGCAAACCCGCGCTGGTGCAGGCGCTGGAGACGCTGCGGGCGGCGCGCCCAACGGCGGTGAACCTGATGAACAACCTCGACCGCATGAAGCAGGCGTTGGCGGAGGAGGATTTTGTCCCGGCGCTGGTGGCTGAGGCCGAGCGGCTGATAGCGGAAGATAAGCAGCTCTGCACGCGGATCGCCGAGGCGGGCAGCGCGCTGGTATCGCCCGGCAGCCGACTGCTGACGCACTGCAACACCGGCGGGCTGGCGACCGCTGGCGTAGGGACAGCGTTGGGGGTGATCTCCCAGGCCTTTACCGACGGCAAGGTGGTGAACGTCTGGGTAGGAGAGACGCGACCATTGTTGCAGGGGGGGCGTCTGACAGCCTGGGAGCTGGCGGAGCTGGGCATTCCCTGCCAGCTGATCACCGACTCGATGGCGGCCAGCCTGATGGCGCAGGGGCAGGTGGATGCAGTGTGGGTTGGCGCGGACCGCATTGCGGCCAACGGCGACGTGGCGAATAAGATCGGCACCTACTCGCTGGCGGTGCTGGCCCGCTATCACGGCATTCCGTTTTACGTTGCTGCCCCGCAGACCACCCTGGATCCGCTCTGCCCGAACGGGGAGGCGATCCCTATCGAGCAGCGCGCGGCCAGCGAGGTGACCGGCGTAGCGGGTAGCTTCGGGGCGGTGCAGTGGGCACCCGAATCGACGCTGGTCTATAACCCGGCATTTGACGTCACCCCCGCCGCGCTGATTAGCGGCTGGGTGCTGGATACCGGGGTCGTGACGCCGGACGAGGTGGCGGCGGGATGTTTTAAGTCGTAGCCCCGGTAAAATTTACGGCAGGCGCGGATAGCCGTCGGCGATGGCGTCGCCGGTAAACTGCGCAACCCACCCCTCTGGGTTGTCAAAAATCCGGATGGCGGTAAAGTTCGGCTCGGAACCCATATCAAACCAGTGCGGTGTTCCGGCCGGAACCGAGATCAGATCGTTCTTCTCGCACAGCACCTGGTAGACCTCATCGCCAATGTGCAGGCAGAACAGGCCCGCACCCTCGACGAAAAAGCGCACTTCGTCTTCGCCGTGGGTGTGCTCGTTTAAAAACTTCTCCCGCAGCGCCTGCTTGTTGGGGTTATCGGCGCGCAGGCTAATCACATCCCAGCTCTGGTAGCCCTTCTCGGCTACCAGCTTATCAATGGCGTGCTGGTAGGCATCAATTACCGTTTCCGGGGCCGGATCGCGGCCTAAGTCACGGTCGGCCTGCCAGCGCTCAAAGCGCACGCCGCGAGCGTTCAGTTTATCGGCAATGGCGGCGGCGTCGGTGCTGTGCCACGTAGGCTGGCTGGCTTCTTTATCAGAATAAATCGTTAACGCGCTCATGAGGGGATCTGCTCCGGGTTGATGTCGTTAAAACTGTGCACCTGGTGATGCTGGCTGGCGGCGTCATCATCGCCACGAATCAGCTGTACGGTGCGCATACCGGCCTCCGCGGCAGCGTCCAGCTCCTGGTGAATATCCGACAGGAAGAGGATCGATACCGGCGGAAGCGCCAGCTGCTCGGCGATAGTGCTGTAGGCGTGCGTTTCACGCTTGGCTCCCACGCGAGTATCAAAGTAGCCGCTAAACAGATGAGTAATATCACCTTCGTCGCTGTAGCCAAATAACAGTTTTTGCGCCGCCACCGAGCCAGAGGAATAAACATAGAGATCAATCCCCTGTGCCTTCCACCTCTCCAGCGCAGGCAGCACGTCGGGATAGAGATGGCCGGCAAAGTCGCCGTTGACGTAGCCGTCGTGCCAGATAATCCCCTGCAACGCCTTCAGCGCCGTTGACTTACGATCTTCATCCATAAAGCTGAACAGCGTCTCAACCAGTTCGGCGGTGGTGGCATCCGGCCTGGCAATCTCATCCCGCAGGTTATCAAGAATGGATTTTACCGGCTCGGCATATTGCTGGGCGTTGACGAACGCCTCCAGCCGCTCGCGGGCGTAGGGAAACAGCACGTTGTGCACGAAGCGGATATCGCTGGTGGTGCCCTCAATATCGGTAACTATGGCGCGGATCATCATCTCTCCAGCAGTCGGCGCTGCATTTCACACTCAAATAAAAACTCCAGCCCCTCAAGGTGGCGGCGGGCTTCTGCCACGCTGCGTCCCCAGCAGGTCAGACCGTGGCCGCGCAGCAGGAAGCCGTAGCTTAACGGCGTCCGGTGGGCGTAATCTTCAACGCGTCGGGCAAGGGCCGGGATATCCTGATCGTTATCAAACAGGGCAATAGAGACCGTATCGAGGTGGCTGGTCTGCCCACTCAGGGATTTCTGCATCTCATAGCCCTGCAGGTTCAGCGCTGAGGATTGCTCAATGCGCGATAGCACCGTGGCGTTAACGGTATGCACATGCAGCACGGCGTTCGCCTCCGGATAGAGGCGATAGATCAGCGTATGCAGTCCGGTCTCGGCGGAGGGTTTGCGTCCGGAGGGGGCGCGATCGGTAGCGATCTCTACCTGCAAAAAGTCATCCACCGTCAGGCTGCCCTTATCTTTGCCGGACTCGCTGAGCCAGCACCAGTCGGCATTTTCCCGCACCGACATATTGCCACCGGTAGCGGGTGCCCAGCCTTTTGTCCCCAGCCAGTGACAGGCTTCAACCAACGCCGGAAGTTGCAGAGGATATGTCATAACGCTCCTGAGTAGTGTGGGCAGAGGAATAACATTATTGTTTAGACGTCTAAGCGTCTTGATTGCCAAATACTAACATCGTGATATAGTGGCAGCAACATCAGTATTACACGCAGGCAGGCATCCATGAGCAATAAAACACTGATCCCGCAGAGTAAACTTCCTAATCTCGGTACCACCATCTTTACCCAGATGAGCGCTCTGGCGCAGGCGCACCAGGCGATTAATCTCTCCCAGGGTTTTCCTGACTATGATGGTCCGCGTTACCTGCAGGAGCGTCTGGCGTATCACGTGGCTCAGGGGGCAAACCAGTATGCGCCGATGACCGGCGTGCAGGCGCTGCGGGAGGCCATTGCTGATAAAACCGCCGCCCTGTATGGCTATCAGCCGGATGCTAACAGCGAGATCACCGTGACCGCCGGGGCCACCGAGGCGCTCTACGCCGCCATTACCGCGCTGGTGCGCAGCGGCGATGAGGTGATCTGCTTCGATCCGAGCTATGACAGCTACGCCCCAGCGGTTGAGCTGGCGGGCGGGGTAGTAAAGCGTATTGCACTGCAGCCGCCGCACTTTCGTGTGGACTGGCAGGCCTTTACCGCCCTGCTGAGCGATAAGACCCGGCTGGTGATCCTCAACACGCCGCATAACCCGTCGGCCACGGTGTGGCAGCGCGAGGACTTTGCTGCGCTGTGGCAGGCGATTGCCGAGCGTGAAATCTATGTGCTGAGCGATGAGGTTTACGAGCACATCTGCTTTGACCCGACAGGGCACGCCAGCGTGCTTGCTCACCCGGAGCTGCGCCAGCGGGCAGTGGCCGTCTCATCCTTTGGTAAAACTTACCATATGACCGGCTGGAAGGTGGGCTACTGCGTCGCCCCGGCGGCCATCAGCGCCGAGCTGCGTAAGGTGCACCAGTACCTGACCTTTGCGGTCAACACCCCAGCCCAACTGGCGCTGGCGGATATGCTGCGGGCGGAGCCGGAGCACTATCAGCAGCTCCCCGCCTTTTACCAGGCGAAACGCGATCTGCTGATTGATGCCCTGAGCCAGAGCCGACTGGAGATCCTACCCTGTGAAGGCACCTACTTCCTGCTGGCAGATTACAGTGCTCTCTCCGATCTGGATGACGTCAGCTTCTGCCAGTGGCTCACAAAAGAGGTGGGGGTGGCGGCCATTCCGCTGTCGGTATTCTGCGCCGATCCCTTCCCGCATAAGCTTATTCGCCTCTGCTTTGCCAAGCAGGAAGCGACGCTGCTGGCCGCCGCAGAGCGTCTCTGTAAGCTCTGATTGCCGCGCCTCGACTAACGTTCCGCCAGCTTGATTGTATCGATCAGGCTGGCGAAAGCGCTGCCGTTTAACGAGGCACGGTTATAAAGCATAAATATATCTAAGGCGGGCAGGGTGATATCGACATCCACTATTTTTAAATTCATTATCTTTTTATAGTGGTTAAAAGTCAGTAACGGCATTAGCCCAATGAGGTCAGACTGGCTAATGATATTAATAATAGAAATATATGAGTCGCTGCTGAAAAGAATATTGCGCTGCGGCAATACCGCTTCAATATCTCTCTGTAATGCCAGTGCACCTCTCTCCGGCGTGCTGTACAACGTAAATCCCTCCGCCAGCACATCAGTCATGTTTACCTTGCCCGTAAGGCGCGGATGATCTGCGCGGCATACCAGCACCAGCGGTTCGCTGGAGAGCTTTTCGCAGACGATAGCCGGGTTCGTAATGGCAAAGAGAGAGATAATGAGATCGGCCTTGCGGTAGGTTAACAGCTCCTCTGCCGACTGCGGAGTAATGAAGATATCATGGTGCTCAATAGCATAGCTGGCCTGCCCGCGCAGCGTGTTAATCAGCGCCATGCTTCCTTCGCTCATCAGCAGCTGTGGCGTATAGATAACAAATTTTTTACTCAGCTCGTTGCTGTTCATCATATTGATGGTCTGCTCAAGCTGATTCAGGTTCTCCTCCAGATGGATATGCAGGTTGATGGCGACCGTGGTCGGCGCCACGCCTTTTCCGCTGCGGACAAAGAGTGGATCGTCGAGATGGGCGCGCAGACGCTGCAGAGACTGGCTCACTGCGGAGGGGGTAATAAAGAGCGCCTTAGCCGCTTTACTGATGCTCTGATGCTGATAAATACACTCAAATATAAGCAGCAGATTAAGATCGAATTTTTTTAAATCATAGAGGTTAGCCATGTTTATCTCGCCGTTCTGCTGCCTGGTAATAATTATCTTAGGACGCAAAGAAATATACCATGAAACGTCCGGCATTAAACGACGAGTCCAAAAGTGTACACTTCACGGCGTAACCTATCACAGCCATAGCTCAGACCTTACAACGGCGCATTGCCCTTTGATCGGGGGAGTGATGTAATCCCGGTCGCCACTACGGCTTTTACGTTGTTAGATATCGCTGATTGATTTGATAAAGCAAACGCATTAGCCGTTGCCATCAAAATTCGGTACCTTACATCTCATCGAAACCACGGAGGAAGTATAGATGTCCTTAATCAATACCAAGATCAAACCTTTCAAAAACCAGGCGTTCAAAAACGGTGAATTCATCGAAGTGACCGAGAAAGATACCGAAGGCCGCTGGAGCGTCTTCTTCTTCTATCCGGCTGACTTCACCTTCGTTTGCCCGACCGAGCTGGGCGACGTAGCCGATCACTACGATGAGTTGCAGAAACTGGGCGTGGACGTGTACTCCGTCTCCACCGACACCCACTTCACCCACAAAGCGTGGCACAGCAGCTCTGACACCATCGCAAAAATCAAATATGCGATGATCGGCGACCCGACTGGCGCGCTGACCCGTAACTTCGAAAACATGCGCGAAGACGAAGGCCTGGCTGACCGTGGCACCTTCATCGTTGACCCGCAGGGTATCATCCAGGCGATCGAAGTGACTGCAGAAGGCATTGGCCGTGACGCATCTGACCTGCTGCGTAAAATCAAAGCGGCTCAGTACGTTGCTGCTCACCCAGGCGAAGTGTGCCCGGCTAAATGGAAAGAGGGTGAAGCGACTCTGGCTCCGTCTCTGGACCTGGTTGGCAAAATCTAAAAATTTCTGTCGTCTTTCACGCCACGGGTGCGTTGGCTTCGCTTACTCACCCCGGTCACTTACTCATGTAAGCTCCCGGGGATTCTTAAGCTCGCCGCCTTCCCGTAACGCGAAATACTCGGAAATTTACAGTAATTACGGGTGCGCTATGCACCCGTTTTTCTCTAACAACATGATTCAAGTTGCATTCAGGCAGCCCCATTAAGGCAGCTTGCATGATGATGTTTTTAACTCAGAGGTGACCCTAATGCTTGATACTACAATGAAAACCCAGCTTAAGGCTTATCTTGAGCGTCTGACTAAACCTGTTGAGCTGATTGCCACCCTGGACGACAGCGCTAAATCGGCAGAGATCCGCGAACTGCTGGCGGAGATCGCCGAGCTGTCTGATAAAGTCTCCTTTACAGAGGACAATCAGCTGCCGGTGCGTAAACCGTCGTTCCTGATTACTAACCCAGGCTCCAGTCAGGGTCCGCGCTTTGCCGGCTCTCCGCTGGGTCACGAATTTACCTCTCTGGTCCTGGCGCTGCTGTGGACCGGTGGTCATCCTTCCAAAGAAGCGAAAGAGATGCTTGAGCAGATCGCCGCGCTGGAAGGGGACTTTGAGTTCGAAACCTACTACTCGCTCTCCTGCCACAACTGCCCGGACGTGGTCCAGGCGCTGAACCTGATGTCCGTGCTCAACCCACGCATCAAGCATACGGCGATTGACGGCGGCGTGTTCCAGAACGAAATCACCGATCGCAACGTCATGGGCGTTCCGGCAGTGTTCCTGAACGGCGTTGAGTTTGGTTCAGGCCGTATGACCCTGACCGAAATCGTCTCTAAAGTGGATACCGGTGCGGAAAAACGTGCAGCGGAAGAGCTGAACAAACGTGACGCTTACGATGTGCTGATCGTTGGCTCCGGCCCGGCGGGTGCGGCGGCAGCGGTCTACTCGGCGCGTAAAGGTATTCGTACCGGCCTGATGGGCGAGCGTTTCGGTGGTCAGGTGCTCGACACCGTGGATATCGAAAACTACATCTCCGTGCCTAAAACCGAAGGCCAGAAGCTGGCCGGCGCGCTGAAGGCGCACGTTGATGATTACGATGTTGACGTTATCGACACCCAGAGCGCAACCCGACTGACCCCGGCAGCAGAAGAGGGCGGCCTGCATCAGATTGAAACCGCGTCTGGCGCCGTGCTGAAAGCACGCAGCGTGATCATTGCCACCGGTGCGAAATGGCGCAACATGGGCGTTCCGGGTGAAGAGCAGTACCGTACCCGCGGCGTCACCTACTGCCCGCACTGCGACGGCCCGCTGTTCAAAGGTAAACGCGTCGCGGTCATCGGCGGCGGTAACTCCGGCGTTGAAGCGGCTATCGACCTGGCTGGTATCGTTGAGCACGTTACCCTGCTCGAGTTTGCGCCAGAGATGAAAGCTGACAAGGTGCTGCAGGATAAAGTCCGCAGCCTGAAAAACGTCGATATCATTCTCAACGCCCAGACTACCGAAGTGAAAGGCGACGGCACCAAACTGACCGGCCTTGAGTACCGTGCCCGCGTGAGCGGCGATGTGCATCACCTTGAGCTGGCAGGTATCTTCGTGCAGATCGGTCTGCTGCCGAATACCAACTGGCTGGAAGGCGCGGTTGAGCGTAACCGCATGGGTGAGATCATCATCGATGCCAAGTGCGAAACCAGCGTGAAAGGCGTGTTTGCGGCGGGCGACTGCACCACCGTGCCGTACAAGCAGATCATCATCGCTACCGGCGAAGGTGCGAAAGCCTCTCTGAGCGCCTTCGACCACCTGATCCGCACGACAGTATAATAAGCAAGTAAGACACCTGCACTGTGAGCAGCGAGGCTACCTTCGGGTAGCCTCTTTTTTTAGCAACGCTTTTTCCCACTAAGATTACTCTCAAAACCGCCGTCGATTCATTTGACCGCCCAGATTAGCGTCTGCGCTGACTAACCTTGATCCGTGCAAGCCTAATTTTCACTCTCCCGATCTCAGGGGAGTAGCGGAGGTCTGAATGAAAGCATTGACGTATCATGGTCCCCATAACGTTCGCGTTGAAAGCGTGGCGGATCCGATTATTGAACAGCAGGATGATATTATTCTGCGCATCACCGCAACCGCCATCTGCGGCTCCGACCTGCATCTCTACCACGGTAAAATCCCCAAAACAGAGCATGGGGATATCTTCGGCCACGAGTTTATGGGCGAAGTAGTCGAGGTTGGGCGCGACGTAAAAAATATCCAGAAAGGCGAGCGGGTGGTGATCCCCTTTGTGATTGCCTGCGGCAGCTGTTTCTTCTGCCAGCAGCATCAATACTCGGCCTGTGAAACCACCAACACTGGCAGAGGCGCATCGCTGAATAAAAAGCAGATCCCACCGCCGGCCGCGCTGTTTGGCTATAGCCACCTCTACGGCGGCGTGCCGGGGGGCCAGGCAGAGTATGTCCGCGTACCTAAGGGTGACGTCAACCCCTTCAAAGTGCCGCAGCTGCTTCCCGATGACAAGGTGCTGTTCCTTTCCGACATCCTGCCGACCGCCTGGCAGGCGGTAAAAAACGGCGAGGTCAAAAAAGGCTCCCGGATCGCGATCTACGGCGCGGGTCCAGTAGGTCTGCTCAGCGCTGCCTGCGCAAGGCTGCTGGGCGCGGAACAGATTTTTATGGTTGACCATAATGACTACCGCCTGCGCTTTGCCGAAGAGCGCTATGGCGTCATTCCTATCAACTTCGATAAGCATGACGATCCGGCGGAGATCATTATCGAAAATACCCCCGGCAATCGCGGTGTTGATGCGGTGATCGACGCCGTTGGCTTTGAGGCGAAAGGCAGCACGACCGAAACGGTTCTGACTAACCTCAAGCTGGAGGGCAGCAGCGGTAAGGTGCTGCGTCAGGCGATTGCCGCCGTGCGCCGGGGCGGGATTGTCAGCGTACCGGGGGTCTATGCAGGCTTTATCCACGGCTTCCTGTTTGGCGACGCCTTCGATAAAGGCATCTCGTTCCGCATGGGCCAGACTCACGTTCACGCCTGGCTGCCGGAGCTGCTGCCGCTGGTTGAGCAGGGCCTGCTGAAGCCGGAGGAGATCGTGACCCACTATCTGCCGCTTGAAGATGCGGCCCGCGGCTATGAGATGTTTGATAAACGCCAGGATGACTGCCGTAAAATCATTCTGGTTCCCGGCGCGCAAAGCCCGGAAGCGGCGAGAGCCAGCGTAACGGCCTTGAGCAACGGCAATATCAACCTTCCGCCAGCGTAATACCTCCTATACTTCCTCCAGGCCTTCATTACTTACCGGTAATGAAGGCCTTACTGTTTCTAACGCGCCCGTTAACAGGAGATCCCATGAGCGATTACGATAAACTCACGCTAAAAGATGGTAGCTATCTCTATTTCAAAGACTGGGGCAGCGGACAGCCGATTGTTTTCAGCCACGGCTGGCCTCTCACCGCCGATGCGTTTGAAGATCAGATGCTCTATCTGGCTTCCAAAGGATACCGCGTCATTGCCCACGACCGTCGTGCCCATGGTCGCTCGGCCCAGCCCTGGGACGGGCACAATATGGATCAGTATGCAGACGATCTCGCCGAACTGACCGCCCACCTCGATCTGCAAGGTGCCATACACGTCGGACACTCGACCGGCGGGGGCGAAGTGGCACGCTATATTGGCCGTCACGGAACCGAGCGCGTCGCCAAAGCGGTGCTGATTAGCGCAGTCACGCCCATTATGATCAAAACCGATTTTAACCCTGACGGCGTGACGCTGGATGTTTTCGACGCCATCCGCACCGGCGTGCTTAACGATCGCGGGGCCTTTTTCTATGAGCTAAGCGCCGCGTTTTACGGGTACAACCGCGTTGACAGCAACGAGTCGGAGCAGGTGCGACAAAGCTTTGTTGCGCAGGGGATGCAGGGATCGATTAAAGGTCTGTACGACTGTATTGCAGCATTTTCAGAAACCGATCTGCGTGAAGACTTAATAAAAATGACGATTCCGACGCTGGTGATCCACGGCGATGACGATCAAATTGTGCCGTTTGAGACCTGTGGCAAAGTGGCGGCGGAGATCCTGCCTGATGCCCGGTTGATTGTCTATGAAGGGGGTTCCCACGGCATCTGTACTACGCACAAGCACCAAATTTCTGACGATCTACTCGCCTTTATCCAGTCCTGATAGCTCACGTGGGCTACCCGCTGCTTAACCCGCAGAGGGTAGCCTCTCTTCGCTAGTACCCAACCTCATCGAGAATAAACTCTTTGCCACAGTTGCCAGGGTGCGGCTGGGCAATAAACGAGGTGGCGGAGAGCGGCGCGTTAATTGTGCTCGCCTTGAGGGTGATCTGCACTTCTGTCAGGTAGGCTGGGTTGCCGTTACAGGTCAGCTTTACGGCCTTCACGTTGGCAACGCCATATGTCCGGGCGAAGGCGGCGTCAAAATCGCTGCGGCTGACGCGCTCGCCATAGTTGGCAGCAATAAACTTACCGAGGGTGCTCTGCTTGATCTCGCTGGCCATACGCACCATCACGCCAAAGTAGGCATCCGGATCGAAGCCAAAGCAGACCCCGTGCTTGGCATACTCGTAGCGCTCGAGGCAGGAGTTGGCCCCGGCTCCCGGCATCACGCTGTTAAGCTTTGCCGCACTCTCCAGCGACAGCCCGGTTTCTGCGCTGGCGCACTTCTGGCCAACGCGCGCCTCGGGCATATTGGGAATGGGTCGGGTGGCGCAGCCGTAGCGCATCCAGCGGCGGTCGTCTACGCCGCGTGCGGCGATAGACTTAGGCAGGCCGGGCCACAGGCCGTGCACGGTCAGAAAGTCGTCTTTGTTATCGCTCTCTTTTTGCAGGCGACACTCGTCCGGCTCGCTCTGACGGCGATCGTGCTGGCTCTGGCAGAACCCGGTCTGCCACGAGAGCGCCAGCACATAGCGGTCAAAATCACCGTACTGGGTGGCGTTCAGCGGGGCAGCAGACGCGGCGGCGGCCCAGAGCATGGCCATAGCTGCGGCGATCAGGGTTACGAACTCCTTTCTGAACATTTCAATTCCTGATGAATATATTTAAATAGTTCCAGAAAGTTATTAAAGCATAAAAAAAGCGCCGGACAGGCGCTTTTTCGTGTGGTGCTTAGGGCAGGGCCGTGCCGGGAACCAGTATCTCCGTGGCGACAATCACGACGATTAACCCCACCAGAACCGGTACCGAGGTGCGCTTAACCACGTCAAAGGGAGATATCTTCGCCATCCCGGCAACGGCGACAACCACGCCGGAGACCGGGGAGATGGTTCGCCCGAGGTTTGAAGCCTGTAGCATAGGAATCGACAGGTAGGCCGGATTGATGCCCGCCTCGTTGGCCAACTTCGGGATCATCTCCACAAAGGCATAGAACGGCGCGTTGCCCGAGCCGGTGGTCATCGCCGCCAGCATGGTCAGCGTCACCAGTACCAGCATCAGAATAATGCTTGCCGAACCGAAGGAGGTGGCGATGGAGATCAGGCTTTCGATAAAGCCGATGGTGCTCAGCCCCTGGGCAAAGACGCCTGCGGCGACCAGCAGGATCACAACCCCGGCAAAGGCGTCCGCCATACCACGATACGCCACCTCCAGTCCGGAGAAGACCCGCTGCGTATTGAAGCCACGCATAAACTCCAGCACCGCCGCCAGCAGCATGCAGATCACCAGGATGGTGATGATATGCAGCTCCGGACCCCACTTGCCGTCAAAGATCAGCACGCCGACGATGGGCGTAAAGGGCAGGATGGCATAAAACGACGGTGCGCTGGTGGTAATATCGCTCACGTCCAGCATCTCCGTAGAGATACTCTCTTTTCTGTCCAGCCAGCGCTGCCAGAAGAAGTGAGCAATCGCCATCGCGATAATTGCAGCGATGGAGATAGGTAGGGTGGTTTTAAAAGCGAAGTCGATCAGCGGCATCTCTGCGGCCTTGGCCGCCAGCACCACGTCCCCGGAGGTGGGGGAGAGGATAATCGCCGCCGGTGAAGCGCAGATGGCCGCCGCCGCGCCACGGCTGATGCCGACGTTGACCATCACCGGGAAGAGGGTTGCCATTAGCAGCACGCCAAGCCCGGTGGCCGAGGAGACCGCCAGCGACATCAGGCAGGCTACGAAGTAGGCGGCGATCATCAGTACGTAGGGCGAATTGATATAGCGCAGCGGCTTAGAGGCCAGCTTGACCACCATATCGTTGGCCCCGATATGGGTCATATAGGCGGCAAACCCGCACAGCATCATGATCATCATGCCGAGATCGCCGCCGCGGCTCATCAGCAGGATCTTGATATATTCAACAATATCGGTGGCGCTGTAGCCGGTGCTGGTGGCGCTTGACGGCAGGATTGTATGGCCCATCAGCGCGCTGGCAATCAGCAGCACCAGGCCGCCGACAAAGAGTACGCCGGTCGCGGAGTAGCCTTTGATGATGTAGCGCGCAACGCCAACGATCACCACCACGCCCATCAGGAGTTCAATAAAGGTCAACATGGTTCCCTCTCATCATTAAGGCATGCAATGTGCCCAACAGCAGCGAACCGGTAGCTGACTAAAATCAATAAATTGCTAAGTAGAGGCGATTATCTGGTGAATTGGTTACCCAGGTAGAACTTCTGCATATGGCTTAGTGAAATTGCTTAAAAAAGTCTTTAAGTATTAATTAATCGCTGCGTATACTCGGCAATCTCACCCTCTTTATGTGGTCTTTATGCACGCACCCTGGCTTCGGCGGCTACGCTTTCTAAAACGGCATCTTCTGATGCTGTTGATGGCGTTCGGCTGGCTGCTGTTCCAGAGCCAGGTGGCGATCGCTTCCCACGACTGCACGCTGGATATGCAGGGTGAAAGCGCCATGCTCCAGCATGTGGGCCATATGCAGACGCCGGAGGCCTCGGCGGCCCAGGCGCTCCAGGCTCCTCTGTGCGATAAGCACTGCGTGCCGGATGCGATGCAGAAAGAGTCCGGGCACGGATCGCTGGCGGCCTTGCCGGTGGATATCACCCTTGCCATCAATCTGCCCGCCTGTGTTGATTTGCCTCCCACCGAATGGTCGCTCACCCCACCCGCAGCAGGACCGCCGGCAACGATCCGTTTTTGCCGGTTCCGGGAGTAGATACCTGTTAATTCGTTGAATTTACCCAATTTACGATTAACAGAGGTTCTACTATGTTCTCTTTTACATCCAGTACGCTCTCTGGCGTGCTGTTTATGCTGTTCGTCTCCGTCGCGCAGGCGGCGCCCTATACCCTCACGCAAACCCTTGCTGCCGCCCAGCGCTACTCCGCCGAGCTTTCCGCCAGCCGTAACGAGGCGCAGGCCCTTAACGCCATGGCGGAATCGGCCCGCCAGCTGCCCGATCCAAAGCTGAAGTTTGGTCTTGAAAACCTGCCGGTGCAGGGCAGCAACGATCGCCGCTTTACCCGAGAGGGGATGACCATGCAGCGCGTCGGCGTCATGCAGCAGTACGTCAGCGCGGATAAGCGCGAGCGGAAAGCGCAAACCCTGCTGGCCGAGTCGCAAAGCGTCAACGCAAAGGGCCAGGCGATCCGCGCCGCTCTGCAGCGGGATACCGCTCAGGCGTGGCTGGATCTGGCGATTTCATCCCGCAGCCTGGAGGCGGCCCGGCGATTGCTGGCCGAAACCCGCCGCCAGCAGAGCGTGCAAAAAGCCAGCGTTGGCGCGGGCAGCGCCGCACCGGAGAGCGTGCTGGCGCTACGCATCACCGAAAGCGCGATGCGGGACAACGTCACTCTTGCCGAACGCGACGTGCAGATCGCGCAAACCCGCCTGTACGAACTTACCGGGGAGACGATCACTGCCGCTGTCGGGAAGATGCCCCTCTACCAGCGTCTTCCGGCAGAGGAGAGTGCGCTGGAGGAGGGTGTCACCCTGCATCCGGAAGTATTGGCCGCCACGCGGGAGGCCAATACCGCGAAGGCCCGCTCCGCTGAATCCGCTATTGCGGCCATTCCGGACGTCGAGGTGGAGGTCTACTACGGACGCCGCTCTGAAGGCAATGACGACCTCGCCGGGGTGATGTTTACCGTCGATCTGCCGCTGTTTCAGTCGCAACGGCAGGATAAAGATCACGCAGCCGATCTCTCTCGTACGATGCAGGCCAACGATCGTCTTGCGCTGACCGAACGCCAGCATGTCGCCCAGGTGCGCACTCTGGTGGCCGACTATCGTGCGGCGCAGATCCGCTGGTCGCGTCAGCTGCAAGAGGTGCTGCCCCTGCTCAGGCAGCGTCTGACGCTGCTGGCAGCGCAGTATCGCGCCGGACAGTCCGATCTCACGGCGCTGCTGGAGGCCCGGCGTAGCGTGCTGGATAGCGAGCTGGCCGCCACCCAGGCGGAAAAAGAGATGGCCCGGATGTGGGCCGCGATCCACTGGCTGATCCCCGAGGAGCAGGTGCAATGAAAAAATTAGTGATTTTGTTAGCCCTTGTCGCCACGCTGGCCGCCGGGGCGGGCTATCTTGCCGGTCATCACGAGCAGGCTCCGGTAGTGGCGGCGGAGCAGCCCACCCGCAAGGTGCTCTACTGGTACGATCCCATGGTGCCTGAGCAGCGTTTCGATAAGCCGGGTAAGTCTCCGTTTATGGATATGGATCTGATGCCGCGCTACGCCGATGACGCACCGGAGGAGACCGGCGTTGCAGTCAGCGCCCGACAGCAGCAAAACCTCGGCATGACCACCGCCCAGGCACAGATGCGCTCCCTTGCTCCGGCGTTCTCTGCGTATGCCACAGTCACCACCGACGAGCGCAGCATTCAGATTGTCCCCGCGCCTGCCTCGGGGGTGGTTGAGTCCCTCTACGTACGCGCGCCTCAGCAGTGGGTGAAAGCGGGTGAGCCGCTGGCCCGTCTCTGGATCCCAGAGTGGACCGCAGCGCAGCAGGAGTATCTGGCCGTGCGCCAGCTGGGGGATGCCGCCCTGACCCAGGCCGCCCGAGCGCGCCTGGCCCTGCAGTTTATGCCCGATGCCATCGTGCGCGAGCTGGAGCGCAGCGGCAAACCGCAGACGCGCCTGACCCTGCGCGCGGGACGCGGTGGCTACGTGGTGAAGCTTGATGTACGCGAGGGGGCGCGGGTAGAGGCGACGCAGCCGCTGTTTGAGCTGGCAAGCCTCGATCCGGTCTGGCTGGTGGTGGACTACGCGCCAGGAGAGATGCAGACCCTGAACGTGGGCAGCGAGGTTATCGCCACCGCCGAAAGTTTCCCCGGCGAGGCGTTTCATGGCCGGGTGAGCGAGCTGCTGCCACAGTTGGAGACCACCACCCGCACCCTGAAGGCGCGCATCGTACTGGATAACCCGCAGCAGAGGCTGAAGCCCGGCATGTTCCTGACGGTAACCCTGCCGGAGAGCGCCGCCCGTCCGCCGGTGCTGGCGGTCCCGGAGGAGGCGGTGATTGATACCGGTACTCAGACCCGTGTGCTGCTGGCAACCGGAGAGGGCCACTTCAGGGCGGTCAACGTCACAACCGGGATCGCCTCCGGGGGCTGGACGCCGATCCTCAGCGGCGTAAAGGCAGGCGACAGCGTAGTGACCTCCGGCCAGTTCCTGATTGATTCCGAAGCCAGCCTGCGCAGCGCCCTGCCGCCGTCCACGGTGGAAGCACCGCCGGTTGCCGCCCCGGCGATGGAGCATCAGCATGACCATAACCACGCCATGCACGGCGGGGAGGTGATGCCATGATCGCCGCCGTCATTCGCGCGTCGCTGCGCAACCGTCTGCTGATCCTGCTTGCCGCCGCAGTTATCGCGGTCTGGGGACTCTGGTCGATTCAGCGCGCGCCGCTGGATGCGCTGCCCGATCTCTCTGACGTGCAGGTCATCGTACGCGCCAGCTATCCGGGCAAAGCGCCGCAGATTATTGAAGATCAGGTGACCTATCCGCTCACTACGACCATGCTCTCGGTGCCGGGAGCGAAAACGGTGCGCGGCTTCTCGATGTTCGGCGATGCCTATGTCTACATCCTGTTTGAGGACGGGACCGATCTCTACTGGGCGCGCTCCCGGGTGCTGGAGTATTTGAGCCAGATCCAGGGGCAGTTGCCTGCCGGGGTTAACGTTGGGCTGGGTCCGGATGCTACCGGCGTCGGTTGGATCTACGAATATGCTCTGGTCGATCGCAGCGGTAAACACAGCCTTGCCGATCTGCGGGCCTTACAGGACTGGACGCTGAAGTTTGAGCTGAAAACCGTGCCCAACGTGGCGGAGGTGGCCAGCGTCGGCGGCATGGTGCGCCAGTATCAAATCATTCCCGATCCGGCGCGGATGCGTGCCCTGAATATCACCCACCAGCAGATGATTGATGCGATCCAGGCGGCGAACCAGGAGAGCGGCGGCGCGCTGCTGGAGATGGGCGAAGCCGAGTATATGGTACGTACCACCGGCTATCTTCATAGCCTGGCTGAGTTTCGCCAGATCGTTATCGACAGCCGCGGCGGCGTGCCGGTGCTGCTGGGGGACGTCGCCACCCTCCGCAACGGGCCGGAGATCCGTCGCGGCGTCGCGGAGTATAATGGCGAAGGCGAGGTGGCGGGGGGCATTATCGTGATGCGCTACGGCAAAAACGCGCTGGAGACCCTGCACGCGGTGAAGGAGAAGCTGCGCGATCTCCAGCGTAACCTGCCAGCGGGGGTGGAGATTGTGCCAGTCTATGACCGCTCGGCGCTGATTGAGCATGCGGTAGAGACCCTTAGCCATAAGCTGGTGGAGGAGTTTATTGTTGTCGCGCTGATCTGCACCCTGTTCCTGTTCCATTTTCGATCGGCGCTGGTAGCCATTGTCTCGCTGCCGCTGGGCATTCTCGGGGCGTTTATCATCATGCACTACCAGGGGATCAACGCCAACATCATGTCGCTGGGCGGCATCGCCATCGCCATCGGCGCGATGGTTGACGCCGCCATCGTGATGATCGAGAACATGCACAAGGTGCTCGAGCAGTGGCGGCACGAGCATCCAGGGCGTCAGCCCGCAGGGACAGAGTACTGGCGGATCGCCGAGCAGGCGGCGGTGGAGGTGGGTCCGGCGCTCTTCTGTAGCCTGCTGATCATCACCCTGTCGTTTATTCCGGTCTTCTCGCTTGAGGCGCAGGAGGGGCGGATGTTCTCTCCGCTCGCCTTCACCAAAACCTGGTCGATGGCGGTTGCGGCGGGGCTGGGGATCACCCTGGTGCCGGTGCTGATGGGGCTGTTTATTCGCGGGCGTATTCCCGACGAGCAGGCCAATCCGCTCAACCGCTGGCTAACCCGCGCCTACGCGCCGCTGCTGGACAGGGTGCTGGCGTGGCCAAAAATGACCCTGGCGCTGGCCTTTCTGCTGCTGCTGGCGACGCTCTGGCCGCTCAGCCGCCTCGGCAGCGAATTTATGCCGCCGATGGACGAGGGCGATCTGCTCTATATGCCCTCTACGCTGCCGGGCATCTCGGCCCGCGAGGCGGCGAGGCTGCTTCAGCAGACCGATCGGCTGATTAAAAGCGTGCCGGAGGTAGCGAGCGTGATGGGCAAAGCGGGGAGGGCGGAGACGGCCACCGATCCCGCGCCGCTCACCATGATCGAAACCACTATCCGCTTTAAGCCGCGCGATCGGTGGCGGGCGGGCATGACTCCGGCAAAGCTGGTGGAGGAGCTGGACAGGACCGTCAGCGTGCCGGGGATTGCTAACGTCTGGGTGCCGCCGATCCGCAACCGGCTGGATATGCTGGCGACTGGGATTAAAAGCCCGGTGGGGATTAAGGTGAACGGTAATTCAATTGCCGATATCGAGAGGGCGGCGCAGCAGATAGAGCAGGTGGTGAAAAGCGTGCCCGGCGTGACCTCTGCGCTGGCGGAGCGGCTGGCGGGCGGGCGCTATATCGATATCAAAATCAATCGTCAGCAGGCGGCGCGCTATGGCGTCTCGGTGAAGGAGCTACAGTCGCTGGTCTCGACGCTGGTAGGCGGGGAGAACGTCGGCGAAGTGCTGGCCGGGCGCGAGCGCTACCCGATCAATATTCGCTATCCGCGCGATCTGCGCGACAGCGTTAGCAAGCTGCGTATGCTGCCGGTAGTAACCGAAAACGGTAGCCAGGTGGCGCTGGGCGAGCTGGCGGAGATCGTGGTCAGCGAGGGTCCCCCGATGCTGAAAAGTGAAAACGCGCGCCTGTCGAACTGGATTTACGTCGATCTGCGCGGGCGCGATCTGAAATCCGCGGTAGCCGATATGCAGCAGCGGGTAGCGGAGCAGGTCTCGCTGCCGCAGGGGGTAACGCTCTCCTGGTCCGGGCAGTTTGAGTACCTTGAGCGGGCAACGGCGACGTTAAAAATGGTCCTGCCGGTGACGCTGGCGATTATTTTCGTGCTGCTCTATCTGACCTTTAAGCGGGTGACCGATGCGCTGCTGATTATGGGCACGCTGCCGTTTGCGCTAATTGGCGGCGTCTGGCTGCTTTGGCTATTGGGATATAACCTGTCGGTGGCCGGGGCTGTTGGGTTTATTGCTCTCGCCGGGGTGGCCGCCGAGTTTGGCGTCATCATGGTGCTCTATCTTAACCAGGCGCTGGTCCGGCGTGGCGTCTATGCAGGGAGCGCCGAAAATCACCTGTTAATTCAGGCAATTCACGAGGGGGCAGTGCTGCGCGTACGGCCAAAGGTGATGACCGTTGCCACCATCATGGCGGGGCTACTGCCGATCATGTGGGGCGATGGCACCGGAGCAGAAGTGATGCGGCGAATTGCCGCCCCAATGATAGGCGGAATGCTCACTGCGCCCCTGCTGTCGATGTTTGTCATCCCGGCGCTCTATTTCTTAATCCATCGCACTTCCTCGCTGAAAAAACAGCAAATATTGCAGCTGGATAAAAAAAGATAGCGACATTTATCACTTTTTAATGAATATCGACTGGACAAAAGTCATGACAATTGTTGTACTGATACCCGACACAGCATTTGTGTCGTTTTTCATGTAAAGGTAATTTTGATGTCTAAGATTAAAGGTAACGTTAAGTGGTTTAATGAGTCCAAAGGATTCGGTTTCATTACTCCGGAAGATGGCAGCAAAGACGTGTTCGTACACTTCTCTGCAATCCAGAGCAATGGTTTCAAAACTCTGGCTGAAGGTCAGCGCGTAGAGTTTGAAATCACTAACGGTGCCAAAGGCCCTTCTGCTGCTAACGTAATGCCTATCTAAGTTAGCGATAAGACAGAACTCTAAAACCCGCTGAAAAGCGGGTTTTTTTTCGCCTGGATTCCTGTGGATGGAGTTTCGTGGATCGGCCAGGCGCCGCGCCACCCGACATAAACGCTGACGCCTGATGGCGCTTCGCTTATCAGGCCTACGGGTGCTGCGGGTGGGGTTTTGTAGGTCGGGTAAGCGGAGCGCCACCCGACATAAACGCTGACGCCTGATGGTGCTCCGCTTATCAGGCCTACGGGTGCTGCGGTGGGGTTTTGTCGGTCAGGTAAGCGGAGCGCCACCCGACATAAACGCTGACGCCTGATGGCGCTCCGCTTATCAGGCCTACGGGTGCTGCGGGTGGGGTTTTGTCGGTCGGGTAAGCGCCGCGCCACCCGACACAAACGCTGACGCCTGATGGCGCTTCGCTTATCAGGCCTACGGGTGCTGCGGTGGGGTTTTGTCGGTCGGGTAAGCGGAGCGCCACCCGACATAAACGCTGACGCCTGATGGCGCTCCGCTTATCAGGCCTACGGATGCTGCGGGTGGGGTTTTGTAGGTCGGGTAAGCGTAGCGCCACCCGACATTTGCTACTGCGCGTGCGTGGCAGAGACGATCCAGAAGGCCAGCGCCGTCATGGCGAAGGAGCCAAGCAGGTTCACCGCGACGTTCAGCAGCGCCCAGCCCGTACGTCCGTCCTGCAGCAGAAATACCACCTCAGCGGAAAAGGTTGAGAAGGTGGTCAGGCCGCCGCAGAAGCCGGTAGTAATGAGCAGCTTCCACAGCGGATCGATATGGGTCATGCGGTTAAACCACGCCAGCCCCATCCCGATAATAAACGCCCCCGCCAGGTTTGCCGTCAGCGTGCCGATGGGGATCGCGTTGTGTAACGGATTTAGCTTCATGCCGAGAAACCAGCGCAGCACGCTGCCGGTCCCGCCGCCGATAAAAACCGCAAAAAACAGTTGTATCACTGCTGATTCCTGCTATTTGATGTGTCAGGTCGCTAAGTTTAACGCAACGGGCAGAGGGGTGAGAAGATGATTGTGGCAGCGGGACAGTTTGTCGTGACGGCGGAGTGGGAGGATAACGCCCGGACCTGCGTCGCACTGATGGCGCAGGCGGTAAAGCGGGGAGCCGCGCTGCTGGTGCTCCCCGAGGCGCTGTTGGCCCGCAGCGACAGCGATCCAGGCCTGTCGGTGGCCTCGGCGCAGCCGCTGGACGGTGGTTTTCTGACCCTGCTGCTGGCGGAGAGCCGGAAAAACGCGATGACCACGGTGTTGACCATTCACGTGCCGTCCACCCAAGGCAGGGCGGTGAATACGCTGGTGGTGCTGCGGGCGGGGCAGGTCGTTGCCCGCTACGCCAAGCTGCATCTCTACGATGCCTTCAGCATTCTCGAATCGAGCCGGGTGGATGCGGGCAGCGCTATCCCACCGCTGATCGAGGTCGCGGGCATGAAGATTGGGCTGATGACCTGCTACGATCTGCGTTTTCCCGAGCTGGCCCTGAGCCTGGCCCTGCAGGGGGCGGAGCTGCTGGTGCTGCCCGCCGCCTGGGTACGCGGGCCGCTGAAGGAGCAGCACTGGGCGACGCTGCTGGCGGCGCGGGCGCTGGATACCACCTGCTACCTGGTGGCTGCCGGCGAGTGCGGCAATAAAAATATCGGCCAGAGCTGCATTGTCGATCCGCTGGGGGTAACCGTAGCGGCAGCAGCGCAGGAGCCGCAGCTGATCTGCGCCGAGGTGAGCGCGGCGCGGGTGCAGGAGACGCGGGCGAAGCTGCCGGTGCTGCGTCATCGCCGCTTTGCGCCCCCGCAGCTATTGTGATGTTTTTTTAAACAACACTTGATTCACCTTGTTACAGATTGCTATTGTGTGCGCGCGCCGAATGTCCGTTAATAGCGTCAGGTTTCAACGGCGCATTTCGCAGCCTGTTTTTTAGTAAAGAAGGTATTTATGGGTGAGATTAGTATTACTAAGCTGCTGGTAGTTGCCGCACTGGTTGTTTTGCTGTTTGGGACGAAGAAACTGCGTACCCTCGGCGGCGACCTTGGCGCAGCCATTAAAGGCTTTAAGAAAGCGATGAACGACGATGACACCAGCGCAAAAAAGAGCGTTGACGGTGACATCCCGGCAGAGAAGCTCTCTCACAAAGAGTAATGGCAATGCCGAATAGCTTGCGATAAAAAAACCGGCGCTCAGGCCGGTTTTTTATCGCAATAGTGTAAGTAGTTATTGCAGCCTATTTTACTTCGATCCCTTTTGCCTGCAGATCGGCATGATAAGAGGAGCGAACAAACGGGCCACAGGCCGCGTGGGTAAAGCCCATCGCCAGCGCTTCGGCTTTCATCTCGTCAAACTCTTCCGGGCTAACGTAGCGCTGTACCGGCAGGTGGTGACGGCTTGGCTGCAGATACTGGCCGAGCGTCAGCATGGTCACGCCGTGGCGGCGCAGGTCGCGCATCACATCAACGATCTCTTCGTTGGTCTCGCCCAGGCCAACCATCAGGCCCGATTTGGTCGGGATATCCGGGTGAGCCTCTTTAAAGCGCTCCAGCAGCTTCAGGGACCAGTTGTAGTCCGCACCTGGACGTACCTTGCGATAGATACGCGGCACGTTCTCCAGGTTGTGGTTAAAGACGTCCGGCGGCGTGGCGGAGAGGATATCCAGCGCACGATCCATACGGCCACGGAAGTCAGGAACCAGGGTCTCAATGCGGATGCTTGGGCTCTTCTCGCGGATGGCGGTGATGCAGTCGGCAAAGTGCTGGGCGCCGCCGTCGCGCAGATCGTCGCGGTCAACGGAGGTGATAACCACATAGCGCAGGGCCATGTCGGCAATAGTTTGCGCCAGCTTCAGCGGCTCGTTGGCATCAGGGGCAACCGGACGGCCGTGGGCAACGTCGCAGAACGGGCAGCGGCGGGTGCAGATGGCACCCAGGATCATAAAGGTCGCCGTACCGTGATTGAAACACTCCGCCAGGTTAGGGCAGGACGCCTCTTCACAGACGGAATGCAGGCCGTTTTTGCGCATGGCCGCTTTAATACCCTGGATGCGGGAGGAGTCTGCCGGCAGTTTGATCTTCATCCACTCCGGTTTTCTTAACAGGGCTTCGCGCTCTGTTACCACGTTTTTAACCGGGATAAGGGCCATTTTATCGGCATCGCGGTATTTAACACCGCGTTCCATCACAATGGGTTTACTCATAGCGTGCGTGTTCCAGTTGCGAATAACGAAGGGAGCATTTCAATTCAAGGGAATGTTGTATTTCTCAACTATTTTTGAATTAGCTGGGCGGCAGTATATCATCTATAGAGGCGATAAAGCAGCCTGCCAGCCCGGCAAATTGTAAAATAGTTGTTGTTTTGTGCCCTATGTCCAGAGATCGTCGGGCATCAGACCAGGCGGCTATTTCCCCTCGAAGGCTTTTCGAATCACGCTTATCGCACTCTCCAGCACCGGATCGCGCAGGCTTAACTTGTTGTAATAGAGTGAAACTTCTACGAAGGCGTTGTGCAACGGAGGGAAATCGATTTCCGTCAGAGGCCAACAAGCGTTAAAAAAGGTGAACAAGCGTGACGGCATCAGGCCCAGCATATCGCTGTGACTGATGAGTGCCGCAATTGTGAACATATTGTAGCTGCTAAAGCTCACCGGTTGTTCCGGGAACAGCTCCCGCACCTTCTGCCGCATCGTGCCCATACTCTGTCCCTCCAGCATCAGCAGCGTATGTTCATACTGGCTCAGCGTCTCTTCGGTCAGCGGCTGCTGCAGGCAGGGGTGATCCTTCCGGCAGATCAGGATCAGCCGATCGGTATAGAGGGTATGGTGATTCAGGGTACGGGTTCCCTGCACATGGGTATCGATGATCAGATCCGTCTGGAACTGGCCCAGCTGATTCTCAGCATCGACAATGGGGATATTGCGGATCAGCAGGTGCGGGTGGGCCTCTTTAATCGCCTTATAGATAGGTGGGATCAGGAGGGTGCCCAGCGAGGGCGGTGTACCAATAGTGATGGTACGCTGCTTATCATAGCTGCCGGTGAGATCCAGCGCGCCGAGGATAGACTCCAGCCCAAGGCTCACATACTCATGCAGATGCGTAGCATACGCCGTGGGCGTCACGCCCTGGCCTTTCCGGATAAACAACGGATCGGGAAAGATGGCACGCAGCTTTTGAATCGACTGGCTAATTGCGGAAGGCGTCAGGTTAAGCACCTTCGCCGCGTTGACGATGCCTTTGTGAACATACACGGCTTCAAAGATCGTCAACAGGTTGAGATCGATATTGCGAAGCGTACGGAAGATCTGGGGTCTATCCTCTTCCCGACGCTCGGCTATTCGTTTATCCGACAGACCGTTATCATCCACGCTCAAACTCCATATTCATTCACATTATGAATGATAGTTGAAATAATATTCTTGTGTAATTAATGTACCCACATATTAAATGGTTACGCGCATTCCATTGTATTTCAACAAGTTAATAGTAAGTCAGGCGATTTAATCACCTGCTAAAAGGCTGACCACCGGCACATTTTGTTCGGCGTTACCTAAATTCCCCTTTAGTAACAGGGGGATGAAAGGACAGGATCGGTCTTTTTATTCAGGGGGTCAATGAGATTTTTAAACCGCCGACAAAATAATTGTCGGCGGATATAGGATATATTATTCGCTAATATATTGATGAGATGGATTATTTAGCAGTTTTAGTAAGTTTGCGATAAGTCTCGGCGCCAGCGTGGCGGTAGTGGCGGTCTCGATCCACTCACTGACCTGCGCCATCTCCATCCCGGCATAGCCGCAGGGGTTGATCCGGCGGAACGGCGTAAGATCCATAGCGATATTGAGCGCCAGTCCGTGGAACGAACAGCCTTTACGGATCCGCAGGCCCAGCGAGCAGATCTTCTTCTCGCCGACGTAGACCCCTGGCGCATCCGCACGCGGGTGAGCGTCGATATCCAGCTCGGCCAGCGTATGGACCACGGTCTGCTCAAGCACGGTTACCAGCTCGCGCACGCCCAGCTTGCGGCGTTTAAGATCCAGCAGCACATACATAACCTGCTGGCCAGGACCGTGGTAGGTCACCTGACCACCGCGATCGCTCTGAATAACGGGAATATCGCCGGGCATCAGCAGATGCTCTGCTTTACCGGCCTGCCCCTGGGTAAACACCGGCTCGTGCTCGACCAGCCATATCTCGTCGGGCGTGGCGGCATCACGGTTATCGGTAAAGGTGTGCATCGCCTCGGAAACAGGCGCGTAAGGTTGTAAACCCAGATGGCGGATAAGGATCGTATCCTGAAGCAAAACAGCATCTCCGGGGGAGAACAAAAGGTGGGGGGAGTATATCACAGGGAGGGTGTCACCCGGCCAGCGCCGGGCAACTCGTCAGCAGATCACCGTATGACGATCACAGAACCATACGAACGATTTCGATATTGCCAAGCTCTTCATACAGCATTTCAACCTGCTCAATGTGCGTAGCGGTAATGGTGATAGAGACCGAGTGGTAGTTGCCTTTGCTGCTCGGTTTTACCTGCGGAGAGTAATCACCTGGCGCATGGCGCTGTACCACTTCCACCACCTGATCAACCAGCTCAGGTTTCGCCAGACCCATCACTTTGTAGGTAAAGGGGGTCGGGAATTCAAGCAGTTCGTTAAGTTTGGTTTTCATGTCAGCTCCGGGGTAATAAAAGAACAACTCCCGCCAGAGGGCGGGAGTGTCAACGATGCATATTAAACGATGCATAGTATATGGGGATGAAGATCACACTTTCAAGTGTCTATTTTTTAACCAAACCAGTGGTGGAACATCAGCTTGATATAGTCGATGATTTTGCCGAAGAAATTCCCCTCCGGGATCTCCTGCAGAACCACCAGCGGACGTTGCTCAATGGTTTTGCCATCAAGCTGGAAGTTGATGGTACCGACCACCTGGTTTTTCGCCAGCGGGGCGTGCAGCTCGCTGTTGCTCAGCACGTAGCTGGCCTTCAGATCCTTCATGCGGCCGCGCGGAATAGTCAGGTAGACGTCTTTATCCACCCCCAGCGAGGCGCGATCGCTGTCGCCAAACCAGGCTGGCTCAGAGGCAAACTCTTTGCCTGCTTTGATTGGGTTAACAGTTTCAAAGAAACGGAAGCCCCAGGTCAGCAGCTTTTTACTTTCGGCTTCACGGCCCTTAAAGGTACGGCCACCCATCACGGCGGAGATCAGGCGCATCTGGCCTTCGGTTGCCGACGCCACCAGGTTGTAGCCCGCCTTGTCCGTGTGACCGGTTTTGATACCGTCAACGTTCAGGCTATTGTCCCACAGCAGGCCGTTGCGGTTGGTCTGGCGAATACCGTTGAAGGTGAACTCTTTCTCTTTATAGATGGTGTACTCGTTAGGCACGTCGCGGATCAGCGCCTGGCCGATCATCGCCATGTCGCGAGCGGAGCTGAACTGGCCCTCAGCATCAAGACCGTGCACCGTCTGGAAGTGGGAGTTTTTCAGCCCCAGCGCGTTGACGTAGCTGTTCATCAGGCCCACGAAGGCGTCCTGGCTACCGGCGACATAGTCGGCCATGGCCACGCAGGCGTCGTTACCGGACTGCAGGTTGATGCCACGGATCAGCTGGGAGACCGGCACCTGCATGCCCGGCTTCAGGAACATCAGCGAGGAGCCTTTAAAGACCGGGTTGCCCGTAGCCCAGGCATCATTGCCGATGGTGACCAGGTCCGTCTCTTTGAATTTGCCCGCTTTCATCGCCTGGCCGATGACGTAGCTGGTCATCATTTTGGTCAGGCTGGCCGGATCGCGACGCGCGTCGGCGTTCTGTTCCGCCAGCACTTTGCCAGAGTTGTAGTCGATCAGGATATACGACTCTGCGTCAATTTGCGGAACGCCCGGGATCATGGTTTTGATGTTCAGATCATCAGCATGGGCGGCGGAGAGCGTGGCGGCGGCCAGCGCGGTGGTGAGCGCCAGGCGCTTCACAAGACGAACGGAAAAGGTGGTCTTCATGGTCAGAACAACGACATCCGTGATGAAATTAAAAAAAGTGCCTTACTATAGCAAAAGCTATACAGGCAGGCATCTGACTTTCAGCATGACTTTGTGACTGAGATTGACACAAATTGACAAAGTCAGATGCCCTCTGAAGCGCTTACTGCGCGCTGGTAATAAACGATTGCAGCTGCGCTTCGCTCTGCAGACGCTGCTGGAGCGCACTGGCGTCGGCTTTGCTGCTGAACGGGCCAAGCTGGATACGCCAGACCGCACCGTTCTGCGTCACGCGTCCCGGCACGTCAAACTGCTGAACCAGACGCTGCTGATACTGCTCGGCGCGGGCCTTATCGCTCACCGCGCCAACCTGTACCACGTAGCCACCGGCGGTGGGCGCTGCGGCAGGAGCAGGAGCAGCGGCAGGAGCGCTACCCTGTACGGAGCCTGGGGCGGTAACCGGTGCTGCGGCTGCGGGTGCTGCCACCACAGGGGCAGCGGCAGGTGCCGCCACCGCCGCTGGCTGGGTCTGCGCGGGCGGCTCGTTGCCCTCCAGCACGCCGGAAGCCAGCGTGGTCGGAGCGCCAAGGAAGCCG
>DKPJ01000001.1 GCA_002480085.1 Enterobacteriaceae bacterium UBA7338 | reverse complement strand
TAGGGAACTGCCAGGCATCAAACAGAAGAACAAGCCCTGTACGAAAGTGCAGGGCTTTTTCTTTTGTCTGTTGTCTGTCGGTGAGCGCTCTCCTGAGGAGGGACAAATCCGCCGGGAGCGGATTTGCACGTTGCGCAGCAACGGCCCGGAGGGCGGCGGGCAGGACGCCCGCCGCAGCTGCCAGGCATCAAATAAAGCAGAAGGCCATCCGGAAGGATGGCCTTTTTGCGTTGCGGCAGACCGGCGCCCGGTGGCGCTGCGCTTACCGGGCCTGCAGACGGCACCTGTCCCCCGTAGGCCGGGCAAACAGCGTGCCGCCCGGCGTGATATCGAACCTGATGCTTTACGCTTTATGCCCCGGTAGAACCGTATTCATAATTTGACTTGCCGTATCGGCGATCACTTTACCTGCAGAGCGGTCGCCTTTGGCCATCGATGACATAAACGCTTTTGCCTGTTCAAACGTAATATGCGGCGGCAGAGGCGCGACTTCCGGGTCAGTTTTAACCTCCAGCACCACCGGGCGATCCGCACTCAACGCTTCATTCCATGCGTCATGTAGCTTATCTGGATCGTCAACGAAGATCCCTTTTAGCCCAATGGACTCTGCAAACTTAGCGTAAGGCACGTCTGGCACATCCTGAGTCGCCTCAAAGCGGGGATTCCCCTCCATGACGCGCTGTTCCCAGGTCACCTGATTAAGATCGCCATTGTTAAATACGCAAACAATGAGTCGTGGATCGGACCAGCCCTGCCAGTACTTCCGAATAGTAATTAACTCAGCCATGTTATTCATCTGCATGGCGCCATCGCCTACCAGCGCAACGACCGGTTTTTCCGGGAAGGCAAACTTAGCGGCGATAGCATAGGGCACCGCTGCGCCCATGCAGGCGAGACCGCCCGATAGCGAAGAGCGCTGGCCCTGCTTAATTCTGAAATCACGTGCGTACCAGTTCGCGCAGGAGCCTGAGTCGGACGTGACGATGGCATTGTCCGGTAGCAGGGGTGACATCTCCCACACCACGCGCTGAGGGTTGACCGGATTGGCTTTCGCCATCGCCCGCTCCTCCATTTTCTCCCACCATGCCTGGACCGAAACCGCAATTTTCTCCTGCCACGCACGATCGTCCTTATGCTTAAGCAGAGGCAGCAGTGCCTGTAGCGTACTGACCGCGTCACCGTGCAGATTCACTTCGGTGGGATAACGTAACCCCAGCATGGAAGCATCAATATCGATCTGTACAGCGCGTGCCTGGCCCTCCTTGGGTAAAAACTCAGTCCACGGGAAGCCAGTACCAATCATCAGCAGGGTGTCACACTCCTGCATCAGATCCCAGGATGGCTCGGTACCCAGAAGCCCAATACAGCCGGTCACAAACGGCGCATCGTCAGGCAAAATATCCTTACCCAGTAGCGCCTTCGCTACTCCTGCACCAAGCAGGTTAGCCGCCTGAACCACTTCAACTGCGGCATCCCGCGCGCCTGCGCCAATCAGAATCGCTACCTTCTTACCCTCGTTGAGGATGTCAGCGGCGCGCTGGAGATCGTACTGATAGGGAATAACCTGCGGGCGTTGATAACCCGGGCCTGAATGGGTAAAACCGTGGGCATGCTGCGGCTCCTGCCACTCTTCATCCTGAATATCCTTCGGCAGGATCAGTACCGTGACGCCGTTATTGGCCTTGGCGATGCGCACGCCGCGATCCACCAGATGACGTACCTGAGAAGGCGTTGCGGCCTCCTGCACGAAGTTCGCCACGTCGCTGAATACGCGATCGAGGTTGATCTCTTGCTGATAATTTGAGCCGCGGGCCGTCGCCTCAGCCTGGCCGGCAATGGCAATGACCGGCATATGGTCCATGCGGGCGTCATACAGGCCCGTCAGCAGGTGGGTCGCACCTGGCCCGCCGGTAGAGAGGCAGACGCCAGGCTCGCCGGTAAACTTGGCGTGGGCGCAGGCCATAAACGCGGCCATCTCTTCATGGCGCACCTGAATAAACTCAATCCCGTCTCCCGCCTTTTCAGCACGCTGTAGCGCGCCAAGCACGCCGTTAATACCATCCCCTGGATAACCGTAAATACGGGTTACGCCCCAGGCTTTTAATCGTTCTACAAAGAAGTCACTGGTCATCTGGGCCATTATTTTTCCTCGCGTCAGGTGTTTGTTGGAGGATAGTTCACCTAAGGCAAATGGGCGAAAAAGGGGGAGTTCTCTGAAGAGTGCTATGGTTAGAAGAGTAATCACAACGGAGAAGCCCGGTGCGCAAAGAATTTGATTATGAGCAGGACTTTACTGAAACCGATTTTCGTCAGCATCCCGAACGTTATCAGGTTGGCCGGGGCGAGCAGGGCGTACTGCTGGTCGAGCCGTATAAGGGTGAGATCCTGCCCTTCTGGCGCTATAAGGATCCGGAGTCGGCGCAGAAATCAGCGGAACAGATTTATGCCCTGTTTGAGGAGTACCGCAAGAATGATGACTTCGTGGGCATGGATATGGCCCGTAAGTTTATTCAGATGGGTTATACCCGTGCCCGGCGTTATGCCAACTACAAGGGCGGCAAAAAGTATGATGAGAATCGCGAGCTAAATCCACGCGGCAACGATCCGGTTAAGGCCGCTGCAGCAGCGATCTTTAAAACCTGGTGGGATCGGATCCGGGCCGATGAGGATTACCTGAAGCGCAAAAAAGCCCATCAGGCGAAATGGGGCTAGCGCGCCAGCTGCCAGACGGTGTAACCCGTCGTAGCCCCGGCCACATCCCAGGCAAAATCTTTCCAGCTCCAGCCGCTTCCTGCCGGGCGGCTATCCCACAGCTCTTTCGATGCCCCCAGGCTCAGTGAAAACATCACTCCAATAGCGGCGCTGCGATCGGCGCTCATACCCTGGCGCTGGGCATACTCGTTACCGGCAGCAGAGAGCATGGCGGAGGCGAGAAAGTGCTGGGCCTTGTCCTGACCGTGCCATTGATCGTCAGCCATATGCGTGCAGCCGGTTAAGAGCAGCAGGGAAGGTAAGATAAGAGCGCGCATCGCTAATCCCAATAAAAAGGCCCCATCGATGACGGGGCCTGACGTTGTGTGCAGGTTACAGAATACGGCTGATCAGCCTGTCGATACGTATCCGACGCAGGCGGCGGATCAGCTTACGCACCTTAACCGGGTACTCGGCGATGCTTTGCAGATCGCGATAGTGCTTCACCACGGTGGTGTGGGTGCGGATCAGCTCAAGCTCTTTATCACGCTGCGGCGCCAGCTCCTGCTGCGGATCGTGGATAAGGATCGCATTTTCCAGATCCAGTCGCCATGCGCGTGGGTTAAGGTTGTTGCCGGTCAGCAGCAGCCACTCATCATCCACCCACATTCCCTTCAGGTGATAGCTGTTATCCGCGTCTTTCCACAGGCGGACAATGAGCTGATCGGTATTCACATAGTACTGTAGACGGCTCAGGAAGCGGCGCAGGTTGATCTCATAGAGATAGGGCAGTGCACCGATGATCTTAAACGGCTCGTTTTCCGGAATATAGAAATCGTTCGCCGTCTTATCGCCGACGATAATCTCCACTTTCTTACCTTCGCGCAGCAGCTGAATGATATTGCGCACCAGCACCGCCGGCAGGTTAAAGTAGGGGGTGCAGATCGTCAGCTTGTGCTCGGTGCACGGCATCAGATGGAAAATGGTCTTGTTGAGCAGGCTGGTTTTGCCAAGGCCAACCAGCGGCGTGACCGCCAGCTGCTCGTTATCCGCATCGCCCTGGAAATGGTAGCCTGCATCACGCAGCTCCTGGCGGAACTGCCGAATATCATTTTTGATTTCCGGGCTTTTAGGCCGCTGCTCACTATCGAGGCGGTTAACGCCGCACCCCTGAATCAGGTTTTTATCGACCCACTCCAGCATGATGTCAGCCATCCGCGCATTGCGGATCAGCTGGTAGCGGTCGTAGCGGTACTTCTCATGCTGATGCAGGTAGACATCGTTCAGGCTGGCACCGCTGTAAAGCACGGCATCATCAATGATAAAGCCTTTATAGTGCAGCACGCCCAGCGCTTCACGGGTATTCACCGGCACGCCGTAAACGGCGATATCGACGCCAGGGTTCTCCTGCGCCAGACGGCAGTACCAGTCGGCATTCGTGTTGGCCGCTGCGGCACCGATACGGCCACGCTGGGCACGGTGCCAGTCAACCAGTACGCGGACGTCCAGCTCCGGACGCTGGCGTTTCGCTTCATAGAGCGCTGCCATAATGTCTTTACCGCCGTCGTCCTGCTCAAGGTACAGGGCAATAATACAGATGCGTTGTGTTGCACTGGCAATCTGTTTAAGCAGCGTCTCCCGAAAGTCAGCGGGAGAGTAATAAAACGTGACATCATCAACTGACTGAGAGAGCTTAGGTAGTTGAGCAAGGTGTTGTTGATGTTTATTACGCTTAAATTTTGACAACATCACAGTGCGTATCTTCTCTGTTTATTGAAGGGTCCTCTGTATCATGCATCTACAGAAGCATGCAGACCACATAAGCCGACAATGATAACACCAGAGCCAGCGAAAGTGGTCAACATTTCCAGTACCTTACTCAGGGGCCGCCTGTCCCGGCAAGAGGAAGCGTCAGGCTGACAATCCCATCCTCGAGCTGGATATCAACGGTAAAGCCGAGTTTACGTGCCAGCGTTACCATACCGCGATTATTAGGCATCGTAATACCATTCAGGCGCATGAGACCGTGATCGCGGGTGTAACCAATCAGTTTCTCCAGCAGACGCCGCCCCAGACCCAGACCCTTGAGGTCGGAGCGGACCAGTACGGCAAACTCCGCATCAACGTTGTCCGGATCGGAGATCGCCCGCGTCACGCCCAGGATCTCTTCGCCATCTTTAGTACGCCGCACGGCAACAATCGCCATCTCCCGATCGTAGTCGATCTGGGTCATGTTGGCTAAGTCTTCATGGGTAAATTCGTTGATCTCACTGAAGTAACGATAATAAAGATCCTCTTTTGTGACCTGGTCGATAAAGCGCTGCAGGGCCGGCTCATCTTCAGGCAGGATCGGGCGAAACAGGCAGGCGTCGCCGTTTTTCAGCGTTACGCTCTCCTCAAGATGCTGAGGATAGGGACGAATCGCCAGCCGGCTCTCGCTGCTGCCGCTAAACGCAGCCAGCGTCATCGTTACGTCAAGGGCGGTAAACTCCCCGGCCGAGGCCAGCAGCGGATGAATATCCAGCCGCTGGATCTCCGGGCAGGCAACGATCAGGTTCGATACCCGCACCAGAAACTGGCTCAGGCCGATCACGTCCAGCGGCTGCAGACCGCTGCGTCCGCGGATCTTCTTATTCTTGATGGCCTGAATAACTAGGTAGCGGGCAAGGTTCATGTTCAATGGCGGCAGCGCTACCGCGGCCTGATCCTGCGCTCGCCACTCAACGCCGCCTTCGCCCAGCATAATCAGCGGGCCAAAGACCGGATCCTGCTCGACCACCACCCGCAGCTCCTGGGCGCCTGCACGGTTAGCCATGCTCTGCACCTGCAAACCGTGAACCCGCGCCTGCGGCCAGCGCATTTTAACGCGATCGATAATCGCCTCTGCCGCCTGCTGCACCTCCGCAGCGGTACGCAGATAGAGCATTACCCCCTGAACTTCCGACTTATGGGGAATATCCGGCGAGCGCAGCTTTAGGGCGACGGGGTAGCCAATCTGCCCGGCAATGTGCACCGCCTCTGCGCTGTCGCTGGCAATCCAGGTGGGGAGCGTTTGCAGCCCGTAGGCGCGAAGCACCGGCTGGACTTCATGGGTATCGAGCGTGGTGGCTCCCTCATCGATAGCCTGCTGCAACAGCGTATGCGCTTCGGCGGTATCGGCGTTCAGGTTACTGGGCAGGGCCGGGGTTTCCCGGAGCTGCTTCTGGTTACGTCGGTACTCCACCATATGCATAAAGGCGGTGATGGTCCCCTCTGGCGTCCGGTAGGTCGGCAGCCCCGCTTCGCTAAACAGGCGGCGGGCCTCCTGGGAGGAGAACTCCCCGCACCAGTTGGTCAGCACGGTGACATATTTACCGCGTGGATGCTTTTTCAACGCGTCAATCAGGGCCAGCGCGCTCTCGCTGCCGGGTGCCACGGCGCTGGGGGAGTGGATCACCAACAGGGCATCATAGTCCGGGCTGTCGAGCAGGATATTAAGTGCGGTGATATAGCGCTCGCTGCTGGCATCGTCACGCAGATCCAGCGGGTTATCCGCCACGACGGATCCGGGTAGCGCCTCACGCAGGCGGGAGAGGGTCTCTTCGCCGAGAGCCGCCAGCTTGCCGTTGCGCAGCCACAGCTCGTCCAGCGCCAGCGCCGCCGGTGCTGCGCCGTTGCTGATCATCATCAGGCGCTCTCCGCGCAGCGGGCGCATATGGCTCAGGGTCTCAACGGCGGAGAAAAGCTCATGGGTATCCTGCACTCGTAGCAGGCCTGCGCGCTGGATTGCCGCATCCCAGGCGGGATCCATCCCGGCGTTAACATGCAGAAGGCGCTGGGCCGCCGGGCTACGGCCGCTTTTAATCACCAGGATCGGCTTATTACGCGAGGCGCTACGGGCGGCAGAGACAAAACGTCGGGCGTCGCTCAGATGCTCAAGGTAGAGCAGGATGGCGCTGGTTTTGCTGTCACGGGCAAGGAAGTCGAGAAGCTCATCGACGTCGATATCCAGGCTGTCACCGAGGGCGATAAAGTAGGAGAAGCCTATCTCTCGCTGCTGCGCCCAGTCGAGAATGGTATTGGATACTGCCGCCGACTGGGAGATAAAGGCCAGCTTGCCGCGGGCGATCGGCACCGGCGAAAAGCTGGCGTTAAGCCCCTGCCAGGGCGCCAGCAGGCCGAGGCTGTTTGGCCCCAGCAGGCGCATCTGGAAACGGCTGGCGCAGGCCAGCAGGTCGGCATGCTGTTCCGGCGGCGCAGAGAGGATGATGCAGGTCTTACACCCCTTCTGGCCTAGCGCCTCCAGCAGGCTCAGGTTGCGTTTCGCATGGGTACAGAGCACGGCGAGATCCGGCGTAAAGGGCAGGCTGGCGACATCCGGCCAGGCCAGCACCCCCTGCACGGCTTTCCAGGCCGGCGTCACCGGCAGCACAGGGCCGGCAAAGCCGCCGGCCAGCAGGTTACGCATCATCAGGAAACCGGCGCGATCCGGCTTCATTGAGGCACCAATCACCGCAATCGACTTAGGGCGCAGCAGCGCTTCCAGTCCTCGTTGGCTCATACCGGTCTCCAGAAAAGAGTGACCCGATGATTTTAAACGCTTTCTTCGATATCCGCTGTGACGCTGCCCTTATGATGCGTTTTTCCTGCCAGATAGCGGGTGCGGAAGCAGGAGAAGTGATCCCCCAGCGCCTGAGCAGCATGCTGGTCTGCGGCGAGATCGAGCAGGGCGATCGCCACCTCGGCCGTGCAGTATTGGCCCTCAACCTGGGCTTCGCGCAGGCGGTAGGCGGAGACGCGGGAGAGATCGACCGAGATCACCGGCAGGGCGTCAAGATACGGGCTTTTGCGAAACATCTTCCGCGCCTCGGTCCAGGTGCCGTCGAGCATAATAAACAGCGGCGGCTTACCGCTGGGGGGCGCGGCGATCACCTGACGCTCGCTGCCCGCATAGGCGGCGGGAAAGACGACCATCGGCTGGTAATCAGGGTCGGCGACCAGATCCAGCAGCCCCTGCGGCGGCTCGGTGCGTGACCACTGGAATGCGGCGGTATCCGGCAGGATATCGGCAATCAGCCGTCCGGTATTGCTGGGCTTCATCGGCTCGGTATCAAACATCACCAGACAGAAGCGGCTGCGGGCGGCGCTGGGTTGCAGCGTGGCGCAGAGACACTGCTTCTGCGGCAGCAGGCAGCGCTGACAGCGACGGATTCGGTTACCCCGGGCGAGAAAAGGGCGTGTGGCGCGAGCAAGACGTTGCGCCCGAAGTTGCAGTACGGCGTTATTGGTCACGGTCATAGAGGTGGCGCAGAAAAAACGCCATTGTGGCAGAGGGAAAAACGGGGCACAAGCGCGCCCCGGAAGATTAGAGTGATTCGTTCAGCCAGCTATCGAACGGCGCTTTTGGCACCGCGCCGCTCAGCATGTCAACAACCTCGCCGTTTTTAAACAGCATGATGGTTGGAATACTGCGGATACGGAAGCGGGCGCTCAGCTCGCGTTCGGCTTCGGTGTTGACCTTCACAAAGCGCACTTTGCCGCTGCGCTCTTCGGCAACGTCTTCAAAAATAGGGGCAAAGCTACGGCAGGGACCACACCAGGGGGCCCAGAAATCGACCACTACCGGCAGATCGTCCTTCAGCAGTTTGTCCAGCGTCTCGCCGGTGGCGTTAATCACGTCGCCATCGAAGAGATCGTGGCCACAGCGCCCACATTTCGCGCCATCGGTAGCATGGTCATCGGGAATGCGGTTCAGTGCCTGACAGCTTGCACATACGGTATTCATAACTAACCTCTGGGTAGTGCGGTGGGACAGAGTATGTTTCCAATATGTTACATATTATCTTTGAGCGGGTGCGAAACAACAACGCGTTTTACTCAATGAGTACAATAGTCGCAGGCTTTTAGATGAAGTAATGGCTATGCGTCTGCACATCGGGTAATCTGCGCGCTTCGCGCAGCGCTGGTGGAGAAAAGCATGAACGACGAACTTAAAAACAAAAGCGGCAAGGTCAAAGTGATGTATGTCCGCAGTGATGATGATTCCGATAAACGTACCCATAACCCGCGTACCGGGAAGGGGGGCGGACGTCCGGGCTCGTCTCGTGCAGACGGTGGCCGTCGCCCCGCCCGCGATGAGAGAAAACCTTTTGGTCGCGATCGTGACCGTGATAACGATCGTGACGGCGGCTCGCCGTGGCGCACCGTCTCCCGTCCGCCCGTTGCCGATTCGGTAAGAGCAGACGAAGAGTCAGCCAGCGGCAAGCCGGTTATTGATCCAGAGGTGATCCGCCGCCAGCGCGCTGAAGAGACGCGTGTTTACGGTGAAAACGCCTGCCAGGCGCTGTTCCAGAGCCGCCCGGACTGTATCGTTCGCGCCTGGTTTGTCCAGAGCGTAACGCCGCGCTTTAAAGAGGCGCTGCGCTGGATGGCCGCTAACCGCAAGGCTTACCACGTAGTGGATGAAGCCGAGCTGGCAAAAGCGTCCGGTACCGAACACCACGGTGGCGTCTGCTTTATCATCAAAAAGCGTAGCGGCATCTCCGTACAGCAGTGGGTGAGCCAGGCGGGCGAGCAGGATTGTGTCCTGGCGCTGGAAGATGTGGGCAACCCGCACAACCTCGGCGCGATGATGCGCAGCTGCGCGCACTTCGGCGTGAAGGGCGTGGTGCTGCAGGATGCAGCCATTATCGAGTCTGGCGCAGCGGTGCGTACCGCTGAGGGTGGGGCTGAGCATGTGCAGGCGATCACCGGTGACAGCGTGCTTGATGCGCTGGATGCCTTCCGCAAAGCGGGCTACACCATTGTGACCACCTCCAGCCATGAAGGTACGCCGCTCTATCAGGCTGAACTGCCGAAGAAGATGGTGCTGGTGCTGGGCCAGGAGCGTGACGGTCTCTCCGATGCAGCGCTGGCCAGCGCCGATCTGAGCCTTGCTATTCCGGGCACCGGCAACGTTGAAAGCCTCAACGTCTCCGTCGCGACCGGCGTTCTGCTCGCCGAGTGGTGGCGTCAGAACAAGGCGTAATACTCCTCAGGCCCGGCAGGCATCGCGCCGCCGGGCCTGACTCATTTGCTACTCACTCTCTGCCGGCAGAACCGGCATCCAGTCAATCGGCTTCTCGCCGTGTTGCTCCAGCCACTCGTTAGCTAACACAAAGTGGTTACAGCCAAAAAAGCCCCGGTGCGCCGACAGCGGTGAAGGGTGGGGTGCTTTCAGAATATGATGGCGCTGGCCGTCAATAATCGCGCCTTTCTTCTGTGCGTGGGATCCCCACAGCAAAAACACCACGTTCTCACGGTGCTCGTTAATCAGGGTAATTACCTTATCGGTAAAGGTCTCCCAGCCGAGGCTGGCATGCGAGTGCGCCTGGCCTGCGCGTACGGTTAACACCGTGTTGAGCAGCAGCACCCCCTGGCGCGCCCAGCTCTCAAGGTAGCCATGTGCCGGGCGGCTGAATCCTGGAATCGATTTCTCCAGCTCCTTATACATATTCAGCAGCGACGGGGGCGTGGCGACGCCGGGGCGTACGGAGAAGGCGAGGCCGTGCGCCTGTCCTGGCCCGTGATAGGGATCCTGGCCTAGGATCACCACCTTCACATCCCCCAGCTCGGTGAAGCGAAAAGCGTTAAATACATCTTTCTGCGGCGGATAAACCGTCACGCCAGCCTCGCGTTCGGCGGCGACTGCGTTAAGCGTATTGGTAAAGTAGGGCTGCTTTTTCTCTTCAGCCAGCACGTCGTGCCATGTTTGCGAAGTGGTCATTCCGATCTCCTGCCTCTTTTGATGATCCTAAGCTTAACCGCTTCTTTCGCGGGAATAAAATGTATGGGCAAAAACGGAGAGATAAGCCTAAAAAAAATTGAAAATTTGCAGAGTATTTTTAGACTGGCGAAATGCGTAACTTGATATAAAACAACTATTTCCCTTTATGACCACTTTTGGTGTAGGGTTTTTATTGATGTAAATCAAAGAATGGCCGCGATTTGGCTGGTATATAGACAGTCAGGCAACAATGGTTTTACCAATTGGCCGGGATATGGCCGACACAATAAATTAAGACGCCCGGAGGCATCATATGATTACAGGTATCCAGATCACCAAAGCGGCAAACGACGACCTGCTGAACTCTTTCTGGCTGCTCGACAGCGAAAAAGGCGAAGCGCGCTGCGTGTGTGCCAAAGCCGGTTATGCAGAAGATGACGTGGTTGCGGTTGACCAGCTGGGCAACATTGAGTATCGCGAAGTACCGATGGAAGTCCAGCCGCAGGTTCGCGTCGAGGGTGGCCAGCACCTGAACGTTAACGTACTGCGTCGCGAAACCCTGCTTGATGCGGTTGAGCACCCGGAAAAATATCCGCAGCTGACCATCCGTGTATCAGGCTATGCGGTGCGCTTTAACTCCCTAACGCCAGAGCAGCAGCGCGACGTTATCGCTCGTACCTTTACTGAAAGCCTGTAACAGGCCTGATAAAAAAAGCCGGGTTTATCACCCGGCTTTTTTATTAATCGTTTGAAGACTCCTGAGAGCCGCTTGGCTTACGACGCTTACCAATGTTTTTGGTATCGCGATGGCGCTGCTTCACGCGCGGCTTCTCTTTCTCTTTCTCTTTTCTCTCTGCGCGCTTAGCCAGCGCCTTCTTCGACGGTTTGCCCGTCATTTTTTCACTCGGCGCACGGGTGGTTGGACGCAGCTCGTCAATAACGCGTGCCTTCAGCGGCTCATCAACGTAGCGGCCAATTTTCTGCAGCAGCAGGTGGTCATGGGCCTCGACCAGCGAAATGGCGGTGCCTTTGCGTCCGGCACGGCCGGTGCGGCCAATACGGTGCAGATAGATATCACCGCTGCGCGGCATGTCAAAGTTAATCACGTGGCTCACGTCGGGAATATCGATCCCGCGTGCGGCAACGTCGGTGGCGATCAGCACATTTACCCGGCCTTCGGTCAGGCGTTTGATACCTTCGGTACGCTTCACCTGCGCCATCTCGCCCTCAAGATAGCAGTTATTGATGCCGGCGTTACGCAGCAGCTCTGCCAGCTCGTGTACGCGCTCGCGCTTGCGGACAAACACGATGGTGCGGGTCGCATCGTCCTGCTTGAGCAGGTGCTGCAGCAGGGCTGTTTTATGCTCAAAGTTATCCGCACGGTAGTACCACTGGTGGATCTTTTTACGCTCGCGGGTAGACGGCGTCGCAGATACCTCGACCGGATCTTCCAGCAGGCGTTCGGCAAAGTCCTTCACGGCATTGCCTTCCAGCGTGGCGGAGAAGAGCATAGTCTGCTTGCGCCAGCGCGTCTCTCCGGCAATGTGCTCGATATCCTGGGCGAAACCCAGCTCCAGCATGCGGTCCGCTTCATCAAGGATCAGCGTCTCTACGGCGCGGCAGTCAAAGTTCTCTTCTTTGATGTACTGCATCAGGCGGCCAGTCGTCGCGACCACAATATCCTGGTTCTCGCTGAATACTTCAGCGTGGTTCATATAGGCCACGCCGCCGGTAATGGTGGCGATATCCAGATGGGTATTTGCCGACAGCTCACGGGCGTGCTCGGCGACCTGCATCGCCAGCTCACGGGTAGGCGTCAGGATAAGAATACGCGGCGGTCCGGATTTCTTACGTGGAAAATCGATCAGGTGCTGCAACGCAGGCAGCAGGTATGCCGCCGTTTTCCCCGTGCCGGTAGGCGCGGAACCGAGTACATCGCGGCCCTCCAGCGCAGGCGGAATAGCAGCCGCCTGAATGGCAGTTGGGCGTGTGAAGCCTTTCTCCTGGAGCGCGTCCAGCAGGCTTTCATCGAGTTCGAGTTCGGAAAAAGTCGTTACAGTCATGTTCTACCTCTGTGTGGGGCGCTGATTATAGACGTTATGGCTGCAATCTTCATCTGTTTGTGTGGATAACGCTTTCCCGCCTGGCGGCTTTACCCTATCCTACATCGGTTTCGTTAGTTGGATTGTTAATAATGCCCCACAGCAAAGCGCAGCTGCGTCGTAATGGATTTACGTTTAAACAGTTTTTTATTGCCCATGACAGATGTGCCATGAAGGTCGGCACCGACGGTATTCTACTCGGCGCATGGTCTCCGGTTGCCGGGGTTAAGCGCATCCTCGATATCGGTACCGGCAGCGGGTTGCTGGCGTTGATGCTGGCCCAGCGTACCGGAGAGGCGGTGAGCATTGACGCCGTGGAGCTGGACGCGGACGCCGCCCAGCAGGCGCAGGAGAACGTGGGCGAGTCACCGTGGGCGGATCGCATTCAAATCCATACCGCCGACATTCAGCAGTGGGTCAACGAGCGCACCAGCCGCTACGATCTGATCGTCAGCAATCCTCCCTACTATGAAAAAGGGGTCGAGTGCGGCACGCCGCAGCGGGAGCAGGCGCGCTATACCGTCTCTCTGGATCACGGCGCGCTGCTGGCCTGCGCCGCCGAGTGCATCACGGAAGAGGGGTTTTTATGCGTGGTGCTGCCGGAGGGGCTGGGCAATCTCTTTACGCAGAAGGCGCTGGAGACCGGCTGGCATCTGCGCCTGCGCACCGACGTTGCCGATAACGAAAGCCGTCTGCCGCACCGCGTGCTGCTGGCTTTCTCCCCAACCCAGGGAGAGTGCTTTAGCGATCGAATGACCATCCGTGGGGCGGATCAGCGCTACTCTGATGACTATACGGCGCTGACCCAGGCTTTCTATCTCTTTATGTAGTTCTCTTTATGTCGTTCTCTTTATATAGTTGCGCGGAGCGAGCACCGACGGCCCGGATTCAGCCAGCGGTTCCGGGTAGTCGAGCGTGTAGTGCAGCCCCCGGCTCTCCTTGCGCGCCATGGCGCAGCGAACAATCAGCTCCGCCACCTGCACCAGGTTGCGCAGCTCCAGCAGGTTGTTGGAGACGCGGAAGTTAGCGTAGTACTCATCAATCTCCTGCTGCAGCATCTGGATCCGCCGCAGGGCGCGCTCCAGCCGCTTGCTGGTGCGTACAATCCCCACGTAGTCCCACATCAGCAGGCGCAGCTCGTGCCAGTTATGCTGAATAATAACCCGCTCATCCGGATCCTCTACCTGGCTCTCATCCCAGTCGGGGAGCATTGCGGTCTCCGGTACGGCAGGAAGCCGTCCGGCAATATCCTCGGCCGCTGACCAGCCGTAGACCAGACACTCCAGCAGCGAGTTGGATGCCATGCGGTTCGCGCCGTGCAGGCCGGTATAGCTCACCTCGCCGATGGCATACAGTCCGTCAACGTCGGTGCGGCCCGCATCATCCACCATCACGCCGCCGCAGGTGTAGTGTGCCGCCGGCACGATGGGCACCGGCTCTTTCGTCAGGTCGATACCCAGGCCGAGCAGCTTCTCATAGATCATCGGGAAGTGCTGGCGAATAAAGGCCTCTGGCTTATGGCTGATATCCAGGTACATGCAGTCCGCGCCGAGACGCTTCATCTCATGGTCGATCGCTCTGGCCACCACGTCGCGCGGGGCCAGCTCGCCACGAGGATCGAAGTCGGGCATAAATCGCGTGCCGTCGGGGCGTTTAAGGTATGCCCCTTCGCCGCGCAGCGCCTCGGTGAGCAGAAAATTACGCGCCTGGGGATGGAAGAGGGCAGTGGGGTGAAACTGGTTAAATTCGAGGTTGGCAACCCGGCAGCCTGCGCGCCAGGCCATGGCGATACCGTCCCCGGAGGCGATATCCGGGTTGGTCGTGTACTGATAGACCTTTGATGCACCTCCCGTCGCCAGCACCACCGCTTTTGCGCGGCAGGTCTCTACCGCCTCGCGATTGCGGTTCCATACCCATGCGCCCACCGTCCGGCGCGGGCCGGAGAGGCCAATTTTATCGGAGATAATCAGGTCTACGGCGTTGCTGCGCTCAAGCACATGAATATTAGGATGGCTCAGGGCCTGGCTTACCAGCGTTGTCTCGACCGCTTTGCCGGTAGCGTCGGCGGCGTGCAGGATCCGGCGATGGCTGTGTCCGCCCTCGCGGGTCAGGTGGTAGCTCTCTTCACCGTTAGGCTGAACGTGGGTGTCGAACAGTACGCCCTGATCGATCAGCCACTGCACGCAGGGCCGGGCGTTACTGGCGACAAACTCAGCCGCATGGCGATCGACGATACCCGCGCCCGCTATCAGCGTGTCTTCTACGTGCGAGCTAATGCTGTCCGTTTGATCAAATACGGCGGCGATACCACCCTGCGCATAGAGGGTTGAGCCTTCGCTAACGGGACCTTTACTGAGAACAATCACGCTATGGTTTTGCGCCAGACGCAGCGCCAGGGAGAGACCGGCAGCGCCGCTGCCAATAACTAGCACATCACAGGAGAGATCGGGAGTCGTGTTCATGATAGTGTGTTTAATTTACTAAACAGGATAGGGCCAGCATAGATCCAAAAGCCGTATAAAGCACCTGTTTTTTTAAATAGGGTTGTACAGGCTAAACAGCGAGACGGGAAACGCGCTAAATCAGTTTTGTGGTGAAAAAAAAGCGGGGTTGCGTTACTCTGCTGACGGTATAAAAGGCTTTTCTTCTATGCAACGTGCATAGTTTAGCGTCAGTAGACTTATAATGAGTCATAACGAGCGGTCTGCGAAACGATACACAAAAACAAAGGCGTAACGGAACTTTTGCCGAAAAAGTCTCTCTAACCACATGCTTGCTCAGAGTGCTGTGTGGGAGTGGCGTTTCGATTACGCGTGGATATTAGGTTTGGGGAGACATTACCTCGGATGAGCGAGCAGTTAACGGATCAGGTCCTCGTCGAACGGGTCCAGAAGGGAGATCAGAAAGCCTTTAACTTACTGGTGGTCCGCTACCAGCATAAAGTAGCGAGTCTGGTTTCCCGTTATGTGCCGTCGGGCGACGTTCCCGATGTGGCACAAGAGTCTTTTATTAAGGCCTATCGCGCGCTGGATTCATTCCGGGGAGATAGCGCTTTTTACACCTGGCTGTACCGTATTGCGGTCAATACCGCCAAGAATTACCTGGTCGCTCAGGGTCGCCGTCCGCCGTCCAGCGATGTTGATGCTATAGAAGCAGAAAACTACGAAAACGGTGGGGCGCTGAAAGAAATTTCGAACCCTGAGAACTTAATGTTGTCAGAAGAACTGAGACAAATAGTTTTCCGAACCATTGAATCGCTTCCGGAAGATTTACGTATGGCAATTACCTTACGGGAGCTGGATGGCCTTAGCTATGAAGAGATAGCCGCCATTATGGACTGCCCGGTAGGTACGGTACGTTCCCGTATCTTCCGCGCTCGGGAAGCAATTGATAATAAAGTTCAACCGCTTATCAGGCGTTGACGATAGCGGGATACTGGAAAAGGTATTAGGCATGCAGAAAGAAAAGCTTTCCGCTTTGATGGATGGTGAGACGCTGGATACCGAGCTGCTCAAGGAGCTGTCTCGCGATCCGGAAATGCAGCAAACCTGGGAGCGTTATCACCTGGTGCGTGACGCTTTACGCGGTGACACTGCCGACGTCATCCATTTCGATATCTCGAGCCGCGTCATGGCCGCCATTGCCGACGAACCGGTACGGCAGACAACGCCATTGATCCCGGAATCCCAGCCTGCGCCACAGCAGTGGCAGAAGATGCCGTTCTGGACCAAAGTGCGCCCCTGGGCCAGCCAAATCACCCAAATGGGCGTGGCCGCCTGCGTTTCGCTTGCCGTTATCGTAGGCGTGCAGCACTATAACAGCCCATCCGACACTGCCCAGCAGCCCGAAGCGCCGGTATTTAACACGCTTCCTATGATGGGTAAAGCCAGCCCGGTAAGCCTGGGCGTACCGTCGGATGCCACCGCCGATGCGGGTCAACAGCAGCAGGTTCAGGAGCAGCGCCGCCGTATCAACGCGATGCTGCAGGACTATGAGCTGCAGCGCCGTCTGCACTCCGAACAGCTTCAGTTTGAGCAGGCGCAAACCCAGCAGGCCGCTGTCCAGGTGCCAGGAATCCAAACTTTAGGAACGCAATCGCAGTAATGAAGCAACTTTGGTGTGCCATGTCTCTCATGGCCGGTAGTCTGCTGTTTTCTGCTAACGCCTCGGCTGATGTTACCTCCGGGGCGTTGTTGCAGCAGATGAATCTGGCCAGCCAGTCTCTCAATTACGAGCTGTCTTTTGTCAGCATCAACAAGCAGGGCGTCGAGTCGTTACGCTACCGGCACGCCCGTCTTGAAAACCAGCCTCTCGCCCAGCTGTTGCAGATGGATGGCCCGCGTCGCGAGGTCGTGCAGCGCGGCAGCGAGATAAGCTACTTCGAGCCAGGCCTGGAGCCGTTTACGCTGACCGGCGACTATATTGTCGATTCACTGCCCTCGCTGGTATATACCGATTTCAAACGGCTGGCGTCCTTCTACGATTTTATCTCGGTAGGCCGTACCCGGATCGCCGATCGCCTGTGCGAGGTGATCCGCGTCGTGGCTCGCGACGGTACCCGCTACAGCTATATCGTCTGGCTGGATGCCGAAACCAAACTCCCCATGCGAGTCGATCTGCTCGATCGCGACGGCGAAACGCTGGAGCAGTTCCGCGTCGTGGCGTTCACCGTTAACGATCGGGTGGGGAGCAATATGGAGAGCCTCGCTAAAGCTAACCTGCCGCCGCTGCTGTCGGTGCCGGCGGGGGAGAAGATCGATTTTAACTGGTCTGCCAGCTGGCTGCCGCAGGGCTTTAGCGAAGTCTCCAGCAGCCGCCGCAAGCTGCCGACCATCGACATGCCGGTCGAGTCCCGTCTCTTCTCTGACGGGCTGTTTAGCTTCTCGATCAACGTTAACCGCGCTAATCAGAACAGCAGCGATCAGATGCTGCGTACCGGGCGTCGTACCGTCAGCACCACCGTACGGGATAACGCAGAAATTACCGTGGTCGGCGAGCTTCCGCCGCAGACCGCAAAACGTATTGCAGACAGTATTAAGTTCAGGGCAGCACAATGATCAAAGAGTGGGCAACCGTCGTTTCATGGCACAATGGCGAAGCCGTTGTCAGCTGTGACGTTAAAGCATCCTGTAACAGCTGCGCCTCACGCGCAGGGTGCGGCAGCCGGGTCCTGAACAAGCTGGGACCGCAGATGACACACACCATTTCCGTACCCAGCGAGCAGCCGCTGGTGGTAGGGCAGAAGGTCGAGCTGGGCATTGCCGAAGGTAGCCTGCTTAGCTCTGCGCTGCTGGTCTATATGTCACCGCTGGTGGGGCTGTTTATCATGGCTGCGCTGTTCCAGACGCTGTTTGGTTATGACCTGGCAGCAATGGGCGGTGCGGTGCTGGGCGGGGTAGGCGGCTTTCTGCTGGCCCGCGCTTTCTCACCGAAGCTGGCCGCCCGCGAGGCCTGGCAGCCCATTATTCTGAGCGTAGGCCTGCCGCCGGATCTGCTGCGGGTCGATGCTACCCCGGCAGACGTCAGTTCTCGTTCGCACTAAGCCTCGCGCAGTCGCAACTCACTTTATCTGTTTTAACTTTCCTGCTTACCACCATTTGACTTCCGTGTTTTTAGGGTTATGATCCAGTCATAACCCTGACGGGGAACTCTATGGAAAGAGATAACGGTTTAGACTATCTACTGTCGTTGCATGGCTCGACGGTATATCGGGATGATGGGTGTTGGTGGAAAATTGAAGTTTGGGAAGTAAAACCTATGTCATTTATCCCACACGGCATCCGGTACAGCTTAACGCTCCACGATAAGTACAATACGCGAGTGTTTGGGATGGATAATGCGCATGGCATAAAATTGCCAAAAAAAGGCAATTATTCAGGAAGACTTGTGTATGACCATCTCCATCGCACACCCTACGATAAAGGTCATCCCTATGAGTTTGTATCGGCAGGCCAGCTTATTGAAGACTTTTTCAAGCAAATGGATGAAGTCATCGCAATACGAGAAAACAGAGGTTAACACATGAAAGCATTAATTGGTGTTATGCCTGAAGAGCACATCCGTCACAGGATGCTTGCGATAGCCAAAGGTGAGTACAAGCCTGAGCCAGATGAGCCCCGCGTGTGGTTTACATCAATGAATGCTCTGGCGCAGGTATTAAGTAACGAGAATATCGCGCTCCTGAGACTCATTGAAGAGTGTAAGCCGGAAAGCATCACTGAACTGGCCGAGATGTCGGGCAGAAAAAAAAGCAATCTGTCGGTTACGCTAAAAACGCTTAGCTCACGAGGTTTTGTTCGTTTAGAAAAACAGGGTAACGGCGTGAAACCGATAGCACTGTTTACTGATTTCGATATTCAAGTTAATCAGCAGCTTACAGTAAAATTTTCGCCCAAAGCCGCCTGATATCAAATCTGACTGTCATAAACCCGCTTCAGCGGGTTTTATGCCTCTGTTGTAAGGTTTTATGTTAATAAATGGATCCTTACTGACTGCCATGTCGCTACAGTGTAAGATGCTCGGCAATGTACGGAACGGTAGGCTGCGTTGTGGGTCCGCTGCCGTCTCCATCAAATGAATTAAGATAAAAACGCGAGTTAAAACATCCTTACATATGAAGAATATACGTAACTTCTCCATCATTGCGCACATCGACCACGGTAAATCGACGCTGTCTGACCGTATCATCCAGCTTTGCGGTGGCCTGTCCGATCGCGAAATGGCAGCCCAGGTGCTGGACTCTATGGATCTTGAGCGCGAGCGCGGGATCACCATCAAAGCCCAGAGCGTAACGCTGGACTATAAAGCCGCCGACGGCGAAACCTATCAGCTGAACTTTATCGACACCCCGGGCCACGTTGACTTCTCCTATGAGGTTTCCCGCTCGCTGGCGGCGTGCGAAGGCGCACTGCTGGTTGTCGATGCAGGCCAGGGCGTGGAAGCGCAGACGCTGGCTAACTGCTACACCGCCATGGAAATGGATCTGGAAGTTGTCCCGGTCCTCAACAAAATTGACCTGCCGGCCGCCGATCCTGAGCGGGTGGCGGAAGAGATTGAAGATATTGTCGGTATCGATGCCGCCGACGCCGTACGCTGCTCCGCGAAGACCGGGGTAGGGGTAGGCGACGTGCTGGAGCGTCTGGTGCGCGATATTCCGCCCCCGCAGGGCGATCCTGACGCACCGCTGCAGGCGCTGATCATTGACTCCTGGTTCGATAACTACCTGGGCGTTGTCTCCCTGGTGCGTATCAACAACGGCACCATGCGCAAGGGCGACAAAATCAAGGTGATGAGCACCGGCCAGACCTATAATGCCGATCGCCTGGGCATCTTTACGCCGAAGCAGGTTGACCGCACCGAGCTGAAGTGCGGCGAGGTCGGCTGGCTGGTCTGTGCGATCAAGGACATCCTCGGTGCACCGGTGGGCGATACCCTGACCACTGCCCGTAACCCTGCAGACAAAGCGCTGCCGGGCTTTAAGAAGGTGAAACCGCAGGTTTACGCCGGTCTGTTCCCGGTCAGCTCTGATGACTACGAGAACTTCCGCGACGCGCTGGGCAAGCTGAGCCTCAACGACGCCTCCCTGTTCTACGAGCCGGAAAGCTCTACCGCGCTGGGCTTCGGCTTCCGCTGCGGCTTCCTCGGCCTGCTGCACATGGAGATCATCCAGGAGCGTCTGGAGCGTGAGTACGATCTTGACCTCATCACCACCGCGCCGACCGTAGTCTATGAAGTGGTTACCACCTCGAAAGAGACAATCTACGTCGATAGCCCGTCCAAGCTGCCGCCGCTGAATAACATTCAGGAGCTGCGCGAGCCTATCGCCGAGTGTCATATGCTGCTGCCGCAGGAGTACCTGGGCAACGTCATCACGCTCTGCATCGAGAAGCGCGGCGTGCAGACCAACATGGTTTACCACGGTAAACAGGTGGCGCTGACCTATGAGATCCCGATGGCAGAAGTGGTGCTCGACTTCTTCGATCGCCTGAAATCGACCTCGCGTGGCTATGCGTCGCTGGACTACAACTTCAAGCGTTTCCAGGCCTCTAACATGGTGCGCGTTGACGTGCTGATCAACAGCGAGCGTGTTGATGCCCTCGCGCTGATCACCCACAACGATAACGCCCCGTACCGTGGTCGTGAGCTGGTGGAGAAGATGAAAGAGCTGATCCCACGCCAGCAGTTCGATATCGCGATTCAGGCCGCAATCGGTACCCACATTATTGCCCGCTCAACGGTGAAGCAGCTGCGTAAAAACGTTCTGGCTAAGTGCTACGGCGGTGACGTCAGCCGTAAGAAAAAGCTGCTGCAGAAACAGAAAGAGGGTAAGAAGCGTATGAAGCAGGTCGGTAACGTTGAGCTGCCGCAGGAAGCGTTCCTCGCCATTCTGCACGTAGGTAAAGACGGCAAATAAACCATTAAGGAGTTGGTATGGCGAACATGTTTGCCCTGATCCTGGTGATCGCGACCCTGGCGACAGGGTTGCTGTGGTGCCTGGACAAGGCCGTATTTGCACCAAAGCGTCGGGAGCGGCAGGCCGCAGCCCAGGCGGCGGCGGGCGATACGCTGGATCCAAACACGCTGAAAAAAGTTAGCCCGAAGCCGGGCTGGCTGGAGACCGGGGCCTCTGTGTTCCCGGTACTGGCGATTGTGCTGGTGGTGCGCTCGTTCATCTACGAGCCGTTTCAGATCCCATCAGGTTCGATGATGCCAACCCTGCTGATCGGCGACTTTATTCTGGTGGAGAAGTTTGCCTACGGGATTAAGGATCCGATCTACCAGAAAACGCTGATCGAAACCGGCCACCCGAAGCGCGGTGATATCGCGGTATTTAAGTATCCGGACGATCCGCGCCTGGACTACATCAAGCGCGTCGTGGGCCTGCCGGGCGATAAGGTCAGCTACGATCCGGTTGCCAAGCAGGTCACGGTGCAGCCAGGGTGCAGCTCCGGCCAGGCCTGTGCCAGCGCGCTGCCGATCACCTACTCCAACGTTGCGCCCAGCGATTTTGTCCAGACCTTTAGCCGCCTCAACGGTGGCGAGGCCAGCAGCGGCTTCTTCCAGCTGCCGCCGGGTGAAACCAAAGAGAACAGCGTGCGCCTTGCCGAGCGTAAAGAGACGCTGGGTGACGTGACGCACCGCATTTTGACCGTGCCGATCGCCCAGGACCAGCTGGGACTCTATCACCAGCAGCCGGGCCAGCCGCTGGCAACCTGGATCGTGCCGCCAGGCCACTACTTCATGATGGGTGATAACCGCGACAACAGCGCGGACAGCCGCTACTGGGGCTTTGTGCCGGAGGCTAACCTGGTGGGCCGGGCAACGGCAATCTGGATGAGCTTCGAGAAACAAGAGGGTGAGTGGCCAACCGGCGTGCGCTTAAACCGCATTGGTGGCATCCACTAATCCGTTGGGTTGCAGCTAATCTGGCTGCAACCCAAATTATTTCCGCTATAAATCAGTTACGGCTAACGACATCCCCCGCCGTTGTGTATAGAATATTCCCCCGAAGTTTAGGCTGGTTCCGCAGGGAGCCACGGCACACGAAACCGCGTTGTTCTCTTCAGGTCGGTTTCGTGTGCTGCATTTTTGACGCATTCATTCTATTGGTATCGCATGAACCCCATCGTAATTAATCGGCTTCAACGGAAGCTGGGCTACACTTTTCAACATCAGGAGTTGTTGCAGCAGGCGCTAACCCATCGCAGTGCCAGCAGCAAACACAATGAGCGTCTGGAGTTTTTGGGTGACTCCATTTTAAGCTTTGTTATCGCCAACGCGCTCTATCACCGTTTTCCTCGCGTAGACGAGGGCGACATGAGCCGGATGCGTGCCACGCTGGTGCGCGGCAACACGCTGGCCGAGATTGCCCGCGAGTTTGAGCTGGGTGAGTGCCTGCGTTTAGGGCCGGGCGAGCTTAAAAGCGGCGGCTTCCGCCGGGAGTCGATTCTGGCCGATACCGTAGAAGCGTTGATTGGCGGCGTGTTTCTCGATAGCGATATTCAGACCGTCGAAAAGCTGATCCTCTACTGGTATCAAACCCGCCTGGACGAGATTAGCCCAGGGGATAAACAAAAAGATCCGAAGACGCGTTTGCAGGAATTTTTACAGGGTCGTCACCTGCCGCTGCCAACCTATCTGGTTGTGCAGGTGCGTGGCGAAGCCCACGATCAGGAATTTACTATCCACTGCCAGGTAAGCGGCCTGAGTGAACCGGTGGTCGGCACAGGTTCCAGCCGTCGCAAGGCGGAGCAGGCAGCCGCCGAACAGGCGTTGAAAAAACTGGAGCTGGAATGAGCAACGAAAAAACATACTGCGGATTTATTGCCATCGTTGGACGTCCCAACGTTGGCAAATCCACCCTGCTGAACAATCTGCTTGGGCAGAAGATCTCTATTACCTCCCGTAAAGCGCAGACCACGCGTCACCGCATCACGGGGATCCATACCGAAGGCGCTTATCAGGCCATCTACGTGGACACCCCGGGCCTGCACATGGAAGAGAAGCGCGCCATCAACCGCCTGATGAACAGGGCGGCCAGCAGCTCTATCGGCGACGTTGAGCTGGTGATCTTCGTGGTGGAAGGCACCCGCTGGACAGCGGACGACGAGATGGTGCTCAACAAGCTGCGCGACGGTAAAGCGCCGGTGATCCTGGCGGTTAACAAGGTCGATAACGTGCAGGAGAAGGCGGATCTGCTGCCGCACCTGCAGTTCCTCGCCAGCCAGATGAACTTCCTCGATATCGTGCCGCTCTCTGCCGAGACCGGGATGAACGTGGATACCATCGCCAGCATCGTGCGTAAGCATCTGCCGGAGGCGATCCACCACTTCCCGGAAGATTACATCACCGACCGCTCCCAGCGCTTTATGGCCTCGGAGATCATCCGTGAAAAGCTGATGCGTTTCCTTGGCGAAGAGCTGCCCTACTCGGTGACCGTTGAGATTGAACAATTCGTCAGCAACGAGCGCGGCGGTTACGACGTCAACGGCCTGATCCTGGTTGAACGTGAGGGCCAGAAGAAGATGGTGATTGGCAACAAAGGGGCCAAGATCAAAACCATCGGCATCGAAGCCCGTAAAGATATGCAGGAGATGTTCGAAGCCCCGGTGCACCTTGAGCTATGGGTGAAGGTCAAATCCGGCTGGGCCGACGACGAGCGCGCCCTGCGTAGCCTCGGCTACGTTGACGACCTCAAGTAATTGACTGAAACGAACGGGTACGTCCAACGTACCTGCGGTTTGCAAGACGACGAGTATAGAGGCTAATGGAAGGGTGGCAGCGCGCTTTTGTTCTCCATAGTCGTCCCTGGAGCGAAACCAGCCTGATGCTGGACGTCTTCACGGAAGAGTCGGGCCGCGTGCGCCTTGTTGCTAAAGGCGCACGGGCAAAACGATCTAACCTGAAGGGCGCTCTCCAGCCCTTTACGCCTCTGCTAGTGCGCTTCGGCGGCCGGGGTGAAGTCAAAACCCTGCGCAGCGCGGAAGCGGTCTCGCTGGCGCTCCCCCTGAGCGGCATCACCCTCTACAGCGGTCTCTACGTTAACGAGCTTATCTCCCGCGTACTTGAACATGAGACGCGCTTCTCTGAACTTTTTTTCGATTACCTGCACTGTATCCAGGCGCTGGCAGGGCTGAGCGGCTCGCCCGAACCGGTTCTCCGGCGCTTTGAGCTGGCGCTGCTGGGGCATCTTGGGTACGGCATCGATTTTCTGCACTGCGCCGGAACCGGCGAAGCGGTGGAGGACACCATGACCTACCGCTACCGGGAGGAGAAAGGGTTTATCGCCAGCGTGGTAATCGATAACCGCACTTTCACCGGCCGCCAGCTGCGGGCGCTTGCCGAGCGCGAGTTTCCCGACGGTGATACCCTAAAAGCAGCGAAACGCTTTACCCGGATGGCCCTGAAGCCGTATCTTGGCGGCAAGCCGCTAAAAAGCCGGGAGCTGTTTCGCCTGTTTGTGCCGAAACGGCCAGCGCCGGATGCACCGTAAAATAAAGGATATTCGAGGATTGTATTGTCATGGCTGAACTACTGTTAGGCGTTAATATCGATCACATTGCCACCCTGCGTAACGCGCGTGGCACGGCATACCCCGATCCGGTCCAGGCGGCGTTTATTGCCGAGCAGGCGGGGGCGGACGGGATTACGGTGCATCTGCGCGAGGATCGCCGCCACATCACCGACCGCGATGTGAAGGTGCTGCGTCAGACGCTGGATACGCGCATGAACCTGGAGATGGCGGTTACTGAAGAGATGCTGGCTATCGCCTGCGAGACCAAACCTCACTTCTGCTGCCTGGTACCGGAGAAGCGCCAGGAGGTTACCACCGAAGGCGGGCTGGATGTGGCTGGACAGCAGGAGAAGATGCGCGACGCCTGCACGCGGCTGGCGGAAGCCGGGATCCTGGTCTCGCTGTTTATCGATGCCGATGCCGAGCAGATCAAAGCCGCCGCCGAGGTGGGGGCGCCCTACATCGAAATTCATACCGGCTGCTACGCGGATGCGGAAGATGACGCCACCCAGGCCAAAGAGCTGGCGCGCATCGCCAACGCCGCCACCTACGCGGCAAGCCTCGGGCTAAAGGTTAACGCCGGCCACGGTCTGACCTATCACAACGTGAAGCCTATTGCCCGCATCCCAGAGATGCACGAGCTGAATATCGGCCACGCCATTATTGGCCGGGCGGTGATGAGCGGCCTGAAAGAGGCCGTTTCTGAGATGAAGCGCCTGATGCTGGAAGCACGCCGGTAATGGCTATTCTGGGCTTAGGCACGGATATTGTGGAGATCGACCGCATTGAAGCGGTGATCTCCCGCTCCGGCGACCGGCTGGCAAAAAAGGTACTGAGCGCCAACGAGTGGGCCATCTACCAGGCCCATCAGCAGCCGGTGCGCTTTCTCGCCAAACGCTTTGCCGTAAAAGAGGCTGCGGCCAAGGCTTTCGGGACCGGCATTCGCAACGGCCTGGCGTTCAACCAGTTTGAAGTCTTTAACGACGAGCTGGGCAAGCCGCGCCTGCGCCTGTGGGGCGAGGCGCTGAAGCTGGCGGAGCGGCTGGGCGTGGCGCATATGCACGTCACCCTGGCGGATGAGCGGCGCTACGCCTGCGCGACGGTGATTATTGAGAGCTAAATCTTATCCGCGTGGTGCAGCAGGACAAACTTGTCCCACAGCTGCTCCTGGCTCTCACTGTGTGCGGGATCCTTGAGGATCGTATTGGGGATAGGGCAGACCTTCTGACACGTCGGCGTCTCATAGTGGCCGACGCACTCCGTACAGCGATCGCTGTCGATCTCATAAACGCTCGCACCCATTGAAATCGCCTCGTTCGGGCACTCCGGCTCGCACATATCGCAGTTTATGCATTTTTTAGTGATCAACAACGCCATCGGGACATCTCAGTAGCTATACAAGCAGGGCGGGTATTATACGCCCGATTTCTGCTCAGACCAGTTTTTTCACCAGCGCCTCGCTGTGGCGGATGCGCTCCGGGGCGTGCTCCAGATCCTGCTGCACCAGCGCCATAAACAGCAGGTCGGTGAGCAGCATCTGCGCGCTGGTCGAGGAGATGGCCGCGCTGCGGGTAGCCTGCTCTTCGGCAATGGTATAGAGGCAGCGGGTCGAGCGCTGCTGCAAGGCGTTAGGGGTAAAGCCGGTGATCGCCAGGATCTTCGCCCCGACGCGAAAGGCCTCATCCGCTGCCATGTTGATCTCCCGCCGTTCGCCGGTATAGGAGATCGCCAGCAGCAGATCGCTGCTCTCCATCGCCTGCGCCGTCGCCAGCAGGGCGTGCATATCCTGCTCGACCACGGCGTGCAAGCCAATCTTCATCAGCTTCCAGCCAAAGTTACGCGCCACCAGCCCGGATGCGCCGATGCCGGTCAGCACAATACGCCGCGCATCGCGCAGCATGATCACGCTCTCCTGCAGCTTATCCTCAGTGTTCACGTCAAGCGTGGCGTTCATAGCGCTGACCTTCTCGTGGATCAGCTTCTCGCCCACGACGCGCAGGGGATCGTCGCCGCGGATCTGGTTATGCACCGGAACGGAGTGGGGCGTTGGCGTGCTGACCAGCGCTTCGCTGATGGCCAGCTTGAGCGCCGGAAACCCTTTAAACCCCAGCTTCTGGGCGAACTTTACCACGCTGGACTGGCTGATACCCGCCTCGGCGGCCAGCTGCTGCGAGCTGAGGTGGCGGGCGCGATCGGGCTGGGTAAGGAGAAAATCAGCCAGCTTTTTATCGCTCTGTGCCAGGCCCGCATAGCGCTGACGGATGTGGATCAAACAGTTCATGACAACTCCAGGGCAAAACGTGACAACGGCAACAAACATCCTGTTCGCAGGCATCAAAGAATTATATATTCCATTATACTGCGCGGGACACGAATTAAATATTCAAAAGGTACTGATAATGAATCTTGGCTCACTGGTATCAGAAACGCGAAATTCCGAGACGATGGATCTGGATGCGCTCTCGACTATCGAACTAGTAACCCGTTTTAATCAACAGGATACGCTGGTCGCGCTGGCAGTGAAAGAGACATTGCCAGATGTTGCACGGGCAGTGGATGCCGCAGCGGCAGCGCTGAAGGCGGGGGGGCGCATCATCTATATGGGCGCAGGAACCAGCGGGCGGCTTGGCGTTCTGGATGCCTCGGAGTGCCCGCCGACCTTTGGCGTCCCGCACGGTCTGGTGATCGGGCTGATCGCCGGTGGTCCGGGCGCGCTGCTAAAGGCGGTAGAGGGGGCAGAGGACAACCCGCAGCTGGGAGAGGACGATCTGCGCGACCTGACGCTCGACTCCCGCGATCTGGTCGTGGGTCTGGCAGCGTCCGGACGTACGCCCTATGTTATCGGTGGGCTGAGATATGCCCGGGCCACGGGCTGCACCACGGTAGCTATCTCCTGTAACCCTGGCTCGCCAATAGCTCAGGAGGCAGACATTGCCATCTCGCCGGTTGTCGGTCCGGAAGCGTTAACCGGCTCTACCCGCCTCAAGTCCGGCACGGCGCAGAAGCTGGTGCTGAACATGATCTCCACCGGGGCGATGGTCAAGTTTGGCAAGGTTTACCAGAACCTGATGGTCGATATGAAAGCGAGCAATATCAAACTTGTCGATCGCGCCTGCCGCATGGTGGTTGAGGCGACCGGCGTCACGCTGGAGCAGGCCCGCAGCGTGCTGGAGCAGACCGGGTATGACGTGAAGCCCGCTATTTTAATGGTGCTCACCGGGCTGGACGTGGACGCTGCCCGCGCCCGGCTCGAGGCGCACCAGGGGTTCTTACGCGCCGCGCTTAACGGCTAAGAGGTTCACATGGATAAGTCACTGACGTTGGCAGGGGAGATTTTGCAGGGCATCGGCGGGCAGGGCAACGTGCTGCGGCTGGAAAACTGTATGACCCGCGTCCGGTTTGAGGTGCAGGATGAGGGGCTGCTCAATATCGGCAGGCTGAAATCGCTCCCGGGCGTCAGCGGCTACGTTAAGCAGGGCGAGCAGCATCAGCTGATCGTCGGGCCAGGAAGAGCCGGGCAGGTGGTGGATGCCATGCGCACGCTGGTCAATGGAGAGAGTGCAGCCCCGATCCCGGACGAGATTGCCCGCAATAAGGCCCAGGCGAAAGCGCAGTATAAAGCGCCGATGAGTGATGCGCTGCGCATGCTGGCGAACGTTTTCATTCCGCTCATTCCGGCGTTTATCGCCTCCGGGCTGATCACCGGCATTATCAATATCCTGAAGCGACCCGATATCGCTGGCGATATCGCAATTCACTACCCCAACGTGCTGGGGCTGCTCGGCATCTTTGGCAGCGCCGTGTTTGCGATTATGAATATCCTTGTGGGGGTCAACGCGGCGAAGGTGTTCGGCGGATCGCAGGCGTTGGGCGGAGTGATGGCAGGTATTCTCTCCAGCCCGCAGCTGGCGCAGATCACGCTGTTTGGCGAAGCGTTGCAGCCAGGGCGCGGCGGGGTGATCGCCGTGCTGCTGGTGGTTGCGCTGATGTGCTGGTTTGAGAAGCGGTTGCGTGAGCGGCTGCCGGGTTCGCTGGAGTTAATTCTAAACCCGCTGCTGACCACGCTCATCACCGGAGCGATTGCGATCGTGGCGCTGCAGCCGCTCGGAGGCTGGATTTCTGAATCCATTGCCCACGGCGCTGGCTGGGCTATCGATCGCGGCGGCCTGCTGGTGGGCGCAGTGCTGGCCGGGAGCTTTTTGCCGCTGGTGCTTACCGGACTGCATCAGGGCCTGGTACCGATCCATGTAGAGCTGGTTCAGGCGCACGGCTTCAACGCCCTGCTGCCTATCCTCTCAATGGCGGGCGTCGGTCAGGTAGGCGCGGCGCTCGCCGTGCTGCTAAAAACGCGCAACGCCCGGTTAAAAACGGTAATAAAAGGTGCGCTGCCGGTGGGGCTGCTTGGCATCGGTGAGCCGCTGATTTTTGGCGTCACGCTGCCGCTGGGTAAGCCGTTTATCGGCGCCTGCCTGGGCGGCGCGGTGGGTGGGGCGCTCGTCTGCTACTGGAAGGTGGCGACGGTGATTACCTTTGGGATTTCCGGTTTACCGCTGGCTTTAACGATTGTTACCGGAAAAGTCACGATCTATCTGTTAGGCTATTTATTGGCAGTTATCGCTGGGTTCCTGTTTACCTGGCTGTTAGGTTTTAACGATCCAAAGGAGTAGGGTTTGGCAAATAGCGAGCGTCGTGTCGTGTTTTTCGATCTGGATGGAACGCTGCACCAGCAGGATATGTTCGGTACATTTCTGCGGTATCTGCTGCGGCATCAGCCACTCAATGCGCTGCTCGTTCTACCCCTGCTGCCGGTTATCGGCGTTGCGTTGCTGGTAAAGGGGCGGGCTGCCCGCTGGCCGATGAGCCTGCTGCTGTGGGGATGCACCTTTGGCCATAGCGAGGCGCGGCTTAAGGCGCTGGAGAAGTCATTTGTCACCTGGTTTCGCGGGCGCGTCACCGCCTTCCCGGTGGTGCAGGATCGCCTAACCAACTATCTCGACGCCTCGGATGCCGATATCTGGCTGATCACCGGCTCGCCGCAGCCGCTGGTGGAGCAGGTCTATTTTGATACCCCCTGGCTACCCCGCGTCAACCTGATCGCCAGCCAGATCCGCCGCAGCCACGGCGGCTGGGTGCTCTCTATGCGCTGTCTCGGCCATGAGAAGGTGGTGCAGCTGGAGCAAAAAATCGGTACGCCGCTGCGTCTCTACAGCGGCTACAGCGATAGCAAGCAGGATAACCCGCTGCTCTACTTCTGCGAACACCGCTGGCGCGTCACGCCCCACGGTGAGCTACAGCAACTCGAGTAGTGTGTGCGTACTTACACCTGTGTATAATGCGCCCCGTTTTGACTACTGGAGTGCTGAGCTGTGTCCGATACTGAATTTACTCACGAATACTGGATGCGCCACGCGCTCTCGCTCGCGCAGCGCGCCTGGGACGAAGGGGAGGTTCCGGTGGGGGCGGTGCTGGTACACAACAACCAGGTCATTGGTGAAGGGTGGAACCGGCCTATTGGCCGCCACGATCCCACCGCGCATGCCGAAATCATGGCCCTGCGCCAGGGCGGGCTGGTGCTGCAAAACTACCGCCTGCTGGATACTACGCTCTACGTCACCCTCGAACCCTGTGTCATGTGCGCGGGGGCGATGGTGCATAGCCGTATCGGCACGCTGGTGTTTGGCGCACGGGATCTGAAAACCGGCGCGGCAGGCTCCCTGATGGATGTCCTGCACCACCCCGGCATGAATCATCGGGTGGAGATCGTTGAGGGCACGCTGCGTGACGCGTGTTCAGGCATGCTCAGTGAATTTTTCCGCCAGCGTCGGCTGGCGATCAAAGCGCAAAAGCAGGCGCGCTAATGCGTCTCAGCGTCAGCGCCTGCTGACGCCTGGTTCAATATCCCCGGCAGCGTAAAGCTGGACTGGCCAAAGGCCTCGGCGGGGGAGAAGGCGCTCAGCGGCAACACGCCATAGTGCGTCTCCTCAAGCTCCTCCTGAGCGACCACCGGATAGCTTTGCGCCATCCGCTGCTCGTGAGCGCGCTGCTGCTCCTGCTGTCGGGCTTTCTCCTGCAGATAACCCACCAGGCTAATCTGATACTTACGGATGTTTTCCACATAGGCATAGGCTTCATGGCCGCGGGCGTAGCCGTAGGTTAATTTGCTGTACCACGCCTTCTGGCTAAGCAGCGGCAGGCGCTGCTTTACGTCAGACCAGCTATCCGGGTTGCCTTTGGTCTTCGCCGTCAGGGCGCGGGCGTCGAGCATATGGGCATAGCCCATATTGTAGGCAGCCAGTGCAAACCAGATCCGCTCCTCTTCGGGCACCGTTGCCGGGACGTGATCCATCATATCCTGGAGATAGCGCGCTCCGCCGCTGATGCTCTGTTCGGCGTCGGTGCGATCGGTCAGGCCCAGGCTTTGGGCGGTATTTTTAGTCAGCATCATCAGGCCGCGCACGCCGGTGGGGGAGGTGGCCTGGGTATCCCAGTGGGACTCTTGATAAGAGATGGCCGCCAGCAGACGCCAGTCAATCTTTTGGGCGTACTTTTCAAACAGCGAACGCAGATCGGGCAAGACGCTATCAATAGCGCGCAGGAAGGCGCGGGTATCAACATAGTCGAATCCTTTGCCGTGACCGAGATACTTCTCCTCAAGGCGCGCCAGGGTGCCGTCCTCGTTAATCACGTTGAAGAAGTCCAGCATGGCGGCGGAGAGGGCGTTATCGCTATCTTTTTGGCTAAACCACGCTACAGGCTGCTCATCGGTGATATCCAGCGCCACCGCCAGCTCGGGGTGCACGCGCTGGAAGAGGCTAATGGCCACGGAGTCGGCGATGGTATAGGCCAGCTTCCCCTGGGCCACCTGCAAGAGCAGATCGTTAGTGCCCAGCTTCTCATCCACCTTCCAGCTCAGATCCGGGTACTTCTTCTCCTTCAGTGCCTGCAGATCGCTAATGGCAACGTGACCCGGCGCAACGGTCAGTTGGGCATCGGTCACCGTCGCCAGCGTGCGCGGACGCAGGCTGCCAACTCGATAGACCAGCTGCTGGGAGACCGAGTAGTAGACCGGCCCGCTCTGATAGTGCTTGATGCGCTCGTTGTTATAGACCAGCCCGGCCGCCAGCATATCGGCACTGTCGTTATCAAGATCGTCAAACAGCTGGTTGATATTCTGCCGCACGGTAACGCGCAGCTTCACCCCGAGATAGCTGGCGAACTGCTCGGCCAGCTCGTAATCGAGACCGGTAGGCTTATCGCTGGTGGCGTTCCAGGTAAGCGGAGAGACCAGGGTGCTGACGCGCAGCTCGCCGCGCGCCTGGATAGCGGCGATGCGGTTTTCGGCTTTACCCGACCAGGGGATAGAGGGCCACAGGGCTGCTGCCAGCAGCAGGGTGACAATGCCGATAAGCAGATAATTAAACTTTAATTTTCTCAAGGAGTTAATTCTCTGCGTCGCCTGACGCCTCATTCTGCCGTCATTATTATAGAAAAGCGTTTGTCCGGAAGTGAGCGGCATTTTGCTTAAGATTGCGGCACTTAGCAACTTATTAGAGAATTAGGCCACATCTATTGTTAAAAAACGCGGGCAATTTTATTTCCACGCAAACGGTTTCGTCGGCGCGCAGGATTCTCTATAATGACGCCCGTTTTCCCCCTGGCGCATTCTTACAGCGTCATCGACGCGCTAAAGACGAGAGACTTATGATGGAAATTCTGCGTGGTTCGCCTGCACTGTCTGCATTCCGTATCAACAAACTGCTGGCACGCTTTCAGGCAGCCGCCCTCCCGGTAAGCAACATTTACGCTGAGTATGTCCATTTTGCTGACCTCAACGCTCCTCTAAATGCCGATGAACACGCCCAGCTTGGCCGTCTGCTGACCTACGGCCCGCGCCTGAGCAGCCATGCACCCACTGGCAAACTGCTGCTGGTCACGCCGCGTCCGGGGACGATCTCTCCCTGGTCTTCAAAAGCGACGGATATCGCCCACAACTGTGGCCTGACGCAGGTCGCCCGCCTTGAGCGCGGTGTCGCTTACTACGTTGAGGCGTCAACCCTGAGCGCAGAGCAGTGGCAGGCCGTGGCCGCCGAGCTGTATGACCGCATGATGGAGACGACCTTCGACGCGCTGGAAGAGGCTGAGAAACTCTTCGCTCACCACCAGCCCGCGCCGGTAGAGAGCGTAGACATGCTGGGGCAGGGACGGGATGCGCTGGTAGAGGCTAACCAGCGTCTGGGCCTCGCGCTGGCGGAAGACGAAATTGATTACCTGTTCGATGCCTTCACCACCCTCGGGCGTAACCCGAACGACATCGAGCTGTACATGTTTGCCCAGGCGAACTCCGAGCACTGCCGTCACAAAATCTTCAACGCCGACTGGGTTATCGACGGCGAGCAGCAGCCGAAGTCGCTGTTTAAAATGATCAAGAACACCTTTGAGAAAACGCCGGAGCACGTGCTGTCTGCCTATAAAGACAACGCGGCGGTGATGGAAGGCTCAGAGGTCGGGCGCTTCTTTGCCGATAGCGAAGCAGGCCGCTACGATTTTCATCAGGAGCCAACCCATATCCTGATGAAGGTCGAAACCCATAACCACCCGACGGCGATCTCGCCGTGGCCGGGTGCGGCAACCGGCTCCGGCGGTGAGATCCGTGACGAAGGCGCAACCGGACGCGGCGCGAAGCCGAAAGCGGGCCTGGTGGGCTTCTCGGTCTCTAACCTGCGTATACCTGGCTTTGAGCAGCCGTGGGAGGAGGATTTCGGCAAGCCGGATCGTATCGTTACCGCGCTGGATATCATGACCGACGGTCCGCTGGGCGGCGCGGCGTTCAACAACGAATTTGGCCGTCCGGCGCTGACCGGCTACTTCCGTACCTACGAAGAGAAGGTCAATAGCCACAACGGCGAAGAGCTGCGCGGCTACCACAAGCCGATCATGCTGGCGGGCGGTATCGGTAACATCCGCGCCGACCACGTGCAGAAGGGCGAGATCACCGTCGGCGCGAAGCTGGTGGTGCTCGGTGGCCCGGCCATGAATATCGGTCTTGGCGGCGGCGCGGCCTCGTCAATGGCGTCCGGCCAGTCTGATGCCGACCTCGACTTTGCCTCTGTCCAGCGCGACAACCCGGAGATGGAGCGTCGTTGCCAGGAGGTGATCGACCGCTGCTGGCAGCTGGGCGACGCCAACCCAATCCTCTTCATCCACGACGTTGGTGCAGGCGGTCTCTCTAACGCCATGCCGGAGCTAGTGAGCGACGGCGGTCGCGGCGGCCGTTTCGATCTGCGCAGCATTCTGAGCGACGAGCCGGGCATGAGCCCGCTGGAGATCTGGTGTAACGAATCGCAAGAGCGCTACGTGATGGCGGTGGCCGCCGACCAGATGGAGCTGTTCGATGCCCTGTGCCGTCGTGAGCGCGCCCCGTATGCCGTGATCGGCGAAGCGACCGAAGAGCGCCACCTGAGCCTTACCGACAGCCATTTCGACAATCAGCCTATCGACCTGCCGCTGGACGTTCTGCTCGGTAAAACGCCGAAGATGACCCGCGACGTTGAGTCGCTGAAAGCCGCCGGAGAAGCCTTCGACCCGCAGGGTATTACCGTGGCTGAAGCAGTTAACCGCGTGCTGCACCTGCCTGCGGTGGCAGAGAAGACCTTCCTGGTGACCATCGGCGACCGTACGGTCACCGGCATGGTCGCCCGGGATCAGATGGTTGGCCCGTGGCAGATCCCGGTCGCCAACTGTGCGGTAACCACCGCCAGCCTCGACAGCTACTACGGCGAAGCGATGTCCATCGGGGAGCGCTCTCCGGTGGCGCTGCTGGACTTTGCCGCCTCCGCCCGCCTGGCGGTCGGTGAAGCGCTGACCAACGTGGCCGCCACGCAGATTGGCGATATCAAACGCATCAAGCTCTCCGCTAACTGGATGGCCGCAGCCGGTCACCCGGGTGAAGACGCCGGTCTCTATGAGGCGGTGAAGGCGGTAGGAGAGGAGCTATGTCCGGCCCTCGGCCTGACTATTCCGGTGGGTAAAGACTCTATGTCGATGAAAACCCGCTGGCAGGAGGGGAGCGAGCAGCGCGAGATGACTTCGCCGCTGTCGCTGGTGATCACCGCATTTGCCCGCGTTGAGGACGTGCGCCATACCGTGACGCCGCAGCTCTCTACCGACGCTAACGCCCTGCTGCTGATCGACCTTGGCAAGGGCCACAACGCGCTGGGCGCGACGGCGCTGGCGCAGGTCTACCGTCAGCTGGGTGACAAGCCGGCCGACGTGCGCGACGTGCATCAGCTGAAGGGCTTCTACGACGCCATGCAGGCGCTGGTGGCGGCGCGTAAGCTGCTGGCCTACCACGACCGCTCCGACGGCGGCCTGCTGGTGACCCTCGCCGAGATGGCCTTCACCGGCCACTGCGGTATTGAAGCCGATATTGCCGCACTGGGCAGCGATCGTCTGGCCGCGCTGTTTAACGAAGAGCTGGGGGCAGTAATTCAGGTGCGCGCCGGGGATCGTGAGGCGGTAGAGAATATTCTCAGCGCCCACGGCCTGGCCGACTGCGTACACTACCTGGGCCAAGCCGTCGCCGGGGATCGCTTTGTGATTACCGCCAACGATCGGGCAGTGTTCAGCGAAAGCCGCACCACGCTGCGTATGTGGTGGGCAGAGACCACCTGGCAGATGCAGCGCCTGCGCGATAACCCGGCCTGCGCCGATCAGGAGCACAACGCCAAGGCGCAGGATAACGATCCGGGTCTCAACGTGAACCTCTCCTTCGACATCAACGAAGACGTGGCCGCACCTTACATTGCGACCGGTGCACGTCCGAAAGTGGCCGTTCTGCGTGAGCAGGGGGTTAACTCCCATGTTGAGATGGCGGCAGCCTTCCACCGGGCGGGCTTTGACGCCATTGACGTGCACATGAGCGACCTGCTGGCGGGCCGCACCACGCTGGAGAGCGCCCACGCGCTGGTGGCGTGCGGCGGCTTCTCTTACGGGGACGTGCTGGGTGCGGGCGAGGGCTGGGCGAAATCGATTCTCTTCAATGAGCGCGTACGCGACGAGTTCGAAACCTTCTTCCACCGTCCGCAGACCCTGGCGCTGGGGGTCTGTAACGGCTGCCAGATGATGTCCAACCTGCGGGAGCTGATCCCAGGCAGCGAGCTGTGGCCGCGCTTCGTGCGTAACGTCTCTGACCGCTTTGAAGCGCGCTTCAGCCTGGTCGAAGTGACGCAAAGCCCGTCGCTGCTGCTGCAGGGGATGGCTGGCTCGATGATGCCTATTGCGGTTTCCCACGGTGAAGGTCTGGTGGAAGTACGTGACGATGCGCATCTGGCTCAGCTGGAGAGCAAAGGGCTGGTGGCGCTGCGCTACGTAGATAACTTCGGGAAGGTCACCGAGACCTATCCGGCCAACCCGAACGGCTCGCCGAACGGGATCACGGCGGTGACCAGCGAAAGCGGACGCGTGACCATCATGATGCCGCACCCGGAGCGCGTATTCCGTACCGTGGCGAACTCATGGCACCCGGAAAACTGGGGCGAGGATAGCCCGTGGATGCGTATCTTCCGTAACGCGCGCAAGCAGCTGGGTTAATAGCAGTACGCCGCTGTCGCAAAATCACGACAGCGGCAAAATGAGATGTCTCCAATTGGAGACATTTAATTCATTGATTTTAAATGGCTTATTTTTGACCTCTGCGAGGTGTTGCTGATTGGCGACACTTTGCTTAAAAAGAGCACAAAAATGATGCAGCTCACATAATAATAAAATTCTATATATACAGTAAGTTATGATTGGTTTGTGTACTTTGGCATAACTTGTGCATATAATAACGCAGTGGCTCATTCACCTTCTTATGTCAGCCCCTTCGGGACGTGCTACATAAACCCTGGAATGACGCACAAACAGGTGCCTGCCGTCTCACTTCTGATCATAGCGTTGCTATTTCAGGCCCGGGGCGAAACGTCGAGTAAGGCACCGCCTATTCCATGATAATGCCGGGTTTTTACCCGGCATTATTGTTTTTAGTCTTCCCCCATCCCTCATCCTCAGCTAGCATTCCGGTAAATCCTTTCTTCACGAGAGTAACGCGTTGAAACGCTGGCCTGCATTTCCCCGCTCCCTGCGACAGCTTGTCATCATGGCGTTCTTGCTGGTTCTGCTGCCGCTGCTGGTGCTGGCCTGGCAGGCGTGGCAAAGCCTGAATACGCTCAGCGCCCAGGCGGCGCGCACCAACCGCACCACGCTTATCGACGCCCGTCGCAGCGAGGCGATGACCAACGCGGCGCTGGAGATGGAGCGCAGCTACCGGCAGTACTGCGTGCTTGACGATCCCACCCTGGCACGCGTCTACCAGAGCCAGCGCAAACGCTACAGCGACATGCTTGATGCCCATGCCGACGTGCTGCCAGACGAGAAGCTCTATCAGGCGCTGCGGGAGGATCTCAACGGCCTGGCCCAGCTGCAGTGCCACAACAGCGGCCCCACGCAGGCGGCCTCGGCCAGCCTTGAAGCCTTCGCCGCCGCCAATACCGAGATGGTGCAAACCACCCGCAAGGTGGTATTTACCCGCGGACAGCAGCTTCAGCAGGAGATCGCCGCCCGCGGCCAGTTCTTTGGCTGGCAGGCGCTGCTGCTGTTCCTCGTTAGCCTGGTGCTGGTGCTGCTCTTTACCCGCATGATCATCGGGCCGGTGAAGGGCATTGAGCGGATGATCAACCGGCTGGGGGCGGGGCAGTCGCTGAACAGCCGGGTGGCCTTTAAGGGGCCGCGTGAGTTGCGCTCCGTTGGCGAGCGTATCATCTGGCTCAGCGAGCGCCTGGCGTGGCTGGAGTCCCAGCGCCATCAGTTTCTGCGTCATATCTCCCACGAGCTGAAAACCCCACTGGCCAGCATGCGTGAAGGCACCGAGCTGCTGGCCGACGAGGTAGTCGGGCCGCTGACGGCAGAGCAAAAAGAGGTGGTGGATATTCTCGACGGCAGCAGCCGCAATCTGCAAAAGCTGATCGAGCAGCTGCTGGATTACAACCGCAAACTTGCCGACGGGGCCGTGGAGCTAGAGACCGTCGCCATTGCGCCGCTGATCGAGACGGTGATCTCCGCTCACAGTTTACCGGCACGGGCTAAAATGATGCATACGGAGGTATCGTTAAAGGCGGAAAGCTGTCTGGCGGAGCCGGTACTGTTACTGAGCGTTCTGGACAATCTCTACTCTAACGCGGTGCACTATGGCACTGAATCCGGTAACATTCTTATTCGCAGCTATCCGCACGGCGCGCGCTTGCGTATAGACGTCGCTAATACCGGGACACCCATTCCGCAGGCCGAGCGGGAGATGATTTTCGAACCTTTCTATCAAGGCAGTCACCAGCGCAAGGGTGCGGTAAAAGGTAGCGGGCTGGGGCTGAGCATCGCCAGAGACTGCATTCTCCGCATGCAGGGTGAACTGCAGCTGGTCACCAGCGATGAATCGGGCGTCTGTTTTCGCATTGAGCTGCCGCTTGCTGGATCGGATAAAAGCTAATTGAATCTATATCAGGTAACTATGTCGCATATTTTGAGTCGCGTTGTGAAAATGATTTCGCAGCATTCCGCGTTGCCTGTCGGCTTATCATGCCTGCTGCTGGCGGGCTGTGCACCGGATACCCCCGTTAAGCCGGTGAATAAAGTTCAGGAAGAGAAGCTTCCTCAGCATCAGCTGGCTGATTTTCTCTCAACGCCCTGTGATAACGTCTGGTCGTTGACCGGACAGGCCGCTGAGTCCAATCCACTCTACTGGCTGCGCGGCATGGATTGCGCGGAGCGTCTCTCACCGGTGATGGCGCGTGCCGAAGCTAAGCGCTGGCCGGATGACACCTGGCAGGATACCTTCAAGCGCGGGATCCTGTTAGCCAATGCCAAAATTACCCCGCTGGAGAGACGTGCCTTTACCACCCGGATGGATACCCTCAGCCCCCAGCTGCCGATGCAGGTCCGGACGCTGTTCCAGGTCTGGCGCGACGGCCAGGCGACGCAGCTCCAGCTGGCGGAAGAGCGTTCGCGCTATGCCAAGCTTCAGCAGTCGCGGGACAGCGATCTGGAGGCGCTACGTCAGCAGCAGCAGCATCTGCGCGAGGAGCTGGAGACCACCTCGCGTAAGCTGGAAACCCTGACCGATATTGAGCGGCGGCTCTCGACACGCAAACCTGGCGGGGCGGAGATACCCGACAGCACCCGTCCGGCGCAGCCGGATGCTCCACAGGAGGATGTTAAGCCATGACGCCGCGTAAACCTGCCCATCTGCTGCTGGTGGATGACGATCCCGGCCTGCTAAAGCTGCTGGGCCTGCGTCTGACCAGCGAGGGCTATAGCATTGTCACCGCCGAAAGCGGCCAGGAGGGGCTGCGCGTGCTGGCGCGGGAGAAGGTCGATCTGGTGATCAGCGACCTGCGTATGGATGAGATGGATGGCATGCAGCTCTTTGCCGAGATCCAGCGTGTCCAGCCGGGCATGCCGGTGATTATCCTTACCGCCCACGGCTCCATTCCCGACGCCGTTGCCGCCACCCAGCGCGGGGTATTTGGCTTTCTCACCAAGCCGGTGGACAAAGACGCGCTCTATAAGGCCATCGACGATGCGCTGGAGCATGCCGCGCCCGCCAGCGATGAGGCGTGGCGGGAGAATATCATCACCCGCAGCCCGGTGATGCTGCGCCTGCTGGAGCAGGCCCACATGGTGGCTCAGTCCGACGTCAGCGTGCTGATCAGCGGCCAGAGCGGAACCGGCAAGGAGATCCTTGCCCAGGCGATCCACAACGCCAGCCCGCGCGGCAAAAAAGCCTTTATCGCCATCAACTGCGGCGCGTTGCCAGAGCAGCTGCTGGAGTCGGAGCTGTTTGGGCACGCGCGCGGGGCGTTTACCGGCGCGGTCAGCAGCCGGGAAGGGCTGTTCCAGGCGGCAGAGGGCGGCACGCTGTTTCTCGATGAGATTGGCGATATGCCCATCCCGCTGCAGGTCAAGCTGCTGCGCGTCTTACAGGAGCGCAAGGTGCGTCCGCTGGGCAGCAATCGTGATATTGATATCGACGTACGGATTATTTCCGCCACCCACCGCGATCTGCCCAAGGCGATGGAGCGGGGCGAGTTTCGGGAAGATCTCTTCTACCGCCTGAACGTGGTCAGCCTGAAGATCCCGGCGCTGGTGGAGCGGGCGGAGGATATCCCGCTGCTGGCTAACCACCTGTTGCGCCTGGCCGCCAGCCGCCATAAGCCGTTTGTGCGGGCCTTCTCCACCGACGCCATGAAGCGTCTGATGACCGCCTCCTGGCCGGGCAACGTGCGCCAGCTGGTGAACGTCATCGAGCAGTGCGTAGCGCTCACCTCCTCGCCGGTGATCAGCGATGCGCTGGTGGAGCAGGCGCTGGAGGGGGAGAACACCGCGCTACCCACCTTTGCCGACGCCCGGAACCAGTTCGAGCTTAACTATCTGCGCAAGCTGCTGCAGATCACCAAGGGTAACGTGACGCACGCGGCGCGCATGGCCGGGCGTAACCGCACCGAGTTTTATAAGCTGCTTTCACGTCACGAGCTGGACGCAAACGACTTTAAAGAGTAGGCCGCACACGCACGCGAAATATGGTAGTGTGAGCAATCGATTACGACGCTGCTGACAGGCAAAAGAATTAGGGGATCACCGTGAAAAAGATTGATGCGATTATTAAACCTTTCAAGCTGGATGATGTGCGTGAAGCGCTGGCTGAGGTCGGCATTACCGGGATGACCGTCACCGAGGTGAAAGGCTTTGGTCGCCAGAAGGGCCACACCGAGCTGTACCGTGGTGCGGAGTACATGGTGGACTTTCTGCCAAAGGTAAAAATTGAGATTGTGGTGACCGACGATATCGTCGATACCTGCGTAGAGACCATTATCCGCACGGCGCAGACCGGGAAGATCGGCGACGGTAAAATCTTTGTTTTCGACGTGGCGCGCGTAGTCCGTATCCGTACCGGCGAAGAGGACGACGCGGCTATCTGATAGCCCGCATGATTGTCCCCAGGCTTACCCCAGCCCCCTTGTGCGGGCCGGGGTAAGCGAGATCTTATAAGACCTTGTGCGGACCGAAGCACTCATAGTGGATGCGATCGGCATCAACCCCAAGGGCGATCAGCTGCTTCGCCGCGAACTGCATAAAGGCGACCGGGCCGCAGAGATAGCACTGCATCGTCGGGTCACTAAACGCCCCCTCCAGCTTGCCTAAATCCATCAGCCCTTCGCTATTGAAGCGTGCCGCGCTACGATCTTCCTCAGTCGGAATACGATACCAGGTGTGTGCCTGGAAGTGCGGCAGCGTGCTGCCCAGGGCGGCAACTTCATCCTCAAAGGCGTGCACCTCGCCGCTCTCTGCCGCGTGGAACCAGTTCACCTGACCCGCATGCTGCGCGCTGGCGAGGGTGTCCAGCATTGCCAGCATTGGCGTCTGGCCTACGCCAGCGGAGATCAGCGTCACTGGAGCTTGCGGGGCGACGTCGAGGAAGAAATCGCCCGCCGGGGAAGCCAGTTGTACCACATCACCCACGCGGGCTTCGTCATGCAGCCAGTTAGAGACCTGGCCACCTTGCTCACGCTTCACGGCGATCCGGTACCTTTTACCATCGGCTTTGCGGGTCAAAGAGTACTGGCGGATCTCCTGGTGCGGAAAACCTTCCGGCTTCAGCCAGACGGCGAGATACTGGCCCGGACGGTACTCGGCTACCGGCTGGCCGTCTACCGGTTCAAATTCAATGCTGGTAATCAGCGCGCTGCGCGGCGTTTTTGCCGTAATGCGGAAGGCGCGGGTGCCTTCCCAGCCGCCAGGCTGCGTAGCGTGGGCTTCATACAGCTCGGCTTCGCGGTTGATAAACACCCCCGCCAGCACGCCGTACGCTTTGCCCCACGCCTCCAGCACCTCCTGGCCCGGGCTGTAAAGCTCGTCGAGGGTCGCCAGCAGATGTTCCCCAACAATGTTGTACTGGTCAGGTTTGATCTGGAAGCTGGTGTGCTTCTGGGCGATCTTCTCTACCGCAGGCAGCAGCGCCGGGAGATTTTCAAGGTTGCTGGCATAGGCGGCAATGGCGTTAAACAGCGCTTCACGCTGGTCGCCGTTGCGCTGGTTACTCATGTTGAAAATCTCTTTCAGCTCCGGGTTATGCTTAAACATGCGGTCATAAAAATGCGCCGTCAGTTTTGGGCCGGTTTCGACAAGCAGAGGGATGGTAGATTTTACGGTTGCGATGGTTTGAGCGTCGAGCATTGCCTTTTCCTTATTAACGATCTTTATAAGATGTATTTTAAATGCATCTTATAAAAGTTCCCCTGTTTTGTAAATGGTTAATAGCGTATTTCCGCTGCGTTGAAATGTCATGAAAAATTTGCACGATAAACCTGAAAAGAAATCGTGATTCTGGATGCGGGTTCTTGCACAGCAAACCCTTGCGCCACGCGGAGCCAATCGTTTGCGTAAAAACGCATGTCAAGACCTGTTATCAGAAAATGGATCGGTTATACTGGTCGCCGTTGCCCCGAGGGCCATTGAAAATTACCGTTAGCTGAGTCAGGAGATGCGGATGTTAAAGCGTGAAATGAACATTGCCGATTATGATGCCGAACTGTGGCAGGCGATGGAACAAGAGAAAGTACGTCAGGAAGAGCACATTGAGCTGATCGCCTCCGAAAACTACACCAGCCCGCGCGTTATGCAGGCTCAGGGTTCTCAGCTGACCAACAAATATGCCGAAGGCTATCCGGGCAAGCGTTACTACGGTGGCTGTGAATACGTTGACGTGGTTGAGCAGCTGGCTATCGACCGTGCAAAAGCGCTGTTCGGCGCAGACTACGCGAACGTGCAGCCGCACTCTGGCTCCCAGGCTAACTTCGCGGTCTACACCGCGCTGCTGCAACCGGGCGATACCGTTCTGGGTATGAACCTGGCGCAGGGCGGTCACCTGACTCACGGCTCCCCGGTTAACTTCTCCGGCAAACTGTACAACATCATCCCTTACGGTATCGATGAGTCCGGTAAAATTGATTACGAAGACATGGCGAAGCAGGCTAAAGAGCACAAGCCGAAGATGATCATCGGTGGTTTCTCTGCTTATTCCGGTATCGTTGACTGGGCAAAAATGCGTGAAATCGCAGACAGCATCGGTGCTTACCTGTTCGTTGATATGGCACACGTTGCGGGTCTGATTGCCGCAGACGTCTACCCGAACCCGGTTCCGCACGCGCACGTTGTCACCACCACCACCCATAAAACCCTGGCGGGCCCGCGTGGCGGCCTGATCCTTGCCAAAGGCGGTGATGAAGAGCTGTACAAGAAGCTGAACTCCGCTGTGTTCCCAAGCGCGCAGGGCGGTCCGCTGATGCACGTTATCGCGGCAAAAGCGGTTGCGCTGAAAGAGGCGATGGAGCCAGAGTTCAAGGTTTACCAGCAGCAGGTTGCCAAAAACGCCAAAGCAATGGTGGAGGTGTTCCTGAACCGTGGCTACAAAGTGGTCTCTGGCGGTACCGAGAACCACCTGTTCCTGCTGGATCTGGTTGATAAGAACCTGACCGGTAAAGAAGCTGACGCTGCCCTGGGCCGCGCCAACATCACCGTCAACAAAAACAGCGTGCCGAACGATCCGAAGAGTCCGTTTGTGACTTCCGGTATCCGTATCGGTTCTCCGGCTGTGACTCGCCGCGGCTTTAAAGAAGCGGAAGTGAAAGAGCTGGCTGGCTGGATGTGTGACATTCTGGACAACATCAACGATGAAGCGGTCATTGAAAGCACTAAACAGAAAGTGCTGGCTATCTGCGCCCGCTTCCCGGTTTACGCATAATCCTTCCTGGATGTGAAAAAAGGCCGCTGATGCGGCCTTTTTTATTGAAGTTTAAAGCGATATTAAAAGCTTCCTTTAATAACACCACACGCGATCATAGAAATAAACGCTATTAAAGAAATATAGAAATCGATAATAAACCAATATTTAAGTCGTGGTGGCAGTTGTTTCATAAATAAAACGTCATCTACTTTGCTGTGAATGGATTTTTTTCCAAATATCAATGGGCGTAAAATAAAACTGTTTTTTACTGCGTAACCAGCAGCGAAGCCAAACGGACTACACTCTTTCAGGATAGAAACAGCTAATGGTAGTTCTCCAAACTTACGCTCATATAAATCGCAAACTTCATTGAACCTACTTTTGCTAAATATTGCCATTAAAATTGTTAGAAAACAGCAGGTCAGAAAAATTGACCCTAAGATTAATGCCAATACATCGCGTAAGTTATTCATTTATTATTTGCTCACTAATTTTTTCACCAGTCCATTCACCGATTGCTCCAAATAGCTTATCACCTTTATATGCTGCAGTTCCTGTAACCGCCAGGGAGCACGTGAGAGCTAGAATTCCCCCAGCCTCAATACTTAATGCTCCTAAAACGACCGCACATCCGGCATCCGCTATCTCCGATGTTAAAATTTTAGTGGCAACTATGCCGCCTCCTAACCCTCCAGCAAACTCCCCCATTGAGGTGAATGTGGTTTTCTCGCATTCTCGGCCGGTCGTGCAGGCATCATAGATTTTTCCGGCGGCATTAAGGGCATTTAGACCGATCCCGACTCTGCCGAAAACTTCCATCGCCTTAACAATTTTGACGGCCTTTTCAATGTGCGTGGCGTAGTTCTCAATATCACCCACACCGGTTTCATTCCACTGGTGTGTAATGGCGTGAGTGGAAAGGCCTAATGATGTTTTCAGGCTTTCATATTGATTAAACATGAAGCGTTTACTCATGAATGCTTTTAATACGCTGTCGAGTTGAGCCAGCAGCTGACGGCGCTGGACATAAAACTCCTCACCTATAAGCGCACCCTGGGTGATATAGGCGTTTTGATAGGTTGTCTGAATTTTTATCAGCAATTGCTCTATGCGCTCAAAATAACCTTTTGCCGCTTCTGCAATACTCCCTGCGGCATCCCTTTCGGTTCCCGATGCATCAAGGGCTGCGGCAGCCATTGCCAGTACATCACGGTATTTGTGCAGAAACCTGGCCTGCTGGTGGCTGAGTGGGGCCAGTGCCGCATCAACCCGTGCTTTGGCGGCTTTCATATGAGCTATCTGCCGATCATCCTGTTTTTCAGGATCGACAATTAACAGAAGTGAGCCTGCTTTAAATTCCTCTGAACCATTCAGCGAATGATAGAGGACTTTTGTACCGGGTACGGGTTCGTCATTGAATAACCATGACTCATAGCCTTTAGCCGTTGCGCCATAGGGAAGAATACAGTAACCCGCATCAACGGGAATATGGGGCTTTTCAGGCAGTGCTGTAACAGGTTTTGGTGAAGGAGTTATATGAGGAGGGATTTTAGCTGTCTGCTCATACTGAATTGGCTGGGGTTGACTCACAATTCTGATGCTTTGTGGCCTGCTCCTGCCCACAGGCCCGGCAGGGGATATTAGCCGATTTGAACCAGGGGGACAGCCACAGATAACTACAGCGTTATTTCCTGCAGCACATCTTCCATGGGACTTTACGTGTGGAATGTTTCCTACAAGCTCACCTGTTTGTCCGCATGCCGGGCAGGGGGTTGTTTTATCCCCGTGACGAAGTATGCCTATCCCTTCAGTGCTGAAATTTGGTAAAGATCTTATCGCATAGGAACCTGTTGTCGTACGGTCGCCATCAAGTCCTTGTGGTATGCCATTCCATACCGCACGATTAGTTGCCATTATTTTGCCCCTCATGCTCAGGTGTATGAGAGGGCTTATTGAGTTGAGCCAGCAGCTCAGAAGTAAGCGCATTGGTATACTGCTTCGTCATGTAAAACCCCTTTTTTTATATGGATAAATAGCAGGGTAATAATAACGCCGACAGGTGATGGTATTCAAAAAAGGGAGCGCCCCTGCAAACCGCATTAACGCTATGATTATTAAGTTACTTACATTAAATTACGCGCTGTAACCAGAAAAGAGAAAGCCGCCTGAATAGCAGGCATAAAAAATCCGGAAACGGGTGAGCATTTCCGGATCGTAACCGATTGGCACTACCGCTGATGCGGCCTTTTTTCGACCAAAACGTACCAGCCTAAACGCCGGGCGGCGCTTCGCTTGCCCAGCCTACAAAACCCTGCAACAGTACTGGTCTGTAGATATATTACCGCTCGCTGCGCAGCGTAACGCCCACGTCGCCGCCGGGGTGCACCGCCAGCAGACTCTCTTTTGAGTACCCACTCTCGCTCATCAGGCAGGCACAGGCGGCATCAAAAATCGCCAGCGCCAGCACGATTGAAGTGGTTGCCAGCATATTCAGCGGATCGATCTCGCGCTGCACGCCGGTGGAAATCACCAGCCGGGAGGCGCGGGCAATCGCTGAATCGGCATTCTCGGTCACGCTGACCAGCGGCACGCTGCGGGCCGCAAGCCCAGGCAGCAGTCGCGTCAGCTCGTCGGAGTTACCGCCTCGCGACAGCATGATCATCAGATCGTCGGCGCGTAAAAAGCCCAGATCGCCGTGCGCCGCGTCGGTGGCGTTCAGGTAGATCGCCGGGCGCTCCACGCAGGCCAGCATGTGGGCAATTTTACGCGCCGCGATGCCGGAGGTGCCTACGCCGGTGACCACAATCTTGCCTTTGCAGCCGCGCAGCTCGGCCAGCAGCGCCTCCCACTGCGGCTCGCTAAGATGCTGACCAAGCCCGGCCAGCGCCTCGCTATAGATACCCCAGGCGGCGGTAGCCTGCTGCCACGATTGACTCATGCGCCCTCCTGCATCAGCTGACGGTACTTCATGTGATCCTCATACATCGCGTGGAACACCTTGTACTTGCGGTCATAGTACTGCTTGATCTTATTGGTCTGCGGCGTCACGGTCTTACCGATCCGGCTCATTGCCGACATCGCCTCCGGGAAGGTCTCAAAAACGCCCGCCGCAAGCGTGCCCATCATCGCGCCGCCGAGCAGCATCGCTTCGCTCTCCTCCGGCAGCAGCATGGCGCAGCCGGTGGCGTTAGCGTGCTCCTGCACAAAGATCGGGTTCTTGGTGCCGCCGCCGCTGGCCATAATGGTATCGATGGTGTAGCCAGTTTGGTTCATGGTCTCAATAATATGCCGGGTACCGAGGGCTATCGCCTGGATGGTCGCCAGATATTGCAGAGCCATATCCTCCGGCGTGCGGGAGAGCTTCAGGCCGCTAATCACGCCGGTTAACGTCGGATTGGCCCGCGGTGAGCGGTTGCCGTGGAAGTAGGGCAGGATGTGGATATCGCGGGTCAGAAAAGCGATATTCTCCGGCTCACCGGCCATCTTGCGCAGCAGGGCGTTAAGCACTTCATAGATGGTCTGCCCCTGGGTTTTCGCCTGCGCCAGCAGGGTCTCATAGCAGGGGTGGGACTGAATAATATGGTCGATCAGCGCCCCGGTCGCCGACTGCCCGCCCTCGTTAAGCCAGTAGTCCGGCAGCACCGCCGAGTAGTACGGTCCCCAGACGCCGCCGATAAAACGCGGCTGCTGAGAGATCGCCATATGGCCCGTCGAGGTGCCACCAATCAGCGCGACGCGGCGATCGAAATCGGCCACTTCGCCAGAGACGCCGCTGGCTCCCAAAGTGCCGAGGGTGCCCGCGTGGGCATCGATAATCGATACGCTTACCGCCGTGCCAGGGATCAGTCCCATCTCGCTGGCGGCGCGCTGCGTCAGGCCGTGACCGAGCGGCTCGCCCATGGTTTTAACGTAGCGGCCAATTTTCTCCGCGTCGTGCTCGAGGAGATCCTCCAGCCCAATCTGGCGGAAGTAGCTCCCGTCCCACTTATCCTCATGGCCCATATAGGTCCATTTGCAGACGGTGGAGCAGAGCGAACGCGTATCGTCATCCGTTGCGCGCCAGGTGAGGAAATCCGGCAGGTCAAAATAGTAGCCCGCGTTGGCCCAGGTGTTCGGCATGTGCTGCTTCAGCCACAGCAGCTTCGGAGTCTGCATCTCCGGGGAGATGATCCCGCCGACGTAGTCCAGCACCCGGTGGTGCAGGGCATTGATACGATCGGCCTGGGTAATGGCGCGGTGATCCATCCAGACGATAATGTTCTGCTCGCTGCGCCCGGAGGGGCTGATGGTCAGCGGCTTGCCCTCTTTGTCCAGCACCACCAGCGAGCAGGTCGCGTCGAAACCCAGCCCTTTCACCTGAATGGGATTGATATCCGCCTGGTTGACCGCGTCGCGTACCGCGTTGCACACCATCTGCCAGATATTGTCGGAGGACTGCTCAACGAAATCAGCCTGCGGACGATACATTTCAATGGCCCGGCTGGCCTGGCTGACCATTCTGCCGTTAAGATCAAACACGCCCGCCCGGGCGCTCCCTGTCCCTACATCCACACCAATGAAGTAACTCGCCATAATTTGTCTCTCCTGAAATCAGGCTTTACGATTCTGTAATGCGATAAAGAGGATCAGCACGGCACCCCACAGCGCCATCGTCAGATAGCTGCTGATCCCCAGCAGGTTAAAGCCGCTTTCCAGCATCTGCAGCACGACGAGGGCCAGCACCAGGCCGACGATGCGGCCAAATCCGCCGTCGGGGTTGATGCCGCCGAGCACCGACGCAAGAATGGTCACTAGAAGATAGGACTCGCCGTAGCCCGCCTTCGCCGAGTTGAATTTTGCCATCATCAAAATGGCGGCGGCCCAGCCGAGCAGGGCGGAGATGACATATACCGCAATCTGCACGCGGACGGTGTTCACGCCGCTGTAGCGCGTAGCCTGCTCGTTGGATCCAACCAGGTAGAGGCTGCGCCCAAGGGTAGTGTGCTCCAGCAGCACCCACAGCAGCACCGCCACCAATAAGAAGAGCAGCAGCGCCACGGGGATGCCGACCACGGTGGCATTACCCAGGAACTGGATCGCCGCCGGAAAGCCGGAGATCACCGTCCCGTTAGAGAGCAGGATATTGAGACCGGAGATCAGCGTCATGGTGCCTAGCGTGGCGAGGATTGGTGATACCCCCACCCAGGCGATCAGCGCCCCGTTTAGCGTGCCGATCGCTACCGCGACCGCCGCCCCGGCCAGCAGGGCCAGCGCCAGGAACAGCGGATTGTCCGGATGGCTGACGATCACCGCCGCCATTACCAGCGAGCAGGCGTTGGCTCCGGCGATAATCGACAGGTTGATGCCACCGGTGAGCATGGTGATGCCCATCCCCAGCGCCAGCATGCCCAGGATCGGCAGCTGGGAGCTGATGGACTGGAAGTTAGCGGCGCTGAAGAAGCGGCTGCCGAGCAGCGCCGAGAAGACCACGGCGACGACGATAATAATCACGCACTGCAGGCGGATGATGGCATCACCGGGTAAGAGTCGTGCGATTGCTTTCATCTCAAAGCTCCCTTGCGAGTTTGCGTTTTTCATTCCAGGCCGTGGCGCTGATGCTGACCAGGATAATGACGCCGCTGAATACGGTGTGCCAGTAAGAGGAGACGCTCAGCAGCGTCAGGCCGTTCTGCAAAAAGGCCAGCAGGACGACCCCAAGCAGCGTGCCGGTTAAGGTGCCGCGTCCGCCGCTCATGCTGGTCCCGCCCAGCACCACCGCCGCCAGCACCGTCAGCTCGTAACCGAGCAGCGAGTTGGGGGCAACGGACTGGGTGATCTGCGCCTGTACCACGGCGGCAATCCCGGCGAGAACGCCCATGTAGCCGTAGACGTAGAAGTGCAGCTTGAGCAGGTTCAGCCCCAGACGCGAAGCGGCATCGCGGTTGCCGCCCATGGCGTAAATCTGGCGGCCGAGGCGGGTAAAGTTCATCAGCACGGCGGTGAAGATAATGACCGCGGCCAGGCAGAGCAGGGGCAGGGTAAGGCCGTAGTCATAGCCGTCGGCGGCGGTGAACGACAGCCAGTTGATGCCGTTCATAAACCAGTCCGGGAAGCCGTACAGCCAGGTCCCTTTAGTGGCGTACACCAGCAGGCCGTAGTAGACGTTGAGCGTGGCGATGGTGATGATGATCGCCGGAACCCGCAGCCAGTAGACCAGGAAACCGTTGATCAGCCCGAGCAGCAGCCCGACGACCATAGCGAGCACCAGCGCCAGGGCGAAGTTGCCGCCGTGGGCAATGACCCAGCTTGCCATCGCATACTGGGCAATGGCGGTCATCGCCGGGAAAGAAATATCGATCCCGCCGGAGATCAGCACCACGAACAGGCCGCAGGCGAGGATCCCGAGAATGGCGTAGCTGGTGGCGACATCCGTCAGGTTGCCCAGCGAGAAAAACTCGTCGGTGCTGACGCTCAGGCCGACGGCCAGCGCCACCACCAGTAGCCCAAGCCAGAACTCATGTTGCCCGACCAGGCGGGAAAGTCTGTTATTCATGGATCACCTCGACCACTTCAGCAATCTCCTGTTCAGTACAGCGATGCGGATTAAACTCCGCGACCAGCTTGCCGCGGCGCATGACCAGCACGCGGTGGCTGTTGTAATAGGCTTCCGGGATCTCATCGCAGATCATCAGCACCGCCATCCCCTGTTCCGCCAGATCGCGGGCGATCTGGTAGATCCCCTCTTTATTGGCGATATCCACCCCGACGGTGGGCGAGTCGAGGATCAGGATGCGCGGATCGGTCGCCACCCATTTCGCGATGGCGATCCGCTGGGCGTTGCCGCCGGAGAGGGTTTTCACCGGCAGGTGCGGATCGGAGACTTTGATATTCAGGTTACGGATCAGATCGGCCACCAGTTTTTTCGCCTTACCGTGATCCAGCATGCCGCTACGGGTATGCAGCTTGTCGTACACGGTGACGATGGTGTTGTCGTAGATCGACTGCTCCATGATCAGCCCCTGGGTCAGGCGATCCTCAGAGACGTAGCCGATCCCGTGCTTAATGGCGTCATGGTTATTGCGCAGGGTGACCGGCTTGCCGTTGATGCGCATCTCTCCGCTCTCCGGGTGGGTCATGCCGAACAGGCTCAGACACAGCTCGGTTCGCCCGGCGCCCAGCAGGCCGACGATAGAGACAATCTCGCCGCTGCGCAGCGACAGGTTGATGTTCTGGTATTTACCCCGACGGCTTAAGTTACGCAGCTCCAGCATCGGCTCCTGATCGGCAGACGGTTTTTCCGGCAGCGGGCTGTAGTGGAAACGTTGGCCGGTCATCAGGAACGCCAGCTCGTGGCTGTCGAGCTGGCTTGCCGGGTAGGTGCCCACCAGCTTGCCGTCGCGCATGACGCTGATGCGGTCCGCCACCTCCATCACTTCGTCGAGACGGTGGCTGACGAAGACCACGCAGATCCCGGCGGCCTTCAGTTCGTTGACCACCCGCAGCAGGCCGTTTACCTCCTGACGGGTGAGGGAGGCGGTTGGCTCATCCATAATCACCAGCCGGGCGTCGGCGGCGATAGCGCGGCAAATTGCTACCAGCTGGCGGTCGGCAATGGAGAGCTTCTCCACCTTTTTGTCCGGATCGATACGCACGCCGATGCGCTGCATCGCGGCCAGCGCCTGCTTGCGCATTGCGCCCCGGCGTACCCAGACGTCGCCCCCTGGCAGATAGCGGTTAACGGCAATGTTCTCGGCCACGCTGAAGTTGGGAAACAGGGAAAGATCCTGGTAGATAACCTGAATGCCGTAGTGGGCGGAGAGCTGCGGCGTCAGGTGGTGGAACAGCTTGCCGTCGAGCTGGATCTGCGCCCCTTTTTCCGGGTGATAGACGCCGGAGATCACTTTAATAATGGTGCTCTTACCGCAGCCGTTCTGCCCGGCCAGACAGTGAACTTCACCTTTTTTAAGCGTCAGGTTCACGTTATCCAGCGCCAGCACGCCCGGGAATTGCTTGCTGATATTCTCAAGAGTGATAAATGCGGTGGTGTCGGCCATGGACAATACCCCTGCGAGCGCCCGTTCGGGCGCTTAAGTCATTCTGTACGAGTGTGCCGGCCAGACGGCCGGCGTTGAGGTTCCCTGGTGTAGGCGGAGAGCCTTAGAAACCGAGCGACTGTGCGTTATCTTTGGTGACTTCGAGGATCTTGTTAAAGCGGATCACCTTCTTCTCCATGTCAACGTCGGCTTTCCCTAAACCATCAATGGTCAGATCGGACGTCACTTCTTTACCCTTCAGCAGCTGGTCGGCCACGGTCACCAGCGCATAGCCCGCATCTTTCGGATCCCACAGCAGCGCTTTTTTGATATCGCCGCGCATCAGGTAAGGTGCCGCCTGGGCTGGCATCGCGATACCCACCACCGCCACTTTCTCTTTTGCCCGTTTCTTCTGCACCGCCTGACCAGCACCGATAGGGCCGAGGGAGCCGAAGCCGATCACCCCTTTCATCTGCGGATAGGTCTTCATCAGATCCAGCGTGGTGGAGTAGGACTTATCGATGCTCTCCGCCACCGGCAGGCGCGAGGTCACCTCAAACATCTCCGGGTACTTCTCTTTCTGATATTTAATGGCGTAATCGGCCCAGGCGTTATGCAGCGGTACCGTCAGGGAGCCAACGTAGATGGCATAGCCGCCTTTGCCGCCCATATCTTTCGCCAGCTCGTCAACGTTGGCCTGGGCATACTTCTCGCTGTCGATGGTTTCAATATCCCACTGGCCAATCTGCTGGTCCGGCGACTCATGGGTCAGCACCACGATGCCCTTATCGCGCGCTTTTTTCAGCACCGGCTCCAGCACCTTAGCGTCGTTTGGCACCACAATGATGGCGTTAACGTTTTTGGCGATCAGATCCTCAATCACCTTCACCTGCTGAGCCGGGTCCGGCGTAGAGGGACCGGTCTGGTAGGCGTTCACGTCGAGCTTTTTCGCTGCCTCGTTGACGCCGGTTTCCATACGGTTAAACCACGGAATGCCGGTCACCTTCGCGACCACGGCAATTTCATATTTCTCCGCTGCAACCGAGGTACCGGACACCATGCATGCAGAAACCAGAGCTGCGCTGAGTAATGCGAGTTTGAATTTCATAGTTATACCTTTTGTAGGGGCCGAGGCATGTCACGGAGAGAAGATTAGCAATGAAGGGAAGGGGAAACGTATCGCAGAATTTTTAAATGTGACCGATGCCCATTTATGTAAATTAATGGATAAATTAATGTTAATATACAGTTAAATTACAATAATATCACTGCGTTACTAGTGGTTATTTATGTTAATCATTTATCTTTTTATAACTAAAATTTAACAATTTCTTATCATTCGACTTAGGTCAGGAGTGGGTTCTCGCTGTTCTGCCCCTTTTTATAACTCATCAAGTTGCAGATATGTGAGCTGAACCGTGACAAGCAAATTGCACCTGCCCGCTTTTAACGCCAGACTAACGCCTCCAAAACGGGAGGGAGTCATGGTTTTGCATTCCACGCGCTGGCTGGCGCTGAGCTACTTTACCTACTTTTTCAGCTACGGCATCTTTTTACCTTTCTGGAGCGTCTGGCTAAAGGGCACCGGCCTGACGCCCGAGACCATTGGCCTGCTGCTGGGGGCCGGGCTGGTGGCGCGCTTTCTCGGCAGCCTGATCATCGCCCCCCGCGTCACCGATCCCTCCCGGCTGGTATTCGCCCTGCGCGTGCTGGCTCTGCTGACGCTGCTGTTTGCGCTGGCCTTCTGGGCCGGAAATCACGTTGGCTGGCTGATGGTCATTATCATCGGCTTTAACCTCTTCTTCTCGCCGCTGGTACCGCTCACCGACGCGCTGGCCAACACCTGGCAAAAGCAGATCGTCATGGACTATGGTCGGGTGCGCCTGTGGGGCTCGGTGGCTTTTGTAATTGGCTCGGCGCTCACCGGCAAGCTGGTCAGCCTCTTCGACTACCGGGCAATCCTGGCGATGCTCACCCTGGGGGTTATCTCCATGCTGCTCGGGATGCTGCTGCGCCCGTCGGTGATGCCCCTCGGGGAGAGCCGGGCGCAGGCCACCGCGGGCTGGCCTGCGTGGCGTGGGCTGATCCGTCAGAACGGACGCTTTCTTGCCTGCGTCTCGCTGCTGCAGGGGGCGCACGCGGCCTACTACGGCTTCAGCGCCATCTACTGGCAGGAGGCGGGCTACTCCGCCTCAACGGTGGGCTATCTCTGGTCGCTGGGCGTCGTCGCGGAAGTCATTATCTTCGCCCTCAGCAATCGGCTGTTCCGCCGCTGGAGCGCCCGCGATCTGCTCCTGCTCTCGGCGGTATGCGGCGTAGTGCGCTGGGCGTTGATGGGCTGGACCACGGCGCTGCCGTGGCTGCTGGTGGTACAGGTGCTGCACTGCGGGACCTTCACCGTCTGCCACCTGGCGGCGATGCGCTACATTGCTGCCCGCCAGGGGAGCGAGGTGATCCGACTGCAGGCGGTCTACTCGGCGGTAGCGATGGGCGGCAGCATTGCGGTGATGACCATCTTTGCCGGCTTCCTGTTCCAGCATCTGCATCAGGGCGTATTCTGGGTGATGGCGCTGGTGGCGCTGCCCGCCATCTTCGTCCGGCCCGGCGTTGCCGCCAGTGCCTAAGACTCCAGCATGTCGCGAATATGTCGCTGCTGCTGCTCGCTCAGGGTTATCACCGCGTGGATCAGCGGGGCAGAGAAGAGCGGCAGCGGCGTCGCATAAGGCGTTACAATCAGGGCTGCCTCACGCGGAGCACCCTCCTGCTGGAAGGTGGCGAGGGGCAGATACTTGATATTCAGCGGCAGCAGCGTCAGCTCGCGCAGCTGCTCCTCAATGGCCCGCTCCCGCTCGGGGGCGTCGTCGGTCAGCAGAACCACCTGCTTCTCATGGAGATCGCTCTCCTGCATCAGCCACGCGCCAAAGATCACCGCCACCAGCCCCGCCTCCTCATGGGTAAAGCAGAGGTTGTACTCCTCTTCAAGACAGGTCAGTGCCTCGCGGGTAGTACGCATCAGCCGGGGGTAGAGCAGAGTAATCTCCTCCGGCAGGCTATTATCTATTCCGATGCCAAACAGGCTGCGGTTCAGCGCCTGCGCCAGGTGAATATAGAGCTGATCGGTCAGCCCCTGTTCATCGCTAAAGTCCATCCCGGAGAGGGTGCGAAAGCGCTCAATAGTCCGACGGATGGCCTCCCGCAGTCGGGTATCCTGCTGGTGGCTGTCGCGAATAGGGTCCGGCGTGCGTAGCAGCATAAACAGCACCGTCAGGAAGAGATGCTCGCTGATATGGGGGACAGGAACGACCCGGCGCTGCCAGTGGCGAATAATCTCCTGGGCGACAAGGTGCTCTGCCCGCGCCTCGGCCCAGGCCTGCTGCAGCGGTGCAAACGCTGGCGTAAAGCCAAGCTGGTGTGCAAGCAGGCAATACTGTAAATAGAGACGGAGAAACTGAATGTCCCGCTGCTCAAACTGCCGCTGGAGGCGACGGGAACAGAGATTAATCAGGGCGTGCAGGTTAGTATCGTCATACAATGTTCTGGCGATACCCTGCTGCTTAAGGGCGTTTTTTAACGCTGGGGTAAAGTGAGCGCTAACAAAATTCGGGCAGAGGCGGATGGCGCGCTTGAGCCAGTGGAGGAGACAGAGACGCTGGTCGAGGGCCGTGCCTTCGATGCGGTAGCTGCCATCCTGCTGCGCGGCGATGCTCAGCCGATGGTAGCGCTGGATCTCATGACCCGTGTCGGCAATATCTTGCCGGGTGACTGTGCCGTCCACGTTGTTCAGCTTGCCGAGCATATCTGGTGTCACCGTTTGTCCCGGCAGGGCGAGCATAAGGAGTACATGACAGCGGCGTTGTGAACTGGAGAGCACAGATGGCGGTATCATTACGGTTGTCATCTGCTGGATTCCAGTTAGGGGTTTCGATAAGAATAGCTAAAGGATACGGCGGCGGAAGCCCCCCTGGCGGGCTTTCCCTCAGGAATGCCGGGGGGCGTCACAGAATTTTTCTCGTAAGGAACACATGCAAACAGTCAAACAGTACGCTGGCGCGCTGGTTTTCGCGTTTTTATCGCTCCCGGCGCTGGCCCACCCCCACAGCTTTATTCGTCTGCAAACCGAGCCGGTGGTGGAAGGCGGTCAGCTGGTGGCGCTTAACATGCGCTGGACGATGGATGAGATCACCTCAGCCGATCTGCTGTATGACGCCGGTGATGCAAAGCCAGAGTCGCCGGTGTGGAAAAAGCTGGCGGCGGAGGTGATGGCCAACGTGCTGGGGCAGCACTACTTCACCGAGGTCTGGCATAACGGGAAGCGGGTAAAGTTTCTCAACCGGCCCAGCCACTACGGTATGTCGCGAGTCGATCACCAGGCGGTGCTGACCTTTACCCTGCCGCTGGCCACGCCGCAGCCGCTGGCCGGGCAGCGCTATACCTTCTCCACCTTTGACCCCACCTACTATGTCGATATGACTTATCAGGATAAGGGTGACGTAACGCTATCTCCTGACCTGCAAAAAACCTGTCAAACAGCCGTACATACGCCGACGCCGGGAGACGAGACCTTGGCCTTCGCGCAGTCGCTGGATAAAGAGGACGCTCCGCCGGAGGATATGAAGCTTGGCAAGCAGTTTGCCCAGACCGTGACCCTGGAGTGCAAAGAGTGATGTTGAGTTCAGTAAGAAGTGTGCCCCGCTGGCGTTCGCTCTGGCCGCTGGCCCTGCTGCTGCTTTGTGCGGTAGCGGGTGGGATACAGCTGTGGCACGCCTGGCCGCGGATCATGCTGGAGAGCGCGGGCTGGCAGCGGGAGGTTAACCAGCAGATGAGCGCCCTGTTGAAAGGCGTAGCGGCGGATCCGACCCGGGCGGGTGGGGCGCTGCTGCTGTTTAGCTTTCTCTATGGGGTGCTGCACGCTCTCGGGCCGGGCCACGGTAAAGTGGTGATAACCACCTGGCTCGCCACCCACCCGTCAAAGCTGAAATCGAGTATTGGCCTGACCCTGGCCTCGTCGCTGCTCCAGGGGCTGGTAGCCATCGCGCTGGTCGTGGTCGTGCTGACGCTGCTCCAGCTGCCCGCCCGTCGGCTGCATCTCAGCAGCTACTGGCTGGAGAAGGGGAGCTACGCGCTGGTTGGCGTGCTGGGGCTGCTGCTCTGCTGGCGAGCGCTAAAAAAGCTGCGTCTTCTCCTGCGCAGGCCGCAGTTTAGATCCTTTACGCCTCACCATGTGCATGATGCCCACTGCGGCTGCGGCCACCAGCATCTGCCTACGCCGGAGCAATTAACGCGGGGTGACGACTGGCGCGCCCGGCTGATGATTATTCTGTCGATGGGGATGCGGCCCTGTTCGGGAGCGATCATGGTTCTGCTGTTCAGTAAGGTGATCGGCGTATTTAGCTGGGGAGTGGCGTCGGCGATGGCGATGGCAGCAGGCACCTCGCTAACCATCTCGACCCTGGCATTGCTGGTGCATAGCTTTCGGCAGCTGGCGGTCAGGCTGAGCGGCAATAAAACGCCGGTGCTGTGGCAGCAGGTGGGCTGGTTAACGCTGGCCCTGGCCGGAGGTGTGATTCTGATAACGTCGGCGGTGGTGATGTGGCTAAGTGCGGTGCCGGTCGGTAGAGGATTGAGGCCGTTTTGAATCGCCGGATGGCGCTACGCTTATCCGGCCTACGGGTACGATGTAGGCCGGATAAGGTGAAACCGCCATCCGGCGTTAGCGATGCTTAGCGCTTCAGCGCTTCGCTCAGCTCGTCACGCATGTTCGCCAGCATGGCGCGCACCACGCGCGGGTTACCGGCGACCACGTTACCGCTCATCATGTAGTTGTGGTTACCGGTGAAGTCACACACCAGGCCACCCGCTTCACGTACCAGCAGCTCGCCTGCGGCGAAATCCCACGGCTTCAGGCCGATCTCAAAGAAACCGTCCACGCGGCCAGCGGCAACGTAGGCCAGATCCAGCGCGGCAGAGCCGGTGCGGCGGAAGTCAGCGCACTCGGTGAAGAGTTTACCCACGATGTTGACGTAGGCTTTAGCGTGCTGTTTCGCCTTGAACGGGAAACCGGTCGCCAGAATGGTGCCATCCAGATCGCGAGCGATGCTGCCGCGCAGGCGGTAGCCGTTGAGCTGTGCGCCCTGGCCGCGAGTCGCGGTGAAGAGTTCGTTACGCATTGGATCGTAAACCACGGCAACTTCGGTGCGGCCTTTAATGCGCACGGCGATAGAGACCGAGAAGTGTGGCAGGCGTTTAATAAAGTTGGTGGTGCCATCCAGTGGATCGATAACCCATTGTACATCCTGATCTGCGCCTGCATGTTCACCGGACTCTTCGGTGATAATGGTGTGTTGCGGGTAAGATTTGCGGATAGTGTCGATAATCACGGCCTCGGCGGCTTTATCAACGTTGGTTACGAAATCATTGCTGCCTTTCTGGTTGGTTTCAACAGAATCTGGCGTTTCGTAGTGTTTGGCAATTACATTACCCGCCTTGCGCGCTGCGCGCACGGCGATGGTCAGCATCGGATGCATCGGTCTCTCTCACTGGATGTTAAAGAACGGGGGTGAAAACGGCGCAGAGTATAGCAGCGAGTTCGGACTATGTCTTTGCTTTATGCTAATATGCGCAAATATTCTTAAGACGCTGAAAAACTATGCTGCAAAATATACGAATCGTGCTGGTTGAAACCTCTCACACCGGCAACATGGGCTCCGTTGCCCGCGCCATGAAGACCATGGGCTTAACGAATCTTTGGCTGGTCAATCCGCTGGTGAAGCCGGACTCTCAGGCGATCGCCCTGGCCGCCGGGGCCAGTGACGTCATCGGTAACGCGCAGATTGTCGATACCCTCGACGACGCGCTGGCGGGCTGTAGCCTGGTGGTCGGCACCAGCGCCCGCTCCCGTACGCTGCCGTGGCCGATGCTCGATCCGCGCGAATGCGGGCTGAAGAGCGTTAGCGAAGGGCAGCACGCTCCGGTGGCGCTGGTCTTTGGTCGCGAGCGCGTGGGCCTGACCAACGAAGAGTTGCAGAAGTGTCACTACCATGTCGCCATTGCCGCGAACCCGGAGTACAGCTCGCTGAATCTGGCGATGGCGGTACAGGTTATCGCCTATGAAGTGCGCATGGCCTGGCTGGCAGCGCAGGAAGAGGGCGCTGAGCCAGCAGAGGAAGAGACAGCCTACCCGCTGGTGGACGACCTGGAGCGCTTCTACGGTCACCTTGAGCAGACCCTGCTGGCAACCGGCTTTATCCGCCCCGATCATCCGGGCCAGGTGATGAATAAGCTGCGCCGTCTCTTTACCCGCGCGCGTCCGGAGAGCCAGGAGCTGAACATCCTGCGCGGGATTCTGGCGTCGATTGAGCAGAAGAATAAAGAGCAGTAGCGTCTATTTGCCCGGCGGCGCTTCGTTGGCGCGGGCCTACGGTTTTGTAGGCCGGGTAAGCGCAGCGCCACCCGGCGTGAAGGAAACGGCATTAATAGTCAAATACCTGACTAAAACAGTCAAGTAAATAGTTGACCATTTTAGTCGGGAATGTCACACTTGCGCCTGCTATGTAACAGACCATTTATATCACTGTTTTTATAACTATCTATATATAACGACAACCCCGGGCAGGGGCGAGTTTGAGGTTAAGTAAGACATGAGACTGACATCGAAAGGGCGTTATGCCGTTACTGCAATGCTGGACGTTGCGCTCAACTCTGAATCAGGCCCGGTTCCGCTGGCTGATATCTCCGAGCGTCAGGGTATCTCCCTCTCCTATCTGGAGCAGCTCTTCTCCCGCCTGCGTAAAAATGGCCTGGTGGCCAGCGTACGCGGTCCGGGCGGCGGTTATCTGTTAGGTAAAGATGCCAACAGCATCGCCGTTGGCGAAGTAATCAGCGCCGTTGATGAATCGGTAGACGCGACCCGCTGTCAGGGTAAAGGCGGCTGCCAGGGCGGCGATAAGTGCCTGACCCATGCGCTGTGGCGCGATCTGAGCGATCGCCTGACCGGCTTCCTGAACAATATCACCCTTGGTGAACTGGTTAATAACCAGGAAGTGATGGACGTATCCGATCGCCAGCACAGCCAGGAAACACAGCGCACGACCCGCGCGCAGGATGCTATCGACGTCAAACTGCGCGCGTAAGTAATAAAACCATAAAAGATTTATGAACCAGGCCGGAGCGCTACGTTCCGCCACGTTGGCCGTACATCCAGCCGACTGCCTGGTTCCTTGCATTGAAGCGATGTACGGAGTTTATAGAGCAATGAAATTACCGATCTATCTCGACTACTCCGCAACTACGCCGGTGGATCCGCGTGTTGCCGAGAAGATGATGCAGTGTCTGACCCTGGACGGAAACTTTGGTAACCCAGCTTCCCGTTCACACCGTTTTGGCTGGCATGCTGAAGAGGCGGTAGATATCGCCCGTAATCAGATTGCCGAGCTGGTTGGCGCTGACCCGCGTGAAATTGTTTTCACCTCCGGTGCAACCGAATCCGATAACCTGGCGATCAAGGGTGCTGCCAATTTCTACCAGAAAAAGGGCAAGCACATCATCACCAGCAAAACCGAACACAAAGCCGTGCTGGACACCTGCCGTCAGCTGGAGCGTGAAGGGTTTGAAGTAACCTACCTGGCGCCGCAGAGCAACGGCATTATTGACCTGAAAGAGCTGGAAGCCGCCATGCGCGACGACACCATTCTGGTCTCTATCATGCACGTGAACAACGAAATCGGCGTCGTGCAGGATATCGCGACCATCGGCGAACTCTGCCGTGCGCGCGGCATCATCTACCATGTTGATGCGACCCAGAGCGTGGGCAAACTGCCTATCGACCTGAGCCAGCTGAAAGTGGATCTGATGTCCTTCTCCGGCCACAAAATCTACGGTCCGAAAGGGATTGGCGCGCTGTACGTGCGTCGTAAGCCGCGTATCCGCATCGAAGCGCAGATGCACGGTGGCGGTCACGAGCGCGGCATGCGTTCCGGTACCCTGCCTGTACACCAGATCGTCGGCATGGGCGAAGCCTACCGCATCGCCAAAGAAGAGATGGAAACCGAGATGGCGCGCCTGCGCACGCTGCGTAACCGTCTGTGGGATGGCGTAAAAGATATGGAAGAAGTGTATCTGAACGGCGATCTTGAGCAGGGCGCACCAAACATCCTTAACGTCAGCTTCAACTACGTTGAAGGCGAGTCGCTGATCATGGCGCTGAAGGATCTCGCGGTCTCTTCCGGTTCCGCCTGTACCTCTGCAAGCCTCGAGCCATCCTACGTGCTGCGCGCGCTGGGCATGACCGACGAGTTGGCACATAGCTCTATTCGTTTCTCTTTAGGTCGTTTCACTACCGAAGAAGAGATTGACTACACCATCAATCTGGTTCGCAACTCCATTGGCCGTCTGCGCGACCTCTCTCCGCTGTGGGAGATGTTCAAACAGGGCGTGGATCTGAACAGCATTGAATGGTCTCATCATTAATCGGTAGCGGCATCAGGAGAATTTAAAATGGCTTATAGCGAAAAAGTAATCGATCACTACGAAAATCCGCGCAACGTTGGCTCCTTTGACAACAGCGACGCGAGCGTTGGCAGCGGCATGGTGGGTGCACCGGCCTGTGGCGACGTCATGAAGCTGCAGATCAAAGTGAACAACGACGGCATCATCGAAGACGCGCGTTTTAAAACCTACGGCTGCGGCTCGGCGATCGCCTCCAGCTCCCTCGTCACCGAGTGGGTGAAAGGCAAATCCCTGGACGAAGCCCAGGCGATTAAAAACACCGACATCGCCGATGAGCTGGAGCTGCCGCCGGTTAAGATCCACTGCTCTATCCTGGCGGAAGATGCAATCAAAGCTGCGATTGCGGACTACAAAAGCAAGCGTGACGTGAAATAACGAGCAGAGGTTTGTATGTCGATTACCCTTAGCGACAGTGCTGCCGCGCGAGTAAATAGCTTCCTGGCCAACCGGGGTAAAGGGTTTGGCCTGCGCCTGGGGGTGAGAACCTCCGGCTGTTCGGGTATGGCCTACGTGCTGGAGTTTGTTGACGCGCCTGCGGCAGAAGATACCGTCTTTGAAGACAAAGGCGTTAAGGTCGTGGTCGATGGCAAAAGCCTGCAGTTCCTGAACGGCACTCAGCTGGACTTCGTAAAAGAGGGCCTCAACGAAGGGTTTAAGTTTACCAACCCGAACGTTAAAGATGAGTGCGGCTGCGGCGAAAGCTTCCACGTTTAACCGCGCCTGAACGACTCAACCCCACTGCTCTGCGGTGGGGTTTGCTTTAACCCGCCTAACCCCGAGACTGTTATGGATTACTTTACCCTCTTTGGGTTGCCCGCCAGCTATCATCTGGATACCCAGGCGCTGGCTACCCGCTTTCAGGATCTGCAACGTCAATACCACCCCGACCGGTTTGCCAGCGGCACCTCCGCTGAACAGCTTGCCGCCGTCCAACACTCCGCGACCATCAACCAGGCCTGGCAGACGCTGCGCCACCCGCTGCTGCGCGCCGAGTATCTGCTCTCCCTGCACGGCTTCGACCTCGCCAGCGAGCAGCATACCGTCCGCGACACCGCCTTTCTGATGGAGCAGCTTGAGCTGCGCGAAGAGCTGGATGAGATTGAGCAGGCCCGCGATACTGACCGGCTGGAAGCATTCCTGAAGCGCGTTGCGGCGATGTATACCTCGCGCCACCAGACTATGGTCGAGCAGCTTGACGGCGAGTCGTGGAGCGACGCCGCAGAGACGGTGCGTAAACTCCGTTTTCTCGATAAACTACGCAGCACAGCAGAACAACTCGAAGAAAAGCTGCTCGATTTTTAAATTTCGGAAGCAAACATGGCCTTATTACAAATTAGTGAGCCGGGCATGAGTGCCGCGCCGCACCAGCGTCGTCTGGCGGCGGGCATTGATCTGGGTACAACGCATTCCCTGGTGGCTACCGTGCGTAGCGGCCAGGCAGAAACGCTGCCGGACAGCGAAGGGCGTCATCTGCTGCCGTCCGTGGTGCACTATCAGCAGCACGGCCACCGGGTGGGCTTTGAGGCGCGCAGCAATGCGGTCAACGATCCGGCTAACACCATCAGCTCGGTTAAACGCATGATGGGCCGCTCGCTGGCCGACATCCAGGCGCGCTACCCGCATCTGCCGTATCAGCTGCAGGCGAGCGAAAACGGCCTGCCGATGATCGCCACGGAAGCGGGCCTGCTGAACCCGGTGCGCATCTCCGCCGATATCCTCAAGGCGCTGGCCGCCCGCGCCACTGAAGCGCTGGCGGGCGAGCTGGATGGCGTGGTAATCACCGTTCCGGCCTACTTTGATGATGCCCAGCGTCAGGGCACCAAAGACGCCGCGCGACTGGCGGGCCTGCACGTGCTGCGCCTGCTCAACGAGCCGACGGCGGCGGCGATCGCCTACGGTCTCGACTCGGGCAAAGAGGGCGTGATTGCGGTCTACGATCTCGGCGGCGGCACCTTTGATATCTCTATCCTGCGCCTCAGCCGTGGCGTATTTGAAGTATTAGCCACCGGCGGCGACTCCGCGCTGGGCGGCGACGACTTCGATCACCTGCTGGCGGATCGTATTCGCGAGCTGGCTGGCATTACCGATCGTGAGGATCCGCGTCTGCAGCGCCAGCTGCTGGACGCGGCCATCGCGGCAAAAATTACCCTCAGCGATGCCGAAAGCGCCGACGTTAACGTCGCGGGCTGGCAGGGCAGCATCACCCGCGGCGAGTTCAACGAGCTGATTGCTACCCTGGTCAAACGCACGCTGCTCTCCTGTCGCCGGGCGTTGAAAGATGCGGGTGTCGAGGCTGACGAGGTGCTGGAAGTGGTGATGGTCGGCGGCTCTACCCGCGTGCCGCTGGTGCGCGAGCGCGTAGGCGACTTCTTTAGCCGCCAGCCCCTGACCACCATCGATCCCGATAAGGTCGTCGCCATCGGCGCGGCTATTCAGGCCGATATCCTGGTCGGCAACAAGCCGGACAGCGAAATGCTGCTGCTGGACGTTATCCCGCTGTCGCTGGGTCTGGAGACCATGGGCGGGCTGGTAGAGAAAGTGATCCCGCGCAACACTACCATTCCGGTGGCACGCGCCCAGGAGTTCACCACCTTTAAAGACGGCCAGACCGCCATGTCCATCCATGTGATGCAGGGCGAGCGCGAACTGGTCGCCGACTGCCGCTCGCTGGGGCGCTTTACCCTGCGCGGCATTCCGGCGCTGCCTGCTGGCGGGGCGCACATTCGCGTCACTTTCCAGGTGGATGCCGACGGCCTGCTGAGCGTCACCGCGATGGAGAAATCCACCGGCGTGGCCGCCTCAATTCAGGTCAAGCCCTCCTACGGCCTGACCGACGGCGAAATCGCCACCATGATCCAGGATTCCATGAGTTTTGCCGGCGAGGACGTGAAAGCGCGAATGCTGGCGGAGCAGAAAGTGGAGGCCGCGCGCGTGCTGGAGAGTCTGCAAAGCGCGCTCGGCAGCGATGCCGCGCTGTTAAGCGCCGCGGAACGTCAGGTTATTGACGAGGCCGCTGCACGTCTGCGTGTAGCCGCCGAGGGTGATGACGCTGACGCCATTGAACAAGCCATTAAAAATATAGACAAACAAACCCAGGAGTTTGCCGCACGCCGCATGGACCAGTCGGTTCGTAAAGCGCTGAAGGGCCACTCCGTGGACGAGGTTTAATATGCCAAAGATTGTATTTTTGCCCCATCAGGATCTCTGTCCGGATGGCGCTGTTCTGGAAGCGAATGTCGGCGAGACCATTCTTGACGTTGCCCTGCGTAACGGCATTGAGATTGAACACGCCTGCGAAAAATCCTGCGCCTGCACCACCTGCCACTGCGTCGTGCGTGAAGGCTTTGACTCGCTGGCGGAGAGCACCGAAGACGAAGACGACATGCTGGATAAAGCCTGGGGTCTGGAGCCGGAGAGCCGTCTGAGCTGCCAGGCTCGCGTCACCGACGAAGACCTGGTCGTCGAGATGCCGCGTTATACTATTAACCACGCGCGGGAGCATTGATATGGGGCTGAAGTGGAGTGACAGCCGTGAAATCGGCGAGGCGCTGTATGACGCTTACCCGGATCTCGATCCGAAAACCGTGCGTTTTACCGATATGCACCGCTGGATCTGTGAACTGGACGACTTTGATGATGAACCAAACGCATCCAATGAAAAAATTCTGGAAGCGATTCTGTTAGTCTGGTTAGACGAAGCGTCATAATGCACAGCGGGCTGCCTTCGGGTAGCCCGTTTTCACATCGCAGGCTTGATCATAAGGACAGAATAATGACAACTGAAGCCATGAAAATCACCCTGACGACTCAGCCCGCCGATGCGCGCTGGGGCGAGAAAGCCGCCTACAGCATCAACAGCGACGGCGTTGCGCTGCACCTTACCGGTGCGGACGAGCTGGGCCTGATCCAGCGCGCGGCGCGTAAGATCGACGGCATGGGCATCAAGCACGTTCAGCTGGCTGGCGAGGGCTGGGACGTCGATCGCTGCTGGGCATTCTGGCAGGGTTATAAAGGGCCAAAAGGCAGCCGTAAAATTGAGTGGCCGACCCTGGATGAAGCCCAGCAGAAAGAGCTGGAGAGCCGCCGCAACGTTATCGACTGGGTGCGCGACACCATTAACGCCTCTCCTGAGGAGCTGGGACCGGAGCAGCTGGCCCAGCGCGCGGTGGATCTGCTGAGCGGCGTGGGTGGGGAGAACATCTCCTACCGCATCACTAAAGGCGAAGATCTGCGTGAGCAGAACTACATGGGGATCTACACCGTTGGGCGTGGCTCCGAGCGTACTCCGGTTCTTCTGGCGCTGGACTACAACCCCACCGGCGATAAAAACGCCCCGGTCTATGCCTGCCTGGTCGGCAAAGGCGTTACCTTTGACTCCGGCGGCTACAGTATCAAGCAGACCGCCTTTATGGACTCGATGAAGTCCGATATGGGCGGCGCAGCGCTGGTCACCGGCGCGCTGGCGTTTGCCATCACCCGCGGCCTGAACAAGCGCGTTAAGCTCTACCTCTGCTGCGCGGACAACCTCATCAGCGGCAACGCCTTCAAGCTTGGCGACATCATTCGCTACCGCAACGGCAAAACCGTTGAGGTCATGAACACCGATGCCGAAGGCCGCCTGGTGCTGGCCGATGGCCTGATCGACGCGGCGAAGCAGGCTCCGACGCTTATCATCGATGCGGCAACGCTGACCGGCGCGGCGAAAACCGCCCTGGGTAACGACTACCACGCGCTGCTGAGCTTTGACGATAAGCTGGCAAACCGCCTGCTGGCGAGCGCCAGCGTGGAGAACGAGCCGTTCTGGCGTCTGCCGCTGGCGGAGTTCCACCGCAGCCAGCTGCCGTCTAACTTTGCCGAGCTGAACAACACCGCCAGCGCCGCCTTCCCGGCGGGTGCCAGCACCGCCGCCGGTTTCCTCTCCCACTTTGTGGAGAACTACCGCGAAGGCTGGCTGCATATCGACTGCTCCGCCACCTATCGCAAAGCGGCAGTGGATCAGTGGGCTGCCGGGGCAACCGGTCTGGGCGTGCGTACCATTGCCCATTTATTAACGGCAGAATAAATAACGTAGGCCGGGTAAGCGTAGCGCCACCCGGCGATTTACGAAGTTGTGAGTCTATGTCTGAAACAAAAAACGAATTAGAGACCCTGCTTGAGCAGGCGGCGACCGAGCCTGGTCACCGTCCTGCTTTTTTCCGCACGCTGATGGCCTCCACCGTCTGGGTTCCCGGCACGGCGGCCGAGGGCCAGACGGTGGTTGAGGATAGCGCGCTGGATATCCAGCACTGGGAGAAAGATGACGGCACCTCGGTGATCCCGTTCTTCACCTCCCTTGAGGCGTTGCAGCAGGCGGTTGAGGATGAGCAGGCATTCGTGGTAATGCCGGTGCGCACCCTGTTTGAGATGACTCTCGGCGAGACGCTGTTCCTCAATGCGAAGCTGCCGACGGGCAAAGAGTTTACGCCGCGTGAGATCGCCCATCTGGTAGGCAAAGAAGAGGGTAGCCCCCTCAGCCAGCAGGAGGTGTTAGAGGGGGGCAGCGCGCTGCTGCTCTCTGAGGTGGCCGAGCCGCCTGCGCAGATGATCGACTCCCTGACGACGCTGTTTAAGACCATGAAAACGGTCAAGCGGGCATTTCTCTGCTCCATCAAGGAGGAGGCTGACGCCCAGCCGAATCTGCTTATTGGCATCGAGACCGAGGCCGACAGCGATATCGACACCATCATTCAGGCGACCGGCAGCGTAGCTACCGACACCCTGCCTGGCGATGAGCCTGTCGATATCTGCCTGGTTGCCGAAGGCGAGAAGGGCATCAGCCACTTTATGCTGGCGCACATCACGCCCTTCTACGAGCGGCGCTGGGGCAGCTTCCTGCGCGACTTCAAGCAGCGCATTATCTAGTCCCCGTAACGGGGTGAGCGTTCACCCCGTTGCCTCCAGCAGCAGCAGATCCATCAGCAGCACCAGATTCGACTCGAACGAGGTCACCCCTGCGGCTTCGGCAGCAAAATGCACCGCCTCGTCATACAGTCCGAAATGGAGATCCGCCATGCCCGCCAGGGTATTCGCCGAGGCGCGGGTAAAAGCGACGATGGTCATGCCGACGTTTTTGGCGATCCGCGCTTTATCCAGCACCTGCTCCGTCTCACCGCTGCGAGAGACGGCAATAAACACCTCATAGCGAGCGGCGTTGCTGAGGAAAATATTACGGCTGTCCCCCGGCCCGGAGATAAACGCCGTCTTGCCCAGCACCTGTAACTTCTTAGTGAGATACTCCGCAAAGAGATAGGAGAAGCCCGCCCCGTAGAGAAAAAAGCTCTCTTTCTCACGCAGTAGGGTGGCGAAGTAGCGGCGCTTCTCCTCCGTCGCCCAGCGAAAGGTCTGCTGATAGTTAGCAATAAACTGGTTAAACCGCAGCGAGAGATCGGCGGCTTCACCCGCCGGAACCGCGATGTGCGGCGTATCGGTGAGTAGCTGCTTACAGTACCAGATCAGCTCGCTGTAGCCGCTGAAGCCCAGCTTCTGACACAGGCGCATGATGGTGGCGGTAGAGACGAAGGTCTCCTGCGCCAGCTCGCGCACCGTGATGTTGCCCACCAGCAGCGGGTGGGCGGTCAGATGCGCCAGCACACGGTACTCCGCGCGGGTCAGCGACTCGCCGCGCGACAGCAGCGGCGCAAGGCGGTTGTCCATGCTCAGGCCGGTTCAACGGGCAGATCGTCCCGCGCGCCCCATTCACTCCATGAGCCGTCGTACAGCTTAACGCCCTCAACGCCCAGCGTCTCCAGCGCCAGCGCGACCACGGCAGCGGTAACCCCGGAGCCGCAGCTCACCACGATCGGCTTGTTGAGATCGACACCCTGACGGGCAAAAACGGCGCTCAGCTCGTCGGTGGTCTTTAGCTCGCCCTCAAACACCAGATCCCCCCACGGCACGTTCAGCGCCCCAGGAATATGCCCGCGTCTCAGCCCCGGACGCGGCTCATCCGCCTCGGCGTTGAAGCGCGGGGCAGGGCGGGCATCCACCAGCTGGGCAGTTTTCTCATGGCTAATCAGCAGCACGTCGGTCAGGCGCTTCACGCGATCGGCATCAAAGTGAGCCTCAAATTCAGCTTCGGGCAGCGTCACATCCCCCTGCTGGAGCGGCAGCTCGTCGCGCTGCCAGCCGGCCAGGCCGCCTGCCAGAATCGAGACCTGCTCCACGCCAAAGGCTTTGAGCATCCACCACGCACGGGGGGCAGAGAAGAGGTCCCCTTCGTCGTAGATAACCAGATGCCTGTCGCTGCCGATCCCCAGCTCGCGCATGGCCACGGCGAAGGCCTCCGGGCGCGGCATCATGTGGGGCAGAGGAGAGGTGTGGTCTGAGAGGGCCTCGATATCAAAAAAGACCGCGCCCGGAAGATGCCCGGCGCGGTACTCGCCGCGCATATCACGGTGCTCTTGCCCTGGGGGAGCCATGCGCGCATCAATAATCTGTACGTCCGGGGAGTCGCCGTGTTCAATCAGCCAGTCGGCAGCAACAAAGAATGAGGTAGTCATAGCAGGTGGGCCTCCTTTAATGTATTGACTAAAGGATTGTCGGTGTTTTTTCCCACACCGACAAGTTTACCCTCTCAACGCCGCGAGCAGGCTTCAGAAATTTATACGGATTCTCCGTCCTGCCAGGCTTTTTGCAGCTGCGGCCAGTAGTCGCGGTTGGCCTCGATCATATCGTCGAGGATCGCCTTCGCATGCTGCATCGTCGGCACGGTGCGGTTTAGCGTGAAGGCCTGGAGGGCTTTCTCATAGCTGCCCTCTATGGTTGCCTCCACCAGCAGCTGTTCAGAGGCCAGCTGCTGCATCAGCAGGGTCTGGTGAAACAGCGGAACACTCCCCATGCGCACCGGCTCAGGCCCGTTGGCGGTAATGTAGGCCGGAACCTCCACCATCGCATCGTAGGGCAGGTTGGCGATGGCTCCCTTGTTCTCGACAATCACCAGATGGCGCTGGCGCAGGTCGAAGGCCAGCGAGCAGGCGACATCCACGATAAACGCCCCATGAACTCCAACGTGGAAGGCATCCGGCAGGATCCCGGTGCGCTGGTACTCTTCGGCGGCGGCGAACAGCTTCTTCTCGCGGCCGTTCATCACTTCGTTAGCGCGGGTCAGGTGTGGATCCTGATGCTCCACAATCTGGTTCGGCATCAGGTAGTACTGCAGATAGGGATTCGGCAGATACTCCGGGAAGTGATCCATAATCGGCTTGATGTTGCGCCAGGTCTTCACCCAGGAGGGATCGGCGTGCTGCGGGTCGGTCTTAGAGGCGTCCTCGGTCAGCAGGCCAAACTGCGCCACGTGACGGCGTACCTCGGGCAGGCGATCCTCGCCGTCCACCAGGATGCGGGTAAACCAGCCGAAGTGGTTCAGGCCAAAGTAGTCCACCTGTAATTTGTGACGATCGACCCCGAGAATGGCCCCGATGTTACGCATCGCCGCCACCGGCATATCGCAGATATTAAGCACCCGGGCGTTAGGGCGCAGGCGACGTACCCCCTCGGCCACGATCGCCGCCGGGTTGGAGTAGTTCACAATCCACGCCTTTTTATCCGCGTACTGCTCTACCAGGTCGATAAGCTCTACCATCGGCAGAATGGTGCGCAGGCCGTAGGCCAGGCCGCCTGGCCCGCAGGTCTCCTGACCCACCACGCCGTGACGCAGGGGGATCTTCTCATCCTGCTCGCGCATTTTGTACTGGCCGACGCGCATTTGGGCGAAGATAAAGTGCGCCCCGCTGAAGGCGGTCTCGGCGTCGCTGGTGACGGTAAATTTAATCGTGTCGCTGTGGTCGCGGATCACCTTCTCCACCACCGGGGCGAGGGTGCGCTGGCGTGCCTCATCAATATCATAGAGGCGGATCTCCGCCAGCGGGAAATCCTCCAGCCGCACCATCAGGCTTTTGACGATGCCTGGCGTATAGGTACTGCCGCCGCCGGCGATGGACAGGATAAATGGGGGGGTAAGCATGTGTGCCTCCTTCAAAGATACGCCTCAACGGCCTCTCGCATTTTTTTGACGTGCAGCCCGTAGACCACCTGAACGTTATTGCCTTGTTTGATCACCCCCTTCGCGCCGGTGGCCTTCAGGCGTGGCTCGTCGATAATCGCCACGTCTTTCACCGTTACGCGCAGGCGGGTATAGCAGTTATCCACCACCTCAACGTTGTCGCGGCCGCCCAGCCCGGCGACGATCGCCTCGCCCAGGCCGTCGTTGGTCCCTTTCGCCTGGTACTCCTGTTTGCTGTAGAGGCGGGTCTCCTGGTCTTCATCCTCGCGGCCCGGCGTCTTCATATCGAAGCGCAGGATCAGGAAGCGGAAGATGACAAAGTAGAGGGTGAACATAATCAGGCCGACCACGATATACATCGGCCAGTTGGATTTTTCGGTGCCGAGCGGCAGGTTATAGACGATGAAATCAATAATGCCGTTCGCGCCGATGGCGTGGACCCCAAGCAGATAGAAGAGCATCATGCCGATACCGGTCAGCACCGCATGTACCACGAACAGCAGCGGAGCGACGAAGAGAAATGAGAACTCAATCGGCTCGGTGACGCCCACCAGCAGAGAGGTCAGCGCCGCCGGGATCAGAATTGCCTTGGCCGCCGCTTTGCGCTCGGGTTTGGCGGTCATGTACATCGCCAGCGCGGCGGCGGGCAGGCCAAACATCTTGCTGATGCCGCGGGCGTCCCATACCACGGTGCTGCTCAGCTGATGCACGGAGGGGCAGGCCATTTCGGCAAAGTAGATATTGCGCGCGCCCTGATAGGTCTGGCCGCAGACCTCTGCCGTGCCCCCCAGTTCGGTATAGAGAAACGGAGTGTAGACCAGGTGATGCAGGCCGGTGGGAACCAGAATGCGCTCCAGAAAACCGTACACCGCCACGCCAAACGGCCCCGCGCCCTTAATCGCCAGCGCCGCCGCGCTGATCCCCTGCTGAGCAAAGGGCCACAGCTCGCTCATGATCACGCCGAGCAGCATCGAAACCGGCAGCATAATGATTGCCACGAAGCAGTGGCCGGAGTAGACCGCCATCGCGCCAGAGAACTGGACCCCGGAGTATTTGTTATAGAGGTAGCCAGAGAGCGCACCGGTGAGGATCCCGGCAAAGACGCCCATCTCCAGTACCTGAACGCCCAGCACCATGCTCTGCCCGGCAGCTTTCATCTGATCCGCTGCCGCCAGCTCGCCCTGCAGGCTCAGGGTGACGTTCATGGCGTTGATAAAGACCACGAAGGTGACGAGGCCGATTAGCGCCGCGTAGCCCTTATCGCGCGCGGCCAGACCGACAGGAATACCCACGGCGAAGACCAGCGCCAGGTTCACCAGTACCGATACCGCCGATTTGGCCATCAGCTGGCCGAGGCTCTGAATAAAGGGGTAGCCGAGGAAGGGCAGGTACTCCGCCAGATTGCCGTTGCCCAACAGATTACCAAAGGCAATGAACAGGCCGACGATGGGTAAAATCAGTACCGGACCATAAAGGGACTTACCAAAATTTTGTAGGGCATTAACGGCTCTTTTCATCGTCTTCTCTCATTATGAACCGCGCACGGAGGTGCGATAACAGAGTAACGTTAGCAGCGCTAAGCGGTTTCAGGCCAGCTATCTTCTTGTTTTAAAAACAAATGACGGCCAACGTAACATGTAACGTTATGGGGTGTGATCGGCGTAACAGTCGGACCTGCCAGCAGGCAAAGATTGCGAGCCGCTTTCCAGAGTTTGCATTCTCTTTTTGCTTGTACAAAAACTGGCGCATAATAGGGCTGACTCTCGAACAACGGCAGGGATAAAGGAATGAAACCGTTACGTTTTACTGCGCTTGCGATGGCGCTGGTAGCCGCCTCTTTTTTAGCGGGTTGTGATAACAGCGGCGCCCCCCAGGCGGCGGTCAACAAAGCCACGGAGGCTGACCCAAAGCCGGTGGCGAAAGTTGACAGCGCCCAGCGGGAGAAGCTCGCCGCCCAGAGCGCAGGCAAGTCCCTGATCCTGCAAGATGCCTCAGAGGTCCAGCTGGATGGCGCGGCTACGCTGGTGCTTGCCTTTAATATCCCTCTCGACCCCGATCAGGACTTCTCCCGGACGGTACACCTTGTCGATAAGAAGAGCGGCAAGCTGGACGGGGCCTGGGAGCTGGCCCCGAATCTGAAAGAGCTGCGCTTTCGCCATCTGGAGCCGAACCGGGAGCTGATCGTCTCCGTTGATAGCGGGCTGGTGGCGCTGAATAAGGCCACCTTTGGCAGCAGCTTTGAAAAAACCATTACTACCCGCGACGTGGAGCCGAGCGTCGGTTTTGCCAGTCGAGGCTCGCTGCTGCCGGGCAAGGTGGTAGAGGGGCTGCCGGTGATGGCGCTCAACGTCAATAACGTTGACGTTAACTTCTACCGCGTGAAGCCCGAGTCGCTGACGGCTTTTGTCAGCCAGTGGGAGTACCGCAACTCGCTGACGAACTGGGAGTCCGATACGCTGCTGAAGATGGCGGATCTGGTCTATACCGGGCGCTTTGACCTTAACCCCGCGCGCAACACCCGCGAGAAGCTGCTCCTGCCGCTGGCCGAGATCAAACCGCTCCAGCAGGCGGGGGTCTATATCGCCGTCATGAACCAGGCCGGGCACTACAGCTACAGCAATGCCGCCACGCTGTTTACCCTGAGTAATATCGGCCTGTCGGTGCATCGCTACCACAATCAGCTGGATGTCTTTACCCAGGGCCTGGAGAACGGCGCGGCGGGTGAGGGCGTTGAAGTCACGCTGCTCAATGAGAAGGGGCAGACGCTGGCCCAGGCCACCAGCGACGCCAAAGGCCATGCGGTGTTGAACACCGACAAAGAGGCGGCTCTGCTGCTGGCGCGCAAGGATGGCGAAACCACGCTGCTCGATTTAACCCTGCCAGCGCTGGATCTGGCCGAGTTTGCCATCGCAGGAGAGCCGGGCTACAGCAAGCAGCTGTTCATGTTTGGCCCGCGCGATCTCTATCGCCCCGGCGAAACGGTGATCCTCAACGCCCTGCTGCGCGACCGGGACGGCAAGCCGCTCCCCGCCCAGCCGGTGAAGCTGGAGGTGGTGAAGCCGGACGGCCAGGTGGTGCGCACGGTGGTCAGCCAGCCGCAGGAGGAGGGTCTCTACCAGTTTACCTATACGCTGGACGCCGCTGCGCCAACCGGCATGTGGCATATTCGCGCCAATACCGGCGATAACCAGTCCCCGCAGTGGCGCTTCCAGGTGGAAGACTTTATGCCTGAGCGCATGGCGCTCAACCTCACCGCGCAAAAAGCGCCGCTGGCGATGGCCGACAGCGTCAGCTTCGACGTCACGGGGCGCTACCTCTACGGCGCGCCCGCCAATGGCAACACGTTGCAGGGGCAGCTGTTCCTGCGTCCGCTGCGTGAGGCCGTCCCCGCACTGCCGGGCTTCCAGTTCGGCAATATCGCTGAGGAGAATCTCTCCCGCAGCCTCGATGAGGTACAGGTTACCCTGGACGAGAAAGGGCACGGGGAAGTGACGACCGAAAGCCAGTGGCAGGAGGCCCATTCGCCGTTGCAGCTGATCCTCCAGGCGAGCCTGCTGGAGTCCGGTGGTCGTCCGGTGACCCGTCGCGCCGAGCAGGCTATCTGGCCTGCCGCCGCGCTGCCGGGCATCCGTCCGCAGTTTGCCGCAAAATCGGTCTACGACTACCGCACCGATACTACCGTTGACCGTCCCACCGTGGATGAGAACAGCCAGGCCGGGTTTGACATTGTCTATGTTGATGCCAACGGCGTGAAAAAGGCGGTGAACGATCTGCAGGTGCGGCTGATCCGCGAGCGTCGCGACTACTACTGGAACTGGTCCGAGAGCGATGGCTGGCAGTCCCAGTTCGATCAAAAAGATCTGGTGGAGGGCGAACAGTCTCTCAACCTGGCGGCGGATGAGACCGGCAAGGTCAGTTTCCCGGTGGAGTGGGGCGCTTACCGTCTTGAGGTGAAAGCGCCGGACGAGACCGTCAGCAGCGTGCGCTTCTGGGCGGGCTACAGCTGGCAGGATAACAACGAAGGGGGCAGCGCGGCACGTCCTGACCGCGTCACCCTGAAGCTCGACAAGCCTGCCTATCAGCCAGGCGATACTATTCAGCTGCATATTGCTGCCCCTGCTGCCGGTAAGGGCTATGCGATGGTAGAGTCCAGCGATGGTCCGCTGTGGTGGCAGGAGATCGACGTTCCGGCAGAGGGGCTGGATCTGGCTATCCCGGTGGATAAGGCCTGGCAGCGCCACGATCTCTACCTCAGCACGCTGGTGGTGCGTCCTGGCGATAAGTCCCGCGCAGCCACGCCGAAGCGTGCGGTTGGCCTGCTGCACCTGCCGCTTGGCGATGAGAGCCGCCGTCTGGCGGTCACCCTCGACGGGCCGCAGAAGATGCGCCCTGACCAGCCGCTGACCGTCAAGGTCAAGGCCAGCGTAAGCGCAGGCGAAATGCCGAAAAAGGTGAACGTGCTGCTCTCGGCAGTAGACAGCGGCGTGCTCAATATTACCGACTACGTGACGCCGGATCCGTGGAAATCCTTCTTTGGTCAGAAGCGCTACGGGGCCGATATCTATGATATCTACGGCCAGGTGATTGAGGGCCAGGGCCGGGCGGCGACGCTGCGCTTTGGCGGCGACGGCGACGAACTGAACCGGGGCGGGAAGCCGCCGGTTAACCACGTCAACATCATCGCCCAGCAGGCGCAGCCGGTGACGCTGGATGAGCACGGCGAAGGGACTGTGACCCTGCCGATCGGTGATTTCAACGGCGAGCTGCGGGTGATGGCCCAGGCCTGGAGCGAGGATGAGTTCGGCAGCGCCGAAAGCAAGGTTGTGGTTGCCGCGCCGCTGATCGCCGAACTGAACACGCCGCGCTTTCTTGCCAGCGGGGACAGCACCCGGCTGGCGCTGGATATCACCAACCTGACCGACGCTCCACAGACGCTGAACGTCGCGCTCACCGCCAGCGGTCTGGTGGATCTGCAAAGCCAGCAGCCCGCCCCGGTGAGCCTTGCGCCTCAGGCGCGGACCACCATTTTCATACCGATCGCTGCCAAAGAGGGCTTTGGCGATGGCGAAATCAGCGCCCAGATTAGCGGCCTGACGCTGCCTAATGAGACCTTTGCGCCACAGCGCAAGCAGTGGAAGATCGGCGTGCGTCCCGCCTGGCCTGCACAGACGGTCAGTGCCGGGACGATGCTGGCCCCAGGCCAGAGCTGGATCGCACCTGCCGATCTGGTAGCAGGGTTTGCTCCCGCCACGCTGCAGGGGCAGCTGCTTCTAAGCGGGAAGCCGCCGCTGAACCTGGCGCGTTATATCCGCGAGCTGAAGGCCTACCCTTACGGCTGCCTGGAGCAGACCGCCAGCGGTCTCTTCCCGTCACTCTATACCAACGCCGCGCAGCTTAAGGCGCTGGGCATCGCCGGTGACAGCGACGAGAAACGCCGCGCCGCGGTAGATACGGGCATCTCCCGCCTGCTGCAGATGCAGCGCGACGACGGCGGGTTTGCGCTCTGGGATAAGGGCGGGCCGGAGGAGTACTGGCTTACCGCCTACGTTACCGACTTCCTGGTACGAGCCGGGCAGCAGGGCTACAGCGTTCCTGCCGAAGCGCTGACTCAGGCCAACAATCGCCTGCTGCGCTACCTGCAGGACCCGGGCATGATGGCGATCCGCTACAGCGACGACGGCCAGGCAAGTAAGTTTGCCGTGCAGGCCTACGCCGGACTGGTGCTGGCCCAGCAGCAGAAAGCACCGCTAGGGGCGCTGCGTGAGATCTGGCAGCGCCATAACCAGGCGGCAGCAGGGTTACCGCTGGTGCAGCTGGGCATTGCCCTGAAGCTGATGGGCGACGGTGAGCGCGGCGATCGGGCTGTGGCGCTGGGGTTAAAAACGCCGCGTCAGGATGATACCCGCTGGCTGGCAGACTACGGCAGCGCCATTCGGGATAACGCCCTGATGCTCTCCCTGTTACAGGAGAACAACCTGCTGCCAAACGAACAAAGCCGTCTGCTGCACACGCTCTCCGCGCAGGCGTTCGGTCAGCGCTGGCTCTCGACCCAGGAGAGCAACGCGCTCTTCCTCGCGGGCAGAACCCTGGCGGCTAGTCCGGGCAGCTGGCAGGCGCAGACCTCGCTCGCAGGGGAAGCGCTCAGCGGCGATCGCGCCCGGACGCTGCCGCTGACGGCAGATACCCTCGCGGCGCTGCAGGTGACCAACACCAGCAGCGCGCCGCTCTGGCTGCGTCTCGATACCAGCGGCTACGCGCAGTACGCGCCAGCACCGTCATCGAACGTATTGCAGATAGAACGGCAGATCCTCGGCACCGACGGCAAGAGCAAATCGCTCTCAGAGCTGAAGAGCGGTGAGCTGGTGCTGGTCTGGCTGGAGGTGAAGGCCAGCCAGAACGTACCGGATGCGCTGGTGGTCGATCTGCTACCCGCCGGGCTGGAGCTGGAGAACCAGAACCTGGCCAGCAGCAGCGCCAGTTTGCAGGAGAGCGCCAGCGAGGTGCAGAACCTGCTTAACCAGATGCAGCAGGCGGATATTCAGCATATGGAGTTCCGCGACGATCGTTTCGTAGCGGCGGTAGCGGTAAACGAAGGCCAGCCGGTCACGCTGGTCTATCTGGCCCGCGCCGTTACGCCGGGAAGCTATCAGGTACCGATGCCGCAGGTCGAGTCGATGTACGTGCCCCAGTGGCGGGCAACGGGCGCGGCAAGCGGCCCGCTGATCGTTCGGCCATAGCGTGAAGCGTGGTCGTACAGGTCGCTCCCGGTGGCTACTGCTGCCGGGAGTGCTGGCTGCTCTGCTTATTGCGCTGCTGCTTGCGGACCGCATCTGGCCGCTGCCCCTCGCCGAGGTTAATCCGGCGCGGGTGGTGGTGGCCGAAGACGGTACGCCGCTGTGGCGCTTTGCTGACGCCGATGGCATCTGGCGCTATCCGGTGACCATTGAAGAGGTATCGCCGCGCTATCTGCAGGCGCTGATCCAGTATGAGGATCGCTGGTTTTGGTCGCATCCAGGGGTTAACCCGCTGGCGATTGCCCGTGCCGCCTGGCAGGATCTGCGCTCGGCCAGAGTGGTCTCCGGCGGTAGCACCCTCACCATGCAGGTTGCCCGGCTGCTCGATCCCCATCCGCGCACCTTCGGCGGCAAAATCCGCCAGCTGTGGCGCGCTATCCAGCTGGAGTGGCATCTCTCCAAGCGCGAAATTCTGACTCTCTATCTCAACCGCGCCCCCTTCGGCGGCACCTTGCAGGGCGTGGGGGCCGCCAGCTGGGCCTACCTCGGCAAGTCCCCGGCGCAGCTGAGCTATGCCGAGGCCGCGCTGCTGGCGGTGCTGCCCCAGGCTCCGAGCCGCCTGCGTCCGGATCGCTGGCCCGAGCGGGCGCAGGCGGCACGGGATAAGGTGCTGGAGCGCATGGCATCGCAGCAGGTCTGGTCGGCACAGCAGGTGCGAGAGTCCCGCGAGGAGCCGGTCTGGCTTGCCCCTCGGCAGATGCCGCAGCTGGCCCCGCTGTTTGCCCGACGGGTAGCGGGCAAAGATAAGCAGAGCAAAATTGTCACTACCCTCGACGCCACGCTGCAACGGCAGCTGGAGGCGCTGGCCCTTAACGTTAAGCCGCAGCTGCCGCCGCGCAGCTCGCTGGCGATGATCGTGGTCGATCACACCACCATGAAGGTGCGCGGCTGGGTTGGCTCCGTGGATATCAACGACGACACCCGCTTCAGCCATGTGGATATGGTCACCGCCGTGCGATCCCCCGGATCGGTGCTCAAGCCTTTCGTCTATGGCCTGGCGATGGACGAGGGGCTAATTCACCCGGCATCGCTCCTGCAGGATGTCCCGCGGCTGGCGGAAGACTACCGCCCCGGCAACTTTGACAGCGGCTTTCACGGTCCGGTCAGCATGAGCGAGGCCCTGGTCCGCTCGCTCAATCTGCCTGCCGTGCAGGTGCTGGAGGCCTATGGCCCGAAGCGCTTTGCCGCCCGCCTGCGCAACGCCGGACTGCCGCTGATCCTGCCCGCCGGGGCAGAGCCGAACCTGTCCCTGATCCTCGGCGGGGCAGGGGCGACGCTGGCCGACATCACCGCGGCCTACAGCGCCTTTGCCCGCCATGGCAAGGCTGGCTTTTTACGCCTCCAGCCAAACGATCCGCTGGTGGAGCGACCGCTAATGTCGCCGGGGGCGGCATGGATTATCCGTCGCATTCTCGCCTCTCAGGCGCAGCCGCTTCCCGATGCGGATCTTGGTCAGGTTGTTCCTCTGGCGTTGAAAACCGGTACCAGCTACGGCTACCGGGATGCGTGGGCAGTGGGCATCAACGCCCGCTACGTGATTGGCATCTGGACCGGGCGGCCCGACGGTACCCCGGTCGCCGGACAGTTTGGCTTCGCCAGCGCCGTGCCGCTGCTGAACCAGGTCAACAATATGCTACAGGCCCACTCGGCGCTGGAGGTGGCCCGCCAGCCGCGCGATCCGCGTCCAGAGTCGGTCAGCCGGGGCGTCATCTGCTGGCCTGGTGGTCAGAGCCTGCCCGCCGGAGATAGCAACTGCCGCCGCCGTCTCGCCACCTGGCTGCTGGACAAGAGCGAGCCGCCGACGCTTTTACTGCCCCAGCAGGAGGGGATCCGCGGGATCCGCTTCCCGGTCTGGCTCAATAATCAGGGACAGCGCGTGGCGGCGGACTGCCCGGAGGCCCATGAGCAGACCCTGGTGGTGTGGCCCCTGCCGCTGGAGCCGTGGCTCCCCACCAGCGAGCGCCGCGCCGCACGCCTGCCTGCGCCTTCAGTTAGCTGCCCGCCGCGTCAGCAGGAGTATCCGCCCCCGCTGCTGCTCACTGGCGTAAGGGAGGGAGCGGTGGTGAAGCGGCTCCCCGGCGAAGCGTACGTCTCCCTGCCGTTACAGGCGACGGGCGGGGAGGGGGAGCGCTGGTGGTTTATCAACGGCGAGCCGTTAGATAACCATGGACGCGCGTTAAGCCTGCGTCTGGAGAAGCGGGGGGAGTATCAGCTGGTAGTGATGGATGGGGTGGGACAGACCGCAACGGTGCTTTTTCGGGTGCTGTAGCGCCAGTTTGCGGCTTGAGGTTGCTAAAACTCATCTTATTTTAAAAAAATGTTATCTTCATCCATAGGCAAGGGTGGCGTAGCTCTCTATAATTCGCGCCAGGTCATACGGGTGTATGCACGACAACAAATACATAACAGAGGTTATCATGGCAATTGAACGTACTTTTTCCATCATCAAGCCGAACGCGGTGGCAAAAAACGTTATTGGCAGCATCTTTGCACGCTTTGAATCCGCTGGGTTCAAAATCGTAGGCACCAAAATGCTGCATCTGACCGTTGAGCAGGCTCGCGGTTTCTACGCTGAGCACGAAGGTCGCCCATTCTTTGACGGTCTGGTTGAGTTCATGACCTCTGGCCCGATCGTAGTATCCGTGCTGGAAGGCGAAAACGCCGTACAGCGTCACCGCGATCTGCTGGGTGCGACCAACCCGGACAACGCGCTGGCCGGTACCCTGCGCGCCGACTACGCTGACAGCTTCACCGAGAACGGCACCCACGGCTCTGACTCCGTTGAGTCTGCTACCCGTGAAATCGCCTTCTTCTTCGGTGAGAACGAAGTCTGCCCGCGCACGCGTTAATTATTTCGCTAATGCCGCGTGCAAACGTGGCATCCCTGCGCCAGACTTTGTACAATGCAACGCCCCGGATGAGCAAACTGCTTTCCGGGGCGTTTCTTTTCAACCCTCCAGGGGCCATAACGTGTAACAACGAGGCCGGAAAAAATTATGTCTGAATTAGTCAATACCACCGAAGTCGTCATTCCTGCGGTTCCAAATAAAAATGGAAAAATCAACCTGCTGGATCTCAACCGTCAGCAGATGCGCGAATTTTTCAAAAACTTGGGCGAAAAGCCGTTCCGTGCCGACCAGGTGATGAAGTGGATGTACCACTACTGCAGCGATAACTTTGATGATATGACCGATATCAACAAGGTGCTGCGTAACAAGCTCAAAGAGGTCGCGGAGATCCGCGCGCCGGAAGTGGTTGAAGAGCAGCGCTCTACCGACGGCACCATCAAATGGGCGATCGCGGTGGGCGACCAGCGCGTTGAGACGGTCTATATCCCGGAAGAGGATCGCGCCACGCTGTGCGTCTCCTCCCAGGTCGGCTGCGCCCTGGAGTGTAAATTCTGCTCTACCGCCCAGCAGGGCTTTAACCGTAACCTGCGGGTCTCTGAGATCATCGGCCAGGTGTGGCGTGCGGCGAAAATCGTCGGCGCGGCAAAAGTCACCGGCACGCGTCCGATCACCAACGTGGTGATGATGGGCATGGGCGAGCCGCTGCTTAACCTGAACAACGTCGTTCCGGCGATGGAGATCATGCTGGATGATTTCGGCTTTGGTCTCTCCAAGCGCCGCGTGACCCTGTCCACCTCTGGCGTCGTGCCTGCGCTGGACAAGCTGGGCGATATGATCGACGTTGCGCTGGCGATTTCGCTCCATGCGCCGACGGACGAGATCCGTGACGAAATTGTGCCGATCAACAAAAAGTACAATATCGAAACCTTCCTCGATGCCGTTCGCCGCTACATTAGCAAATCCAACGCTAACCAGGGCCGCGTTACCATCGAGTACGTTATGCTGGATCACGTCAACGATGGCACCGAGCATGCGCACCAGCTGGCGGAAGTGCTGAAGAACACCCCGTGCAAGATCAACCTGATCCCATGGAACCCGTTCCCCGGCGCGCCGTATGGCCGTAGCTCAAACAGCCGTATCGATCGCTTCTCTAAGGTGCTGATGGAGTATGGCTTTACCACTATCGTGCGTAAAACCCGCGGTGACGATATCGATGCTGCCTGCGGCCAGCTGGCGGGCGAGGTGATCGACCGTACCAAGCGCACCCTGCGCAAGCGTATGCAGGGCGAGCCAATTTCGGTTAAGGCTGTCTAATTATGCTCTCTGCACGGTCCCAAACCGGGATCGTGCAGCATAATCGCGTGGCGTAACTTACTCAAATATACAGTTTCGATAAATAATTACGGTGCGTTTCCGTCGTGATTGAGGCAGTATGTAACGATGGAACAACAGTTTAGCCCACAAGGTAAAAGCTGTTCTGTTATCCCCGGCCTGACAGCTTTATACTGTCGGTCTAAGGTTAACTGACCCAGAAGTTTCGCGGTGCGGGTGGGCATTGTGACTTACCGGCACCTGATTTTACATTTCACGTACCAGCAGCTGTAGCGAATGAATACTGAAGCCACTCAAGACCTAAATGCAACACAAACCACTGGCGTCCGCCTGCGCAACGCCCGCGAGCAGCTTGGGCTAAGCCAACAAGCGGTCGCTGAACGCCTGTGCCTCAAGGTTTCCACCGTTCGCGATATCGAAGAAGACAAAGCGCCTGCCGAATTGGCTTCCACCTTCCTGCGGGGCTATATCCGCTCCTATGCACGCCTCGTGCACATCCCGGAAGAAGAGCTGCTGCCAATGATGGAAAAACAGGCCCCGGTCAGAGCGGCAAAGGTCGCCCCGATGCACTCTTTTTCCCTTGGCAAACGCCGTAAGAAGCGCGATGGCTGGCTGTCGAGCATCACCTGGCTGATTGTCTTTGTCGTTGTTGGCCTCACCGGCGCATGGTGGTGGCAGAACCACAAAGCCCAGCAGGAGGAGATCAGCACCATGGCCGATCAATCCTCTGCTGAACTGAGCGCCAGCAACGGTGAATCACAAAGCGTCCCTCTGAACACCGATCCGGCCGAGCCGGCTGAGGCGCAGTCCACCGGTACCGCGCCTGCCGACGTAGCAACCCAGACACCGCCAGCGGCGACCACCACCGCGCCGGCACAGGCTGACGCGCAAAACGCCGTGGTCTCTCCGTCTCAGGCTAACGTTGACGCCGCGACCGCCCCAGCGGCGACCGCACCGGCAACCGCTGCCCCAGCGGCGGCTGCAACGGCAAATACCGCTCCGGGCGCCGCGCCGCTGCCGACCGACCAGGCGGGCGTGACCAACACCGTTGATGCCAACGCGCTGGCGATGACCTTTACCGCCGACTGCTGGCTGGAAGTGACCGACGCCACCGGCAAGAAGCTGTTCAGCGGTATCCAGCGTAGCGGTGCCAGCCTGAACCTGGCCGGTCAGACCCCTTATAAGTTAAAAATTGGTGCACCGTCAGCCGTGCAGATCCAGTTCCAGGGCAAGCCCGTCGATCTGAGCCGCTTTATCAGAACGAACCAGGTTGCGCGCCTGACCCTCAATGCCGAACAATCAGCAGCTCAGTAACTGACGGGCAACGCGGGAGAGTTTTCAATGCATAACCAGGCCCCTATTCAGCGTAGAAAATCGAAACGCATCTACGTGGGGAATGTGCCGATCGGCGATGGTGCCCCCATTGCCGTTCAATCAATGACCAACACGCGCACCACGGATGTGGAAGCGACGGTCAACCAGATCAAAGCCCTGGAGCGCGTTGGCGCGGATATCGTCCGCGTCTCCGTGCCCACCATGGACGCGGCGGAAGCCTTTAAGCTCATCAAACAGCAGGTTAGCGTTCCGCTGGTTGCGGATATCCACTTTGACTACCGTATTGCGCTGAAGGTAGCGGAGTACGGCGTTGACTGCCTGCGTATCAACCCGGGCAACATCGGTAACGAAGAGCGTATTCGCACCGTTGTTGACTGTGCGCGTGACAAAAATATTCCGATCCGCATCGGCGTTAACGCCGGATCGCTGGAGAAGGATCTGCAGGAGAAGTATGGCGAGCCGACGCCGCAGGCGCTGCTGGAATCCGCCATGCGCCATGTGGATCATCTGGATCGTCTCAACTTCGACCAGTTCAAGGTGAGCGTTAAAGCGTCCGACGTCTTCCTCGCCGTTGAATCCTACCGCCTGCTGGCGAAGCAGATCGATCAGCCGCTGCACCTCGGCATCACCGAAGCCGGTGGCGCGCGTGCAGGCTCGGTGAAGTCAGCCATTGGCCTCGGACTGCTGCTCTCGGAAGGGATCGGCGACACGCTGCGTATCTCGCTGGCGGCGGATCCGGTTGAAGAGATCAAAGTCGGCTTCGATATCCTCAAGTCCCTGCGCATCCGCTCCCGTGGCATTAACTTTATCGCCTGTCCAACCTGCTCCCGTCAGGAGTTTGACGTGATCGGCACGGTAAATGCCCTTGAGCAGCGCCTGGAAGATATCATCACCCCGATGGACGTCTCGATCATCGGCTGCGTGGTGAATGGCCCGGGCGAAGCGCTGGTCTCCACCCTCGGCGTCACCGGCGGCAACAAGAAGAGCGGCCTGTACGAAGATGGCGTGCGTAAGGATCGGCTGGACAACGGCGACATGATCGCCCAGCTGGAAGCCCGCATCCGCGCCAAAGCCTCGATGCTTGATGAAGCCCGCCGCATTGACGTTCAGCAGCTGGAAAAATAACGTTGCTGGGAAGCGGCTGGCTTCCCGTGTATGATTGAACCCGCAGGGCCCGCACGTTCGGGTTTGCCCTGAGGGTTCATTTTTATATTTATAAAGAGAATAAACGTGGCAAAGAATATTCAAGCCATTCGCGGCATGAACGATTACCTGCCAGGCGACACCGCCATCTGGCAGCGCATTGAAGGCACACTTAAGAACGTGCTCGGCAGCTACGGTTACAGTGAAATCCGCTTGCCGATTGTAGAGCAGACCCCGTTATTCAAACGCGCCATCGGTGAAGTGACCGACGTGGTTGAAAAAGAGATGTATACCTTTGACGACCGCAACGGCGATAGCCTGACGCTGCGTCCGGAAGGTACGGCGGGCTGCGTACGCGCCGGCATCGAACATGGTCTCCTGTACAATCAGGAGCAGCGTCTGTGGTACGTCGGGCCGATGTTCCGCTACGAGCGTCCGCAGAAAGGGCGCTACCGCCAGTTCCATCAGCTGGGCTGTGAAGTCTTTGGCCTGCAAGGCCCGGACATTGACGCCGAGCTGATCCTGCTCACCGCCCGCTGGTGGCGCGCGCTGGGCATCGCCGATCACGTCAGCCTGGAGCTGAACTCTATCGGCTCGCTGGAGGCGCGTGCTAACTACCGCGATGCGCTGGTGGCGTTCCTTGAGCAGCACAAAGACAAGCTCGACGAAGACTGCAAGCGCCGCATGTACAGCAACCCGCTGCGCGTGCTGGACTCCAAAAACCCGGACGTGCAGCAGCTGTTGAACGACGCCCCGGCGCTGGGCGACTACCTGGACGATGACTCTCGTGAGCACTTCTCTGGCCTGTGCAAGCTGCTGGATGCGGCAGGCATCGCCTATACCGTTAACCAGCGCCTGGTACGCGGTCTCGACTACTACAACCGCACCGTCTTTGAGTGGGTGACCACCAGCCTCGGCTCACAGGGCACGGTCTGCGCAGGCGGCCGCTACGACGGCCTGGTTGAGCAGCTCGGCGGACGCGCAACACCAGCGGTTGGCTTTGCGATGGGCCTCGAGCGACTTGTTTTGTTAGTTCAGGCAGTTAATCCGGAATTTAATGCCGATCCCGTTGTCGATATATACCTGGTCGCGTCGGGTACGGATACGCAGGCCGCTGCGCTGCAGCTGGCTGAGCGGGTTCGCGATGCTGTGCCTGAGGTAAAATTGATGACCAACCATGGCGGCGGCAACTTCAAGAAACAGTTTGCCCGTGCCGACAAGTGGGGCGCTCGCGTTGCGCTGGTGCTGGGTGAGTCAGAAGTGGCTAACGGCAACGTGGTGGTGAAAGATTTACGCTCTGGTGAGCAGACGACCGTAGCGCAGGATAGCGTTGCCGCGCATTTGCGCACACTACTGGGTTAATCTCCCCGGGGAATTATCGTTAAGGAGAAGGACTGCGTGGAAATCTACGAGAACGAGCACGACCAGGTTGATGCGATTAAACGCTTCTTTGCCGAGAATGGCAAAGCGCTGGCCGTTGGGGTTATTTTAGGCGTTGGCGCGCTGGTTGGCTGGCGCTACTGGGCGAGCCATCAGGATGATTCCGTGCGCGAATCCTCTTATGCCTATGAAAATGCCGTCTCGGCGCTGCGGGCGGATAAGCCAGAGACGCTGGCGGCCGCAGAGAAGTTTGCTGCTGATACCAAAAATACCTATGGTGCCTTTGCCTCCCTTGAGCTGGCCCAGCAGTTTGTCGAGAGCAACCAGCTGGATAAAGCCGCAGCGCAGCTGCAGCAGGGTCTGGCCGCCGCCAGCGATGAGAATCTGAAAGCGGTGATCAACCTGCGCCTGGCGCGTGTTCAGGTACAGCTGAAGCAGGCCGATGCGGCGCTGAAAACCCTGGAGTCGATCAAGGGTGAAGGCTGGACGGCCATCGTAGCCGATCTGCGCGGCGAAGCCCTGCTCAGCAAGGGCGATAAACAAGGTGCGCGCAGCGCCTGGGAAACGGGCGCGAAAAGCGACGCTTCGCCAGCGCTGAGTGAAATGTTGCAGATGAAAATCAATAATTTGTCCATCTGAGAGGGACCCGATGCAATTGCGTAAATTACTTCTGCCAGGGCTGCTTTCGGTCACCTTGCTGAGTGGCTGTTCTCTGTTTAATGGCGAAGAGGACGTTGTCAAAATGTCTCCGCTGCCGACGGTTGAAAATCAGTTTGACCCGTCTACCGCGTGGAGCACCTCTGTCGGCGACGGCATTGGCGATTTCTACTCTAACCTGCACCCGGCGTTTGCTGACAGCGTGGTTTACGCTGCCGATCGTCATGGGATGGTGAAAGCCATCAACGCAGACGATGGGAAAGAGGTGTGGTCTATCAGCCTGGCCGAGAAGAGCGGCTGGTTCTCCACCCGTCCAGCGCTGCTCTCCGGCGGCCTGACGGTGGCTGGCGGCCACGTCTACGTCGGCAGTGAAAAGGCGCAGGTCTATGCCCTGAACACCAACGATGGCTCCCAGGCCTGGCAGACCACCGCCGCCGGGGAAGTGCTCTCCCGTCCGGTCGTGAGCGACGGCCTGGTACTGATCCATACCAGCAACGGCCAGCTGCAGGCGCTGAACGAGAGCGATGGCGCAGTGAAGTGGACCGTTAACCTCGATATGCCAGCCCTGTCGCTGCGCGGTGAATCCGCCCCGGCTCCGGCCTTTGGTGCGGCGATTGTCGGCGGTGATAACGGTCGCGTCAGCGCGGTGATGCTGAAAGAGGGCCAGATGATCTGGCAGCAGCGTATCTCCCAGGCCACTGGCGCAACGGAGATTGACCGTCTGAGCGATGTTGATACCACCCCGGTTGTGGTGAACGGCGTGGTCTATACGCTGGCCTACAACGGTAACCTGACCGCGCTGGATCTTCGCAGCGGCCAGATTATGTGGAAACGCGAGCTGGGTTCGGTGAATGATTTCATCGTTGATGGCAACCGCATCTACCTGGTTGACCAGAACGATCGCGTATTGGCCCTGACGACTGACGGCGGCGTCACGCTCTGGACACAAAGCGATCTGCTGCACCGTAACCTGACCTCGCCGGCGTTGTATAATGGATCCATCGTAGTAGGGGATAGCGAAGGCTACATGCACTGGATCAACCCGGAAGACGGACGTTTCATGGCGCAGCAGAAAGTTGACAGCTCTGGTCTGCTGACCGAGCCGGTTGTTGCCGATGGCAAACTGCTGATCCAGGCGAAAGACGGTACGCTCTACGCGATTACGCGTTAATTACGGCGGTCGTTGGCGTTGAAAAACGGCTCCTGTTTCAGGGGCCGTTTTACTGTTTTTAATTTTTACTGATTTACCAGCGGCGCGAATTGGCGGCGTTGACAATGATTTTTTGAATGAGGCTTTAAACATGATTCCTGTGGTCGCGCTTGTCGGACGCCCGAACGTTGGCAAATCCACCCTTTTTAACCGCTTAACGCGTACTCGTGATGCGCTGGTAGCGGACTTCCCGGGGCTGACGCGCGACCGTAAGTACGGTCGGGCCGAGGTTGAAGGTCGCGAGTTTATCTGTATCGATACCGGCGGTATTGACGGTACGGAAGACGGCGTTGAAACCCGCATGGCCGAGCAGTCTCTGCTGGCGATCGAAGAGGCGGACGTAGTGCTGTTTATGGTGGATGCCCGTGCTGGCCTGATGCCAGCCGATGAAGCCATCGCCAAGCACCTGCGCTCGCGTGAAAAACCGACCTTCCTGGTGGCCAACAAAACCGACGGTCTCGATCCCGATCAGGCAGTCCTTGATTTCTACTCCCTCGGTCTGGGTGAGATCCACCCGATTGCCGCCTCTCACGGGCGCGGCGTGACCAGCCTGCTGGAGCACGTGCTGGTACCGTGGATGCAGGAAATCGATCCGCGTGAAGAGGAAGAGGTGGACGAAGACGCGGCCTACTGGGCACAGTTTGAAGCCGAGCAGAACAGTGAAGAAGTTGAAGAGCCTGAAGATGACTTCAACCCGCTGGATCTGCCGATCAAGCTGGCTATCGTGGGTCGTCCTAACGTCGGTAAATCTACCCTGACCAACCGTATTCTTGGTGAAGATCGTGTGGTGGTGTACGACATGCCGGGCACCACCCGCGACAGCATCTACATCCCGATGCAGCGCGACGAGCGTGAATACGTGCTGATTGATACCGCAGGGGTGCGCAAGCGCGGCAAGATCACCGATACCGTAGAGAAGTTCTCGGTAATCAAAACCCTGCAGGCGATTGAAGACGCCAACGTGGTGATGCTGGTGATCGACGCCCGGGAAGGCATCTCCGATCAGGATCTCTCCCTGCTGGGCTTTATCCTCAACAGCGGCCGCTCGCTGGTCATCGTCGTCAACAAGTGGGACGGCCTGAGCAATGAGGTGAGAGAGCAGGTGAAAGAGACCCTCGACTTCCGTCTGGGCTTCATCGACTTTGCTCGCGTGCACTTTATCTCTGCCCTGCACGGCAGCGGCGTCGGTAACCTGTTTGAATCCGTGCGTGAAGCCTATGACAGCTCGACCCGCCGCCAGAGCACCGCGATGCTGACCCGCATCATGAACATGGCTGCGGAAGATCACCAGCCGCCGCTGGTGCGCGGTCGCCGCGTGAAGCTGAAATACGCCCACGCCGGTGGCTACAACCCGCCGATCGTAGTGATCCACGGCAACCAGGTAAAAGACCTGCCGGACTCCTACAAGCGCTACCTGATGAACTACTTCCGCAAATCGCTGGACGTCATGGGTACGCCGATCCGCATCCAGTTCAAAGAGGGCGATAACCCGTTCGCTAACAAGCGCAACACCCTGACCCCGAACCAGATGCGTAAGCGTAAGCGTTTGATCAAGCATATTAAAAAGGGCAAGTAACAGGCCTGAGCGTAACGCTATTATCAAGCCCGCATATTGCGGGCTTTTTTATTTTTCGGCCTGGCTCGCAGATAAAGGTTTTGGGTGGTGAGATAGCACTGTTTCACTCGCGATATTTTTGCGAGTATGCGATCGTTGCAGCTAATAACTATGTGTCGTCAATGACTTACAAAAGGAGATGCAATCATGGCGGTGACAACTCTAAACAGTGTAGCGGACTATCTGCTGTGCTTTGCTCAAAAGCACGGAGATGTTATAACGCCGCTTAAGCTACAGAAAATGGTTTACTATGCCGATGCCTGGTACATGGCTTTGAACGATGGTGCTGAGTTAGTGCCTGAACGGTTTGAAGCCTGGGTACATGGCCCGGTAGCCAGAGATTTATATGCCCGTTTTGCCGACTACAAATGGCAACCTATCACTGCTGAAATAACGCTTCCGGACCTTCCTGTTAACATCGTTGAACATCTGAATGAGGTTTATCAGGTGTTCGGCGGCTATACCGCTTATGAGCTGGAGCAGCTAACGCATCAGGAGCAACCGTGGATTAGCGCTCGAGGAGATTTAGCCGTCAGCGCCGTTTGTACTCATGTTCTGGATAAAAAAGAGACCGCTGAGTTTTATCGCAGCATGATGGAAGCTTAACAATGAGCAGAGGGAAGATTAAAGCGGGAAAGATCCCCTCTTCAGGCGACAGGATTGTTATTAGAAAGCCTAAAAACGCCCGAACGGCTTTAAGCTTCTCTTTTCAATATATTGATTCAGCCCATGCTAAGTTTGGCTTTGAAAAGCAGAGTGCTGTCTATTTCTGTAAGGTGATTGAGCGGCTTCAAGGTATGTCGAGCCTTACTTTGTTGGAGTTCACCACCAATCGTAACGCAGCACTCAAATCGCATTGTATAGATTGGGTAAGGACTTCTGAACCTGACGGATTTGCACACTTGAACGAGCAGTTTCAGAGCTATACCCCCTATCAATTTGCGGTGTCACGTAATGAACATGGGCGCGTACATGGCTTTTTCATCGGTGATGTATTCCACATTGTATGGCTCGATCCCGATCATCAGCTCTATCCCGCCAGCTAATACCGTGTTTTGCGTCTGTTTAAAGCGTAAATTTCCCTGTGTTATGTCAAACACTATTCGTTCCTGCCCAACTTTAAAACTAAGAAAGTAGACAAACGTCGAGTTTTCATCTTAAAGTCCCGGCCTGGGGACTAGACAAAACTAGCGCCAGATTATCAAATGGTTAGATAACCCTTCGCCGCATGTAAAAAAATCGGTCAGATACATAACTGATCGGCGTACATGACGGCGTTTGCCTGCACAACGACATACCTTTCGGGAGAAATATGCAATCCTCTGTTAATCATCAAGAGAGCCGAACGTTCTTCGGCCATCCTTATCCGCTCGGCTCGCTGTTCTTCACCGAGATGTGGGAGCGTTTCTCGTTTTACGGCATCCGTCCGCTGCTGATCCTGTTTATGGCGGCCACCGTGTATGACGGCGGGATGGGGCTGGCACGTGAGAACGCCTCCGCGATTGTCGGCATCTTTGCCGGTACTATGTATCTTGCCGCGCTGCCGGGTGGGTGGCTGGCGGACAACTGGCTTGGCCAGCAGCGCGCGGTCTGGTATGGCTCAATCCTGATTGCCCTCGGCCACCTGTCGATTGCACTGTCTGCCTTTATGGGCGACAACCTGTTCTTTATTGGCCTGATGTTCATCGTGCTCGGCTCCGGTCTGTTCAAGACCTGTATCTCGGTCATGGTCGGCACGCTGTATAAAAAAGGCGATGCGCGTCGCGACGGCGGTTTCTCGCTGTTCTACATGGGCATCAACATCGGCTCCTTTATTGCACCGCTGATCTCCGGCTGGCTGATTAAAAGCCACGGCTGGCACTGGGGCTTTGGTATCGGCGGCATCGGGATGCTGGTGGCGTTGATTATCTTCCGCATGTTTGCCGTTCCAGCCATGAAACGCTACGACAGCGAAGTGGGTCTGGACTCCACCTGGAACAGCCCGGTAGTGAAAAGAAAGGGCGTAGGCAGGTGGCTGCTGGCGCTGACGGTCGGGGTGGCGGTGGTCGTTACGCTGATTGCGCAGGGCGTGATTGTCATCAATCCGGTCGCGGTCGCCAGCATGCTGGTCTACGTGATTGCGGCATCGGTAGCGCTCTACTTCATCTATCTATTTGTCTTTGCTGGCCTGAGCCGCAAAGAGCGCGCCCGACTGCTGGTCTGCTTTATCCTGCTGGTCTCCGCGGCGTTCTTCTGGTCTGCGTTTGAGCAGAAGCCGACCTCGTTCAACCTGTTCGCCAATGACTATACGAATCGCATGATTGGTGATTTCGAAATTCCTGCCGTATGGTTCCAGTCAATCAACGCCCTGTTCATCATTCTGCTGGCCCCGGTATTCAGCTGGGCGTGGCCGAAGCTGGCGAGCATGAACATTCGCCCGAGCAGTATTACTAAGTTCGTGATCGGTATTCTCTTTGCGGCGGCAGGCTTTGGCCTGATGATGCTGGCGGCACAGAACGTGCTGAATAACGGCGGGGCAGGCGTCTCTCCATTCTGGCTGGTGGGCAGCATCCTGATGCTGACGCTCGGCGAGCTGTGTCTCAGCCCGATTGGTCTGGCGACCATGACCCTGCTGGCACCGGAAAGAATGCGCGGTCAGATGATGGGGCTGTGGTTCTGCGCAAGCGCGCTGGGTAACCTGGCGGCAGGCCTGATTGGCGGTCACGTGAAGGCCGACCAGCTTGATATGCTGCCGGATCTCTTCGCCCGTTGTTCCGTTGCCCTCCTGATTTGCGCCGCCGTGCTGATCGTCTTGATTGTCCCGGTCCGTCGTATGCTGGCAAATGCGCAGGCTAAACCGGCCGCTAACGCCGGGTAATACCTTAGATTTAGCCCGCTTCCTGCGGGCTTTTTTTATTCATGAAGCATTAAAGCGCAAGCTATCGATGTATCTAACGGTATACCCTGCCGTGAACGTTTGTATTTTGAGGATGGTGCAAGGTCATTCCGATAAGGACATTCATGGAAAGAAAACGGGCTTTTAAAAAGCGATACGTGGCCGCTCTTGTCGTCACTGTACTGGCATGGATAGCGTATATGCTGCCCAGCTGGTTTTTCCCCGTGGAATACAGGCTCTACAAGAAAATCACTTTAAACGATAAGGCAAATATCTATGTAGTACGGGCCGACGCAGGAGCCACGACGGCTTTTTCGTACCGTTATTACGTAATGGATGCAAAAGAAAGCGATGCTGATTTTATGACTAACGTTGCTGACGCTGCGCCTTTCTTAAACACGAAGGATGAAAAAGCCGTACTGAACGTGAAGGATAGCCAAATCTACCTCCACGTTCGCGGTGAAATTTACTCTTTCGACAGCCCTGCTTTGTATCGGAGTGGTTCTGATATCCATAGCGTTGCTATCTATCTTGATGCTGCGCCATGAAGAGGGGTTTTAACTGGCGTACAGGGACTGTCTTTGTTTTGCTTATTTTTGGGTTCTGGGCGTATCAATTCCGTGACCTGTTTACCGTATATGAACAGCTGAAAGGTAATATGAATGTAAACGATGGGCTGACCCTGTATATCACCCAGGCGGCGTCCAGTTCACTTTCAAAGGATACATACCGTTACTATCTCTATGATGCCAGGAAGAGTCCTGATGATTTCATGGCGCATGTAAAAGACGTGGAGCCTATTATGATCGCTGACGACTATAAGGCTAACGCAGAAGTGAAAGACGGGCAGATCTATTTACGCGTTCGCGGAAATGTCTATTCCTTCAGGAGTGTAGGCTACAGCGTTGCTATCCATCTTGATGCTGCACCTTAATGATTACAGAATCATCCGTTGCAGAAAGTGATATCCTATGCGGACATAGCCTTATACCCCAACGCTGAGTTAACTGCTCTACACCTGGAGGCGTTATGCAACTCACCTGTCCGAACTGTGATAAGCCGATGGAACTTGTTGGCACCCATGCACATTGCGAAAACTGTAACCTGGATGTGGCGCTAGAAGCCCGTTGCCCCGATTGCCATCAGCCATTAGAGGTGCTCAAAGCCTGCGGTGCCGTGGACTACTTCTGCCAGCACGGTCACGGACTGATCTCTAAAAAGCGCGTCGAGTTCGTCAGGTCTGACGCCTAATCACAAAATTTGCGCAATCGTCTCTTAGCACTTACGTTTTTTAACGACTCAGAAAAAGAGAAACGTAATGAAAAGAGACGTGGCGCTGGGAATTACCGGCTTTGCCTTGATCGCCGTAACCTATGGGATGGCGAGATTTTCGTGGGGAATTATGCTGCCCGATATTCGGCAGGAGATCCCTTTCACGCCCGAGGTTGCCGGGTTAATTGCTGCCTGCAGCTACGTAGCCTATTGCTTATCCGTCTTCATCGCCTCCTCTTTAACCAGCCGCTTCGGTCCACGTGTCCCGGCAATGTTGGCTGCAATTGTGGCCGCCGCTGGGTTACTTATCCTGGCCTTTTCGGCGGCACCGCTTTGGCTGGCGATCGGCCTGTTTATTGCAGGTCTTAGCTCTGGACTGGCTTCCCCATCCCTTGCCGGGGCCGTGAACGATAAGGTTCCCTCTGAGCGGCAGACGCAGGTAAATACGGTGATTAATGCCGGGACCAGCGGAGGCATCATTCTTTCTGTCCCTATTCTGTTTTTCATGCCGGGCGGATGGCGGGCAGCCTGTATAGCGTTCGCTTTACTGGCGCTGGTATGCCTGATCGCGGCGTGGCGTACTCTTCCTAAAAGTGCGTCTACATCGACAGAGGGAGCGCTGAGCTGGGGCATCCTCTTTCGTAAGCCGGGCATGTTGCGGCTGTTGGTTATTGCTTTTGTCAGCGGCATTGCCAGCGCGGCATGGTGGAGCTTCGGACCTGAGCTACTTCACCGCCACACCAACGTGGATAGCGCAATGACAAACGTCCTGTGGCTGGTGAGCGGCGGGGCAGGCGTTATTGCCGTGTTTACCGGTACCGCAGCGCGACGCATCGGCATGCGGGGCGTTTACTGGGGATCTCAGTTCTTTATGGCCGCGTCTTTAGCTGCGCTGGCTGTGAGCCACGGTTTTAGCGGGTGGCTTTTTCCGGTGGTGGCGATGAGTGGCGCAGGATATGTCATTTTGTCCGGCGTGCTGCTGGTACAGGGCGCTGCCATTGCCCAACCTTCACCGGCGGCTGGCGTCAGTATTGCTTTTCTGATGCTGGCCGCGGGGCAGGTAGTAGGCTCGGTTCTCTTTGGACAGCTCTATGGCACGATCGGTGCGGTTGGCGCACTGGCTGTTTTTTCTGGCCTGTCCTGGGTAATGCTTGCCGTTACGCCTGATAAACATCATCAGGCGAGCTAGCGTCAGGTCAGGTTTTTTTGCGTGCCCGGGTTTTTTTGGCGACGGTCACGCCTTTCACTTCACTTTCCACCCAGCCATCCGCCAGGCGGGTGGTAAGCATATCCCCGGCCTTTACCTGTTTGGTCTGCTTCAACACGTTGCCGTCTGTTGCGGTGGTCACGCTGTAGCCGCGTGCCAGCGTGGAGAGAGGACTCACGGCTTCCAGATGCGTGACCGTATTGCCGAAGCGTTCCCGGGTGGCGCTGAGCCTGGCGCTCATCATCTGGGCCAGACGGTACTCCAGCTGCTGCACCCGGTTCTGGGCGCGATGAATACGCGGCTGCGGAGAGTGCTGGTTCAGACGCTGAGTCATCCGCTGCTGACGCTGGCTCGAACGTTTAAGCTGGTTATCCATTGCATAGGTCATCCGCTGGTGCAGGCGCTCAAGCACGGTTTGCTGGCGCGCCAGCCGCAGCTGCGGGTGCTGCTGTTGCAGGCGGTGCTCCAGCTGGGTAAAGCGACGGGTGCGATTCGCGAGGAAGTAGTCCATCGCCATCTCCAGCCGCTGCTGGCCGCTTTGCAGCTGACGCAGCAGCTCAAGCTGGTTGCGGCTGACCATCTCTGCGGCGGCGGACGGCGTCGGCGCACGCAGGTCGGCCACAAAGTCGGCGATGGTGACATCGGTTTCATGGCCGACGGCGCTGACGATAGGGATCTGGCTAGCGAAAATTGCCCGCGCCACGCGCTCGTCGTTAAAGCTCCAGAGATCCTCCAGCGAGCCGCCGCCGCGTCCGACAATCAGCACGTCACACTCCTGACGGCTATTTGCCAGCTCGATAGCACGAACGATCTGTCCCGGCGCGTCTTCACCTTGTACGGCGGTAGGGTAGATCACCACCGGCAGGGAGGGATCGCGACGTTTAAGCACATGCAGAATATCGTGCAGCGCGGCCCCGGTTTTCGAGGTGATCACCCCCACGCAGTGGGCAGGGGAGGGGAGCGGCTGCTTGCTCTGCTGATCGAACAGTCCTTCTGCTGCCAGCTTGGCCTTTAGCTGCTCGTACTTCTGCTGTAACAGGCCTTCGCCTGCCGGCTGCATGCTCTCGACAATGATCTGGTACTCGCCGCGAGGCTCGTAAAGCGTAATGCTGGCGCGCACCAGGATCTGCTGTCCATGTTGGGGGCGGAAGGTGACCCGACGGTTGCTGTTGCGGAACATCGCGCAGCGCACCTGAGCGGTATCATCCTTCAGCGTGAAGTACCAGTGACCAGACGCAGGCTGAGCAAAGTTTGAGATCTCACCGCTGATCCAGACCTGGCCAACTTCTCGTTCCAGCAGCAGGCGCACCGTCTGATTCAGGCGGCTAACGGTAAAAATTGCGGGGGATTGCATCGATGACATGTGAGCCAGATCAAATTTTAAATCAGAAGGTTAATTAATCGATAGTAACCCGATGGGCTGCAATCGCAACTATTTTTCGAAAAAAGTGTAGATGCAAACGGTTACGCTCTGTATAATGCCACGGCAATATTTAACCACCCGGTCAGAGATATTGCCCATGCTACGTATCGCTAAAGAAGCCCTGACGTTTGACGACGTCCTCCTCGTTCCCGCTCATTCTACCGTTCTGCCGAATACTGCCGACCTCAGCACCCAGCTTACCAAAACCATTCGCCTGAATATTCCTATGCTCTCCGCAGCAATGGACACCGTGACGGAAGCACGCCTGGCTATCGCCCTGGCGCAGGAAGGGGGCATCGGTTTTATCCATAAAAACATGTCCATTGAGCGCCAGGCGGAAGAAGTACGCCGCGTGAAGAAACATGAGTCCGGCGTGGTAACCGATCCGCAGACCGTGCTGCCGACCACCACCCTGCGTGAAGTGAAAGAGCTGACCGAGCGCAACGGCTTTGCTGGTTACCCGGTGGTGACCGCTGACTACGAGCTGGTGGGGATCATTACCGGTCGTGACGTGCGCTTTGTTACCGACTTGAGCCAGCCGGTAAGCGTGTATATGACGCCGAAAGAGCGTCTGGTTACCGTGCGTGAAGGCGAAGCCCGTGACGCCGTGTTTGCCAAAATGCATGAAAAACGCGTTGAGAAGGCGCTGGTTGTAGACGAGAGCTTCCACCTGCGCGGCATGATCACCGTAAAAGATTTCCAGAAAGCTGAACGTAAACCGAACGCCTGTAAAGACGAGCATGGCCGTCTGCGCGTAGGCGCTGCGGTAGGCGCGGGCGCAGGCAACGAAGAGCGCGTTGATGCGCTGGTTGCCGCAGGCGTTGACGTGCTGCTGATCGACTCCTCCCACGGCCACTCTGAAGGGGTGCTGCAGCGTATTCGTGAGACCCGTGCTAAATACCCTGACCTGCAGATCGTTGGCGGCAACGTGGCTACCGGTGCAGGCGCACGTGCCCTGGCCGACGCTGGCGTTAGCGCGGTGAAAGTGGGTATCGGCCCAGGCTCTATCTGTACTACCCGTATCGTGACCGGCGTGGGCGTTCCGCAGATCACTGCGGTTTCCGACGCGGTTGCAGCGCTGGAAGGCACCGGCATTCCGGTTATCGCCGACGGCGGCATCCGCTTCTCCGGCGATATCGCTAAAGCGATTGCCGCAGGCGCGGCGGCGGTAATGGTTGGCTCCATGCTGGCCGGTACCGAAGAGTCCCCGGGCGAGATCGAACTCTTCCAGGGCCGTTCTTACAAATCCTACCGTGGCATGGGCTCGCTGGGCGCGATGTCCAAAGGCTCCTCCGATCGCTACTTCCAGACCGATAACGCCGCTGACAAGCTGGTGCCGGAAGGTATCGAAGGCCGCGTGGCGTACAAAGGCTACCTGAAAGAGATCATTCACCAGCAGATGGGCGGCCTGCGCTCCTGTATGGGTCTGACCGGCTGTGGTACTATCGACGCGCTGCGTACGCAGGCTGAATTTGTACGCATCAGCGGGGCGGGCATTCAGGAGAGCCACGTTCACGACGTGACGATCACCAAAGAGTCCCCGAACTACCGCATGGGTTCCTGATTTAATTTGTAGGCCGGGTAGGTTAACGCTGCCCGGCACTTATCTTCTCTATCTGTTTCTGCCTCGGAACAATCGTCAATGACCGACAATATTCATAAGCATCGCATTCTTATCCTCGACTTTGGTTCGCAGTATACCCAGCTTGTTGCCCGCCGCGTGCGTGAGCTGGGCGTCTACTGTGAGCTGTGGGCCTGGGACGTCACCGAAGCCCAAATCCGTGAGTTCAACCCGAACGGCATCATCCTGTCCGGTGGCCCGGAGAGCACCACTGAACACAACAGCCCGCGCGCGCCGCAGTATGTATTTGAGGCAGGCGTACCGGTATTCGGCGTTTGCTACGGTATGCAAACGATGGCGATGCAGCTTGGCGGCCACGTTGAAGGCTCCAACGAGCGTGAGTTTGGCTACGCCCAGGTTGAAGTAAAAGCTCAGAGCGCGCTGGTGCGCGGCATTGAGGACTCCCTGAGCGCAGAGGGCAACCCGCTGCTGGACGTGTGGATGAGCCACGGCGACAAAGTTACCGCTATCCCGGAAGACTTTGTGACCGTTGCCAGCACCGAGACCTGTCCGTTTGCCATTATGGCTAACGAAGAGAAGCGCTTCTACGGCGTGCAGTTCCACCCGGAAGTGACCCACACCCGTCAGGGCCTGCGTATGCTGGAGCGCTTTGTGCGCGACATCTGCGAGTGCGAAGCGCTGTGGACCCCGGCTAAGATTATCGACGACGCCGTGGAGCGTATCCGCCAGCAGGTTGGCAATGACAAGGTGATCCTTGGCCTCTCCGGCGGCGTGGACTCCTCCGTTACCGCGATGTTGCTGCACCGCGCCATTGGCGATCGCCTGACCTGCGTATTCGTGGATAACGGCCTGCTGCGCCTGAACGAAGCCGAGCAGGTAATGGACATGTTTGGCGACCACTTCGGCCTGAACATTGTTCACGTTGAAGGCGAGAAGCGTTTCCTCGACGCGCTGGCCGGTGAGAACGATCCGGAAGCGAAACGTAAAATCATCGGCCGCGTATTCGTTGAAGTATTCGACGAAGAGGCGCTGAAGCTGGAAGACGTTAAGTGGCTGGCGCAGGGGACTATCTACCCTGACGTTATCGAGTCCGCTGCATCTGCGACCGGTAAAGCACACGTCATCAAATCTCACCACAACGTGGGCGGCCTGCCGAAAGAGATGAAGATGGGCCTGGTTGAACCGCTGCGTGAGCTGTTCAAAGACGAAGTGCGTAAGATTGGTCTCGAGCTGGGCCTGCCGTACGACATGCTCTACCGTCACCCGTTCCCGGGTCCGGGTCTGGGCGTCCGCGTGCTGGGCGAAGTGAAGAAAGAGTACTGCGACCTGCTGCGTCGCGCTGACGCTATCTTCATTGAAGAGCTGCGTAAAGCTGACCTGTATAACAAAGTCAGCCAGGCTTTCACCGTGTTCCTGCCGGTACGCTCCGTAGGCGTAATGGGCGATGGCCGTAAGTACGACTGGGTTGTCTCCCTGCGTGCAGTTGAGACCATCGACTTTATGACCGCACACTGGGCGCACCTGCCGTATGATTTCCTTGGCCGTGTGTCGAACAGGATCATCAATGAAGTCAATGGGATATCGCGCGTGGTGTATGACATCAGCGGGAAACCACCGGCTACGATTGAGTGGGAATGATGGGTAGCCAGATGACGGCAATTTATCCCATTTAAAGATGCTAACCCTCTTTGATAGAGGGTTTTTTTATGCCAATTGCCGCTTATAGTTTAGCTAGCTAATTGTTTCTATAAGCGATTAAAGCAAATTGGACCGCGCCGGTTGTTGCTGACAATGGATACGCATTAATCATTATAAATAGCTCAAGACAATACTTCTAACATCCAAAAGTATGTTTTTAATCAGGATGCCAAAATCAGTAGCACAGCGGAAGAGTTTTCGCCATAAACCTTTAGTTGCAAAAACCCTGAAAAATGGTTAGTGTTTCGGCAAAATTTTATAAAAAGTGTATCGTTTTGTTAAATGGATTGGGTGGGTTATGACCTCTGTAATTGATGCTATACGGAAAGATGAAGCAACAAATAATAATCTCGGATATCTTGATGGATTAAGAGGGATATGTTGTTTTTTAGTGGTTATTGAGCATTGTATTAATTTCTACAAGCCGGATATACGTTTTACAGAGCTTGAGGGTTTTGCTGGTATGATAAGAAGGGTTGTAAGCCTTTCCCCTCTCAACTTTATTTATAGTGGCGATATCTCAGTGGCCATATTTTTTATTTTGAGTGGCTTTGTTTTGTCGCTAAAATTCAACAAAACAAAAAACTATGAATATATCGTTTCAGGCGTAGTGAAGCGATACCCCAGAATAATGTTCCCAGTAGCTGCATCTATGTTGTTTATGTTTTTTATATTATTGCTTTCAGATAAGTTTATAGGGCATAATTTCTGGTCAGGGGCGTGGGACTCTTTTTTGTTTATTTTTAACCAGATTATGGTGGAGATACCGTTCACTCATAATGCTCTAACAAACTATCCGTTATGGACAATATCATATGAACTTTTTGGTTCTTTTTTAGTATTTGCTATCCTCGCAATATTTGGAACGAGTAAATATCGTATATATTTTTACCTGATTGTCATGGCCTATTTTTTCGCCAGTCTGGAGAATGTATATTATACGCTCTTCATTTTTGGTGTGATCATTTGCGATTTGACCAAAGGTGGAAACTTCACGATCAGCCCAGGCCTAAGGCTAATCCTTTTCGTGGTTGGTTTGTTTTTAGCAACCACGCCATTCCCAAGAGATAATGTGATTCCTCATGGTGGTTTTTACATATATCTTGAGTTATTCAAAGCTTATAATTATGTGCAGGTTTCAAGATACCTTGAGATTATCGGTAGCATGATTCTCTTTGCATCACTTGTTGGCTCTACATTGTCAATTAAAATGTTGACAACGCCATTGATGAGATTTCTTGGCAAGATATCCTTCCCGCTGTATTTAACTCATGCCACAATAATTTATGTAATATCATTTGTTTTAAAATCAAAGTATGGTGAGGTTGGCTTCTCTATGTTTTTGGCCGCATCCTTGTTAACTGTATGCATTTCAATCCCTGTTGCTATATTTTTTGAAAGGTATATAGATATGCCATCTATCAAGTTATCAAATAAAGTTGGCAAGTTACTTTGCAAGTGATTTTGCGATAGAAAGATAATTAATATAAAAAAGGCTCACATCTGGGCCTTTTTTAACGTCAGGGCGCATCGGTGATTCTCATTGTAGGGGCGTTATCGGCATTAACTTTTCAGACACAATCATGGCTGGCGCAGTTCGATGCGAGGTACGCCAGGTGCGAAAAGAGGCAAAAAAAACAACTACATGCGTTTTGTGCCGGAATGTTACAGCCGTCGAATAAAACAGAGTTTGTCAGCGTTGCGGCGTACTAACATCCACAGGCTGGCTAATCTGCTGTGACTGGGCTTTGTCCTGATGATGATACCAGGCACCGATAGAGGAGTAGACGAAGCGTCCAAAGAAGAAGATAAAGCTGATAAGCAATACGATACGGGTCATGCGACTGTCAAATCGCTGTCGTTTTCGCATACTGTGTGACTGACTCACAAGAGGTTCCTACGGGTTAACCCGACGGGCGGGCGATTGCTGTATTAATGCACAGAGCGCAGCGCAGATCAATCGGCCGTTATGTAAAATTTCGTCAAAGAAAGCATTTACTAAAGCCATAATAATGAAATAATGATAAAGCGCATGAATTTTCTCGAAAAATTGCGCTGGTAAGAGAGTGCGATGTTTTGAAAGGCATACGGTTGCTTGATCCTGGTCAATTGCTGCCGTTTTTGTGGCACTACACTCTTCACAAATGTCACAGTCTGACCGACGCTATAATCTTCATGGTTAGCCTGGAACCCTGCCTGACACGCCCCTCAGGACGCTGGGTTTTCTCACTGAACATCGATGAGCTACACGAAAATTTATAATCTCTATAAAGCTAAATGGTGGGCGCTGCCGCTCGTCTTGCCTTTCCTGATGCTGCCCCTGGCCCGCATGGTTGATACCTTTACCTGGGCCGTTGATGGCAGCGTGGTGCTCTACTATCTGCCGCTGTCGCTCTTTCTGAGCCTGATGCTCTTCTACGGCTGGGCGGCGCTGCCCGGCATCGTTCTCTCCCTGGCCTGGCACTACTATCCTGAGACCAGCGCCCCGGAGATCTTGACCAAAATTCTCCATTTTTTGGTGCCCGTCATAGTGAGCTGGGGCGGCTATCGCGTCTTCGTTACCCGGCGGCACAGCGTCTCCTATGGCAATGCGCAGCTTACTGCGCAGCGTATGTTCTGGCAGGTCTTCTGTCCGGCCTCCCTGTTCCTGCTGATCTTCCATACCATCACCTGGCTTGGCCTCTATGAGAGCTATCAGGCCCTGACCGGCGTGACGCCGTTCTGCCTGCGCACGTTAATTAACTATCAGGCTCTACTGGTCAGCGGCCTGACCGGTACGCCGTTCTGCTATCTGCTGATTAGGGTGATCCACCATCCGCGCCATCTGAAAGGGTATCTCTCCCGCCTGCGCCAGGAGTTTGACCCAAAAGTGACCCGGCTTGAGGTGGTCGCCTGGTTTGCCGTCATCGCGCTGCTGATGATGCTGATGCTCTCTCCATGGGATGAAAGTACCACCATCTTCAGCACCAACTACACGCTGTCGCTCCTGCTCCCGGTGATGCTGTGGGGATCGATGCGCTACGGCTACCGCTTTATGTCCATCGTCTGGACGCCGTTCCTGATGGTAAGCATTCACTATTTCTATCGCTATATGCCGGTCTCGCCGCGCTACGATATCCAGCTGACTATCCTCTCATTCAGCTATCTGGTGTTCTCGTTTATCATCACCTGGATGTCGATGTTGGCGACCCGTCAGCGGCTGGTGCACGAGCGGGCCAGTCGCCTGGCGTGGCTCGATCCGGTGCTCAATATGCCCAACCTGCGGGCGCTCAATCGTGCGCTGGCGGATACCCCCTGGTCGGTGCTCTGCTTTTTACGCATCCCCGACCTGGAGCTGCTGGGACGGCACTACGGCGTGATGTTGCGCATCCAGTACAAGCAGATGCTGTCGGAGTGGCTGAAGCAGAGCCTGCATGACAATGAGTGTGTCTATCACCTGTCTGGGCACGATATGGTGATCCGGCTGAATACCGAATCCCACGCGCTGCGCATCGCCGGACTGGATACGCTGATCAAGCAGTTTCGCTTCGCCTGGGACGGCATGCCGCTCCAGCCGCAGGTGGGGATTAGCTACTGCTACGTGCGCTCGCCGGTGTCGCATCTCTATCTCTTGCTCGGGGAGCTGAGCACCACGGCAGATCTCTCCCTGGAGACCCATAGCCCGGAGAGCCTCCAGCATCGCGGGGCGGTCAATCTGCAGCGCAGCCTGAAAAGCAAGGTGGAGATGATGAACCGCCTGCAACGTGCACTGGAGGAAGATCGGTTCCGCCTGATGGCGCAGCCGATCGCTGGCGTACGCGGCGACGATTACCATGAGATATTGCTGCGCATGCTCGACGACGACGGCGAGCCGATCGGCCCGGATGCGTTCCTGCCGGTGGCCCATGAGTTTGGTCTCTCGTCGCGCATCGACCTGTGGGTGATTGAGCACACGCTGCGCTTTATGGCGCACTATCGGGAAAGGGAGCCTGGGGCACGCTTCTCCATCAACCTGTCGCCAACCTCCGTCTGTCGAAGCAACTTCGCTCAGGAGGTCGCCAAGCTGCTTGAACATTATGACATTGAGGCCTGGCAGCTTATTTTTGAGGTGACCGAGAGCAACTCGCTGAGCAATATCAACCAGGCAAACCAGACCCTGGGCCAGCTCCAGCAGATGGGCTGCCGGGTGGCCATCGACGATTTTGGTACCGGCTATGCCAGCTATGCGCGCCTGAAAAACGTCAACGCCGACATCCTGAAGATTGACGGCAGCTTTATCCGCAACCTGACCTCAAACAGCCTCGACTATCAGATCGTGACCTCTATCTGCCATCTGGCGCGGATGAAAAAGATGCAGGTGGTGGCAGAATACGTCGAGAGCGAGGAAATTCGCAGCGCTGCTGTTGCGTTGGGGATCGACTATCTGCAAGGGTTCCTGATTGGCAAACCCGCGCCGCTTGAGGCGCTGGCGGGCGATGCCCAGGCACTGCCAAAGCGTGCCTGGGCCTCAGAGGGGCAGGGCGATGCGGATCAGGCCGCGACGCCCGGAGACTGCTCCTCTTCGATCTTCAGCAGCCAGCCGGTGACGCCTCCCCAGTAGTCCTGCTCCTTCTCCAGATCCAGCAGCACCAGCGCGTTCTGGGTAAACCAGTCGCGAGGAAAGCTGAGGGTCCAGTGGTTATCGTCGGTAGTCAGACGCAGGGTTGGCGGGGTAGTGGTTGCCTGGCGCTGGTTGTTCAGCAGCACGCCGAGGCGCAGGAGCTGGATCAGCGGTAAGAACTGCTTCTTCTTGAACAGGGTAAAGCGCGGCAGATCGTCGAGCTTGATCCCTTTCCGGTGGAAGCGCACCAGGGTAGCCATCATCGACTGCTGCTCCTGGTTAAAGCCTGGCAGATCGCTGTTCTGCAGGATATAGGCCGAGTGGCGGTGCATCCCGCTGTGGTTGATGTTCAGCCCAACCTCGTGCAGCATCGCCGCCCACTTCAGCAGGGCCGCCAGCTGCGGATTTGCCAGCTTCGGATTCTGCGCTTCCCACTGCTCGTACATGTGGGTCGTCGTCTCCAGCACGCGACGGGCCTGCTCCCGGTCAATATTGTACTGGTTGGCGAGGCTCTGCGCCGTGCGGCTGCGGATATCCTGATGGCGGAACCGGCCCTCCATCTCATACAGCACCCCTTCACGCAGCGCGCCGTCGGAGAGACGCAGCTCGCGAATAGCCAGCGCGTCAAACACGCCGCACAGAATCGCCAGACCAGGCACGAAGACCGCTTTGCGATCGTCGGAAAGCCCCGGCAGGTTGAGGGTGTCAAAGCTGGTGTGCTTCAGCACCTCGGCGACCAGCTTATCCAGCCGTTCCGGGGTGATGAAACCATCTTTCTCGCCCATCGCCAGCAGCACTTCATGGGCGGCCTTGATGCTGCCCGATGCGCCCAGCGCCACGTTCCAGCCCTGAATGCGATACTGCCAAGTGAGGCTCTCCAGCTTCTGCACCGCCGCCATGCGTGCACGGTGAAAGTTTTCCCGGTTGATGGTGCGGCCCGGGAAGTAGGTTTGCGCGAAGCTGACGCAGCCCATACGGCGGCTCTCAACCAGGATAGGCTGGAAATCTTCGCCGATCACCAGCTCCGTAGAGCCACCGCCGATATCAATCACCAGCTTGCGGCCTTTCTCCGGCTGCGTGTGCTCGACGCCCATAAAGATCAGCCGGGCCTCTTCGTTGCCGGAGATGATCTCAATCGGGTAGGGGATCACCTGCTCTGCGCGCTTAAGGAAGTCGGCGGCGTTGGCGGCCTGGCGCAGGGTGTGCGTCCCGACAATGCAGACGTTGGCCGGGTCGAAGCCCTGCAGACGTTCGGCAAACAGCGACAGGCAGCTTAGCCCGCGCTCAATCGCCTCTTCGCTCAGGACGCTGTTCTCATCCAGGCCATCGGCCAGATGCACGCGCTGCTTCAGGCGGCCAATGATCTGCATGGCCCCATCCACCACGCGGGCGATGACCATGTGGAAACTGTTCGAACCGAGATCGACCGCAGCAAACTCCTGCGGCCGTGGGGTATTGTCATTTATCGGCATAGATTAGTCTGGTTGTTCGAGTGATTTGATATAGTCGTAAATCGCCAACTGCGCGCGAACCTTGCGGCGGTTGCCCCGTTGCACATAGCGATTACTCAATTCCTTGTCGATATACCGTGCTTTCACGGTGTCGCTGAGCAGGATCTCAATGATATCCAGCACGCGTTGCTTAAGGCGCGGATCGAGCAACGGGGCCGCAACCTCAATACGGTAATCAATATTACGCGTCATCCAGTCGGCAGACGAGAGGTAAACCTGTTTATCGCCGCCATTTTCGAAAATATAGATGCGATCGTGCTCCAGATAGCGGTCCACGATGCTGATCACCCGGATGTTGTCGCTCAAACCTTCCAGCTCCGGGATCAGCGAACACATGCCGCGTATCAGCAGGTTAACCGGCACGCCGGAGCCGGATGCGGCATAGAGCCGGTCCACCAGGCCTTTATCCACCAGGTTGTTGAGCTTCAGCGTGATCCCCGACGGCTGACCGTTTTGCGCATTGGCAATTTCACGGTCGATCATGTCATACAGCAGGCGGCGCGAGTTTTGTGGCGACACCAGCAGGTACTCGAAGTGTACCGGGCGGTAGGGGTTCTCGATAAAGTTAAACACCCGGCGTACCTCGTTAGTGATGCGAGCGTCGGCGGTGAGCAGGGAGTAGTCGGTATAGAGCCGGGCGGTTTTCTCGTTAAAGTTACCGGTACCGATGTGGGCGTAGCGCACTACCTCATCGTTCTCTTTACGCGAGATAAGGAACAGCTTGGCGTGAATTTTCAGCCCCGGCGCGGAGAAGATCACATGCGCCCCGGCCTCCGTCAGGCGTTTCGCCCAGTGGATGTTGGCCTCTTCATCGAAGCGCGCCTGCAGCTCTACCACCACGGTTACTTTCTTGCCGTTGTGCGCGGCGTGGATCATCGCGTCGATGATGCGCGAATCTTTCGCCACGCGGTAGATGTTGATCTTGATCGCCAGCACGTTAGGGTCGAACGAAGCCTGGCGCAGCAGCTCCAGCACGTGCTCAAAGGTGTGGTACGGATAGTAGAGCAGCACGTCCCGCTCGCGAATGGCGTCGAAGCCGTTGCGGAAGTTATCGAACCAGACATGGCGCAGGCGCGGCAGCGGCTTGTTCACCAGGTTGGCTTTGCCCACGTTCGGGAAGTTGATGAAGTCTTTGAAGTTGTGGTAGCGGCCGCCCGGGACGATAGAGTCATAGCGCGAAATAGTCAGCTTCTCGCGCAGCATCTCAACCATCGCGTCCGGCATATCGCGCTGGTAGACAAAGCGCACCGGCTCAGCGGTAAGGCGCTGCTTGAGGCTGGACGACATCAGCTCCATCAGGCTCGACTCCATCTCGTGCACCAGGTCGTACTCGGCGTCACGGGTCATCTTCATCGAGTAGGCATTCAGCGCGTCGTAGTCAAAGAAGCCGTAGAAGATATCATCCAGGCAGTAGCGCAGAATGTTATCCAGCAGGATCATCGGCTTACGGCGGCGCGGCGTCTCCGGCGGCAGGTTGACGAAGCGCGGCACCTTATCCGACGGGATCTCCAGCAGCGCGTAGCGAATGGTCTCTCCGCGAATGATCTCCACCGCCAGATAGGTGTAGTCATCCTTCAGGAACTGCACCAGGTCGGTTTCGCGGTTGATGAGGATCGGCGTGATGTGCTGGCGCAGATAGTGTTTAAAGTAGTGGCGCAGCCAGGTTTGCTGGTTCTCGGAGAGCTGGCGTTCGTTGATCAAGAAGATCTGATTGCGGGCCATCTCCAGCAGCAGGTCGTTATAGAGACCGTTGAACTCCTGGTCGGCTTTCAGTACGCGGGTCTGGATCTTACCGAGCAGGTGTCGGGAGTGGGCGTTCGAGCCTTGCTCTTCGCTGATGATGATCCGGCGCTTTAGCTCAGCAAAGCGCACCTTGTAGAACTCATCAAGGTTGTTGGAGTAGATGCCCAGGAAACGCATTCGCTCAATAAGAGGGTTGCTCTTGTCGGCGGCTTCCTGAAGCACGCGTTCATTGAACGCTAACCAGCTTAATTCTTTTTCGATGTATAGCTTTTCCTGACCCATTACAACTCACACTCCGGTTCAATCTCGGGACGTGGCAAATCCATCTCAGCCTTTATTATGGTGAGAATTACCACAGCTTGTCCAATTGTGACAGATAAGTATGACAGTAATCTGATAATGCAGCATTTATTGCCGGACGGTGCAGGCTGTCCGGCAATAGAGAGACTACTCGGCGGCGTGTCCTTGCGGGGGGAGCTGGACGCCATCGAGCCATGCAGCACCGTCGCGCATCGCCAGGCGGCCATCAATAAACCAGCTGACTACCAGGGGGTAGATCGCATGCTCCTGGGTCTGGACGCGATCGGTCACGTCCTCTTCACTGTCGCCGGGGAAGACCGGGACTTTGGCTTGCAGGATCACCGGTCCGCCGTCCAGCTCGTCGGTAACGAAATGCACAGAGGTGCCGTGCTCTTCGTCGCCGTTGGCCAGCGCCTGACGGTGGGTATGCAGGCCTGGGTATTTCGGCAGCAGGGAGGGGTGGATATTCAGCAGGCGGCCCTGATAGTGGGCGACAAACTCGGGGCTGAGAATGCGCATATAGCCCGCCAGCACCACCAGATCCGGGGCGTAGGCGTCGATCTCCATCATCAGCTCACGGTCAAAAGCTTCACGGCTGGCAAACTGGTCAGCCGTGATGGCGTGGGCCGCAATCTCGGCCTCACGCGCGCGTTGCAGGCCGAACGCGTCGGCCTTGTTACTGAATACCGCACGGATAGTGGCGTTAATTCTCTTCTGCGTGCAGGCGTCGATAATTGCCTGCAAATTGCTTCCGTTACCGGAAATGAGCACCACTATGTTTTTCATTCGATGACCACGCGCTCGCTGGAATCAGAGGCTTTAATCATACCGATTTTCCATGCCTTTTCACCTTTCGCGTTCATCAGCGCGATCGCTTTATCTGCATCCTGGGCAGAGAGCGCGATAACCATGCCGACGCCGCAGTTAAAGGTGCGGTACATCTCATGCTGGCTGACGTTGCCCGCCTGCTGTAGCCAGTTGAAGACGGAAGGCCACTGCCAGCTGGACTCGTCGATCACGGCCTGGGTGTTGTCCGGCAGCACGCGCGGAATGTTCTCCCAGAAGCCGCCGCCGGTGAGGTGGGCGATGGCGTGCACCTCAACGCTGGCAATCAGCTCAAGAATGTTTTTCACGTAGATGCGGGTCGGGGCCAGGAGGTGATCCGCCAGTGATTTACCGTCGAGCTGGGTGGTTTCTGGATCGCAGCCGCTCACCTCAACGATTTTGCGCACCAGCGAGTAGCCGTTCGAGTGCGGGCCGCTGGAGCCGAGGGCGATCAGCACGTCGCCGTCGGCGACCTTAGAGCCGTCGATGATTTCCGATTTCTCAACCACGCCGACGCAGAAGCCCGCCACGTCATAATCTTCGCCATGGTACATGCCCGGCATCTCAGCGGTCTCGCCGCCCACCAGCGCACAGCCGGACTGCAGGCAGCCTTCCGCGATGCCGTTGATGACGCTGGCCGCGGTATCGACGTCCAGCTTGCCGGTGGCGTAGTAGTCGAGGAAGAAGAGCGGCTCAGCGCCCTGGACCACCAGGTCGTTCACGCACATGGCCACCAGGTCGATGCCGATGGTGTCATGACGCTTAAGGTCCATCGCCAGGCGCAGCTTGGTGCCCACGCCGTCAGTACCGGAAACCAGCACCGGCTCACGATATTTTTGCGGCAGTGCGCACAGCGCACCGAAGCCACCCAGTCCGCCCATCACTTCCGGGCGGCGGGTTTTCTTCACTACGCCTTTGATTCGGTCAACCAGTGCATTACCTGCGTCAATATCAACACCGGCATCTTTGTAGCTGAGAGAGGTTTTATCGGTCACTGCTTGGATCCCCACATGGCGATAGAAATAAAATTCGGCGCAATTCTAACAGCCAAGGCAAACGTTTGCGAGTCCATTATTCATGGCTCTCAGTGAACGTTGCGATATACTGATTTTCAGTCTGATTGATCGGGATCAACGCTCTACCTATAGCGCAACGGAAAAAAAGCGGTATAATCCGGCGATTTTTTTTGTGGCTGCCAACTGTCTGGGGAAGGAGAAGAGTATGAAGATCGTGGAAGTAAAACACCCACTCGTCAAACACAAGCTGGGACTGATGCGTGAGCATGACATCAGCACCAAACGCTTTCGTGAACTCGCCTCTGAAGTAGGCAGCCTGCTGACCTATGAAGCGACCGCCGATCTGGAAACCGAGAAGGTGACCATCGAGGGCTGGAACGGCCCGGTGGAAATCGAGCAGATCAAAGGTAAAAAAATTACCGTGGTGCCGATCCTGCGTGCTGGCCTCGGCATGATGGAAGGGGTGCTGGAGCACGTTCCGAGCGCCCGCATCAGCGTGGTCGGTGTCTACCGCGATGAAACAACCCTCGAGCCGGTACCTTACTTCCAGAAGCTGGTATCGAACATCGACGAGCGTATGGCGCTGGTGGTTGACCCGATGCTGGCGACCGGTGGCTCAATGATCGCTACTATCGACCTGCTGAAAAAAGCGGGCTGCACCAGCATCAAGGTGCTGGTTCTGGTTGCCGCCCCGGAAGGCGTGGCCGCGCTGGAGAAGGCGCATCCGGATATCGAACTCTATACCGCATCGGTCGATCAGGGTCTTAACGAGCACGGGTACATTATTCCTGGCCTCGGCGATGCCGGCGACAAGATTTTTGGTACCAAGTAATTGAATAAATGAAAAAGAGCCGACTTTGATAGTCGGCTTTTTTTTGAATAAAAGACGCAGTTCGCCTTATACAAAACACAACTCAGAGGAAAACACTATGACGCGCCGTGCTATCGGGGTGAGTGAAAGACCGCCGCTTTTACAGACAATCCCGCTTAGTTTGCAGCACCTGTTTGCTATGTTTGGCGCAACCGTGCTGGTGCCAATCCTGTTTCACATTAACCCGGCTACCGTGCTGCTGTTTAACGGCGTCGGCACGCTGCTCTATCTCTTTATCTGTAAAGGTAAAATTCCAGCCTATCTGGGTTCCAGCTTTGCGTTTATCTCCCCGGTGCTGCTCCTGCTGCCGCTTGGTTATGAGGTTGCGCTCGGCGGTTTTATTATGTGCGGCGTGCTGTTCTGCCTGGTGTCGTTTATCGTTAAGAAAGCGGGCACCGGCTGGCTGGACGTGATGTTCCCCCCGGCGGCGATGGGTGCCATCGTGGCCGTTATCGGCCTGGAGCTGGCGGGCGTTGCCGCCAACATGGCGGGCCTGCTGCCGGCAGAAGGGCAGTCGGCAGACAGCAAAACGGTGATCATCTCCCTGGTGACGCTGGCGGTAACCGTGTTTGGCTCGGTGCTGTTCCGTGGTTTCCTCGCCATTATCCCGATCCTGATCGGCGTGCTGGCGGGCTATGCGCTGTCGTTCGCCATGGGCGTGGTGGATACCACCCCGATTGCCCAGGCGCACTGGTTTGCTCTGCCCACCTTCTACACCCCGCGCTTTGAGTGGTTCGCTATCTTCACCATTCTTCCTGCGGCGCTGGTGGTGATTGCCGAGCACGTTGGCCACCTGGTGGTCACGGCCAACATCGTCAAGCGCGACCTGATCCGCGACCCGGGCCTGCACCGCTCAATGTTTGCCAACGGCTTCTCCACCATTATCTCCGGCTTCTTCGGCTCTACGCCGAACACCACCTACGGCGAGAACATCGGCGTGATGGCGATTACCCGCGTCTACAGCACCTGGGTGATCGGCGGGGCGGCGATCATTGCCATTCTGCTCTCCTGCGTCGGCAAGCTGGCGGCGGCTATCCAGATCATTCCGGTGCCGGTAATGGGCGGCGTATCGCTGCTGCTCTACGGCGTGATCGGCGCGTCCGGTATTCGCGTGCTGATTGAGTCCAAGGTAGACTACAGCAAAGCGCAGAACCTGATCCTCACCTCGGTGATCCTGATCATCGGCGTTAGCGGCGCGAAGGTGCACATCGGTGCGGCGGAGCTGAAGGGCATGGCGCTGGCGACCATCGTCGGCATCGGCCTGGCGCTGATCTTCAAGCTGATCAGCGTCCTGCGACCGGAAGAAGAGGTGATTGACGCCAAAGAGGACGACGTCACCCAGCACTAATCCGGAAAGTGAACCGGGCATCGCGCCCGGTTCAAACCGCGCATCGTTTTGTGTTAAACTCGCTGCGTTTAACGTAAGCCCTGTTGAGGTATCTCTGAACGCACCGGCGCAGCTCTCTCTGCCACTCTATCTTCCCGACGATGAAACCTTTGCCAGTTTCTGGCCGGGTGATAACCCCTCTCTGTTGGCGGCTGTACAAAACGTGCTGCGTCAGGATCATAGCGGATACATCTACTTCTGGTCGCGGGAAGGCGCGGGGCGCAGCCATCTGCTGCATGCCGCCTGCGCTGAACTCTCCGCGCGCGGCGACGCCGTCGGCTATGTGCCACTCGATAAGCGTACCTGGTTCGTGCCGGAGGTGCTGGACGGTATGGAGCAGCTGTCGCTGGTCTGCATCGACAATATTGAGTGCATCGCCGGGGACGATCCCTGGGAGATGGCCATCTTCAATCTCTACAACCGCATTCTTGAATCGGGCCGTACGCGCCTGCTGATCACCGGCGATCGCCCGCCGCGCCAGCTCAACCTGCACCTGGCGGATCTCGCCTCGCGCCTCGACTGGGGGCAGATCTACCGGCTGCAGCCGCTGTCGGATGAGGATAAGCTGCTGGCGTTGCAGCTGCGCGCGCGCCAGCGCGGTTTTGAGCTGCCCGAGGACGTGTGCCGTTTTCTGCTGAAGAGATTGGATCGCGAAATGCGTACCCTGTTTGAGACACTGGATCAGCTGGATCGCGCCTCGATTACCGCCCAGCGTAAGCTGACCATCCCGTTTGTGAAAGAGATCCTGAAACTCTGAAATTGCCGGGCGGCACTGCGTTTGCCCGGCCTACGGTGTTTACAGGATCTCCAGCACCTGTTCCGGTGGGCGGCCAATGCGCGCCTGGCCTTGCTTCACCACGATAGGGCGCTCGATAAGCTTCGGGTTCTCTACCATCGCCTGAATCAGCGTCTCTTCCGTCAGACCGCTGTCCGCCAGGTTGAGCGTGCGGTAAAGCTCCTCTTTCTGCCGCATCAGATCCCGGGCGCTGCTCAAATTGAGCATCTGCAGCAGGTCGCGCAGCGTGGCCGCATCCGGCGGCGTCTCCAGATAGAGCACCACCTGCGGCTCGACGCCGTGGGATTGCAGCAGGCTCAACGTCTCACGGCTCTTCGAGCAGCGGGGATTATGGTAGATAGTGACCGCGTCGGACATACATTCTCCTGATTACATCTTGGTATAGGGCTTAAAGCGTTCCTGCATCTGCCGGAGCTGATCGATGCGGGCGTCATAGCGCGCCTGCTGCATGCTGCCCAGCTTCACCTGCGCGCTGGCGCTGCCCAGCAGGGAGATCGCCTGATCCAGCTGGCCGTTGAGCGCGAGGCCTTCGGCGCGGGCGGCCAGCTCCTGATCGCGATTGCCAAGCGTGCCCTCGGTTTGAGCCAGCAGCTCCCAGCCGTTGGTATCATCTTTATAGTTAAAGGTGTAGCGGTTGAGGATCTTCTCCGCCTCATTTGCCTGCCCGCTCTGCAGATAGGCGTTGGCGAGGTTGAGCTGCAGCACCGGGTCGGTTTTCAGCCTCGGGGCATTTTTCAGCCGATTAATCGCCTGATCAAACTTCTTCTGTCCGAGATCGATATCGGTCGCTAAATCGAGATACCAGCTGTTGCCCGGCTCCGCGTTCAGCAGCGGCTGTAGCGCCTGGCTGGCAGTGGGATAGTTAGCGCCCTCCATCGCCTGCAGCGCCCGGCCATACTGCGCGGCGCGCTGTTCGCGCACGTTACCCTTGGCCCAGGCATCCAGCAGATCGTTGGTAAGCTGGTTACGCCCGCTGTTATACATCCCCAGCGTACGCACCTTCGCCATGTAAAAATCTTCCGAAGACTGAACCACCACTGGCCGCATCTGGTTGGCACGGTTGCGGGTGTCAGAGAGACGGCTCTCCGGCAGCGGGTGGGTGAGCAGGATCTCCGGTGGCCGTGAGGAGTAGCGGGCCTGATCCAGCAGCTTCTCGAGGAAGGTCGGCATCGCCTGCGGATCGAACCCCGAACGCTGTAGCACCTGAATGCCGATGCGGTCCGCCTCCTGCTCGTTCTGCTGGGTAAAGGTGATCATCCCCTGACGGGTACCGGCCAGGGTACCGGTCAGCGCCGCCATCCCCGCCTGCGGGCTGGCCATCGCCAGCAGAATAGAGCCTAACGCCCCCGCCCAGGTCAGCGGCGCGCTGTTTTTCTGATCCTCCATCGCCCGCGCAAGGTGGCGCTGGGTGACGTGGGAGATTTCGTGCGCCATCACCGAGGCGAGCTGGCTCTCGTTATCGGCGTAGCGGAAGAGGGCCGAGTGCAGCACCACGTTGCCGCCAAAGAAGGCGAAAGCGTTAATTTCGTCGTTATTGATTAAGTAGAAGTGGAACGGCGTGCGCACCGAGTTGGCATGGGCGACCAGGCGCATCCCTAAGCCATTAATGTACTGCACCAACAGGGGATCGTTAATCAGCGGCGCGCTGCCCCGCAGCTGGCGAACATAGTAGTCGCCCATCTGCAGCTCCTGGGCAATCGACAGCGTACTGCCCGCCGAGGTGCCCATATCCGGCAGGGTATCCGCTGAATCAGCAAAGGCCGGCGCGGCCTGGCCCAGCGTCAGGGTAGCAATCAGGGTGGCAACCAGCGTTTTTCTCAACGTCCTGAACATAACCTCAATCCTGTATGGCGAGCGTGATGAACATCTTAATCAATTGATGCACTAGTTTCCTGTGGCAGCGTCGAAAAGCGAAGTCTTTTTTGTTTCACTCCGATACAATTCCTCCGGAAAACCCCACCGGAGACCTACAGGTAAGGTAAGTTATGCTCGAAATGTTAATGCAGTGGTATCGCCGTCGCTTTAGCGATCCGGAGGCGATTGCGCTGCTGGTCATTCTGCTGGCAGGGTTTAGTATCCTGTTCTTTTTTAGCGGGCTGTTAGCCCCGCTGCTGGTCGCCATCGTGCTGGCCTACCTGCTGGAGTGGCCTACCGCCCGGCTGGAGCGTATCGGCTGCTCGCGCACCGTCGCCGCCAGCATCGTGCTGGTGCTGTTTGTCGGTATTCTCATGCTGATGGCCTTCGTGGTGATGCCCGTCGCCTGGCAGCAGGGGATCAACCTGATTCATGACATGCCCGGCATGCTCAACAAGCTCTCCGATTTTGCTGCCAGGCTGCCGGAGCGCTATCCGGCGCTGATGGACGCGGGCATTATCGATGCCATGGCGGAGAACATGCGCGCCCGCATGCAAAGTTTGGGCGATTCAGTGGTGAAGTACTCCGTGGCCTCGCTGGTGGGGCTGCTGACCCTGGCGGTCTACCTGGTGCTGGTCCCGCTGATGGTCTTCTTCCTGGTGAAGGACAAAGAGCAGATGCTCAATGCCGTGCGCCGTATTCTGCCGCGCAACCGTGGCCTGGCAGGCCAGGTGTGGGTGGAGATGAACCAGCAGATCACCAACTATATTCGCGGCAAGGTGCTGGAGATGATCGTCGTCGGCGTAGCGACGTGGATTGGCTTTATTCTCTTTGGTCTCAACTACTCGCTGCTGCTGGCGGTGCTGGTGGGCTTCTCGGTGCTCATCCCCTACATCGGCGCGTTTGTGGTGACCCTGCCGGTGATCGGCGTGGCGCTGTTTCAGTTTGGCCTGGGCACGGAGTTCTGGAGCTGCTTTGCGGTCTACCTGATCATCCAGGGGCTGGACGGCAACCTGCTGGTGCCGGTGCTCTTCTCGGAGGCGGTTAACCTGCATCCGCTGGTGATTATTCTGTCGGTGGTGATCTTTGGCGGACTGTGGGGATTCTGGGGCGTGTTCTTTGCCATTCCGCTCGCCACGCTGATCAAGGCCGTGGTGCATGCCTGGCCGGATAATCCGGTGGTTGACGAATAGCAAGCTGGCCCGGCGGCGAAGTGTCGCCGGGCGAGAATTACGCGTTTTGTTGCAGCCAGTTCAGCACGATATCGTGGTGGTTACTGGTTTTGAAATCGTTGAACACGTGCTCAACGATCCCGTCAGAGCCAATCAAGAAGCTGATGCGGTGAATGCCGTCGTAGGTTTTACCCATAAACGACTTCTCACCCCAGACGCCAAACTGCGCGCATACCTGGTGGTCTTCATCAGAGAGTAGCGTAAAGTTCAGCAGCTCTTTTTCAGCAAAGCGGGAGAGCTTTTCCGGCTTGTCGGTACTGATGCCCAGCACCTCCACACCGATTTTCTTCAGATCATCCATGTTATCGCGTAGGCCGCAGGCCTGAACGGTACAGCCTGGGGTCATGGCTTTCGGGTAGAAATAGACCAATACACGCTGTCCCTGGAAGTCGGCCAAATTAACTTGCTCTCCGTCTTGATCCGGCAAGCTAAATTTCGGTGCGGTATCACCGGCTTTCAGTGGATTCATCACTTCACTCCATCCTGTTCATCGTTCTGGGAATAGTTGACGACATTTATACTGCCCTGCGCATTTAATTCTGTACATAGTACTTTGAAAGCTTGTTCAATTTTTGCCGCATCTTCCAGCGCCGGGCTGTGGGCCGTGATCTGAATAAAGAGCTGGGCGGCCGCACCGGCCTGGGCAGGCTGGGTACGAGAGACCAGCTCGGCAATATTCATCTGGTGGGCATCGAACAGGGCGGTGAAGCGCTCGATCAGGTGCGGGGAGTCCGCCACCTCAACCTGCACCCACACCGTGGCGGGCAGCGCCGCGCCGGGCCTGGCGGTGGTGCGTTTCATGACGATCAGCAGATCCAGCTCTGCCCCCTTTAGCGGCAGCGTGGATTCAATCAGGTTAATGGCGTTCCACGAACCGGAAAGCAGCATGATAAAGGTGAACTCTTCCCCAAGCATCGCCAGCCGGCTATCTTCAATATTACAGCCGCAGCTACTTACGTGACGGGTGATCGTATTTACGATACCAGGTCTATCGACACCCAGGGCGGTGATAACCAGATAATGTTGTGATGAAGGGGCCAAACCTGTTCTTCCTGTAGATGCTTCGCTAACTGTTTCGGTAATCCTAAGGAAAGCATAAAAAAAACCGGCATACAACCGCTGGAACGCCTCGCGTCGCTTGCTTTTATTACAGCACCAAACGTACCATTGAGAATCTTGTTTGCACAGAGGATGGCCCATGTTCACGGGAAGTATTGTCGCGCTTGTTACACCGATGGATGAGAAAGGTAATGTCTGCCGGTCAAGCCTGAAGAAACTGATTGATTATCATGTCGCCAGCGGAACCTCGGCGATTGTATCGGTAGGGACGACCGGTGAGTCCGCCACGCTGAGCCATGAGGAACATGGTGACGTCGTGATGATGACTCTGGAGCTGGCCGACGGGCGCATCCCGGTTATTGCAGGCACGGGCGCAAACGCCACCGCTGAGGCAATCAGCCTGACGCAGCGCTTCAACGACAGCGGCGTCGTGGGCTGCCTGACGGTAACGCCTTACTACAACCGTCCAACCCAGGAAGGGCTGTTCCAGCACTTTAAAGCCATCGCGGAACACACTGATCTGCCGCAAATTCTGTATAATGTACCTTCGCGTACCGGTTGCGATATGCTGCCTGAAACCGTGGGTCGCCTGGCGAAAGTGAACAATATTGTCGCAATCAAAGAGGCTACCGGGAACTTAAGTCGCGTTCACCAGATCAAAGAGCTGGTTTCAGATGACTTTGGTCTCTTAAGCGGCGACGATGCCACCGGGCTGGACTTCATGCAGCTTGGCGGTCACGGCGTGATCTCCGTGACCTCCAACGTGGCCGCACGCGACATGGCCGAAATGTGCCGTCTGGCCGCTGAGGGGCACTTTAGCGAAGCGCGGGTGATTAACCAGCGTCTGATGCCGTTACACAACAAACTATTTGTCGAACCCAATCCTATCCCGGTGAAATGGGCATGCAAGGCATTGGGGCTTGTAGCGACCGACACGCTGCGTCTGCCGATGACGCCAATTACCGACCACGGTCGTGAGGCTGTTACCGCTGCGCTTAAGCACGCCGGTTTGCTGTAAAGTTTAGGGAGATTTGATGGCTTACTCAGTACAGAAGTCGCGCCTGGTGAAGGTAGCGAGTGTTTCGCTTGTTATGCTGCTCGCTGCCTGTAGTTCGGACTCGCGCTATAAGCGCCAGGTTAGCGGTGATGAATCCTATCTGGATGCCGCGCCGCTTGGTGAACTTCATGCGCCTGCTGGCATGATCCTGCCGGTGCAGAACGGTGACTACAACATTCCAGTAACCAACGGCAGCGGTGCCGTCGGTAAAGCGCTGGATATCCGCCCACCGGCCCAGCCGCTGGCGCTGGTGACGGGTGCCCGCACCCAGTTTACCGGTGATACCGCCACGCTGCTGGTGGAGAACGGCAACCGCAGCACGCTGTGGCCGCAGGTGGTAAGCATCGTTCAGGGCAACAACTACGCGATTGATAAACGCGACGACGCCGCGCAGACCCTGACAACGGGCTGGGTTGACTGGAATCGCCTCGATGAAGATCAGCAGTACCGTGGCCGTTATCAAATCTCGGTTAAACCGCAGGGCTATCAGCAGGCGGTTGTCGTGAAGCTGGTGAATCTGGAGCAGGCTGGCAAGCCGGTGGCCGATACCGCCTCGCTGCAGCGCTACAGCACTGAAATGCTGAACGCGATCTCTGCCGGTCTGGATAAAACCGCCTCTGCGGCACAGAACGCTGCGCAGAACCGCTCCGCCGCTACCCTCGACGTACAGAGCGGTGCCGACGATACCGGTCTGCCGATGCTGGTGGTCCGTGGGCCGTTCAACGTTGTCTGGCAGCGCCTGCCCGCCACCCTTGAGAAGGTGGGCATGAAGGTGACCGACTCCACGCGCTCAACCGGCAGCATGGCAGTAACCTACAAGCCGCTCTCTGACAGCGACTGGCAGGCTCTTGGCGCGCGCGATCCGGGCCTCACCTCCGGCGACTATAAGCTGCAGGTAGGCGATCTCGATAACCGCAGCAGCCTGCAGTTTATCGATCCGAAAGGGCACACCCTTACCCAGGCGCAAAACGACGCGCTGGTGGCCGTTTTCGAAGCCGCATTCAAGTAAAAAATCAGGCCGGATTGCTCCGGCCTTTTTTATCAGGGTAGACGCAAACGTGTGCGTAGCGGATAATGGCCGCAGTTAGACTTCAAATCATCACACCTGGAACCTGGAGTAACAAAGATGCAAAAGCAAGCTGAGTTGTATCGTGGCAAAGCGAAGACCGTATACAGTACGGAAAACCCGGACCTGTTGGTGCTCGAATTCCGCAATGATACGTCAGCAGGGGATGGCGCGCGCATTGAACAGTTCGATCGTAAAGGCATGGTGAACAACAAGTTCAACCACTTCATTATGAGCAAGCTGGAAGAGGCGGGCATCCCAACACAGATGGAGGCGCTGCTCTCCGATACCGAGTGCCTGGTGAAGAAGCTGGAGATGGTTCCGGTGGAGTGCGTTATCCGTAACCGCGCGGCAGGCTCGCTGGTGAAGCGTCTGGGTATTGAAGAGGGCATGATCCTGAATCCGCCTCTGTTCGATCTGTTCCTGAAAAACGATGAAATGCACGATCCGATGGTTAACGACTCCTACTGCGAAACCTTCGGCTGGGTGAATCAGAAGAACCTGGCGCGCATGAAAGAGCTGACCTACAAGGCCAACGACGTGCTGACCAAACTGTTTGACGACGCCGGTCTGATCCTCGTGGACTTCAAGCTGGAGTTCGGCCTGTTCAACGGCGAAGTGGTGCTGGGCGATGAGTTCTCCCCGGACGGCAGCCGCCTGTGGGACAAAGAGACCATGGATAAAATGGATAAAGATCGTTTTCGCCAGAGCCTTGGCGGCGTGATCGAAGCCTATGAAGCCGTGGCCCACCGTCTCGGCGTGAAACTGGACTAGTTTCAACGCGAAGTCTTCAGCCGGAGGCGTTCCCCACTCCTCCGGCCTGTTACAGCACCTTTCTTATGGTAATCCTGCCCTTAACCGCCTACGATCAATCATATTATTAAAATATCTCTGAGGTGATTATGCGTTGGCAAGGGCGTCGCGAAAGTAATAACGTTGAAGACAGGCGTAACGAATCAGGCAGCCCGCTGGGCGGCCGTGGTCTGCGTTTACCCCGGGGCAAGGGCGGGATTATTCTGCTGATCATTGTGGTGATCGGTGGCTACTACGGCGTGGATTTAACCGGGCTGCTTACCGGCCAGCCCATCTCCCAGCCGGGTACCCAGCAGGTTGCTACCCCGCAGGAGAATGAATCGGCGAAGTTTACCCGCGTCATTTTCGCTACTACCGAAGAGACGTGGACCCAGCTGTTTGAGAAGATGGGCCGTACCTACCAGCAGCCCACCCTGGTGATGTACCGTAACTATACCCAGACCGGCTGCGGTACCGGCCAGTCGGTCATGGGACCGTTCTACTGCCCGGCGGACGGCAAAGTCTATATCGATCTCTCCTTCTACGAAGAGATGAAGAGCAAGCTTGGTGCGGCAGGCGACTTTGCTCAGGGCTACGTTATTGCCCATGAGGTCGGCCACCACGTACAGAAGCTCTTAGGCATCGAACCGAAAGTACGCCAGCTGCAACAAAATGCTTCCCAGGTTGAGGTGAATCGCCTGTCGGTGATGATGGAGCTGCAGGCCGACTGCTTCGCGGGCGTCTGGGGCCGCAGCATGCAGCAGCAGGGCGTGATGGAGGAGGGCGATCTGCAGGAGGGGCTGAACGCCGCCGAAGCGATTGGGGACGATCGTCTCCAGCAGCAGAGCCAGGGCCGGGTCGTGCCGGATAGCTTTACCCACGGCACCTCCGAGCAGCGTTACACCTGGTTTAAACGTGGCTTTGACACGGGCGACGTTGCCCAGTGCAACACCTTTGGCAAAAGTCTGTAAGGCTTCAACGGCGGGAAGAGTGACATGGAGCGTTTGATCGCCCTGAGCGCGCAGATGGCGCGCGAGGGCATTCGTCGCCTGCTGGTAGTCAGCGGGGAAGAGACGTGGTGCCAGCAGCAGGCCGCCGCCCTGATTGTTAACCAGGCGGCGCTGTGGGTGGGTGAAGAGCAGGATGCCTCCCATGCGGCACATTACTGCCATCCTCGGGCGTTAACTACCCTGCTGGGCCGTGAGTTCAGCCATGCCGTCTTCGATGCCCGCCAGGGTTTTGACGTTGCCGCCTTTGCGGCTCTTGGCGGTACGCTGCGAGCGGGAGGCTGGCTGATCCTGCTCACTCCTGCGCTCTCCCGCTGGGCGCAGACCCCCGATGCCGACGCCTGCCGCTGGAGCGATACCGCTCATCCCATCGCCACCCCGCGCTTTATCAATCACTTTTGCCGCACGCTACAGGCGCACGGCGAGGCGATCCTTTGGCAGCAGGGGCAGCCGCTTACGCTTCCTGATTTTATCCCGCGGCCGCGATGGCATTCGGCCAGCGGCGCGCCGGAGCGTGAGCAGGCCGCGATCCTCACAGAATTAAGTTCAATGTCGCCTGGGGTGATGGTGGTTACCGCCCCGCGCGGACGCGGCAAGTCGGCGCTGGCGGGAATGCATCTTCGTCATTTGCGGGGTAACGCCATCGTGACTGCTCCTGGGCGGGCGGCCACCGACGTGCTGGTGCAGTTTGCCGGAGAGGCGGTGAACTTCATCCCGCCGGATGCGCTGCTTCAGCGTCTTAACGATGAACACACCGATCGCCCTGACTGGCTAATTGTGGATGAGGCGGCGGCCATTCCTGGCCCGCTGCTGCGACGGTTAATCGCCGGGTTCAGCCATGTTTTGCTCACCACCACCGTGCAGGGCTACGAGGGGACAGGGCAGGGCTTCTTGCTGAAGCTCTGCGCCGGGCTGGATCGTCTGCAACACAAGACGCTGAACACGCCGCTGCGCTGGGCCAGCGGCTGCCCGCTTGAAGCGTTCATCAGCGATCTGCTGCTGTTTGATGATGCCGTCCCTTTCTCTGACTCCCGCGTTGAGTACCGTCTATCTTCCCTGACGCAGGATGCGTGGCTGACGTCACCCGAGCAGCCCGCCGCGCTCTACCGTCTGCTGACCAGCGCCCACTACCGAACCTCGCCTCTCGATCTGCGGCGAATGATGGATGCCCCAGGGCAGCATTTCTGGCAGGCGCTGGCCGACGAACAACCCATCGCCGCGCTGTGGCTGGTGGAGGAGGGGGGACTCTCGCCCGAGCTGAGCCAGGCGGTATGGGCGGGCTTTCGGCGGCCGCGCGGCAATCTGGTGGCCCAGTCGCTGGCCGCGCACGGCGGCAGCCCGCTGGCAGCCACGCTGGTGGGGCGTCGTATCAGCCGTATCGCCGTTCATCCCTCACGTCAGCGGGAGGGCATCGGCCAGCGGCTGATCGCCGAGGCGCACGCCCACAGTGCGGGCTGCGACTACCTTTCGGTGAGCTTTGGCTACACCCGTGAGCTGTGGCGGTTCTGGCAGCGCTGCGGCTTTCAGCTGGTGCGGCTGGGGAGCTATCGCGAGGCGAGCAGCGGCTGCTATACGGCGATGGCTATCCTGCCGCTCACCCCTGCGGCAGAGGCGCTGGTGGCAACGGAGCAGCGCAGGCTGGCGAGAGATCTGCCCTGGCTGGCCCCCTGGCGTGCTGAAAAGTTACCCCTGCCGCCGGGGGAGCCGACTACCCTTAATAGTGACGACTGGATCGAGCTGGCCGGTTTTGCCTTTGCCCATCGTCCGCTCTCGGCCGCCACCGGCGCGCTCAGGCGTCTGCTGAACCATAGCGACCTGGCGCTGGCCGCGCTGCGTAGCCAGCTGGAGCAGGGCCTCAGCGAGGCAGAGACCTGTCAGCGTCTACGACTGGCCGGACGCAAGGCACTGCTGGCCGCCCAGCGAAATGAGACGGCAGAAACGCTGGCTTCTCTCGACGGAGACCGGGCAGCGCAGAGCCAGCGGCAGATTGCCACTCTGCAATTTTTTTAACAATCTCATTCAGTTAAATGGCATGGTCATCGCCGATGCACGGCGTAAACTTACCTCAACGCTATAAGGAGACCGCCATGGAACATGACTATCATGTAGTACAACGCCCGGACAAACCCGCCAGCCAGCTGCTGCTGCTGTTTCATGGCGTCGGTGATAATCCAGTAGCGATGGGGCAGGTCGGCACCGGCTTTGCCGCTCGCTTTCCGGACGCGCTGATCGTCAGCGTTGGTGGGGCTGAACCCTGTGGCCCGCCTCCGGCGCGGCAGTGGTTCTCCGTAGAGGGCGTAACGGAGGAGAACCGCCAGGCGCGCGTTGACGCCATTATGCCCACCTTTATCGAGACCGTACGCTATTGGCAACGCGAAAGCGGGCTGGGACCGCAGGCCACGGCGCTGATCGGCTTCTCGCAGGGGGCGATCATGTCGCTGGAGGGGGTCAAAGCCCAGCCGGATCTGGCGTCGCGGGTGATTGCTTTTAATGGCCGCTTCGCCAGCCTGCCGACGACCATCGGCGCGGCGGTGACTATCCACCTGATCCACGGCGGTGAGGATCGGGTGATTGAGCTGACGCACGCTGTAGCTGCTCAGGAGGCGCTGTTACTGGCCGGGGGCGATGTGACGCTGGATATCGTTGACGATCTGGGTCACGGCATTAGCCAGGAGAGTATGCAGCTGGCGCTTGATCGTTTGAGCTATACCGTGCCGAAGCACTATTTTGATGAGGCGCTAAGCGGCGGGAAATTCAACGACGACGATATCGTTGAATTTATGTAGATTTGTAGGCCGGGCAAGCGAAGCGCCGCCCGGCATAACCCCAACCAATTATTTTTTCTTGGGCCAGTCGTCTTCGTCGTCCCACTTATCGTTAAAGTCGCGATGCGGGGGTAGATCGGGCTTGTTGGCGAGAAATTTCTTATGATCGACGCGCTTGAGGTCTTTAATGACGTTCAGCAGCACGCCCACCAGGAAAACCAGTAACAGAATCCACCAGTATTTAGCCAGCCATTCCATGCTCATATCCTCATTCAGAAACGCGATTATGCAACCAGCTGTTCCATAATACGTTGATACATACGGGCCAGCAGCTGCAGGTCGGCGGCGTTTACGCATTCGTTGATTTTATGAATGGTCGCATTTACCGGCCCAAGCTCTACCACCTGCGCCCCCATCCGCGCGATAAAGCGCCCGTCCGAGGTGCCGCCCGTGGTTAACAGCTGCGGTTCAATCTCATTATAGTGCGCAATCGACTTCACCACCGCATCCACCAGCTTGCCGCGCGAGGTGAGGAACGGCTGGCCGGAGATCCACCAGTCAACGCTGTAGCGCAGCTGATACTTCTCCAGCAGCGCCGCGACGCGGGCTTTGATCGCCTCGTCGGTAAGCTCGGTGCTGAAGCGGAAGTTAAACTGCACCCACAGGTCGCCGGGGATGACGTTGTTGCTGCCGGTACCGGCCTGAATATTGGCGATCTGCATGCTGGTCGGCGGGAAAAATTCGTTACCCCGATCCCACTCGATGGCCACCAGCTCGTTGAGCATCGGGGCGGCGCGGTGCACCGGGTTGTCCGCCAGATGCGGATAGGCCACGTGGCCCTGCACGCCGTGAATGGTCAGGTTACAGGTCATCGATCCGCGACGCCCGTTCTTCACTACGTCGCCCACCACTTCGGTACTGGAGGGTTCGCCCACCAGGCAGTAGTCGAGGCGCTCGTTACGCGCCATCAGCGCCTCCACGACCTTCACCGTACCGTGCGTGGCGCTGGCCTCTTCGTCGGAGGTGATCAGAAAGGCCAGGCGACCCCTATGATTTGGATGCTGGGCCACGAAACGCTCGGCGGCAACGACCATCGCCGCCAGGGAGCCTTTCATGTCGGCCGCGCCGCGACCAAACAGCATGCCGTCGCGAATGGTGGGTTCAAACGGTGGATTGATCCAGCGGTCAACGTCGCCAGCGGGAACCACGTCGGTATGACCAGCAAATGCCAGCGTCTCGCCCTGGCCGCGCCATGCCCAGAAGTTTTGCGTGTCGCCAAAATCCATCCGTTCAACGGTAAAGCCGATGGCGCGCAGGCGTTCAATCATTAGCGCCTGGCATCCTGCATCGTCGGGACTGAGAGAAGGGCGGCGAATAAGCTGTTGGGTCAGCTCAATAACCGGGCATGACATAGACTACACCTCGTTAAAATAGTGCTCGTAGCTGGTTTCTTTGAAACCCAGCAGCATAGGCTTACCGGGCGCGCAGAGCAATGGGCGTTTGATAATTGCAGGCATTTCAAGCATCAACTCTGCCGCCGCGGGGGCATTCTGGATACTTTCCCGCCGCGTTTCGTCCAGTTTACGCCAGGTTGTGCCGCGCGTGTTCAGCAATGCTTCCCATCCCAGCTCGGCAATAAAGCGTTGCAGCATGTCAGCATCCAGCCCGTCGGCCCGGTAGTCATGGAAGCGGTAGGCTATCTGCTGCTCATCGAGCCAGCGGCGGGCTTTCTTAACGGTGTCGCAGTTCTTGATGCCGTACATCACCGGCAGAGACGCAGACGCAAAGTCGTTCATAAAATTTCACCTTGTTAATGCTGAGAGGCAAAGTATTACCTGATTCGCCATGATGGTGAAGCAGTTTGTTTAAGTTTGCGTTTGTTAATGATCTATTTTGCACAATTCAACGCGTCGCCAGGAAATAATAAGCAGGCAATGATTAATATAATTGTGCATTAATAGGAGCGACTGTTGCGCAATATATGCCCAGGGAATATCCGAAAATCCCTTCCGCTCGAAGACGGTGAGGAAAGCGCAAGGTTGCGAGGTACGTCACGCCCGCGAAACGTTTCGCTGCCCACTTTTAGGAATGTTGCTATATGTCACATTATCTTACAGGCCGCTGCGCCATAGTGTATTCAAGCCAAACAAATAATGCGGAGGTAGCCAATCATAGCAATTGATTTAGCGTCTCTTCACAGCAATGGCGGTTTTTTGTAGAATACCCATAATAATTAGATGAGGTTGTTATGATTGAGCATGAACTGGGGAACTGGAAAGACTTTATCGAAGGTATGCTTCGTAAATAATTCCGGATACGCACTAAGAAAGAAGCACTAAAATAAAAGAAGCGTGAACAATATCACGCATAAGTAAGGCGGCCCTCACAGGCCGCCTTTTTTATTGTTCAATCTTCCTGACGCTCTTTAAGCGGGAAACGCTGGCGCACCAGCACAAAGAAGAGCGGCACAAAGAAAATCGCCAATACGGTGGCGGAGATCATCCCGCCCATTACCCCGGTTCCCACCGCGTGCTGGCTGCCGGAGCCAGCGCCGCTGCTGGTGGCCATCGGCAGGACGCCAAAGATAAAGGCCAGCGAGGTCATCAGGATCGGCCGCAGGCGCTGGTGGCAGGCGTGCAGCGTGGCCGAAAGCAGATCCTGGCCTTTGGCATTCATCTCGTTGGCAAACTCGACGATCAGAATGGCGTTTTTCGCCGATAGCCCGATGACGGTAAGCAGCCCCACCTGGAAGTAGACGTCGTTCTCCAGGCCGCGCATCCAGGTCGCCAGCAGCGCCCCGATCACCCCGAGCGGCACCACCAGCATGACCGAAAAGGGCACCGACCAGCTCTCATAGAGCGCCGCCAGGCAGAGGAAGACCACCAGCAGCGAGATAGCATACAGCGCCGGGGCCTGTGCACCGGAGAGCCGCTCCTGATAGGACATGGCGGTCCACTCGAGGCCAAAGCTGCCGGGCAGCTGGCTCACCAGGTTTTCCATGATATCCATGGCGGTGCCGGTACTCACGCCGGTAGCGGCCTCACCGACGATTTCCAGGGCGGAGTAGCCGTTGTAGCGCTCCAGTCGTGGAGAGCCGGTCTCCCAGCGGGAGGTGGCGAAGGCGGAGAAGGGCACCATCCCCCCCGCGCTGTTGCGCACGTACCACAGGTTGATGTCATCCGGCAGCATGCGATATTTCGCCGCCGCCTGGACGTAGACCTTCTTCACGCGTCCGCGATCCATAAAGTCATTCACGTAGCTGGAGCCCCACGCGGTTTGCAGCGTGTCGTTGATATCGTCGATAGAGACGCCGAGCGCCTGGGCTTTGTGCTGATCGATATCGATCTGCAGCTGCGGGCTGTCGTCCAGGCCGTTATGGCGTACGCGGGCGAGGGATGGATCGCGCCCGGCCAGCTCCAGCAGCCTGTCGCGGGCGGCCATCAGGGCGTCATGTCCGGCTCCAGCGTGATCCTGTAGCTCCATATCAAATCCGGCGGAGCTGCCGAGGCCGCTGATAGCTGGCGGGCTGCTGGCATAGACCCGCGCCTCGTTGATATCGCGAAACGCCTTCGTAGCACGGTCGATAATAGCGAAGGAGCTGCCGGTGGTCGGATCGCGCTCGTCCCAATCCTTCAGGCGGACAAACATGCGGGCCACGTTCTGGCCGTTGCCGCCCGGCCCGGAGCCGATGGTGGCGAAGACCGACATGACGTTATCTTTCTCGTGGGTCGAGAAGTAATTCTCTACCTTCTCCACCACCTTCAGCGTCTGCTGCTGAGTGGCGCCGCTGGGCAGCTGCACCGAGGTGGTAAACATGCCGCGATCCTCCTGCGGCAGAAACGAGGTCGGCAGGCGCAGGAAGAGAAATACCATGCCGCCGAGCAGCAGGGCGTAGATCAGCATCCAGCGCAGGCTGCGGTGGAGGATTTTAGCGACGCCGGACTCATAGCGCGCCGCGCTGCGGTTAAACATGCGGTTAAACCAGCCGAAAAAGCCCGTCTGCCCATGCTGCTCTCCTTTGTGTACTGGCTTAAGCAGGGTCGCGCAGAGCGCCGGAGTAAGGATCATCGCCACCAGCACCGATAGCACCATCGCCGCCACGATAGTGATCGAAAACTGACGATAGATCGCCCCGGTGGTGCCGCCGAAGAAGGCCATCGGCACAAACACCGCCGACAGCACCATCGCGATCCCCACCAGCGCCCCCTGAATCTGTCCCATCGACTTGCGCGTGGCCTGGCGCGGGGAGAGACCCTCCTCGCTCATGATGCGCTCGACGTTCTCTACCACCACGATGGCGTCGTCCACCAGCAGGCCGATAGCGAGCACCATGGCGAACATGGTCAGGGTATTGATGCTGTAGCCGAAGGCGTAGAGCACGGCAAAGGTGCCGAGCAGCACCACCGGCACGGCAATGGTCGGAATAAGCGTGGCGCGAAAGTTTTGCAGAAAGAGGTACATCACCAGGAAGACCAGCGCGATGGCCTCCAGCAGGGTTTTCACCACGTCGATAATCGAGGCCTTAACGAAGGAGGTGGTCTCGTAGGCCACCTTGTACTCCAGACCGTGGGGGAAGAAGTGCGACAGCTCGTCGAGCCGGTTGAGCACCAGATCCGCCGTCTCCATCTCGTTAGCCCCGGAGGCCAGCTTAACGCCGAGACCCGAGGCCGGCTTGCCGTTGAAGCGGCTCAGGTAGTCATACTTCTCCGCCCCCATCTCCACCTGCGCGACGTCGCCGAGGCGCACCTCAGAGCCGTCCTGGTTAACCCGCAGGGTGATGTTGCGAAACTGCTCCGGCGTTTCTAATAGCGACTGGGCGTTGATGGTGGCGTTCAGCGCCTGCTTGTCCACCGACGGGGTGCCGCCCAGCTGGCCAACGGCGATCTGCGCGTTCTGCGCCTCAATGGCGTCGGTTACGTCCTTTGCCGTCAGCTGGACGCTGTTCAGGCGGGCCGGGTCGAGCCAGATGCGCATCGAATATTGCGAGCCATAGGCATCGATGTCGCCGACGCCGTTAACCCGGCTAAGGGGATCCTGAATGTTACTCGCGACATAGTCGGCAATATCCTGCTTATCCATCGAGCCGTCCGTAGAGACGAAGGCGATGGTCAGGATATTGGTATCGCCAGTTTTGCGTACCGTTACGCCCTGGTTCTGCACCGCCTGAGGCAGCTTGCGCATTGCCGACTGAAGCTGGTTTTGCACCTGCTGCACCGCCTCATCGGGATCGGTACCTGCCGTAAAGCTGAGGGTCACCGTCGCCTGTCCGGTGCCGCTGCTCTGTGAGGACATGTACATCAGGTTATCCAGCCCGGTCATGTTCTGCTCAATAACCTGGGTAACGGTATTCTCCAGCGTTTGTGCGGAGGCACCGGGATAGTTGGCCGTGATCCGCACGTTGGGCGGGGCCAGATCGGGATACTGCTCGACGGGCAGCGAAAGAATGGCCAGCGTGCCGGTGAGGCACAAAATGATAGCTAACACCCAGGCGAAAATTGGGCGATCGATAAAGAAATTCGCCATCAGAAGTGAGACCTCTTTTATTGTGCTTTATTACTCAACATTGCTTCATCCCACTTTAGCGGCAATCGCCTGACTAAACGTGGAGAAAAAAAGGAGAAAGTGTAAATTATCACGCCGCATGATGACCCAGGGGAAATAAATTGATCTGGCACAGGAACATATCGGAAAGATAACCATCCTGGGCATATGGACATTGCCTCTCTTTGACGACGTCGGTAAACAGAGAAACATAAGGTTTACTGAACCAGACAAGAAGGTTGCCATGAATCGTTTTGTTATGGCGAATAGCCAGCAGTGTATAGGATGTCGTGCCTGTGAAGTCGCCTGCGTGATGGCGCATAACGGTGAACAGCATGTTTTGAGCAATGCGCAGTTTCATCCGCGCATTACCGTCGTGAAGCATCAGCGGCAGAGCGGGGCGGTAGCCTGCCACCACTGTGAGGCCGCCCCCTGCGCCCGCAGCTGTCCCAACGGCGCAATCAGCCGGGTCAGCGACAGCGTGCAGGTCGATCAGCAGAAGTGTATTGGCTGTAAATCCTGCGTGGTAGCCTGCCCCTTCGGCACTATGCAGGTGCTGCTCACCCCGACGGGGGAGGGTCGGGTCAACGCCACGGCGCACAAGTGCGATCTCTGCCTGACGCGCCCCGACGGCCCCGCCTGTGTAGCAAGTTGTCCTGCCGATGCGCTGCGGCTGGTAACCCGTGAAACGCTGGCGGCTCAGGTCAAAGCGCGCCGCCTGCGTACCGCCTGCCAGCAGGCCACCCCGTGGCACAGCGAGGTCCCTATACTGCCCGACCGGCGTAAGATCGCACAGATGCAGGCTACCCCCGCTCGCGGCGAGCCGGATACGCTTGCACCTGAAGCACGCAAACACCACTTTGCTGAAATCTACCTGCCGTTTCGTACCGCCCAGGCGCAGCGTGAAGCCCAGCGCTGCCTGACGTGCGGGGAGCACAGCATCTGCGAGTGGACCTGCCCGCTGCATAATCACATTCCGCAGTGGATCGCGCAGGTAAAGGCGGGAAACATTGCTGCTGCGGTAGAGCTGTCGCACCAGACCAACTGCCTGCCGGAGATCACCGGCCGCGTCTGCCCGCAGGATCGGCTCTGCGAGGGAGCCTGCACCCTGCGCGACGACTATGGCGCGGTGACCATCGGCAACATTGAGCGTTATATCTCTGACCAGGCGCTGGCGCAGGGCTGGCGGCCCGATCTGCGCCAGGTCACACCGGTGAATAAGCGGGTGGCGATTATTGGCGCTGGCCCGGCCGGGCTGGCCTGCGCCGACGTGCTGGCTCGCCATGGCGTGAGCGCCACGGTATTCGATCGCCATCCGGAGATTGGCGGCCTGCTGACCTTCGGCATTCCGGCCTTTAAGCTGGATAAATCCCTGCTTGCCCGCCGCCGGGAGATCTTCACCGGGATGGGCATTCGCTTCGAGCTTAACTGTGAGGTGGGCAAAGACGTGGCGCTGGAGAGTCTGCTCAACGACTACGACGCGGTATTTGTTGGCGTCGGCACCTACCGCGCGATGAAAGCCAACCTGCCTAACGAGGATGCGCCGGGAGTCTATGATGCGCTGCCGTTTTTGATTGCCAATACGAAGCAGCTGATGTCCCTGCCGGAAACCGCCGACGCGCCGTATATCAATACCGAGGGGCTAAACATCGTGGTGCTGGGCGGCGGCGATACGGCGATGGACTGCGTGCGTACTGCGTTACGTCATGGGGCGAGCCGGGTGACCTGCGCCTACCGCCGCGACGAGGCCAATATGCCCGGCTCGAAGAGAGAGGTTAAAAACGCCCGCGAAGAGGGCGCCGAGTTTGAGTTTAACGTCCAGCCGCTCACCCTGGAGCTGGACGGCAGCGGCAGAGTCTGCGGCGTGCGGATGCAGCGCACCGCGCTGGGGGAGGCGGATGCCAACGGTCGCCGCCGCCCGGTGCCTATCGCTGGCAGCGAGTTCGTCATGCCTGCAGATGCGGTGATTATGGCCTTTGGCTTTCATCCCCATGCGATGCCCTGGCTGGAGCCGCACGGCGTAACGATGGATAGTTGGGGACGCATCGCCGCCAGCGTTGAGAGCCGCTACCGCTACCAGACCAGCAACGAGAAAATTTTCGCCGGGGGCGATGCGGTGCGCGGCGCCGATCTGGTGGTTACGGCGATGGCGGAAGGGCGGCACGCGGCGCAGGGGATGCTGGCCTGGATGGGGGTAGAGCACGACAAGGCAGGCTTCAGAGCGTAAGATAGGTATTTGCACTCATCTTTTGGGACCTGTATGTCGCTGAAAATAGACGTTATCAAAGATAAGATCCTCTCTGAAAACTACTTTGTGTTGCGCAATATCACCTACGATCTGACCCGCCGCAACGGGGAGGTGATCCGCCACCGCCGCGAGGTGTACGATCGCGGCAACGGGGCGACCATTCTGCTCTACAGCCGCGAGAAAGGCAGCGTAGTGCTGGTCCGCCAGTTCCGCATCGCGACCTGGGTCAACGGCAACGAAGACGGTCGGCTGATTGAGCCATGCGCCGGACTGCTCGACAATGACGAGCCAGAAGCGTGCGCGCGCAAAGAGGCTATCGAAGAGACGGGTTACCAGGTCGGCGAGGTGCGTAAGGTATTCGAACTCTATATGTCTCCCGGCGGCGTTACCGAAATCGTCCACTTCTTTATTGCTGAATACAGCGACAGCCTGAAGACTGACGTCGGCGGTGGCGTAGAAGATGAGGATATTGAAGTACTTGAGATGCCTTTCACCCAGGCGCTAGAAGCGGTGGCCAGCGGCGAGATACGCGACGCTAAAGCGGTGATATTGCTGCAATATTTACAGGCTTCAGGGCTAATGTCTTGATATTTATCGGGTTAAAAACATGCATTTAGAATAAATCTATCCGATAAATCCGATTGAGTCAGCTACCCCCGGACGACGAAGATACCGCTGTTTACTCGCTATGCTTCTACTTCTGGGGTTGTACCGTTCATGCGTTATCGCGTTTTGCTGCTGTTGCTGCTTAGTCTGTTTGTCGCCTCGTCTGCGTGGGCGGCACCTGCCCAGCAGAATTTTTCTGACTGGCAGGTCACCTGTAATAACCAAAATTTCTGCCTAGCACGCAATACCGGCGAGCACCATGGATTAGTCATGACCCTGACGCGCAGCGCGGGGGCGCGTACCGATGCGCAGCTGCGTATCGAGCTTGGCGGTAGCCAGACGCCGTCGGCAAAAGAGCCGCCTGTTGCGCCGCGCCTGCTCATCGACGGCGTGCCGCTGCGGCTGGAGGCCCAGCACTGGACGATTTCACCGTGGCGGTTAATCACCGAGCATGCGCCCACCATCACGGCCTTTTTACAGACCATTCAGAATGCGCAGACGATAACCCTGAAGGATGGGCAGGGCACGATCTCCCTGGTGGGCCTGAAGGCGGCGCTGCTGTTTATTGATGCCCAGCAGAAACGCGTCGGCAGCGAAACCGCGTGGATTAAAAAGGGCGGCAACCCGTCGTTGAGCGTGCCGCCTGCGCCAGCCCTGAAAGGCATAGCGGTGGTGAACCCAACCCCGACGCCGCTTAGCCGGGAAGAGATGGAGGCGCTGCTGGATTATGGCAGCATGCGGATGAATAACAGCCAGTGCTCGCTGGATCCCATGCGCCGGGAGGTTCGCGTTACCGCCTTAACCGACAATAAAGCGCTGCTGATCGTCAGCTGTGAGGCGGGGGCCTACAATACGGTGGATCTCGCCTGGCTGGTATCGCGCAGCAAGCCCTACGCGGCCAAACCGGTACGCCTGCGCCTGCCCTTTACGCCAGGCAGCGGCAACGATGAGATGGAGCTGATGAACGCCGGATTCGATCAGAAAACCCGCGAATTGACAACGCTTGCCAAGGGTCGCGGGCTGGTGGATTGCGGTATCCAGACGCGCTGGCGTTTTGACGGCCAGCGTTTTCGTCTGGTGCGCTATGCGGAAGAGCCAAGCTGCGATAACTGGCATGGGCCAGATGCCTGGCCCACGCTGTGGATCACGCGTTAAGCACCTTTTTCGCTTTGGCCACCACGTTCTCGACGGTAAAGCCAAAGAAGGGGAACAGCTTATCGGCCGGGGCGGACTCACCGTAGCCGGTCATTCCCACGATGGCGCCCTTCAGCCCGACGTACTTGTACCAGTAGTCGGCAATGCCGGCTTCAACGGCCACGCGGGCGCTGACGTCTGACGGCAGCACCGACTCGCGGTACTCATCGTCCTGGGCATCAAAGATATCCGTTGATGGCAGAGAGACCACCCGCACCTTATGACCCTCGGCGCTTAGCTGCTCCGCCGCCTTCATGGTGATCTCCACCTCAGAGCCGGTGGCAATCAGGATCAGATCCGGCAGACCGTCGCTGTCCTTGAGGATATAGCCGCCGCGGGCAATGGCTTGCACCTGCTCCGGGGTACGATCCATCTGGGTGAGGTTTTGACGAGAGAGGATCAGCGCGGTCGGGCCGTTATGGCGCTCAATGGCCAGCTTCCAGCCAACGGCCGCCTCCACCTGGTCACAGGGACGCCAGGTGCTGAAGTTTGGCGTCAGGCGCAGGCTGGCGAGCTGCTCAACCGCCTGGTGCGTCGGGCCATCTTCCCCCAGACCGATGGAGTCATGGGTGTAGACCATAATCTGGCGGGCCTTCATCAGCGCCGCCATGCGTGCCGCGTTACGCGCGTACTCGACGAACATCAGGAAGGTTGCGGTGTAGGGCACGAAGCCGCCGTGATGGGCGATACCGTTGGCAATGGCGGTCATACCGAACTCGCGCACGCCGTAGTGAATATAGTTCCCGGCCGGGTCCTCTTTCAGCGAGGTAGACCCGGACCAGATGGTCAGGTTACTCGGCGCAAGATCCGCTGAACCGCCCAGCAGCTCCGGCAGCGCCGGACCGTACTGGTTAAGCGCGTTTTGTGACGCTTTACGGGTGGCGATCTTCGCCGGCTCGGCCTGCAGTTTAGTGATGTAATCCTGGGTCAGCTGCTCCCAGTTCTCCGGCAGGCCACCGCCCATACGGCGGGAGAACTCAGCCGCCAGCTCGGGGTGCGCCTTCTCGTAAGCAGCGAATTTCTCATTCCACGACTGCTGGGCTTTTTCGCCGCGCTCGCGGCCGTCCCACGCCTGATAGATCTCTTTCGGGATCTCAAAGGCCGGGTGCTTCCAGCCCAGCTTCTGACGGGTCAGGGCGACTTCCTCTTCCCCCAGCGCCGCGCCATGGGACTCCTCTTTGCCCGCTTTGTTCGGCGAGCCAAAGCCAATCACCGTCCGGCAGATAATCAGCGACGGCTTGTCCTTCACGCTCTGTGCCTCAAGAATGGCCGCCTTGATCGCCTCCGGATCGTGACCGTCAATCTCATGCACTACGTGCCAGTGGTAGGCTTCAAAACGTTTGGCAGTATCGTCGGTAAACCAGCCTTCAGTCTCACCGTCAATGGAGATACCGTTGTGGTCGTAGAAGCCGATGAGCTTGCCCAGCCCCAGCGTGCCCGCCAGAGAGCAGACCTCGTGGGAGATCCCCTCCATCAGGCAGCCGTCGCCCATAAAGGTGTAGGTGAAGTGATCGACAATCTCATGTCCCGGCTGGTTAAACTGCGCCGCCAGCGTGCGCTCGGCAATTGCCAGCCCCACAGCGTTAGCCAGCCCCTGGCCGAGCGGGCCGGTGGTGGTCTCAACGCCCGGCGTGTAGCCAATCTCCGGGTGGCCCGGCGTTTTTGAGTGCAGCTGACGGAAGTTTTTCAGCTCCTCAATCGGCAGATCGTAGCCGGAGAGGTGCAGCAGGCTGTAGAGCAGCATCGAGGCGTGACCGTTGGAGAGAATAAAGCGGTCACGGTCATACCAAGTCGGATCGGTCGGGTTATGCTTGAGGAAATCATTCCACAGCACTTCGGCGATATCGGCCATCCCCATCGGTGCGCCTGGGTGGCCGGAGTTGGCTTTCTGTACCGCGTCCATGCTCAGGGCGCGAATGGCGTTGGCAAGCTCTTTACGGGACATATTTCACTCCATGACAAAAATTAAAGTTTAGCGGCAAGCAGATCTTCAAGTTTGCGCTGGTCAACGGCGAACTGACGGATACCGTCAGAGAGTTTTTCTACTGCCATTGGATCCTGGTTATGTTCCCAGCGGAATTCAGCTTCGGTCAGCGGCTCCTGGCGTGGGAAGCTCTGAGATGTTGGCACCAGCTTGCGCTCAATGGTGCCCTCTTTGTCCTGTAGCTCCTGCAGCAGCGACGGAGAGATGGTCAGGCGGTCGCAGCCGGCGAGAGCGACAATCTGTTCGATGCGGCGGAAGCTTGCCCCCATCACGATGGTTTCGTAGCGGTTGCGTTTGTAGTAGTCGTAGATATTGCGCACCGATTTCACGCCTGGATCCTCTTCCACCACGTAGGGATCCTGCGGCTTGCGCTGCTGATACCAGTCGTAGATACGACCCACAAACGGAGAGATGAGGTAGACGCCTGCTTCGGCGCAGGCCCGCGCCTGGGCAAAAGAGAAGAGCAGGGTCAGGTTACACTTAATCCCCTCTCTCTCCAGCTCCTCAGCGGCGCGGATCCCCTCCCAGGTCGAGGCCAGCTTGATCAGAATGCGCGACTTGTCGATGCCCAGCTCCTCATAGAGCTGCACCAGACGGCGCGCCTTGGCGATGCTCTTCTCTTTATCAAAGGAGAGGCGGGCATCCACTTCGGTAGAGACGCGGCCTGGAATGCTTTTCAGAATTTCCGCACCGATATTCACCGCCAGCTTGTCGCTGGCTTCGGCAACCTGCTGCTCCTGGGTCTGCCCGCGCGCTTTACCATACTCCAGCGCGTCATCGACCAAGTGAGAGAAGTGATTCAGCGCTGCGGCCTTCAGCAGCAGGGAGGGGTTAGTGGTGGCGTCTTCCGGCTGGTAGTGACGAATGGATTCGATATCACCGCTGTCGGCCACGACGGTGGTGAACTGTTTGATGCCGTCTAAGTAGTTCATACACGATACTCCTTGAAAAGCAAAAGCTTACGTGAGTGTGTTGATTCACACTTTTGTGAAAGATGAAACATGCATAACAAAAAAGCATAGCAGACGGGCACCGGTTTGCTGGCGTAAGCGCATAACACCGTTGATATAAATTGATAACAAATTTTGCGACGGGGTCGTCAGAGTTTGGCAGCGTTCAAAGTTTATGCCGCGTTCAGCGGCGATACTAGGCGGCGCGTCAGGAGCGCTATCACGCTTCAACCCTACAAACGATACGTGAAAGGAACATCATAATGGACGACCAGTTAAAACAGAGTGCCCTCGATTTCCACGAGTTCCCCATTCCCGGAAAAATCCAGGTCTCGCCGACGAAACCGCTCACCACCCAGCGCGATCTGGCCCTGGCCTACTCGCCGGGCGTCGCCGCCCCCTGCCTGGAGATTGAAAAAGATCCGCTGGCGGCCTTTAAGTACACCGCGCGCGGTAACCTGGTGGCGGTCGTCTCTAACGGCACGGCGGTGCTGGGGCTGGGAAACATCGGCGCGCTGGCGGGCAAGCCGGTGATGGAGGGCAAGGGCGTCCTGTTTAAGAAATTCGCCGGCATCGATGTCTTTGACATCGAAGTGGATGAGCTGGATCCGGATAAATTCATCGACGTGGTGGCGGCACTGGAGCCGACCTTCGGCGGCATCAACCTCGAAGATATCAAAGCCCCGGAGTGCTTCTACATCGAGGCGAAGCTGCGCGAGCGGATGAACATCCCGGTATTCCACGACGACCAGCACGGCACGGCGATCATCAGCACCGCCGCTATTATCAACGGCCTGCGGGTGGTAGAGAAAAATCTCTCCGACGTGCGGATGGTGGTCTCCGGCGCGGGAGCGGCGGCCATCGCCTGTATGAACCTGCTGGTGGCGTTGGGGATGCAGAAGCATAACATCGTGGTGTGCGACTCTAAGGGGGTCATCTATCAGGGCCGCGAGACGCCGATGGCCGAAACCAAGGCCGCCTACGCCATAGAGGATAATGGCAAACGTACCCTGGCGGAGGTGATGCAGGATGCGGATATCTTCCTCGGCTGCTCGGGGCCGAACGTCCTGACCCAGGAGATGGTGAAACAGATGGCGCGCCAGCCGCTGATCCTCGCCCTGGCGAACCCGGAGCCGGAGATTTTGCCTCCGGTCGCAAAAGCGGTGCGTGCGGACGCGATTATCTGCACCGGTCGCTCTGACTACCCTAACCAGGTCAATAACGTGCTCTGCTTCCCGTTCATCTTCCGTGGCGCGCTGGACGTTGGCGCCACCGCCATTAATGAAGAGATGAAGCTGGCGGCGGTGCACGCCATTGCCGAGCTGGCCCACGCCGAGCAGAGCGAAGTGGTGGCCTCGGCCTATGGCGATCAGGATCTCAGCTTCGGCCCGGAGTACCTGATCCCCAAACCCTTCGATCCGCGCCTGATCGTCAAGATCGCCCCGGCGGTAGCCAAAGCGGCGATGGACTCCGGGGTGGCGACGCGGCCCATCGCCGACTTTACCGCCTATATCGATAAGCTCACCGAGTTTGTCTATAAAACCAACCTGTTTATGAAGCCGGTCTTCTCCCAGGCGCGCAACGATCCGAAGCGGGTGGTGCTGGCGGAAGGGGAGGAGGCGCGGGTGCTGCACGCAACCCAGGAGCTGATCACCCTCGGGCTGGCGAAGCCGATCCTGGTGGGACGCCCGAGCGTAATCGAGATGCGCATCCAGAAGCTGGGCCTACAGATCCGACCCGGCGTTGACTTTGAGATCGTCAATAACGAGTCCGATCCGCGCTTCAAGGAGTACTGGAGCGAGTACTACAGCATCATGAAGCGCAGCGGCATCACCCAGGAGCAGGCCCAGCGGGCAGTGATCAGCAACACCACGGTGATTGGCGCGATCATGGTCCAGCGCGGCGAGGCGGATGCGATGATCTGCGGCACCATTGGTGACTATCACGAACACTTCAGCGTGGTGCGGCAGCTCTTTGGCTATCGCGACGGGGTGCAGACGGCGGGGGCGATGAATGCCCTGCTGCTGCCGAGCGGTAACACCTTTATCGCTGACACCTACGTCAACGACGATCCCACCCCGGAACAGCTGGCAGACATTGCCCTGATGGCGGCCCAGACCGTACGCCGGTTTGGCATCGAGCCGCGGGTGGCCCTGCTGTCGCACTCGAACTTTGGCTCATCGAACTCTCCGGCGGCGTGCAAGATGCGTGAGACGCTGGCAAGGGTGCGCGAGCGCGATCCGCACCTGATGATTGACGGAGAGATGCACGGTGACGCCGCGCTGGTGGAGAGCATTCGCCAGGAGCGGATGCCGGACAGCCCGCTGAAAGGATCGGCTAATATTTTGATTATGCCTAACGTCGAGGCGGCGCGGATTAGTTACAACTTACTTCGCGTCTCCAGCTCGGAGGGCGTTACCGTTGGGCCGGTGCTGATGGGCGTGGCAAAACCGGTGCACGTGCTGACGCCTATCGCCTCCGTCCGCCGCATCGTCAACATGGTGGCGCTGGCGGTGGTGGAGGCGCAGACGCAGCCGTTATAGGGGCGTTAGATCCACTCTTTGACTTTAATAAACTCGCTGAGGGCGGCTTCCGGGCTGCCCTCCTGCGGCTGGTAGTTATACTCCCACGCCACCTTCGGCGGCATCGACATCAGAATCGACTCCGTGCGCCCGCCGGTCTGTAAGCCAAACAGCGTGCCCCGATCCCACACCAGGTTAAACTCGACGTAGCGGCCCCGGCGATAGAGCTGGAAGTTGCGCTCGCGGTCGCCGTACGCCATAGCTTTCCGCCGCTGGACAATGGGCAGGTAGGCCCGGGTAAAGCCGTCGCCTACCGCCTGGGTAAAGGCGAAGCAGCGATCAAAATCCGGCGCGTTGAGATCGTCAAAGAAGAGACCGCCGATGCCGCGCTGCTCCTGGCGGTGCTTCAGATAGAAGTAGTCATCGCACCACTTTTTATAGCGGGGATAGAGATCCTCGCCGAACGGCTGGCAGAGATCGTGCGCGGTACGGTGCCAGTGCACGGCGTCTTCGTTAAAGCCGTAGTAGGGCGTCAGGTCGAAGCCGCCGCCAAACCACCAGACCGGATCCGCGCCCGGCTTCTCGGCAATGAAAAAGCGGACGTTGGCGTGGCTGGTGGGCACGTAGGGGTTGTGCGGGTGCACCACCAGCGACACGCCCATCGCCTCAAAGCTGCGTCCGGCCAGCTCCGGGCGGTGCGCGGTGGCCGAGGCGGGTAGGGCATCGCCGTGCACGTGGGAGAAGTTGACTCCCGCCTGCTCGAAGACGCCGCCGTCGCGCAGAACGCGGGTACGTCCGCCGCCGCCGGCCTCGCGCTGCCAGTTATCTTCAAAGAAGTCGCTGCCGTCGATAGCAGAGAGCTGCTGACAGATCCTGTCCTGCAGCTGGAGGAAAAAGGCTTTAACGGTATTTGCGTCAGGTTTGCTCATTAACGTTTCTTCGAGTGCGCTTTGTGATTATCGAACCAGCTGAAGTAGCTCAGCACGCCGGAGGCGATGGCCGAGGCGATCTTCTGGCGAAACGCCCTGGTCCCCAGCAGCTGCTCTTCAGCGGGGTTGGTGATGAATGAGGTCTCTACCAGCACCGAGGGCACGGAGGGGGACTTCAGCACCACAAACGCCGCCTGCTCGGTGTGCTTGCTGTGCAGGCGGTGCACCGGCTTAATCTGCTTAAGAATATGCGAGCCAAGGGTCAGGCTGTTCTTAATGGTATCGGTCTGCACCAGGTCAAACAGCACCTGCTGCAGATAGTGATCTTTATCGCGGGCTTTTTTGCCTGCCAGGTCGTCGGCGGCGTTCTCACGATCGGAGAGGTATTTTGCCATCGCGCTACTGGCTCCCCGGTTGGAGAGGGCAAACACCGACGCGCCCGCCGCATCCGGATTGGTAAAGCCGTCGGCATGGATCGACATAAAGAGATCCGCCCCGTGCTGGTGGGCAATCTCGACGCGATCGTAGAGCGGAATAAAGGTATCCCCGGTTCGCGTCAGCCGCGCATCGATGCCCTTGCTGCGCAGGATAGCGCGGACGTTCTTGGCAATCGCCAGCACCACGTGCTTCTCTTTCGAGCCGTTATGGCCGATCGCGCCGGTGTCGATCCCACCGTGGCCGGGGTCGAGCATCACCACGCGTCTGGCCCCCGCCTTTTTGGCTTTTGGCTGGGTATGACCGTTGCTGGTCTTCAGCGATGCGTCATCTTTGGCAATGGCCTGCGATGTGCCTGTCAGTGTCAATGCCGCCAGACCTGCTTTCAGAACCTGACGACGCGATGTAAGTACTTTTAATGGTTTAAATGTGCTCATACGACCCGAAATGTATTCCTGCGTCCCTGGTGGTGTAGCGTCTCGCTTACAAGCTTACGACACGTCACGCGTTGAATTGCTTTATTTTTCATTTCAATACGTGACAGTCCATTATTATGCCATTTTTTCGTTGCCATTTCGCCGCATATTGGCTTCACTGGCACTTCACGCCATAATCAACCTTTTGACCCAGAAGACAGGTAAATACCATGGAGATACGCGTTTTTCGTCAGGCCGACTTCGAAGAGGTGATCACCCTGTGGGAGCGCTGCGACCTGCTGCGTCCCTGGAACGATCCGGAGATGGACATCGAACGCAAGCTGAATCATGACGTTAGCCTGTTTCTGGTGGCCGAGGTCGGCGGCGAAGTGGTAGGCACGGTGATGGGGGGCTACGACGGCCATCGCGGATCGGCCTACTATCTCGGGGTGCATCCGGAGTTTCGGGGGCGGGGGATCGCCAACGCGCTGCTTAACCGCCTGGAGAAGAAGCTGATTGCCCGCGGTTGCCCTAAAATCAACATTCAGGTGCGGGAAGAGAACGATCTGGTGCTGGGGATGTACGAGCGCCTCGGCTATGAGCACGCCGACGTCGTCAACCTCGGCAAGCGCCTGATTGAAGATGAAGAGTATTGAGTTTTAGTAAACCAAAACGAAAGGATTTAAGCCATGAAATCGCTGCGTATGCTTCTCTGCGTCCTGCCGCTGGCTCTGACCGGCTGCTCAACCCTCGGATCGGTGAACTGGTCGGCAGCCAACCCCTGGAACTGGTTTGGCTCCTCATCGGAGGTGACCGACGAGGGGGTGGGGGCGCTGACGGCGGATACCGCGCTGGATGAAGAGTCTATCGCCGACGCGCTGGATGGTGACTACCGCCTGCGCAGCGGGATGCGCTCTGAACAGGGCGGCAACGTGGTCCGCTTCTATGAGGCGCTGGACGGCGATAAGGTTGCATTAATCATCAACGGCGAAAACGGCAAAGTTAGCCGCATCGACGTGCTCGACGACAGCATAGAGAGCGATACCGGGGCGAAGGTCGGCATGCCCTTTGGCGAGCTGTACGATAAAGCCTACGGCAACTGCACCAAAGCCACCGGTGACGACAGCGGCGGCGTGGAGTGTAAAGCCCAGGGCAGCCAGCACGTCAGCTATGTCTTTACCGGCAGCTGGAATGGCCCGGAGGGCTTAATGCCGCCGGATGACGAGCTGAAAAAATGGACGCTAAATAAGATTATTTGGCGTCGTTAATTTGATCGGAACAATCCTGGTCTTCTGAAAAAACGGGTACAATAGCCCCATTGATGCCGCGGTTGCGCGGCATATTTTTTTAGAGGAGTAGCGATGTCTCAGGTTCAAAGCGGCATTTTGCCAGAACACTGCCGGGCGGCGATTTGGATCGAAGCGAACGTCAAGGGCGACGTTGATGCCCTGCGCGAAGGCAGTAAAATTTTTGCCGATAAGCTGGCTAACTTTCAGCTCGCCTTTGCCGAGGCCAATCTCGGCGCGGTGGTGGCCTTTGGTCACCGCGTCTGGCCCGCGCTGAGCGGTGGGGAAGGGGCCGAAGAGCTAAAAGCGTTTGTTCCCTACGGCAAAGGGCTGGCCCCGGCTACCCAGTACGATGTCATGATCCACATTCTCTCTCTGCGTCACGACGTCAACTTCTCTGTTGCCCAGGCGGCGCTGGCGGCGTTTGGCGATGCGCTGGAGGTGAAAGAGGAGACCCACGGCTTCCGCTGGGTTGAGGATCGCGACCTGAGCGGCTTTGTTGACGGCACGGAGAACCCGGCGGGCAGCGAGAAACGCACCGAGGTGGCGGTGATTCAGGAGGGCATCGACGCGGGCGGCAGCTACGTCTTCGTTCAGCGCTGGGAGCATAACCTCAGGCAGCTCAACCGCATGAGCGTGCCGGACCAGGAGATGATGATTGGCCGCACCAAAGAGGCAAATGAAGAGATCGACGGCGATGCCCGACCGATTACGTCGCATCTGAGCCGCGTCGATCTGAAAGAGAACGGCAAAGGGCTGAAAATCGTGCGCCAGAGCCTGCCTTACGGTACGGCCAGCGGCAAGCATGGTCTCTACTTCTGCGCCTACTGCGCCCGCCTCTATAATATCGAACAGCAGCTGTTAAGCATGTTCGGCGACACCGACGGCAAGCGTGACGCCATGCTGCGCTTCACCCGTCCAGTTACTGGCGGCTACTATTTTGCCCCGTCGTTAGACCGCCTGCTGACGCTGTAAAATTTTTCCGTCCTCTCGTCGGGTAGTTGCTACCCGACCATTCAAATGTGACTGCTCTCCCTTTTTAACTTTTCAAACTATATTATTTTCCTTGCCCGCACTATTAGCGTTTATTTCCTGATGATCTCTGGAAACATTATTTATTACAAGAATAAGTTTAAAAGGATTTATAATGACAGTCAAAAAGTTATTATTAATTGCATGCTCGCCATGCTGTTTGTTTGTCACAAATGTCAATGCGAGCGACTGGGAAAAAAGCCTGGCCGACGATCCCTTCTTTGCCGATTCCTCGTTTGAGATTTCTGCCAGGAATATGTGGAAATATTTAAAAACGGAAAATCGTTACGATAATGAGCAGGGCCGATATGCCACCTCGGTACAGCAGGCGTGGGCGCAGGGGGTAACCGTTGACTATACCTCGGGGTATTTCGCTGATTTTATCGGTTTTGATGCCTCATATTATAGCGCTGCAAAACTAGGCGCCAGTGACAACTTCTCCTCTCGTGCGATCCTCTACAACGATGATGGTGAAGCGAAAGGCTATACCAAAATTGGTCAGCGCTATGCCAAGCTGAAAATGGACGTTCTTCGCGCCAAAGTGAACGTCAAAGGCGGCTGGTTTACCATCAAGAATACCGGCATCTTCTCTAACTCACAGCGAATGTCCCTCAACACCCACTCCGGCTGGTTTGCCAATACCGCCATTGATAACGTCAGCGTTGATGCGCTGTTTCTCGACGGTAAGGTGATGCGGCGTGATAGCCCGAACATCGACAGAATGTACATCCGTGATGGCAACGGAGAGAGCCGCAATGTCGATCATGTGGTCACTGGTGGCATCAACTATAAGTCTGACTCCCTGAAAGCCTACTACTTCTATGGCGTTGCCGATGACCTGCTCTACAAGCAGGGCTTTGAAGGTTGGTGGGATGCGTTTCCCGATATTACCCTGGGAACGCAAATTTATGAGCAGGAGTATGGCAGCGATGCGAAAAGGACCACCTCCAGCACGGCCAGAGGGAAACAAGATTTTGACAAGCGCGCCTGGCACTACTCTGCGACAGTCGAGTGGCGTATTCCACAAACGCCCTGGAAAATATTGGGTGGCTTAACCTATAGCGAGGCCAAGAAAACAGGCGGCGTGGGTCAATTTACCCGTAACGTCATCGGTAATGCCCGTGGGCGTTTTAATTCCCCAGCCTATGCGGATATCGATTACGTCCGCGACGGTGAAACCATGCTGGCATTAGCCGCTGAATATAAATTTACTCCCGATCTCTCGGTTGGCGTACGGACCAACTACAGTCAGTTCGATTATGAAGGTGAAACGTTGCGCCAGGGGCAGTTAGGAATGTATAGCAACTGGAACCCGGCAAAGAACTGGTCTGTCTATTTAAATGGTGGCTACGGCTGGCATCATGAGCAGGAGTCGGACTATACCACGCCAAAACTGTATAACGGGCATTCGCAACGTGCCAATTCGCTGTGTGGAGAGATGTCCGTGACTTACCGCTTCAAGCTTTAACTATAATTATTATCTATAACTTTATTGATACTCAATATATTGCATATGGATATTAAAAGCTATTTTTCAAAAACGGTACATCTGGACCTGATTAAAAAAGTTTATTTCCTGTTTCATGAGAACCCGCGGATCATGTTTTCAATAAATGACGTTTGTGAGTTCTCCGATCTCAACAGGAAGCAGGTAGGCTTTATCTTAACCATTCTGGTCAGGCTGCGTATGGTCTACCGGGAGATCAAACGGACCGGCGTGAGTAACCGCTATCTCTATCGCGCTAGATGATACGCTCCGTAAGCGGTGCCTGAGCAGCAACCGGGTCAGCCCAGGCACCGCTTATGCTCTTTTCTGCTTGCAAATCACCAAACGGTATATAAAACCGTTACTCCTTTCGTACTGCTTATAAATAAACTGTGTTTTTGATAGTCATCACAGATATAAGGGTGCGCAATGGCCGTTAATTTACTGAAAAAAGGATATCTGACGCTTGCTGCTTCAGTGTTGCTGGTAGCGCAGGCGCAGGCGACCGAGCTGCTTAACAGCTCCTATGACGTCTCGCGCGAGCTGTTTGCCGCCCTTAATCCGCCTTTTGAACAGCAGTGGGCAAAAGAGAACGGCGGCGACACGCTGACGATCAAGCAGTCTCATGCTGGCTCCTCTAAGCAGGCGCTGGCCATTTTGCAGGGGCTGAAGGCGGACGTAGTGACCTATAACCAGATTACGGACGTGCAGATCCTGCATGACAAGGGCAAGTTGATCCCAGCGGACTGGCAGAGCCGCCTGCCGAATAACAGCTCACCGTTCTACTCCACGATGGCGTTCCTGGTACGCAAGGGCAACCCGAAAAATATTCACGACTGGAGCGATCTGGTGCGTTCTGACGTGAAGCTGATCTTCCCGAATCCAAAAACCTCCGGCAACGCGCGCTATACCTATCTGGCGGCCTGGGGCGCGGCAGATAAAGCCGACGGCGGCGATAAGGCGAAAACCGAGCAGTTTATGACCCAGTTCCTGAAAAACGTCGAGGTGTTTGATACCGGGGGCCGGGGGGCGACCACCACCTTTGTTGAGCGTGGCCTCGGCGACGTGCTGATTACCTTCGAATCAGAAGTGAATACTATCCGTAAACAGTATGAAGCCCAGGGCTTCGAGGTCGTGGTGCCGAAAGTGAACATCCTGGCGGAGTTCCCGGTGGCGTGGGTTGATAAAAACGTGAAGGCTAACGGCACAGAGAAGGCGGCAAAAGCCTACCTGAACTACCTCTATAGTCCGCAGGCGCAAACTATCATTACCGACTACTACTACCGCGTGAATAACCCGGATGTAATGGACAAGCTGAAAGATAAGTTCCCGCAGACCGAGCTGTTCAAGGTTGAAGATCGCTTTGGCTCCTGGCCGGAGGTGATGAAAACCCACTTTACGAGCGGCGGTGAGCTGGACAAGCTGCTGGCGGCGGGGCGTAGCTAATGTTTGCAGTGGCTTCAAAACGCGTGCTGCCCGGCTTTACCCTGAGCCTGGGCACCAGCCTGCTGTTCGTCTGTCTGATCCTGCTCCTGCCTCTCAGCGCGCTGGTTATGCAGCTCTCACAGATGAGCTGGGAGCAGTACTGGGAGGTGGTGACTAATCCGCAGGTGGTTGCTGCCTATAAGGTGACGCTGCTGTCGGCCTTTGTCGCCTCGATTTTTAACGGCGTCTTTGGCCTGCTGATGGCGTGGATCCTGACGCGTTACCGTTTCCCTGGCCGCACCCTGCTGGATGCGCTGATGGATCTGCCGTTTGCGCTGCCGACGGCGGTGGCGGGTCTGACCCTCGCTTCGCTCTTCTCAGTCAACGGCTTCTACGGCCAGTGGCTGGCGCAGTTTGATATCAAAGTTACCTACACCTGGCTCGGTATCGCCGTGGCGATGGCCTTTACCAGCATCCCCTTTGTGGTGCGGACGGTACAGCCGGTGCTGGAGGAGCTGGGACCGGAGTATGAAGAGGCGGCTCAGACGCTGGGCGCCACCCGTCTGCAAAGCTTCCGTAAGGTGGTGATGCCGGAGCTATCCCCGGCGCTGCTGGCGGGCGTGGCGCTGTCGTTTACCCGCAGCCTCGGCGAGTTCGGCGCGGTGATCTTTATTGCCGGTAACATCGCGTGGAAAACCGAGGTGACCTCGCTGATGATCTTTGTGCGCCTGCAGGAGTTTGACTATCCGGCAGCGAGCGCCATTGCCTCGGTGATCCTTGCGGCCTCACTGCTGCTGCTGTTCTCAATCAATACTCTGCAAAGTCGCTTTGGTCGAAGGGTGGTAGGTCACTAATGGCAGACGTCTCTCAATTGAAACACGATCGTGCCCCTGTTAACTGGGGTAAATGGTTCCTGATCGGCACCGGGATGCTGATCTCAGCATTCATCCTGGTGGTACCGATGGTCTACATTTTCGTGCAGGCCTTCAGTAAAGGGTTGATGCCGGTGCTGGAGAACCTGGCCGATCCGGATATGCTCCACGCTATCTGGCTGACGGTGCTGATTGCGCTGATCACCGTCCCGGTTAACCTGGTGTTCGGTACGCTGCTTGCCTGGCTGGTGACCCGCTTTAACTTCCCAGGCCGTCAGCTGCTGCTGACCCTGCTCGATATTCCTTTTGCGGTATCGCCGGTCGTGGCGGGCCTCGTCTACCTGCTGTTTTACGGCTCTAACGGCCCGCTCGGCGGCTGGCTCGACGAGCACAACCTACAGATTATGTTCGCCTGGCCCGGCATGGTGCTGGTGACTATTTTCGTCACCTGTCCGTTTGTGGTACGCGAGCTGGTGCCGGTGATGCTCAGCCAGGGCAGCCATGAGGACGAGGCGGCCATTCTACTGGGCGCATCCGGCTGGCAGATGTTCCGTCGCGTGACGCTCCCCAACATCCGCTGGGCGTTGCTCTACGGCGTGGTACTGACCAACGCCCGTGCCATCGGTGAGTTTGGTGCGGTGTCGGTGGTCTCGGGTTCGATTCGCGGCGAAACCCTGTCGCTGCCGCTACAGATTGAGTTACTTGAGCAGGACTACAACACGGTGGGATCCTTTACCGCCGCCGCCCTGCTGACGTTAATGGCTATTTTGACCCTGTTTTTAAAGAGTGGGTTGCAGTGGCGTTTACATAATCAAGAGAAACGCGCGCAACAGGAGGGAAATCATGAGCATTGAGATTGCCAATATTAAGAAGTCCTTTGGTCGCACCCAGGTGCTGAATGATATCTCGCTGGATATCCCTTCCGGACAGATGGTCGCGCTGCTGGGACCGTCCGGCTCGGGCAAAACCACGCTGCTGCGTATTATCGCCGGGCTTGAGCACCAGACCAGCGGGCATATTCGTTTTCACGGTACCGACGTCAGCCGTCTGCATGCCCGCGATCGTAAGGTCGGCTTTGTGTTTCAGCACTACGCGCTGTTCCGCCATATGACGGTGTTTGACAACATCGCCTTTGGCCTGACGGTACTGCCGCGACGCGAACGTCCAAACGCAGCGGCAATCAAAGCTAAGGTCACCAGGCTGCTGGAGATGGTGCAGCTGGCGCATCTGGCCGATCGCTATCCGGCTCAGCTCTCCGGCGGGCAGAAGCAGCGCGTCGCGCTGGCGCGCGCTCTGGCTCCGGATCCGCAGATCCTGCTGCTGGATGAGCCTTTCGGCGCGCTGGATGCCCAGGTTCGTAAGGAGCTGCGTCGCTGGCTGCGCGAGCTGCATGAAGAGCTGAAGTTCACCAGCGTCTTCGTCACCCACGATCAGGAGGAGGCGATGGAGGTTGCCGACCGTGTGGTGGTGATGAGCCAGGGCAATATTGAGCAGGTTGACGTCCCGGAGCAGGTGTGGCGCGAGCCGGCGACTCGCTTCGTGCTGGAGTTTATGGGCGAGGTAAACCGTCTGCACGGCGTGGTGCGCGGCAGTCAGTTCCACGTCGGCGCGCACCGCTGGCCGCTGGGCTACACCCCGGCGCACCAGGGCGAAGTCGATCTCTTCCTGCGTCCGTGGGAAGTGGATATCAGCCGCCGCACCAGTCTGGAGGCGCCGCTGCCGGTCGTGGTGGTTGAGGCCAGCCCGAAAGGGCACTATACCCAGCTGGTGGTGCAACCCCAGGGCTGGTATGACGAGCCGCTGTCGGTGGTGCTGCGTGGAGAGGACGCCCCGCAGCGCGGTGAGCGCCTGTTTATCGGCCTGCAGAATGCGCGCCTCTACAATGGCACCGAGCGTCTTGCCGAACGCGGGGATCTTGCTCTGGCGCACTCTGCCTGATAGTTTAACGAGTATGTTTATCGCCCGGTGGCGCTACGCTTACCGGGCCTACAATTATCACAGCGTCTTGTAGGCCGGGTAAGCGAAGCGCCACCCGGCTTTTTTATTGAGTAAAAATCGTGAACACACTCGAACACACCATCGGCAATACCCCCCTGGTCAAACTTCAGCGCATGACTCCCGACAACGGCAGTGAAATCTGGGTCAAGCTGGAGGGCAATAACCCTGCCGGTTCGGTAAAAGACCGCGCCGCGCTCTCGATGATCGTGCAGGCGGAGAAGCGGGGCGAGATAAAGCCCGGCGACGTGCTGATTGAGGCGACCAGCGGCAACACCGGCATCGCCCTGGCGATGATCGCCGCACTCAAAGGCTACCGCATGAAGCTGCTGATGCCGGACAATATGAGTCAGGAGCGGCGGGCAGCGATGCACGCCTACGGCGCGGAGCTGATTCTGGTGAGCCGTGAGCAGGGCATGGAGGGGGCGCGGGATCTGGCTGCGGCGATGGCCCAGCGTGGAGAGGGCAAGCTCCTCGACCAGTTCAATAATCCCGACAACCCTTACGCCCACTACACCACCACCGGGCCGGAGATCTGGCAGCAGACCGGCGGCCGCATCAGCCACTTTGTCTCAAGCATGGGGACCACGGGCACCATTACCGGGGTATCGCGTTTTCTGCGCGAGCAGGCGAAGCCGGTCACCATTGTCGGCCTGCAACCGGAGGAGGGGAGCAGCATTCCCGGCATCCGCCGCTGGCCAGCCGAGTACATGCCTGGCATTTTCAACGCCTCGCTGGTGGATCGGGTCGTGGATATCCACCAGCGCGAAGCCGAGAACACCATGCGGGCGCTGGCGGTGCGGGAAGGCATCTTCTGCGGCGTCAGCTCCGGCGGTGCGGTTGCTGGGGCAATCCGCGTCGCCAATGAAAATCCGGGGGCGATCGTGGTGGCGATTATCTGCGACCGAGGCGATCGCTACCTTTCAACCGGCGTGTTTGGTGAGGAGAGCTACGCCCAGGGGGCGGGGATTTAAACATTATGGAGATGATCTTATTTCGGGATAAAACCCGGGCGCAGCAGACGGATATCGTGGCGGTGCAGTCTCAGGTGGTGTACGGCAGCGTGGGCAACAGCATCGCCGTGCCCAATATCCGTCGATACCCGCTAACCGTGACGGCGGTCCCTACGGTGCTGTTCAGCAACACGCCGCACTATGACACCTTCTACGGCGGCGTCATTCCCGACGAGTGGTTCAGCGGCTACCTGAAAGCGCTGGAAGAGCGGGATGTCCTGCGCGAGCTAAAGGCGGTAACCACCGGCTACATGGGCAGCGCCAGCCAGATTGCGCTGCTGGCGCAGTGGCTCCGTGCGGTAAAAGAGACGCATCCGCAACTATTGATTCTGGTGGATCCGGTGATCGGTGATATCGACAGCGGCACCTATGTGCATCCCGATATCCCTGAAGCCTATCGTCAACACCTGCTGCCGCTGGCGCAGGGCATCACCCCCAACGTCTATGAGCTTGAGATACTGAGCGGCAAGTCCTGCCGCGATCCTGAGAGCGCGATTGCGGCGGCGAAAGGGCTGCTGTCGGAGACGCTGAAGTGGGTGGCCATCACCAGCGCGCCCGTTGCCGGTGAGCCGGACGCTATTCACGTTGTGCTGGTGACTGAAGAGGCGGTAACGGTTAGCGCACACCCGCGAGTAACGACCGATCTGAAAGGTACTGGCGATCTCTTCTGTTCCGAGCTGGTGAGCGCGATAGTGCAGGGGACAAGCGTGGCAGAGGCGATTGGCCGTGCAGGCGACCGGGTAACCGAGGTGATGAGATATACCCAGCAGGCGGGCTATGACGAGCTGATTCTGCCCGCCTGATTTAATCAGGATCAGAAACAAAAATGGCACCCGCGTGGGTGCCATTTTGCATTCCGGCCAGAATTACTTCTTGATGCGGATCACCGGGGTCTCGCCCACGGTTACGCTACCGGACAGCTTGTTCAGCTCTTTGATTTCGTCCATGTTGGAGATCACAACCGGCGTCAGGGTAGACTTGGCTTTCTCTTCCAGCAGCGGCAGATCGAACTCAATCACCGGATCGCCAACCTTCACGCGCTGACCCTCTTCGGCGATGCGTTTGAAACCTTCGCCTTTCAGTTCAACGGTATCGATACCGAAGTGAACGAACAGCTCAATGCCGCTATCGGATTCGATAGAGAAGGCATGGTTGGTTTCAAAAATCTTGCCAATGGTGCCATCAACAGGCGCGACCATTTTGTTGCCGGTTGGTTTGATGGCAATGCCATCGCCAACGATTTTTTCAGCAAATACCACATCCGGCACATCTTCGATGTTGACGATTTCGCCAGACAGCGGAGCAATAATCTCAATGGTTCCGGTATCTTTCTTATCGTCAGAAACCAGAGATTTCAGTTTATCGAACAAACCCATGATCTTCTCCTAAGCAGTAATTTGGGCCGCATCTCGTGGATTAGCAGATTGTTTTTTCTTCAATGAACTTGTTAACCAGCGTCATTAACTCGTCCGTTGTCGGTTGAGCAAGAGCCTGCTCTGCTAAAACCTTCGCATCTTCGAAGTTCGTGTTACGAATGATCTTCTTAATGCGCGGGATAGAAATGGCACTCATACTGAATTCATCCAGACCCATCCCCAGCAACAGAAGTGTAGCACGTTCGTCGCCTGCAAGCTCACCACACATGCCGGTCCATTTGCCTTCAGCATGAGAAGCATCAATAACTTGCTTAATTAAGGTCAATACAGACGGCGACATCGGCTGATACAGATGGGAGATCATATCATTACCGCGGTCAACTGCCAGGGTGTACTGGGTTAAATCGTTAGTCCCGATGCTGAAGAAGTCCACTTCTTTCGCCAGATGGCGGGCAATGGTCGCTGCTGCAGGGGTCTCTACCATTACGCCCACTTCAATGGTCTCGTCAAAGGCTTTACCTTCGTCACGCAGCTCCTGCTTGAAGATTTCAATCTCTTTCTTCAGGGCGCGCACCTCTTCAACAGAGATGATCATCGGGAACATGATGCGCAGCTTACCGAACGCGGAGGCACGCAGGATAGCGCGAACCTGATCGCGGAGGATCTCTTTGCGATCCATGGCGATACGCACGGCACGCCAGCCGAGGAACGGGTTCTCTTCTTTCGGGAAGTTCATGTACGGCAGCTCTTTATCGCCGCCGATGTCCATGGTGCGAACGATAACGGCCTGGGAGCCGCAGGCTTCCGCCACCGCTTTATAGGCGGCAAACTGCTCCTCTTCGGTCGGCAGGGCGTCACGGTCCATGAACAGAAATTCGGTACGGTAGAGACCTACGCCCTCTGCACCGTTACGCTCGGCACCGTCTACGTCACGTACGGTACCGATGTTGGCGCACACTTCGACCTGATGGCCGTCAAGGGTGATCGCCGGCAGGTCCTTCAGCTTCGCCAGCTCAGCTTTCTCGGAAGCCACCTGCTCCTGCACGCTGCGCAGGGTTTCGATCTCTTCGTTGGTCGGGTTAACGTAAACTTTGTTATTCACCGCATCGAGGATCAGATAGTCGTCATTTTTCACCTGGGCGGTAACGCTACCGGTGCCCACAATGGCTGGCAGCTCAAGGGAGCGCGCCATGATGGAGGTGTGGGAGGTGCGTCCGCCCGCATCGGTGATAAAGCCCAGCACCTTGTTCAGGTTCAGCTGTGCGGTCTCCGACGGCGTCAGATCCGCCGCAACCAGAATCACTTCGTCCTGAATAGAGCTCAGGTCGATGATGGCCAGGCCAAGGATGTTGCGCAGCAGGCGTTTACCGATGTCGCGTACGTCAGCGGCACGCTCTTTCAGGTATTCGTCGTCCAGCTCTTCCAGGGCAGTTGCCTGACCTTCGATAACTTCGTGCGCTGCCGCATCGGCAGTCACGTGCTTATCTTTAATCAGGGCTATGATTTCCTGCTCCAGCTCCTCATCTTCCAGCAACATGATGTGGCCTTCGAAGATGGCTTCTTTTTCTTCACCAAAAGTTTCACCAGCTTTGGTTTTGATCGTTTCGAGCTGCGCAGATGCCTTGGCACGACCGCTCAGAAAACGTTCAACTTCCTGATCAACCTTATCGGCAGAAATTTTTTTCCGGTCGATGACGATCTCGTCTTCTTTCAGCAGCAGTGCTTTGCCGAAAGCGATACCCGGGGATGCTAAAATGCCTGAAATCATAACCCTACCTTACTTGTGACTGATTTTTTAAAAGAACCCGGAACTTACTCGAGTTCAGCCATCAGTTTTACCAGATGCTCTACGGCTTTCTGCTCGTCTTCGCCTTCAGCGGACAGCGTTACAACGGTACCCTGGGTCAGGCCCAGAGTCTGGAGTTTGAACAGGCTTTTTGCGCTAGCGCTTTTGCCGTTGGAGGTCACAGTGATCTCTGAAGTGAAGCCTTTCGCTTCTTTCACAAACTGAGCAGCAGGGCGGGTATGCAGACCGTTCGGAGCGGTAATGGTAACTTCTTGCTGGAACATTGTATTTCCCCAACTTATAGGTTTAGTGTTGTGGATCTAAAGTCTAGCCTGGCGGCACAACTTTAGCCTGTATTGTTAGCGCCGGCATAACGGGACACGGGACAAAAGTTCGCCTGCGCAATCCGCTGCTGGCACTTCTGACCGTCGCAAGTACTCGTCTACAACATTATGCCGCGAAAGCGAGACTTCAACCAAATCCTAAAATCGATTCAGCAAGTTTAAAGTCACAATTCGATTAATTTCGCGCTTCAAAATAAATGTGCTGGTTAAATACCAGACCCGACAGGGTGAAGCAATGCCAGGTGAGTTGAAAGTTTGACGTGGGCCACAAAAAAGCACCCCGAAAGGTGCTTTTTTATGCGATTTTCGCAGTCCGCGACTACTGCTGCAGCTCTTTCTCAGTGAAAAGATCGGCAAACAGGGCGGTACTCAAATAACGCTCACCTGAAGAGGGCAGAATAACGACAATGTTCTTGTTGGTAAAGGCCTCATCTTCCTGCAGCTTCAGCGCAGCGGCAACCGCAGCACCGGAGGAGATGCCCGCCAGAATGCCTTCCTCTTCCATCAGGCGACGCGCAACGCTAATGGCTTCATCGTTGGTGATGGCGATGACTTTGTCGATCAGCTTCAGATCGAGGTTGCCTGGAATAAAACCGGCCCCGATCCCCTGGATCTTGTGCGGGCCGGGCTTCAGCTCTTCCCCTGCCAGCGCCTGGGCAATAACCGGGGAGTCCGTCGGCTCTACCGCCACGGTGATCAGATCGGTTTTACCCTTGGTATTTTTGATGTAGCGGGTTACGCCAGTCAGCGTACCGCCGGTACCCACGCCGGAGATAAAGACATCTACCTGGCCATCGGTATCTTCCCAGATCTCCGGGCCGGTGGTCTTCTCATGAATCTCCGGGTTGGCCGGGTTGCTGAACTGCTGGAGCAGCAGATACTTAGCCGGGTCGCTGGCAACGATCTCTTCTGCTTTCTGGATCGCACCCTTCATGCCTTTCGCGCCCTCGGTGAGCACCAGGTTCGCACCCAGCGCTTTCAGCAGCTTGCGGCGTTCGATGCTCATAGTCTCCGGCATGGTCAGGGTCAGCTTGTAGCCGCGCGCCGCAGCGACGTAGGCTAGCGCAATCCCGGTGTTGCCGCTGGTGGGTTCTACCAGCTCAACGCCCGCTTTCAGCACGCCACGTTTTTCGGCGTCCCAAATCATATTGGCACCAATACGGCATTTCACGCTGAAGCTTGGGTTACGGGACTCGACCTTCGCGAGGATGCGTCCATTACCGATGCGGTTCAGTCGGACCAGCGGCGTGTGGCCGATAGTCAACGAGTTGTCTTCAAAAATCTTACTCATAGCCCGTCCTTAACTGTATGAATTTGGGAACGACATCAGCATACGCGGTTAAGGAATATGCGGAAGTAAGGATTTCGCATATCTATATGCTGATGAGAAATAATAGCAACAACTATGGAATAAGAACGGAATATTGTCCTCATTTCCAGAGGGCATGGTTTGACCGATAGCACTCTACCCACATGGCCGTTGCGCCGCAGACGGCAACGGGCATGATCACCAGGTTAAGGATGGGTATCAGGGTAAAGAGGCTGGTGAGCGCACCAAACTGCATATTGGTCAACTTACGCGCCCGCAGCGCGCCGCGCATGGTTTTAAAAGGTACCTTGTGGTTATCAAACGGGTAGTCGCAGTACTGAATCGCCAGCATCCACGCGCTAAACAGGAACCACAGCACCGGAGCCACCGTCTGCCCGATGCCGGGAATAAAGTAGAGCAGCAGCAGAACAGCGGCCCGTGGCAGGTACCACGCCAGCTTTTGCCACTCGCGCTTCATAATGCGCGGCAGATCCTTAACGATGCCGGTAATGCCGGCGTCCGGCGGCGTGGCCCCGGTTAGCCGGGCCTCAAGCTGCTCGGCCAGCAGGCCGTTAAACGGGGCGGCAATCCAGTTGGCAAGGGTTGAGAAGAAGTAGCCAAACACCAGCACCACGGAGAGCACGGCAATAGGCCACAGCAGATAGCTCAGCCACTGCAGCCAGTCCGGCACGTGGCTCATCAGCGCCGGGATCCAGCTATCGAGCCGGGTAAATAGCCAGGCAAAAGCACAGCCAATCAAGATGATGTTGACCAGAAGCGGCATAATCACAAAACGCCGTATGCCGGGCAGGGTGATGAGCTTCCAGCCCTGGGAAAAGTAATAAACGCCGCTGCGGGGCGGGGTGGCCGATGTTGAAACCATAGTCGGGCTATACTCCTTTAATGACCCCCGAATGGGGTGCGTGGCTATAATATCCGTATCGCGCAGCGCGCACAGCTCGGAAATGTTCGAAAAAACAGCAAAAAGTACGATTTTACACATCTTTATGCGGTGAAAGCTGCGTGTGCACTTGCACTTGCGCTGAACGGCAAATACTCTTAGTGAGTAAATGTTTGCCGTGGTGGCAAGGTGTTAGAACAACAGAGAATATAATGATGCAGGATTTGCGTCTGATATTAATCATTGTTGGCGCGATCGCCATAATCGCTTTACTGGTTCACGGTTTTTGGACCAGCCGGAAAGAGCGTTCGACGATGTTCCGCGATCGCCCAATGAAACGCATGAAGTCGCGTCGTGACGATGATGAGTCGTATGATGACGATACCGAAGATAACGTCGATGAAGGCGTGGGTGAAGTGCGTGTTCATAAAACGGGCCACGCCCCGAGCGCGGGTCAGGAGCACGAGGCTCCGCGAACGCCGCAGCACCAGTATCAGCCGCCTTACGCGTCTGCCCAGCCTCGCCAGCACGCACCCGTGCAGCCGGAAGAGCCGCTGCGTCAGGCGCCGCCCCAGCAGCCTGTTCAGCAGCCTGCCGCGCCGCGCGTTGAGCCACAACCAGCACAGCACCAGCATGTGCAGCCTCAACCGGCACAGCATCAACCTGTGCAGCAGCCTGTTGCTCCGCAGCCCGCGTCTCAGCCTCAGCAGCCTGTTGCTCAGCAGCCAGCCCCGGAACCCGCTCCGCAGCCTGCACCGCAGGAAGCGCCTGTGGCAGCCGAGAAGCCGCAGCGTAAAGAGACCGTTATCATTATGAACGTTGCCGCGCATCCGGGCAGCGAACTGAGCGGTGAAGCCCTGCTGGCCAGCATTCAACAGGCCGGTTTCGCCTTCGGTGATATGAATATTTTCCATCGCCATCTCAGCCCAGACGGTAGCGGTCCGGCCCTGTTCAGCCTGGCGAACATGGTTAATCCAGGCACCTTCGATCCGGAGATGACCGGCAACTTTACTACTCCTGGCGTCACCATGTTTATGCAGGTGCCGTCCTATGGCGATGAGATGCAAAACTTCAAGCTGATGCTCCAGTCCGCGCAGTACATTGCCGATGAGGTGGGCGGCGTGGTGCTGGACGATCAGCGTCGAATGATGACTCCGCAGAAGCTGCGTGAGTATCAGGATCGCATTCGCGAAGTGAAAGAGGCGAACGCGTAGATCCTGCGGTAGTTTTATCTCTCTACTAAGCCCCCGCCTGTCGGGGGTTTTTTCTATTGATGGTGCGATATGGACTCAATCGAACAACAGCTGACTGAACTGCGAACCACGCTTCGCCATCATGAATATCTCTATCACGTGATGGATGCGCCTGAAATCCCGGATGCTGAATATGACCGCCTGCTGCGCGAGCTACGTGCCCTTGAGGCTGAGCATCCCGATCTGATTACGCCGGACTCGCCGACTCAGCGGGTCGGGGCTGCGCCGCTAACCGCCTTTACCCAGGTGCGTCACGAAGTGCCGATGCTGTCATTGGATAACGTCTTCGATGAAGAGAGCTTTCTGGCCTTTAACAAGCGCGTACAGGATCGCCTGAAGAGCACCGATGCCCTGAGCTACTGCTGTGAGCTAAAGCTCGACGGGCTGGCGGTCTCTATTATTTATGAGAACGGCGTGCTGATCCAGGCTGCTACCCGCGGGGACGGCACCACCGGCGAGGATATCACTACCAACGTGCGCACCATCCGGTCGATCCCGCTCAAGCTGCGCGGAGATAATATTCCGGCCCGTCTGGAGGTGCGCGGCGAGGTCTTTCTGCCCCAGGCGGGCTTTGAAAAGATCAACGATGAAGCGCGACGCACCGGCGGCAAGGTGTTTGCTAACCCGCGAAACGCCGCGGCAGGCTCCCTGCGCCAGCTCGATCCGCGGGTGACCGCTAAACGGCCGTTGACCTTCTTCTGCTACGGGGTAGGGATCCTGCAGGGGGGCGATCTGCCCCGCAGCCATCTGGGCCGCCTGCAGCAGTTCAAGGCCTGGGGCCTGCCGGTTAGCGATCGTATTCGCATCTGTGACACGCCGGAAGCCGTGCTGGATTTCTACCACCAGGTCGAGGCGGACCGCCCGACGCTCGGGTTCGATATCGATGGCGTGGTGATCAAGGTTGACTCTCTTGAGCTGCAGGAGCAGCTGGGGTTCGTTGCCCGCGCGCCACGCTGGGCGGTAGCGTTTAAGTTCCCTGCCCAGGAGCAGCTGACCTTTGTACGTGACGTGGAGTTCCAGGTAGGACGCACCGGGGCAGTGACCCCCGTGGCGCGCCTGGAGCCGGTACAGGTGGCAGGCGTGCTGGTCAGTAACGCCACCCTGCACAACGCGGACGAGATCGCCCGTCTGGGGCTAAAAATTGGCGACCGGGTGGTGATCCGCCGGGCGGGAGATGTGATCCCGCAGGTGGTTAACGTGGTTGAGTCCGAACGTCCAGCGGATGCCCGTGACGTTGAGTTCCCGACGCACTGTCCAGTCTGCGGTTCCGACGTTGAGCGTGTTGAGGGCGAGGCGGTAGCGCGCTGCACCGGCGGGCTGATCTGCGGGGCGCAGCGTAAAGAGGCGCTGAAGCACTTCGTCTCCCGTCGGGCAATGGACGTGGACGGCATGGGCGATAAAATCATCGACCAGCTGGTGGAGAAGGAGTACGTGCATACCCCAGCCGATCTGTTCCGCCTGACGGCGGGCAAGCTGACGGGGCTGGATCGCATGGGACCAAAATCGGCGCAGAACGTGGTGAACGCGCTGGAGAAAGCGAAAGAGACTACCTTTGCCCGCTTCCTCTACGCGCTGGGCATCCGTGAGGTAGGCGAAGCCACTGCGGCGGGTCTTGCGGCGCATTTTGGCACCCTGGAGGCGCTGGAGGCGGCATCGATTGAGGATCTGCAGAAGGTGCCGGACGTCGGCATTGTGGTTGCTACCCACGTGTTTAACTTCCTGGCGGAAGAGAGCAACCGCGAGGTGATCCGCGATCTGGTTGAAGAGGTGGGCATTCACTGGCCGAAACCGCTGGTGGTTAACGCTGAGGAGATCGACAGTCCGTTTGCCGGTAAAACGGTGGTGTTAACCGGCAGTCTGAGCCAGATGTCCAGGGATGACGCTAAAGCGCGGCTGGTGGAGCTGGGGGCAAAAGTGGCAGGCAGCGTATCGAAGAAGACCGACCTGGTGATCGCCGGCGAGGCGGCTGGCTCTAAGCTGGCAAAAGCGCAGGAGCTGGGGATTGCGGTGATCGACGAAGATGAGATGCTGCGCCTGATGGGAGCCTGAGATGGATAAGGCCCAGCTGGTGGAGATTGCCAATACTGAGATGCCCTTTGGTAAATATAAGGGCCGCAGGCTGATCGATTTGCCGGAGGAGTACCTGCTCTGGTTTGCCCGCAAGGAGACCTTTCCTCCCGGGCATCTTGGTCAGCTGATGGCGTTCACTCTGCTAATAAAAACCGAGGGGCTGACGCATCTGGTGCAGCCCCTGCGGCGGCCTTAGCTGTTGTCAATGGCCTGGCGGGCCTGCTGGGCGTCAGCCTGACGCTTATAGCGGCGCGCTAGCACGGCGCAGATCATCAGCTGGATCTGGTGGAAGATCATCAGGGGCAGCACCATCATCCCAATCACTGAGGTAGGGAAGAGAATATTGGCCATCGGGATACCGTTGGCCAGGCTCTTCTTCGATCCGCAGAAGACGATAGTAATCTCATCGGCCTTGTTAAAACCACAGCTGCGCGCCACCAGGATATTTACCCCTATCACAATCGCCAGCAAGACCAGGCTGACAATCACAATAAACAGCAGCGCTTCCATCCCCACCTTATGCCAGATGCCGTTTACCACCGCTTCGCTGAAGGCGGAGTAGACCACCAGCAGGATGGAGGTCTGGTCGGTTTTGGCGATCCACTTTTTATTCCGCGCAACAAACGCAGCGGTCCATGGTCGGGAGAGGTGGCCCAGCACAAACGGCAGCAGCAGCTGCAGCATGATCTTACCGACCTGCTCCAGGCTACCCTGCGCACCGTGCATATTCATCACCAGGCCAACCAGCAGCGGCGAAAGGAAGATGCCCAGCAGGCTGGAGGCGGAGGCGGAGCAGACTGCCGCGGCGACGTTGCCACCGGCCAGCGAGGTAAAGGCAATCGCGGACTGAACGGTAGCAGGCAGGATACAGAGGTAGAGAAAGCCGGTGTATAGCTCAGGGCTAACGTTGACCGGTGCCCACCAGGCAAACAGCACGCCCAGCACCGGGAAAAGGATAAAGGTGCTGCACATTACCCACAGATGCAGACGCCAGTGGCTGCCCCCGGCGATAATGGCTTCGCGGGAGAGCTTGGCCCCGTGCATAAAGAAGAGCAGGGCGATAGCGGCGGTGGTTAGCCCTTCAAAGAAAGGGACAAAGCCGCCGCGGGCCGGAAGAAAAGAGGCCAGTAAGACCACGGCGATGAGCGTGAGCGTGAAGGGATCGAGAATACGTAAAAATTTCATGATGGCTCCTGAAAGACAGTGCCACCATTTTGCGTTTTTCTGGATGTTAATGAAAAGTGATTTATTGCGTTTGTTGAGAAATTAGAGAGGCATAACGCCTCTCTGAGCGATCAAATGTAAATATCAATCTTATGCTCGGCGGAAGGAGAGTTAACGCCTTCAGCTTTGGTCTGTTTCTGCTCCTGGTTTTTCTGCGCTTCTTCTGCCTGGCGACGCTGGAGCTGGGCGATCTGCGCCTGCAGCAGTTTGATCTGGTTCTGGATCTGTTCCTGCTGCTTCTGCTTCTCTTCCGTGGTGCCGCTGCCGCTCGCGACCTCTTTCAGCTGCTTGGTAAGCTTGGTGACCTGCTGGGTCAGGCTCTGGATCTGGGAGGCGATATCGCTATTGGCGCTGCTGGAGGCGCTGCCGGAACTGCTGGACTGGACTGACGGTGTCGATGTTGAAATGGTTGTCATTATAAAACCTCTCTTGCCATAAACTTGTTATATCGGCATTTTTTTAGAGAGCTTGAGAGAGGATGTTGAAATCGTCATGTCGGGTGGCGCTTCGCTGACCCGACCTACAAATCGCACCGTGCTCACCGTAGGCCGGGCAAACGCAGTGCCGCCCGGCGTTGGATCCCGGATAGCAGAAAGCAAAAAAGCGCCTTTAGGGCGCTTTTTTACATTGGTGGGTCGTGCAGGATGACTCGCTTCGCTCGCCCTTCGGGCCGTCGCCGCAAGCGGCTCCGTTGTCTCACTGCGTTCGACCCGAACCTGCCGCAGGTTCGAATCTATCAGTATTGCAGAAAGCAAAAAAGCGCCTTTAGGGCGCTTTTTTACATTGGTGGGTCGTGCAGGATTCGAACCTGCGACCAATTGATTAAAAGTCAACTGCTCTACCAACTGAGCTAACGACCCGAAATGGTGGGCGATGACGGGCTCGAACCGCCGACCCCCTCCGTGTAAAGGAGATGCTCTACCAACTGAGCTAATCGCCCATTTCGGAACTGCTGTCGATAAGGTGAGATTGGTGGGCGATGACGGGCTCGAACCGCCGACCCCCTCCGTGTAAAGGAGATGCTCTACCAACTGAGCTAATCGCCCAATCTCAATTTATCTACACTGCGGTCATCATCTTAGTGATGGTGGGTGATGACGGGCTCGAACCGCCGACCCCCTCCGTGTAAAGGAGATGCTCTACCAACTGAGCTAATCACCCCCGCTGTGTGGAGTCGCATTATAGGGAGAGTTGAAAATGAGTCAACGCCTTTTCTCAAGATTTTGTTTGTTCGTCGTAAATTTAGACAAAGCGGCGTATAAATGAGTGCGTAAGCATGATTTCTAAACAAAAAGCCGCTTTGAGACGCCTGGCGTAGTAACAACATTGAGGAATCAGCGCAGGGTGATAGAATATTGCCCACTCTGTTTTCCAGGACTTGCCGACTGTCGGCATCGTTATCAACGTAAGGCCATTTCATGAAAATCAAAACTCGCTTCGCGCCAAGCCCGACCGGCTATCTGCATGTCGGTGGTGCGCGTACCGCTCTCTATTCCTGGCTTTTCGCACGTCACCAGAACGGTGAGTTTGTGCTGCGTATTGAAGACACCGATCTCGAACGCTCTACGCCAGAGGCTATCGAAGCCATTATGGATGGCATGAACTGGCTAAATCTGGAGTGGGATGAAGGTCCCTATTTCCAGACCAAACGTTTCGATCGCTACAACGCGGTTATCGACGATATGCTGAACGTGGGCACCGCCTACCGTTGCTACTGCTCCAAAGAGCGTCTTGATGCGCTGCGTGAAGAGCAGATGGCGAACGGCGAGAAGCCACGCTACGATGGCCGCTGCCGCCACGACCACAGCGAACATGCGGCCGATGAGCCTTGCGTCGTGCGCTTTGCTAACCCGCAGGAAGGATCGGTGATCTTTGACGATCAGATCCGTGGCCCGATCGAGTTCAGCAACCAGGAGCTGGACGATCTGATCATCCGCCGCACCGACGGCTCCCCAACCTATAACTTCTGCGTGGTGGTAGACGACTGGGACATGCAGATCACCCATGTCATCCGTGGTGAAGACCATATCAACAACACCCCGCGCCAGATCAACATTCTGAAAGCGCTGAACGCGCCGGTGCCTGTGTATGCCCACGTCTCGATGATCAACGGCGACGACGGCAAAAAGCTCTCCAAGCGCCACGGCGCGGTGAGCGTTATGCAGTACCGTGACGATGGCTACCTGCCGGAAGCGCTGCTCAACTACCTGGTACGCCTCGGCTGGTCCAGCGGTGACCAGGAGATCTTCAGCCGCGAAGAGATGATTAACCTCTTCTCGCTGGGTGCAGTGAGCAAATCCGCCAGCGCCTTCAACACCGACAAGCTGCTGTGGCTGAACCATCACTATATCAACACCCTGGCTCCTGAGTATGTCGCGACACACCTGCAGTGGCATATCGAGCAGGCAAACATCGACACCCGCACCGGTCCGCAGCTGTCCGAGCTGATCGCGCTGCTGGGCGAGCGTTGCAAAACGCTGAAAGAGATTGCCGAGAGCTGCCGCTACTTCTATGAGGAGTTTGCCGAGTTTGATGCCGACGCAGCCAAGAAGCATCTGCGTCCGGTCGCGCGCCAGCCGCTGGAAGTGGTACGCGACAAGCTGGCCACCATGACCGACTGGACGGCGGAAAATATTCACCATGCGATCCAGGCTACCGCCGATGAGCTGGAAGTGGGGATGGGTAAAGTGGGGATGCCGCTGCGCGTTGCCGTGACCGGGGCAGGGCAGTCGCCTGCGCTGGACGTTACCGTACATGCGATTGGTAAAACCCGCAGCGTTGAGCGTATCAATCGCGCGCTGGGCTTTATTGCAGAGCGCGAAAGCCAGCAGTAAGTCTGCGATAGTCGCGCTAAACAGAAACGGCAGGGTTAACCTGCCGTTTTTTTATGCCTCAGCATCGGCGATGCCCAGCTGAGCTAAAAACCCACGCAGGCCTTCACGCGCAAGAAAGCGCTCCAGACGCTCCTGCTCTGCTGGCGTCATATTCTGTAGGACGCTGCCAATCTGGCGCAGGGAGGCCGTTTGAAACAGCGTGCTGTAGTCTGCGGAGGGTTCCGCCATTGACCAGGCCGACTGACGGTGACGCACCACCGGCGTTTTACGCATATAGGCCAGCACGCGCTCGTCGATATGGATCAGCCGTGCCCGGCCACCTTTCACCCCGGTCAACGTCTCGGTTGTCCAGTTCTGTTCACGGATCCAGCGGTTAACGGTTTGCCGGGCAACGCCAAGGTAGTCCGCCATCTCTTCGGGCGTCATTTTATCAGGTAGCTTCATCTTATTGTTCCCTACTGCGAATGCCGAGCCGTTGAAGTAAGCCGCTGATCCCTTCGCGCATCAGCAGCGAGGTCAGCAGTTTCTGTTCTGAAGGGGTCATCTCTTTCGCCAGCGTCACCAGCAGCACGTCGAGCGATGTATCCATACTCGCCTCAGAGTAGAAGGTCGCGTCGGCCGCCCGGCGAGCGTTGCGGATAAACTCACGCACCTGCTCATTAATATGCACCACGCGCGCTTTTCCACCCTGTACGCCCGGCTTGGGTGACGTTACCCAGCCCTCCTTGCGTACCCACTTATTGATTGTTTGACGGCTATAGCCTGTCAGCCTGGCTAACTCTTCCGGCGTCATTCGTTCCTTGATCATACGATTTCCTGACGAGCAGTAGGGATAATTAGTGGTTCATTTTATAGCACCATTTTACGCGAAAGTGTGACGGGTTTAACTCCTGACTGCGAGCGGGCCCGCAATGTCTTTCATTTGTTTGCTTTTTCAGCGGTTGAGAGGCAGAGAGAGATTTTGCCGTTGACACCTGACAAAGGAATTCATATTATGCCGCCCGTCAACACGACAGCTTTACGCAACGGGGCTATAGCTCAGCTGGGAGAGCGCTTGCATGGCATGCAAGAGGTCAGCGGTTCGATCCCGCTTAGCTCCACCAACATTCAGACCCTCGCTTTTAGCGGGGGTTTTTTTATGCCCCTTATTTCTGTTTCGATATCACCGTTATCACTCCCGGTGCAATTAAGGCACTGCTTAACGCTTGTTAAGCAACCGTTCATTATCATTGCGCTAACTTGATTCACCTGGTGAATAAACCTATTATTTCTGTCCAGCAATCCCGGCAGCAAGAGCACATTTAATTAACTCAAATGAAAATTAAAATATACAATCATGTAAAGGCGTTTTTACTTGCGTTAATAATGTGCCTGGCCGTTGTCCCCGCTTCACGTTTTATTTCTCCACGCGCGCTGGTGGATGCAAGTGAAATCTTTCTGGCATGGTTACCCCTCAGCGTATCGCTGGCGATGATACTGTTATTTGGCCGCCGGGCAGTCGTTCCGCTGGTGGCAGGATTTGCATTTGTTTATGAGTGGCTGCTGGATTTAACCTTTCAGCAGACGAGCATACTGCTTCTTTGCTTTTTCTCTCCTCTCCTGCTGTCGTGTACCGTTGTTCGCTGGCAGCTAGGCAAGCGCTGGCGACACGGCTTACCTAACAAGAATATGGGCGTGCGTACCGTCTGGCTGGCGTTTGTCGCGCCTGCCGGTATTAAGGCTGCCATGTACGCTGCGGGCAGCCAGCTGACATTTCCCGCCCCGGTGGCCCGGTTCTTTGATACAAGCTCGGTAATTTACAGCATCATTGATATACAAAGCCTGATGTGTGCGGCGCTGATTTTTACAATGATGTTTTATTATCCGCTGCGGATGGTCGTTAATCCCCGCTATGGCCGGACGCTGTGGCGAAAAAGCTTCAGGCCATTTTTGTCGCGGCGAAGAAGAAATTTCACTTTAGGCTGGCTGCTGACATTAACTCTCTTTCTTATTATTGTCTGCTCACCGTATCAATCTGACTATATCGCCGGGTATTTGGTACCGGTCATCTTTATTCTATTTACCTTAGGGATCGGTAAACTCAGCCCGCCGTTAATCGGCCTGAGCTGGGCCGTTACCGCTCTGATGCTGCTCGCCAATAATCAAAATTTCTTGCAGGGTGTCTATACAGAGTACTCCATGGCGTTTGTGCTGTCGGTGCTGATCTCCTTTACCATCTGCATTCTCTATATGGCCGCTATCTACCGCCGCAGCGAGTGGCTTAAGCGGGCGTGGAAGGCGCAGGCGTTAACCGATCCGCTCACCGGCCTGCCGAATTTACGCGCCCTTGAGCAGCAGCTGGAGAAGCATACGCACCGGGTGGTCTGCTGCCTGCATATCAGCAATCTGGAGTTTCTTAGCCGTCACTACGGCATGATGATGCGCGTGGAGTGCAAGCGCAGCATCACCCGGGAGCTACAGCCGTTGCTGATGAGAAATGAGAAGATATACCAGCTCCCGGGAAGCGAGCTGCTGCTCCTGCTCAACGGAGCCGAACCGACTGCGCGGCTGCAGCATATGGTGGACTACCTTAGCGGGCGGAAAATTTTCTGGCATCACACCGCGATGGATATCGAATTTGGCGCCTCATGGGGGATTATCGAAGGTGCCGGCGAGGTATTTCACCAGACCCTGGGGCAGCTGAGCTGGCTCTCCGAGCAGGCCTGTGCAACCTCGCACGTGCTGGCCCTGACCCAGAGCCTTGAAACCGTGTGCGGGCATACCACCGATCGCGTGCTATTGCTTAACCGCGTTAAGCGTGCGCTGGAGGAGGATGGTCTGTTGCTCTATGCTCAGCCGATCCAGAATGCGGATGGGATAGGGTACCATGAGGTGCTGACCCGTCTCTCCATTGAGGGCGAAATTCTTACCCCTGACCGTTTCCTGCCGGTTATCGCCCAGTTTAACCTGAGCATTCGCTTCGATATGCAGGTGCTGGAGACGCTGCTGCGCTGGCTGCGTGCGCATCCTGTTCCCGGTACCCAAGCGCGTTTCTCCGTCAACCTGATGCCGCTGACCCTGATGCAGAAGGAGTCGGCCACGCAGATTATGGCGCTGTTTAAAAGCTATGGCGTGGCCCCCCAGTGCGTCATCATTGAGATCACTGAAGAGCAAGCCTTCTCCAATTCGGAGACCAGCATGCTCAACATACAGCGCCTGCAACACTACGGTTTTAAGGTTGCGATCGATGATTTTGGTACCGGCTACGCTAACTTTGAGCGCCTGAAACGGCTGCATGCTGACATCGTGAAGATTGACGGCTGCTTCGTGAAGGAGATTCTCACCGACTCGCTGGACGCGATGATCGTCAAATCGATCTGCTTTATGGCAAAAGCCAAATCCCTGACGGTGGTGGCGGAGTATGTAGAGACCGAGGAGCAGCGCGATCTGCTGCTGTCGCTGGGGGTAGACTATCTGCAGGGATATCTGTTGGGTAAGCCCGAGAAGCTGGCGGACTAGATATAAAAAAACCGGGGCAGGCCCCGGTTTTGTTCGCGTGCGCTGTCTGGTTACAGCACGAGCGCAGCGATAGAGGCTGACAGCACGCTCACCAGCGTCGAGCCGTAGACCAGCTTCAGGCCGAAGCGTGATACCACGTTACCTTGCTCTTCGTTCAGGCCTTTGATGGCACCGGCGATAATGCCGATAGAGGAGAAGTTAGCAAAGGAGACGAGGAACACGGAGAGGATCCCTTCCGCACGCGGCGAGAGAGTACCGGCGATCTTCTGCAGGTCCATCATGGCAACAAATTCGTTAGAGACCAGCTTCGTCGCCATAATACTGCCTACCTGCAGCGCTTCGCCTGCTGGCACGCCCATCACCCATGCAACCGGGTAGAAGATGTAGCCCAGGATACCCTGGAAGGAGATGCCCAGCACGGCGGCGAACAGGGCGTTCAGGCCGGAGATGAGGGCGATAAAGCCGATCAGCATAGCGGCAACGATGATCGCCACCTTGAAGCCTGCCAGGATATACTCACCCAGCATCTCAAAGAAGCTCTGGCCTTCGTGCAGATTAGCCATCTGCAGGTTCTCTTCGCTCTCTTCCACGCGGTAGGGGTTGATCAGCGACAGGACGATAAAGGTGCTGAACATGTTAAGAACCAGCGCTGCCACGACGTACTTCGGATCCAGCATGGTCATGTAGGCGCCAACAATGGACATGGAGACGGTAGACATCGCCGTGGCCGCCATGGTGTACATGCGGTTGCGCGACATTTTACCGAGGATGTCTTTATAGGCGATAAAGTTTTCTGACTGCCCCAGAATCAGCGAGCTTACCGCGTTGAAGGACTCCAGTTTGCCCATGCCGTTAACTTTAGACAGTACGGTACCGATAGCGCGGATGACGATTGGCAACACGCGAATGTGCTGTAGGATACCGATTAACGCAGAGATAAAGACGATAGGGCACAGCACCTTCAGGAAGAAGAATGCCAGGCCTTCATCATTCATTTTGCCGAAGACGAAGTTTGTTCCTTCGTTGGCAAAGCCGAGCAGTTTTTCAAACATCTCGGAGAAGCCACGCACAAAGCCTTGACCCACGTCAGAGTTCAGGAAGAACCAGGCGAGCAGGACTTCAATGACCAAAAGTTGAACAACGAAACGAAGACGAATTTTCTTGCGATCGCTGCTGACCAGCAGGGCAAGCAGCGCCACAACGGCAAGCGCCAAAACAAAGTGAAGAACGCGGGACATACTTTTTGCTCCAAACATGAGGCAGATTTAGTTTTCGTGCACATTCTATGTAACAAGAGTAAATAAAACGAGATCAAATACACACTATCGCAATGTCCTGTGACGAGACTCAAAAATAGTGATCAAAGATACAATTCTGTTATGTTAATAAAAGAAGTGTAAAACCCATTTACGCTGCTAGACTGTAACAAATGGGATCACCCACCTACGCATTATTGCTCTTTTCCTGACGTTCACTCCGGTAATCGGTTTTATCTATCAAAGAAATCCACCTAAACGAACTTGATAATCATTCGCATTTTGCTAGCATAAAACATAGCAAAGGCTATATTAGAGGCAAAAATGAACGATAGCAGCGTTGAGAGTAGTAGCGGGCGTACAGCGCGGAAGCTTCGGTTCGCATTGATGGGACCAGCCTTTGTGGCGGCTATCGGTTATATCGATCCCGGTAACTTTGCTACCAATATTCAGGCCGGGGCCAGCTTTGGCTATAAGCTTCTATGGGTTGTGGTGTGGGCGAACCTGATGGCGATGCTGATCCAGGTGCTCTCCGCCAAGCTCGGGATCGCCACGGGCAAAAACCTTGCCGAGCAGATCCGCGATCATTATCCGCGCCCGGTGGTGTGGTTCTACTGGGTGCAGGCAGAGATCATCGCCATGGCCACCGACCTGGCGGAATTTATCGGGGCGGCGATTGGCTTTAAGCTCATTCTCGGCGTCTCGCTGCTGCAGGGGGCGGTGCTGACCGGTATCGCCACCTTCCTGATCCTGATGCTTCAGCGTCGCGGCGACAAGCCGCTGGAGAAGGTGATTGGTGGGCTGCTGCTTTTTGTCGCTGTAGCGTACGTTGTTGAGCTGATCTTCTCCCAGCCTAAGCTGGCGGATCTGGGGAAAGGGATGCTGATCCCGAGCCTGCCAACCACGGAAGCGGTGTTTCTCGCTGCGGGCGTGCTGGGTGCAACCATTATGCCGCACGTTATCTACCTGCACTCCTCTTTAACGCAGAACCTGCACGACGGATCGCGCAAGGAGCGCTATTCGGCAACCAAGTGGGACGTGGCTATTGCAATGACCATTGCCGGATTCGTCAACCTGGCGATGATGGCCACCGCCGCCGCCGCGTTTCACTTTAGCGGCCATACCGGGATTGCCGACCTCGATCAGGCCTATCTCACCCTTGAGCCGCTGTTAAGCCATGCGGCAGCCACTATCTTTGGCCTGAGCCTCGTGGCGGCAGGGCTATCTTCTACGGTGGTGGGCACGCTGGCCGGACAGGTGGTCATGCAGGGGTTTGTCCGCTTCAGCATTCCGCTGTGGCTGCGTCGGTCTATTACCATGCTGCCGTCGTTTATTGTGATCCTGATGGGACTGGATCCGACGCGTATTCTGGTGATGAGCCAGGTGCTGCTCAGCTTTGGTATCGCGCTGGCGCTGGTGCCGCTGCTGATCTTTACCAGTAACGGCAAGCTGATGGGTGAGCTGGTCAATACCCGGCTGGTAAAACGCCTCGGCTGGGTGATTGTCTGCCTGGTGGTAGGACTTAACCTGTGGTTGCTGATTGGTACGGCGCTGGGATTGTAATGTGATGGTAACGCCGGGTGGCGCCTGCGCCTGACCCGGCCTACGGAATTATTTACGCTCTCATCAATGGTGATGGTGACCATGGCCATGGCCGCGTCCTGGGCCACGACGGTCGTTGCGATCGTGCCAGCCTTCGCGGTAGCCCCGCTCATAAGCCTTACGGTTGTCCCAGCCGCGATGGTGACCGCGATCGTGCGGGCGCCAGCGGTTATCACGCCACTGGTAGTGATTGTGCCAGTAGTCACGGTCTCGCCAGCCTCGGCCATCCCAGTAGTGGCCCCGATCGTCCCGGTCGCCAATCTGTAATTTTATAGACGGTAGCAGGGTGATCTCACCGGCGTGGGCAACCAGCGGGGCTGTCGTAGCCATTAACAGTGCTGCCAGAATAAGTGACCTGAACATATTGAATTTCCTCCACGAGCGGGCCAGAAGGGCCTGTAAGCAAATATTACGAGACGTAAAGTCCCGTAGCATTGGCTTAACTCCTAATTCGCAAAGGGCAGCACTTTTTGTTAAAAAATTAATCCTCGTCGTTCAGGATCGCATCTATGGCACCACACTCCTGCTCGCTAAAGTGGCGGTTCGCCAGCATACCGACGGCATCATCCAGCTGGGCAATTTTACTCGCGCCAATCAGCACCGAGGTGACTCTGTCTCCACGTAGCACCCATGCCAGCGCCATCTGCGAGAGCTTCTGCCCGCGCGCCTGCGCCAGGGCGTTAAGCTTGCGCACCTTCTCTAGCTTCTCATCGGTAAGCTGATCCGGGTTGAGGAAGCGACTGCCGCTGGCGGCCCGGGAATCGGCCGGAATGCCGTTCAGGTAGCGATCCGTGAGCTGTCCACCCGCCAGCGGCGAGAAGGCAATACTGCCGACGCCGCTGTCGGCAAGCAGATCCAGCAGCTCATCCTCTACCCAGCGCTCGAACATTGAATACTTTGGCTGATGGATCAGGCAGGGCGTGCCCAGATCGTCGAGGATGGCGATAGCCTCGCGGGCCAGATCCGCCGGGTAGTTAGACAGCCCCACGTAGAGCGCTTTCCCCTGACGCACGAGGTGGTCCAGCGCGCGCATGGTCTCTTTCAGCGGCGTATGCGGATCGGGGCGGTGGTGATAGAAGATATCGACATACTCAAGACCCATACGGCGGAGGCTCTGATCGAGGCTGGCGATAAGATATTTGCGCGAGCCCCAGTCGCCGTAGGGACCGTCCCACATGGTATACCCGGCCTTGCTGGAGATAATCAGCTCGTCGCGGTAGGGCAAAAAGTCCTCCCGCAGGATGCGGCCAAAGTTGCTTTCAGCAGAGCCGGGGGGCGGACCGTAGTTATTGGCAAGGTCAAAGTGGGTGATGCCCAGATCGAAGGCGTGACGTAGCAGCTGGCGGCTGGTCTCGATCAGCGTCGCGTCGCCAAAGTTGTGCCACAGCCCGAGCGAGATCGCCGGTAGTCTGATGCCGCTCTCGCCGCAGCGACGATACGTCATTCCCTGATAGCGCTCAGGATTTGCCTGATAAACCATGCCTTTACCCTCTCTCATTCGTCAAAAACAGCAACATTACAACGGCCGGGCCAATAAAACCCGTACGGGGGTTAATCTTTGCGACGTGACGCAATCATCAGCGGTTTGCCCGCCAGCAGCAGCCACGCCGGCAGCATCACGATGCAGAGCAGCGGCAGCAGGGTGGTGTCCGGCACGACCGCCGCCGCCATAAACAGGCTCAGCCAGCCGTCGCGGGTTACCACCAGCACCAGTCCAAGAATGGCGCACGATACGGTAATGGCTGCCGGGACGGCCTCAACGTGCTCATGCAGCATCAGCCCCAACGCCACGGCAACAAACACCGCCGGGAAGATGCGTCCGCCGCGAAAGCCGCAGGCGGCGGCAACCACCAGGGCGGCAAGCTTTACCACGGCAAACAGGAGATAGTCGCTAACGGTAAAGGTCTGGCTGAAGGCCAATTGCTGCATCTCGCTTAGCCCCTTAAACAGGGTGATATTGCCGCCAATGATGCCGAGAATGCCGAGGATAAAGCCGCCGATGCCAAGGATCAGTACCGGGTTACGCAGCCGGTGCATCAGCTGGTGCAGGCGCGGCAGGCACCACACCGCAATCATCCCCAGCGCAATGGCGATGGCGGCCACCACCGCGCCGCTGAAGATATCCACCAGCTGCATCTGTCCGTAGTGGGCAATCGGCAGCGAGAAGTGCGGGTGGAAAAAGAGGCTGGTGGTCAGCGCGCCGGCGGCGGCGGACATCAGCGGGGCAAAGAGGCGATCCCACAGCGGGACGTCGCTATTGCTTCCCAGGGTCTGGGAGAAGATCAGCGCGGCGGCGACCGGCGTACCAAAGAGCGCGCCGATGGTTCCCGCTGAGGCCAGCACCGTCCAGTCAAGCGCCGTTACCCGGGGAAAGAGCCGCGCGCCCACGGCAACAGCCAGGGCAATATTAACCACCATGATCGGGTGCTCAGGCCCAAGGCTTACGCCCCCCGCCAGGCCAATAATCAGCGCGCAAAGCAGACCGGGGAGGGCGGAGGTTGCCACCGGCGCACCAATCAGCGGCTCGGTTGCCGGATCCGGCCCGCCGTGACCGGTGCTGAAGCGCAGCACCAGCCCGACGGCCACGCCGGTCAGGGTCAGCATCAGCAGCGTCCAGAAGGGCGAGCCGAGGGAGACACCCAGCTTTGCAGGCAGAGTGGACCAGAGAATAAATTGCAGCACGGAGGCGACTTTCATCACCACTACCAGTACAACGCTCGACGCTATGCCAATAATCAGCGCAGGAAGCGATAGCAACAGCATGGTTCTGGCTCGCGGATGGAGCATGATGATTTCCTTCTGCTTTCACTTAGGTGCACTATTGTACGGATCGCCTGGCGGCGTCGATACAAATGATGCGGAAAGAGTAAAGTTATTCTGTGATGAAGCTCTATAATCCCTCAGCACTCGTGCTATGGTCGTTGTTGTTACAGCGCCTTGAATTTACAGTGTGCCAAAGATTTATTCTGACTTTAGCGGAGCCGTAAAAGAATGACAAAGTATGCTTTAGTAGGAGACGTAGGCGGCACCAATGCGCGTTTAGCGCTATGTGATGTCGCCAGCGGCGAAATTTCCCAGGCTAAGACCTATTCCGGGCTGGACTATCCCAGCCTTGAAGCCGTGGTTCGCGTCTATCTTGCTGAACACAACGTCAGTGTTGAAGATGGCTCTATTGCCATCGCCTGCCCGATTACCGGTGACTGGGTCGCCATGACTAACCACACCTGGGCCTTTTCCATTGCCGAGATGAAGCAGAACCTTGGCTTTGCTCATCTGGAGATCATTAACGACTTTACCGCCGTGTCGATGGCGATCCCGATGCTGGACAGAGAGCATCTGACCCAGTTTGGCGGCGGGGAGCCGGTCGAAGGTAAACCGATTGCCGTCTACGGCGCAGGAACCGGCCTCGGCGTCGCGCACCTGGTGCACGTCGATAAGCGCTGGGTCAGCCTGCCCGGCGAGGGGGGCCACGTTGACTTCGCGCCAAACAGCGAAGAGGAGGCGATCATTCTTGAGGAGCTGCGTGCTGAAGTGGGGCATGTCTCTGCCGAGCGTGTGCTCTCAGGCCCTGGGCTGGTCAATCTCTACCGTGCGATTGTGAAATCCGATGGCCGCCTGCCGGAAAACCTGCAGCCAAAAGACGTGACCGAGCGTGCGCTGGCGGACAGCTGCACCGACTGTCGCCGGGCGCTGTCGCTGTTCTGTGTGGTGATGGGCCGCTTTGGCGGCAACCTGGCGCTGACGCTGGGCACCTTTGGTGGGGTCTATATTGCGGGCGGTATCGTGCCGCGCTTCCTTGATTTCTTTAAGGCCTCCGGCTTCCGCGGCGGCTTTGAGGATAAAGGGCGCTTTAAAGCCTACGTGCAGGACATTCCGGTCTACCTAATCGTGCATGACAACCCAGGCCTGCTGGGCGCAGGCGCGCATATGCGCCAGACTCTGGGGTACGTTCTTTGATCACAGGTGCATTAGCTGCCTGAACTCTTTAACCTTGCTGCGGCTGACGGGAACCTGAAAATCGAGATCCCGCAGCCGCAGAATATAGGTGTTGTTAAACCAGGGTTCGATCTCACGGATCTTGTTCAGGTTGACGCAGTAGGAGCGATGGCAGCGGAAAAAGTGCGCCGTCGGCAGCTTGCTGCAAAACTCGGTGATGTTCATCGGCATCACGTAGGATTCGCGCCGGGTGTAGACAAAGGTCATCTTCTCATGGGCTTCGGCGTAGTAGATATCGTGAATGCTGGTCACGATGATCCGCTCGTCTTTAATGAGGTTGATGGTGTCGTTCTCACGGGTTGCCACTGCACTGCCGCCGGTGCCGGACTGCTGCTGCCAGGCCGCCTCCAGCTTTTGCAGCATGGTGATGATACGTGACTCCTGGTAGGGCTTCAGTATGTAGTCAAACGCCTCCAGCTCAAATGCCTCTACCGCATGCTCTTTCCACGCGGTGATAAACACAATAAAGGGCTTATGCGCGAACTGGCTGATGTTCTGCGCCAGCAGCACCCCGTCCAGCGATGGAATATTGATATCGAGAAACAGGGCATCCACCTTGTTGTGCTGAAGATATTTCAGCACGTCCAGGCCATCATCAAAGGTTGCCACAATCTCCATCTGGCTGTGCGCTTTGATAAGCCAGCTCAGCTCCTGCTGGGCAAGAATTTCATCTTCAACGATGATAACTTTCAATCTGGCACTCCTGATTAACGCAGCAGCGTGACCGGTCCGGGAACCGGGGTACGCTGATGCGGTACATAAAAGGCAATCTCCGTACCCGGCTCAAGGCGGCGAATATGCAAACCCTCGCCATAGAGCAGCTTCACGCGGTGATGCACGTTCAGCAGGCCGATTTTATTTCCGGGCATCTCGTTGGTTTCAACGCGCTCAATCACTTTTGGATCGATGCCGTGGCCCGTGTCACGTACGGCAATGCGCACCCGGTTGCCGCACTCCTCGACGCTGATGGTCACCACACCTTTGCCTTTGCAGGGCTGGATCCCATGGACGATGGCGTTCTCCACCAGCGGCTGGATCAGGAGGCTGGGGATCACGCAGGTGACCTCTTCATCAATATCATAAATCACCGTCAGCTTGTCGCCGAACCGCGCCTGCTCAATGGCGATGTAGTCTTTAATCTGGTACAGCTCTTTCTTAATGTCGATCTGCTCATCGTCATTAAGCTCGATGTTATAGCGCAGATAGCGCGACAGGTTGATGATCAGCTGCCGGGCGGTATCCGGATTCATTCGAATCGATGATGAGATGGCGTTCAGGGCGTTAAACAGGAAGTGGGGGTTAATCTTACTCTGTAGCGCCCGCAGCTCGGCTTTGTTGGCCATCTCCCGCAGCTGCTCGGCGCGTGAGACCTCCAGCTGGGTAGAGATGATCTGCGACAGGCCGACCGCCATCTCCTGCAGTGACGAGGTGATCTGGTGAGCGTGGCAGTAGTAGATCTTCAGCGTGCCGGTCACCACCCCTTTTTCCCATAGGGGGATCACCAGCATGGAGTGGATCTCCGGGGTACGGTGCGCCTCATCGTTGTTTTTAATCACGATCTCACCGTTGTCGATCGCCTGGCGCGTTGTAGGGCTAATAATGTCATCGCTGTCGCGGTAGTTATTCTCTCCGACGCCGACGTAGGCAAGAACGTGATCGATATTGGTGATCGCTACCGCATCGGCATAAATATCGCGACGGATAATATCGCACACCTGGCGCAGCGACTCGCTGTTGACGTGGCGGAACAGGGGCAGCGTTTTATTCGCGATATCGAGAGCCAGCTTCGCCTGGCGCGCCGCGCTGGCCTCTTTCTCACCCTCAACGCTCTGCACCAGCAGGACGATAAAGCCGATGCACACGGTACCTAAAATCATCGGCACGCCGATCTTCGAGACGATATCCAGCCCCAGTCCGGTAGTGGGTGCCCAAAGCACCACCAGAACCATTGTCAGGGTTTCACTGAGCATGCCGGCGATGATCCCAACGCGCCAGCGCTGCGCCTTCGGGATTTTAATGTTGATCCAGCCGGAGAGAATGCCCGCCACGATGCTGGTAATGAAGCAGGGGACGGCGGTCACACCACCGATATCGATCAGGTAGCGGTGGGTGCCGGCAATCACGCCGGTAATAATGCCGACCCACGGCCCGAACAGGATCCCCCCCGACATCACCGCGATAATACGCACGTTAACCAGCGAGCCTTCTACCTGCACCCCTGACCAGGTGCTGAACAGCGCAAACATCGAGAAGATAGCGGTAACGCCCAGCAGCTCTTTTGGCGAGTGGGCCGTTTTGTGCAGCAGCTCGCGGAACAGGCGGATGCGGATCAAAAAGAAGAGGCAAATAAGCATTAACGCCGCGCGATCGAAAACCGCCAGCAGCATATTAAAAATTTCGTGCACGGGTAACTCTTGTGAATGACGTGAAAAAGCGATGATAAAAAAATTAGCGACAGAAGACCAGTTAACTTCCCTGATGATAAACGGGGAAAAACCCTTGGCATAAAAGGGGATTGGTGAGAGCAGGCGGCTGATAATCCTGATGGCGGGGCGCAGAGTAACCTTAGGGTAATCCTTTTGATATCATCATGTTAAATATTTACATGTTTAATGTTCATATCAACGCCAGCGCTAATCATCAGCCAGAAGAGGGTTCCGCTTTTTCTGCGCTAAACAAATTTTGCTTTTTCTCTCGACAGCGGGAAATTTTTCAGGCTATTTTCAATGCTATGCCGCTACGACAGGTGGCAACGTCGCTCGGACGGTCCGGGCGCTCACGTTATCCGAGGAATCTATGGCTGAATCCAGTCCTGAACGCCGCTTTTCGCGTATCGATCGTCTCCCCCCTTACGTTTTTAACATCACTGCTGAGCTGAAGATGGCTGCGCGTCGGCGCGGCGAAGACATTATTGACTTCAGCATGGGCAACCCCGACGGCGCGACCCCGCCGCACATCGTTGAAAAGCTCTGTACTGTGGCGCAGCGCCCGGATACCCACGGCTACTCAACGTCCCGCGGCATTCCACGCCTGCGGCGGGCAATTTCGCGCTGGTACCAGGAGCGCTATCAGGTTGAGATCGATCCGGAAAGCGAAGCCATCGTCACCATCGGTTCGAAAGAGGGGCTGGCGCACCTGATGCTGGCTACGCTCGATCACGGTGACACCGTGCTGGTGCCCAACCCAAGCTATCCGATCCATATCTACGGCGCGGTCATCGCCGGGGCGCAGGTGCGCTCCGTACCGCTGGTTGAGGGCGTTGACTTCTTTAACGAGCTGGAGCGCGCCATTCGCGAAAGCTATCCGAAGCCAAAAATGATGATCCTCGGCTTCCCCTCGAACCCGACGGCGCAGTGCGTGGAGCTGGAGTTCTTTGAAAAAGTCGTTGCGCTGGCGAAGCGTTATGATGTGCTGGTGGTGCATGACCTCGCCTATGCCGATATCGTTTACGACGGCTGGAAAGCGCCCTCCATCATGCAGGTCCCCGGCGCACGGGACGTGGCGGTAGAGTTCTTTACCCTGTCCAAAAGCTACAATATGGCAGGCTGGCGAATAGGCTTTATGGTAGGCAATCCGGAGCTGGTGAACGCGCTGGCGCGGATCAAAAGCTACCACGACTACGGCACCTTTACGCCGTTGCAGGTGGCGGCTATCGCTGCCCTTGAGGGCGATCAGCAGTGCGTGCGCGATATTGCCGACCAGTATAAGCGCCGCCGCGACGTGCTGGTTAAAGGCCTGCACGAGGCAGGCTGGATGGTAGAGATGCCGAAAGCCTCCATGTACGTATGGGCAAAAATTCCGGACGCCTACGCTGAGATGGGGTCGCTGGAGTTTGCTAAGAAGCTACTCAACGATGCGAAAGTCTGCGTTTCACCAGGGGTAGGGTTTGGCGAGTATGGGGACACCCACGTGCGTTTTGCGCTGATTGAGAACCGGGACCGTATTCGTCAGGCGGTGCGGGGAATCAAAGCAATGTTCCGCGCCGATGGCCTGCTTCCCGTTACGCTAAAAGCACCGACGGAAGAGAGCGAGTAAAATCGTGCCGACAGAATAGAAACAGGAGCCAAATGGCTCCTGTTTTTTTATGCATAATAGCTGCTCAGATCATCAGGGCGAACGTGCCGGCCCAAACGATGACCATCACTGAAATGCCCATAAAAAAATATTTCACGTTTCATCACTCCGCATACGCCAGGGTACGCATTAATGAACATCAGGACTGATTATAGAGAGATGACGCTGAACCAAAGCCAAATTGAGAATTTTCTCGTTTAGGATGGCAGCATCACCCCAGAATTTCGGACGTACCTCACGCCAGACGGCGCTAATGTACGCTTAATTTTTACGGGGTGCAAGAGGGTTTTTTCCAAATACTTTTAGGGACTTAGCTGTGTCGTGGAACGGCGACACTTTTATTTCGCTCGGCAATTATTTGCCTTTCAGCGACGCCGTTAACGCTACGGCTGACCCCTTTTTTGCATTTGATTCATAAGGGATATTTGGCGGAAAAGTGTGCGTTAGATCGCTTTTTACGGCGTGATTGAGAGAATAAAACGCCCGCCGGGGAAGGGCGGGCGAAAGCGTTATTCCATTGCCGCTTTGGTCAGATCGTCCTGCACCTGCTGACGCTGTGCAGGGGTCAAAACCTGATTAAGATCGAAATAGTACTTCACCTTGTAATAACGTGCCTGCTGCTCGGCGTTGCTGAATGCGGAAAGCTGCGTTTTCACCGTGCTATCACTCCATTTGCCTGAGCGGATCATATCGATGATCGCACCATCTTTCGCACCTGAGACTTTAATATGATCAATATTGGTCTTGAGCTGCTGGTGCAGCTGCTGAATTTTGGTTACCTGATCCTGAGTCAGCTTAAGGTGCTGAACGATGGGGTCCTGAGACGGTGCCGGTGCCGTAGAGACATTTGCTGCGAAAGCCGCACCTGAAGAGAGTGCCAGGGCGGAAACCAGCAAAGCGGAGCGCAAAATCTTGTTCATATTTTTAGTCCAACAAGCAAAGTTGAAAGCAGGGCGGCGAGCAGATCCGTTTGCCGCGGCTGCCGTAATCGAAGGCCGGAGAGACACGTTTTTAATATGTCCTGTCCGGGCCATTTACAGAATACGGTTTTAAAAGCGTAGCGCCACGCAGATTTGTTTTACCAATGGTAACCGAGTGAAAATAAGAGTGGGATATGAGACTTTCTGTATCTTTCAAGCAATTATTATAATTTATTAATAGATAACGATTTTATATTTACTTGGTGAATTTGTTTCTAAGGAAAGCATTTTATTTGCGATCTGCCTGGTTTCACGAAAAGTAGAAAACGCCAGCGCTGGCGGGCCTTGCGCGCGCGTTTCGCTGTTTGGTTATGGCTTATTGCATTTTTTCGGATTGATAAGTTTGTATGAGGGGAATACCCTTCCCCGGAATTTACACTTCCGGAAAGGAACGCTTTTTCTTTTTATTGGTTGGGGATGAACCTCCTGCTTCCATATTGACCGGTTGTAGCTAAGCCTGGCAACCTAAACGTTTCGATATTAAACGAATTGCTATTACGCCTGCGCTTGCAGGGATTTATTACACACGCTTTAAAGGTGGTTCTTATGTTGAGAATATTATCGGCTGAATTTTTTGGTACGTTCTGGCTGGTGTTGGGCGGCTGCGGCAGCGCCGTGCTGGCGGCGGCGTTCCCGGAGCTGGGCATAGGGTTTGTCGGCGTGGCGCTGGCGTTCGGCCTGACGGTTCTGACGATGGCCTACGCGGTTGGCCACATCTCCGGTGCCCACTTTAACCCGGCGGTAACGCTGGGACTTTGGGTTGCAGGCCGTACGCCAGCCCGCAATGTCATTCCCTACATTGTCGCGCAGGTTATTGGTGGGATCGCCGGAGCGGCGGTGCTCTATCTTATTGCCAGCGGTAAAACCGGCTTTGACGCGACGCTGGGTGGTTTTGCTTCTAACGGCTTTGGCGAACACTCGCCGGGCGGCTTCTCTTTTGTCGCCTGCGCGGTAGCTGAAATCGTCCTGACGGCATTTTTCCTGTTGGTCATTCTCGGCGCAACGGACAGGTATGCGTCAGTAGGGTTTGCGCCGCTGGCGATTGGCCTGGCGCTGACGCTTATCCATCTCATCAGTATTCCCGTTACCAATACCTCTGTTAACCCCGCCCGCAGCACTGCCGTCGCCATCTTCCAGGGAACCTGGGCGCTGCAGCAGCTGTGGGTATTCTGGGTGATGCCGCTCGTTGGTGGTTTGATCGGCGGACTCATCTACCGGGTGCTGCTTAGCGATACTGTTTCCGTGTCAAAGCAGACGCAGACAGCAAAAGAGTAATCGTAACACGCACCCCACACTGGCGTGCCCGGCGGTGTGGGGTGCTATTTAATATCAGGAAATGAGACGGCAATTTTCAGCGGGGAGAGATAAATCTGATATAAAATATTACGAGCAGCGCCGCATAACGCATTTCTACTGGAAATCACTACCGTTTAGAGTGAATTAAATCATGATATAATCCTGCCCCTCATTTCTTTTTTCGCTTTGGGGCATTCTTATATGCAACAGCCCGTGGTGTATGTAGGTGAATGGCTGGTTACGCCCTCTGTTAACCAAATCAGCCGGCAGGGACGTCAGCTTACCCTTGAGCCGCGTTTAATCGATCTGTTGGTCTTCTTTGCTCGTCATCCGGGACAGGTTTTGACCCGTGATGAACTGATTGATAATGTCTGGACGCGTAGTGTGGTGACCGGCCACGTCGTGACCCAGAGTATTTCCGAGCTGCGTAAATCGCTAAAAGATAGCGATCCTAACGCGCCGGAATATATCGTTACGGTCCCTAAACGGGGCTATAAGCTTACGGTACCGGTGGTCTGGAGCAGTGAAGAAGAGGAGGTGGCGGATAGCGTCGTGACGCCCTCTACGGCAGAGGCGTTGCCAGAAGCAAGGGCTGAGCCGCCTCCCGCCAAAGTGACGCTTCACAATCGGCTTAACGCAATTGTTGTATGGGGGCTGTTCCTGCTGGCGCTAGGCTCATGCGTGGCGCTGGTGGCGCTGGCGACCATTGATGCCCACCCGCCGGTAACCAAAACACGCCTCCTGCTGAACCCGCGCGATATTGACATTCATTTAGTCGATGGCAGCGGCTGTACCAACCGTAGCGTGCAGCACGCCTACGCGGTGGGGCTGGGGAGCCTGATCACCACTACGCTAAACACTTTCTCAACCTTTATGGTGCACGACAAAACAAACTACAACGTCAATGAGCCAGGCAGCTCAGGTAAGACCCTGACCATTGAGTTTGTTAATCAGCGGCACTACCGTGCTCAGCAGTGTTTTATGTCAATTAAGCTGGTGGATAACGCAGATGGTTCAACCATGCTTGATAAGCGCTACTTCGTCACCAGTGATAACCAGCTCTCGATTCAAAACGATCTTATGAGCAGCCTGTCGGACGCGCTGACCCAGCCGTGGCCGGAGCGCTTACAAACCATGCTCACCCAGTATCAGCCCGCGCAGAGCACGTCGCTCGTGGCTTTTTATCAGGCTCATCAGCTGCTAATGAGAGGGGATGTTGACTCATTAGGTAAAGCCAGTGAGCTTTTAGACGAGGTATTGAAACAGTCTCCGGAGTTTATCTATGCGCGAGCAGAGAAAGCGCTGGTCGATGCCTTACGTCACTCCCAGCAGCCGTTGAATGAGAAACAGCTCGCGGCGCTGAATAACGAGATCGCCTACGTCAGCGATGCGCCGGGAATGAAAGAGATGGCTATTCTCTATCAAATTGAAACCGTCGATCTGCTCGGTAAAGGTAATGTCGATCAGGCCTATAAAATGATTAATCGATCTCTCGATCTGGAGATGTCATGGATAAGCTATGTGCTGTTGGGCAAGGTCTATGAAATGAAAGGCCAGAACCGTCTGGCGGCGGATGCCTATATTACTGCGTTCAATTTGCGTCCGGGGGATAACACGCTCTACTGGATCGAAAACAGCGTATTCCAAACGTCGGTGACTCGCGTGGTACCTTACCTTGATAATTTCCTTTCAGAAGAGTAAAGGGCATATTATAAGGTTAAATTAATGTACTGATAATGATATTTTTTGTTATTCAAATGTGCTCTGGTATTATGTGGGAAATTTTCTTAAACCTGCAGATCCACATGTAAATGACTGTAATTGTTGTATGTTTATCTTTTCCTGACCTTTGGAGATTATCCTGATATGTAATCCCAAAAGGTCAGGGTCTCACTTTTTTGCAGTTTGTTTTTATTTCACTTTATCTTTAGGACTTTGTTACGCCAAATCCGTAATCTCGCTGGCAGTTGGTCGGGTCAATAACACGCTTTAACTCATGATCCGCACCTCCAAATAACTCTCAGGAGACAACGAAACATGAGTACTGCCAAAAAGATCGGGCTGTTTGCCTGCACCGGTGTTGTTGCCGGAAATATGATGGGGAGCGGTATTGCATTATTGCCCGCGAACCTCGCCAGCATTGGTGCCATTTCTATCTGGGGCTGGGTCATCTCTATTATTGGTGCCATGTCACTGGCCTATGTCTATGCGCGCCTGGCAACCAAAAATCCACAGCAGGGCGGACCTATCGCTTATGCAGGGGAAATATCTCCCGCCTTTGGTTTTCAGACCGGCGTTCTCTATTATCACGCAAACTGGATTGGAAACCTGGCGATTGGTATCACCGCCGTTTCTTATCTTTCAACGTTTTTCCCGGTATTAAATAATCCTGTTCCTGCCGGCATCGCCTGTATTGCCATCGTCTGGCTCTTTACCTTTGTCAATATGCTCGGCGGGACCTGGGTCAGCCGTTTGACCACTATCGGTCTGGTGCTGGTGCTTATCCCGGTGGTCATGACGGCGGTTGTTGGCTGGCACTGGTTTGATATGGCGACTTATCAGGCAAACTGGAACACCTCTACCACCACCGATAGCCACGCGGTGATCAAAAGTATCCTGCTCTGCCTGTGGGCCTTCGTTGGCGTTGAATCTGCCGCGGTCAGCACCGGTATGGTGAAAAACCCGAAACGTACCGTCCCGCTGGCAACCATGCTGGGTACGGCCCTGGCCGGGATTGTCTATATTGCTGCCACTCAGGTTATCGCCGGTATGTATCCCGCTGCCCAGATGGCGTCCTCCGGTGCGCCGTTTGCCGTCAGCGCCTCTACCATTCTTGGCGGCTGGGCTGCGCCAATCGTATCCGGCTTTACCGCCTTTGCCTGCCTGACCTCGCTGGGATCCTGGATGATGCTTGTCGGCCAGGCCGGGGTGCGCGCCGCTAATGATAACAACTTCCCGAAAGTGTATGGCGAAGTCGATAGCAACGGCATTCCGAAAAAAGGTCTCCTGTTAGCCGCAGTAAAAATGACTGTCCTGATGGTGCTGATCACCATGATGAACTCTGCCGGTGGCAAAGCATCAGACCTGTTTGGTGAGCTGACCGGTATCGCGGTACTGCTGACCATGCTGCCTTACTTCTACTCCTGTGTGGATCTGATCCGCTTCGAAGGCATCAACGTACGTAACTTCGTTAGCCTGATCTGCTCCGTGCTGGGCTGTGGATTCTGCTTCATCGCTCTGATGGGGGCCAGCTCCTTTGAACTGGCAGGCACCTTCATCGTCAGCCTGATCATCCTGATGTTCTACGGTCGCAAAATGCACCAGCGCCAGCTTGGCAACGACGCTGCCAAAAGAGAGACCGCCAGCGCGCTGTAACCCTTAACCCTTTCCCGCAGCCCCTCTTTCACCTGTCACCTATGGCGGGAGGGGCTTGCTCTACCCGGAGATTTGATTATGAACGTAATTGCTATCATGAATCATATGGGCGTCTATTTTAAAGAAGAGCCCATCCGTGAACTGCACCGTGCCCTTGAACGCCTCGACTTCCGTGTTGTTTACCCCAACGATCGTGACGATCTGCTGAAGCTTATTGAAAACAATGCTCGCCTGTGCGGCGTTATCTTCGACTGGGATAAGTACAATCTCGAGCTGTGCGAAGAGATCAGCAAGATGAACGAGTATATGCCGCTGTACGCGTTCGCCAACACCTACTCTACCCTTGATGTCAGCCTCAACGATCTGCGCATGCAGGTGCGCTTCTTTGAGTATGCGCTGGGTGCCGCTGAAGACATCGCGCATAAAATTAAGCAGAACACCGATGAGTATATCGACGCTATCCTGCCGCCGTTAACCAAAGCGCTATTCAAATATGTGCGCGAAGGTAAGTACACCTTCTGCACCCCGGGCCATATGGGCGGAACGGCTTTCCAGAAAAGCCCGGTCGGCAGCCTCTTTTATGACTTTTTCGGCCCGAACACCATGAAATCTGACGTTTCGATATCGGTCTCCGAGCTGGGCTCGCTGCTGGATCACAGCGGTCCGCATAAGGAGGCTGAGGAGTATATCGCTCGCGTATTCAATGCTGAACGCAGCTATATGGTGACCAACGGTACCTCCACCGCCAATAAAATCGTCGGCATGTACTCTGCGCCAGCGGGCAGTACCGTGCTGATTGACCGTAACTGCCATAAGTCGCTGACGCATCTGATGATGATGAGCGACATAACGCCCATCTATTTCCGTCCTACCCGCAACGCCTACGGTATTCTCGGCGGGATCCCGCAGAGCGAGTTCCAGCATGCCACTATCGCTAAGCGCGTCAAAGAGACCCGCAATGCCAGCTGGCCGGTGCACGCGGTGATCACCAACTCTACCTACGACGGCCTGCTCTACAACACGGACTACATCAAGAAAACCCTCGACGTGAAGTCGATCCACTTTGACTCTGCCTGGGTTCCCTATACCAACTTCTCACCAATCTACGCCGGTAAGTGCGGGATGAGCGGTGGCCGCGTGGAAGGGAAGGTGATCTATGAAACCCAGTCCACGCACAAGCTGCTGGCGGCTTTCTCCCAGGCATCGATGATCCACGTGAAAGGTGAGGTTAATGAAGAGACCTTTAACGAAGCCTTTATGATGCACACCACCACCTCGCCGCACTACGGCATCGTGGCCTCTACCGAAACCGCCGCGGCGATGATGAAAGGCAATGCCGGGAAGCGCCTGATTGACGGCTCTATCCAGCGCGCCATCAAGTTCCGTAAGGAGATCAAACGCCTGAAAGGGGAGTCTGAAGGCTGGTTCTTTGATGTCTGGCAGCCGGAGCATATCGACCAACCCGAATGCTGGCCGCTGCGCTCTGACAGCGCCTGGCACGGTTTCAAAAACATCGATAACGAGCACATGTACCTCGACCCGATCAAGGTCACCATTCTGACGCCGGGGATGACGAAAGACGGCGCGATGGATGAGTTCGGGATCCCGGCCAGCATCGTGGCGAAATACCTGGATGAACGCGGCATCGTGGTAGAAAAAACCGGGCCTTATAACCTGCTGTTCCTGTTCAGCATCGGTATCGATAAGACCAAAGCGCTGAGCCTGCTGCGCGCCCTGACCGATTTTAAACGCGGCTTCGATCTCAACCTGCGGGTGAAAAATCTGCTGCCGTCGCTGTATCGCGAGGATCCTGAGTTCTATGAAAACATGCGTGTTCAGGAGCTGGCGCAGAATATTCATAAGCTGGTTGAGAAGCACAACCTGCCGGATCTGATGTTCCGCGCCTTTGAAGTGCTGCCGTCTATGGTGATGACCCCGTTTGCGGCGTTCCAGAAAGAGCTGCACGGCCAGACCGAAGAGGTCTATCTCGAAGAGATGGTTGGCCGTATTAATGCCAACATGATCCTGCCGTATCCGCCGGGCGTTCCGCTGGTGATGCCGGGAGAGATGATCACCGAAGAGAGCCGTCCAGTGCTGGAGTTCCTGCAGATGCTGTGTGAAATCGGCGCGCACTACCCGGGCTTCGAAACGGATATTCACGGTGCCTATCGTCAGAAGGATGGCCGTTACACCGTCAAGGTACTGAAAAACGATAAATAAATAATAAAGGAGCCTGCCCGGCCTACAAGATCGTAGGCCGGGTAAGCGTAGCGCCACCCGGCAAATCCCACAGCCCAGGGAGACCCTATGAAAACACCCTCACAGCCGCGCGCGATTTACTACATCGTCGCGATCCAAATCTGGGAGTACTTCAGCTTTTACGGCATGCGTGCCTTACTCATCCTCTATCTTACCCATCAGCTCGGCTTTAGTGACAGGCATGCGATCAGCCTGTTTAGCGCCTACGCTTCGTTAGTTTACGTTACTCCTATTCTCGGCGGCTGGCTTGCCGACCGCCTGCTTGGCAATCGCCCGGCGGTTGTTGCTGGCGCACTGTTGATGACCCTTGGGCACGTCGTGCTGGGCCTGGGTTCTGACTCCACAAAAAGCCTCTATCTTGCGCTGGCCATCATTATCTGCGGCTATGGCCTGTTTAAATCTAACGTCAGCTGCCTGCTGGGTGAAATGTATACGCCCGAGGATACACGTCGGGACGGCGGGTTTGCGCTGCTCTATGCTGCGGGAAACGTCGGCTCGATAGCCGCGCCGATAGCCTGTGGGCTGGTGGCACACTGGTACGGCTGGCATGCGGGTTTCGCGCTGGCGGGCATCGGCATGTTTATCGGTCTGGTCATCTTTTTAAGCGGCCACCGCCATTTTCGCCACGTCCGAAGCATGAACAAACCGGCCCTCTGCGCGGCGAGCTTTATGCTGCCCGCCTGGGCCTGGATGGTACTGCTCCTGTGCGTCGCCCCGTTCTTCTTCTCTCTGCTGCTGAAAAACAACTGGGCTGGCTACCTGCTGGCCATCGTCTGCGCCATCGCCGCCCGGATTGTGGCGCGCATCATGGTGAAGTTTCCACAGCACCGTCGCGCCCTGTGGCAGATCGTCCTGCTGATGATAACCGGCACGCTGTTCTGGGTGCTGGCGCAGCAGGGCGGTAGCTCTATCAGCCTGTTTATCGATCGCTTTGTTAACCGTCATATTTTTCATGCAGAGATCCCGACCGCGCTGTTCCAGTCGGTAAACGCCGTTGCGGTAATGGCGGCAGGCGTCGTGCTGGCGTGGCTGGCAAGCCCTCGGGGCGGCGTCCACTCGCCACTGCGCATATGGCTGAAGTTTGCGTTTGGTCTCGTGCTGATGACAGGCGGTTTTATGCTGCTGGCGCTGAATGCCCATGGCGGCCAGCAGGAGGGCCATGCCTCGATGAGCCTGATGATTGCTGGCCTGGCGCTGATGGGCTTTGCCGAGCTGTTTATCGACCCGGTGGCAATGGCGCAAATTACCCGTTTCAACATGCCCGGCGTGGCCGGCGTACTGACCGGTATCTATATGCTGGCAACCGGCGCGGTTGCTAACTGGCTGGCGGGCGTCGTGGCCCAGCAAACCACCGAGCCGCAGTCCAGTACCGCTGCGCTCGCCGCTTACCAACACTTTTTTTCGCAGATGGGACTGTGGACCTTCGGCTGCGTGGCGCTGATTGTGGCGCTACTTGCCGCTGCGAGGTTGACGCTTATGTCTCCGGCCCCCTGCATACAGCAACCCAGTCGTGATTAACTCTATAAGGAGACAGCATGTCCGAACAACTGGTGCACGATGCCGACGAGGCATCCGATCTTAACAGTGAACTAAAAAACCGCCGCGAGAAGCTGGCGCAGCTGCGTGAGCAGGGCGTTGCGTTCCCGAACGACTTCCGCCGCGATCGCACTTCCGATGCGCTGCACGCCGAGTTTGACGCAAAAGAGAACGACGAGCTGGAAGCGCTGAACGTGGAGGTGAGCGTGGCCGGCCGGATGATGACCCGCCGTATCATGGGCAAGGCGTCCTTCGTCACCCTGCAGGACGTTGGCGGCCGCATCCAGCTCTACGTCTCCCGAGACGACCTGCCGGAAGAGATCTATAACGAGCAGTTCAAAAAGTGGGACCTGGGCGATATCCTCGGCGCGAAAGGCAGGCTGTTCAAGACCAAGACCGGTGAGCTGTCCATCCACTGCACCGAGCTGCGCCTGCTGACCAAAGCCCTGCGCCCGCTGCCGGACAAGTTCCACGGCCTGCAGGATCAGGAGGCCCGCTACCGTCAGCGTTACCTGGATCTCATCTCCAACGATGAGTCCCGCAACACCTTTAAGGTACGCTCGCGGATTTTAGCGGGCATCCGCCAGTTCATGGTGGGCCGCGACTTTATGGAAGTGGAAACCCCGATGATGCAGGCGATCCCGGGAGGGGCATCCGCGCGCCCGTTCATCACCTATCACAATGCGCTGGACATGGACATGTACCTGCGTATTGCGCCGGAGCTGTACCTCAAGCGTCTGGTCGTAGGCGGCTTTGAGCGCGTGTTTGAGATCAACCGTAACTTCCGTAACGAAGGGATCTCCGTGCGCCATAACCCTGAGTTCACCATGATGGAACTCTACATGGCCTACGCGGACTATAAGAATCTGATCGAGCTGACCGAGTCCCTGTTCCGTACCCTGGCACAGGATATTCTGGGCACCACCGAGGTACCTTACGGTGAGGAGACCTTCGACTTCGGCAAGCCGTTTGAGAAGCTGACCATGCGCGAGGCGATCAAGAAGTACCGTCCGGAGACCAACATGGCCGACCTGGATAACGTTGATGCGGCCAAAGCATTAGCTGAGTCAATTGGTATTCACGTTGAGAAGAGCTGGGGTCTGGGCCGTATCGTCACTGAGATCTTTGATGAAGTGGCTGAAGCACATCTCATCCAGCCGACCTTTATCACCGAGTACCCGGCAGAAGTCTCCCCGCTGGCGCGTCGTAACGACGAGAATCCGGAGATCACCGACCGCTTTGAGTTCTTCATCGGCGGACGTGAGATCGGCAACGGCTTCAGCGAGCTGAACGACGCGGAAGACCAGGCCCAGCGCTTCCAGGACCAGGTGGATGCGAAAGCCGCCGGTGACGACGAGGCGATGTTCTTTGACGAAGACTACGTGACCGCACTGGAGCACGGCCTGCCGCCGACGGCGGGACTGGGGATTGGTATCGACCGTATGGTGATGCTGTTCACTAACAGCCACACTATCCGCGACGTGATCCTCTTCCCGGCGATGCGTCCGGTTAAGTAACGCCTGCAAAAAAGCCGGATAACGCTGCGCTTATCCGGCTTACTCTTACTTACCACATCAAATCGTCAGGCACGACAAAATCGGCATACGGATCGTCTTCGTCTTTGGCCTGCTCGCTAAGCTCGCTGCGTAACACAATGCTGCTCGCATCACGCTGGGCAATCTTGTCAGCCACGCTGGCAGGAATGATCGCGTATTCGCTCTCAGCGCTGTTATCCGTAGCCAGACGCGCAATGGCGAGACGACCACTAATAAGCTGCGCCTGCGTCGTTTTATCGACGTAGACTTTTTTGATCAGATTGCCATCGGTAAAGTTATAGCCAATATCACCTTTAGAAATGACAATCCTGTTCATCTCAATAAGTTGCTTGATCTGAGCTTTATACTCTTTGGCTAAGGCCGCCTGCTTCTGCTGCTCGCTGAGCTGCTTATCGCGCTCAAGCTGGGCTTTTTTGTTCTCTTCTACCGCCTCTCTGGCTTCACGCGCCTGAACCCGCGATTTCTTGGCCGTGCGCTGCACTTTGGCCATTTTCTTGCTGCTCACTAAGCCAGCTTTGAGCATCTGCTCCTGTAGGGTTAACTTTGTCATATTCGTTGCTAAATCCAGTCAAGTCGTGTCGGGATTATAACCGCTGCAGAGCATTTTATACATTTATTTTGTGAATGTAGTGTTTCGATGTCTACCCTAACAAAGAGATGAATGAATGTGGTTTTTTATTTATGAATGTTTTCTTATTAAATATTCAACGTATTTATTAATTGAGGCAAAAAGTGCTTTTTTTTCGCTGGCGATAATCTCTTTTAGAATAAGGCGTAACCTTAATTGTTACCGGATGGAAATATTTTCACGGAAAAAATAAATAAAATTTTTTATAGGGTTGGGGACCAGGAATACGCTGGCTTCAGCATCCGCGGCCCTGTTTCATGCCTATGTTTAACGTTATTAATGCTCAGGGGTGTGCAGTTTTCGATCATCTCTATTTACATTTCTAACGAATCGCCCCTCTTGTTATTACGGGTAACCAGCGTAGTATTTTTTTACGTAATCACCTGTTTTACCCCTATTTATTTGTGGCCGTGATAATGCGGCGCGGGTATCTATTAATTTTTGGCATGATCCCGTTTAAAACATTTTCGATCACGGCGAAAAGGAGAGTTGCTATGTCGTCATACCAGGAAGAAATACCCAAGGCCCGAATTAATCTCCGTCTCTCATTGCACACCGGCGGGGCACAGAAAAAAGTTGAGCTACCGCTTAAATTGCTGGTGGCGGGTGATTTTAGCAACGGGCAGGAAAACCGTCCCGTGTCTGAGCGTGACAAAATCAACGTCAACAAAAATAACCTGAACAGCGTTTTATCCGAACTTTCTCCGTCCGTTAATCTCTCCGTGGAAAATACCCTTGCGGGTGACGGCAGTGAAGAGAGCATTCATCTCAGCTTTAAGGATATGAAGGACTTTGAGCCGGAGCAGGTGGCCCGTCAGATCCCGCAGTTAAAAGCCATGCTCGCCATGCGCAGCCTGCTGCGCGATCTCAAATCAAATCTACTGGATAACGCCACCTTTCGCCGGGAGCTGGAAGTCATATTACGTGACCCAACGCTAAGCAATGAACTGCGCAACGAAATTGCGGCCCTCGCCCCGAAAGCCTGACGGAAAAATTAAGGAAAATGCTGATGTCTGTACAGAATGATACCGCTGTATCCGCGGGTGAGACGCTCGTCCAGGAACGTTCCGCATCGGAAGGGGTGTATGCTTCCCTGTTTGAAAAAATTAACCTGAAACCTGCCTCCAGCCTGAGCGATCTCAGTATCTGGCAGGATGAGGCCGCAATGGCCGAAGCGGGAACCAACGAACGCATCACGGCGGGCGTGCAGGTGTTCCTGGAGCGTCTGCGCCAGTCAGGGCAGAAGGTGGAGAAGCTCGATAAAACCTTAATCGACCATCACATCGCCGAACTCGACTATCAGATCAGCCGCCAGCTGGATGCAGTCATGCATTGTGAAGAATTTCAGCGGGTTGAGTCACTGTGGCGCGGGCTAAAGTATCTGGTTGATAACACCGACTATCGTCAGAACGTGAAAACTGAAATTCTGGATGTGGCTAAAGATGACCTACGCCAGGATTTTGAGGATGCGCCGGAGATTATCCAGAGCGGATTATACTGGCACGCTTACACCAATGAGTATGACCAGCCCGGCGGCGAGCCGATTGCTGCTGTCATCTCGGCGTATGAGTTTGATGCATCCGCGCAGGATGTCGCGCTAATGCGAAATATCTCCCGCGTGTCTGCAGCGGCGCATATGCCGTTTATTGGTTCCGCAGGGCCAACATTCTTCCTGAAAAATTCCATGGAAGAGGTCGCCGCAATTAAAGATATCGGCAACTACTTCGACCGCGCCGAATACATTAAATGGAAATCCTTTCGCGATACCGATGACTCCCGCTACCTGGGGCTGGTGATGCCGCGTGTGCTGGGCCGCCTGCCGTACGGCCCGGATACCGTGCCGGTGCGCAGCTTCAACTACATCGAAGAGGTGAAAGGCCCGGATCACGAAAAATACCTGTGGACCAACGCCTCGTTCGCGTTTGCCGCCAATATGGTGAAAAGCTTCATCAGCAACGGCTGGTGCGTACAGATCCGTGGCCCGCAGGCCGGAGGTGCGGTGCAGGATCTGCCGATCCACCTCTACGATCTCGGCACCGGTAATCAGGTGAAGATCCCGTCAGAAGTGATGATCCCGGAAACCCGCGAGTTTGAATTTGCCAACCTCGGCTTCATCCCGCTGTCGTATTACAAGAATCGCGATTATGCCTGCTTCTTCTCGGCCAACTCCACACAGAAACCAGCGCTGTATGACACGGCCGATGCGACCGCTAACAGCCGTATTAATGCCCGCCTGCCGTACATCTTCCTGCTGTCCCGTATCGCTCATTACCTGAAGATTATTCAGCGCGAGAATATCGGAACCACCAAAGATCGTCGTCTGCTGGAGCTGGAGCTTAACAACTGGGTGAAGGGACTGGTGACGGAGATGACCGATCCGGGCGACGAACTGCAGGCGTCCCATCCGCTGCGTGACGCAAAAGTGGTGGTGGAAGATATCGAAGACAACCCGGGCTTCTTCCGCGTGAAGCTGTACGCGGTGCCGCATTTCCAGGTGGAAGGGATGGACGTCAACCTGTCACTGGTTTCCCAGATGCCGAAAGCAAAAGCGTAACGCCGGAGGCAGGATGAAAACAGAACGTCCTCTGTGGATGCGGGGGCAGATGATCGCACCCCAGCATTTTCAGCAGCAGGCCGCGACAACGGCCTGGAGTATTGAGAGCGTGGCCCGCATGGGCGCGCTCAATCCGTGGGGCGTGCAGCAGGCGTTGTTTGACAACGCCCTGTTGAAGCAGGGAAAGCTCAGGGCCAGCCATTTGTGCGTGCGTTTTGCAGACGGCACCCTGACGGATAGCGGTAATGCCGATCCGCTGCCACCCGCCATGACGCTGCCTCAGACTAATGAGCTGACGGTGGTTCTGGCGCTTGCTCTTGAATATGACAATGGCGGTAACTGCCTGCAACCGGATGAGAAAGCGGAGCGTCCGGTGCGCTGGCGGCAGGCCTGGCGCCAGGTGCGTAACCATTTCGGTGATGACGCCCGCCAGATAGCGGTCATGCAGCCGGAGCTGACCCTGCGCGACAGCCAGCAGGACAATGGTAACTATCAGACGGTCCCCGTTGCGCGCCTGTACCGGGACAGTCAGGGCTACTGGCTGCACGACAGCACGTTTGTTCCTCCGCTGCTGAGCATACAGGCTAGCCCCTGGCTAACCGGGCAGCTGGCGCAGCTGACGAAGCAGCTGCAAACCCGCCTGAAACGCCTGATGGCAATGCGGCGGGAAAGCAACGAACGCATGGCTGATTTTGCCGTGGCCGATGTCTCCCTGTTCTGGCTGCTTAACGCGCTCAACAGTGCCGAACCGGTGCTGGGGCATTTTCAGCGTCATCCGCAGGTGCATCCTGAACGGTTATATCAGGTGCTGGTGGAGCTGGCTGGCAGCCTGCTCACCTTTTCGCTGTCCCATTCCACGGAAGACATCCCGGCGTATCACCATGAAAATTTGACCGCGACATTCATTCCGCTGTTCGAGCTGCTGGAGGTGCTGCTGGAAGCCAGCCTGCCATCACGGGTGGTCGCCGTAGAGCTTGATCATGATGACCGGCGTAAACGCTGGCACGCCCGGCTATACGACGCCAGGCTGCGGGAGGAGGCTGATTTTTATCTCTCTGTCCGTTCGTCACTGCCTGCGTCGCAGCTGCTGGAGATGTTTCCGATACAGTGCCGAACCGGCTGTCCGGCGGAGGTCGATCGCATCGTCAACAGCTCTGAACCGGGCGTTCCTCTGAGGGCCATGACCCATGTACCTGCGGCTGTTCCGCTGCGGCTGGAAAATCACTATTTCATCCTCGATATGACCCATCCGGCCGCGCAGACGATGCTGGCGGAAGGCCACTGCGTATTTTACGTTCCCGGTGGGCTGGGCGATCCGGAGCTGGAACTGTTTGCGGTGCTGCGCTCATGAGAACAGCTATGAAGGAGATCAATCTGGATGCGCTGCTGGCCGATATCTGGCTAACGGTCACGGCGCTGCGCCACGGTGCAAAACTAACTGAAGGGGAGGGCGATACGCTCTGGCGACACTGTGTGGATAACCTTGAACAGAGCCAGTCCACGCTTGAACACCATGAAGTGAGTGAAAGCAGCCGTCAGCATATCCTTTATGCCCTTTGCGCCCTGCTGGATGAAACCGCCAAGGGCCGCGAGGGTGAAGATGATGCCTGCATTGTCTGGTATGACCGCCCGCTGGAGGTGAAATACTTCGGCACTATGACCGCCGGAGACACCCTGTATGAGCGGATGCGGCAGGTATTGCGTGAGCCTGCGCCGGACCCGCTGGTGCTGACCTGTTTTCAGCGGGTGCTGGTGCTGGGCTTTAAGGGCAGCGCGGCATCACTGACCGACCCGGCTCGGGAGCGGCTGGTGCAGGCGCTCACCGGGCGGGTACCGGCGTTTGACGTGGCGCAGCACCAGCCGGTACTGGCAACCGTGCCAACGGGGAGCGGCCTGCGTGAGTGGCCGCGACACTGGCCGGTATGTATCGGACTGTCGGCGATCCTTGTTGCCGGACTGTGGCTGGGGCTGGATCGCTGGCTGGACAGGCTTGTCGCCACGCTGCTGTCGGGAGTCGGGACATGAGCGCTCGCCATCAACAGCTGCTCTGGCTGTGGGCCGGGCTGCTCGCAGTGCTGTTATCTCTGCTGTTTCTGCCGCTGACAGCGGGTCAGCGCGGGCTGGCTGTGCTGGTGGTGACGGTGGCGACTCTCGCCGGGCTATGGCTGGCGTGGCGCAGATCTCGCGAACCGCTCGCAGAAGAGACCTGCCTGAACGGCTTGCCGGATGCGCCGTACCGTCTACCGGTGGTGCTGGTCTGTGGCGACACCGGCGACTGGCCGGGAGAGGGACCGGTTTACCGTACGGCGCAGGGCTGCTGGTTGCAGGTGGCGGAGACGGCGCTGCAGCAGACGGTGCGCCAGCTGCTCGGGCTACGCCCGGAGCTGGTCTCCCAGCTGGCGGTGATGGCCTACGTTGCCCCCCAGCAGCACGACAGCCGGGACACGCTCGCCGAACGTCTGCTCACCCTGCGCTGGCAGATGGTGCAGATAGTGCGCGATACCCGACGGCAGGTTCCGCTGCTGCTCTCCAGCAGGATAGCTGCCCATGATGTGGTCTCGCCGATCTGGCAGTCCGCCAGGGTGAATGAGGGTATTCAGGTCTGGCAGGAGGGTAAGGTGCCGGTCAGCGCCAGCGTCTGGCTGTCGCAGGAGGCGGCGTCCGCCCGTCTGCACGCGCAAATTCTGTTTAGCGCTCATGCCCGTTTTGTCAGCGCAACCGTGCTTCCGGCGCTGGTCAGAGATAATCCGGATATGCCTGCGGCCAGGCCTGTCGTTGTGCTGTATCACCATGTCCAGGGCCAGCCACACCAGCGCGAACGATCCCTCTGGCAGCAGTTTCTGGTTAGCCACACCACTCTGAAGACGGTTGCGGGCTGGATGCCGGGTGACGATACCGGCGCTGGCGGCCTCGCGCTGCCGGATTTTATCCTGCCCTTCCTGCCGCAGGGGGGAGGTAACACACCGCGTAACCGGATGCTTCACCGGGCATTTTGCCTGTTCACCCTTGCCGCTCTCACCGCGCTGTGCAGCAGCGGCTGGAATAACCGCCAGCTGCTGCACAGGCTCTCCTTTGATATCTCGCAGTACCAGCGCACCCCGGTGCATGACGCCATTTCCAGAGCGAAAGCGGTCACCACCCTGAGAGCGGATGCGGCGTTTCTTAACGGCTGGTGGCGCAATGGCGAACCCCTGCGCTACGGGCTGGGGCTTTACCGGGGGGAGTGGTTGCGTCTGCCGGTGCTGGCAGCCATTCGGTCGTACGTGCCGCCGCCCCAGCCGCCGCGGGTAGTTAAGAAATTCATCACCGGCCCGCAGACGGTGCGTCTCGACAGCATGTCGCTGTTCGATTCCGGCAAATACCAGCTTAAACCCGGCTCTACCAACGTGCTGGTCAATGCGCTGCTTGGCATCAAGGCGAAGCCGGGCTGGCTGATAGTGGTTAGCGGCCATACCGACAACACCGGTGATAACACATTTAACCAGGCGCTCTCCCTGAAGCGCGCAGCGTCCGTTCGGGACTGGATGCGTGATACCGGCGACGTGCCGGAGAGCTGTTTTGCAGTGCAGGGCTATGGCGAAAGCCGCCCGATCGCAACCAATGACACCCCGGAAGGCCGAGCGGCCAACCGTCGGGTGGAAATCAGTCTGGTGCCGCAGGCAAATGCCTGTCAGGTGCCGGGTACGCATGGCGTCACCCTGACCGGTGACGCCCCTAAAAAGTAAAGAAGGAGTTTTGACATGGCAATTCCGGTTTATCTGTGGCTGAAGGATGACGGCGGCGCGGACATCAAAGGGTCGGTAGACGTTAAGGATCGCGAGGGCAGCATCGAAGTGGTCGAGCAGGAGCATAACCTCTACATCCCAACCGACAACAACACCGGCAAGCTGACCGGCACGCGTATTCATACCCCGTTTAAATTCACCAAGGAGATCGACTCCTCCAGCCCCTATCTGTACAAGGCGGTGACCACCGGCCAGACCCTGAAGTCTGCCGAGTTTAAGTGGTACAAAATCAATGATGCCGGCCAGGAAGCAGAATACTTCAACACCAAACTCGAAAACGTGAAGGTGGTGAAGGTCAAACCGGTGATGTACGACATCAAGGATCCGGCCAAAGAGAAGCACAACCACCTTGAGCTGGTTGAGCTGCGCTACGAAAAAATCACCTGGACCTACAAAGACGGCAACATCATTCATTCCGATTCCTGGAACGAACGCGCCACCGCGTAATCCCCGCAGCAGACGGTTTTCCGTCTGCTGTTTTTGTTTTCTGAGCGGCCAGCTGGTGACGGCTGAGCAAACAAAAACACAATCCGCTACTGACCTGATGCGCTTTGGTAAGTAAACAGCGATGGGCGGTAGCGTGTCTGAATACGATCAGAATGAAGGGAAACATCAATATGGAACACCACTCCGCCGTCCTGTTACGCCGTTTAAATCCATACTGCGCCCGCGCGCTGGAGGGGGCGGCGTCCCTGTGCCAGACCCGCGCCCATGCTGAAATTACACCTGAGCACTGGTTACTGAAGCTGCTGGAGCAGGGGGAGGGGGATATCACCGTTCTGGCCCGGCGTTATGAATGGGACATGGAGGGTATCTGGCAGGCTTTACTGGCTTATCTTGAGCGCCTGCCGCATTCGGTGCGTCATCGCCCAACGCTGGCGGAGAGTCTGGAGCAGCTGCTGAAACAGGCCTGGATGGCGGCCTCCTTACAGAATAAGGATCGGATCCGCAGCCAACACCTGCTGATGGCGCTAACGGAAAGCCCGACGCTTGTTCGCTGCGACGGGCTATGGCCGCTGCTGACGCTGGGTCAGAGCCAGCTGGAACGCCTGCGCCCGCTGTTGGATGCGCAATCGGACGAACGCCTGGAGGCACAGCAGGAAGCCGAGCTGCAAACCGCGTCTGGTGATGGTGTGGAGCTTGCCGGTGGCGATCTGTCGCCCGCGTTACAGAACGCGCTGGATAAATTCACGCTGGACGTCACAGCCAAAGCCCGCGAAGGCAAAATCGACCCGGTATTTGGTCGTGATACTGAGATCCGTCAGATGGTGGATATTCTCTCCCGCCGCCGCAAAAACAATCCGATCCTGGTGGGAGAGCCAGGGGTGGGCAAAACCGCGCTGGTAGAGGGGCTGGCGCTGCGTATCGCCGAGGGGGATGTGCCGGAGTCGCTCAAACCGGTCAGCCTGCGCATCCTTGACCTGGGAGTGCTGCAGGCCGGTGCAGGCGTGAAGGGGGAGTTTGAACAGCGCCTGAAAAATGTCATCGATGCCGTACAGCACTCCCCCGCGCCTGTTCTGCTGTTTATCGATGAAGCCCACACGATTATCGGCGCAGGTAACCAGGCGGGTGGGGCAGATGCCGCCAACCTGCTGAAGCCGGCCCTTGCCCGCGGCGAGCTGCGCACCATCGCCGCTACCACCTGGAGCGAGTACAAGCAGTATTTCGAACGCGACGCCGCGCTGGAGCGTCGTTTCCAGAGGGTAAAGGTGGATGAGCCAGATGACGAGACGGCCTGCCTGATGCTCAGAGGCCTGAAGTCCCGCTACGCGGAATACCATAACGTGCATATCACCGACGAGGCGGTTCGCGCCGCCGTCACGCTTTCCCGCCGCTACCTGACAGGCCGCCAGCTGCCGGACAAAGCCGTAGATCTGCTGGACACGGCCGCTGCCCGCGTACGGATGAGCCTTGATACGGTGCCGGAGCCGCTGACCCAGCGGAAAGCGCACATCACCGCTCTGGAGCTGGAACGACAGGCCCTGCTGGAAGATATCGCGGTAGGGAACAGCGCCCACGGTGAACGTCTGGCGATAATTGAGCAGGACGAGATCGATATTATTCTCCAGCTTGATACCCTGGAAACGCAGTATGGGCAGGAGCTTGCCCTCACCGAACGGCTGCTGGAGAGCCGCCAGCAGCTCTCCCGTCAGAGTGAAACCCACGCGCTACAGCAGCAGCTGCATGACATACAGCGCAGCAACCCGCTGATCCCCGTAGAGGTTGACGTGCGTACCGTTGCCACGGTGATAGCCGACTGGACCGGCGTGCCGCTCTCCACGCTGATGAAAGATGAGCAGGCCGAACTCCTGGATCTGGAAAGCGAAATAGGCAGGCGCGTGGTGGGTCAGGAGGTTGCGCTGGCAGCGATTGCCCAGCGTCTGCGCGCCGCGAAAACCGGGCTGACGGCGGATAACGGCCCGCAGGGGGTATTCCTGCTGGTGGGGCCAAGCGGCGTGGGGAAAACCGAGACCGCGCTGGCGCTGGCGGATGTGCTGTACGGTGGAGAGAAATCGCTCATTACCATTAACCTGTCTGAGTATCAGGAGCCGCATACCGTTTCCCAACTGAAGGGCTCACCGCCGGGGTACGTCGGTTACGGTCAGGGGGGCATCCTCACCGAAGCCGTGCGCAAGCGCCCATACAGCGTAGTGCTGCTTGATGAAGTGGAAAAAGCGCACCGCGACGTCATGAACCTGTTCTACCAGGCGTTCGATCGTGGATTTATGCGCGACGGCGAAGGGCGTGAAATTGACTTCAGAAACACGGTTATTCTGATGACCGCCAACTTAGGCAGCGATCGCATCATGCAGATGCTGGATGAACACCCTGAATCGACGGAAGCAGATCTGCACGAACTGCTGCGTCCGATCCTCCGGGAGCACTTTCAGCCCGCGCTGCTCGCCCGCTTCCAGACCGTGATCTATCGCCCGCTGGCTGAGACCGCGATGCGCACCATCGTGCAGATGAAGCTCGACCAGGTTAGCAGGCGCTTACAGCATCACTATGGCCTGACCACCCATATCGATGAAACTCTTTACGACGCTCTGACCGCCGCCTATCTGCTGCCGGATACCGGCGCGCGCAACGTTGATAGCCTGTTAAATGAGCAAATACTTCCTGTGCTAAGCCAGCAGCTTTTACTTCATAGGGCGGCAGGCCAGAAGCCGCAGAGTCTGACCTTGAGCTGGGATGGCGAGGAGGGCGTAGGGATAAACTTCGAGGAGGGTATAACCCATGAGTGACGTTATAAACCTGCGGTTTAGCCACAACCATAACCTGCTGAGAGTGCGAGGCTGCCAGGCCCTGCTGGATGTGCTCTGTTTTGAAGGCCATGAGGCATTAAGCGAGCCTTTTCACTACACCATTGAATTTACCAGCAGCGATAAAGCCATAGCGGCACAGAGCATGCTGACGCAGGACGCCTCGCTGACGCTACAGGCGAAGGTGGACCAGGGCTACGGCATTAAGGTAATGCAGCCGGTACGTATTTTGCAGGGGGTGGTCACCGGTTTTAAACGGCTTTCAATCTCGGAAGATGAGGCACACTACGCGCTGACCTTGCAGCCTCGTCTGGCGCTGCTCTCCCGCAGCCACCAGAGCCGCATCTATCAGGATATGTCGGTGCCGCAGATTGTTGAGCACATCCTGCGTACCCGCCACGACATGCGCGGCGAGGATTTTGTCTTTACCCTGGCGAATGAGTATCCGCGCCGTGAGCAGGTGATGCAGTACGGTGAGGACGACCTGACCTTTATCAGCCGTCTGCTGGCTGAGACGGGTATCTGGTATCGCATCACCACCGATACGCGCCTCAACATTGACGTGGTGGCGTTTCACGACGACCAGCGCTATATCGAACAGGGCCTTACTCTGCCGTCGGTGCCGCCATCCGGCCAGCACGACAGCGGCAACGAGTCGGTATGGGCGCTGAAAAGCGACCACAGCGTAGTGGAGCAGTCGGTCTTCACCCGCGACTACAACTACCGCAACGCGCCGGAGGAGATGAACCTCAGCGTCGATATCAGCCGTGGCGACAGCACCACCTATGGCGAGGCGTACCACTGGGGAGATAACTATCTTACGCCCGGCGACCGCTACCAACGCGATCCGGAGCCGGAGAGCGGCGCGTTCTACGCCCGGCTTCACCATGAGCGTTACCTCAACAACCAGACCCGGCTGAGCGGGGAAACCAACGGCGCGACGCTGGCTCCAGGCCAGGAGCTGAAGGTCACCGGCGGCGATGAGGTGACCGACACCTTCCGTCAGGGGGTGGTTATCACCAAAATCCACAGCCGTGCCCGCCGTGACCGCAGCTTTGAGGTGACGTTTTGGGGCATTCCCTATTCGGAAGATTACTGTTTCCGTCCGGCCCTCGTCGATAAACCGGTCATGGCCGGGACGCTGCCCGCCCGGGTGACCAGCACCAAGACCAACGACATCTACGGGCATATCGACCGTGACGGGCGCTACAGGGTCACCCTGCTGTTTGATCGCGATCGCTGGAAACCGGGGGAGGAGAGCCTGTGGGTACGCCAGTCCCGTCCCTATGCCGGGGATACCTTCGGTCTGCACCTACCGCTGCTGGCCGGTACGGAGGTGGCAATTGCCTTTGAACATGGCGACCCCGACCGCCCCTATATCGCTGGCGTGCTACACGATTCGGCGCACGGCGACCACGTCACGATTTACAACTACAAACGTAACGTGCTGAGGACACCAGCGAATAACAAAATTCGTCTCGATGACGAGCGTGGAAAAGAGCACATCAAGCTCTCCACGGAGTACGGCGGCAAAAGCCAGCTGAACCTCGGCCACCTGGTGGACAGCGAGAGGAAACAGCGGGGCGAGGGGGCAGAGTTACGCACGGATGACTGGGTATCAATTCGTGGCGGCAAAGGGATCCTGCTGACTACGCAGGCACAGCCCAAAGCTGCCGGTCAGCAGTTGAACATGGATGAGGTTAAGCGTCAGCTCTCCGACGCGCTTTCGCTTGCTCAGGCACTGTCAGACATAATGCAGACGGCTCATCTCGATCCGCTTGATAACAGTACCCAGCAACACTTTCTACAGCAGAATATCGACACACTACAGCAACCTGTGATCGTCGCCGGTGCGCCGGGCGGTATTGCACTCTCCACACCACAACATATTCAACTCAGCGCCAATGGAAGTCAGATTCTGACGTCAGCCGGAAACACTGAAATTTCCTCATTGCAAAGGATAGTGGTGGCAGCAAAGCGTGGCCTGGTAGCTTTCGCGCATGAGCTAGGGATGAAACTGGTTGCGGCAGCCGGAAAAGTGACTATCCAGGCGCAGACAGATGCGATGGAAATGACGGCGATGAAAGGGATCACCCTTACCAGCACGCAGGATGAAATCATCATCTCAGCGCAGAAGAAAATCACCCTTCAGTGTGGCGGTTCTTATGTGACGATTTCGCCGGAAAAAATTGAGAATGGCTGTAGCGGAGACTTTAAGGTGAGGAGCGCGAATTTCGATTACGCCGAACCGGCCACGCTCAGTAACAACATGCCCGGCTTTACGGCCTGTGAAAATACGGCAGCAGAAGCCTCTGAACAGGGTGCGGCAACTGTGCCGCTAAGTTAGGGAGAGGGAGAATGATTACCCGTTATTATCGATCGGAGCCATTATCGTTGTCTGAACACCAGTATCTGGTAATTGATCGTCTGACTGCCGAAGAGTTGCCCGTCAGGCTTCCACTGATTGAATTAGTCACACCGTTAACTGCCCCACAGGCACATCTTTATCCCTGGCTACTAAATCTTAATGCGCTATCAGTGGATGAGTGGATATGGCTGGAGGGGCAATTCCGCCTGTCGTCTAAAAAAGGCGAGCCACCATTGGGTCGTCTGTTGCTAACCAGCCAACGGCCGGAACACGTAGTTCGGGGACATCTGATAAATGCTTCTTTTATCAGTGATGAGCAGCGAAAGCGACACATGTTGCGCTGGTTCGATCCACGGGTCCTGTTTCACCTGTGCTGGATGACGGATGCCCGTAGCCTTGCAGATATGTTGTACATTCGCGATATCCCTGACTGGACATATTGGCTGAACGGGCGATGGCAAACACTTTCATTTGAGAAAAATAACGCGCCGGATGAGGTGCTGCCTGAACCGCACTTTCTTTTTAATCAGTTACAGCATATCGGGCTCATTAACGATGTACTTGCCGTCCTACCAGATGCAGAAGATTTAGCGCAGCGTAAACAGTTGAGTCAACAGATCCTTCATTGGGCGGAGACAGGAGGAAACTGGCTCAGCAACTCCCTCGATTTGCGCGAATTTATCCTGCACGGAATGAAATATGGTGCGCATTTTTATGAATCGGAAATGATTCAGTCTCTGATGAAAAAGAGCAGTAAAACTGCAGGAGTTTATTACCAGGTAACACGTAACTGGAACGAGAAACAATGGCAGGCAGCCAGGTTCGACCCAGCCAAAAAAGAACATAAAGGATATTTCGCATGAGCCAGAAACAGGGCTGTAACTTTTGTACCCGGCAGGGGCTGGCACTATTACCGGTACGTCCGGGTATCAAAGCACTGGACGACAGCGTTCCGGATTTCCCTTCCTCCTTCACGGCGCCACCCGTTACTGCTCAGGGTGAAACGGCTTACACCACCCGTCTGCTGCGTGAAGGATTTCTGTATATCCGGA
>DKPJ01000014.1 GCA_002480085.1 Enterobacteriaceae bacterium UBA7338 | reverse complement strand
CGGTGCGGCGGCTGCGGGTGCTGCCACCACAGGGGCAGCGGCAGGTGCCGCCACCGCCGCTGGCTGGGTCTGCGCGGGCGGCTCGTTGCCCTCCAGCACGCCGGAAGCCAGCGTGGTCGGAGCGCCAAGGAAGCCGCTGCCACCCACCGGTGCGCCGGCCGCGCCGTCGCTTTGCAGCGTATCGTTGCTGATAGGGCGAACATCCCCAGCAGGCTGGGCCGGCTGCGGCGCAGAAGAGGCGCTGCCCATGCCGCCGCTCAGATCCGGGCGATCGGGCAGGGCGTAGGTCTGCTGGGCGATAGTGGTACAGACCGTACCGGGACCCGAGAACGAACCATCTTGCGAGACGATAATCGGATCGATACGCACTTTGGTGTTGTTAGAGTTGTTCAGCCTGTCAGCCGCGGCGCGGGAGAGGGAGATCACCCGGTCATTACCGTAGGGACCGCGGTCGTTGATGCGCACCACCACCATCCGGCCGTTAGACAGGTTGGTAATACGCGCATAGCTGGGGATCGGCAGGGTCGGGTGCGCCGCCGTCAGCTGCATCGGGTCGAAAGCTTCGCCGGAGGCGGTCAGGTTGCTGCCCGGCTCCGCATCGTAGATGGCGGCAAGACCGGCCTGGGTAAAGCGCGAGGTGTCCTGCACAATCTTCCAGGACTTGCCATCGCGCTCGTAGTCCTGGTTAACCGACGGGTTCAGCGGCTCGTAGCGGGGTTCGGCCCCGCCGATCTCTACCGTCGGGCCGTTACAGACCGCAGGCTGCGGCGCAGCGGCGGTAGGCTGCTGGCTCTCCTCGGTACTTGTACACGCTGTCAGTAATCCTGCTGCTATGCAAACTGCAAGGCAAAGCTTTCGCATTGCGAACCTCTTATACGCTTTTCGACAACATTTTTCTGTGGGTATGGATCGACATCACGATACCAAACCCGGCCATAAGCACAATCAGGGCGGAGCCACCGTAGCTTACTAACGGCAGGGGCACCCCCACTACCGGTAAGATACCGCTCACCATACCGATATTTACAAATACGTAAACGAATAAAATCAGCATTAAGCCACCGGCCATCACGCGGCCAAAGGTGGTCTGCGCATGGGCGGCGATCCACAGGCCGCGCATAATCAGCAGCAGGTAGAGCGCCAGCAGGATCAGGATCCCCACCAGACCCAGCTCCTCGCCGAGTACGGCGAAGATAAAGTCGGTGTGGCGCTCGGGCAGAAACTCAAGCTGCGACTGGGTACCGTGCAGCCAGCCCTTGCCGCGCAGGCCGCCGGAGCCAATGGCAATCTTAGACTGAATAATATGATAGCCTGCTCCCAGCGGATCGGTTTCCGGATCGAGCAGCATCATCACCCGCTGACGCTGATAGTCGTGCATCAGGAAGAACCAGAGGATCGGGATAAAGGCCGCCAGCAGCAGGGCGGCAATGCCGATCAGCCGCCAGCTCAGGCCCGACAGGAAGAGCACAAACAGACCGGAAAGCGCGATAAGAATCGAGGTGCCAAGGTCCGGCTGCGCGGCAACCAGCAGCGTAGGCATGAAGATCAGCACCAGCGCGATACCGGTATTTTTCAGCGACGGCGGACAGACGTCGCGGTTGATAAAGCGCGCCACCATCAGCGGTACGGCGATTTTTGCAATCTCCGAGGGCTGGAAACGCACGATACCTAAATCGAGCCAGCGCTGCGCCCCTTTGGAGATCGCGCCAAAGGCGTCCACCGCCACCAGCAGGATCACGCAGAAGATGTAGAGATAGGGTGCCCACCCCTCATAGACGCGGGGGGGGATCTGCGCCATCACTACCATCACCACCAGGCCCATGGCAATCTGGCCGATTTTGCGCTCGGTCATGCCGACATCCTGGCCGCTGGCGCTCCAGATCACAATGGCGCTGTAAAACAGCAGCGCGAGGATGATCAGCAGCAGCGCCGGATCGATGTGGATTTTATCCCAGAACGATTTTTTGTTCGGATTATCCGTCATGGTTATTGGTCCTCAGCCGCCGCTGACGACGGATTCTCCGCCGGCAGGTCGGTGTTGTTATCGCCCAGCATAATGTGGTCGAGGATCTGGCGCATGATGGTCCCGACCGCCGGGCCGGCACCGCCGTTTTCCAGAATGATCGCCACCGCTACCTGGGGTTTGTCATAGGGGGCAAACGCCGTCATCAGCTTGTGGTCACGCAGGCGCTCCGCAATTTTGTGCGCGTTATAGGTCTCATTGGCCTTCAGGCCAAACACCTGTGCCGTACCGGATTTGGCCGCCACCTTGTAGGGGGCGTTGGCAAAGTATTTATGCCCGGTCCCGTTAGGACGGTTGGCTACGCCGTACATGCCGTCTTTAGCGATCTCCCAGTAGCCGGAGTGAATATCGCCCACCGGCGGCTGCTCAGGCTGCTTCCACGGCACCTGCTGGCCGTTCTCAGCCGTACTCATCAGCAGGTGTGGCACTTTGACGATGCCATCGTTAATCAGGATCATCATCGCCTTGCTCATCTGGATCGGCGTCGCCGTCCAGTAGCCCTGACCGATGCCCACCGGAATGGTATCGCCCTGGTACCACGGCTTCTTAAAGCGTTTCAGCTTCCACTCGCGGGTCGGCATGTTCCCGGAGCGCTCCTCCGAGAGGTCGATACCGGTGTAGTGGCCGTAACCAAATTTGCCCATCCACTCCCCGAGACGATCGATCCCCATGTCGTAGGCGACCTGGTAGAAGAAGGTATCGGCGGACTCTTCCAGCGATTTAGTGACGTTCAGGTGGCCGTGGCCCCACTTTTTCCAGTCGCGATAGCGCTTCTCGGAGCCGGGAAGCTGCCACCAGCCGGGGTCGAACAGGCTGGTATTGCGGGTGATCACCCCTGCGCTCAGGGCCGATACCGCAACGTAAGGCTTAACGGTTGACGCCGGGGGATAGACGCCCTGCGTTGCACGGTTGATCAGCGGCGTGTTGGGATCGTGCAGCAGGCCGTTGTAATCCTTGCTGGAGATACCATCCACAAACAGGTTCGGGTTATAGCTTGGCATGGAGACCAGCGACAGAATGCCGCCGGTGCGCGGATCGGTCACGACCACCGCCGCACGGCTCCCCTCCAGCAGGGTTTCAATATAGGTTTGCAGCTTAAGATCCAGCGTCAGGTAGATGTCATGCCCGGCCTGGGGCGGCACCTCTTTCAGCTGGCGGATCACGCGGCCACGGTTATTCACCTCAACCTCTTCATAGCCGGTCTGGCCGTGAAGCACGTTCTCGTAGTAGCGCTCAATACCCAGCTTGCCGATATCGTGCGTCGCCGCATAGTTGGCGAGGATACCCTCTTTGTCGAGGCGCTCGACGTCTTTATCGTTGATCTTTGAGACGTAACCGATAACGTGGGTCAGGGCAGAGCCGTAGGGGTAGAAGCGGCGCTTGTAGCCTTTGACTTCCACGCCCGGGAAGCGGTACTGGTTTACCGCAAAGCGCGCCACCTGGACTTCCGTTAGGTTGGACTTCACCGGAATCGAGGTGAAGCGGTGCGAGCGGGCGCGCTCTTTTTTGAAGTTAGCGATGTCGTCATCGTTGAGATCGACCACGTCCCGCAGCGCATCCAGCGTCTGCTGCACGTTGTCCACCTTCTCGGGCATCATCTCAACCTGGTAGATGGTGCGGTTGAGCGCCAGCGGGATACCGTTGCGGTCATAGATGATGCCGCGGCTCGGGGCAATCGGCACCAGCTTAATGCGGTTTTCGTTGGAGCGCGTCTGGTAGTCGGTGTGACGGACAATCTGCAGATTATAGAGGTTAGCGATAAGCACGCCGCTGAGCAGCAGGATCCCTGTAAAGGCGACGATCGCCCGGCGCACAAACAGCGCGGACTCAGCCGTATAGTCGCGAAAAGAGTTCTGTAATTTCATCCGCTGCGTAATCTACCTAAGGCTCTTCGTTACTCACGATGATAGGGGTGGTTGGTCGTAATGCTCCATGCGCGATAGAGGCTTTCTGCCACCAGAACCCGGACCAGCGGGTGGGGGAGCGTTAACGCAGAGAGTGACCAACTTTGTTCTGCTGCCGCTTTGCAGGCGGGGGATAGCCCCTCCGGCCCGCCGATCAGCAGGCTGACGTCTCGCCCGTCCTGCTTCCAGCGCTCCAGCTCGTGTGCCAGCTGCGGCGTATCCCAGGGCTTGCCTGGAATATCGAGGGTGACGATGCGGTTTTTACCGGCCGCAGCGAGCATAAGCTCACCCTCTTTATCAAGGATGCGTTTGATATCGGCATTTTTGCCGCGCTTGCCGGCAGGGATCTCTACCAGCTCAAACGGCATATCTTTCGGGAATCGACGCAGATATTCAGTAAAGCCGGTTTGTACCCAGTCGGGCATCTTCGTGCCGACGGCGACCAGTTGCAGCTTCACCCATTAGCCCCAGAGTTTTTCCAGCTCGTAGAGGCGACGGCTCTCTTCCTGCATAACGTGGACAATGACATCGCCCAGATCGACCACGACCCAGTCGGCAACGTTTTCGCCCTCAACGCCGAACGGGATCAGGCCCGCCGCGCGGGACTCCTGCACCACATGGTTGGCGATAGAGACAACGTGACGCGTAGAGGTACCGGTGCAGATGATCATGCAGTCGGTGATGCTTGATTTACCCTTAACATCTAAGGTGACGATGTCCTGACCTTTCAGGTCGTCAATTTTGTCGATAACAAAATCCTGGAGTGCTTTACCCTGCAAGTGTTCCCCCTGGGTGGATGCAAATAACGATAATCAATAGAGAGTCAGCCAGTATACCTGAAGCCCGGCCTTTTCGGGACGAAAGTCGCCTATATGTCTCTGAAAGTGGGCTATCATCCCACCCTCCGCACGAGATTGCATCGCCATTTTTGTAAAACAATTTCTATGGAACTGCTGCGGAGGGAAAAGTCTGGCAGCGGAGGATAGCAGTCTGGGGGGGCGTGTCAAGTTAGCGATCCTCAGGCACCCACCCCGCACGGCTGTTCAGCACGCTTAATGTGGCAAAGCCGTCGTAGATATCGATCGCGCTCCATGCCCCCTGGGCGACGCGGAAGTGCCACAGCGACGAGGCGGGCATCTTCAGCAGGGTGGCTATCAGCACGCTCAGTACCCCCTGATGGCTGACAATCAGCACGTTTTCATGGGCATCCCACTCTGCAAGGCGGGCAATAAACTGCTGTACACGAGCGGTAAAGTCCTGAAACCCTTCACCGTTGGTGGGGACAGCGGTTTGCCAGTCGCTGCACCAGGCGGCGTAGCGCTGGGCATCCTCAAGGGTAAGATCGCGATGGTGGCGCATCTCCCAGTCACCGAAAAACATCTCGTTGAGCAGCGCCGAGGTGTGGACGGGAACCTCACGGGCATCGAGAACCAGCCGGGCAGTGTGCTGCGCCCGCTCAAGCGCGCTGCAAATCGCCACGTCAAACGGGACGTCCGCCAGCAGCGTGCGCAGCCTTTGCGCCTGGCCAATACCGCGCGGAGTAAGCGGGGTGGGGGAGTGTCCGCTGTAAAGCCCGGCCACGTTTGCTTCTGTCTCCCCGTGTCGGACAAGCCAAAGACGCATCGCGTATTCTCCTGATTTTTTATGGAAAGTTTAACACCGCTCCAGCATACCGTGCGGCTTTTTGGTTAAGATAGCCGCTTTACCCGGAGCGAAAATATGGCTTTATTTAACAGCGCGCATGGCGGGAACATCTGCGAGGCCGCGGGGTTACTGGGTATCGACCCGGACGATCTGCTGGATTTTAGCGCCAATATTAATCCGGCGGGTATGCCTGCCTCACTTAAACGCGCGCTGAACGACAGTTTTCATCTTGCCGAGCGCTATCCTGACGCCAGCTACCTGAACCTGCATCAGTGCATTGCCGCGCATCACGGCATCGCCCCACGCCACGTTCTGGCGGATAACGGCGAGACGGCGCTGATTTTTGCTCTGGTTAATGCCCTGAAGCCACGCCGTGCCCTGCTGGTGGCCCCCGGTTTTGCCGAGTATCGTCGGGCGCTTGCCCTTGCCGGGTGCGATATCGACACCTTCTTTTTGCATGAGGAGGATGGCTGGCAGCTGACCGACGCCATCCTCGACGTCCTGACCCCCAACATTGACTGTCTGTTTCTCTGTACGCCTAATAACCCCACCGGCCTGCTGCCGGAGCGCGCGTTACTGCACCGCATCGCTGCCCACTGCAGGGTGCAGGGGATTACCCTCGTCCTCGATGAAGCCTTTATCGATTTTATTGAGCATGAGACGGGTTTTATTCCCTGGCTAGCGGATAATCCCCACGTCTGGGTCCTGCGCTCACTAACAAAATTTTACGCTATTCCTGGGCTACGGTTGGGTTATCTGGTTAATTATGATGACGCCGGAATGGAACGCGTCCGCCGTCAGCAGATGCCCTGGTCAATTAACGCCTTCGCCGCACTGGCAGGAGAAATTATTCTGCGCGACCGGCCCTATCAGCAGGCGACCTGGGCGTGGCTGCAAACGGAGAGGCCGCGTCTTTTTCAGGCGCTGTATGATCTGCCTGGGATCACGGTTTGGCCTGGCGCGGTAAACTATCTCTTTTTGCGCTGCGACCTGCAGGGAGTGGATTTACAGCAGGTGCTGCTGGCAGAGCGGGTGCTGATCCGCAGCTGCAGTAACTATCCAGGTCTGGAGAAGGGGTACTACCGTGTGGCGGTGCGTAGCCAGGCGGAAAACGATCGCCTGGTTGCCGCCATGCGGCGGGTTCTTAGCGGTACAGCCCCTGCTGCATAATATAGTCGAGTACGGCGGGCGGGAGCAGATCGTCACAGGGCTGATTCTGCCGCAGCCGCTGGCGAATTTGCGTGGCAGAGATGTCAAACCACGGCGTCTGGGCGAGAAAAATCTTTCCGGCGGGCAGGGTATGCAGCTTGCGGGCGTCCGCCGTCAGGTGCTGCTCAAGCCAGCGCTGATGCACCGCGTCGCGCATCGCCAGCGCGTAGCCGGGGCGGCGGCAGACAATCAGATGGCAGTAGCGAAGAATGCTGTCGTAGCGGTACCAGGTCGGGAAGTTGAGCAGCGAGTCCTGGCCGATAATAAAGGCCAGCGGGCGGTCAGGGCCGCTCTCCTGACGCCATGCCTCCAGCGTTTCTGCCGAATATGACGGCGTGTCGCGCTGCAGCTCCCGCTCGTCGAGGGTAAACAGCGGACGGTCGGCAATAGCCAGCGCCAGCATGGTCTTACGCTGCTGGCTGGTGGCCTCCGGCTGCGGACGGTGGGGCGGCACGTTGTTTGGCATGACGATCACCCGCGTCAGGTTAATCGCCTCTGCCAGCGCCTCTACCGGTAAAAGGTGGCCGTAGTGAACGGGATCGAAGGTCCCACCAAACAGGGCTTGTAGCTGATCCATCTCATCCCTCTATAAACACGTCTGCCAGCGTCTTATGACAGAGTAGCAGAGAGATCCCTTCCAGCTCGGCCCAGACCGACTGGCCGTAGTCCTGCTTAACGGTTAGCTCGGTACGACTCAGGAGATGTACCGCCTGGCGAAGCTGGGCATGGCTAAGGCGATTTAGCGCCTCGGTGGTGACGGCACGGCGGTTCTGCCACACCCGGTGCTTATCAAAGAGGGTGCGTAGCGACGTCTGCCCCATCTGGCGCTTTACGTTCAACAGCAGCAGCAGCTCACGCTGCAACGTACGCAGCAGGATCACCGGCTCGCTGGCCTCAAGCTTCAGCTGCTGCAAAATATGCAGGGCGCGTTTGCTCTTGCCCGCCAGCAGGGCATCGACCCAGTGGAAAGGGGTAAAGTGTGCGGCATCGTTCACCGCCTGCTCAACGCGTGGCAGGGTAAGTTTGCCGTCGGGCCAGAGCAGTGAGAGCCGGTCCAGCGCCTGCGCCAGCGCCAGCAGGTTGCCCTCGTAGCAGTAGCAGAGCAGCTGGTTGGCGGCATCATCGAGCTGCAGATGATTTTGCTTTGCGCGACTGGCGACCCAGCGTGGAAGCTGCGCCTGCTCCGGCGTCTGGCAGGTAACTTGCACGGCACGGTTAGCCAGGGCGGTAAACCAGGCGGCGTTCTCCTGCGCTTTGGTAAGCTTATTGCCACGCACGATCAGCAGCAGATCGTCATGCAGCAGCCCGGTCAGGGTAGCAAGCTGTTCGTTGATGGCCGCATTCGGACCGTTGTCCGGCAGCTGAAGCAGCAGCGTCTGACGGCTGGCAAACAGGCTCATGGCCTGGCAGAGAGAGAAGAGTGCGGTCCAGTCGGTGCTGGCATCGAGAGCAACGGTGTGGTGTTCGTCAAAGCCCTGGGCGGCGGCGGCCTGGCGCACCGCATCCTGGCTCTCCTGCAGCAGCAACGGATCGTTGCCCAGCAGCAGATAGGCCGCGCGCAGCCCTTCATTGAGCTGCGCGCGAAGCTGTTCAGGGTACAGCTTTAACATCAGTTACCCAGCGTGGTTGAGACGCGGGAGGAGGTAGAGACCGCTTTGGCTTCCGCTATCTTCTCCTGCTTCTCTGCCGTTTGCACGCTTGGCAGCTGACGGATCAGCTGTTCCGCAGCTTTATCGTACATTTCGTTGATGATCATCTCCTGCTCGGCATCTTTCGCCAGCGCGGTCTGCGGGTTATCGAAGAATGAACGATAGACCTTGGTATGCAGCGGGTAGATCCCCTGGCCCGGGATTAGCACCGACGCCTGGACGCTCATCACCATCTGGTACTCAGCCGTACGGCCATCGCGGAAGATGGAGGCGGTGTCCTGGCTAACATTTGATGAACCCAGACGCAGGGAGGGCACATCCTGACGCACAGAGCTTTTCTCTACCAGCGTGACGCCGTTCAGACGCAGCTGTGACCGTACCGCGCGGCTTAGCGGACCGTTGGGATCTGACGAATCGAAAATCATGGTTTTCATCTCGTCAGGGATAGCTGAGCTATTGCGCAGGTGCCAGCCACATCCGGCGGTGACCAGCACCGCCAATGACAACAGTAATGTTGTTAGTAATCGCACGCTTCCTCCCGCGCTTAGCCAACGACCAGATTGAGCAGTTTACCCGCAACGTAAATCACTTTACGCACGGTAACGCCATCAAGATATTTTGCGACCAGAGGCTCCTGGCCCGCACGCTCGCGCACCTGCTCTTCGCTGGCGTCTACCGGCACGGTGATCTTACCACGTACTTTACCATTTACCTGCACCACAACCAGGGTGGTGTTCTCGACCATCGCCTGCTCGTCAGCGACCGGCCACGGCGCGTTGTCGATATCGCCTTCGCCTTTCAGCTCCTGCCAGAGGGTGAAGCAGGCATGCGGAGTGAACGGGTTCAGCATACGCACCACCGCCAGCAGCGCTTCCTGCATCAGGGCGCGATCCTGCTCGCCTTCCAGCGGCGCTTTCGCCAGCTTGTTCATCAGCTCCATGATCGCCGCAATGGCGGTGTTGAAGGTCTGACGGCGACCGATATCATCGGTCACTTTGGCAATAGTTTTATGCACGTCACGGCGCAGCGCCTGCTGGTCTTCGCTCAGCGCGGCAGCGTCCAGTGCCGGGGCATCGCCCTGGGAAGTGTGCTCGTAGACCAGCTTCCAGACGCGCTTCAGGAAGCGGTTCGCCCCCTCAACGCCGGACTCCTGCCACTCGAGGGTCATATCCGCCGGGGAGGCGAACATCATAAACAGACGTACGGTATCCGCGCCGTAGCGCTCTACCATCTCCTGCGGGTCGATGCCGTTGTTTTTCGACTTGGACATCTTGCTCATGCCGGTATAGACCAGCTCATGGCCCGCCGCGTCCTGCGCTTTCACGATGCGGCCTTTCTCATCGCGCTCGACGATCGCCTCTTTCGGGGAGACCCAGTTACGCTCGCCGTTTGCCCCCACGTAGTAGAAGGCATCCGCCAGTACCATGCCCTGGCAGAGCAGCTGCTTCGCTGGCTCATCAGAGTTTACCATGCCCGCGTCGCGCATCAGCTTGTGGAAGAAGCGGAAGTAGAGCAGGTGCATGATGGCGTGTTCGATACCGCCGATGTAAATATCTACCGGCAGCCAGTAGTTGGCCGCGTTCGGATCCAGCATCCCTTCGTTGTACTGCGGGCAGGTGTAGCGCGCATAGTACCAGGAGGACTCCATAAAGGTGTCAAAGGTGTCGGTTTCACGCAGCGCAGGCTGGCCGTTAACGGTGGTTTTTGCCCACTCGGGATCGGCCTTGATCGGGCTGGTGATGCCGTCCATCACCACGTCTTCCGGCAGGATCACCGGCAGCTGGTCTTCCGGGGTCGGCAGCACGGTGCCATCTTCCAGGGTCACCATCGGGATCGGTGCACCCCAGTAGCGCTGGCGGGAGACGCCCCAGTCACGCAGACGGTAGTTGACCTTACGCTCGCCAACGCCGTTGGCGGCCAGCTTGTCGGCAATGGCGTTAAACGCCGCCTCAAAGCCCAGACCGTCAAACTCGCCGGAGTTAAACAGCACGCCTTTTTCAGTCAACGCCTGGGCGCTGAGATCCGGCTCGGTACCGTCGGCAGCAAGGATAACCGGCTTGATCGCTAAACCATATTTAGTGGCAAATTCGTAGTCGCGCTGGTCGTGGCCCGGGACGGCCATCACTGCGCCGGTACCGTACTCCATCAGCACGAAGTTCGCTGCCCAGACCGGGATCGCTTCGCCGGTCAGCGGGTGAATAGCACGCACGCCGGTATCGACACCTTTCTTCTCCATGGTCGCCATATCTGCTTCGGCAACCTTGGTGTTGCGGCATTCGGCAATGAAGTCGCCCAGCGCCGGGTTGTAGGCCGCCGCCTGGGTGCTCAGCGGGTGGCCCGCAGCAACGGCCAGGTAGGTGACGCCCATAAAGGTGTCTGGACGGGTAGTGTAGACGGTCAGCTTGTCGTCGCTGTTTTCGACGTCAAAGGTGATCTCCACGCCTTCAGAGCGGCCGATCCAGTTGCGCTGCATGGTCTTAACGGTGTCCGGCCACTGATCCATATGATCAAGATCGTTCAGCAGCTCGTCAGCGTAGGCGGTGATTTTGATAAACCACTGTGGGATCTCTTTACGCTCAACCTTGGTGTCGCAGCGCCAGCAGCAGCCGTCGATCACCTGCTCGTTAGCCAGCACGGTCTGGTCGTTCGGGCACCAGTTCACTGCTGAGGTCTTCTTGTAGACCAGGCCTTTCTTATACAGCTCGGTGAAGAACTTCTGCTCCCAGCGGTAATATTCCGGGGTGCAGGTTGCCAGCTCGCGGCTCCAGTCATAGCCAAAGCCCAGCATCTTGAGCTGGTTTTTCATGTAGTTGATGTTGTCGTAGGTCCACGGGGCGGGGGCAGTGTTATTTTTTACCGCCGCACCTTCAGCCGGCAGGCCGAACGCATCCCAGCCGATAGGCTGCAGCACGTTTTTACCCAGCATACGCTGATAGCGGGAGATCACATCGCCAATGGTGTAGTTACGCACGTGGCCCATGTGTAGCCGGCCAGAAGGATAGGGAAGCATAGAGAGGCAGTAATACTTCTCTTTGCTCTCATCTTCAGTGACTTCAAATGTGCGCTTCTCTTCCCAGTGAAGCTGGACTTTGGATTCTATCTCTTCCGGGCGGTATTGCTCTTGCATGGCAGCCAGTGGTCCTGTTTTCAATACAGCTACAAGCGTAGCATTAAGATGTGGTGTGTAAGATCCGCATAGCATAGCCCAAACGCCAGTCTCAAAACAGCCTTTCGCGCTGCCGGCGGTGAAAAGGGGCGACAGGCATCATTGCATGAATTTACACAGCCTGTGCCCAGGGTAGCAAAGCGGTGGGAAAATAAGGTCTATTATTAGAAGACGTTACCCAGCCCGGAGGCGAAAGGATGAACAAGGTTGCTCAATATTATCGTGAACAGGTTGCGACGCTGACCGAGCGTTTGCGCAGTGGCGATCGGGATATCGATGCGCTGGTGGAGCAGGCGCGGCTGCGTGTTACCCAGACGGGCGAGTTAACGCCAACCGAGGTCGAAGAGCTGACGCGCGCCCTGCGTCGCGATCTTGAAGAGTTTGCCCGCAGCTATGGTGAAAGCCAGGGGGAGGTGACCGACAGCGTATTTATGCGGGTGATTAAAGAGAGCCTGTGGCAGGAGCTGGCGGACATCACCGATAAAACCCAGCTGGAGTGGCGCGAGGTGTTTCAGGATCTGAACCACCACGGAGTCTACCACAGCGGCGAGGTGGTGGGGCTGGGGAACCTGGTGTGCGAGAAGTGCCACTATCACCTGGCGGTCTACACCCCGGATGCGCTGCCGCTCTGTCCGAAGTGCGGTCACGACCAGTTCCAGCGTCGGCCGTTCGAGCCGTAATGAAGGTTGTCACGCCCGGTGGCGCTGCGCTTACCGGGCCTACACATTACACCGTGCCCATTCATTGCACCGTGCCCATTGTAGGCCGGGCAAACGCAGTGCCGCCCGGCGATTACCTGGATTAGTGCAGGATCTTGGCAAGGAAGTCTTTTGCCCGTTCGGATTTCGGATTAGCGAAGAAATCCTCTTTGGCGGAGTCCTCGACGATCTTGCCCTCGTCCATAAAGATCACCCTTGTCGCCACCTTGCGCGCAAAGCCCATCTCATGGGTGACCACCATCATGGTCATCCCCTCCTGCGCCAGCTCCACCATCACGTCCAGCACCTCGTTGATCATCTCGGGATCGAGGGCTGAAGTCGGTTCGTCAAACAGCATGGCCACCGGATCCATGCAGAGGGCGCGGGCAATGGCCACCCGCTGCTGCTGGCCACCGGAGAGCTGAGCCGGGAACTTATCGGCATGGGCGGAAAGCCCGACGCGCTCCAGCAGCTTAAGGCCTTTCTTTCGCGCCGCCGCCTTGTTGCGCTTCAGTACCTTCACCTGCGCCAGGGTCAGGTTTTCGATAATCGACAGGTGGGGAAAGAGTTCAAAGTGCTGAAACACCATGCCGACGTGGGAGCGCAGCTCGGCAAGGTTGGTTTTCTTATCGGTCACCGTGGTGCCGTTAACGATGATATCTCCCTGCTGCACCGGCTCCAGGCCGTTAACGGTTTTGATAAGCGTGGACTTACCGGAGCCGGACGGCCCGCAAACCACCACCACTTCACCTTTTTTCACTTCCGTGGAGCAGTCGGTTAGCACCTGAAAGTGACCATACCATTTTGAAACGTTTTTCAGGGAAATCATTAAACTGTCCTTTTCTTCAGATAGCTGACCAACAGTGAAGCACTGAGACTAATTGCAAAATAGACGAAGCCGGCAAAGAGGATCATCTCTACCTGGGTACCATCACGCTCACCGATGGTGGAGGCGGTACGGAAGAAGTCTGCCAGGCTGAGCACGTACACTAGCGAGGTATCCTGGAACAGGACGATCCCCTGGGTGAGCAGCAGCGGCACCATGGCCCGGAAGGCCTGCGGTAGGATGATGAGCTTCATCGACTGCCAGTGGGTCATCCCGAGGGCCAGCGCCGCGCTGGACTGCCCGCGCGAGATGCTCTGGATACCGGCGCGGATAATCTCTGAGTAGTAGGCGGCTTCAAACATCGAGAAGGCCACCATCGCTGAGATCAGGCGGATATCGGTGGTAGGCGACAGGCCGAGCACGTTTTGCAGCAGTCCCGGCACAATCAGGTAGAACCACAGCAGCACCATCACCAGCGGGATAGAGCGGAACACGTTGACGTAGGCGGTGGCAAACCAGGCGAACGGCTTAAAGCTCGACAGGCGCAGCACCGCCAAAATGGTGCCCCAGACGATGCCGACCAGCACCGCAGTAATAGTAATTTTCAGCGTGATAATCAGCCCGTCCAGCAGGTAGGGCATCGCCGGGAGAATGGAACTCCAGTCAAATTCATACATCGTTATTTGCTCCCCATATTGCCCGGCAGGCGAACTTTGCGTTCCACCAGATTCATCACCAGCATAATGAAGGCGTTAATCAGCACGTAGGCGAGGGTGATCGCGGTAAAGGATTCCCAGGCGTGGGCAGAGTAGTCCAGCAGCTTGCCCGCCTGCGCGGCCATATCCACCAGCCCGATGGTCGAGGCGATGGCGGAGTTTTTCACCAGGTTCATCATCTCGGAGGTCATCGGCGGCACAATCACGCGGTAGGCGTTGGGCAGCAGCACGTAGCGGTAGGTCTGCGGCAGCGTCAGCCCCATCGCCAGCCCGGCGTTCTTTTGCCCGCGCGGCAGGGACTGAATGGCCGCCCGCACCTGCTCACAGACGCGCGCCGCGGTGAACAGACCCAGACAGATCATCGACGAGAGGAAGAACTGAATATTGGGATCAAGCTCCGCCTTGAACCACATGCCGAGATCTTCCGGCAGCAGCTCAGGCACCACTAAGTACCAGGTAAAGAACTGCACGATCAGCGGAACGTTACGGAACAGCTCAACGTAGAGGGTACCGATCCCGGAGAGGAAACGGTTGGGCACGGTGCGGAGAATACCGAACAGCGAGCCGACAAGAAATGCGATGATCCAGGCGGTAATCGACAGCGCGACCGTGACCTGAAAACCGCTCCACAGCCAGCCTAAATAGGTGGTGTTGCCGAACGGGGCCTGTTGCAGAAAAATACCCCAGTTCCAGTCTATTGACATACATGTACCTCAGAAAAAAAAGGGTAGCAGCGCTACCCTCGAAGATTGGTGAGAAGCTTTACGCACCTTTTTATGCGTAAGCGTCGCGCCGGATGGGGGAACGACCCTCCAGCGTCTAGTCTGTCCGTGCTTCCCGTCAATCGAGAGGGCGATAGTCGCCCTGTGTTTCTAGTTAGTTAAGTGCTTTATCGTTCGGCGTTTTGAACAGGGCCTGCATCTCATCAGAGAGCTCGAAGTTCATATTCAGGTTTTTCGGTGGAATGGGGTTCTTGAACCACTTATCAAACCACTTAGCCGCTTCGCCGGAGGTCTGCGCCTGGGCGATGGTGTCATCCATCAGCTTTTTGAACTGCGGATCGTCTTTACGCAGCATGCAGCCGTAGGCTTCTTCAGACTGCGGCTTGCCGACAATCTCCCAGTTGTCCGGCTTCTTCGCCTTCGCACGCTCACCCGCCAGCAGGGCGTCATCCATCATAAAGGCCACCGCGCGACCGCTCTCCAGGGTACGGAAGGAGTCGCCGTGATCTTTGGCGCTGATGATGCGCATATCCATCTTCTGCTCGTCGTTCAGCTTGTGCAGCAGCACCTCTGAGGTGGTGCCGGAGGTGACAACGACCGCTTTACCTTTCAGGTCCGGGAAGTCCTTAATGTCGCCGCCTTTTTTCGCCAGCAGGCGGGTGCCGACCACGAAAATGGTATTAGAGAAAGCAGCCTGCTTCTGGCGCTCGAGGTTGTTGGTGGTGGAGCCGCACTCGAAATCAAAGGTGCCGTTCTGCAGCAGCGGAATACGGTTCTGGGAGGTGATCGGGATCAGCTTGACCTGCAGATCGGGTTTATTGAGCTGTTTTTTAACGGCTTCAACGATCGCGTTGGAGTAGTCCTGTGAGTAACCGACGACTTTCTGCTGGTTGTCATAGTAAGAGAACGGGACGGAAGACTCACGGTGGCCGACCACGATCACGCCGTTTTTGGCAATTTTATCGAGCGTGCTGCCGGCTGCCGGCGCGGCTGCATCTTCGGCATGTGCCAGACCGGCGCTCATTCCCACTAACAGCATCGCCGCGGTCAGTTTACGTAATTGCATATCCAACTCCTTCATCATCAGCGCCAGGGACGCATTGATACCCAGTGTGTGTGTTTGTGTTGTTATATCCTGCAGCACAAGCATGCAGTGTTATGCGTGTTTGTTAACATTTAGTGTGGCTTGGTGTAAACATTTTGCTGCTTTATTGTTTCGTTTTGCGAAGCGCACCGCACCATTTCGAGGCAGAAAACCCCCTGTGCACCTTTTTAGTGCTTCAGGTGTTCACTGCTGGTGCACCGTTATGGCGCATCGGCAACGATCCGCAGCTGCCTGATATTATTAAGCAATTGCTGTGCCAGGTTGGCGATGGGAGGAGGGGATTGCCGGGTGGCGGCTGCGCCTTACCCGGCCTACAAAACCGGGGCCGGGTAAGGTGGGAGACTAACTATTTACGACGCTGGCGCAGGCTCATCACCACCGCGCCAAAGCCGAACAGCGCGGTAAGGATCCACAGCGGCCAGCTGCCGGTACGGGCGTACGGCGTCAGGCCGGTGGTCGGCGTTACGTTGGTGGTCAGCACCTGGCGAGTAAACTGCGGCAGCATCGCCTGAATCTCACCCTGCGGACCAATCACGGCGGTAATGCCGTTGTTGGTGCTGCGCAGCAGCGGACGCGCCAGCTCCAGAGAGCGCATCCGCGCCATCTGGAAATGCTGCCACGGACCGATAGACTTACCGAACCACGCATCGTTGGAGATGGTCAGCAGGAAGTCGGTGTTCGGGCGGAAGTTATCCCGCACCTGTTCGCCGAGGATGATCTCGTAGCAGATGGCCGGGGTCAGCTCAAAGCCGTGGGCCGAAAGCTGCGGCTGCACGTAGGGGCCGCGGCTGAACGAAGACATCGGCAGATCGAAGAACGGAGCCAGCGGACGCAGAATGGACTCCAGCGGCACGAACTCGCCAAACGGCACCAGATGATTTTTGTTATAGCGATTCGTGGAGTTGTAGCTGTACGCGCTCTCTTTGCCCAGCGTAATGATGGTGTTATAGGTGTCGTAGCGGTTCTGCTTGTTCAGACGTGCGTCAACGATGCCGGTGATCAGCGTCGTGTCCTTCGCCCGCAGCAGATCGTCCATCGTGCTCAAGAAGCGCTGCTGGTTGATCTCCAGATCCGGAATGGCCGACTCCGGCCAGATAATCAGCTGCGACTTACCCATCTCCCGCTCGGTAGCGTCGAGATAGATATTCAGCGTATTCTCCAGCTGCCCCTCATCCCACTTCAGGGATTGCGGAATATTGCCCTGCACCAGCGAGACCTGGGTAGTGCGCTCCGTCACCGGCGTAAACCACTGGATGTAGCGCAGCGGGAAGGGGAGGGCAAAGAGCACCACCGCTACCGCCAGGGTGCGCCAGCTGCGGTGAGCCGCCGCCAGCACCAGCAGGCCGCTGACCACCATCAGCAGGAAGTTGATTGCCTCGACGCCCATCACCGGGGCCAGCCCCTTCAGCGGACCGTCAATCTGGCTGTAGCCAAACTGCAGCCACGGGAAGCCGGTTAACACCCAGCCGCGCAGAAACTCGGTGAGCTGCCAGACCACCGGCGCAGCGATAGCCACGCGGATGGCGCTGGTACGCGGCCAGAGACGGGAGAGGATCCCGGCAAACAGACCGGTATAGAGCGACAGATAGGCCGCCAGCAGCACCACGAGGAAGACGTTGACCGGCCCAGGCATACCGCCAAACTGGGCGATGCTGACGTAGACCCAGTTAATGCCGGTGCCAAAGAGTCCGAATCCCCACGCATAGCCAATTGCCGCCGCCTGGAGTGGGCGGCGGTTGAGCGTCAGCCCCTGCAGGCCGATAAGGGAGATAAGCGCGGCGGGCCAGACGTCATAAGGAGAAAAAGCCAGCGTTCCGCTGGCTCCCAATAACAGCGCCAGCAGCAGACGTACGCGCTGGCGCTCAAGCAGTGAGGCAAATACCATTTACATTACTCGTCCAGGTGAATTACTCGTCCAGTTTAGGCTGCGCTGCGTCTTCTGGCATTTTTACGTGAACCTGAATAATACGACGGCTGTCGGCCATGGCGACCTTGAACTGGTAACCATCGATGTCGATGGATTCGCCCCGCGCCGGCAGATGGCCAAAGGCCTGCATCACCAGCCCGCCGATGGTGTCCACCTCTTCATCGCTGAAGTGGGTCCCAAAGGACTCATTGAAGTCTTCAATGGAGGCCAGGGCGCGTACCGTCCAGGTGTGACGGCTCAGCTGGCGGAAATCGATATCTTCCTCTTCGTCGTACTCATCTTCAATTTCACCGACGATAAGCTCAAGAATATCTTCGATGGTCACGAGGCCCGAGACGCCGCCAAACTCATCAATAACGATCGCCATATGGTAGCGCTGTGAGCGGAACTCTTTCAGCATCCGGTCAACCCGTTTGCTCTCCGGGACGACAACCGCCGGACGGAGCACTTTCTCCATGCTGAAGGCTTCGGCATCGCTGCGCATAAAGGGCAGCAGATCCTTGGCCATCAAAATCCCTTCGATATGATCTTTATCTTCGCTGATCACCGGGAAGCGGGAGTGGGCGGACTCGATAATCACATCGAGACACTCATCCAGCGTCTGGTTACGTTTCAGGGTGATCATCTGCGAGCGGGGGATCATGATGTCGCGAACGCGCTGGTCGGCAATATCCATTACCCCTTCCAGCATGTCGCGCGTATCTTCATCGATAAGCTCGTTCTGCCCGGAGTCGCGGATAAGCGCCAGAAGTTCGTCACGGTTCTTTGGTTCGCCGTGAAAGAGCTGGCTCAGTAAGAGAGAGAAGAATCCCTTTTTGCTGCTGTTAAGTGGGTCGCTACTGTGTGAATTGTCGTCGCTCATGGCGTCGTATGGGTTCTCATGTTGATAAATGTGTTGTCCGGCGCGCAAATTCAGCGCCAGACGGTTCAGGAGCAGCCAGGCTACTCCTTCTCGGCAATGTACGGATCCTCATAGCCCAGAGCAAGCATTATCTCTGTTTCCAGGCTCTCCATCTCTTCGGCCTCGTCATCTTCAATATGATCGTAGCCCAGCAGGTGCAGACTGCCATGCACCACCATGTGCGCCCAGTGCGCCTCCAGCGGTTTTCCCTGCTCTTTCGCCTCCTGCTCTACCACCTGGCGGCAGATAATCAGGTCGCCGAGCAGCGGCAGCTCGATGCCCGGCGGGGCCTCAAACGGGAACGACAGCACGTTAGTCGGCTTGTCCTTGCCGCGGTAGGTCAGATTCAGCTCGTGGCTCTCCGCCTCATCCACGAGGCGGATGGTCACTTCGGACTCCTCCTGAAACTGCGGGATCACCGCGTTCAGCCAGCCCTGAAACTGTGCTTCGTCTGGCAGGCCGCTCGCGTCATCACACGCCAGCTGTAAATCGAGGATTACCGAACTCATTTCTGCTCATGCTCCTGCTGCTGGGCTTCGCGCTTACGCTCGGCGGCCAGCTCGGCTTTACGTTTCTGCTCTGTCTCTTCCCACGCCTCATAGGCGGTCACGATGCGGGCAACCACCGGGTGGCGTACCACGTCCTCGCTGTGGAAGAAGTTAAAGCTAATTTCATCGACCTCTGCCAGCACTTCAATGGCGTGGCGCAGGCCGGACTTGGTGCTGCGCGGCAGGTCAACCTGGGTAATATCCCCGGTGATCACCGCTTTCGAGTTAAAGCCGATACGCGTCAGGAACATCTTCATCTGTTCGATGGTGGTGTTCTGGCTCTCATCAAGAATGATAAAGGCGTCATTGAGCGTACGGCCGCGCATGTAGGCCAGCGGCGCAACTTCAATCACGTTACGCTCCATCAGCTTCTCGACCTTCTCAAAGCCCAGCATCTCAAACAGCGCGTCGTACAGCGGACGCAGATAGGGGTCAACCTTCTGGCTCAGATCGCCTGGCAGGAAGCCGAGCTTCTCTCCGGCCTCTACCGCCGGACGGGTGAGCAGAATACGGCGAACGTCCTGGCGCTCCAGGGCATCGACCGCGGCGGCGACGGCGAGGTAGGTTTTCCCTGTCCCGGCTGGCCCAATGCCGAAGGTGATGTCATGATCGAGAACATTGGCGATGTACTGCGCCTGGTTTGGCGTACGCGGTTTGATTACGCCGCGCTTGGTTTTGATATTGACCGCTTTGCCATACTCCGGCACGCTCTCGGCGCTCTGCTCAAGCACGCGGGCCTCTTTGATCGCCAGATGGATCTGCTCGGGTTCAATATCCTGGGTTTGGCCGCGCATCGGGGCGGTATCAACGTAGAGGCTGCGCAGAATATCGGCGGCGGCGTTCACGCTAATCGTGCGTCCGGTGAGTTTAAAGTGGTTATCGCGGCGGTTAATTTCGATGCCCAATCGACGTTCAAGCTGTTTGATATTGTCGTCAAACGGGCCGCATAAACTCAGCAGACGGGCATTGTCAGCTGGTTCAAGGGTGATTTCACGGGTTTCAGTATTCAATCGATTCCTCTTTTACCTGACTGGCCGGATGGAGTTGTGATATGGGGGCAATGGGCGGAAAAAACAAGGCCTGCCGGAGGGGCAGGCCGGGGGGATCAGGGCTGGTAGAGACCGACGCCCAGTTCGTTCTCTTTACGGGTGCGGGCAATGACCGATTCCGGCGTTTCGGTTACGCGCAGGCCCATCTCCGCTTCGGTGCGCACAACGTTACCGCGCAATGAATTAGTATAGACATCGGTGATCTCAACGTCCACGAACTTGCCGATCATATCAGGCGTACCCTCGAAGTTTACCACGCGGTTGTTCTCGGTACGGCCGGACAGCTCCATAATGCTCTTGCGGGAGGTGCCCTCCACCAGGATGCGCTGGGTGGTGCCGATCATTCTGCGGCTCCAGGCCATCGCCTGCTGGTTGATGCGCTCCTGCAGGATGTAGAGGCGCTGCTTCTTATCCGCTTCCGGCACGTCATCGACCATATCGGCGGCCGGGGTGCCTGGACGGGCAGAGAAGATAAAGCTGAAGCTCACGTCAAAGTTGACCTCGGCAATCAGCTTCATGGTCTGCTCGAAGTCCTGGGTGGTTTCGCCCGGGAAGCCAACGATAAAGTCGGAGCTGATCTGGATATCCGGACGCGCCGCGCGCAGCTTGCGGATAATCGCTTTGTACTCCAGCGCGGTATGGGTTCGGCCCATCAGGTTCAGGACGCGATCCGCGCCGCTCTGTACCGGCAGGTGCAGGAAGCTCACCAGCTCCGGCGTATCGCGGTAAACCTCGATGATATCGTCGGTAAACTCAATGGGGTGGCTGGTGGTAAAGCGGATGCGGTCGATACCGTCGATGGCGGCCACCAGGCGCAGCAGTTCGGCAAACGATCCGGTGGTGCCGTCGTAGTTCTCTCCGCGCCAGGCGTTGACATTCTGGCCCAGCAGGTTAACTTCACGCACGCCCTGCGCCGCCAGCTGGGCGATCTCAAACAGGATGTCGTCGCACGGGCGGCTGACCTCTTCACCACGGGTATAGGGCACCACGCAGTAGGTACAATATTTGTTACAGCCTTCCATGATAGAGACGAAGGCGGTCGGGCCGTCGGCGCGCGGCTCCGGCAGGCGGTCAAATTTTTCGATCTCCGGGAAGCTGATGTCAACGATCGGGCTGCGGTTGCCGCGCACGGAGTTGATCATCTCCGGCAGGCGGTGCAGGGTCTGCGGCCCAAAAACGATATCAACGCAGCGGGCGCGCTGGCGAATAAGATCGCCCTCCTGGGAGGCCACGCAGCCGCCGACGCCAATGATGAGATCCGGGTTCTTCTCTTTCAAGAGCTTCCAACGCCCAAGCAGATGGAACACCTTCTCCTGAGCCTTCTCGCGGATAGAGCAGGTGTTGAGAAGCAGCAGGTCTGCCTCTTCCGCCACGTCGGTCAGCTGATAGCCGTGGGTGGCATCCAGCAGATCGGCCATCTTCGATGAATCATACTCGTTCATCTGACAGCCCCAGGTTTTAATATGGAGTTTTTTGGTCATCGACTTGCTCTATTAAACGCGAGAATTTCAGGCCGCGTATTGTAATCCTTTGGTCGGGCGCTGACCATAGTTCATCTCCCGACCCCATAAAATCGAAAATCCTGTAAACTTAAGGGAATTACAGATAAGGACAATTGACCATGGTAAATCAACCAACTGAAGTTGCCGTAGTTGGCGGCGGGATGGTCGGCGGCGCGCTGGCGCTTGGCCTGGCGCAGCATGGTTTTGCGGTCACGGTGATCGAACAGGCCGCTCCCCCTGAGTTTGACGCCAGTATAGCGCCGGACGTACGCATTTCTGCGATAAGCACCGCATCTGTGGCACTGCTGCGCGGGCTGGGCGTCTGGGATAGCGTGCTGGCGATGCGCTGCCACCCCTGGCGCAGGCTGGAGACCTGGGAGTGGGAGAACGCCCATGTGGTCTTTGATGCCAGCGATCTTAAGCTGCCGCACCTCGGCTACATGGTTGAGAATAACGTGCTGCAGCGCGCGCTGTGGGATGCGCTGGAGGCCCATCCGCAGGTAACGCTGCGCGCCCCGGCGATGCTTAAGGCAATGCACTGTCGCGGCCATCAGCATGAGCTGGTATTTGACAATGACGAGACGCTGCTGGCAAAGCTGGTGATTGGTGCAGACGGTGCAAACTCGCAGGTGCGGCAGTGGGCGGGGATTGGCGTTCACGCCTGGCAGTACCAGCAGTCCTGTATGCTTATCACCGTTGAGTGTGAAAAGGATCCGGGTGACAGCACCTGGCAGCAGTTTACCCCGCACGGACCGCACGCCTTCCTGCCGCTGTTCGATCGCTGGGCGTCGCTGGTGTGGTACGACACCCCGGCGCGCATTCGTCAGCTGCGCACCCTGACCATGCCGCAGCTGCAAAGAGAGATTGAGAAGTTCTTCCCGGCGCGGCTGGGCAAGGTGACGCCGGTTGCTGCCGGAGCCTTCCCGCTGACCCGCCGCCACGCCTTGCAGTATGTGAAGCCGGGACTGGCGCTGGTGGGTGATGCTGCCCACACAATCCACCCGCTGGCGGGGCAGGGGGTTAACCTTGGCTATCGCGACGTAGATGCGCTGCTGGAGGTATTGATCAATGCCCGCGGCCAGGGCGAGGAGTGGGCCAGCCAGCGCGTGCTGAAGCGCTACCAGACGCGGCGGATGGCGGATAACTACATTATGCAGAGCGGCATGGATCTCTTCTATGCCGGGTTTAGCAATAACCTCGGCCCGCTGCGCGTGCTGCGCAATATGGGGCTGATGGCGGCCCAGCGCGCCGGGATGCTGAAAACGCAGGCGCTGAAGTATGCGCTAGGCCTGTAACGTCGATGCCGGGGCAGCCCGGCACAATATTTTGCTCAAAGCACAAAAACAAAAAAGCCCGCCGAAGCGAGCTTTTTTGTTTTATGTGGCTGGGGTACGAGGATTCGAACCTCGGAATGCTGGAATCAGAATCCAGTGCCTTACCGCTTGGCGATACCCCAACAGGGTGCGTTCACTTGCGCAAACGTCTTTTTGAAATTGGCTGGGGTACGAGGATTCGAACCTCGGAATGCTGGAATCAGAATCCAGTGCCTTACCGCTTGGCGATACCCCAACAATTTTTTACTGCATAAGCATCTTAACGATACTCATCAGAATAGAGTGGCTACTACGGGAATCGAACCTGTGACCCCATCATTATGAGTGATGTGCTCTAACCAGCTGAGCTAAGTAGCCAAATTGTAATGCTAATTACTCAAGACAAACGTGTTAAACACGAGAGTCGAAAAAAGTGGCTGGGGTACCTGGATTCGAACCAGGGAATGCCGGTATCAAAAACCGGTGCCTTACCGCTTGGCGATACCCCATCCGTGCAACGCTTACTGGGAATGGTGCGGGAGGCGAGACTTGAACTCGCACACCTTGCGGCGCCAGAACCTAAATCTGGTGCGTCTACCAATTTCGCCACTCCCGCAAAAAAGATGGTGGCTACGACGGGATTCGAACCTGTGACCCCATCATTATGAGTGATGTGCTCTAACCAGCTGAGCTACGTAGCCATCTTTTTTTTCGCGTTACCTTATCGGCGTTGCGGGGCGCATTATGCGTATTGGGCCTTTCAGCGTCAACACCTTTTTCATCGAAAATTGCCGGAATGTGACTGTTTGGTTAGGTTGCGAACAGCCTGGCGTATAATTCGGCAATTATTGGTTATATCTTGATTTTAATTGAGAGATAACAGGATCAATACCAACAAAAACGGGTCCCGCAGGACCCGCTATTATCACGCTACTTTATCTATCAGTAGGCGGACTGGTGAACGCCTACCGCACGGCCTGATGGATCGTTCATGGTTTTGAACGCTTCATCCCACTCAATGGCTTTGGCAGAGGAGCAGGCGACGGACGGACCGCCAGGCACGCACTCGGCTGCGCTGGCAACCGGGAACAGCTCTTCAAACACTTCACGGTACAGGTACGCCTCTTTAGAGGTCGGCGTGTTGTACGGGAAGCGGTAGCTGGCAGTTTCCAGCTGCTGGTCGGTTACCTGCTGTGCCGCCACCTCTTTCAGGGTGTCGATCCAGCTGTAGCCTACGCCATCGGAGAACTGCTCTTTCTGACGCCATGCTACGCTTGCCGGCAGGTAGGATTCGAAGCACTCACGCAGCACGTGTTTTTCCATTTTGCCGTTGCCGCACATCTTATCCTGCGGGTTGATACGCATTGCCACGTCGAGGAAGTTTTTATCCAGGAAGGGCACACGCGCTTCTACACCCCAGGCCGACATCGCTTTGTTGGCGCGGGCGCAGTCGAACATATGCAGCGCCTGCAGCTTACGCACGGTCTCTTCATGCAGCTCTTTGGCATCCGGCGCTTTGTGGAAGTAGAGGTAGCCGCCAAACACTTCGTCTGAACCTTCGCCCGACAGCACCATCTTGATGCCCATCGCTTTGATCTTACGCGACATCAGGTACATCGGCGTTGAGGCGCGGATGGTGGTCACGTCATAGGTCTCAATGTGGTAAATCACATCGCGGATGGCGTCCAGGCCTTCCTGCACGGTGAAGTGGATCTCGTGGTGCACCGTACCGAGATGATCGGCAACGGCCTGGGCCGCTTTCAGATCCGGTGCGCCCTCCAGGCCCACGGCGAAAGAGTGCAGCTGTGGCCACCAGGCCTCTGATTTCTCCTGATCTTCCACGCGGCGTGCAGCAAATTTTTTGGTGATGGCGGAGATGATTGACGAATCGAGACCACCGGAGAGCAGCACGCCGTAAGGCACGTCGGACATCAGGTGCGTCTTCACCGCATCTTCCAGGGCCTGGCGCAGCTCGGCTTTATCGGTCACGTTGTCTTTAACCGCGTCGTACTCAAACCAGTCGCGCTGGTAGTAGCTGCGGATCTCACCGTCCTGGCTCCACAGGTAGCTACCCGCCGGGAACTCTTTAATGGTGCGGCAGACCGGTACCAGGGCTTTCATTTCAGACGCCACGTACATGTTGCCGTGTTCGTCGTAGCCCATGTACAGCGGGATGATACCGATATGGTCACGGCCAATCAGGTAAGCATCTTTTTCACTATCGTAGAGAACGAAGGCAAACATGCCCTGCAGCTCATCGAGGAACTCTGGACCTTTCTCCTGATACAGCGCGAGGATCACTTCGCAGTCGGAGCCGGTCTGGAAGGCGTAGCGATCGCCATACTCGGCGCGCAGAGCCTGATGGTTGTAGATTTCACCGTTAACGGCCAGGGCATGGGTTTTTTGGGCGTTGTAGAGCGGCTGTGCGCCAGCGTTGACGTCAACAATGGAGAGACGTTCGTGGGCCAGAATTGCTTTATCGCTTGCGTATACGCCAGACCAGTCAGGACCGCGATGGCGCATCAGGCGGGAGAGCTCCAGCGCTTTCTTACGCAGCTCACCTGCATCCGTTTTAATATCCAGTACGCCAAAAATTGAACACATAACCTTCTCCGTTAACCCTGTGATGTTGCTTCGTGTTGTAAGTTTGCAGACGTTGCGTCATCGCGTTGTCTTATTGCTTGATTAAGAAAATGCCGGAAAGCGCAGGCGGGCGCAAGGGTTTTAGCGGGGCGAAATTAAAAAGTGCAATTGCCATTGCTGAATAGTGAAAAAAGCATAGGGTTAAGGGTCGTTTATTGATGATTATTCATTTTTAAGGCGCTTTTTTTGATGGGGTAGCCACGCGTATGGGCATGGCTCGGTCTTGTAGGCCCGCGCAAGCGGAGCGCCGCCGGGCGATGGGCAAGGTTACTCCTCCAGCAGATGCTGCAGCAGCGAGCCGTTGAGCATGGCGCGCTTTACCAGCGCAAAGGCACCGATGGCCGAGCGGTGATCCAGCGTCGAGCGCACCACCGGCAGGTTTTTGCGAAACGCCTTCAGCGCCTGGGTATTGATGCAGCCCTCAATGGCGGGCAGCAGCACCTTCTCCGCCTCGACAATCTCACCGGCAATAACAATCTTCTGCGGGTTAAACAGATTAATGGCGATGGCGATGGTTTTGCCGAGGTGACGACCAACGTACTCAATCACCTCGCAGGCCAGCGCGTCGCCTTTGTTGGCTGCTCTACAGATCGCTTTGATTGAGCAGTCGTCCAGCGTGACGCGGCTCTGGTAGCCCTGTTCAAGCAGGTGGCGCACCCGCTGTTCAATAGCGGCGTTGGCCGCCACGGTCTCCAGACAGCCAAAGTTACCGCAGTGGCAGCGCTCGCCCAACGGCTCAACCTGAATATGACCAATCTCGCCGACGTTGCCGTTACGGCCAATAAAGATGCGTCCGTTTGAGATGATACCCGCACCGGTACCACGATGAACGCGCACCAGAATCGAGTCCTCACAGTCCTGGCTTGCACCAAAGTAGTGCTCGGCCAGCGCCAGGCTGCGGATATCGTGCCCCACAAAGCAGGTTACCTTAAAACGTTTCTCCAGCGCGCTGACCAGCCCCCAGTTCTCCACCTGAATATGCGGCATATAGCGGATCACGCCGCTCTCCGGATCCACCAGCCCCGGCAGGATCACCGAGATAGCAATCAGCTCGCGGGTTTTACGCTGGCAGGCGTCAATAAAGGTGGCGATGGTGTTCAGCAGGGCGTGCTCTAACGTCTCCTGGGTGCGCTCCGGCAGGGGATAGTGCTCTTCCGCCAGCACCTTGCTGCTGAGATCGTAGAGCGTCAGAGTGGTGTCGTGGCGGCCAAGACGCACGCCAATCGCATTGAAGTTACGCGTCTCGGTAATAATAGAAATGGCGCGGCGACCACCGGTCGAGGCCTGCTGATCGACCTCTTTAATCAAACCGCGCTCAATAAGCTGTCGCGTGATTTTTGTCACGCTGGCGGGGGCAAGCTGGCTCTGCTCGGCAATTTGGATCCGCGAGATAGGGCCATGCTGATCGATCAGGCGGTAAACTGCCGCGCCATTGAGTTGTTTTACGAGGTCAACGTTACCAATCTGAGCTTGTCCGCCTGATGTCATACTTTTACTTACTCGATGATGACCTCGTTACCATTAACGATGGTCTTAATTACTTTATAGTCGTGGGTAAACGCAGTCAGGTTCGCCACCATGCCTGGTGCGATGCTGCCTAGCAGTTTATCAACGCCGATGGCGCGGGCCGGGTAGAGCGTTGCCATACGCAGCGCTTCGTCCAGCGCAACGCCGACGTGTTCAACGAGATTCGCTACCCCTTCGATCATGGTCAGTGCCGAACCACTCAGGGTACCGTTCTCATCTACACAGAGTCCATTACGGTAGTATATTGTTTTACCAGCAAAAATAAATTCGTCAATGACGGCACCCGCTGCGGCGGTCGCGTCGGTGACCAGGCAGAGCTTATCGCCCTTCAGGCGCTTCGCCATCCGAACGTTAGTAAAATCAACGTGTAAACCATCTACAATAATGCCGCAGTAGACGTCCGCATCATCAAGAACCGCGCCGGTTAAACCCGGTTCGCGCCCGGTGATGTAGGGCATAGCGTTAAAAAGATGGGTAGCAAAGGTAATACCCGCGCGGAAACCGGCTTTCGCCTCGACGAGGGTCGAGTTTGAGTGGCCAGCGGAAACGACAATGCCCGCTGCCGTCAGCTTGCGGATCACGGCAGGATCGACCATCTCCGGCGCCAGGGTCAGTTTGGTAATTACATCGGCATTGGCGCAGAGAAAATCGACCAGATCGCTGTCCGGGCGACGCACAAAATCAGGATCGTGGGTGCCTTTCTTCACCACGTTGAGCCAGGGGCCTTCCAGATGCAGGCCCAGCGCCTGGTGCGGATATTTCGCCAGGTAGTCGCGCATCACCTGCACGCCCTGTTTCATCAGATCGTCGCTGGTAGTGATCAGCGTCGGTAAAAAGCTGGTGCAGCCCGACTGTTCGTTGGCGCGCTGCATAATCTCCAGCGTCTCTACGCTCACCGCCTCGGCGGTATCGTTGAACTGCACGCCGCCGCAGCCGTTCAGCTGCAGGTCGATAAAACCGGGGGCCAGATATGCGCCGTTGAGCGAGCGCTGCTCAATCGTTGGCGGCAGGTCTGCCTGCGGGCAGAGTCGGTCGATAAGACCATCAACGACGATCAGCGCGTGATCGTCCAGAATTTCATGGCCGGTAAAAATACGGCACTGGGTTAAAGCATACATAACAACCCCCGGGTAAAAATGTTACAGACCTTTGATATTTTCCGCTTCTAATTCAGTGAAGTATTTAAGCGTCTTCACCTTTAGCTCCATCGTTGACGGTTCGTCGCACACCACCACCGCTTTCGGATGCAGCTGCAGGCAGCTGATCGTCCACATATGGTTAACGTTGCCTTCTACCGCCGCCTGCAACGCCTGCGCCTTAACGCTGCCCAGCACCAGAATCATCACCTCTTCAGCATCCAGCAGGGTGCCTACGCCAACGGTCAGGGCGTATTTCGGCACCAGATTGACATCGCCGTCAAAAAAGCGGGAGTTTGCCACGCGGGTGTCATGGGTCAGGGTCTTAATACGGGTGCGGGAGGCCAGCGAGGAGGCCGGTTCGTTAAACGCGATGTGCCCGTCGTTGCCTACGCCGCCCATAAACAGGTGAATTTTGCCGTAGGCACGAATTTTTTCTTCATAACGGCGACATTCTGCGTCAATATCCGGCGCATTACCATTGAGCAGGTTGATGTTTTCTGCGGGAATATCAACGTGGTCAAAAAAGTTGCGGTGCATAAAGCTGTGGTAGCTCTCCGGATGCTCTTTTGGCAGGCCGACATATTCGTCCATGTTAAAGGTCACGACGTTCTGGAAGCTGACCTGGCCCGCTTTGTGCATTTCAACCAGCGCTTTGTAGGCGGTAAGCGGTGTGCCGCCGGTGGGCAGGCCAAGCACAAACGGACGATCCGCAGTCGGTTTGAACGCGTTGATACGGTTAACGATATGGCGGGCAGCCCATTTACCGACCAGTTCGGCACTCGTCAGGGGGATCAGTCTCATTGTTTACCTCTACACAGTGTGAAATTAACGTTGGCGAACTGCTGCCTGTACGTTTTAAGCGTAACTCAGATTGCGCTATAAGAGGGGGCAGTCCGTCCTGATTTTTTGAATCATAAAATAAGTTTTCGTTCTTAGCCAGTAACCAGGAGTGTAAATAACGATATTTGGTGATTGTAATCACAAAAGATGCGCGTTTAATTTGCGAGGCGAATTAAATTTCCACACACTTGAACAGTCTGCGTAAAACGACCGCATTACGGGGTTGGTTTAACTATAAAAATGGTTAGTGATGAGGCTCAGCGGAGTTTCACAGGGGGGTATAAAAATGAATATTCTTGGTTTCTTCCAGCGACTGGGGCGGGCGTTACAGCTCCCTATCGCTGTGCTGCCCGTCGCGGCGCTGCTGCTGCGTTTCGGCCAGCCCGATCTGCTTAACGTCCCGTTTATCGCCCAGGCGGGCGGGGCAATTTTTGACAACCTGGCCCTGATCTTCGCTATCGGCGTAGCCTCGTCGTGGTCGAAAGACAGCGCAGGCGCGGCGGCGCTGGCCGGTGCGGTAGGCTACTTTGTGATGACCAAAGCGATGGTCACCATCAACCCGGCCATCAATATGGGCGTGCTCTCCGGCATCATTACCGGTCTGGTGGGCGGCGCGGTCTATAACCGCTGGTCCAACATCAAGCTGCCTGAGTTCCTGAGCTTCTTCGGCGGCAAACGCTTTGTGCCGATTGCCACGGGCTTCTTCTGCTTGATCCTGGCGGCAATTTTCGGCTACGTCTGGCCGCCGGTACAGAACGCTATCCACGCGGGCGGGGAGTGGATCGTCTCCATGGGCGCAGTCGGCTCCGGTATCTTCGGCTTCGTTAACCGTCTGCTGATCCCGACCGGCCTGCATCAGGTGCTGAACACCATCGCCTGGTTCCAGATCGGCGAATTTACCAATGCCGCAGGCACCGTCTTCCACGGCGATATCAACCGCTTCTATGCGGGCGATACTACCGCAGGGATGTTCATGTCCGGCTTCTTCCCGATCATGATGTTCGGTCTGCCCGGTGCCGCGCTGGCGATGTACTTCGCTGCCCCGAAAGCGCGCCGTCCGATGATTGGCGGCATGCTGCTCTCCGTAGCCATCACCGCCTTCCTGACCGGTGTTACCGAGCCGCTGGAGTTCCTCTTCATGTTCCTGGCACCGCTGCTGTATCTCCTGCACGCCGTGCTGACGGGCATCAGCCTGTTTGTCGCCACTGCGCTGGGGATCCATGCGGGCTTCTCCTTCTCGGCGGGCGCCATCGACTATGCGCTGATGTATAACCTGCCTGCTGCCAGCCGCAACGTCTGGATGCTGGTGGTGATGGGCCTGATCTTCTTTGCCATCTACTTCGTGGTCTTTAGCTTCGTTATCCGCGCGTTTAACCTGAAAACGCCGGGCCGCGAAGAGACCGACGACGCGGTGGTCACCTCTGAAGCCAACAGCAATACCGACGAGGGTCTCGATCAGCTGGCGACCAGCTACATCGCGGCCATTGGCGGCACTGACAACCTGAAAGCGATCGATGCCTGTATTACCCGTCTGCGTCTGACCGTAGCGGACTCCGCTCGCGTGAACGACGTGCAGTGTAAGCGTCTGGGCGCATCCGGCGTGGTGAAGCTGAACAAGCAGAGCATTCAGGTGATTGTGGGTGCAAAAGCGGAATCCGTAGGCGACGCCATGAAGCGTGTGGTTGCCCGTGGCCCGGTGGCCGCAGCCGCCAGCGTTCAGCCCGCCGCCAATGCCCCGGCCGCCGCGGTGAAACCGCAGGCCGTGCCGAACGCCGTGACCGTTGCCGCGCTGGTGTCGCCGGTGACCGGTGAGGTGGTTCCGCTGGAGCAGGTGCCTGATGAAGCCTTTGCCAGCAAAGCGGTTGGCGACGGCGTGGCGGTGAAACCGACGGGTAAAACCGTGGTCTCCCCGGCTGCCGGTACCATCGTTAAGATCTTCAATACCAACCACGCCTTCTGTCTGGAGACTGAAAAAGGCGCGGAGATCGTGGTTCATATGGGCATCGACACCGTTGCGCTGAACGGCCAGGGCTTTACCCGCCTGGTAGAAGAGGGCGCAGACGTCGTCGCAGGCCAGCCGGTGCTGGAGATGGATCTCGACTATCTCAACGCCAACGCGCGCTCGATGATTAGTCCGGTGGTGTGCAGCAACATCGACGATTTCAGCGGTCTGGTCTTCCAGGCTGAAGGTCAGGTCGTTGCAGGCCAGACCCCGCTGTTTGAAGTAAAGGGTAAATAGCCGTACATTGCGGTTAATCAGCGGCGGAGCCTCTCTCCGCCGCTTTTTTTTGCCCTCCGCACGCCAATCCCTCGCCATTAACGCTTTTTGTTGAACTAAGGGTTGTCTCCGCGTCCCGCTTATAAGATCATACTCCGTTATACGTTGTTTACGCTTTGAGGAACCCGCGATGAGTGAGGCAGAAGCCCGCCCGACTAACTTTATTCGCCAGATTATTGATGAGGATCTGGCCAGTGGTAAGCACAGCACGGTTTGCACCCGTTTTCCGCCGGAGCCGAACGGCTACCTGCATATCGGCCATGCAAAATCTATCTGCCTGAACTTCGGTATCGCCCAGGACTATCAGGGGCAGTGCAACCTGCGCTTTGATGATACCAACCCGGTGAAAGAAGATATCGAATACGTTGATTCGATTAAAAATGACGTGCAGTGGCTGGGTTTCCACTGGTCGGGTGACGTGCGCTACTCCTCTGACTATTTCGACCAGCTGCATAACTACGCCGTCGAGCTGATCAACAAAGGCCTGGCCTACGTTGATGAGCTGTCCCCGGAGCAGATCCGCGAATACCGTGGCACCCTGACCGCGCCGGGTAAAAACAGCCCGTTCCGCGATCGTAGCGTGGAAGAGAACCTGGCGCTGTTTGAGAAGATGCGTGCCGGAGGCTTCGAAGAGGGCACCGCCTGCCTGCGTGCCAAAATCGACATGGCGTCGCCGTTTATCGTGATGCGCGACCCGGTTCTGTACCGCATTAAGTTTGCCGAGCATCACCAGACCGGCAACAAGTGGTGCATCTACCCGATGTACGATTTCACCCACTGCATCAGCGATGCGCTGGAAGGCATCACCCATTCGCTCTGTACGCTGGAGTTCCAGGACAACCGTCGTCTCTACGACTGGGTGCTGGATAACATCACCATTCCGGTTCACCCGCGCCAGTACGAGTTCTCGCGCCTGAACCTGGAATATGCCGTGATGTCCAAGCGTAAGCTGAACCTGCTGGTGACGGACAAAATCGTTGAGGGCTGGGACGATCCGCGTATGCCGACCATCTCTGGTCTGCGCCGTCGCGGCTACACCGCCGCCTCCATCCGCGAGTTCTGCAAACGCATCGGCGTGACCAAGCAGGACAACACCATTGAGATGGCGTCGCTAGAGTCCTGTATTCGTGAAGATCTCAACGAAAACGCCCCGCGTGCGATGGCCGTTATCGATCCGGTGAAGCTGGTTATCGAGAACTACCCGCAGGGTGAGAGCGAAGTGGTGACCATGCCGAACCATCCGAACAAGCCGGAGATGGGCAGCCGCGAGGTGCCGTTTAGCGCTGAGATCTGGATCGATCGTGCTGACTTCCGCGAAGAGGCGAACAAGCAGTACAAGCGTCTGGTGCTGGGTAAAGAGGTGCGTCTGCGCAACGCCTACGTGATCAAAGCCGAGCGCGTAGAGAAAGATGCGGAAGGCAACATCACCACCATCTTCTGCTCCTACGATGCCGAGACCCTGAGCAAGGATCCGGCGGACGGGCGCAAGGTGAAAGGGGTGATCCACTGGGTAAGCGCTGCCCATGCGCTGCCGGTTGAGATCCGTCTCTACGATCGCCTGTTCAGCGTGGCGAACCCGGGCGCGGCAGAGGATTTCCTCGCCACCATCAACCCGGAGTCGCTGGTGATCAAGCAGGGCTTCGCCGAGCAGTCCCTCAACGCCGCCGAAGCCGGCAAAGCGTACCAGTTCGAGCGTGAAGGCTACTTCTGCCTCGACAGCCGCTACTCTACGGCGGAGAAGCTGGTGTTTAACCGCACCGTTGGCCTGCGCGATACCTGGGCTAAAATCGGCGAGTAATTCGCTCTCGCCCGGAAAAGAAAAACGCCGCTCATGCGGCGTTTTTTATTGCCCGGTGGCGCTGCGCTTACCGGGCCTACAAAGTACCTGATTTTACGTTGCCTCTGCCTGCAATTTTTTCTCGTGGCGGCGCAGCAGCACCACTTTGCTTTGCAAGCGCTGCTGGAACTGATCGATAACTACCGCGGTGACAATTACCAGGCCCTTGATTACCATCTGCCAGAAGTCGCTGACCCCCATCATCACCATCCCGTCAGCGAGGAAGACGATGACGAATGCGCCAATGATGGAGCCGGAGACGCGGCCTCGTCCGCCCGCCAGTGCGGTGCCGCCCAGCACGGTGGCGCCGATAGCGTCCATCTCAAACATATTCCCGGTCATTGGGTGAGAGGTTTGCAGCTGGGATGCCACAATCAGCCCCACCAGCGCCGCGCACAGGCCGGAAAAGGCGTAGACAAACACTTTAACTTTGATGATAGGAACGCCTGCCAGCCGCGCAGCGGATTCATTCCCGCCGATGGCGTAAATATAGCGGCCCAGCGGGGTCTTGCGGGTCATATAGAGACCCAGCAGCAGGAAGCTCACCATCAGCCAGATGGGGATATAGATGCCGAGAATGGTGCCGGAGCCTAAAATCGCAAAGCCGGTATTGCCTAGCTCAGGCATGCCCACGAGGTTGGCATAGGTGCTGCCGTCGTTAAACAGCAGCGCCGCGCCGCGGGCAACGTACATCATGCCGAGGGTACAGATAAAGGGCGCAACCCCCAGGCGGGTGATCACCGCCCCGTTGATCAGGCCCAACAGAATGCCAAAACCAGCCACCAGCAGGATCACTTCCGGCACGTTAAAGAAGATAATCTGCTCGCCCCAGATCGGCAGGCCGTTGGTTAACAGCGCCCCGGCAACCATGCCGCACATGCCCGCCACCGCGCCGACGGAGAGGTCGATACCGCCGGTGAGGATCACCAGCGTCATACCAATCGCCAGCAGGCCGGTAATCGCCACGTGCTGGGTCATGATCAGCAGGTTCGACATGGTCAGGAAGTTGGGCACCATCACGCTGAAGAAGCCCATGACGATCAGCAGGGCAATGAAGGTGCGCGCTTTGAGCAAATACATGTAGATCATATACTTTTTGTTCATTTCTCTCTCCAGCAGACATCAGTCCTGCGGTGTAGAAGCGCTGATTAATTTTTCCCGCGTCACGGAAGCGCGCGGTAAATCTGCGGTAATACGGCCATCGGCCATAACCAGAACCCGGTCGGCCAGCGCCATGACCTCATCCAGCTCGGAGGAGGAGAACATAACGGCCAGCCCCTGATGCGCCATTTTGCCAATCAGGTGATACACATCGGTTTTCGCGCCAACGTCGATGCCGCGCGTCGGCTCATCCAGCAGGACCACTTTAGGCCCGGTCATCAGTGCCTTACCCAGCACCACCTTTTGCTGGTTGCCGCCGCTTAGCGAGGTAATAGGCAGCTCCGTATCGCCGGCCTTAATTGCCAGCTGCTCGACCATGTGGTTGACCTGCTGCTCCTCTTTAACAGGACTGAGCAGGCGCAGGGCGCGACGAAAGCCCAGCAGGCTCAGGTCGGTCAGCGTCATATTGCTTTTGATCGACATCAGCTGCACCACGCCTTCGCCCTGGCGATCCTCTGGCACTAAGGTGATGCCGCGCTTTAGCCTCTGCTGGAAAGAGCGCTTGTCCAGACTTTCACCATCAAGACTGATGGTGCCCGACTGGCAGCCCATCATCCCCACCAGGCCCTTAAACAGCTCGGTGCGTCCCGCGCCGAGCAGGCCATAGATGCCGATAACTTCCCCTTTGCGCAGGTCAAAGGAGACGTCGTTCAATTTATACCCGCCGTTCTGATGCAGCGCGGTCAGGCCGTTCACCTTGAGGATGGTCTCGCCATGCGCGGCGGGGCTGTAGTCAAAGTGCTTTTTCTTGTCACCGACCATCTGCTCGATGATCCAGGGCACGCTGGCCTGCTGAACGGGACGCTCGCTGATAAAGCGGCCATCGCGGAAGATGGTGATGTGATCGCCAATCTCCATCAGCTCCTCCAGCCGGTGGGAGATGTAGATAATGGTGACGCCGCGACGCTTAAGCTGGGCGATGACGTTAAACAGCACCCGCACTTCCGACTGGCTTAGTGCGCTGGTTGGCTCGTCCATGATCAGCACCCGGGTATCCTTGGAGAGCGCGCGGGCGATCTCCACCAGCTGCTGGTGACCAATTCCCAGCTCGCCTAACGGCGCGTAGGGATCGACGTTCAGCTCCAGCCGCTCCAGGAGCGACTTAGCCAGTTCATACTGGTATTTTTCGTTAATCACGCCGCGCTGGAAAAACTCATTGCCAATGAAGATGTTGTCCATCACGTTCATATTGGGGAAGAGGTTCAGCTCCTGGAAAATAATGCTGATGCCATGCTTTTCCGCCTGGTGAGTGGAGCCGAGCGTGACCTTCTGCCCATCCAGCAGGATCTCGCCGGAGGAGGGCGTCTCAACCCCGGCCAGCATTTTCATCATCGTTGATTTACCTGCGCCGTTCTCGCCAATCAGCACGTTGACCTGGTTGCGGTAGACGCGGTAATTAACGCTATCGAGCGCGACTACGCCAGGATAAACACGAGAGAGGTCGCGAGTCTCAATAATCACCTCATCCTGCTGGGTCTGTTGCTCGTTCATAACCCTCTCCTCACTGCCGTGCAATGTGTGCAGCCGTCACGTCTGGAATGGTTTGCGGGATATCCCAGGCAGCAAATACCCCAGAAATTGTGACCTTGTCCCCGACGGCGGGCTTGAAGTTCACCATCATCTCTGATGCCTGTTGGTTGATAGCCTTACCGTAATCGCCATACAGCACCTGATCGTTAAAGTCCTGATAGCTAGCACCCTTATACCCATCCCGCAGGCTGGTGCCGCGAATAATCGGTCCCATCTGCACCACGATCTCTTCGCCCTGCTCATCGCGTACCGTCATCTTCCCGCTGCGGGATTTAGTATTAACCTTGATCACTTCGCCGGTAATACGCACGTTAAAGACGCAGGGGTTTTCGCTCTGGCTGCGGTAGCCATCTTTGCTACAGGCCTCATCAAAGCTCTTCTCGGCCTGTAACGTTTTAAACAATTCAGCGACAGGTTTAGCCTCACGCACATACTGCGGCACAATCTTTTGCTGCCAGGTTTGCTGAATATTGGCCATTTGTGGATTGGGGGGATTTTTGAGATCGGCCAGCTCTTTCTGCGATACGATACGGCAACCGCCAAGCGCTAAAACGATCAATGCCAGCGCGAGTTTTCTGTGCATTCTTTACTCCTTTGCGCCCGCCGAAGCGGGCGCGGCAACGGGTCATCAGGATTTGAAATTGAAGTCTTGAACTCCTGAGGCGTTGTCAGGGGTAATTAAAATGCCGCGGAACATGACGCGCTGTTTCTCTGGCTTGGTCCCTTTTTGGATAAAGTTATCGAGATCGGTCACGCCCTGAGCGGCAATCGCCTGGGCCTGCAGCATCACCGTGGCTTTGAGGGTGCCCGCTTTGACGGCTTCGCGCTCGTCGTTGCTGCCGTCAATGCCGACGACAATCACGTCGTCACGGCCCGCAGATTTCAGCGCGGCAATAGCGCCCAGCGCAACGGGACCGTTGCCGCAGATGACGCCTTTCACATCCGGGTGCGCCTGCAGGATGCTGTCCATAATGCGCTTGCCGTCGATCAGCGTGCCTTTGGCATCCTGTCGTGCAACGCTCTGCATATCCGGATACTGATCCAGCACCTGGTGGAAGGATTTAGAGCGGGTAACACAGTTGTTGTCGGCCAGGTTACAGGTCAGCTCGGCATACTTGCCTGTCTCTTCCATTTTTTCGACAAAGACGTTAGCCACGTCAGAGCCGGCCTGGAAGTTGTTATGGGTGATCTGTTCGAGGGCGATGTTATCAACCGGGATTTCGCGGTTGATTAACACCACGGGAATGCCCGCGTCTTTGGCTTTTTGGATAGCGGCCACGCTCGCGGTTGAGTCAGCGTTATCGAGAATAATGCCCTGAACCTTTTTACCGATAGCAGCGTCGATAAGCTCGCTCTGCTTTTTAACATCTTCGCCGTGCGACAGCACGCTGGTGGTGTATCCCAGCTCTTTCGCTTTCAGATCGGCACCTTTTGCTTCCGCAGCGTAGTAGGGGTTATCCAGCGAGTTGACCATAATCATGATGGTGCCCTTTTCAACGGCAAACGCATTCGCTGAAAATGCACAGGCTGCTGCCACACTTAAAAACAGGATTTTCGTTTTCATAAGATGTTCTCTCAAAATGTAATGTATGGCGGTTCGACAGGTGTAGGGTCGTCGTTTATTACGTACTTTTGTTAAAGCTATCGGTTAATAAGCGCCAGGGTCTGATTAACGATCCCGGCCACGTCAAAACCATGGTATGCCCGCATATCTTTGCGATCGGCAGCAATCGCGTATTCGCCGTCAGGGATCCCCAGACGTTTAAGCACCGCGCCGTGGCCGTTTTCAGCCAGCACTTCCGCGACGATGCTGCCTACGCCACCGTTCACGTTATGCTCTTCGACGCTGATAATATGTTTTACTCCCTGCAAAGCGGCGAATAGCGCGTCGCGATCCAAAGGACGAACCGAAGGAACGTTAACCACCTTCGCTGAAATGCCCTGTTCCGCCAGCTGTGCGGCAGCGTCAACGGCTTCGTGAACGGTGGAGCCCATGGCGACCAGCGCAATCTCATCGCCTTCGCGCAGAACATCTACCGCACCGGGCACAAATTTGTAGTTGTCATCATGCAGCTCCGGTAACGCTTTACCGTCCATGCGGATATAGACCGGGCCAACGTGCTCCAGGGCGTACTCAATAATCTGGCGGCACTCCAGCGGTGACGAGGGGGCAAAGATCTGGATGTTGCCAAAGCCGCGCATCACGGAGATATCATCTATCGAGTGGTGGGTACTGGCCAGTGGGCCATAGCTGGCACCGGCATTGAGGCCAAACAGCTTCACGTTGGTGTTGTTGTAGCAGATATCGACTTTCACCTGCTCGTTAGCGCGTGAGACAAGAAACGGCGCGGCGTTACAGGTTACCGCGATTTTTCCGCCCAGCGCCAGCCCGGCGGCAGCACCGACCAGGGTCTGTTCGGCGATGCCAACGTTGACGATCCGATCCGGAAACTGCTTAACGAAGGGCGAGATCTTGGCGGTTGACGTCGAGTCGGCCACGACGGGAACCAGGTCAACGCCTCTCTCAACTGCATTAATGAAAGCTTCAACCATCACGTTTGCAAGATGTTCTGAATTACTCACTTTTCATACCCTCTTCGATCAGATCGTTCAGTTCGCTCATTGCCAGCCCGATTTCATCGCCCTTCGGTACGCGATGGTGCCATTCGGGTTTGCCAGCGATAAAGGAGACGCCTGCGCCCTTGGTGGTGTGGGCGATGATGACGTTAGGTTTTCCGGTCTGGGGCAGATTCTCCAGCGCGTTGACCACGGAGGCCATATCGTTACCCTGGCACTCGGTCACCTCCATGCCGAAGGCGCGCCATTTCTCGTCCAGCGGATCGGTGCACATAATGTCTTTGGTGGCACCCGCCAGCTGCAGGCCGTTTTTGTCATTAATAATGACCAGGTTATCCAGCTTGTAGTGGGCGGCAACCATGGCGGCTTCCCAGTTACTGCCTTCTGCCAGTTCACCATCGCCGGTGATCAGGAAGATGCGGCGCTTGCTGTTGTTGCGTTTTGCGGCCAGCGCCAGGCCGACGGCCACCGGGAAACCATGCCCCAGCGCGCCGGTATTCAGCTCAATGCCCGGCGTCTTCTGCTTAACCGGGTGTCCCGGCAGGTGAGAGTTGGCGTGCTGATAGGTTGAGAGCCACTCCACCGGGAAGTAGCCCGCTTCAGCGAGAACACAGTAGTAGCAGCCCACGGCGTGACCTTTGGACTGGATGTAGATATCACGCTCTTCGTCGTACTGGCGGTCAACTGCGCAGTCGAGTACGCGAAAATAGAGCGCTGTTAACAGCTCTACCTGAGAGAGATCGGCTCCAGTATGGCCGCCAGCCGGGCTGTTGGCATTCAGGGAGATGATATGGCGGCGCACGGCGCGGGCTTTGTTTTCAAGTTCAGGGACTGATAGTAAGAACGGATTCATCGAACTCCTCCGAATGATTATGCGACTCTGAATATATATTCAGGTGGGTTCAAAAAAATGGATCCCTGGCCGTTGCTCCAGGTTTCCCTGACTGTGAGTGAATAGTGCTCTGTGATATCTCAGAATATATATTCACGCATGACTTTATATTCACAATACTACAACCCCTGCTGTTGATCTGTCCAGCGTGATTGATTGAATTGTGATGCCATACGCATTTGTCGCTTTTGCCTGTAGAAGCAGATAGCGATCCCCGCTATCGTTTACAAAATAAATAATCAGTGCTGAATATATATTCATAGAAGGTTCGCTTCTCCGGAGAAACCTATGTCTTCACACCAAAACATTATCGTTGCCCTTGATGAAGGTACGACGAATGCAAAGGCCGTCGCCTTAGATGAAGCAGGCAAGGTTATCGTTAAATTCAACCAGCCGCTCTCTATCCAGACGCCCCGAGAGGGGTGGGTCGAACAGTCGGGCACCGCGCTGATTGAGGCCTCGGTTAAGGTGATCTCGCAGGCCATTAACGCGGTAGGCGCTGAAAATGTCGCGGCGCTGGCCATTAGCAACCAGCGCGAGACAACCATAGGCTGGTACCGCAGCAACGGCACGCCGCTGCATGCGGCAATCAGCTGGCAATGCTCGCGCACTGCGGATTTTTGCGATGCGCTGCGTCGCGATAATAAAGAGCCGACCATAAAAGCCGTTACCGGTCTGCCGGTCGCGCCGCTCTTCTCGGGTTCCAAAATGCGCTGGCTGATCGAATCGACGCCAAACGGCCAGGCGCTGGCGGCAAACGGGGAGATCTGCCTCGGCACCATCGACAGCTGGCTGCTCTGGAACCTGACCGCAGGCGAAAGCTTCTACTGCGACTACTCTAACGCCGCCCGTACCCAGCTTCTGGATCTGCAAAGCGGACGCTGGAGCCTGGAGATGCTGGACATCTTCCAGATCCCGGCGGCCGCGCTGCCGGAGATCAAACCCTCCAGCGGCCTCTTTGGCTACACCAAAAACGTGGCGGGCATTCCCGACGGCATCCCGATCATGTCGATGGTGGGTGACTCGCACGCCGCGCTGTTTGGTCACGCGCTAGGGGAGGCGGGCTGCGTCAAGGCGACCTACGGTACCGGCTCATCGGTTATGGCGCCGGTTACCTCTGCGCAGTGCAACATTCACTCTCTGGCAACCACTATTGCCTGGCATGACGGCGAGCAGCTGATCTACGGCCTTGAGGGGAACATCCCCCATACCGGTGACGGCGTGGCGTGGATGGCTGACAGCACGGGCCTGAGCGAGCTTCCCGAAGCCGAGCTGGCGGCTGAGCTGAACTCCCTTCCGGCCTCGGTTGAGTCAACGCTTGGCGTCTATTTTGTGCCGGCGCTAACGGGATTAGGCGCGCCCTGGTGGGATGAAAACGCCCGCGGGGTGATCTGCGGCCTGAGCCGTGGCGTAAAACGCGCGCACCTGATCCGGGCCGCGCTGGAGGCCATCACCTACCAGATCGCCGACGTGGTGACCGCCATGCGCCAGCACAACGATTTTACGCTGACGGCGTTGATGGTGGATGGCGGCCCAACCAAAAATGACTGGCTGATGCAGTATCAGTCAGACCTGCTGGGTTGCCCGGTCATGCGCAGCGACGTACCCGAACTCTCTGCTATCGGGGCGGCACTTTTAGCGCGCAAGGCCGTGGGGCAGCTCTCACTCGATGAGCTGAAACAGTACCTTTATCCGCATAGCGAATTTCGCCCCAACATGGAGCGTCATGGCCGTTTACAAAAGCGCTGGCGGGAGTGGCAAAAAGCCGTCGAAAGAACCCTACACAAATTCTGAATAGCGGGCGAGGAGAGAGAGTATGGGATATGTATTCGAAAATAAAACGGTCGTCATTACCGGTGCGGCTAAAGGCATCGGCGAGGGCATCGCCAGAAAATTTGCCGATGCGGGGGCGAATCTGGTGCTCTCTGACTACTCGGCTGAGGTGACAGAGACCGCAGAACGGCTGAAGGAGGAGTATCACGAAAATATTATCTCCTTCGTCGCCGATGTCACCAATGAAGAGCAGGTTACCGAGCTTTACCGGCTCGCGCATCACACCTTCGACAGCATTGATGTCTCTATCCAAAACGCCGGCATTATCACCATCGACCGCTTCGATAAAATGACGCGTCAGGAGTTTGATAACGTGCTCAGCGTCAACACCACCGGCGTGTGGTTATGCTGCCGCGAAGCCGCTAAGTACATGGTAAAACAGCAGAGCGGACGGCTGATCAATACCTCCTCCGGCCAGGGCCGCGTTGGCTTTATCTACACCCCGCACTACGCCGCCAGCAAAATGGGCGTGATTGGCATTACCCAAAGCCTGGCGCTTGAGCTGGCCCAGCACAACATCACGGTTAACGCCTTCTGTCCTGGGATTATCGAGACCAATATGTGGGACTACAACGACCGCGTGTGGGGCGAGATCCTGAGTACGCCAGAGAAGCAGTATAAAAAAGGCGAGCTTATGGACGAATGGGTGCAGGGGATCCCACTCAAGCGGGCTGGCAAGCCCGCCGACGTTGCCGGGCTGGTGGCGTTTCTGGCGTCCGAGGACGCCGCCTATATTACGGGGCAAACCATCAACGTTGATGGCGGCTTGATCATGTCGTAACACATTCTGGAGTAAAACCATGGATAAACACTTTTCCCAACGGCTGTTCGACTTAAGCGATCGCGTCGCGTTTGTCACCGGCGCAGGCAGCGGTATTGGTCAAATGATTGCCTGCGGCTTTGCCAGCGCGGGGGCAAAGGTCGCCTGTTTCGATCTACGTGAGGATGGCGGCCTGGCGGAAACCGTGAGCACCATTCAGGCGATGGGGGGCAGCGCCTTCGCTTATACCGGCGACGTACGTGACATTGCGCATCTGCGCGCCGCCATTGCCGAAGTGAAAAAACAGTTTGGTCGTCTGGATGTTGCCCTCAACGCCGCCGGGATTGCCAACGCTAATCCGGCGCTGGAGATGGAGCCGGACCAGTGGCAGCGGGTTATTGATATCAACCTGACCGGCGTCTGGAACAGCTGCAAAGCCGAGGCCGAGCTAATGCTGGAGAGCGGCGGCGGGTCGATCATCAATATCGCCTCGATGTCCGGCGTGATTGTTAACCGTGGCCTGGAGCAGGCACACTACAACTGCTCCAAGGCGGGGGTGATCCACCTAAGCAAAAGCCTGGCGATGGAGTGGGCAGAGAAGAATATTCGCGTCAATACCATCAGCCCTGGCTACACGGCGACGCCAATGAATACCCGTCCAGAGATGGTGCACCAGACAAAATCGTTTGAGAGCCAGACGCCAATGCAGCGTATGGCAAAGGTTGAGGAGATGGTGGGTCCGGCGATTTTCCTCGCCACGGATGCCTCATCGTTCTGCACCGGGGTGGATCTGCTGGTTGATGGCGGGTTTGTTTGCTGGTAACAGACACTTTTTTGCGCCCGGTGGGCACAGTGTAGGTTTGTAGGCCCGCGTAAGCGAAGCGCCACCGGGCGTTATTGTGTTGACGCTGCAATGCCGGGCGGCACTGCGTTTGCCCGGCCTACGGTCTCGCTCTTCCCATAAAAAAGGGCCACCCTGAGGTGGCCCTTTTTGTTAACGTTTCAATTACAGCTTACGCGGCGTCGTTTCGTGCGCGTGTTCATTTTCGCGGCAGTCGCCTTCAGCGCAGTGACCGTACAGGTAAAGGCTGTGGTTCGTCAGGCGGATGCCGTGTTTAGTGGCGATTTCACGCTGGCGAGCTTCGATAGAGTCATCGCTAAATTCGATCACTTTGCCACAGTCGAGGCAGATCAGGTGATCATGGTGATGCTGCTGGGTCAGTTCGAAAACGGATTTGCCGCCTTCAAAGTTATGACGGGTCACGATCCCGGCATCATCAAACTGGTTAAGCACGCGGTACACGGTAGCCAGACCAATTTCCTCGCCCATGTCGATCAGTCGCTTGTATAAGTCTTCCGCACTGACATGATGGTTATCCGGTCCCTGAAGCACTTCCAGAATTTTTAAACGAGGAAGCGTGACTTTCAAGCCGGCCTTCTTTAATGCGGTGTTATTGTCAGTCATGCGGAGTCTGTCCTGTTGCTAATCGATCCACTTCCGAGGCGGAAGTTAATGAGAATGACCTTGAGTAAATGCGTCTCATTATAGAATTGCCACTTCTTAATGAAAACTACAAGTCCTCAAGTAAAGTATGCGTATAAAACGTGGTCTCGCCAACAAACAATCGTTGCGCGGCCCGTTTGACCAGGGGATATTGTACAGGTATGTACGCGAAAGTTAAAAATTTGTAGCAATTATTTCTATTGCTTTTATCTATCAATAGCAGCGCAGCACTAAGGCTGCGCCGTCTAAAATTAGGCGTTGACGATCTCGTCCAGGTGCAGCTCTTCGGAGATCTGTTTCACCCACTTCTCAACGCGTTCAGCGGTCAGCTCCGGCTGACGATCCTCGTCAATGGCGAGACCGACGAAGTGATCGTCATCGGCCAGGCCTTTGGACGCTTCAAAGTGGTAGCCCGCCGTTGGCCAGTGGCCGACGATGGTTGCGCCGTTGGGTTCGATGATATCACGAATGGTGCCCAGCGCATCACAGAAGTACTCTGCGTAGTCCTCCTGGTCACCGCAGCCGAACAGCGCCACCAGCTTACCGTTGAAGTCTACCTCTTCCAGGGTTGGGAAGAAGTCATCCCAGTCGCACTGCGCTTCACCATAGTACCAGGTCGGGATGCCCAGCAGCAGGATATCATAGCCCTCAAGATCTTCTTTGCTGCTCTTGGCAATGTCATGCACGTCGGCAATCTCTTTACCCAGCTGCTTTTGGATCATCTTCGCGATATTTTCGGTGTTACCGGTGTCGCTACCGAAAAAAATGCCTGTAATTGCCATGAGTAAAATAACCTCTTGAATCTTAATGATATGGTGGTGGAGCACAGCCCACGGATAAGGGCAATAATAGCAGAACAGAGCCGTACGCGAAATTCGTAATCGTCTGGACTGCACTCTGTGCTACATGAAAGTGTGATTTGACGAGGTTTTCAGACGTCGCCCTGGCGGTGCAGGGCTTTGAGCTGGGTTAACAGCAGCTCTTCAATTAGCTCGCTACGGCTCATCTGCCGCGCGTCGGCCAGCGCGTTGAGGGCCTCAACGGCGTCGGCGTTCATCTTTAGCTCGACGCGCTTAAGCCCGCGAACTTTGTCGCGTTTAAGCTGGTTACGCTTGTTGATGCGTAGCTGTTCGTCACGCGAAAGCGGATTCGTTTTCGGTCGTCCCGGGCGACGCTCGTTCGCGAACAGATCTAGTGTCGTACGGTCCGTTTGTTCTTTTGCCATGATTTTGGGTGACGTCGGGGAAAACAGGCTGCCAGGGTAACCCTGCGCGATTAGCGCGCCATCATACATCAGCAGAGCAGGGACGCCAACGACCGTAAGCCTTGCCGCGTCCGGTCGCCGGGTTTTTAATCAGCCGGCATCGCTCGCCAGATAGCGGCGGATCGCCCGCAGCACCGCCTCGGGCTTTTCAGCGTGCACCCAGTGACCCGCACCGGCAATGACGTGCGCCCGTGCCTGCGGGAACTGGGCGAGCAGCGCATCGCGATGCGCCTCGGTGACGTAGGGTGACTGACCGCCACGGACAAACAGCGCCGGACGATCCCAGGCAGGCACGGTTTGCCAGCCAACGATATCCTCATAGCGATCCCACAGCACCGGCACGTTGAAGCGCCACTCGCCATCAATGAAGGATTTCAGAAGAAACTGAATCACGCCCTCTTCGTGCAGCGTCTGGCGCATCAGGGCGGCGGCCTGCTGGCGGCTGGCGGCGCCAGCAGCGGTCACCGCCTTGATCGCGGCAAAAATTTCGTCGTGGCGGCGCACCTGATAGTCAACCGGGGCAATATCAATGGCCACCAGCTGGTCAATACGCTCCGGAGCAAGCTGGGTAAGCGCCATGACCGCCTTGCCGCCCATGGAGTGGCCGATAAAGGTCGCCTTCTCCAGCCCCGCGGCGTCGAGGGTATCGAGCAGATCCTGCGCCATGGCCGGGTAGTTCATCTCCGGCGAGCGGGGAGAGAGACCATGGTTGCGCATATCCACCTGAATGATATCGTGATCGTTTACCAGATCGCGTGCCAGCACGCCGAGGTTGTCCAGGCTGCCAAACAGGCCATGGACCAGAACAATGGGAGAATTGTTGTGCGGATGTTGTGCAGATTGCGTTCGGGTATTCAATTTCATGGCAAAGTTCTTTTTTTCGCTCTGTCGGGTTAGGGTATTATGTTGACCATTCTGCCGCCTGGCTGCAAGGGGTCGATGCGAACCGACTTTTGCCTGACGCTAACCGTTGTTGAGATTTCGCCTATAATCCCAACAGCTTGTATTCAGATAAGATACTCCACTGGATTAAAATGAAAACGATCGAAGTTGATGATGAGCTTTACAGCTATATTGCTAGCCACACCAAACACATCGGCGAGAGCGCATCCGAGATTTTACGCCGGATGCTGAAGTTTACCGCCAACGGCAGCAGGCCAGCGGCCACCGCCCCGAAAGAGGCCGCCATTGTCAACGTCCCGGCGGAAGCGAAGCCGGTTAATCCTGTGAAAGACAAGGTCCGTGCCATGCGCGAACTGCTGCTGTCTGATGAATATGCAGAACAGAGAAAAGCGGTCAACCGCTTCATGCTGGTGCTGTCTACACTCTATTCATTGGATGATAAAGCGTTTGCCGAGGCGACGGAGTCCCTGCATGGCCGCACCCGCGTCTACTTTGCGGGTGATGAGCAGACGCTGTTGCAAAACGGGGCACAGACCAAGCCTAAGCACCTGGCAAATACGCCATACTGGGTGATCACGAATACCAATACGGACCGTAAACGCAGCATGGTGGAGCATATCATGCAGTCGATGCAGTTCCCGGCGGAGCTGATTGACAAGGTTTGCGGCACAATTTAACCCTTGCATAAGAAGGATCAGGCAATGGCAAACCATGAACGCGCAGGGCAGCCTGCACAACAGGGCGATCTGATTAACGTCGCCCAGCTTACCGCGCAGTACTACGTGCTGAAGCCGGAAACGGGCAATAGCGAACATGCGGTAAAATTTGGTACCTCCGGCCACCGCGGCAGCTCGGTACGTCACAGCTTTAACGAACCGCACATTCTGGCAATCGCCCAGGCGATTGCCGAAGAGCGCGCTAAAAACGGCGTCACCGGGCCGTGCTATGTTGGCAAGGACACCCATGCGCTCTCCGAGCCGGCGTTTATCTCCGTGCTGGAAGTGCTGGCTGCCAACGGCGTGGATATCATCGTGCAGGAGAACAACGGCTTCACGCCAACGCCTGCGGTGTCGAATGCTATCCTTGAGCACAACAAGCAGGGCGGCGCGCAGGCTGACGGTATCGTCATCACCCCTTCGCACAACCCGCCGGAAGATGGCGGCATCAAATACAACCCGCCTAACGGTGGGCCAGCCGACACCAACGTCACTAAAGGGGTGGAGGATCGCGCTAACGCGCTGCTGGCGGCCGGTCTGGAAGGGGTTAAACGCATTACCCTTGATGAAGCCATGACCTCGGGTCGCGTGACCGAAAAAGATCTGGTCCAGCCCTTTATCGAAGGCCTGGCCGAGATCGTCGATATGGCAGCCATCCAGAAAGCGGGCCTCAAGCTGGGCGTCGATCCGCTGGGCGGCTCCGGTATCGAGTACTGGAAGCGTATTGCTGAGCACTACAAGCTGGATCTGACCATCGTTAACGATCAGGTCGATCAGACCTTCCGCTTTATGCACCTCGACAAAGATGGCGCGATCCGTATGGACTGCTCCTCTGAGTGTGCGATGGCGGGCCTGCTGGCGCTGCGCGACAAGTTCGATCTGGCCTTTGCCAACGATCCGGACTATGACCGTCACGGCATCGTCACCCCGGCGGGGCTGATGAACCCGAACCACTACCTGGCGGTGGCGATCAACTACCTGTTCCAGAATCGTCCGCAGTGGGGCAAAGAGGTGGCGGTGGGGAAAACCCTGGTCTCCTCGGCGATGATTGACCGCGTGGTCAACGATCTGGGCCGTAAGCTGGTGGAAGTGCCGGTGGGCTTCAAGTGGTTTGTTGATGGTCTGCACGACGGCAGCTTCGGTTTCGGCGGCGAAGAGAGCGCCGGGGCCTCGTTCCTGCGCTTTGACGGCACCCCGTGGTCCACCGATAAAGACGGCATTATCATGTGCCTGCTGGCTGCGGAGATCACCGCCGTCACCGGCAAAAACCCGCAGCAGCACTACGATGAGCTGGCCGAGCGCTTTGGTGCGCCAAGCTATAACCGTCTGCAGGCCGGAGCAACCTCAGCGCAGAAGGCCGCGCTGTCGAAGCTGTCGCCGGAGATGGTCAGCGCCAGCCAGCTGGCAGGGGATCCGATCACGGCTCGTCTGACCGCTGCGCCGGGTAACGGCGCCTCTATTGGCGGGCTGAAGGTGATGACTGACAACGGCTGGTTTGCCGCACGTCCGTCAGGTACGGAAGATGCCTACAAAATTTACTGCGAAAGCTTCCTCGGTGAAGAGCACCGTAAGCTGATCGAGAAAGAAGCGGTAGAGATTGTTAGCGAAGTGCTGAAAAACGCCTGATGCTGTTAAGCGCCCGGCGGCATCGCGCTGCCGGGCGTTCTTCTTACTCTTTGATCACGTTACACCATACCGCTTTCCGTCCCTCATGCTCCTGAATGTAGACCCCCTGTAGCTCCGGTGCGAAGCCCGGCAGCAGGTTGATCCCCTCTTCAAGCGCGGTAAAGTAGCGCAGTACCGAACCGCCCCAAACCTCACCCGGCACGACGCACAGCACCCCAGGCGGATAGGGCAGCGCACCTTCGGCGGCGATCCGTCCCTCGGCCTTGCTCAGCAGCACCAGCTCGCTCTCGCCGCGAATAAAGGCGTAGTTGGCCTTCTGGGGCGACATGCGCACCGGCGGCAGGCAGGCTTTGCGGAACATCTCTTTTTGCAGCTGCTTAACGTTGTTGCGTGCGTAGAGATCGTGCATCTCCTGACAGAGCTGGCGCAGGGTGTAACCCGCGTAGCGCTGCGGGTGCTGGTGGTAGATCGACGGCAGCACGTCCTGCAGAAGCGCATCGCTGGTCAGCAGCGCCTCAAACTGTGCCAGCCGGGCCACCAGCTGCTGCAGTTTGCCCATATCTTCCGCAGGCGTCAGCAGGAAGAGGATAGAGTTAAGATCGCACTTCTCCGGCACCACGCCGTTCTCGCGCAGGTAGTTGGCGAGGATCGTCGCCGGAACGCCAAATTCCTCGTACTCACCCGTGGCGGCATCGATACCCGGCGTGGTCAGCAGCAGCTTGCAGGGATCGATAAAGTACTGGTGCGGCGCATAGCCCTCAAAGGCGTGCCAGTTCTCGCCGGGTACGAAGTGGAAGAAGCGCAGGTCGCGGGCGATCTCAGCGGTGTTGTACGACTCCCATGGACGATCGTCTACCGTTGTCGGAACGAAAGGACGGATAAACTTGCACTGATTGAGGATCATCTTGCGGGCCTCAACGCCCTGCTCAACGCAGCGCATCCACATCCGTTTGCCGCTCTCGCCCTCGTGCATGCGGGCGTTAACGTCCAGCGCGGCGAAGAGCGGATAGAAGGGGCTGGTGGAGGCGTGCATCATAAAGGCGTTGTTCAGGCGCTTGTGTGGAACGTAGCGCGGCTGGCCCTTGATGTGGCTATCCTTCTTATGGATCTGCGAGGTCTGGGAGAAGCCCGCCTGCTGCTTATGCACCGACTGGGTAACCAGAATGCCGGGATCGTTCTCGTTGAGATCCAGCAGCAGCGGCGAACAGTCGGCCATCATCGGAATAAACTGCTCGTAACCCACCCAGGCAGAGTCAAACAGGATGTAGTCACAGAGGTGACCAATGTTGTCCACCACCTGGCGGGCGTTGTAGATGGTACCGTCATAGGTGCCGAGCTGGATCACCGCCAGGCGGAAGGGGCGTTGGCGCTGGGCATGCTCTGGAGCGACCTCGGCCACCAGCTCACGCAGGTATGGCTCTTCAAAGCAGTGCGCGTCAATGCCGCCGATAAAGCCATAGGGGTTGCGCGCCGTCTCCAGATAGATCGGCGTGGCGCCCGCCTGCAGCAGCGCGCCGTGGTGGTTAGATTTGTGGTTGTTGCGATCGAACAGCACCAGATCGCCAGGTGCCAGCAGGGCGTTAAGTACCACCTTGTTAGCCGACGAGGTGCCGTTAAGCACAAAGTAGGTTTTGTCGGCGTTAAACACCTTTGCCGCATGCTGCTGGGCCAGGCAGGGTGCGCCCTCGTGGATCAGCAGATCGCCCATCGCCACATCGGCGTTACAGAGATCGGCCCGGAACAGCGCTTCGCCAAAGAAATCAACAAACTGGTTGCCGGCGGGATGGCGGCGGAAAAACTGCCCGCCCTGGTGCCCCGGACAGTCAAAGGCGCTGTTGCCCTGCTTGACGTAGTCCGTTAAGGCGCTGAAGAAAGGCGGGCGCAGGCCACGCTCATATTTCAGCGCGGCGGCCTCAAGCTGGCGGCCATTAAATTCACGGTTGGCTTTACCGTACTGGAAGACGCCGTAAATATTGGGAAGATAGATTGCCGGAACAAATTCCGCCTCGTGAGTCATCACAAACAGGGGAATATTAAATCCGGTCTCTTCAATCTTTTCCACCATCCCTTTATGAATGTCGTTAATAGAGAGTACGGCGGCGGCGACATCTATAAAATCACTGCTGTGCAGATCGATAATATCACGGCGGGTAGCAATAAACTCGTGGCAGGCGCGGCTGGCCGCTATTTTCAAGCGTTGCATAATGGGTCCTTTTTTAGTTAATAGTCGTCCCTCAATCCTTATAAGGGATTGATTTTACAGGGTGGGGTATGGCTTGAATCTAACTGGTTTCGCGGGCCATTTTATCGGTGAAATTAAGTTTCGCCGTGAAGTTGATCAATAAAAACAGAATGGAAAAATAATATTTATATTAATTACGTGCTTATTTAAGGTGGTGGGATTATTCCGTGGAATTAAATATAACGCTAAAAAGAACTCTATTTAAAGCATAAAGCGGTAGCCAATGCCGGTTTCGGTAATAAAGTGGCGCGGGCGGGCCGGATCGTTTTCCAGCTTCTGGCGCAGGTGGCCCATATAGATACGCAGATAGTGGCTGTGTTCAACCGCGTTGGGACCCCACACCTCGCGCAGCAGCTGCCGCTGGGTGAGCACTTTACCGTGGTGACCAATCAGCACCGCCAGCAGGCGAAACTCGATGGGGGTCAGGTGGATCTCCTCCTCGCCGCGCTGAATGCGCCTGGCGGCCAGGTCAACGCGCACATCGGAGAAGGTCACCAGCGGATCGCTCTGGCTGCCGCTGCCGTGACGGCGTAGTGCGACCCGCAGGCGCGCCTGCAGCTCTCCAATGCCAAACGGCTTGCTGAGATAGTCATCCGCCCCGGCGTCGAGGGCAGCAATTTTATCCTGCTCTTCGGTGCGGGCCGAAAGCACGATAATGGGCGTCTGGCTCCACTGGCGCAGATCGCGAATAAAATCGAGACCGTCGCCGTCGGGCAGGCCGAGGTCGAGAATAATCGCATCGGGCTTGCGCGTCGCCGCTTCCAGCAGGCCACGCTGCATCGTCTGCGCCTCGTATACCCGCAGGCCGTCTGCCTCTAGTGCGGCGCGCACAAAGCGAACAATGGCCTGCTCATCCTCAACGATTAAAATAGTAATCACGCTTCTCCGGTTAACTCATCAAGCCCTGGCGGCGCTATTTGTGGGAGTGTAACACGAAAGCGCGCTCCCCCCTCGGGCCGGTTTGCTACGCTAATCGTGCCGCCGTGAACCTCAACGATGGCTGCACAGATAGCCAGCCCCAGCCCAACGCCTGGGATAGAGGACTCTTTGTTACCTCGGGCAAATTTGGCAAAGATCTCCTGCTCCTGTCCCGCCGGAATACCTGGCCCGCTGTCCCACACCTCCAGCTGAAGCTGGGTCTCATCCCGCCAGGCGTTAATACCGATCGCCGCCGCAGGCCCGGCGTACTTCATTGCGTTCTCCACCAGGTTGACCAGCACGCGCTCAAACAGCGGGCCGTCCACCTGCACCAGCATTAGCGGATCGGGCAGGTTTAGCTGAACCGCTCGACCACCGCTGATGGGATCCAGCGCCTGCAGGGCGCTGCCGACGATCTCCTCCAGCGTCAGCCACTCCAGCTTCAGATTGAAGCCGCCGGACTGGATGCGTGCCATATCGAGCAGGTTATTCACCAGCCGGGTCATACTCAGCACCTGCTGGCGGATCTCACTGGCCTGCGGGGCGCGCTGCGATCCTTCGCTTGCCAGATCGAGGGTCAAAATCTCTGCCTGACCAAACAGCACGGTCAGCGGGGTGCGCAGGTCATGGGAGAGCGCCGCCAGCAGGGCGTGGCGAATACTCTCCCGCTCGCTGGTTAGCCTCGCGTGCTGCTCGCTGGTGGTTAACGCCAGTCGCTCCAGCGCGCTGGCCACCAGCAGGGCGAAGGTCTCCAGCAGCCGCTGCTGCTCGGGGATCATCAGCTGGCGCAGGCTGGCTGGCTCGACAATTGCCACCCCTCGGGTTTTATCACCGTTTTTTAAAGGCAGAATAAGGTAAGGCACGCCGGGCAGGGTATCGGTACCGGCGCCGGCAGGCAGGCCTTTGCTCAGGCTCCACTGGGCGATGGCCTCATCCCACGGAGTCATGCTCTGTACAGGCGTGAGCGCCCGCAGCTTACCGCTCTCGTCCGGAAGCAGGATTTGACTGCGGGCATGGAAGGTAGAGTGGATAAATCTCTCGCCGGTGAGGGCAATATCCTGCTCGCTGCGTCCCACCGCCAACGCTTTCGACATCTCATACAGGTGGCGGGTTCGCTGCTCGCGGTAGCGGGCAATGCGGGCCTGATAGCGCACCCCGGCGGTCAGGTTGCCAATCACCAACCCCACCGTCAGCATCACGCCAAAGGTCAGCAGATACTGCACGTCTGAGACCGCCAGCGTGCCGCGTGGGGCGATAAAAAAGAGATCGAAGCTGATAACGTTGATCACGGTCGCCAGCACCGAGGGCCAGCGCCCGTAGAGCAGGGCAACGATCACCACCCCCAGCAGATAGAGCATCACCAGGTTGGCAGCGTCAAAGGCGATCAGCCACTGGTGGGCGACAAAGGTGATCAGAGCGCAGAGCGCAATCGCCACCAGACCGCCAGCGATCTGCACCCGCCACCTCTCCATCAGCGGCCGGGCGTCGGCGTTGCGCGGAGGGAAGGCGGTGGCGCTCTCTTCAAGGGCGACGACAAGCAGATCGAGATCGGGCGCGTGGCGAGCCAGGCGCTCGGCGAAGGAGGGGGGATGCCACCAGCGACGCTGGCCCTGACGGCCAATGACGATTTTACCCAGGTTATGCTCCCGGGCGTAGCGCAGCACGGCCAGCTCCTCCGCCGGATCGGCAAGGGTCGCGGTCTCCGCGCCCAGCGATTGCGCCAGCCGCAGAGCGCTCAAAATGGCCCGCCGCCGATGGGCGGGCAGCTTGTGCAGGGTCGGCGTCTCAACGTATACCGCATGCCAGACGCTGCCCAGCTTTGCCGCCAGCCGCGCGGCGGTACGCACCAGCTTCTCATTGCCTTGGCCGTGGCCGATACAGAGCAGAATGGCATCACGGGTATGCCAGACCTTCTCCAGCCCCTGGTGGTCGCGCCAGGCGCGCATCTGGGAATCGACGCGGTCGGCGGTGCGCCGCAGGGCCAGCTCGCGCAGGGCGATCAGGTTGCCCTTGCGGAAAAAGTGCTCGATGGCGCGTTCGGCCTGACCGCCCATGTAGACCTTGCCCTCGTGCAGGCGCTGGCGGAGATCGTCCGGGGGCAGGTCAACCAGCACCACGTCGTCGGCGGCGTCAAAAAAGGGATCCGGCACGGTCTCCCGCACCTGGATCCCGGTCACGCCGCTCACGACGTCGTTCAGGCTCTCCAGATGCTGCACGTTGAGCGTGGTAAAGACGTCGATTCCCGCCTCCAGCAGCTCGTCAACATCCTGCCAGCGCTTCGGGTGGCGGGAGCCGGGGGCGTTGGTATGAGCCAGCTCGTCCATCAGGATCAGCGCCGGACGCCGGGCCAGCGCCCCATCGAGGTCGAACTCTGCCAGACGCCGCCCCCGATGGTTAGTGACGTTTAGCGGCAGAGCCGACAGGCTCTCCAGCATCACCGCCGTCTCTTTACGGCCATGGGTCTCTACCACTCCTGCAACAATGTCCAGCCCCTGCGTCCGCAGGCGCTGCGCTTCGGCGAGCATGGCGAAAGTTTTGCCCACCCCCGCGCAGGCTCCGAAGAAAATCTTCAGCCTGCCGCGATGCGTGCTGCTGGCTTGCTCCAGCAGACGATCGGGATCGGGACGCAACGGCTCGTCTGTCATTCAGATGTGTCCTTATAGGCATCAAGGGCGAGATTAAGCTCCACAATATTCACTCCCGGCTCGCCGGTAAAGCTCAGCAGCGGTTGGTGGGTGTGTTTGACCACCAGCTGCGCAACCTGTGCCGTTGACAGGCCACGCGCCGCCGCCACGCGCGGGATCTGCCAGGCTGCGGCCTGCGGCGACAGGCCGTAATCCAGCCCGCTGGCGGAGGCGGTGACCAGCTCGACCGGCACGCGCGGGTTAGCCTGCGGGTTGGCGGCACGCAGCGCCGCGACCCGGGCGGTAATCGCCTCATCAAGCGCCGGATTGCTGCCCGCCAGGTTACTGCCCCCGGAGGCCAGCGGATTATAGGGCGCGTCGGCGGTAGCGGAGGGGCGGCCCTGGAAGTAGCCCGGCGCGCTAAAATCCTGGCCGATCAGGCGCGAGCCGCGGATCTGGTTATCCTTCAGGATCAGCGAGCCGTTGGCCTGCGCCGGAAACAGCCCCTGGCCAAGCAGGGTGGTGACCAGCGGATAGAGTCCGCCGGTGATCAGCGTTAACAGCACCAGCAGTAGAAACGCGGAACGAAGTGACGTCATGGTGTGATCCTCCTAGACCAGGCCGAAAAGTGTTAACAGCAGATCGATGGCTTTGATGCCGATAAAGGGCACGATCAGCCCGCCCAGACCGTAGATCCACAGATTACGGCGCAGCATCGCCTGGGCCGAGAGCGGCGTGTAGCTCACTCCCCTTAAGGCCAGCGGGATCAGGACGATAATGATCAGCGCATTGAAGATCACCGCGCTGAGGATAGCCGAGCTGGGTGAATGGAGGTGCATAATATTCAGGGCGTTGAGCGGCGGGTAGGTGACCGCAAACGCGGCGGGAATAATGGTGAAGTACTTCGCCACGTCGTTGGCGATGCTGAAGGTCGTCAGCGAGCCGCGGGTCATTAGCATCTGTTTGCCGATATGCACCACCTCAATCAGTTTGGTAGGGTTGGAGTCGAGATCCACCATATTGCCCGCCTCCTTGGCCGCCTGAGTCCCGGAGTTCATCGCCACCGCCACGTCGGCCTGGGCCAGCGCCGGGGCATCGTTGGTGCCGTCACCGGTCATCGCCACCAGCCGGCCCTCGGCCTGATACTGGCGGATCAGCGCCAGCTTAGCTTCCGGCGTCGCTTCCGCCAGAAAGTCGTCAACGCCCGCCTCGGCGGCAATCGCGGCGGCGGTCAGGCGGTTATCGCCGGTGATCATCACCGTTTTGATGCCCATCTTGCGCAGCTGGGCGAAGCGGGCTTTGATCCCACCCTTAACCACGTCTTTCAGGGGGATCACCCCCAGCACCCGGTTGCCCTCGGCGACCACCAGCGGCGTTGCGCCCCGGCTCGCCACCTGCTCAACCAGCGCCTCAACCTCGGCGGGAAACTCGCCGCCGTTGGCAGCAATGTGTCGGCGCAGGGCATCCACCGAGCCTTTGCGGATCTGCCGATCCTGAATGTTGATGCCGCTCATCCGCGTCTGGGCGGTAAAGGGGACAAAGGTGGCGTTCAGACTCTGCACGTCGCGCTCGCGCAGGTTAAAGCGCTGCTTCGCCAGCACGACAATGCTGCGCCCCTCCGGGGTCTCATCCGCCAGCGACGCCAGCTGCGCCGCATCGGCCAGGGTGCGCTCGTCCACCCCCCGAGCAGGTAAAAATTCGGCGGCCTGACGGTTACCGAGGGTGATGGTCCCGGTCTTATCCAGCAGCAGGACGTCGATATCGCCTGCCGCCTCCACCGCCCGGCCGCTGGTGGCGATGACGTTCGCCCCGAGCATCCGGCTCATCCCGGCGACGCCGATGGCGGAGAGCAGCCCGCCGATGGTGGTGGGGATCAGGCACACCAGCAGGGCGACCAGTACGGTGACGCTCACCGCCGTCCCGCCCCAGGCGGAGAAGGGCCACATGGTAGCGGTGGCCAGCAGGAAGACGATCGTCAGGGCCACCAGCAGAATGGTCAGCGCGATCTCGTTGGGGGTTTTTCGCCGCTGCGCCCCTTCGACCATGGCGATCATCCGGTCGAGGAAGGTCTCGCCGGGGTTGACGCGGCAGCGGATCACCAGCCAGTCAGAAAGGATGCGCGTCCCACCGGTTACCGAGGCAAAGTCGCCCCCGGACTCACGGATCACCGGGGCGGACTCGCCGGTAATGGCACTCTCATCCACCGACGCGCCCCCCTCAATGGCCTCGCCGTCGCAGGGGATGATATCTCCCGCTTCGACCAGCACCACGTCGCCCCGACGCAGGTCGGCTGCAGGGATGCGGTCCGTCGGTGCGCCATACTGCGGGGCGCGCAGCTTACGGGCAAAGGCGGTTTTATTGACGCCTTTCAGGCTGCTGGCCTGGGCTTTGCTGCGCCCCTCGGCCAGCGCTTCGGCGACGTTGGCAAACAGCACGGTAAACCAGAGCCAGAGGCTAATCGCGCCGGTAAAGGCTGCGCTGCCGCTGAGATAGCCTGCGGCCATCGCTATCGCCAGCAGGGTAGTGAGCAGGCTGCCGATCCAGACGATGAACATCACCGGGTTACGCCACTGCACCCGTGGACTGAGTTTTACAAAAGAGGCTAATAGTGCCTCGCGAACCAGCGCGGGTTCGAACAGGGCAAGTTGCTTACGACTCATAAAGGCTCCCGCCAGGCTTAGCGTAAGGAAAGGTGTTCCGCGACGGGGCCTAAGGCCAGCGCGGGGATAAAGGTCAGGGCGCCAACCAGCAGCACGGTGCCAATCAGCAGGCCAACAAACAGCGCGCCGTGGGTGAGCAGCGTGCCGGGGCTGACGGGCTGGCTCTTTTTCATCACCAGCGATCCGGCGATGGCCATCACCGGGACGATCACCCCGAAGCGGCCGACAAACATGCAGAACGCCAGCAGACAGTTCCAGAACGGCGTGTTGGCGCTGAGACCAGCAAAGGCGCTGCCGTTGTTGTTGGCGGCGGACGAGACGGCGTAGAGCAATTCGCTAAAGCCATGCGCCCCAGGATTGAGCATGCCCGCACGTCCGGCGTCGGTCATCATTGCCAGCGCCGTGCCGAGCAGCACCAGCGCAGGGGTGACGAGGATCGCCAGCGCGGTCATCTTCATCTCTCGCACGTCGATCTTTTTCCCCAGATACTCCGGCGTACGGCCGATCATCAGCCCGGCGATAAACACCGCCAGCAGCACAAAGAGCAGCATCCCATAGAGACCCGAGCCGACCCCGCCGAAAACCACCTCGCCAATCTGCATCAGCCACAGCGGCACCATGCCTCCCAGGGCAGTAAAGGAGTCGTGCATCGCATTGACCGCGCCGCAGGAGGCGGCGGTTGTCACGACCGCAAAGAGGCTGCTGGCGAGGATGCCAAAGCGGCTCTCTTTCCCCTCCATATTGGCGGTGCCGTCGGCTCCCAGCGTCAGGAGATGCGGGTTGCCGTTTAGCTCGGCCCACATCACCAGTCCGGCGCAGATGACAAAAATAATCGCCATCGCCCAGAGAATGGCGTGGCCCTGGCGGCGGTCGCCGACCGCCTCACCGAAGGCGAAACAGAGCGCGGTGGGTATCAGGAAAATGGCCAGCATCTGCAGGAAGTTAGTCAGCGTCGTCGGGTTCTCAAACGGATGTGCGGAGTTGGCGTTAAAGAAGCCGCCGCCGTTGGTCCCCAGCATCTTGATCGCCTCCTGGGAGGCGACCGGACCCATCGGCAGCAGACCCTTGACGCCCTCCAGCGAGGTGTAGGGCTGATACGCGTTGAGATTTTGCAGGACTCCTTGCTGAATAAATACCAGCGCCAGCAGCAGGGCGAGGGGAAGCAGCACCCACAGGGTAATTCGAGTGATATCTGCCCAGGCGTTGCCCAGCGTATTAACGCTTTTTCGGGAAAAGGCGCGGATCAGCGCGAAGATCACCGCCATCCCGCTGGCGGCAGAGAGAAAATTCTGCACCGTCAGGCCGACCATCTGGCTAAAGTAGCTCAGCGTGCTCTCGCCGCTGTAGGATTGCCAGTTGGTGTTCGCCACAAAGCTCACGGCAGTGTTCAGGGCCAGATGCCACGACAGCCCAGGCAACTGCTGCGGGTTAAATGGCAGCTGGGCCTGAAACAGCAGGATCAGAAACAGAGCCAGCACGCCGAGCAGGTTGATGGCGAGGATCGCCAGCAAATAGTGACGCCACGTCATCTCCCGCGGCTGGATGCCGGTGATACGCCAGAGGCCACGCTCGAGTGTGGCGGTGCCCGGCAGGGATCGGTCCGCAATCAGCCTCGCCAGCAGCGTCCCCAGCGGACGCGCCAGCAGAAACAGCACCAGTAAAAAGCTGGCTATCAGTAAAAACGCCTGCGCCGCCATCAGAAGGCCTCCGCGTTAATCAGGGCATAGACCAGATAGCCCAACAACAGGAAAACCAGTACCACACCGGTTATCACGCCTGCACTCACACTCCACCTCCGTGGTGTTCTTAGGATGTGCAGTGAAGGTAGGTTTTTCGGCGCAAAGATTTTGCAAAAATTGGCGGGGCGGATGTAAAAAAAGTATAAAAATCACAAAGGCACAATTTAACTAATGTTTAGTATTAATTTAACTGTTTTGTAACTTTCCTACGGGAGAAGTGTAAATATCAGCGCAACGATGAAAAAATAGTGGTCGGATGAGTAGTAAAATTACCGACAAAGCGGTACTATTTTAACCAGCAAAGTTAATTGATTGTTCCGGTGAACATTACCGACACGCCAGCCTCGTGAAGGATGACGGGGTAAAAAGGGGGAGAACGTATGTCTTTATATCAAGATTATCCAGCACATGTGGTCGTTGCCCGTCGCGTTTTTGCCGTCGTGGCAGGCATAGCGGCGCTGCCGTTTATGCTGTTCTGGAAGGATCGCGCTCGTTTCTACAGCTATCTGCACCGCGTCTGGGCGAAAACCAGCGACAAGCCGGTGTGGATGGATCAGGCCGAAAAAGTGACCTGCGATTTTTATTAAAAGGGCAAAGCCCACACAGCAGCTAAGCAAACCGCCCTTCGGGGCGGTTTTTTTATGCGCGGAATGGGGCGGTGCCGTAGGCCTGATAAGCGTAGCGCCATCAGGCGTTTCGGGCGTTTCCAGAAATGACAACGATGCTACACTTACGGAGAGTCTATAAGGAGCCGCTATGAGTGAAAAAATCCCTGTTGGCATCAGTGCCTGTCTGTTAGGGGAGACCGTGCGTTTTGACGGAGGACATAAGCGACTGGCCTTTGCCGTGGAAGAGCTGTCGCCGTGGGTACGTTTTGAGCCGGTCTGCCCGGAAATGGCCATCGGCCTGCCGGTTCCCCGTCCGGCGCTGCGGCTGGTGAAGACCCCTGAAGGAGAAGAGGCGCTGCGCTTTAGCGACGGACGCGAGGGCGATCTGACTCATCAGATGCAGAGCTATGCGCACAAGCGCATCAGCCAGTTTGAACATCTCTGCGGCTATATCGTCTGTGCAAAATCACCCAGCTGCGGCATGGAGCGGGTGCGCGTCTACGATGCCGAAGGTAAAAATAACCGCAAGGCCGGACGCGGGATCTATACCGAAGTGCTAATGCAAACGTACCCCTGGCTGCCGGTGGAAGAGGATGGCCGCCTGCACGATCCGCTGATCCGCGAAAACTTTGTCGAGCGTATCTACGCTCTGCACGAGCTTAACGGCGTGCGCGAGCGGGGACTGACGCGGGGCGAGCTGATCGCCTACCATAGCCGCTACAAGCTGCTGCTGCTGGCCCACTCCCAGCCGAAGTACCGCGAGCTGGGCCGCTTTGTGGCAGCCATTCACGAGTGGGAATCTCTCGATGAGTGGTTTGTTGAGTATCGCCAGCGGCTGATGGATCTGCTCTCCCACCAGGCCACCCGCCGCAACCACACCAACGTGCTGATGCATGTCCAGGGCTATTTCCGCAAGCAGCTTAACGCCCGCCAGCGTGAGGAGCTGTCTTCGCTCATCGAACGCTACCGGCAGGGCACCCAGCCGCTGCTCGCTCCGGTGACGCTGCTCAAGCACTACATGGCCGAGTTCCCCGACGCCTATCTCGCCGGGCAGCGCTACTTTGACCCGTGGCCAGAGACGCTGCGCCTTCGTTACGGACATTAATTCAGGAGCTGTATGACCACCCATCTGGTCTGGTTTCGCGCGGATCTTCGCGTGAAGGATAACCTTGCCCTCGCCGCTGCCTGCCGCGATCGTCACGCGAAGGTGCTGGCACTTTTTATTTCCACCCCGAAACAGTGGGAAAAGCATGAGATGGCGGCGCGGCAGGCGGCGTTTATGCAGTCCCATCTTCACAGCCTTCAGCAGGGCCTGGCGGAGAGAGGTATTCCGCTGTTATTCGTTGAGGTGGATGATTTTAATGCCAGCGTGGAAGCGGTGAAAAATGTCTGCAAGGCGCACGGCGTTACGCACCTCTTCTACAACTATCAGTACGAACTTAACGAACGTCAGCGCGATGCTGCCGTCGAGCGGGCGTTGCCGGCGATAGCCTGCCAGGGGCTGGATGACAGCGTCATGCTTGCGCCTGGCAGCGTGATGACCGGCGATCGGCAGATGTATAAAGTCTTTACGCCGTATAAAAACGCCTTTCTACGCAGGCTCAGGGAGGATCTGCCCGAGTGCGTACCTGCGCCTGACGTGCGTGAGGGCGGGGCGCTAAGCGACGCGCTGGCGCCGCTTACGCTCAACTATCCGCAGCAGGATTTTGATGCCAGCCTCTTTCCTGCGACGGAGCAGGCGGCGATTGAACGGCTGCGCGAGTTTTGCCGCAATGAGGTAGGGGAGTATGAAGCCCAGCGCGATTTTCCCGCGCTTGATGCCACCAGCCGGCTCTCGGCCTGCCTGGCGCTGGGCGTCATCTCTCCGCGTCAGTGCCTGCACCGGCTGCTGGCGGAGCAGCCCGATGCCCTTAACGGCGGCGGCGGCGCGGTCTGGCTTAATGAGCTTATCTGGCGCGACTTTTACCGCCATCTGATGACCTGGTATCCCGATCTCTGCAAGCATCGGCCCTTTATCCCCTGGACCGAACGCGTACAGTGGCAGAGCGACCCTGAGCATCTGCAGGCCTGGCAGGCGGGACGCACCGGCTACCCTATTGTCGATGCGGCCATGCGGCAGATGAATCATACCGGCTGGATGCATAATCGCCTGCGGATGATTACCGCCAGCTTCCTGGTAAAAGACTTACTGATCGACTGGCGCGTCGGAGAGCGCTATTTTATCTCTCAGCTTATTGATGGCGATCTGGCCGCCAACAACGGCGGCTGGCAGTGGGCGGCGTCAACCGGTACCGATGCTGCACCCTATTTTCGCATCTTTAACCCCACTACCCAGGGCGAAAAATTTGATAAGCACGGCGAGTTTATCCGCCAGTGGCTGCCCGAGCTGGCGGAGGTGCCTGCGGCATCGCTGCACGATCCCTGGAGATGGGCGGATAAGCAGGGCGTGACGCTGGACTATCCCCGCCCGGTGGTCGATCATAAACAGGCCCGCATGGCCACCCTGGCCGCGTATGAAGCCGCAAGAAAATCGTAGAGAGGGATGATGAACAACACCGAACTGGAACGCCTGATTAATGACAAGCTTAACAGCGCGACCTTCAGTGACTATGCCCCCAACGGCCTGCAGGTCGAGGGGCGTGACGAAGTACGTAAAATTATTACCGGCGTAACGGCCAGCCAGGCGCTGATCGATGAAGCAATCCGCCAGCAGGCCGATGCGATCATCGTCCATCACGGCTATTTCTGGAAAGGGGAGTCCCCGGTAATCCGCGGCATGAAGCGTAACCGCCTCAAGGCCCTGCTTGCTAACGATATCAACCTCTACGGCTGGCACCTGCCGCTGGATGCCCATCCGGAGCTGGGGAATAACGTTCAGCTGGCGGCGCTGTTAGGCATCACCGTGAAAGGCGAAATTGAGCCGCTGGTTCCCTGGGGCGAGCTGGCGATGCCGGTGCCTGGCCTCGAGCTGGCGTCGTGGATCGAGGCCCGGCTTGGCCGTCGGCCGCTGTGGAGCGGCGATACCGGCCCGGCTGAGGTACGACGCGTGGCATGGTGTACCGGCGGCGGCCAGGGCTTTATCGATAGCGCCGCCCGTTTCGGCGTCGATGCCTTTATCACCGGCGAGGTCTCCGAGCAGACCATTCACAGCGCCCGGGAGCAGGGGCTGCACTTCTACGCGGCGGGGCATCACGCTACCGAACGCGGCGGCATCCGCGCCCTTAGCGAATGGCTGACCGAAAATACGGATTTAGACGTTACCTTTATCGATATTCCCAATCCGGCCTGATGCAAGGGGGACTAAGTGCAGCGAGCGCGTTGTTATCTGTTAGGTGAGACCGCTGTGGTACTGGAGCTTGAGCCTCCGGTAACCCTGGCCAGTCAGAAGCGCATCTGGCGCCTGGCCCAGCGGGTGGTTGAACTGCCCAATGTTGTCGATGTGATCCCCGGCATGAACAACGTCACCGTTGTGCTGGCGGATCCGCAGGAGAGAGCGCTGGATGCCATCGAGCGGCTACAGCGCTGGTGGGAAGAGAGTGAGGCCCTGGAGCCAGAGTCGCGCTTTATTGAGATCCCGGTAGTCTACGGCGGCGCGGCGGGGCCGGATCTGCCCGTGGTGGCAGAGCACAGCCGTCTTAGCGAAAGGCAGGTGGTTGAGCTGCATGCCTCCACCGAGTACGTGGTGTGGTTCCTCGGCTTCCAGCCGGGCTTCCCCTATCTGGGCGGGCTGCCGGAGGCGCTGCATACGCCGCGCCGGGCGGAGCCGCGCCTCTCCGTGCCTGCCGGAACGGTAGGCATCGGCGGGGAGCAGACCGGGATCTACCCCCTGGCGACGCCGGGAGGCTGGCAGCTAATCGGCCATACGCCGCTGGCGCTGTTCAATCCCGATGACAACGATCCTGTACTCTTACGCCCCGGTGACCGGGTGCGCTTTGTTCCGCAGAAGGAGGGCGTATGCTAACGGTTATTCGCGCCGGGATGTACACCTCGGTGCAGGGCGGCAAACGCAAGGGGCTGCGCCAGTCCGGCATCAGCTACTGCGGCGCACTGGATGCCCCGGCGCTGGAGATTGCCAACGCGCTGGTGGGCAACGCCCCCGAGGATGCGGCGCTGGAGATGACGCTTGGCCAGTGCGAGTTTGAGTTCGCCCATGACGGCTGGTTTGCCCTCACCGGCGCAGGCTGCGAGGCGACGCTGGACGGCAAGGCGGTGTGGACCGGATGGCGGCATCAGGCCCGCGCCGGACAGCGACTGGTGCTTAAGCGTCCCCGGCACGGCATGCGCAGCTACCTGGCGGTAGCGGGCGGTTTCGATGTGCCTGAGGTGATGGGCTCCTACAGCACCGACCTGAAGGTCGGTATCGGCGGCTTTGCCGGACGGCTGTTGCGGGATGGCGATAGGCTACCGATCCGCGCCTGCGAGCGCCGCTTTTCTGGCCCGCAGGGGGTGAAGCAGTTGCTGTGGGGCAACCGGATCCGCGCCCTGCCAGGGCCGGAGTACCAGACGTTCGATACCGCCTCGCAGGAGGCCCTGTGGCGGCTGCCGTGGCAGCTTAGCCCGCAGAGTAACCGCATGGGCTACCGTCTTCAGGGACCGCAGCTCAAGCGGCGTGAAGAGCGGGAGCTACTCTCCCACGGTCTGGTTCCCGGCGTGATTCAGGTGCCGCATAACGGCCAGCCCATCGTGCTGATGAATGACGCCCAGACCACCGGCGGCTATCCGCGCATCGCCTGCATCATTGAGGCGGATATGTATCATCTGGGGCAGATTCGGCTTGGCGATCCTATCCACCTTGTCCCTTGTACTCTGGAAGATGCGCTCCGCGCCCGCCGCGAGCAGCGGCTATTTCTGGACCAGCTAGCGCGGGGGTTGCGTGCTGAAAATTGATCTCAATGCCGATCTCGGGGAGGGGAGCGCCAGCGACAGCGCCCTGCTACAGCTGGTCTCCTCGGCCAACGTCGCCTGCGGTTTTCACGCGGGCGATGCGCAAACTATGCTGGCCTGCGTGCGCGAGGCGCTAAAAAACGGCGTGGCGGTGGGGGCGCATCCCAGCTTTCCCGATCGGCAGAACTTTGGCCGTACGGCGATGGACCTGCCGCCGGAGACCGTCTATGCGCAAACGCTCTATCAGGTAGGGGCGCTGGCAGCCATCGTGCACGCTGAAGGTGGGACGATGAGGCACGTTAAGCCGCACGGCATGCTCTATAACCAGGCGGCGAAGGATCCGGCGCTCGCCGATGCGATTGCCCGGGCGGTACACGCCTGCGATCCCGGACTGATTCTGGTCGGGCTGGCGGGCAGCGAGCTTATCCGCGCCGGAGAGCGCTATGGCCTGCCCACCCGGGAAGAGGTTTTTGCCGACCGGGGGTATATGAGCGACGGCTCGCTGGTGCCGCGCGCCCGGCCAGAAGCGTTAATTACCGACGAAGCGCAGGCGCTAACCCAGACGTTAGAGATGGTGCTGACCGGACGGGTGAAGAGTATTCAGGGTCAATGGACAAAGGTTAACGCCCAGACGGTATGCCTGCACGGCGACGGTGAGCATGCGCTGGTCTTCGCCCAGCGGCTGCGCGAGGCCTTTGCCGCCAGCAATATTACCGTTACCGCCAGCTAATTGCGTAAGGAGAAGCTATGCCGGAAGGCCCCGAGATCCGCCGGGCGGCGGACAGCCTTGAGAAAGCCATTCAGGGTAAGCCGCTCACCGAAGCCTGGTTTGCCTATGAACACCTGAAGCCCTGGGAGGCAGAGCTTGCCGGGCAGCATGTAGAACGTATCGAAACGCGCGGTAAAGCGTTGCTGACCCATTTCTCCGGCGGCATGACCCTCTACAGCCACAACCAGCTCTACGGCGTCTGGCGGGTCGTGAAGGCCGGTGAGGAGCCGCAGACCACGCGCATCCTGCGGGTGAAGCTGGCCGCTGCCGATAAAGCGATTCTGCTCTACAGCGCCTCGGATATCGAGATGTTAACCCCGGCACAGCTGGCCGCCCATCCGTTTTTACAGCGCGTAGGGCCGGATGTACTCGATCCCTATTTGGACGTTGCGACGGTCAGGGAGCGGCTAATTTCACCCCGTTTTCGCCGCCGTCAGTTTTCCGGCCTGCTGCTGGATCAGGCCTTTCTCGCCGGACTGGGTAATTATCTGCGGATCGAAATTCTGTGGGCGACAGAACTCGCACCCACTCACCGTGCCGCCGATCTCAGCGAGATGCAGCTGGATGCGCTGGCCGCCGCGCTGCTGGAGGTGCCGCGTCTCTCCTACCGCACGCGCGGCAAGGTCAATGAGAAACGCCATCATGGGGCGCTGTTTCGCTTTAACGTGTTTCATCGGGCGGGGAAAAAATGCGGTCGCTGCGGGGGCGTTATCGAGAAGACGACCCTGTCATCAAGACCCTTCTACTGGTGTCCACATTGCCAGAAGTAGGGGCGTAGTGTGTAGGCCCGGCAGCATAGCGCCGCCGGGCAGAGCAGAAAAGCAGATCAGTTTTTCTGCAGATCGGATTTGAAATCGCGCTGTTCGTAGCCAGTGTAGAGCTGGCGCGGACGGGCAATTTTGATGCCGTCGTCGTGCATTTCGTTCCAGTGGGCGATCCAGCCAACGGTACGCGCCATCGCGAAGATCACGGTAAACATTGAGGATGGAATACCCATCGCTTTCAGGATAATGCCGGAGTAGAAGTCCACGTTCGGGTAGAGTTTCTTCTCGATGAAGTAGGGGTCGTTGAGCGCAATGTGCTCAAGCTCCATCGCTACCTGCAGCAGATCGTCTTTGGTGCCCAGCTCTTTCAGCACTTCATGGCAGGTTTCACGCATCACGGTGGCGCGCGGGTCATAGTTTTTATAAACACGATGACCAAAGCCCATCAGGCGGAAAGAGTCGTTTTTGTCTTTAGCACGACGCACAAATTCCGGAATGTGCTCAACGGTGCTGATCTCTTCCAGCATCTTCAGTGCCGCTTCGTTTGCGCCGCCGTGCGCCGGTCCCCACAGGGAGGCGATACCGGCCGCGATACAGGCAAACGGGTTAGCGCCCGAGGAGCCGGCGGTACGTACCGTAGAGGTGGAGGCGTTCTGCTCGTGATCGGCATGCAGGATCAGGATGCGGTCCATGGCGCGTTCCAGCACCGGGTTAACCTCATACTTCTCGCACGGGGTAGAGAACATCATGTTCAGGAAGTTGCCCGCGTAGGAGAGATCGTTGCGCGGATAAACAAAAGGCTGTCCAATTGAATACTTGTAACACATTGCTGCTACGGTTGGCATTTTAGACAGCAGGCGGAACGCGGCAATCTCGCGGTGGCGCGGGTTGTTCACGTCCAGCGAGTCGTGGTAGAAGGCCGCCAGCGCGCCGGTCACGCCGCACAGCACCGCCATCGGGTGGGAGTCGCGACGGAAGCCGTGGAACAGACGGGTGATCTGCTCGTGGATCATAGTGTGACGCGTGACGATAGTTTTGAACTCGTCAAACTCGGCCTGGGTCGGCTTCTCACCCTTCAGCAGGATGTAGCACACTTCCAGGTAGTTTGATTCGGTTGCCAGCTGGTCAATCGGGAAACCGCGATGGAGCAGAATGCCTTCATCACCGTCGATAAAGGTGATTTTGGATTCGCAGGATGCGGTAGAGGTGAAACCTGGGTCAAAAGTGAATACCCCTTTTGAGCCGAGTGTACGGACATCAATAACGTCCTGACCGAGCGTGCCCTGTAGCACATCCAGTTCAATAGCATCGCCACCATTGTAGGTGAGGGTAGCTTTCTTATCAGCCATTTACGGTCTCCTTAGCGCCTTATGCTTAAGACTGTTGGGAAGAAGCCGGATTTGCATTCATACAGAAAATCAATGTTACCAGTTTGTTATTTGGCGCGTGCCTCTGTTGAGTGGAGATACTTGGGTACAGGGCGATGAGCGCTTGCAGGCAAACATTAAAATACCGTGAAAAATCAGCAAATCAGGTTTTTTACAGTCCGAATTTGTCAAACCTGTATATCACTAATAACTGTCCTGATAACGTCGGTCAATCCTTCTCACTGTTACATAACTAATTCTCGGGTGAAAGAGAGACCCCATAACTTTTACGAATTATATGACTTTTCCGCTGACGTTTGTAACAATAATGTTTAAGTTTTGTCAAATCTCATGGTTAAAAATTAAAAATATGTTGGTATCGTGATAGAGGTCACTGTTCAGCATAAAACCCGACAAAGTGTATGTAGGTTAATTGTAATGATTTTGTGAACATCCTATACTGCCGCCAGGTCTCCGGAATACCCTGCCGTCCCGAGCCACCCAGCGTTGTAATGCGTCGTTAGCCTACGAAAGCATGAAATTTTGCATGACGAGCAGTTATACAAATGGACGCTGTCTGACCCGCCTGCAGACCGGAGGAAGGAAACTATAAGAACAGCATGTGGGCGTTATTCATGATAAAAAATGCTAAGAAACAAAGACCTGTCAATCTGGATCTCACTACGATCCGGTTCCCTGTTACGGCTATAGCGTCCATCCTCCACCGCGTGTCCGGCGTCATCACCTTCGTGGCGATCGGCATTCTGCTGTGGCTGCTGGGCCTGTCGCTCTCCTCACCAGAGGGCTTCCAGAACGCCTCCGCCATCATGGATAGCTTTTTCGTTAAGTTCATCATGTGGGGCATTCTCACCGCGCTGGCCTATCACGCTGTCGGCGGTATCCGCCACATGCTGATGGATGTCGGCTATCTGGAAGAGACCTTCGCCGCAGGTCAACGTTCTGCCTATATTGCTATTGCTATCACTGTCGTGCTTTCACTTCTCGCAGGAGTCCTCGTATGGTAAGCAACGCCTCCGCATTAGGACGCAACGGCGTACATGACTTCATTCTGGTCCGCGCTACCGCTATCGTTCTGACGCTGTACATTATCTATATGGTCGGGTTTTTCGCCATCACTGGCGATGTCACCTATGAAGCCTGGACGGGCTTTTTCTCCTCCGCCTTTACCAAAGTTTTCACCCTGCTGGCGCTCGTTTCCACGTTAATCCACACCTGGATTGGCATGTGGCAGGTGTTTACTGACTACGTTAAATCCACGGCGCTGCGCCTTGGATTACAGCTGCTCATCGTGGTGGCGCTGCTGGTATACGTTATTTATGGATTCGTTGTGGTGTGGGGTGTGTAATGAAACTGCCAGTCAGAGAATTTGATGCGGTTGTAATTGGTGCCGGTGGCGCAGGTATGCGCGCGGCGCTGCAAATTTCCCAAAGCGGCCAGAGCTGTGCGCTGCTCTCTAAAGTTTTCCCAACCCGTTCCCATACGGTCTCTGCGCAGGGCGGTATCACCGTGGCGCTGGGCAATACCCATGAAGACAACTGGGAATGGCACATGTATGACACGGTAAAAGGCTCCGACTACATCGGTGACCAGGACGCCATTGAGTATATGTGTAAAACCGGCCCGGAAGCGATCCTCGAGCTGGATCACATGGGCCTGCCATTTTCCCGCCTGGAGAACGGCACCATCTATCAGCGTCCGTTTGGCGGCCAGTCGAAAGATTTCGGCGGCGAGCAGGCGGCACGTACTGCGGCGGCGGCGGACCGTACCGGCCACGCCCTGCTGCATACCCTTTATCAGCAGAACCTGAAAAACAAAACCACCATCTTCTCTGAGTGGTATGCGCTGGACCTGGTGAAAAACGCCGATGGCGCGGTGGTCGGCTGTACCGCCCTGTGCATCGAAACCGGGGAAGTGGTCTACTTCAAAGCGCGTGCAACGGTGCTGGCCACCGGCGGCGCGGGCCGTATCTACCAGTCCACCACTAACGCCCACATCAACACCGGTGACGGTGTCGGTATGGCGATCCGCGCGGGCGTGCCGGTGCAGGATATGGAGATGTGGCAGTTCCACCCAACCGGTATCGCCGGTGCGGGCGTTCTGGTCACCGAAGGCTGCCGCGGTGAAGGCGGCTACCTGCTGAACAAGCACGGCGAGCGCTTTATGGAGCGTTACGCGCCGAACGCCAAAGATCTGGCGGGCCGTGACGTGGTCGCGCGCTCCATCATGATCGAGATCCGTGAAGGCCGCGGCTGCGACGGCCCGTGGGGTCCGCACGCCAAGCTGAAGCTCGATCATCTGGGTAAAGAGGTTCTCGAATCCCGCCTGCCGGGTATCCTTGAGCTTTCCCGTACCTTTGCCCACGTCGATCCGGTGAAAGAGCCGATCCCGGTGATCCCGACCTGCCACTATATGATGGGCGGTATCCCAACCAAAGTGACCGGCCAGGCGCTGACCGTCAACGCCGAGGGCGAAGACGTGGTGGTGCCAGGGCTGTTTGCCGTGGGCGAGATCGCCTGCGTATCGGTACACGGCGCGAACCGCCTCGGTGGCAACTCGCTGCTGGACCTGGTGGTCTTTGGCCGTGCGGTTGGTCTGCACCTGCAGGAGTCTATCGCCGAGCAGGGCGCCCTGCGTGATGCGACCGACGAGGAAATTGACGCCTCGCTGGCGCGCCTGAACCGCTGGAACAACAACCGCGATGGTGAAGATCCGGTGACGATCCGCAAAGCGTTGCAGGAGTGTATGCAGCACAACTTCTCGGTATTCCGCGAAGGCGATGCCATGGCGAAGGGGCTGGAGCAGCTGAAGGCCATCCGCGAGCGACTGAAAAATGCCCGTCTGGATGACACCTCCAGCGAATTCAACACCCAGCGCGTCGAGTGCCTGGAGCTGGATAACCTGATGGAGACCGCCTACGCCACGGCGGTGTCGGCGAACTTCCGTACCGAGAGCCGTGGGGCGCACAGCCGCTTCGACTTCCCGGAGCGTGACGACGAAAACTGGCTCTGCCACTCCCTGTATCTGCCTGAGTCGGAATCCATGACGCGCCGCAGCGTGAACATGGAGCCAAAACTGCGTCCGGCGTTCCCGCCGAAGATTCGTACTTACTAAGCGGAGAGCGGAAAATGAAAATCGAATTTTCAATCTATCGTTATAACCCGGACGTAGACGACGCTCCGCGTATGCAGGACTACACCCTGGAAGGGGAAGAGGGTCGGGATATGATGCTGCTGGATGCTCTCATCCAGCTGAAAGAGAAGGATCCCACCCTGGCGTTCCGTCGCTCCTGTCGTGAAGGGGTCTGTGGCTCCGACGGCCTGAATATGAACGGCAAAAACGGCCTGGCCTGCATCACGCCGATCTCGGCGCTGGGCAACGGCAAGAAGAAAATTGTCATCCGTCCACTGCCTGGATTGCCGGTTGTACGCGATCTGGTGGTAGACATGGGGCAATTCTATGCACAATATGAGAAGATTAAGCCTTACTTATTGAATAATGGGCAAAATCCACCCGCTCGTGAGCATTTACAGGCTCCGGAGCAGCGTGAGAAGCTCGACGGGCTGTATGAATGCATTCTTTGCGCCTGCTGTTCCACCTCCTGTCCGTCATTCTGGTGGAACCCGGACAAGTTCATCGGCCCGGCCGGTCTGCTGGCTGCGTATCGCTTCCTGATCGACAGTCGCGATACCGAAACCGAGAGCCGTCTCGACGGGCTGAGCGATGCTTTCAGCGTATTCCGCTGTCATAGCATCATGAACTGCGTCAGCGTGTGTCCGAAGGGTCTGAACCCAACGCGCGCCATCGGCCACATTAAGTCGATGCTGCTGCAGCGTAGTGCATAAGCAGTAAACGCCGGATGGCGCTGTGCTTATCCGGCCTACGCAACATGTAGGCCCGGTAAGCGTAGCGCCACCGGGCTAACAGAGTGACAAAGTGCAGGAGATCTTTAAAAACTGCCTGACAGACAGTTTTTAAAGGTTCCTTCGCGGGCCAGAGAGCTCGCTTGTGAACCCCGGTACGTGCGCTATACGGTGTACGTTGTAGTTATCCACGGCGAAGTAAGCATACAAAATGCTTAAGGGATCACGATGCAGAACGGCGCAATGAAAGCCTGGCTGGACTCTTCTTACCTCTCTGGGTCTAACCAGAGCTGGATAGAACAGCTCTATGAAGACTTCTTAACCGATCCTGATTCGGTAGACGCAAACTGGCGTTCCATGTTCCAGGAGTTACCTGGCACGGGAGTTAAACCGGATCAATTTCATTCCAAAACACGTGATTATTTTCGTCGTCTGGCGAAGGATGCCTCACGTTACACCTCCTCACTCTCCGATCCTGATACCAACGTTAAGCAGGTTAAAGTCCTGCAGCTCATCAACGCCTACCGCTTCCGCGGCCATCAGCAGGCGAACCTTGACCCGCTGGGACTGTGGAAACAGGATCGCGTTGCCGATCTCGACCCGGCCTATCACGATCTGACCGAAGCCGATCTGCAGCAGAGCTTTAACATCGGCTCTTTTGCCTTTGGCAAAGACACCATGCCGCTGGGCGAGCTGATCGCCGCCCTGAAGCAGACCTACTGCGGCTCTATCGGCGCTGAGTATATGCATATCACCAGCACCGAAGAGAAGCGCTGGATCCAGCAGCGGATTGAGTCCGTGGCGGGTCGCGCGGCCTTTAGTGCCGAAGAGAAGAAACGCTTCCTCAGCGAGCTGACGGCGGCGGAAGGGATGGAGCGCTACCTTGGGGCGAAATTCCCGGGTGCGAAACGCTTCTCGCTGGAGGGCGGCGACGCGCTGGTCCCGATGCTGAAAGAGATGATCCGCCACGCTGGTAAGAGCGGCACGCGCGAAGTGGTGCTGGGTATGGCGCACCGCGGTCGTCTCAACGTCCTGATTAACGTGCTGGGTAAAAAGACCCAGGATCTGTTCGACGAGTTTGCGGGCAAGCATAAAGAACATCTCGGTACCGGCGATGTGAAGTACCACATGGGCTTCTCCTCCGATATCGAAACCGAGGGCGGTTTGGTTCACCTGGCGCTGGCGTTTAACCCGTCGCACCTCGAGATCGTCAGCCCGGTAGTGATGGGCTCCGTGCGTGCGCGCCTCGATCGCCTCGACGAGCCGAGCAGCAACAAGGTTCTGCCGATCACCATTCATGGCGATGCCGCAGTAACCGGCCAGGGCGTGGTGCAGGAAACGCTGAACATGTCCAAAGCCCGCGGCTACGAAGTGGGCGGCACGGTGCGCATCGTCATCAACAACCAGGTGGGCTTCACCACCTCTAACCCGCTTGATGCGCGCTCTACGCCGTACTGTACCGATATCGGTAAAATGGTCCAGGCACCGATTTTCCACGTTAACGCTGACGATCCGGAAGCCGTGGCATTCGTAACCCGCCTCGCGCTGGATTTCCGTAACACCTTTAAACGCGACGTCTTTATTGACCTGGTGTGCTACCGCCGTCACGGCCACAACGAAGCCGACGAGCCGAGTGCAACCCAGCCGCTGATGTACCAGAAGATCAAAAAGCACCCGACGCCGCGTAAAATCTACGCTGACCGTCTGGAGCAGGAGAAGGTCGCGACCCTGGAAGATGCCACCGAGATGGTGAACGTCTACCGCGACATGCTTGACGCCGGTGAGTGCGTAGTAAAAGAGTGGCGTCCAATGAACATGCACTCCTTTACCTGGTCGCCGTACCTCAACCACGAGTGGGACGAGAGCTACCCGAACAAGGTAGAGATGAAGCGCGTCCAGGAGCTGGCGAAGCGTATCAGCACCGTACCCGACGCTATCGAGATGCAGTCCCGCGTAGCGAAAATCTACGGTGACCGTCAGGCGATGGCCGCAGGCGAGAAGCTCTTTGACTGGGGCGGCGCGGAAAACCTGGCTTACGCCACGCTGGTAGACGAAGGCATTGCGGTGCGCCTGTCCGGGGAAGACAGCGGCCGTGGCACCTTCTTCCACCGTCACGCGGTGATCCATAACCAGTCCAACGGCTCCACCTATACGCCGCTGCATCACGTTCATAATTCGCAGGGTACCTTCCGCGTCTGGGACTCCGTGCTCTCTGAAGAGGCGGTGCTGGCGTTCGAGTATGGCTACGCTACCGCCGAGCCGCGCACCCTGACCATCTGGGAAGCGCAGTTTGGTGACTTCGCCAACGGTGCGCAGGTGGTGATCGACCAGTTCATCTCCTCCGGCGAGCAGAAGTGGGGCCGTATGTGCGGTCTGGTGATGCTGCTGCCGCACGGCTACGAAGGCCAGGGTCCGGAGCACTCCTCCGCCCGTCTGGAGCGCTATCTGCAACTCTGCGCCGAGCAGAACATGCAGGTTTGCGTGCCGTCTACCCCGGCGCAGGTTTACCACATGATCCGCCGTCAGGCGCTGCGCGGTATGCGCCGTCCGCTGGTGGTAATGTCGCCGAAGTCCCTGCTGCGTCATCCGCTGGCGGTATCGACGCTGGACGAGCTGGCAAACGGCACCTTTATGCCGGCCATCGGTGAGATCGACGATCTTGATCCGCAAGGGGTTAAGCGCGTTGTCCTCTGTTCTGGTAAGGTTTATTACGACCTGCTGGAGCAGCGCCGTAAGAACGACCAGAAAGACGTCGCCATTGTGCGTATCGAACAGCTGTATCCGTTCCCGCACCAGTCGGTGCAGGAAGCGTTAAAACCTTATGCCCACGTACATGATTTTGTCTGGTGCCAGGAAGAGCCGCTGAACCAGGGCGCATGGTACTGTAGCCAGCATCATTTCCGTGAAGTGATTCCGTTTGGGTCTGCTCTGCGTTACGCAGGCCGCCCGGCCTCTGCCTCTCCGGCGGTAGGTTATATGTCCGTTCACCAGAAGCAGCAGCAAGATCTGGTTAACGACGCGCTGAACGTCGATTAATTAAAGGATAAATAATGAGTAGCGTAGATATTCTTGTTCCCGACCTGCCTGAGTCCGTAGCCGATGCGACCGTGGCCACCTGGCATAAAAAACCGGGCGATAGCGTCCAACGTGATGAAGTTCTGGTAGAGATCGAAACTGATAAAGTGGTACTGGAAGTACCGGCGTCGGCGGACGGCATTCTTGATGCAGTGCTGGAAGATGAGGGCACCACCGTGACCTCACGCCAGATCCTTGGCCGCCTGCGTGAAGGCAACAGCAACGGTAAAGAGAGCAGCGCGAAATCTGAAAGCAAGGAGTCAACGCCGGCTCAGCGTCAGCAGGCCTCTCTTGAAGAGCAGAACAACGAGGCGTTAAGCCCGGCGATCCGTCGTCTGCTGGCAGAGCACACCCTCGATGCCAACGCCATTAAAGGCACCGGCGTCGGCGGCCGTCTGACGCGTGAAGACGTAGAGAAACACCTGGCGAAATCCTCGACGGCAACCGAGGCGAAAGCCCCGGCTGCTGACGCGGCACCTGCCGTTACGCCTGTGGCGGGCAACCGCTCAGAGAAACGCGTGCCGATGACCCGTCTGCGCAAGCGCGTGGCCGAGCGTCTGCTGGAGGCCAAAAACTCCACCGCAATGCTGACTACCTTCAACGAAGTCAACATGAAGCCGATCATGGATCTGCGCAAGCAGTACGGCGATGCCTTCGAGAAGCGTCACGGTATCCGTCTGGGCTTTATGTCCTTCTACGTGAAGGCCGTGGTTGAAGCGCTTAAACGCTACCCGGAAGTGAACGCCTCCATCGATGGCGACGACGTGGTTTACCACAACTACTTCGACGTCAGCATGGCGGTCTCTACGCCGCGCGGCCTGGTGACCCCGGTGCTGCGTGACGTCGATGCGCTGGGCATGGCTGAAATCGAAAAACGCATCAAAGAGCTGGCGGTGAAAGGCCGTGACGGCAAGCTGACCGTTGAGGATCTGACCGGCGGTAACTTCACCATCACCAACGGCGGCGTCTTCGGCTCGCTGATGTCCACGCCGATCATCAACCCGCCGCAGAGCGCCATTCTCGGTATGCACGCGATCAAAGATCGCCCGATGGCAGTAGATGGCAAAGTAGAGATTCTGCCGATGATGTATCTGGCGCTCTCTTACGATCACCGCCTGATTGATGGCCGTGAGTCGGTAGGCTTCCTCGTGGCCATTAAAGAGCTGCTGGAAGATCCGACGCGTCTGCTGCTGGACGTGTAGTTTTCGCACTTTTGCCCGGCGGCGCTTCGCCTGCCGGGCTGACAAAATCATGACCTGACGATTACCTGAAAAGTGGACGGAACAGATGAACTTACATGAATACCAGGCAAAACAGCTATTTGCCCGCTACGGTTTACCCGCGCCGGTAGGCTATGCCTGCAACACCCCGCGTGAAGCAGAAGAAGCCGCCTCTAAAATCGGCAGCGGCCCGTGGGTCGTGAAGTGCCAGGTGCACGCCGGTGGCCGCGGTAAAGCGGGCGGCGTTAAAGTGGTTAACAGCAAAGAAGATATCCGCGCATTTGCCGAGCACTGGCTGGGCAAGCGTCTGGTGACCTACCAAACGGATGCCAACGGCCAGCCGGTTAACCAGATCCTGGTGGAAGCGGCGACCGATATCGATAAAGAGCTTTATCTGGGCGCGGTAGTAGACCGCAGCTCCCGTCGCGTGGTGTTCATGGCCTCTACCGAAGGCGGCGTGGAAATTGAAAAAGTGGCGGAAGAGACCCCGCACCTGATCCACAAAGTGGCCCTCGATCCGCTGGCCGGCCCCATGCCGTACCAGGGACGCGAGCTGGCGTTTAAGCTGGGCCTGGAAGGTAAGCAGGTTCAGCAGTTCACCAAAATCTTTATGGGCCTGGCGACTATCTTCCTTGAGCGCGACCTGGCGCTGATCGAGATCAACCCGCTGGTGATCACCAAACAGGGCGACCTGATCTGCCTCGACGGCAAGCTGGGCGCTGACGGCAACGCGCTGTTCCGCCAGCCGGATCTGCGCCAGATGCGCGACCACTCTCAGGAAGACGCCCGTGAATCTCAGGCGGCACAGTGGGAGCTGAACTACGTTGCGCTTGATGGCAATATCGGCTGCATGGTTAACGGCGCGGGCCTGGCGATGGGTACCATGGATATCGTTAAGCTGCACGGCGGTGAACCGGCTAACTTCCTCGACGTGGGCGGTGGCGCGACCAAAGAGCGCGTAACCGAAGCGTTCAAAATCATTCTCTCCGACGATAATGTGAAAGCCGTACTGGTTAACATCTTCGGCGGTATCGTGCGCTGCGACCTGATTGCCGACGGCATCATTGGTGCAGTGGCCGAGGTAGGCGTGAACGTTCCGGTCGTGGTTCGTCTGGAAGGGAACAACGCCGAACTGGGCGCACAAAAACTGGCTGACAGCGGCCTGAACATTATCGCAGCGAAAAGTCTGACGGACGCAGCACAGCAGGTTGTTGCCGCAGTGGAGGGGAAATAATGTCAGTTTTAATTAATAAAGATACCAAGGTTATCTGCCAGGGCTTCACCGGTAGCCAGGGGACTTTCCACTCAGAGCAGGCTATTGCCTATGGTACCCAGATGGTGGGCGGCGTAACGCCAGGCAAGGGCGGCACCACGCACCTCGGCCTGCCGGTGTTCAACACCGTGCGCGAAGCGGTAGAAGCGACGGGCGCAACCGCCTCCGTGATCTACGTTCCAGCGCCGTTCTGTAAAGACTCTATTCTGGAAGCGATCGACGCAGGCATTAAGCTGATTATCACCATTACCGAAGGTATCCCGACGCTGGATATGCTGACGGTTAAAGTGAAGCTGGACGAAGCTGGCGTGCGCATGATCGGTCCGAACTGCCCGGGTGTGATCACCCCAGGCGAGTGCAAAATCGGCATCATGCCGGGCCATATCCACCAGCCGGGTAAAGTGGGCATCGTCTCCCGCTCCGGTACGCTGACCTATGAAGCGGTTAAGCAGACCACCGACTACGGCTTTGGCCAGTCTACCTGCGTCGGTATCGGCGGTGACCCGATCCCAGGCTCTAACTTTATCGATATTCTGAAGCTGTTCGAAGCTGACCCGCAGACCGAAGCGATCGTGATGATCGGTGAGATCGGCGGTAGCGCGGAAGAGGAAGCGGCTGCCTATATCAAAGATCATGTGACCAAACCGGTTGTCGGCTATATCGCTGGCGTAACCGCGCCAAAAGGCAAGCGTATGGGTCACGCAGGGGCGATTATCGCTGGGGGTAAAGGCACGGCAGACGAGAAGTTTGCTGCGCTGGAAGCCGCAGGGGTGAAAACCGTGCGTAGCCTGGCTGACATTGGCGAAGCGTTAAAATCTATTATTAAGTAAATAAAAATCTCGACATGGTTGGCCACCGGAAGGTGGCCTTTTTTATACGTGTAATAAATGTTTTTTCAAATATCATATAGATAAGTAATGAGTAATTTAAAATTATCGATAGCGATCACGATATGGCGAATAATATTATTAAATATACGGGCGTGGTGATGAGGAGTGATAGGATATCGCCCAAAAGTAGCAGGGAGGCGGTATGCGAGGGAAGTTACCGAAAACAGAACTACTGATTACCTTTGAGGCCGTTGCGCGCCATGAGAGCTATACCCGTGCCGCAGAGGAGCTGGCGCTGACGCAAAGCGCTGTGTTTCGGCAGATGGCGGCGCTGGAAGACTTTCTTAATATCGCACTATTCAACCATGCCAAAAAACGAATTTTCCTCAATGAGGCGGGGAAATATTATCTTGAGATGGTGCGAGATACATTAAATAAATTTGAGCGTGACACGCATGCTATTATGACCTGGCAGCCAACGTCACGGGTCATCGAGCTGGCGGTTAACCCAACGTTGAGCACCCACTGGCTTATTCCAAAGCTTGGGGAGTTTAATAAATGCTATCCGGATATTGTGGTAAATATTAACTCGCTGGCAAGCGTAGGGGATTTTCTCAATCGCGACTACGATGCGGCAATTATGCGGGAAGATTTCTGCGCTCCGCTGGCTCAGGTCGATTCTCTGTTTGAAGAGGAGCTGCTGCCGGTTTGCAGCAGAACATTGCCTGGCTATACCGGCAGGAAGATAACCGTTGAGCGGCTGCTGGATAACTTTACCCTGTTGCATCAGAGTACGCGTATTGAGAGCTGGGCCGAGTGGTTCTCTCTCTCCGCTATTACCAGCCCCCGAGTAAAGCTTGGCCCGCGTTTCGATCTAATCTCGATGCTGATTGCGGCCGTCCGCTCGCGGCTGGGCGTCGCGCTGCTGCCGCGTTTTTCCGTACAGCACGATCTTGATAACGGCAGCATGGTCATTCCCTGTGATGTGCCCATGCGTACCGGCAATCGCTTTATTCTGACCTGGCGGGACGACGGTATTGAGTCAGGAGGAGTGCTGCTCTTCCGCGACTGGCTATTGAAAAAGTCAGCGGTTGAGCAGCATGCGCTACTTAAGACTCTGTGATGGGCAGAGATCACAGCAGTGACGCTGTTCAAACTGCCGGTAAAAGTTATTGCCTTTGTTATCCACCAGGATAAACGCCGGCATATCTTTTACCTCCATCATCCATACTGCCTCCATCCCCAGTTCGGCATACTCCAGGCAGCGCAGGCTGCTGACATAATCCTGCGCCAGCAGCGCCGCTGCGCCACCGATGCTGCCCAGATTAAATCCACCGTGCCTGGCACAGGCGTCGGTCACCTGCTGGCTGCGGTTGCCTTTCGATAGCATCACCAGGCTTCCGCCAGCGGCCTGAAAGGCATCCACGTAGCCGTCCATCCGGCCACCGGTTGTTGGCCCCATAGAACCCGAAATACTTCCCTCTGGGGTTTTCGCCGGGCCAGCGTAGTAGACAATATAATTCTGCATATAATCTGGCAGAGCCACACCCGCATCAAGCCTGGCCTTCAGCCTGGCATGGGCGATATCCCGGGCGACAACCAGCGGGCCGCTCAGCGAGAGGCGCGTCCCTACCGGATAGTGCGATAGCTCGCTCATGACCTCGCTAAGGGGACGATTGAGATCGATTTTGACCCCGGTGGCGTGGTGAGGCCCGCGTAGCTTCTCAGGAATAAAGCGTCCCGGATCGTGCTCCAGCTTCTCCAGCCAGAGTCCGTGTCGATTGATTTTAGCCTTGATGTTACGATCGGCGGAGCAGGAGAGGGCGAGCGCAATTGGGCACGAACCGCCGTGACGTGGCAGGCGGATCACCCGGATGTCATGGGCAAAATACTTTCCACCAAACTGCGCGCCGATGCCCAGCTCCCGGCTGGCGTTCAGCAGGGTTGATTCGAGGTGCAGATCGCGAAACGCCCGGCCAAGCTCGTTACCGCTGGTGGGCAGGGTATCGTAATATTTTGTCGATGCCAGCTTGGCCACCTTCAACGCCTGTTCGGCGGAGGTGCCGCCAATGACGAAGGCAATATGGTATGGCGGACAGGCGGCGGTACCGAGCGCCTGCATTTTGGCAATTAAAAAGGGGATCAGCTTCTCGGGAGCAAGAATCGATCTGCTCTCCTGAAACAGCGCCGCCTTGTTGGCCGAGCCACCGCCCTTATTGATAAACAGAAGCTTATATTCCTCTCCTGGCGTTGCCGAAATATCAATCTGTGCGGGCAGATTAGTACCGGTATTCACCTCTGTGTACATATCCAGCGGGGCGTTTTGCGAATAGCGCAGGCTATGCTCCTGAAAGGTCTCATAGATCCCCTGGCTTAACGCCTCGGCATCGTTGCAGCCGGTCCAGATCGACTCTCCTTTTTCGGCTACGATGGTCGCGGTGCCGGTATCCTGACAGTTAGGCAGAATGCCTCTGGCCGAAACCTCGGCATTGCGCAGCAGCTGCAGGGCAACGTAGCGATCGTTTTCACTGGCTTCGGGATCGTGAAGGATCGACGCGACCTGCTCAATATGGGCGGTACGCAAGAAAAAGGAGGACTCATAAAAAGCCTGCTTTGCCAGCAGCGTTAATCCCTGCGGATCGACGCTGATGAGGGTTTTATTATCAACTTCGTTAACCGATACATGCTGGTCGCTAAATAGATAATATTCGGTTAGATCTCTTTCATGCGGAAAAGGTTCTTGCCAGATAAAAGGTGTAGCCATCATGGTTTCTCATTAGCCTGGTTATTCAAACCGCGCTGGTGCGCGGTATTTTTATTTTTACTGCCCGTTAAACATTTTCGCTGCTTAAGTCCTGAACCGGCTGCGATGCTTTTCCACGGCATCCTTCGCCAAAGTGTTCACCCTCCCAGCGGCTAACAAGGGCGGCACCCATTGCGTTGCTCATGACGTTGGTGGCAGAGCGGCCCATATCGAGGAAGGGATCGACCCCCATCAATAAGATCAGCCCGGCCTCCGGAATATTGAACTGGTTGAGGGTGGCGGCAATAACCACCAGCGAAGCGCGCGGCACCCCGGCCATGCCTTTGGAGGTCAGCATAAGGATAAGCAGCATGGTGATCTGCTCCCCCGTACTGAGGTGAATATTGCACGCCTGGGCGATAAAAATGGTGGCGAAGGAGCAGTAGGCCATCGAGCCGACGAGGTTAAACGAGTAGCCGATCGGCAGAACGAAGCTGGCGATTTTCGGCGAGACGCCAAACTTCTCCAGCGCCTTCAGCGTGCCGGGAAAGGCGGCTTCCGAACTGGAGGTGGTAAACGCCAGCAGGGCAGGTTCGGAGATCCCTCTGGTTAAGCGGAGAATACAGGGACCAATAGTGGCGAAAGAGGCCCCGATCAGGATGACCCACAGCAGCCCCAGGGTCATGTAGAACTCGCCCATAAAGATCCCGGCGCTGACCAGCACGCCCAGCCCGCGCTCTGCAATCATGGCGGAGATAGCGGCAAACACCGTGAAGGGGGCAAACAGCATAACGTAGCCGGTGATCTTGAGCATGACCTCAACCAGCGAGTCCAGCACATGGACGATGGGGGCACCCTTGTCACCGATGGCCGCCAGCCCGCAGCCTAAAAAGATGGAGAAGACGACAATTTGCAGCACCTCGTTGCGGGCCATGGCGTCAACGATGCTGGTGGGGATAGCATGCGAAATAAAGACCTTAAAGGTAAAAGGTTCAGCTTTTAGCGCTGCAACGCTGGCAGCGTCGTGGGCAACAAAGTTAATTCCGTTTCCCGGCTGGAAAATATTAACGATAACCAGCCCCAGGGCAATAGAGATGAGAGAAGCGCAAATAAACAGAAACAGAGTTTTAGAGAAAATTCGCCCCAGCGTTTTTGCATCGCCCATCTTTGCGATCCCAACGACCAGCGTTGAGATAATTAACGGCGCGATAATCATTTTAATCAGCCGTAGAAATATCGCGGTCAGAATAGATATGTCCTGAGAGTAGGACTTGGCTGTCTCTGGCGAGGCGACCATGTTAACAATAAATCCGGCAATAATACCCAGTACCAGACCCGCGATAATCATCGTGGTTAAGCTTTTCGACTTCATTTTCACTCCATCGGATTGAGGCGCTGGCAGCGCAAAGATTAGGTTTTCAATTTTGTCTAATGACCAGCAAGTTTTAGATAGGGGTACACAGCGACGTACCCCGTAAGTGGTTATGGTTATCTGTGTTAAATATCAAAAACGAGGTCTAATAACGGCGCATGCTGCTGTGCGCCATATACGTCGTTATCGCCTCTGTTACCCGAAACGATATCCCTGGGTAAAACGGCTTTAACGGCGTTAGCCGGATCGAACCAGATGAGACGGGGGAGGTGCTGCTCATCAAGGTTGTACAGATCCGCAATACGCTGCGCGGTCAACTGTCCGGAAGATTTCACCGCCAGATAGTCACTCTGCTGTTTGAAGAGAACATCCAGCACCAGCTCATAGGGACCGGCGTTTTTGGAGCGGATCACCAGGGCTAAAGAACGAATAGACTGTTTCATGCCTGTACTCCTTCCGGCGTCACCTGCTCAAGGACGAAGGGGAACTGCAGCGCCTCGCTTGCCTCAATAAGGTGGTAGACGGAAAATTCATAGACCGCGCCACACTGAACGTCCGAGGGCGAGAAGGGGAACGCCAGGTTTCCCGCTGTGGCAATTCGACCTTCGTAGCCGTAGTGCAGCAGCGTTGAGCGCACCAGCGAGCAGACGCTGTTAGCAAGCTGCTGGTCCGGCGCCACGACGTCGAGGACGATCCCCAGTTCGTGCCCGGCCTGTTGTACAGGTTCATGTTCGCCCATCACGCCGTTTTTGCCATAGAGATGGAAGGTAATGCGGATCTCTTCTATGTTGAGGTTCAGGTTGCTAACGACGCTGGATTTCACCTCCTCAAGGATGGTCTCAATGCCGGCGATCATGATGGGATCGCGGACGCCAGCGATAGTCAGGCAGCGGTAGCCCACCAGCCGGGCACCCTCCAGCTTTAACCGGTAGGGTGTCGGCTCGTGGCGGGAGCCGCTGACGTAGACCTCTCTCTCATTAACCGCTTTAAAGGTGCAGGCCTGCAGGTTCAGCACGCCGCCCGGTCCAGGCAGAAAGTAAGGGTCAGACTTTTCATACAGCGTGTGGGCCGCCGCTGAGGTTTCGGTAAACTTCCGTTTCGGGTTAAACACCTTCAGGGTAAAGCCCTGCTCGTCAAGGATCCCCATGGCGCAGTCTGAGCCGGAGCCAGGGGTGGCAGCAATGGCTGCGCACTCCAGGATCTTCCCGCAGTGCAGCGCCAGCCCCTCGTCAAAACCCTGCATCATCGGCAGTGCCGCAAAGCAGGCCGGATCGTATGCCCGTCCCCCCAGCACCACCTGAGCCCCGGCCGCCAGCGCCCGCTGAAAAGGTTCGACGCCCATCTGCGCGACGATAGAGGTACTGTCATCGATATCCTGATGGGTTAGCGGCGGAACAAAGTCGAGGGCGGTGATGTTACCGGCGTCCAGCGCCTGGTGAACAATCTGCTTATCGACATCCGCGGGTATCGTCGCCAGGGAGAATGAGAGCTGCTCTTCACGGGCGATCTCCAGCACGATCTCACGGCACCATGCGAGGTGCGGAGCCGCGCCCGAGCCGCCCGCCGTACCGATCACCACCGGAATGCCCTGCTTAACCCCGGCTGAGATCATGTAGCGCAGGTCGCGCTTTACCCCGGCGCGATCGGTAAAAGGTTTACCTGCGCCAAGATAGTGTGGGCCAGGATCGGACGAGCCTGCATCCACGGCAATCAGATCCGGTGATTCAGCCATCGCCGTTAAAAAGCTCTCCTCCGGAAAGCCGTAGCCGAGGATCGCGGTCGGCGAGAGGATCTTAAACGTCTTTGCCATCGCTTAGCTCCTTGCCTGCAGGAGCGCAAGGGTGCGCTGCATTTCGTTGAAGACGATGTTAAGACCCTCATCGAACCCCATGCCAGGCTTAATTAACATGCGCATGGGTCGGGCGGCGAGGGCGACGTGAACGCAGGTTCTGGCGCTCACCTCCGTCTCGTTACAGGTTCCGCCCTGGTAGGCCTCCATGCCGTGCTTGTTGCAGTAGAGCACCGCATCAACAATATTGTGAATGCTGCCCAGATCGGGAGTCTTGATCTGCACCATGTGACAACTGCCAGCGTCGGTAAAGTCAACAATATCCTGATAGGTGTTGCACCACTCGTCGGCAACGATCTTGACCCCGGAGCCGAGCTTCGTCAGCTCGCGGGTGATCGCCGTCAGGATGCGGATCTGGTCGGCTTTATTACCCGCATCAACCGGTCCCTCAATATAGAGCGGTAGACCCTGAGTCTCTTTTTCGAGGCTGGCGATATAGTGCGCGCAGCGCTGCGGATCCTGATCGAAGATCAGGCCGATAGTGCCGTAGACGTCAATGTGCAGGGTAGGGTGGTAACGCGGCGTGGTGCGCAGGGCGATCACGCGGTTTGCCAGCCAGCGCACGTACTCACGTAGCTTTTCGCCGTCGTAGCCCAGCTTCTCCTCCACATTGTTAATCAGCGCGTGGGGCAGGACGTTAACGCCCTTGAGGATCATTTTATCCACGGCGATGTAGCGGTCGTCTCCGCTCTGGCCAAACAGCGGGATCGGCTCGGCAACGGTAGGCAGCTGCCACTCGTCGGCGATAACCTCTGTTTTTAGTCGTCCCGTTGCCAGCGCGGTGGCATCCAGCAGCGCCTGTGACAGGCCATAGCGAACTGCGGTATGCAGCGGCTTACCCTCAATGCGCAGGTTGTCAAAAAAGCGTGCGTTGGGCAGGAAAGCCCGCACGTCACGGCCCTCCAGCAGCGGCTTAATGTGATCGTTGAGCCATGGAATAAAGGTTGCGGCCAGAAAAAGGGGATCGCGCCCACCCGCCCCGGAGTACTGCACCGCCGCACAGTCACCCATGGCAACGGTTCCATTCTCCAGCACCAGCTGCACGCAGACGCACTCTCCGGCCTGACGCACGGAGGTAAAGCCCGGCGTTACCGGTTGGCCGGTATAGATAAAGCCGTCATGACCTGCACCGTCTTTAATGGCCTGCTGATCGTCAAAGTAGAAGGAGGAGTAGCCTGCGGTAAAAAGCACCTGTTTGATTTTCATTCTGGTCTTCCTATTAACTTGCTGTGGGATACGGCATTGATATCGTCAACAACCATCTGGAATGAGGCGGGGCGGCCTTCAACGCTGGCGCGTTCGGCAACAAAGTCGTGGTGCATGGCCAGGATATCATCCGGTAGCGGTACGGCACCGGCTTCCAAAATGCGGATAGCCCCCGCGTTATCACGCACTGGGGTCATCTTGCCAGCGTTACAGGCTGCCGGTGCGAAGGGGATATCCAGCACGCCAGCTTCAAACGCCAGCACCGTGCCGCGGGCGATATCACCGTTACCGAGGGCAAACACGCGATCCAGCACGGCGCGCACTTCGCGCTTGATCAGCTCAACCTCCAGATCGACGGCGCGGCATGCCGGGAAGGGCTGGTCGCGGACCATGTTAAGCATCTGGCGCGACGCCTTAAGCCCCTGGGCGTTAGCGGCGGCGGTAGGAATGCCGAAGGCTTCATGCGGACTTTTGGTGATGACTTTGGTTGCACCCGCCATTCCGGCAACGGCTGCGCCCCAGGCGATCACGGAAAACGCTTTTGACTCATCTTCCGGGAAGCCGCCCATCCACTGATGGAAGACGGTGCTTAGCTCATACTCTTCGTAGCCCTGCTGGCGAAAATAGTCGTGTGACAGCTCGCGCAACGCTTTCACGGCGGCCACGTCCTGCGTCAGGCTACCCACCTGGCCATAGCCAACGGTAATGGAGCGCACACCCTGCTCCAGGGCCAGTAAACCTTCAATGATGGCCACCGCGTGCGACATAAACGGCGGGATCAGCGTGCCGGTCAGGGGACCGAAAGGCTCGCGGTTGATGCGGATGCCGTGCTCTTCATATAGGCCTATCATGCGGTCGCAGTACTGCCAGTCGCGCAGGGATTTTTCGAGCGTGACCCGTTTTGCGTAGGGAATGTTGTAGGAGATACCGCCCCCCTCGTAGCTGGTAAAGCCGCTGGCGATGGAGATTTCAGCCAGCAGGCGTGCGTCAGGGGTGCCGTGCCGGACCTGTAGTGGTTTCTGCAGGGATTCGGTCAGGCGGCGGCAGGCGGCAACGCCGTGGTTAACCACCGGCAGCCCGTTGAGTTTTGAGGTGCCCGCCTCAAGGGATTTTTGAATGCCCACCGCGGCATCTTCGTAACGGTTCAGGCGCGTATAGGCGTCGATGGTGGTAGGCAAAAGGTCGCACTCTTGCTCAAGCACCTTCAGTAGCGCGATATGCTCATCCAGCAGCGCCACGCCCGCGCGAGGCTGGCTGAGTGTAATACCCTCCTTATCGGCAATGCGCAGCGCACGGGCAAAGTTTTTCTCCTCCGGGATAGTCTGCTGGTACTTTACGCCATCCTCAAAATGGGTAACGTCTTGTCCGGTAGGCCAGGTTTCCAGGACGCCTTGCCGCTCAGACATAAAATCGTCATGGGTTATCTTTTTATTGCTGAGTTCCATTCGTTGCTACCTTGAGTTCGGGGTTAAACAGTGGATGCTGGCGAGCGCAGCCGCCTGCGGGTAGAGTCTTGCGGCGTTAGCCAGCAGAGGGATGAGACCTTTTTCATCACGGTAGTAGTCGAAATGCTCGGGCAGTAGGATCCGGTTGCCACGGGCATCGAGTTCGCGATATTTAAGCCAGCGGTGAATATCAAACGACGCCGCACGGGATAGCCAGCCGCCAGAGCCAACTACCTTGCGTACCGGGGTGAGATCGCGCCCAATCTGCAGATCGACCGTGCCAGCGCAGGTTGCCACCGCTTTTTTTGTTCCTGCATGGCGTTCACTGGCATAGGCCACGCATAGCCCGGCCAGCAAGGTATCGAAGCGGTGCTCTTCAGGACTGGCAGGCAGGGAGCCGGGGCAGGCAACGAGCTTGTCGAGGTAGCGATAGAAGGCCGCATGCTGCTCGGGCTGCGAGGCTAAAAGCGTGTCAATAAGCGCCCGCGTGCTCTCTCCGACGACCGCAGCAGAGACCCGCATCCCTAAATCGCCTTCAACGGTGCGTTTTACAAAGGGTTCAGGCAGACCATGAAGCACGGTGTCCGGCGAAAGGGTATTGGCGCAGGCGGAGTAGACGTCGGTGGTTGCGCCCCCCATATCAATAAGCATGAATGCTTGCCAGGCATCGTCATGCTGGCTCATCAGCTTAACCAGCTCAAACACCGTCCACGGCGTAGGCATGGGGGCCTCGCCCGTTTCATCTACGATGACGTCTAGCCCTTTTCCTTTCACTATGCGGGAGAGAAAGATGTCACAGATTGCCTGGCGGGCAGGGAGCGGGTTGGGCGAATCCAGCTCGGGCAGGATGTTATCCACAACGGTTAGCTGCTTATGGGCCAGCAGCTGCTGAACCTCATGCTGAATGTCGCGATTCCCGGCGTAGACAATCGCGCACTCCAGCCCGGACGCGGCGAGCAGGCGCGCATTGTCCAGGCCATAGCGCGTCTCTCCGCCGTCGGTTCCGCCGGCAAACAGCAGAATATCGGGCGGAGAGGCCTCAAGCTGGCGTATATCCTGCGGCGTCAGCTTGTAGGCATAATAGTGGGTGATTTTTGCGCCTGCTGAATGGGCCGTTATCTTTGCCGCTTCAAGGGTAATCGAGGGCACTAAACCCATTGCGGCGACGGCCAGCCCGCCTTTAGCAGAGGAGGAGTATTTAAGCGTGACGTCACCGCGTCTGAGCAGCGGCCTGGCATCCGCCACCTCCAGCAGCTGATTCAGGCTGGCAAAAAAACCGTCGGCAAGATGGTGGGTGGTGGTGGGTGTGACCGCCTGGTTAAGAAGCCGGAGGGGACGATCGCCCTCCATTTCAAAAAGCGCGGCCTTAGTCCAGGTCGAGCCAATATCGACAGATACCGTACGCATTACACAACCTCTTCCGGCTGCTGGCGGCAATGAGTTAATTTATTGTTAATATCGTTAGCGATTAATTGACAAACATCGTCCAGATCGTGGCTTGGGGAAAAAACGCGATCGAAGCCCATGGCGTTAAATTTGTTCTCGACCTCGGCGAAGTCATGTTTACCGACAACTAAATTACCGCCCACGTAAAGTAGAATCTCGCCAACGCCGCGTTCGATGCAGCGTTCACGCAAACCCAGGCAGTCAATGTCGCCGTGGCCGTATATAGAGGAGACCACAATCGCATCGGCCCCGGTTTCGATAGCGGCGTCAATGTACTCATCTTGACTGACCATCACGCCGAGGTTGATCACCCGAAAATCATGGGCAGTAAACACGCGATCCAGAACCTTGTTACCGACGGCATGGCAGTCGGCGCCAATTACGCCAATAACGAGCGTTGATTTTTTCATAGGGCATCCTCTATTAATTTGTCGCTAAGATGAGAGTCAGTCAGGCCTAAAGGCACAAAGGCGTCAGAATGGGGAAAAGTGTGAGGGGAGGGCGTGGGTGAAGCAATTGATCTATTTTCAAAAGCTCTTTCTCTAAAAGAGTTATTTAACTTTTATTGATATTAATTGTCTTTAAAAACAAAAGGATAAACGTTTTCTCCTAAAGGGGTTAATAACGTTGTAATGTGTGGTTCTATTTATATTAATGATAAACTGTGAGGTGCTTCTAAAAAGCAGATCTTATTTTTTCCGGTGGGCGATAGCTATTTAGTAAAGTTAGGGTGCGGTTATAATTAACTGAAATGTATTTCGCTGGCTCATTATTAACAAAGAGTGGCATCAACACAGCGGAATCAGTATGACGATACTTTTAACCATCACACTTTTACTAGAACATATTTTTAACATATCTTTTACCATAAGAGCTATGAAGACACATAATTAACAATTTCCGCGAAAAATTGATTTAGATCAATATTTAAAACATGGAAAAAACTTCTAAAAATCGTTAAATTGTCGCTGATCAAAATGGTCGAAAAGTTGTAAACTAGCGATAAATTGATCCCCGTCGAAAAACGTAAAAAAGGTTTATTAAAAACCTATTTATTGTAAGGGATTTGCGGCGTAATATATCGCGAGATCAATTTGGGCTTTTTATTAACCTGTCTGTAACTTTTCGCTGCGGCTGGCTCTTTTTGCGTGGCAGCAGCAGTGAAAAGTAATAGATAATTTTGTATTGGGGCATGTGTGTGGACCCTCTCTAACGGGGTTTGCTCTCGAAGTCTTCATGCGATGCGCAAGGAGTCATGATGTTAGATATAGTCGAACTGTCACGCTTGCAGTTTGCCTTAACCGCGATGTACCACTTCCTGTTTGTTCCTTTAACGCTCGGTATGGCGTTTCTGCTGGCAATCATGGAAACGGTCTACGTTCTGTCCGGCAAACAAATCTATAAAGATATGACCAAGTTCTGGGGCAAGTTGTTTGGTATCAACTTTGCGCTGGGCGTGGCCACCGGTCTGACCATGGAGTTCCAGTTCGGGACTAACTGGTCCTATTACTCTCACTACGTAGGCGATATCTTTGGTGCACCGCTGGCCATCGAAGGCCTGATGGCGTTCTTCCTGGAGTCCACCTTCGTTGGCCTCTTTTTCTTTGGCTGGGATCGCCTGGGCAAAGTGCAGCATATGGCAGTCACCTGGCTGGTTGCGCTGGGTTCTAACCTCTCTGCCCTGTGGATCCTGGTGGCAAACGGCTGGATGCAGAACCCGATCGCATCGGATTTCAACTTCGAAACCATGCGCATGGAGATGGTGAGCTTCTCTGAGCTGGTGCTTAACCCGGTTGCGCAGGTGAAATTTGTGCACACCGTGGCGGCGGGCTACACCTGTGGCGCAATGTTTATCCTTGGCATCAGCTCCTACTACCTGCTGCGCGGCCGCGATATGGCGTTCGCCAAGCGCTCCTTTGCTATCGCTGCCAGCTTCGGCATGGCCGCCGTGCTCTCTGTTATCGTACTGGGCGATGAGTCCGGCTATGAGATGGGCGACGTGCAGAAAACCAAACTGGCCGCTATTGAAGCCGAGTGGGAGACCCAGCCAGCACCGGCGGCGTTTACCCTGTTTGGTATTCCGGATCAGGATAAGCAGGAGAACAACTTTGCTATTCAGATCCCCTATGCGCTGGGCATTATCGCTACGCGCTCCGTTGATACGCCGGTTATCGGTCTGAAAGACCTGATGGTGCAGCATGAAGAGCGTATCCGTAACGGGATGAAGGCCTATCAGCTGCTGGAAGAGCTGCGCGCTGGATCCACCGACCAGAACGTGCGCGACCAGTTCAACAGCATGAAGAAAGACCTCGGCTACGGCATGCTGCTGAAGCGCTATACGCCTAACGTCACCGATGCCACCGAAGACCAGATCAAGCAGGCTACGCAGGACTCTATCCCACGCGTTGCGCCGCTCTACTTTGCGTTCCGTATCATGGTGGCCTGTGGCGTGCTGATGCTGCTGATCTTCGCTATCTCCTTCTGGACCGTTTGCCGTAACCGTATCGGCAGCAAATCCTGGCTGCTGCGCGCCGCGCTGTACGGTATCCCGCTGCCGTGGATCGCTATCGAAACCGGCTGGTTCGTTGCAGAGTATGGCCGTCAGCCGTGGGCGATTGGTGAGGTGCTGCCGACCGCAGTGGCTAACTCTTCGCTGACCACGGGGGATCTGCTGTTCTCAATGATCCTTATCTGCGGTCTCTATACGCTGTTTATGGTGGCGGAAGTATTCCTGATGTTTAAGTTTGCACGCCTTGGGCCGAGCAGTCTGAAAACCGGTCGCTATCACTACGAGCAGGCTAACGTTGAGGCCGATGCTCAGTATGGGCAGTCCACCGTTGCTTCTCAGCCGGCACGCTAAGACAGGAGTCGTCAAATGATTGATTATGAAGTATTACGTTTTATCTGGTGGCTGCTGGTTGGCATTCTGCTGATTGGCTTTGCGGTCACCGACGGCTGGGATATGGGCGTGGGGATGTTAACCCGCTTCCTGGGTCGTAACGACACCGAACGCCGGATTATGATCAACTCCATTGCTCCACACTGGGACGGTAACCAGGTGTGGCTGATCACCGCAGGCGGCGCGCTGTTCGCTGCCTGGCCGATGGTCTACGCCGCTGCCTTCTCTGGGTTTTATGTGGCGATGATCCTGGTGCTGGCCTCGCTGTTCTTCCGTCCGGTCGGTTTTGACTACCGCTCCAAGATTGAAGATCCGCGCTGGCGTAACATGTGGGACTGGGGCATCTTTATCGGCAGCTTCGTGCCGCCGCTGGTGATTGGCGTTGCCTTCGGTAACCTGCTGCAGGGCGTACCCTTCCATATGGACGAGTACATGCGCCTCTTCTATACCGGAAACTTCTTCCAGCTGCTGAACCCGTTTGGTCTGCTGGCAGGCGTGGTGAGCGTGGCGATGATCCTGACGCAGGGTGCAACCTACCTGCAGATGCGTACCGCAGGCGAAGTGTACGTGCGCTCCCGGGTGACCACCCAGGTGGCGGCGCTGGTGACCATGGTCTGCTTCGCGCTGGCAGGCGTTTGGGTGATGTTCGGTATCGACGGCTATGTGGTGACCTCGACTATCGATCACCACGCTGCGTCTAACCCGCTGACTAAGCAGGTGGCTCGTGAAACCGGTGCCTGGCTGGTGAACTTCAACAACACGCCGATCCTGTGGGCTATTCCTGCCCTGGGCGTTGTGCTGCCGCTGTTTACCTTCGTGGCTGGTCGTCTGAACAGATCGGCATGGGCGTTTCTCTTCTCGTCCCTGACGCTGGCCTGCATTATTCTGACCGCGGGCATTGCGCTGTTCCCGTTCATTATGCCGTCCAGCACGGTGCTGAACGCCAGCCTGACCATGTGGGATGCGACATCGAGCCAGATGACGCTTAACCTGATGACCTGGGTTGCTGCGGTCTTTGTACCGATTATTCTGCTCTACTCCTCATGGTGCTACTGGAAGATGTTCGGTCGCATTACCAAAGAGCATATTGAAAGCAACACGCACTCTCTGTACTAAGTAAGGAGCATACAATGTGGTATTTCGCATGGATTTTAGGAACGCTTCTTGCCTGTGCATTTGGCGTGATTACCGCCCTGGCGCTGGAGCACGTTGAAGCGACCCAGGCAGGTAAAGAAAAAGCCTGATGGAACCTATTATCGCAAAACTCTATGCGGTAATGGATAAGGGCCCGCTCAGGGCCCTTTCCTTAGTGATGGCGCTGGTGCTGGCAGGCTGCATGTTCTGGGATCCCACCCGCTTTGCAGCAAAGACCAGCGAGCTGGCAATTTGGCATGGTCTGCTGATGATGTGGGCCGTCTGCGCAGGCGTGATCCACGGGGTTGGGTTCCGTCCGAAAGCCGTTCACTGGCAGGGCATCTTCTGCCCGCTTATCGCCGATATCGTCCTTGCAATTGGGCTTATCTTTTTCTTCTTTTGAATGAGAAATGTCCGTTAACGATATGGGCTTTCATAAGCCCATAAATTTTTACGCTGCGTTTACTTCAACCCATTCCAAACCACCTTTCCCCCGCGTATAGTAGCAGCGTTTGAAGGCTCTACTTATATTGCATTACCGGGATGTAAAGTGAATACAACGTTATTTAAGTGGCCGGTTCGTGTGTACTATGAAGATACCGATGCCGGTGGTGTGGTTTACCATGCCAGCTACGTCGCTTTTTACGAGAGAGCACGCACGGAGATGCTGCGACATCACCACTTTAGCCAGCAGGTTTTGTTGGCAGAGCGTGTAGCATTCGTGGTACGCAAGATGACGCTGGAGTATTTTGCACCCGCCAGACTCGACGATATGCTCGAAGTCCAAACGGAAATTACATCAATGCGTGGAACCTCTCTGGTCTTCACGCAGCGGATCGTCAATGCAGAGAATAATGTGCTGAACGAAGCTGAGGTACTGATTGTCTGCGTTGATCCACTCTTAATGAAGCCTCGTGCGCTTCCCAAGTCTATTGTCGCGGAGTTTAAGCAGTGACTGACATGAACATCCTTGATTTGTTCCTGAAGGCAAGCCTTCTGGTCAAACTTATCATGTTGATTTTGATTGGATTTTCTATCGCATCCTGGGCAATCATTATTCAGCGAACGCGTATTCTTAACGCTGCTACCCGTGAAGCCGAAGGGTTCGAGGACAAATTCTGGTCCGGAATCGAGCTTTCCCGCCTCTATCAGGAGAGCCAGGGCCGCCGTGAAAACCTGGCCGGCTCAGAGCAGATCTTCTACAGCGGATTTAAAGAGTTTGCCCGCCTGCACAGGGCGAACAGCCATGCGCCGGAAGCGATCGTAGAAGGGGCATCCCGCGCGATGCGTATCTCCATGAACCGCGAGCTGGAGACCCTCGAGACGCATATTCCGTTCCTTGGAACCGTCGGCTCCATTAGCCCCTATATTGGCCTGTTCGGTACGGTATGGGGGATTATGCACGCCTTTATCGCGCTGGGCGCGGTGAAGCAGGCGACGCTGCAGATGGTTGCGCCGGGGATTGCGGAAGCGCTGATCGCTACCGCTATCGGCCTGTTTGCCGCCATACCTGCGGTTATGGCCTATAACCGTTTGAACCAGCGCGTCAATAAGCTTGAGCTGAGCTACGACAACTTTATGGAAGAGTTTACCGCAATTCTGCATCGTCAGGCGTTTACCAGCACCGAGAGCAATAAGGGGTAAGCCATGGCCAGAACACGCGGTCGGGGTCGTCGTGAGCTGAAGTCCGAGATCAATATTGTACCGTTACTCGACGTACTGCTGGTGCTGCTGCTGATCTTTATGGCAACGGCACCCATTATCACGCAGAGCGTAGAGGTGGATCTGCCGGATGCGACCGAGTCGCAAACCGTCAGCTCCAATGACGATCCGCCGGTTATCATCGAGGTGTCCGGCGTGGGTCAATACAGCGTGGTAGTAGAAAAAGATCGTATGGATCAGCTGCCGCCGGAGCAGGTGATTGCTGAAGCGCAACGTCGCCTGCAATCCAATCCGAAAACGGTCTTCTTAATCGGTGGCGCGAAAGAAGTGCCTTACGATGAAATAATTAAAGCGCTGAACCTGCTCCATAGCGCGGGCGTGAAGTCGGTTGGCTTAATGACCCAGCCTATCTAATCCGCTGCTGAGCAGGCAGACAGTTTTTGGGAACCGAGAGTGTCAAAGGCAACCGAACAAAACGACAAGCTTAAACGGGCAATCATTATTTCAGCAGTGCTGCACGTCATTCTGTTTGCAGCGCTGATCTGGAGCTCGTTTGATGAGCATATAGATGCCTCTGCAGGCGGCGGCGGTGGCTCGGCCATTGACGCCGTCATGGTCGATCCCGGCGCGGTCGTGCAGCAGTACAATCGCCAGCAACAGCAGCAGGCGAGTGCGAAGCGTGCAGAAGAGCAGCGCGAAAAACAGGCGCAACAGCAGGCGGAAGAGCTGCGTGAAAAGCAGGCCGCCGAGCAGGAGCGTCTGAAGCAGCTGGAGAAAGAGCGTTTGCAGGCGCAGGAGCAGGCCCGCGAGCAGGCCCAGCAGCAGAAGCAGGCAGAAGAGGCAGCAAAGCAGGCGCAGGAGAAACAGAAGCAGGCTGAAGAAGCGGCGGCGAAGGCGGCGGCGGATGCGAAAGCGCAGGCCGATGCCCAGGCGAAGGCAGCGGAAGAGGCGGCACAAAAAGCCGCAGCGGATGCGAAAGCCAAAGCCGTAGCCGAGGCCAAAGTCGCGGCCGACGCGGCGAAGAAAGCCGCGGCGGACGCGCAGAAGAAAGCAGAAGCGGAAGCGGCGAAGAAAGCTCAGCAGGATGCCGAGAAGAAAGCCCAGGCCGATGCGGCTAAGCAGGCAGCAGAGAAAGCCGCTGCTGAAAAAGCGGCCGCCGCCGAGAAGGCTGCCGCTGCGAAAGCTGCGGCGGCAGAAAAAGCGGCTGCCGAGAAGAAAGCCGCTGCTGAAAAGGCGGCTGAAGAGAAAGCCGCTGCTGCCGCCGAGAAGGCTGCTGCTGCGAAAGCCGCGGCGGCAGAAAAAGCGGCCGCTGAGAAGAAAGCCGCCGCTGAAAAAGCGGCCGCGGATAAAGCTGCGGCAGCCAAAGCCGCTGCGGCGAAAAAAGCCGCAGCAGCAGAAAAAGCGGCTGCATCAGACGTTGACGACCTTTTCGGTGACCTGAGTTCAGGTAAGAATGCGCCGAAAACCGGCGGCGGCGCGAAAGGAAATAACGCAGCGCCGGCCGGAAGTGGTAGTACTAAAAACAATGGCGCGTCGGGGGCGGATATCAGCAACTACGCCGGGATGATCAAAGCAGCGATCGAGACTAAGTTTTATGACGCTTCTTCGTACACGGGTAAGACCTGTACGCTGCGCATAAAACTGGCCCCGGACGGTTTGCTGCTGGATATTCAGTCCGAAGGTGGCGATCCTGCGCTCTGTCAGGCTGCATTAGCCGCAGCACGTCAGGCGAAGATCCCGAAACCGCCGAGCCAGGCCGTTTACGAAGTGTTTAAAAATGCTCCACTGGACTTTAAACCTTAGGTTACACTTTCCCCACGTAAAGGTGGAAAGGGTACTACTGTTTCCACTGGGCTGTGGTCATTTTGGATATTTAGTTTGTTAACATTCTGCTAAATTATCGCGGGTTTATCGCCCGGATAAGGGAGATGAGATGAAGCAGGCATTACGTGTAGTGTTTGGTTTTTTGGTGCTGTGGGCGGCAGTGCTGCACGCGGAAGTGCGCATTGAGATTACCCAGGGCGTGGACTCAGCGCGCCCGATTGGCGTGGTTCCTTTCCAGTGGGCAGGCCCTGGCGCTGCGCCTGAAGATATTGGCGGCATCGTGGGTGCCGACTTACGCAACAGCGGCAAGTTTAATCCGCTGGATCGCTCTCGTCTGCCGCAGCAGCCGGGCAGTGCCCAGGAAGTTCAGCCTGCGGCCTGGTCTGCGCTGGGTATCGATGCCGTGGTCGTGGGTCAGGTAACGCCTAACCCGGACGGTAGCTACAACGTGGCCTACCAGCTGGTGGATACCGGCGGTGCGCCAGGCACCGTGCTGGCTCAGAACTCCTATAAAGTTAACAAGCAGTGGCTGCGCTATGCGGGCCATACTGCAAGCGATGAAGTTTTTGAGAAGCTGACCGGTATTAAAGGTGCCTTCCGTACCCGTATCGCTTACGTTGTTCAGACCAACGGTGGCCAGTTCCCGTACGAGCTGCGCGTCTCTGACTACGATGGCTACAACCAGTTCGTTGTACACCGTTCACCGCAGCCGCTGATGTCACCGGCATGGTCTCCGGATGGCAGCAAGCTGGCCTATGTGACCTTTGAGAGCGGTCGTTCTGCGCTGGTGATCCAGACGCTGGCTAACCGTGCCGTACGTCAGGTTGCTTCGTTCCCGCGTCACAACGGTGCACCGGCATTCTCCCCGGATGGTACCAAACTGGCGTTTGCCCTGTCGAAAACCGGTAGCCTGAACCTCTACGTGATGGATATCGGCTCTGGCCAGATCCGCCAGGTCACCGATGGTCGCAGCAACAACACCGAGCCGACCTGGTTCCCGGACAGCCAGAACCTGGCCTTTACCTCTGACCAGGCCGGCCGTCCGCAGGTGTATAAAGTGAATGTTAACGGCGGTGCTCCGCAGCGTATCTCCTGGGAAGGTTCGCAGAACCAGGATGCTGACGTCAGCAGCGACGGCAAATTTATGGTAATGGTCAGCTCCAACGGTGGGCAGCAGCACATTGCCAAACAAGATCTGGCAGCGGGTGGCGTACAAGTCTTGTCGTCAACGTTCCTGGATGAAACGCCAAGTCTGGCACCTAACGGCACTATGGTAATCTACAGCTCTTCTCAGGGGATGGGATCCGTGCTGAATCTGGTTTCTACAGATGGGCGTTTCAAAGCGCGTCTTCCGGCGACTGATGGACAGGTTAAATTCCCTGCCTGGTCTCCGTATCTGTAATAATAATTAAGTGATTACTAAAGGAATCAAAGAAATGCAACTGAACAAAGTGCTGAAAGGGCTGATGCTGGCTCTGCCTGTTATGGCAATCGCAGCGTGTTCTTCTAACAAGAACGCAAGCAACGACCAGAGCGGCGAAGGCATGCTGGGTGCCGGCACTGGTATGGACGCAAACGGCAGCGGCAACGCCTCTTCCGAAGAGCAGGCACGTCTGCAGATGCAGCAGCTGCAGCAGAACAACATCGTTTACTTCGATCTGGACAAGTACGATATCCGTTCTGACTTCGCTGCGATGCTGGATGCGCACGCTAACTTCCTGCGTAGCAACCCGTCCTACAAAGTCACCGTAGAAGGTCACGCTGACGAACGTGGTACTCCTGAGTACAATATCTCCCTGGGTGAACGTCGTGCCAACGCCGTTAAAATGTACCTGCAGGGTAAAGGCGTTTCTGCTGACCAGATCTCCATCGTTTCTTACGGTAAAGAGAAACCTGCAGTACTGGGTCACGACGAATCAGCTTACGCTAAAAACCGTCGCGCCGTACTGGTTTACTAAGAGAATTGCATGAGCAGTAACTTCAGACATCATCTGTTGAGTCTGTCGTTACTGGTTGGCATAGCGGCCCCCTGGGCCGCTTTTGCGCAAGCGCCAATCAGTAGTGTCGGCTCAGGCTCGGTTGAAGACCGGGTCACCCAACTTGAGCGCATTTCCAACGCTCACAGCCAGCTTTTAACCCAGCTTCAACAGCAGCTCTCTGACAACCAATCCGATATCGACTCTCTGCGCGGCCAGATTCAGGAGAGCCAGTATCAGCTGAATCAAGTTGTAGAACGTCAGAAGCAGATCCTGTTGCAGATTGACAGCCTGGGCAGCGGCGGTGCGGCAGCAGCGCAGCCCGCAGCAGGCGAGCAGGGCGGGGCGGCTACCGCGACACCAGCGCCGGCAGCAGGGGCGGCAGCCACCAGCACGCCGGTGCAGAGCGGTGATGCCAATACCGACTACAACGCCGCTATCGCGCTGGTGCAGGATAAATCCCGCCAGGATGACGCTATCGCCGCGTTTAGCAGCTTTGTAAAAAATTACCCGGACTCCACCTACATTCCTAATGCGAACTACTGGCTGGGGCAGTTGAACTACAACAAGGGTAAGAAAGACGATGCGGCATTCTATTTTGCCTCGGTCGTCAAAAACTATCCGAAATCACCTAAGGCACCGGACGCGATGTTCAAGGTCGGGGTGATCATGCAGGAGAAAGGGGATACTGCCAAAGCCAAAGCGGTCTATCAGCAGGTTGTAAGCAAATATCCCGGCACCGATGGCGCAAAACAGGCGCAGAAAAAACTCAGTGCCATGTAATGCATGCGGCATGACCAGATATCGCTCTATTTCTGGTCTTGTCGAGTGAATCATAAGCAGTTAAATGATCTCGCTCGAAATTTTAGTTGCGCCATCTTCATAAATCAGTAATATATGCCGCCGTTGCCACGGGATATCAAACAGCCTGGAAGCAGCGCAAAAAGCAGTAAAATAGTGGGTCGTTAGCTCAGTTGGTAGAGCAGTTGACTTTTAATCAATTGGTCGCAGGTTCGAATCCTGCACGACCCACCACTATTGCTTCAAGTATTACAGAGTGGGTGATTAGCTCAGTTGGTAGAGCATCTCCTTTACACGGAGGGGGTCGGCGGTTCGAGCCCGTCATCACCCACCACTCGGGTCGTTAGCTCAGTTGGTAGAGCAGTTGACTTTTAATCAATTGGTCGCAGGTTCGAATCCTGCACGACCCACCACTTTCTGGTGGTACCGAGTAAAATAATCTTCGAAGTCAGCACCCGAATGGGTCGTTAGCTCAGTTGGTAGAGCAGTTGACTTTTAATCAATTGGTCGCAGGTTCGAATCCTGCACGACCCACCACTTCGAAGAGAGTTCCCCAAAAGGGGTCGTTAGCTCAGTTGGTAGAGCAGTTGACTTTTAATCAATTGGTCGCAGGTTCGAATCCTGCACGACCCACCAAATTCAACATCAAAAACAGATGTTAACCGTGAAGGATAACGTTGCTTTAGCAACGGCCCGAAGGGCGAGCGAAGCGAGTCATCCTGCACGACCCACCAATGTAAAAAAGCGCCCTAAAGGCGCTTTTTTGCTATCTGCGATACGACGCCGGGTGGCGCTGCGCTTACCCGGCCTACGGTTTATCATCGTCTGCATAGTTGTGTAGGTCGGGCAAACGAAGCGCCGCCCACATAGCGATCTCACGTCTATTTATTGTGACTTTTCCCCTGCGATCCGCTATCTTGTTTAGTATATAAAACACAAATGCCTCATCCTTGATTAGACATAGCAGGTACGGGCATTATTGTTAAGTCAGCAAAACGAGAAAGCATGATGAGCGTAATGTTCGATCCTGAAACCGCGATCTACCCCTTCCCGCCTAAGCCGCGCCCGCTGAGCCTCGACGAAAAAGCGTTTTATCGCGAAAAAATTAAAAGGCTGCTTAAAGAGCGCGATGCGGTCATGGTGGCCCACTACTATACCGATCCGGAGATCCAGCAGCTTGCCGAGGAGACCGGAGGCTGCATCTCCGATTCGCTGGAGATGGCACGCTTCGGTGCCAGGCATCCTGCTTCTACGCTGCTGGTCGCGGGAGTGCGCTTTATGGGCGAGACTGCGAAGATCCTCAGTCCGGAAAAAACCATTCTGATGCCGACGCTCGATGCCGAGTGCTCTCTCGATCTGGGCTGCCCAATTGAAGAGTTCAGCGCATTTTGCGATGCGCACCCGGATCGCACCGTCGTGGTCTACGCCAACACCTCCGCCGCCGTTAAGGCCCGGGCGGACTGGGTGGTCACCTCCAGCATCGCCGTTGAGCTGATTGAACATCTGGATAGCCTCGGGGAGAAGATCATCTGGGCGCCGGATCGTCATCTCGGCAGCTACGTACAGAAGCAGACCGGGGCAGACATCCTCTGCTGGCAAGGGGCATGCATCGTCCATGACGAGTTTAAAACCCAGGCGCTGGTGCGTATGAAAGCGCTCTATCCCAACGCCGCCGTTCTCGTTCACCCGGAGTCACCGCAGGCGGTGGTGGAGATGGCGGACGCCGTTGGCTCCACCAGCCAGCTGATCAATGCGGCCAAAACGCTGCCGCACCCGCAGCTTATCGTCGCCACCGATCGCGGGATCTTTTACAAGATGCAGCAGGCGGTGCCGGAGAAAGAGCTGCTGGAAGCGCCTACCGCCGGAGAGGGAGCAACCTGCCGCAGCTGCGCGCACTGCCCGTGGATGGCCATGAACGGCCTTCAGGCTATCGCTGAGGGGCTGGAGAAGGGTGGGTCAATGCATGAGATCCATGTCGATGCGAAACTGCGTGAAGGGGCGCTGCTGCCGCTGAACCGGATGCTGGATTTTGCCGCAACGCTGCGTTAATTACGTACCGTGCGATAACGGCTATGATTGTTAAGACAATTTCACTTTTTGATACGCGGGGCAAAAATGGATTTTTTTAGTACGCAGAATATCCTGGTTCACATTCCGCTCGGGGCTGGCGGCTACGATCTCTCGTGGATCGAAGCGGTAGGCACCCTTGCGGGGCTGCTATGCATCTGGCTCGCCAGCCTGGAGAAGATCAGTAACTACGCTTTCGGCTTAATCAACGTGACGCTGTTTGCGGTGATCTTTTTCCAGATCCAGCTCTACGCCAGCCTGCTGCTGCAGCTCTTCTTCTTCGCGGCTAACATCTATGGCTGGTATGCCTGGTCGCGGCAAACGACGCAGAACGAGGCCGCGCTGCAAATCCGCTGGCTGCCGCGCGGTAAGGCGATAGCCTGGCTGGTTATCTGCGCCCTGGCCATTGGCCTGATGACCCTGTTTATCGATCCGGTGTTCACCTTCCTGACCCGTATTGCGGTCTCCATTATGCAGGCGCTGGGTTTAAGCGTGGCGATGCCGGAGCTGCAGCCCGATGCCTTCCCGTTCTGGGACTCCTGCCTGATGGTACTGTCGATCGTGGCGATGGTGCTGATGACCCGCAAATACGTTGAAAACTGGCTGCTGTGGGTGATCGTTAACGTGATTAGCGTGGTGATCTTTGCCCTGCAGGGCGTCTACGCCATGTCGCTGGAGTACCTGATCCTCACCTTCATTGCGCTGAACGGTAGCCGGATGTGGATCAACAGCGCGCGGGAACGAGGCTCACGCGCGCTGGCAGGCTAATGGTGATGATGGTGAGCGTGGCCGGAGGGCAGAGTATTGAGATTGCACTCCGGCCCGCTGCACGGGCGGTACTCCATCTGAATCGTTACGTGTGAAATTTGATAGTGATGAACCAGAAAGTGCTGGATACGCTCCAGCAGCGCATCATGATCGTGCGGAGGGATAACCTGCACGTGCAGGGTCATCACCGATTTCTCTCCCACCGTCCAGACGTGCACATGGTGCACGTCGCGCACTTCCGGGACGTCGCGGCGTAGATGGCGACGCAGCGCGGCGATATCCAGCGATACGGGTGCACCCTCCAGCAGTTCGTTTACGCTCTCCTTAAGCAGCTTCCAGGCGCTGCGCAGCACCAGACAGGAGACCAGCACCGAGAGTATCGGATCGACCGGTGTCCAGCCGGTCCAGAGGATCACCAGCGCCGCAACAATAGCCCCTACGGAACCGAGCAGATCGCCCAACACGTGCAGCGCCGCCGCCCGTACGTTCAGGTTCTTCTCTTCACTGCCGCGATGCAGGATCCAGAATGAAACCAGATTAGCCACCAGGCCCGCGACGGCGATGCCCAGCATGGCAAAGCCCGCCACCGGCTGGGGATGATAGAAGCGCACAACGGCTTCCCAGACAATCATAAAGGTAATAACCACCAGCGCGAGGGCGTTCACAAACGCCGCCAGGGTGGTAAGCCGGAGCCAGCCAAAGGTGCGCTGCCCGCTCGGTGGCCGACGAGCAAAGCGCACGGCCAGCAGGGCGAAGAGCAGAGCGGCGGCATCGGTGAGCATGTGACCGGCATCGGCCAGCAGGGCCAGCGAGCCGGAGAGCAGGCCACCAATAACTTCGACCACCATAAACAGGGCGGTAACGCTAAAGGCCAATAGCAATCGACGGGCGTTGTCGTCATGGTGTTCAGGGGAAGGAGCGTGTGAATGGTGATGCGCCATGAGTGTCATTCCATTTAATGTATTCTCAGCGACTTACATCATTGCAGATTTTTATTTCTTCGGCACAAAAAAATAAGGAGAGCCTTAGCTCTCCTCATGTTACGCATCAACGATATTACTGGGAAGTACCGTCGGTTTTGGTATCAACATCGTTATTCATACCGTCACCGGTTTCCACTTTTTTATTCACGTCCGGGCAACGACCGTCTTTACACATGCTGTTTTTATGGATGTCGTCTTTATCCATATGCTGACCGTCGGCGCTGGTGGAAGCTCCACCGTTAGAGTGCAGCATGCCGCCGCTGGAGGTGCCAGTAGAACCCGTGGTGTTAGTGCCCGTAGAGCCGGTTGCTGCGTTGGTGTTGCCGGTGTTGATATTGTCATTGCTAACATTATTCGGCGGCAGGTTCTCTTTCGCGCCCGGTGCTACCGCGCCAGCGTCTGCAGCGGCATTCGCTGCACCGTTTGCTGCTGCGAATGCTGCGCCGCTAGCAAGAGTCAGAGTAGTCGTCAGTAAAATTGTGGCCAGTTTATTCATTTTCATAATCGTGCTCCTGTTCTCGTCATTACATTGGATAGCGATATCCAACAGTGCAGATGCGAAACGGAATATTCGCTCAGTAGTGAAAGATGCCAAATCTCACCAAAAAGGCAGAATGGAATCTGGATAAAAAATAAAAACAAAGTGGTTACAGGTAAAAAGTTTAGCCAGCTTGCCAGCGTTCGCTAGCGACTCAGCCTTTTTTATCACTTTTCAAGAATATTCCGTATTGAGTGTAAAAGTGCGTTTACACTTCCTGACGGAGCCGTTAGATTGGAGGGATTGCATTCACAGACCTAGGTATGGCAAACGCTGGAACGATCATGAATTATCAGAACGACGATTTACGCATTAAAGAGATTAACGAACTGTTACCCCCAGTCGCGCTGCTGGAGAAATTCCCGGCGACGGAGACCGCAGCCAATACGGTGTCGCATGCCCGTAAGGCGATCCATAAAATCCTTAAAGGCAGCGACGATCGCCTGCTGGTGGTGATTGGACCCTGTTCGATTCACGATCCGGCGGCGGCCAGAGAGTATGCTGCCCGCCTGCTGACCCTGCGCGAAGAGCTGAAGGGCGAGCTTGAGATCGTCATGCGCGTCTATTTTGAAAAGCCGCGTACCACCGTGGGCTGGAAGGGGCTGATTAACGATCCGCATATGGATAACAGCTTCCAGATCAATGACGGCCTGCGCATCGCCCGCAAGCTGCTGCTGGAGATCAACGACAGCGGCCTGCCAGCGGCGGGGGAGTTCCTCGATATGATCACCCCGCAGTACGTTGCCGATCTGATGAGCTGGGGCGCCATTGGCGCGCGCACCACCGAGTCTCAGGTGCATCGCGAGCTGGCGTCCGGACTCTCCTGTCCGGTAGGCTTCAAAAACGGTACCGATGGCACCATCAAGGTGGCGATTGACGCCATCAACGCTGCCGGTGCGCCGCACTGCTTCCTCTCCGTCACCAAGTGGGGACACTCGGCGATTGTGAACACCAGCGGTAACGGCGACTGCCATATCATCCTGCGCGGCGGCAAAGAGCCGAACTACAGCGCGAAGCACGTTGCAGAGGTGAAGCAGGGGCTGGAAAAGGCAGGGCTGGCGCCGCAGGTGATGATCGACTTCAGCCATGCCAACTCCAGCAAGCAGTTCAAGAAGCAGATGACCGTAGGTGAAGACGTCTGTCAGCAGATTGCCGGCGGCGAGAAAGCGGTGATTGGCGTAATGATTGAGAGCCATCTGGTGGAGGGTAACCAGAGTCTGGAGAGTGGTGAGCCGCTGGTCTATGGCAAGAGCGTGACGGATGCCTGCATCGGCTGGGAAGATACCGACGCTATTCTGCGTCAGCTGGCTAACGCGGTGAAAGCGCGTCGCGGTTGATAATCATGCCCGGCAGCGTTATGCCGCCGGGCACGTATTCATTACTTCGCTTTACCCTGGTTTGCTACCGCCGCCGCTTTTGCAGCGATTTCGTCAGCGTTGCCCAGATAGTAGTGTTTGATCGGCTTGAAGTTTTCGTCGAACTCATACACCAGCGGTACACCGGTCGGAATGTTCAGCTCAAGGATCTCATCTTCACCCATGTTGTCGAGGTACTTCACCAGCGCACGCAGGGAGTTACCGTGAGCGGCAATGATCACGCGCTCGCCGCTTTTCAGGCGCGGCAGAATGGTTTCATTCCAGTAAGGGATAACGCGATCGATGGTCAGCGCCAGGCTCTCGGTCAGCGGTAGCTCCTGCTCGGTCAGAGAAGCGTAACGCGGATCGTGGCCCGGGAAGCGCTCGTCGTCTTTGGTCAGCGCCGGTGGGGTCACTGCGAAGCCGCGACGCCACTGCTTGACCTGCTCGTCACCGTACTTCTCAGCGGTTTCCGCTTTGTTCAGGCCCTGCAGCGCGCCGTAGTGACGCTCGTTCAGTTTCCAGGACTTCTCTACCGGCAGCCAGGCCTGATCGAGTTCATCAAGGACGTTCCACAGGGTGTGGATGGCGCGTTTCAGCACGGAAGTGTAGGCAAAATCAAAGCTAAAGCCTTCGTCTTTCAGCAGCTTACCTGCTGATTTCGCTTCGCCTACGCCTTTCTCGGACAGGTCAACATCGTACCAGCCGGTGAAGCGGTTTTCATTGTTCCACTGGCTTTCGCCATGACGAACCAGAACGAGCTTAGTAACAGCCATACTCTCTCCTTAATAAACCTGATTGAATGATAACAATTCTCATTATATTGCCGTGACGACGCCAGCGGCAACGCATAACCATTACCATAGCGAAAATAGTGGCGCAGTGTAAGATGCTTGTGAAATCGGGGTTAGGATTTTGTCCGTAAACGATGCTTATTTCAGCAGGATGGGCAAATATTTGCCTGTAGGCCCGGCAAGCGTAGCGCCGCCGGGCGTATCCAACTACTGCGGAATAAACTGATATTCGGTCAGGCTCACATACTCCGCACCCGGGCGCAGGATGGCGTCAGGCTGCGGATACTCCGGATGGTTCGGGCTATCCGGCAGGAACTCGCTCTCCAGAGCCAGCCCCTGATACGCGCTGTACTCGCCCTGCTCGCGGGCAGGTGTGCCTTCGAGATAGTTGCCGGAGTAGAACTGCAGCGCTGGCGCGGTGGTATAGACGCTCATCTGCAGCTTCCTGTCCGCCGACCAGAGGTGCGCTGCAGGCTGGCTGGCATCGCCCTTCGCCTGCAGCAGGAAGGCGTGATCGTACCCCTTCACCTTCCGCTGGTCGTCGTCCTGAAGGAAATCATCCGCGATGGTTTTCGGCTGCCGGAAGTCAAAGCTGGTGCCCTCAACCGCCTTCAGCGCCTGATAAGGGATCCCGGTTTCGTCCACCGGTAGATACGCATCGGCCAGCAGCTGCAGCTGATGGTCACGCACGTCCGACTGCACGCCGTTAAGGTTGAAATAGGCGTGATTGGTCAGGTTTACCGGGCAGGGTTTATCCACGGTGGCGCGATACTCAATCGTGATGCGGTTATCCTCCGTCAGGCGGAAGAGGGCGCTGGCGCTGAGGTTACCAGGGAAGCCCTGGTCGCCGTCGGGGGAGTTCAGGCTCAGCAGCGCTTCGCTGTCATTCTTACGCACGATGCGCCAGCGGCGCTTATCAAAGCCCTCCGGCCCACCGTGGAGCTGGTTTTCACCCTGGCTCGGCAGCAGCGAGTAGCTCTGCCCATCCAGCGTGAAGCGACTTTTGGCGATGCGGTTAGCATAGCGGCCCACCGATGCACCCAGATAGGCGGTCTGCTCCACGTAGCGCTCGGGCGTATTGCAGCCCAGCAGCGTTTCACGCACCGAGCCGTCCGGCATCGGCACGCGGGCGGAGAGCAGGGTCGCGCCCCAGTCCATCAGGGTAACCACCATCCCTGCGCCGTTGCGCAGGGTAATTAAACGGTATGCCAGCCCGTCTGGGGCCAGCGCAGGGGTTTCGTTTAGCACTGTCCGGCCCCCTCTGATGCTTTGCAGACGTAGAAGGTCTCTTTGATGCCGGTTTTGGCTTCATACTGTGCCGCCACGGCCTCCTGAACCTGGGAAACCAGATCTTCCGGCACCAACGCCACGATGCAGCCGCCAAAGCCGCCGCCGGTCATGCGCACGCCGCCTTTATCGCCGATAGTCTCTTTAACAATCTCCACCAGGGTGTCGATCTGCGGCACGGTGATCTCGAAATCATCGCGCATGGAGGCGTGGGAGGCGGCCATCAGCTCGCCCATCCGCTGCAGATCGCCTCTCTCCAGCGCGTCGGCCGCTTCTACGGTGCGCTGGTTCTCGGTTAGCACGTGACGCACGCGTTTAGCCACGAGCGGATCCAGCTCGTTGGCCACGGCGTTGAACTGCTTCAGGGAGACGTCGCGCAGGGCAGGCTGCTGGAAGAAGCGCGCCCCGGTTTCACACTGCTCGCGGCGGGTGTTGTATTCGCTGCCTACCAGGGTACGTTTAAAGTTGCTGTTGATGATGATCACCGCCACGCCCTGCGGCATGGAGACCGCGCGGGTGCCCAGCGTGCGGCAGTCGAGCAGCAGAGCGTGATCTTTTTTGCCGAGGGCAGAGATCAGCTGGTCCATGATGCCGCAGTTGCAGCCGACGAACTGGTTCTCCGCCTCCTGGCCGTTGAGGGCAATCTGCGCCCCGTCCAGCGGCAGGTGATAGAGCTGCTGGAAGACCGTACCCACGGCGACCTCCAGCGAGGCCGACGAGCTTAGGCCCGCGCCCTGCGGCACGTTACCGCTGATCACCAGATCCGCACCGCCAAAGCTTTTGTCGCGGTTCTGCAGGTGCTTCACCACGCCACGAACGTAGTTCGACCACTGCTGAGTATCGTGCGCGAGGATCGGCGCATCGAGGGAGAACTCATCGGTCTGGTTGTCATAATCGGCGGCGATAACGCGCACGGTACGATCCGTACGCGGCGCGGCGCTGATCGCCGTCTGGTAGTCGATGGCGCACGGCAGCACGAAGCCGTCGTTATAGTCGGTATGTTCGCCGATCAGGTTGACACGGCCCGGAGCCTGAAACGTATGCGTGGCAGGGTAGCCGAACTTCTCAGCAAACAGAGATTGTGTTTTTTCTTTCAGACTCATGCTTAAACTCCTGATTCACGAAAATGGATATCACTGACCGCCCGCAGACGTTCGGCGGCCTGTTCCGCCGTCAGATCGCGCTGGGTCTCCGCCAGCATTTCGTAGCCGACCATAAACTTGCGCACCGTCGCGGAGCGCAGCAGCGGCGGGTAGAAGTGGGCGTGCAGCTGCCAGTGTGAATTTTCTTCGCCGTTAAACGGTGCCCCGTGCCAGCCCATGGAGTAGGGGAAAGAGCACTGGAACAGGTTGTCATAGCGGCTGGTCAATTTTTTCAGGGCCAGAGCGAGGTCGCTGCGCTGGTCGTCGCTGAGATCGGTGATGCGCAGCACCGCCGCTTTCGGCAGCAGCAGCGTCTCAAACGGCCACGCCGCCCAGTAGGGCACCACCGCCAGCCAGTGCTCGGTCTCGACCACGGTGCGGCTGCCGTCGGCCTGCTCACGCTTGACGTAGTCCAGCAGCATCGGCGAACCGTTGGCGGCAAAATAGTCCCGCTGCAGGCGGTCTTCTCGCTCAATCTCATTGGGCAGGAAGCTGTTGGCCCACACCTGGCCGTGGGGATGCGGGTTAGAGCAGCCCATCGCCGCCCCTTTGTTCTCGAACACCTGCACCCATGGGTAGGTCTCACCCAGCTCGGCGGTCTGCGCCTGCCAGGTCTGGACGACCTCTTCCAGCGCCGGGAGGCTCAGCTCCGGCAGGGTCTTGCTGTGATCCGGCGAGAAGCAGATCACCCGGCTGACGCCGCGGGCGCTCTGGCAGCGCATCAGCGGATCGTCGCTCTCCGGTGCGTCTGGCGTATCGCTCATTAGCGCGGCAAAGTCGTTGGTAAACACAAAGGTGCCGGTATAGTCCGGGTTTTTATCGCCGGTGACGCGGGTGTTGCCGGGGCAGAGGAAGCAGTCCGGGTCGTGCGCCGGCAGGCTCTGCTGGGACGGCGTCTCCTGCGCGCCCTGCCAGGGACGCTTGGCGCGATGAGGTGAAACCAGAATCCACTGACCGGTCAGCGGATTGTAACGGCGATGGGGGTGATCGACCGGGTTAAACAGTGTCATAGGATCCTCCTTAATCCGCATAGCCCTGCGGGTGGCGGGACTGCCAGCGCCAGGTATCCTGCGCCATCTCCTCAAGGGAGCGGGTGACGCGCCAGTTCAGCTCTTTGTCGGCGCGGCTGGCGTCGGCCCAGTAGGCGGGCAGATCGCCTTCGCGGCGCGGGGCAAAGTGGTAGTTAATTGGTTTACCGCAGGCTCTGCTGAAGGCGTTTACTACGTCCAGCACGCTGCTGCCAACGCCTGCGCCAAGGTTATAGATATGCACCCCGGCTCTGCCTGCCAGCGTCTGCATGGCGGCGACGTGGCCGTCGGCCAGATCCATCACGTGGATATAGTCGCGCACGCCGGTGCCGTCTTCGGTGGGGTAGTCGTTGCCAAAGATAGCCAGCGAGTCGCGGCGTCCCACCGCTACCTGGGCGATGTAGGGCATCAGGTTATTGGGGATGCCCTGTGGATCTTCACCCATATCCCCCGACGGATGCGCGCCAACCGGGTTGAAGTAGCGCAGCAGGGCGATGCTCCACTCGGGGTCAGCTTTTTGCAGGTCGGTAAGGATCTGCTCTACCATCAGCTTGCTCTTGCCGTAGGGGCTTTGCGGCGTGCCGGTGGGGAAGCTCTCCACGTAGGGGATCTTCGGCTGGTCGCCGTAGACGGTGGCCGATGAGCTAAAGATCAGGTTTTTGACGTTAGCCGCGCGCATGGCAGCGACCAGGCGCAGGGTGCCGTTAACGTTGTTATCGTAGTACTCCAGCGGCTTCGCCACGGATTCACCCACGGCCTTCAGGCCAGCAAAGTGGATCACCGTATCGATCGCATGGTCGTGCAGCACTTCAGTCAGCAGCGCTTCGTTACGGATATCACCCTCGATAAAGGTAGCCTCTTTGCCACCCAGACGGGCGATCACTGGCAGCACGCTCTGCTTGCTGTTGCAGAGATTGTCGAGGATAACGACATCGTGGCCGTTTTGCAGCAGTTGTACGCAGGTATGACTGCCAATGTAACCGCTACCACCTGTAACCAGAACTCGCATATTTGGCTCCATTAACCCTATGTTATCTAATTACGATAGCATAACAGAGATGCAAAAAGTGTGACATGAACGAAACTAGTGGAATCGCTTACACTAAAAGATCGCAGCGGGTGTGTCGCTTTAAATATGATTAAAAATCAAATAATTAAAGCGACACCCTGCGCCTGGTCTGAAAATTGTCAGTCAGATGGCTTAGACCAGCGCATCAATCTGATACCCGTAGCTATCACCCTCGGGGACAAAATGCAGCCGATGAGTAATACAGGCAGGGGCATCCTGGGCATGGTGGGAGACAAACAGCAGCTGGGTTTCGCCCTGGCCTATCAGCACGTCAACAAAGCGGCGAACCAGCTGCCGATTGAGCGGATCCAGACCCTGTAACGGCTCGTCAAGGATCAGCAGGGTAGGGTGCTTCACCAGCGCCCGGACAATCAAGGCCAGCCGCTGCTGTCCCCAGGAGAGGCTATGGAAAGGCGCGTCGGCGGTGCGGGCGTCAATACCCAAAATATCCAGCCACCCCTGAACCAGCTTCTGCTGCTTATCCGACACCGCCTGGTAGATGCCAATCGAGTCAAAATAGCCGGAGAGGATCACGTTACGCACCGTGGTGCTGACCCGGTACTCCAGATGCAGGCTGCTGCTAACGTAGCCGATATGCTTTTTGATATCCCAGATGGTCTCGCCGCTGCCCCGGCGGATGCCAAACAGAGTGAGATCGTTACTGTAGCCCTGGGGGTGATCGCCGGTAATCAGGTTAAGCAGCGTCGATTTACCCGCCCCGTTGGGACCGATAATCTGCCAGTGCTCGCCGGGATCCACGGTCCAGCTCAGATGATTAATGATGGGGCGATCGTTATAGGAGACCACGCCGTCGTTAAGCACGATGCGTGGCGCATCGGCTGCCAGCAGGTGATGGGCAGGCGTTTCATCCGGCGGCGGCAGGGTGATGTCCGCCAGCGTCTCGCTGTGCGCCAGCTGGGCAATCAGGGCCTGCTCCAGCAACGCCTGCTTTGCGCCGGTCTCACTCAGGGTGCAGTCCACCAGCACCCCGGCGTTCTCGACAAAATCCGGGATCTCATCGAAGCGGTTAAGCACCAGCGCGAGGGTGATGCCCTGGGCATTGAGCTGACCCAGCAGCTCTGCCAGCTGGGCGCGGGAGTCCACGTCCAGCCCGTCAAATGGCTCATCTAAAATCAGCAGTTCGGGATCGGCCATCAGCGCCTGGCAGAGCAGGGTTTTGCGCGTCTCGCCGGTTGAGAGGTACTTAAAGCGGCGATCGAGCAGGCTGCTAATGCCGAAGCGGGCAGCCAGCTCGGCGCAGCGCGTCGGATCGTTCACCTCCTCCTGGATAATCTGCGCCGTGGTGCGGCCAGTATCCTCTTCGCCAGGGCTGAGCAGATCGGTGTTGTTCCGCTGCCACTCGTCGCTGACCAGTTTTTGCAGCTGTTCAAAGGAGAGGCGGGTGACGCGGGTAAAGGTGCTCTCCCGCGTCCCTTTCAGAAGAGTAAGCTCACCGGCCAGCGCCCTGGCAAGGGCCGATTTGCCGCTGCCGTTGGTGCCGACAAAGGCCCAGCTCTCTCCGGCGCGCAGCGTAAGGTCGCTGATAGCCAGCGTGCGTGTGTCGCTAAGACGAAACGTGCCTTGCGAAATATGCAATAACGACATGACGTATCCCATTTTTTGCAGCAGTAGTGCACAGAGATACGTGCTGGCGGCGGGATTGTCAATGCCAGCGGCTTAGCAGAGGGTAGCGATGATAACCCGGTCGGCGTTGAAGTAGGCGATCGCTTCGCTCTCTGGTGCCAGCTGGTCCGCCTGCTCCCGCGCGACGGTGGCGCACAGCGTCTGGCCATCCGGCAGGGTCATCAGCACTTCGCTCTGCGCCTCGCCGTGCTCGATATGGCTGATGCGCCCCGGCAGCTGGTTATCGGCCCCGGCGGCAGCGGCGCTATCCTGAGTGATGCTCACCCACGGGGCTTTTAACAGCACCAGCACCTCTTTGCCCTCGTCCAGCCCAAGACGTTCGCCGCTGCGGGCGGTCAGGGCCACCTTCAGCCGGGTGGTGCCGTCCGCCAGCAGGACATCCACGTGCTGCTGAACCTGGGTATGATCCCGGCCGGTGACCGTGCCGAACCACTGGTTGCGGGCGCTGGTTTGCAGGGAGAAACGGGAGATGGCCGCCAGCAGGCTGTTAAGTGGCAGGGCGTCGTCGTCGCTGAGCACGTCGAAGGCTTTCTGCTGGATCTGCGCCAGCAGATCGTAGAGCTGAATCAGCCGCTGGCCGTAGCGCGTAAGCTGCGCGCCGCCGCCGCCTTTGCCGCCGGTAGCGCGATCGACCAGGGGCTGCTCGCTGAGCTGGTTCATCTCGTTGATGGCGTCCCAGGCGCTTTTGTAGCTGATACCGGCGTTCTTCGCGCCCTGGCTGATGGACCCGGTCTGTTCTATCTGTTTGAGGAGGGTAATACGTCTGGGATCGGCAAACAGCCGCTGCTGGAGCCGGAGGGTAAGGAGGATTTCAGCCTGCATAGTCAATCCTTGCAAAAGGATTATTGTGACCTAATTGCGCACGGCTGCAAGGGGCATCGCACAAAAGGGACGTGTAATTCTGCGCGACCAGGTTAGAATGATAGCTTCACTATATCTGGAGTAGACCATGTTAGAGTTATTGAAAAGTCTGGTATTCGCGGTGATCATGGTACCCGTGGTGATGGCCATCATTCTGGGGGCAATCTACGGCCTCGGTGAAGTGTTCAATATTTTTTCCGGCATCGGCCACAAAGACCGGTCCAGAGAGTCCCGCTAGTTTCTTAAAGACGCCCGCTTCTGCGGGCGTTTTGCTATTCAAGCTTTTTTACCCGATGCCGATATCTGTTTTACCCAGGGTTACTGCTTAAGCGGTATAAATAAACCCTGTAAAAACCCGAGGGTTATCGTTATATTACGATGTATATAACGTTACTCACAGGAGTCAGATATGGCACGTTCGGGATTACGCTTTTTAGCAGGTGCGACATTAACCCTTTCACTCGCGGGCCACGCCCTGGCGGACGAGGGAAAGATCACGGTATTTGCCGCGGCATCGCTGACCAATGCAATGCAGGATATCGCTACCGCCTATACGAAAGAGAAAAAGGTTAAGGTCGTCTCGTCGTTTGCCTCCTCCTCAACGCTGGCCCGCCAGATTGAGGCCGGTGCGCCTGCCGATCTCTTTATCTCTGCCGATCAGAAGTGGATGGACTACGCGGTAGAGAAGAAAGCGATGGATACCGCCAGCCGTGAAACGCTGCTTGGCAATAGCCTGGTGGTGGTCGCGCCAAAAGCGAGCGCCCAGGGTGAGATCGCTATTAATGATAAAACCAACTGGACCAGCCTGCTGAAGGGTGGCCGTCTGGCCGTGGGCGATCCTGAGCATGTTCCGGCGGGCATCTACGCCAAAGAGGCGTTACGGAAGCTGGGGGCGTGGGAGACCCTGTCGCCGAAGCTTGCCCCGGCAGAGGACGTGCGTGGCGCGCTGGCGCTGGTGGAGCGCAATGAAGCCCCGCTGGGCATCGTCTACGGCTCTGATGCGGTAGCCAGCAAGGGCGTGAAGGTAGTCGGCACCTTCCCGGAAGATTCGCATAAAAAAGTGGAATACCCGCTGGCGATCGTCGATGGGCATAAAAACGCCACGGTTAGCGCGTTTTATGACTATCTGAAAGGCCCGCAGGCTTCTGAGATCTTTAAACGTTACGGATTTACGACGCACGAATGATATTGACCGATCCCGAATGGCAGGCGGTATTGCTGAGCCTGAAAGTCTCCTCCCTGGCTGTCCTCTTCAGCTTGCCCTTTGGGATCTTCTTTGCCTGGCTGCTGGTACGCTGTACCTTTCCGGGCAAAGCCCTGCTCGACAGTCTGCTCCATCTCCCCCTTGTTTTGCCCCCGGTGGTGGTGGGCTACCTGCTGCTCATTGCGATGGGCCGCCGGGGCTTTATCGGCGAGTGGCTCTACGACTGGTTCGGCCTGACCTTTGCCTTTAGCTGGCGCGGCGCGGTGCTGGCGGCGGCGGTGATGTCGTTCCCGCTCATGGTGCGGGCTATCCGTCTGGCGCTGGAGGGGGTTGACCTTAAGCTGGAGCAGGCGGCGCGCACCCTCGGGGCCGGGCGCTGGCGGGTCTTTATGACCATTACGCTGCCGCTGACCCTGCCGGGGATCATCGTCGGGACGGTGCTGGCCTTCGCCCGCTCCCTTGGCGAGTTTGGTGCCACCATCACCTTCGTTTCCAACATTCCCGGCGAAACGCGCACCATTCCGTCGGCGATGTACACCCTGATCCAGACCCCCGGCGGCGAAAGCGCGGCGGCGCGGCTGTGCCTGATTTCGATTGTGCTGGCGCTGATTTCGCTGCTGGTGTCCGAGTGGCTGGCGCGGATCAGCCGCGAGCGGACGGGGAGGTAGACCATGCTGGAACTCGATTTTACCCAGACGTTGGGCACGCACCGGCTGCACGTCGAGGCGAATTTGCCCGCCAGCGGCATCACCGCCATTTTTGGCGTCTCCGGGGCGGGGAAAACCTCGCTGATTAACGCCGTCGGCGGCCTGACGCGCCCGCAGCAGGGGCGCATCGTGCTTAATGACCGGGTGCTGAACGATACCGAAAAAAACATCTGCCTGCCGCCGGAGAAGCGGCGAATTGGCTACGTCTTCCAGGATGCGCGCCTCTTCCCCCACTATAAGGTGCGCGGCAACCTGCGCTACGGCATGGCAAAGAGCATGGCCGGACAGTTTGCCAGGCTGGTGGCTCTGCTGGGCATCGAGCCACTGCTCGACCGGCTGCCGGGAAGCCTCTCCGGCGGCGAGAAGCAGCGGGTGGCGATTGGCCGGGCGCTGCTTACCGCCCCTGAGCTGCTGCTGCTCGACGAGCCGCTGGCCTCGCTGGATATCCCCCGCAAACGTGAGCTGCTGCCCTATCTGCAACGGCTGGCGCGGGAGATCAACATCCCGATGCTCTACGTCAGCCACTCGCTGGATGAGATCCTCCATCTTGCCGATAAGGTGATGGTGCTGGAGGCCGGGGAGGTGAAGGCCTTTGGTAATCTGGAGGAGATCTGGGGCAGCCGGGTAATGAACCCGTGGCTGCCGCCGGAGCAGCAGAGCAGCGTGCTGAAGGTGAGCGTGCTGGAGCACCATCCGCACTACGCCATGACCGCGCTGGCGCTGGGCGATCAGCATCTGTGGGTGAATAAAATCGACAGCCCGCTACAGACCGCGCTGCGCATCCGTATTCAGGCCTCGGATGTCTCGCTGGTACTGCAGCCGCCGGTCCACAGCAGCATCCGCAATATCCTGCGGGCGAAGGTAGCCCAGTGCTACGACGACCAGGGCCAGGTCGAGGTCCAGCTGGAGGTGGGCAGCCGCACGCTCTGGGCGCGCATCAGCCCGTGGGCCAGGGATGAGCTGGGCATCAAGCCTGGCCTGTGGCTCTATGCCCAGATCAAGAGCGTCTCGATCGCTACCTGATTACAGCAGGCGGGTGTAGATAAACTCGGCGATGGTATCGGTGGTATTGTCGCCAATCACCACATCGGCGTGGGCTTTCATCTCATCCGCCGCGTTACCCATCGCGACGCCGATGCCCGCGGCCTGCAGCATGCTGATGTCGTTAAAGTTATCGCCAAAGGCCACCACGTCCTCCATCGACAGCCCCTGTGAGGCCACCCACTGAGCGAGACGCTTGCCTTTACTGTTGCCCTGGCGGGCGATATCGACCTGATCGTGCCAGGAGCGCTCGCACTCCAGGCCCAGCTGCTGCTCTACCTCAAGGGCGAAGGCGTTGAGTTTGGCGCTGTTCTCATCGGTAAGGGCAAACTTCCAGATGGCGTTCACCTCGCGAGCGGTCTGCGCCAGCGAATCGACCTGGGTAAAGACCGGGCGCTGCTCCGGCGGCAGCGACTGCGCCCAGTTGCGGGTGCGAAGCACATGCCCGGTCGGCGTCTCGTACACCATCTCATTATCCACGTACATCAGCGCATGAACCTGATGCTCATTGAGCATATCAATCAGTTGCAGCGCCTGGGCAACCGGAAGCGGATCCGCCTCTAAGACCTTTTTTGCCTGATAATCATACAAGTAGGTGCCGTTACAGCAAATTGCAGGTGTATCGAGCGCCAGTGCCTGATAAAAAGGATGGATGGCAACATGGTGCCGGCCGGTCACAATGATCGGCGTGAAGCCCGCTTCCCTGGCGCGCGCCAGCGCCTGAAGCGAAGAGGGGAGCAGGGTCTTTGTGGGGGTCAGCAGCGTGCCGTCTAAATCCAGTGCAATAACTCGCGAGGTCATGTCGTGTTCCAGGTAGAGAATGAAATTCAACTCGTTACGCATGGTACACCGGCATGATGGCCCGGCAAAACGTTGGGCAGAAATACAGCATTCGCCGCTAAAAAAGACTATCGTGGTTATTTATTTCACTGCTTTTGCGATCAAGGAGAATCTATGCAGCAAACCGTTTATACCGCCAGCCCCGAGAGCCAGCAGATCCACGTCTGGCGTCTGAATGACGAAGGTACGCTGACCCTGGTGCAGGTCGTTGACGTGCCGGGTCAGGTGCAGCCGATGGTGGTTAGCCCAGACAAGCGCTTTCTCTATGTTGGCGTGCGCCCGGAGTTTCGCGTGCTGGCCTACCGCATCGCACCGGAAGATGGCGCGCTGACCTTTACCGCAGAAGCGCCGCTGTCGGGCAGCCCGACGCATATCTCCACCGATCGCCAGGGCCGCTTTATCTTTACCGCCTCCTATAACGCGGGCAGCGTCAGCGTCACCCCGCTTAACGACGGCCTGCCGGGTGAAGTGACTACCCTGGTAGAGGGGCTGGAAGGGTGCCACTCGGCCAATATTTCGCCGGATAACCGCACCCTGTGGGTTCCGGCGCTGAAGCAGGATCGCATCTGCCTGTTTACGCTTGGCGATGATGGCCAGCTCACCGCGCAGACCCCGGCTGAAGTGACCACCGTTGAAGGGGCAGGTCCACGCCATATGGCGTTCCATCCGAACCAGCAGTACGCCTACTGCGTTAACGAACTCAACGGCTCGGTAGACGTATGGCAGCTCAGCAACGCCCACGGCCAGGTAGAGTGCGTGCAGACTCTGGATATGATGCCTGCTGATTTCGCCGATACCCGCTGGGCGGCAGACATTCATATTACGCCGGACGGGCGTCACCTCTACACCTGCGACCGTACCGCCAGCATCGTGACCATCTTTAGCGTCTCGGAAGATGGCAGCGTGCTGGCCGTGGAGGGCTTCCAGCCCACCGAAACCCAGCCGCGCGGCTTCAATATCGACCACAGCGGTAAGTACCTGATTGCAGCGGGGCAGAAGTCACACCATATCGCGCTGTACGCGATCCAGGGCGAGCAGGGCCTGCTGGAAGAGAAAGGCCGCTATGCCGTTGGGCAGGGACCGATGTGGGTGGTGGTGCACGCGCACTAATGTGTTAGCAGCGTAACGCCGGGCGGCGGCCTCGCCTTGCCCGGCCTACAAATCTTCAAAATCGGTGAGGTCGATATCTTCCGGGGTCGCCTGCCAGATCCGCTCGCAGTACTCTTTAATCGCCCGATCCGCAGAGAACATCCCGGAGCGGGCGGTGTTAAGAATCGACATTCGCGTCCACTGCTCTTCATCGTGCCAGGCGTCGTTGACCCGCTGCTGGCAGGCCGCATAGTCGGCAAAATCTGCCAGCACGAGGAACGGATCGTCATACAGCAGATTGTCGAGCAGGGGACGGAACATCTCTCTGTTGCCGCGCGAGAAGCGCCCCTGGTCGATCTGCTCCAGCGCGTCACGCAGATCCACATTCTCTTCCGCGTAGCCCGCAGGCTGGTACCCCTTGCTCTTCAGCGCCTCCGCCTGCTCGGCGTTCATGCCAAAGAGGAAAAAGTTCTCCTCCCCCGCCTGCTGACGAATTTCAATGTTGGCCCCGTCGAGCGTGCCGATGGTTAGCGCGCCGTTCATCATAAACTTCATGTTGCCGGTGCCCGAGGCCTCTTTTCCCGCCAGCGAGATCTGCTCGGAGAGATCCGCCGCCGGATAGATCGTCTGGGCGTTCTGCACGTTGAAATCGGGCCAGAATAGAACCTTGATCCGGTGGTTAATCGCCGGATCGTTATTGACCACTTCCGCCACGCCGGTAATCAGGCGGATCATCAGCTTCGCCATCGTGTAGCCGGGTGCGGCTTTGCCACCAAAGATAAAGCAGCGCGGGGCGATCTTCACGGACGGATCCCGGCACAGCCGACGGTAGAGGCTGATGATGTAGAGTACGTTAAGATGCTGGCGTTTATATTCGTGAATGCGTTTGACCTGGATATCAAACAGCATATCCGGCGAGACGGCGATCCCTAACCGCTGCTGGATGCGATCCGCCAGCACCGCCTTGTTCTCGCGTTTGATGGCGCGCCAGGCCTTGCGGAATGCTGGATCCTCGGCATGGGCCGTCAATGCCTCAAGGCGGGTAAGATCCGTGCGCCAGGCAAGACCAATAGCCTTATCAATCAGCTCCGCCAGGCTCGGATTGCTCAACATTAAAAAACGCCGGGGCGTGACGCCGTTAGTGACGTTAAGAAAACGTTCGGGAAACATCTCGGCAAAGTCGCGAAGAATGGTCTCCCGGAGCAGATCCGAGTGCAGGGCCGCCACGCCGTTGATCCGGTGGCTGCCTACCGTGGCGAGGTTAGCCATGCGCACGCGTTTGCTGCCTTGCTCATCGATCAGCGACATGCGTGCTACCCGCTCCTCATCGCCAGGGTAGGCTCGCCGAACCTCCTCCAGCAGCCGCTTGTTGATCTCAAAGATAATCTCTACCAGCCGCGGAAGCATGCTCTGCATCAGCGGCAGGCCCCACGTCTCAAGCGCTTCGGGCAGCAGGGTATGGTTGGTATAGGCGAAGGTGCGGCGGGTGATGATCCAGGCATCCTCCCACGGCAGCAGGCGCTCATCCACCAGCAGGCGCATTAGCTCGGCAACGGCAATGGAGGGGTGGGTGTCGTTGAGCTGGGCGGCAAAACGATCGGCAAAGCGCTGAACCGGCGTGTGGCTGGCGTCCATCAGGCGCAGCATGTCCTGCAGCGAACAGGAGACAAAGAAGTACTGCTGGGCAAGGCGCAAGCGTTTGCCCGCCTCCGGCTCATCGTTAGGATAGAGGATCTTGGAGAGGGTCTCGGAGACCATCTTCTCCTCAACCGCCTGGTAGTAGTCTCCGGCGTTGAAATCGTCGAGATCAAAGGTCTCAATCGCCTCGCTCTTCCAGAGCCGCAGCACGTTGCAGGTGTTGACCCGATAGCCCTGGACCGGGACGTCATAGGCCACGCCTTTGACCTGCCGCGCCGGGGTCCACTGCACCCGCAGCCGTCCGCGCTCATCGGTCTGCATCTGGGTGGAGCCACCAAAGTTAACGCAGAAGCAGACGTCGGGGCGGACTATCTCCCAGGGGGTACCCATCCTCAACCACTTGTCGGTACGCTCGACCTGCCAGCCGTCAACAATCTCCTGATCGAAAATGCCGAACTCATAGCGGATACCGTAGCCAATGGCCGGGATCTCCAGCGTGGCGAGGGAGTCAAGATAGCAGGCCGCCAGACGGCCAAGTCCGCCGTTGCCCAGCCCCGGCTCCTCTTCCACCGCCAGCAGCGTATCGAGATCCTGGCCGAGGGTGCGCATGGCGTCACGCGCCTCGCCCTCAAGATCGAGGCTTAACAGGTTGGAGCCAAGCTGAGGGCCAATCAGAAACTCTGCGGAGAGGTAGCAGACCACCTTCACCTGATGGACCGCATAATTTTTGATGGAGGCGGTCCACCGCGCCAGCATGCGATCCCTGACGGTAAAGGCGAGCGCCCGGTACCAGTCTTCGGGCGTGGCGATATCAGGGTAGCGCCCCTGGCGGTAGATTAAGTTGCGGACGACATCGTGTTCAAACGCTGAGCTCATGGTGCGCCTCACGCCTGCGAAGGGATATCCTAATCACAATAGTCAACGCCAGGAACGATAGCAAATGTGGCAGTGAGTAGGCCCGGTTTAATGGTTTGAGTTTATTGCCGATTCTTTATTTCTGTCGCCGTACATGACGATTCCGGATGTATCGATCTGATTTTCGAGCTGTCGAAGATCGTAAGCACTCTGCAGGCGCAGCCAGAATTCAGGCGTACTGCCCAGCGCGGCCGCAATACGAATTGCCAACGAGGGGGTGATGGCCGTTTTACCGGCAAGAAAACGCGATACCGTAGCTGGCGTTACGCCGATATTAAGTGCAAAACGACGACCACTAATGCCCATATCCTCCAACTCTCTGGCGATAATCTCGCCCGGATGGGAAATTTTAAACTGTCTCATTAGTGATAATCCTCATAATTCAAAATGTACGCATCCCCGTTAATAAATTGAAATGTGATACGCCAGTTTGCCCGTACTGTAATTGACCAGTAACCCTCGCGCTCCCCTTTCAACGGGTGCAGCTTATAGATCTGACGGTTCAGCTCGCCAATCTCGTTTGCCGCGTCGATAGCCTGCAGGCGGTCATTAATTCGCTCAGCATCCTGTGCTGGAATCCCAGAAACAATCCCTTTTTCAAAAAGTTTTTTCAGCCCTTTGTGTTTGAATGACTTGATCATGATCCTATCCCTGTTACATGACGTGTAATATTCTAGATCGATGTTACACGAGGTGCAATATCTAAGATGATAGAAGTGGGAGAGGTTACGTTCAGGCTAGAGTAGGCCCGGCAGGCGTCGCGCTGCCGGGCTTTAAAGCGGGTTACTGCTTCGGAGTCGCGACGACCTGGCTGCCTACGCCGCGGTTGTTGAACTCCCACATGCGGTTGAAGCTGGCGTCGTTCAGTTCACGCGTGACGTTGCCTTTGTCATCCACCGCGCCGGTGTTGCCGGAGAACGGACGTTTAGAGACGGCGGCATCGCCCCAGGGTTTCGCCATGTTAAAGCCTTCGTTAATCACGCTGTCGCGGATCACTACCTGGCCGTTGGTCGCCTGATCTACGTCCATGGAACGCCCGAGCTGGGCCACGCCGTCACCGGAGGCGGTAAAGCGGCTGTTGGTAGCAAGGAAACCGTAGTAGATGTTAGAGAGCGTCGCCGGGGCGAAGACGTAGGCCTCCTGCTGGGTGCGGGAGTTCACCACGCGGAAATCGGTGTTATCAAATACCACCGCGCCACGGCCTGCAACGATATCCACATCGCCCTCAACGTAGCTGTTGGTCACCAGGGTACGGGTCTGGCGATCGTTACGCAGGGTGTTATCCACGCCGCTGTTGGTGACGAAGAAGGTGTTCTGGCGGCCCAGAATATTAACGTTGTTAATCTGCACCTTGTCGCCGTCGCTGCGCAGGGCCACGGCCTGATGGTTACCGGCATCAACGCTGTCGCCGAGGTTGTTCTCGATGGTCAGGTTCTGCAACTGCAGGCCATTATTCTGCGACCAGAAGATTGCTGAACACATCACGCCCACGCTGGCGCTGCCCTTGCGCTGGCAGGCGTCGAACATATACCACGCCGGTTTGCCAGGCATATATTTTCCGCCTGGGTTAACCAGACGACGCCAGCTGTTGCCATCCATTTCGGCGTCCACGGCCAGACCAATCTTCACCTCTGCCGCTTTGTCACCCGTCCCGTAAATGGTCAGGCTGCCCGGCGCGGCCGGAACAAATACCGTGCCTTCATACTCACCTGGCAGAACGGCAATGTACTGGCGATCGCTGGTGTGCTTGTTGATAGCTGCATCTACCGCCGCCTGGATGGTGGTGTGCGTTACACCCGCCGTGCCTGCCGGGCCAACCACGAAGTTTGGCTGCGCAGGCAGACGAATAGCCGACGGGTTCCACGGCGCTGCATTCTGATCCATTGAAGCAAAGTAGCGAGCAGGGACAAAATTCTGCGCTTCGTTAGCGGAAAGCACCGGGCGCGCCGCAGTACCCGGGGCGACCTGCGTGGAGGGAAGCTGATCCGGCGGCGTTGAGCTGCAGGCAGTCAGCGTCACGCCAAAAGCCAGGGCCAGCGTCAGGCGGGAAACCGAAAATGTGTTCAAGAGGTACTCCAGGCTTAACAGTTAAATACGTTGTTATGAAGCCTGCTTTTTTATACTAAGTTGAGCGAAACGGGAAGCCGATTGTGTAAATCGGCTTCAATATCGTGTCGATTAGCTATACAGGGCGGTGATCGACGCGCGATCGAGGGAGTGGAAGTGGATATTAAACCCAACCATCGCTCCGCTGGCATCTTCGTCAACGTCCAGCTTCTCGACGTCCAGCGCGTGAACGGTGAAGATGTAGCGATGGGTCTTGCCCTTCGGCGGTGCCGCGCCGCCGTATCCGGCCTTGCCAAAATCTGTCCGCGTCTCGAATGCGCCCTCCGGCAGGGCAACCAGCGACGAGCCGGAGCCCTGCGGCAGCACGCGGGTATCGGCGGGCAGATTGACGACTACCCAGTGCCACCAGCCGGAGCCGGTGGGCGCATCGGGATCGTAGCAGGTTACGGCAAAGCTTTTACAGCCCGTCGGCACCTCATCCCACGCCAGATGCGGCGAAATATTATCGCCTTCGTAACCCATGCCGTTGAAAACATGACGATTATGTAGTTTTTCGCCCTCGTGAATATCCTGGCTAATGAGTCTCATCATGGCTCCTCTGTAGATTGTTACCCTAAGGCTAGAATAGTCCGTGCGTTCTTAGGGCGCAAAATGTGCGGGATGGGCCACCGCCGCCAGCACCGCGTCCGTCAGCTTGCTGAGCTGTTCAGGCGAGATGATATAGGGCGGCATCAGGTAGATCAGCCGGCCAAAGGGACGGATCCAGACGCCCTGCTCAACGAAGAAGCGCTGCAGGGCGGCCATGTTCACCGGCTGGTGGGTTTCGACTACGCCGATAGCCCCCAGCACCCGCACGTCGGCCACCGTCTCTGCGGCCATCGCCGGAGCCAGCTCGCGCTTCAGCTGCGCCTCAATGGCGGCGACCTGCACCTGCCACTCGCCGTGCTCCAGAAGCTCAAGGCTGGCGTTCGCTACTGCGCAGGCCAGCGGGTTGCCCATAAAGGTTGGGCCGTGCATAAAGCAGCCCGCTTCGCCGTTGCTGATGGTCTCGGCTACCTCCCGGGTAGTGAGCGTCGCTGACAGGGTCATCGTTCCGCCGGTCAGGGCTTTGCCCAGGCAGAGGATATCCGGGGTAATGCCCGCATGCTCACAGGCGAAGAGTTTGCCGGTGCGGCCAAAGCCGGTGGCAATCTCATCAGCAATCAGCAGGATCCCCTCCCGGTCGCACATCCGGCGGATGCGCTTAAGCACCTCAGGATGGTAGAGGCGCATCCCGCCTGCGCCCTGCACAATCGGCTCGAGGATAACGGCGGCGATCTCATGGCGATGAGCGGCCATCAGACGGGCAAAGCCTGCGATATCCCGCTCGTCCCACTCGCCGTCAAAGCGGCTCTCCGGCGCAGGGGCGAAGAGGTTATCCGGCAGGTAACCCGCCCACAGGCTGTGCATGGAGTTGTCCGGATCGCAGGCCGACATCGCGCCAAAGGTATCGCCATGGTAGCCCCGGCGGAAGGTCAGGAAGCGGCGACGCGGCTCCCCCTTCGCCTGCCAGTACTGCAGGGCCATCTTCATCGAGACCTCTACCGCTACCGATCCGGAGTCGGCCAGAAAGACGCACTCCAGCGGCTCGGGGGTCATCGCCACCAGCCTGCGGCAGAGCGCTACCGCCGGCGCATGGGTAATGCCACCAAACATCACGTGCGACATCGCATCGATCTGCGTTTTCATCGCCGCGTTGAGGTGCGGATGGTTATAGCCATGAATGGCTGCCCACCACGAAGACATGCCGTCAACCAGCTGCTCGCCGGAGGCCAGAGTCAGCTCGCAGCCATGGGCAGCGTCCACCGGATAAACCGGCAGCGGCGAAGTCATGGAGGTGTAGGGGTGCCAGATATGGCGGCGGTCAAAGGCGAGATCGTCCTGGGTCATAATCGACTTGTAAACCAAATTAAAAACATTTAGGTTTACGATCATAACCCAAACATGAACTAAATACACCTTTTGGAGAAGCCCCATGGCTCACCACGCACGCTGGACAATGTCGCAAGTTACCGAGCTGTTTGAAAAACCGCTCCTCGATCTGCTGTTTGAAGCACAGACCATTCATCGCCAGCACTTTGACCCGCGCCAGGTTCAGGTCAGCACGCTGCTGTCGATCAAAACCGGGGCCTGCCCGGAAGATTGCAAATACTGTCCGCAAAGCTCGCGCTACAAAACCGGACTTGAGACGGAACGCCTGATGGAGGTGGAGCAGGTGCTGGACTCGGCCCGCAAGGCGAAAAATGCCGGATCGACCCGCTTCTGCATGGGCGCGGCGTGGAAGAACCCGCACGAGCGCGACATGCCCTACCTGGAGCAGATGGTACAGGGCGTTAAGGCGATGGGCCTCGAAGCCTGCATGACCCTGGGCACCCTTGACGAAACGCAGGCCCAGCGGCTGGCGTCGGCGGGGCTGGACTACTACAACCACAACCTCGACACCTCCCCGGAGTTCTACGGCAACATCATCACCACCCGTACCTATCAGGAGCGTCTCGACACCCTGGACAAAGTGCGCGACGCGGGGATCAAGGTCTGCTCGGGCGGCATCGTCGGCCTGGGCGAAACGGTTAAGGATCGCGCGGGCCTGCTGCTGCAGCTGGCGAACCTGCCGACGCCGCCGGAGAGCGTGCCCATCAACATGCTGGTGAAGGTGAAGGGCACCCCACTGGCGGATAACGACGACGTTGACGCCTTCGATTTTATCCGCACCATCGCGGTGGCGCGCATCATGATGCCCACCTCCTTTGTGCGCCTCTCCGCCGGTCGCGAGCAGATGAACGAGCAGACTCAGGCGATGTGCTTTATGGCCGGGGCCAACTCCATCTTCTACGGCTGCAAGCTGCTGACCACTCCGAACCCGGAAGAGGACAAAGACGTCCAGCTGTTCCGCAAGCTGGGGCTGAACCCGCAGCAGACCGACGTAATGACCGGGGATAACGAGCAACAGCAGCAGCTGGAGCAGCAGATCTTTAACGCCGACACCGACCAGTACTACAACGCGGCGGCGCTATGAGCTGGCAGCAGCGCATCGATGCCGCATTAGACGATCGGCGTGCTGCCGACGCCCTGCGTACGCGCCGGGTGGTCGAGCAGGGCGCGGGGCGCTGGCTGACGGTAGGTGACAGCCGCTACTGCAACTTCTCCAGCAATGACTACCTCGGCTTAAGCCAGCATCCAGCCATCGTACGCGCCTGGCAGCAGGGCGCGGAGCAGTACGGCGTAGGCAGCGGCGGCTCCGGGCACGTCAGCGGCTATACCCGGGCGCACCATGCCCTGGAGAGCGAGCTGGCCGACTGGCTGGGCTACCCTCGGGCGCTGCTGTTTATCTCCGGCTTTGCCGCCAACCAAGCGGTGATTGCCGCCCTGACCGGCAAAGAGGATCGCATCGTGGCGGATAAGCTCAGCCACGCCTCCCTGCTGGAGGCCGCCAGCCTCAGTCCGGCCCAGCTGCGGCGCTTCGCCCATAACGACGTTGACCAGCTCGCCACGCTGCTGGATAAAACCTGCGACGGCCAGCAGCTGGTGGTGACCGAGGGGATCTTCAGCATGGATGGCGACAGCGCGCCGCTGGCTGCTATCGCTGAACATGCGCGCAGCGCCGGGGCCTGGCTGCTGGTGGATGATGCTCACGGTATCGCCGTCACCGGCAGGGAAGGGCGCGGCAGCTGCCAGCAGCAGGGCGTGAAGCCCGAGCTGCTGGTGGTCACCTTTGGTAAAGGCTTCGGCGTCAGCGGCGCGGCGGTGCTGTGCAGCGAGGCGGTCGCCACCTATTTTGAGCAGTTTGCCCGCCACCTGATCTACAGCACCTCCATGCCGCCCGCCCAGGCCGTGGCCCTCAGCGCCGCGCTGGGCGTGATCCGGGGGGAGGAGGGCGACCGTCGCCGGGCGGCGCTCGCCGGGCTGGTTCAGCGTTTTCGCCACGGCGCAGCGTCGCTCCCGGTGCGCATCACCGCTTCACAAAGCGCCATCCAGCCGCTGATCGTCGGCGATAACAGCCGGGCGCTGAGCCTGGCGGAGCGCCTGCGGCACCAGGGGTGCTGGGTGACGGCCATTCGTCCGCCCACCGTGCCCGCAGGCACCGCGCGCCTGCGTCTGACCCTGACGGCGGCCCATCAGCCGGAGGATATCGATCGTCTACTGGAGGTGCTGCATGAGCCTGGTGAATAAGCGCGCCGTGGCGGCGGCCTTTGGCCGGGCAGCCCAGAGCTACGACAGCCATGCCCAGCTTCAGCGGCAGAGCGCCGATCTGCTGCTGGCGAAGCTGGGCGAACGTAGCCCGGATAGCGTGCTGGATGCGGGCTGCGGGCCGGGCAGCATGAGCCGCTACTGGCGCGATGCCGGCGCGGAGGTGACCGCCCTGGATCTCTCCCTGCCGATGCTCAGGCAGGCGCAGAGCCAGCAGGCCGCCCAGTACTATGTTGCGGCGGATATTGAGGCGCTGCCTCTGGCCGAGGCCCGGTTCGATCTCGCGTGGAGCAACCTCGCGGTGCAGTGGTGCAATGATCTAGGCCAGGCGCTGGGGGAGTTGCATCGCGTCGTGCGCCCCGGCGGGGCGGTAGCCTTCACTACCCTGGCGGGCGGATCGCTACCGGAGCTGCATCAGGCCTGGCAGGCAGTAGACAAACGTTCCCATGCCAACCGATTTTTAGCGGAGGAGGCGCTGGCCGACGCCGTTAGCGCCTGGCGCGGCCGCTGCGGCGTGGAGCGTATCACGCTTGCCTTTGACGACGCCCTCTCGGCCATGCGCTCGCTGAAGGGCATCGGCGCGACGCACCTGCACGCAGGCAGGCACAATCAGCCTCTGACCCGCGGCCAGCTTCAGCGTTTGCAGCTGGCGTGGCCGCAGCAGCAGGGCAGATGCCTGCTAACCTATTCACTTTTTTGGGGAGTCATTGAACGTGACTGAACGCTATTTTGTCACCGGCACGGATACGGAAGTCGGTAAAACGGTAGCCAGCTGTGCCCTGTTACAGGCCGCAGCGCTGGCGGGATGGCAGACCGCAGGCTACAAACCGGTCGCCTCCGGCAGCGAGATAACGCCGGAGGGGCTGCGCAACAGCGATGCGCTGGCGCTACAGCATAATAGCACGCTGGCTCTGAGCTATGATGCTGTCAACCCGTACACCTTTGCCGAGCCAACCTCGCCGCACATCGTCAGCGCCGCGCTGGCACAGCCTATCGAGGCTGAAAGGCTCTCGGCGGGACTGCGGGCGCTGGAGGCGCAGGCGGAGTGGGTGCTGGTAGAGGGGGCAGGGGGCTGGTTTACGCCGCTCTCGGAGACCCTGACCTTTGCCGACTGGGCCACCCAGGAGCAGCTGCCGGTGATTTTAGTGGTGGGCGTTAAGCTTGGCTGCATCAACCATGCAGTGCTGACCGCTCAGGCGGTGCAGCAGGCGGGACTGCGACTGGCGGGCTGGGTCGCTAATGACGTCGTGCCGCCGGGCAACCGTCACGCGGAGTATCTGGCGACGCTTAAGCGCATGCTGCCCGCTCCGTTCCTTGGCGAGATCCCGTGGCTGGAGAACGCCTCGCCAGAGAGTGAAACCGGCCGCTGGCTCGATCTCAGTGCTTTAGGGTTGGCGTCATCCACTGGGAAAGCAGCGGATCATCCAGCTGCATAACGCTCCCCTGGGCCACGCTGCGTCCCCGGTGCAGCAGATAGAAGCGGTCGGCGACGCGGCGTATAAACGACAGGTGCTGCTCCGCCAGCAGGATGGTCATGCCGAAGTCCTGATTCAGGCGCACCAGCAGGTTACCCAGCTTATGGATAAAGGCCTGGCCCAGCCCCCGGGTCGGCTCATCAAGGATCAGCAGGCGCGGACGGGTCACCAGCGCCCGGGCCAGCGCCAGCTGATGCTGGTTATCCTCCGACAGGCCTGCGCCCTTAACCTGGCGCAGGGCGTACAGCTCGGGAAAGAGATCGTAGATATCCCGCGTCACGGCGTTGCCCGGCTCGCCGACTGCCAGCCAGGCGACCTGTAAATTCTCCTCAACCGTCAGCTGAGAAAAGATCCGCCGGTCCTGCGGCACGCAGGCGATGCCCATCGCCGGGCGATCCTCCATCCTCACCTGCAACAGGTTGAGCGGGGCTGCCCCTGCCTCATGCCAGATGATGCTCCCGCTCTCCACCGGCAGATAGCCAGAGATACAGTTGACCAGGGTCGTTTTCCCCATGCCTGGCAGCCCCATCACGCAGGTGCAGGTTCCAGGAATAAGATCGAGATCGACATTCCATAGCGTATGCCGATCGCCGTAATAGTGATTCACTGCGCGTAAGCTCAACATCATTTCATCTCCTGGGGCAGGTCTGTAAAAGATATGTTGCAAAAGCCTTGCCAGAAGCGTGTTATGCTCTGTTTTTCGGAGCAGGATGAAGAAAAACCGCTAAATTAGCCCAATCCGGTAGTCTGACCGATTGCATCTGCACGCTGTTAGTGCTAGTCACAGGCAGATCTGATTTTTCATGGTGCAGTCGCATCTGAATGCGATAAAAAATGGTGGGAAAATTTTTTTACCTGCGCACCGTTTCGCAAAACCCGACTTTCGCTGAGTCGCAGGGGGTATGGGCTGGCGACAGTTATCCACTATTCCTGTGGATAACCTTGTGCATTAGAGTTAGAAAACGCGTGCAAAGCGAGAGAGCACGCGGCCTGGGCATGAATTGATGCGAAACGCGGCTTTTTCTATAAAGATAAAAAATTCAATGCGTTAGATAAAAGCAACGGATGTAAGAAAAGTGTCACCCACTGACACAAAACTTTCACCACCCGACTTGACAAATGTTAAATCGCAAAAAGTTCTGGGGATAAGATATTTTTTTTAGTTTTTAATTCTGTCCCAGGGGCAAATTTTCCTTACGGCGCTTGAAATTGCCTTACGTAACACAGATATTCTGGTCTGCCACTGGATTTTTATCCAGTATAAATTATTGGCAAAATCCGCTGTCGCGAGTAAAATTACTCACCTGCCCGCTCATTCCTTCATCAGGTAGCCATTCATGAGTAAACCATTCAAACTCAATTCCGCTTTTCGTCCCTCTGGCGATCAGCCAGAAGCCATTCGCCGCCTGAAAGAGGGGCTGGAGGACGGGCTGGCGCACCAGACCCTGCTCGGGGTAACCGGTTCAGGGAAGACGTTTACCGTTGCCAACGTGATCGCCGATCTGCAACGGCCGACGATGGTGCTGGCGCCAAATAAGACCCTGGCGGCACAGCTGTATGGCGAAATGAAGGAGTTTTTCCCGGACAACGCCGTGGAGTACTTCGTCTCCTACTACGACTACTACCAGCCGGAAGCCTACGTGCCCAGCTCCGACACCTTTATCGAAAAGGACGCGTCGGTAAACGAGCACATTGAGCAGATGCGCCTCTCGGCAACCAAAGCGCTGCTGGAGCGCCGCGACGTGGTGGTGGTGGCCTCAGTGTCGGCCATCTACGGCCTTGGCGATCCCGACCTCTACCTGAAGATGATGCTGCACCTGACTATCGGCATGATCATTAACCAGCGCGATATCCTGCGCCGCCTGTCGGAGCTGCAGTACACGCGTAACGATCAGGCCTTTCAGCGCGGCACCTTCCGCGTGCGCGGCGAGGTGATCGATATCTTCCCGGCGGAGTCAGACGACGTGGCGCTACGCGTTGAGCTGTTTGACGAGGAGGTTGAGCGTCTGTCGCTGTTTGACCCGCTTACCGGCCACGTCGAGTCCACCATTCAGCGCTATACCGTCTACCCGAAAACCCACTACGTTACCCCGCGCGAGCGCATCGTGCAGGCGATGGAAGATATCAAGGTGGAGCTGGCGGACCGGCGCAAGACGCTGCTGGCCAACAACAAGCTGCTGGAAGAGCAGCGTATTACCCAGCGTACCCAGTTTGACCTTGAGATGATGAACGAGCTGGGCTACTGCTCGGGCATCGAGAACTATTCGCGCTACCTCTCCGGGCGCGGGCCGGGTGAAGCGCCGCCGACGCTGTTCGACTACCTGCCTGCCGACGGCCTGCTGGTGATCGATGAGTCCCACGTCACCATTCCGCAGATTGGCGGTATGTACCGCGGCGACCGGGCGCGTAAAGAGACGCTGGTGGAGTACGGCTTCCGCCTGCCGTCGGCGCTGGATAACCGTCCGATGAAGTTTGAGGAGTTCGAGGGTTTAGCTCCGCAGACCATCTACGTCTCGGCGACGCCGGGCAACTACGAGCTGGAGAAATCCGGGGAAGAGATTGTCGATCAGGTAGTGCGCCCGACTGGCCTGCTTGACCCCATTATCGAAGTCCGCCCGGTGGGCACGCAGGTGGACGATCTGCTGTCGGAGATCCGCAAGCGCGTCGCCATTAACGAGCGCGTGCTGGTCACCACGCTCACCAAGCGTATGGCCGAGGATCTCACCGAGTATCTGGAAGAGCACGGCGAGAAGGTGCGCTATCTGCACTCGGATATCGATACCGTGGAGCGTATGGAGATCATCCGCGACCTGCGTCTGGGCGAGTTCAACGTGCTGGTGGGCATCAACCTGCTGCGTGAGGGGCTGGATATGCCTGAGGTGTCGCTGGTAGCGATCCTCGACGCCGATAAAGAGGGCTTCCTGCGTTCTGAACGTTCTCTGATTCAGACCATTGGTCGTGCGGCGCGTAACGTCAACGGTAAGGCCATTCTCTACGGGGATAAGATCACCCCGTCAATGGCGAAGGCGATTGGCGAAACCGAGCGCCGTCGGGCGAAGCAGCAGCAGTACAACGAAGAGCACGGCATTACGCCGCAGGGCCTGAATAAGAAGGTGGTGGATATTCTGGCGCTGGGCGAGAACATTGCCAAGACCAAAGCGAAAGGGCGTGGTAAGTCCCGTTCGCCGGTGGGGGTGGACGAGTCCGAGCTGGCGCTGACGCCGAAGGCGCTGCAGCAGAAGATCCACGAGCTGGAGGCGCAGATGCTACAGCACGCCCAGAACCTCGAGTTCGAAGAGGCGGCGCAGCTGCGCGACCGCCTCCATCAGCTGCGCGATCTCTTTATTGCGGCGTCCTGATCTGCTTAAACAATCTGCCTAAACGATCTGCCTAAACTACAGGCGGAAACCGCACCCAGGCCCGTACGCCGGGCTTCGGCGTGCGGTTGTGCAGGTAGAACTGCCCGTCGTGTAGCTGGGCGATGCGGCTGACGATGCTCAACCCTAGCCCAATGCCGCCGTAGCGGCTGTCCATTCGCACAAAGGCTTTGCTCAGCTCTTTGCTTTTCGCCTCGTCCACGCCGGGGCCTTCATCCTCAACCGCCAGCACCGGGGCCGGATCCTGCTCAAGTTTCAGGGTGATGGCGCTCTTCTCGGGGCTGTAGCGGTGGGCGTTCTCCACCAGGTTTCTGAGCAGCACCCGGAGCTGAACGGCATCCCCGCTAACCGCTACGTCTTCCCGACGCTCAGGCAGCACCAGCGTCTGCTGGCGCGTGCCCAGCATCGTCTGTAGCTCATCCTGCAGCGGCAGCATCACGTCGCGGATCAGCAGCACCTGCTGGTAGCTGCCCGCCGAGAACGACTGGGCCATGCGCGCCAGCTGCAGCAGCTGGGAGACGCTCTCCGTCATCTGGTCGATGCGTAAAATCAGGCGGCTGACGTCCACGGAAGGGTGGCTTTTCGCCAGCAGCTCCAGGTGCAGCCGCAGTCCTGCCAGCGGGGTACGCAGCTCGTGGGCGACGTCGGCGGTAAAGAGCCGCTCACGATCGAGCGTCAGGTTCAGGCGCGCGACCAGCTGGTTAATGGCCGAGCTGACCGCTTCCACCTCCGCCGACGGGTTGTCGAGCACAATCGGCTGGAGGTTATCGGGTGTACGGATCTCCAGCTCACGCTGCAGATCGCTCAGCGGCCGGGTAATCAGCTTTACCGCCTGCATACAGAGCAGCAGCGCCATGCCGATAATAAACAGGCTCGGCACCAGCAGGCTGGCAACCGCCTCGTGCACCTCGCGCTCAATATGGGCGTGGTTGTTGTGCTTGTAGATCGCGCTCTCAACCAGCAGCTGGATCTGCTCCTTGCTCTCATGCCACAGCCAGAAGACGCTGATAAGCTGAAACAGCACCAGAATTGAGCCAATGGTTAGCAGCAGGCGTCCGCGCAGGGTCCAGCGGGCAGGCGATAGCACCTTTTTTATCTTCTCTGGCATAGCGTCAGGTTGTCTGCTCCGTTTTAATCAGCTGGTAGCCAAAACCGCGCACCGTGCGGATGCGATCTTTACCAATCTTATCCCGCAGGTTATGTATATGCACCTCGAGGGTGTTGGTGGCCGGCTCATTATCCCAGTTATAGATGTCATTATAGAGAATCTCCCGGTGTACCGGGCTGCCCGCCTTGAGCATCAGGCGTGACAGCAGGGCGTACTCTTTTGGCGTCAGGTCCATCGACTGCCCGGCCAGCCACACCTGGCGGGTATTAACGTTCAGGCGCAGGTCGTCAACGGTGATTTCGTTATCGCCCTGGTTATGCTGGCGGCGCAGCAGCGCCCGGATGCGGGCGTTAAGCTCCTCCAGCGCGAAGGGCTTGATCAGATAGTCATCTGCGCCTGCGTCCAGCCCGCAGATACGATCCTCCACGGTATCCCGGGCGGTGAGGATCAGCACCGGCAGGGAGACCTTCTCCCGCCGCAGCCGCTGCAAAAGATGCAGGCCATCTTCGTCCGGCAGGCCCAGATCGAGCACAATCAGGCTATAGTGCCCCGACGCCAGGCTGAGCATCGCCTCCCGGCCGGTACTGACGCCATCGCAGGCGTACCCCTCTGACTGCATTGCCAGGATCAGTCCCTGCAACAGCAATGCATCATCCTCTACGATTAATATTTTCATTGATTATGACTCCTTGCACGCGGCCAAAATATCATCGGCTGGCTGATAAACCTGGGTCTGTACGCCCGTGATGCCCAGCATGGTTGAGAACAGGTTGTCCTGCGAAAAAGCCTCGCTGGCGGCGCGTTTTTGCAGGCACGCTTCACTCACCTTGTAACGCTGCTGAAAATCTTGCGAGAGCCAGATCAGCATCGGCACATGTTTCTGCGACTCTGGCGCAATGGCGTAGGGCAGACCATGCAGATAGACGCCGTTTTCGCCTAAGGACTCGCCGTGATCGGAGAGGTAGACCAGGCTAGTGGTAAATCTGTCCTGCTGCGCCTGCAGCAATTTTATCGCTTTATCGACGACATAATCGACGTACAGTACCGTATTATCATACGTATTCTTTAGCTGCTGTTGCGAACAGGTCTGAATTTCGTTGGTATCGCAGGTTGGGGTGAATTTCCTGAACTGCGGCGGATAGCGTTCGTAATAGGTCGGGCCGTGGCTGCCAATGGTGTGCAGCACGATCAAACCGTCACCCTGTAGATTATCGATGTACTGCGCCAGACCGTGGAAGAGAATATCGTCATGGCACTCGCCAGCGGTGCAGTCGTCGGCCAGGTTCAGGGCCGTAACGTCCTGATGGGGAACCCTATCGCAGGCCCCTTTGCAGCCGCCGTCGTTCTCATTCCACAGCACCTTAACGCCCGCACGCTGGATAATATCCAGCAGGCCTTCCCGATGGTGGGCCAGCTGCTCATCGTAGTTCTTGCGCGCCATCCCCGAGAACATGCAGGGCACGGAGACCGCCGTCACCGTGCCGCAGGAGCTGGTCTGCGGGAAGTAAATGACGTTGTCCTGCTTGAGCCGCGGATTGGTCTCGCGTGCGTAGCCGGAGAGGGAGAAATCTTCCGCCCGCGAGGTTTCACCCACCACCAGGATGGTTAAATTCTTCTTCGTGCCCTGGTGCATCTGCGGGTCGAGCTTAGCGTCTTCCCCCAGCTTCACCAGCGGCAGGTTGTCCATCTGATGATGCTTGTAGTAAGAGTAGACGGCGGTGATGCTGTTCGACGGCCCGAGGGATTTCACCAGCTCGTGGTTATTGCGAAACAGCGAGGCGTAGTCCTTATAGAAAAAAAGTCCCACCACCAGCAGCACGGCGACCGACACGAGGATACTTGCCCCCCGCATCAGCAGGCTACGCCAGCCGGAAGGGTGTTTTTTGATCCTTAGCCAGCAGGCCAGCATGGCCATCAGCACCCCGGATAGCCCTATCGTCAGCAGCAGCTGCGGCGTGATCAGGGCAAAGCTCTCGGCGGGCGTGGTATCGACAATATTGGCGATCATGGTGCGGTCGATAATCACCCCGTAGGTCCAGATAAAGTACTGGGTGGTCGCGCAGAGCAGGATAAACAGGCAGATCAGCAGCCGATCCAGCCAGACCAACGAGGCCAGGGCGATCAGGATATTGATCACGCAGAAGGCGACAAGCGGCATCGATAGAAATACCGCCAGCGACCATGGCGAATGTACCGCCAGCAGCGTCCAGGCCTGACGATAAAAGACGAGGTTCAGCACGACGGCGATATAGAACGAGAACAGGAGGGTAAAGGTCATGCGCCCTAGGGCAGGCCTGTAGAACGGGAACATACGCATACATTACGTCCAGAAAAGAGTATGTTGCGTATGCTCACAGAAGAGGGTTAAGGGAACCTTAAGATCTTCAGAAAAGTCCGAGCGTGAGAAAATCAGCCCAGCCGCTGGACCGCCTGTTCCAGCGCGGCACGCAGCAGGTGACGATCGTGATGATGGGGAACGTCGCTGGCCTCCAGCGCCTCCTGAACCACGATGCGGCCGCTGAGATCCGCCGTCTCCGCCTCCGGTCCCACCACAACGGCGTCCACGATCCGCTTGCCCACGCGCTGCTCCAGCAGGGCCAGCTTAGCGGCCAGATCCATCCGCGCGGCCTCGGCGCTCAGCTCCTTACCTAAGTTGTCGATATAGACCACCGGGGCCGGGGTGCGGCGCAGTGCCTGGGCCAGATCGCCAAGCAGTACCAGCGGCATCAGGCTGGTATAAAAGCTACCGGGACCAATCAGGATCAGATCCGCTTCGGCAATGGCGTCTGTCGCCTCCCGGGTTGCGGGCACGGAGGGAAAAAGCATCAGCTCCTGAATGGGCGTAGTCAGCCCGTCGATATTCACCTCGCCGTAGACCGTGTGCCCGTCGCTATCGATAGCCATCAGATCGACCGGCTGCTCCGACATGGGGATTAAAAACGCATCGACCTTCAGCAGGTTACGAATTAAATTTATCGCCTCCAGAGGCCTGACGCTAAGGTGATCCAGCGCCTTTAACATCAGATTTCCGAGGTTATGGCCTGAAAGTTCGCCATTACCGGTAAAACGGAACTCAAACATCGCCGACGCGACGCTCTGCTCGGTAATTAACTGGTTTAAACAGTTACGCATATCGCCCCAGGCGATGCCGCCCTCGGCGCGACGAATACGCCCGGTTGACCCGCCGTTATCGGTGGTGGTGACGATCCCCGTCAGCCTTGAACCCAGCGATCCCAGCGAGGACATGACGCGGCCCAGCCCGTGTCCGCCGCCAAGGGCCACCACCCGGTCAAGATCCGCAAGCGTACGACTACGCATAGCTCTTCCTTAATGTCTAAAAAACTGCGCTACGTTAACGCAAATACCACTAAAAGACGATGCCCCAGGCGGGTGAAAATGATGCATATCAAGGCAAGAGGCTGATTTTCACGTATTCTGTAGTGAAAATGCATGATTAAGCCGCTATATATCAATTTATATAGCGATAGGCGAGGATGGCGAAAGTCACGTTATCGCGCTACTATCGCTATCTATAGCGTTAACACACTCTAGCCTCTGCACCTAAGTCGTACCGATAGGGTGCTTTGGCCGTGGCGGTTGCCACCAGGGTGCAGGAAGAAATGACTGCATCTCCCGTATTTGGAAAGGTGTACATGGCCTCACAGCTTACCGATGCATTCGCGCGTAAGTTCTATTACCTGCGTCTGTCTATTACCGACGTGTGCAATTTTCGTTGCACCTACTGCCTGCCCGATGGCTACAAGCCGGGCGGGGTCACCAACAAAAGCTTTCTGACCCTCGATGAAATTCGGCGGGTGACCCGTGCGTTTTCGGCGCTCGGCACGGAGAAGGTGCGGCTGACCGGCGGGGAACCCTCGCTGCGCCGCGATTTTACCGAGATCATCGCCGCGGTGCGGGAAAACGCCGCTATCCGCCAGCTGGCGGTGACCACTAACGGCTATCGTCTGGCGCGGGACGTGGCCAGCTGGCGCGAAGCTGGGCTGACCGCCATCAACGTCAGCGTCGATAGCCTCGATGCCCGCCAGTTTCACGCCATCACCGGACAGGATAAGTTCCACCAAGTGATGCAGGGCATTGATGCGGCTTTCGAGGCGGGCTTCGAGAAGGTCAAGGTCAACACCGTGCTGATGCGCGACGTCAATCATCACCAGCTGGATACCTTCCTGGCGTGGATCCAGACCCGTCCCATCCAGCTGCGCTTTATTGAGCTGATGGAGACCGGTGAGGGGAGCGAGCTGTTCCGCAAGCACCACCTCTCCGGCATGGTGCTGCGGGATGAGCTGCTGCGTCGCGGCTGGATCCAGAAGCTGCGTGGCCGCAGCGACGGCCCGGCACAGGTCTTCTGCCACCCGGACTACAGCGGTGAAATCGGCCTGATCATGCCCTACGAGAAAGATTTCTGCGCCAGCTGCAACCGCCTGCGCGTCTCGTCGGTAGGCAAGCTGCATCTCTGCCTGTTCGGCGACGGCGGCGTGAGCCTGCGCGATCTGCTGGCGGAAGATGCCCAGCAGGCGGAGCTGGAGGCGCGCATCGCTGAAGCGCTAACGCATAAGAAGCAGACCCACTTTCTGCACCAGGGCAATACCGGCATCACGCAAAATCTTTCCTATATCGGCGGATAAACCTTACAAGGAGCCAGTTTATGAGTCAGGCCAGCGCAGAGTTTGTCCCGGCACGCATTGCCGTGCTGACCGTTTCCAGCCGTCGCGGCGAAGAGGAGGATACCTCCGGCCACTTCCTGCGCGATGCAGCTCACGAAGCGGGTCATCAGGTGGTGGCGAAAGCCATCGTCAAGGAGAACCGCTACGCTATTCGCGCCCAGGTTTCGGCGTGGATCGCCAGTGATGAGGTGCAGGTTATCGCGATCAACGGCGGCACGGGCTTTACCGCCGGTGACCAGACCCCGGAGGCGCTGCTGCCGCTCTTCGATCGCGAGATCGAAGGCTTTGGTGAAGTGTTCCGCATGCTCTCCTTTGAGGAGATTGGCACCGCCACGCTGCAGTCCCGCGCGGTAGCCGGTATCGCCAACAACACGCTGATTTTTGCCATGCCCGGCTCAACCAAAGCCTGTCGTACCGCATGGGAAAATATCATTGCGCCGCAGCTCGATGCGCGCACCCGTCCGTGCAATTTTCACCCCCATTTGAAGAAGTAAGCTATGTCTCAACTGACCCACATTAATGCTGCCGGTGAGGCGCACATGGTTGACGTCTCGGCAAAAGCAGAGACCGTGCGAGAAGCGCAGGCGGAAGCCTTTGTCACCATGCTCCCTGAGACGCTGGCGATGATTATCGACGGCAGCCACCACAAGGGCGACGTCTTTGCCACCGCCCGCATTGCCGGTATCCAGGCGGCGAAGCGCACCTGGGAGCTGATCCCGCTGTGCCATCCGCTGATGCTCAGCAAGGTCGAAGTAAATCTGGAGGCGCAGCCGGAACACCATCGGGTACGCATTACTACCCTGTGCCGCCTGACCGGCAAGACTGGCGTCGAGATGGAGGCGCTGACCGCGGCTTCAGTGGCGGCGCTGACCATCTATGACATGTGTAAAGCGGTACAGAAAGATATGGTGATTGGCCCGGTTCGCCTGCTGGCGAAGAGCGGTGGCAAATCCGGTGATTTCAGGGCGGATAACGATGATTAAGGTACTCTTTTTTGCTCAGGTGCGGGAGCTGGTGGGCTGCGATAGCCTGACGCTGGAGAGCGAATTTCCTAGCGTTGAAGCCCTGCGTCAGCAGCTGGCCGCCCGCGGTGACCGCTGGGCGCTGGCGCTGGAGGAGGGTCGTCTGCTGGCGGCGGTCAACCAGACCCTGGTGAGCTTTGACCATCCGGTCGTGAGCGGCGATGAAGTCGCGCTCTTCCCGCCGGTCACGGGAGGCTAAGATGAGCGACACGCGCATTCGCGTAGGTCTCGATCCCTTTAGCGTTGGCGAGGAGTATACCTGGCTGGCGGAACGCGACGAAGACGGGGCGGTGGTCACCTTCACCGGCAAGGTGCGCAACCACAATCTCGGTGACAGCGTGCGCGCCCTGACCCTGGAGCACTACCCTGGCATGACCGAAAAATCGCTGGCGGATATCGTCCAGCAGGCCCGGGAACGCTGGCCGCTGGGCCGCGTCACGGTGATCCACCGCATCGGCGAGCTGTGGCCGGGGGATGAGATTGTTTTCGTTGGCGTCACCAGCGTCCATCGCGGCAGCGCTTTTGCTGCCGGGGAGTACATTATGGACTACCTGAAGACCCGCGCCCCCTTCTGGAAGCGGGAGGCGACGGAGGAGGGCGATCGTTGGGTCGAGGCGCGGGAGAGTGACCAGCAGGCGGCTAAGCGCTGGTAAGCCGCTTTCCTGAGGATGTGTTACCCTTAGAAGCGTGTTCACTTAACAGGAGTTAATCATGGACCGATTCCCACGATCCGATTCAATTGTCCAGGCCCGCGGCGGGCTGCAAACCTACATGGCCCAGGTCTACGGCTGGATGACCTGCGGACTGTTCCTGACCGCGTTTATCGCCTGGTTCGCGGCCAATACTCCCGCGGTGATGATGTTTGTCTTCTCCAGCAAAATCACCTTCTTTGGCCTGATCATTGCCCAGCTGGCGCTGGTGTTTGTTCTCTCCGGGCTGGTGCATAAGCTCAGTGCGGCGATGGCCACCACGCTGTTTATGCTCTACTCGGCGCTAACCGGCCTGACTCTCGCCAGCATCTTTGTGGTCTACACCTATTCATCCATCGCCAGCACCTTTGTGGTCACCGGCGGCATGTTTGGTGCCATGAGCCTCTACGGCTATACCACCAAACGCGATCTGAGCGGCTTCGGCAATATGCTGTTTATGGCGCTGATTGGAATTGTGCTGGCCTCGCTGGTCAACTTCTGGCTGAAGAGCGAGACGCTGATGTGGATAGTGACCTATATCGGGGTGATTGTCTTCGTGGGCCTGACGGCCTATGACACGCAGAAGCTGAAGAACATCGGCGAGCAGATCGACGTAAGCGACACCGGTAACCTGCGGAAATACGCTATTCTGGGGGCGCTGACGCTCTATCTCGACTTTATCAACCTGTTCCTGATGCTGCTGCGGATTTTTGGCAATCGTCGTTAACGTCAGTTTGCATTATCATTTGTAGCCCCGGTAAGCGTAGCGCCACCGGGGTTTACCTTTCTCATTACTTCTGCATCGCCTGCTCGTTCTTCGCCCGCAGCTTTTTCGCCCGGCTCTCCAGCACCAGATAACACACCAGCGCCAGCATCAGCGGCAGGAAGTAGTAGAGCACGCGATAGGCGAGCAGAGCGGCGATGATTTTGCCGTGCGAGACGTGCTCACCCGCCAGCAGGGCGATAAATACCGCCTCCAGCACGCCGATCCCTGCCGGAATATGTACGATCACCCCGGCGATACTGCTTACCAGCAGCACGCCCAGCACGAAGAAGTAATTCACCTCCTGGCCCAGCAGCAGCCAGATAATCGCCCCCATCGCCATCCAGTTAGCGCTGGAGATCACCATCTGTGCCAGAGCAAACTTAAACGACGGCAGCACCAGCTTCTGGCCCTTCACCGTCATATGCCGACGTTTCGCAAAGGCACAGAACCACAGGTAGGCAGCAATCAGCAGCAGCAGTACCACGCCGACGATACGCAGCGTGCCTTCGTCGATATACCAGTGCGACGGCAGCTCTACGATGCCGAAGGTAAAGATGATCCCGCCAAGCAGGATATAGCCCAGCCAGTTGGTGGTAATGCTTAACGAGAAGATCCGGGTGATGGTGCTGCTGGGCAGGCCGAGACGGGAGTAGAGGCGGTAGCGCATGCCAATCCCGCCCACCCAGGTACTGAGCGTCAGGTTAAAGGCGTAGCAGACAAAGGATACCAGCATCACCTGGCGCGCCGCCAGCTTGTGCCCGCAGTAGGCGCGGGCCAGCAGGTCATAGCAGCCGTAGAGCAGATAGCTCACCACCACCAGCGCAGCAGAGATCAGCAGCGGCGTGCGGTTATAGTTACGGATAACGTTCCAGACGTCGCCCCAGTCCACCGTACGGGCGTAGACCACCAGCAGCACCGTCACGGCAATAAAGAAGACCCAGGTCAGGATCTTTTTCGCCAGCCGCCAGCGAGGATGTGATTTGCTCATCAGGGATTAACCTCTCTGCTTTCCGTATCGACGCGATCCTGAGTCTCCATCTCCGGCTGAACCGGAGGCTTTACCAGTGATAGCTTGGGCGTGTGCGCCGGCAGCCAGCCCACCATGGCCGGGAATTTACGCAGGAAGTGGAAGACCACCACGCTCTTCGCCAGGTTCCACCAGGTGCGTCTTGGCACCATGGTCTCATCCACCCGCACGCAGTCGTGCTGCAGGATGCCGCTCAAGTTGTCGCGCAGGGTCTGGTTAAAGCTGCGGTCGTGGATAATCAGGTTAGCTTCCAGGTTAAGGGACAGGCTAAGAGGATCGAGGTTGCTGGAGCCAACGGTGGCCCAGTGATCGTCCATCACCGCCACCTTGCCGTGCAGCGGACGGCGGCGGTACTCATACACCTGCACGCCGCCCTTCACCAGGTAGTTATAGAGCAGACGCGCACCCACCTTAACAATAGGCATATCCGGCTCGCCCTGAACAATCAGCTTTACCGTCACGCCACGACGGGCGGCGTTGCGCATCGCGTGCAGCAGGCGGTAGCCGGGGAAGAAGTAGGCATTAGCAATGATCACTTCACGTTTGGCATTCGCCAGCATCTTCAGATAGTGACGCTCAATGTCATCCCGGTGATCGTCGTTATCGCGCCAGACAAACAGCGCCTGCGCTTCGCCGGGCTGGCGATTCTCCGGAGCCTGATGGCGACGGCGCTGCTGCCACCAGCGGCGGGTCTGGGCATGCTCCGGCAGGTTCTCCAGTTCGAACTGGAGGATATCCTCCACCACCGGGCCTTCCACCCGCACGGCGTAGTCCTGCTTAGCTTCCGGGCCGTAGTCGCTCATATGCTCGGCAGAGTAGTTAATGCCGCCGACAAAGGCGACGTTACTGTCGATCACCACAATTTTGCGGTGCATCCGGCGGAAAACGTTGGTGCGCATGCCAAACAGCGGCGGGCGCGGATCGTAGTAGCGGAACACCACCCCGGCGGCGGTAAGCTGGCCGACGAACTCATCGCTGAGATCGGGGGAGCCGTAGCCGTCCAGCAGCACTTCGATATTCACTCCGCGCTGGGCGGTACGCAGCAGCACCGCATGCAGCTGGCGGCCCACGTCGTCGTCAAACCAGATAAAGGTTTCCAGGATCACCTTACGCTGTGCCTGCTCAATGGCTTTGAACACAGCCGGGTAGTATTCGTCACCGTTCTCCAGCAGCTGGATGCGGTTTCCTTCTCGCCATCCGCATTTCATAAGTGAATCTCCGCGCTCAGTGGGGCATGATCGGACAAATGACGCCAGTTACGCAGCGGCAGGGCCGTAGGGGCGCTGGCGTTGGCGTTCTTAACATAGATACGGTCAAGACGCAGCAGCGGCAGGCTGACCGGGAACGTACGCGCCGGGCGGCCCTTCGCCCGGGTAAAGATCTCCTCCAGTCCCGCCTGTTTTTTCAGCGGGTAGTTCGCTTTGACCCGCCAGTCGTTAAAGTCGCCCGCCACCAGCACCGGCTCCCCTTCAGGGAAGGAGTTCACCCACTCGGCCAGCATAGTGAGCTGGGCCTGACGATGTGCTTCGCGTAATCCAAGATGGACGCAGATAACATGAATCGGGCGGTTAAGCTGCGGCGGTACGATGCGGCAGTAGAGCAGGCCGCGTTTCTCGCTGCCGTCAACGGAGACGTCGCGGTTCTCATAGTGCACTATCGGATAGCGGGAGAGCACCGCGTTGCCATGATGACCTTCAGGATAGACGGCGTTACGCCCGTAGGCGAAATCGCTCCACATCGTATCGGCCAAAAATTCGTAGTGGGTAGTATCGGGCCAATTTTCCACATGCAGCGGATGCACCTCGTGCGCCCCCATCACCTCCTGCAGGCAGACGATATCCGCGCCGACGGTACGAACCGCGTCGCGTAACTCCGGTAAAATAAAGCGTTTGTTAAACGCGGTGAAGCCCTTGTGTGTGTTAATAGTAAGCACTTTTAAAGAGAATGGCCGATTCTGTTCTGTCATCTTGTATCCCGCCAGTGACGCTGTCCTGTTGGAAATAAAGTGTAGTATCTGTCACAAAAAGATGCGGCCTTACGGATTTTTCCGTAAAGTCCGGTAATCTCAACAACAGATAAAATTCTTCAGGAGAGAATCCATGAAGTGGCAACAGCGTATTCGTGTAGCAACCGGTCTCGGTTGCTGGCAGATTATGTCGCATTTTATTGTCGTAGCGGCGCTGGTAATGGGCTGGATGAGCGGGGCGCTGGTGCGCGTCGGCTTAAGCCTGTGCGTGGTTTACGGCGTTGCGGTATTGCTCATGCTGGTCCTGCAGCGTCATCATGACAGGCTCTGGCGTGAAGTGGGGGATTTTTTCGAGGAGCTGACCACCTCCTGGTACTTCGGGGCCTCGCTGATTGCGCTCTGGCTGCTCTCCCGCGTGGTGCACAACGACCTGCTGCTGGCCCCGGTAGGGCTGGCGATCCTTGCTGGCCCGGCGATTGTGTCGCTGCTGGCAAAAGATAAGAAGCTAGGCAACGTTCCGCCGGAACATCGCGTAGGCCACTGATCCCGTCGTGGCCGCGATAACCAGCAGCGGCCACAGGCTTCCCCAGACAATATCCAGACTCGCGTCCTTCAGGTAGATCTGCTTGGTAATATCGGTGAAGTGACGAATTGGATTGACCCACGTCAGATGTTGCAGCCAGACCGGCATGTTCTCTACCGGCGACACGTAGCCGGAGAGCAGGATCGCCGGCATCATAAAGACAAACACGCCGATAAAGGCCTGCTGCTGCGTGGCGCAGAGCGCAGAGATCAGCAGGCCAAAGCCCACCAGCGACAGCCCATAGATCAGCATCGTGAAGTAGAAGAGCATTAGCGATCCGGCGAAGGGGATCTGGTAGGCCCAGATGCCGATCGCCAATACGATACTGGCCTGGAAGGTGGCAACGATCAGGGCCGGAACCGCTTTGCCGACGAAAATCTGCCAGGTGGCGAGGGGGGCAACCAGCAGCTGATCGAGCGTACCCTGTTCCCGCTCCCGGGCCACCGACAGCGAGGTGACAATCATCACGCCGATGGTGGTGATCATGGCGATCAGCGACGGCACGACGAACCATTTATAGTCGAGGTTGGGGTTATACCAGTTCCGCACGACCAGCTCGCTGTTGTTAGGCTTCGCTTTTCCTGTCATCAGCTCCTGCTGATAATCCTTTACCACCTGCTGCAGATAGTTGGCGGCAATCTGCGCGCTGTTGGAGTTACGTCCGTCGAGGATCAGCTGCATGGGCGCGGTCTGGAAGGTATCGAGATTGCGCGAGAAATCCGCCGGAAAGCGCACCAGCAGCAGCGCCTTTTGCGTGTCGAGGGTGGGCCGAATCTCTTGCGGGCTTCTCAGCAGCAGCACGTGGGTAAAGGCTTTGGCGCGGGCAAAGCGCTGGGTCAGCTCCACCGCATGCCTGCCGCTGTCTTCGTTATAGATGGCGATGGTGGCGTTGGTCACCTCAAGGGTGGCGGCAAAGGGGAACAGCAGCACCTGGATCAGCACTGGCACAATCAGGATCGCGCGGGTCTGCGGCTCCCGCAGCAGGGATTGCAGCTCTTTGCGAATTAGCGTCCATAAACGATAAAACATTGTGCCATCCTCATGTCGGGTGGCGCTGCGCTTACCCGACCTACAAAACCCGTAGGCCCGGTAAGCGCAGCGCCACCGGGCAAAATAGAAGCGTAAGGATTAATCCAGTCGCCGTTTGGTTTTCAGCCATGTCAGGCCGATAAACATCACCGCCGAGGCCAGCAAAAACAGCGTATTGACGATCAGCACCACCGGGATATTTCCCGCCAGAAACAGGCTTTGCAGGGTGCTGACAAAATAGCGCGCCGGAATGATCCAGGTCACCGCGCGGATAATCGCCGGCATGCTATCGATTTGAAAGATAAAGCCTGACAGCATAATCGACGGCAGAAACGCGGCGTTGAGCGCCACCTGCGCAGCGTTAAACTGGTTACGCGTCGCAGTAGAGATAAGCAGCCCCATCCCGAGGGTGCTGAGCAAAAACAGGCTGCTGATAAAAAACAGCAGGATCAGCGAGCCACGGTAGGGCACGCCGAGAATAAACACCGAGACCAGCATGCAGAGCAGCATCGCCAGCATGCCGAGGAAGTAGTAGGGGATCAGCTTGCAGAGCAGCAGCTCGACGCGGGTCACCTCCGTGGAGAGCAGGGCCTCCATGGTGCCGCGCTCCCACTCGCGGGCGATCACCAGCGAGGTGAGGATAGCGCCAATCACCGTCATGATGATGGTCACCGCACCGGGGATAATAAAGTGCTGGCTGATGGCGGCCGGGTTAAACCAGTAGCGGGTCTGGACGTCGATCAGCGGCTCAAACTCTTCGCCCCGATCCTCCGCCCGCTGCATCTGCCATAGCTGCCAGATCCCCTCTGCGTAACCCTGCACGAAGTTGGCGGTGTTCGGCTCGCTGCCGTCAGTGATCACCTGAATCGGCGCATCTGCGCCTGGACGCGCCATGTTGGCGGCGAAATCCACCGGGATCACCACCATGCCGCGTATGCGCCCGGCCTGCATCTTCTGGATAAGCGCCTGACGGCTATCGCTGATGGTGGCATCAATATAGGGCGAGCCGGTCATGGCGTGGGCGAAGTCCAGCGCCTCTTCGCTGCGCTGCTCCAGCAGGATCCCCACCCGCAGGCGGCTGGAGTCGAGGTTGATCCCATAGCCGAAGATAAACAGCAGCAGGAGGGGGATCAGCACCGCAATCAGCCAGCTGCTGGGATCGCGCACGATCTGCCGCGTCTCTTTGATGCAGAGGGCGCGTACCCGCCGCCATGACACTGGGCTATGGCTCATCGGCATGCTCCCTGTCCCAGCTGTTGATTAGCCGAATAAAGGCCTGCTCCATGGTCGGATCCGCCTGTTCAGCGTCCGCGGCCTGGGCTTTTAGATCGTCCGGCGTGCCGTGGGCGATCAGCTTTCCGCGATAGACCAGCCCGATGCGGTCACAATACTCCGCCTCATCCATAAAGTGGGTGGTGACCATCACGGTGACGCCTCTCTCCACCATGCTGTTGATATGCAGCCAGAACTCGCGGCGGGTGAGGGGATCGACGCCGGAGGTGGGTTCGTCAAGAAACAGGATATCCGGCTCGTGCATCAGCGAGCAGGCCAGCGCCAGCCGCTGCTTGAAGCCCAGCGGCAGGGCGTCGGTGGCGTGTGAGGCGATAGAAGTCAGGCTGAACGCCTCACTCATGCGGGCTATTTTCTCGCTCTGCGCCCGCCCGCGCAGGCCGTAGACGCCGGAGAAGAAGCGCAGGTTCTGCTCCACGGTGAGGTTGCCGTAGAGAGAGAACTTCTGCGCCATATAGCCCAGCCGCTGGCGCGCCTTGCCGGAGCTGACCTTCAGATCCATACCCAGCACCAGCGCCTTGCCGGAGGTAGGCACCAGCAGGCCGCACATCATTTTAAAGGTGGTGGACTTGCCCGCACCGTTTGGCCCCAGCAGGCCGAAGATCTCTCCCCGCTTAACGGCAAAATCGACGTTATCCGTTGCCGCAAAATCGCCAAATTTCTTCGTCAGCGATTTTGCTTCAATCACCGTCTCTTCAGGCGAGCCTCCCACGGTGTGCAGGATCGCGCCGAGGGGCGACTCCTGGGTTCCCGCCCCGCCGAGCAGGTCGATAAAGGCATCTTCAAAGCGCGGCGCGGTCTCGGCTATCGCAATCTCCGGCATCCCCTTAGCGTTGCGAATATCCTCTGCGCTGGCCGCTCTCTTGAGGATCAGGCGCACCGAACGGCCCTGGATCATGCCGTCGCTCACCTGGGGTAGCTTCAGTACCCGCCGCAGCAGCCTGCGGTTGGACTCCTGCGGGCTGTGCAGCAGAAAGCTGCGCCCGGCCATGCTCTGGGTCAGCGTTGTCGGCTGGCCCTGATAGAGCAGCTCCCCCTCGTTCAGCAGCAGCACGTCGCGGCACTGCTCGGCCTCGTCGAGATAGGAGGTGCTCCAGAGGATCAGCATCCCTTCGCCCGCCAGCTCGTGCACCATCTGCCACAGCTCGCGCCGCGAAATCGGATCCACGCCAACGCCGGGTTCATCCAGCAGCAGCACTTTCGGTTCGCCCACCAGGGTACAGGCCAGGCCCAGCTTCTGCTTCATCCCGCCGGAGAGCTTGCCCGCCAGCCGAGTAGTGAAGGGAGCGAGGGCGGTAAATTCCAGCAGCCGGGCAAAGGTCTTCTGCCGCGTTTCGCCGATGACGCTGCGCAGATCGGCATACAGGTTCAGGTTCTCCATTACCGTCAGATCTTCATACAGGCCGAACTTCTGCGGCATATAGCCCAGCGAGGCGTGCAGGGCGCGGTCGTCGTGGATGGGATCGAGGCCCAGCACGTGGGCAGCGCCCGCGTCGGGCTTCAGCAGCCCGGCAAGCATGCGCATCAGCGTGGTTTTACCCGCGCCGTCGGGACCCACCAGCCCGGTAACATACCCGCTCTGGATGGTAGAGGTGAGGGGCGCGACGGCGGGCTTCTCCATGCCCGGAAAGCGTTTTACCAGGCCATTGAGGCGGATCGCTGCGTCACTCATTGCCCTGTCCGTCATTAAACTGGACGGTGACCGGCATCCCCTGGCGCAGGGCGTCGTCGGCGTCGGTGACGATAATACGCAGGCGGTAGACCAGATCGGTGCGCAGATCCGGCGTTTCGACGGTTTTCGGCGTGAACTCGGCGGTAGGGGAGACGAAGCCTACCCGGCCGCGGTAGGGCCTGTCCGGGCGGCCATCGGTATAGAGCAGCAGCTCGCTGCCGGGTTTGGCCCGGCCCAGGTTAGGTTCATCAATATAGGCGCGCACCCACACCGGGCGGGTTAGGGACAGGGTCAGCACCGTGCTGCCTGCGCTGAGCATGCTGCCCGGCTCTACGGCGCGGGTCATCAGCGTACCGTCGGAGGGGGCCACCAGGGTGGTATCATGCAGATCCAGCTCGGCCTGCGCCCGCTGGGCCTGAGCCTGTTCAAGGCTGGCCTTCGCCTGGGCAATATCCTGCGGGCGGTTGCCGGTGCGGTACTGGCTGAGCTTATCCTCGGCGGATCTCAGCGTTGCCTGAGCCTGATCCCGGGAGGAGCGGGCGTTTTCCAGATCGTTGGCTGAAATGGTGCGGCTTTTCCACAGTCCCTGCTGGCGGGCGTAGAAGTTCTGCGCATAGTCGTAAGCCGCTTTGGCCTGCCGCACCGCCGCCGCGGTCTGGGCGATCTCCTCATCGCGATAGCCCGCCTGCATCAGATCGTACTGCGCCTGGGCGACGGCAACGCTTGCTCTGGCCTGCATCAGCGCGTTTTCGTAGGGCGCTTTGTCCAGCGTCCCCAGCACCTGCCCGGCTTTGATTGCATCTCCTTCGTCAACGGCAAGGGACGTCAGCCGTCCTCCGACGCGAAAGCTCAGATTTACCGTGCGGATATCGACGTTGCCGTAGAGGGTCAGACCACGATCCTGTTTGCTCTGATACCACAGCCAGCCGCCGACGGCAGCGGCCAGCACGACAACTATCGCCACGGCGGCGATAACAGCTTTTTTCATAGGCTTAGGCTCCCTTGCATTTATCTGCATGGTTATATCCTTATCGAACTTATGGATTGGGAAAATGCTTTATGGGATATTTTATGCGGCGCGTCACAAAAGCTGTTACACTCCGCCCCTTCATGACATTGTGGTTTTTGTCATCTGTTTCGTTACCTATCTCCCTGAAAACTACACCTGAAACGGTCGGGGCGGTTCGGAGTTGTTATGTCTTTTGAAGCACTGGGTTTAAACCCTGAGATCCTGCGCGCCGTTGCCGAGCAGGGCTACCGCGAACCTACCCCGATCCAGCAGCAGGCGATCCCCGCCGTGCTGCAGGGGCGCGACCTGATGGCCAGCGCCCAGACCGGTACCGGTAAAACTGCGGGCTTTACCCTGCCGCTGCTGCAGCGCCTGATTACCAGCGAACCGCACGCCAAGGGGCGTCGCCCGGTACGAGCGCTGATCCTCACCCCGACCCGCGAGCTGGCGGCTCAGGTAGGCGAGAACGTGCGTGAGTACAGTCAGTACCTCAACGTTCGCTCGCTGGTGGTTTTCGGTGGTGTGAGCATTAACCCACAGATGATGAAGCTGCGCGGCGGCGTTGACGTGCTGGTCGCCACGCCGGGCCGTCTGCTGGATCTGGAGCACCAGAACGCCGTTAAGCTGGACGGGATTGAGATCCTGGTGCTGGACGAAGCCGACCGCATGCTGGACATGGGCTTTATCCACGACATCCGCCGCGTGCTGGCTAAGCTGCCCGCTAAGCGCCAGAACCTGCTCTTCTCTGCCACCTTCTCGGATGAGATCAAAACCCTGGCGGAGAAGCTGCTGCACAACCCGCTGGAGATCGAAGTCGCGCGCCGCAACACCGCCTCCGAGCAGGTGACCCAGCACGTTCACTTTGTTGATAAAAAACGCAAACGCGAGCTGCTGTCGCAGATGATTGGCGAAGGCAACTGGCAGCAGGTGCTGGTCTTTACCCGCACCAAGCACGGCGCGAACCACCTGGCGGAGCAGCTGAATAAAGACGGCATCCGCAGCGCCGCCATCCACGGCAACAAGAGCCAGGGTGCACGTACCCGTGCGCTGGCCGATTTTAAATCCGGCGACATCCGCGTACTGGTGGCAACCGACATTGCTGCCCGTGGCCTGGATATTGAAGAGCTGCCGCACGTGGTTAACTACGAGCTGCCGAACGTGCCGGAAGACTACGTGCACCGCATCGGTCGTACCGGCCGTGCAGCAGCGACTGGCGAAGCACTGTCGCTGGTCTGCGTGGACGAGCACAAGCTGCTGCGCGACATTGAGCGCCTGCTGAAAAAAGAGATCCCGCGCATTGCTCTGCCGGGCTATGAGCCGGATGCCTCCATCAAAGCCGAGCCAATCCAGAACGGTCGCCAGCAGCGTGGCGGCGGCGGTGGACGCGGGCAGGGCGGCGGTCGCAGCCAGCAGCAGCCGCGCCGAAGCGAGGGTCGCAGCGAAGGTGGCGCACCAAAATCAAGCCAGCCGCGCCGCAGCGGTGACGCGAAGCCTGCCGGGGAGCAGGCGCGCCGTCGCCGTCCGCGTAAACCGGCGGCATCGCAGTAATCCTGAAGCCCGGCCGCAAAGCCGGGCTTTTCTTTTGCGGCATGGCAGCGATCGTGAGACAATAGTGGCTGTTTATACAGTATTTCAGGTCTCCCGATGGCTCTTTCCGCCGCGCTGAAAGCGCAGATTGCCGCCTGGTATAAGGCGCTACAGCAACAGATCCCCGACTTTATCCCGCGCGCACCGCAGCGGCAGATGATCGCTGACGTCGCCAAAACCCTGGCCGGGGAGGAGGGGCGGCATCTGGCCATTGAGGCGCCGACCGGCGTCGGTAAGACCCTCTCCTATCTTATTCCCGGCATCGCCATCGCTCGCGAAGAGCAGAAGACGCTGGTCATCAGCACCGCCAACGTGGCGTTGCAGGATCAGATCTTCAGCAAGGATCTCCCGCTGCTGAAGAAGATTATCCCGGATCTGCGCTTTACCGCTGCCTTTGGCCGCGGACGCTACGTCTGTCCGCGCAACCTGACGGCTCTTGCCAGCAGCGAGGCTACCCAGCAGGATCTGCTGGCCTTTCTCGACGACGAGCTGACGCCCAACAGCAAAGAGGAGCAGCAGCGCTGCGCCAAACTCAAGGCCGATCTCGATAGCTACCGCTGGGACGGCCTGCGCGATCACACCGATCAGAATATTGAAGATGGCCTTTGGCGGCGGCTCAGCACCGACAAGGCCAGCTGCCTGAACCGCAACTGTCACTACTACCGCGAATGCCCGTTTTTTGTCGCCCGCCGGGAGGTGCAGGAGGTCGAGGTGGTGGTAGCTAACCACGCCTTAGTGATGGCGGCGATGGAGTCCGAGGCGGTGCTGCCGGAGCCGAAAAACCTGCTGCTGGTGCTGGATGAGGGCCACCATCTGCCGGACGTCGCCCGCGACGCGCTGGAGATGAGCGCCGAGATCACCGCCCCCTGGTATCGGCTTCAGCTCGATCTCTTCACCAAGCTGGTGGCGACCTGCATGGAGCAGTTTCGCCCGAAGACCACGCCGCCGCTGGCGCTGCCGGAGCGACTCAACGCCCACTGTGAAGAGCTGTATGAGCTTATCGCCTCGCTGAACGCTATTCTCGGCCTTTACATGCCTGCCGGGACGGAGGCGGAGCACCGCTTTGCCATGGGCGAGCTGCCTGACGAGGTGATGGAGATCTGCCTGCGGCTGGCGAAGCTGACCGAGATGCTGCGCGGTCTGGCGGAGCTGTTCTTAAACGATCTCGGTGAAAAGACCGGCCAGCACGATATTGTCCGTCTGCACCGGGTCATTTTGCAGATGAACCGCGCCCTGGGCATGTTTGAGAGCCAGAGCAAGCTGTGGCGGCTGGCCTCAATGGCGCAGGCGTCGGGTGCACCGGTGACCAAGTGGGCCACCCGGGAGCTGGTTGAGGGGCAGATGCACCTCTTCTTCCACTGCGTCGGCATCCGCGTCAGCGATCAGCTGGAGAAGCTGCTGTGGCGCAGCGTGCCGCATATCGTCGTGACTTCGGCCACCTTACGCTCCCTGAATAGCTTCTCCCGGTTACAGGAGATGAGCGGCCTGAAGGAGAAAGCCGGGGATCGCTTCGTGAGGCTCGACTCGCCCTTTAACCACATTGAGCAGGGCAGGCTGGTGATCCCGCAGATGCGCTACGAGCCGCTAATGGAGCACGAAGAGAAGCATATCGCCGAGATGGCGGCCTACTTCCGCGAGCAGGTTGAGAAAAAAGAGCACCCCGGCATGCTGGTGCTGTTTGCCAGCAACCGCGCCATGCAGCTGTTCCTGACCTTTGTGACCGATCTGCGCCTGATGCTGCTGGTGCAGGGGGATCAGCCGCGTTACCGGCTGGTGGAGCTGCATCGCAAGCGCATCGACGAGGGGGGGCGCAGCGTGCTGGTGGGGCTGCAGTCCTTTGCCGAGGGGCTGGATCTTAAAGGCGACTACCTGACCCAGGTGCATATCCATAAGATTGCCTTTCCGCCTATCGACAGCCCGGTGGTGATCACCGAGGGCGAGTGGCTGAAGAGCCTCAACCGCTATCCCTTTGAAGTTCAGAGCCTGCCGAGCGCCTCCTTCAACCTTATCCAGCAGGTGGGGCGGCTGATCCGTAGCCATAGCTGCCGGGGGGAAGTGGTCATCTATGACCGGCGGCTGCTCTCCAAAGGCTACGGGAAACGGCTGCTCGACGCGCTGCCTGTTTTTCCTATTTCCCAACCGGACGTGCCTGACGTTATAGTAAAAAGTAAACCAAAACAGAATCGTCGTCGGCGACGCTGATCCTCACCTATGACGCAAGGAGTTAGCTATGGATTTCCGCAAAATCATTAAAGAGGTCGGGCGCGGTAAAAATCATGCCCGCGATCTGGATTTTGATACCGCACGGGCGCTGTACAGCCACATGCTCAACGGCGAGGTGGACGATCTGGAGATGGGCGCGATCCTGATCGCCCTGCGCATCAAAGGCGAGGGCGAGGCGGAGATGCTGGGCTTCTACGAGGCGATGCAGGCTCAGACCATGCGCCTGACCCCGCCGGTGGCGAAGCCGATGCCGATTGTCATTCCCACCTATAACGGCGCGCGCAGGCAGGCGAATCTGACCCCGCTGCTGGCGATGCTGCTCCAGCGGCTTGGCTTTCCGGTGCTGGTGCACGGCGTGAGCGAAGATCGCGATCGTGTCATCTCGGAAACCATCTTTACCCTGCTGGGCATTGAGCCGACCCTGACCGCTGGACAGGCGCAGGCGAAGCTGGAGGGGCGCAACCCGGTATACGTACCCGTTAGCGCGCTCTGTCCGCCGCTGGAGAAGCAGCTGGATATGCGCTGGCGCATGGGGGTGCGTAACAGCGCCCATACTCTGGCCAAGCTGGCGACCCCGTTTGCGGAAGATGCTGCCCTGCGTCTCTCCAGCGTCTCTCACCCCGAGTACGTCACGCGAGTGGCAAAGTTTTTCGGTGATATCGGCGGTCGTGGGCTGCTGATGCACGGTACGGAGGGGGAGGTGTACGCCAACCCTCAACGCTGTCCGCAGCTGACGCTGATTGATGCCCAGGGCGCGCGCGTCGTGAGCGAGCGGCAGGATGAAACGGTGCAGGCCGCGTTGCCAGCCAGCAAAGATCCGGAGGTCACCGCCCGCTGGATTGAGCGCTGTCTGGTGGGAAGCGAGCCGGTGCCGGAAACGCTGAAGCGGCAGATCGCCTGCTGTTTCGTGGGGACGGGGGAAGCAGAGACCGTGGAAGAGGGCCTGGCGCGCGTGGCGCAGCATTTTTGATAAACAGCGGGCAAAAAAAAGCCCGTCCAAACCGGACGGGCAACAAGGGTAACAACAAACGGGGTCAATGCAGTAATAATGAGGGGTAATACAACCCGCCGGTGATGAGCCGACGGGGCAGACACGGTAAGGCGATTACTGATAGATAACCGCAGTACCGCTCATTTTGTTGTAGGCGTTAGCTGAAGTGATGCTATAGCCTTTTGCGCCTGCAGCAGCGGCTTTCTGAGCCAGCTGTGCTTCCAGACCATCCAGCGTGGTCGCGCCCTGCGCGGAAACAACGCCAATTTTATGCATGCTCTGAGCCTGTTCAGCGGTAACTGCCTGAGCGGCGAACGCGCCAAAGGAGAGAGTCGTCAGTGCAAGAGCAGCAACAGCATATTTGATGGTTTTCATGGTTCAATTCTCGCAGTTTGTTCTGTATGGGAGACGATGTTCCGTCGATGTGATGAGTATCACGTTTTTTCGCGAGAGATTAAATCGAATAGAATTGACGACCTTCATCTAAAATTTTGAACGATCGTTAATATATTGAAAATCAATGATTTTTAACAGGAATTATTCATCGGTTGGCTGATTTACCCCGTGCCGCTGTTTTAGCGGCACGAAATGCCACTTCAGCAGCGCTTTTTTGTGATGCAAATAGCAACCGCTTGCGCTGCCTCTGTTGCCGTTATTCAGTTAACGAAGCTGGCTGTCTTTCGAACCTCTACGGTTATATCCTGAAAAGGCATCATTTTTCAAATCTTTCTTCTGCTGGCACTCCACGCACAGCCTGACGCCGGGGATCGCCTTGCGACGCGCTTCGGGAATGGTTGCCCCGCACTCTTCGCACTCGTGCAGGCTCTCACCCTTCGGCAGTCCCCGGCGGGCGCGGGCCACCGCATCGTCAATGGTGCTGTCGATCTGATCCTGAACTGCACCGTCGTTTGCCCAACCTGAAGCCATAGCGCTCTCCTTAGTGAGGAATATGACTTAAGTTTAGCAAATGGCTCAAAGGTAATTACCCGATTGGGCAGATGTATTATTTAGGACAGCACGGATGCACCAATTTTAGCCTGTACGAAATTGACGCTTATTTGACTTAGGCGTAGCTTAAATTTGCTGCGAATGCAGCGGGTTAGCCAGCAGAATTACGTTGGCTGTCTCTTTTTTAAACGGAGTTTACGCTATGGCTATACCAGCTTATCTATGGCTAAAAGACGACGGCGGGGCGTTGATACGCGGCTCTGCCGACGTTGCGGGCCGCGAAGGGAGTATCGAAATTCTCGGCCTGAATCACGGCATCTCTCTATCTACAGACAACGTAACGGGTAAACCTACTTCCACTCGCGAACATTTTCCCTACAGCTTTGACAAAGAGATTGATGCCTCTAGCCCCTATCTTTATAAGGCCGTGACCTGCGGGCAGAAACTCAGATCTGCTGAAGTAAAATTTTATCGTATAAACGATGCTGGCTGGGAGGATGAATATTTCAGCGTCCTAATGGAGGGCGTTACGGTTATCAGCGTAGGGCCACTTATGTATGACGTCAAAACTCAATATGGAGAAAGGCGGAACCATTTGGAGATTGTGGAACTAGTCTACGAAAAAATCACCTGGCGTTATGTGGATGGAAACATCATTCATTCAGACAGCTGGAATGCACGCGCGACTGCATAAAGGATAATTATTTATGGCATGGAAATATGAGCAAAGCACAGGCAGACTTTACAGCGGTAGCGAACTGGTGGAGACCGGTTATTCCGGTAACCTAACTAATAAAAATAACCCTGACCGCCAGCAGGTTAAGGGGATGGGGCCAATCCCACGAGGGACGTATCGCATCGCAGGACATTCACAGTCAAAAGGTCCAGTGACGATTATTTTGGAGCAGACCTCTGGAGAATCATTTGGCCGTTCCGCCTTTCGTATACATGGTGAACGCGTTCACAAGCCTGCGGGCTTTGCATCGGAAGGCTGTATCATTATGTCTCTGTCCACCCGACGGCGTGTCTTGCGTGAAGGCGGGACTCTTGAGGTTGTGCGATGAAACGGATCATTCTTCTAAGCCTTTTCCCCTGTCTGGTCTGGGCTAGCGGAAAGACCATCAACTGGTCAGCCTCTTTAAAGGGAGTTGAAACGGGCAAACAGGTCTGGCTTGAAAAGGTGCCTGAGCTGGCAGCAGCGGCTGATATTGAGCAGGCCATTGGTCTGGAGAATGCACTAGCAGAAGCGCTATCAAAAAATACGTCAGGCGTTCTGCATACGCTCAGTACAATTGATGCCAGTACATGGCCTCATATGATTGGAACGGATATTGTTTGTAGCATTCCTGCTGAGAACGCCACCTCCGTAGTTGAGGGATTCTATCAGCGAACCCGCTATGCCTTACTGAGTACCGACAAGGGCGCTGTTTGTCTCTGGGTTCTCGAAGCTTCATACGAAGAGTGGAAAGCAGAAAACAGCCGCAAGGCTAAACAATAGTGTTCCTGGAAATCCAAAGCCCGGTAGCTCGACTGGGCTTTCCGCTAGCACTTCCTGAATGAAATTAGATACGCTATCTCCCGGCTTCCTCACGCAGCCACTGCTGGAGCAGCTTGCCCTCGTGGGTCATCTCCACGTCCTGACGCACGCAGAGGTAGTAATCTCGTCCGTCGTCGATGGGCAGGTCGAAGATCTTCACCAGCTCGCCGGTTTGCAGATAGGGTAGGATCATCGGCTCACGCATCAGGGCGCAACCCAGCCCGGCCTGCACGGCGGCCAGGGTCAGCAGCCCATCCTCAAACATCGCCCCATCCCGACGCACCCGCTTCACCTGCTGCTCGCCAAACCACTGCGTCCAGGTGGCGCGCTCTTCGTCATGCAGCAGCGGCATCTGCGCCAGCTGCGCCGGAGTCTCAATATAGCCATGCAGGCGGATAAACTCCCGGCTGCACACCGGGATCATGCGCCCGGAGATGAGCTTCTCGCTGCGATAGCCCACCCACTGACCGTTGCCAAAGCGGATCGACATATCCGAGGCGTCGCTCAGATAGTTGCGATGGTTGGCATAGACCACGTTGATCTCCATCTGGGCGTGGGCCTGGATGAAACGCGGCAGGCGGGGAATAAACCAGCCCATCCCAAAGAGCGGGATCAGGCTGATGGTCACCTGACGCGAGCGGCCCTGCTCAAACAGCTGCCCGGTGGCCTGGCGCAGCACGCTGAAGGCGGCGCGTATAGAGCGGTAGTATTCGCGCCCCTCGCTGCTCAGCACCAGATGGCGTCCCTGACGATGGGTGAGCGAGAGCTGCAAAAAGCTCTCCAGTACCTTGAGCTGGTGGCTAACCGCCGAGGGAGAGACGCTCAGCTCTTCCGCGGCGGCGGCTACGCTGCCCAGCCGGGCGATGGCTTCGAAGACCCGTACCGCACGCAGAGGCGGATCGTCCGGCAGTGCGCTTTCGCCTAACTCTTCTGTTTTTTTCATATGTTGAAGCAAACCCTGTCTGATTCTCAAAAATCGTTTTTATTTTATAATTGAATATCAGTTAGTTAGTGAAATACGCTTTTATAATAAGAAAGAATATATCTGTATTTCAAAATTAAATTCAATTGTTGGATGCTTACGCTGAAAAAACTCTCAGCAGGCACGTATTGTGGACACACTTATTCAGCAATTGATCAATGGCATGATGCTGGGCAGCATTTATGGCCTGATTGCCCTCGGCTATACCATGGTGTATGGCATTCTGCGCATCATCAACTTTGCCCACGGCGACATCTTAATGGTCGGCGCGCTCACGACCCTCTCGGGGATCAATCTTCTCTCCCAGTGGTTCCCCGGCATGAACCTGCTGGTGCAGCTGATCCTTGCCCTGATGGCGGCGATGGTGGTCTGTGCCCTGCTGGCGATGGCGGTAGAGCGCTTTGCCTATCGTCGCCTGCGTAATGCGCCCCGGCTGGCACCGCTGATCAGCGGGATTGGCATCTCGGTGCTGCTGCAAACCGTTGCCATGCTGATCTGGAGCCGTAACCCGCTGATGTTCCCGCAGATCCTGCCGATGGATCCCATCGAGATCACTGCCGGCAGCGCCGAGCATCCGCCCGCGATTATCACCGTGACCGGCATGGTCACCCTGGCCGTCACCTTCCTGGTAATGCTCGGCCTGTGGCTGCTGGTGGAGTACAGCCGCCTGGGACGCGGGATGCGTGCGGTGGCGGAAAACCCGCAGGTTGCCAGCCTGATGGGCGTCTCGCCCAACCGGATTATTACCCTGACCTTCGCTATCGGCGGCGCATTTGCCGCCCTGGCGGGGGTGATGATGGCCAGCAACTACGGCAGCGCCAGCTTCTCCATGGGCTTCCTGCCGGGTATTAAAGCCTTTACCGCAGCGGTACTGGGCGGCATCGGCAACATTCGTGGTGCCATGCTGGGCGGGATCCTGCTTGGGCTAATTGAGGCGCTGGGGGCAGGCTACCTGGGCGATCTCACCGGCGGCGCGTTCAGCAGTAACTATCAGGATATCCTCGCTTTTATCGTGCTGATCCTGGTGCTGGTTTTCCGTCCTGCTGGCCTGCTGGGCGAGCGTGTTGCACAGCGTGCCTGAGGATCCTATGACCATTTTAACTTCCGAACGCAGCGCTGCACCGCGTCTTAACATCGGCATCATTCTGCTGGTTGCCGGGCTGCTGCTCGCCCCGTGGCTGGCTTCCGCCGCAGGCGGCAACTACTGGGTGCGGGTGATCGACTTTACCCTGCTCTATATCATGCTGGCTCTGGGCCTCAATATCGTGGTCGGCTTTACCGGCCTGCTGGATATGGGCTTTATCGCCTTCTATGCCGTGGGGGCCTATCTTGCGGCGCTGCTCGCCTCGCCGCATCTGCTGGATGCCTTCCCGGTATTGCAGGGCTACTTCAGCGACGGGCTACATGTTTCCTACGGGGTGCTGATCCCGCTGGCGGCCTTTATTGCCGGGATCTGCGGCATCCTGCTGGGTGCGCCGACCCTGCGCCTGCGCGGTGACTATCTGGCGATTGTGACCCTTGGCTTCGGAGAGATTATCCGCATCCTGATGCGCAACCTCGATCGCCCGGTCAATATCACCAACGGCGCGAAGGGCATCTCGGGCATCGACTCCCTGAGCCTGTTTGGCCTCGAGTTTCGCGGCGTCTATCACCTGCTGGGGGTGAAAATTCCTGCGCTCTATCTCTGGTACTACCTTTTTGCCGCGCTAATTGTGGCGATCGTCTTTATCTGCATTCGCCTGCAGCGCTCCAGAGTGGGCCGGGCCTGGCACGCCATCCGCGAGGATGAGGACGTGGCGCGGGCGATGGGCATCAACGTGCGTAACTTTAAACTGCTGGCCTTCGCGATGGGCGCCTCCTTTGGCGGCGTCGCCGGGGTGATGTTTGCCTCGTTCCAGGGCTTCGTCTCCCCGGAATCCTTTACCCTGCAGGAGTCCATTGTCGTGCTGGCGATGGTGGTGCTGGGGGGCATCGGCCACGTGCCGGGGGTGATCCTCGGCGCGGTGATGCTCTCGGCGCTGCCGGAGCTGCTCCGCAGCCAGGCCGTGCCGGTGCAGGAGGCGCTGTTCGGCACCGTGCTGGTGGATCCTGAGATCCTGCGTCAGCTCTTCTACGGTCTGGCGTTGGTGCTGGTGATGATTTTCCGTCCGGGCGGCGTCTGGCCTGCTAAACACGCGGGGGCAAAAGCATGAGCCTGTTAACGATTCGTAATCTGAGCAAACGCTTTGGCGGCCTGGTGGCGGTCAACGACGTCAGCCTGTCGGTAAAGGCGGGCGAGATCTACGGCCTGATCGGTCCCAACGGCGCGGGGAAAACCACCTGCTTCAACCTGATCACCGGTCTCTATACCGCCGACAGCGGCGAGTTTAGCCTGGCCGACAAACCTTACTCGCCACGCGCAATTGAGAAAGTGACCCAGGCGGGCATCGCCCGTACCTTCCAGAACCTCCGCCTGTTCAACGACATGAGCGTGCTGGAGAACGTGATGATCGGTCGGCACGTCCGCACCCGCAACGGTCTGTGGGCCGCCATCTCTCGTCATAAGCGGGCGAGAGAGGAGGAGGCAGAGACCGAGCGCCAGGCCTGGTACTGGCTGGAGTACACCGGCATCGCGCAGTTTGCCCACTATCGCGCCTGCGATCTCGCCTACGGCCACCAGCGCCGCCTCGAGATTGCCCGCGCGCTGGCAACCGATCCGAAACTGCTGGCCCTCGACGAGCCGGCGGCGGGCATGAACGCGGCGGAGAAGGTGGCCCTCGGTGAGCTGCTGCGCCGCATTCGTGATGATGGCAAAACCATTTTAATTATTGAGCATGACGTGAAGCTGATTATGAGCCTCTGCGACCGCATCAGCGTGCTGGACTACGGCAAGGTGATTGCTGAAGGGGAACCGGAGGCGGTACGTAGCCATCCGGAAGTGATCCGCGCCTATCTTGGAGGAAACGCCCATGTCTGAGCCTATTTTGCAGCTGCGTAACCTCTCCGTGCACTACGGCGGCATTCAGGCCGTGCGCGGGATCGAATTTAGCCTCAACGAAGGTGAGCAGGGCACGCTGCTGGGGGCCAACGGCGCGGGCAAAAGCTCTACCGTGCGGGCCATCGCCGGACTGCAACCCTACGGCGGGGAGATCCTCTGGCAGGGCAAATCGATTCACCGCCGCGCCCCGCAGGATCTGCTCCGCGACGGCGTTGTTCTCGTGCCGGAGGGGCGGGGGATCTTCACCCGCATGACGGTAGAAGAGAACCTGCTGATGGGGGCCTGGCGGCGTAAAGGGCAGCAGGCGGTGAAGCAGGAGATGGCCCAGCTGTATGAGCGTTTTCCGCGCCTTGGTGAGCGTAAAGATCAGCTGGCCGGGCTGCTCTCCGGCGGCGAACAGCAGCTGCTGGCTCTGGGCCGGGCGCTGCTCAGCCAGCCGCGCCTGCTGATCCTCGACGAGCCATCGATGGGGCTGGCTCCGATCATGGTCGAGACCATTTTCAATGAGATTGCCGCCCTGCGTGACGCCGGGGTCACGCTGCTGCTGATCGAGCAGAACGCCCGGCTGGCGCTGGAGGTCACCCATCGCGCGTGGGTGATGGACAGCGGATCCATTGCCCATCACGGCGACTCCGCCGCGCTGCTGGCCGATAACCGCATTCAGGAAATCTATTTAGGCGAAATGCCTGTTTAAAACACCACCAACATCAGGGAAAAAATAATGAAAACCATACAACGCAAGGCGCTGAGCGCCATGATCGCACTCGCCGCCCTCGGCGGATCGGCGGTAAACCAGGCTCAGGCCGATGAGACCGTGATTATCGGTCTGGCTGGCCCGCTGACCGGCCCGTCAGCGCGTATCGGTAAGGATCTGGAGAACGGTGCGCAGCTCGCCATCGATGACGTGAACAAAACCCACCCGACGATCGGCGGCAAAGCGGTGACCTTTAAGCTGCAATCCGAGGACGATCAGTCTGACCCGCGTACCGCCGTGGCCGTGGCCCAGCGTCTGGTAGACAGCGAAGTGGCAGGCGTGGTGGGTCACTGGAACACCGGAACCAGTATTCCGGCGGCGCGTATCTATCACGATGCGGGCATCGCCCAGGTTGCCCCGGTTGCCACCGGTCACGCCTACACCCAGCAGGGCTTTGACACCAGCTTCCGCGTGATGGGTCACGACGATGACGGCGGCGACTACGCGGCAAAATATGCGGTACAGACCCTGAAGGCGAAGCGTATCGCGGTGATCGACGACCGTACCGCCTTTGGTCAGGGGCTGGCCGACGAGTTTATCAAATCGCTGGAAGCGCAGGGCATCAAGCCAGTTGACCGCCAGTACGTTGATGAGAAGACCGTGGACTTCAACGCCGTACTGACCGCCATCCGCAGCAAAAATGCCGATCTGGTCTTCTTCGGCGGCGTGGACAGCCAGGCAGCACCGCTGGCGCGTCGTCTCAAGCAGCTGGGCATGAAGGCCACGCTGATGGGCGCGGGCGGCTTCGTTAGCCAGACCTTCCTGAGCCTGGCACAGAAAGAGGGCGAGGGCGTGGTTGCGCTGGAGCCAGGTCTGCCGGTAGACAAAATGCAGGGCGGTAAGGCGTTCGAGCAGGCCTATCAGTCGAAATACCATACCCATATCGAACTCCACGCGCCGTTTGCCTATGACGCTACCCGCGTGCTGATCGCCGCGATGCAGAAGGCCGACTCCGTTGACGCCGGTGACTATCTGCCTGCGCTGCGCGCCATCAACTACTCCGGCGTGACCGGCAATATTGCCTTTGACGAGCAGGGCAACCTGAAGAATCCATCCTTTACCGTCTATAAAGTGGTGAACGGTAAGTGGGAACCCCAGACCGTGCTGGGTGGTAGCGCGAAGTAATTTGTGAGGCAATGATGAGCTGTGAGCAAAAACAAGAGCTGGGCATTCTCGCCCGCCGCAAAATTGAAGCTGAAATAATTAAACCTATCTATGAGATCCTGGTGCGCGAGGTGGGTAAAGCCCGCGCCCAGGCGGTGATTGGCGAAGCCATTGAGCAGGCGGCCATTCAGGCCGGACAGAACTTTGCTGCCGCCGAACCGAAAAAAGCGGATCTGCGCAGCTTCGTCGATCTGCAATATCTCTGGGAGAAGGATAACGCCCTCGACGTACGGGTGATCGAAGATGACGGCCAGCGCTACGACTATGACGTGACGCGCTGCCGCTACGCCGAGATGTACCATGAGATGGGCCTTGGCGAGATCGGCCATCTGCTCTCCTGCGCTAGGGATGACAAGTTTATCGTCGGCTATGCGCCGGACGTTGAGCTGACCCGCACCCAGACCATTATGTCCGGCGCGCCGTGCTGCGATTTCCGCTATCGCGTCAAAGACAAGGAGGCGTGATGGCGTCTCCTCTCCAGGTTGATAGCGCACGCCTGTGGCAGACCCTTAACGAGTTTGCCACCCTTGGCGCAACGGCGGGGGGCGGGGTGACCCGGCTGGCGCTGAGCGATGAGGATCGGCGCGGGCGCGACCTGCTCGCCGCCTGGGCGCGTGAGGCGGGCTTTAGCTGTGACGTTGACCGACTGGGGAATATGTTTATTCGCCGGGCAGGCAGCAATCCCGATCTGACGCCGGTGCTCACCGGCTCGCACGGGGACTCCCAGCCGCTGGGTGGCAACTACGACGGTATCTATGGCGTGCTCGCCGGGCTGGAGGCGCTGCGTACCCTTAACGATCGCGGCATCACAACCGAGCGCGATCTCATCCTGGTGAACTGGACCAACGAAGAGGGGGCGCGCTTTGCCCCAGCGATGCTGGCCTCCGGCGTCTGGGCCGGGGTATTCAGCGAAGCCTATGCCCTGGCGCGGGAAGATCGCGACGGCATCAGCGTGGGCCAGGCGCTGGCGGCTATCGGCTATCAGGGCGAGCGTCCGGCGGCGGCTATGCCGCTGCACGCCTGCTATGAGCTGCATATCGAGCAGGGACCGCTGCTTGAGGCGGAGGAGACGGATATCGGCGTCGTCCACGCCGCCATGGGCCAGCGCTGGTATGAGATCAACCTGACCGGCTTTGCCGCTCACGCGGGCACCACGCCGATGGATCTGCGTCGCGACGCCCTGTGTGCCTTTGCCGAGCTGACCCTGGCGGTTGAAGCCATTGGCCGCCGTTTCGCCCCCGACGGGCGGGCCACCGTAGGCAGCGTGCAGGCGACGCCGAACTCGCGCAACGTGGTGCCGTCAGCGGTCTTCTGCACCGTCGAGTTCCGCCACCCGGAGACCACCGCGCTGGTGGAGATGGAGGCGGCGCTGGTTGAGGCGCTGAACGGGCTGTCGGCCCGCAGCATTGACGTCGCCTGGGAGCGTATCTTTGACTACGCCCCGGTAGATTTTGATAAAGGCTGCATTACGCGCATTGAGCAGGCGACCCGCGAGCTGGGCTACTCCCAGCGCCGGATGGTCTCCGGTGCGGGTCACGACGCCTGCTACGTTAACCGCGTCGCCCCTACCGCAATGATCTTTATCCCCTGCGAAAAGGGCATTAGCCACAACGAGGCGGAAAACATCACCCCACAGTGGTCAGAGCGTGGGGCAAACGTGCTGCTCAACACACTGCTGGCGGCGGCTAACGAACAGTAGCCTGGGGCAACCAGCGCTCGGCGGTGGCACCCTCATCGTAGTGCAGCGGTGAGGGGAGGGTGATCTGCTCGATCAGCACACCAAAGGGAGTGCGGCAGAACCAGGTCTGGTTGCCGGCTCCCTCCTCCTGGGCAAAGCTATCGCTCGGCCCCTCCAGCATCTCCGCCCCGTGGGCGCGCAGCGCTTCCCCTGCCTCTTTAATGTCATCCACATAGATTGAGAAGTGGTTGATCCCCGGCTGGCAAATATTGGTTTGCTGATCATTCACGCCCGGATCGAGCTGGAATAGCTCGACGTTGGCACCGTTGCCCAGCCGCAGCATCGCCAGGCCGACCACGCGCATATCGACGGGAAAGCCGTTAAGTGGATGCATGCTCTGGCCGTCAACGGCTTTCGCAGGCTCATCAGGGGGAACGATACGGTAGAGCACGCTGGCACCCAACGCGTTAACGAAGAAGGTTTCGGCGGCTTTCAGATCGGTAACGGTAATGCCAATATGCTCTATGCCCTTGAATTTCATCTTCTACTCCTCAGCTTAAGGTGAACGTTAAGGGTAGTAAAAGATGTCCGCGGGGTAAAAAAATGCCCCACAAAAGACTCGTCAGGCTTTTACGGGGCGGTGGGGAAAAGCTTATTTGTAGATGGTTGCCGTGCCGTACATCTGGTTTTCACCGCCAGCGGAGTTAATCACAAACCCTTTTGCGCCTTGTTGACGGGCTTTTTCAGCCAGCTCATCCTGGAGATCGTCCAGGCTCAGCGCCCCCTGTGCAGAGACCGTGCCCGCCGGGCGTAGCGTCCCGGTATCGCCTCTCATCAGTTGCTGTGGTGCGGCAAAAGAGCTGACCGTCATGGCGGAAAGCGCCAGCGCGGCAGCCATTGCCAGATATTTTTTCATCATGACTTCCTCTTATTAGGGAACCGCAGCTTAAGTTTAGGCCCGGCGAAGAGGGGCTTACGGGCAAAAATTTCGGCAAGATGACGCGGTTTTTTGCATGAATCGCTGTTTACCGCGCCGTCTTCAGGGGGTATCTTACGCCGCTTATTACAGGAGAATGCCATGAATGCCCAGAAGCCGGGGTTACACCCGCGTAACCGTCACCGCAGCCGCTACGATCTCGACGCGCTCTGCGCCGTAGAGCCGCAGCTACGCGGTTTTATCATTGCTACCCCGACGGGGGAGCCGACGGTCAACTTCGCCGATCCCGAGGCGGTCAAGGCGCTGAACAAAGCGCTGCTGGCGCACTTTTACGGCGTGGCGCACTGGGATATTCCGCAAGGCTTTCTCTGCCCGCCGGTGCCGGGACGCGCGGATTACATTCACCACCTGGCGGATCTGCTGGCCGAAACCAGCGTTGACGGTGCGATCCCGCGCCAGGCGAGCGTGCTGGATATCGGCACCGGGGCCAACTGCATCTACCCGCTGATTGGTCACCATGAGTACAGCTGGCGCTTTACCGGCACCGAGGTCAACGACGCGGCCTTTGCCAGCGCCCAGGCGATCGTTACCGGCAACCCTGGCCTGACCCGGGCGATCCGCCTCCGTCGGCAGAAAGATCCGGCCGCTATTCTCAATGGCATGATCCACAAGAACGAACAGTACGATGCCACGCTGTGCAACCCGCCGTTCCACGACTCGGCGGCAGCAGCCCAGGCCGGCAACGACCGCAAGCGGCGCAACCTGGGGCAGAGCGAGGCGAGCGGCCTTAACTTTGGCGGCCAGCAGCAGGAGCTGTGGTGTGAGGGTGGGGAAGTGGCCTTTATCAGCAAGATGATCGCCGAGAGCCAGGCCTTTGGCCGTCAGGTATTGTGGTTCACCTCGCTGGTGTCACGCGGCGAGAACCTGCCGCCGCTCTACCGCGCCCTGACCGCCGCCGGAGCGGTGAAGGTGGTGAAAAAAGAGATGGCCCAGGGGCAGAAGCAGAGCCGCTTCATTGCCTGGACCTTCCTGGATGAGGCCCAGCGTCGCCGCTGGGCACAGACGCGGTTTAAAGCGTAGGTTCGGCAGGGGGCTGGAGCATGTTCTGCCCGGTCCCCGGCTGCGCTGCCCCTGGGTTAGCCAGCACCTGATAGGTCTGTACCGGCGCACGTACGTCGGCGAGATCAAAGTGCTTTTTCACCATGCTGTCGAGGGCAAAGCGCACCGTCCACTGCTTCAGCGGCTGGGTGGTAAAGGTTACGCGCAGCGTGAAGGCGGTGTTGGTCAGCCCAACAATACCGACAAAGGTCGGCTCGCCAATGATCAGCTTGCGAATATCCTCCCGCTCCATCAGCTCGCCCACCGCTGCCTTCAGCGCGTTATTCGCTTTATCCGCATCCTCATGACGATCAACATCGTAGTTCGCTACGATCGAACCAATTCCGCGCACAAAGTTAGCGAAGGTGGTAATCGACGACCACGGAATGATGTGGTACGCCCCGGTATCCTGACGCACCCCCACTGAACGGATCGACATCCGCTCTACCGTTCCGGTGAGCGGCCCAATGGTGACCAGATCCCCGGTGTTCATCCCGTTCTCAAACTGGATAAAGATCCCGGTGATAATATCTTTCACCAGGGTTTGTGACCCGAACGAGATAGCCAGACCCAGCGCCCCGGCACCGGCCAGCAGCGGGGCGATGTTAACCCCAATCTCTGAGAGCACAATCATCACCGTAATGGTGCTGATCACCACCGCCAGCGCGTTACGGAACAGCGTCAGCAGGGTGCGGGTACGGGCGCTGGGCAGCGGGCGACCGTGGATATCGGAGGAGAGCCGGTTTTCGATCAGGCTCGCCAGCACGGTCCAGCCCACCGCCGAGAAGAAGAGGATCAGCGCGATACGGATCAGAATATCGACGGCTTTTTCGCCAGCACCGTAGTGCAGCCAGTTCCAGAAATCGAACAGGCCCCACGCGCTGAGCAGCAGCATGATGGCAACGATAACGGTGAGGAAGCGTGCCACCTTCAGCGCCGTTGACAGCCAGCCGTTTACCCGCTTCTGCAGCTCAGGGTAGTTACGCTGCACCTGGGCGGAGAGGGTGATCCGCTTGGCAATCCAGCGCGACAGCATGCCGGACACAAAGGCCGCAACACCGATAATCGCCAGGCTGCGCACCGTCGCGCCCATCATAAATTTCAGGCTGTTGCCCGGATCGAAGAGCGAAAAGAAGAACAGCACCACGAAGTAGGCGCAGGCCAGCCAGTGCCAGATCAGCGCAAAGGCGCGAATAAACAGGCTAAAGAAGGCCAGCGAGCGGTCGGCGAGGTGGGTAAGATTCTCCTGCACCGTGCTCTTGTTGTGAAAAATAAGATAGAGCGCCCAGCTGGTAATGCACAGCATGATCAGCACGTTCGCCAGCGCGCCAAACTGGACGTTAACCTGGTTTGAGATGATCGGCACGGCCACCAGCAGGCCATAGCCAATCAGGCTGCTGAGCGCGCTCAGGCGCAGGTGCCAGTAGTTCGCCGCCTCGTTTTTGATCGAGAAAGGGCGCAGATCCGGGAAGCGCGGGCAGAAAATCAGGCGCAGGATCGCTTTGAAGAACTCAATGAGCGCAAAGGCGTTAAGAAACAGGCTCTGCTGAAAGGCAATGGTGCGGTTGCCGCCGTTCAGATTGTCGCTTAGCAGCTGGCCGATAAAGAGCGTGAGCGCCAGCAGCAGCAGGTCGATAATAAACGCCCCGACGATCATGGCGGGCAGCTGTAACCAGTTGGCCCGGTCATGATTCTTACGCCGACCCCATTTGCCCATCTTGCGATAGAGCGGGAAGGCGCAGAGGCGCACCAGCCAGTAGAAGACAAACACCAGCCCGGCGAGCAGCAGGAAGTGACCGGCGGCGTTAATGAAGGTCTGTGGGTTAAAGGTCTTGTGCGGCGAGCCGGTGATGTTGCGGTAGAGCTGGGCAAAGCGCGACGACAGCTCCTCGCCGTAGTGTCGGCTGACCTCCTGCACGTTCTCCAGCACCGTCTTCTCTTCGGCGACCTCTTCGGGCGGGGTGATGGTCGGCACCGGCTCTGGAGGCGGCGTCGCGGCAACCTTGCGCAGCTGGCCAATCAGCTCTTCCCGGGAGCTGGTGTTTTCCAGCACGTCAGCCAGCGCACCATAGGCGGCTTTCTTTTGCTCGAGATCCGGCTCGGCGGCCGGTGCGGTCTCGCTGGTGGCAGGGGCGGCGGACGTGGATGTGACGCCCGGAATGGTCGCCGCATGGAGCGGCATGATAAACAGGCTAAGCAGCAGCAGTAACCACGGCACGGTCTCTCTCCTGAGAAAATAGTGCAAAAAGATAAGTATAGATGCTGCCAGCGCTGCGTCTGGAAATGGGAGAAATCCGGCGGGGGAAAAAAAACGCTCCCCGGATGGAGAGCGTTGATAAATCAGGATACGTGCTGGAGGAACTCTTGCAGACGCGGGCTGGGCGGGTTCTCGATAAGCTGCTGCGGATTGCCATCTTCAGCAATGCGGCCCTTATCAATAAAGATCAGCCGCGAGGCGACCTTCTCGGCAAAGCCGATCTCGTGGGTCACGATCACCATCGTCATCCCCTCTTCGGCCAGGTCCTGCATCACCTTCAGCACCTCGTGGCGCAGCTCGGGGTCGAGGGCCGAGGTCGGCTCATCAAACAGCATCATCTTCGGCTTCACCGCCAGCGCACGGGCAATCGCTACGCGCTGCTGCTGGCCGCCGGATAGCTCAGACGGATAGTGGTTGGCACGCTCGGCCAGGCCGACCTTCGCCAGCAGATCGTTAGCCAGCTTCTGCGCTTCGCTCTTGCTCGCCCCGCGCACGCGCAGCGGGCCAAACATCACGTTCTCCAGCGCCGTCAGGTGCGGGAAGAGGTAGAACTGCTGGAACACCATGCCAGCTTCCTGACGGATCAGGCGCTCGTCCACCTTCGGGTCGTTTACCTTCAGGCCGTCAACGATCAGATCGCCGCTGGTGATCTCTTCCAGCTTGTTGATGCAGCGCAGCAGGGTTGACTTACCGGAGCCGGAGGGACCGATAATGACCACCACTTCGCCCTGATTAATGTTCAGGTCGATGTTATGCAGCACCTGGGTTTTACCAAAGTGCTTAGAGACGTTTTTAAATTCAATCACAGGATTTTCATCCTTCTTTCAAGACGACGCAAAATAAAGCTCAGAACCAGGGTAATGATCAGATAGAACACCGCCACGGCGCTCCAGATCTCCAGCGCGCGGAAGTTGCCGGCGATGATCTCCTGGCCCTGACGGGTCAGTTCGGCCACGCCGATAACAATAAACAGCGAGGTATCTTTGATGCTGATGATCCACTGGTTACCCAGCGGTGGCAGCATACGGCGCAGCGCCAGAGGCAGGATCACCCGGCGGATGGTCTCACGCTTAGAGAGACCCAGCGCCAGACCTGCTTCGCTAAAGCCTTTGTGAATGGAGAGTACCGCGCCGCGGGTGATTTCGGCGATGTAGGCCCCGGAGTTGATCATAATGGTGACAACGGCGGCGCTGAACGGATCGATGCGCAGATCGTTAAAGGCCATCGGCAGGGCGAAGTAGATAAACATCACCTGAACGACGATAGGCGTGCCGCGAATGATCTCAATAAATACCAGTGCGATGTGGTTTGCTATCCAGCCGCCGAAGCTGCGGGCGAAACCGGCTGCAAGGCCGATAATTAAGCCGCCTGCCAGACCGAGGACCGAGATCCACAGGGTCATCTTGACGCCTTCAAACAAAATGGGAATGGCAGGCCAGATGGCACTCCAGTCAAACTGCATGATAAATTCCTGTATACCGTGGTGAAAAACTAAAAATGTAGGCCCGGTAAGCGCGAGCGCCACCGGGCATTACAAACCTGAATCCAGGCTGAATTATTTAGGCTCTGTACCGAACCATTTTTTATAGATTTCGTTGTAAGTGCCGTTCTCTTTCAGGGTCTTCAGCGCGCCGTTAACCTTCTCACGCAGGTCGTCGCTGCCTTTCGGGAACGCGATACCGTACTGCTGCGCTTCCAGAGAGTCGCCAACCGCTTTGAACTGGCCTTTACCGGCGGTCTGGATGAAGTAGAGAATATTCGGCGTGTCGTGCAGTACCGCGTCAGCGCGGTTGGTGCCCAGCTCCATGTAGGCGTTGTCGATGTTCGGGAACTGGCGCAGATCTTTGGTTTTAATATTGGCTTTCGCATAGTCAACGGAGCCGGTACCGCTCTTCACCGCCACCACTTTACCGTCGAGGTCTTTTACGCTTTTGACGTCGTTGTTGTTGGCTTTAACCATTACCAGCAGACCGCTCTTGTAGTAGCCGTCAGAGAAATCGACCGCTTTTTTACGTTCGTCGGTGATGGTAATACCCGCCAGCGCCAGGTCCACGTTCTTGGTTTGCAGTGCCGGGATAATGCCGCTGAAATCCATCGGCTTCAGGGTGTAATCCAGCTTCAGCTCTTTCGCTACCGCGGCCCACAGATCCACGTCAAAACCAACGTATTTATCGCCCTGTTTAAATTCGAACGGAACGAACGCGGTATCGGTCGCCACAACCAGTTTGTCGGCGGCGTGGGAAGAGACCGCAAAAGCCAGGGTAAGTGCAGCAAGGGAAACTTTAAACACAGACTTCATAACATTTCCTTTTATATCCACGGGGCGATCCCCTGAGAGAACGTACGCAGTATGAAAAAATCGTGCCAGGTTTACAACCTATTGTTTTGTAAAGGCGATATTTTCAACTGCCGTACAAAAAACCTGCATGGCTGAGCGATATGCACCATTTCAGTGACCCATTTTGGTGCGTTGGTGGCATGTTGCACAATGTGCTGCTATTAAGCGCACAAAGCGGCGATAAAACAACCCTTGATTAACGATTGTGTGAGGTAATTATTACAAGTGATTTACTTTACGGTGGGGATAGAGAGGGCAGTGGTACTCGGGTTGCACTAGAGAAGTGCAAAACCCCCTCCCGGGCGGGAGAGGGTAATAGATAAAGCTTATGGCTTATTCAATGTTAGATTCGATAAACCACAGGAATTTATCCAGGTCGCGTGACGCGGCGGTGAAGATATCTGCGGTATCTTCATCTTTCGCTTCGCTAATGGCTTTACGGGTGCTGTTTGCCACGATGGCATAGCGCTCGGCCAGCTCTTTCAGGTGATCCTGAACGGTGTGAATATCCAGCGGATAGCTTTTCAGCGGGGTTTTGCTGTTGACGACCTGAGTCGTACCCAGCGCCACGCCACCTAACTGCACCGCACGCTCGGCAATGGTATCGAGGTGATCGGTCAGGGTGGTACGGAAGCCGTCCAGCATTTCATGCACGCCAATAAAGTTAGCGCCGCGCATATTCCAGTGAGCCTGCTTGGTGATCAGGGACAGGTCAATGAACTGGATCACCTGGCGGTTCAGCAACTCAACGGTTGCTTTCTTATCGTCGTCCGCGACATCGTTACGAGTATAAAGCAGATCGGATGATTTGGTTTTTACCAGTTTAGCGGTACTCATAATCTCATATCCTCTTGATGTATGTTCCCAGGTAATTACTGGAACTAAGTATAGCACCGGTTTTAGGCTTTGCTATTTTGGCTATTCCTATCGGTCCAATAGTAATAACAAGGGTGCAAAAGACTATTTTTTACATATCAGTAACTTATGCTTAACCAGAAAGATGATTCTTAATTTATATAAAGCGTTGAGAATATTAATGAATATTATTCAGGGCGAGAGGTGGCGCTGGGGGGATAATTCTGCACGGTGCGAGACCGTGCAGAAAAATAATTAACCAATATCAACTTCTTTTATTTTGCTCTCACGGCGCAGCGTCAGCGTAGAGCCAATAGAGGCGGCAACAATGGCCAATAGCGCCAGCCACTGCACCAGCGTCAGGGTTTCACTCAGGAAGATCATCCCTGATACCGCTGCCAGCGCAGGCTCCATACTCATCAAGGTGCCAAAGGTACGGGTAGGCAGGCGCGTCAGGGCCACCATCTCCAGCGAGTAGGGGAGAGCGGTGGAGAGTACGGCCACGGCCAGCCCCAGCGGCAGAATCGACCAGTGCCAGAGCGCGTCCCCCGCCTGAATTGCGCCAAGGGGGACAAACACCACGGCAGCAATCAGCGAACCCAGCGCCACGGTGGCCGGACCGTGCTCCTCTCCGGCGCGCTGGCCACAGAGAATGTAGATGGCCCAGCAGGCACCCGCCCCGAGCGCAAAGGCCGCGCCGGTAAGATCGACATGAGAAACGTCCTGCCCCAACGGCAGAAGGAACCACAGCCCCAGCACCGCCAGTACCACCCAGATAAAGTCTACCGGACGGCGGGAGGAGAAAAGTGCTACCGCCAGCGGGCCGGTGAACTCCAGCGCTACCGCAATGCCCAGCGGAACGGTCTGGATCGAGAGATAGAAGAGATAGTTCATTGCCCCCAGCGCCAGGCCATAAAACAGCAGCGGCTTACGCTGCTCCGGCGTAAAGCGCAGCCGCCAGGGCCGGAAGATAATGACGAGAATGATTGTTCCCAGAGCAAGACGCAGGGCGGTCACGCCGGGCGCACCAATCAGTGGGAAGAGCGACTTTGCCAGCGATGCGCCGCTTTGAATCGATGCCATCGCAATAAGCAATATTACTATAGGTAACCAGACGGGTAATTTGCGGGGTGAACCAGGCATCCTTTCTCCTGTCAATTTATGTCAAACCGAGTAAAGAGGGCAGTGTAATGGAAATAGATGTCAGTGGTTGAGCCTGCGTTGAAAATAAATGTCAGGAACGCGGTAGAATGGTGACAAGTTGCTGGATTATTCACCGTATCTTTAGGAATAATCTGGATGAATATGTCGCTTTTATGGCGCGATAATAGCGACATAACTTGAAAAAAGGCTTTTTTTTGAAAGAGATACGTAGCAAAGGAAACGTTCTGTTACATCAAAAGGCGCGTTAGACAGCGTGATGCGCAAAGAGTTTCTCAATAATTTTTGTTATATTTAATACTTAGGACTTACTTGAAGCACATTTGAGGTGGTTATGAAAAAAATTGCATGTCTTTCAGCACTGGCAGTTGTTCTGGCTGTATCCGCAGGTTCCGCTGTAGCGGCAACTTCTACTGTTTCCGGCGGTTATGCTCAGAGCGACATGCAGGGCGTGGCGAACAAAGCTAACGGTTTCAACCTGAAATATCGCTACGAAAACGACACTCCGCTGGGTTACATCGGTTCCTTTACCTACACTGAAAAAGATCGTACCGAAAGCGGCGTGTACAACAAAGCACAGTACTACGGCGTAACCGCAGGTCCTGCTTTCCGTCTGAACGACTGGGCAAGCATCTACGGTGTAGTGGGTGTTGGCTACGGTAAATTCCAGCAGTCTCAGGATGTTGTTAACCATTCTGACAGCAGCGACTACGGCTTCTCCTACGGTGCGGGTATGCAGTTCAACCCAATCGAAGATGTTGCTATCGACGTTTCCTACGAGCAGAGCCGCATCCGTAGCGTTGACGTTGGCACCTGGATCGCAGGCGTAGGTTACCGCTTCTAATCACTCCGGTGATAGTCTAGACACAAAAACGGCCCTCAGGGGCCGTTTTTTTATGGGCGGGAGTTGTGGCATCGGCACAATTTCGTAGGCCCGGCCAGCGGAGCGCCGCCGGGCGTTGTTATCTTCTACCGTGAGCGGGTCTCGAACAGGTCCGTGCCCAGATGGTTGTAATCTACCTTCTGCAGCTTGAAGTTGGTCACCCAGGTTGGCCCGGCTTTGTCATTAGAGATAAAGCGGTAGCGGGAAACGATCTCTTTGGCGGTTATGCCGGTCCATTGTGAAAAGAAGCTCAGGAAGTCGTTGGCCGAGCGGCGGGCCTTAATCAGCCGGTGGCGGGTGTCATCGCTGGAGAGCACCATAAACGGCACCTGGAAATTCTGCTGAAACTTATCGTCATGGGCCAGGTACTGCACCTCTTTGCCGCGCTCCTTGAAGGCCAGCCCGTGATCGGAGAAGTAGACCATCGAGAAGGTGCTGCCGCTATTGCGCAGCTGATCGTAGAGCTTGCTGAGCAGGGTATCGGTTTGCGTCACCGAGTAGAGGTAGCACGAGGTCTCCTTCGACTGAACAAAGTCCGCGTACTTGCCGCCGGTGCGATCGCAGGCCTGCGGGTGGGAGCCCATCAGGTGCAGGACGATCAGCTGCGGCTGGCTGCGCGCGGTGCTTAACACCTGCGCGGTCATCTTTAGCAGCGCCTCGTCGCGGGTGTTTTTATCCGCCTCGAAATCACCGCTTTTCAAGAACTGCACCTCGTCGGCGCGCTTCGCAATGCTGGCGATGGCGGTATCGTACTCGCCAATCTGTCCCTGGTTAGAGAACCACCAGGTCTGGAAACCTGCCCGGTTGGCGAGGGTGACAAAGTTATCCTGATACTGGGGCTTATTATCCATCACCCGGTTCAGGGTCAGGCCCAGCGATTTCTGCGTTGAGCCGCTGGCCGCCACATAGTCAGTAAAAAGCGTGCCGTTGACGCTACTGGCAAAGGGGCTATTCTGCCAGTGGCCGCCAAACGCGCCCACCGCATCGCGGCGCACGCTCTCGCCGATCACCACCACGTAGGTGTGATACTTCGGCTTCACCGCCATCACGTTCCAGCTGTCTTTCATCCCGGCAAGCTGCGCCATCCGGCTCTGCTCATCAAGGACTTCGCGGTTATTTACCACGACATCTTTCACAAAGCGAAACACCGGGTAACCGGTATCTTTCAGATTGAAGACGCCGCCGTAGGCCAGGTTCTGCACCGGGGCGACAAAGACGGTGGCCAGGCAGAAGGCGACGCCGAGGTGATCCCATTTGCCCCAGGCGGCGCGTTCGCTGTTTTTACGCCGCACGGCGATAACCCCAAGGCCAAAGATAAACAGGCCAATCACGTAGTTGTACCACGGGAAAATGGTCAGGATCTCCGTGGACTCCTCCATGTTGGTAGAGTGCAGCGCCAGCAAGGTATTGAAGTTAGGCGCGCCGTAGGCCTGGCCAAACGGGTAGTAGGAGGCGGCGAGCAGGGAGAAGATCCCCACCAGCACCTTCTGCGTCCGCGGCGCGTGACGCCACAGCAGCAGTAGCAGGCAGGCAAACGCGGTGGTATAGAGCAGGCTGAAGGGGTAGCCAAGGGCATAGTTGATCAGCAGCGACTGAAGAAAGTAGAAACCCGTCCACGGGCTAAGCGCCTGGCTACGGGCAGCGAGCGTTTCTTTTATTGTTAAATTCATATAGCTGTATCGCGAAAACGCCATGTGCTCACCCTGGCGTAGAGGGTCAATACCTGCCGGAGAGGGCGTTGGGAAAAGAGAGCATTCCGCATCCGCGAGCCGCATTTGTGCAGGGCTGCGAGAAGATAGAGCGAGAGAGGGCGAAGATCAACTGCTTACGGAGGGATCTTTTGCGAGAGTGGTTGCAAAATCAGCAAATAAGAGGATTTTTCGATGACTGAACGTCAGTATGGCGGAGAAGTGTGACAGAAAAATGAAGCGGCGTACCGCGACGCCGCCTTAATGGGATTTTTTATCGTCCTGCTGCGGCTTACCGTTGAACATATCGCACAGCATATTGAGCAACAGTAACCGAACCTGGAACGGTGAATGGGTAAACACGCTAAGGCACCTCTTAAGTTCGTTCATATCAACCTCCTCCTGCTTGATGGTGGGACGTTCAATCCATGAAGGTTGTCTGCATTACATACAGATATAGCACAGGCTATATTGTATAGCTATGGCTATTACCTAAATTTTTTGTGCTGGTCTACTTATGGTTTACACTGGACGCCACCGTATATGATGCATTTATCGCGTTACCCATGAGGAAGTCCAATGAGCCGTCGCCCAGGCAAGACAACAACAAAAAAAGTGACGCAATTGGTGAATGTCGAAGAGCATGTTGAAGGCTTTCGTCAGGTGCGGGAAGCGCACCGCCGGGAGCTGATTGATGACTATGTTGAGCTGATCTCCGATCTGATCCGCGAAGTAGGGGAAGCCCGCCAGGTGGATATGGCTGCCCGACTGGGGGTCTCCCAGCCGACGGTGGCTAAGATGCTCAAGCGTCTGGCCACGGTGGGGCTGATTGAGCAGATCCCCTGGCGCGGCGTATTTCTCACCCCGGAAGGGGAGAAGCTGGCGCAGGAGAGCCGCGAACGACACCAGATCGTTGAGAGCTTTCTGCTGGTGCTGGGCGTCAGCCCGGAAACCGCCCGCCGCGACGCCGAAGGCATGGAGCACCACGTCAGCGAGGAGACGCTGGAACGTTTTCGCCTCTTTACTCTCCAGCAGGAGCACCCTGCGGAATGACCCTGCCGTTCGTGCGTGCGCTGGCGCGCGATCGCTTTCTCCAGCTGCTGATCCTGATCGGCATTGCCCTGAGTTTTTTCGTCCCCTTTCATCCGGCCGCATGGCCGAGGGCGATCGACTGGCACACCATCCTCACCCTGAGCGGACTGATGATGCTCACCAAAGGGGTGGAGCAGAGCGGCTACTTTGACGTGCTGGGCCGCAGAATGGTCCGGCGCTTCGCCACCGAGCGGCGGCTGGCGATGTTCATGGCGCTGGCGGCGGCGCTGCTCTCTACCTTCCTGACCAACGACGTGGCGCTGTTTATTGTGGTGCCGCTCACCCTGACCCTGAGAAAGCTGTGCGAAATCCCGGTAAACCGGCTGATTATCTTCGAAGCGCTGGCGGTCAATGCTGGCTCGCTGCTGACTCCTATCGGCAATCCGCAAAATATTCTGCTGTGGGGGCGCTCCGGACTCTCGTTTGCCGCCTTTAGCGGACAGATGGCGCTGCTGGCGCTGGTGATGATGGCAACCCTGCTGCTGCTCTGCTGGATCTTTTTCCCCAACAAGGCCCTGACCTACCATAGCGGAAGCCAGGCTCCATCATGGCAGCCGCGGCTGCTCTGGAGCTGCCTGGGACTTTACGTGGTCTTCCTCATCACGCTGGAGATGAAGCTCGAAGGCTGGGGTGTGCTGGTCGTCGCCGCGGGCTTTGCTGCTCTTGCCCGAAAGGTGCTGAAGAGCGTGGACTGGACGCTGCTGCTGGTATTTATGGCGATGTTTATCGACGTTCATCTGCTGGTGCAGCTGCCCGTTTTACAGGGATCGCTCAACGGCGTAGAGCAGCTCTCGCCGCCCGCATTGTGGCTCACCGCTATCGGCCTGTCGCAGGTTATCAGCAACGTGCCGGCAACCATCCTGCTGCTCAACTACGTCCCGCCCAGCCAGCTGCTGGCATGGGCGGTGAACGTTGGCGGATTCGGTCTGCTGCCCGGCTCGCTGGCGAATCTCATTGCCTTGCGGATGGCGAACAACCGCCGCATCTGGTGGCGCTTCCATCTCTACTCCATTCCGCTGCTGATCTGGGCCGCCCTTGTAGGGTATGGGTTACTTATTATCAGTTAATGCGAATTTGTCAGTTTTTCCTGGCAAATGTATAGCAACCTCCTAACTTTAGATAACGGCGCATCTGTCGCGCCGTTCATCGACAGGACTGTTGCAACGCTATGGCTGATAACGAAAAGAATCCTGACGCGGCTCAGGAAGAGAACAATAACGATCAAAACAACGATCAAAAAAATGGACGTAAGCGCCCCGGTAAAAAACCGCTAATCATTCTGGGTGTGGTCGTGGTCATTATGGTGATTGTGGCGGCGGTGTGGTGGTTTATGACCCGCAACCAGGAGACCACCGACGACGCCTTTACCGAAGGCGATGCCGTGACGGTTGCGCCCAAGGTAGCGGGCTACGTGACCGAGCTGCGGGTTAAGGATAACCAGCGGGTGAAGAAGGGCGATCTGCTGGTGGTGATTGATCCCCGGGACGCCACAGCCCAGCGCGATCAGGCGCAGGCGCAGCTCGGACTGGCAACCGCCCAGCTGCATCAGGCCCAGGCCCAGCTGGCGCTCTCGAAGGTGCAGTATCCGTCCCAGCGCGACGAAGCGCAGGCGCAGGTGCTGAAGGCGAAGGCTGACCTGGCCAATGCCGAAGCCTCTTATCGCCGCCAGCGCGGCGTCGATCCGCGAGCCACCACCCAACAGAATATCGATAGCGCCAATGCCCAGCTGCGCAGCGCCCAGGCCCAGCTTGCCAGCGCCAATGCCCAGCTGGAGGTGGCGAGCCAAATTAACCTGCAGATCCGCCAGCAGGAGACCAACGTCGAAGCCCGGGAGCGGCAGGTGGAGCAGGCCCGCGCCCAGCTGGAGACCGCGAACCTCAATCTCTCCTACACCGAAGTGCGCGCCCCCTTTGATGGCTTCGTCACCAAACGTAACGTGCAGAACGGCACCCTGGTGCAGGCGGGCACGGCGCTCTTCTCGCTGGTCTCTACCGATATCTGGGTGGTGGCGAACTTTAAAGAGTCACAGCTGGAGCGGATGCGCCCCGGCAATAAGGTCACCATTGGCGTCGATGCTTACCCGGATCTCGAGCTTGAGGGGCATATCGACAGCATCCAGCAGGGGAGCGGTTCGCGCTTCTCCGCCTTCCCGTCGGAAAACGCCACCGGCAACTTCGTTAAGATCGTGCAGCGCGTGCCGGTGAAGATCGTTATCGACAGGGGTCTGGACGCGAACCAGCCGCCGCTGCCGCTGGGGCTGTCGGTGGAGCCGAAGGTGACCCTGGAATGACCGATCACAGCCATGAGAACTGGCGTCCCGCCAGTAACCCGTGGGCGGTGGCGATTGTCGTCACCCTCGCGGTGTTTATGGAGATCCTCGATACCACCATCATCAACGTGGCGCTGCCCCACGTCGCCGGATCGCTCTCGGCCAGCTACAGCGAATCCACCTGGGTGCTCACCAGCTACCTGGTGGCAAACGGCATCGTGCTGCCCATTTCGGCCTTTCTGAGCCGCGTCTTTGGCCGCAAGCGCTTCTTCCTCATCTGCATCGTGATGTTCACCGTCTGCTCGTTCCTGTGCGGTATCGCCACCGAGCTGTGGGAGATCATCCTGTTCCGTATCCTGCAGGGCTTCTTCGGCGGGGGGCTACAGCCGACCCAGCAGTCGGTGCTGCTGGACTACTTTAAGCCAGAGGATCGCGGCAAGGCCTTTGGCCTCTCGTCAATTGCGATCATCGTTGCGCCGGTGCTCGGCCCGACCCTCGGGGGCTGGATCACCGATAACTACTCCTGGCGCTGGGTCTTCTTTATCAACATCCCGGTAGGGATCGTCACCGTGTTGGCGATCTACCAGCTGCTGGAAGATCCGCCCTGGGAGCGCAAATCAGAAGAGAAGCTGACCATCGACTGGACCGGCATCGGGCTGATTGCGCTGGGGCTGGGCTGTTTACAGGTGATGCTGGACCGTGGGGAAGATGACGACTGGTTCGCCTCTGACTTTATCCGCACCTTTGCCGTCCTGACCCTGATCGGCATTATCGGGGCTATCTACTGGCTAATGTATGCTAAAAAGCCGGTGGTGGATCTGCACTGCATGAAGGATAAAAACTTTGCCGTCTCCAGCCTGCTGATGGCCGGGATGGCAATGATCCTCTACGGCAGCTCGGTGGTGATCCCCCAGCTGGCGCAGCAGGATCTTGGCTATACCGCTACCTGGTCCGGGCTGGTGCTCTCGCCGGGGGCGGTGCTGATCGTACTTACCATTCCGCTGGTGCTGAAGCTGATGCCGGTGGTGCAGACCCGGTGGATCATTGCCTTTGGCTTTACCTGTCTGGCGGTGGCCTTCTTCTGGTCGCGCAACCTGACCCCGGACGTCGATTTCGAAACTCTGGTGCTGTTCCGCAGCGCGCAGTCGATTGGTCTCGGCTTCCTCTTTGTGCCGCTTACCACCATCGCCTTTATCACGATACCGCGCCAGCTTAACGCTGACGCCGCGGCGCTGTTTACTATGTTCCGTAACGTTGCCGGATCGATCGGGATTTCGCTCTCCACCGCGGCGATTACCGAGCGCGCCCAGGTGCACAGCGCCTATTTGAGCGCCCACACCACCCCCTTTAGCGAGCAGTTCCGCCTGGCGGTGCGGGAGACGGCCCAGGCGATCCGCGACTTTACTACGCTGCCGGGGGATCCCCTCAGCCTGGCGACCGGGCAGATGTACCGAACCATGATCGAGCAGTCGCGCTTTCTCGCCTACGTTGATGTCTTTACCATCCTCAGCGCCGTGGCGTTTCTACTGATTCCGTTTTGTCTTCTGCTTTCGCCGATCAAGAGCGAAGGCAGCGCAGGAGCACATTAACATGCACAGGATACATACCCCGACGCTGTCGTTACTCACCCTGCTGCTGGCAGGCTGCGCCGTGGGACCGGACTACCAGCAACCCGTGCCGCCTGCGGTGAGCCACTGGAACGACGCCGGGGATAGAACCGTGCCGTCGCAAACCTCCAGCCTGGCGGTCAATCCGCGCTGGTGGACCAGCTTTAACTCGCCGCAGCTCAACAGCCTGATCGAGCGGGCGATCGCCGGGAACCTCTCCCTGCAACAGACCGTGCTGCGCATTGCCGGGGCACGAGAGCAGATCAACCAGGCGGGGGGCGCCTTCCTGCCGGCGGTCAACGGCAATCTGCAGGCCACCCGGCAGCAGCTGGGGCTGGAGGGCGAGCTGAAGGCGCACGACGTCTACGGTCAGCTGCAGGACGCCGACCCCGAGGTGCGTAACGCTCTTGGCGTGCTGACCCAGCCGGTGAACCTCTACCAGGGCAGCTTTGACGCCCAGTGGGAGCTGGACTTGTGGGGCAAAGTGCGTCGCCAGGTCGAGGCGGCTGATGCCCAGCAGCGGGCGGCTATCGAACAGCGTAACGACGCCCTGGTGTCGCTGGAGGCGGAGGTGGCCCGGGCGTGGCTGCAGCTGCGCGGGGCGCAGAGTATCCTTGCCACCATGAACACGCAGATCGACTCCGCCCGGGAGACGCTTAGCCTGACCGAAAGCCGCCAGCGCGGTGGATTATCGCCGCAGCTGGACGTGGAGAATGCCCGGGCGCAGCTGGGTAGCCTGGAGGCTCAGCTGCCGCAGTACCAGGCCCAGGAGCAGCAGGCGATGAATGCTCTGGCGATCCTGATCGGCAAACCGCCCGGCGCGCTGGATGCGGAGCTGCGCGCGGTGCAGCCTTTGCCGAAGCTGCCGGATATTATCCAGACCGGGATCCCCTCAACCCTGGCCCGCCGTCGGCCGGACGTGCGTGAGGCGGAGGCCAATCTGCATGCGGCCACTGCGCAAATTGGCGTCTCGGTGGCCCAGCTCTTCCCGAGCCTGACCCTGAGCGGCCAGTTTGGCCTGCGCAACAGCGAAACCGACTGGCTGACCGACTGGAGCAGCCACTTCTACAGCTTCGGGCCGCAGGTGTCGATTCCTGTCTTCCAGGGCGGACGGCTGGTCTCCAGCGTCAAGCTGGCGCGGGCGCAGCAGGGCGCAGCGGCGCTCAACTATCGTCAGACGGTGCTGAGCGCGCTGGGCGACGTGGAGAACGCGCTGGTCAGCTACCGTACCGATCAGCAGCGCGAGGCTGGATTGAGCAAAACTATCGAGGCGTTGCAGAGCGCGTTCGACCTTGCCAGCGACAGCTATCGTCAGGGAATTGCGACCTTTATTGACGTACTCGATGCCCAGCGCCAGCTGGCCCAGGCCGAGCAGCAGCGCGCCCAGGCGCGGGTGCAGAGCAGCCTCGATCTGGTGGCGCTCTACAAGGCGCTGGGGGGCGGCTGGGAGCCGTACCAGACCGTACAGCTGCCGGACTATTCGGTCTTTGGCGAAGCGACGCGCGGTTAATATTTAGAGGATTGGGCAAGAAACGCGCAGGATCCTCACATTCGCGATCCGGCGCGTCGGAGTATAACTATTGGACACTCACTGACACCCGTAGGAGCGTTCTATGCGTTATCAAAAACTTGGCAATACCGGTCTCTTTGTCTCCGAGCTGTGCCTGGGCACCATGACCTTCGGCGGCGAAGGCGGCATGTGGGGCAAGATTGGTCAGCTGCGGCAGAACGAGGCTGAGCGGCTGGTAGGCGACGCCCTGGCGGCGGGCATCAATTTTATCGATACCGCCAACGTCTACTCGGAAGGGCGCTCGGAAGAGATCACCGGCCAGGCGCTGAAAAATCTCAAGATCCCCCGCGAGGACGTGGTGGTGGCCACCAAGGTGTTCGGCGAAACCGGCACCGCCGGGGTTAACTCCCGCGGTAGCTCCCGCTATCACATCATCGGCAGCGTCAAGGAGAGCCTGCGCCGGATGCAGCTGGATCATATCGATCTCTACCAGCTCCACGGCTTCGATCCGGCCACGCCGATTGAGGAGACGCTCTACGCCCTCGATAACCTGGTTCAGCATGGCCACGTCCGCTATATCGGCGTCTCCAACTGGGCGGCGTGGCAGATCATGAAGGCGCTGGGCATCTCCGAGCGCTTAGGGCTGGCCCGCTTCGCCTCGCTCCAGGCCTACTACACCATTGCCGGGCGCGACCTTGAGCGTGAGCTGGTTCCGATGCTGCAAAGCGAAGGGGTAGGGCTGATGGTCTGGAGCCCGCTGGCGGGCGGCCTGCTGAGCGGCAAGTATGACCGCAGCGGCAGCGGGGAGGAGGGCGGCCGCCGACTGGCGTTTGACTTCCCGCCGGTCGAGAAGGAGCGCGCCTTCGACTGCGTGGACGTGATGCGTAACATTGCCGACAGCAAAGGCGTGTCGGTGGCGCAGATCGCCCTGGCGTGGCTGCTGCATCAGCCGGTAGTGAGCAGCGTGATTATCGGCGCCAAACGTCCGGATCAGCTGGCGGATAACATTGCCGCGACGGAGATTCGCCTGAGCGAAGAGGAGCTAAAACAGCTCGATGCGGTCAGCGCGCTGCCGCGGGAGTATCCAGGCTGGATGCTGGAGCGGCAGGGGGAACATCGCCGTAACCAGCTGGCACAGCAGTAAATACCAAATAAAAAGCCCGGTGGCGCTTCGCTTACGCGGGCCTACAAACCCACACCGTGCCCACCGTAGGCCGGGCAAACGCAGTGCCGCCCGGCATTTGCAGCTGGCACAGCAGTAATTTGGTAATAAAAAAGCCCGGCAATCGCCGGGCTTTTTATTGACTGCTGAAAATCTTAGTTCAGACGAACCGGCATCCCGGAACGATTCTGAATCGCCTGCTCAACAACGCTCTGGTCGGCGTCCGGCTGGCTGGTGATGCTCTGCACGCTCTTGGTCAGCGTGATTGGCACGATCTCTTTGCCGTTAAACTGCGCTTCGGTGGTAGAGAGCGGGTTATGTACTTCGATGTAGCGGCTGCCGTCCGGCTCGGAGGTTGCTTTTACCGGCTCATCGATAAACTGCACGCGGGTACCTACCGGCACGTTCTGGAACAGGAACTTGATATCGTCGTTACGCAGACGCACGCAGCCGTGGCTCACGCGCAGGCCGATACCGAAGTTGGCGTTAGTACCGTGGATCGCATACAGGCGGCCAATGTACAGGGCGTAGAGACCCATCGGGTTATCCGGACCGGCCGGAACCACTGCTGGCAGCGGGTTACCCGCTTCTTTATACTCCTGGTGCATCTTCGCCGTCGGGGTCCAGGTCGGACCGGCTTTCTTACGCTCAACTTTGGTGGTCCAGTTGATCGGCGTATCTTTACCCAGCTGGCCGATACCGATTGGCAGCACGATCACGGTGTTGGTGCCTTTCGGATAGTAATAGAGGCGCATCTCGGCGCTGTTGATCACAATCCCTTCGTGTACGGTGTCCGGCAGGATCAGCTGCTGCGGAATGTTCATCACGCTGCCGCCCTTCGGCAGGTAAGGGTCAATCCCTGGGTTAGCTTCCATCAGGTTAGAGAGACCCATCTGGTACTGAGCTGCGTAGTACTCCAGCGGCTGGCTGTTGTTCTCTGGCAGGGTGATAACCTGGTTCTGGCCAACCAGACGGCTACCGTCGGTCGGCAGCGGATACGTTACAGCAGACGCGGATTTGCAAAACCCTACTACAGCGAAAGCCGCCGCTAAAATTGTTGTTAATTTCATATTCATGGTATGCGAGGTTTCTATGCCACAGGCCGTTTAGTTAAGAATGCTCAAAAGGATGGGAGCGCATTATATGTGCATTCCCACGCGCATGGAATTGAGATGTGTACGAAATCACGTTTTTTTCTCTCACCCTATTGTAGCAACTGTTCACGGCAGCGCGATTTCAATTCGGAATTGTGGCATAATGCAGAGTTTGTCACACATTTTCAGGATAACACCGTGTTAGTTACCAGCAACGTCACCATGCAGTTTGGCAGTAAGCCGCTGTTTGAAAACATCTCCGTCAAGTTTGGCGGCGGCAATCGTTACGGCCTGATTGGGGCGAACGGTAGCGGAAAATCCACCTTTATGAAGATCCTCGGCGGCGACCTTGAGCCGACGCTGGGTAACGTCTCCCTCGATCCGAACGAGCGTATCGGTAAGCTGCGCCAGGATCAGTTCGCCTTTGAAGAGTTCAGCGTGCTTGACACGGTGATCATGGGTCACGGTGAGCTGTGGGAAGTGAAGCAGGAGCGCGATCGCATCTACGGCCTGGCCGAGATGAGCGAAGAGGATGGCTACAAAGTGGCCGATCTCGAAGTGCTGTACGGCGAGATGGACGGCTACTCCGCCGAATCCCGTGCGGGCGAGCTGCTGCTCGGCGTCGGTATTCCGGTAGAGCAGCACTACGGCCCGATGAGCGAAGTGGCGCCCGGCTGGAAGCTGCGTGTGCTGCTGGCCCAGGCGCTGTTCTCCGATCCGGACATCCTCCTGCTCGATGAACCGACCAACAACCTGGACATCGATACCATTCGCTGGCTGGAGCAGGTGCTGAACGAGCGTAACAGCACCATGATCATCATCTCGCACGACCGTCACTTCCTGAACATGGTCTGCACCCATATGGCCGATCTCGACTACGGCGAGCTGCGCGTCTATGCCGGCAACTACGACGAGTACATGACCGCGGCGACCCAGGCGCGTGAACGTCTGCTGGCCGACAACGCCAAGAAAAAGGCGCAGATTGCCGACCTGCAATCCTTCGTTAGCCGCTTTAGCGCCAACGCCTCGAAGTCCCGTCAGGCGACCTCCCGCGCCCGCCAGATCGATAAGATCAAGCTGGACGAGGTGAAAGCCTCCAGCCGTCAGAACCCGTTCATTCGTTTTGAGCAGGATAAGAAGCTGTTCCGTAACGCGCTGGAAGTGGAAGCCCTCACCAAAGGCTTTGATAACGGCCCGCTGTTTAAGAACTTCAACCTGCTGCTGGAAGTGGGCGAGAAGATTGCCATTCTGGGTGCCAACGGCGTGGGTAAAACCACCCTGCTAAAAACCCTGGTAGGCGATCTGGAGCCGGATAACGGTACCGTGAAGTGGTCTGAAAACGCGAAGATTGGCTACTACGCGCAGGATCACGCCGCAGACTTTGATAACGATCTCACCGTTTTCGACTGGATGAGCCAGTGGAAGCAGGAGGGGGACGATGAGCAGGTAGTGCGTAGCTTCCTGGGTCGTCTGCTCTTCAGCCAGGACGATATCAAAAAGCCAGCGAAGGTGCTCTCCGGGGGCGAGAAGGGGCGTATGCTCTTCGGCAAGCTGATGATGCAGAAGCCGAACATCCTTGTGATGGATGAACCCACCAACCACCTGGACATGGAATCTATCGAGTCGCTGAACATGGCGCTGGAGATGTATCCGGGCACGCTGGTGTTTGTCTCCCACGACCGTGAGTTCGTTAGCTCGCTGGCAACCCGCGTGATTGAGATCACCCCTGAGCGCGTGGTGGACTTCAGCGGGAACTACGAAGATTACTTACGCAGCAAAGGCGTAGAATAATGTACTATAGCCCCGGCAAGCATCGCGCCGCCGGGGTAAACGCCGGATGGCGCTTCGCTTATCCGGCCTACAATTTTACCGGGCCTACGGACCAGATTTTGTAGGCCGGGTAAGGCGGAGCCGCCACCCGGCAATCTGCGACTATAACTCCCATTCACTCCTGGCTTCGCCATTCACCAGCAGCGTGCGTTTTTCTCCCGCCGGTAAGGTTACCTTCAGCGCTTTCCACACCGGACGGTAATGACCTCGTGCATTCACCTTAAGATTAATGGTGCTGCCTGTGCAGACCATCTCCCACTCCAGCCACAGCGCATTGCCCTGCCTGTAGCCCCAGCTCTCACCGTCGTCTTCGAACAGCAGGCCGCGGCTGGTACCCCTACCTTTCAACGGAAACAGACGCAGCTCGCGACAATCATCTTTTGTCGCATCGACGTAAGTAATACGCTCGCTGAGCGGCAAACCGGCCCCGGCGCGTACCAGCAGAGGCAGCTTCTCCAGTGGCGCATCACGAACAATCCACTGTCCGCCGGAGAACCATTCGTGGGTATAAAAATCGTACCAGCCGCTCTCATTTGCAGGAAGCCAGAGGCGACGCTCCCGCGCACCCGCCTCTACCACGCTGGCCACTAGCAGATCGCGACCCAGCAGGAAATCATCACACTCCTCGAAGGTCTGTTCATCGTGCTCGTGATCGAGGAACGTCGGACGCAGCATAGGCTCATCGTCAGCGTGTGCCTGCCACAGCAGAGTATAGAGATAGGGCAGCAGACGATAGCGCAGCTCAATAGCGCTGCGAATGGCTGGCGTGACCCCTGGATACATCCACGGCTCATTCACCGTCTGGTCGTCATTCCACGAATGGATGGTGAAACGCGGATGCATTACGCCGTTCTGTACCCAGCGAACAAACAGCTCGGCATCAGGCTTATCCCCGGAGAACCCCCCCACGTCGTGGCCAACGTTATACAGCCCTGACAGGCTCATCCCCAGCCCCATGCGCGTGTTGTAGCGCAGCGTCTCCCAGCTGGTGCGGTTGTCTCCGCTCCAGGTTTGTACATAGCGCTGCATCCCGGCACAGCCAGAGCGTGAGATCAGATAGGGGCGTAATTCCGGAGCAAAACGCTGCTGCGCTTCCAGCGAGGCGCGCATCATGAGCAGCGGCATCACCGGACGAATATGCTTAATGGCGATCTCGCGGCCAAAACCATGGCAGCGTGCTTCACCGTCCCAGACCTCAAATTCGTTATTATCGTTCCAGGTGGAGTCGATACCCATCTCCAGCAGCTGGGTGGTGACACCCTCCTGCCACCAGGCCACGGTCTCAGGATTGGTGAAGTCGAGGTGGGAGCCTTCATCATCCCAGAAGCTTGAGCGTTCCGGTGCACCGGACTCGGAGTCGCGAACGAAAAGGCCGCGCTCGGCGACTTCGCTGTAGCGGGGATGATCCTGTAACAGGCAGGGCTTAATATTGGCCGCCAGTTTTATTCCCGCATCATGAAATGCCTGGCTCATCACCTTCGGCTGCGGCACCTTGTCGTAGTTCCAGTTGAAGACGTAGCGCTTACCGTTGATTGAGGTGTAGCCGGAGGATAGCTGAAACGAGTCGCACGGAATGGCATGGTCGGCGCACAGGCGAATAAAGTTCATTAACTGGTTCTGTGCGTCCGGGGCATCGGTATAGTGCATGGTGGAGCCGCTGTAGCCCAGGCTCCACTTAGGCCCAAAGAGGGTCTTACCGGTCAGGCGAACAAACGTTTTGGTCACATCCAGCACGCGTTTGCCGGTAAAAATGTAGTAATCAATATCGCCCGCTTCGGCCTGCCAGCGCCGGTAGGGGGTGTGGTAGTTATCGATTTCGTTGCCCAGATCCAGCCAGCAGCTGCTCAGGTTGTCATAAAACAGGCCGTAGCTGATATCACTCCGGCGAGCGATGGTAAATGGAATATGCTTGTAGAGCGGATCGGTACTTGCCGCGTTATAGCCCATGGCATCCAGGTTGCGCATTTCGTAGCGCTGACCGGTCCGTTGCAGGTTGCCCGCTTTTTCGCCAAGGCCATAGAAACGCTCATCCTTACGGCGGTTGAGGTAGTGCGCCACGCCGTCACCGTGGGCATTCAACAGGTAGGCGCTGGTTGGGCGGTCGCTGATAAGGAGCTGCCACTCCCCCTCCGCGTTACGGTAGTGCCACTCCAGCCACAGCGGCTGATGGACGGTCACGCGCAGCTGTTCGCTGGCGATGGTTAACTGCTCGTCGCGCTGCTCCAGCGTCCACGCGGGCAGGGTGAAACCGCTCAGATCGTTCCGGGAGCGACCTTCCCACGGCACGTCCTGCGCCGGGGCGATACTCCAGGTTCTCTCCAGCGCCAGCGCGCCCTTGCGTTTAATCAGCACGCGGAACAGATCCTGTTCCAGCACATAGAGGCACAGAGTGTGCTGGCCGTCGATTTTCAGCTCTACGTGATGGGCCGACTGCGTGTCAAAAATCCAGTTTTTCAGCGTCTTCATAATTTATATCCACTCTCAGGCGCGCTTGGCGCGACGTTCAGCAATAAAAGCAACCAGGAACACGGCACCAATAAGGTCAAAGAGGCCCATGGCAATGAATAGCGGGTTAAAACCAACCTTGTCGGCGGTCACCCCAATAAGCAGGGAGAAGAGGAAGCTGGCGATCCATGCGGCAGAGCCGCGCATGCCGTTAACCGTCGCCATCTGCCCTTTATCGAACGACTCCACCACCAGCGCGCTGAGCATGCAGGAGATGATCTGATGGCCGAAGCCGCCAATAGAGATCAAAGCGATGATGAGGTAGGGATCGCGGGTCAGCGTGACGATAGCCAGTGAAATCATCAGGAATGCGCCGGTAACCGAACTGGCGACGATGGCGTTAATGCGCACGCAGCCAAACCAGCGGGTATAAAGTTTGGTCAGATAGCCGCTGGCGATACTGCCCAGATCGGCGGCGAGGAACGGCAGCCAGGCGAACATGGCGATCTGTTTCAAATCCATACCATGCTCTTTTGCCAGATACAGCGGCACCCAAAAGCTCATTACTGCCCACGCCGGTTCCGCCATAAATGCCGGAATGGCGATACCGTAAAAACGTTTGTTCTTCGAGACGGTTTTCAGCGCGGTGAAGAAGGGCAGCCTGTCGGTGAGCGGCTCATTATCTTGCTGAATATGCACCAGCTCTTCTTTGCTCAGGTTCGGATGTTTTTCCGGACTATGATAGAACGCCCACCACAGCACGACCCACAGCAGCGCCAGCACGCCGGTAAACATAAACGCCCCTTGCCAGCCGAACGAGGCGTGGGCGAAATAGATAATGGGTGGGGCCAGCATCGCGCCGATAGAGAAACCCACGCCAGCCCAACCGGCAGCAACGGGACGCTCAGATTTCGGAAACCACTCGCCGATAGTTTTGGCATTTGCTGGCGTGGCAGCTGCTTCCGCCCCGCCCATAAAGAAGCGCAGGATCGCCAGGTGCAGCCAGTTGCCTGCCACGGCGTGGGCGATGCAGGCTACGGCCCATAGAGTGGCGCAGATCATAAAGCCCAGCTTCAGGCCAATAACGTCGATGAGCCAGCCGCACAGGGGCTGAAAGAGGGTATAGGCCAGCTGGAAGGCACCCACGATCCACGAATACTGCTCGGTGGTAATACCGAGGCTGTCCTTCAGTTCCGGAGCGATAATCCCCAGCGAGTTGCGGGTGATATAGTTAACGGTCACGCCGAGGAGGAACAGGATCAGCATCCACCAGCGTAATTTTTTGATTATTCGAGGGCTTTTGGTTACTACCCCGTCATTGTTGTTGATTCCCTGGCTCATCAGTTTCTCCGCACACGTTCTGTAGGGGACGTCGTGACGGGCCATCTGTTTATTTGTCATACCGATATGGCCCGCGTAAGGATATTTCTCTTTTTTAGCCTTGATTTTGTATACAACTAGTATGGAAGTTGTACGACAGCTTTACGTTAGGGGAGAAAATGAGGGGGTCAAAGCGGATTCTGTGCAAGGATTCTCATCAATTGTTAAAATTCTGTGCCAGCATGGGCGTGCAACGAGTATTCATTAGGATTTTATCTCATGAAAATATTCTCATGAGGGAAACGGAGCCAGATCACAGAATGGATAAAAAGCTCAAAATCAGTGAAATTGCCCGCCGTACGAACCTCTCGACCAGCACCGTGTCGAGGGTGTTGGCCGGGAAAGCAAACACCAGTGAAGCCGCTCGGCAGGCCGTGCTGGCCTGCGCGCGTGAACTGGGGGTGATGAATGGCATTGCTGCTGGCCGACTGTTACTCAATAACCTGGTGATATTCGCGCCTCAGCGGGCATTTGATGAGCGCTCCGATATCTTCTACTACCGCGTAATCCAAAGCATTAGCAAAGCGCTGGCTCCGCATGAGGTCAGGCTGCGTTACTGCGCGCTAGAGGAGCTGGACAGTGACGCTAATGCGTTTATTGCACGGATGAGCGAGCCGGATACCCAGGCGGCCATGCTACTGGGCATCGACGATCCGCATATTCATGAGCTGGCCGCAGATTTAGCCAAGCCCTGCGTACTCATCAACTGCCGCGACAGGCGGATGCGTCTGCCAACCGTTGCGCCAGACCACCGCGCGATAGGCGAGTTTGCCGCTGACTACCTGTTTGATTTAGGTCATCGTGACGTCGTCACCGTTATGTGCCTGCGTCGCTATACCATGGATCTCCGCCTGGCGGGTATCAAAGAGGCGTGGCAGCAGCGAAACCTAAAGTTTCACAGCAAACGCGATCTGATAACCGTCCCCAGCTTCAGCGCTAAAGAAGCAGAGGCGCGGGTGACGGAGTGGCTGGATAACCCGACGCATAAAAGCGTGCCGACGGCGTTTCTGGTGGGGGGCGATTTCATGGCGGAGGGGACGGTGCGCGCCCTGCAACGGCGTGGCCTGCGCGTGCCGCAGGATGTTTCGGTCATGAGCATTGATGCCTTTAATCTCCCGGCTATTCAGGATGTGCCGCTGACGGCGGTGCACGTTCCACGCGACGAGCTGGGAGTTGAAGCAGTACAGCTTTTACAGCAGCGGCTTATCCGTCCCCAGGCGGCAATCGGATCGTACCTGATCAACGGCACGCTGGTGGTACGGGAGTCGGTACGGCGGATACGACCTGAGCGTCGCACCGCCGTAGAGCGGGAAGGGCTGTACGACGTTTAAGCCATGCCCAACGCGCGCTTGCCGTGCTCGTTCAAATCCGCAACCGTAAAGCGGTTCTCCCACGTCGCTTCATAATCCTCACGCGGGAAGTCTCCCGGCGACGCGCCGTTCTCCAGCGCCACCTTCACCTTCCGGGCATAGGCCAGGTTCTTCTCGCACAGCGGTGCGGCGGGAATATACATTACGTTGCCCCAGCCCTGCTGGTTCTCCACCGGCGCGACGGCGTGGATCACGTCGCAGTGCCACCATACCGAGTCCCCGGCCTCCAGCGCCGGAATGCTGGTTAGCGCCTCCATCAGCAGCGGGTGCCACTTCTCGGAGATGGGCAGCACGCGCCCAGGGGCTACGCCGCACAGCTCATCCTCCGGCACGTCGTCCAGCAGCGGACGCAGCAGAACGTAAGCCATCGCCTCGGGGATCGGCACTACGTGCAGCAGCCCCTGGCCCGGCAGCATATCCGACAGCGCCGTCCAGCCCTGGAAGGTGCGGAACACCGAGCACTTGGTGGTGTTATCCACGGTGTACTCTTCTACCTCGGTACGGTGTGCGGCGTGCCACGGATCGTAGCTGTCAATATCGCCGTTAAACACCGAGGCAAAGACCTGCTGATAGGCTGGCAGCAGCCAGCGCTCCAGCGCGCCGGAGTCGGTATGCGCCCCCAGCCCCTTCGAGGTGGTGCCCGGCGGGCGGCGGCGAATGCGGTCCGGATAGATCACGCTGACGTCAGGATCGAACCACTGCTTGCCGTCGCTCTCGAAGGTCCAGAGGCGGTTAAGCAGGGACTGCACCTGCGCCATCTCGCTGCTCTGGCGGGCCTGCATCTGCGCCTGCGACCAGTAGATGGGGTAAATTTCCGGCCGCGAGGCCTCCAGCGTACCGAAGAAGCTGTCTCCTGGTCCCTTGTAGACGTCGTCGAAACGGTTCTGGTCGAGGTAGGCCAGCATGGATTGATCCCAGCCCAGAGCCTGCTCGCGCGGGAAGTGGCCTTTGATCACCGCACAGCCCCGGCGTTTGATCGCTGCACGCTGCGCCTCGCTAACGCGGCCGCTCTTCACATCCTCAAAGGGGATCACCGGCCAGACCGTTTCGCCCTTTGCCTTCAGGGCGTTGATCTCGGCCACCTGAGTGGCGATGCGCTCTTCAAGGCGATTAAAGACAGCCTGCACGTCGCCAATCTGCGCCCGCAGAGCCTGTTTTACCTGACGAATCGCCGCCTTATGGTCAGCTGGCAGCGTTTCGCTTGCATACATTTCAGTCATATAATCCTCTCGTATCTTTCATTCGAAAGTAATTAACTTACATATGCTAATTTAAGTTAAAAAGAAGTTAATGCAAGTTTAAAAAGATGATGGGGTGCACAAAAGAGAGAAGAGGGTGACGCCAGCCGCGAGCGTGCTGGCGTAAAGGTGCTTAGGCGTTAAACGGGGAGGTGCCGTCGAGCACGGCCTGAATTACGTTCAGCGCGCCCTGGTGGTTGTTATCGTCGGTCTGGAAGTGAGCGATCCCTTTGATGGCCTCGCCAGCGTTAGCCATGGCAAAAGAGAACTTCGCCATGCGCAGCATCTCGGCGTCGTTGCCGCTGTCGCCGATGGTGACGCAGTTGCTGGGCGAAAGCTCCCAGCGCTTAAGCAGGCGGGTGATACCGTTGGCCTTGTGCAGACCGGGAATGATCAGATCCACAAAGCCGAAGCCGCTGGTGACCGGTTTCATAATGCCGTCAAGGGAGACGTGCAGGGCGTCCACCAGCTGCGGGATCTCGCTGTCCGGCAGGTTAAGGGAGAACTTAAACATCTTGTCATCGATCTCGCGGTAGTCACTCACCAGCTTGAGGCGGTGATAGTGATGCGACATCAGCTCGACAAACTCCGGCGGCGCGCTTTTGCTGACGTAGGCGCTCTCGAGGCCGCAGGCAACAAAGTTCAGGCCTTCGCTCTTAAGCAGTTCGCCCAGCACGATCTGGTACTCGTGACGGGTCAGCTCGCCGTGGAAAAGCTCTTTGCCATGTTCGTAGACCAGTGCGCCGTTTTCGGCGACGAAGGAGATCTCGTCTTTGATCTCTGGAAAGAAGGAGATGAGCTGGTAGAACTGGTTGCCGCTGGCGACCACAAACTCAATCCCGCGCGCCTGAAGCTCACGGAACTGGCTAAGGAAACGGCTGCGGTCGTACGTTTTGGCGTCATCAAGGAAAGTTCCGTCCATATCGGTGACGATAACTTTTACGGTCATACGTTATGCTCCCAGGGTAAAAACAGTCAGGAGCATTCTAGTAACGATGTGAGGAAATGCACACCTTTAATTTCATATGAAAGTCAGCGTTGGGTGGTGCATATATATCTGTAGGCCCGGCAAGCTTGCGCCGCCGGGCGTTGCTGTTTACAACGTGTGCTCCGTGCGGGCGATAATATCATCCTGCGCATCCGGCGACAGAGCGGTAAAGAACGCCGAGTAGCCCGCCACGCGTACTACCAGATCCCGATACTGGTCCGGATTTTCCTTCGCCGCCAGCAGCGTCTCGCGGGAGACAATGTTGTATTGAATATGCCATCCCTTACGCACTTCAAAGAAGGTTCGCAGGAGCAGCATCAGCTTGTGGCGATCGCCGTCGTTCTCCAGCGTGGCTGGATTCAGCTTCTGGTTAAGCAGCACGCCGCCGAGGATCGATCCCACCGGCAATTTACCGACGGAGTTGATCACCGCCGTCGGGCCGAAACGATCCGTCCCGGAGGCCGGGCTGGCCCCCTCCGCCAGCGGGGTGGTGGCTTTGCGCCCGTCCGGCGTCGCCATGGTTGCCGCGCCAAAAGGCACGTTGGCAGAGATGGACGAGGTGCCCGCATAGTAGTTGCCGCCGATGGGGCCGCGACCGTAGCGCGGATTGTGATACAGCTTCAGTTCGTCAATGTAGGTCTGGTAGGCGCGGTTCAGCAGCAGATCGACGCTGTCATCGTCGTTGCCGTATTTCGGCGCACCGTTGATTAAGCGCTGGCGCAGCTGCTCGTGATTCAGACCGGCGAAATCCGCCGCCAGCGCCTCGGCGAGCTGCTGCTGGCCGATAATCCCTTGGTCAAAGACCAGCTTTTTCACCGCCGCCAGGCTGTTGCCAAGGTTGGCGATCCCCACCTGCAATCCGGAGACCCAGTCATACTTCGCGCCGCCCTGTTTAATGCTCTTCGCCCGCTCGATGCAGTCATCCACCAGCGCCGAGCAGAGAATGTCATGGACGTTCTCCTCCAGCATGGTGTCCACCACGTACTCGATCTCAATAGATTTGCGGGTGTAGAAGCGGATCTGCCTGTCCCAGGCCGCCATTACCTCGTTGAAGTCGGCGAAGTTACCTTTCGATAACGCCTGCTCCTGGGGCAGGAAGACCTTGCCGCTGGTGGCGTCGCGGCCTTCTTCCAGCGCGGCGAGCATCACCCGGGCAAAGTTAATAAAGCTCATTCCGGTGCAGCGGTAGCCCCACTTGCCGCCGACGGCGGTCTCGATACAGCCGATCGCCGCGTAGTCATACGCATCGTCCGGCTCGACGCCAAGCTTGATAAATTCGGGGATCACGACCTCATCGTTATTAAAGGCGGGCATGCCGAAGCCGCAGCGTATCACCTGCACGCAGGCGTCGAGGAAATCGTCGCTCATCCCGGCATGGTAGCGCACGCTCAGGTTTGGCTGGGTTGAGCGCAGGCGTCCGCAGGATTCGAGAATGGCATAGGAGAGCGGGTTAACCGCATCCTGGGCCATGCCGTTCACCCGTTTCTGGCCGCCGATGGTCACGTTCTGATAGAGCGGACTACCGGCGGAGGCTTTCGAGTGCGAGCCGGAGCGGATCTTGTTCACCTCCAGCAGCTTCAGCCAGCAGCCGTGCAGCAGCTCGATGGCCTGTTCGCGAGTGAGGGTCTGATTCAGCTCGACGTCGCGGCGGTAGTAAGGGTAGAGGTACTGATCCATGCGGCCAAAGGAGACCGAGTGGCCGTTGGACTCAATCTGCAAGATCAGCTGGATGAAGTAGCAGAGCTGTAGCGCCTGCCAGTAGGTTTCCGGCGGTCGGTGGGCGATGATGTCGCAGTTTTCGGCTATTTGCAGCAGCTCACCCCGGCGGCTGGTGCGCGTTTCGTCGCGGGCCATCTCACGGGCGAGGGCGGCAAAGCGTTCGATATGGTCGCTGACGGCGTCAAGTACAATATCGATCGCTTTCAGGAACTGCTCCCCGTGCAGATCCGCCAGTACGGTGAGGTTAATACGCGACCGGCGCTCGGCCACCTTCGCGCGCAGGCCGTCGAGGCCCTTCTCCAGCAGCAGGGGGTAGTTCACCGCCAGGTGCGCGTCGCCGGAGGTCATATTGCCCTCGGCCTTGATGATGCCGGTTGCCAGCAGGGCTTTCTGCTCGTCGGTAAACATGCCGTAGCAGCGATCCTGCACCGTCTGACCGCGCCACCACGGGCAGATCTCATGCAGCACGCGCTTGTTCTCTTCGCTCACCGCAAAGCCCGCGCCGGGGCGATCGGCCAGATCATCAATCTCCTTTTCAATCCACAACACGGTGTACTCCGGGAAGATAGGCGCGGCGCGAAGCTCGCTCGCCTGGTTGCCGATAATCAGCTCATCGTGCTTGATCCAGATGGTACGCTCGGCAAGATGGTGGGCGAGGGCCAGCGCCCGGCGCACCGGAATGGGCTTGTCGAGATGCTGCCGGTAGGCATCGGTGTAGTGCCTGGCGCGCTCGGTACAGACCGGAGGCTTCACAATGTGCACCAGGGCATCTTTATGCGCCTGAATGCGGCGGGTCAGGGTATCAAGATGTAACTCGGTCATGGCATTATCCTCGTAGGGTAGCGGTTAAGCCGCACTCGCGGGCATATTGCTGGGCGAAGGCCAGCAGGTCCGGCGCGTCGAGCGGCCTGTCGGATGCGGTATAGGGCTGATTCAGCAGGTGGTATTTGTTAATGCCCAGCGTGTGGTAGGGCAGAAAGTGGATCTCATGAACGTTAAGCTCGTCGGCGGCAAAGCGGGTGATCGCCCTGATAGAGACCTCGTCAGCGTTAAAGCCAGGGATCAGCGGCACGCGAATGATGAGCTGTTTCCCCCGCGCCGCCAGCCGTTTCAGGTTCGTCAGCACGCGCTTTGCCGATCCGTCGGTCCAGGCTTTAAACACTCTGCTGTCAACGTGCTTGAGGTCGGCAAGAAAGAGATCGATATACGGCAGGGAGGATTCGATATAGCGCCAGGGCACATGCAGGCAGGTTTCAACCGCGGTATGAATACCTTGCTCAACGCTGGCTTTCAGCAGCGCGGCGGCGAGATCCGGCTGCATAAAGGGTTCCCCGCCGGAGAGGGTGATCCCGCCCCCGCTGCGCAGGTAAAAAGGTTTATCCCGCAGCACGGTGGCCATAATCTCCTCTACCGGTTGGGTTTCACCGCAGACGGTCAGGGCCTGGGTAGGGCAGCACGCCTCCAGGGCATCGAGTTGCGTCTCACTGAGCTTTTCCCGATGGATCAGCAGGCCGTTGAGTGCCCGGTCAATCATGCCCGGTGCGGCCTGCTGGCAGAGATCGCATCCGTCGAGGCAGAGGCGGGCGTCGAAAAGCACCTCCCGCGTCGGGGCGCGGCTCTCCGGGTTCTGGCACCAGCGGCAGGCCAGCGAGCAGCCTTTCAAGAAGACGACGGTGCGAATGCCGGGACCGTCATGCGTGGAGTAGCGCTGAATATTAAAAATCATAATCTGCCCTCATATTTCATATGAAGATTGAATAACTTTCGAATGAAAGTTATATTGATTCTGGTCAATATATGGGCAGGTTGAAATGGGTTAGTTTTAAACCATGCTAAATCTCACACTTTGAGGAGTTCATATGGAACTGTACCTGGATACCGCCGACGTGGCGGCAGTAAAACGGCTGGCCCGCAGCTTTCCGCTGGCCGGGGTCACCACCAACCCGAGCATCGTCGCCAAAGGCAACATGCCGCTGGTGGAGCTGCTGCCCGCGCTGCATGACGCGCTGGGGGGAAAAGGGCGGCTCTTTGCCCAGGTATTAGCCAATAACGCCGAGGAGATGGTGGCCGAGGCGCGCAGGCTGCGCGCTATCATTGCCGATATCGTGGTAAAGGTGCCGGTGAGCGCTGAAGGGCTGGCGGCGATCAAGCTGCTGAAAGCCGAGGGGATCCCGACGCTGGGCACGGCGGTCTACGGGGCGGGGCAGGGGCTGCTGAGCGCCCTGGCCGGGGCCGAGTACGTGGCGCCCTACGTCAACCGCATGGACGCCCAGGGCGGCGACGGTATTCAGACGGTGACGGACCTGCAGCGTCTGTTGACCCTCCACGCGCCGGGTTCAAAAGTGCTGGCGGCAAGCTTTAAGACGCCGCGCCAGGCGCTGGATTGCCTGCTGGCGGGCTGCGAGGCGATTACCCTGCCGCTGGACGTGGCGGAGCAGTTTATCGCCGCCCCGGCGGTAGAGGCGGCGATCGTCAAGTTTGAGCAGGAGTGGCAGACGGCGTTTGGCCGGGCCGGTATCTAACCGTTATCCGCCGCACACCTCGCACTGGGGGTTGCGCATCAGCTTCATCTCGCGGAACTGGCAGGTCATGGCGTCGTAGAGGACAATTTTTCCGGCGGCGCTCTGACCAAATTTTGCCAGCACCTTGATCGCCTCCATCGCCTGCATCGCGCCAATTATGCCCACCAGCGGCGCCATTACGCCCGCCTCAACGCAGGTTAGCGCCGTATCGCCAAACAGGCGGCTCAGGCAGCGGTAGCACGGCTCTCCCTCCTGCCAGGTAAAGACGCTAATCTGCCCCTCCATGCGGATCGCCGCTCCGGAGACCAGCGGCACTTTGGCCCGGAAACAGCCGTCGTTGAGCTGGTTGCGGATCTCGACGTTGTCGGTGCAGTCGAGTACCAGATGGTGGGCGGCAATCTGCGCGTGCAGCGCCTCGCCCTCGAGTTGGGCATTGAGAGTGGTAAAGCTGACGTGCGGATTGATACGCGCCAGCGATGTTCGCGCCGAGGCGACCTTCGGCTGGCCGATGGTCGCATCGCTATGCAGGGTCTGGCGCTGCAAATTCGACAGCGACACGGTGTCAAAATCCAGCAGCGTCAGGTGACCGATGCCCGCCGACGTCAGGTACTGGGCGGCGGCACAGCCGAGTCCGCCCAGGCCCACCACCAGCACCCGGGAGGCCTTTAGCGCCTCCTGACCGTCGAAATCGAAGCCGCGCAGGACAATCTGCCGGTTGTAGCGCAGCATCTCGCTGTCGCTCAGCTCGACGGCCATCACAGCCCCCCAAACAGGTGGTTAAACGGCTCGATCTCTACCCACTCCCCCGGCTCAACGCTGCCGCGCTCGCGCTCCAGCACGATAAAGCAGTTGCCCTGGCTGAAAGAGCTAAAGATGTGCGATCCCTGATTGCCGGTGGTGCTCACCTGCAAATTGCCCTCGGCGTCGCGCTCAACGATGCCGCGCTGGAAGTCGAGACGCCCCGGCGCTTTCTTCAGCCGGGTGGCGGCGCGGACCCGCAGGCGCGTGGGCAGGGCACTTTGCTGTTTGCCGCTCAGGCGGGCCAGCAGGGGCTGCACCAGCTGGTAGAAGGTCAGCGCCGCTGAAACCGGGTTACCCGGCAGGCCGCAGAACCAGGCGTTGCTGAGCTTGCCGAAGGCGAAGGGTTTGCCAGGTTTAATGGCCAGTTTCCAGAAGGCGATCTCTCCCAGCTCTTCCAGTAGGGCTTTGGTGTAGTCTGCTTCGCCTACCGAGACGCCGCCGGAGCTGATCACCACGTCGGCCTGCTGGTCAGCGGCAATAAAGGCCTCGCGCAGCCGGGCGGGATCGTCCGGGATAATGCCGAGGTTGATCACTTCACAGCCGAGCTGCTCCAGCATGACGTGCACCGCCAGCCGGTTGGTGTCGTAGATCTGGCCATCGCCCAGCGGCTGGCCCGGCAGCTGTAGCTCATCGCCGGTAGAGAAGAGCGCCACCCGGACTTTGCGCACCACCTCAACCTCAGGAATACCAAGGGAGGCCAGCACCGGCAGCTCCGCCACCGTCAGGGTAGTGCCTGGCGCATAGACCACCGCGCCCTGGGTGATATCCTCTCCGGCGCGGCGAATATTCTGCCCGGCACGCACCTCGGCGGTAAACAGCACTCCGGCGTCGCTCTGCTCGGTCTCCTCCTGCATCACCACCGCGTCGCATCCCGGCGGTACCGGCGCACCGGTCATAATGCGGATGCAGCTTCCCGCAGGCCACTCGCCGTGGAACGGCTGACCGGCAAAGGCCTTGCCCGCCACCGGCAGCGGCACGCCCGCCAGCGGCGCATCGAGGCGCACGGCGTAGCCATCCATCGCGGCGTTATCGAAGCCGGGCACGTTGAGGGGAGAGGTAATCTCCCGCGCGGTTACGCGGCCAAAGCTGGCGTGCAGGGGCAGGGTTTCATAGTCGGTGAGCGGGGTAATACGCGACAGCATCTGAGCAAGCGCCGCGTCGAGCGGGATCAGCCCGGCGGTATGGTCCATGAGTTCACTCCTGGGAGGGCAATCTGGGAAAACGATGCGCCATTATGGCAGAAAACCAGGCCAGACTGAATGTACCCATTATGTGCCATTGCCGCGCGCGCTCTTTACATCACCGTTTCGACTTTCTATATTCAAAATTCGTATCAAACTGCGGCGACAATAATGATATTTATAGAAAAAGCTGCCAGAAGAGCAATGAATAATGATTAAGCCGCAAATTCAGCAAACAGAAAATAGCCCCGTGCTGGACGTCAGCAACCTGAACATTCGTTTTGAAAACGAAGGTCAGGTGACCCAGGCGGTGCGCGATCTGTCGTTCAGCCTGCAGCGCGGCGAGACGCTGGCCATTGTGGGCGAATCCGGCTCGGGCAAATCGGTCACCGCCCTGGCTCTGCTGCGCCTGCTGGAGCAGCAGAGCGGCGCCAGCGTGCGCTGCGGCCATATGCGGCTCCAGCGGCGCAATCGCCAGGTGGTGGATCTCAACGCCTTAAGCCGGGCGCAGATGCGCGGCGTGCGCGGAGCCGATATCGCCATGATTTTCCAGGAGCCGATGACCTCCCTCAATCCGGTGTTTACCGTTGGGGAGCAGATCGCCGAGTCGATCCGCCTGCACCAGAAGCTGGGGCGCGAGGCGGCGCTGGCCGAGGCGAAACGGATGCTGGAGCAGGTGCGTATTCCCGAGGCTGACGCGATCCTCGCCCGCTACCCGCACCAGCTCTCCGGCGGGATGCGCCAGCGGGTAATGATCGCGATGGCGCTCTCCTGCCGTCCGGCGGTGCTGATCGCCGACGAGCCGACCACCGCGCTGGACGTGACTATTCAGGCACAGATTTTACAGCTCATCAGCGTGCTGCAAAAAGAGATGGCAATGGGGGTGATCTTTATCACTCATGATATGGGCGTGGTGGCGGATATCGCCGACCGCGTGCTGGTGATGTACCAGGGCGAGGCGGTTGAGACCGGCACCGTCGAGGCCGTTTTCCATCATCCGCAGCACGCCTACACCAAAGCGCTGCTGGCCGCCGTCCCGCGTCTGGGGGCGATGAACGGCAGCGATCTGCCGCGTCGCCTGCCGCTGGTGAGCAAAGAGCGTCCCGACCGGCGCGAAGCCGAGATCGAGCAGGATACGGTGGTCGAGGGCGAACCGATCCTGCAGGTGCGCGACCTGGTTACCCGCTTCGGCCTGCGCAGCGGCATTCTCAACCGCGTAACCCGTGAGGTACGTGCCGTGGAGCACGTCAGCTTCGACCTCTGGCCGGGGGAGACGCTGGCGCTGGTGGGAGAGTCCGGCAGCGGAAAGTCCACCACCGGGCGGGCGCTGCTGCGGCTGGTGGAATCCCAGGGCGGATCTATTCTGTTTGAAGGCAAGCGGATCGATACCCTGCCGGACAGCAAATTGCAGCCGCTGCGCCGGGATATCCAGTTTATCTTCCAGGATCCCTACGCCTCCCTCGATCCACGCCAGACGGTAGGCTACTCGATTATGGAGCCGCTGCGCGTGCACCGGTTGATGGGGGAGGAGGATGCCCAGCGCCGGGTGGCCTGGCTGCTGGAGCGGGTAGGGCTAAAGCCCGAGCACGCCTGGCGCTATCCCCACGAGTTTTCCGGCGGCCAGCGGCAGCGCATCAGCATTGCCCGGGCGCTGGCCCTCGATCCGAAAGTGGTGGTTGCCGACGAGGCGGTGTCGGCGCTGGATGTCTCTATCCAGGCGCAGATTATTAATTTGCTGCTCGATTTGCAGCGGGAGATGGGCATCGCCTTCTTGTTTATCTCCCATGATATGGCGGTCGTGGAGCGCATCAGCCATCGGGTGGCGGTGATGTACCTCGGGCAGATCGTCGAGATTGGCCCACGGCGCGCGGTATTTGAGAACCCGCAGCACCCCTATACGCGCAAGCTGATGGCCGCCGTGCCGGTGGCCGAGCCGGGGCATCCTCGGGCGCAGCGCGTGCTGCTCTCCGATGAGATGCCCAGCAATATCTATAAGCCGGGGGAGGATCCACACCGCGTGGAGCTACACAGCGTCGGGCCAGGCCACTTTGTTGCCCGCTCGACGCCCGGCAGCACGCAGTCCCGTTTTTGATCGTTAACAGGCAGGGAAATTCAGGAGAATAAGATGACACAATTTGTTGCGCGTAAATGGCGTCTGGTGCTGGGCGTTGCCGCCGCGCTCGCCGTGGCACCGGCCTTCGCTGCCAAAGACGTGGTGGTGGCCGTGGGGTCGAACTTCACCACGCTCGATCCCTATGATGCAAACGACACGCTCTCCCAGGCGGTAGCGAAGTCGTTCTATCAGGGCCTTTTCGGCCTCGATAAAGATATGAAGCTGAAAAACGTGCTTGCCGAGAGCTATACCGTCTCCGACGACGGGCTGGTCTACACCATCAAGCTGCGCAGCGGCGTCAAGTTCCAGGACGGCACCGACTTTAACGCCGAGGCGGTGAAGGCCAACCTTGACCGCGCCAGCAACAAAGAGAGCGGGCTGAAGCGCTACAACCTCTACAAGAATATCGCTAAGACCGAGGCGGTGGATCCCACCACGGTGAAGATCACCCTGACCCAGCCCTTCTCGGCGTTTATCAATATTCTCGCCCATCCGGCCACGGCGATGATCTCGCCCGCCGCGCTGAAAAAGTATGGTAAAGAGATTGGTTTCCACCCGGTGGGCACCGGTCCGTACGCGCTGGAGACCTGGAACCAGACCGACTTTGTGAAGGTGAAGAAGTTTGCCGGCTACTGGCAGCAGGGCCTGCCGAAGCTGGATACCATCACCTGGCGTCCGGTGGTGGATAACAATACCCGTGCGGCGATGCTCCAGACCGGCGAGGCGCAGTTTGCCTTCCCGATCCCTTACGAGCAGGCCGCCGTGCTGGAGAAGAATCCCAAGCTGGATCTGGTCGCCAGCCCGTCAATCATGCAGCGCTACATCAGCCTCAACGTGACGCAGAAGCCGTTTGATAATCCGAAGGTACGCGAGGCGATCAACTACGCCATCAATCGCCAGGCGCTGGTGAAGGTCGCCTTCGCAGGCTACGCCACCCCGGCTACCGGCATCGTGCCGCCGTCCATTGCCTACGCCCAGAGCTATCAGCCGTGGCCCTACGATCCGGCTAAGGCACGCGCGCTGCTGAAAGAGGCGGGCTACCCGAACGGATTCACCACCACGCTGTGGTCCTCCCATAACCACAGCACCGCTCAGAAGGTGCTGCAGTTTACCCAGCAGCAGCTGGCCCAGGTGGGCATCAAAGCGCAGGTCACGGCGATGGACGCCGGACAGCGCGCCGCTGAAGTTGAGGGCAAAGGGCAGAAGGAGAGCGGGGTGAGGATGTTCTACACCGGCTGGTCGGCGTCCACCGGCGAAGCGGACTGGGCGCTGTCGCCGCTGTTCGCCTCGCAGAACTGGCCGCCGACCCTGTTCAACACCGCGTTCTACAGCAATCCGCAGGTTGATCAGGATCTCGCCGCTGCGCTGAAGACCACTAATAACGAGGAGAAGGCGCAGCACTACAAGGCGGCGCAGGATACCATCTGGAAGGAGTCGCCGTGGGTACCGCTGGTGGTAGAGAAACTGGTCTCCGCGCACAATAAAGACCTGAGCGGTTTCTATATCATGCCGGATACCGGCTTTAGCTTTGACGACGCAGACTTAAAATAGTCGTGCCTGGCCTCCGCTCAACGCGGCGGGGGCCAGTAACAGGGTAGAAGATGCTTAACTATTTTTTTAAACGCCTGCTCGGCCTGATCCCCACGCTGCTGATTGTGGCGGTGCTGGTGTTTCTGTTCGTGCATATGCTGCCGGGGGATCCGGCGCGGCTGATTGCCGGACCGGAGGCCGATGCGCAGGTAGTGGCGCTGGTGCGCCAGCAGCTGGGCCTCGACCAGCCGCTGTGGCAGCAGTTCTGGCACTACATCACCAACGTGCTGCAGGGTGATTTTGGCATGTCGATGGTCTCCCGCCGTCCGGTGGCGGAGGAGATCGCCAGCCGCTTTATGCCCACCTTCTGGCTTACCATCGCCAGCATGGTGTGGGCGGTGCTGTTTGGCCTCGCCGCCGGGATTGTCGCCGCCGTCTGGCGCAACCGCTGGCCGGATCGCATCGGCATGGCGCTGGCGGTGACCGGCATTTCGTTTCCGGCCTTTGCGCTTGGCATGCTGCTGATGCAGGTCTTCTCCGTTGAGCTGGGCTGGCTGCCTACCGTCGGGGCGGATAGCTGGCGGCACTACGTCCTGCCGTCGTTGACCCTCGGGGCGGCGGTGGCGGCGGTAATGGCCCGCTTTACCCGCGCCTCCTTTGTGGATGTGCTCAACGAGGACTACATGCGCACCGCGCGTGCCAAAGGGGTCAGCGAGAGGTGGGTTATCCTCAAGCATGGCCTGCGAAACGCCATGATCCCGGTGGTGACCATGATGGGCCTGCAGTTTGGCTTCCTGCTCGGCGGCTCGATTGTGGTCGAGAAGGTCTTCAACTGGCCCGGTCTTGGCCGCCTGCTGGTGGACTCGGTGGAGATGCGTGACTACCCGGTGATTCAGGCCGAGGTGCTGCTCTTCTCGCTGGAGTTTGTTCTTATCAACTTAGTGGTGGATATGCTCTACGCCGCCATTAACCCCTCTATCAGGTACAAGTAAGGATGCGACTTTTAAACTGGCGTCGTCAGGCGATATTAAAGGGTATGCCGGGGATCAAACCGGCGCGTATCCGTACCCCGTGGCATGAGTTCTGGCGGCGCTTCCGCCGTCAGCCGATGGCGATGACCGCCGGGCTGTTCGTGGTGCTGCTGATCGTTGTTGCTGCCGTCGCGCCGTGGATTGTGCCGTTCGATGCCGAGAACTACTTTGACTACGACCGGCTCAACGAGGGACCGTCGATGGTACACTGGTTCGGCGTTGACTCTCTCGGACGGGATATCTTTAGCCGTGTGCTGGTAGGGGCGCAGATCTCGCTGGCCGCCGGGGTGCTGGCGGTGCTGATCGGGGCCGCTATCGGCACGGTGCTCGGCCTGCTGGCGGGGTACTATGAAGGCTGGTGGGATCGCATCATCATGCGCATCTGCGACGTGCTGTTTGCCTTCCCCGGCATTCTGCTGGCGATTGCGGTGGTGGCGGTGATGGGCAGCGGCATGTCCAACGTGATTATCGCCGTGGCGGTCTTCTCGGTGCCGGCCTTTGCCCGGCTGGTGCGCGGCAATACGCTGGTGCTCAAGCAGCAGACCTTTATCGAGTCGGCGCGCAGCATCGGCGCCAGCGATGCCACCATCCTGTTCCGCCACATTCTGCCGGGGACCATCTCGTCTATCGTGGTCTACTTCACCATGCGCATCGGCACCTCGATCATCTCCGCCGCCAGCCTGTCGTTTTTGGGGCTGGGCGCGCAGCCGCCGACGCCGGAGTGGGGGGCGATGCTCAACGAGGCGCGGGCGGATATGGTTATCGCCCCGCACGTGGCGCTCTTCCCGAGCCTGGCGATCTTCCTCACCGTGCTGGCCTTTAACCTGCTGGGTGACGGCCTGCGGGACGCGCTGGATCCAAAAATTAAGGGCTGAGGTTAACGCTGGGCGGCACTGCGTTTGCCCGGCCTACGTGGGCACGGCGCGGTTTGTAGGCCCGCGTAAGCGTAGCGCCACCGGGCGTGACTTTGCTAATGCAACAACGCCGGGCGGCACTGCGTTTGCCCGGCCTACGTGGGCACCGTGCGGGTTTGTAGGCCCGCGTAAGCGTAGCGCCACCGGGCATTCTGTGCGCCTTTCCACAAAAGCGTAAATTCAACGTCGCTGCTTTTCCCTGCGGTCTCGGTTTGCGGGCATCATACCCGCAGAACGATGCGTGAAGGGGAAAGCAATGCGTGATGAATTACTGACGTTTCTGGCAAATCAGACTGACTTTTTCGATCCGGAAAAGCTGAGCGAGGTCTTTACCGCCAGCTACCTGGCGCAGCGCTTTTCGCTGAAGAGAAATACCGCCAGCCACTATCTCAACCAGCTGGTTGCCCAGGGCGTGCTGGTGAAGATCAATACCCGGCCCGTCTACTTCCTGCATAAAAAAACCTTCAGCCAGCAGTTCTTTCCCCTGGCCGCCAACGAATATGAGAGCGTTGCCCAGCTGCTTGGTGACGGCGGGCCAGAGCCGGAACGACCCGATCACTTTTCGCTGCTTATCGGTCACGATGAGAGCCTGAAAAAGCCCATTGAGCAGCTTAAAACCGCGCTCTTTTACCCGGATGGCGGCCTGCCGCTGCTGATTACCGGCGACAGCGGTACGGGCAAAAGCTATATGGCGAATCTGATGCACGCGTTTGCCATCTCCGAGGGGCTGCTGGCGGACGATGCGCCTTTCATCAGCTTTAACTGCGCCCAGTATGCCAGCAACCCGGAGCTGCTGGCGGCTAATCTGTTTGGCTATGCCAAAGGGGCATTTACCGGAGCGCAGACGGATCGCCAGGGGGCATTTGAGGCGGCCAACGGCGGCATGCTGTTCCTCGACGAGGTGCACCGGCTCAACGCCGAGGGGCAGGAGAAGCTCTTTACCTGGCTGGATCGCAAGGAGATCTTCCGGGTCGGCGAGACGGCGCAGGGCCGTCCGGTGGCAACGAGGCTGGTCTTCGCCACCACCGAGGAGCTGCACAGCACCTTCTTAACCACCTTTTTGCGGCGTATCCCGATTCTGGTCACGCTACCCGATCTGCAAAGCCGCTCCCGCCAGGAGAAGGAGGCGCTGATCCTGCTCTTCTTCTGGCTCGAGGCGAAAAAGCTGGCGGTGCGTCTGGCGTTAACGCCCCGCCTGATGCAGGTCCTGAACCACTTTGTCTATCGGGGCAACGTCGGCGAGCTGAAGAACGCGGTGAAGTACACGGTGGCGGCGTCGTGGGCCAAGCAGCGGGGCGGCGAGGAGCTGGTGGTGGGCATTCAGCATCTGCCGGAGAAGATTGCTGCGGCGATCCCCGCCTCTGGCGAACCGCTGGCGGTGGAGGAGAACCTGATCGTCGAGCCGCAGACCAGCCTGGCGTGGCTCCTGCGCGCCCGAGATCCCACCCGAGGCGTGATCTACGACGCCCAGTGCCAGGTGCTGACGCTCTATGAGCAGTGGATGAGCGGCCACGCGGATTGGGAAGGGGTGTGCAAACGCATGGGGGAGGCGATCGAAGGGCTTTTCGACCGGCTCATTTTCGATAACCGCGACACCACGGACTCGCCGATGCTGCTCCTGACCACCCAGCAGGTGCGGGAGGAGTTCTACCGCCTGGAGAAGCAGTTCAACATTCAATTCAACGGCAACTGCATCTACGCCCTGAGCCACTACCTGGTGCACCGCTCCCGGAGCACCCCCTCCCGGCTGAGCCAGGAGCGGATCCGTAGCCTCGACGATTTTCTCGCCCAGAAGTATCCGCTGCTCTACCGTTTTTGCCAGGCCATCATCACCGCGCTGGCGCAAAAGCTGGATATCGAACCGCAGCGGATAGATGCCCTGCTGCTGGTGCTGTGGCTGCATCAGTCCGGCGCCGTCAGCCAGCCGCACGTCACCCGCGCCGTTATTCTGGCCCACGGCTATGCCACCGCCAGCAGCATTGCTAACGTCGCCAATCGGCTACTAAAAAATCACCTGTTTGAATCCTTCGATATGCCGCTGGACGTCACGCCGGAGGCCATTGCCCGCCAGGTGATGGACTACATCGAAAGCAATACGCTGGCCTCGGGGGTCATGATCCTCGTCGATATGGGATCGCTCAATGCCATTCATCACCATTTCCAGCGCCGGGTTTCGACGCCGGTAGCGATTGTCAATAACGTCTCCACCAGCATGGCGCTCTACGTCGGCGAGCGGATTTTACGCGGCGATCTGATTGAGGATATCGCCCACGAGGTCAGCAGCGACCTGCCGGTAGAGCATCAGATCTTCTGGCCGCAGGCCAACCGTCCGCGGGTGATCCTCACCACCTGCGTCACCGGCCTTGGCGCGGCAACCAATCTCTGCACGCTGCTAAAGGCCAGCATTCCAGAGACGCTGGGCATTGACGTGATCGCCTGCGACTACGACACGCTCAGCAACGGCCAGGAGAGTGCGCTGGCGTTTAATCGCTATGAGATGCTGGCCGTGGTCGGCACGTTCGATCCGCACCTGCCCGCCGTGCCGTGGATCTCGCTGGATTCGCTGATCGCCGGGGACGGTCACGCTCAGCTGATGCGTATCTTTGGCGATATCGCCACGCCGGAGCAGATCGACGAGATCAACAATCTGCTGCTGAAGAACTTCTCTCTGCGCCGGGTGATTGAGTCCGTCACTATTCTTGACACCAGCAAGGTGCTTAACCAGGTCGAGCAGTTTGTCCTGCGCTACGAGCATCTGGCGGGCTGCCAGATCCCCAACGACCGCAAGGTGGCGCTCTACGTGCACATCAGCTGCCTGATAGAGCGGCTGATCCGTAACGCCTCTCCTGCCAGCTATGCGGGACGGCAGTGTCCGGAAAGCGAGCTGGCCGATATCAAGCAGGCCTTTAGTGTCATTGAGGGCAGTTATAGTGTCAAAATCCCCGCCGTAGAGCTTTGTTACATCCACAATATTCTCACCCTGGAAACAGAATTTATCCCGCAAGATCAAGAGTTTTAACCCTCACGCTCTCCTGTCGTGGCGCATTTCACCCTGCGCCACTTTTTCGTGGCACGCCGGTTGCAATACCTCCGGTAGTGGAACGCATTTTCGAGGACAGGATGAAACGACACTACATTTTTGCCAGCCATGGCACCCTTGCCCGGGGCGTGCTCGACTCAGTTGAGCTGATCCTCGGTAAGCAGACGGATATTTCGACCCTCTGCGCCTACGTTGAGGAGCAGCGGGATTTAACCGAGCAGGTCACGGAGCTAATGCAGCGGATCCCGGACGAAGATGAGGTTGTGGTTATCACCGATATCTTCGCTGGCAGCGTAAATAACGAATTTGTTCGCTTTCTGCAGCGGCCCCGTTTTCATCTGGTGGCGGGTCTCAATCTGCCGCTGGTGATCGATCTGCTTATTTCCGGCGACGAGCCTGATACCGGGAAGCTTATTGAGGAGGCGTTAATAAGCTCCAGGGAGAGCATTCAATACTGTAACTACACCATCTCCAGCGCAATGCAGGTGGATAAAGATTTCTAAGAGGGAGGAAACAGGATGATTACGTTAGTGCGGGTTGACCATCGCTTACTGCACGGCCAGGTGGCGTTCTCATGGACGCAATACGTCGGCGCAGACTGCATTCTGATTGCCAACGACAGCGTGCCCAATGACGAGCTGCGTAAAACCACGATTAAGCTGGCTAAGCCGCCGTCGGTGAAGCTGGTTATTAAGAGTATCGCTGACTCTATTGAGGCAATTAAAAGCGGCGTGACCGACAAATATACGCTGTTTATCGTCGTGGAGTCGGTCGAGGATGCCTGGCGCTTAGCCCGGGAGATAGCGGAAATAAAGAGCATCAACCTCGGCGGAATTAAAGCCAAAGAGGGCAGCCGAAATATCTCGAAGGCGGTGAACCTGCTGCCTGACGAAATAACCCGGCTCAATGAACTGGTAGGGCAGGGGGTGGAAATAGAGATCCGCCAGGTCCCTAACGATCGCAAACAGCTCATAACGGAATGTTTGTAATTCCTGAGGATCCACTATGGTAGAGGCACTTTTACTCGGACTGGTGGCGTTTATCGCCCAGTCGGAATATGCCCTGGGCACTTCGTTAATCTCCCGGCCTATCGTCACCGGCCTATTAACCGGGCTGGTGCTGGGTGATGTCCAGACGGGCGTTATCATGGGCGCGACGCTGGAGCTGGCCTTTATCGGCTCCTTCTCGGTGGGCGCATCGATCCCACCGGACGTGGTGACCGGCGGCGTGCTGGGCGTAGCGTTCGCTATCACCTCCGGCGCGGGGACCGAAACGGCGCTGCTGCTGGGGCTGCCCATCGCTACCCTGACGCTGGTGCTAAAAAACGTCTATCTGGGGATGTTTATCCCGATGCTCAACCAGAAGGCGGATGCCTATGCCGACGAGGCCGATACGCGCGGCATAGAGCGGATGCACCTCATCGCCGGGTTTGGCCTGTCGCTGATGCTGGCCACGGTGGTGACCGTCTCCTTCCTGGTGGGCAGCAGCGCGGTGAAGTCCCTGCTGGATGCTATTCCAGAGTTTATTAAGCACGGTCTGAGCGTGGCGACGGGCATCATTCCGGCGCTGGGCTTTGCCATGCTGGCCCGGCTGCTGATCAACAAAAAGGTCGCACCTTACTTTTTCCTCGGCTTTGTGCTGATGGCCTACCTGAAAATTCCGGTCACCGGCATTGCGATCCTCGGCGCTATCGTGGCCGTGATTATGGTCAACGTCACCGCCTTCACCACGCCCCGCGCCACCACAGAGCAAGGAGTCAGCCATGACGACGAAGATGATTTCTGAAGAGAGCCTGCCTGACGCGCAGGATGAGAAGGCCATCACCGCACGCGATCTGCGCCGCGTCTTCTGGCGCTCCTTCCAGATGGAGTTCTCCTGGAACTACGAGCGGCAGATGAACCTGGCCTTTGTCTACACCCTTATTCCGGTGCTGAAAAAGCTCTACCCGCAGAAAGAGGATCTGAAAAATGCGCTGAAGCGTCACCTGGTGTTCTTCAATACCACGCCGCATATCGTCACCCTGCTGCTGGGGATCACCACGGCGATGGAGGAGAAGAACAGCCAGCAGAAAACCATCGATGCCGGGGCGATTGATAACGTCAAGGCGTCGCTGATGGGACCGCTGGCAGGATTAGGCGACTCCTTTTTCTGGGGGACGCTGCGCCTGATCGCGACGGGGATCGGCACCAGCCTGGCGCTGCAGGGCAGTATTCTCGGGCCGATCCTCTTTCTGCTGGTGTTTAACGTTCCGCACATTCTGGTGCGCTGGCTCTTTACCCGCTGGGGCTACGTGCTCGGCACCGGGGTGCTTCAGCGCGTTCAGCAGAGCGGCATGATGGAGAGCCTGACCTACGGCGCATCGATCATGGGGCTGATGGTGGTGGGGGCGATGACCGCCTCGATGATCAACATCACTATTCCCATCAGCTTTGGCGCGGGGGAGGCGAAGACCCAGGTGCAGGACATTATCAATAACGTCATGCCCTGCCTGCTGCCGCTCATCAGCTTCGGCATCGTCTACTGGCTGCTGGGCCGCAGGGTAAAACCGCTCACTATCATCGGCGGTATGGCGCTGGTTGGCATTTTCGGCTCGTGGATTGGCCTGTTTTAACTGGAGAAACCTATGTTACCTACCATGATGTTACCAACCATGATGACCTATATCGAAGAGGAGCCAGCGGCGCTGGAGACGATCCTCCGCGAGCATCGGCATAGCCTGGCGGCAATCGAGGCCTTTGCCCGCCAGCGCCCGGTGCGCCGCCTGCTGCTGCTGGCGACCGGCTCCTCCTTTAACGCCGCCCTCTGCGCGCGGGATCTCTTTGAGCGGCGCTACGGCCTGCGGGTGGAGATCAAAGAGCCGTACAACTTTGTGCACTATGAAACCGTCGATCCGCACACCGATCTGGTGATTGCTGTCTCCCAGAGCGGCAAGAGCGCCTCGACGCTGGCGGCGATGGAGAAGGTTCAGGCGGCGGGGCTGCCGGTGTTTGCCCTGACCTCCGATCCACAAAGCCCCATCGGCCAGGGCTGCGATGAGGTGCTGGATATCAATACCGGCATTGAGCAAGTGGGCTTCGTCACCCGGGGCTTCAGCGCCACGGTGCTCAACCTGCTGCTGATTGCGCTTACGCTCGCCCGGGCGCAAAAGCAGATAACCGATGAGGAGGCGCAGGCCACGCTGCGCGAGCTGGGTCAGCTCGTGGCCGCTATCCCTCAGGCAATTGCCCAGACGGAGGCATTTTTCGACCGCCATCAGGAGACCCTGCGCAGCGGGACGCGTTTTGTGGCTATCGGCTACGGGGCGCTTACCGGGGTGGCGAAGGAGTTTGAGACCAAGTTCACCGAAACGGTGCGCGTCCCGTCCAGCGGCTTTGAGCTGGAGGCCTACATGCACGGTCCCTATCTGGAGGCCAACGCCCAGCACGTGATGTTTTATATTGAGGATGCCCCGGACAAACGCCTGCGGGCGCTGCGGGACTACATGGCCCCGGCGGTAAACCAGACCCTGCTGGTGACCCTCAGCGATGAGCAGGATCCGCAGACGCTGGCCCTCAACTGCCCGCTGGCGCACGACCTCGCCGCGCTGCTGCTGGTTGTGCCGATGCAGGTGCTGGCCTGGCGCACGGCGTGTGCCAGGGGCATCGATCTGTCGGTGCGTATTTTTGATGACTTTGACCGCGTATTAAAAAGTAAGATCTAATTAATCAGGAGAGAAAATATGTTGGGTTTTAATCAGGACGAGTACCTGACGAGTGCTCGTGAGATCGTTGCTGCGCGTAAACAGGCTGAGCAGGCCGCTGATGAGATATTTCAGCAGGAGTATGACGCGCTATTTTTTGCGTCGGTAGGCGGCTCTCTGGCCCCAATGATGGCTATTAATGCCTTTGCTAAAGAGATGACCACGCTGCCGGTTTATCTTGAGCAGGCGGCGGAGTTAATTCATACCGGGCATAAAAAATTAACCAACCGCTCGGTGGTGGTGACGCTCTCGAAATCCGGTGATACCAAAGAGTCCGTGGAGCTTGCCGAGTGGTGTAAAGCCCAGGGGATCCGCGTCGTCGCCATTACTAAAAACAGCGACTCGCCGCTGGCCAGCGCGGCAGGCTGGCATATTCCGATGCGCCACAAAAACGGCGTGGAATATGAGTATATGCTGCTCTACTGGTTCTTCTTCCGCCTGGTTAACCGTCATGGCGAATTTGCCGAGTACGATCGGTTTGCCAGCCAGCTGGAATTATTACCGGAAAATCTATTACAGGCGAAAATAAAGTTCGATCCGCAGGCGGATGAAATCGCCCGTAAATACCACACCAGCGACTATATGATGTGGATTGGTGGGGCGGAGATGTGGGGCGAGGTCTATCTCTTCTCGATGTGTATTCTGGAGGAGATGCAGTGGAAGCGGACAAAATCCGTTACCTCGGCGGAGTTTTTCCACGGCACGCTGGAGCTGCTGGAGAAAGAGGTCCCGCTGTTTTTGGTGAAAGGAGAGGGGAAATGTCGGGCGCTGGATGAGCGGGTAGAGCGCTTTGCGGCGAAGATCACCGACCATCTGGTGGTTATCGATCCGCGGGATTATCTGCTCGACGGGATTGATGACGCGTTTCGCGGCATCCTGGCCCCCTGCGTAGCCTCAACGCTGCTGGTGGATCGGCTGGCGGCTCACTTCGAGCACTACACCGGCCACAGTCTGGATATTCGCCGCTACTACCGGCAGTTCGAGTATTAATAGCACTAACGCCCGGCGGCGCAAGCTTGCCGGGCCTACGGTTTTGTAGACCTGATAAGCGCAGCGCCATCAGGCGTTATGCCCAGGGTAGATTAGACCCGGCTTCCCCACAGATCGTACTCGTCGGCGTTTTCGACCTTCACGCGAACGACGTCTCCCGGCTTCACCTTGGTTTCGCCGTTGAGGTAGACCGCGCCGTCGATCTCCGGTGCATCGGCCATGCTGCGGCCAATCGCGCCCTCTTCATCGACTTCATCGATAATCACCATGATCTCGCGGCCCACTTTCTCCTGCAGACGCTCGGCGGAGATCTGCTGCTGCAGCTGCATAAAGCGGTTCCAGCGCACCTCTTTCACCTCTTCCGGCACCTGGTCCGGCAGCTCGTTGGCGGTCGCGCCTTCCACCGGGCTGTATTTGAAGCAGCCCACACGATCGAGACGCGCTTCGACGAGGAAGTCGAGCAGCATCTGGAAATCTTCCTCGGTTTCACCCGGGAAGCCGACGATAAAGGTCGAGCGCAGGGTAAGCTCAGGGCAGACTTCACGCCACTGCTTGATGCGGGCCAGCTGGCGATCGACAGATCCAGGACGCTTCATCAGCTTGAGGATGCGCGGGCTGGCGTGCTGCAGCGGGATATCCAGATAGGGCAGGATTTTGCCTTCGGCCATCAGCGGAATGACGTCGTCAACGTGCGGGTAGGGGTAGACATAGTGCAGACGCACCCAGACGCCGAGCTTCGACAGCTCTTCGCACAGGCTAACCATGCTGGTTTTCACCGGCGAGCCGTTGTAGAAGCCGGTGCGGTGCTTAACGTCAACGCCGTAGGCGGAGGTGTCCTGGGAGATCACCAGCAGCTCTTTCACGCCTGCATCAACCAGACGTTTGGCCTCGGCCAGCACGTCGCCAATCGGACGGCTATCGAGATCGCCGCGCATAGACGGAATAATGCAGAAGGTGCAGCGGTGGTTGCAGCCTTCGGAGATTTTCAGATAGGCGTAGTGGCGCGGGGTCAGCTTGACGCCCTGTTCCGGCACCAGGCTCAGGAACGGGTTGTGCTTCGGTTTCGGCACGTAGTGGTGCACGTGCTCCAGCACCTGCTCGTAGCTGTGCGGACCGGTGATCTCCAGCACCTTCGGGTGCACTTCGCGGATCTGATCCACTTTCGCCCCCAGGCAGCCGGTGACAATGACCTTGCCATTCTCATTCAGGGCTTCGCCAATCGCCTCCAGCGACTCCTGCACGGCGCTATCGATAAAGCCGCAGGTGTTAACGATCACCATATCGGCATCGTCGTAACGCGGCACCACATCGTAACCCTCGGTGCGCAGTTCGGTAAGAATGCGTTCGGAATCCACCAGGTTTTTCGGGCAGCCCAGGGAGACAAAACCAATACGCGGTTGTTGTATGCTCATACGCTCACAAAGTAAACAGAAGAAAAAACCGGGCGATTTTACACGGGTTTGCGGCGACTCTCTACTGCTAACTCAATCGGTTAGATTTTGTTTAGGTTGTCACACTGTAAAAATTGTTAAACTCTGGATAATTATTGACCCAGCGCATAATTTTGAACAAAAAATGATCTTATGCTTGATTTGCGATTAGGCCGACAAGGGGAGGATCACGTATGACCGTTGACAGACTGAGACGAAGCCTGCTGAGAAAACTTGCTAACGCCAGCATCGATCTTGCGGCGTATGTTCAGCTCAGAAAGGCGAAGGGTTACATGTCGGTCAGCGAAAGCAACTATCTGCGTGACAGCTTTTTTGAACTATCAACACAAATACGTGTTCTGGAGCGGCATGCGTACGCCGTCCCGGATGCGAAAGAACGTGAAATGCTGTGCCGGGCAGAGGGGGCACTCTCCTCTGCGGGTATATGTATGATGAGCGGCCACCATGACTGCCCAAACTACATCGCTGTGAACGTAGAGACGCTCGACCGCTGTCTCAAAACCCTTAACCTATGCATTCAGAACCTCAACGAGCACGCACCGCTGGTTGTGGAAGCCTGAATCCCCGGGGGAGGCAACTCCCCCTTCTGCTTAAGCTTTTGTAAAAATGGGCGCGCACAACGCTCCGCTGGCTACGCTTTATGCCAGAGACCCTCAAAGGAGTGCCCCATGCGCCGCAACGTCCTGATTTTTATCCCCGCGCTGTTTCTGTCCGCCTCGGTTTTTGCCGCGCCTGCGCCGGTAAAGGTTGACGTGCTGCAAACCAAACTCGATCGCCCCTGGTCGCTGGCGTTCCTGCCCGACAATAGAGGGATGCTCATCACCCTGCGCGGCGGCCAGCTGCGCCACTGGCAGGCGGGAAGCGGGCTGTCCGATCCCCTCTCCGGCGTACCGAAGGTATGGGCCAACGGGCAGGGCGGTCTCTTTGACGTGGTGCTGGCCCCGGACTTTGTCCAGTCGCGCCGGGTGTGGCTGAGCTATGCCGAGGTGGGCAGCGACGGCAAGGCCGGAACGGCGGTGGGCTACGGGCGGTTAAGCGACGATCTCACCCGGCTCGAGGCCTTTAAGGTGGTCTTTCGCCAGGCACCTAAGCTCTCTACCGGCAACCACTTCGGCGGGCGGCTGGTCTTTGACGGCAAAGGCTATCTCTATATCGCCCTCGGGGAGAACAACCAGCGGCCCACCGCCCAGGATCTCGATAAGCTCCAGGGCAAGCTGGTGCGCCTGACCGATGAGGGCGCGGTGCCAGAGGATAATCCCTTCGCCAATAACGCTAACGCCCGCAAGGAGATCTGGTCTTACGGCATCCGTAACCCGCAGGGGATGGCGATGAATCCCTGGACCCACGCGCTGTGGCTGAACGAGCACGGGCCGCGTGGCGGAGACGAGATCAACATCCCGCAGAAAGGCAAAAACTACGGCTGGCCGCTGGCAACCTGGGGCATTAACTACAGCGGGATGAAGATTCCGGAGGCGAAGGGGGAGATTGTTGCCGGCACCGAGCAGCCTGCTTTCTACTGGAAGGACTCCCCGGCGGTGAGCGGCATGGCGTTCTATAACGCATCGACCTTCCCGCAGTGGCAGCACAAGCTGTTTATCGGCGCGCTGAAGGACAAGGACGTGATTGTGATGAGCGTGAACGGGGATAAGGTCACCGAGGATGGGCGCATCCTCGGGGATCGCAACCAGCGCATCCGCGACGTGCGCGTCGGTCCCGATGGCTACCTCTATGTGCTCACCGACGAGTCCGACGGCGAGCTATTAAAGGTTAGCCCAGCGGGAAATTAGGTCACCGGGATCATCACAACTTTACGGTAGGCGGGACGCTCGCTCAGGGCGTCATACCAGCGTTGCAGGTGCGGACGCGGCGTCCACGTCAGGCCAACGTTCCACAGGTTATAGACGAAGGGCGCCACGGCGATATCTCCGAGGCCAAACTCCTCTCCCGAGAGCCATGGCGAATTTGCCAGCGCGTTATCGAGAATCTCAAACAGCGGCTCGCAGGCGGCAATGCCCGCCTCAATCACCGCCGGGTCGCGTTTTTCCACCGGGGTGCGAACCAGATTCATCAACAGTACCCGATGCGCCGGGGAGAGCGTGCCGTTAGCCCAGTCCATCCACTTCTCCGCCTGCGCGCGGGCAGCGGGCGGCTCGATCCATAGGCGGCCCTGGCCATACTGGGCTGCCAGGAAGCGCACGATAGTATTCGACTCCCACAGCACGCTGTCGGTCTCATCGTCGCGGAACAGGGGCACCAGCCCGTTGGGATTCAGCGCCAGATACTCCGGGCTGTGGTTCAGGCCATGCTCCAGCCCAGCCAGAATTTGCGTATACGGCAGCTCCAGCTCTTCAAGGGTCCATAAGACTTTTTTTACGTTGGTCGAGTTGTTTCTGCCCCACAGCGTGATCATAAAAACTCCTTCTTTTCGTCAGCAACCGGGCGCTGTCATCAGCACCATATGGCTGACATAGTGAGATAAAGTTAACATTCAGGCAACGACAAACAAAAAAATCCCGCCCTCGGCAGCATGGGGATGTGATTTTGCGTAAACTTTAAAAAACTTTACCAGCTGGCGGTTTTCTTCGCCGCTTTTGTACGTTACTACTCACCGTTTAGCGCGTAGCGGTGAGCTAACGCGGTTTTTTAGAATGGATACTCGGGTGGCCTTTATGACGCATTTCTCTCCCTCCCTCCGCGGCCTGGCTACGGCTTCGGCGCTTGTGGTGCTTTTTTCTCCCTCTCTCTTTGCCGCCGAGCAGGTCGCGGCCCCCGCTGCCCCTGCGGTTGATGCCCGGGCGTGGATCCTGATGGACTACGCCAGCGGCAAAGTGCTGGCGGAAGGTAACGCCGATGAGAAGCTGGATCCGGCCAGCCTCACCAAGCTGATGACCAGCTACGTCACCGGCCAGGCGCTGAAAGCGGGAAAAATTCACCTTACCGATATGGTTACCGTGGGTAAAGATGCGTGGGCCACCGGCAACCCGGCGCTGCGCGGCTCGTCGCTGATGTTCCTCAAGCCTGGCGATCAGGTCTCGGTGGCGGATCTCAATAAAGGGGTAATTATCCAGTCGGGAAACGATGCCAGCATCGCCATTGCCGACTACGTGGCGGGCAGCCAGGACGCCTTTGTCGGCCTGATGAACAACTACGCCCAGCGGTTGGGGCTGACCAACACCACCTTTAAGACGGTGCACGGACTCGATGCGCCGGGGCAGTTCAGCACCGCCCGCGACATGGCCCTGCTGGGCAAGGCGCTGATCCACGACGTGCCGGAAGAGTACGCCATTCACGAAGAGAAAGAGTTTACCTTCAACAAGATCCGCCAGCCGAACCGTAACCGCCTGCTGTGGAGCACCAACCTCAACGTTGATGGGATGAAGACCGGTACCACCGAAGGGGCGGGCTACAACCTGGTGGCCTCGGCCACGCAGGGTGATATGCGCCTTATCTCGGTGGTGCTCGGAAGTAAAACCGATCGCATCCGCTTCAACGAGTCAGAGAAGCTGCTGACCTGGGGTTTCCGCTTCTTCGAAACCGTGACCCCTATCAAGCCCGATGCCACCTTCGCCACCACCCGCGTCTGGTTTGGCGACAGCAGCGAGGCGAAGCTCGGCGCAGGCGAGGCCGGCTCGATCACCATTCCTAAAGGGCAGCTGAAAAACCTGAAGGCGACCTGGAAGCTAACCGAGCCGCAGCTCACCGCGCCGCTGAAGAAGGGGCAGGTGGTAGGCGCTATCGACTTCCAGCTTAACGGCAAATCCATTGAGCAGCGTCCGCTGATCGTTATGGAAGCGGTGGAAGAGGGTGGATTCTTCAGCCGGATGTGGGACTTTGTGCTGATGAAGTTCCATGAGTGGTTCGGCAGCTGGTTCTCGTAAGCCGCATCAGTAGAGCAGGGCGATGCGCTGCGCTTTTGCCAGCGCAAACAGGTTATCGTCCGGACGGACGTCGCTGGCAATAGCATCAAACTGGCTCAGTTCGCCCATGCACGCCGGGCGTACTTTGCCAAACTTGCTGTGATCGACCACCAGCACGTGGTACTGCGCCCGGGTCATCGCCCAGTGCTTTACCGGCAGCTCCTCAAGGTTAAAGCAGGTCGCGCCCATCTCCGGATGGACCCCCGCCGCCGAATAGAAGGCGAGATCCGGGCAGAGGTTGTTGAGCGTCTCTTTAAAGTTGAGCGGGTTGAAGATGCCGTTGCTGGCGTGGAACTCGCCGCCGCAGAGAATGGTCCGGCAGAGCGGCTTCTCCTGTAGCGCGAGGAAGGTGTTCAGGGCATAGCAGACGGCGGTGAAGGGCAGCTCGTCGCTGATGGCGTCGATAATCCACGGCGTGGTAGTGCCGCAGTCGAAAAATACCATCTGATGGGCCTGCACCAGGGTTGCCGCATGGCGGGCTGCGAGGCGCTTCTCCTCCACCAGCCGGGTTTTCTGATCGCTCAGCAGGTAGTGGCTGGCGGTGCGCGGCTCCAGCACCAGGTAACCCCCCAGCAGCACAACCGGTGCGCTTTTGGCGTTCAGATCGCGACGAATGGTCATTTCAGACACGCCGAGCAGGGTGGCCGCCTCTTTCAAATGCAGTTTGTCGCTCCGTTTCAGCGCCTGCAACAGCTGGCCGATCCTTTCGTCACGTTTCGTTTCCATAAATCCCCTGGCGTAATAGTAAAAGCCCTGCATACGGCAGGGCGTCCAATATTACCTGCGCGGCCAGGTTAAGTCACTCACGCACCCAGCCTTTGCGGATAGGTAGAGCAAAACAGCGGCGATAGATGAGATGCAGAGTCCGGTGCAGCCCCATCCCGCAAACCTGCCAGATCATCTGCGCGACCAGGCAGCCGCTGAGGGCAATCAGCAATCCGCCCAGCATATCCAGCGGCCAGTGGACGCCGAGATAGACGCGCGACCAGGCGATGCTCAGCGCCACCGCCAGCATTACGCAGCCGGACCAGAGCCGATGCCAGAGCAGAAACGCCAGCGCGAAGGTAAACGCCACCGTGCCGTGGTCGCTGGGGTAGGAGTAGTCCGCCGAGTGATGTAAAAAATTATAGCCCGCGTGCTGGGCGAAGGGCCTGTCGTGGGGAAAAAGATGACCCATCAGCCAGGAGAGGCACATGCTCACGGCCAGCGCCATCGCAGTTTTGATCACCAGCTGGCGCTGGGCGCTCACCTGGTCATGCGGTCCCCACAGCCACAGCGCCACCGCCAGCAGCGGCAGCAGGGTGATCAGATCCTTGGCGATATATATCGCAGCGGCAATCAGCCAGGATGGCGAGTCGGGGGTGGCGTTAAGCCAGTAAAACAGCGTGTGGTTGAGATTTTCCAGCATGGGGTGTCGTCACTCCTGTTGACCATTAAATAAGGCTTCCATTGTGCAGCGCGTACCTTAAACGAACCTTAAGCTATTAAAGGGTATTAAACGTGCGCTGCCATAGAGAATTTACTACCGCCAGCGCGACGATTTAACTACACTCTGCGCGATCTTAAGGATAAAGAGGCTACATGCAAAATCGTTCATCTTCCAGAGGCCGTTTAGGCCGCCAGGCACTGATGTTTCCCCTCTGCCTGGTGCTCTACGAGTTCTCAACCTATATCGGCAACGACATGATCCAGCCGGGGATGCTGGCGGTGGTTGCCCAGTACAATGCTGGCATCGAGTGGGTGCCGACCTCCATGACCGCCTATCTGGCCGGGGGGATGTTTTTACAGTGGCTGCTCGGGCCGCTGTCGGACCGTATTGGCCGTCGCCCGGTGATGCTCACCGGCGTGGTGTGGTTTATTGTCACCTGCCTTGCGACGCTGCTGGCGCAGAACATTGAGCAGTTCACTATCCTGCGCTTTTTGCAGGGGGTAAGCCTCTGCTTTATTGGCGCGGTGGGCTATGCCGCCATTCAGGAGTCATTTGAGGAGGCGGTGTGCATCAAGATCACCGCCCTGATGGCGAACGTGGCGCTGATTGCGCCTCTGCTCGGCCCGCTGGTGGGGGCTGCCTGGGTGCACGTCGCACCGTGGGAGGGGATGTTTGTTCTCTTTGCGCTGCTGGCGACCATTGCCTTCTTTGGCCTGCAACGGGCGATGCCGGAGACCGCCACCCGCCTTGGGGAGACGCTCTCCCTGAAAGAGCTAGGGCGGGACTATAAGGCGGTGTTGAAGAATGGCCGTTTCGTCGCCGGTGCGCTGGCAACCGGCTTTGTCAGCCTGCCGCTGCTGGCGTGGATCGCCCAGTCGCCGATCATTATTATCAGCGGTGAGGGGATGAGCAGCTATGAGTATGGCCTGCTGCAGGTGCCCATCTTCGGCGCGTTGATCGCGGGTAACCTGGTGCTGGCCCGGCTGACCTCCCGGCGCAGCGTACGGTCGCTGATTATCATGGGCGGCTGGCCGATCGTTATCGGACTGCTGCTGGCGGCCGTGGCGACGATGGTGGCATCCCACGCCTACCTGTGGATGACCGCCGGGTTGAGCATCTATGCGTTTGGTATCGGCCTCGCCAACGCCGGGCTGGTGCGCCTGACCCTGTTCGCCAGCGACATCAGCAAAGGGACGGTATCCGCCGCCATGGGCATGCTGCAGATGGCGATATTTACCGTCGGCATTGAGCTGAGCAAGCACGCTTATCTGAGCGGCGGTGAAGGGCTGTTTAGCCTCTTCAACCTGGTAAACGGCCTGCTCTGGCTGGGATTAATGGTTATCTTCCTTAAGGACCGGTCGGTGGGGCGCTCTCTGAACGGCTAGCAGAGGCCTGGCCCGGTTTCGCTACCGCCCGGGCCACGATGACGGCAACCACCATCAGCGCCAGCACCACCATCATGGCGCTGCGTAACCCGTAGTGTTCACCCAGGAAGCCCAGCAGCGGCGGTCCTACAAGGAACGCCAGATAGCCGGTTGTTGCCACTACGCTTACGCGGGTCGCGGCATCCGGCCCGGTGTCGCTGGCGGCGGAGATGGTCAGCGGGAAGCCAAGGGACGCCCCCAGCCCCCACAGCAGCACGGATACGCCTGCCACCCAGGCGCTATCGACGAAGATAATCAGCGCAATCCCCAGACCGCCCATAATCGCACTGGCCCGCACCACCGTGACGCGGCTGTAGCGGTCGATAAACCAGCCGCCGGTAAAGCGTCCAACGGTCATGCCGAGGGTAAAGCCGGTGTAGATCAGCGATCCGGAGGTCGGGGTAAAGCCGTGACCGTCCACCATCAGCAGCGGCAGCCAGTCGTTGGCGGATCCTTCGGCGAAGGCCATCGCCAGCACCACTACGCCAATTAGCATCAGCTGGGCATCGCGATAGAAGGGACGACCTTTACGTTCCCGCTGCGCGTCGCCTGCATCGTTGCGCCCGGTACCGTCGGGGATAGCGGTAATCGCAATCAGGATCGGCACGATGGCCACCAGCGCCGCCAGCAGAACGTGCAGGGTCGCAGTCACGCCCCAGGCGGTAAGCGTCATGCCGATACCCGCCCCCACCAGCGTGCCGAGGCTGTAGAAGCCGTGCATCATCGGCAGCACGGTTTTGTTCATCTTCTGCTCCACCACCGCGCCTTCGATATTAATCGCCACTTCGGCTGCCCCCAGGCTGCTGCCAAACAGCGCCAGCCCAACGGCAAACAGCAGCGGTGAGGCAAACCACAGGGCAAGGCTCAGCACCATCATCCCGAAGACCGACAGTGACATGCTGGCGCGGATCACGTTGCGGGTGCCGAAGCGTTTGACCAGCCATGCGGAGGAGAGAACGCCGCTCATCGAGCCGATAGAGAGACCAAACAGCACCGCACCCATCTCAGCGGTGGAGACTGACAGGATGTCACGAATGGCCGGCGTGCGCGTAGCCCAGGAGGCCATCAGCAGGCCAGGGATAAAGAAGAAGGTAAATAACGCCCAGAGGCGGTGGTTCAGGGCAGAGCGGGAAGAGGAGGTCATAGCGTGTTGTCTTTAGTTATGGTTTTGGCGTCGGTTAACAGTAGCAAGATTTGGGCAGGAATGCAGGGGGAAGATGCCGGGCGGCGCTGCGCTTGCACCGGCCTACTGGAAGAGCAGGACCGTAGGCCCGGCAAGCATAAGCGCCGCCGGGCGATTTAGCTATTGATAATAGCCTTAAGCTACAACCAACACTTCATTCGCAGCTAATGTCGCATTGCGTTCATTCTCAATGGCAATAGACTCTCTATATTCTTTGGCATCAGCAAACAAAGTCCAATGCGCATTGATATTCATATCTTCAATAGTTGATTTAATATCTTTTATTCCTACGTTGAAAAATTCTTTTCTTGCATTAATTTTATTTACTTGTTTGTCATTGAAGACCTTATGTAAATGGTTTTCTAATGAGGGAGCATCGTCACTATAGATCATCGCATGTACATCAAATGAGAATGGAACACTGGCATCGCCAAGCTCACGGACACGATCTAACGGTTCAAGGCGGCGTGTCATTCCAATTTTATAAATATTTTCACCAAAAGACCCGACATTACTGATGACATAAACATGTCCAGAACGAGTTTGTTGGGCCATTGAAATTGCTCGTTGGTTTTTAACTTCGGCTTCGTCATACTTAGCTTGTAACTCAGCTAATTTCTGTTCAAGATCAAGGCGCTGTTCTTCACTTGCAAGCATAAGCTCTTTCGTTGCTTTATCAATAGCTTGCTGTATTGCTTTTTCTTCTTTCTCGGCATCTTTTATAGCTTTTTCATATTCGCGACGTGCTTTTTCCTCTTCACGTAACTGTTCTTTTATCCTTCTTTGCTCCTCTTTCTCTTCAAGCATAATCTCATTTACTGCGACGCCCCACTTAAGTTCATTTAAGCGAGCTTGAAGATAAATATCGGTAATTTGAGCAGATCTAAAAGCTGAACCATTATAGTTAACTAGCTGAAAGGCGTCTTTAACTTCTTGAGATAGCTTGCCAAAGTTATTATGCTTTATTTTTGAAAGGGTACTGTCGACTTTCCCGTTAAATGCATCTAAAACAAATTTAATAGCGGTGTTGCGTCTATTAGTTTCAACATAATTACAGGTGGCCGCCTTGCTTGTTTTGATGAGAGACTTAGTCAATTCTCGAGCTTTTTGCAGTTCTTTTCCCGCATCAGTAAATTCGTAATTTTCAGCTAGCTCATCTAGTACGCTGCGGTTAGGAACTATCCACTCATCACCGTATCCTTCTATTTTATTTTTCATAGAATTAACTACGGCTTGGTATGTTTCTGCAAACTCTTTTGCTTCATACGCTGACCCAGCAATGTCTTTGGCTCTGTTTTCTGCATTAGAAATTATTCTTAAAGCATTATCATGAGCATTAGATATCAAATCTTCAGCTTTACTGTTTGCGTTATCAAGACGCTCTTTTGCTTTTAGACGAGTTTCACGTGCATCTTTTGTTATTGAGATTGCTTCACTATTGGCGTTACTTATTATTAATTGCGCCTGATTACGTGCTTCGTTTATTGTTCTGGCTGCCTTTATCTGTGCATTTTCTATCGTTTCTAATGCAACGGAATCTGCATTTTTGATCTTACGCTCTGCATCCACAACTGCCTCATGTAACACATTGTATTGCCATAAAGGCGCTGCTTTCACTTCTAGCTCAGTGTGGTTGCGCACTACCTCAGCTAATTTTTCTTCTGTTTCGCTTAACTGGTTTGCTAGTGTGTTACTATATTTTTCTAAAGTATGTTTTTCTGCTTTGTGTTTTTTTAATAAGTTAACAAGAATAATAGCTAGAACAGGGCAAAGTAAAGCCATTAAACATACTATTATGACGAAAGTGTTCATTGTAAGTCCTTTAATATATAAATTTGTAATGCCACGCTTTTAGCTTAGTATGCTCTTTGTTGTATAAAGGCTCAACAATATTACAGCTAGCTTAGCATAAATCAATCAATAGATGCTGCTTGGACAAATGGATAACACAATGCCAGAGCAGGGCTAGTTTAAGTATGAAGCCATCATTGTATGCTGACATTTCGAGAGCATCGATTTAGTATAATAAGAATTGAGAACAAGAATCTTTATCCGAAGAACGTTGAGCCTGGATTGCAAAATGGGAGCACTATATTTATTGCAAGGCAGAAACCGGACAGTAGAACCCGGCAGATCGATGGCATCCTAAAGACGGATATGGTTGATACAAGTAGTCATACTGATGTTAAGTTTTAGAAAATAGTATAGCTGCTTTGAACCTGCTTCTTCTAACAGGCATGGTCCTTATGTGTTTAGACAACCTATAGATTTCCCAACTCCCCACAAACAAAAAACCCATCAACCTTGAACCAAAGATGGCGGGGTTGATGGGCTCCACAAAATGGGGACATCAAAGAAAAGCAGTGGCACTAGTTATGACTGGCACTTCTATAAAAAGTTCGGCTGATGCCAGAAATTTTTTTGCGCAACCGCTCATCTTCAGAGTTATCCGAGGCCGGGCCAGATGATGACAATCAGCGTCCCGGCCAGGGTCAGCAGCACGTTGGCGATGGCGTAGGTGCCCGCGTAGCCGAGCGCAGGGATGTTGCTCCGCGCGGTGTCGCTGATAATCTCCATCGCCGGGGCGCAGGTGCGTGCCCCCATCATCGCGCCGAAGAGCATAGCGCGGTTCATCCGCAGCACGTAGGCGCCGAACAGGAAGCAGATCACCACCGGCACCAGGCTCACCAGCAACCCGGCAACCAGCATCTGTCCGCCCACCGCGCCAAGACCGTGGCCGATGCCGCTCCCGGCGCTCAGGCCAACGCCTGCCATAAAGACCATCAGGCCAAACTCCTTCACCATATTCAGCGCCCCCTGCGGGATGTAGCCGAAGGTGGGGTGGTTGGCACGCAGGAAGCCGAGCATGATCCCAGCGAACAGCAGGCCCGCCGCGTTACCGATGCCAAAGCTAAACGAGCTGAACTGGAAGGTGATCATGCCGATCATCAGACCGACGATGAAGAAGGCGCAGAACGCCAGCAGGTCGGTGACCTGGCTGTGAATAGAGATAAAGCCGATGCGGTCGGCGATGGTTTTTACCCGTCGCGCGTCGCCGCTCACCTGCAACACGTCGCCTTTATTCAGCACGATGCTGTCGTCGATCGGCATCTCGATCTGGCTGCGGATCACCCGGTTCAGGAAGCAGCCGTGGTCGGTGAGCTTCAGCTGGGCGAGGCGGCGACCCACCACGTTGTGGTTCTTCACCACGATCTCTTCGGTGACGATGCGCATGTCGAGCAGGTCGCGGTCAAAAACCTCTTTACCGTTACGGAAGCTAGGGTCGAGGCGGGCGTGGGCATCAGGGTAGCCCACCAGCGAGATCTCATCCCCCATCTGCAGCACCGCATCGCCATCCGGCGTCGCCAGAATGCCGTTGCGACGAATACGCTCGATGTAGCAGCCGGTCTGACGGTAGATGCCCAGCTCGCGCAGGTTCTTACCGTCGGCCCAGGCCACCAGCTCCGGTCCGACGCGGTAGGCACGGATCACCGGTAGGTAGACCTTGCGGTTGGCATCGGTATCGAGACCGCGCTCGCGGGCGATCTGCTGGGCGCTGGTCTGCAGATCCTGATGCTGTAGCTTTGGCATATAGCGCGCACCGAAGATCAGGCTAACCAGCCCAATAAGGTAGGTCAGGGCGTAGCCGAGGCTGAGGTGATCCAGCGCGGTGGTGAGCTGGCCGCTGGGCATGCCCAAATGGCGTAGCGTATCTCCCGCGCCCACCAGCACTGGCGTGGAGGTCATCGAGCCTGCCAGCATCCCGGCGGTAAGGCCGATATCCCAGCCGAACAGCTTGCCCAGCCCCAGCGCAATCAGCAGCGCGCTGCCGACCATCACCAGCGCCAGCATCAGGTAATTTTTGCCGTCGCGAAAGAAAATTGAAAAAAAGTTGGGTCCGGCTTCCACGCCCACGCAAAAAATAAACAGCATAAAGCCCAGATTCAGGGCGTCAGTGTTAATGGCGAAATGCTGCTGGCCTAATAATAGCGAAACCACTAAAACGCCAATGGAATTACCGAGTTGTACCGAGCCTAACCGTAATTTTCCGAGGCACAGGCCCAGCGCCAGCACCACAAATAATAACAGTATGTAATTCCCATTTAACAAATCTGCGACGTTTATATTCACGGAGGCTAACTTCTTGTTTACTAGTAAGCTGTTGAAAGAAATGATGATTTACGCTAATGTTTTTCTTAAGGCAGCGGGCCTGAGCGTCACGCTGCGGCAAAATAAAACAATGACCGCAAAACAGATCAGGCCGTTAGTTTAATCGTATTGATAAACAACGGCTAGCTAAGAATCGCGCATTCGCGTGGGTGCTTTTTTGGCAAGGATTGCCACACTGCTTTATCAAACCGAACGTTCCTTTGGGGCGAAGAAATGTTCGATAGAGGCGATGTCAGGAGGATTATTTGAAGTCTAAACGTGGTTGGGCGGGGGCTCTTTGCTGCTTCCTGCTTTTTATTGTGGTCTACCTGTCACATATATTGAACGTGAGAGGGGCTTTTCAGCCTGCCGGCCATGCTGAGCTGGGGCTGCTCTTTTTTATTATTCCCGGCGCGGTGGCCAGCTTTGTCTCAACAAAACGTCGCGTGGTGCTGCCCGTAGTTGGGGCGATGCTGGGGGCAACGGTCTGCTTTGTGCTGATGCTGCTCTTCCTGACGCCGATACGCTCGGTCTGGCAGGAGATGGCGTGGCTGTTTAGCGCGGTGTTCTGGTGTGCGCTGGGGGCGCTCTGCTATCTGTTTATTCGTAGCCTGCTGGTGAGGCGGGGGCGCGGCTAACGCCCCCGGGGGTGCTTACTGCTCGGCAAAGAGGCCCAGATGCGCTTTGGCATAGGCTTCGAAGTCGGTGCAGCCACCGATGTGCTTCTGATCGAGGAAGATTTGCGGCACGGTCTCAACGGGCTTGCCTACGGTCTTTTCCAGATCGGCTTTGGTGATCCCTTCCGCATGAATATCAACATAGCGATAGCTAAAGTCGTCACGCTCGGTACTCAGTTTATCTGCCAGCTCTTTTGCGCGTACGCAGTATGGACAGCCGGGGCGTCCGAAGATTACAGCAAACATACTCTCTCCTTAAGGTTAAGCCTGATAGTAATTAGGGGTATCATGCCGATTACCTCAGGTAATAGAAAGAAGGTTTTGCCTGTCGTTTCGATGCCATAAGGCTATGTTTCGCCAAAGCTGGGCGACGCGATAAATCCCGTTCATCCGGCGTCTCGCTGCGTGTATGATAGCGGGGCAGCTGTGACACTGTCATTGTAGAGAGGTGCAGGGTGAAAATTGCCATTTTGTCCCGGGATGGAACGCTCTATTCGTGTAAACGCCTGCGTGACGCGGCGCAGCAGCGGGGCCACACGATCGAGATCCTCGATCCGCTCTCCTGCTATATGAACATCACTCCGGCGGCCTCGTCGATCCACTACCAGGGCCGTCAGCTCCCTTACTTTGATGCCGTGATCCCGCGCATTGGCTCCGCCATCACCTTCTACGGTACGGCGGCGCTGCGCCAGTTCGAGATGCTCGGCAGCTACCCCCTCAATGAGTCCGTGGCCATTACCCGTGCCAGAGATAAGCTGCGCTCGCTGCAGCTGCTGGCGCGGCAGGGAATCGATCTCCCGGTTACCGGCATCGCCCACTCTCCGGATGATACCAGCGATCTCATCGATATGGTCGGCGGCGCGCCGCTGGTGGTCAAGCTGGTGGAGGGTACCCAGGGCATCGGCGTGGTGCTGGCGGAGACGCGCCAGGCGGCGGAGAGCGTGATTGACGCCTTTCGCGGTCTGAACGCCCACATCCTGGTGCAGGAGTACATCAAAGAGGCGAAGGGGTGCGACATTCGCTGCCTGGTAGTAGGGGATGAGGTGGTTGCCGCCATTGAGCGGCGAGCGAAAGAGGGCGATTTCCGCTCCAACCTGCACCGGGGCGGCGTGGCGACGGTGGCTAACATTACCCTGCGCGAGCGGGAGATGGCCCTGCTGGCGGCACGCACCCTGGGGCTGGACGTCGCCGGGGTGGATATTCTACGTGCCGATCGCGGGCCGCTGGTGATGGAGGTCAACGCCTCGCCGGGCCTTGAGGGCATTGAGAAAACCACCGGGGTGGACATCGCCGGGAAGATGATTGCCTGGATCGAGCAGCAGGCGACCCCCGGCTTTTGTCTGAAAACGGGCGGCTAGCCGCTTTTGCGGCAGTATAAATGGTATACAGGGCGTTTTTTGCGTAAGCTATGCCCGCAAATTTTTCTACAGAGGTCACCCCCTATTATGGATTCACTCGTCGTACCCGGTCTGGACACCTTGCGTCATTGGCTTGACGAGCTGGGCATCAGTTTTTATGAGTGTGACACCTGCCAGGCGCTACACCTGCCGCATATGCAAAACTTTGACGGCATCTACGACGCCAAGATCGATCTGGTTGATGATATTATTCTCTTCTCGGCGATGGCAGAGGTGAAGCCCTCGGCGCTGCTGGCGCTGGCTGCCGATCTCTCTGCGATTAACGCCAGCTCGCTGACGATTAAGGCCTTCCTCGACATTCAGGATGATAATCTGCCGAAGCTGGTGGTGTGCCAGTCTCTGTTCGCCGCCCCTGGGGTGAATCTCAAGCAGTTCGGCTGGTTTATGCGTCACAGCGAAGAGCAGGTCTCCATGGTGATTCTGGAAGCCTGCGCGCAGCAGCTGCTGTTTAATGCAGAAGAAGATGAGGCGGTCGCCGGCGAAACGGTGCGCAATTTTCTTCACTAAACCCGCATGACATAAGCGCAGTCGCTGCCATAGCGGCTGCGTTCTTCCCCGCTTTTATTCTGCATTTCCTGCCTCTTACCAGTTTTATTCACCGCCATGATGGCGCTATCGGACGATGGCATAGACAAATAGTGAATAAAAAATTGATAAAACCCGGTTTTTAACCTGACCTATAGCCTCTAACCCTGGCTACAGTTATTCTTGCGCTGCTTTAAAAAGCTTGCAGCGTCTGCCGGGTGGCGTCTCATACCCGATGCCGTGCAGAGTGATAAAGTATGCACGATTCTTGCATATCTTTAATGCGTACATTTAGTTCGTCTATTCACGAACTTTCCAGAAGGAATGAGATATGACCACCCTGAATAAAAAATGGTTGTCCGGTCTGGTAGCAGGCGCGCTGATGGCGGTCTCCGCTGGCACGCTGGCCGCCGAGCAGAAGACGCTGCACGTGTATAACTGGTCTGATTATATTGCCCCGGACACGGTGGCAAACTTTGAAAAAGAGACCGGTATCAAGGTCGTTTACGACGTGTTTGACTCCAATGAGGTGCTGGAAGGCAAGCTCATGGCGGGCAGCACCGGCTTCGATCTGGTGGTGCCTTCCGCCAGCTTCCTGGAGCGTCAGCTGACCGCAGGCGTGTTCCAGCCGCTGGATAAGAGCAAGCTGCCAAACTGGAAGAATATGGATCCAGAAGTGCTCAAGCTGGTGGCGAAGCACGATCCTGATAACCAGTACGCGATGCCGTACCTGTGGGCCACCACCGGCATTGGCTATAACGTCGATAAGGTAAAAGCCGTGCTGGGCGACGTGCCGATCGACAGCTGGGATGTGGTGCTGAAGCCGGAAAACCTGGAGAAGCTGAAGAGCTGCGGCGTCTCCTTCCTTGATGCGCCGGAAGAGATCTTCGCTACCGTGCTGAATTACCTGGGCAAAGATCCCAACAGCACTAAAGCGGACGACTACACCGGCCCGGCGACCGATCTGCTGTTGAAGCTGCGTCCCAATATCCGCTACTTCCACTCCTCCCAGTACATTAACGATCTGGCTAACGGCGATATCTGCGTAGCCATCGGCTGGGCAGGGGATGTCTGGCAGGCGGCGAATCGGGCGAAAGAGGCGAAAAACGGCGTTAACGTCTCCTATATCATTCCGAAAGAGGGAGCGCTGGCCTTCTTTGACGTCTTCGCCATGCCGAAAGATGCCAAAAACAAAGAGGAAGCCTATCAGTTCCTCAACTACCTGATGCGTCCGGACGTTATCGCCCACATCAGCGACCATGTCTTCTACGCGAACGGCAACAAGGCCTCCGTGCCGCTGATCAGCGCTGAAGTACGCGAAAACCCGGCGATCTTCCCACCGGCTGACGTCTTCGCCAAGCTCTTTACCCTCAAGGTGCAGGAGCCGAAAATCGACCGCGTAAGAACCCGCGCGTGGACCAAAGTGAAGAGCGGTAAATAAGACCGTATCCGGTGGCGTTCGCGCCACCGGAGATCAGGCACCGTTTTAGTGCATTTGCACCTGTTTATCTGTATGCCGGAGAGCATCCCGTGAATGACGCAACCCCCCGCCCACAGGCGAAACCTCGTAAGGCGCTGACGCCGCTGCTGGAAATTCGTAACCTGACCAAATCCTTTGATGGTCAACACGCCGTGGATGACGTCAACCTGACCATCTACAAGGGTGAGATTTTTGCCCTGCTGGGCGCGTCCGGCTGCGGGAAATCGACCCTGCTGCGTATGCTGGCGGGCTTCGAGCAGCCCACCACCGGGCAGATTATGCTGGACGGCGTCGATCTGGCCCACGTTCCGCCCTACCTGCGCCCCATCAATATGATGTTCCAGTCCTATGCGCTCTTCCCGCACATGACCGTGGAGCAGAACATCGCCTTCGGCCTGAAGCAGGACAAGCTGCCGAAGGCGGAGATTGCCAGCCGGGTAGCGGAGATGCTGGGCCTCGTGCACATGAGCGAGTTTGCCAAGCGTAAGCCGCATCAGCTCTCTGGCGGTCAACGCCAGCGCGTGGCCCTGGCCCGCAGCCTGGCGAAAAGGCCGAAGCTGCTGCTGCTCGACGAGCCGATGGGCGCGCTGGATAAGAAGCTGCGCGACCGGATGCAGCTGGAGGTGGTCGATATTCTTGAGCGAGTAGGGGTGACCTGCGTGATGGTGACCCACGATCAGGAGGAGGCGATGACCATGGCCGGGCGTATCGCGATCATGAACCGCGGTAAGTTTGTGCAGATTGGCGAGCCGGAGGAGATCTACGAGCACCCGACCACCCGCTACAGCGCGGAGTTTATCGGCTCGGTGAACGTCTTCGAAGGGTTGCTGAAGGAGCGCCGGGAGGATGGCCTGGTGATTGACTCGCCGGGGCTGATGCACCCGTTGAAGGTCGATCCGGATGCGTCGGTGGTGGACAACGTGCCGGTCTACGTGGCCCTGCGCCCGGAGAAGATCATGCTCTGCGACGAGCCACCTGCCGACGGCTATAACTTTGCCGTGGGGGAAGTGGTGCACATTGCCTACCTCGGCGATCTCTCGATTTACCACGTTCGCCTGAAGAGCGGACAGATGATCAGCGCCCAGTTACAGAACGAACATCGCTACCGCAAGGGTCTGCCGACGTGGGGCGATGAGGTGCGCCTCTGCTGGGACGCCGACAGCTGCGTTGTGTTAACGGTTTAAGGAGCGGTGATGAGCACATTAGAACCCCCGGCCCGCGTGGAAAAAACGTCCCGCTTTACCCTCTGGCTGGCGCGGATGCAGATGAAGCACGGGCGCAAGCTGGTGATCGCGCTGCCCTACATCTGGCTGTCGCTGCTGTTTTTACTGCCGTTTCTGATCGTCTTTAAAATCAGCCTGGCCGAGATGGCGCGGGCGATCCCGCCCTATACCGATCTCATGGAGTGGGCCGACGGCCAGCTCTCGATCACCCTTAACCTGGGGAACTTCCTCCAGCTCACGGACGATCCGCTCTACTTTGAGGCCTACCTTCAGTCGCTGCAGGTGGCGGCTATCTCAACGCTATTCTGCCTGCTGCTGGGCTACCCGCTGGCCTGGGCGGTGGCGCACAGCAAGCCGTCAACGCGCAACATCCTGCTGCTGCTGGTGATCCTGCCGTCGTGGACCTCGTTCCTGATCCGCGTCTACGCCTGGATGGGGATTTTGAAAAATAACGGCGTGCTGAATAACTTCCTGCTCTGGCTGGGGGTGATTGACCAGCCGCTGACCATTCTGCACACTAACCTCGCGGTCTATATCGGCATCGTCTACGCCTATCTGCCGTTTATGGTGCTGCCGATCTACACTGCACTGACGCGCATCGACTACTCGCTGGTTGAGGCCTCGCTGGATCTCGGCGCGCGACCGCTGAAGACCTTCTTCAGCGTGATTGTGCCCCTGACCAAGGGCGGGATTATCGCGGGTTCGATGCTGGTGTTTATCCCAGCGGTGGGCGAGTTCGTGATCCCGGAGCTGCTCGGCGGCCCGGATAGCATCATGATTGGCCGCGTGCTGTGGCAGGAGTTCTTTAACAACCGCGACTGGCCGGTAGCCTCGGCGGTGGCCATTATTATGCTGCTGCTGCTGATTGTGCCGATCATGTGGTTCCATAAACATCAGAGCAAAGGCACGGGAGACCACGCATGAACAACTTACCGGTAGTGCGCTCCCCGTGGCGGATCCTGATCCTGATCCTCGGCTTTACCTTCCTCTATGCGCCGATGCTGATGCTGGTGATCTACTCCTTCAACAGCTCGAAGCTGGTGACGGTGTGGGCCGGGTGGTCTACGCGCTGGTATAGCACGCTGTTCCACGACGATGCGATGATGAGCGCGGTAGGGCTGAGCCTGACCATTGCCGCCTGCGCGGCGACGATGGCGGTGATCCTTGGAACCATCGCCGCCGTGGTGATGGTGCGCTTCGGACGCTTTCGCGGCGCGAACGGCTTTGCCTTTATGATCACCGCCCCGCTGGTCATGCCGGACGTGATCACCGGCCTGTCGCTGCTGCTGCTGTTTGTCGCTCTGGCTCATGCCATCGGCTGGCCGGCGGATCGCGGGATGCTCACCATCTGGCTGGCACACGTCACCTTCTGTACCGCCTACGTGGCGGTGGTGATCTCCTCCCGCCTGCGCGAGCTGGATCGCTCTATTGAGGAGGCGGCGATGGATCTCGGTGCCACCCCGCTGAAGGTCTTCTTTATCATCACCCTGCCGATGATCATGCCGGCGGTGATCTCCGGCTGGCTGCTGGCCTTCACCCTGTCGCTGGACGATCTGGTTATCGCCAGCTTCGTCTCCGGGCCAGGGGCCACGACGCTGCCGATGCTGGTCTTCTCCAGCGTGCGTATGGGGGTGAACCCGGAGATCAATGCCCTGGCGTCGATTATCCTTGGCGTAGTGGGTATTGTTGGTTTTATCGCCTGGATTTTGATGGCCCGCGCAGAAAAGCAGCGAACGCGCGATATCCAGCGTGCAAGACAGGGGTGATCCCACTAAAATTTGCTGAGGTCATGGGTCACAGATGCCGCGCCGGTCGCGGCATCGTTTCGCAGGGAAGGCTACGCAGTGGGATTTTTCAAAACAACGCAGCAGGGTCATGCCCGGCTTAACGTGCCGACGCTGGTTCAGGTCGCGGCAGTCGCTATCATTGCGATCCGCTGCCTCGACCTGCTGCTGCTGTTTAATTTGCTGGGGCTGCGCGGGACGCTGGACTTTATCCACCGCAGCGCCCAGACCTGGAACCTGACGCTGATTTTTCTCGGCAGCCTGCTGCTGCTGTTCCTTGAGTTTCTCTGCGCCTTCTCGGTAGTGAAAGGCCGCAACTGGGCGCGCTGGCTCTATCTCCTGACCCAGGTGGTGGCCGCAGGCTATCTGTGGGCAGCCTCGCTGGGCTATGGCTATCCGGAGCTGTTCAGCATCGCCGGCGGCTCGAAGCGGGAGATTTTCCGCTCGCTGGTGATGCAGAAGCTGCCGGATATGCTGGTGCTTGGCCTGCTGTTTATTCCATCCCCTAGCAGACGCTTTTTCCGCTTCCAGTAACGGTGGTACAATCCCCGCCCCGCAAAAAAGAAGGTTTCTATCATGCAGTGCGCCCTATATGACGCCGGTCGCTGTCGCTCCTGTCAATGGATTGACCGGCCGGTCCCACAGCAGCTTGATGCGAAGATAGCGAGCCTGCGTTCGCTGCTGGACGGTCTGCCGGTGGCGGAGTGGTGCGCGCCGGTGCGTGGCCCGGAGCAGGGGTTCCGCAACAAGGCCAAGATGGTGGTCAGCGGCAGCGTCGAGAAGCCGCTGCTGGGGATGCTGCACCGGGACGGCTCGCCGGAGGATCTTACCGATTGTCCGCTCTATCCGGCGTCGTTCTACCCGGTGTTTGCCGCCCTGAAGCCCTTTATTGCCCGGGCAGGCCTGACGCCCTATAACGTGGCGCGCAAGCGCGGGGAGCTGAAGTACCTGCTGCTCAGCGAGAGCCAGCTCGACGGCGGCCTGATGCTGCGCTTTGTGCTGCGCTCAGAGACCAAGCTCGACCAGCTTCGCGCTGCCCTGCCTGCGTTACAGGCCGAGCTGCCGCAGCTAAAGGTGATCTCGGTAAACATCCAGCCGGTGCATATGGCGATTATGGAGGGGGAGCAGGAGATCTGGCTTACCGACCAGCGGGCGCTGGCGGAGCGCTTTAACGGCGTGCCGCTGTGGATCCGCCCCCAGAGCTTCTTCCAGACCAACCCCAGCGTGGCGGCAAGCCTCTATGCCACCGCCCGCGACTGGGTGCGGGCGCTGCCGGTGAAGCATATGTGGGATCTCTTCTGCGGCGTGGGCGGCTTTGGCCTGCACTGCGCGACGCCGGAGATGACGCTGACCGGGATTGAGATCGCCCCGGAGGCCATCGCCTGTGCGAAGCAGTCTGCTGAAGAGCTGGGCCTGCATAATGTGCATTTCCAGGCGCTGGACTCGACCGCCTTCGCCACGGGGCAGGGGGCGGTGCCGGATCTGGTGCTGGTCAACCCGCCGCGGCGCGGCATCGGCAAGCCGCTGTGCGACTACCTGAGCGCGATGGCCCCGCAATGGATTATCTACTCCAGCTGTAACGCCGAGACGATGGCGAAAGATATCCGTGCGCTGCCAGGGTACCGCATCGAACGCGTACAATTGTTCGATATGTTCCCGCACACGGCGCATTATGAGGTGATTGCTTTACTGGTGAGAAACGCCTGATGGCGCTGCGCTTATCAGGCCTACAGGTGCAGAGTCGAGTAGGCCCGGTAAGCGAGAGCGCCACCGGGCGTTTAGCGAATAGTAATTACTGTGGGAACCACTGGTCGCTGATTTTCTGGTAGGTGCCGTCGGCTTTGATGGCCGCCAGGGCAGCGTTCAGTTTTTCCAGCAGGGCTTTGTTATCCGGACGCACCGCGATACCCAGGCCAGTACCGAAGTACTGCGCGTCGGTCACCTTCGGCGTGGCGGTACCCAGCTGCGGATTATTTTTCAGCCACTCGTTCACTACCGCAGTATCCCCGAATACGCCGTCGATACGGCCATTTTTCAGGTCGAGGATCGCGTTCTGGTAGCTGTCATAGGCTACGGTCTTCACTTCCGGGTGCTTGTCCTGGAGGTACTTCTGATGGGTCGTCCCGTTCTCCATGCCGATGCGCTTGCCTTTCAGATCCTCAAACGATTTAAACGCGTCTTTTTTGGCGATCACCACTGCCGAGTTGGCGTAGTACGGGTCGGTGAAGGAGACCTGCTTGCTACGCTCCGGGGTGATGTCCATACCGGAGATCACTGCATCATACTTCTTGAACTTCAGCGCCGGGATCAGCGAGTCAAAAGCATGGTTGGTAAAGGTACAGTCGGCCTGCATCTGTTTGCAGAGCGCTTTTGCCAGGTCAATATCAAAGCCAACAATCTGGTTGCTGGCATCCAGCGACTCAAACGGGGGATAGGTGGCAGAGGAGCCGAAGCTGATCTTATCTGCTGCGCTGGCACCGGCGGCGAAGGTGGCGAGGATGGCGGCCAGAATTAACTTTTTCATTATGGAACTCCTGTCTGTCAATCTTATCGTTTTTTTACCGTGTCTGCGGCATGGAGTTACAATGCCATCTAATGAATGGATATGCAATATTATTGATTAATTATATTTGCGCAGACGTAAAAAAGGCGGGTTGCCCCGCCTCTGTTATTGTTAGCTGCGTCGCTCAAACGCCAGCGCCCGCCGCTCAATAAGCCGCATCAGCAGCGTCAGCAAGCCGTTGACTATCAGATAGATAATCCCCGCCGCGCCGAAGACCATCACGTCGTAGGTGCGTCCGTACAGCAGCTGTCCATGCCCCATCACCTCCATCAGCGTGATGGTGTAGGCCAGTGAGGTACTTTTGAATACCAGCACCACTTCGTTGGAGTAGGAGGAGAGGGCGCGTTTAAAGGCGTACGGCAGCAGGATCGCCAGCGTATCCCTCTTGCTCATCCCCAGCGCGCCGCAGGATTGCCACTGCCCCTCCGGGATCGCCCGAATCGCGCCGTAGAAGAGCTGGGTGGTATAGGCCGCGCTGTTCAACGACAGGGCAATCAGCGCACAGAGCCACGGCTCAGAGAGCAGGTGCCACAGCCACGGATAGGCCTGGATCGACGGAAACTGTCCCGGCCCGTAGTAGATCAGGAAGATCTGCACCAGCAGCGGCGTACCGGTAAAGAGCGTGATGTAGCCCCGCACGATCCACACCAGACCCGGCGTTTTCAGCGTCAGAACGATGGTGAAAATCAGGGAGAGGATCAGCGCCACCACAATCGACGCCACGGTGAGCGTCAGGCTGGTGTGCAGTCCCTTCATCAGTTCCGGTAAATACTCAAGCATTAGCCAGGCCTCCGTTCGAAACGTGTCGCGCGTTGGTCAATGCGTTTGAGAATGTACTGACTGAGAAGCGTAATCACCAGGTAGATTGCCGCCGCCACCAGAAACCAGGTAAACGGCTCCTGGGTACGGGTTGCGATGCTGCGGGTTTGCAGCATGAGATCGTTAACGCTGATCAGCGATACCAGCGCGGTATCTTTCAGCAGCACCAGCCACTGGTTGCCCAGACCTGGCAGAGCGTGACGCCACATCTGCGGCATCACCAGCCGGAAGAAGATGGCGCTTTTAGAGAGTCCCAGCGCCTGGCCGGACTCCCACTGGCCCTGCGGCACAGCCTTCAGCGCCCCGCGCAGGGTCTGAGAAGCATAGGCTGCATAGAGCAGGGAGAGGGCGATCACGCCGCACAGGAACGGGCTGACGTCGAAGTTTTCAATCTGCATCTGCACCGGGATCTGCGCAAACCCCAGGTTGAGGGTAAAGCCATCAGAAAGCATCAGCAGCAGCTGTGACGAGCCAAAATAGATAAAGAGCACCACCAGAATTTCCGGCAGGCCACGCAGGATGGTCACCAGCCCTGAGCCGAGCCATGCAATGGGACGCCACTTAGCGGACTCCCAGACGGCAAAGAGCATAGCGAGCACCAGGCCAATGGCCAGGGCGCAAACGGCAAGGCCGACGGTCATCCCGGCGGCGCTTGCTAAAGGAAAAAGTTCATTCATCAAGGATTACTTCTGGAACCATTTTTTGTAGATGGTCTCGTAAGTACCATCCTGCTTCACTTTTTCCAGCGCGGTATTAAATTTCTGCTGCAGCTCGGTATTGCCCTGACGTACCGCAATGCCCAGACCCGTGCCGAAATACTCTTTATCCGTCACCTTGTCGCCCACCGCAGCCAGCTTGTTGTTGGCCTTCAGCCACTCGGTGACGACTGCGGTGTCGCCGAACACGGCGTCAATACGGCCATTCTGCAGATCCAGACGCGCGTTCTGGTAGCTGTCGTACGGTACGGTAGTAATTTCCGGATGTTTGTCGGTAATGAATTTCTGGTGGGTAGTGCCGTTCTGCACGCCGACGCGTTTGCCTTTCAGCGCATCGATGCTGGCATATTTACCCTGCTGGCCGATAAACAGCGCCGAGTTGTCGTAGTACGGGTTAGTGAACAGAACCTGCTTCTGACGCTCCGGCGTGATATCCATCCCCGCCATCACCGCATCGAAGCGGCGGAACTTCAGGCTTGGGATCAGGCTGTCGAAGGCCTGGTTAGTGAACGTACAGGTCGCATCAATCTCTTTACACAGCGCGTTCGCCAGATCGACGTCGAAGCCAACAATTTTGTTATTGGCGTCGGTGGATTCGAACGGAGGGTAGCTCGCTTCGGTGGCGAAACGAATGGTTTGGGCTGCTGTAGCAGAGAGGCTAACGCTGGCCAGCAGCGCGGCAATCAATACTTTTTTCATTGTCACTTCCCAAAAAAATATCAGTGAGATAAGTAGTTTTTAAACGCATCGGTCTGCGGTGCGGTAAAGGTGCTGGCATCGCCCTGTTCGACGATATAGCCATTTTCCATATAGACCACACGGCTGGCGGTTTTACGCGCCACTTCCACTTCGTGAGTTACGATAACCTGGGTAATTTTGGTCTGGGCCAGCTCGCGGATGATGCTGACGATCTGCGCGGTGATCTCCGGATCCAGCGCCGCCGTCGGTTCATCAAACAGCAGCACCTGCGGCTCCATCATCAGCGCCCTGGCAATGGCCACGCGCTGCTGCTGGCCGCCGGAGAGATGCAGCGGATAGCGGTCGCTGTAAGGCTTCAGGCGCAGGCGCTCTAAGAGCTTATCGGCACGGGCGTGCGCCTGCTCTTTGCTCAGGCCCAGCACGCGGCAGGGCGCTTCAATCAGGTTCTGCACCACGGTGAGGTGGGGCCAGAGGTTGTACTGCTGAAACACCATGCCGACGTTCTGCCGCAGCTCGCGGATCGCTTTATCAGAGGGCGTTTTGGCAAAATCGAAGTTGTTACCGGCGATGCTTAACGTACCGGAGCGTGGCATCTCCAGCAGGTTGAGCACCCGCAGCAGCGAGCTTTTGCCCGCGCCGCTTGGGCCAAGCAATACCAGCGTCTCGCCCTCGGGGCAGTCGAGTGTGATGTCAAACAGCGCCTGATGTGCGCCGTAGAAGCAGTTAATGCCGTTTAATTTAATACTCATCGAGGCAATCTGATAGCAATTGAGGCCGCAAATAGTAACGTTGACAGAATAGTTATGCAATATTTATGCGTTAAAACTTAACTACAGGCCGTCTTCCATCTTAAAAATAGCACAAAATCGCGAGGGTCCGGCCTGCACAGAGTATTAGCGGTGTTCGATTGACTGGCGCAGCGAGCCAGCCGGGGCGTGAACGCTGCCGCCGAGATAGCGCACGTCATCGACTGCCCAGCACTGGCCTTCACGCACCATCAGCACCTCATCCTGCCAGCGCTGGCTGCCCTGGGTCAGCTCTACGCGCAGCGGAATGTTACGCGCGTCGGTGTTGGGAATGGTTGAGGCGCTGGCGACCGTGGCCGTTTGGGCGGGTGTGGTACGGCTGGAGAAGGGATCGGCGCTCAGCAGGGCGCTGTTGCGGCTGTCACGGGACGCGGCGGTCAGCATGGCGGCCAGGTCGTCGCTGAGGTAGGGACGCAGCGCGGTCAGATCGTTACTGCGGTGCTGAATGCGGTAGTCATAAAACTGCTGCGCCACGGCATCAGGACCGCCTGCCACGCAGGGACCGCTGCGCGTGCCGATATCCTTAAACGCGGGCGTCACGGGAGTGGTGCAGGCTGAGAGCACCAGCGCACAGGGCACAATGACGGATAAAAGAGAGTAGCGCATAATGATTTCCTTATAAGCTAACGAAATGTGTATAGTTTTATCAATCATAGCCCTGGCTGTTTGATTATGCATCGCCTGTGGCATCGAAGGTTAAAAAGGAGAGTAAAGATGCAGCTATCCCCCGTCTCTGCACCGCAGCCGATGTGGCAACGTTTCTGGCTGCTGATGCTGGCTCTGCTGCTCAGCGGCTGCGCCAGCAAAAAGAGCGAGACGATCGACAAGGGCGTCGTGAAGAGGGTGAGCTATGAGCTGGATACCCAGCGTCAGGCCCAGGCCGCTTACCCCAGAATAAAAGTGCTGGTGATCCACTACACGGCGGGCGACTTCGATACCTCTCTGGCAACCCTGACGGATAAAAATGTCAGCTCGCACTATCTGATCCCCGAACATCCGCCGGTTCATAACGGCAGGCCGCGCATCTGGCAGCTGGTGCCTGAGGATCAGCTGGCGTGGCACGCTGGGGTGAGCTACTGGCGGGGCGCAACGCGCATTAACGATACCTCAATCGGCATTGAGTTAGAGAACCACGGCTGGCAGAAGATAGGCAGAGATAAGGACTTTACCCCCTTCGCGGCGGATCAGATTGCCGCTTTAATTCCGCTGGCGAAGGATATCATTAATAGTTACAACATACTTCCTGTTAACGTCGTGGCCCACTCGGACGTTGCGCCTCAGCGGAAGGTCGATCCCGGTCCGCTCTTTCCGTGGCGTGAACTGGCTGCGCAGGGGATTGGCGCCTGGCCCGACGCCCAACGTGTGACCTTCTACCTCAATGGCCGCGCGCCCTCTGAAAGAGTCGATAGCGCAGCTCTGCTGGATGTGCTCTACCGCTACGGCTATGAGGTTGTGCCAGGCATGACGATAGCGCAGCAGAAGAGGGTGATTATGGCCTTCCAGATGCACTTCCGCCCGGCGCGCTATGACGGCGTCGCCGACGCGGAAACCCTGGCCATTGCCAACGCGCTGCTGGAGAAGTACGGCCAGGGCTAAGCTCAGCGGTGCAGTTTACCGTGATCTTTTAGCCACAGGGCGGTGTGGCGGATCCCCTCATCCAGCGTGACCAGCGGGGCATAGCCCAGCTCCTCGCGGGCGCGGGTGGTGTCGAGGGTAAAGTCAAAGTTAAGCTTCGACACGCCGTAGTGGGTCAACGCCGGCTCTTTGGCCCGCTTGTCGCAGAAGCGTTCCATGCTGCGGGCGATGATATCCAGCATTGGATAGGGCACCGAGCGGATGCGGCAGTGGATCTCCAGCTCGTCAATCAGCCGTTGCACAATGCTGCGCAGCGTGCGGCGCTCGCCATTGGTGATGTTGTAGGCGCGGCCGGAGGGCAGGCCATCACAGCTCTCCTGGCTGGCAAGCCACATGGCGTGAACGGCGTTCTCAAAATAGGTCATATCCACTAACGCATCCCCGCCGCGCGGCAACAGCACGCTGCGGTAATGGTGCATCATCTGCGCCAGCCGGGGAATAAAGACCTTATCGTGCGGGCCAAACAGGCTCTGCGGCCGCAGAATAGTGAAGCGGGTATTGGGGTTGGCCTGGGCCAGCAGCTGGATCACCTCTTCGGCGGCGGCTTTGCTGCGGGCAAACTCGTTGGCAAACCGCGCCGGACGGAAGTTCTCGTCGATATCATGGTGGTGATGATAATCGAAATAGAGCGACGGGGAGGAGACGTGGATAAAGTTGCGCACGCCCCAGGCCACGGCCCACTCGCCGAGGCGGCGGGTCGCCCGCACGTTGGCAAGGTCGAACGCCTCCTGGGTACCCCAGGGCGAAGTGAAGCTGGAGCAGTGCCAGAGCGTGTCAACGCCCGCCAGCATCACCTTTGCCTGAGAGGAGACCAGCTCGGTGAGATCGGCATGGACGAACTCCGCGCCCATCTTCTGCAGCAGCTTGCCCATCGCCTCATTGCGACCGCTTGCTCTGACGCTCACGCCTCTCTGACGCAGATACTCGACCGCGTTGCGGCCTAAACCGCTGGTTGCGCCGGTGACCAGAACCTTCATAGCAATCCACTGTGTTGAAAAGAATTTCGTGCGCATTCTTCCGTGAATTACGCCGCTATGCAATGGAAAGATGACAGATTAAAGCCCGATTTCGGACTTTATCTGTCAAATATTCTACGCTCTTAACGTTTCAGGAACGCCTGCCAGTGGCTAACCAGCTCTTCCAGCTGCGCCCGGCTAACGTCGAGATGGGTGACGATACGGGTGATGGGCGAGGCGTTAAGCAGCACGCCACGCGCCTGCATAAATTCGCCGAGGGCTGCGGCGTTCTGCTCGCCTACGCGGACAAAGAGCATATTGGTATCGTGACGCATCACGTCTGCGCCAATCTCCTGCAGCTGGGCGGCCAGCCAGGCGGCGTTGGCGTGATCCTCTTTCAGGCGCTCAACGTTGTTTTGCAGCGCATAGAGACCTGCCGCCGCCAGGATACCCGCCTGGCGCATGCCGCCGCCGGTCATCTTCCGCCAGCGGTTAGCGCGTTTGATGTACTCATGGCTGCCGACCAGCAGCGAGCCAACCGGCGTGCCGAGGCCCTTCGAGAGGCAGATGGTGAAGGTATCGCAGAATTGGGTAATCTCTTTTAACGCGCAGCCATACTCGACGACCGCGTTGAAGATGCGTGCGCCGTCAACGTGCAGGGCCAGACCTTTCTCACGGGTAAAGTTCCACGCCTCTTCAAGGTAGCCACGGGGCAGCACCTTGCCGTTATGGGTGTTCTCTAAGCTCAGCAGGCGAGTACGGGCGAAGTGGATATCGTCCGGCTTGATCTTCGCCGCCACCTTATCCAGCGGCAGCGAGCCGTCCGGGCTGGCGTCGATAGGCTGCGGCTGAATGCTGCCCAGCACCGCTGCGCCGCCAGCCTCGTAGAGATAGTTGTGCGCCCCCTGACCGACGATATACTCCTCGCCGCGCTCGCAGTGACTGAGCAGCGCCACCAGGTTGGCCTGGGTGCCGGTAGGCAGAAACAACGCCGCCTCTTTGCCGGAAAGCTCGGCGGCGTAACGCTGCAGTTCATTCACGGTGGGGTCGTCACCATACACGTCGTCCCCGACCGGGGCGGCCATCATCGCTTCCAGCATGGCGCGGCTCGGACGGGTAACGGTATCACTACGTAAATCTATCACGGCACTTCCTTATCAGGTTCAGGATCGTGCCTACTGTTTTACCTGAGCCAGTTGGTTTTCGCCAGCTCCACAACCTCGTCGCCGCGACCGTTGATGATGGCGCGCAGCATATAGAGGCTAAAGCCTTTGGCCTGCTCAAGCTTGATCTGTGGCGGAATGGAAAGCTCCTCTTTTGCCACCGTCACGTCTACCAGCACCGGCCCTTCGGTGGCAAAGGCACGCTGCAGGGCGCTATCGACGTCGGCAGAGTTCTCGACGCGGATGCCGGTAATGCCGCAGGCCTCGGCGATGCGGGCGAAGTTGGTCTCATGCAGATCAGTGCCGTCCGTCAGGTAGCCCCCGGCCTTCATCTCCATCGCCACAAAGCCCAGCACGCTGTTGTTAAAGACGATGATTTTTACCGGCAGATTCATCTGCGCCAGCGAGAGAAAGTCGCCCATTAGCATGCTGAAGCCGCCGTCGCCGCACATCGCGACCACCTGGCGGCCAGGCTGCGTCGCCTGTGCGCCCAGCGCCTGCGGCATGGCGTTAGCCATCGAGCCGTGGTTGAACGAGCCGAGCAGGCGACGCTTGCCGTTCATCTTCAGATAGCGCGCGGCCCACACCGTTGGCGTCCCCACGTCACAGGTGAAGATGGCGTCATCATCGGCAAAGTCGCTGATCCGCTGGGCCAGATACTGCGGGTGAATGACCTTGCTGCTGGGCTTCGCCAGATCGTCCAGCCCCTTGCGCGCGTCGCGGTAGTCCTCCAGCGCTTTATCGAGGAAGCGGCGGTCGGTTTTCTCCTCCAGATGCGGCAGCAGGGCGGCCAGCGTGGCTTTGATATCGCCCACCAGCGCCATATCGACCCTGCTGTGCGCGCCGATGCTGGCCGGGTTGATATCGATCTGGATGATTTTGGCATCGGTGGGATAGAAAGCCCGGTAGGGGAACTGGGTGCCGAGCAGCACCACCGTGTCGGCGTTCATCATGGCATGGAAGCCGGAGGAGAAGCCGATCAGCCCGGTCATCCCAACGTCGTAGGGATTGTCATACTCCACGTGCTCCTTGCCGCGCATGGCATGGATAATCGGTGCCTTCAGCTTTTCCGCAAAGGCGAGCAGCTCGTCATGCGCGCCGGCACAGCCGCTGCCGCACATCAGGGCGATATTGCTGGAGTAGCGCAGCAGCTGTGCAAGCTTGTGCAGCTCCGTTTCGGCGGGAGTCACTACCGGCCGCGGGGCGCTGTACCAGTGGCTGCTGGCGCTCTCCGGCGCAGGCTTCAGCGCCACGTCGCCGGGCAGGACGATCACCGAGACGCCGCGATTGAGGATCGCCTTACGCATGGCGATGGCTAACACCTGCGGGATCTGCTCCGGGCTGGAGACCAGCTCGCAGTAGTGGCTGCATTCGCGGAACAGCTCCTGCGGGTGGGTCTCCTGGAAGTAGCCGCTGCCGATTTCGCTGGAGGGAATGTGCGCCGCAATGGCGACCACCGGAACGTGGTTGCGGTGGCAGTCAAACAGTCCGTTAATCAAATGCAGGTTGCCCGGCCCGCACGAGCCTGCGCACACCGCCAGCTCGCCCGTCAGCTGCGCTTCTGCCCCGGCGGCAAAGGCGGCCACCTCTTCATGACGGGTTGACATCCAGTCGATGGTGCCCATCTTGTTTAGGCTATCGCTCAGGCCATTCAGTGAATCGCCGGTAACGCCCCAAATGCGTTTTACCCCGGCCTGCTCCAGCGTTTTTGCGATATAGGCGGCGACGGTTTGTTTCATCTTTTCATCTCCATTTTGTGATGTTGGTAACAAGCTTAGATGAAAAAGAGAAAACGAAGCGTCGTTGACCCTTTATTCGCTGTGGCTTTTCGGTAACTAAACGTAAGATGATTTTTGCCGATAGGTAATGAAAACAGGAATCATTTCAAATGGTTAAATCAATGTTAAATGCGGTTAATAGAATGTGTGCACATGAAGATGCAGGCCGTTTTTTACTGCGTCTGACGGTGGGCGGGCTGATGCTGTTTCATGGCCTGCACAAGCTGATTGACGGTGTGGACGGCATCAGCGGCATGCTGGTGGCGAAGGGGCTGCCGGGGTTTATCGCCTATGGCGTGCTGGTCGGGGAGGTGGTGGCACCCGTGTTAATCATTCTGGGGATCTTCACCCGCCCGGCGGCGCTGGTGCTGGCCTTTACGATGATCGTCGCCTGGCTGATGGTGGGGGTGAATATCACCGGGCAGCTGGATAAAACCGGTGCCTGGGCGATTGAGAGCATGGTCTACTTCTTTATCGCGGCGCTGGCGGTGGCCTTTTTAGGGGCCGGGCGCTACTCCGTGGCACCAAAGTATTCATAATCTACCGCTACGCCGGGCGGCGCTGCGCGATGTTGCGGGTTTTGTAGGCCCGGCAAGCGTTAGCGCCGCCGGGCGTTTACCCTATTCAGGCAAGAACCAAATCACTCTGCGGCTGGCAGGAGCAGGCCAGCACATAGCCCTCGGCAACTTCGGCATCCGTCAGCGTCATGGTGCTGGTCACCGAATACTCCCCGGCAACCACCTTCGTTTTACAGCAGCCGCACACGCCCGCCCGGCAGGCCACGTTAACCGGCACCTTATTGCTCTCCATCGCCTCCAGCAGAGTATTGCCGACCGGGGCATAGAACTCCCGCGCCAGCTGCAGGGCGCTGATCTTCAGACCGCTGCTGGCCGCTGCCGCAACCGGAACAAAGAACTGCTCTTTGTAGAAGCGCGTTACGCCCAGCGCCTTCACCGCGTTTTCCACCCAATCCATATAGGGCGCAGGGCCGCAGGTCATCACGGTGCGTGAGGCGAGATCCGGCACGCTCTGCAGCAGCTCGGTGGTTAGGCGGCCAGGGATAAATCCCTCGGTAGCGTTGTGCTCTGCCAGCAGCGTGACCGGATAGTCACGCCACTCATCGGCGAAGATGACATCCTGCGGCGAACGTACGCTGAAAATAGTCTGCACGTCAGCCTGCGGACGGTGTTGCGCCAGCCAGCGGCGCATCGACATAATCGGCGTGACGCCGCAGCCTGCCGCCAGCAGCAGCACACGATCGGTGGGCTTATCGTCACAGGTAAACTCTCCCTGCGCGTCAGAGAGCCAGATATAGTCCCCGCGCTTCACCTCTCGCGTTAGCCACTGCGAACCCACACCATCGTCAAGACGACGAACGGTCAGCGTAATGTACTCGCTCACCCCCGGCGTCGAGGAGAGCGTATAGGCGCGCAGGGTATCGGCGGCGTTACCGATGCTGACCAGCGCATACTGCCCGGCACGGTATGGATAGTAGTCGTGGCACAGCAGGGAGAGCGTCCACACATCCGGCGTCTCCTGATGGATGTGGTGAACCTGCATCCGCCACGGACATTGTGAGGTTGGCATCGTCATCGTCTGCTCCTTACGCGCTCAGCAGCTGCTGCATATCTTGTTCAACGGTGGTGACCGAACGCAGGCCAAACTTCTCGTTCAGCACTGCCAGCAGATCCGGGGTCAAAAAGCCCGGCGCGGTCGGGCCGGTAACGATATTGGTTACGCCCAGGGAGAGCAGGGTCAGCAGGATCACAATCGCTTTCTGCTCGAACCACGAGAGCACCAGCGACAGCGGCAGGTCGTTTACCCCGCAGCCCAGCTTCTCTGCCAGGGTCACCGCCAGAATGATCGCCGAGTAGGCGTCGTTGCACTGTCCGGCATCCACGAGGCGCGGCAGCCCTTCGATGTTGCCGAAGTCGAGCTTGTTAAAGCGGTACTTACCGCAGGCGAGAGTCAGGATCAGGCAGTCCTCCGGCACGCTGGTGGCGAAGTCGGTAAAGTAGCTACGCTCCCCGCGTGCGCCGTCGCAGCCGCCTACCAGGAAGATATGGCGCAGCTTCTCGCGGCTCACCAGGTCGATCAGCGTATCGGCCGCGCCGAGCAGGGTCTGGCGGCCAAAGCCAACGGTGATCAGGTGTTCAATCTCGCTGTAGGGGAAGCCCGCCATCTGCTGCGCCTGGGCGATCACCGGCGCAAAATCATCGCCTTCGAGGTGGCTCACGCCCGGCCAGCCTACGATGCTGCGGGTCCAGATCCGATCGTCGTAGGCGCCCGGCGCCGGATCGATGATGCAGTTGGAGGTCATCACGATGGGACCAGGGAAGCGGGCAAACTCCACCTGCTGGTTCTGCCAGCCGCTGCCGTAGTTACCCACCAGGTGTTTGTACTTACGCAGCTCCGGGTAGCCGTGTGCCGGTAGCATTTCGCCGTGGGTATAGACGTTCACGCCCGTGCCCTCGGTCTGCTGCAGCAGGTTATGCAGATCCTTCAGATCGTGGCCGGAGATGAGAATGCACTTCCCGGCGACCGCTTTCACGTTAACCTGGGTTGGGGTCGGATGGCCGTAGGCGCTGGTCTCCCCGGCGTCGAGGATGCTCATCACCTTGAAGTTCATCTGTCCGATCTCCATAGCGCACTCGAGCAGGGCATTCATATCGGCAGGCCAGGTGCCAAGCCACGCCATGATCTTATGGTACTGGGCGTAGATAGCATTATCGTACTGACCGAGCACATGGGCGTGCTCCATGTAGGCCGCTGCGCCTTTCAGGCCATAGAGGCAGAGCAGGCGCAGGCCAAGAATATTGTCGCCGATCTCGGCTTTATCTTTATTCGGGGTAAAGACGGCGGCCTGGCGCTGAAGCTCGCCCAGGTCGTTGCTCACCAGCTGTAATCCCGCCATCGGGTTATCAACGGAGACCGTGGGATCGATACTCAGGCAGAGGGCTTTCAGCGCCTCACGTTTGGCGATGGCTTCCCGGGCATAACCGACGATGCGCGGTGAATCAAAGTTCACGTTGGTCAGAGTGGAGAAGAAGGCGCGCGGAGCGAAGCTATCGATCTCATGATCGATTAGATCGTAGTCACGGGCTTTGAGCGCCCAGGCGGACAAGCCTTGCAGCGCTGCGATCAAGAGATCCTGTAGGTCAGAGGTCTCTGCGGTTTTACCGCACATACCCTGCGCATAAGAGCAGCCGTTGCCGGCCGGGGTACGGATAGTTTGTTCACATTGCACACAAAACATAGTCACACCTATAAAGTTATATTTTAAATACATGTTTAAGATTATGCCCCGGCGGAAGGGGGTGAAAGCGATATTTACGCTATCTGCAGAGAGATTGATTTAGCGCAATTTTGCTGAGGGTCGCTTACCCATAAAGGGGTAGTGACGGGAAGAATATCGTTAGGCATCCCGCAAATTTATGTAATTATTAGGAATCACTCTGTGGGAGGCGAAATGCGACTTGAGCGGGTAGAGATTGTAGGGTTTCGCGGCATCAATCGTTTATCGCTGATGCTGGAGCATAATAACGTTCTGATAGGGGAAAACGCGTGGGGGAAATCGAGCCTGCTGGATGCGCTCACGCTCCTGCTTTCACCAGAGACGGATCTGTATACCTTCACACGCAACGACTTCTGGTTTCCCCCTGGCGACGTTCGGGGCCGTGAGCGCCACCTGCATATTATCCTGACCTTTTGTGAAGCCGAGCCGGGTAACTATCGCGCCCGCCGCTATCGCCCGCTGGCGAGCTGCATGGCAGACGGAGTGGACGGCTATCGGCGGATTTTCTATCGCCTGGAGGGGGAACAGACCCACGACGGCCATGTCACCACCCGGCGCACCTTTCTGGATGCCGAGGGCCAGACGCTGGCGCTAATAGAGACCGACGGCCTGGCGCAGCATCTGGTGCGGTTGATGCCGGTGCTGCGCCTGCGGGACGCCCGCTTTATGCGCCGCATCCGCGACGGCAGCGTGCCGGATCTGCCGGAGGTAGACGTTACCGCCCGCCAGCTCGACGTGCTGGCCCAGGAGCTGATGTCGCGCCCGCAAAACCTTAGCGACGGGCAGATCCGCCAGGGGCTGTCGGCGATGGTGCAGCTGCTGGAGCACTATTTTGCCGAGCAGGGCACCGGTGAAGCCCGCCAGCGCCTGATGCGCCGCCATTCCCACGATGAACAGCGTAGCTGGCGCTATCTCGATATCATCAACCGCATGATTGACCGCCCGGGTGGCCGCAGCCATCGGGTGATCCTGCTGGGCCTGTTCGCCACGCTGCTAAAAGCCAAGGGGACAGTCCAGCTGGACCGGGACGCGCGCCCGCTGCTGCTGATTGAGGATCCCGAGACGCGCCTGCATCCCATCATGCTGTCGGTGGCCTGGCACCTGCTCAACCTGCTGCCGCTCCAGCGCATTACTACCACCAACTCCGGGGAGCTGCTCTCCCTGACGCCCGTCGAGCACCTCTGTCGGCTGGTGCGTGAGGCCTCCCGGGTAGCCGCCTGGCGGCTGGGGCCGAGCGGGCTGAGCGCAGAGGATGGCCGCCGTATCGCCTTTCATATTCGCGCGAATCGCCCCTCGTCGCTCTTCGCCCGCTGCTGGCTGCTGGTGGAGGGGGAGACGGAGACCTGGACTATCAGCGAGCTGGCGCGTCAGTGCGGCCACCACTTCGACGCTGAGGGGATTAAGGTGATCGAATTTGCCCAGTCCGGCCTGAAGCCGCTGGTGAAGTTCGCCCGGCGGATGGGCATCGCATGGCATGTGCTGGTGGATGGCGACGAGGCAGGAAAGAAGTATGCCGCCACGGTGCGCAGCCTGCTTAATAATGACAAAAGCCTGGAGCGGGAGCATCTGACCGCGCTGCCCGCTCTCGACATGGAGCACTTTATGTACCGCCAGGGCTTTGCTGATGTCTATCACCGCGTGGCCCAGCTGCCGGAGGGGATCCGCATGAACGAGCGGCGGGTAATCATTAAAGCTATCCACCGCGCCTCGAAGCCGGATCTGGCCATTGAAGTGGCGCTGGAGGCGGGGCGGCGCGGCGTAGAGGCGGTGCCGCCGCTGCTGCGCAGTATGTTCTCCCGCGTGCTGTGGCTGGCGCGCGGACGGGCAGACTAATCCTGAATCGTTCAGGCAAAAAAAGAGAGGGTTTCAGCGGCTGGCGGTTCATATAGAATTGTTTCAGTGTAGGCAGGTTAACTATCCGGAATTTTTATGAATCTCAAGGGAAAACGCAGGAAGATTTACGTCGCGCTGGCGCTACTCCTGCTGGTGATCGCCGTCTGGGGATGGCGGCAGCTCAACGCGCCGATCGCGCAGTACCAGACGCTGATTGTGCGGCCTGGAGAGCTTCAGCAGAGCGTGCTGGCAACGGGGAAGCTGGACGCCTTGCGTAAGGTTGACGTCGGTGCCCAGGTGAGCGGGCAGCTGAAGACGCTATCGGTTAACATCGGCGACAAGGTGAAAAAGGATCAGCTGCTGGGGGTGATCGATCCCGAGCAGGCGCAAAACCAGATCCGTGAAGTGGAGGCGACGCTGATGGAGCTGCGTGCCCAACGCCGTCAGGCAGAGGCGGAGAAAAAGCTGGCTGCGGTAACGCTCTCCCGTCAGCAGCAGCTGGCGAAGACCCAGGCGGTATCGCGCCAGGATCTCGACAGCGCCGCCACCGAGCTGGCGGTGAAGGAGGCGCAGACCGGCACCATCGAGGCGCAGATCAAGCGTAACCAGGCCACCCTCGACACGGCAAAAACCAACCTCGACTACACGCGCATTATCGCCCCGATGGCGGGGGAAGTGACGCAGATTACCACCCTGCAAGGCCAGACGGTGATCGCCGCCCAGCAGGCGCCTAATATTCTGACCCTGGCGGATATGAGCACCATGCTGGTCAAAGCCCAGGTCTCCGAGGCTGACGTTATCCACCTCAAGCCGGGGCAGAAGGCGTGGTTTACCGTGCTGGGGGATCCCTTGACGCGCTACGAAGGGGTGCTAAAAGATATTCTGCCGACGCCGGAGAAGGTTAACGACGCCATCTTCTACTATGCGCGTTTTGAGGTGCCGAACCCGCAGGGAGTGCTGCGGCTGGAGATGACCGCTCAGGTGCATATTCAACTCTCCACGGTGAAAAACGTGCTGACCATTCCGCTGGCGGCGCTGGGCGAACCCATTGGCGATAACCGTTACAAGGTCACGCTGCTGCGCAACGGCGAAACCCGCGAGCGGGAGGTGACCCTGGGGGCGCGCAACGACACCGACGTTGAGGTGGCGAAAGGGCTGGAGGAGGGCGATGAGGTCGTCATCGGCCAGGAGAGCGCTGGAGCGGCAGAATGACGACGCTGCTTGAGCTGCGGGATATCCGCCGCAGCTACCCCTCCGGCGACGGCATGGTCGAGGTGCTGAAAGGCGTCACCCTCGATATCGCCGCCGGAGAGATGGTTGCCATCGTCGGCGCGTCCGGCTCCGGTAAATCGACCCTGATGAATATTCTTGGCTGCCTGGATAAACCCACCAGCGGCCGCTACCGGGTGGCGGGGGTAGACGTCGCCACGCTGGACGGGGATGCGCTGGCCCGCCTGCGCCGGGAGCATTTCGGCTTTATCTTCCAGCGCTACCATCTGCTCTCCCATTTGACGGCGGCGCAGAACGTGGAGGTGCCTGCGGTCTACGCCGGTACCGAGCGCAAAGCACGGCTGGCCCGCGCCCATGAGCTGCTGAAGCGGCTAGGGCTGGCGGAGCGGGAGGGCTACCAGCCCTCACAGCTCTCCGGCGGCCAGCAGCAGCGGGTCAGTATTGCCAGGGCGCTGATGAACGGTGGGCAGGTGATCCTCGCCGATGAGCCAACCGGGGCGCTGGATAGCCACTCCGGGGAGGAGGTGATGGCGATCCTCCACCAGCTGCGCGACGCGGGCCATACGGTGATTATCGTTACCCACGATCCGCAGGTAGCGGCGCAGGCCGAGCGGATCGTTGAGATCCGCGACGGCGAGATTATCCGCAACCCGCCGCCTGCCCAGAAGCCGGGATCCCTTCGTCAGCAGCCCAGCGTGCAGCCTGATAACGGCTGGCGGCAGTTCAGCAGCGGCTTTCGCGAGGCGCTGACCATGGCGTGGCGGGCGATGGCGGCTAACAAGATGCGCACCCTGCTGACCATGCTGGGGATTATTATCGGCATCGCCTCGGTGGTGTCGATTGTGGTGGTGGGCGATGCCGCCAAGCAGCTGGTGCTGGCGGATATCCGCTCCATTGGCACGAACACCATTGACGTCTATCCAGGGAAAGATTTCGGTGATGACGATCCGCAGTATCAGCAGGCGCTGAAGTATGACGACCTGATTGCTATTCAGAAGCAGCCCTGGGTTCGCTCGGCGACCCCGGCAGTTTCCCAGAACCTGCGCCTGCGCTACGGCGGTATCGACGTGGCCGCCAGCGCTAACGGCGTCAGCGGGCAGTACTTCAACGTCTACGGCATGACCTTTAGCGAGGGCAACACCTTTAACGATCAGCAGCTCAACGGTCGTGCCCAGGTGGTTGTGCTGGACGAGAATACCCGACGACAGCTCTTCCCCAATAAAGCTCGGGTAGTGGGTGAGATTGTGCTGGTGGGCAATATGCCGGCAACGGTGATCGGCGTAGCGAAGGAGAAGCAGAGCATGTTTGGCAGCAGCAAGATCCTGCGCGTCTGGCTGCCCTATACCACCATGTCCGGACGCATTATGGGCCAGTCGTGGCTGAACTCCATCACCGTGCGGGTAAATGAAGGCTACAGCAGCGAGCAGGCCGAGCTGCAGCTGACCCGGCTGCTCACCCTGCGCCACGGTAAAAAAGATTTCTTCGCCTGGAACATGGATGGGATCTTGAAAACGGCGGAAAAGACCACACGTACTCTACAGCTGTTCCTGACGCTGGTGGCGGTAATCTCCCTGCTGGTGGGCGGCATCGGCGTAATGAACATTATGCTGGTCTCGGTCACCGAGCGTACGCGGGAGATTGGCATCCGGATGGCGGTGGGGGCGCGTAAAAGCGACGTGCTGTCACAGTTTTTGATCGAGGCGGTGCTGGTCTGCCTGGTGGGCGGCGCGTTGGGCGTCTGCCTGTCGATGCTGATTGCTTTTACGCTTCAGCTCTTTTTGCCCGGCTGGGAGATTGGCTTCTCCCCGGTTGCGCTGATCACGGCGTTCGTCTGCTCAACCTTTACCGGAGTGCTGTTCGGCTGGCTGCCCGCGCGCAACGCCGCCCGACTCGATCCGGTCGAGGCGCTGGCGCGGGAGTAAGGGCGATAAAAATGCCAGCCTGCGGGCTGGCATTTTAGGGCAGGATGTACACAATTAAAGCTAAGCGGCGTCAGGCGACGGCCTTGACGTTCACCACTGCTTCAATGGGCACGATGACGCTGGCATGATTGCCTTTCGGCCCCTGATGTACATCAAAATGGACGGTTTGCCCTGCCTTGAGCGTTCTGTAACCATCCATCTGGATGGTAGAATAGTGAGCAAAGATATCTTCGCCGCCGCCCTCAGGGCAGATAAAACCGAACCCTTTAGCGTTGTTGAACCATTTAACAGTACCCGTTTCCATGCTTCGACATCCTTCGTTAATCTTCTTTGAGTAAGATGGAATGAACCGGTGGCAGAGTCTGGGTTTGTTCAAAACCTCGCCAACTCTCGCTTGTACAATTTAGAGAAATCGGGCTTAGCGTCAAGCGTTTGGCAGCTTACGGCAGGATGATTCACTCGAAAATTTGAAGCAGTTAACGCTATTGCCTGGGTTTGTGACAGCCCTCGCGAATAGCAATGATAGATGTTAGTTATCTGGATCCTGATGTAGATTCAAAATGCATCTAGACTCAAGTCAACGACAGGGTGCACTCTGTCGGAAATGGCAACCTTAGATGAAAGCGAATAACGATGGGTAAGTCTAATAATTGGCTGGATTTTGACCAATTGGCGGCGGATAAGCTGCGCGACGCGCTAAAACCGCCAGCTATGTATAAAGTTATGTTAATGAACGATGACTACACGCCGATGGAATTTGTTATTGACGTGCTACAAAAGTTCTTTTCTTATGATGTAGAACGCGCTACGCAATTGATGCTCACGGTTCACTATCACGGGAAAGCCATCTGCGGCATTTTCACTGCTGAAGTAGCAGAGACCAAGGTGGAGATGGTGAACAAGTATGCCCGGGAGAACGAACATCCGTTGTTGTGTACGCAGGAACTCGCCTGATTAAGGCAAACTATTGAGGGGGTGCCCAATGCTCAACCAGGAACTGGAACTCAGTTTAAACATGGCTTTCGCCAGAGCGCGCGAGCACCGACATGAGTTTATGACCGTCGAGCACTTGTTGCTGGCTCTGCTCAGCAACCCATCGGCTCGCGAGGCGCTTGAAGCGTGCTCCGTCGATCTGGTGGCGCTGCGTCAGGAACTCGAAGCCTTCATCGAACAAACCACACCCGTGCTGCCCGTCAGCGAAGACGAGCGCGATACGCAACCGACGCTCAGCTTCCAGCGCGTACTGCAGCGTGCGGTATTCCACGTTCAGTCCTCCGGCCGTAGCGAAGTGACCGGCGCGAACGTACTGGTCGCTATCTTCAGCGAGCAGGAGTCCCAGGCTGCCTATCTGCTGCGTAAGCATGAGGTGAGCCGTCTCGACGTGGTGAACTTTATCTCCCACGGCACGCGGAAAGACGAACCGAATCAGGCTTCCGATCCCGGCAGCCAGGCAAATCACGAAGAGCAGGCAGGCGGGGAGGAACGTATGGAAAACTTCACCACCAATCTCAATCAGCTTGCTCGTGTCGGCGGGATCGATCCGCTGATCGGCCGCGACAGGGAGCTTGAGCGAGCTATCCAGGTACTCTGTCGTCGCCGTAAAAACAACCCGCTGCTGGTGGGCGAATCCGGCGTCGGTAAAACGGCGATCGCGGAAGGTCTTGCCTGGCGCATCGTGCAGGGTGACGTGCCGGAAGTGATGGCCGACTGCACTATCTACTCGCTGGATATTGGCTCGCTGCTGGCTGGGACCAAATATCGTGGTGATTTCGAGAAACGTTTCAAGGCGCTGCTGAAACAGCTCGAACAGGACAGCAACAGCATCCTGTTTATCGATGAGATCCACACCATTATCGGGGCGGGTGCCGCGTCGGGTGGTCAGGTCGATGCTGCGAACCTCATCAAGCCGCTGCTCTCCAGCGGTAAGATCCGCGTGATGGGCTCTACGACCTATCAAGAGTTCAGCAACATCTTTGAGAAAGACCGTGCGCTGGCGCGTCGCTTCCAGAAAATTGATATCACCGAGCCTTCTGTGGAAGAGACGGTGCAGATCATCAACGGCCTGAAGCCGAAGTATGAGGCGCACCACGACGTGCGTTACACCGCGAAAGCGGTACGTGCAGCGGTAGAGCTGGCGGTGAAATACATCAACGACCGTCATCTGCCGGATAAGGCTATCGACGTGATTGACGAGGCGGGGGCGCGTGCGCGCCTGATGCCGGTCAGCAAGCGTAAAAAAACCATCAACGTGGCGGATATCGAAACGGTGGTGGCCCGCATCGCCCGTATTCCTGAGAAGAGCGTTTCCCAGAGCGATCGCGATACGCTGAAGAGCCTTGGCGAACGTTTGAAAATGCTGGTCTTTGGCCAGGATAAGGCCATTGAGGCCTTAACCGAAGCCATTAAGATGAGCCGCGCCGGACTGGGTCAGGATCATAAGCCGGTAGGGTCGTTCCTGTTTGCCGGGCCGACCGGGGTCGGTAAAACCGAGGTCACGGTTCAGCTCTCAAAAGCACTGGGCATCGAGCTGCTGCGCTTTGATATGTCCGAGTATATGGAGCGTCATACCGTCAGCCGCCTGATTGGTGCGCCTCCGGGATACGTTGGCTTCGATCAGGGCGGGCTGTTAACGGACGCGGTGATCAAGCATCCGCACGCGGTACTGCTGCTCGACGAGATCGAGAAGGCGCATCCGGACGTCTTTAACCTGCTGCTGCAGGTGATGGATAACGGTACCCTGACCGATAACAACGGGCGTAAAGCGGACTTCCGTAACGTGGTGCTGGTGATGACCACCAACGCCGGGGTACGTGAAACCGAGCGTAAATCCATCGGTCTTATCCATCAGGATAACAGCACCGATGCGATGGAAGAGATCAAGAAGATCTTTACGCCAGAGTTCCGTAACCGTCTCGACAACATTATCTGGTTCGATCACCTCTCTACCGAGGTTATCCATCAGGTGGTGGATAAGTTTATCGTCGAGCTTCAGGTGCAGCTGGATCAGAAAGGCGTTTCGCTGGAGGTCAGTCAGGAAGCACGCGACTGGCTGGCAGAGAAGGGCTACGATCGGGCCATGGGCGCACGTCCAATGGCGCGTGTGATTCAGGACAACCTGAAAAAACCGCTGGCCAACGAGCTGCTGTTTGGTTCGCTGGTGGATGGCGGCCAGGTGACGGTCGAGCTGGACGTCGAGAAAAACGAGCTGACCTACGGCTTCCTGGGTGCGCAGAAGCACAAGCCGGAAGCGGCGCATTAATCTCTAATTGATCGATCGTTAACGAAAGCCAATAAAAAAGGCCGGGAAATTTCCCGGCCTTTCTACATCCAGATGCTGAACCGTAGGCCGGGCAAGCGCA
>DKPJ01000006.1 GCA_002480085.1 Enterobacteriaceae bacterium UBA7338 | reverse complement strand
GACTTAAATGCAAAAAACTTTTCAAGCGCGCTATTTTTCATCAAGACGTATTAAAAACCATCACAATTGGCTGCATTTGCTGAATTTAGCGCCGATAACCTGTGTCAGGTGGCATACTGAAAGAGATAAATAGAAGAAGGAATATGATATATGCCGTTAAGCGCACAGCATTTAGCCGCCCAGAAAAACCTTTCTTATGTACTGGCAGAGAAGCTGGCCCAGCGGATCTTAACCGGGGAGTATGCGCCAGGCTCAATTTTGCCTGCAGAGATGGAGCTGGGCGATGAGTTTGGCGTAAGCCGAACGGCAGTCAGGGAGGCAGTAAAAACGTTAACCGCGAAAGGGATGGTGTTGCCACGTCCGCGCATCGGTACACGGGTGATGCCCAAGGGGAGCTGGAACTTCCTCGATCAGGAGCTGCTCTCCTGGTGGATGACGGACAACAACTTCCATGAGGTGATAAGCCACTTCCTCGTCCTGCGTAGCACGCTGGAGCCTCAGGCTTGTCGGCTGGCGGCCCAGCTGGGTAGCGCAGAACAAAAAGCGCACCTGAATACGCTGATGGAAGAGATGGTACAGTTAAAGCAGCATTTTCATCGTGAACGCTGGTTAGATGTGGATACCGCCTGGCATGAACATATCTATGCCATGAGCAGCAATCCTTTCTTATCCTCGTTTGCCACGCTTTTTCACTCGGTTTATCACACCTACTTCAACTCTATTACCCATAATGAAGTGGTTAAACTTGAAAATCATCAGGCTATTGTGGATGCCATTCAGGATAGCGATGGAGAACGCGCCTTTAACGCATGTCAGGCGTTGCTTAATACGCCACATCCGCCGGAGGCTAAATAACAGGACGCAGTATGACCAAGAAGAAAGCGCGCAGCATGGCCGGTTTGCCATGGATTGCGGCAATGGCCTTTTTTATGCAGGCGCTGGACGCCACTATTCTCAACACCGCGCTACCGGCCATAGCGCAAAGCCTTAACCGCTCACCGCTGGCGATGCAGTCGGCGATTATCAGCTACACCCTGACCGTCGCCATGCTAATTCCGGTTAGCGGCTGGCTGGCAGACCGCTTCGGCACGCGACGCATCTTTATGCTGGCGGTCTCGCTGTTTACTCTGGGTTCACTGGCCTGTGCGCTGTCAAATTCGTTGGGGATGCTGGTTGTCTTTCGCGTGGTGCAGGGGATAGGTGGCGCAATGATGATGCCGGTCGCTCGCCTCGCGCTATTGCGGGCCTATCCGCGCAGTGAACTGCTTCCGGTACTTAACTTTGTCACTATGCCCGGCCTGGTGGGTCCGATTCTTGGCCCGGTACTGGGTGGCGTGCTGGTCACCTGGGCTAGCTGGCACTGGATATTCCTGATCAACATTCCTATTGGCATTGCTGGTCTGCTCTATGCGCGTAAATATATGCCGGACTTTACGACGCCACGCCGCCGTTTCGACATGGGCGGTTTTCTCCTGTTCGGCGTAAGCCTGGTGCTCTTCTCCATCGGTATCGAGCTGTTTGGTGAAAAACTGGTGGCCAGCTGGCTGGCGCTCACTATCATCTTCAGCAGCATAGTGCTGTTCTATGCCTATATCCGTCACGCTCGCCGTCACCCCTCACCGCTCATTGCCCTGCCGATATTCAGGACACGCACCTTCTCCGTCGGGATTGCGGGCAACATCGCTTCGCGCCTCGGTACCGGCTGCGTTCCTTTTCTCATGCCGCTGATGCTTCAGGTCGGCTTCGGCTATACGGCACTTATTGCGGGCTGCATGATTGCGCCTACCGCGATAGGGTCGATTCTGGCGAAATCCACCGTTACTCAGGTACTGCGCTGGTTCGGCTACCGTAAAACGCTGTTCGGCATTACGGTAATTATTGGCGTGATGATTGCGCAGTTTGCGCTCCAGTCGCCGTCGATGGAGATATGGCTGCTGATCCTGCCGCTCTTTATATTAGGGATGGCGATGTCTACGCAGTTCACGGCGATGAACACCATTACGCTGGCTGACCTGACCGACGAGAATGCCAGCAGCGGCAACAGCGTGCTGGCCGTCACCCAGCAGCTATCAATCAGCCTTGGGGTCGCGGTCAGCGCGGCGGTGCTGCGGTTTTATGAAGGGTTTGAGAGCGCCAATACCATTGAGCAGTTCCACTACACCTTTATTACCATGGGCGTTATCACCCTGATCTCAGCCTCCGTCTTCTTGTTGCTCAAACCGAAAGATGGGCGGAACCTGATTAAGGAGCGGCACAAGCCTTAAGCGGAGCCGCGCGTCATCAGCACCGGCGTCAGCTGTAGCCGCTGCTGAGAGAGGGTCGGATCGGCAATGCGATGAGTCAGAACATCGATCGCCAGCTCACCCAGTTCATCCTTAGGCTGATGGACGGTGGTGAGCGGCGGCGTCATGTAACGCGCCAGCTCGATATCGTCATAGCCGATAATGGCCATATCGTCCGGAACCTTAAGCCCCGCCTGATACAGCGCCTGATAAGCGCCAACGGCCATCGCATCGTTACCAATAAATACCGCCTGGGGCCGCTCCTCCTGCGCCAGCAGGGTCTGCATAGCCGCAACGCCGCTGCCAAACTCAAAGTCACCGATAATCTCGTCGCCTTCGCGCACCGGCAGGCCCGCGCGGGCCATCGCCGCCCGGTAACCTTCCAGGCGCAGCCGCGCAGGGGTTTTATCCAGCGGTCCGGTAATACAGGCGATACGGGTAAAGCCTTTATCGATCAGATACTGGGTTGCCATGTCGCCGCCCAGCAGCGAGTTATCCTGGATGATATCGATATCGCCCTCAAAGGGGGCCCAGTCCATCATCACGGTGGGAACAGAGGGGTAGCGCTGGATAATCTCCCGCGAAAGCTGATGTGTCTCGGTACACAGTACCAGCAGCCCATCGACGCGTTTCTGCATCAGCGTCTCCAGGTTACGGTTCATCCGCTCTTCATCACCTTCGGTATTGCAGAGCACCAGGCTGTAGCCACGTTCGAAGCAGCTACGCTCAACGCCGCGCACCAGCTCAGAGAAGAAGGGGTTAGAGCTGGCGGTGATCAGCATCCCAATGGTGCGCGTCTGCTTGAGCTTGAGGCTGCGCGCCAGCGCCGAAGGAGCGTAGTTGAGGCTTTTGATCGCCTCCTCCACCTTTTCCCGAATCGCATCGCTGACAAAGCGATCGTTATTAATGACGTGCGAAACCGTCGAGGTGGAAACGCCCGCCAGGCGGGCAACGTCCTTCATGGTGGCCACGCGTTACCCCTGCTGACTCAGGAAATCGTTAATCTCGTTACGCCATGGCACAGAGGGCTGCGCGCCTTTGCGCGTGACGGCAATCGCCGCCGCTGCATGGGCAAACACAATCGCCTGATTAAGCGGCTTATCCTCCAGCAGCGCGGTCACCAGTGCGCCGTTAAAGGTATCACCCGCCGCGATAGTATCAATGGCGTTTACCTTGAAGCCCGGTACACGCTGACCTTTACCGTTGACGCTGGCCCATACGCCGCGGCTGCCAAGGGTGATAATCACCGTACCGATGCCTTTATCGTGCAGCGCGAGCGCCGCCCGCTCTGCATCGCTGTCGCTCTCGACGCGAATGCCCGTCAGCTTTTCCGCTTCGGTTTCATTCGGGGTAATAATGTCCACCAGCGCCAGCAGCTCGTCAGATAATACACGCGCCGGAGCCGGGTTGAGTACGACAGTGGTATGATTTTCATGGGCAATTTTCGCGGCGGCCAGCACGCTCTCGACCGGCGACTCCAGCTGCATCAGCAGCGCGTCCGCGTCGGTAATCAGCTCACGCTGGGCGGCAACCCGCTCAGGAGAGAGCGCGGCGTTGGCACCCGCATGAATACCGATGACATTCTCCCCTTCGCCGTTGACAAAGATCAGCGCGACGCCGGTAGCCTCCCCGTCAACAACGCTCACGGGCGCAACGTCGATGTTATCGCTCACCAGCTGCGTGCGGATGCGCTCTCCGGTATCGTCGCTGCCGGTGCAGGCGATAAATGCGATCTGCGCCCCGCTGCGCCCGGCGGCCACCGCCTGGTTGGCGCCCTTACCGCCAAAGGCAACCTGGTAGTGGGTACCGGTTACGGTTTCGCCAGGCGTTGGGAAAGCGTCAAGGTTGAGAATGTGATCGGCATTAATGCTGCCAAGGACAACGAGCTTACCTGCTGTTTTCATGGTGGGATCATCCTGTAAGGTACGCCACCTTCTGGTGGCGTAAACCTTAAAAACGTGATTACTGTTTAATAACCAGCTTCAGGTCAACCGGGTATTTCGCCTGAACCTTTTCGCCTTTCAGTACTTTATCAGCCGTTTCAACGCCTTTCGCGCCGATCTGCTCCGGCAGCTGGGCGATGGTCGCCGCCAGTTTGCCGTCGTTGACCGCTTTCTCACCGTCCGGGGTGCCGTCGAAGCCCACGACCATCACGTCGGATTTACCCGCCGTCTGCAGCGCGCGCAGCGCACCCAGCGCCATCTCATCGTTCTGGGCAAAAACGGCCTGCACGTCAGGATGCGCGGTCAGCAGGTTCTGCATCACGTTCAGACCCTTGGTACGGTCGAAATCTGCCGGCTGGCTGGCCAGCACGTTGAATTTATGTGCTGCCACGGCCTGCTGGAAGCCCTCGCCGCGCTCGCGAGCGGCAGAGGTGCCTGCAATACCCTGCAGCTCAATCACCTTCGCGCTTTCACCGGCTTTCTTCGCGATGTAATCGCCGGCAATTTTGCCGCCCAGCACGTTATCAGAGGCGATATGGCTCACGACGTCACCTTTGGCCGCCACGCGGTCCAGGGTGATCACCGGGATTTTGGCCTGGTTCGCCATCTTCACGGCGTTACCTACCGCATCGGAGTCGGTTGGGTTGATCAGCAGGATTTTAGTACCGCGCACAGTCAGGTCCTGCACGTTGGCCAGCTCTTTTGCCGGGTTGTTCTGGGAATCCAGCACTACCAGGTTATAGCCCAGCTTGTCGGCCTCTTTCTGTGCGCCATCCTTCAGCGAAACAAAAAATGGGTTGTTCAGGGTGGAGATCACCAGCGCAATGGTGTCTTTCGCCATCGCGTTCGCGCTCACGGTTGCACTCAGTGCGACAGCAGAGACCAGAGTAGCCAGTTTTTTCATGTTCATAATCAGATGTCCTGTAATGTCATTTATTACTGCTTTTTGTTGTCTACCAGCACCGCCAGCAAAATCACCACTGCCTTAACGATCATCTGGTAATAGGAGGAAACACCCAGCAAGTTCAGTCCGTTGTTAAGGAAACCAAGGATTAGCGCACCGATCAGCGTGCCCACAATGCGGCCTTTACCCCCCGCCAGGCTGGTACCGCCCAGTACCACCGCAGCGATAGCATCCAGCTCATAGCCGGTACCGGCCGTGGGTTGCGCAGAGGAGAGGCGCGCCACTTCAATGATGCCCGCCAGCGACGCCAGCAGACCACTCAGTGAATAGACGATAATTTTGACTTTATTGACGCTGATGCCGGAGAGGCGCGTGGCCGCTTCGTTACCGCCCAGAGCGTAGATATAGCGGCCCAGGCGGGTGTGGTGCAGCATATACCACGCGGCCAGGAAGACGATGCCCATGATCCATACCGGCGTCGGGATACCCAGCGGGCGTCCAATACCAAACCAGCCAAAGAGATCGGCGTTATCGGTAAAGCCGGTATTCACCGGACTGCCGTTGGTGTAAACCATGGTCACACCGCGCAGCAGCAGCATCATCACCAGGGTGGCGATAAACGCCTGCACCCGGCCTTTCGCGACAATTACCCCGGTCACTGCGCCTACCGCAGCGCCCAGCGCCAGCGCGGCCGCAATGGCCACCAGCGCGTTAACTTCCATACCGACAATCGAGGCCGCCACCGCGCCGGTCAGCGCCAGCAGCGAGCCAACGGAGAGATCGATCCCCGAGGTCAGGATCACCAGCGTCATCCCCACCGCCATAATGGCGTTCACCGAGGTCTGCTGCAGAATGTTGAACAGGTTATTGATGGTAAAAAAGTTAGGGCTCATCGTGGAAACAATCGCAATCAGCACCAGCAGGGCAATCAGCGATTTCTGTTCCATCAGCCACGCCTTATTAAAGTAGCGGCGGGGGATAACGGTCTGGGTACTCATATCGTTGACTCCTGGGTCTCGCGATTTAGCTTGCCGACGGCGGCGGCCATCAGCACTTCCTGGGTTGCCTGTTCACGGGTGAATTCACCACCCAACTCTCCTTCATGCATCACCATGATGCGATCGCTCATGCCAAGCACCTCTGGCATCTCTGACGACACCAGAATGATGCTCAGCCCGTCCGCTTTAAACTGGTTGATAAGCTGATAGATCTCTTTTTTGGCACCGACGTCCACGCCGCGCGTGGGTTCGTCGAGGATGAGCACCTTCGGGCGCGTCATCAGTCCCCGGGCGATAGCGATTTTTTGCTGGTTGCCGCCGGAGAGCAGGCCAATGGGCTGCTCCATAGAGGGCGTTTTAACGTTAAACAGGCGGATAAAGTCGCTCACCGCCTGCTGCTCATCGCTATGCTTCAGGCTGCCGCCGCTGCGGCTGAAGTAGCGCAGCGCGGTCAGGGACATGTTCTCTTTTACCGACATGCCCAGCACTAAGCCGTCGCGCTTACGATCCTCGGAGATGTAGACGATACCGTTGGCCAGGCCATCCTGCGGCGAACGGGTCACGACCTCGCGGCCATCGAGGGTAACGGCGCCGCGGGTACGCGGCAGCGCACCGTACAGCACCTTCATCAGTTCGGTACGTCCGGCTCCCATCAGCCCAGCAACGCCAAGAATTTCGCCCTGGCGCAGGGTAAAAGAGACATCTTTCACTCCCGGTCCACACAGGCTGTCTACCTTCAGACGAACCTCCCCCGGCGCTTTATCGAGATGCGGGTACTGATCTTCCAGCTTGCGCCCCACCATCATCTCAATCAGCGTATCTTCAGAGAGCGAGCTGACCTCACGCTCGGCAATAAACTGCCCGTCACGGAAAACGGTCACGTCATCGCAAATCTCGAAGATCTCTTTCATGCGGTGGGAGATGTAGACAATGCCGCGTCCCTGGGATTTCAGCTCGCGGATCACGCGGAACAGGGAGTCGGTTTCGGTGTCGGTGAGGGCATCGGTCGGCTCATCCATCACGATGACCTTCGACTCAAAGCTCAGCACCTTGGCAATCTCGACCATCTGCTGGTCGCCGATAGAGAGATCCCCTACCAGCCTGTCGCTCTTGAAGCGCAGGTTAAGTTTCGCCAGCAGGATATCCGCTTCGGCATACATCTTTTTCCAGTCGATTTTGCCAAAGCGGTTAACAAACTCACGGCCTAAATAGATGTTTTCGGCAATGGTCAGCTGCGGGATCAAGTTCAGCTCCTGATGGATAATACCGATCCCCGCCTCCTGGGACGATTTAGGTCCGTTAAAGGTGGTCTCCTGGCCCAGCCACAGCAGCGAACCGGCATCGCGAGCATAGATACCGGTTAACACTTTCATCATGGTGGATTTGCCCGCGCCGTTCTCGCCGACCAGCGCCATTACGCGACCCGGATAGACGTTGAGCGCTGCGCCAGAGAGAGCTTTTACGCCGGGGAACGCTTTGTCGATCCCCTTAAGTTGAAGTAGTGCGTCCATGATGGCCTCAGAAGGTGACGCCAGCACAGAGAATGATATTCGCATACGGGGAGCACTCCCCGCTGCGAATGACCGCCTGGCTTGCTGCGGTGTGCTGTTTAAACTCTTCGTGCGTGGTGTAGCGCACTTCGATGGTATTTCCCTGGTGCTGTTGCAGCTGCTCAATGTGGTTGAGCAACGCTTCGTGGAGCTGCGGATTATGCTGTTTGATTTCCGTCGCGAGAATGGCTGCCTCAACCTGCATCTCGGTGGTGACCACCTCAAGCACCTGCATAAACGAAGGTACCCCTTGAGTTAATGCCATATCGATGCGTTGTGTGCTGTGGGGAACCGGCAGTCCGGCATCACACACCACGAGCGTATCGGTATGCCCAAGACGGGAGATAACCGACGAGATTTCAGAGTTCAGTACAGATCCTTTCTTCATTTTTTCTTGCTCCACTAGCGAAACGTTTCGCTGGTGCCAGTGTATGCCGGATGGCGTTCATTTAACCATCACCACATTAAAGAACTGTGATCGGCATCGAAACGTTTCGCTAATGGAAATTAGATTGAAGATGGGACGATGGTATTGCCGGGTGGCGCTACGCTTACCCGGCCTACAAACCCGTAGGCCCGTGCCAGCGTTAGCGCCGCCGGGCTTTTTTTAGATTTCTACTTGCGTACCCAGCTCGATTACCCGGTTGGGCGGGATTTCAAACTGGTCCGGGGCGCGCAGGGCGTTACGCTGCAGTACAAGGAAAAGCTTGCCACGCAGGCGCAGGTACCACGGGCGTTTGCCAAGGATCAGCGACTCGTGGGACATAAAGAACGAGGTCTCCATCATGCGACAGCTCAGCCCCTCCAGTCCGCAGCGGTGGAACACCTCCTCCACGTTCGGCGTCTCGCGCCAGCCGTAGCTGGCTACGACGCGCCAGAAGGTCGGTGAAAGCTGCTCGATCTGTACCCGGCGGACGTTGTGCACGTAGGGTGCATCCTCCGTACGCAGGGTGAGCAGGATCACCCGCTCGTGCAGGACCTTGTTGTGCTTGAGGTTATGCAGCATCGCGAACGGAATAACGTTCAGCGCGCGCGACATATAGACCGCCGTCCCCGGCACCCGCACCGGCGGGGATTTCTCCAGCGAGGCGATCATCGCCTCCAGAGAGTTACCGTGCTCATGCATGCGCCGCAGCAGGCGGAAGCGCTCGCTCTTCCACGTCGTCATGATCATGAACATCACGATGCCGAGGCTCAGTGGCAGCCAGCCACCAGAGAGCAGCTTGTCGAGGTTCGCCGAGAAGAGCGGAATATCGATGCAGAGGAATGCCACCAGAATCAGCGCCACGAGGAACTTGTTCCAGTGCCAGTTTTGGCGCGCTACGGTGGTAGACAGGATGGAGGTTAGCACCATTGTGCCGGTGACCGCGATGCCGTACGCCGCCGCCAGGTTGCTTGAGCGTTCAAAGCTAACGATCACAATCACCACGGCAAAGTAGAGCAGCCAGTTAACAAAGGGGATGTAGATCTGGCCGGACTCCATCTCCGAGGTGTGAATGATGCGCATCGGCGACAGGTAGCCCAGACGCACCGCCTGCCGGGTAAGCGAGAAGACGCCGGAGATCACCGCCTGGGAGGCGATAACCGTTGCCAGGGTGGCGAGAAGCAGCATGGGGATCAGCGCCCACTCCGGAGCCAGCAGGAAGAACGGATTCTTGATCGCCTCCGGGTTTTTCAGCAGCAGCGCCCCCTGGCCAAAATAGTTCAGCGCCAGCGACGGCAGCACCAGGCTGAACCAGGCCAGGCGGATCGGCAGCTTGCCGAAGTGGCCCATGTCGGCATACAGCGCCTCTACGCCGGTGATCGACAGCACCACCGCGCCCAGCGCCACAAACGACACGGTTTTATATTCGAGGAAGAAGTGCACCGCCCACATCGGGTTCAGCGCCTGCAACACCTCGGGATTAGAGATAATCCCGCGCAGGCCCAGCACCGCCAGGATGATAAACCACGCCAGCATAATCGGCGCAAACAGCTTACCCACCAGCCCGGTACCGTGTTTCTGGATCATAAACAGCAGCGTCAGCACCACGATCGCCAGCGGGACGACCCAGCTATCCAGCGAGGGGGCGATAATCTCCAGCCCTTCGATCGCCGACATCACCGAGATGGCAGGCGTGATCACCACCTCGCCATAGAAGAAGCTGCCGCCAATCAACCCCATGATCACCAGCATCGAGGTCATACGCGCCGAGGTGTTACGTCCCGCCAGCGACATCAGGGTTAAAATTCCCCCTTCCCCGGCGTTATCGGCCCGCATAACAAAGGTCAGATACTTAATAGAGACAACGAAAACCAGCAGCCAGAAGATGAGTGACAGAAAGCCAAACACCGCATCGCGTTCGACGCCAAAACCAAACTGACCGGACAAACATTCACGAAGAGTATAAAGCGGGCTGGTACCGATATCACCGTAGACAACCCCAATGGCAGCGAGAGTAACCGCAGACAATGATTGCTTATTATCAGTGCTCATAGACTAATCTTTTGTATGGATGACAAGTGTGCGCTTAGTCCCTTGGCCCACAAAAACGCACAGTATGCATGATTCTTCAATAAATCGAAGCCCTAAATGCGACCGGGTTATTCTGGCGCAAAGAATACCAAGGCATTATTCCGTCTATTACAAGCCCTTGTTGAAACGTATACTCGCTTTTGTCCACCGATACAGCGGCGAAAGGATGCAGAACAATTATGGCTCACTCACATTTATTAGCAGAAAGAATTTCCCGTCTCAGCAGCGCGCTGGAAAAAGGCCTGTATGAGCGTAGCCACGCTATTCGCCTGTGCCTGCTGGCCGCGCTCAGCGGGGAGAGCGTATTTCTTCTTGGCCCGCCCGGTATTGCGAAAAGCCTTATCGCCCGCCGATTAAAGTTCGCCTTTCAGCACGCTCGCGCCTTTGAGTACCTGATGACCCGCTTTTCCACGCCGGAGGAGGTTTTCGGCCCGCTCTCTATCCAGGCGCTGAAAGACGAAGGACGCTACGAGCGTCTGACCGCGGGCTATCTTCCGGAGGCGGAGATCGTCTTCCTCGATGAAATATGGAAAGCCGGTCCTGCTATTCTGAACACCCTGCTGACCGCCATTAACGAACGGCGGTTCCGCAACGGGGCCAGCGAGGAGAAGATCCCGATGCGCCTGCTGGTGGCGGCCTCCAATGAACTACCGGAAGCTGACAGCAGCCTCGAGGCGCTTTACGACCGAATGCTGATCCGCCTCTGGCTGGATAAGGTGCAGGAGAAGGGGAACTTCCGTGCGATGCTGGTCAGCCAGCAGGATGAGAATGATAACCCGGTTCCGGCCTCGCTACAGGTGACGGACGAGGAGTATAACCAGTGGCAGCAGGATATAGGCCACGTCACGCTGCCCGACGCGGTATTCGAGCTGATCTTTATGCTGCGCCAGCAGCTGGATAACCTCCCCAGCGCCCCCTATGTCTCTGACCGACGCTGGAAAAAGGCCATCCGCCTGTTGCAGGCCAGCGCCTTTTTCTGCGGGCGCGATGCGGTGTCGCCTATCGATCTCATCCTGCTGAAAGATTGCCTGTGGCATGACGCCCAGAGCCGGGAGCTGCTTGCCCAGCAGGTCGATATATTGATGACCGGACACGCCTGGCAGCAGCAGGCGATGCTGGTTCAGCTGGGGGCCATCGCCCAGCGGCGTATCCAGCTTCAGCAGCAGCAGAGCGATAAAACCGCCCTTAAAGTGCTGCGCCAGAGCGGCATGTTCAGCCGCCGTCCGCACTATGAGCTACCCCCCGACATCAGCGATGATACCCTGACTCTGCTGCTCCAGCAGCCGCTCAAGCTGCATGATATGCAGGTTGTGCACATTACTCTTGAACGCGCCCCGCTGGAGCAGTGGCTGATGAAAGGCGGAGAGATCCGCGGCAAGCTCAACGGGATTGGCTTTGCCCAGGTGCTCAATATGGAGGTCGATGCCACCCTGCACCTGATCGTACGCGACGTGAGTCTACAGGCCTCCCGGCTGGCGCTGCCCGGCTCCTCGCAGGAGAGCGTGCCGGAGGAGATTACCCAGCAGCTTGAGGCGCTGGATAATACGTGGCACCAGCAGCACACCCGCTTCAGTGAACAGCAGAAGTGCCTGTTCATTCACAGCGACTGGTTAGGGCGCATTGAAGCCAGCCTGCAGGACGTCGGCGCGCAGATCAAACAGGCCCGGCAATGATCACCCTCGACACGCTGAACGTGATGCTGGCGGTGGGTGAAGAGGGGCTGATAGAGGAGCTGATCGTCGCCCTGCTGGCCTCACCGCAGCTGGCGGTGTTTTTTGAAAAGTTTCCCCGGCTCAGGCGCGCCATTACCGATGACGTTCCCCGCTGGCGAGAGGCGCTAAGAAGCCGGCTAAAGGAGACGGCGGTCCCACCTGAGCTTACCGAAGAGTTTCTCTGCTACCAGCAGGCCCAGCTGCTGGCGACGCCGCAGTTTATTGTCCAGCTTCCGCAGATCCTCACCCTGCTGGCGAAGGTGCACTCGCCCTATGCCGAACAGGCCAGCCAGCTGGTCGCCGATAACCCCACCCTTACCCCAGCGCTGCATACCCTCTTTTTACAGCGCTGGCGGCTAAGTCTGGTGGTACAGGCGACGACGCTCAACCAGCAGCTGCTGGAGGAGGAGCGCGAGCAGCTCTTAAGCGAGGTTCAGGAGCGCATGAAGCTGAGCGGCCAGCTTGAGTCGGTGCTGATCGAAAATGAGAACGCCGCCGGACGGCTGTGGGACATGAGCGCCGGGCAGCTGAAGCGCGGCGACTATCAGCTTATCGTCCGCTACGGTGACTTTCTTGCCGAGCAGCCGGAGCTGAAACAGCTGGCCGAGCAGCTTGGCCGCTCCCGGGAGGCGAAATCGGTACCGAAAAAAGATTCGCCGATGGAGACTTTCCGCACGCTGGTGCGCGAGCCTGCCTCGGTACCGGAGCAGGTGGACGGCCTGCAGCAGAGCGATGACATTCTGCGTCTGCTGCCGCCCGAGCTGGCGACGCTGGGCATGACCGAGCTGGAGTATGAATTTTACCGTCGGCTGGTGGAGAAGCAGCTTCTCACCTATCGTCTGCATGGTGAAGCCTGGCGGGAGAAGGTCACCCAGCGCCCGGTGGTGCATCAGAGCGTCGATGAGCAGCCGCGCGGGCCTTTTATTATCTGTGTCGATACCTCAGGCTCGATGGGCGGCTTTAACGAACAGTGTGCAAAGGCCTTCTGCCTGGCGCTAATGCGCGTGGCGCTGGCAGATAACCGGCGCTGCTATATCATGCTCTTTTCCAGCGAGGTGGTACGCTATGAGCTGTCGGGATCGCAGGGGCTAGAGGAGGCGATCCGCTTCCTGAGCCAGCGCTTTCGCGGCGGTACCGATCTCGCCAGCTGCTTTCGCGCCGTGATCGAGCGGATGCAGGGCGGCGAGTGGGCGGATGCCGATGCGGTGGTGATTTCGGATTTTATCGCCCAGCGCCTGCCCGACGAGGTGGTCAATAAGATCAAAACGCTACAGCAGGTGCATCAGCACCGCTTTCATGCGGTGGCGATGTCCGCCCACGGCAAGCCGGGGATCATGCGTATTTTCGATCATATCTGGCGCTTTGACACCGGCATGCGCAGCCGCCTGCTGCGTCGCTGGCGGCGTTAATCTCAACTCAATAACTGAAAAGAACGGCTGAAATTTATGGAAAGTTACCAGATCGACAACCTCGACCGGGGCATTCTGGAGGCGCTGATGGCCAATGCCCGCACGGCCTATGCCGAACTGGCGAAGCAGTTTGGCGTTAGCCCTGGGACCATCCACGTCCGGGTAGAGAAGATGAAGCAGGCGGGTATTATCACCGGCGCACGCATTGACGTTAGCCCGAAACAGCTCGGCTACGACGTCTGCTGCTTTATCGGCATCATTCTGAAGAGCGCCAAGGACTACCCGTCGGCGCTGGCGAAGCTTGAAAGCCTGGAAGAGGTCACCGAGGCCTACTACACCACTGGCCACTACAGCATCTTTATTAAGGTCATGTGCCGCTCGATCGACGCCCTGCAGCAGGTACTTATCAACAAGATCCAAACAATTGATGAGATCCAGTCCACCGAGACGCTGATCTCCCTGCAGAACCCGATCATGCGCACCATCCGTCCCTAGCCGATCAAAGTAATCACCACATTTTCCACAGGTAGATCCCAGCTCATTCACAGCGTACAATACCGCTCTAACTCATTGGAGCGGATCATCATGGCAGACATTACTCTCATCAGTGGAAGTACGCTGGGCGGCGCAGAATACGTTGCAGAACATCTGGCTGAGAAGCTGGAAGATGCAGGCTTCTCTACCACCACGCTGCACGGTCCCCTGCTTGAGGATCTCCCTACCGATGGCGTATGGCTGCTGATCTCCTCTACCCATGGCGCGGGGGATCTGCCGGACAACATCCTGCCTTTATATGAAGAGCTACAGGAGCAGCAGCCGGATCTCTCTCAGGTTCGCTTTGGCGCGGTAGGTCTCGGTAGTCGTGAGTACGATACCTTCTGCGGCGCTATCGAGAAGCTGGAAGAGGTATTGAAAGGCTGCCAGGCAAAACAGATCGGCGAGACGCTAAGGATCAACGTCCTCGAACATGAAATTCCGGAGGATCCGGCCGAGATTTGGCTGGGATCGTGGATCAATTTACTGAAAGAAGTGTAAAGATCGTGCGATCAGCTGTGGGTAACTCTGGTTAAAACCGTTGATCAACCGGTAGTTATCCACGGTATAAGGTTTGTTTAAAGTTTCACCTGTGCATAACCCGCCTTTTTGATCCCAGCTTATACGGTGTGGGATCACCGATCTTTCACAGCAAACGATCCTCAATAACGCGTTGATCTTAATGAGAGGATCCGACTTACCCACAGGGCATGACGATCCTAATAAGAGATCATAATAAAACAGATCTTAAATAAAAAAGATCTTCTTTTTAATAGTCAGGATCCCGGCTCTTTCTCGACGGGCTAAAGTTGAGTAGAATCCACCGCCCAGGCACCCATCCACTTTCTAACCGCTCTACGCGAGGCAAATCACCATGTTTTATCAGGATCCTTTTGACGTCATCATCATTGGCGGGGGTCATGCAGGTACCGAGGCTGCAATGGCCGCTGCACGTATGGGTCAGCAGACCCTCCTTCTGACACACAATATCGACACGCTGGGGCAGATGTCCTGCAACCCGGCGATCGGTGGTATTGGGAAAGGACACCTGGTAAAAGAAGTGGACGCGCTGGGCGGGCTGATGGGCACCGCGATCGACCAGGCGGGCATTCAGTTTAGGATACTAAACGCGAGCAAAGGCCCCGCTGTACGGGCGACCCGTGCCCAGGCGGATCGCGTGCTCTATCGCCAGGCGGTACGCACCGCGCTGGAGAACCAGCCGAACCTGATGATCTTCCAGCAGGCGGTCGAGGATCTGATCGTCGAAAACGATCGTGTTGTCGGTGCGGTGACCCAGATGGGCCTCAAATTCCGTGCGAAATCGGTGGTGCTGACGGTCGGGACCTTCCTCGACGGCAAAATCCATATCGGGCTGGATAACTACAGCGGTGGCCGGGCGGGCGATCCGCCGTCTATTTCGCTCTCGCGCCGCCTGCGTGAGCTGCCGCTGCGCGTAAACCGCCTGAAAACCGGCACGCCGCCGCGTATTGACGCCCGTACCATCGACTTCAGCGTTCTGGCCCAGCAGCATGGCGATAACCCGCTGCCGGTCTTCTCGTTCATGGGTAGCGTTGACCAGCATCCGCGCCAGGTGCCGTGCTACATCACCTACACCAACGAGAAAACCCATGACGTGATCCGCAATAACCTCGATCGCAGCCCGATGTACGCCGGGGTGATCGAAGGGATCGGCCCACGCTACTGCCCGTCGATCGAAGACAAGGTGATGCGCTTTGCCGATCGCAACCAGCACCAGATCTTCCTTGAGCCGGAAGGGCTGACCTCAAACGAAGTTTACCCGAACGGCATCTCCACCAGCCTGCCGTTCGACGTACAGATGCAGATTGTCCGCTCCATGCAGGGGATGGAGAACGCGAAGATTGTCCGTCCGGGCTATGCCATCGAGTATGACTTCTTCGATCCGCGCGACCTGAAGCCGACCCTGGAGAGCAAGTTTATCGAAGGCCTGTTCTTTGCCGGACAGATCAACGGCACCACCGGCTATGAAGAGGCCGCTGCACAGGGGCTGCTGGCCGGTCTCAACGCCGCCCGCTTCTCTGCCGAGAAAGAGGGCTGGGCGCCGCGTCGCGACCAGGCCTACCTCGGCGTGCTGGTGGACGATCTCTGCACCCTGGGTACTAAAGAGCCGTACCGGATGTTTACCTCCCGCGCGGAGTACCGTCTGATGCTGCGTGAAGATAACGCCGACCTGCGTCTGACTGCCGCAGGCCGCGAGCTGGGTCTTGTCGATGACCAGCGCTGGGCGCGCTTCAACGAGAAGCTGGAGCGTATTGAGCGCGAGCGTCAGCGCCTGAAGGATATCTGGGTGCACCCGCACTCTGAACAGGTTGACGAAGTGAACGCCATCCTCAGCGCGCCGCTGTCACGCGAGGCCAACGGGGAAGATCTGCTGCGTCGTCCGGAGATGACCTACAGCGAAATGGTCAACCTGTCGCCGTTTGCGCCTGGCCTTGACGATCCGCAGGCGGCCGAGCAGGTTGAGATCCAGGTCAAATACGAAGGCTACATCGCCCGCCAGCAGGATGAGATTGAGAAGCAGCTGCGTAACGAGAGCGCTATCCTGCCAGCGACCCTGGACTACCGTCAGGTGAGCGGTCTCTCTAACGAGGTGATCGCCAAGCTTAACGATCACAAACCGTCGTCTATTGGCCAGGCGTCGCGCATCTCGGGGATCACCCCTGCGGCCATCTCCATTCTGCTGGTCTGGCTGAAGAAACAGGGTATGCTGCGCCGCAGCGCCTGATCTATCAGGGCTAACGCTTACCGGGCCTACCGAACCCATAGCATTTGTAGGCCCGGTCAGCGCAGCGCCACCGGGCAATTCAATTTTAGACAGGTAACTACCGTGCTCAACAAACTCTCTCGTCTGCTTAATGACGCAGGCATTTCGCTCACCGATCACCAGAAACAGCAGCTGGTGGCCTATGTCGATATGCTCCACAAATGGAACAAGGCGTACAACCTCACCTCGGTACGCGATCCGAACGAGATGCTGATTCGCCACATTCTCGACAGCGTGGTGGTTGCGCCTCACCTGACCGGAACGCGCTTTATCGACGTAGGAACGGGACCTGGGCTGCCGGGCGTACCGTTAGCTATTGTTCTCCCCCAGGCGCACTTCACGCTGCTGGACAGCCTCGGCAAGCGTATCCGCTTCCTGCGCCAGGTACAGCATGAGCTGAAGATTGAGAATATCGCGCCGGTCCAGAGCCGCGTAGAGGAATTTCCGGCCGAGCCGCCGTTCGACGGCGTCATTAGCCGCGCCTTTGCCTCGCTCAACGATATGGTCAGCTGGTGCCATCACCTGCCGGCAGGGGAGGGGCGTTTCTATGCCCTGAAGGGCCAGCTGCCTGACGATGAGATTGCCCAGCTGCCAGCCGGATTCAGCGTGGAGTCGGTGGTAAAACTTCGCGTTCCGCAGCTGGAAGGGGAGCGACATTTAGTGATCGTTAAGGCAAACTCGCTTTAATTTTTATCAAAAAATGGCAATTTTCCGCTGTAGAGAATCTGTTAAAAAAAGCTAAACAGAGCAGCGGAAGATTTTTCAGTATTTAACCTTAAGTTTACTGTGACTTTTCCAGTCGTTAACCTCATATTTTGCTTAACCGTGAAAATAGTCAACATGGAAAATATCAGGCTGCTAAAAATCAGCAAAAAGCATTTTACAGAGATGTTAAATATTTATTAAGAATGTCAATAAAACGTTTTTATTGTATATCGAGCTGTTTTAAAAAGAGTGGATAAGATTCATCAAAAATATCAAAAAGATGAGTCAATAGAATTTCTTATCATGAATAATATCTCCTGACCGCAAATGCGCAAATTGTGATCTAATGCACGCTTTAACGTCAGTGTTGGCGCGTAATTAGCAAATTTGCACTAGCGCTCACACTTTGTCTGAAAGTGGAAAAATAGCGCTCGGGAAATTTATTTAAACATTTATTCACCTTTTTGCTACTTATTGTTTGAAATCACGAGGCCGCACCGTATAATTTGCTCGCTTTTTGCTGCTTGACTCTGAGCCATAAAGAACGTTTTATACGACACGCGACATACCTCGAAGTGAGCAGGAGTAAAAACGTGATGTCTTTGTCGCTCTTGAGTAGAAACGTTGCTCGTAAGCTTCTGTTCATTCAGTTTCTGGCTGTGATAGTAAGTGGATTACTGTTTAGCCTCAAAGACCCCTTCTGGGGCGTCTCCGCGTTATGCGGTGGACTGGCAGTCGTACTGCCAAATATGTTGTTTATGATTTTTGCCTGGCGTCATCAGGCGCATACACCTGCTAAAGGCCGCATGGCCTGGTCCTTTGCCTTCGGTGAAGCGTTCAAGGTGTTAGCAACCTTCGTGTTGCTGGTGGTGGCGCTGGCGGTTTTGAAGGCGGTGTTTTTGCCGCTGATCGTGACGTGGGTTTCGGTGCTGGTTGTACAGATACTGGCACCCGCTGTAATTAACAACAAAGGGTAAGAGGCATCATGTCTGCAGGAGAAATCTCAACACCGCAGGAGTACATCGGTCACCATCTGAATAACCTTCAGATTGACCTGCGTACGTTCTCGCTGGTGGATCCGCATAACCCCCCGGCCACATTCTGGACGCTGAACATCGACTCCATGTTCTTCTCGGTGGTTCTGGGCCTGTTGTTCCTGATGATGTTCCGTAGCGTTGCCAAAAAAGCAACCAGCGGCGTCCCAGGAAAATTCCAGACGGCGATTGAACTGGTCATTGGTTTTGTCCACGGTAGCGTGAAAGACATGTACCACGGCAAGAGCAAGGTGATCGCGCCGTTGGCCCTGACGATTTTCGTCTGGGTATTCCTGATGAACCTGATGGATCTGCTGCCAATCGATCTGCTGCCGTACATCGGCGAGCACATCTTCGGCCTGCCGGCACTGCGTGTGGTACCGTCTGCGGACGTGAACATCACCCTGTCGATGGCGCTGGGCGTATTTATCCTCATTCTGTTCTACAGCATCAAAATGAAAGGCATTGGCGGCTTCGCGAAAGAGCTGACGCTGCAGCCGTTCAACCACTGGGCATTTATTCCTGTCAACTTAATCCTTGAAGGGGTAAGCCTGCTGTCTAAACCGGTTTCGCTCGGTCTGCGACTGTTCGGCAACATGTATGCCGGTGAGTTGATTTTCATTCTGATTGCTGGTCTGTTGCCGTGGTGGTCACAGTGGGTTCTGAATGTGCCGTGGGCCATTTTCCACATCCTGATCATTACGCTGCAAGCCTTCATCTTCATGGTTCTGACGATCGTCTATCTGTCGATGGCGTCTGAAGAGCACTGATTTTTTTACCAACACTACTACGTTTTAACTGAAACAAACTGGAGACTGTCATGGAAAACCTGAATATGGATCTGCTGTACATGGCTGCCGCTGTGATGATGGGTCTGGCGGCAATCGGTGCTGCGATCGGTATCGGCATCCTCGGAGGTAAATTCCTGGAAGGCGCAGCGCGTCAACCGGATCTGATCCCTCTGCTGCGTACTCAGTTCTTTATCGTTATGGGTCTGGTGGATGCTATCCCAATGATCGCTGTAGGTCTGGGTCTGTACGTGATGTTTGCTGTCGCGTAGTAAGCGTTGCTTGATTTTTACGGGCAATATCAGAACGTTAACTAGATAAGAGGCATTGTGCTGTGAATCTTAACGCAACAATCCTCGGCCAGGCCATCGCGTTTGTCCTTTTCGTTCTGTTCTGCATGAAGTATGTATGGCCGCCGTTGATTGCTGCCATCGAAAAACGTCAAAAAGAGATTGCTGACGGTCTTGCTTCTGCTGAACGAGCTAAAAAGGATCTGGACCTTGCACAGGCCAACGCGACCGACCAGCTGAAAAAGGCGAAAGCGGAAGCCCAGGTAATCATTGAGCAGGCGAACAAACGCCGTGCCCAGATCCTGGACGAAGCCAAAACCGAAGCAGAGCAGGAACGTACTAAAATCGTGGCGCAGGCGCAGGCAGAAATTGATGCCGAACGTAAGCGCGCTCGCGAAGAGCTGCGTAAGCAGGTCGCCGTTCTGGCTGTTGCTGGCGCCGAGAAGATCATCGAACGTTCCGTGGATGAAGCTGCTAACAGCGACATCGTGGACAAACTTGTCGCTGAACTGTAAGGAGGGAGGGGCTGATGTCTGAATTTGTTACGGTAGCTCGCCCCTACGCCAAAGCAGCTTTTGACTTTGCCGTCGAACACCAGAGCGTCGAGCGCTGGCAGGATATGCTGGCGTTTGCCGCCGAGGTGACAAAAAACGAACAAATGGCAGAGCTTCTCTCCGGTGCGATGGCACCGGAAACGCTCGCTGAGTCGTTTATCGCAGTATGTGGAGAGCAGCTGGACGCCAACGGCCAGAACCTGATTAGGGTGATGGCAGAGAACGGTCGTCTGAATGCGCTTCCTGATGTTCTTGAGCAGTTTATTCAATTGCGTGCAGCCAGCGAGGCTACCGCTGAGGTTGAAGTCACCTCGGCAACCGCACTGAGTGAAGAACAGCTTTCGAAAATCAGCGTCGCGATGGAAAAACGTCTGTCACGCAAAGTGAAGCTGAATTGCAAAATCGATAAGTCTGTAATGGCAGGCGTTATCATCCGTGCGGGTGATATGGTCATTGATGGCAGCGTACGCGGCCGTCTTGAACGCCTCGCAGACGTCTTGCAGTCTTAAGGGGACTGGAGCATGCAACTGAATTCCACCGAAATCAGCGAACTGATCAAGCAGCGCATTGCTCAGTTCAGTGTTGTGAGTGAAGCTCACAACGAAGGTACTATTGTTTCTGTAAGTGACGGTGTTATCCGTATCCACGGCCTGGCCGATTGTATGCAGGGTGAGATGATCTCCCTGCCGGGTAACCGTTACGCTATCGCACTGAACCTGGAGCGCGACTCCGTAGGTGCCGTCGTAATGGGTCCGTACGCTGACCTCGCCGAAGGCATGAAGGTGAAGTGTACTGGCCGTATTCTGGAAGTGCCGGTCGGCCGTGGCCTGCTGGGCCGCGTGGTGAACACCCTGGGTGCGCCAATCGACGGTAAAGGTCCGGTTGATAACGATGGCTTCTCGCCTATCGAAGTTATCGCCCCGGGCGTAATCGATCGTCAGTCCGTAGACCAGCCGGTACAGACCGGTTATAAGTCCGTTGATGCCATGATCCCAATCGGCCGTGGCCAGCGTGAGCTGATCATCGGTGACCGTCAGACCGGTAAAACCGCGATGGCAATCGATGCGATCATCAACCAGCGCGACTCCGGCATCAAGTGCGTGTACGTGGCTATCGGCCAGAAAGCGTCCACCATTGCTAACGTAGTGCGTAAGCTGGAAGAGCACGGTGCTCTCTCCAACACTATCGTTGTGGTGGCGACCGCCTCTGAATCCGCTGCGCTGCAGTACCTGGCTCCGTATGCCGGCTGCGCCATGGGCGAATACTTCCGCGACCGCGGTGAAGATGCACTGATCGTGTACGATGACCTGTCCAAACAGGCTGTTGCTTACCGTCAGGTCTCCCTGCTGCTGCGCCGTCCGCCAGGACGTGAAGCATTCCCGGGCGACGTATTCTACCTCCACTCCCGTCTGCTGGAGCGCGCATCCCGCGTCAACGCTGAGTACGTTGAGAACTTCACCAAAGGTGAAGTGAAAGGTAAAACCGGCTCCCTGACCGCGCTGCCGATCATCGAAACCCAGGCGGGTGACGTTTCTGCGTTCGTTCCGACCAACGTAATCTCGATTACCGATGGTCAGATCTTCCTGGAAACCAACCTGTTTAACTCCGGTATTCGTCCGGCGGTTAACCCGGGTATCTCCGTATCCCGTGTGGGTGGTGCAGCTCAGACCAAGATCATCAAGAAACTGTCCGGTGGTATCCGTACCGCGCTGGCACAGTATCGTGAGCTGGCAGCATTCTCCCAGTTCGCATCCGATCTGGATGAAGCGACCCGTAAACAGCTGAGCCACGGTCAGAAAGTGACCGAGCTGCTGAAGCAGAAACAGTACGCTCCAATGTCTGTTGCGCAGCAGGGCCTGGTGCTGTTCGCGGCTGAACGCGGTTACCTCGAAGATGTGGAACTGGCGAAAATCGGTAGCTTCGAAGCCGCTCTGCTGGCTTACGTTGACCGTGACCACGCTCCGCTGATGCAAGAGATCAACCAGTCCGGTGGCTATAACGACGAAATCGAAGGCAAGCTGAAAGGCATCCTCGATTCCTTCAAAGCAACCCAGTCCTGGTAACGTCTGGCGGTCTGTCCTAGGGCAGACCGCAAGGCATTGAGGAGAAGCTCATGGCCGGCGCAAAAGAGATACGTAGTAAGATCGCAAGCGTCCAGAACACGCAGAAGATCACTAAAGCGATGGAGATGGTCGCCGCTTCCAAAATGCGTAAATCGCAGGACAGAATGGCAGCCAGCCGTCCTTATGCAGACACCATGCGCAAAGTGATTGGTCACCTTGCTCACGGTAATCTGGAATATAAGCACCCTTACCTGGAAGAACGCGACGTTAAGCGCGTGGGCTACCTGGTGGTGTCTACCGACCGTGGCCTGTGCGGTGGCTTGAACATTAACCTGTTCAAAAAACTGCTGGCGGATATGAAAGCGTGGTCCGATAAGGGCGTTCAGAGCGAACTCGCGATGATCGGCTCGAAGGGCGTCTCGTTCTTCAACTCCGTAGGCGGCAACGTTGTCGCTCAGGTAACCGGCATGGGGGATAACCCTTCCCTGTCCGAACTGATCGGCCCGGTAAAAGTGATGTTGCAGGCCTACGACGAAGGTCGTCTGGACAAGCTTTACATCGTCAGTAACAAATTTATCAACACCATGTCCCAGTCTCCGACCATCACCCAGCTGCTGCCGCTGCCGGCATCAGAGGATGACGATCTGAAACATAAAGCATGGGATTACCTGTACGAACCCGATCCGAAAGCGCTGCTGGATACCCTGCTGCGTCGTTACGTCGAGTCGCAGGTTTATCAGGGTGTTGTAGAAAACCTGGCCAGCGAGCAGGCCGCGCGTATGGTGGCGATGAAAGCCGCAACCGATAACGGCGGTAGCCTGATTAAAGAGTTGCAGTTGGTTTACAACAAAGCTCGTCAGGCCAGCATAACTCAGGAACTCACCGAAATCGTCGGTGGCGCGTCTGCGGTTTAACCAGGTTTAGGAAATTCGTAGAGGATTCAAGATGGCTACTGGAAAAGTTGTCCAGGTAATCGGCGCCGTGGTGGACGTCGAGTTCCCGCAGGACGCCGTACCGAACGTGTACGACGCCCTCGAAGTGACAAATGGTAATGAGCGTCTGGTGCTGGAAGTTCAGCAGCAGCTCGGCGGCGGTATCGTACGTACCATCGCTATGGGTTCTTCCGACGGTCTGCGTCGTGGTCTGGAAGTTCAGGACCTCGAGCACCCGATCGAAGTGCCGGTAGGTAAAGCGACCCTGGGTCGTATCATGAACGTACTGGGTCAGCCGATCGACATGAAAGGCGACATCGGTGAAGAAGAGCGTTGGGCTATCCACCGCGCAGCACCGTCCTATGAAGAGCTTTCCAGCTCTCAGGAACTGCTGGAGACCGGCATCAAGGTTATCGACCTGATGTGTCCGTTCGCCAAGGGCGGTAAAGTCGGCCTGTTCGGCGGCGCGGGCGTAGGTAAAACCGTAAACATGATGGAGCTGATCCGTAACATTGCGATCGAGCACTCCGGTTACTCCGTGTTTGCAGGCGTGGGTGAGCGTACTCGTGAGGGTAACGACTTCTACCACGAGATGACCGACTCCAACGTTCTGGACAAAGTATCCCTGGTGTACGGCCAGATGAACGAGCCGCCGGGAAACCGTCTGCGCGTTGCGCTGACCGGCCTGACCATGGCTGAGAAGTTCCGTGACGAAGGTCGTGACGTACTGCTGTTCGTTGACAACATCTACCGTTACACCCTGGCCGGTACGGAAGTATCCGCACTGCTGGGCCGTATGCCTTCAGCGGTAGGCTACCAGCCGACCCTGGCGGAAGAGATGGGCGTTCTGCAGGAGCGTATCACCTCCACCAAAACCGGTTCTATCACCTCCGTACAGGCGGTATACGTACCGGCGGATGACTTGACTGACCCGTCTCCGGCCACCACCTTTGCGCACCTTGACGCAACCGTGGTACTGAGCCGTCAGATCGCCTCTCTGGGTATCTACCCGGCCGTTGACCCGCTGGACTCTACCAGCCGTCAGCTGGATCCGCTGGTGGTTGGCCAGGAGCACTACGACACCGCGCGTGGCGTACAGTCTATCCTGCAGCGTTACCAGGAGCTGAAAGACATCATCGCCATCCTCGGTATGGATGAGCTGTCTGAAGAAGACAAACTGGTGGTAGCACGCGCACGTAAGATCCAGCGCTTCCTGTCCCAGCCGTTCTTCGTGGCAGAAGTATTTACCGGTTCTCCGGGCAAATACGTCTCCCTGAAAGACACTATCCGTGGCTTTAAAGGCATTATGGAAGGCGAGTACGATCACCTGCCAGAGCAGGCGTTCTACATGGTGGGTTCCATCGACGAAGCCGTGGAAAAAGCCAAAAAACTTTAACGCCTTAATCGGAGGGTGATATGGCAATGACTTACCACCTGGACGTGGTCAGCGCAGAGCAACAGATGTTCTCTGGGCTGGTCGAGAAAATCCAGGTAACGGGTAGCGAAGGTGAACTGGGGATTTACCCGGGTCACGCCCCGCTGCTCACCGCCATTAAGCCTGGTATGATCCGCATCGTGAAACAGCACGGTCATGAAGAGTTTATCTATCTGTCTGGTGGCGTACTTGAAGTACAGCCGGGCACCGTGACCGTACTGGCTGATACCGCGATTCGTGGCCAGGATCTCGACGAAGCGCGAGCCCTGGAGTCGAAGCGTAAAGCAGAAGAGCACATTAAAAGCTCGCACGGCGACGTGGATTACGCTCAGGCGTCTGCGGAGCTGGCCAAAGCTATTGCGAAACTGCGCGTTATCGAGTTGACCAAAAAAGCGATGTAACACCGGCTTGAACGTACGAAGCCAGTCTGGTCTCCAGGCTGGCTTTTTTTATGCCTGCTTCTATTCTCTTTGTTTAGGCAAATATCGCCCGATCGGCCTGGATTCTCCTCTTGCGGATCCCTTTATACTCACCCTCACTTTGCGCCGAAGCGGCAGCTGATTTACTGCACCCTCTTTATTCAAGAGGCGAAAGAAATGTAAAAACATCAGCATAGCGGGTAAAGACACAGCAATATGTACGCGTTATGCAGTAATTCGTTTTATGATGGGTCAAACCGGGGGAGTAAATGCGGATAAAAGCGGCCAATAGCACATTTTATACGCACCCCATTTCACGTTGAAAAAAATGTAGTATTTTCAACGTCAAAAGGTAAAAATTCTTCTTCAAATCAGAGTCAGGACGCGTATGTTGAACAGTAGCATGAGCGTGGTCATCCTTGCCGCTGGCAAGGGAACCCGTATGTATTCGGATCTTCCTAAAGTGCTTCATACTCTCGCCGGGAAAGCGATGGTACAGCATGTCATTGATGCCGCAAATAATCTAGGCGCAAGCCGGGTTCACCTGGTCTACGGCCACGGTGGCGATCTGCTTAAACAGACGCTGCGTGACGACAACCTGAACTGGGTTCTGCAGGCGGAACAGCTGGGTACGGGCCATGCGATGCAGCAGGCTGCCCCTGGCTTTGCCGACGACGAAGATATCCTGATGCTCTACGGCGACGTACCGCTGATCTCCGTTGAGACACTGCAGCGCCTGCGCGATGCAAAACCGCAGGGCGGCATCGGGCTGTTAACCGTTAATCTTGACGATCCCACCGGCTATGGGCGTATTACCCGTGAAGGCGGGAAAGTGACCGGTATCGTTGAGCACAAAGATGCCACCCCCGAACAGCATAAGATTCAGGAGATCAATACAGGGATCCTGATTGCCAACGGCGCGGATCTGAAGCGCTGGCTGGGCAAGCTCACCAACGATAACGCGCAGGGTGAATACTACATCACCGACATTATCGAGCTGGCTTACCTGGAAGGACGTGAGATCGCGGCGGTGCATCCGCAGCGCCTGAGCGAAGTCGAGGGCGTGAACAACCGCCTGCAGCTTGCTCGCCTTGAGCGCGTCTATCAGGCCGAGCAGGCAGAGAAGCTGCTGCTGGCGGGCGTTATGCTGCGCGATCCGGCACGCTTTGACCTGCGCGGTACGCTCAGCCACGGCCGTGATATCGAGATCGACACCAACGTGATTCTGGAAGGTAACGTCACGCTGGGTAGCCGGGTTAAAATCGGCGCGGGTTGCGTGATCAAAAACAGCGTCATCGGTGACGACTGCGAGATCAGCCCCTACAGCGTGGTAGAAGATGCCACCCTTGAAGCCGCCTGCACTATCGGCCCGTTTGCCCGTCTGCGCCCAGGCGCGGAGCTGCTGGCCGGCGCGCACGTAGGCAACTTCGTTGAGATGAAAAAAGCGCGTCTGGGCAAAGGCTCGAAGGCGGGACATCTCACCTATCTCGGCGACGCAGAGATTGGCGACAACGTTAACATCGGCGCAGGAACTATCACCTGTAACTACGACGGTGCCAACAAGCATAAAACCATTATCGGCGACGATGTTTTTGTCGGCTCCGATTCGCAGTTTATCGCCCCGGTGAGCGTGGCCAGCGGCGTTACCATCGCGGCGGGAACCACGGTGACCCGTGATGTGGCCGAGGATGAGCTGGTGATCAGCCGTGTGAAACAGACCCATATCAAGGGCTGGAAGCGTCCGGTCAAGAAGAAGTAACGTTTTTTGTAAGCCGGATAAGCGGCAACGCCGTCCGGCAAACAGGGATGAGGGGGTCAATATAGATCTCCCGCCCACTCGCAGTAGCTATAAATATAACCCCACTCTCTACAAGGCTCGGGGCGCCCGGAAAACGGGTAACGCAGGTTGACCGACAACGCATGGCTTACGCCATAATCAGGAAATCTAACTATGTGTGGAATTGTTGGCGCAGTTGCGCAGCGTGATATTGCTGAAATCCTTCTCGAAGGCTTACGTCGTCTCGAATACCGTGGCTATGACTCTGCCGGTCTGGCAGTTGTTGACAGTGAAGGGCATATGACCCGCCTGCGTCGTCTCGGTAAAGTCCAGATGCTCTCTCAGGCAGCCGAAGAGCATCCGCTGCATGGCGGAACCGGTATTGCCCATACCCGTTGGGCAACGCACGGTGAACCGTCTGAAGGCAACGCTCACCCGCATGTCTCTGAACATATCGTGGTGGTGCATAACGGCATTATTGAGAACCACGAGCCGCTGCGCGAAGAGTTAAGATCGCGCGGCTATGAATTTGTCTCCGAAACCGATACCGAAGTGATCGCTCACCTGGTGCACTGGGAGCTGGCAAAAGGCGGCTCCCTGCGCGATGCCGTTCTGCGTGCTATCCCGCAGCTGCGCGGCGCGTACGGTACGGTTATCATGGATACCCGCGATCCTGACACCCTGCTGGCCGCCCGCTCCGGTAGCCCGCTGGTTATCGGCCTTGGCATGGGCGAAAACTTCATCGCCTCCGACCAGCTGGCCCTGCTGCCGGTGACCCGCCGCTTTATCTTCCTCGAAGAGGGCGATATCGCGGAAGTGACCCGTCGTAGCGTCGTGGTATTCGACCGTTCTGGCGAAGAAGTGAAACGTCCGGACATCGAATCCAACCTGCAATATGATGCTGGCGATAAGGGTATCTACCGCCACTACATGCAGAAAGAGATCTACGAGCAGCCGAACGCGATTAAAAACACCCTGACCGGGCGTATCAACCATGGCGCGATCGATCTCAGCGAGCTGGGTGAGAAAGCCAACGAGATGCTCTCTCAGGTTGAGCATATCCAGATCATCGCCTGCGGGACCTCCTACAACTCCGGGATGGTGTCTCGCTACTGGTTTGAATCGCTGGCCGGTGTGCCGTGCGACGTAGAGATCGCATCTGAGTTCCGCTACCGCAAATCTGCCGTGCGCCGCAACAGCCTGATGATCACCCTCTCCCAGTCCGGAGAGACGGCGGATACTCTGGCCGCGCTGCGCCTCTCTAAAGAGCTGGGCTACCTCGGTTCGCTGGCGATCTGTAACGTGCCTGGCTCTTCGCTGGTACGTGAGTCCGACCTGGCGCTGATGACCAACGCCGGAACCGAGATCGGCGTGGCCTCTACCAAGGCCTTCACCACCCAGCTCACCGTGCTGCTGATGCTGGTGGCGAAGCTGAGCCGCCTGAAGGGTCTGGATGCCTCTATTGAGCAGGATATCGTTCACGGCCTGCAGGCACTGCCGAACCGTATCGAGCAGATGCTCTCCCAGGACAAACGCATTGAAGCGCTGGCAGAGGACTTCTCTGAGAAGCACCACGCTCTGTTCCTTGGCCGTGGCGATCAGTACCCTATCGCGCTGGAAGGCGCGCTGAAGCTGAAAGAGATCTCCTACATCCACGCGGAAGCCTATGCCGCAGGCGAGCTGAAGCACGGCCCGCTGGCGCTGATTGATGCCGATATGCCGGTTATCGTTGTGGCACCTAACAACGAACTGCTGGAAAAACTGAAGTCCAACATCGAAGAAGTTCGCGCCCGCAGCGGTGTGCTCTATGTCTTCGCCGATCAGGATGCCGGTTTCGTCAGCAGCGATAATATGCACATTATCGAGCTGCCGCATGTGGAAGAGGTGATTGCGCCGATCTTCTATACCGTGCCGCTGCAGCTGCTGGCCTACCACGTTGCGCTGATCAAAGGCACCGACGTTGACCAGCCGCGTAACCTCGCGAAGTCTGTAACCGTAGAGTAATCTTCCTCTTACGTCCCGTCGTTACCGGCGGGACGTCTCTCCTTGTTGTGCTATTTTTAAACAATCCATAGACTATTTTCGGTCAAATAAACGCCTGTCATAAAAATGTCATAATTCGGACATTTAACTGTCACCTGGTTGTCCTATTTTGCATATCGTAGAAACCAAACAACGATTTACGATCCCTCAGGAGACATTATGAAAGTCATGCGTACCACTGTCGCTACTGTTGTCGCCGCGACCTTATCCCTGAGCGCTTTCGCTGTTAACGCAGCGGCAAGCCTGACCGGCGCGGGTGCAACCTTCCCAGCGCCAGTGTATGCCAAATGGGCGGATACCTATCAGAAAGCCACCGGTAGCAAAGTTAACTACCAGGGTATCGGCTCCTCCGGCGGCGTGAAGCAGATCACTGCTAACACCGTGGACTTTGGCGCGTCTGATGCTCCGCTGTCTGATGAGAAGCTGAACCAGGAAGGCCTGTTCCAGTTCCCGACCGTTATCGGTGGCGTGGTGCTGGCGGTTAACCTGCCGGGCGTGAAATCCGGTGAGCTGGTGCTGGATGGTAAAACGCTGGGTGACATCTACCTGGGCAAAATCAAAAAATGGGATGACGAAGCGATCGCTAAGCTCAACCCAGGCATGAAGCTGCCTTCACAGAATATCGCCGTGGTTCGTCGCGCTGACGGCTCCGGTACCTCCTTCGTCTTCACCAGCTACCTGGCGAAAGTGAACGAAGAGTGGAAATCGAAAATCGGCTCTGGCTCTACCGTGAACTGGCCGACCGGCCTGGGCGGTAAAGGTAACGACGGTATCGCCGCGTTCGTACAGCGTCTGCCTGGCTCTATCGGCTACGTTGAGTACGCCTACGCTAAGCAGAACAACCTGGCCTACACCAAGCTGGTCTCTGCCGATGGCAAACCGGTCTCTCCGACCGAAGAGAGCTTCTCTAACGCTGCGAAAGGCGTGGACTGGAGCAAAAGCTTCGCTCAGGACCTGACTAACCAGAAGGGTGACGACGCGTGGCCAATCACCTCCACCACCTTCATCCTGATCCACAAAGAGCAGAAGAAACCTGAGCAGGGCGCTGAAGTGCTGAAGTTCTTTGACTGGGCATACAAAGACGGTGCGAAACAGGCTAACGATCTGGATTACGCAACCCTGCCGGACAGCGTGGTTGAGCAGGTTCGTGCCGCATGGAAAACGAATGTGAAAGACAGCAGCGGTAAAGCGCTGTACTAACAGGATCTTTTTGACGAAGATGGCGGGTGGCGTAGGCTTCCCGCCCTACGGATAAAAACTGTAGGCCCGGTAAGCGTTCGCGCCACCGGGCAAATTCGTAAGACGTACATAACAGAAGAGTAATTTATGGCTGCAACCAAGCCTGCTTTTAACCCACCGGGTAAACAAGGTGACATGATCTTCGGCGCGCTGGTCAAACTGGCTGCGCTGATTGTGCTATTGCTGCTCGGCGGCATCATCGTCTCCCTGATTTTCTCCTCCTGGCCAAGCATCCAGAAATTTGGTTTCTCCTTCCTGTGGACCAAAGAGTGGGACGCACCGAACGATATCTACGGCGCGCTGGTGCCGATCTACGGTACGCTGGTGACCTCATTTATCGCGCTGCTGATCGCCGTCCCGGTGAGTTTTGGTATCGCGCTGTTCCTGACGGAGCTGGCTCCCGGCTGGCTGAAGCGCCCGCTGGGTATCGCCATTGAGCTGCTCGCCGCTATCCCCAGTATCGTTTACGGCATGTGGGGGCTGTTTATCTTCGCTCCGCTGTTTGCCACCTATTTCCAGGAGCCGGTAGGCAACGTGCTCTCCGCCATTCCGTTTGTCGGCGCGCTCTTCTCCGGCCCGGCGTTTGGTATCGGTATCCTCGCGGCGGGTATTATTCTCGCCATTATGATCATTCCCTACATCGCCTCGGTAATGCGCGACGTCTTCGAGCAGACCCCGGTGATGATGAAAGAGTCGGCCTACGGCATCGGCTGCACCACCTGGGAGGTGATCTGGCGCATCGTGCTGCCGTTCACCAAAAACGGCGTTATCGGCGGGGTCATGCTTGGCCTGGGCCGTGCGCTGGGTGAAACCATGGCGGTGACCTTTATTATCGGCAACACCTACCAGCTCGACAGCGCCTCGCTCTATATGCCGGGCAACAGCATCACCTCTGCGCTGGCTAACGAATTTGCCGAAGCGGAGTCCGGGCTGCACGTCGCCGCGCTGATGGAGCTGGGCCTGATCCTGTTTGTGATCACCTTTATCGTGCTGGCTATCTCGAAAGTGATGATCCTGCGTCTGGCGAAAAACGAGGGGGCACGCTAATGGCTACGCTCGAAATGCAAACCACGACGGAGCTGGCCGAGTCGCGCCGTAAAATGCAGGCGCGTCGCCGCATGAAAAACCGCATCGCGCTGACGCTGTCGCTGGCGACGATGGCGTTTGGTCTCTTCTGGCTGATCTGGATCCTCTTCTCCACCGTGACGCGCGGCATCGACGGTATGTCGCTGGCGCTGTTCACCGAGATGACGCCGCCGCCAAACACCGCGGGTGGTGGGCTGGCAAACGCCCTGGCGGGCAGCGGCCTGCTGATCCTCTGGGCGACCGTATTTGGTACCCCGCTCGGCATTATGGCCGGCATCTACCTTGCCGAGTACGGGCGTAAGTCCTGGCTGGCAGAGGTGATCCGCTTCATTAACGATATTCTGCTCTCCGCCCCCTCTATCGTGGTGGGCCTGTTTGTCTACACCATCGTGGTGGCGCAGATGGAGCACTTCTCCGGCTGGGCAGGCGTGATTGCGCTGGCGCTGCTGCAGGTGCCGATCGTTATCCGTACCACCGAGAACATGCTGAAGCTGGTGCCGGACAGCCTGCGTGAAGCCGCCTACGCGCTGGGCACGCCGAAGTGGAAGATGATCTCTGCGATTACGCTGAAGGCCTCTATCTCCGGCATCCTGACCGGCGTGCTGCTGGCGGTGGCGCGTATCGCTGGTGAAACCGCGCCGCTGCTCTTCACCTCCCTCTCCAACCAGTTCTGGAGCACGGACATGATGCAGCCTATCGCCAACCTGCCGGTCACCATATTTAAGTTTGCCATGAGCCCGTTTGCCGAGTGGCAACAGCTGGCCTGGGCTGGCGTACTGCTGATTACCCTGTGCGTGCTGCTGCTGAATATCCTGGCACGCGTCATCTTCGCGAAGAAGAACGGTTAAAATTAGGCGGCGTGGCTCCGGCCGCGCCCGATTGAGGAAAAGAGTAAAATGAGTATGGTTGACACCACCTCCGGCAAGATTCAGGTTCGCGATTTGAACTTCTACTACGGGAAGTTCCATGCCCTGAAAAACATCAACCTGGATATCGCGAAGAATCAGGTAACGGCGTTTATCGGTCCGTCAGGCTGCGGTAAATCCACCCTGCTGCGCACCTTTAACAAAATGTACTCCCTCTATCCGGAGCAGCGCGCCGAGGGTGAGATCCTGCTGGATGGTGAGAACATCCTCACCCATAGCCAGGATATTGCCCTGCTGCGTGCCAAGGTTGGGATGGTCTTCCAGAAGCCGACGCCATTCCCGATGTCTATCTATGACAACATCGCTTTCGGCGTGCGCCTGTTTGAGAAGCTCTCCCGCGCCGATATGGACGAGCGCGTGCAGTGGGCATTGACCAAGGCCGCACTCTGGAACGAAACCAAAGATAAACTGCACCAGAGCGGGTACTCTCTCTCCGGTGGTCAGCAGCAGCGTCTGTGCATTGCGCGCGGTATCGCCATTCGTCCGGAAGTGCTGCTGCTGGATGAGCCGTGTTCAGCCCTCGACCCTATCTCTACCGGGCGGATTGAGGAGCTGATCACCGAGCTGAAGCAGGATTACACCGTAGTGATCGTGACCCACAACATGCAGCAGGCTGCGCGTTGCTCCGACCATACGGCCTTTATGTACCTGGGCGAGTTGATTGAGTTCAGCAACACGGACGATCTGTTCACCAAGCCCGCGAAGAAACAAACAGAAGACTACATCACCGGCCGTTACGGTTGATTCAGGAGTGCGCTATGGACAATCTCAATCTTAACAAACATATCTCCGGCCAGTTTAACGCCGAGCTGGAGAGCATCCGTACCCAGGTGATGACTATGGGCGGGATGGTAGAGCAGCAGCTCTCTGACGCGATCACCGCCATGCATAATCAAGACAGCGAGCTGGCCAAGCGCGTTGTTGCCGGTGACCATCAGGTCAACATGATGGAAGTGGCGATCGACGAGGCCTGCGTGCGCATTATCGCCAAGCGCCAGCCGACGGCAAGCGACCTGCGTCTGGTAATGGCGATCATCAAAACCATCGCCGAGCTGGAGCGCATCGGTGACGTTGCGGATAAGATCTGCCGCACGGCGCTGGAGAAGTTCTCCCAGCAGCATCAGCCGCTGCTGGTCAGCCTGGAGTCGCTGGGCCGCCATACCGTGCAGATGCTGCACGACGTGCTGGATGCCTTTGCGCGGATGGATCTTGATGAAGCGGTGCGTATCTACCGTGAAGACAAGAAGGTGGATCAGGAGTATGAAGGCATTGTGCGTCAGCTGATGACCTACATGATGGAAGATTCACGTACCATCCCAAGCGTGCTGACCGCGCTGTTCTGTGCTCGCTCTATCGAGCGTATCGGCGACCGCTGCCAGAACATCTGCGAGTACATCTTCTACTTCGTGAAGGGGCAGGATTTCCGTCACGTTGGCGGCGACGAGCTGGACAAGCTGCTCGCCGGGAAAGATCCAAAAGAGTAACCTGCCGTAAAATGCCCGGTGGCGCTGCGCTTACCGGGCCTACATTTACACCGTTATTTCCGGGTAATTTCCCACCCACGCGCTTTCCAGAGTTCTGGTAGCTGCGATAACTCGGTAAAGGTGGTCACCTTCGGGTGGTCGATCGGCTGGTTGTGCGGATCGGCACAGAAGTAGAACACCTCCATCCCGGCATCAATCCCCGACTGCGCGCCTGCCGCAGAGTCATCCACCAGAATGCACTTCGTCGGATCGACGTCCAGCGCGCTGGCGGCATGGAACATCAGGGCCGGATCCGGCTTCCAGCGCTGAATATCGTAGCCGCTGAACAGCAGATCCGGGAAGTGGTGCAGCATCCCGAGCTTGCCAAGTGAGTGCTGCATTTTGCTCACCGGACCGTTTGAGACCACACACATCGGCACGCTGACGGACTCTAGCAGCGCATCCGCTCCGGCGATGATCTCCAGCTCGGCATCGAACAGGCGCGCGACCTCGGCGCGGTAGATTGGCTCCAGCTCTGCTTTGGCCAGGTTCACGCCGTGCTCAGCGTTGATAATGTCGATAATTTCGTAGAGCTTAACGCCCTTAAAGCGCTTAAAAATCTCCGCCAGATCGAGCGAAATACCAAACTGCGCGAACATATGCACGTACGCGCGGGAACAGATCACCTCGCTGTCTACCAGCGTGCCATCACAGTCGAAAAAAATCGCTTCTATTTGGGACATGCCGTTTCCTGTTTATTGCAAGTTTAACGTTTACTTAACGCAGATTTCTCCGCGCAATCGATGCCGTATAAGCAAAATCAATGAAAAAAAGTGTGTGATAACCGTCAACATTGTCGCATTTTGGTATAGGATAGCGACGAATTTTCCTTCCCTGTTCGGAAATAGATAATGAGCCAACAACACACTACCCAGGCCGCGGGCCAGGGGTTGCTCGACCGCGTGTTTAAACTGCGCGAGCATGGCACCACGGCACGCACCGAGGTGATCGCCGGTTTTACCACCTTCCTGACGATGGTGTATATCGTCTTTGTTAACCCACAGATTCTGGGTGTTGCTGGCATGGATACCAGCGCGGTATTCGTGACTACCTGTCTGATTGCCGCCTTTGGCAGCATCCTGATGGGGCTGTTCGCTAACCTGCCGGTGGCGCTTGCACCCGCGATGGGGCTGAACGCCTTCTTCGCCTTTGTGGTGGTTGGTGCCATGGGCCTGCCGTGGCAGGTGGGAATGGGCGCTATCTTCTGGGGCGCTATCGGCCTGCTGCTGCTGACTCTCTTCCGCGTCCGCTACTGGATGATCGCAAATATCCCGGTGAGCCTGCGCGTCGGCATCACCAGCGGTATCGGTCTGTTCATCGGCATGATGGGCCTGAAAAACGCGGGCGTGATTGTAGCGAACCCGGAGACGCTGGTGACCATCGGCAACCTGACCTCCCACAGCGTGCTGCTGGGCGTGCTGGGCTTCTTTATCATCGCCATTCTGGCCTCGCGTAACGTCCATGCGGCGGTGCTGGTCTCTATCGTAGTAACGACTCTGCTGGGCTGGTGGCTGGGCGATGTGCACTACAGCGGGATTGTCTCTGCGCCGCCGAGCGTCACCAGCGTTGTCGGTCACGTTGACCTGGCTGGCTCGTTTAACCTTGGCCTGGCAGGCGTGATCTTCTCGTTTATGCTGGTCAACCTGTTCGACTCCTCCGGAACGCTGATTGGCGTCACCGATAAAGCCGGTCTGGCAGATGAGAAGGGTAAGTTCCCGCGCATGAAGCAGGCCCTGTTTGTTGACAGCGTCTCCTCCGTAGCAGGCTCCTTTATCGGTACCTCCTCTGTGACCGCCTATATCGAGTCCTCTTCCGGCGTCTCCGTCGGCGGGCGCACGGGTCTCACCGCCGTAGTGGTAGGCGTGCTGTTCCTGCTGGTGATTTTCCTGTCGCCGCTGGCCGGTATGGTACCGCCGTATGCTGCTGCGGGTGCGCTGATCTACGTCGGCGTGCTGATGACCTCCAGCCTCTCCCGCGTGAAGTGGGACGACCTGACCGAAGCCGTGCCGGCCTTTATCACCGCCGTCATGATGCCGTTCAGCTTCTCCATTACCGAAGGTATCGCGCTGGGCTTTATCTCCTACTGCATCATGAAGATCGGTACCGGACGCTTCCGCGATCTCAGCCCGTGCGTGATCATTGTTGCGCTGCTGTTTGTGCTGAAGATTGTATTTATCGACGCGCATTAACAGCTAAAAACTGGCCCGGCAGGCTTTGCGCTGCCGGGCTTTTTTTATGCTCGAACTTTCTTGATATAGTCACCAAACGCCGTCAGCTGGCCGGTCAGATGGTCCAGCGTGCTCTGATCGATAACCTCGCCCGTCTGCGGATCCACTTTATTCTGGATCACCCCGCCCATAAACTCCGGCTTGTTCATCACCATCGCGTCGAGGAATACCAGAATCTGTCGCAGATGATACTGGCAGCGCGCGCCGCCGATTGCGCCCATAGAGCTGGTCTGGATCAGCACCGGCTTGCCTGCCAGCGGCTGCGCAGGCAGACGTGACAGCCAGTCGATGGCGTTCTTCAGGCCGCCCGGTACGGAGTAGTTGTATTCGGGAGTCACAATCACCACGCCATCGGCATTGCGGATCTGCTCGGCAATGGACTCAACGCTCTGCGGGAAACCCTCTTCCTGCTGGATATCGGCATCGTACAGCGGGATCTCGGCAATTGTCGGCAGCGGTGCCACCGTCATGCCTTCCGGCGCGATTTTTGGCAGCGTGCGGGCCACCATCGCATTGAATGAGCCTTTACGCAGGCTGCCAAGTAACGTAACGACGTGCAGTGAATCAGACATCTTTACTCCTTACCGATAAGTGTAATGAAGCGAATTACGCAGGCAGGCTGGTAAAACGCATCAGGCGGGTGGCGGGATTGTTCGCTCGGGTTTGTATATCTGACAGACAGCGCCAGCCCCGCCTGGTATCAAACTCCCAAATCTTCAGGCTTTCAATGGCGGGTGAAACCGCCACCGACCAGATTAGCACGTCCTCCGCATCGCATAGCGCCTCAATAGGTTCAGGCTGCGCCGCACGCAGCTTGCCGGAGCCGGGCAGCAGCTGTAGGAAACCCGAGGTATCCTCGGGCTGGCTGGCCATCTTCAGCACGCTCTGCCGCAGGGTGACAATTTGCGCCTGGGCCTCGTTGGGATCGCTCTGGTTGTTGATCCACAGCCTTTCGTTGCTGGTAAAGATCTGGCGCTCCGGGGCATGAGGCGTGTGAAAGCTGCGCGTTGCCCGCTGCAACTCCATATCCAGACCGCAGATGCCGCTGGTGGCGATCGCCACGCCTACCATATTCCCGGCATAGGCCAGCGAAAAGTGGGGCAGGCTGCGATCGGCAAAGACCGGGCGACCATTGGGCTGGGTGATGATTTCAGGTAGCTCGCTTAAACCGTAGAGCATAAATACCAGTTCGGCGAGGAGGGCGCGGGAGGCTAAATAGCGTGTGCGGTGATGTTCCGGCAACGACCTGGCCCGATCGTGACAGGACGAAGGCAGGCGGCCGGAGACCAGCTGTCCATCGGTAAGGATCCCTCTTGCAAAGTGTGTCGCCATTTTTCACTCCTTGATAATGGTTAGGCCGCTCGCCACGGTAAAAGCAGTATTGCCTATTGTGTGCAGGTTTTAACACGGAAAAAAGGGGGCAAAAAGCACTCTGCGGGATTTTTACAATTGGGGTAAGGAGCGGAAAGAGGCAAGCGACACGCGTCAGCGCCGCTGCTATGGCATAAGCTACCCCTATCCATGCTCATTTTATACTGATTCGCATATTTAGAAAGTTAACAGGGAGTGAGGGTTAGTTATATAAAATACAAATTGGTAAGTGTTTACTTATATTTTTTAGTGCGGTGTTTAGAGGCGGGTAACTTTTAAATTTATCGTTGTAGGTAAAATCAAAGTAAATTGGCGGGAGAAAAACCACACAAAAATAATTGTCATTGCAAATTATTTGGTCGTACAATGTGATTAAACAAATATCTTAAGAGGTTTTTATGGCTTTCGTATCTCTATCTACAGTGGCGGCGAAAAGCGGCCGTGTAGTGCAAAGCAATTATGTCACTGTTACTCAGCGCAGACGTACTGCTGGCTCTATTGAACTGGGATTCAGAATCAGTCGGAGTGCAATGGATACAACAGGAATCGAGATAGGCGATCGGGTTGATATCCTTTACGATAGTGAATCATCTGTATGGATGATAAAGGCGGTTCTGGAGGGGGGCTTTGGCGTAGCAGGCCAGAAGAATAAAGCAGGGGAATATTCATCGTGTGTAATCAGAATTACATTCAGGCCAGGATTTCCTCGTTTGTCTGACGATGGTGATATATCGGTAAAACAATTTTCACAGGATTCAGAAACTAAAATGGGGACAGGGAGGATCATCTTCAAACTGGGTGATGACTAGGGAGATAATGAAGAAGGTGGAGGGCAACTTTATCGCAATGTTATGATAGGGCTTATGGGTTTATGGATTTAAGTTTTCTCATCATGCGTAAATCATATAAAGTGCTTGGTAGTATCATGATGACTGCTGTCGTAGCAATGATCTATGTCTGGCCTTATATCGCCATGGAATTTGCTGGGAGTGCGCATTATACCGAGCAGAATAAGCGTGAGTACAAATTTTATACTCCTGAACTTCTAAAAAAAATGCCACGGATTTCGCCCCGTTATGACTTCGACTTTGCCAATATCACCGGTCCGGCATCACATGTGTATGCCATAAGGTACTACGGTACTGACGATTCGAAGCGGATCGAAACTTATCTGAACGCCATGGGCTACCAAAAGCTGGGCAGCTGTCATATTGAGGCCGTGTGCTGGCGTAGCGCGGATCCGCAAGAGACAGTGACCGTAAGCATGCTGGACAGCCCTAAGACTCTATTAGTCTCGGTTATCTATAACTACTAATCTATTTATCCCACCCTTTTGTTGCCCGGCGGCGCTTCGCTTGCACGGGCCTACGGTCTGACAGGTTTGGTAGGCCGGGCAAGCGCAGCGCCTCCCGGCGTTTCACGCTTACTTCCCAATACAGAAGCTCGAGAAGATCCGTCCTAACAGATCGTCGGAGGTAAACTCGCCGGTGATCTCGCTCAGGCTCTGCTGGGCCAGGCGTAGCTCTTCCGCCAGCAGTTCGCCCGCCCACGCGCCCAGCAGCTGCGCTTTGCCCTGCTGTAGGTGCTCAGCCGCCAGCTCAAGCGCCTGTAGATGACGTCGGCGCGCCAGGAAGCCCCCCTCCATCTGCGTATCAAAGCCCATGCTCTGCTTGAGATGACTACGCAGCACGTCAACGCCTTCGCCGGTGTAGGCGGAGAGGCGAACAAGTGAGTGACCATTCACCTCGCTGATACCCAGCGTCTCGCCGGTCAGGTCGGCTTTATTACGTACTACGGTGATCGGCAGCTTCGCGGGCAGACGGGCAATAAAGTCCGGCCAGATATCCGCCGGATCGACGGCGTCGGTGGTGGTGCCATCGACCATAAACAGCACCCGGTCTGCCTGCTCAATCTCCTGCCAGGCGCGCTCAATGCCGATGCGCTCCACCTCATCGCTGGCGTCACGTAGCCCGGCGGTATCGATGATATGCAGCGGCATACCGTCGATGTGGATATGCTCGCGCAGCACGTCGCGGGTAGTACCGGCGATATCGGTAACGATGGCTGCCTCGCGTCCGGCCAGCGCGTTCAGCAGGCTCGATTTCCCGGCGTTCGGGCGACCGGCGATGACCACCTTCATCCCTTCACGCAGCAGGCTGCCCTGGCGCGCTTCCGCCCTTACGGCCTCGAGATCGGTCATCACATTGTTAAGCTGCGCTTCGATTTTGCCATCGGAGAGAAAGTCGATCTCCTCGTCAGGGAAATCAATTGCGGCTTCCACGTAGATGCGCAGGTGAGTAAGTGCTTCCACCAGATGGTTAACGCGGGTGGAGAAGGCCCCCTGCAGGGAGTTCAGCGCCGAGCGGGCGGCCTGCTCGGAGCTGGCGTCGATCAGGTCGGCGATCGCCTCTGCCTGGGCGAGGTCCAGCTTGTCGTTGAGAAACGCGCGCTCGGAAAACTCGCCGGGACGGGCGATGCGCAGGCCTGGCAGCGTCAGGATACGCTTTAACAGCAGGTCGAGGATCACCGGCCCGCCGTGCCCCTGCAGCTCCAGCACGTCCTCGCCGGTAAAGGAGTTCGGGCCGGGGAACCAGAGGGCGATGCCCTGATCCAGCGCCGTGCCGTCCGCGTCGTTAAACGGCAGGTAGTCGGCATAGCGCGGTTTAGGCAGCTTGCCGAGCACGGCCTGCGCCACCTCGCGGGCCTTGTGGCCAGAGATACGCAGAATGCCCACACCACCGCGTCCCGGTGGGGTTGCCTGGGCGACGATAGTGTCGTTATGGCTCATGATATGTCTCTATTGTTACCAATAAAAAGGGCGGTCATCTGACCGCCCTCTCTGTACTTTCCTTTGCCGGGTGGCGCTGCGCTAACCCGGCCTACAGCTTACGATTAGGAGCTTTTCTTCTCGCGGCTATGCAGGCCACGCTTCTCCAGACCGCGGTAGATCAGCTGCTGCTGCAGAATGGTCACCAGGTTGCTGACGATATAGTACAGCACCAGACCAGACGGGAACCACAGGAAGAAGACCGTAAAGATGACCGGCATAAAGGTCATGATCTTCTGCTGCATCGGGTCGGTCACGGTGGTCGGCGACATCTTCTGGATGAAGAACATCGTCACGCCCATCAGGATCGGCAGGATGTAGTACGGGTCCTGTGCAGACAGGTCATGGATCCACAGGGCGAACGGCGCATGGCGCAGCTCAATGGAGCCCATCAGCATGTAGTACAGCGCAAGGAAGATAGGCATCTGGATAACCAGCGGTAGGCAGCCGCCCAGCGGGTTAACCTTCTCAGCTTTATACAGGGCCATCATCTCCTGGCTCTGACGCTGTTTGTCATCGCCCAGACGCTCACGCATAGCCTGAATCTTCGGCTGCAGCATACGCATCTTCGCCATGGAGGTGTACTGCGCCTTGGTCAGCGGGTACATGATGCCACGAACGATAAAGGTGATGATGATGATGGAGAAGCCCCAGTTGCCCAGGAAGCTGTGGATCCACTTCAGCAGCTTGAACAGCGGCTGAGAGATAAACCACAGCCAGCCGTAGTCCACGGTCAGGTCCAGATGCGGCGCAACGGCAGCCATTTTGTCCTGAATTTCCGGGCCGACCCACAGGGTGCTGGTCAGCGCAGCGGTCTGGCCAGGCTGTACCAGTACCGGAGCAGATTTGTAGCCGATAGCAGCTACGCCGTTGCCCAGGTTAGCGGTATAGAAGTTGTTCGCGACGTCGCTACGCGGGATCCATGCGGTGGCAAAGTACTGCTGCAGCATGGCGACCCAGCCGCCGTTAGAGGAGACGTTCAGGTTCTCGTTGTCGGCGATAGTATCGAATTTATATTTTTCGTACTTCTCGTCCGGCGTAGAGTAGGCCGCACCGCGGAAGGTATGCAGAGCAAAGTTGCTGCTGCCGGTATCACGATGGGCTGGCAGATTGATGGACTGCTTCAGCTGGCCAAAGGTGGAGATCTCCAGCGGCTTCGCGCTGCTGTTCGCCACGTTGTAGCCCACGCTCACCGCATAATCACCGCGTTTCAGGGTGAAGGTTTTGGTGAAGGTGTTGCCTGCCGCGTCGGTGTAGGTCAGCGGGATCGCCAGCTCGTTCTGGCCGTCGGCCATGACGAAGGTGTCGCTGTTGACGTTATACAGCGGACGTGCGCCGTTTGCCGGGTTATCCGGGCCGTCACGACCGGTCAGGCCGCTCTGTGCCTGGTAGATAAATTCAGGCGTGGTTTCCAGCAGCTGGAAAGGCTCGGTAGACTTCAGCTCTTTCGGGTAGCCCAACAGCAGCGCCTGCTCAACATCACCACCACGGGTGTTGATGACCAGCTCCAGCACGTCGGTCTTAACGGTAATGAGTTTCCCCTGGCCACTGGCTGGTACGCCCTGGTCTGCGGCACTACCCGCTGCGGTGGTCGTAGTCTGCGTGGTCTGCTGCGTCTGAGGCTGAGGATTTTTATCCTGCTCCCAGGCTTGCCAGATCATGAAAGACACGAACAACAAAGCGATGACAAAAAGATTGCGTTGCGAATCCATCGTTAGTGTTCTCTGGTATTAAAAGGTCCTGGCGGGACGGGGTCGTCACCACCCGGGTGTAAAGGGTGGCATTTTAATACGCGTTTCACCGTCAACCAACTGCCTTTTATCACTCCGAACCTGCGCAATGCCTCAATTCCATATTGCGAACAGGTCGGTGTGAAACGACAGTGCGGCCCAAGCAGCGGACTGATCAGGCGCTGATATACCCGAATGAGGGCTATCAGGAGCCGTGAGCCAGGCGACAGTGGCGGCGCCATAGTTTTTCCAACGCTTCCGTGAGAGCACGGTTATCGAGGTCAGCAACCCCCTTCTTCGCCACCACCACGAAATCCATTGCTGGCAGTTCATGCTGGCGTAAGCGGAAGCTTTCACGCGTCAGACGTTTGATCCGGTTGCGTTCATGCGCACGCTTAACGTTTTTCTTGGCGACGGTAAGACCGATACGGGGATGCCCCAGCGAATTTAGGCGGCCGAGAATAGTGATTTGCGGCGTGCCAGCCCGTTGTGGCTGCTGGAAGACGAATGTGAAATGATTGGGAGTTAACAAGCGTAACTCCCTGGGAAATGCGAGCTTAACCACTCAGGGTTAGCTTTATTACTTGGAAACGGTCAGACGAGCGCGGCCTTTAGCACGACGACGTGCCAGAACCTGACGACCATTTTTAGTAGCCATACGAGCACGGAAGCCGTGAGAACGGTTGCGCTTCAGTACAGACGGTTGAAAAGTGCGTTTCATGGCGATTTCTACCTAAACTTGAATGAATTCACTGAATTTCGCGTCGGTCCGCTGGGCAGTGCCAACGTCTTACGCCTCAGTGTTGATGATTAAAGAGGCCGGATTGTAATAATTGTACACTCCGGAGTCAATTCTCTTTCCTTATATACCGCCTAAATTCCACCGTTTTCGCATAAAAAGTAGACGATAGCCGACGCAAGAAATCGAGCAGCGCGCGCCGGGTGGAGGATTATACGGGCTGAGGGGCAAAGCGCAAGGATCCTCCAGGATCAACATGAGATCCTTTCGGTGAATTTTTATCGATCCTTATTAATTTTTCCAATATGCGGCCTAAATCGTGCCGCACCGGCGCCAGGATCGTTTACACTTAGCCGATTCGGATCGTCCTGTGGATAAATCGTGAAGAATCTGTGAGAAACAGAAGATCTCTTCGGCGGTTTACGTTATGATCCGCGGTCCCGATCCTTTGTACCTGGATCCGGATCGGGGCAAAAAACCGCAAATAGCGGTTCGCACGTCACCCTTCAGGGGTCTTTTCGACGTGTGTCTACAATCATTAATTTCAGCTTTCGTCTTTTATTATCGACTTTTGTTCGAGTGGAGTCCGCCGTGTCACTTTCGCTTTGGCAGCAGTGTCTTGCCCGACTGCAGGATGAGTTACCAGCCACAGAATTTAGTATGTGGATCCGCCCGTTGCAGGCGGAACTGAGTGACAACACGCTGGCTTTGTATGCGCCAAACCGTTTTGTACTCGATTGGGTCAGGGACAAGTACCTCAATAATATCAACGGACTGCTGAACGAGTTCTGTGGCTCGGATACGCCACAGCTGCGCTTTGAAGTGGGTACCCGACCGGTTGCCCATACACTAAAGGAGCCGGCAAGCGTCGCCGCGCCTGCCCAGGTAGCAGCGGTGCAGATGCCGCGCGTCGCCCCTGCGCCGCGTCCGGGTTGGGACAACGTTCCCGCCCCGGCGGAGCCGACCTACCGCTCTAACGTTAACGTTAAACACACGTTTGATAACTTCGTCGAAGGTAAATCGAACCAGCTGGCCCGGGCGGCGGCTCGCCAGGTGGCAGATAACCCCGGCGGGGCGTATAACCCGCTGTTTCTCTACGGCGGCACGGGTCTCGGTAAGACGCACCTGCTGCACGCGGTGGGTAACGGCATTGTGGCCCGCAAGCCCAATGCCAAAGTGGTCTATATGCACTCCGAGCGCTTTGTGCAGGACATGGTAAAAGCCCTGCAGAACAACGCCATCGAGGAGTTCAAACGCTACTACCGCTCCGTGGACGCCCTGCTGATCGATGACATCCAGTTCTTTGCCAATAAGGAGCGCTCCCAGGAGGAGTTCTTCCACACCTTTAACGCCCTGCTGGAAGGTAACCAACAGATCATCCTCACCTCGGATCGTTATCCAAAAGAGATCAACGGCGTAGAGGATCGTCTGAAGTCACGCTTTGGCTGGGGGTTAACCGTGGCGATCGAGCCGCCCGAGTTAGAGACCCGCGTAGCGATCCTGATGAAAAAGGCCGACGAAAACGACATTCGTCTGCCGGGCGAGGTGGCGTTCTTCATTGCCAAGCGTCTGCGCTCCAACGTGCGTGAGCTGGAGGGGGCGCTGAACCGCGTGATAGCCAACGCCAACTTTACCGGCCGCGCCATCACCATCGATTTCGTTCGTGAAGCGCTGCGCGATCTGCTGGCGCTCCAGGAAAAGCTGGTCACCATCGACAATATTCAAAAGACGGTGGCGGAGTACTACAAAATTAAAGTGGCGGATCTGCTCTCCAAGCGCCGATCCCGCTCGGTAGCGCGTCCGCGCCAGATGGCGATGGCGCTGGCCAAAGAGCTGACCAACCACAGCCTGCCGGAGATCGGCGATGCGTTTGGCGGCCGCGACCATACGACCGTGCTCCACGCCTGCCGTAAAATCGAGCAGCTGCGTGAAGAGAGCCATGATATCAAAGAAGATTTCTCCAATTTAATCCGAACTCTATCATCGTGATGCTATGAAATTTACCGTTGAACGTGAACACCTATTAAAACCGCTTCAGCAGGTCAGTGGCCCGCTGGGTGGCCGTCCTACGCTGCCGATCCTGGGCAACCTGCTGCTGCAGGTGGCTGACGGCGCGCTCTCCCTCACCGGTACCGATCTGGAGATGGAGATGGTCGCCCGCGTCGTGCTGGCCAAGCCGCATGAACCCGGTGCCACTACCGTCCCGGCGCGCAAATTCTTTGATATTTGCCGTGGCCTGCCGGAAGGCGCAGAGATTGCCGTGCAGCTGGAGGGGGACCGAATGCTGGTGCGCTCCGGGCGCAGCCGCTTCTCGCTGTCAACCTTGCCGGCAGCGGATTTCCCGAACCTCGACGACTGGCAGAGCGAAGTAGAGTTCACCCTGCCGCAGGCGACCATGAAGCGCCTGATCGAGGCGACTCAGTTCTCGATGGCCCATCAGGACGTGCGCTACTACCTCAACGGTATGCTGTTTGAGACCGAAGGCGAAGAGCTGCGCACCGTAGCGACCGACGGCCACCGTCTGGCGGTCTGTTCTATGCCGGTAGGGCAGTCGCTGCCAAACCATTCGGTGATCGTGCCGCGTAAAGGCGTGATTGAGCTGATGCGTATGCTCGACGGCGGTGAAACGCCGCTGCGCGTGCAGATCGGCAGCAATAACATCCGCGCCCACGTGGGCGACTTTATCTTCACCTCCAAGCTGGTAGATGGCCGCTTCCCGGACTACCGCCGCGTGCTGCCGAAGAATCCGGATAAGCACCTCGACGCTGGCTGCGATATCCTCAAGCAGGCCTTTGCCCGCGCCGCTATCCTCTCTAACGAGAAGTTCCGTGGCGTGCGCCTCTACGTTAGCGAAAACCAGCTCAAGATCACCGCCAACAACCCGGAGCAGGAGGAGGCCGAGGAGATCCTCGACGTCACCTACGCCGGGACAGAGATGGAGATCGGCTTTAACGTCAGCTACGTGCTGGACGTGCTCAACGCGCTGAAGTGTGAAAACGTGCGTATTCTACTGACGGACTCCGTGTCGAGCGTACAGATTGAAGATGCGGCCAGCCAGAGTGCGGCTTACGTTGTTATGCCAATGAGACTGTAATGTCGCTCTCCCGCCTGTTGATCCGCGACTTTCGCAATATCGAAAGCGCGGATCTTGCTCTCTCCCCCGGCTTTAACTTTCTGGTTGGCGCTAACGGCAGCGGCAAGACCAGCGTACTGGAAGCTATCTATACGCTCGGCCATGGCCGGGCGTTTCGCAGCTTGCAGGTTGGTCGCGTCATTCGCCACGAGCAGGAGTCATTTATCCTGCACGGTCGTTTACAGGGCGAAGAGCGTGAAACCTCCATCGGCCTGACCAAAGATAAGCACGGGGAGAGCACCGTCCGCATCGACGGCACCGACGGCCATAAGGTGGCCGAGCTGGCGCTGCTGATGCCGATGCAGCTGATTACGCCCGAGGGGTTTACTTTACTCAACGGCGGCCCCAAATACAGAAGGGCCTTCCTCGACTGGGGATGCTTCCATAACGAAGCCGGGTTCTTCACCGCCTGGAGCAACCTGAAGCGGCTCCTGAAGCAGCGCAATGCCGCCCTGCGCCAGGTGACGCAATATTCCCAGCTCCGTCCATGGGACAAGGAGCTGATCCCGCTGGCGGAGCAGATCAGCCGCTGGCGGGCCGACTACAGCACCGCCATCGCCCAGGATATGGCGGATACCTGTAAGCAGTTTCTGCCGGAGTTCTCTCTGAGCTTCTCTTTCCAGCGCGGCTGGGAGAAAGAGGCCGACTACGGCGAGGTGCTGGCGCGCAGCTTTGAGCGCGACAGGGCGTTGACCTACACCGCCCACGGCCCGCACAAAGCGGATTTTCGCATTCGTGCCGACGGCGCACCGGTAGAGGATACCCTCTCCCGCGGGCAGCTAAAGCTGCTGATGTGCGCCCTGCGCCTGGCGCAGGGAGAGTTCCTGACTCGCGAGAGCGGGCGGCGCTGTTTATACCTGATAGATGATTTTGCCTCAGAGCTTGATGACAGGCGGCGCGCGCTGCTGGCCAGCCGCTTAAAAGCCACCCAGTCACAGGTCTTTGTCAGCGCGATTAGCGCTGAACACGTAATGGACATGTCGGACAAAAATTCGAAGATGTTCACCGTGGAAAAGGGTAAAATAGCAGACTAATCCAAGACAAATTGAGCGAGAAACGTTGATGTCGAATTCTTATGACTCCTCCAGTATCAAAGTCCTGAAAGGGCTGGATGCGGTGCGTAAGCGCCCGGGTATGTATATCGGCGACACGGATGACGGTACCGGCCTGCACCATATGGTATTTGAGGTGGTAGATAACGCTATCGACGAGGCGCTCGCGGGTCACTGTAAAGATATCGTCGTGACGATCCACGCCGATAACTCCGTGTCGGTCTCGGATGATGGCCGTGGGATCCCCACCGGTATTCACCCGGAAGAGGGCGTCTCTGCCGCCGAAGTTATCATGACCGTGCTGCACGCAGGCGGTAAATTCGATGATAACTCCTATAAAGTGTCCGGCGGCCTGCACGGCGTGGGCGTCTCCGTGGTTAACGCCCTGTCGCAGAAGCTTGAGCTGCTGATCCGCCGCGAAGGCAAAGTTCACCAGCAGACCTACGTGCACGGCGTGCCGCAGGCTCCGCTGGCGATCACCGGTGACACTGACGTCACTGGTACCGTGGTGCGTTTCTGGCCTAGCCTGGAGACCTTCACCAACGTCACCGAATTTGAGTATGAGATCCTGGCCAAGCGCCTGCGCGAGCTGTCGTTCCTGAACTCCGGCGTCTCTATTCGCCTTGTGGATAAGCGCGACGGCAAAGAGGATCACTTCCACTACGAGGGCGGCATCAAGGCGTTTGTTGAGTACCTTAACAAGAACAAAACGCCGATCCACCCGAGCATTTTCTACTTCTCTACCGAAAAAGACGGTATTGGCGTGGAAGTGGCTCTGCAGTGGAACGACGGTTTCCAGGAAAACATCTACTGCTTTACCAACAACATTCCGCAGCGCGACGGCGGTACCCACCTTGCGGGCTTCCGTGCGGCGATGACCCGTACCCTGAACGCCTACATGGACAAAGAGGGCTACAGCAAGAAAGCCAAGGTCAGCGCCACCGGCGACGACGCCCGTGAAGGCCTGATCGCCGTGGTTTCGGTGAAGGTGCCGGATCCGAAGTTCTCCTCCCAGACTAAAGACAAGCTGGTCTCCTCTGAGGTGAAGTCGGCGGTGGAACAGCAGATGAACGAGCTGCTCTCCGAATACCTGCTGGAGAACCCGTCCGACGCCAAAATCGTGGTCGGTAAAATTATCGACGCGGCCCGTGCCCGTGAAGCGGCACGCCGTGCCCGCGAGATGACCCGCCGCAAAGGCGCGCTGGATCTCGCTGGCCTGCCGGGCAAGCTGGCGGACTGTCAGGAACGCGATCCGGCCCACTCTGAACTCTACCTGGTGGAAGGGGACTCGGCGGGCGGCTCGGCGAAGCAGGGCCGTAACCGTAAGAATCAGGCTATCCTGCCGCTGAAGGGTAAGATCCTTAACGTTGAGAAAGCCCGTTTCGACAAGATGCTGGCCTCTCAGGAAGTGGCGACGCTGATCACCGCCCTGGGCTGTGGCATTGGCCGTGACGAGTACAACCCGGACAAGCTGCGCTATCACAGCATCATCATCATGACCGATGCGGACGTCGATGGCTCGCACATCCGTACGCTGTTGCTGACCTTCTTCTATCGCCAGATGCCGGAGATCATCGAGCGTGGTCACGTATACATTGCCCAGCCGCCGCTCTACAAGGTGAAAAAGGGCAAGCAGGAGCAGTACATTAAAGATGACGACGCGATGGATCAGTATCAGATCTCCATCGCGCTGGATGGCGCTACCCTGCACACCACCGAAGGCGCGCCCGCGCTGGCCGGTGAGGCGCTTGAGAAGATGGTCTCCGAGTACAACGCTACGCAGAAAATGATTAACCGCATGGAGCGTCGTTTCCCGCGCGCGCTGCTGAAAGAGCTTGTCTACCAGCCGACGCTGGAAGAGACCGATCTCACAGATGAAGCGAAAGTAACCCGTTGGGTCTCTGCGCTGGTTACCACGCTGAACGAAAACGACGTGCACGGCAGCACCTGGAAGTACGATATCCGCGAAGACGCTGAGCTGAAACAGTTCGAGCCAGTTATTCGCGTCCGTACTCACGGTGTGGATACCGACTATCCGCTGGATCATGAGTTCATCATCGGTGGGGAGTATCGTCGTCTGTGCGCTCTGGGTGAGAAGCTGCGCGGCCTGATCGAAGAGGATGCCTTTATCGAACGCGGCGAACGCCGTCAGCCGATTGCCAGCTTTGAGCAGGCGCTGGAGTGGCTGGTGAAAGAGTCGCGCCGTGGCCTCGCTATTCAACGCTATAAAGGGCTGGGCGAGATGAACCCGGAGCAGCTGTGGGAAACCACCATGGATCCGGAGAGCCGCCGCATGCTGCGCGTGACCGTGAAGGATGCGATTGCCGCCGACCAGCTCTTCACCACTCTGATGGGCGACGCCGTTGAACCGCGTCGTGCGTTTATCGAAGAGAACGCCCTGAAAGCGGCGAATATCGATATCTAATCGGTTTGTTCCCCGGCGGCGCTCTGCTGCCGGGGCTACATCCCCTGTAAATGGGGAATATACCGCCCCGCTCCTGTCCCCCTTTTCCCCCGACGCGCTTACTGTCTTTTGAGCAGAATCACGCTAGCATAAGAGTTAACTCTTTTACGCTGGGGAACCCATGGCTATCAAACTCATTGCAATCGACATGGACGGCACCTTGCTGCTGCCGGACCATACTATTTCACCTGCCGTTAAAAATGCGATTGCCGCCGCGCGTGAGCGTGGGGTCAACGTGGTGCTGACGACCGGACGTCCCTACGCTGGCGTGCACACCTACCTGAAAGAGCTGCATATGGACAGGCCGGGTGACTACTGCATCACCTATAACGGCGCGCTGGTGCAGAAAGCCAGCGACGGCAGCACCGTGGCGCAAACCACGCTCAGCTATGACGACTACCGCTACCTCGAGCAGCTCTCCCGCGAGGTTGGCTCACACTTCCACGCTCTCGATCGCAACACGCTCTATACCGCCAACCGCGACATCAGCTACTACACGGTGCACGAATCCTACGTTGCCACCATTCCGCTGGTGTTCTGCGAGGCCGAGAAGATGGATCCGGCCATCGAGCTGCTGAAGGTGATGATGATTGACGAGCCGGCGATCCTCGACCAGGCAATATCCCGCATTCCAGCCGAGGTAAAAGAGAAGTATACCGTGCTGAAAAGCGCGCCTTACTTCCTTGAGATCCTCAATAAAAGCGTCACCAAAGGCACCGGGGTGAAATCCCTGGCCGATGCGCTGAACATCAAGCCGGAAGAGATCATGGCGATTGGCGATCAGGAGAACGACATCGCCATGCTGGAGTATGCCGGTATGGGCGTCGCCATGGACAATGCCATTCCGTCGGTGAAAGAGGTTGCTAACTTCGTAACCAAAACCAACATTGAAGATGGCGTAGCTTACGCTATCGAGAAGTTTGTGCTCTCCTGATGTCAGCATGGCCCGGCAGCGCCGGGCCTGAAACCAGATATGTGTAAGACTGTAAATCAGCACGGAAAAACCCTCCTGTAAAAGCGCTTTCCTATATTCTTCTCCCTTTTGACCAACCGGCGCATCTCGCCCTAATTTACGCCCCTTCACTATGAAAAAATGCATCTGCCTGATGGCGATGGCGCTATCTGCTGTCGCTTTTCAGGCCTGGGCTGCCGCGACGCCGCAGACAAGTTCGTCGTCGGTTTTGCCGTTTTTAGGCGATGAGGCCAGAGAGGCCGGATATGACCTTCCCGAACCCTTTGGCCTGAACATCAATTACATGAACATGCGGCAGAATATTGCTGTCGATAGCATCAATTTTAACGGTCTCGCGTTAGGCGGACATTCGCTGGATGATGCGTTCAGGATCGGCGTCGGCCATACCCGTGAGAGCAGTAAAACCGAGACCATTAAGCTGGATGCCTGGCTGCTGCCGTTTATGGATATCTACGGTCTGCTGGGCCATACCGAGGGGCACTCTGTCTCACAGATCGGCGTAGGCATTAAAGGCGCAAGACAGTATCGCTATCCGGCAAATCTGCAGGACCTGAGCTTTAAGCTTGATTTCAAGGGGACCACCTACGGCGTGGGTACGACGCTGGTGGGCGGGATTGGCAGCTGGTTCACCGCCGTTGACGCTAACTTTACCCAGACGCGGTTCGATATTCTTGATGGCAGCATTGATGCCTTTACAGCCTCACCGCGCGTGGGCTATCGCTTCACGACTCCCGCAGTGGACGCTCTCCATCTACCCTCAGGGAAGCTTAACGTATGGGTAGGCAGCATGTACCAGGACGTGCAGCAGGAGTTTAAAGGCAGCCTGAACGATCTCACCATGCCTTCGCCAGCGCTGCAGAAGCTGGTGGATATAGCGAACCAGGATGGCAATGGACGCTTTGACGTTAAGCAGCACCTGCAATCGCCGTGGAACGTTCTACTGGGAACGCAGTACGAAATCACCCGTAACGTTAACCTGATCGCTGAATGGGGTTTTGCTGAGCGCAACAGCTTTTTCATTGCCGGTGAGTATCGTTTTTGAGCAGTCTGCGCCCCGGTTGATCGCTGGCTACCCTCAGCCGGGGTGGGCTATCGCTTTGAATTTAAGCCCCGGATCAACGTCCGGCTGGATTACGGCATCGGCAAAGGCAGCAGTGGTTTTTATTTTCAGGTAGGAGAGGCGTTTTGAGAGGGATAATTCTACTGATGTTATTCCTGGCTGGGATCTCCCCGGCCAATGCTGCTCTGCCGCTTGAGCTACACCTTTCCACAGATTCGGTTGCCTCGCGGGCCTGGCCGGTCATGCCGCCGCAGCCGCAGCCTCAGGGGTTGCGCCCGTGCTGCGCCTTTGGCTATGACCTGCATGCCGAGCTGGCAGGATTGCCGGTCCCCTTTTACCAGCTGGATAACGTCGTCACGACCAGCGAGCTGGGTCATCATCACTATAACGATCGTCTATTTGCTGGGCTGCTGGATCTGGCTGGCCTGGGCGGCGAGAGCAACGGCATTATCTATACTGCCCGCGGCGGGTTTATCGATACGGCGCACGTGCGGGATACGGCGGATATGACCGTCTATCTCTTCAGCCAGATGCTGCCGAGGCTGGGCCTGCCGTTCACGCTGACGCTGGATAACGAGCTGGCCGAACGCCGTCTGGTGTTTAACGCCTTTATGACCCCGGCACAGCCTGCTGAGCGCTATGCCCTGGCCGCATGGCTGGCGGCGCATCTGGCGTTTCAGATCGCTGAGTGGCATGAAATCGCCCAGTGGTACGGCTTTCAGTCGGTACCTGGCTTTTCAGAGGAGGTTTCAGCTTTTTCGCCAGAAGATCTCTACTCCAACCTGCTGGGCGCACGGCTGGCGGTATCGCTGATCCTTGATGGTCAGGTCCAGTCGCAGGGAGTGTATGACGCGGCAATGGATACCGCACTCGTGCAGGCGCTGAGACGGCTGGATGCGCAGCCGGGCGACCGCACCCGTTTTCAGTTCGATATGCTGGATGGTCGCTGGTGGAATAGCCAGCGCCGAGTGCCGGAGAAATATCTGGTGCTGCGCCGTAACTACACCATGGACGACGATCGCCTGCCAACGGCACTACCTGGTGCACAGATGCCACCACTGAACCTGGCTCTGACTCATCGCTGGCAGGGATTTGCTTTAAACGCGTTGGCCCAGCTACAGCTTTGGCCTGGTGACGCGATGGCCCACCTGCCTCCGCCAGCACGCTACTATACCCAGGATGACTTCCCCGCGCTCGCCGCATATGCCCGGCAGCAGGATCGCCAGGCGCTGCTTTCTCTCAGGTAACCTCACACCGCCGCAGGTGGCACATTGTCACCCGCTTTTCACATTTTATTTACCGGTTGTCGTTTTTGTGATCTGGATTGTAGTACAACCCAAAGTGATTGTACTACTATCGGCTCACGGTATGGCGAACGGCTCGCATATTTGTACATCAATAGTGCAGATGTTTACGCCAACGGGGATAAAGTAGTGGTAAAGCAACTCCTTAAAGGATCTGAAATGACCATTACCAAAACGGACCGCATCATCACTACCCTCGGGCGGCAGATTGTCAGCGGTAAATACGTCCCTGGCGCAGGACTGCCTTCCGAGACTGACCTGTGCGAAGAGTTTGAAACCTCGCGCAACATTATCCGGGAGGTCTTTCGCTCCCTGATGGCGAAGCGGCTGATTGAGATGAAGCGCTATCGCGGGGCGTTTGTGGCGGCACGCAACCAGTGGAACTACCTCGATACCGAGGTGCTGCAGTGGGTGCTGGAGAACGACTACGACCCGCGACTCATCAGCGCCATGAGCGAGGTGCGTAACCTGGTGGAGCCGGCCATTGCCCGCTGGGCGGCCGAGCGAGCCACCTCCAGCGATCTGGCGCAGATTGAGGCGGCGCTCAACGACATGATCGCCAACAACCAGAACCGGGAGGCGTTCAACGAAGCGGATATCCGCTATCACGACGCCGTGCTGCAGTCGGTGCACAACCCGGTACTCCAGCAGCTGACGGTAGCGATTGGCTCCCTGCAGCGGGCGGTATTTGAACAGACCTGGCGCGGCGACGAGGCCAACATGCCGAAAACGCTTCAGGAACATAAGGCGCTGTTTGATGCGATCCGGCATCAGGACGGCGATGCAGCAGAGCAGGCGGCGCTCACCATGATCGCCAGCTCAACCCAAAGGCTCAAGGAAATAATATGACATCACGCTATATCGCCATCGACTGGGGCTCCACCAATCTTCGCGCCTGGCTCTATCAGGGCGATGAGTGCCTGGAGAGCAGGCAGTCCGAAGCGGGCGTAACCCGACTGAACGGTCGGACCTTCGAGGCGGTATTAGCGCAGATCACCGAGGGCTGGGATCGGGAAGATACACCCGTGGTGATGGCGGGCATGGTCGGCAGCAATGCCGGGTGGGTTAATGTCCCCTATCTACCTTGCCCGGCCCGCTTTGACGATATTGGCCAGCAGATCACCGCCGTTGCCGACAATATCTGGATCGTTCCCGGCCTGTGCGTCAACCGGGAAGATAACCACAACGTGATGCGCGGCGAAGAGACCCAGCTGCTCGGCGCGCGCGATCTCCAGCCTGCCCAGGTGTATGTCATGCCCGGTACTCACTGCAAATGGGTGCTGGCAGATAGCGAGCAGGTGAGTGATTTCCGCACCGTGATGACCGGCGAGCTGCACCACGTGCTGCTCAACCATACGCTGGTGGGTGCGGGCCTGCCTGATCAGGTGGCCTCTCCGGATGCCTTTACCGCCGGTTTAACCCGCGGCCTTGATGCCCCCGATCTGCTGCCTCGCCTGTTTGAGGTCCGCGCTTCTCACGTGCTCGGCACGTTGGCGCGGGAACAGGTGAGCGAATTTCTTTCTGGTCTGCTGATTGGCAGCGAAGTGGCAAGCATGAAAGCCTGGATCGCGCCGCAGCAGACCATCACTCTCGTCGCCAACCCTTCGCTGACCGCGCGCTATCAGCAGGCGTTTGCCCTGCTGGGCCACGAAACGCAGACCCTACGCGGCGACGACGCATTTCAGGCAGGTATAAGGAGCATCGCTCATGCAGTGGCAAAATAAACTCCCGCTGATCGCAATTTTGCGCGGCATCACGCCGGAAGAGGCGCACGCCCACGTGGCAGCGGTAATCGAGGCCGGGTTTGAAGCGGTCGAAATTCCGCTCAACTCTCCGCGCTGGGAAGAGAGCATTCCGGCAATGGTGAAAGCCTTTGGTGATAAAGCGTTAATTGGCGCGGGCACGGTATTAAAGCCTGAGCAGGTCGATACGCTCGCAGAAATGGGCTGCACCCTGCTGGTGACCCCCAACATCAATCCGGAAATTATCCGCCGGGCGGTGGCGTACGGCATGGCGGTCAGCCCTGGCTGTGCGACCGCAACCGAGGCCTTTACGGCGATTGAGGCCGGTGCCCAGTCGCTGAAGATATTCCCTTCTTCCGCGTTTGGTCCGGACTACATCAAAGCCCTGAAGGCCGTGCTTCCGCCGGAGATCCCGGTATTCGCCGTGGGCGGCGTCACGCCGGATAACCTGGCCCAGTGGATCAAGGCAGGCTGTGCCGGTGCCGGACTGGGCAGCGATCTCTACCGTGCCGGGCAATCCGTGGAGCGCACCGCGCAGCAGGCAGCCGCATTTGTAAAAGCGTATCGAGAGGCAGTGCAATGAAAATTACTAAATTAACCACCTACCGTTTACCCCCGCGCTGGATGTTCCTGAAAATCGAGACCGACGAAGGCGTAGTGGGCTGGGGTGAGCCGGTGATCGAAGGCCGGGCGCGTACCGTTGAAGCGGCCGTTCACGAGCTGGGCGAGTACCTGATTGGCCAGGATCCCTCCCGTATCAACGACCTGTGGCAGGTGATGTACCGTGCGGGCTTCTACCGTGGCGGCCCAATCCTGATGAGCGCCATTGCCGGTATTGACCAGGCGCTGTGGGACATCAAGGGTAAAGTGCTGAACGCTCCGGTCTGGCAGCTGATGGGTGGCCTGGTGCGCGATAAAATTAAGGCCTACAGCTGGGTGGGCGGCGATCGTCCGGCGGAAGCCATTGCAGGCATCACTAAACTGCGCGAAATTGGCTTCGATACCTTTAAGTTAAACGGCTGCGAAGAGTTATCGATTATTGATGATTTCCGTAAAGTGGAAGCTGCGGTAAATACCGCCGCGCAGATCCGCGAAGCCTTTGGCAATAAGATTGAATTTGGTCTCGATTTCCATGGGCGCGTCAGCGCGCCGATGGCGAAGATTTTAATTAAAGAGCTGGAGCCGTACCGTCCGCTGTTTATTGAAGAGCCGGTGCTGGCCGAGCAGGCGGAATACTATCCGAAGCTGGCTGCGCAAACCCATATTCCGATTGCCGCCGGGGAGCGTATGTTCTCACGCTTCGAGTTCAAGCGCGTACTGGAAGCGGGCGGCCTGGCCATTCTCCAGCCCGATCTCTCCCACGCCGGGGGCATCACCGAGTGCTATAAAATCGCTGGCATGGCGGAAGCGTACGACGTGGCGCTGGCCCCGCACTGCCCGCTTGGCCCGATTGCGCTGGCGGCCTGCCTGCATGTGGACTTTGTCTCCCACAACGCGGTGTTCCAGGAGCAGAGCATGGGCATCCACTACAACCAGGGCGCGGAGCTGCTCGACTTTGTGAAAAACAAAGAGGACTTCAGCATGGAGGGCGGCTTCTTCAAACCGCTAATGAAGCCAGGCCTGGGCGTAGAGATTGATGAAGCCAAAGTTATTGCGCTGAGTGAAAATGCGCCGGATTGGCGAAACCCTTTATGGCGCCATGAAGACGGCTCCGTAGCGGAGTGGTAATCACCATCCCGTAGGCCCGGTAAGCGCAGCGCCACCGGGCGAATATTTAAATATAACAAACACACCCTCTGTAATTTACAGGGCATGGTGAGCGGCCTCGCTATGCCCAAAATCTGGAGACAGATTACGATGGATATTTCAGTTACTGCTGCAAAACCCGGACGTCGTCGTTATCTGACGCTGTTCATGATCTTTGTTACCGTAGTGATTTGCTACGTTGACCGCGCCAACCTTGCGGTGGCGTCAGCCCATATTCAGGAGGAGTTTGGCATCACTAAAGCGGAGATGGGCTACGTCTTCTCGGCCTTTGCGTGGCTCTATACGCTGTGCCAGATCCCCGGCGGCTGGTTCCTTGACCGCGTCGGCTCACGCCTGACCTACTTTATCGCCATCATGGGCTGGTCGGTTGCCACCCTGTTCCAGGGTTTTGCTACCGGCTTAATGTCGCTGATTGGCCTGCGGGCGATCACCGGCGTGTTTGAAGCCCCGGCATTCCCAACTAACAACCGGATGGTGACCAGCTGGTTCCCGGAGCATGAGCGCGCCTCGGCGGTAGGCTTCTACACCTCCGGGCAGTTTGTTGGCCTGGCGTTCCTGACGCCAATGCTGATCTGGATCCAGGAGATGCTGAGCTGGCACTGGGTGTTTATCATCACCGGTGGGATAGGCATTATCTGGTCGCTGATCTGGATTAAAGTGTATCAGCCGCCGCGCCTGACCAAAGGTATCAGCACTGCGGAGCTGGACTACATTCGCGACGGCGGCGGTCTGGTAGATGGCGACGCCCCGGTTAAAAAAGAGGCGCGTCAGCCTCTGACTAAGGCGGACTGGAAGCTGGTGTTCAACCGCAAGCTAGTGGGCGTCTACCTTGGTCAGTTCGCCGTGACTTCCACCCTGTGGTTCTTCCTCACCTGGTTCCCGAACTATCTGACCCAGGAGAAGGGTATCACTGCGCTGAAGGCAGGCTTTATGACTACCGTGCCGTTCCTCGCCGCCTTCTTTGGCGTGCTGCTCTCCGGCTGGCTGGCCGATAAGCTGGTGAAAAAAGGCTTCTCGCTCGGCGCGGCGCGTAAAACGCCGATCATCTGCGGGCTGCTGATCTCCACCTGCATCATGGGGGCCAACTACACCAACGATCCGGTGTGGATTATGACCCTGATGGCGATTGCCTTCTTCGGCAATGGCTTTGCGTCCATTACCTGGTCGCTGGTCTCCTCCCTTGCCCCGATGCGTCTGATCGGCCTTACCGGCGGCGTATTTAACTTTGTCGGCGGCCTGGGTGGCATCACCGTGCCGCTGGTGGTGGGCTATCTGGCGCAGGGTTACGGCTTTGCTCCGGCGCTGGTCTATATCTCCGCCGTAGCGCTGCTCGGCGCGCTCTCCTACATCCTGCTGGTGGGTGAGGTGAAACGCGTAGGCTAAACCCCCGCAATGCTATACCCTGATGCGACATCTGCGCATCAGGGTATCCTCATGAAACAAATCACCTTCGCTCCCCGCAATCATCAGCTTACCAATATCAATACCTGGACGCCCGACAGCCAGTGGCTGGTGTTTGACGTGCGTCCCTCCGGCGCCTCCTTTACCGGTAAAACCATTGAACGGGTCAACGTGGAGACCGGTGAGGTTGAAACGATCTATGCCGCGACCCAGGGCGCACGCGTTGGCGTGGTGACCGTTCATCCGCGCGAAGAGAAGTACGTCTTTATCCATGGGCCGCAAAATCCGGACGAGCGCTGGCAGTACGATTTTCACCATCGCCAGGGCATGATTGTGCAAAACGGCAGGGCGAGCAACCTTGATGCGCTGGATATCACCGAACCCTATACGCCTGGCGCGCTACGCGGCGGCAGCCATGTGCATGTCTTCAGCCCGGACGGCGAGAAGGTGAGTTTTACCTATAATGACCATGTGCTGCACGAGCGCGATCCGGCACTGGATCTGCGCAACGTTGGCGTTGCTGCGCCCTATGGCCCGGTGACCCCTGCGGGCAACCATCCGCGAGAGTATGGCGGCAGCCACTGGTGCGTGCTGGTCAGCCGCACGACGCCAACGCCTGCGCCCGGCAGCGACGAGATCAACCGCGCCTATGAGGAGGGCTGGGTGGGCAACAGTCGGCTCGCCTTTATTGGCGACACGCTGGCGCGGAACGGGGAAAAGGTGCCAGAGCTGTTTATCGTCGATCTGCCCGCTGACGAGCAGGGCTGGAAGCAGGCGGGAGATGCCCCGCTGGCCGGCACGCCAACCACGATGCCGTCACCGCCTGCGGGCGTGCAGCAGCGGCGGCTTACCTTTACCCATCAGCATCGCTATCCGGGGCTGGTCAACGTGCCGCGCCACTGGGTGCGCAGTAATCCGCAGGGCACCGAGATTGCCTTTTTAATGCGTGATGATGCAGGGGTGGTGCAGCTCTGGCTGATTGCCGCAGCGGGCGGCGAGCCGCGTCAGCTAACCCATAACGCCACGGACATCCAGTCGGCGTTTAACTGGCACCCCTCCGGTGCAGCGCTTGGCTTTGTGCTGGAGAACCGGCTGGTGCTATGCGATAGCGCGACTGGAGCAATCGTGTTTTTAACCGATGATAACCCCGCGCATCAGCCCTCGGCCGATGCGGTGGTCTTCTCACCAGACGGTAAAACGATCGCATGGATGGCACCCACCGCAGGCTTCCGCCAGCTCTGGGTGGCCGATACTGGCCTCTAATCAGCGAGAGCGAATTTAAGGTGCGGGCATGGCCGCAGGGGGAATAACGGAGTTGGTCGCCAGGTTGGCCGCCTCCGCCTTCTCGACGCGAGATTTTACCGAGTTGTCTTTGCGGAACATATCCCAGGGCAGCAGCAGCGTATCGGCCACGGCGGTAAACGGCATATCCAGCACCACGAACGATTTCACCGCCAGGTTCGCGTCATCATCCATCAGCATTTTTGAGCTGGCGCGCGTCCCGGGATAGAGTCCCTCTTTGCCGCCGGTATGAGACATCACGCTGGAGCAGCCGCCCAGCGTCACCATTCCGCTGACAATCGCCACTTTTAACAGAATATTTTTCATGATGGTTTTTTTCTTATCATCGTGCACTCCTTGCTTATAGCGACCCTTAAGGGAAATGAATAGCTTTCGTGTGCCGCTCTGTGGCGGCAATCGCAATTTAACGTTAAGTGTCGTAATCCAGTCTAAGCACTGAGTGAGAAAGTGCAAAAAAAAGTCAGACTTCCGCCCTTGAAAAACCGACCGCTGCACCCATTTTTACAACGTAGCCGGAAGAACATGCCTGCGGGGTGTTCTGGTTCTAAGAGCCTGTCCATGGTGGAAGGTTCAAAAATTTCTCGCTGATTTCAGGAGCTTATTGTATGCGTAACTTCGATCTCTCTCCGCTTTACCGTTCTGCCATTGGTTTTGACCGCCTGTTTAACCTGTTAGAAAACAATCAGAGCCAGAGTAACGGCGGCTATCCTCCGTATAACGTTGAACTCGTTGACGAAAACCACTATCGCATTGCGATTGCCGTGGCTGGCTTTGCCGAAAGCGAACTGGAGATCACCGCTCAGGACAACCTGCTGGTGGTGAAAGGCGCTCGCGCGACCGAGCAGAAAGAGCGTAGCTATCTCTATCAGGGCATCGCCGAACGTAACTTCGAACGTAAATTCCAGATCGCGGAGAACATTCACGTTCGTGGCGCGAACCTGGTCAACGGTCTGCTGTTTATCGAGCTGGAACGCGTTATTCCAGAAGAGAAAAAACCGCGCCGTATCGAAATCAACTAATTTCCCCGGGTCGCCACGGCGGCCCAGATTACACCTTGCTCGCCGTCAGGGAGCAGATGCGCGTCACATGATGCGTAGATCATTTCTTGCTTCAAAGAAGGAGAAACACCATGCGTAACTACGATTTATCCCCGCTGCTGCGTCAATGGATCGGTTTTGACAAACTGGCCAACGCCCTGCAAAACGCCAGCGAAGGCCAGAGCTTCCCGCCCTACAACATCGAGAAGAGTGACGATAACCACTATCGCATTACCCTTGCGCTGGCCGGTTTCCGTCAGGACGATCTGGAGATCCAGCTGGAGGGCACGCGCCTCAGCGTCAAAGGCACGCCGGAAAAACCGGCCAACGAGCCGAAGTGGCTGCATCAGGGGCTGGTGATCCAGCCGTTCAGCCTGAGCTTTACCCTGGCGGACCATATGGAGGTCTCCGGAGCCACCTTTAATAACGGGCTGCTGCATATCGACATCAGCCGCAACGTGCCGGAAGCGATTGCTCCCCAGCGCATCGCCATTAGCGAGCGCCCGGCGCTGAATAGCTAATCTGGACGATGTAAAAAGGCCCCGCTTGGGGCCTTTTTTGTTTTTTGCCAGGCTACAAGGGAAGGGATACACTGACTCCAGACAAGCATTCTGGAGGCTGAAATGTTAGGCGAAAAACTGGAATTTTCAGGGCTTACCGGCGTTGGCCGTGTTCAGCTGGATCTTGAGCCAGACCAGCATATCTATACCTTTATTGGTGAAAACGGCGTGGGTAAGACCAAGACCCTCGAGGCGCTGTTTCAGGTGGCGTTTTTTAGTCATAAAGCCGTGGCGGAGAGTAAGAATGCGTTTGATGGCAACGATTTTCGGTTTCAATCCTTCCTCAGACCAGTAGATCCACCCTTGGTAATGAATTTAAAAAAAGATCTTTATTCCCTTACTTCGGATTGGCATAACACTTTTTTTACTTATATCGCACATAATCTGCCAGCGATTTTCTTAGGCGCGCAGGCTAGAGGCGTAATAAAGAGTAATGATTTATCTAATAATCCATTCTTCGGAACCTTAAAGCAGCGCAGAGAGCATTACCTTTCCGATATTATCGAGAAAATGAAAACCGACTTTAGCTCTCTCAATATGGGCACCAGTATTGAAGAGTGGTTTGTCACCTTAGCCCGATCGTCCAATCCCTATCAGAAAAAAGAGGATAACCGGGACGTTGAGATCAAAACGGTCATCCGGCTGCTCTCAGAAATCGATAACCGTATCGATCCCGAGTTTATGGAAATTAGTGGAGACGATCGCGTCAGCCTGAAAATTGAAAACCAGAAGCGAGAACTGAGCCAGCTCAGCTCGGGCTTTGCCTCCATTCTCAAGCTCATCCAGGCCATTGTCTCCGGCTACGGCTACTTCACCAATGAAACTAACCTACAAAATGTAAAAGGGATTGTGTTCATTGATGAGATAGAGAGCCACCTGCATCTGACGTGGCAGGCAAATATCATCCCATTGCTGAAGACGCTTTTCCCCAACACCACGTTTTATATCACCACCCACTCGTCAATCGTCCTGTCGCAGCTTAAAGAGGGCGAGGCCTATAAGCTTTACCGAGACGAATCGGGCATTGTGAAAAGCCGGAAAATTGAAGCACCAAACAAGGCGGCGTTGGTAGATATCATGAAAGACGTTTTCAAGGTCGATCTTAACCAGATGAAGCTGGAAAACAGCCATGTTAATGAGCAGCAGGAGGCAAAAAATAATCTTCTTCAGTTGCTCAAACAGCAGGAGAAAAAGTCATGACAAGGAACGTTTTGCTGGACACTAACTTTCTTATCGCTGCCTTTGATTCACAAGGCACCACGTCGCCAGAGATGAAGCGTCTGGCAATACAGTTACTATCAGAGCTTGTGGCCGATCCCGATTCAAAACTCTTTATTACGTCCTTGGTTCGATATGAGGTTTTGCGCGGTATTGCATGGCAAAGCATGGATGAGTTCATCGCTATGAAGAACATCCTTAAAGGCTTTACCGAGCTGGATGTAACTCGCGACATCTCTGAGCTGTCGGCCAACCTGTTTCGTTTTGATATCTGGCAAGCCCAGCAGGCAAATGACAGAAACAGGAATGTCGATAAGCGCAAATTCGACGTTTTTCACTACTGTAGTGCCCACTGTAATAGCCTGGAGTTTTGTTCAAACGACAGCGATATCGGCAGGATCAGAACATTACATACCGCTTATGAAGAGGCACTAGCTTCCTGAAACAGTCGTTGCCGAGCTAAAGTCAGGCCACTCACAAGGACACCGCATGAAAATTTCTCGCCTCGGTGAAGCGCCGGACTACCGCTTCTCGCTGGCAAACGAGCGCACCTTCCTCGCCTGGATCCGCACCGCGCTGGGCTTTCTGGCCGCGGGGGTAGGTCTCGATCAGCTCGCACCGGATTTCGCCACGCCGCTTATCCGTGAGCTGCTGGCGTTGCTGCTCTGCCTCACCTCCGGCGGGCTGGCGATTTTTGGCTATCTGCGCTGGCTGCGCAATGAGAAGGCGATGCGCCTGAAGCAGGATCTGCCCTATACCTATAGCCTGCTGGTTATCAGCCTACTGCTGCTCGTCGTTGCCGCGGTGGTGATGGCGCTGGTGCTCTATGCCGGATAGCCGCAAAGCCCGTCGCGAGCGCGATCCCGGGCTGCAGCCCGAGCGCACGTCGCTTGCGTGGCTGCGCACCCTGCTGGGCTACGGCGCACTGCTGGTCCTGGCGGTAAAACACAATGGGCAGCAGGCTGGATCGGCCTTCTGGATTGCGATTGCTCTGCTGATGTCGATAGGGCTGATCCTCTGGCGTTACACGCTGAAGCGCAACCTGATGGACGTGGACCGCAGCGACTTTTTGCGCCCGTCAGCGGTACGGGACAAACTTCTGGTTGCGCTGGGGGTGCTCTCACTGGCGCTGCTGTTTGCCGCTACCCATTTCCAGAAAATCGCGCTATTTCTTCTCGCGGCGCTACATGCCAGTTAAAAAAGCGTGCTAAAAAATAGCGGTGCGTTAATCATCTTTTTCAGGCTAACCGTGTATAAGTTCTCGATCGTCGCTGCGTTACTGCTTGTTACCTCTGCCGTTTATGCTGAGCCGCCGCTGACGGCCGCACGCTATGCGGCGCAGCTTGGCGTCGGCATGGACGTTGACTGGGCGCGCACCGAGCGCGGTATCCGCGAGTTCGACCCGCTCGTGGTGCGGGATTTTGCCGCGCAGGGGATCGCCCATGTGCGCATCCGTGTGGCAGGCGAGCCGACGGAGGCGCGGCTCATTCATCTGCGTAAGCTGGTAGAAGCGTGCGAGCAGTACGGTGTGATCCCGATTATCGCTTATCAGGCCGATGAGTATAAAAACGATCCAAAACCCGATAACGAAAGAGAGGTCGTAAACTGGTGGATCGCCGTTGCGCACTACTTTGGCAACGGCTCGCCGCAGCTAGGCTTTGACCTCATTTATGAGCCAGCAGACAAGCTGAATCATAATCTCGCCTCGCTCAATCGCGTCTACGAAAAAACAGTTAAGGCCATTCATGACATTAACGCCCAGCGCATGATATTTATCGCGCCGCGCCTGCGGGCCGAACCGGAAGATCTCTCTAGCCTGAAGCTGCCCGCGCACAGCCAAAATTACCTGCTGGCGGAGTGGCATCTCTTCCCGTGGGGACCGCTGAAAAGCAACGGCAGGTACCCGTGGACATCGGGGACGGCGGCGGAGAAGGCGGCTATTCGCAATCGCATCAACATCGCGCTGCGCTGGCAGCAAAAAACCGGACACGTTAGCTGGGTGGGCGGCTGGGGCGTAGGGGGATCCAGCCGGGTTACCCCTACCGCGTCGCAAATGGCCTTTGCCACCTTTATGGCCTGTGAACTACAGCAGGCGAAAATACCCTATGCTATCAATGCCGATACGCAGTTTTATGATGGCGAGGAGGGGGCGTGGCGTCCCCAGGTCGAACCGCTGCTGAAGACAATAATTGCCCCCATGTGTGAAAAACCCGGCGGGAAGCCGGGCCATCATGGCGTTAAACAGGCTGCTCGTGATGCGGCACGCGCGACGCCAGCGGCAGCCAGCACAGTAAAATCAGCAGCCCCATCAGGGTCATCAATAAACCCAGACTAGTTTGTCCGGTTTGCGGCATCATGGCCGAGAGCCACGCCAGCGCACCGGAGCCGATATTCTGTAGACCACCCACCAGCGCGCCCGCCGTACCGGCGAGGAACGGGAACGGCTCCATCGCCCCGCTGGTGGCGAGCGGGAAGAGCATCCCCGCGCCGAAAAAGAACAGCGCCGCTGGGATCAGCAGGGTCCAGACGTTCATCAGGCCTAACAGGCCAGGGATCCACATCATCAGGCCTGCCAGCAGGCAGCTCATCACCGACTGCCACATCAGCGTGGAGAAGCGCCTGGCCGGGCGTCCGGCGAACCATGCACCGAAGAAGGCCGCCGGGATCGGCAAAATAAACAGAATGCTTACCACCATGCTGCTCAGACCCAGTCCTGCGCCCAGCAGCACGCCGGAGCAGGCTTCAAACACGGCGATACCCGCCAGGCCACCGATCAGCATCAGCAAGTAGCAGTTAAATGAGCCGCTGCCGAAAAGCACTTTGTAGCTGGTGAGCAGTTTCGTGCGCGGTGCGCCCGCTGGTCGGGTCTCCGGCATCCAGCGCGCCATGCTGAAGGCAACTATTACGCACAGCACCAGAAGAAAGGCGAAGCAGGCGCGCCATGACCAGAGGGTGTTTAGCAGGCCGCCAATCAGCGGGGCCAGCAGCGGACTTACCAGAATCCCCATGTTCAACAAGCTGTTGGCATGACGAAGCTGGGTTCCTTCATACAGATCGCGCGGTAAGGTACGGGCCATCACGCCGCCGACGCCGGTGCCGACACCCTGCATCGCGCTGGCAGCAATTAATACGGTCAGGCTATGGGTCGTTATAGCAACTAACGTCGCCACCATAAAAATGCCCATGCCCACTAAAATGACCGGGCGACGTCCCACGCGATCGGACAGCGGTCCATAGAAGAGCTGCGAGAAGCCATAGGTCAACAGATAGGCGGCCATCACGCTCTGCACTGCGCCGTCACGGACGTGAAACTCCTTTGCCATGTCGGCAATGGCCGGAATGTAGATGGTTTGCGCCATCTGACCGACCGCCACCAGTAACACCAGCATCAACAATAAGTTAACGTTCCTTTGTCTTTTCATGTCGCTGAATAGTTTTGTTAAATGAGAGAAATAAAGAATAAGTGACTGCGCACGCCCATAAATGCGCGAGAAATCTACCACAGTGGGGGGATAAGTTAAGTATCAGAGCGATGAATGAGCAACAGCGAAAAGGCAGGATTTATGAACAACGCTGGCAACTAATATTGCCTGATTTTTTGCGCCGGGTGCGGCAAAAAGTATCGACGCTTCGTCATTATTAAAGGGGGACGGTCTCCCGTCCCCCTTTGGTGCGGCTTGAACCTGAACTACTTTATGTACTTCAGGACTGCATCAAGCAGTTGCAGCAGTGCAACAATGAGTTTCAGGATAAGAATAGCAATATCCACTCCGCCCATACGCGTCTCCTTTGGCAAAGGAGCACGACTGGCTGGCGTACCTATCCGCCGCCTGTTGCCAGCCATTTTTCACACACGCTTCAGGTACGAAACGAGTGCGGTTGACATAACACAGTGTGCTCTCAGGGGTTAAGGCACTGACGGCACCACCCGTTTCAGCCAGGACTTAGTTTTGCGCCGGGAAACCATGCGGCCCCTGCCTGACACTGCGAATGCAAAATGAGTATAAATAAGTACTGTATATATTAACAGTTATTTGTGGCAAAAATGCGAAGCGTGATCCATACTCATACTGGCCAAAATTGCGCCTGACGACGTTCCTGGATATACTTTGGACGTTGACATAACACAGTGTGCTCTGCGGCTACCACCCGCAACCGCTGATTAAAAAACCCTGCTCCGGCAGGGTTTTTTGTTTTGCAGTGAAACGTGATCGGCCACGCATTTTCACCGCCGCTGCGATAAAACGATTGTCATGGCGCACAAGCTGTGTTTGTATAAATTCAGCTAATAAATACACAACACAACATACATAACAGGTCCCTAATGAACCCAGCCATGCTGACATCGACTCTACTACGCACCGCGCCATCTGCCGCGGTCGTCGTCGTGCGTGTGGTGGTGGTCGTCGGCATAGCGCCGTAGGGTCCGGAACACACGATTCCAAAACCCCGCCGGCGCAAACCGGGCGGGGTTTTTCGTTTAGACCGCCCGGAAAGTCGGCCCAGAATTAAAGGACTGGAGCATGGCAAGTTTGGGCACAACCTCGCAGGCAAGGCGCTTTACCGGCGCACAGTTAATCGTTCATTTACTGGAGCGCCAGGGTATTAACATCGTCACCGGGATCCCGGGCGGCACGGTGCTGCCGCTGTATGACGCCCTGAGTCAAAGCACGCAGATCCGCCACGTGCTGGCCCGCCACGAGCAGGGCGCGGGCTTTATCGCCCAGGGCATGGCGCGCGCCCAGGGGAAACCCGCCGTCTGTATGGCCTGTAGCGGGCCGGGGGCTACCAACCTGGTAACCGCCATCGCCGACGCGCGCCTCGACTCCATTCCGCTGGTTTGCATTACGGGCCAGGTTCCCTCGTCGATGATCGGTACCGACGCGTTTCAGGAAGTGGACACCTACGGCATCTCTATCCCCATCACTAAACACAACTATCTGGTGCGCGACATCCGCGAGCTGCCGCAGGTAATCGCTGACGCGTTCCGCATTGCCCAGTCAGGCCGTCCCGGCCCGGTGTGGATAGATATTCCTAAGGATATTCAGACCGCTGAAATCGAATTAGACAGCCTGCCGGAGCCGGGTGATAGCGCACCTGCCCCGGCGTTCAGCATCGAGAGCGTACGCGAGGCGGCGGCGATGATTAATCAGGCCCAGCGCCCGGTACTCTATCTGGGCGGCGGGGTGATCAACGCGCCGGAGCAGGTGCGGACCCTGGCGGAGAAAGCCAGCCTGCCCACTACCATGACGCTGATGGCTCTCGGGATGCTGCCGAAACAGCACCCGCTGTCGCTGGGCATGCTGGGGATGCACGGCGCGCGCAGCACCAACTTTATCCTGCATGAAGCCGATCTGCTGGTCGTGCTGGGGGCGCGTTTTGATGACCGGGCGATTGGCAAGACCGAAACCTTCTGCCCGAACGCCAAAATTATTCATGTCGATATCGACCGCGCCGAGCTGGGTAAAATCAAGCAGCCGCACTGCGCTATTCAGGGTGATGTCGCTGAGGTGCTGAACCAGCTGATCCCGCTGATTGCAGAGGATACGCGTGATGCCTGGCGCGATACCGTAGCGCAGCTGCAGCAGGAGTTTCCGGCTAACATGCCGGGCGCGGACGATCCGCTGAGCCACTACGGATTAATTAACGCCGTCGCGGCCTGCGTTGACGACAGCGCGATTATCACCACCGACGTCGGGCAGCATCAGATGTGGACCGCTCAGGCCTATCCGCTCAACCGCCCGCGCCAGTGGCTCACCTCCGGTGGGTTAGGCACCATGGGCTTTGGCCTGCCGGCGGCCATTGGCGCAGCGCTGGCCAATCCCGATCGCAAGGTGCTCTGCTTCTCCGGCGACGGCAGCCTGATGATGAACATTCAGGAGATGGCGACCGCCGCGGAAAATCAACTCGATATTAAAATCATTCTGATGAACAACGAGGCGCTGGGGCTGGTGCATCAGCAGCAGAGCCTGTTCTACAAGCAGGGCGTGTTTGCGGCGACCTATCCGGGAACGATCAACTTTATGCAGATCGCCGCCGGGTTTGGCCTGCACACCTGTGATTTAAACGCGGCGGCCGATCCGCAGGCGGCCCTGCAGGAGATCATCTCCCGTCCGGGTCCGGCGCTGATCCACGTTCGTACTGACCCTGAGCAGAAAGTCTATCCAATGGTTCCGCCGGGTGCGGCCAATACTGAAATGGTGGGAGAATAAGCCATGCCACAATCAACACATGACAACGTTATTCTGGAACTCACCGTCCGCAACCACCCTGGGGTAATGACCCACGTCTGCGGCCTCTTTGCCCGTCGCGCCTTTAACGTGGAAGGCATTCTCTGCCTGCCGCTACCGGGCGGGGAGCAGAGCCGCATCTGGCTGCTGGTGGCGGACGATCAGCGGCTGGAGCAGATGATTAGCCAGATCGACAAGCTAGAAGATGTGGTAAAAGTGGTACGTAACCAGTCCGATCCCACCATGTTCAACAAAATCGCCGTCTTTTTCGAGTAGGCTATTCACCCTCAGAATCGGGGGTGATCGCTTTTACCGAGCCGTTCCGGCAGTGGAGAGCATACTCTGCCGGCAGGGGGCGATCGCTGATCAGCACGTCAAACTGCGCGAGCGGGGCGATGCTGGCGGGAGCCACCTCATCAAAGAGCGCGGAGCGCGCCAGCAAAATCTTGCGGATGCCGTGCTCCATCGCTTTGCGCTTCACCGGCAGATCGTCAAGGTTGAACCAGGTCACGCCATAGTGCTCGTGTACGCCGCTGGCGGAGATAAACACCTTGCGCGGGTTGAGCGAGTCGAGAATCGACGGGTTGTTAGGGTCGTAGAAGGCGTCGCTCTTCGCGCGGTAGGTGCCGCCGCAGAGCATGGCGGTGGCGTTAGGCTTCGCGTTAAGCGCCATAAAAACCTGATGCGAATAGCAAATTCCGGTGAAGGCGATCTCATCAGGGATCATATCGATCACCAGCGGCATCTCAGGGCCGTTATCGAAAAACACCAGATCGTTCTCACTCACCAGGCCTGCGGCGAGGATCGCAATCGGCATATCGTCCCGGTGATGCCGGCGAGTGGCAACGGCAGCGGGCTGGCTGGTGGCCGGGGCGGCGGGCTTGTTAACCATCACGATATAGCCCCCGAGCAGCGCCAGCGGCAGCGGCTCATCCTCCTGGCTAAAGTCGCGACGAATGGTCATCACGGAAACCTCCAGCATCCGCGCCGCATCTTTCAGGTGGATGCGGTCGGTCTTCTTAAGCAGCTCCGTCAGGCGACGAATGCGCTCTTTCTGCTTGGTTTCCATTCTCTCTCTCCGCTTTACCAGCCTAATCATCTTCTTATGTTCCTAAAGTAACATTTTCCGCTCAGAGCGGGAATGACGCTGGATCAAATGTTGCTGTAATCGCGAGCGGAGTCACAAATGATACTAAAATAACATGATAATGTTACGATAATATCATTGTTAAGCGTTTGTTTCTGAGAGGTAGGAAAATGGATATCGCAGTCATCGGCTCCAACATGGTAGATTTAATCACCTACACCAACCAGATGCCAAAAGAGGGTGAAACTCTTGAAGCACCGGCGTTCAAGATTGGCTGCGGCGGTAAAGGTGCCAACCAGGCCGTTGCCGCAGCGAAGCTCAATTCCAAAGTGCTGATGCTGACCAAAGTGGGCGATGATATCTTTGCCGACAACACCATCCGCAACCTTGAGTCCTGGGGCATTAACACCACCTACGTAGAGAAGGTGCCGTGCACCAGCAGCGGCGTCGCACCTATTTTCGTTAACCCCAACTCCAGCAACAGCATTCTAATTATTAAAGGGGCGAACAAATTCCTCTCCCCGGAGGATATCGATCGCGCCGCTGAGGATCTGAAGAAATGTAAGCTCATCGTTCTGCAGCTCGAAGTGCAGCTGGAGACGGTCTATCACGCCATTGAGTTTGGGAAAAAGCACGGCATTGAGGTGCTGTTAAATCCGGCCCCGGCGCTGCGCGAGCTGGATATGTCCTACGCCTGCAAATGTGATTTCTTTGTGCCGAATGAAACCGAGCTGGAAATTCTCACCGGGATGCCGGTCGATAGCTACGACAATATCCGTCGCGCCGCCCGCAGCCTGACCGATAAAGGGCTGAACAATATTATCGTCACCATGGGTGAGAAGGGCGCGCTGTGGATGACCCGTGATACAGAAGTGCACGTCCCGGCGATCAAAGTCAATGCCATCGATACCAGCGGCGCGGGTGATGCCTTTATCGGCTGCTTTGCCCACTACTACGTCCAGAGCGGTGATGTGGAAACCGCCATGAAAAAAGCCTCGCGTTTCGCGGCCTTCAGCGTAACGGGAAAAGGCACCCAATCGTCCTATCCCAGCATTGAGCAATTCAATGAGTTTCTGGCGATAAACGAATAATAAAAAACCCTACACTGTAAAAGGTAGCACTATGAACGATAAAAACATCGTTCAGATGCCCGATGGGTATCTGAATAAGACCCCTCTGTTCCAGTTTATTTTGTTATCGTGCCTGTTCCCATTATGGGGCTGCGCCGCAGCGTTAAATGATATTTTAATTACGCAGTTTAAAAGCGTATTTTCACTCAGTAACTTCGCCTCTGCCTTAGTGCAGAGCGCGTTTTACGGCGGCTATTTCTTAATTGCTATTCCGGCGTCCTTAGTCATTAAAAAGAGCAGCTATAAGATTGCGATTTTAATTGGCCTGACGCTCTATATCGTCGGCTGTACGCTCTTTTTCCCGGCGTCGCACATGGCGACCTACACCATGTTCCTCGCCGCGATTTTTGCGATTGCTATCGGCTTAAGCTTCCTGGAGACCGCCGCTAACACCTACAGCTCAATGCTGGGGCCGAAATCCCACGCCACCCTGCGCCTCAACGTCAGCCAGACCTTCTACCCGATCGGCGCGGCGGCGGGCATTCTGCTCGGCAAGTACCTGGTCTTCTCCGAAGGCGACAGCCTGGAGAAGCAGATGGCGGGCATGACGCCAGAGCAGATCCACAACTTCAAGGTGCTGATGCTGGAGAACACCCTTGAGCCGTATAAGTACATGATCATGGTGCTGGTCGTGGTGATGGTGCTGTTTATGTTGACCCGCTTCCCAACCTGCAAGGTCGCGCAGACGGCGAACCGTAAGCGCCCGTCGGCGATGGATACCCTGCGCTATCTGGCGAGCAACGCCCGCTTCCGCCGCGGTATTCTGGCGCAGTTCCTCTATGTCGGGATGCAGGTGGCGGTCTGGTCGTTCACCATCCGTCTGGCGCTGGAGCTGGGGGATATCAACGAGCGGGATGCTTCTAACTTTATGGTCTACAGCTTTGCCTGCTTCTTTATCGGCAAGTTCGTGGCCAACATTTTGATGACGCGCTTCAACCCGGAGAAGGTGCTGATCCTCTACTCTGTTATCGGCGCGCTGTTCCTGGCCTACGTGGCGCTGGCTCCGAGCTTTAGCGCGGTCTACGTGGCGGTGCTGGTGAGCATTCTGTTTGGACCCTGCTGGGCCACTATCTATGCTGGCACGCTGGATACGGTAGACAACGAGCATACCGAGATGGCGGGGGCGGTGATCGTCATGGCAATTGTCGGCGCGGCGGTGGTGCCAGCGGTGCAGGGCTACGTGGCGGACATGTTCCACTCGTTACAGCTCTCGTTCCTGGTCTCTATGCTCTGCTTTGTCTACGTTGGGGTCTACTTCTGGCGTGAAAGCAAAGTGCGTCGCGAACTTACCGCAGCAACCGCTTCCTGAGGAGAACCGCTATGACAACACGTCTGCCACTGTGGCGTGATCTTTTTACCGTGCAGCCGCGAACGCTGCTGGAGAACGGCGACTTTACGGTCAGCGCCTTCCGCTACCCAAGCGGCGTTGAAGGCCTGAGGGTGGCAAACGCCCGCGGTCACCTGGTGATCCTACCCTGGCTGGGGCAGATGATCTGGGATGCGGAGTTTGACGGCCACGAGCTGACCATGCGCAACATGTTTAGCCATCCGAAGCCAGCGAAAGAGATCGTCGAAACCTACGGCTGCTTCGCCTTCCACTCGGGGCTGCTGGCCAACGGCTGTCCCTCCCCGGAGGACACCCATGCGCTGCACGGGGAGATGGCCTGCGCGGCGATGGACGAGGCCTGGCTGGAGATCGACGGCGACACGCTGCGCGTCGGGGGCCGCTACGAGTATGTGATGGGCTTCGGCCATCACTACCTGGCGCAGCCTGCGGTCACGCTGCGTAAAGCCAGCGCGCTGTTCGATATCGATATGACGGTAACCAACCTGGCCTCGGTAGCGATGCCGCTGCAGTATATGTGTCATATGAACTACGCCTATATTCCAGAGGCGACCTTCAGCCAGAACCTGCCGGACGAGGCGCTGGCGCTGCGGGAGTCCATTCCGGCCCATGTGAAACCTACCGAGCAGTGGCTGGCGTTCAACCAGCGCATCCAGCAGGGTGAGACTACGCTGAAGACGCTGAGCGAACCGGCGTATTACGATCCGGAGATCGTCTTCTTTGCTGACAGGCTGGATCGCTACACCGCGACGCCGGAGTTTCAGATGACCGCCCCGGACGGCACCACCTTTGTGACCCGTTTCGCCAGCGCGGAGTTCAACTATGCAACGCGCTGGATTTTGTACAACGGCGATCAGCAGGTCGCGGCGTTTGCGCTGCCAGCAACCTGTCGTCCGGAAGGGTTCCTGGCCGCGCAGGCTAACGGCAGCCTGCTGACGCTGGCCCCGCAGGAGAGTCGCAGCTTCAAAGTGACCACCGGGATAGCGCACTAAAGAGATTGTATGCGTCGCCGCGTTTACCTTTATGATAAGCATTCTGGTACAGGGCAGGAGCTTTCATGATTTGGTTAACGCTGGCGACGCTGGTTGTGGTCTTTGTAGTAGGTTTCAGAGTCTTAACCTCCGACTCCCGGCGGGCGGTACGCCGCCTGAGCGAGCGGCTGGGCACCACGCCGATGCCGGTTGAATCGATGATCGATCAGCTGGGTAAAGCCGCGGGCGCGGAGTACATTCAGTACCTCTCCCGTCCGGACGAGGCACATCTCCAGAATGCCGCCCAGACGCTGCTGATCTGGCAGGCTTGCATTGTCGATAGCAGCGAGCAGAACCTCCACTACTGGCACCGCACGCTGCAAAAGGCCCGTCTTGCCGCGCCGCTGACCGACGCCCAGGTGCGTCTGGCGCTGGGTTTCCTGCGCGAGCTGGAGCCGGATATGGCGGAGATCAATAATTTCCAGGTGCGCTACAACGCCTTCTTTATGCCTGAAGAGGGCGTGCACTGGCTGCATTGAACAGTTGATTCAGTGCACCGAACGTCCCGTAGGCCCGGCAAGCGTAGTGCCGCCGGGCGAACCGCATTAACGCCGGATGGCGCTACGCTTATCCGGCCTACGATATATCCCGCGCTCATTGGTTGAATAGTTGCTAAAACGTTAAATGCGTCACACTCAGAATGTTACACTGCGCGACTTTACCGCAATGTGACGTTGCCTGGAGGCAAAATGAGTGAGCATTTACAGGGAAAACCCCACCCCGAACTGGCCCGGCCCAACTGGTCAGCCGTCTTCGCCGTCGCCTTTTGCGTGGCCTGCCTCATCACCGTGGAGTTTCTGCCGGTCAGCCTGCTGACGCCGATGGCGCAGGACTTAGGTATCTCTGAGGGCACCGCCGGGCAGTCGGTCACTATGACCGCCTTTGTCGCTATGTTCGCCAGCCTGTTTATCACCCAGACCATTCGCACCACCGATCGCCGCTACGTGGTGCTGATCTTCTCGGTGCTGTTAACCCTCTCCTGCCTGCTGGTGTCGTTCGCCAACAGCTTTACCCTGCTGCTCATTGGGCGCGCCTGCTTAGGCCTCGCGCTCGGCGGCTTCTGGGCGATGTCCGCCTCGCTCACCATGCGCCTGGTCCCGATGCGTGTGGTACCCAAGGCGTTGTCGGTGATTTTTGGCGCGGTGTCGATTGCGCTGGTGATCGCAGCGCCGCTGGGTAGCTTCCTCGGTGGTATTATCGGCTGGCGAAACGTCTTTAACGCGGCGGCGGTGATGGGGATCGTCTGTACGCTGTGGGTCTGGAAAGCACTGCCCTCCCTGCCGGGCGAGCCGATGCAGCACAAGGAAAACATGTTTGGCATCCTCAAGCGGCCAGGCGTGCTGGCGGGGATGACCGCCATCTTTATGGCCTTTGCCGGTCAGTTTGCCTTCTTTACTTACATCCGTCCGGTCTATATGAGCATGGCGGGCTTTGACGTTGATGGCCTGACGCTGGTGCTGCTCAGCTTTGGTATTGCCAGCTTTATCGGCACCTCGATGTCATCCGCGTTCCTGAAGAAATCGCTGAAAGCGGCGCTGGCCGCCGCGCCGCTGGTGCTGGCCCTTAGCGCCCTGACGCTGATCCTCTGGGGCAGCGATAAGATCGTTGCCTCTGTGGTGGCGGTGGTGTGGGGATTAGCCTTTGCGCTGGTGCCGGTGGGCTGGTCTACGTGGATCACCCGCTCGCTGGCGGATCAGGCGGAAAAAGCTGGATCGATCCAGGTTGCGGTGATCCAGCTTGCCAATACCTGCGGCGCGGCAGTCGGCGGCTACGCGCTCGATAACCTCGGCCTGCTCTCGCCGCTGGTGCTCTCCGGTAGCCTGATGCTGCTGACGGCGCTGCTGGTGGCTGCGAAGGTACGCGTAAAAGGGTAATTGCTCTCTGCCCGGCTGGCGCTGCGCCGCCGGGCATTTCGCTCGAACTACATCAGAACCACGCTTCCCACATCGCGCCGACGTTGAACGAATCCAGATTGCTCTCCTCCGTACCGTTTACCCGTGCGGTGCGGTCGTTATCCACCTGGCCGCCGGTGACGTAGAAGCGCAGCATCGGGCGGAACTCTGGTCCCATCGCAATTGAGATGTTCTGCGACAGCGTCAGCTTCCAGCCGTGGTTATCCCCGCCCTGGTCAAAATCGACCCGCTGATAGCCCGCTTCCAGCCAGGTAGAGTGCACGTCGTTCCACCAGTACATCGGACGCACGATCGCGCCGTAGTTGCGGCGGTTATCCACGCTGTTGGCATCATTATCGTAGTCGTGGAAGGCGAGCAGGTACTCAATCTGCGCCTGCTGGGTAAATTTATAGTTACCCTCAAAGCTGGCGTAGATCGCCGTCAGATCGTCGGTTTTGTTATAGACGCTGTTGTCTGAGTTGTCCGAGTAACGGGCAATCACCTTATTCACCCCTTTCTCACCGGTGTGGCTCAGCACCACGCCGCCCTGCCAGGCATTCTTACGCTCGTCGGTGTCTACCGCCTTCGAGTCAAAACCATAGTTGGCGTACAGCTCCAGATCCAGCGGGCCAACCTTCATGCCGTGCACTTTTGAGGTAATGGCGTAGTTGCCTTTATCACCGGTACCGGAGCCGCCGGTACAGGTGATACGCGACGGGTTGCCCTCATCGTTCATCACTTCCGGACTACAGGACTCCACCGCCGCCACCGCCGCGACGTCAAACTGCACGCCGCCGATGTCGAAGTTCTTCACCCCTGCGCCCTGGCCGTCGTGGTTCATCCAGAAGTAGTCGTTGATACCCTGTTGCGGACGCTGGTGGAAGTCACGGCCCGCCCACAGGTAGGCGTTGGGGTTGGACTCCAGAATGTTGGTCACCCCAGCGTAGGCTTTTTTCAGGTTCACCTCGTCGCCCCAGTGGTCAAACATCACGTTGATGTCCCAGATGGCTCCGTTATCGCCTTTGAACGCTTTCGAAAGCTGGAACTCACCGCCGTTGCCCTCGTTGCCCAGACGACCGATGGCGGAGGAGCCGTTATAGGAGCCGTCAACGCCAACGAACTTCTGATCGCCGCCCTGGAACTGCGCCCCGTAGCGGGCATAGCCGCTAAACTTCACGCCAAAAGGAATGGCCATATCCGGCGACTGGGCCGCCGACTCCGGCTCGGTGATCACGTCGGCTTTTTTATCTACCGCCACATCCATTTTCTTTTGCCGCTCCGCTAGGGCTTTATCCACCGCCTTGGCCACAATCGCGTCGATCTGTTCCTGAGTAAACTCCTGGGCGCTGACTGAACCAGAGCAAAGGGCAGCCATCACCGCCAGCGCGACTGGAAATTTTTTATTGATATTCATTTTTTGTCTCGATCTAATATATTATTTTTAGACAATAACTATCCCGCCGCTTGATGCGGAATAGTTGCGCTATCACCATTAATTGTGAGGTACAGATTACTTAAAAACTGACTGACTCTTTCTCCATAATTAATTAACGTTGATAAAGACGAATAATCTCTTCGGACAGTTCACGGGCCAGCAGCGAGGTCATTAAATGATCCTGGGCGTGAACCATAATTAAGGTCATCGGCTGGCGGGCTTCCCCGGCGTCCTGCTCGATCAGTTTGGTCTGCATATGGTGCGCCTGGCGGGCGTAGCCGTCCGCCTCGCGCAGCAGGCTGTTCGCCTCGTCAAAGTTGCCTTCGCGCGCGGCGTGCAACGCCTCGAAGCAGAGGCTGCGCGACTGTCCGGCGTTGACGATAATCTCCATGACGGCCTCTTCCAGTTCAATCATCTTATTGCTCCTCATTGAATCCGTTATTGGCGGCGGTGGCAGCAAACCACTCTCCGCTGCGTTTAATCGTCCGCGTCTGGCTGGCTAAATCGAGCTGCACAAAGCCGTAGCGGTTTTTATAGCCGTTGCACCATGACCAGTTATCAATAAACGTCCACATATGGTAACCGAGGCAGTTGCAGCCCTCCTCAATACCCTTATGCAGCCACTTCAAATGACCGGAGACGAACTCAATTCGGTATTGATCGTTAATTTGGCCATTCTCAATAAAACGCTGCTCATTCTCGACGCCCATGCCGTTCTCGGAAATAAAACAGCGCGGGTTGCCGTAATTAACGCGTAAATTAGTGAGGATGTCGTAAATACCCGGCTCGTATATTTCCCATCCGCGATAGGGGTTCATTTTCCGGCCCGGCATCTCGTAGTAATCAAACAGCCACTCCGGCATAAACGGCGAGGCCGGGTTAACTGCGCTGTCGCGGCACTTCACGCGTCGCGGCTGATAGTAGTTGATCCCCAGCAGGTCGATTTTGCCGTCGGCAATCAGGGCGCTATCTTCGGGGAGACAGGCTGGCAGCTGGTCGTACTCCTTCAGCAGCGCCACCAGGTCCGCCGGATATTCGCCAAGCAACACCGGGTCGAGGAAGCTGCGGTTAAACAGCAGATCGGCATGGTGCGCGGCAGTCAGATCCGCCGGGTTGTTTGAGCGCGGATAGGACGGCGTCAGGTTGAGAACAATGCCGATCTCCCCGGCATAGTGCCCGGCGCGGTAGGCGCGAACCGCCGAGGCGTGCGCCAGCACCGTATGGTAAGCCACCGTCGCCGCCCGCTTGAAATCCACCACGTTGGGGTAGTGGAAGTCATACAGGTAGCCGCCTTCCACTGGCACAATCGGCTCGTTGAAGGTAAACCAGTGCAGCACCCGGTCGCCAAACAGCTCGAAACAGATCTGCGCGTAGCGGCTAAACGCCTCCACTACCTCGCGGTTCTCCCAGCCGCCTCTCTCCTGCATCGCCATCGGCATATCAAAGTGGAACAGGGTAATAAACGGGGCGATCCCCTGGGCCAGCAGCTCATCAATAACGTTGTTATAGAACGCCACCGCCTCAGGATTGACCTCGCCCACGCCGTCCGGGATCAGCCGCGACCAGCTCAGCGAGGTACGGAAGCTGTTGTGGTTGAGCTGCTTGAGCAGGGCGATATCCTGCCGCCAGTTGTCATAGAACGTCGATGTGTCCTGCGGGCCGACCTGCTGGTGAAAGCGCCACGGCTGGCTGGCATACCAATGGTCCCACGTGGTGGCGCTTTTGCCGCCCTGCTGGCTCTGGCCTTCGGTTTGCAGCGCGGAGCTGGCGCTGCCCCACCAGAAATGTTCTGGAAATGCGTATTTCATCTCTCTTCTCTCCCGTTAATTACTGGCGAACGGTTCCGGCCAGCGGCGTAACGTCCTGTGCTTTCTGCTCTTCGGTTTTCATTAGTGAACGCTCGTAGGCCCGCAGGAACGGTAGATACATCAGGGCGGACATCACCATGCAGATCCCGCACATGATGACCGGACTCAGCGCCCAGTTAGCGGCCCAGGATGCGCCGATAGGGGCGGGCGTTGTCCACGGCGTCAGGGAAACCACCTGCGCCAGCCAGCCCAGTTTCGTTGCGCCGTAGGCGAGGCAGGCGTTGATCATGGGCACGAAGACGAAGGGGATAAACAGCATCGGGTTCATGATGATCGGCGCACCGAACAGAATCGGCTCGTTGATGTTAAAGAAGCTCGGCACGATGCCCATCTTGCCGATAGTGCGCAGATGGGTGGCGCGGCTGCGCAGCAGCAGGAAGGCCAGCGGCAGGGTTGAGCCAACGCCGCCAATCAGCAGATAGTGATCCCAGAAGCCTTGCAGATAGACGTGAGGCAGCGCCGCGCCCGCCGCCAGGGCAGCCTGGTTAGCGGAGAGGTTCGCCATCCAGAAGGGGTTCATAATGCCGGTAACGATCAGCGAACCGTGAATGCCGGCAAACCAGAAGATTTGGCACAGCAGGACGGAGAGCAGGATGGCAGGCAGCGAATCCGACGCCGAGACCAGCGGCTCCAGCAGGTGCATAATCGCCTGAGGCAGGATCATGCCGGTTTGCGCCTCGATAAACAGGTTCAGCGGGTGCAGCGTGCCGATAATCACTACCACCGGGATCAGGATCTCAAAGGAGCGCGCCACGCCGGTGGGCACCTCTTTCGGCAGGCGGATGGTGATATTGTTCTGCTTCAGCCACGCATAGACGCGGGTAGAGTAGATCGCGGTGATCAGCGCGGTAAAGATCCCCTGACCCGACAGGTACTGGGTAGAGATTTTGCCGTCGGCATAGGGCGCAGCCACCAGCAGAAAGGCCATAAACGCCAGCAGCCCGGACATCACCGGATCGAGATTAAACTGCCGCCCGAGGCTGGCGCCGATCCCGACCGAGATAAAGAAGGTCATCACGCCCATGCTCAGGTTAAACGGCAGCATCAGCTGCTCGCGGTAGGTCTGGGAGAAATCGAGCCAGCCCCGCGCGAAGCTGTTGGTGGTGTCGGCGGAGAAGGGTGGAAAGATAAACACCAGCATAAAGGAGCCGATGATCATAAACGGCAGCGCGGCGGTAAAGCCGTCGCGGATGGCGATGACGTACTTCTGTTGCCCCAGACGTCCCGCCAGCGGGGTGATGGACTGCTCGATAACGGCAACCATAGATTGATATAACGAACTCATAGGAACACCCTTTTAGTGTGCCGCTTCGATGAGCGACAGAGCAAAGTCCAGCACCTTATCGCCGCGCTGCATACCGTAGTCCATTGGGTTAATGGGCTGAACGGGAATGCCGTGGGCGGCAGCCTTTTCTGACAGCGTGTTGAGCATGTATTTCACCTGCGGTCCCAGCAGCACCACCTGGTAACGCGGGAACTGGGTATCAAACTCCGCTACGCCATAAGCATCTATCTCTACCGGTAAACCTCTTTCATCTGCCGCTTCAACCATTTTCCTCACCAGCAGGCTAGTGGACATCCCCGCGGAGCAGCACAGCATGATCTTGATCATCATCCCCATCCTCTAAATGTTAAAAGTTATTACAATGATGATTGGATAACAGATGGAAACCGGTTTCCATCGGTTAGGCTTCGAAGTGTGATACCCATCAAAATCCATAGGCTATAAGGTGATTTTCCTGGATTTACATCACAGCTTTTTATGGCTCACTACCAGCAATAAGGGTTAAACGGAAAATCGGTTTCCAAGCGAATTAGAATGCAGCTATACTGCTGCTGGCGATATTATGCACCAGTTTTTGGTTGGTATTTAGGGCCGTATAGGGGGCCTGACAGGGGATAAAGATGTCTACAATCAACGATGTATCACGTCTGGCGGGGGTGTCCAAAGCGACCGTCTCACGGGTGTTGAGTGGGTCACGCGGCGTCAAAGAGGCCAGCCGGCTGGCGGTGCTGAAAGCCGTCGAGGAGCTAAACTACCGGCCCAACGTCATCGCCCAGTCTCTGCTTAGCCAAACCACAGGCTGCATTGGCGTCATCTGCGCCCAGGATAATATCAACCAGACCACCGGCTATCTCTACGCGCTGGAGAAGCACCTTAGCCAGCATCAGAAGCACCTGCTTTTGCGCTTCGCCAACAGCCGCTCAGAGGTGATTAGCGCCCTCGAGGAGCTGACCTGTGGTCTTTGCGATGACGTGCTGATCATCGGAGCGCGTTTTCAGCTAAATAATCTTGGCTATGACGATGTGATTCTGGTGGACTGCGCAGAGGCCGACACGCCGAACAGCATCCAGTTCGATCATGCCTTCGCGGCGGAAACGGCCTGTAACTATTTAATTAGTCAGGGGCGGCGGCAGATCGCGCTCATCCACCCGGACGTTGGCGGCTCTGCCGATCGGGTTCTGCTGGGTTACAAACACGCGCTGGAAAACAACTTCCTGCCCTTTAACCGTAACCTGGTGTTTATGGATGCCACCTCGGCCTCGGTTGCGCTCCAGGTGCTGCTCAATAACGCGACCACGCTGAACTTTAATGCCCTGCTGGTGGCCGACGAGCAGGAGGCGCAGCGGGTGATTACCCAGCTGCAGGCGTTTAATAAATCGGTGCCGGGGGACATCATGGTCTTCAGCCTTGCTGGCTCCGTACACCTGCCGGGCATCCCGACGATCCCGGCCATTGAGTATTCAATGGATGCGATGGCTGCCCGCATCGTCAGCTGGCTGAGTGAAAAAACTCAGGACGTGCTGGGTTCATGCGTGCTGCGCGGGGATCTCATTATTCCGGATATACGCCAGCGTTAACCCATCCTACGGTCTGGGTAGGCCGGGCAAACGCAGTGCCGCCCGGCGTTTCGTTTAGTTCACCTTCGGGAAATCCACGACGGTGTCGTTCACCCGGTTAATCATATTGGTGAACAGAATGGCGCTGACTGCACTGATGGTCTCTACTACCTGACGATCGCTAAAGCCGGCGGCGCGGAAGCGGGTAACGGTCTCCTCCGGCAGCGTGCCGCGCGTCGTCACCAGCGCTTTCACAAATTTTACCAAGCCATCAATGTGCGCATCTTCCGGGTAGTCGGCGCGACGCAGCTGCTCGGTCTGCTCAACGCTGTAGCCCGCCATCTTGCCGGTCAGAGTATGGGCTGCCAGGCAGTAGTCACAGCCAGAAGTTTCGCTGACGGCAAGGTTAATCGCCTCCAGCTCGCGTTTGCTCAGGCTGCTTTTTGCCAGCGTGGCATTGTGCTGCAACGCCTGGGCGAGCATATCCGGCGCGTTGCCAATAGTCTGGTAGGCGTTGGGCACTTTACCCATCGCACGTTTAATGGCGCTAAAGAGTTCAGCAGTCTGGCCAGTGGCGTTAGCGGGCTGGATGGTGGTTAAACGGCTCATGATCTTCTCCTGTCAGTTTATGGGTTCCGCCGTATCGGCGATGGACTCATAATAGGGAGTCCGCGGCAGGGTCGTTGCCGCTCATCGTCTCGATTTTTTGTCCTGTCGTCTCAGGAGAAGTTATGGATAGCCTTAGCCAACTGCTTGCTATGCTGGCCCCGGAGTGCGCTGTTAACCTGCATTGCCGCTTTGCCGGGCGCTGGGAGGCCGACCATCCCCAGCTTGCCGCTGGTAGCGTGCCCTGGCATGTCATTCTGCGCGGGGAAGCCCGGCTGGTGATGGCGGGCAGAACGCTTGACGTGCGCGCCGGAGATATCCTGCTGCTGCCCTACGGCTCGCCACATCTGCTTCAGGGGCTGGTGGAGTGGGGGCAGATCGCACCCGTGGCGAAACGTCATAACGGGACGCTAACCGAAGTAGAAGCCAGCGGACCGGGGCCTGCGGTAGAGGTGCTGTGCGGCGAGTTCCATTTTGGGCCAGGCTATAGCTGGCTCTTTGCCGATAACGCGGCGCTGATCCATCTGCAAACTCACGATCGGGAAGATTGCCCGGAGCTGGAGCTTCTGCTGACGATGCTGTTACGGGAGAGCCTGACGCCACAGCCGGGCGGGGCAACGATTGTCAAAAGCCTGGCCGCGACGCTGCTGGCGCTGCTGATGCGGATTTTGCTCTCCCTGCATGAACCTCCTGCCGGGCTGCTGCGCCTGATGAGCGATAAACGTCTGGCCCCTGCGCTCCAGGCGGTACTGGCCGATCCGGCCCATCCGTGGACGATGGAGATCATGGCCGAGCGCTGCTTCTTATCCCGCGCCACCTTTGCCCGCCACTTCGCCCGCAGCTATCACCAGACGCCTCAGGCCTGGCTCTCCCAGCTGCGTCTGACCCTCGCCTCGCGCCTGCTGATAGAAGAGAAACAGCAAACTGTGGATGCGGTTGCCGGACGCTGCGGGTTTCTGTCACTGGCCTCGTTTACACAAGCCTTTAAGCGCCTGTATGGTATGACTCCGGGCCAGTATCGAAAGAGAACGAGAGCATGATTCGCCTTGAAGATGTGACGCTGTTTGTGCGCGCCGCGGCGCTGGGGAGCTTCTCTAACGCCGCACGGGAGGCCGATCTGCTGCCGGGCCAGGTAAGCGCTGCCGTTCATCGGCTGGAGCGCGATCTCGATAAGCGCCTCTTTGCCCGCTCAACCCGCAGCCTGCGGCTGACGGCAGAGGGGGAGAAGTATCTGCCGTTTGCTCAGGAGCTGCTGGCCGTGGTGCAGGCCGGCGAGGAGAGCCTGCATAGCGATAACGAGTTACAGGGTGAGCTGAAGGTGGCGATGCCGTCAGATATTGGGCGCAACGTCCTGCTGCCGCTGATTACCCGCTTCTGCGAACAGCACCCGAAAATCACGCTGCGGCTCTCGCTCTCGGATCAGGTCAGCGATGTCTTTCGCGATCCGGTGGACGTTGCCATTCGCTACGGCGTGCTGGATAACAGCAGCTACGTGGCACTGCCGCTGGCGGAGAATAATCGCCGCGTGCTGGCGGCCTCTCCGGCCTACCTTGAAAAGCACGGCCGGCCCGCCAGCCTTGACGAGGTGGCGCAGCACCACTGCCTGCTGTTTACCATGAATAGCCATGTCTACGACAAGTGGAGCTTCCCTGAAAACGGTACCCGCCGACAGCTGACGGTCAAGAGCCGCCTGCTCTGTGATGACGCCGACGTGGCGCGGCGCTGGGCCATAGAGGGCATGGGTATCGTCTATAAGTCGTGGATCGACATCAGCGCCGACGTGCAGGCCGGACGGCTGGAGATGCTGCTGCCCGCGCATCCAGGAGAAGCCGCGCCGCTCAACCTCATCTGCCCGCACCGCAAGCAGTTTTCTCCGGCTATTCGCCAGCTGCACAGCACTCTGCGAACGCATCTGACCGCTATTACCCAACTGCTACCCTGACGCCATGATGTCCTGAATCACTACCTTCTACGTCATTTAAGACATCACGAAAGGGCATAAGATGAGTTCACCAACCCGATAACACAACACAAGGTGAACATCATGAAGCTGACCCATAACACTGTTTTTATCACTGGCGGCACCTCTGGCATTGGCCGGGCGATGGCTGAGCAGTTCCACAAGCTGGGCAATCAGGTGATCATTTCCGGCCGCCGCAAAACGCTGCTGGATAGCGTCACCGCCGCTAATCCGGGAATGGACTCGGTAGTGCTTGACGTTACCGATGCGGCAAGCGTCCAGGCGGCGGCCGAGAGCGTGCTGTCACGCTACCCGGCGCTGAACGTGGTCATCAACAACGCGGGCATCATGCCTTTTGATAACGCCGCGGGCGTGCAGGATGACGCGATGGCCGTCTCTCTGCTCAACACCAACCTGCTGGGACCGGTACGCGTCACCTCGGCGTTTATCGAGCATCTGAAAAAACAGCCGGATGCGGTGCTGATCAACAACAGCTCGATCCTCGCCTTTATCCCGCTGGCGAGTAACGCGCTCTACTCTGCCACCAAGGCGGCGATCCACTCCTACACGCTCTCCCAGCGTTTTCTGCTGCGTGACACCAGCGTGAAGGTGATTGAGATCTCCCCTCCGTGGGTCGATACCGATCTGATCTACCGCAGCGGTGACGACCGGGCCATGCCGCTGGACGCCTTTATCAGTGAGACCTTCGAGAAACTGGGTAGCGATAATATCGAAGCTATTGTTGACCGCGTGCTGCCTGCCCGTGCCAATCCGGGGGCGGATGAGCATACGGTAGTGAACCAGTTCAACCAGGCGATGGTTGAGAACCCAATCCCCGTTGCGTAACCGCTGGCTGGCTCCGGCCTGGAGAGATCAAGGCGATAAAAACTGACATTACCGCACCCCAGCGCCGGGCGCTGTGGGCCTTAAGCCTGGCCTATTTTGTACAGGCCACCGGGGCGCTCTCCGTCGCGGGAAGCCTGGAGCCAATTTCCTATGCCTGGGGGCTGACCGACGCCCAGAGTGCCCGCCTGCTAGCCGTTTTTGGTCTCACCTTTGCCGTAGGTGCTCCGCTGGCGCAGGTCTTTTTCGGCCACGTCAGGCGTCGCCAGCAGGTCGTTGCCGGGATGAGCGTTTTCGGGCTGGGGGCGTTTCTGTTTGCCCTGGCGCCAGACTACAGCGTGCTGGTGCTCGCACGGATCGCGATGGGTCTCGGCGCATCGTTGATCGGACCTGTACTGGTGGCGCTCGGCTCGGAACTGGTTAAAGAAAAGGAGCGGGGCAGCGCCATCGCCATGATCCTGCTGGGCGTATCGATAGCCAGCATGGTCGGCATTCCGCTGGCGGCCTGGGTCGCAAATTTATTAGGGGCGCGAATGCTGTTTACCCTCGTTGGGGCAATGAGCGTGCTGTCGGTCATCAATATTATGCTGAGCGTACCAAACAGCGTCGCCGGGGCAGAGATTCGCCTGCGCCAGGTTGGGCAGGTACTGACGGAGCGGGCATCGCTGACGGCGTTTCTGGTCGTGTTTTTTATCACATCTGGCGTCTACGACATGTACGCTTTCATCTCGCCGATTGTGCGTGATACCTGGCATGGCGACAGCGGCAGCGTGTCGGTTGCGCTGGCGGTGATTGGCGTGGCCGGTATTGTCGGCAACCTGTTTGTCGCGCGGGCCGCCAGGGTCTACAGCGCCGAGCGCCTGCTGACCGCAGGGATAGCGCTATTGGTAGCGGATATGGTGGTCATCACCCTGCTGCCGGGCAAGCTCGCGCTGCTCTATATTGCGCTGGTGTTCTGGGCGTTTGCCACCGATCTGTTGTGGCCTTCGCAGCAGCGCAGGATCGTGGAAATGGCCGATCCGCAGACGCGGGGCATCTCTCTGGCGCTGACCAGCGCCTTTATGTTCTGCGGGATTGGCTTTGGCTCCGCCGTCGCCTCATGGATCTATCCGCTTTATGGCTTTTATGGCGTAATGGTCAGCGCGATACTCTTTCTGCTGCTGGCGCTGGTAAGCCTCTGGCTCTCGGAGCGTTTTCGTATGCAGCCGTTTGACTCCTCATTCTCGGTAAGGTGACATGATGCACAGGATTGGTTTAATTATTTCCGATAATTTTCAGATGCTGGCCCTCTCAACGCTTACCGTTTTTGAGTTTGCCAATATTGTAGCGGGCGAGGATTTTTACCAGACGGTGGTCTACTCAGAGCACGGAGGTACGGTGCGCTCATCGTCGGGGATTGGTATCGATAGTGCGCCACTCTCTACCGACCCACAGATGGATACCTGGCTGCTGGCGGGCGTGTTGATGCCCACCGAGCAGCCCGCCACGCCGGGAATTATTACCTTTCTACAAACGTCGGCCCGACAGGCAAGGCGGCTGGCAGGGATCTGTACCGGTGCGTTTGTGCTGGCCCAGGCGGGACTGCTGGAGAACCGACGCGCCACTACCCACTGGGCGCACGCCCCCAGCATGAAGCGGCTGCACCCGGCGATTCAGCTGGATGATGACCGCATCTTTATCATTGATGAGGCGATCTGGACCTCGGCGGGCCTCACTGCCGGATTGGATATGGCGCTGGGGATGGTGGAGAAAGATCTCGGCGCGGACGTGGCTCGCAGCGTGGCACACCGTCTGGTGATGAACCAGCGCCGCTCTGGCGGCCAGACCCAGCACTCGGAGATGCTGGCCCTGGCACCCCGCTCCGACAGGCTGCAAAGCGCGCTGGAGTACGCACGTAAAAACCTGCGCAAGCCGCTGACGGTAGATGACCTGGCGGACGCCGTGCACCTCAGCACCCGTCAGCTCACGCGACTTTTTCGCGCAGAGACCGGCAAATCGCCGGCTAAAGCGATCGAGGGGCTACGCCTTGAGGCGGCCCGGCTGATGATTGAGCAGAGCCGTTTAACCCTCGATGCCATCGCTCGCGAATCCGGCTTTCGCGACCGCCGCCATATGCGCGAAGTCTTTATCCGCGGCTACGGCGTGCCGCCCCAGGCGCTGCGTCAGGGACGATCCGCATCCCGGGCGGCGTGAATTTTGCCGCGGAAGATCCAGAAGCCCCAGCTGTTGTAGAGAAGCGTAATCGGCACAAAGGCGCCGAAGGCGATAAGCATCAGCTTTTGCGTAGCGGGCGGCGCGGCGGCCTGGGTCAGCAGCAGGCCGGGCGGCAGAATGAACGGAAACACTGCCAGCAGCATAGCGCCAAACGCGGCGCAAAAGAGCGTGAGCGCCATAAACAGCGGCAAAAATTCGCGTTTGCGGCGCAGCGCAGCGAGAAGCCCCGCCAGCGCCAGCAGGGCGATGAGCGCGAGTGGCCCGCTGTAGCGCCATGCCAGCAAATGCAGCCGATAATTCTCCTGCAGCTGCATCGTCCAGATAACCAGCCCTGCCAGCAGCGCGGCGGTAAGCAGCGCAAGCCGTATCGCCTGATGCCTGCCCCAGACGGCCAGATCCCCTTCGCAGCGCCACACCAGCCAGCAGGCACCGAGCAGCCCATACCCCACGGTGAGCGAAACGGCACAATAGAGCGAAAACGGTGAAAGCCACGCCAGCGGGCCGCCGGTGAAGTGCTCGCCGTTATGCGCTATTCCCTCAATCCATGCCCCCATCGTCGCGCCCTGGCTTAGCGACGCAACCCAGGAGCCACCGATAAACAGCGTGTCGAACAGCGCCGGATGCTGATGGCGAAACTCTATCGCCATGCCGCGCACAATCAGCGCCAGCAGCATGATATAGACCGGCAGATAGAGCGCGCTGTAAAGGATGCTGAAGGCGAGCGGAAAAAGCGCCAGCATCGCCCCTGCGGTCAGCACCAGCCAGGTTTCGTTCCCGTCCCACACTGGCAGAAGAGAGATGTTCATCTGCTGGCGCGCCTGTGACGGCTGAAACGGCGCGAGCAGGCCGACGCCAAGATCGGTGCCGTCCAGCACCACGTAGATCAGCACGCCGAAGGCCAGCGCAATGGCGCTAAGCAGCGTTAACGGTGGCATAGAAAGGATAGCCTCAAGCATCGTAGCGCCCCCGTATGCTCTGCGGCGTTATGCCGCGTCCGGTCTGCTCCGCCACTTCCGCATTTGGCTCTCTTTCATCATGGGACGGTGCCCTGCCAAGCAGGCGCAGCAAAAACCACAGCCCGATGGCGAAGATAAGCAGATAGACCACCAGGATGGCAAAAAAGGAGGTCAGCACCAGCGAGGGCGCGACGGGAGAGGCGCTGTGTGCGGTGCGCAGCACGCCGTAAACCGTCCAGGGCTGGCGTCCGGTTTCGGTTACAAACCACCCGGCGAGCATGGCGAAAAAGCCCGCTGGTGCCATCCATACCATGCCGCGTTGCAGCCAGCGCGAGGTCCACAGCCTGCCGCGCAGGCGCGTGACCAGCCCGGCTGCGCCGAAAAAGAGCATCAGCAGCCCCAGCCCCACCATCGCGCGAAACGCGAAAAACACCCCAGGCACCCAGGGAAGATCCTCGCGCGGATACTGGTTCAGGCTATGAATCGTGCCGGTAAGGTTGTGGCGCAGGTAGAGCGAGCCGATATTTGGAATCGCCAGTTCAACGTGATTGCGCTGCGCCTGCATATCCGGAATGGCGAAAAGCCGCAGCGGCTCGCCCTCGCCGGGCGGCGGCGGATCCCAGCTGCCTTCCATTGCTGCCAGCTTCACCGGCTGGTGATCGCGCGTGTTTTCACCATGCAGGTCGCCTATCACGACCTGAATTGGGGTGACGAACAGCAGCAGCCACAGGCCCCAGGAGAACATCAGCCGTGCGCCACGGTTATCCGGGCGTTTTCGCAGGTGCCACGCCCCTGTGGCAGCGACAAGGCAGGCGGTGGCGAGCATCGCCGCCAGCGTCATATGGGCAAAGCGCCAGGGGAAAGAGGGGTTAAAGATAACGGCCCACCAGTCAACGGGCTGAAAACGGCCATCCGCACCGGTGATAAAACCGGCTGGCGTCTGCATCCAGGAGTTAGCGGAGAGGATCCAGAAGGCACTGAAAATCGACCCGGCGGCCACCACGCAGGTCGCGAAAAAGTGCACCCAGGGGCGCACCTTGCCCATACCGAAGAGCACCACCCCCATAAACCCGGCCTCAAGGAAAAAGGCGACCAGCACCTCCATGTACATCATCGGCCCCATGACCGCGCCGGCGCGGTTAGCGAGCGTGCCCCAGTTGGTGCCAAACTGAAACTCCATCAGCACCCCGGTCACCACGCCCACCCCTACGTTCAGCGCGAATACCTTGCTCCAGTATTTGTAGAGATCGAGATAAACGCGCTGTTTACGCCACAGCCACAGCCCCTCCAGCAGCATCAGCCACTGGGCGAGGCCGATGGTGAAGGCCGCCAGCACAATATGAAAGCCGATGGTAAAGGCGAACTGACTGCGCGCCAGCCACAAAGCCGTCTCCTGGCTTATCATGCTTCCTCCGTTGAGCCTCAGGCGTCGCTCGGTTTACCGCTGAACGACGAAATCGGTTTATCCACCTCTTCCTCCATGCGGCGGGAGAAAGCCTTGAGGCCGTTTAGCAGCGGCGTGAGAGAGTGCCATAGCTCGTCGTCATGCAGCATTTTCCAGGCACCGCGTGCCCCCGGCGCGCTGCCGTTCGCACTTTGCGGCTGCTCTTCCTCGCGGCTCAGTTCGGCCACAAAATCACGCAGGCCGAAGGCGAGCTTGTAGGTCTGCTCCGGCGGGATGGTGGAGAGCGCCATCAGCAGCACGGAGATATTCTGAATGACGTTCAGCGATCCTTTGCGGCTCAGGCCGTCAACAATCACCTTGAGCCAGTCGTTATTGCTGGCCACCAGATCGTTGGCGAGGCGCAGCACGCCATGCTCATGCAGCGTCTGCAGCAGACGCTGAAGTTCTTCCTCGGCGGTGGGGCCGATTTTCGGCGGCTCCACCTGATACTCAATCGCTTTAGCCATTAAAATTTCTCCGGATTCGGGGCCTGTTCGGGCGGGAGGCGATAGTCATCGCGCTGCCATTTCTCCTCAACCTGCACGTGCGGGATCGGCGTGCGGTTGCCGTAGCGGAAGTTGTGCCGCGGCAGAGGAGAGGGGTGCGGCTCGCGTGAAAGCTTATCCAGCCGGATAGCGATCTCTTTGTAGGCCGGCGTGTTGACGTCCGGGTCGTGATGTTCGCCAGTCAGCAGATTAATGCCCGGCTTGCCCTGATGAATAGAGATGAACAGCGTGCCGCCTGCTACGCGGTCGGTGACGACCACAGGCACCTCCAGCGAGCCGCGCCGTGAGGTGAGCTTCACCCAGTCGCCCTCTGCGAGGCCGCGCTCGGCGGCAAGCGCCGGGCTAATTTCCACAAACCAGTCCGGCGACAGCGACAGCGTGCGCCCACCGCGCCCGCTCTGGTTGGTTGCCTGGAAATGCTCCAGCATGCGGCCGTTGTTGAGCGTCAGGTCGTACTGCTCATCAGGCTCCTCCTGCGGTGGCTGCCACTCAAGCGGGTAGAGGATGGCGCGCCCATCGGGCGTTTTAAACCTGTCGGTGTAGAGCAGCGGCGTGCTTTTGCCCTCCGCCGTGACGGGCCAGACCTGGGAGCTGAAGCCTTCGAGCCGCTCGTAGCTAACGCCCGCGAACAGGGGCGCGATGCGTGCCGCTTCGGCCATAATCTGCGACGGGTGCGTATAGCCCCAGTCGTGCCCCATGCGGGCAGCAAGCTCGGTAAGAATGCGCCAGTCCGGTCGGCTGTCGCCAAGGGGGGCCAGCGCCTCGTAAAAGCGCTGAATGCGCCGCTCGGTGTTGACGTAGGTGCCCTCTTTTTCCACGCTTGGGCAGCCCGGTAGCACCACGTCGGCGAACTGCGCCGTGCGGCTGAAGAAGAGATCCTGCACCACCAGAAAATCGAGGTTGGTAAAGCCCTCGTGAACGTTAGTGGTGTCGGCGTCGGCAAAGGCGGTCTCTTCGCCAATCACATACATGGCGCGAATTTGTTTCGTGCGCGCGTGCTCAACCATCTCGAAGTTATCCGAGCCCGCCTCCAGCGATAGCCGCTCCGGCTCGATGCCCCAGGCGCGCGCCCACTTTTCGCGCACGCTTTCATCGGTTACAGACTCGTAGCCGGGGTAGTAATCTTTCAGGCAGCCGAAGTCGCTCGCCCCCTGCACGTTGTTGTGGCCGCGCATCGGGTAGCCGCCGGTGCCGGGACGGCCATAGTTGCCGGTCACCAGCAGCAGGTTAGAGAGGGCGGTGCTGGCGTCGGCGCCGTGGCTGTGCTGAGTGATGCCCATCGCCCAGACGATGCAAACCGCGCTTGCCTTGCCGATAAGCTCAGCGGCTTCGGTAAGCGCCTCCACGGAAAGCCCCGTGGTTTCTGCCGCGAACGCCAGCGTGAAGGGCGCCAGCGACTGGCGATACTCCTCTACCTGGTTGACCCGCTCGGCCAGAAACGCCTGGTCAGCATAGCCGTTATCGAACATATAACGGGCCATCGCCGAGGCCCATACCATATCAGTGCCGGGACGGGCGCGCAGGTGGAGATCGGCGCGCTCGGCCATCTCGTGACGGCGCGGATCGACCACCAGCAGCTTCTGCCCGTGATGCTTTTTCGCGGCTTTGAGCTTTGAGGCGATCACCGGGTGGTTTTCAGCGGTATTGCTGCCGACGATGACAACCAGATCCGCCTTCTGCAGATCCTCGATCGTACCCGCATCGCCGCCGTAGCCGACGGTGCGGAATAGCCCTTGGGTCGCAGGGTTCTGGCAGTAGCGGGAGGAGTTGTCCACGCTGTTGGTGCCAATAATCAGACGGGCAATTTTCTGCGTCAGGTAGGCCTCTTCGTTGCTGCCTTTGCTGGAGCCGATAAAGCCGATGCTCTGCGGACCGTGCTGGTTGCGAATTTGCAGCAGGCGGCGCGCCACCAGCTCCAGCGCTTCATCCCAGCTCGCCTTGCGAAAGCGGTCGTTTTCACGAATCAGCGGCGTGGTGAGGCGCTCTTTATCGTTAATAAAATCCCAGGCGAATTTGCCCTTCACGCAGGTAGAGATACCGTTGGCGGGCGCATCGGCCATCGGCTGCACTTTCAGCACGTGGCGGTCACGCGTCCAGATCTCAAAGCTGCAGCCCACGCCGCAATAGGTGCAGACGGTTTTGGTGCGCTTGATCTCCGGCTGACGCCAGTGCATGTCCATCACTGAAATACCGGTGACGATTTCTGCCCCGGTGGTGTTTTCGACCGCCTTCACCAGATCGATCATGGGTCGCTTAAGCGACTGTTTCATGCTGGTAAATGGTCCGGCGTCCGGCTGCATGGTTTTCTCAAGCAGTGCGTTACAGGGGCAGACGGTGACGCAGTGGCCGCAGCTGACGCAGCTCGATCCGGCGATGGTTTCGCCACCGTCCCACAGCACGCGCGGATGCGCCATGGTGTAGTCGATGCTCAGCGTTTCATTCACCTCCACGTTCTGGCACGCCTCCACGCAGCGGCCGCAGAGAATGCATTGATCGGGGTCGTAGGTGTAGAACGGGTTGGAGTGGTCTTTGGCGTAGGGTTTGCGCTGATACTTATAGCGTTGAATGGGGATATGCATATCCGCCATGGTGTTATGCAGCGTGCAGTCGCCCGTGTTGTGCTCGCAGACGGTGCAGTAAAGCTCATGCTTCGCCAGCAGGCGGTCCATCCCCTCATGCTGCGCCGCCTCGGCAAGCGGCGTGCGGCTCGCTATCTCCATGCCTTCCGCGCTCTTAAGCGTGCAGCCGCGCACCAGCTCACCCTTGTATTCCACCCAGCAGACGTCGCAGGTTTGCATCGGTTCGAGCGATGGGTGGTAGCAGACATGGGGCAGCTTCAGGCCGCCCGCGGTCAAAAAGTCGATTAACGGGACGTTCGCCGGGCCAGTAACCGGCCTCCCGTCGTAAAACAGGGTACACAGGGGCTCGCTCATTTTACTTCCTCAACCTTGCCAGTGGCCGTCGGCAAACCGCGCCGCAGCAGAGTGAAGGCGTCTTTTCCCGCAGGAATGCGCCTTCGTTATAGTTGTTTAAAGGTAGCCACGGTTGAGAGAGGGCGCCAGGCAGGGATGTTGCCAGGTATGTACGGTGTGGCGAGCGTTAACGGCGCTATATCAGCAGGATCCCCAACGAGGCGGCGACGGGACGCACATCATCGCCGCCGTGCTTCGCCCAGCTGTTAATAAAGCTGACAAAGTTTTTATCGGTGGTGGCATCCCACTCATTAAGATGCAGCACCGAGCGCCAGTAGCGGCTATCGACATAAAACAGCTGCTCGCATAAATAGCAGGAAATCGCGCGCAATTTAATGTGGCTATCGCGGTCCCAGATTTTGGTGATGCTCTTTATTTCAAATACCGGCAGGTTGACGTTAATAAATTCCAAAATATCGCCGGTGGTAATACCCTGCGGTACGTCCTCCAGCAGTTTTTCAAGGCAGTTGCGTATCTCCTGACGAAACGTCTCCAGCGCCGGGTGCCTTGCAAAGGGTAGGTCGTGCCAAATCTGATAAATATTATTTAAATTGCTGAAGGCACCGGCTTCACAAATAGCCTCTTCAAACCATTTGTGTTTGGTGGCCTTCGCTTTATAGAAATTACAGTAGGCGTGGCAGATCTCATGGGAAAGCTGATAAACAATCTCTCCCCAGTCGCGCGTATCTTCGACCTTCAGGGTAATACAGTAACGCTCCTGCTCTTCCCGCGTATTCAGCGGAAAGAAAATCATTGGCGTCGTACTGTTTAAATCGTTCGTAACAACAATATCTTTATCAAGTTCATAACCCATCATGTCTACAAATGAGCGATAGGTCCCTTCCAGTATGATATGCAAAACATCTGCATCGATACCCTGCCACTGTTTCGCATCAGCAATAGCAACGTCCACTCGGGCCATCTTGTCATCCTTTGTCGATGTAATAACGAACAACGATACTTATAGCAACGAATGGGAATGTACACTAATTAAATGGTTTTTGAGACGCACCACCTACGGTTGCCGGTGGCGCATTTTTAGTCAGAACGTTTCTTGCGTAATCAGGGTCTCAACCGGGGTTTTAAGCAGCATCCACAGCAGAATGGCGCCGACCACGTCGAAGCCGGAGAGCACGGCGAACAGCGGGCTAAAACCGACGGTATCGGCCAACGCGCCCACTACCAGCGCAAACAGGGTGCTCGCCGTCCACGCCGCCATGCCGGTAAAGCCGTTGGCGGTGGCTACCTCGCCGGAATCAAACATATCGGAGGAGAGGGTGATTAGCGCCCCGGAGAGGGACTGGTGGGCAAACCCGCCGACGCACAGCAGGCCAATCGCCACCATCGGGCTGCCGAACAGTCCCACCATGCCGGGCAGGATCATCAGCGCCGCCCCCATGGTAACCACCAGCTTGCGGGAAACGATAATGTTAACGCCAAACAGTTTCTGGAACATTCCCGGCAGATAGCCACCCACGATGCAGCCCACGTCGGCAAACAGCATCGGGATCCAGGCAAACATGGCGATATCTTTCAGGCTAAAGCCGTAGGTATGCACCATAAACAGCGGGATCCAGGCGTTGAAGGTACCCCATGCCGGTTCGGCCAGAAAGCGCGGCAGCGCGATGCCCCAGAATTTACGCTGCTTTAGCAGGCGGCCAATCCGCACCTTCTCCACGTGTTCTTTCTCCGGCTGTCCGCCGGTGATGTAGAGATACTCCTCTTTGGAGAGCGATTTCGTTTTCGCCGGGCGGTTATAGGTGAAGTACCAGCCCGCGGCCCACAACACGCTGGAGACGCCGACGATGATAAAGGCCAGCCGCCAGTCGCGCATAAAGATCGCCCATGCCACCAGCGGGGGCGCAATCACCGCGCCGATAGAGGAGCCGACGTTAAAGTAGCCCACCGCCACCGAACGCTCGCGATCCGGGAACCACTCGGTCACCGCCTTCAGCCCGGCGGGGATCATTGCGCTTTCGGCAAAACCGCCGAGGCCGCGGAAGAACGCCAGACCTGTCCAGCTGGTAGAGAACGATGCGCCGATGCAGAACACGCCCCACAGCAGGCCGAAGAGGGTGTAGCCCATTTTTGTCCCGAGCGAATCGAGGATATAGCCTGCAATTGGCTGAGCGATGGTGTAGCAGGCCGAGAAGGTAGCAATAATCCAGGAGTATTGCTGCGTAGTGATGTGCAGATCGGTTTGCAGCGTTGGTGCCGCCGCCGAGATGGTGTTTCTGGTTAGATAGCAAAGAATGGTACCGAGCGTCACCAGCGAAACCATAAACCAGCGCATATGACCTGTTTTGCGCATACATACCCCTTTTTTAAAGCAATAGACTGGCCGACCGCTGCAAGGCAGCAGGTAAAGAATCGAATAGAGATAGAGAGGAAAGCGGCGCTACGCAGAACGTCGGAAACGGTTATTGCCCGGTTTTGGGCTGTTATGTGTTATCTGGCTCACATTTTTAAATAATGATGAACCGGCGTTTCACTATTTTTCGTGATCTAACTCAATTTAGGTGGCAAGTCGTGCCGAAGGGGTTTTGATATGTGATCGGAGTCACACTTTGTAGGTAGATCATAAGAACATCCTGAGTAACTCATGAACGTTATTCATAAGGTCATGCTTCTTTGCGCCATTTTCAAACGAGTGGGATCCGCTAACATTTCTGACAGAAATGTCAGGAGGCTGTCAGCCAGCCGTTGGTCGCGCTGACGTAAGATGGCTCATCATGCCGCGCACCGGCAAAACGAAAAAGGGCACTGCGTATGCGACTGCTGCTGGTTGAAGATGAAGAGAAGACATCGACCTACCTCAGCCGCGCGCTGGGAGAGTCGGGCTTTACCGTCGATGTCTCCGCCAACGGTGCCGAGGGCCTGCACTACGCCCTGGAGTATGACTATGACGCCATCATCCTTGACGTCATGCTGCCCGGAATGGATGGCTACCGGGTGCTGGAGGGGCTGCGGGCCAGTAAGCAGACGCCGGTGCTGATGCTCTCGGCGCGCGGCTCGGTTGATGAGCGCGTGAAAGGGCTGCGTCTTGGCGCGGATGACTATCTCCCCAAACCTTTTTCATTGATTGAGCTGGTGGCCCGCATTCAAGCACTGGTGCGCCGCCGTTCAACGGAGGGCGTGGATATTACCCAGATCCACATTCACGACCTGCACCTCGATCTGCTGGCCCGCCGGGTATTCCGCGCCGGACTCCGTCTGGAGCTGACCGCGAAAGAGTTCTCTCTGCTCAGCCTGCTGGCCCGTCACCAGGGGGAGATCCTGTCAAAAATGATGATTGCCGAGCAGGTGTGGGATATGAATTTTGACAGCGACGCCAACGTTGTCGAGGTCGCAATTAAGCGCCTGCGCGCCAAGATCGATATGCCGTTTGAGGTCAAGCTGCTGCATACCGTGCGCGGGATGGGCTATGTCCTTGAGATTCGCTCCTGATTTCCTCCTTAAGCGAGGGTGAAAAGCATGTTTAAACGCGCTATCTCCAGCCATCTGGCGCTGATGTTCGCCATGAGTGCCTTACTCATCGTAGCGGTATTTGGCATTGTGCTGAGAAGCTCGCTGCACGAGTCTCTGCAAAAACAGATGCACAACGAGCTGCTTTTTCGTGAATCCCTGATGCGGCCCTGGATTGCGTCCCGCACGTCGGCGGAGAGCTGGCCGGTGCTGGCGAACAAGTTTACCGATCTGGCCAGCTCGGAGGGTGAGCGGGTTCGCTACTGGATCGTCAGTAACGATGCGCGTTTTGGCCTGGGCGGCGCGCCACCGGTGGGCGTAAGCTGGGCCTCGCTGAAGGAGGGCGTTAATCAGGTGCCGGGCGCAACCGGCGACGCCTGCTCGCTGTTCGTGCTGGTAAAAACAATCCCCGCCAGGGGCGAGCGTCCCGATCTGCGCTATGTAGTGGCCATCGACTCGACTCCCTACATGGGGACGCTGGAGGCGTTCACCCGCACGCTGATTATCATCATCGTTCTGGGGGTACCTATCGTGGCGCTGCTGGGCTTCGCTGTGGCAAGGGTAGGTCTGCGCCCGGTGGGCGCGCTCAGCCATCAGGCTCAGCACCTTGCACCCGGCGATCACGGGCAGCGGCTGGATGCAGAGGCGCTGCCGGAGGAGCTGCGGCAGCTGGCGTCATCCTTCAACGGCGTGCTGGAGCGTCAGGAGGTGGCCTGGCGGCAGCTTGAGAGCTTTAACGCCGACGTGGCCCATGAGCTGCGCACGCCGCTTACCAATCTGATCGGCCAGACCCAACTTGGGCTATCCCGCAGACGTTCGCTGGAGGAGCTTGAGGAGCTGCTCGGCTCTAATCTGGAGGAGCTGGAGCGGATGACCTCTATCGTTAATGACATGCTGTTCCTCTCCCACGCTCACGCGGGCGAGCACGCCTCCCAGCTGACCCAGGTCTCCCTGCGTGAGGAGACGCTGAAAACGGCCGAATACGTCGAACCCTCTTTCGCTGAAAAGCAGCTCTCATTGCAGGTTGATGGTGATGTCATCGCCCACATTGATCGACGGCTGTTCCATCGCTCGCTGGCAAATCTTCTGGAGAACGGCGCAAGACACTCTCCGCCCCAGAGCACGGTGATCGTCAGGCTAAGCGAAAGCGAAAAGCAGGCCTGCGTCGCCGTCTCTAACCCCGGCGATCCTATTGCGCCGGAGCATTTAGAGCGTTTGTTCGAACGCTTCTACCGGGTGGACTCCTCTCGCGCCAAAAGCGATACCCACCATGGCCTGGGCCTGGCAATCGTTCGTGCGGTAGCCATCATGCACCGTGGGGAGGCCTTTGCGCGCAGTGAAGGCGGAGTAAACACCTTTGGCCTGACGTTTGCAGTCGCTACCGATGATCCTTACCAGGAAAAGACTCCGTCCACAGAGGCCACGCCGGAGAGAGCGCTAGAGGCATTAACTGACAAGATTGTCAGGCGCTCGTCAGCCTGACGACATTGTCTCTTTGCCAGAATCACAGTGACTTTTAACCCAAAGGACGCACTGCATGATTAAAAAACTCAGCTGTCTCGGGCTGTTACTGCCTCTTGTTGCCTTCTCGTCTGTTGCCCAGCAGCAGGACACTTTGGTCCATATCACACCTGCCGGCAGTCAAAAGTCGGTTCCCGGCCCGGCGGAGAACTTCACTGGTCAGGCCCGCATCGAACCGCTATTTGCAGCGGATAGGGACATCGGCGTATCGGGTGCATATGTCACCTTTGAACCCGGCGCGCGCTCGGCCTGGCATACCCATCCGGCAGGGCAGCGGCTGGTTGTCACCTCCGGTACGGGGTTAACGCAGCAGGAGGGCCAGCCGGTGCAGGTGATTAAAACCGGTGATGTAGTCTCCTGTCCGCCAGGGGTTAAACACTGGCACGGCGCTGCGCCGGATAGCGCCATGACGCATCTCGCGTTGACCGGAATGGTAGAGGGTAAAGCGGCTGACTGGATGGAGAAGGTAACGGATGAACAATACCACGCACGTTAAAACCCTTGCGGCAGCGGCTTTGCTGATGTTCAGCACCAGTCAGGTATCGGCTGCCGCCCCCGTAACTTCAGGAGCATCAGAAATGCAGGAACAACATACTACCACCGATACGCTCACCGCACGCCAGCAGGCCATCCCTTTGATTGCGGCGTCTATGGCGGTTGGCAACATGGAGAAGCTCAACGCCGCCCTTAACCAGGGGCTGGATGCTGGCCTGACGGTAAACGAGAGCAAAGAGATCCTTGTTCAGCTCTATGCCTACACCGGCTTTCCCCGCAGCCTCAATGCGCTGGGGGAGCTAATGAAGGTGGTCGAGGCACGTAAAGCACGCGGCATCAACGACGTGCAGGGTAAAGAGCCTGCCGCCCCCGTTCCCGTTGGCGATGAGCTTCGGCGCGTAGGCACGGCCAACCAAACCACTATATCCGGCGCGCCGGTGCAGGGACCGCTGTTTGATTTTGCTCCGGTCATCAACCAGTTCCTGCAAACCCACCTCTTCGGCGATATCTTTGCCCGCGACAACCTGGACTGGCAGAGCCGCGAGCTGGCTACCGTCGGTGCGTTAGCCGCTATGCCGGGCGTGGAGTCTCAGCTGCTGGCCCACGTCAAAGCCAGCCAGCGGGTAGGCCTGAGCGGCGGACAGCTGCGCCAGGTCGCCCAGAAGCTGCGTAGCAACGGCGATGCCGATGCCGCCGCGCGCGTTGAAAGAGCGCTGGAGCAGCATTAATGAGCCAGACTAATTAGCTCAAGCATATCTCGGCTCTAATCAGATAAATTCCTCTGCGTTATGCTTTTGGCACATCAGCAGGGGGATAACGTCAGGCAATTTTCTCCTTACGCGATCCCACCAGCAAATTTTTAACGATAAACCGATGAGGTACGACGTAATGCAGAAACGTTATCTTGGCCAATCCGGGCTTGAGGTATCGGCCCTGGGCCTGGGCTGTATGGGCCTGAGCCACGGCTACGGTCCGGCAACCGATACCCGCCAGGCGATAGAGTTAATCCGCGCTGCCGTTGAGCGTGGCGTAACCTTTTTCGATACCGCCGAAGTTTACGGCCCCTATCTGAACGAAGAGGTCGTTGGGGAGGCTTTAAAGCCGTATCGCGATCGGGTCGTTATCGCCACCAAGTTTGGCTTTACCTTTGGCGATGACAATAAGCAGCAGATTTTAAACAGCCGTCCAGAGCATATCCGTGAAGCGGTAGAGGGTTCGCTGCGCAGGCTGAAAACCGACGTTATCGATCTGCTCTACCAGCACCGAGTCGATCCTGAAGTGCCTATTGAAGACGTTGCCGGAACGGTAAAAGACCTGATTGCAGAGGGCAAGGTTAAGCACTTCGGCCTGTCCGAAGCAGGCGCGCAGACTATTCGCCGTGCCCATGCGGTGCAGCCGGTTGCTGCGTTGCAAAGCGAATACTCCCTGTGGTGGCGCGAACCAAAGCAGGAGATTTTGCCGCTGCTGGAAGAGTTAGGTATTGGCTTTGTGCCGTTCAGCCCGCTGGGCAAAGGCTTCTTAACGGGGGCGATTAAGGCGAATACGACCTTTGGCGAGGATGACTTCCGCCGCAGCGTGCCGCGTTTTGCCGCCGAGGCGCTGGCGGCCAATGAAAAGCTGGTCGATCTGTTGACCGCGCTAGCTGCGGAGAAGGGCGTAACGCCTGCGCAGATCGCTCTGGCGTGGCTGCTGGCACAAAAGCCATGGATTGCACCAATTCCTGGCACCACCAAGCTGCATCGTCTGGAGGAGAACCTGGGCGCAGCGGAAATCATTCTTTCGCAAAACGATTTGCAGAAAATTAATCAGGTGCTTGAGACGGTTAAAATAGTCGGCGAGCGTTACTCCGCTGCGCATCAGGCCCGCGTAGGCCGCTAATAGTTATTCTAACTTTTAATAATTTTTGAAAGATATTGTCTGTAAAATTATCATAGTTAAATAAAGTTAGGTAAAGCCTCGCTATTCTGACAGGGATGTCAGATAACCGTCAGTTTTCCGACAGGCGCACCGCCTATATTCATACCTGAGGGCAGTATCTCATTATCGATGAACATTTATTTTTAACGAGGCTATCGCTATGAAAAAATTAATGCTCGCAGCATTGCTGATGGGGTTTGGTTCATATAACGCAGCCATTGCCGCTGAACCGGTTGTAGATTCAAAGGGTAAAGAGAAAATAGGCGTCGTCTCCGCAAGTAATGCCTACTCTCTGGACGATCTGTCAGAGGCGTTATCTCATGAGGCCAGTGAGAAAGGCGCGACCTCCTATAAAATTATATCGACCTCTGGTGACAATCGGATGCATGGCGTTGCGGAAATATACCGCTGAGCCATGTGCGCAATTAAAAACCTTTATCCGCTGGCAACTTAACCGGAACGTTAATTTATGGTAAAAACAGAAAATATCATTGAGGATATTGCCAGCTGGATAGAGCATAACCTGCATAAGCCGCTGAGAATCGAAGAGGTCGCCGCTCGTGCGGGTTATTCCAAATGGCATCTTCAGCGGGTTTTTTCCCAGGTGATGCACATTAGTCTGGCGCAGTATATTCGCGAGAGGAAACTCAACCAGGCGGCAAAGGATTTAGTCGAGACCGAGGAGAGCATTATTACTATCTCCTGCAAATACGGTTTTGACTCTCAGCAGTCGTTTACCCGCGTCTTTTCAAAGCGCTATCAGATCCCGCCGTCGCGCTACCGTAACGTGAGGCGAAGTATGCTAATGTCATGGCATGACGGGTAGCGGAAAGGAATTCTGATGTGAAACGCACTATCGGCGGGGTACTGATTCTTCTTTGCGCCCTGTGCCAGCAGGCTCAGGCAATCCATACCGACGGGCTACAGGCCTTCCTGAAACAGGAGGAGGCGCGCCTGCCGGGTAAAATTGGCATGGCCATCGTCAACGCCGAGGGCCAGCCGATTTTTGGCTACCGTCAGAATGAACGTTTCCCCTTAACCAGCACTTTTAAGGTTCTTGCCTGCGCCGCGCTGCTCGATCGTCTGCATAAGATCTCTGGCTCGCTGGATGAGACCGTCACCATTAAGCCTGACGAGTTGCTGAGCTACTCTCCGATCACCAAAAACTACGTTGCCCCGGCGACCATTACCCTGCAAACCCTGTGCGCGGCGGCGGTGAGCTATAGCGATAATACGGCGGGCAACAGCATTCTGGCTTACCTCGGTGGCCCGGAAGCGGTGACGCGCTTTATGCGTGATAGCGGCGATACCGTTACCCGACTGGATCGCACAGAACCCACACTCAACGAAGCTACGCCAGGCGATGAGCGCGATACCTCAACGCCGGAACGTATGGCAGCAGGGGTGCATAAGCTGCTGGCAACGCCGCTGCTAACTCCGTCGCATCGAACGGTGCTGGAAGGTTGGATGCGGGAGGACAAGGTGGCCGATAAGCTGCTCCGCGCTGCTCTGCCTAAAGGCTGGACTATCGTGGATAAGACCGGCGCAGGCGGCTACGGCTCAAGGGCTATTATTGCCGCTGTGTATCCTAAAGGGGAAAAGCCTGTCTATATGGCGATCTACATCACCCAGACGAATGCCGAGATGAAGGTGAGCGACGGGGTGATCAGGAAGATTGGGGAGCGGGTGTTTCGGTGAGCGTGTAAATGAAGCTTACAGGTTGGACTATTGTAAATAAATATCAATGAATAGGTAAGCTAGCAATAATGCATATACATAAATTAATTTAATGTTATTAGTGAACCTATACACATGCAAAATAATTTTCTAAAAGGGTGTGATTAATTAAATGTAGTTACGTTTCATGATTGTTTTGATACAAAAACTTTCGCGGTTAAATAATCTTGTAATGTTAAATTGCTTTTGTATGGCACAATGAGGGTATACAAATGGCAATACCGATTTATCTATGGCTAACCGATGAGGTAGGTAATCCTGTAAATGGTTCTGTTGATATAAGAGGTCGAGAGGGAAGCATTGAAGTAACGGAGTTCATGCATGCCGTTGAGTTACCTGTTGATGATTTAACAGGAAAGATTACTAATACAAGAATACATGGTGATTATGCTTTCGTAAAAGAAATAGATAGTGCCTCTACATATCTATTTAAGTCTCTAACAAGCGGCAGGAAGTTCAGCAAGGCAGTCTTTAAGTTCTACAGAATAAATTACAATGGGCAAGAAGAAGAATATTTTAGGACGACGTTAGAGAACGTTCGTGTTACTGAGCTAACGCCTTTTATGATGGACATCAAAAATCCGTTGTTTATAAAAAATACGCATCACGAAGCTGTGTTACTAAGCTATGAGAAAATAACATGGCATTATTTTGATGGAAATATCATTCATTCTGATTCCTGGAACGAAAGGGAGACGGCATAAATGGCCTGGACATATGAAGTTAGAACAAGAAATTTCTATTTAAATGGAATATATCAATTTACTGCGTTATATTCAGGGGCGCCGGGCTATAAAAATGACTCATCTCAAGAGTGCGTAGCCGATCGTGGCCCACTACCACGCGGCACATATACGATTAGTGAACCATTTTACCATCCGCATGCAAAAGCCTGGACGCTGCGTCTTACATCATCAGTATCTAATCATATGTGCGGCCGGGGAGGATTCCTTATTCATGGCGATAGCGTAAAACGTCCTGGTACGGCTTCTAATGGCTGTATAATTGCAAGTTTTTCAGATAGGAAGAAAATTTCTAGCAGCCACGACCACACGCTTATTGTAGAGTGACCTTATGAGCATAAGGTATTTCTGTTTGCTGATTTCAATCCCCTGCATTGCGCATGCGCAACATTATGGTTGCGCCACCGTTGGTGCATTGATGGAACAAAGTCTCTTTGACTCAGTAACAAAGGACTTAAACATTAGGCCTGATTCAATTCAAAGAAAAAAAACACGAGTGGATATAATAGATGTTTCTCCTATATCCTCTGTGTTTGCAAATCAATTGGCACACATTGATTACGAATCCGATAAATCTGGGACTGGCAAGGCAATCCTCTCTGAAGAGGAGTATTTTTCAACGCTTTATGATAATGGAGTAAAGAGCATAACGGCAAAGTATATATATTTGAATAAACAAAATAAAAGGGATGTATTCATTGCCACAAGCCTAATGAACAATGATGAGTGTTCAATTAGGTTTAACGGTTATATAACCTTAGCAAGAGAGTTTTAGTCATTGGTGATACCTTGTTAGGCAGTTGTTCGGTTAAACCGAACAACTGTAATTGGTTCTGTTCAAGGCCGTACTGGGCTTAGCAAGTAGATTTGCTTGATGCTTGCTTGACTCGAAGGTTGCTCCTTCACCAACGGCAAGATTGAAACCAGATTACACAAAACATTTTTGGCGGAAGATCACAGGAGTCGAACCTGCCCGGGGCCGCTGGCGGTCCCAACTGGATTTGAAGTCCAGCCGCCTCACCGGAGACGACGATCTTCCGCGCCTGCATTGCTACATGGAGGCGGGCGCATTATAGCTACTTTCCTGACTTTACACACATCTATTAGCGCTTTTTTCACTATCCCGTTTCGTTGCCGTCCGCCATTTTAGTTAAAACCCCTATAGTTTCCGCAAGTTACAATCTAATCTGCCTTTTTTAGCCTACCGCGATCACAGAAAACAAGAATCGTAATCTGATAACCAGAAAACGGAATACCCGCGCTGAGGGGGATGGTTTACAACGACTGCAACCGGTCTCAGAACGTTTCCTTACCTGAAGGATAAGAAAAATGAAGAGTCAGATTATTTCTGTAAAGGAGAAGATTGGCTACGGCATGGGCGACGCCGCCAGCCATATCATCTTCGATAACGTCATGCTGTACATGATGTTTTTCTACACCGATATCTTTGGTATCCCTGCCGGCTTTGTTGGCACCATGTTCCTGCTGGCTCGCGCGCTGGACGCCATCTCCGACCCCTGTATGGGCCTGATTGCCGACCGCACCCGCAGCCGCTGGGGCAAGTTCCGCCCGTGGATTTTGTTCGGCGCCATCCCCTTCGGCATCGTCTGCGTACTGGCTTACACTACGCCGGACCTCAGCCACAACGGCAAGCTGGTCTACGCCGCCGTCACCTATACGCTGCTGACGCTCCTCTACACCGTCGTCAATATTCCCTACTGTGCGCTCGGCGGGGTGATCACCAACGACCCAACCCAGCGTATCTCGCTCCAGTCCTGGCGCTTCGTGCTGGCGACCGCGGGCGGCATGCTCTCTACGGTGCTGATGATGCCGCTGGTACATCTCATCGGCGGCGAGAATAAGGCGCTGGGCTTCCAGGGCGGCATCGCGGTGCTCTCGGTAGTGGCGTTCCTGATGCTCGCCTTCTGCTTCTTTACCACCCGCGAGCGCATCCAGGTGCCGCCGAGCACCACGCCAATGCGGGAAGATCTGCGCGATATCTGGAACAACGACCAGTGGCGCATCGTCGGCTTCCTGACGCTGTTAAATATCCTCGCGGTCTGCGTCCGCGGCGGGGCGATGATGTACTACGTCACCTGGATCCTCGGCCAGCCGGAGGTGTTCGTCGCCTTCCTCACCACCTACTGCGTCGGCAACCTGATCGGCAGCGCGCTGGCAAAACCGCTCACCGACTGGAAGTGCAAGGTCAGCGTCTTCTGGTGGACCAACGCGGCGCTGGCGGTGCTGAGCGTGGCGATGTTCTTTGTGCCGATGAGCGCCAGCATCACCATGTTTGGTTTTATCTTCGTGATTGGCGTCCTGCACCAGCTGGTGACGCCGATCCAGTGGGTGATGATGTCCGACACCGTCGATTACGGCGAGTGGTGTAACGGCAAACGCCTGACCGGGATCAGCTTCGCTGGCACGCTGTTCGTGCTGAAGCTGGGCCTGGCCCTCGGCGGGGCGGTGATCGGCTGGGCGCTGGCGGGCGGGGGTTACGATGCGGCGGCGAAAGCGCAGAACGGCACCACCATCACCATCATTATTGCCCTCTTTACCCTCGTCCCGGCGGTCTGCTACCTGCTGAGCGCTATCATTGCCAAACGCTTCTACACCCTGAAGACCCCCTTCCTGACCGCCATGATGCAGCAGCTCGCCGTGGGCGCACGCCGCAACCAGCAGGAGTTTGACCAGGAATCGATCGGCAAAGAATTAACGCATTAAAAGGAACAGAGCATGAAAATCAGTGATGGAAACTGGCTTATTCAACCCGGCCTTAACGTGATCTCTCCGGTGCAGGTCTTTGACGTGGAGCAGCAGGGCAGCGAGCTGCTGATCCATGCCGCGCCGCGCGACGTACGCGAGCGGACGTGGCAGCTGGATACGCCCCTGTTTACCCTGCGTCTCTTCTCGCCGCAGGAGGGCGCGATCGGCGTACGGATGGAACACTTCCAGGGCGCACTGGATAACGGCCCGCACTACCCGTTGAATGTGCAAAAAGGCGTTGAGGTCGAGCTGCAAAACAGCGAGGCGTTCGCATCCCTGACCTCCGGCAACCTCACCGCACGGGTGACCAAAGGCGAAACCTGGTCGCTGGATTTTCTACGCAACGGCGTGCGGATCACCGGCAGCCAGCTGAAGAACAGCGGCTACGTGCAGGATGCGCATCACGGGAAAAACTACCTGTTCGAGCGGCTGGATCTGGGTGTCGGAGAGGCGGTCTATGGCCTGGGCGAACGCTTTACCGCCCTGGTGCGCAACGGCCAGACGGTGGAGACCTGGAACCGCGACGGCGGCACCAGCACCGAGCAGGCGTACAAGAATATCCCCTTCTACCTCACCAATCGCGGCTACGGCGTATTGGTGAACCATCCCGAGTGCGTCTCCTTTGAGGTGGGATCGGAGAAGGTGTCGAAGGTACAGTTCAGCGTAGAGGGTGAGCACCTTGAGTACTTCGTGATCGACGGCCCGACGCCGAAGGATGTCCTGAACCGCTACACGCAGCTCACCGGCCGTCCGGCGCTGCCGCCCGCGTGGTCGTTTGGCCTCTGGCTGACCACCTCGTTTACCACCAACTACGACGAGGCCACGGTAAACAGCTTTATCGACGGCATGGCCGAGCGCAATCTGCCTCTGCATGTCTTCCACTTCGACTGCTTCTGGATGAAGGCCTTCCAGTGGTGCGATTTTGAGTGGGACCCGGTGACCTTCCCGGATCCAGAGGGGATGATCCGCCGCCTGAAAGCGAAGGGGCTGAAAATCTGCGTCTGGATCAACCCCTATATTGGCCAGAAGTCGCCGCGCTTTAAGGAGCTGAAGGAGAAGGGCTACCTGCTTAAGCGCCCGGATGGCTCGCTCTGGCAGTGGGACAAGTGGCAGCCGGGGCTGGCAATCTATGACTTTACCAATCCCGAAGCCTGCCGCTGGTATGCCGACGAGCTGAAGAAGCTGGTGGCGATCGGTGTTGACTGCTTCAAGACTGACTTTGGCGAACGCATTCCTACCGACGTTCAATGGTTCGATGGCGCCGATCCGCAGAAGATGCACAACCACTATGCCTATATCTACAACGAGCTGGTGTGGAACGTGCTGAAAGAGACGGTGGGCGAGCGCGAGGCGGTGCTGTTTGCCCGCTCGGCTTCGGTAGGCGCGCAGCAGTTCCCGGTGCACTGGGGCGGCGACTGCTACGCCAACTATGAGTCGATGGCGGAGAGCCTGCGCGGCGGGCTGTCGATTGGTCTCTCCGGGTTTGGCTTCTGGAGTCACGACATCGGCGGCTTTGAGAATACCGCCCCGGCGCATGTCTATAAGCGCTGGTGCGCATTCGGGCTGCTCTCCAGCCACAGCCGCCTGCACGGCAGCAAATCCTACCGCGTGCCCTGGGCCTATGATGAAGAGTCCTGCGACGTGGTGCGCCACTTTACCCAGCTGAAATGCCGCATGATGCCTTATCTCTATCGCCAGGCGGCGCTGGCCCGTGAGCAGGGTACCCCGATGCTGCGAGCAATGATGCTGGAGTTCCCGGACGATCCGGCCTGCGACTACCTTGACCGCCAGTATATGCTCGGCGACGGCGTGCTGGTTGCGCCGGTCTTCTCCGAGGCGGGCGACGTGCAGTTCTATCTACCGGAGGGGCGCTGGACGCACCTGTGGCGCAACGATGAGGTGCAGGGCAGCCGCTGGCACAGACAGCAGCACGACTTTATGAGCCTGCCGGTCTATGTGCGCAACAACACGCTGCTGGCGCTGGGAAGCAACGACCAGCGGCCTGACTACGCGTGGCATGAGGGGACGGCCTTCCAGCTCTTTGCCCTGGAGGATGGTCATGAGGCCATCTGCGAGGTGCCGGGGGAAGACGGCGCGGTGATGTTTACCCTGAAGACGAAGCGCGAGGGCAATATAGTGCGCGTAGTGGGTTCCGGCGAAGCGCAGGATTGGACGCTCTGCCTGCGCAACGTGCAGAAGATTGGCGACGTGCAAGGCGGCACATCCGCTGGCAGCGAGTGGGGCGTGGTAGTAACCGCCGAAGGGAATACGCTCGCGATCGAGCTGTAAACCCGCTAAACATTTACTGCACGATTTCGCCGTTGCGCATCGTCTGGGTGAGCTGCTGTTTCATCACGTCGATCGCTTTTAATTCGCCGTTCACCGTTGGCTTCAGCGGTGCATCAGCGTTGACCCTGCCGGTGGCGGTGAGCTGGATATTACCGCCGCCGGAGAGGGGCAGAGCAGGCCAGCCCCACTGCTGCAATATGCTGAGCGGAATGCCGCGCCCGTTGAGGTTAACGTTCACCTGCCGCTCCGGTCCCTGTGAAACGGTCGCGGTTCCCTCCAGCAGGCCCTGGCCGGTAAAGGCGCTCAGCTCGCTGATGGTGACCGTGCTGCGGTCGGCGGCCAGCGCCAGCGAAGGGCGGCGAACATCGACGCGGTTAAAGGTTGCCGCAGCGGCGTTGAGCTTGGCGCTGCCGCCCCACACGCCCCACTGGCGATCCCTTGCCAGCTGTAAGTTTGCACCGTAACCATCCAGAGCGGTGATCTGCCACGGAAACGCAGGATCGATATCGATCACCAGGTTACGGCTGGCACTGAACCTTTTTAGCGTCACGCTGTTCAGCCAGCCGGGGAGCCGATCCATCCACAGCTGTTTCCAGTTGGTCGGCAGGGTATATTCCAGACCGGCTATCGCCGCGTCGTCCAGCACCAGCGCTTTGCCATCCCGCAGCCAGTTGCCCGAGGTTCGCACCATGCCGCCCTCCCAGCGGGAGGTGAACTGGCGCAGCGCGATGCCCTGCGGGGAGAACTCGGCGTTAAAAATCGGATCGAAGAGATGCAGCGAGCCAAAGATAAACTCGCTGGCGTTCATTGCCAGTCGGCCATCCTCGCTCTGCCAGTCGCCCTTCGTTAGGGTCAGCGCGCGGGCGCTGAGGTCGAGATCGGTCACCGCCCAGTCCGGTCCCTGCAGGCGGGCATCGGTCACCTCAAGACGGCCAATCTGCAGCGAGGGCAGGGTGGTCAGCGGGGCGAAGAAATCGGTCAGGGATTTATCGCTCTGTAGGCGGATGTCGTTCAGGCGCAGGCTATCGACAATCCAGCCCCCGTCAGCGGTGCGACGGGCCGTGCCGGTGAGCGAGCCGCGCGCCATATCCGCACCGATGGTAGTCAGAGTCACATCGCTGTTATCGATGCTGCCCTGAATCAGCACGTTGCTGACGGGGACACCGTTCAGCGTCATCGAGCCGGCGCTGAACTGAATCTGCGCTTTGCTGCCCATCACGTTGCCCGCCACCGGCTCCCAGGGCGTGATGCCGCCGGTTACCCGCTGGGCGCTGAGATCCCAGCCGGTGGCCGGGCTGTTAAAGGCCATGTCGCTCAGCAGCAGGCGGTCGGCCTTCAGCGGCAGCGGCGCGGTGGCAGGTGAGAGGTTAAGCGTCCCCTCCTGGAGCAGGATGGTGTCCGCGTGCAGCGGATCGGTGAACTGGCGGCTGCTGAAGCCGATGTCCACGCTCTTCGCCTCCAGCGTTGCGGGCTGGCCTTTGCGACCGAAGTTGACGTTTTTGAGCAGCAGATGGGAAGGTGAAGAGAAGCGGTGATCGGCGGCGTCAAAGGCGAGGTGGTAGTCGGTATTGCTGCTGATCCACTTGCCGACCTGCGTTGCACCCCAGCGCGTCTGAACCAGAAAATAGCAGGCCAGGATCACCAGCAGCAGGGCGATCGCGATGTAGAGCAGCACTTTTCCAATCAGTTTCATGGTCTTCCTTCCCGGTGAGCATACAAGGAATTTATGCACGATTTATGCGCAATGCTCAAGGAAGGAATGGTGAGACAGTGTTACGGCGGCAGCGGGTGAATACCGCTGCCGCGCGGGGGACTAGTTCTTCTCTGGCGGGAAGACGAGGTTCAGCACGATAGCGGTAATACCGCCCGCGGCGATGCCGGAGGAGAGCAGGTTTTTCAGCCAGTCCGGCGCAAACTGCAGGATCAGCGGCTGCTGGGATACGCCGAGGCCGACGGCCAGCGAGAGGGCGATAATCATGATCGCGCGGCGGTTCAGCGGCTCGCGGGAGACGATACGCACCCCGGAGGCGGCGATGGTGCCGAACATCACCAGCGTTGCACCGCCGAGTACCGGCTCAGGAATGTGCTGGACGAAGCCGCTCACGGCCGGGAAGAGGCCGAGCACGATCAGCATCAGCGCCACGATAAAACCGACGTAGCGGCTGGCAACGCCGGTCAGCTGGATCACGCCGTTGTTCTGGCCAAAGCAGGAGTTGGGGAAGGTGTTGAACACCGCCGAAACAAAGGAGTTCAGGCCGTTAGCCAGCACGCCGCCCTTCAGACGCTTCATATAGAGCGGACCGGAGACCGGCTGCTCAGAGACGTCGGAGGTGGCGGTGATGTCGCCGATGGTTTCGAGGGAGGTGATCATGAATACCAGCATCAGCGGCAGGAGCAGGCTCCAGTCGATGCCCAGGCCGTAGTAGAGCGGGGTCGGGATCATGACCAGGTCGCTGCTGGTCGGGGCGCTGTTCTGCGGCAGCATGCCCATCCACCAGGCCAGCAGGTAGCCTACCGCCATGGCGATCACCAGTGAGGCCACGCGCAGGTAAGGGTTACGCTGGCGGTTCAGGAGGATGATCACGGCCAGCACCACGCCCGCCAGCAGCAGGTTTTTCGGTGCGCCGAAGGTGTGATCCGCCATTGCGCCGTAGCCGCCGCCGATGGAGGTCAGGCCAACCTGAATCAGCGACAAGCCGATAATCATCACTACCACGCCGGAGACCAGCGGGGTGATCACCCGGCGAGCAAGGTGCAGCACGCGGGAGATGACCATCTCGGTGCAGCTCGCCAGCATCAGGGTGCCGAACAGCGCCGCCATCATCGTCGGGACGTCCGCGCCGCCGGTTTTCAGCGCCGTGCCGCCCATAATCAACGGGGCGACGAAGTTGAAGCTGGTGCCCTGAATCGAGAGCAGGCCTGAGCCAACAGGACCCCAGGCTTTAATCTGGATAATCGAGGCCACGCCTGAGGCGAACAGCGACATGCTGATGATGTGCTGCGTATCCTGTGCGGGCAGGCCCAGCGCCTGGCAGATCAGCAGTGCCGGAGTAATGACCGCAACAAACATCGCCAGCAGGTGCTGGCAGGCGGCAAAAAGGGTTTGCGCCAGCGGCGGGCGATCTTCCAGACGGTAGATCAGTTCGCTATTGTGTGGCTGCGCAACCGGTTGCGCATCTTTAGACTCGAGGGTGTTAACGGACATCTCAGGCAATTCCACGGTGGAAAAGCGGGCATTTTAGCTGAGCGACTCATAAAAGCAAACGATTGCATTTATAAATTTTACAAGGTGTTTCTGAGGGACGTTATCAGGCGTTGGAATAACGCTCGGTTTCTGGCATCCAGCGTTCGATTAATGCTGCAGCCTGCTCCGGGTAGCGTTCATGAATATGGCGGGCGAGACGCTGTACTTCCGGGATCATCGCCCGGTCGCGCAGCAGGTCGGCGACCTTAAACTCGGCGTTGCCGGTCTGGCGGGTACCGAGCAGCTCGCCGGGACCGCGGATCTCCAGATCCTTTTGCGCAATCACAAAGCCGTCATTGCTGTCGCGCAGCACCTGCAAACGCTTCTGCGCCGTTTTAGAGAGCGGGGATTTGTAGAGCAGCACGCAGTGGGAGGCAACCGCACCCCGGCCAACGCGGCCTCGCAGCTGGTGGAGTTGCGCAAGACCGAGGCGCTCGGGGTTCTCGATGATCATCAGGCTGGCGTTGGGTACGTCTACGCCCACTTCAATGACCGTGGTTGCCACCAGCAGATGCAGCTCGCCCTGCTTGAACGCTTGCATCACCGCCTGCTTCTCGGCGGGCTTCATACGACCGTGGACCAGCCCAACGTTTAGCTCTGGCAGGGCCAGCTTCAGCTCCTCCCACGTCGCTTCGGCGGCCTGGGCCTCCAGCAGGTCGGACTCCTCGATCAGGGTGCAGACCCAGTAGGCCTGACGGCCTTCATTGGTGCAGGCATGACGCACGCGATCGATAATTTCGCTGCGGCGGGTATCGGCAATTGCCACGGTGGTGACCGGGGTACGTCCCGGCGGCAGCTCGTCGATCACCGAGGTATCGAGATCGGCGTAGGCGGTCATCGCCAGGGTTCGGGGAATCGGGGTGGCGGTCATGATCAGCTGATGCGGATGGAAGCCCTGCTGCTGGCCCTTCTCCCGCAGCGCCAGCCGCTGGTGGACGCCAAAGCGGTGCTGCTCATCGATAATCACCAGCGCCAGGCCGTTAAACTGCACCTGCTCCTGAAAAATAGCGTGCGTACCGACCACCATCTGCACCTGGCCGCTGGCAATCGCTTCCTGCTGCGCAAGGCGGGCCTTGCCCTTCTGCTTGCCCGCCAGCCAGCCCACTTCGATTCCCAGCGGTTCAAACCAGCTGCGGAAGTTGTTGGCGTGCTGCTCGGCCAGCAGCTCGGTAGGCGCCATCAGCCCCACCTGCTTGCCGTTGGCAATAGCACGCAATGCGGCCAGCGCGGCCACCAGCGTTTTACCCGAGCCAACGTCCCCCTGCACCAGGCGCATCATGGGGATATCCAGCGCCATATCGCGCTCGATCTCTGCCGTGACCCGCGCCTGAGCGGCGGTGGGCTTAAACGGCAGGGCCGCCAGCAGCTGGTTTTTTAACGTATCGTTGGCCTTCAGCGACTGGGCATGGAAACGCTGCGCCCCGGCGCGTAACGCCAGCATACTGAGGTTGTGCGCCAGCAGCTCTTCAAGGATCAGGCGGCGCTGGGCGGGGTGCTGGCCGTGCTCTAAATCGGTCAGCTGTAGCGTCGGCGGCGGACGGTGCAGCGTGCGCAGCGCCTCCGGCAGGGTCATCATCCCTTGGGCTAATTCAGGCGGCAGCAGTTCCGCAATGGCGCAGGTGTCGAGCAGATCCAGTGCCTGATCGGTCAGCTTGCGCAGCGTTCCCTGCTTAATGCCTTCGGTAGTGGGATAGACCGGCGTCAGGGTCTCCTGCAGCTCCGGGGTGCTGAGATCGCCCTGAATACGGTACTCGGGGTGGATCATCTCCGCGCCGTACTTGCCGCGCTTCGCCTCGCCGTAGGCCAGCACGCGGCGGCCTGGCGAGAGGCTGTTTTTCATCGCCGCGTTGAAGTTGAAAAAGCGCATCGTCAGGATGCCGCTGCCGTCACTGATCTGGCAGGTCATCATCTTACGACCGCCAAATGTGACATTGCTGTTCAGCACTTCGCCCTCAACCGTAGCATAGACGCCCGGCAGCAGGTCGGCGATAGGGTAGAGATGGGTGCGGTCTTCATAGCGCAGCGGCAGATGCAGGAGCAGATCCTGGACGTTCACTAAACCGATTTTAGCCAGCTTGCTGCTTTGCGCCGCGCCAACGCCGGTTAAAGAACTGAGCGGGACAGCATCTAATAACCGACCCTGCATACGCTTACCTTGCCGCCTGCATAGTGGCCCACCACGCGGCGTCGGCTTCTATTTCGCCATGCGCGTTAAGGTCGGGATAGGGCAACCCTTTCTGCTTCGCCACGCGGGCGAGCACCGGGTAGCTGCCTTCAAACAGCAGTCGATGCTGGTCGTCATAATCTATGGTGCTGGTGTCGCGAGCGTACATTCCGGCGTTCTGCCGCTGGCGCTGCGCTTCATAGAGGATCAGCGCAGAGGCGACCGAAACGTTGAGGGACTGCACCATGCCGATCATCGGGATGATAATATCCTGGTCTGCCAGATCCAGCGCCTCCTGAGTGATGCCGGTCTTCTCCTGCCCCATCAGAATACAGGTCGGGCGGGTGTAGTCGATATCGCGAAAATCTACTGCTTTCTCAGAGAGATGGGTCGCCAGCACCTGCATCCCCTGGTTTTTCAGATGTCCAACGGCATCGGCAATGTTGCGGTGCGTTTTGACCTGTACCCAGCTGTTGCTCCCCGCAGCGGAGGAGGCCATGATGCGCATCCGGTTTTCCGGCCAGACGGCGTGAACTTCATGCACGCCGACGGCATCGGCGGTGCGAATGATTGCCGAAACGTTATGCGGCTTGTGAACCTGCTCCATGCAGACGGTCAGATCAGGCTGCCGCCTGGCGAGCATCTCACGTATACGCGCATAACGTTTCAGAGTCATAGGGCTAGTTTCGGTTACGGGTGACCTTGATCACGTCCGGCAGCACGCGGATTTTGCGCATAATATTCGCCAGGTGCACGCGGTCGCGGCAGGTCAGACGGATAAAGGCGCTATAGACGCGACCATCTTTCTCTTCCGTATTCAGGCTTTGAATATTGGAGGAGGCCGTGTTGATTGCCGCCGTCAGGTTCGCCAGCGCGCCCTGATGGTTAAACATATCAACCTTGATCTCGGTGATAAACTCCTGCGCCGTCTCTTTATCCCACTCGACCGCCATAAACTTCTCTGGCTCTTTCTGGTAGCCACGGATGTTACGGCAGGACTCATGGTGGATAACCAGCCCCTTGCCGGGGCTAACGTGCGCAATAATCGGGTCGCCGGGGATCGGACGGCAGCATTTTGCAAAGGTGATCAGCACCCCATCCGCGCCCTTAATCGGCAGGTGGCCGTGGCTCGGCGCGGTAGACGTAGACACAGCGGAGGCTTCGCCCTGCTGTAGGTTTTTCGCTACCACCACGCTCATCGCGTTGCCGAGGCCAATCTCCGCCAGCAGATCGTCGAGTGAGACGAGCTTCATGCGCACCAGCTCGCGCTGGATATTCTCCGCCGGGATCTCTGCCAGCTTGCGGCTACCGCCGAGGGCGTGATTCAGCAGACGACGGCCCAGGCTGACCGAATCGTCGCGCTTGAGGTTTTTCAGCATCTGGCGAATTTTGGCGCGTGCTTTCGAGCTGACGACAAAGTTAAGCCAGGCGGCGTTCGGGCGTGCGCCCGGCGCGGTAATGATCTCTACCGTCTGCCCGCTGGTCAGCGGCTGCGACAGCGGGTAGGGCTGCCGGTCAACGCGTGCGCCAACGCAGGCGTGGCCGATATCGGTGTGCACCGCATAGGCGAAATCGACCGGGGTAGCACCGGCAGGCAGCTCAACGATGCGCCCTTCCGGTGTGAAAACGTAAATCTCATCCGGGAAGAGATCGGATTTAACGCTCTCGATAAATTCAAAGGAGCTGCCCGCGCTCTGCTGAAGTTCTAGCAGGCTCTGCATCCAGCGCTGGGCGCGGATCTGTGCGGTGGTGCTGCTCTCACCGTGCTCTTTATACGCCCAGTGCGCCGCAACCCCCATCTCTGCCATCTGGTCCATATCTTCAGTACGGATCTGCACCTCAACCGGCACGCCGTGCGGGCCAATCATAGAGGTATGCAGCGACTGATAGCCGTTCGCTTTCGGAATGGCGATATAGTCCTTCATGCGTCCTGGACGCGGCTTGTAGAGGCTATGCATCTGGCCCAGCACGCGGTAGCAGGTGTCGAGATCATGGACAATCACCCGGAAAGCATAGATGTCCATGATCGAGTGAAAACGCTGCTCTTTCAGCACCATCTTGCAGTAGATGGAGTAGAGATGCTTCTCGCGACCGCTCACGCGGCAGGGGATACCCGCCTCCTGCAAGCGCCCTTCGATCTCCGAGAGGATTTTTTGGATCATCTCTTTACGGTTGCCGCGCGCGGCCTTCACGACCTCTTTGATCACGCGGTAGCGGTTCGGGTGCAGCGCCTCAAAGCCCAGCTCTTCCAGCTCGGTTTTGATGTGGTGAATACCTAAGCGGTGCGCCAGCGGACTGTAGATTTCGAGGGTTTCACGGGCGATGCGGCGACGCTTGTCCGGGCGTAGCGAGCCCAGCGTGCGCATGTTATGGGTGCGGTCAGCAAGCTTGATGAGAATGACGCGGATATCCTGCACCATCGCCATGATCATCTTGCGAAAGTTTTCGGCCTGGGCCTCTTTCTTATCGCGGAAATTCAGCTTATCAAGCTTTGAAACCCCTTCCACCAGCTCGGCCACGGTTTTGCCAAACAGCTGCTCCATGTCCTGGTAGGTGGCGGGGGTATCTTCAATTACGTCATGCAGCAGGGCGGCCATCAGCGTTTCGTGGTCGAGTTTCATCTCGGCCAGAATACAGGCCACCGCTACCGGGTGCGTAATGTAGGGTTCACCGCTTGAACGTGTCTGGCCCTCGTGAGCGTCACGTGCAACGAGATACGCCTGCTGGAGACGTTTGATCTGGTCTTCCGGCAGGTAGGTGCGAATCAGTTGATTCAGGCTTTCAAACAGATACAAGGGTGACCTGCAGCGTTATTAACGACGACCTTCAGCAATAGCGGTGACGGCCTGTAACTCAGCGGCTTCCTGCTCTTGCTGCTCCTGGCGCTCACGTACGTCGAGGATCTGGTTGTTGATCAGACCTTCTTCGATTTCGCGCAGCGCGATAACGGTAGTTTTATCGTTCTCTTCCGCTACCAGCGGATCTTTACCGCCAACCTGCATCTGACGAGCGCGACGCGCGGCCACCAGTACCAGGTCAAAACGGTTACCAATTTTCTCTACAGCGTCCTGAACAGTTACGCGTGCCATACTTAAAGTGCTCCACAGATGAAGAAATGACTGGGCATGATACTGAAACCCGGTTCAATCTGCCAATAGTTTGCTGATTAAAGCGTCATGTCGCTGCATTTGGCGGCCCATGCGCAGACGTTCAGCACGGATGATGGTCTTCATATCGCTGATAGCGGTATCAAAATCATCGTTCACAACCAGATAATCATATTCGGCGTAATGGCTCATTTCTGCAACTGCCTGGGCCATACGCTTAGCAATAACCTCTTCGCTATCCTGACCGCGACCGCGCAGGCGACGATCCAGCTCCAGCTTCGACGGCGGCAATACAAAGATGCTGCGCGCCTGGGGCATTTTTGCGCGGATCTGCTGCGCGCCCTGCCAGTCGATATCGAGGAAGACGTCTACGCCCGTGGACAGTACCTGCTCGATGGCTGCCCGGGACGTGCCGTAGTAGTTGCCAAACACTTCCGCATGCTCAAGGAAGGCATCGTTGCCAATCATGGTTTTGAACTCGTCATGATTCACAAAGAAGTAGTGTTCACCGTGCACTTCACCGGGACGCGGCGCGCGCGTGGTGTGTGAAACAGAAACCTGAGTGTCGTACAACGGTTGGGTCTTTAACAAAGCCTGAATGAGGCTTGATTTACCCGCGCCACTGGGAGCGGAAACGATATAGAGCGTGCCTTGAGCCATGAGTATCTTTATATGTAATGAACGAACGGAAATGTCTACATACGTGCCTATTATACACGTCGGCACCCTTTAACGTAGTTTTTGTCACATTTTCGCACGAGATTATTGCATTTTGCGTACTCTCTTCCCGATCCAACTCTCGTTTGCAGCAACGTTTTAAAAAGCGCTGAAGCCGCCTCGCAGCCTGCTATTTTGCCATTCGCCAACCGGTTCGTCGTGCGGTATACCGTGCTGGTCGAGGCAAGGGAGGCAGAAAATGTGGAAGCGTAGAGGATTAGCGTTCGGCTTAACGATCTGGAGCTGTTACAGCACGGCGGCCTGTCCGTCCTGGTCACCCTTTCGGGCGCAGCTGGAGATCGCCCGGCTCCAGCGACAGGTCATCCAGTGGAACGTGGCGTACTGGCGAGAGGGAAGCAGCGGAGTAAGCGACGCGGTGTACGATCGCCTTAGCGATCGGCTGGCGCAGTGGCAGCGTTGCTTTATATCCCAACCGCTGCCCGACGTCTCAGCGCCGCCGGTAAGCGGTTCGGTGCCGCATCCGGTAATGCATACCGGGGTGCGCAAGCTGGCGGACAAGTATGCCCTTAAGCGCTGGATGAGCGATCGCCGCGATCTCTGGGTGCAGCCTAAGATCGATGGGGTAGCGGTGACCCTGGTCTACCGTAACGGGCAGCTGGTGCAGGCAATCAGCCGGGGCGATGGCCGCAAAGGTGAGTCGTGGACCGAGAAGGTGCGCCTTATTCCGTCCCTGCCTAAACGACTTGCCGGGCCGCTGGCAAACAGCGTGCTACAAGGGGAGATCTATCTGGCGCGGGAGGGGCATATCCAGCAGCGGATGGGTGGCATCAACGCCCGAGCAAAAGTAGCGGGCGCGCTAATGCAACGGGAGAACTCTCCTCTGCTGAATGAGCTGGCGCTATTTGTCTGGGCGTGGCCGGACGGCCCAGCTGCGATGGAGCAGCGTCTGACGCTGCTGAGCGAAGCCGGGTTTAGCACCAGCGAGCGTTTCAGCCTGCCGGTGAAAAACGCAGATGAGGTTGAGACGATCCGCACCCGCTGGTTCACCTCGCCGCTACCCTTTGTTACCGACGGGGTGGTGATCCGTAGGGCGAAAGAGCCTGAGGGCAAGCGCTGGCGGCCCGGCGAGGGCGAGTGGGTCGTGGCCTGGAAATATCCGCCCGTTGAGCAGGTCGCGGAGGTGATGAACATCCGCTTTGCTACCGGGCGCAGCGGTAAGATCGCCGTGGTGGCAGAGCTTGAGCCGGTGCAGCTGGATGACAAGACGGTGCGTCGGGTGAACCTCGGCTCCGTCCGCCGCTGGCATGAGCTGGATATTGCTCCGGGCGATCAGGTGCAGGTGAGCCTGGCGGGCCAGGGGATCCCACGCATCGACCGGGTGGTATGGCGCAGCCTGGCGCGGAACAAGCCCGAACCGCCACCCGCGCATTTCAATGCGTTAACCTGCTTTTATGCCTCACCTGAATGCCTGCCGCAGTTTTTTGCCCGGCTGGTATGGCTCAGCTCCAAGCAGGTGCTGGATATTCCGGGACTGGGCGACGCGGGCTGGCGGCTCCTGCATCAGGCGCATCGCTTTGAACACATCTTCTCCTGGCTGGCGTTAACCCGGCAGCAGCTGGAAAATACGCCGGGGCTGAGCGCAGCCAGAGGAGAGCAGATCTGGCACCAGTTTAACCTGGTCCGTAAGCGGCCTTTTATCCGCTGGGTGATGGCGCTGGGTCTGCCGCTCACTCAGGCCGCGCTTAGGCTCACGGGCGACAGCACCTGGCCGCAGTTTACCGAGCGCAATGAGCTTAGCTGGCAGAAGCTGCCGGGCGTTGGTGCAGAGAAGGCGCGACAGCTGGTCGCCTTTATTCATCACCCAATGGTGCACAGCCTCACCGCGTGGCTGGCGGCGCAGGGGATAAAGGGATTTTGAGAAAGGGAGCTAGCCGATGCAGGTGATGACCGCGTCGCTGAGAAACGTATAGCTGCCGCTAAAGGCGGTGCCACATTTTAGCTCTGGAGTTAAGGTCTCGGTGAGCGTCAGGGTAAAGCGCTGCTCTGCTTCATCAAAGCAGGTGATCTTAGCCGCCTGGAAATCAAAGTAGCGCCTCACTTCAGGCCACTGCGATTTATACAGGCTCTCCTTAGCTGAAAAGAGCGTTAGCAGCGCCTGCGGGTAGGGCAACGTTAAAGCGGATAGCAGTTTCTGCTCGTCTGGCGAGGCGAACATATCCGCCGTCTCCAGCATGATCTCGGGCTGCCACTGCTCGATATCGATACCGGGCATAAGTCCCGTTGATTCGGGCGCAACGACTACCAGCGCGTACCTGTCGCTGTGGGAGATGCTTCCCCGCCAGCCAGCCGGCCACTGGGGAACGCGGTCATCGGTGCCAATCACCGTTGATGCAGCCTGCGCCTGCTCAAGCAGCACCTGCCCGCAGTAGCGGCTCGCCAGGTATTCGGCCCTGCGCTTCGCAACCGCATTAGTTAGCGCTGCCGGGAGCGGCTGCGAGAAACGCTGGAACAGTTCGTCGCTGTAGTGCGCCCGGTCATACTCAACGAGGCAGTAGGTCAGTGCAGGCAGATGGCGGATGTAACCGGACTCCGCGCGTTGGATAAAGGGCGGGGCGTCGAAGGTGCGAGTAGGGGAGAGTAGGGTGTTTGTCATGGGTTGTGGTTTTTATGTTTACGTATCATAAGCATGAAATTACAGTCTTTCTTCTAGCTAATTAGATTACTCTCTTACTATTTTACCATTTTCCTTTAAATAATACTTTTCATTGTTAGTGATGAAATACATACCACTATTCTTGCTGTAGCTAACGTAAAATACTATATTTTTATCTATACAGTTTTTCGGAGGAGGCATGTCATAGAAGCAAAGTCTATCATATTTCCCCTCTTCTTTATAACCATCGCCGTAGTCCCAAAAAATAATAGTAAAACTTCCGTAAGAAGATGGTTTTGGAATTTCATATCTACTCTTCAGCATATCTTTGTTTTTGAACCACCAGTCTATTTCACCTTTTTCTGTGATGGGGAAGTTCTTTACTAAAACAGAACTGTAGTCATCGTCTTGATGAACAGCGATAATGCTTACCGGACGTAGCGATATCCATATAAGGTAAGTAGTAAGTACGGAAGCAAATAAAAGTAGCAGAAAAATAATTTCCGTGTGTTTTCTTTTCATTAATAGATGATTTCTATACTGTTTGATGTATATATGCCTAAAAGCGCTGCTGCAAATTAATAAAAAGTATATAGCATGCCATAACGTACAATAAAGAAGTAAGTAGTAAGGTCTTGTAGACTAAGAACATACCTAATCATCTTTATTTTCTACTATGCCCCCATTCTTATCTGTATAATAAGATTTTTTAACGGTGATATAAGATGCTCCATAGTTCTTAGAGTAATTTACATTAAGAATCATATTTTTATCAATGCAGTTTTTCGGAGGCTCCAGATCATCGAAACAGAGTCTGTCATATTTGCCTTCTTCTTTATATCCATCACCGTAATCCCAGAAAATGACAGTATAATCCCCAGAGAGCGCAGGCTTAGGAATGTTGTAGCGCTTTTTTAATATATCCCTGTTTCTTAGCCGCCAATCTATTTTCTCTTTGTCCGTGATTGGAAAGTTTTTCACTATAATATAGGTATGATTACCATTCTGATGAACTGCTACAACTTCTACTGAGCGTAACCATATCCAAAGGACGTAAGCGGAAAGAATGCAGCCCATAAGTAATAGCTTACATAAAATTATTTTTTCTTTCAATTCATAATATCCTTAACTGTATTTTCTCTAGGCTTCAGGCTTTTATGATTTTTTTGCAACCTGTTTATAAGTAAACTAATTTCATTTCTCCAAAAAATATTATTTTATTTTGTAGAGATTTTAACAACTTCTCCTCTTTTATCTAAACGATAATGTCTACCATTGCACACCGTAAAAACCGTCCCTAGATTAGTGCTGTTATCTACAGAGAATACAGCATCTTTTTCAATGCAGGTTATTGGTCCTTTCATATCCTTAAAGCACAGTCTGTCATATCCTCCTTCATCTTTATACCCCTCATCAAACAACCAGAAAGTCACGTTATATCCCCCATAGGAGGCAGGTCTTGGAATGCCATAGCGGCTTTTTAACATGTTCTTATTTTTTAACCACCAATATATTTTTCCTTTATCCGTTATGGAAAGTTTCTTACTAAAACAGAACTATAGTTATCCTCTTGATGAACATCAACAATATCCACCGGACGTAGCGATCGCCAGACAAGGTAAGCTATTAGCACGGAAATGACTAAACATATTGTAAGAAGGATTTTCTTATTTTTGCTTTTCATTGATGATTTCCATCATTGTTATGTTTAATCCTATTTTCAAAAAAGAACAAGCTTTGCTAAAGTAAATAGTTGCTCAGAGAAAGTCTCTTGGTGCATAATTAAATACCATGAGTAGTGGGCCTGTAATATCAAAAAAGATTAATTTGATTAGTCTTTAATTTTTTTACTTCACCTCCACTTTCCATGTGATATGTCCCATCATAAACTGTAAATAATATCGAACCGTCTCTACCATTCTCGACAGAAAAAACCGCATTTTTATCTATGCAGTTTTTAAGTGGCATCATGTCAGCAAAGCATCGGCGGTCATATTTACCTTGCTCTTTATAACCTTCGCCAAAATCCCAAAAATTTATGTAGAAATTGCCATTCGATCCCGGACTAGGAATGGTGTATTTATTTTTTAATAGTTCTTTATTCTTAGCCCACCATTTGATTTTTCCCGTATCTGTTATTGGGAAGTATCTTACTAGAACTTCACTAAAATTTTCTTCTTGGTGAACGGCTATGATTTTTACTGGAGTTGAGTCTAACCAAGAAACATAGCTTGCCGAAGTGAGAAAAAATAATGAAAGCACAATTAAAGTAGCTTTTAAATTTGTTTTCATAATAATCTCTATAAGTTTGTACTGGCCTCTTTTATTTTTAATTTTTAATTAGGGTTCATTTTTACTAATTCACCATCTTTTTTTATTCTATATATTGCGTGGTCAGTAACAAACGATATCCCTGTGTCCTTACCAGAGCTTATATAGAATAATTTGCTTTTATCAATACAGTTTTTGGGAGGCAAAAGATCAGAAAAACAAAATCTATCATCTTTGCTTTCATCACCTTTTTCTTTGTAACCATTTCCAAAATCCCAAAAAATGATTGTGAAACTCTTATGTGATTCAGATTGGGGAACGTTATAATGAAACTTTATTGTTTTTTCATTTTCTAGCCACCAATTTATCTTTCCTTCATCTGTAAGAGGAAAACTTTTCACTAGAATATGGCTAATATCGCCATCTTTATGAACATCAACGATTTTTACTGGCCGTAATAATAACCAGAAAAGATAGCCCAGCATTATGCAGGTTAGGGATGATAAAATGTAAGTATTTTTTTTATTCTTAAAGTTCATTCGCCCCTCCAATAATTTCAATGTCAGTTTCTATATTAGTTATAAAAGGCTTGAATCCGAATAAATTGTATCGTTGAAGTATAAACCAGATACGGAAAAATCGAAATTGGCTGAATTTATTTTTCATAATGTCATCGTCATCTAATCCAAAGTGATCCTGCACTTTGTAATGTACCACCGCTTGATAGTAATCCTTATCAATGTGAAGTGATTTAATTGTGATCTGCGTTGCCCATGTGTCATGAACAGTAATGCCCATGCCATTAAAATTATCTAGGAATCTGTCAAATTTAGGGAGTATGCCGGAGCTAATAGCATTATATAGTTGATATTTCTGACTTTCTGGAAAGATCCTTCTCCTCCAATCTATTTTATCAAAAAGAGTTTTTTTAAGTGACAATCGAGTACTATTGTATTGTGAACTATCATTAAGAATATTCTCCCTCAACGCCCTGTCCAGCAACATATCACGGAAAGGCGCACCGTTGCCATATTGCATGTGCGTGATCATTTTATCGATCAGATGTCGGTAAGGGCTAAACAGGGCAAACATGCGGGAAAGGTGGCGGAACTCATCAAATAAAATTCTGGCACACTGCTGCGTGGTCATTTTAGCCGTATCGCCTCGATAACCATATGGCATCAGCTGAGACTGGCTGAAAGGTATAACCTTGGTCAATGTATAAGGATTGACGCGGGTGGACACATTTTCCAGATGGTAGTGTTTTATGAGTTGTGCTTCGGTTAAGTCACCATAGCGCATGTCTCTGGCCCCGTAGTCATCCATCCATTTCTGAGTTTTGAATATGGTACACGGGAATTGAAGTGCAGTCATAATGTTAACTTCCTTGTACTGGTATCACTGTATGTAAATAACACATGATTAACAAGTAGAAAGTGGTGTTGGATAAGCAATGCATTCCCGGCAGCTTACCCTAAGCATTATTTTAAATATGAATTATTAGTGCGGTTTTTTTCTTAATGTGGCGCTGAAATAGCATAGTGCATCTTTCTTATTAATGAAGAACGTAACAAGAGCCGTTATTGTAGAGGCTGATTAATTACCTTTATCAGTTACATATTTACCTAATAAATAAATTCAACAACTATTTCAGTACTGCGACAAAAAACAAAAAGGCCATTATTTACAATGGCCTTTTTGTTTAAGCAGAACAAAGAGAACTCGCGTTAAGCATCACTCAATATTCTGGATCAGAGCATCTGTGCAATCTTATCATATTGATTTTTATGGTTTTATATCCCATTTATTCTTTTTGGTACAGTTTTTGGTACGTGAAGTTTCAATAATGCTTAAATTTGGCCATTTTGACTACGATGTTGACAAAAGAGGTTTTTCCAATATGCAAGATTTTTTCAAAAAACTTCAAGATTTTCTGATTATGGCTCAGGGCTAGGATCTTTAATTACAGTATCATTTTTGTAATTAATTGATAATTAAGGCTTTTATTTGAGTTGGGGATGCCTCTCACTAGTCGTCTCTGGAATCGGTATTTAATTACAAAATTTAGAAATAAAAATTACTTATGTTTGATTTCATTTTCATTAATGGTCTTTTATTTTGAAAATTTATAATTATTCGATATTTAATTTCGTATGAAATTTTATTAATTTCATTGTGTGCGTTTTAAGGTTATTAATGTTTGATCGTTGACGATTTAAGCAGTATAAATATGTTTATTATTATCATCATGAGGTTTAAGGGGTTGCCATGCCTTTAGATGTTGCCTATTCGTTAGAAATTGAAGATTTTATCGATGCAGACAAAGCTTACGAATTTTACTGGTCCGGCCTAATCACTAACAAAAAAGCATTTATTTGCCCAGGTGATAGTTGCCAAGCACAAGTAACGTGCGCAAATATTGATGAAGAAACTCAAAATATGAGAGTGGTGCCACATTTCAGAATTTATGGAAAGCATGGTGAACAATGTGAAATTTTTAATAAGATACCATTGAAAATATTGGAGATGGCTTCTGAAGAGAGTTCAGGTGAAAAGAAATCGGTTGAGCTTTCTGTAGTTGATTCTTTTATTCTTATAAGGCCTTCCTCATATTATGAAATTAGAGATAAGAATGCTAATGTTGATGAGGAAGATCTTAAAAAGAAAATAAATTATAAAAGTAAAAACCTTACCTATACGTTGAGGCAAAATGGATTTATTAGTAGTGTATATTCTGTTAGGACAATTGTTAGCCGATACATAAGGTATTTTTCTGATAAGTCAATTGAAAGTAGGCTTATAAATATAAGCGGTAAAAGTGTTCCGTATGCCTCTTTTTTCAAGTTGGTATGGGAACAAAACTTAGAAAATTTGCCTGAGGATAGCTTAATTTATTATGGCTGGGCTTATATTGACAGGTGCGATAATGGATATAAGGTAAAATTCAAAAAAAAATTTAAGAATAAGGAGGGAGTTATTTTACCCGTTTCATTTTTCATAAGCGATAATCTGATTGAAAAATACCCTATTAAAAAATTAATAATAAAGAGAATTGCCTCTATTTCCTCTATGAGCAAACCTACAGGCTTCGTCTTTATATATGGTACGCCAAAATTAAAAAAGTTGGCAACAACCTCAAAAGAATGCGTAAATTTCGCTTTATATAATCTTGACATGGTTGATGTTAATAAGGATAGCCCTATGCCTAAAAGAAAATGAATGTTACTTAAATCTAATTTCCATATGATTCTATGTTGAAAATTAAAAGAGAAATAATATGGCTAAGCTAACGACTATATCAACAATCTCGTCTCATTTTGGTATCAAAGAAGATCTTCTTGATCAGTTAGACGTTGTTGATGTTTTACTTGACTCAGATACACTCCTGTTTATAGATCCCCTGTTATTATCTGATAGTAAACATGAAGAAATGAGCAGGGATGCATTCAAAACATATAATGAAACTTTTGAGAAAATTATTAATCTTTTAAAAGCATCAGATGAAATAAATGATCCTGCTTGGAAAGCTGCTAAAAAATTATTTTCTTTTTCTGAGATCGGTTGGACTTGTCTAGGCTATGGTTCTTCCAGCAAAGGCTCAGGATTTGGGCCTGAACTTGTTAATACCTCAATGATTACAGCATCGAAAATTATAAAATTAAAAATAGATGATCCTGATCTTTTTATGGTTATGTCTTTATTCGAGGAAGGTATTGGTGCTGATAGAATAAGTGATATGACTACAAATATAATATTTAAACATCTTCTTGATTTCACGCTGAAGGCAAATAAAACCTTAAATCTAAAAACCATAAATTTTAAATTTAAAGGCAGTGATTATACTTCGATTCTCAATCCATTGACTAATGCTCCTCTAATTCTAGTGCCAAAAGATATAGTTCGTGATCTCCCTATTTCTACAGATTGGAGTGGTGCTATTAGCACGATGAAAGAAAATGTCGATCTGCGGGACAGAATTAATGCGAATTTAGGTAGCCTTCTTGCGTCAATGAGCCGAAAAGAGAAAGCTAGAGCAAAAGAAAGGGCATTGGAGAACCGAGAGTATTTTGAAGATTTGCTTCAGTTAATAAAAGAAATTGATAGAGAACCTTATGATTTTGATAACGATAAAAATGGAGAGCTTTTTTGGGCTAGATTATCTTCCTCTTTTAGTAAGGAACATCCATTCGATTTATCTAAATTCAAAAGAAAACTCAACATTGATGATGTTGAAAATTTAGTTGAGGAGATTATCAATCAGTTCTTAGATTTAGTGGAGAATAAGGGGTTATGGAAGGAAATGTGGACTGAGGAGGGAAAAAACAGAAAGGAAAAAGCTGCGCAAAGGTTACTGTTTGCAGTCGCTTATTCTTATTGTAAAGCAAATAATTTAGACATCAGTCCAGAAGCTGATGGTGGTAATGGGCCTGTTGACTTTAAAATCTCGCAGGGGTTTGATGCTAAAGTTGTTGTTGAGATTAAATTGTCAACTAACAATCAGCTAGTGCATGGTTTCGAAAAACAGCTTGAAATATATAAAAAAGCAGACGACACAGATAGAGGTTTTTTTGTCATAATGGATGTCGGATTTATGCGAAATAAATACAGAGATTTGCAAATCATTAATACAGAATTCAAAAAAACTAATAAGCGAACATCTAAAATAATTTTAATAGATGCTAATCAAAGGGCATCAGCCAGTAAAAGAATCTAATAGCATTAGTGCAGGATAACTGAGCTTAAAAAGGCTGTGTTATTCTGCACTGAATGACATACTTTACTGGTACTGGCGCGCAATGCTATCCCCACCACGCCTGCCCGCTTTACATATCGTTTTTCATGCAAGTGCATTTCAAGCTCAGACTACGCCAGTACTGGTCGTAGTCATGCTTCTGACACGCATTATTTGCATGTAAATCCATGCAGCTCTTGCATGCATCACTGTTTATACTCGTCACCGTGTAAAAATCTTTAGTTTTGCTCAAAAAAATCTCCACCGGATGGCAGGGAGTGAGTGAAATTTTGGTTCATTGTCGGAAGGCACTTCCGTAGCGTACCAGCGTCTGTGGCTGACGCTGAGGTGGCGGTGGGAGAGGAGCCTCGCAGGTTTCAAGCTGGGGCGGTGCGGTAATCACCTTCGTAATGCTCTCGCTAGTTTTAAACGCACAGGAACAATCGAGATTGGTGCATTGATTATAGCGGGGTGTTTCCAGCGTCCAACAATTTGTTTCTCTTAGTACTCAAGCGCAGGGTCAGAAACACGACGAGCATTCTTCTCTTTCTCGATTTTGGCAAGCGTAGAGGCTTTCCGCTCCTGCTTCTCTCCGGCAACGTCATAGCTTAAAGCCACTCTTGCCGATAGCTCTCTGGCCCGTTCGCGCGCTTTCGCTAAGGCCAGATCCCCATACGAACCGATCCACATAGCGCGCGCTTTGCCTCCGTAGCTGTAGCGAAAGCGCCACTTGGGTATTGAAAACTCCTTGCGGTAGCACAGGTACAATCCATTTCCGTCAGAGCGTCCTTCAAAACGTTCCTGAGACTTGAGCCAGGCTTTTATCTGTATGTCTGATAGCTTTCCCATTCTGCCTGCATGTACCAAACTGATAGCGGTCAAAGGATAATTGGTACATCAGATGGTACAGTAAAAGCGCGAGTTTTTGCGGGAAGTGATCATTCTTAATGAGACAGTAAAACTCGTAAGTTACGGGTTTTACTGTGATCATGACATTATATGAAAGTGGGTTAGAATTTACTCAATATTCTGAATCTGCTCGCGCATCTGCTCAATCAGCACCTTCAGCTCGATAGCCGAGGTCGTGATATCAGCATTGATAGACTTCGACGCCAGGGTGTTCGACTCGCGGTTGAACTCCTGCATCATAAAGTCCAGGCGGCGGCCCACGGCCTCTTTCTTCTTCAGAATGTTGTAGGTCTCTTTGACATGCGCGTCGAGGCGGTCCAGCTCTTCGGCCACGTCGATGCGCTGGGCCATCAGCACTAGCTCCTGCTCAAGACGGTTGTTCTCCAGCTGCACCTGAGCATCTTCCAGCTTGGCAACCAGGCGCTCGCGCTGCCACTTCAGCACTTCCGGCATCTGGGCGCGTACTTTCGTCACCTCTTGGCTAACGCCTTCCAGACGCTGCTCGATCAGGCTCTTCAGCGCCTGGCCTTCGGTTTCACGGGCGACGATAAAGTCATCCAGCGCGCCGTCCAGCGCAGCGAGGATCTCAGCGGCAATCGCGTCCAGATCCTGCTCCTGAGCGGCCATTACGCCTGGCCAGCGCAGAATATCAACCGGGTTGATTTCACCCTCGTCACTCTGCATTTTCACCCAGTTCGCCGCAGATACCAGCTGTTTAGCCAGCTTTTCATTCAGGATCAGCTCGCTCTGTGCGCTGACGTCCGGCTCAAAGCGCAGGTTACATTCGATTTTGCCGCGGGTCAGACGGGTACGGATACGCTCGCGTACCACCGGTTCAAGGCTGCGGAACTGCTCCGGCAGGCGGAACCAGGTCTCCAGATAGCGCTGGTTAACCGAGCGCAGTTCCCAGACTGCGCTGCCCCATTCACCCTTGATTTCACGCCGGGCGTAGGCTGTCATACTGCGGATCATAGACGTTCCTGTTTTTAAAGAGGAGATGGGGGGATTATAGCTTTCGGGGCCTTCTCAAGATAGGAATAAGCGTATTTAGTCCGTATAATGCGCAGCCACATTCGTAGAAGCCGGAGAAATCATCATGCGTCCAGCAGGCCGTAGCGCTAATCAGGTGCGTCCCGTCACCCTGACCCGAAACTATACAAAACACGCTGAAGGTGCCGTGCTGGTTGAATTCGGTGATACCAAAGTTCTGTGTACCGCCTCTATCGATGAAGGCGTGCCGCGTTTTCTGAAAGGCCAGGGCCAGGGGTGGATCACCGCTGAGTATGGCATGCTGCCGCGCGCTACCCATACCCGTAACCCGCGTGAAGCCGCCAAAGGCAAGCAGGGTGGCCGTACGCTGGAGATCCAACGCCTGATCGCCCGCTCCCTGCGCGCTGCCGTAGACTTAAAAGCGCTGGGTGAGTTCACCATTACCCTCGACTGCGACGTGATCCAGGCCGATGGCGGTACCCGTACCGCCTCCATCACCGGGGCGTGCGTGGCGCTGGCGGATGCGCTGAACAAGCTGGTTGCCGCAGGCAAGCTGAAGACCAACCCGATGAAAGGGATGGTAGCAGCGGTCTCCGTGGGTATCGTCAACGGCGAAGCGGTGTGCGATCTGGAGTATGTTGAAGACTCTGCCGCCGAAACCGATATGAACGTGGTGATGACTGAAGATGGCCGGATGATCGAGGTGCAGGGCACCGCCGAGGGCGAGCCGTTCACCCATGAGGAGCTGCTCTCGCTGCTGGCGCTGGCCAGAGAGGGGATTGAATCTATCGTAGCGACGCAGAAAGCGGCGTTAGAAAATTAGTTTTTAAGGGCGACCATTGAGTCGCCTTTCTTTTGTCTGTGATTTAGCGTAACCGTTATAAAACAATGAAAGTGAGATGAGGAGCAGAGCCATGAAACCGTATCAGCGCCAGTTTATTGAGTTTGCGCTTAACAAGCAGGTACTTAAGTTCGGCGAGTTTACGCTGAAATCCGGGCGCAAAAGCCCCTATTTCTTCAACGCCGGGCTGTTTAATACCGGGCGCGATCTGGCACTGTTAGGCCGTTTCTATGCCGAAGCGCTGGTAGATTCCGGTATCGACTTCGATCTGCTGTTTGGCCCTGCCTATAAAGGCATTCCCATCGCCACCACCACGGCAGTGGCGCTGGCGGAGCACCACGAACGTGACGTGCCCTACTGCTTCAACCGCAAAGAGGCCAAAGACCACGGTGAGGGCGGCAATCTGGTGGGCAGCGCGCTGCAGGGCCGCGTGATGCTGGTAGATGATGTGATCACCGCCGGAACGGCGATCCGTGAGTCGATGGAGATTATCCAGGCCAATGGCGCGACGCTGGCCGGGGTGCTGATCTCCCTCGACCGTCAGGAGCGCGGGCGCGGCGATATCTCGGCGATTCAGGAGGTCGAGCGCGACTATGGCTGCCAGGTCATTTCTATCATCACCCTGAAGGATCTGATTGCCTATCTGGAAGAGCGCCCGGAGATGGCGAACCACCTGGCGTCGGTGCAGGCGTATCGGGAAGAGTTTGGGGTTTAAGCGTTAAGCTGCCCGGTAGCGCGAGCGCTGACCGGGCTTACGCATTAATGTAGCTGAGCCACCATCAGCGGCCAGCGGACGTCAAAATCGTCCGTGGGCCGGTATTTGAACTCGCTGCGTACAAAGCGCGACAGCATACCTTCACACTGGGCCAGCAGCTGGCTCGCCAGCAGCGTTTCATCCACGGTAAAACCTTCACCTTCGCGCATCTTCCGCTCGCGCAGAACCTGCCGCAGCTGCGATTCAATCCGCTCAAATAGCTGGTTGATACGGCCCTGGAGGCGATCCTGCTCAAACATCAGCGCGTGACCGGTGAGGATCCGCGTCAGCCCTGGGTTGCGTTCACCGAAGCCTAAAATCAGCTGAATGATAAGACGCAGGCGTGCCAGCGTATCTTTCTCATCTTTTAGGATTAAGTTGATACGCGTCGTCAGGCTATCTTCGATAAACTCGATCAAGCTGTCAAACATGCGCGTTTTGCTTGGAAAATGCCGATAAAGGGCCGCTTCGGAGACACCCACCGATGCAGCCAGCTTTGCCGTGGTAATGCGTTGGCTGCCATCGCTGGATTCAAGCATTAGCGCCAGAGACTGGAGTATTTCTTCGCGACGATTCCTTTTCGCGGTTTGTTTTTCTGCCATGTTTTAGACGCATCCTGGATGATATAAGGATGAGGCGACTTACTGACGCCCGGAATGGCCGAAGCCGCCTTCACCACGTTCAGAGCTGTCAAACTCTTCTACCAGGTTGAACTCTGCCTGCACCACCGGCACAAATACCATCTGTGCAATACGCTCGCCCGGCTCAATCGTGAAGCTCTCCTTGCCGCGGTTCCAGACGGAGACCATCAGCTGCCCCTGGTAATCCGAATCAATCAGGCCAACCAGGTTGCCCAGCACCACGCCATGCTTATGGCCGAGGCCCGAGCGCGGTAAAATCACCGCGGCCAGCGACGGATCGGCGATGTGAATAGCCAGACCGGTCGGCAGCAGCGTCGTTGCGCCCGGCGCCAGCTCTACGGCGTCATCAAGACAGGCTCGCAGGTCAAGTCCGGCAGAGCCGGAGGTGGCGTAGGTTGGCAGCGGAAAGGCTTTGCCAACGCGCGGGTCCATAATTTTAACGTCGATTTTTTTCATCATAACGGGTAACGATCTCGTCCAGTAGTAGTTGTCCCAGAAGTGCTTTGCGCTCAAGCGGCAAGACTTTATCGCCGTCCTGCCAGAAAAGGTGTAATGCGTTGCTGTCGCTGTTAAACCCTTGATTTTCACCAGATACGTCGTTGGCGCAGATCAGATCAAGGTTTTTGCGGATACGTTTTTGCCGGGCGTATTCTTCCACATTATTTGTTTCGGCGGCAAACCCTACGACGTAAGGACGGTTCGTACTGAGCGCGGCAACGCCGGCAACGATATCCGGGTTTTTAACCATTTTTATTGTAATTTCATCGCCTTGCTTTTTGATCTTCTCATCGGCAACGGCGGCGGCGCGGTAGTCAGCGACGGCAGCACAGCCGATAAAAATTTGCTGCGACTGAACCCGAGCCTGTACGGCGGCTTCCATCTCCAGCGCGGTCACGACATCCACGCGCGTCACCCCTGTCGGCGTCGGCAGCGAAACCGGGCCGCTCACCAGCGTCACGTTCGCGCCAAGGCGGGCAGCGGCAGCGGCAATGGCGAAGCCCATCTTGCCGGAGCTTTTGTTGGTGATGTAGCGCACCGGATCCAGCGGCTCCTGCGTTGGGCCAGCGGTAATCATGATATTCAGATGTTGCAGTGTTTTGACAGGCGAAAAATGCGCTGCGGCCAGATCGACGATAGCGAGCGGGTCGAGCATCCGGCCTGGTCCAACGTCGCCGCAGGCCTGGCTACCGCTGTCCGGTCCCCACTGCAGCAGGCCTCGGGCGGCCAGCACGCTCAGGTTATGCTGCGTGGCGGCGTTGCGGTACATCTGCTGGTTCATCGCCGGTACGACCGCGACGGGTGACGGGGTGGCCAGGCAGATAGTCGTAACCAGATCGTTAGCCATACCGGCGGCCACGCGGGCAATCAGGTCGGCAGTCGCCGGGGCGAGGATCACCAGGTCGGCCCACTTGCCCAGCTCGATATGCCCCATTGCCGCTTCGGCAGCCGGATCCAGCAGGCTATCGGAAACCGGATAGCCCGATACCGCCTGCAGGCTCAGGGGAGTGATAAAGGCTTTGGCACCCTCTGTCATTGCCACGCGCACCTCTGCGCCGCGATCGCGCAGACGACGTACCAGCTCCGGCGTTTTGTAGGCAGCAATGCCGCCGCTCACGCCAAGAACGATTTTTTTACCGGCCAGGCTCATCATGATTCATTCCTGTTGGGTTTCACCAGAAGGTGGGCATTTTATCACACTCTGTAAAGTGAGGCGCTTTTGCACATCACTCCCTTTACGAGCCGCCACGCAAAAGCGAAAACCGCAGGTCGAGCCACCCATCGCGCCGTGGCAAAATAGGGTTTTCACCGGGAGGAGCGCGATGGAAACGGCGAGATCGCTGACGTCATATGAGAACGTGCCGCGTGAAAAGATGCCCCGCGAGAAGATGCTGCGCCTGGGGATTGCATCCCTCACCGACATCGAGCTGCTGGCGCTGTTTCTGCGTACCGGTACGCCGGAGCGCAGCGTGATGGCGTTCGCCGAATATCTCGTCGCGCATTTCGGTTCGCTTTACGATCTGCTCTCCGCGGATGCGGAGCAGTTTGCCGAGGTGTCGGGTATCGGCGTGGCGAAGTTTGCCCAGCTCAAAGGCATTGCCGAGCTGGCGCGTCGCTATCATGCGTCTAGCATTCAGGAGGCGCTGACCCTGGACAGCCCGCAGGCCACCAGAGCGTTTCTGCAAAGCCAGCTTGCCGACGAGCCGCGCGAGATCTTTTTGGTCATCTATCTCAACAACCAGAACCGGGTGCTCCGGCACAGCCGCCTCTTTTCCGGCACGTTAAGCCACGTTGAGGTCCACCCGCGGGAAATTGTTCGTGAAGCCATCGCGATCAACGCTGCCGCCGTGATCCTTGCCCATAATCATCCGTCGGGTTATGCAGAACCCAGTTTTGCTGATAAACAAATCACCGAACGTGTGGTAAAATGTTGTGAATTCATGGATATCCGTGTATTAGACCACCTCGTTGTAGGCCGGGGAGAGTGGGTTTCATTTGCCGAACGTGGTTGGATTTAAACCACCCTGCGCGATCCAGCGGGATCTTTGTCTGTTCGGGACTTGAGCACACAGCCGACACAGCGTATACTACGCCACCTTTGAGAATCTCGGGTTTGGCATTTGGGCCTGGCAATCGCGAGTTCACACTGAACCGCCGTGACCGGGCCTTACAGCCTGACGAGGCGTCAAAACCCTATACGAAGCTCGAGCTAATTTGATTTTTGGAGAATAGACATGTCCCGAGTCTGCCAAGTTACTGGCAAGCGTCCGGTGACCGGTAATAACCGTTCCCACGCACTGAACGCGACTAAACGCCGTTTCCTGCCGAACCTGCACTCTCACCGTTTCTGGGTTGAGAGCGAGAAGCGTTTTGTCACCCTGCGCGTATCTGCTAAAGGTATGCGTGTAATTGATAAGAAAGGCATCGATACAGTTCTGTCTGAACTGCGTGCCCGTGGCGAAAAGTACTAAGTACTTAAAGAGGAAATAAATCATGGCTAAAGGTATTCGTGAGAAAATCAAGCTGGTTTCTTCTGCTGGTACTGGTCACTTCTATACCACTACGAAGAACAAACGTACTAAGCCGGAAAAACTGGAACTGAAAAAGTTCGATCCAGTTGTCCGTCAGCACGTTCTCTACAAAGAAGCTAAAATTAAATAAGTTTTAGTTTTCTTGTACAGAAACCCGGCTCCGGCCGGGTTTTTTGCTTTCTGTGTATCTTAACGGAGGAAACATGCCTGAATTACCTGAGGTAGAAACCAGCCGCCGCGGTATAGAGCCGCACCTGGTGGGTCAAACTATCCTGCACGCGGTGGTACGCAATGGCCGCCTGCGCTGGCCCGTTTCCGACGAGATCCACCGCCTGAGCGATAAGCCAGTGCTTAGCGTACAGCGGCGGGCAAAATATCTGCTGCTGGAGCTGCCCGACGGCTGGATCATCATCCACCTCGGCATGTCCGGCAGCCTGCGCATTCTTCCCCACGATCTGCCTGCCGAGAAGCACGATCATGTCGATCTGGTGATGAGCAACGGCAAAGTGCTGCGCTACACCGATCCGCGTCGCTTTGGTGCCTGGCTGTGGACCAAAGAGCTGGAAGGACATAACGTGCTGGCGCACCTGGGGCCGGAGCCGCTGAGCGATGCGTTCAATGCAGAGTATCTGCAGCAGAAGTGTGCGAAAAAGAAAACCGCCATTAAACCCTGGCTAATGGATAACAAGCTGGTGGTGGGCGTGGGCAACATCTACGCCAGTGAGTCGCTGTTTGCCGCCGGGATCCACCCGGACCGGCTCGCCTCGTCGCTCTCTCATGAAGAGTGTGCCCTACTGGTGCAGGTCATTAAGGCGGTGCTGCTGCGCTCGATAGAGCAGGGCGGGACAACGTTAAAAGACTTTTTGCAAAGCGACGGGAAGCCAGGCTATTTCGCTCAGCAGCTGCAGGTTTACGGGCGCAAAGGCGAACCCTGCCGCGTCTGCGCGACGCCGATCGTGGCAACCAAGCATGCCCAGCGCGCGACCTTCTACTGCCGCAACTGCCAGAAATAACAGACCGTAGGCCGGGCAAACGCAGTGCCGCCCGGCGGCGCTCATGCTTGCCGGGCCTACAAAATCGCAGCAGCCTCATCAGCGTAGACCCGTTAAGCGCAGCGCCAAAACGCCTACCGAAGCTTCTGCAACAGCGCCTGGTGCACGTTTGGCGGCAGGAAGTCGGCCACGTCACCCTGATGACGCGCCACCTCTTTGACCAGCGACGACGAGATAAACGACCACTCCTTGGCGGGCATCAGAAAGACGCTCTCCAGCTCCGGCATCAGGTGACGATTCATATGCGCCAGCTGGGTCTCATATTCAAAATCAGCCACGGCGCGTAGACCACGGATCAGGATCGTTGCCTGCTGGTCGCGGGCAAAGCTCGCCATCAGATCGCTAAAGCCGATGACCTCAACGTTTTCAAGATGGGCGGTGGCCTCCTGCGCCAGAGCAACGCGCTCGTCCAGCGAGAAGAGCGGCTTTTTGCTCGGGCTGGCGGCAATCGCCATGATAACCCGATCGAACATGCCCGCGGCCCGGGTGATAATGTTGATATGGCCGTTGGTGACCGGATCGAAGGTGCCAGGGTAGATTGCGCGCTTTTGCATATAAAAACCTTAATGGGCTTTTGGTGGCAGATAGGGTTCCAGCAATTGTAACAGACGCTGCAGCGCGCCCTGGTTTTGATAGAGCACCTCTACCGCATGACGACCGTAGAAGTTACGGTAGTCCTCATCGGTCAGCAGGGAGGCAACCTCTTTGCTCAGCGAGGCGACGTCCGCCACGGTGATCAAACCGTCGGCCTGGGTCAGACGGGCGCAGATATCTTTGAAGTTAAACGTATGTGGTCCCATCAGCACCGGAATAGCGTGTGCAGCGGCCTCCAGCGGGTTATGCCCGCCGCGCTCTACCAGTGAACCGCCAACAAAAGCGAGATCGGCAATGCCGTAGAGCAGCATCAGCTCGCCCATGGTATCGCCCACCACCACCTGGGTGCTGCTGGAGGGCACTTCCCCCGACGAGCGGGTGATATAGCTCAGACCTGCCTGCCGCACCAGGTTGATGGCGTCCGGGAAGCGTTCCGGATGGCGTGGAACCAGGATCAGCAGCAGGTTAGGAAACTCGCGCAATAGCGTCTGGTGCGCCTCGATAACCGCACTCTCTTCGCCTTCGTGGGTGCTGGTGGCGATCCAGACCGGACGATGCGGAGCCCACTGGCGGCGCAGGGTCACTGCCCGGGAAGCGAGCTGGGGCGTAACCGAGATATCGAATTTCAGGCTGCCAGTGACGGTGAGCTGGTTACGCTTTGCCCCAAGAGCAATAAAGCGCTCGCCATCCTCTTCGTTCTGGGCGGCGATCAGCGTGATACGGCGCAGCAGGGTGCGAATAAAATCGCCCAGCTTTGCATAGCCTTTAGCAGAGCGCGCAGAGAGACGGGCGTTAGCGATCACCAGCGGGATCTGGCGCTTGTGCAGAGCGGCAATCAGGTTCGGCCACAGCTCGGTCTCCATCACCAGTACCAGCTTCGGATCCACGGCGTTTAAAAAACGATTGAGCGCGTCCGGCAGATCGTAGGGCAGGTAGACGTGCTGAACGTCGTTGCCAAAAGCGGAGAGCACGCGCTCCGAACCGGTCGGGGTCATGGTGGTAACGGTAATTGGCAGATCGGGATAGCGATGGCGCAGGGCGCGAACCAGCGGGATTGCCGCCAGGGTTTCGCCCACGGAAACGGAGTGCATCAGGATGCCGCCGGGCTTAAGCGCTTTCTTATAGAAGCCATAACGCTCGCCCCAGCGTTTGCGGTAGGCCGGTGCTTTGCGACCACGCACCCAAAGACGCAGCCAGATAAGCGGCTGAATCAGGTAGAAAAGTGTGGTGTAAAGCAATTGAAGCATAGTACGCAACTGGCTGATGGATGTGCTGGGAATTCTATGTATTTAGCTGCATCAATGCCATTACTTTTGCCGAATTGGCTGCAAATCCCCTCTCCCGCAGGCGATGAATCCTAAAACGCGTGCTTTTTTGTAGTAATTTTATAAAGTTAGTTGAAATCAGCGGGTTGCTGAAAAAACATTCGTGTCGGCTTAGACAGCAAAAAATGCTACACTAGCGCGCAAAAATGGGCGCGTTACGGTGCGCGGGCAGCGGTTAAGCCTGGGCGGTAGCGTGCTTATTGTTGTCTATACTGGTCATCATCAACGGATAAGAGCCGCTTGTGGAAAAGCCATTTCAAAGAGTTCTGCTGATAAAAATGCGGTTTCATGGGGATATGCTGCTCACGACGCCCGTCGTAAGCACCCTGAAGCGCCGCTACCCTGATGCGAAAATCGACGTGCTGCTCTATCAGGATACGATCCCTATCCTGTCAGAAAACGCAGAGATTAACGCGCTCTACGGCCTCAAAAACAAAAAAGCCAAAGCCGGGGAGAAAATCGCCAACTTCGTGGATGTGCTTAAGCAGCTGCGCGCTAACCGTTACGATCTTATCGTCAATCTTACAGACCAGTGGATGGTTGCCGCGCTGGTGCGCTGTCTGCCCGCCCGGGTCAAGATTTCGCAGGATTTTCCCCATCGTCAGGCGGCCTTGTGGCGTAAAAGCTTTACTCATCACGCCCCTGTCGTTGGCGATCATATTGTTGAGCGCAACCTGTCGGCGCTGCGTCCGCTGGGTATTACCGAAGATTGCCGCGAGCTGACCATGAGCTATACCGCGCAGAACTGGCATGCGATGCGCGAGCAGCTGACTGCCGCCGGGGTCGGAGAGCACTATGTGGTGATCCAGCCCACGGCGCGGCAGGCCTTTAAGTGTTGGGATAACAGTAAGTTCTCGCAGGTTATTGATGCTCTGCATCATCAGGGCTATGAGGTAGTGCTGACCTCCGGGCCTGGCGCGGACGACCTGAGCTGTGTGGAAGAGATTGCCAGCGCCTGCGCAACGCGACCGGTCACCGCGCTGGCGGGAAAAACGCGTTTTCCGGAGCTGGCGGCGCTTATCGATCATGCTGCGCTGTTTATCGGCGTCGATTCTGCACCGATGCATATTGCCGCCGCGGTAAAAACCAAAATTATTGCCCTGTTTGGCGCAACCGATCATATTGCCTGGCGTCCGTGGTCAGATGATGCCGTTGTGCTCTGGGCCGGGAGCTACCAGCCGATGCCGACGCGTGACCAGCTCGATCGCAACCGGCGCTACCTCTCTGTGATCCCAGCGGACGAGGTTATCGCTGCCGCCCGGACGCTGCTTCCACCGCTTAACGCTGCCGTACAGGCGGGTGGCTCACTATGATTGTTGCCTTTTGCCTCTATAAATACTTTCCGTTTGGCGGGTTACAGCGCGACTTTATGCGCATTGCCCGGACGGTAGCCGGACGCGGCCACCAGGTGCGCGTCTACACCCAGTCCTGGCAGGGCGAGTGTCCTGACGAGTTTGAGCTGATTGTCGTTCCGGTCAGGAAACGTACTAATCACGGACGCAACGCTGAGTACTATGAGTGGGTAAAAGCGCACCTTGCCCAGCATCCGGTGGCGCGAGTTGTGGGCTTCAACAAGATGCCGGGCCTCGATATCTACTATGCGGCAGACGTCTGCTATGCCGAGAAGGTGGCGCAGGAGAAGGGCTTTTTCTACCGTCTGACGTCACGCTACCGCCACTATGCGGCCTTTGAGCGCGCAACGTTTGAGCAGGGTAAGAAGACGCAGCTGCTGATGCTGACGGATAAGCAGATTGCCGATTTCCAGCGCCACTATCAGACCGAGCCTGAACGCTTTCACATTCTGCCGCCCGGCATCTATCCCGATCGTAAATACAGTCAGCAGCTCCCCGATAGCCGCCGTCTCTATCGGGAGAAAAACCGCATCGGCGCGGATCAGAACTTTGTTCTACAGGTGGGGTCAGATTTTAACCGTAAGGGTGTGGCGCGTACTCTTGAGGCTATCGCCGCGCTGCCAGAGACCCTGCGGCAAAATACGCTGCTGTTTGTTGTCGGGCAGGATAAACCTGGACCGTTCGCGGCGCTTGCCGCAAAGCTGGGCATAAAAGAAAATGTACACTTCTTTGCCGGACGCAGCGACGTGGCCGAACTGATGGCCGCAGCGGATCTGCTTGTGCATCCTGCGAAACAGGAGGCGGCAGGCATCGTGCTGCTGGAGGCGGTGGCGGCAGGGCTACCGGTAATTGTCACCGAGGTCTGTGGCTACGCGCCCTACATAGCGGATGCCCGCTGTGGCGTAGTGATTAACGAGCCGTTTTCACAGGCAGCGCTGAACAGGACGCTGGCCGATGCGCTGGATACGCCGTCGCGCCTGAGCGAGTGGGCGGCCAACGCCCGTCACTATGCGGATACGCAGGATCTCTACAGCCTGCCGGAAAAGGTAGCTGATATGATAACGGGTAAAGTGAATGGTTGAACTGAAAGAGCCGCTGGCCACCTTATGGCGTGGTAAAGATGCCTTTGCCGAAGTGAAAAAGCTGCAGGGTGACGTGTTTCGCGAGCTTGAAACGCGCAGAACGATTCGCTTTGAGCTGGCCGGCAAGAGCTATTTTCTGAAGTGGCACCAGGGCACCTCGGTCAAAGAGGTGGTGAAAAACCTTTTCTCTCTGCGCATGCCGGTGCTGGGGGCTGACCGGGAGTGGAATGCAATCCATCGTCTCCACGAGTGCGGTGTTGATACCATGCACGGCGTTGGCTTTGGGGAAAAAGGGACCAATCCGCTGACGAAAACCTCGTTTATCATTACCGAGGATCTTACCCCAACCATTAGCCTTGAAGATTACTGCGCCGACTGGCGCGTGAACCCTCCCGATCTACACGTTAAGCGGATGCTTATTCGCCGCGTGGCCACGATGGTGCGCAAGATGCATGAGGCTGGCGTCAACCACCGCGACTGCTACCTGTGCCACTTCCTGCTGCATCTGCCCTTTTCCGGGCAGGAGCGTGATTTAAAGCTGTCGATAATCGATCTGCACCGGGCGCAGATCCGCCGCCGAGTGCCACAGCGCTGGCGTGATAAGGACCTTATTGGTCTCTATTTCTCCTCGATCAATATTGGTCTGACGCAGCGGGACATTTTACGTTTTATGAAGATCTATTTCGCCACGGATCTGAAGGCGATATTTAAGAATGAAGGGCAGTTACTGTCGTCATATGAGCGCAAGACTCATAGGATCGTAACGCATTCGCAGCGCAATAACTTGTAGCGCTTTTTTACAGCTGATTGTCAGTTTTATGATAGGTTTTAATATGATAGCCGTTCAGTCTTTAGCGAATCTTTCCGCTAAAAAAGTGACCACTTCGCTTCTGCTTTTCTGTTTCTGCATTCTGTGTTTTGTCTGGCCGATTGAAAACTCAAACTTGCCTGCCAACCGCAACCTGTTTATCTATGTTGGCCTGGCGATGACCCTGTATCTCTATTTTAAAAAGCAGGGTATGCCGCTGGAGCATACGCTTAAATCACGTATTCCAGTTTATCTTCTTGCTGGCCTGCTGGCATTTACAGTACTGAACGGCCTGATGGTTGCCCCGGATCTTAAGCAGATGTTTCGCAGCTGGCAGGGACAGTACCTGCGTGCCGGGCTACTTTTTTTCATTGGCCTGCTTATCTACTCCTTTAGCGCCAGCTGTTTCCGTGGTTTAAGTAAAACCCGCTTTCTCTCGCTGGTAGTGCTCTGCTCGCTGGGCGTGATATTTATCCACATTATCCAGACCGGCTTTATGTATCTGCGTAACGGCTATATTGACTGGGGCATTACCTGGATTGTGCGCACGCGCACCGAGATGAGCTTTCAGATCAACTTCATCTGCGGCATTCTCTTCGCCGAGCTGCTTTCCCGTCTGTTCCTGCACCGCAAGTTTTTGATCTTTAAAACCAGCCTGCTGCTCTTTTTCATTGCCGTCTGCTTTGTCGCCACCGCATTGGTGAATACCCGCTGGGGTACGATCGGTTTGATTGGCAGCACCATCTCTATCTGCGCTTTTATTGCCGCCAGGATGCTTAACCGGGACAACCGTAAAAAAATGGTGTTGACCGGCGCAGCGGTAGCGCTGATGGTTGCTGCCGTCGGCTATACATCCTGGACTCAGGATCCACGCTGGCAGAGCCTGAGCCAGGATGCTGTATCCGGATGGAACCTCTCGGTGGATAACCGCTGCTATGATGGTTTTACAGGACCGACCCTGCAGGATAGCACCGGTCGGGTGTTGGATGAGTCAAACGCCTGCCGCTCGACCTTTTTCCACCAGGGATGGAAGCTGGTGTTCGAAAACCCTTTTGGCACCGGGCCGCGTAAAGACGCATTTCTGGTGCTGCTGCAGAAGGCTTACCATGACCCTTCTATTAAACAGGATAATAGCCACTACGGCGTGATCGATTTTGCGCTACAAAACGGCTTTCTTGGCCTCGCGGGCTGGTTATGCTTCGTGATCTCGTTAATTGTGGCTGGCTGGGATGCCTTCTCGAAAAGGCTGGTCATGCCGGGTCTTTTTTTGTCGTTGATGGCGGTAAGTTTCCTCTTCCGCTCCAGCGTCGATAACATGCTACGGGATCACTTTTTAGAGCAGTTTATGGCCTTTACCGGCCTGATGATTGGCTTGATCGTCACTAAAGATAAAAACAGCGTACCTGGGAGTGCGTCATGAAGGTTTTGATTATTCGTCGCGATAATATTGGCGATCTGATTCTGACCACGCCGCTGATTGCGACTATTGCCCGTGAGACGGGAAGCAAGGTCGATCTGCTGGTCAATACCTACAACAAGCCGGTACTGGATAATAACCCGCACGTAGGCAACGTCTTTCTCTACAGCAAGCTGCACCACCGCAGCAAAGGGACGTCGGCGTTAAGCGTCCTGTGGCAGCGGTTAAAAACGATTATCGATCTGCGCCGCGCACGCTACGACGTGGCAATTGTGGCCAAAGAGCGCTGGGATAAGCGTCCATTGCAGTGGGCAAAGCTGGCGGGGGCGAAAAAAATTATCGCTATCGGTAACGACTGCCCGCCTGAGGTGACCGATGCGCTGCCGGAGTCAACGCAGAAAGAGCACCTGGTAAAGCTGCTGGCGCGCTTAGCCGAGCCGCTGGGCATCACTGCCGAGCCTGGCCCGCTGGAGCTGTACGTGCGGCCTGAAGAGAAGGCGGCCATTAAGCAGAAGATTAATCTCCCTGATGACGGCCTGCCGGTTTACGGCTTACAGATCAGCTCTCGTCGGCCCGAGCAGCGCTGGCCGGTAGAGCACTTTGTCGCCCTGGCGCAGCGTCTTGCCGCCGAGCAGCCGTGCCATGTCCTGCTCTTCTGGTCTCCGGGCAGCGCAGATAACAAACTGCATCCGGGCGATGATGAGAAGGCGCGCTACATCATTGATAACTGCCAGGGCGTATCGCTGCTTCCGGTGGTTACGGAAAACATCCGCGAGCTAATGGCGGGCATGTCGCTGTGCGATCGGATTGTTACCAGCGACGGCGGCGCGCTGCATATTGCCGCCGGAGTGCATAAGCCTATCGTTGCCCTGTTTGGCAACAAAGCGGCCTGGCTCTGGACGCCGTGGGCCGTGCCGCATGAACTGCTACAGGGTGAGGATTATGATGTCCGTAACATCCCGGTCGATGAGGTGTATAATGCTTTCATTCGTCTGCAGGAACAGCGTTAATAAGACAGGTTTCATTGAATGATTCGAGCACTGAGAAAGAAGATACAGCTAATTGTGGTTAACCTGTTTTTGCGGCTGTATACGGGTAAGAACGGCCTGGCCTCTACCCAGGCGGAGTTTGCCCGGGAAGATAAGCGCAATATTAAAAATATTGTTATCTACTCCTCTACGGCGCTGGGTGATTTCATGATGAACTCCCCGGCGATCCACGCTATTCGCCAGGCGTACCCAGAGGCGCATATTACCCTTATCTGCCATAAAAAAATGGTGCAGTTTCTTTCGGCGGGTAAAGACTGGGATAGCCTGATCGCCTGGGATAACAAGCTGACCACGGTCTCAGCGCTGGTCAAAAATATCAAGCAGCAGGGCCGCCCGGACGCGGCAATTATTCTGCACTCCCACACGCCCTATGACTTTCTCAGCGCTATTCGCGCCGGGGCAAAATATGTCTTCATCGATAACGATAAACAGGCTATTCCCCTGGTCAGCAAGTGGGCAACCAGCCGCCTAAAAAATTTTGTGGGTCATACCATTCAGCGCAAGCTGGAGCTGATCGCCCCTTTTCTTAGCAGCGAGCCTTCCCGGGCTATGCGCCTGCCCGCAGAAGTTGTGGTAGATGAAGCGACCCGCGATCCGGCGGTGAAATACGTTGGCTTCCAGATGGGGGCTTCAAGCCTGCGCAAGTGCTGGTCAACGGAGAATTTTGCCCGCCTCGCAACCCAGCTGATTAACGACTACGACGCGGTAAAGATCGTGCTGATTGGCGCACCAAACGAAGTCGGATTGCAAAATACGTTTTTGCAGCAGCTCGATGCCCGCTATCACGATCGCGTTCTGCCGATGATTGGCAAAACCACGATCCCCGGCCTGCTGCAAGAGATCAAGAAGATGTCCCTGCTGGTGACGTCGGATACCGGCCCTCTGCACCTTGCCGTCGCCATGCAGATCCCAACCGTCAGCATGTTCGTAGTGACCTCGCCTATGCTCTATGGTCCCTATCAGGATCCGGAGCTACACTCGGTTATCTATAAAGCCTTTACCACATTTGATGAACAACACTACGCCTCCGCATTGGATAAAATCAGCCTTAGCGAAGTGTATACGCGGGTAAAAACGTTTCTCTAGCTTTTGCCCGCCGGTATAAGGAAAACAGTAATGAGCGTGGCGTTTAGCCGTAAACAGGGTTTTGAGATCTATCAGCGCGTTAACGATGATGATTTCACTACTCTGCTTACGCAGTATAAAAATAATCAAATTCCGGTGCGCAAGCTGGCCAGCGGCAACCCCGACAGGTCAGTGGCGATTATCGCCTCTGAGAAGCGTAAATATATTCTGAAAGAGGATCGCGAGCGGGAAAAACGGCTCGAGAAAAAGATCGCCAACTTTATATTTGGCCCGTTCCAGTCACGCCTGATCAGGCTGATGGATCGCGCCGTCAACGAGGGCTGCCACGTTTTTCAGGAGCTGTACTTCGTTGCTGAAAAGAACCGTTTTCGCACTACCCAGGATGTCTACGCTCTTTATGAGTATATAGAGGGGACGCCGCTCACCGAGGTGGATAACCCTGAGCGGTATATTCCACAAATCGTCGAGTGCGTGCTGGCCCTGCATCGCCATGGGCTGGCCTCAAACGATATTCACTATGGCAATTTTATCCTGACGCCTGCTGGCGATCTTCGTATTATCGATATCTCCTGCAAGGCGAGCGTGAAGGTGTGCCAGGCAAACGATCTGTTGGCCCTGCGCCGGAAATTTGGCGTGAAGGTGAAAAGCAGCAGTCGGATATATAAAATTATCCGCGCCAAAGAGGCGCTGCGGCGTAAAGTACGCGCCCTTAAGCATAAAAAATAACGCCCTGTCAGGGCGTTATTGTTTCGAACACCGTCTCTGCCGTCAGCTGCTGCAGATCGCCATTCGGGGAACGTACCGCCAGCTGATTCTTGCCGTAGCCGCCAATCAGCCCCGGATCGGTTGGGCCATAGAGCGTAAAGTTAGGCCGGTCGAGTGCGGCGGCCATATGGCTTAGCCCGGTATCAACCGACACCACCATCTTCGCACCCGCCAGCTCGTGAGCGACCCTCTCCAGGCTCAGGCGCGGCAGTACCTCCACGTAATCAAATCCCTCAGCCAGCCGTCTGGCGCGCGCTTCCTCATGGGGTGCGCCCCAGGGGAGCTTAATTCTCAACCCTGACGCTGCCATCAGCGCCAGCAGATCCCGCCAGCGAGCTTCCGGCCAGTGCTTATCATCCCGCGTGGTGGCGTGCAGAAACACGGCATAAGGCTCGCCCGCAGCGCTCCCCTCAACAAAATGCTGTGCAATGGCGTAGTCGCCCTGGGCCTGCGGCTTGCTGTAGCCCAGGCTTTTGGCGAACAGCTCCCGGGTGCGCTCCACGGCGTGCTGCTGCTTTGCAATATGGTGACGGCGGCTATAGAACAGGCTGGCCAGCGGCTCGCGAGCGGTTTGCCAGTCCATGCCGTGCTTCAGGCCGTGTGCCAGCCGGGTAACCAACGCCGCGCTTTTCACCAGCCCCTGGGCGTCGATCACCGCGTCATAGTGCACCGCCTGCAGGGTCTCACGAAACGCCCGGCGTTCGGCTTTCACCGGATCGGAGAACCAGGCTTTACGCCAGCGGCGCAGGGCCACCGGGATGACGCGATCCACCGCCTCATGCCAGGAGGGGATCTGAGCGAAACCCTCCTCTACCACCCAATCAAAGCGGATGCCGGCAATCGCCCGCATGGCGTCCGTCAGGGCAGGCAGGGTATGCAGCACGTCACCCATTGACGATGTTTTTACAATCAGTACCCGCATCCGTTAGCCTTCTTCGTCCAGCAGCAGACCGTTTAGCATCTCCAGCACCTGTTCGGGCTGAATATCGATCAGACTCTGGTGGTAGCCCTCAGCGGCATCGCCTTTGCGTACTTTGTGGTAACCGGTGATCAAGCGGATGACGCGCGCCTTATGCGACAGCGGTGGGGTAAAGTCCGGGCTGCTGGGACCGTACAGCGCCACCAGCGGGCGGTTAAGCGCCGCGGCAACGTGCATCAGGCCGGAGTCGTTAGTGACCACTGCCCGGCAGGCCGCCAGTAAAATGACCGCCTGCTCAAGCTGCGTCTCCCCGGCCAGGTTGCGGCACCACGCCTGCTGCTCAAGGCTGAGCATAGCCAGAATTTCGTTCCCCGCTCCATGATCTTTCGCGGAGCCAAACAGCACTACCTGATAGCCTTCGTCGATCAGCTGCTTCGCCAGCTCGGCGTAGTGGTAGTGCGGCCAGCGTTTCGCCGGGCCAAACTCCGCGCCGGGGCAGAAGCCGATAATCGGGCGATCGGCCAGGATGCCGAAGGTATTACAGGTGCGGCGCTGCTCGCTCTCTTCTACATGCAGCTGCGGCCAGAGCAGCGGCTGAGGCAGATCTTTGGCCGAATCCATCACGCCTTTATCGTAGGCCAGCGCCACGTAGCGTTCGACCATCAGCGGCCAGGCCTGCTTATCCAGCACGCGCGCGTCGTTAAGCACGCCGTAGCGCATCTCGCCGCGCCAACCGGTGCGCACGGGGATGTTGGCAAAGAAGGGCACAAGGGCAGATTTATATGAGTTGGGCAGCACGTAAGCGCGATCGTAGCGGCGCTCGCGCAGGCTTACGCCAAGACGACGGCGTGCGCCAAGCTCCAGCGCCCCATGCCCAAGGGGCATAGGGATCGCTTCGTTCACTTCCGGCATCCGCGACAGCAGCGGACGACACCATGCAGGGGCCATCACGTCGATAATCGCCTGGGGATAGCGCGCTTTTAGGGTGCGATAGAGGCTTTGCGACATCATCATGTCGCCCACCCAGGATGGACCCACTACAAGTATCTTCATTGTTATGCGTCGCGATTCAGCCAGGCCATATACTCCGCTACGCCTTCGGCAACGGTTTTAAACGGCTTGTCGTAGCCCGCCGCGCGCAGATTAGTCAGATCCGCCTGGGTAAACGCCTGGTAGCGGCCTTTCAGCTTCTCCGGGAACGGGATGTACTCAATCTCGCCCTTCTTGTGGAACGCCAGCGCGGCGTCGGCCACGGCCTGGAAGGACTCAGCGCGGCCGGTACCCAGGTTGTAGATACCGGAGACGCGGTTTTCCCAGAACCAGAGGTTCACTGCCGCCACGTCGCCCACGTAGACGAAGTCGCGCTTGAAGCCGTCGCTGCCTTCAAACAGCTTCGGCGTTTCGCCGTTGTTCAGCTGGGTGTTGAGGTGGAAGGCGACGCTGGCCATGCTGCCTTTGTGGCCTTCACGCGGGCCATAGACGTTAAAGTAGCGGAAGCCGACGATCGGCGAGTTCGCTTCCGGCAGGATCTGGCGCACGTACTCATCGAACAGGAACTTAGAGTAGCCGTAAACGTTCAGCGGCTGCTCGTACTCGCGGGATTCGATAAAGTTGCTGGTGCGTCCGCCGTAGGTGGCCGCAGAGGAGGCGTACAGGAACGGGATATCGCGCTCCAGGCAGTAGTGCAGCAGCTCTTTGGAGTACTGATAGTTGTTATCCATCATGTACTTGCCGTCCCACTCGGTGGTGGAGGAGCATGCGCCTTCATGGAAGATGGCTTCGACGTCGCCGAACTCTTCGCCCGCCATAATCTGGATGAGGAAATCTTCTTTATCCATGTAGTCGGCGATGTTCAGGTCGGCCAGGTTGACGAACTTGGTGCCATCTTTCAGGTTATCGACCACCAGAATGTCGGTGATGCCTTTGTCATTGAGCGCTTTGACAATGTTGCTGCCGATAAAGCCTGCGCCGCCGGTAACGATAATCATAACTGTAACCTTTAAATGTGGATGCGCTGAGACAATCTCAGGCATGAATACCTTTATCATACCATCACATTGCCGACCCTTCAGCCCTTCACCGCGATCCCAGCGGGCCGTACGTGATTTGTGCTGCAAAAACGATAACCGGTGCGGCATCATCTCGTATCAGCGTAATGCTTTCGGTAAGATGTGCTGAAATTTGCCCAGTCTGGAGAATTGCAATGCGTGGGGATTTTTACCAACGGTTGAACAGCGACCTTGAAACCGCCCGGGCGGAAGGGTTGTTTAAAGAAGAACGCATTATCACCTCGGCCCAGCAGGCTGATATCACCGTTGCCGACGGCAGCCAGGTGATTAACTTCTGCGCCAACAACTACCTCGGTCTGGCGAACCATCCGGATCTCATCAGCGCGGCGAAGGCCGGAATGGACAGCCACGGCTTCGGCATGGCCTCGGTGCGATTCATCTGCGGCACGCAGGACACCCATAAAGCCCTGGAGCAGAAGCTGGCCGGGTTCCTCGGCATGGAAGACGCCATTCTCTACTCCTCCTGCTTCGACGCTAACGGCGGCCTGTTCGAAACGCTGCTGGGGGCGGAAGACGCCATTATCTCCGATGCCCTAAACCACGCCTCCATCATCGACGGGGTTCGCCTCTGCAAAGCCAAACGCTACCGCTACGCCAATAACGACATGCAGGAGCTGGAGGCGCGTCTGCAGGAGGCCCGCGATGCGGGAGCGCGACAGGTGCTGATCGCTACCGACGGCGTCTTCTCTATGGATGGCGTCATCGCTAACCTGAAGGGCGTCTGTGACCTGGCGGATAAGTATGAAGCGCTGGTGATGGTCGATGACTCCCACGCGGTGGGCTTTGTTGGCGCCAACGGGCGCGGCACGCACGAATACTGCGAGGTGATGGGCCGGGTGGATATCCTCACCGGCACGCTGGGTAAGGCCCTCGGCGGCGCATCCGGCGGCTATACGGCGGCACGTAAAGAGGTGGTGGAGTGGCTGCGCCAGCGCTCGCGTCCCTATCTCTTCTCCAACTCGCTGGCCCCGGCGATCGTCAGCGCCTCCATCAGGGTGCTGGAGATGCTGGAGTCCGGCGCGGAGCTACGGGAAAAACTGTGGGCTAACGCCAGCCTGTTCCGCGAGAAAATGAGCGCGGCGGGCTTTACCCTCGCCGGGGCCGATCACGCCATCATCCCGGTGATGCTGGGCGATGCGGTAGTGGCGCAGAACTTTGCCCGCGAGCTGCAGAAAGAGGGGATCTACGTCACCGGCTTCTTCTTCCCGGTGGTGCCAAAAGGCCAGGCGCGCATTCGTACCCAGATGTCAGCGGCCCACTCCCCTGAACAGATTGAACGTGCGGTGGAGGCCTTTACCCGCATTGGTAAACAACTTGGCGTGATTGCCTGAGGACGAAAGATGAAAGCGTTATCCAAGCTGAAACCACAGGAAGGGATCTGGATGACCGACGTACCAGAGCCAGAGGTGGGCCATAACGATCTGCTGATCAAGATCCGCAAAAGCGCGATCTGCGGCACGGACGTGCACATCTACAACTGGGACGAGTGGTCACAAAAAACCATTCCGGTGCCGATGGTGGTCGGTCACGAGTACGTTGGCGAAGTGGTGGGGATTGGCCAGGAGGTCAAGGGCTTTAAGATCGGCGATCGCGTCTCCGGTGAAGGCCATATTACCTGCGGCCACTGCCGTAACTGCCGCGGCGGACGGACTCACCTCTGCCGTAACACCGTCGGCGTCGGCGTTAACCGCCCTGGCTCTTTTGCCGAGTATCTGGTTATTCCGGCCTTCAACGCCTTTAAGATCCCGGACAACATCTCTGACGAGCTGGCGTCAATTTTCGATCCGTTCGGTAACGCCGTGCACACCGCGCTCTCCTTCGACCTGGTAGGGGAAGACGTGCTGGTCTCCGGCGCGGGTCCTATCGGCATCATGGCGGCGGCGGTGGCGAAGCACGTTGGCGCACGCCACGTGGTGATCACCGACGTTAACGAGTATCGACTGGATCTGGCGCGTAAGATGGGCGTCACCCGGGCGGTTAACGTCGCTACCGAGAGCCTGGATGAGGTGATGGCCGAGCTGGGCATGACCGAAGGGTTTGACGTAGGCCTTGAGATGTCCGGCGCGCCACCGGCGTTCCGTACCATGCTCGATACCATGAACCACGGCGGGCGCATTGCGCTGCTGGGCATTCCACCGTCGGAGATGTCTATCGACTGGAACAAGGTCATCTTCAAGGGCCTGTTCATTAAGGGTATCTATGGCCGTGAGATGTTCGAGACCTGGTACAAGATGGCAGCGCTGATCCAGTCCGGGCTGGATCTCTCGCCGATCATCACCCACCGCTTCAGCATCAATGAGTTCCAGCAGGGCTTTGATGCCATGCGCTCCGGACAGTCCGGGAAAGTGATCCTGAGCTGGGATTAACCCTCGCCAGCGCTAACTAAGACCAGGCCTAAAGAGCCTGGTCTTTTCTTATTTGCACAGCTTTTAACCTTATCTTAATAATCGGCTGGTAAAAAGGCAGGGATATTCTACGAGACGGAACGGTTATCTCATGATAAGCCCTACAAAAAAGCTGAGCGTCATCATCCCGCTGTATAACGCCGGGAACGATTTTAAAGCGTGCATGGAGTCGTTAATCGCCCAGACATGGACCGATCTGGAAATCATCATTGTTAATGATGGCTCGACGGATAACTCCGTGGAGATCGCAAAATTTTACGCCGAAGCGTATCCGCATATCCGCCTGCTGCATCAGGCGAACGCCGGCGTCTCCATCGCCCGCAACCGGGCGCTGGACGTGGCAACCGGGGATTACATTGCCTTTGTCGATGCCGATGACGAAGTCTACCCCACCATGTATGAAAAACTGATGGCGATGGCCATGCAGGACGATCTCGACGTGGCCCAGTGCAACGCCGACTGGAGCTCGCGAGCTACGGGCAAGGTATGGCAATCCATTCCCACCAGCCGCCTGCGCTCGACGGGCGTACTTACCGGGCCGGACTGGCTGCGGATGGGGCTGAAGTCGCGCCGCTGGACGCATGTGCTGTGGATGGGGGTCTATCGCCACGACCTGATCAAGCAGCATCGGATCCGCTTCGTACCAGGGCTGCATCATCAGGACATTATCTGGAGCACCGAGTTTATGTTTAACACCCGGCGCGTCAGGTACACGGAAGAGTCGCTCTATAAGTACTATCAGCATGAAAATTCCGTCAGCCATATGAAGCGGCAGGGAGAGAAGAACCTCGCCTACCAGCGGCACTACATCAAGATCACCCGCCTGCTGGAGAAGCTAAACAATGACTATGCGGATCGCATCCCCATCTATCCGGAGTTCCGCCAGCAGATTACCTACGAGGCGCTGCGCGTGTTCCATGCCCTGCGTAAAGAGCCAGATACGCTGACCCAGCAGCGTATGATTGCCGAGGTGTTCACTTCAGGGATGTACCGGCGGATGCTCACCAACGTGCGCAGCGTCAAGATGGCCTACCAGGCGCTGCTCTGGTCGCTGCGGCTCTACAAGTGGCGCGACAAAACGCTGTCGCACCACCGTATCGCTCGTAGGGCGTTGAATCTCGGTTAGCGTTGGCCCCAGCCCTGCCACTGCTGCTGGAACCAGGCCGCGATCGCGCTTTGATTGATGCTTTCGCCCAGCACGGTAAAGAAGCGGCTGGCATAGATCGGCTGTAGAGGCTGCTTCGGTTTACACAGCTTCACGCCGTGGAATGGATTGCGCGGCGCGTTAGGTTGTTGCCCGTTGCCGGCTGGCGGCGTCAGGTTTGGTTTTGAGGTATCGATCTGCGGCTCGTTAAGCAGGCTGCTCGGACGCACCAGGGTGATGTCCCCCGGCAGGCTGTAGATCATCTGCTGTAATACACGCACGGTGGTCGGGTGAGGGTGACCAATGGCGATCGCCGAGCCGTTGCGACGGGCCAGATCCACCGCCCGGTTAAACTGGCGGCGAATATCACCTTCGTTCTGCGTATCGTCGAGAAAGACCCGGCGCTTGATCACCTTCACGCCCGTTCCGGCTGCGGCACGCATCGCCTGGCTGTTGCCGATGGTCATGCTGTCGAGGAAGTAGAGGTTATAGCGCTCCAGGGCCTGCATCACTTTCTGCATGCCAAACAGGCTGGAGGTCATGGCGCTGCCCATGTGGTTATTCAGACCCACGGCGTAGGGCACTTTGCCATAGGCGTCACGGATAATGCGCTCGATCTCGTCGCTGCTCATCTCCGGGCGCAGGGTATCTTTTTCCAGCGGCTGTTTGCTCAGGGGGGCCATCGGCAGGTGGATGAGCACCTCATGGCCGCCGTTGTGGGCTTTGGTTGCCATCTCATGGGCATGGGGCGCATTAGGCAGCACGGCAACGGAAACAGCGGCGGGCATCGCCAGCACCTGGTTTTCCGTCTGCGGGCGATAGCCGAAATCATCAATAACAATGGAGAGCTTGCCAGCGTGCGCCGGCACAATAAACGGCAGGAGGGTCATAATCGCGAAAAACAGACGACGAAACTGAAGCAAAACTTATCTTCCCAACCACGGTTGTGGATTAACCGCCTGACCCTGACGACGAATTTCAAAATAGAGTGACGGACGGCCCTGACCGCCACTGCTGCCCACAAGGGCAATCGGCTGACCAGCGCGAACCTGGGTTCCGACGCTGACCAGTGCGCTCTGATTATAGCCGTAAAGGCTCATATCGCCTTTTCCGTGCTCCACCACCACCACCAGGCCGTAGCCCTGTAGCCAGTCGGCGAGGATCACCCGCCCATCGGCGATAGCTTTTACTTCGCTACCTTCGGACGCGCCAATCACAATCCCTTTCCACCGTAGCTCACCCTGCAGCTGTTCGCCATAGCGATGCAGGATAGATCCGCGTACCGGCCAGTAGGCCTGTCCACGCGGCGAGCCTAAGCCCCCGGTGCGTGACATCAGGGAGCGCTCGCTCTCGGTGGGTTTGTAGGTCGTACCTTTTCGCGACGCCTCCTGCTGGCGATCGCGTACCGCATCGGCCTCGCGGGCCTCGCGCTCTGCCCGCGCTTTCGCCGCGGCTTCCGCCCGGGCAAGGCTGTTGCGCAGGCGGGATTCGTTGGCACGCATCTCGCTCAGCTGCTGCTGGCCCGCCTGAATAGAGCTTTCAAGGCTGGTGAGGGTCTTTTTACGCTCGTTGCGCGCCTGCTCCAGCTTCGCCTGCTGGGCCTGCTGTTCATAGAGCAGCGTCTGCTGCTGGCTCTGCTTCTCTTCCAGCTCGGCTCGCTGGGCGGCCACCTCTTCACGGGTCTGCTTTAGCTGGGCGATGGTCTCCTGGCGCGCCTGGTTCAGGTAGCCATAGTAGGCCTGCATGCGCTCGCCGCGGGCGGTCTCTTCGCTGTTGAAAATATACTGCACGCCGGAGTGCTCGCCCTGACGGAATGCGGCATCAAGCTGGGCCGCCAGGTTGCGCTCCTGGCTGGCTTTCTGCTGCTCAAGCCTGGCAATTGACGCATTCATGGCGTCAATCTGCTTGTTGAGCTCGTTGAGGGTGCTTTGGGTTTCACGCAGCTTGCGGGCGGCGGCAGAGATCGCCTCCTCCTGCTCTTTAAGCTGCGCCAGAAGCGTAGCGCGCTGCTGCTGCTGCTGGCGTACCGCCCGCTCTTTGCTGGCGATATCGGCCTGAATCGATTTTAGCTGGTCGCGATCGTCCGCGTGGGCGGGAAAAGCGCACAGCAAAACGCCAGCGCTGAGCGCACTGGCACAGAACAATGGCCGGACAGTGCCGGCCCATGTAATTGAAAAAATCGCCTTTCCCCTCATGGGGAGCGATTATTCCACGATGAACAGCGGCTTGCCAGTCATCTCTTGCGGGATTTCCATGCCCATCAGGCTCAGCATGGTCGGTGCGATGTCCGAAAGTTTACCGCCGCTGACTGCTTTAACCGATTTACCACCAACGTAGATCAGCGGAACCGGCAGGTTGGTGTGGGCGGTATGGGCCTGGCCGGTGGCCGGGTCGCGCATCTGCTCGGCATTGCCGTGATCCGCGGTAATCAACAGCTGGCCGCCTGTGGACTCTACCGCATCGGCTACCTCGGCAATGCATTTGTCCAGCGTTTCGACGGCGGCAACGGCAGCCTCAAACACGCCGGTATGGCCAACCATATCGCCGTTCGGGTAGTTGCAGATGATGGTGTCGTACTTGCCGCCCTTGATGGCGGCGACCAATTTTTCAGTTAATTCTGCAGAGCTCATCTCCGGCTGCAGGTCGTAAGTCGCCACTTTTGGGGAGTTGATCAGGATACGATCTTCGCCGCTGAACGGCTCTTCGACACCACCGTTGAAGAAGAAGGTGACGTGCGCGTACTTCTCCGTTTCAGAGATGCGCAGCTGGGTTTTGTCATTCTTCGCCATCCACTCCCCGAAGGTATTGGCCAGCGAAGCCGGCGGATAGGCGCAGGTCGCTTTGATGTCAGCGGCATATTCGGTCAGCATCACGAACTCGCCCAGCTTAATGGTTTTTTTACGGGCGAAGCCGTCGAAGTCGGTGTTGACGAAGGCGCGGGTGATTTCACGGGCGCGGTCGGCGCGGAAGTTCATGAAAATCAGCGCGTCGCCATCCTGCATGGCAGAATCGTCCTGACCTGCGGCGCGGATCGCCGTCGCCTTCACAAACTCGTCATTCTCGTCGCGTGCGTAGGCGGCCTGTAAACCCGCCACGGCGGTGTCGGCCTGATATTCGCCCTTCGCCTGAGTCATCAGATCATAGGCCTGCTCAACACGATCCCAGCGGTTATCGCGGTCCATGGCATAATAGCGGCCAATGATCGTGGCAACGCGGCCTTTGCCCAGCTCGGCAAACTTCTCTTCAACGCGTTTGAGGGAGGACTCTGCGCTGCGCGGCGGAGTATCGCGACCGTCGAGAAACGCGTGCAGGTAGATCTTCTCTGCACCGCGTGCCGCAGCCAGCTCCATCATCGCCAGAATATGATCTTCATGGCTGTGCACGCCGCCTGCCGAGAGCAGGCCCATAATGTGCACGGCTTTGCCCTGCGCGACGGCGTTGTCCACCGCGCCCACCAGCGCCGGGTTGCTGAAGAAGGTGCGCTCTTTAATTTCGACGTCCAGGCGAGTGAGATCCTGATAAACAATGCGGCCCGCGCCCAGGTTGACGTGGCCCACTTCAGAGTTACCCATCTGACGGTCCGGCAGGCCGACTTCGAGACCGGATGCGTCAACTAGCGTGTGCGGACGTTGCGCCCACAGGGCGTCCATCACCGGCGTTTTAGCGTTAAGAATAGCGTTATCCTGCTGATCTTCGCGGTAGCCGTAGCCATCCAGAATCACCAGTACCATAGGTTTTTTAGTAACCGACATTGCGACAGCCCTCAAGCTCGAAAGACAAAAAAATTTGCCTGATTTTACTACGACTGAATCGATTAAATAGCCGCAGAAGATCAAAGAAAAGCACCGGGAAAGCGCTGATTCGGGCCGCTTTTAGTGCTTTTTTCCGTGACGGTACGCAGAAAATGCATTCCTTGTTGCTCGCTGGCTGTATTTGCCACACTGCACAGGTATACTCCTTTCCTGGTTTTTTTATTCACTGAGTCGGGAGCTGTTACCCCCCATGCAAGAAATTATGCAATTTGTTAGCCGTCACCCCATCCTCTGTATCGCGTGGGTTGTGTTACTGGGGGCGGTGCTGTTCACCACCTTCAAAGGCCTTACATCAAAAGTGAAAGTAATCACCCGTGGTGAAGCAACGCGTCTGATCAACAAAGAAGAGGCCGTGGTGGTCGATCTGCGCCAGCGTGATGATTTCCGCAAAGGGCATATCGCCGGCGCGGTGAATTTGCTGCCAGCCGAAATTAAAGCCAATAATGTAGGTGAGCTTGATAAACACAAAAGCAAACCCATTATTGTTGTAGATGGTTCTGGCATGCAGGCGCAGGAGCCTGCCAGCGCGCTGGTCAACGCGGGCTTCACACAGGTTTATGTGCTGAAGGACGGCGTTGCAGGCTGGAGCGGCGAAAACCTACCGCTGGTTCGCGGTAAATAATCTGGAGAAGCGTTATGGCCAACATTGAAATCTATACCAAAGCAACCTGCCCGTTCTGCCACCGTGCAAAGGGGTTGCTGGACAGCAAAGGCGTGACCTACGCGGAGCTGCCGATTGACGGCAATGCCGTGAAGCGCGAAGAGATGATTCAACGTAGTGGCCGTACGACAGTGCCGCAGATTTTTATTGATGCACAGCACATTGGCGGCTGTGATGACTTGTATGCGCTGGATGCGCGTGGTGGACTCGATCCCCTGTTGCGCTAAGGCGTTTGAGTATATTACTAAGGGTTTTTCTCATGTCAGAACAAAATAACACCGAAATGTCTTTCCAGATCCAGCGTATCTACACCAAGGATGTCTCTTTTGAAGCGCCGAATGCGCCTCATGTATTCCAGAAAGACTGGCAGCCAGAGGTAAAACTGGATCTGGATACCGCCTCCAGCCAGCTGGCTGATGACGTATACGAAGTGGTCTTGCGCGTGACCGTTACCGCAAGCCTGGGCGAAGAGACCGCGTTCCTGTGCGAAGTGCAGCAGGCGGGTATCTTCTCCGTTGGTGGTATCGAAGGCAACCAGATGGCGCACTGCCTGGGCGCGTACTGCCCGAACATCCTGTTCCCGTACGCCCGCGAATGCATCACTAGCCTGGTTTCTCGCGGTACCTTCCCGCAGCTGAACCTTGCGCCGGTCAACTTTGATGCGCTGTTCATGAACTATTTGCAGCAGCAGGCTGGTGAAGGTACTGAAGAACATCAGGATGCCTGATGAGTACACCTAATGCTCATATGACTGTGATCGGTGCCGGCTCCTACGGCACCGCTCTTGCCATCACCCTGGCAAGAAATGGCCACCAGGTGATTCTCTGGGGGCACGATCCAAAACATATCGCGACCCTGCAGCACGATCGCTGCAACGCCGCGTTCCTTCCCGATGTGCCTTTCCCCGACACGTTGCACCTTGAGAGCGACTTAGCGACCGCGTTGCAGGCCAGCCGCAATATTCTGGTGGTGGTGCCAAGCCACGTGTTTGGTGACGTGCTGCGTCAGATCAAGCCGCTGATGCGCGACGATGCGCGTATCGTCTGGGCGACCAAAGGGCTGGAAGCCGAGACGGGCCGCCTGTTGCAGGACGTGGCGCGTGAGGCGCTGGGCGATACCATTCCGCTGGCGGTGATCTCCGGGCCAACCTTTGCGAAAGAGCTGGCGGCGGGCCTGCCGACGGCCATCTCGCTGGCCTCGACGGACAGCGCCTTTGCTGAAGATCTCCAGCAGCTGCTGCACTGCGGCAAAAGCTTCCGCGTCTACAGCAACCCGGACTTTATCGGCGTGCAGCTCGGCGGCGCGGTGAAAAACGTTATCGCCATTGGGGCAGGCATGTCGGACGGTATCGGCTTTGGTGCCAACGCCCGTACCGCGCTCATTACCCGTGGGCTGGCGGAGATGTCACGCCTCGGTGCTGCGCTGGGTGCGGCGCCTGAAACCTTTATGGGGATGGCAGGATTAGGCGATCTGGTGCTGACCTGTACCGATAACCAATCCCGCAACCGCCGCTTTGGCATGATGCTCGGCCAGGGCATGGACGTGCAGCAGGCCCAAACGCAGATTGGCCAGGTGGTGGAAGGCTACCGCAATACGAAAGAGGTCCGCGAGTTGGCACACCGCTTTGGTGTCGAAATGCCAATTACCGAGGAGATATTTCAGGTATTGTATTGCGGTAAAAACGCGCGCGAGGCAGCATTGACCCTGTTAGGGCGCACGCGCAAGGACGAGCGTAGCAGTCAGTAATTTCAAATCATCTAAATGGACACGGCCAACGTAGATTGGCCGGTCTCTTTTATTACGTCTGGAGTATGCAATGCCGTGTGAAGAGCTGGATCTGGTCTGGAATAATATTAAAGCCGAAGCCCGGGCGCTGGCGGACTGTGAGCCGATGCTGGCCAGTTTCTATCACGCGACGTTACTCAAGCATGAAAATCTTGGCAGCGCCCTGAGCTATATGCTGGCGAATAAGCTGGCGTCGCCCATCATGCCCGCCATCGCTATTCGCGAAGTGGTCGAGGAGGCCTACGCCGCCGATCCAGAGATGATCGCCTCTGCCGCCTGCGATATTCAGGCCGTGCGCACCCGTGACCCGGCGGTGGATAAATACTCTACGCCGCTGCTCTACCTGAAAGGTTTCCATGCCCTGCAGGCCTACCGCATCGGGCACTGGCTGTGGGCGGAGGGTCGCCGTGCGCTGGCTATCTTCCTGCAAAACCAGGTCTCAGTCTCGTTCCAGGTTGATATTCACCCGGCGGCACGGATTGGTCGTGGCATCATGCTCGACCACGCAACCGGCATCGTCGTCGGTGAAACGGCGGTGATTGAAAACGACGTCTCGATCCTGCAATCCGTTACCCTCGGCGGGACCGGCAAAACCAGCGGCGATCGCCACCCGAAAATTCGTGAAGGGGTGATGATTGGCGCAGGGGCTAAAATCCTCGGCAATATCGAAGTCGGACGCGGCGCGAAGATTGGCGCGGGTTCGGTGGTGTTGCAGCCTGTACCACCCCACACCACCGCCGCAGGCGTTCCGGCGCGAATCGTTGGTAAGCCAGAGACGGATAAACCCTCTATGGATATGGACCAGCACTTTGCGGCCCACCACGGCTTCGAGTACGGCGACGGAATATAATCCGCACGCATCATGTAGGCCGGGTAAGCGTAGCGCCACCCGGCGAAACCTTAGCTGCGCAGCACTGCTCCGGCATACCCTAGCTGACGCCAGGCTTCATACACCACCACCGACACTGCATTCGACAGGTTCATGCTGCGGCTGTCCGGCATCATCGGGATGCGGATCTTCTGCTCCGGCGGCAGCGCATCCAGAATCGTTGCGGGCAGGCCGCGCGTCTCGGGACCAAACATCAGATAGTCGCCCTCCTGATAGCTCACCGCACTGTGCGCAGGCGTGCCCTTGGTGGTGAGCGCAAACAGGCGCTGCGGGTTTTCCGCCGCCATAAACGCCGCGTAGTCAGCGTGACGCTGCACGGCGGTGAACTCATGGTAATCCAGCCCCGCCCGGCGCAGGCGCTTATCGTCCCAGGTAAAGCCCATCGGTTCGATAATATGCAGGCGGAAGCCGGTATTGGCGCAAAGACGAATAATATTCCCGGTATTCGGCGGGATTTCCGGTTCAAATAAGACGATGTTCAGCATGGTGCCCCCTCAATAACGCGGGGCAGCATAGCAGAATTACGCTTAAATTACGCCGCGTCGCCGGTCTTCACCGGTTCAAATACCGACTCGTGCTCGACGTTCTGCACCAGCAGGTCGCGGGTGATCTCCTTAATGGATTTCGCCCCGGTCAGGGTCATCGCCACGCGCATCTCTTTCTCGATCAGGTTCAGCAGGTTCGCTACCCCCGCCTGGCCGTGGGTCGCCAGCGCATAGAGATAGGCCCGGCCCAGCAGCACGCTGTCCGCCCCGAGAGCAATCATCCGCACCACGTCGAGGCCGTTGCGGATGCCGCTGTCGGCCAGAATCGTGATGTCGCCCTTCACCGCATCGGCAATGGCTGGCAGCGCCCGGGCCGAGGAGAGCACCCCATCCAGCTGGCGGCCACCGTGGTTGGAGACCACGATGCCGTCCGCACCAAAGCGTACCGCGTCGCGGGCATCCTCTGCATCCAGGATCCCTTTGATCACCATCGGGCCGTCCCAAAATTCGCGGATCCACTCCAAATCCTTCCACGAGATAGAGGGATCGAAGTTGTTGGCCAGCCAGCCAATGTAATCCTCAAGCCCAGTCGGCTTGCCGAGATAGGTAGAGATATTGCCCAGATCGTGCGGACGACCGTGCAGGCCCACGTCCCAGGCCCAGCGGGGATGGGTCACCGACTGCCAGTAGCGGCGCATGGCGGCGTTGGCGCCGCTCATGCCGGAGTGCGCATCGCGGTAGCGCGCGCCCGGCGTCGGCATATCCACGGTAAACACCAGGGTTGAGCAGCCCGCCGCTTTCGCCCGCTCCAGAGCGTTGCGCATAAAGCCGCGATCGCGCAGAACGTAGAGCTGGAACCACATCGGACGCTTCAGGGTGGGGGCCACCTCCTCGATCGGGCAGACCGAGACGGTAGAGAGGGTAAACGGAATACCCTTCGCATCGGCAGCGGCGGCGGCCTGCACCTCGCCCCGGCGGGCGTACATGCCGCACAGCCCTACCGGCGCAAGAGCCACCGGCATGGAGAGCTTTTCATTAAACAGCGTGGTCTCCAGGCTCAGATCGGCCATGTTCTTCAGCACGCGCTGGCGCAGGGCCACCTGGGCGAGATCCTCTACGTTGCGGCGCAGGGTATATTCCGCGTACGCCCCACCGTCGATATAGTGGAACAGGAAAGGGGGCAGGATGCGCTGAGCCGCTGCGCGGTAATCACTGGCTGCAGAAATAATCATGCGGTGTTCTCCCTGGTAGGATCGGCATCGCCGGGCAGGCGGGTGATGCGTGCCTGGCGGGCCTGATCTTCATCGAATTGTTTAATAGTGGTATGGACGAAACCCAGATGCGCCATCATCGCTTTGCGTGCGGCCTCGGCGTCACCGGCCAGGATAGCGTCGAGCACGGCCCGGTGCTGTTCGGTAAGCTGGGCGAACACCGGCGGAACCTGATACATGCGCTGGCGGCTCTGCTTAACCGACGACTGCAATAGATCGAAGAAGCCGCGCATGGTCTGCAGCAGCACCACGTTGTGTGAGGCTTCGGCGATCGCCAGATGAAAGCGCACGTCCGCCTGCGAGGCGATATCCGGATCTTTGCTCTGGGTGGCCTCGTAGCAAACACGAAGCTTCTCTTTATCGGCATCGGTGGCGCGCATCGCCGCGTGCCAGGCGGTGCTGGCCTCGATGGCGTGGCGAGCTTCGAGAATATCGAAGCTGTAATCCGGGTCGTGCTCCAGCAGGGTTTTCAGCGGCTGGACAATATTCTGCTCAGACCATTCGTCGTGCTGCCAGCGGACAAAGGTGCCGCCGCCGCGACGGCTCAGCAGCACCCCTTCGTTCACCAGCGTAGCCAGCGCTTCGCGCAGAGAGTTGCGCGACACGCCAAGCTGCGCCGCCAGCTGGCGCTCGGCGGGCAGCTTCATGCCCGCCTCAAGCTGCTGCTCTTTTATCAGCGCCCGTACGCGAGAGGCGATCTCATCGGAGAGGCGTTTAGGCATAACAATCACGGGATCATCCAGGTTAAGACATAGGCCTGAAGGGTGGTAATAACCCCCACCATGCAGGTGAAGATCAGGCTGTGCTTCACGGTGAAGCGGAACAGATCTGACTCTTTACCCACCAGCCCCACCGCCGCACAGGCAATGGCAATAGACTGCGGGGAGATCATCTTGCCCGTCACGCCGCCAGTGGTGTTGGCCGCTACCAGCAGCACATCCGAGACGCCAATCTGCTGCGCCGCTGTCGCCTGCAGGGCGGCGAACAGGGCGTTCGACGAGGTATCGGAGCCGGTCAGGAATACTCCCAGCCAGCCGAGGAACGGCGAGAAGAAGGTAAAGGCGTTGCCGGTGTGGGCCAGCGCGAGGGCCAGGGTCGAGGAGAGACCGGAGTAGTTCGAGATAAAGGCGAACGCCAGCACCATGCCGATGGAGTAGATGGGCAGGGCCAGCTCCTTCAGCGTGCTGGCGAAGGTCTGCACCGCCGCCGCGGGCTTCATACGCAGCCAGACAATGGAGAGCAGGGCAGCAAACAGGATCGCCGTACCGGTAGCCGAGAACCAGTCAAATTTATAGACCGCCGCATAGGGCGTTGCCGCGCTGACCACCGGCGGCATGCGGGCCACCAGCTTATCCAGGTACGGAACTGAAATATTGATCACCATGTCGTACAGCGCCCCGCTCGGTGCAAACAGCGCTTTGAACGGCGGGACGCTCCACAGCGTCACCGTGGCGGTGAGGAACAGGAACGGCGACCACGCCTTGATAATCTGGCCCGCGCTGTAGCGGGTGCGCGTCAGGGTCTCATCGACCTGTGCAGCGCCCATATCGCCGAAGCGGAAGATGCGCACCGGCTGCCAGCGTTTGAGGAACAGCGTCAGGCAGACCAGCGACACCAGCGAGGAGATGATGTCCGGCAGCTCGGGACCGATAAAGTTAGAGCTAAGGTACTGGGCGATGGCAAAGGAGCCGCCTGCCACCATCACCGCTGGCCAGGTCTCTTTGATGCCGCGCCAGCCGTCCATAATTGCCATGATCCAGAACAGCACGATAATGGTTAAGAACGGCAGCTGACGACCGACCATCTGGCCGATCTCGAAGCTGTCCAGCCCCGTGACCTGCCCGGCCACCAGAATCGGGATCCCCATCGCGCCAAAGGCCACCGGCGCGGTATTGACGATCAGACACAGCCCGGCGGCATAGAGCGGGTTAAAGCCCAGCCCGACCAGCAGCGCAGCGGTGATCGCCACCGGCGCGCCAAAGCCCGCCGCCCCTTCAAGAAACGCCCCGAAGGAGAAGCCGACGATCAGCATCTGCAGGCGCTGGTCCGGCGTAATAGAGAGGATGGACGAGCGGATGATGTCGAACTGCCCGGTCTTGACCGAGATTTTGTAGACAAACACCGCGGCGATAATGATCCACGCAATCGGCCACAGGCCGTAGAAGAAGCCGTACACCACCGACGCCATGGCGCGATCGACCGGCATTTTATAGAAAAAGAGCGCCACCAGCAGGGCGATGGCAACGGTGTATGTTGCAGCAAGGTAGCCCTTCAGCTTGAGCTTTATCAGCGCAAAGAAGAAGAACAGGATCGGCAGGGATGCGATCAGGCTCGACAGCCAGATGTTACCGGCCGGATCGTAGTTTTGTTGCCACAGGCTCATTGCGTCTCTCCTGGGACCCTTCTGGCCGATCGGCGGTGAGTCTGCGCTCATCTCTGCGTCACAGCCAGCGTAAAAGTGGTCCAGCCAATTGGGTTGTGTAGGGGTTATGACAACAAATGGTTAACCAGATGTTATGTTTCAGCAATGAGTTTGTAAGTGGAAATCGTGGAAGTGTGAAGCGCAGGGCGGTTGGTTAGAGGATTGGTAGGGCCAATTAGAGGGTATTGCCGGGCAGGCGTAGCGCTACCCGGCAACAGATCAGAACTCGGTCTTCGCGAAGCCGGTCATCTCTTTCAGGCCCATCTCACGGCCCAGGGCGGTCATCGGGTGAACCACTACCAGCCCGCGGACGCTCTTCTTCAGCTTGCCCATGTCGGCCTGCTCTTTTTTGGTGATCGCCCGGCGGTAGGGCAGGTCCATCAGCTTCTGTGCCTCTTTGCTCAGCTTCTGGCCGTGCACTTCGCGCAGGCGAGTAATCTCCGCTTCCAGCGTCTCTTTCTCTTTTTCCAGCTCGGCGTACTTCTCGGCAGACTCAACCAGCGACAGGGCAGCCTGCTGGTGGCGGATGGCATCCAGGCGATCGCTCAGGCGTTTAATTTCGTTCTTTTCGATTTCTTTCATAACGGATAACTCTAAAAACAGGGGAATTACTGCAAAGGATACACTAATGTGCGCAACGTTACTTCTGAAAGGCTTTTTTCAGGCTGATGCGAGAGATCAGCCCGGTCAGGGAGAGGACCATCGTGGAGCGTACCACCTGCTGGTAGCGCTGCTTCTGCATCGCATAGAGGTCTGCATCGCTGGTATCAAACTGGGGCAGAGGGGGCAGGGCAGAGACGCAGTGCAGCTCGCCAAAGGGACCGAGGATCTCATCATCGGTAAACCCGTACTCGTTGCCGTCGTGATTCAGCTCTTCACGCAGGGCCATCAGCAGCTCCGCGTCCTCATACTCATGACGACTGATTACGCCGAGACCGTAGATCAGCTTTAAGCGCACGGAGAGATCGCCCAGCGGGCCATCGCCCTCCAGCAACGGCTCTACGGCATATTTCACCGCATAGTCGTCTTTGCGGAACACCTGAAGTACCAGAATGTTCACCGCTTCGGTGAGTAGCTCAACGGCGGCGATGAGGAAACTTCGGACGGTTTTGCCAGCATTCAGACGCTCAAGCACACGATTTTCAAAGGCCTGGGTTTCTTCCATTATTGCCTGCATATCCGACAATCTTATATTCGGGCGCGGAGGGTCACTCCGCGCCGGGGGGGGCATCATGCNNCCCCCCCCGCCCCGGGTGGGGCATCATGCCTGAGCGTTATAAACGTTAACCGCTTCGGCGACAACGTCGCTGGCGGCCTCCAGACCAGAGATCTGCGCCAGCGCAGCCTGCGGGCCTTTTTCGTCAATCAGCGCGGCCAGCTCAAGCGCCTGCGGATCCTGCTCGCTGCGGTAGTGCATAGCAGCGGCGATCCCTTTTACCAGGTTCTCGTGCGGCAGGCCGTACTCCAGGGTGCCCAGCAGCGGCTTAATCAGACGGTCGCCGATGCTCAGCTTACGCAGCGGCTGACGGCCTACGCGCTCAACGTCATCCTTCAGGTACGGGTTCTCGAAGCGGCCGAGGATCTTCTCGATATAGGCAGCGTGCTTCGCTTCATCAAACTCGTAACGCTTGATCAGCACCGCGCCGCTCTCCTCCATGGCCCCTTTCACTACCGCACGGATCTTCTCATCAAGAATGGCGTCACGAATGGTCTGATGGCCTGCCTGGCGGCCAAGGTACGCGGTTATAGCATGGCCGGTGTTCAGGGTGAAGAGCTTACGCTCCACAAAGGCCATTAAATTATCTGTAGGTTCCATACCCGGGATGTTCGGCAGTGCGCCCTTGAACTGGGTTTTGTCTACAATCCACTCGCTAAAGGTCTCAACGGTCACCTCCAGCGGATCGTTAGCGGCAGAGGCCGACGGCGGAACGATGCGGTCTACGGCGGAGTCTACGAAGCCGACGTGCGCTTCAACCCAGGCTTTATCTTCGTCGGCCAGCATATCAAATACGTGGCCCTTCAGCTGCATGGTGCCGCGCACCATGTTCTCACAGGCGATGATGTTCAGCGGCGTCTCTACGCCCTGGGCTTTACGCTTCGCCAGGCCTTTCGCAATGGTCGGGGCGATGCGCTCCAGCACAACCGGGCCGACCGCCGTGGTCACCAGGTCTACTTCCGCGATCAGATCGACCACCTCATCACCGATGCTGCTCACCGCGTTGACGCCGGAGACGGTATCAACCTGCTCATTTTCACCCACCACATGAACCTGATAGCTATGACGGGCATTCAGGGCGTCGAGCACCGTCTGATTCACATCGGCGAACGTCAGCGTAATTCCAGCGTCCGCCAGCAGTTTGCCGATGAAGCCACGTCCGATATTACCTGCGCCAAAATGTAATGCTTTCATAGTATTAACCTTCATTAATGTTTTTACCCGAGAGGGCTGGGGTGAGGCTCTGACCTCACCCAAACCCTCTCCGCAAAGGGAGAGGGAGGAGGGCTTACTTGTTCAGCAGGGCCAGCACTTCTTCAACGCTATCGGTATGCGCCAGGCGCTCGATAACGGACTCATCGTCCAGGGCGTTGGTCAGGCTGGTAATCACCTGAATGTGCTCATTATTACGTGCGGCGATACCGATGACCAGACGGGCAATGTCATCTTCCTCTTCGCCGAAGCGTACGCCCTGCGGATACTGGCAGAACACGACGCCGGTTTTCAGCACGCGATCTTTCGCTTCAACCGTACCGTGCGGAACGGCGATGGACTCACCCAGATAGGTCGGGGTCAGTTTTTCACGCTCCAGCATCGCGTCGATATACTCCGGCTGCACGTAGCCGCCTTTCACCAGCTGCTCACCGGCAAAGCGAATCGCCTCTTCTTTATGGCTCGCGGTGCGGCCCAGGAAGATGTTCTCCGCGCCCAGCTTGAACAGATGGCTGTTGCTCTCGTCGATGCTATCCTGCAGGCTAGTGCGCACTTTCGCTTCGTTGTCCGTATGACGCTGGGCCGCAACCAGACGCTCGGTCAGGTTGGTATAGAGACCGCTGTCGAGGAAGTTAGTCAGCGAAATGTGCTGCGCCTGCGGAACCTGGCGCATCGCTCGCTCGGTCAGGTCGCGGTGGGTAATCACCACGTCCACGTCTGCCGGCAGGCTGTTGATCGCGCTGTTGGTCACAGAGATGTTGGTCAGGCCAGCATCCTGTACCTTCTTACGCAGCACGCCCGCGCCCATGGCACTTGAACCCATCCCGGCGTCGCAGGCCACGATGATTTTACGCACGTGGCTCAGGTCGTTGGAGACCGCGCCCGCCGCCAGCGGTGTTCCAGCAGTAGTGGTCACGCCTTTGGATTCCGCTTTCATGTCATGCATACGGCGGGTTGCCGCTTCGATATCGTCCTCTTCTTTCACCTTGCTGGTTTTCAGCAGAATGGCGGAGATCACGAAAGAGACGGCCATTGCAGCGAAGATCGCCGCGATGTTAGCGAAGTAGGCACCTTTTGGCGTCATCGCCAGCACGGCCAGAATAGAGCCAGGGGAAGCCGGGGAGACTAGGCCACCGTTCAGCACGCTCAGAGTGAACACGCCGGTCATACCGCCAAGGATAACCGCGATCAGCAGGCGCGGGTTCATCAGCACGTACGGGAAGTAGATTTCGTGGATACCGCCGAGGAAGTGGATGATAGCCGCACCGCCCGCAGACTGTTTCGCGCTGCCGCGACCAAAGAACATGTACGCCAGCAGGACGCCCATACCCGGACCCGGGTTCGCTTCAATCAGGAAGAAGATAGACTTGCCAAGATCGTGGGACTGCTGGATACCCAGCGGCGAGAAGATACCGTGGTTGATGGCGTTGTTGAGGAACAGGATTTTCGCCGGTTCAACAAAGATAGAGGCCAGCGGCAACATGTCATGGACAACCATGAAGTTAACGCCAGCGGCCAGCAGTTTAGAGAGTACCTCTACCGCCGGGCCAATGCCGAGGAACGCCAGCAGCGCGAGGATCATACCGATGATGCCCGCGGAGAAGTTGTTTACCAGCATTTCGAAGCCGGATTTGATCTTACCATCAACCCAGCTATCGAAATGTTTGATAGCCCAGCCGCCCAGCGGACCGGCAATCATTGCGCCAAGGAACATCGGCATATCGGCACCGACGATAACGCCCATGGTCGTAATGGCACCGACCACGCCGCCGCGATCGCCGCCCACCAGGCGACCACCGGTATAACCGATCAGCAGCGGCAGCAAATAGGTAATCATTGGGCCGACAAGTTTTGCCAGCGTTTCGTTAGGCAACCACCCTGTTGGAATAAACAACGCGGTGATAATACCCCAGGCGATAAACGCGCCGATATTAGGCATTACCATGTTGCTGAGAAAACGACCAAAGCTTTGCACTCTGATCTTGATATCGGATGACATAAAACACCCCTTCTTATGTTTGCTGTCGCGCAGGGCGGAAGCCCAACTTTTTTTGTTAACGAGGCGGCAGAGGTAGCCGAACCCATGTTCTGTGTGGCGAATCTGGCACTGAATCGGGGAACTGTCCAGATGACGCGATTTGATGTGATCTAGGTCACAATAATATAGGGTGCACTCCCCATTTAGGCGTGATGACGATCACAAATCATAGGTGTAAAAAAAGAACAGCGGGTAAAAAAAAGACGGTAAGGGGCTGTTAATGTGATGTTAATCACATTTAGGTGCCGTTACTTTGTTATTCATTTGTGATTTAGATCACAAGAAATTTTTACCTGGAGTTTTCTTAACGTGAGCGACAGCAACTTCTTATTACGCCACTCGACAATACTGTAAGTCAGCAACATCCCTGATAAAGGCAATCATGCTTTCGTGATATGGCCCGGCGGCCAGTTGCAGGGTAAGTTCAAATACATCGTCGTCACCGTCAGGCAGTCGGGGCGGATCTTAATGATGGAAGCGTAAATTCGAGGTCCACACTATGTTCCTGAATTACTTTGCGCTCGGCATCCTGATTTTCGTCTTTCTGGTGCTCTTCTACGGCATCATCATTATTCATGACATTCCCTACCGGATTGCCAAAGCGCGTAACCATCCCCATGCCGATGCGATCCACATTGCGGGCTGGGTGAGCCTGTTTACTCTGCACGTGCTGTGGCCGTTTCTCTGGATCTGGGCCACCCTCTACCGTCCTGAACGCGGATGGGGGATGCAATCTCATGTTAACGGCGGCAGCGATCTCCAGCTGCACCAGCGCGTCGAGGCGCTGGAGAGAGAGCTGAAGCGAATGCAAACCCGAGCGGGGGAGTAGCGTATGGATCTGCTGATCGTCTTAACCTATGTCGCCCTGGCTTGGGCCGTTTTTAAAATATTCCGCATTCCGGTTAACCAGTGGACGCTCTCCACGGCGGCGTTAGGGGGCATATTTCTTGTTAGCGCCCTGATCCTACTGATGAACTACAACCATCCCTATACCTTTACGGCGCAGAAGGCAGTGATCTCGATTCCTATTACGCCACAGGTCACCGGCATCGTGAGCGAGGTGACGGACAAATCAAACCAGCTGATTAAAAAGGGCGACGTGCTTTTTAAGCTTGACCCTGTGAGGTATCAGGCACGGGTAGACAGGCTGAGCGCCGACCTGGTCACGGCCACCCACAGTATTCACGTCCTTAAAGCGCAGCTGGCGGGCGCCCAGGCGAATACGCTCCGCGTCTCGGCCGAGCGCGACCGCCTCTATAAAGACTACCAGCGCTACGTGCGTGGCAGCCAGGCGAGGGTAAACCCCTTCTCTGAAAGCGATATCGACAACGCGCGGCAGAACTATCTGGCTCAGGATGCGATGGTGAAAACCTCCGTGGCCGACCAGGTGCAGATCCAGAGCCAGCTGGACAGCATGGTCAACGGCGAGCAGTCGCAGATCGTTAGCCTGCGGGCGCAGCTGACGGAGGCGAAGTATAATCTTGAGCAGACGGTGATCCGCGCCCCCAGCGATGGCTACGTTACCCAGGTGCTGATCCGCCCGGGAACCTACGCCGCCGCGCTGCCTCTGCGTCCGGTGATGGTCTTTATTCCCCAGCAGAAGCGGCTGATTGTGGCCCAGTTTCGCCAGAACTCCCTGCTGCGCCTTGAGCCGGGCGACGAAGCAGAGGTGGTTTTCAACGCCCTTCCCGGACAGGTATTTAAGGGCAAGCTGGTAACCGTCCTGCCCGTGGTGCCTGGCGGCTCCTACCAGGCGCAGGGGGCATTGCAGTCGCTGACGGTGGTGCCCGGTACCGACGGCGTGCTGAGCACCATTGAGCTGGAGCCGAACGCCGAGGTGGACGCCCTGCCGGACGGCATCTACGCTCAGGTGGCGGTCTACTCCGATCACTTCCACCACGTCTCGGTGATGCGCAAAGTGCTGCTGCGGATGACCAGCTGGATGCACTACCTCTATCTTGACCATTAATCCCAAAAGGCAGGAATGCGTCAGGCATCACCTGCCTTTTTTCCATCGCTGATCCATAATTACTTTTTTCTGGGCAGACAGGATCACGCAATGAAACTTATCGGCAGCTATACCAGCCCCTATGTACGCAAAATCTCCGTTATCCTGCTGGAGAAGGGGATCACCTTTGAATTTGTAAATGAGTTCCCCTACAACGGCGAAAACGGCGTTGCGCACTACAATCCGCTGGGGAAAGTCCCGGCGCTGGTTACCGACGAGGGTGAGGTCTGGTACGACTCGCCAATCATTGCTGCCTGGCTGGAGCTGCTGGACATCGCGCCCGCGATGCTGCCCCAGGAGCCTAAAGCTGCCCTGAAGCTGCGCCAGATAGAGGCCCTGGCCGATGGGGTGATGGACGCCGGGCTGGTATCGGTGCGCGAGCAGGCCCGTCCGGCAGCCCAGCAGTCAGAGAGCGAGCTGCTGCGCCAGCGGGAAAAAATCAGCCGGGCGCTGGATAGGCTGGAAAAGCACATTAGCGAGGGCGATATCCAGCCGGATGCCCTTAACGTTGCCACCATCGCCGTGGCCTGCGCCATCGGCTATCTCAACTTCCGCCGCGTCTCGCCAGGCTGGTGCGTGGACAGGCCGCATCTGGTGAAGCTGGTCGAGACCCTGTTCCAGCGGGAGAGCTTTGCCCGCACCGAACCGCCAAAGTCCTAGTCCACTATACTGACAGCCTGCGCCGGTACGCTGTACAATCCCCCTTCACGTCGAATCCTCTCCGGCGGGAGGGGTAATCTACTGCAGGCTTTGTCATGACCCTTGAACAACGCTCACTTTTCAGCCAAATCCCGGCAACCGATCGTCTGCTGCACGCCGACGCCTTTGTTGTCTTAGTCGATACCTTTGGTCACCGCCGCGTCGTAGATACTCTGCGCCAGCTTCAGGAGGAGGCCCGTCTTGCGGTGCGTGAAACCCAGGCCCTGCCGGAGTGGTGCGCTGACTGGGCGGCGGCGACGCAGAGTCGCCTGACGCAGCACGAAACCCGCGCCCTGCGACCGGTATTTAACCTCACCGGCACGGTGCTGCATACCAATCTTGGACGCGCCCTACAGGCAGAGACCGCTATCGACGCGGTTGCCGAGGCGATGCGTACCCCGGTGACCCTGGAGTATGCCCTCGACGAGGCCGGGCGTGGCCATCGCGATCGCGGCGTGGCGGATCTGCTCTGCCGCCTCACCGGCGCGGAAGATGCCTGCATCGTGAATAACAACGCGGCGGCGGTGCTGCTGATGCTGGCCGCGCTGGCGAACGGTAAAGAGGTGGTAGTATCGCGCGGCGAGCTGGTGGAGATTGGCGGCGCGTTTCGTATTCCGGACGTGATGCGCCAGGCGGGCTGCATTCTGCACGAGGTGGGTACCACCAACCGCACCCATGCCAAAGATTACCGCGACGCAATAGGCGAAAATACGGCGCTGCTGATGAAGGTGCATACCAGCAACTATGCCGTCACCGGCTTCACCAAAGCGGTAGAGGAGGCGGAGCTGGTGCAGATTGGCCTGCCGCTGGACGTGCCGGTGGTGGCCGACCTGGGGAGCGGTTCGCTGATCGATCTCAGCCAGTACGGCCTGCCGAAAGAGCCGATGCCGCAGGAGATGATTGCCGCTGGCGTCAGCCTGGTGAGCTTCTCCGGGGATAAGCTGCCCGGCGGCCCGCAGGCGGGGATCATCATCGGCAAGCGCGAGCTGATTGCGAAGCTCCAGCAGCACCCACTCAAGCGCGCTCTGCGGGTAGATAAGATGACCCTCGCCGCGCTGGAGGCGACGCTCAGGCTCTATCTGCACCCGGAGAAGCTGGCCGAGCGGCTGCCGACCCTGCGCCTGCTAACCCGCAGCGCGGACGATATCCGCCAGCAGGCCGAGCGGCTTAAGCCCGCGCTGGAGAGCCGCTATACAGAATTTTTAATTCAGGTTGAAGCCTGCCAGTCGCAAATCGGCAGCGGCTCGCTGCCGGTTGACAGGCTGCCCAGCGCGGCGCTGACCTTTACCCCGCGCGATGGACGCGGCAGCCGCCTCGAGGCGCTGGCGGCGCAGTGGCGCGCTCTGCCGCAGCCGGTAATTGGCCGTATCTCCGAGGGTCGTCTCTGGCTCGATCTGCGCTGTCTTGACGATGAATCCCGCTTTTTGAACAGGTTACTGAAATGATTATTGCAACCGCCGGGCACGTTGACCACGGCAAAACCACGCTGCTGGAGGCGCTCACCGGCATCAATGCCGACCGGCTGCCGGAAGAGAAGAAGCGTGGCATGACCATTGATCTTGGCTATGCCTACTGGCCGCAGCCGGACGGGCGCGTGCCGGGGTTTATCGACGTGCCGGGCCATGAGAAGTTTCTCGCCAATATGCTTGCGGGCGTCGGCGGCATCGACGGTGCGCTGCTGGTGGTCGCCTGCGACGATGGCGTGATGGCCCAAACCCGCGAGCATCTGGCGATTTTACAGCTCACCGGCAACCCGGCGCTGACCGTGGCGCTGACCAAAGCCGATCGCGTTGACGAGGCGCGAATAGCGGAGGTGGAAGCCGAGGTGCGCAGCGTGCTGGCAGAGTACGGCTACCCGCAGGCAACGATGTTTACGACCGCCGCGACGCAGGGAGTGGGCATTGACGCGTTGCGTGCGCATCTGCTGGCGCTCCCCGAGCGCGAGCAGACGGCTGAGCACCGTTTTCGCCTCGCTATCGATCGTGCCTTTAGCGTCAAGGGGGCAGGGCTGGTGGTGACCGGCACGGCGCTCTCCGGCAGCGTCAAGACAGGGGATACCCTGTGGCTCACCGGGGTAAACAGGCCGATGCGCGTCCGCGGTCTTCATGCGCAAAATCAACCGGTAGAGCAGGCCCATGCCGGGCAGCGCATCGCCCTGAACATCGCGGGCGATGCGGAAAAAGAGGCTATTAGCCGCGGCGACTGGCTGCTGTCCGAAGCGCCGCCCGAGCCGGTTACGCGGCTGATCGTCGCGCTGCATACCCATGCGCCGCTGGCCCAGTGGCAGCCGCTGCATATTCACCATGCTGCCAGCCACGTCACGGGCCGCGTTTCGCTGCTGGAGAGCCATCTTGCCGAACTGGTGCTGGATTCGCCGCTGTGGCTGGCGGATAACGATCGTCTGGTGCTGCGCGATATCTCTGCCCGCGCCACGCTGGCTGGGGCGCGGGTGGTCACGCTCAATCCGCCACGCCGGGGCAAACGCAAGCCGGAGTATCTGGCATGGCTTGCCGCGCTGGCGGACGCGCATGACGATGCCGGGGCGCTGGCGGTGCACCTGACGCGCGGGGCGGTAGATCTGCCGTCGTATGCATGGGCAAGGCAGCTGAACGCCCAGGGGATGATGGCACTGACCGAGAGTCCGCAGCTGATCCAGGCCGGAGAGAGCCTGATTAGCGCAGCAGTAGCTGCCCGCTGGCAGCGCAAGATCCTTGATACGCTGGCGACCTACCATACCCAGCACCGGGACGAGCCGGGGCCAGGGCGCGAGCGTCTGCGACGCATGGCCCTGCCGATGGAGAGCGAGGCGCTGGTGCTGACGCTCATCGAGCGGATGCGGGAGAGCGGCGATATCCACAGCCATCACGGCTGGCTGCATCTGCCGGATCATAAAGCGGGTTTCAATCCCGAGCAGGAGGCGATCTGGCAGCAAGCCGCCACGCTGTTTGGCGACGAGCCGTGGTGGGTGCGCGACCTGGCGCGTGAGGTGGGGGCAGACGAGCAGACTATGCGCGGTGTTCTGCACCAGGCGGCTCAGCAGGGGATGATCGTGGCGATCGTCAAGGATCGCTACTACCGCAACGATCGTATCGTGGCCTTTGCGAACCTGATCCGTGAGCTGGACGGCGAGCGCGGCTCGACCTGTGCCGCCGATTTCCGCGACCGGCTCAACGTCGGACGCAAGCTGGCCATCCAGATCCTTGAATATTTTGACCGCATCGGCTTTACCCGCCGACGCGGCAACGATCACCTGCTGCGCGACGCCCTGCTGTTCCCTGCTAGCCCGGCGGGCAGTGCCTGAATGCCGGGCGGCGCTACGCTTGCCCAGCCTACAAAAAGACGCCAGACCGTAGGCCCGTGCAAGCGTAGCGCCGCCGGGCAATAAATATCTCCGGCAGCCTAACTGACATGTGTTACTTACTCATCCAGGTTAATTTTCTGCTTCGCCAGCCACACTGCGCCTAATCTGCCCGCCTGGTTACCCAGCTTACAGGGGTGGATCGGTACGCGCAGCGCCTCCCACATCTCAAAGGTCTCCAGGTGGCGATCGAGCAGCTGGTAAACTTTCTCCTGCTCGCTCAGGCCGCCGCCAATCAGCACCGCCTCGGGGTCAAACATGGAGATGACGCTATAGACGCCACGCGCAAGGAAGAGCGTCCACTGGTTAATGGCCTCGCGCAGGTGGACGTCGCTGTCCATGCGCTCGAATAGCTCTTTACCGTGCGGCATCTCGTCGGCAGAGACCGCCAGCGCCTGGCGACAGGCTTTCATCAGGCCGCTGCCGGAGGCGACCTCGTGCATGCATTCGCCGTTGTTGCCGACCGGGATCACGCCAAACTCTCCGGCGTGGAAGTGTACGCCGCGGAACAGCTCGCCGTTGACGATAATCCCACCGCCAATGCCGGTACCCACGGTGATGCAGACGAAGTTCTCGAACTCCTGTCCGGCCCCGCGCCAGCGCTCGCCCAGCGCCGCGCAGTTGGCATCGTTTTCCACGACTACCGGCAGATGCGTGAGGGTGGTGAAGAGATCGTGCAGATTTGTGCCGTCCATGAAGTCCAGCGCGCCCGCTTTCTTCGCCTTGCCGGTATGCACGTTGATATGGCCGGGAAAGCTGACGCCGATACCGGCAATCTCATGGTCCTTCTGATAGGTTTCGACGACCTCTTTCCACGCTTTTTTAAACGACTCTTCGTCCTCGGGCGTGTCGAACTCCTCCGAAGAGTGCTCTTCGCCATGCTCGTCGATCAGGCCATGCTTGATATGGGTTCCCCCGACATCAAAACCAATAAAGTAGTGCATAGGTATTTCCCTTTTCCGGTTCCTTACGTTTAAGTATGGCTCAGGCCAGGCGGGAAAATGTAAAGTAAGGTAATACGTGAACGGCGTCGAAAAGCGGCGATCTTCCCGCTGCTTTTTTAACCGCCGCGTCTACCCTTGAAGGACACCCCTGCAAGGAGACGGCCATGACAAACAATCCCCCCGGCAACCGCATCCAGCCTGGCGAATACGGTTATCCTCTTACCTTAAAAGCGCGCTATGAAAACTTTATTGGCGGCGACTGGGTTCCACCCGCCGACGGTGAGTATTACCAGAACCTGACCCCGGTCACCGGCCAGCCGCTGTGCGAAATTGCCAGCTCCAGCAGGCGCGATATCGATCTGGCGCTGGACGCTGCCCATAAGGCGAAAGATAAGTGGGCGCATACCTCCGTGCAGGACCGGGCGGCCATTTTGCTGAAGATTGCCGATCGCATGGAGCAGAACCTCGAGCTGCTGGCAACCGCCGAGACCTGGGATAACGGCAAGCCGATCCGCGAAACCAGCGGGGCCGACGTGCCGCTGGCGATTGACCATTTCCGCTATTTTGCCTCCTGTATTCGTGCCCAGGAGGGCGGCATCAGCGAGGTAGACAGCGAGACGGTGGCCTACCACTTCCGCGAGCCGCTGGGCGTGGTTGGGCAGATTATTCCGTGGAACTTCCCGCTGCTGATGGCGAGCTGGAAGATGGCGCCCGCGCTCGCCGCCGGGAACTGTATCGTCTTAAAACCTGCGCGTCTGACCCCGCTCTCGGTGCTGCTGCTGATGGAGATTGTGGGCGATCTGCTGCCGCCGGGGGTGGTGAACGTCGTCAACGGCGCGGGGGGCGAGATTGGTGAATATCTTGCCACCTCGAAGCGCATCAGTAAGGTGGCCTTTACCGGCTCCACCGAGGTGGGCCAGCAGATTATGCAGTACGCGACCCAGAACATTATTCCGGTCACCCTCGAGCTGGGCGGCAAGTCACCGAACATCTTCTTTGCCGACGTGATGGATGAAGAAGATGCTTTCTTCGATAAGGCGCTGGAGGGCTTTGCCCTGTTTGCCTTTAACCAGGGCGAGGTCTGTACCTGTCCGAGCCGGGCGCTGGTGCAGGAGTCGATCTACGAGCGCTTTATGGAGCGCGCCATTCGTCGAGTAGAGAGCATTCGCAGCGGCAACCCGCTGGATACCGTCACCCAGATGGGGGCGCAGGTCTCCCAGGGGCAGATGGAGACCATCCTCAACTACATCGACATTGGTAAAAACGAGGGGGCGGACGTACTCACCGGCGGGCGGCGCAAGCAGCTTGAGGGCGAGCTGAAAGAGGGTTACTACCTTGAGCCGACCATCCTTTTCGGACAGAACAACATGCGCGTCTTTCAGGAGGAGATTTTTGGCCCGGTGCTCGCCGTGACCACCTTCAAAACCGTGGAGGAGGCGCTGGAGCTGGCTAACGATACCCAGTACGGGCTGGGCGCGGGCGTCTGGAGCCGCAACGGCAGCCTGGCCTACAAGATGGGGCGCGGCATCCAGGCCGGACGCGTCTGGACCAACTGCTACCACGCCTATCCCGCCCATGCAGCATTCGGCGGCTACAAGCAGTCCGGCATCGGGCGCGAAACCCATAAGATGATGCTGGATCACTACCAGCAGACCAAGTGCCTGCTGGTGAGCTACTCGGATAAACCGCTCGGTCTGTTCTGAGTGCCTACCTATAGCCGGGTGGCGCTGCGCTTACCCGGCCTACGATCCACAGCCTTTGTAGGCCCGGCAAGCGAAGTGCCGCCGGGCATTGCCATGGCTGAACATTACCCCTCATTCACCCAGATGCGCATTTCCCCCTCGCCGCGATTGGCCCAGCTAAACCACGGGATAAAGGTCAGGGTGTGTGGCTCCCGGCTGGTGGGGGCGGCATCGAAGTGCCACAGCGGCTGCCGATCCGCCTGGGCGGTAATCTGCTTCGCACCTTCGGCCTGGATAAGCACCTTATGGGCGAATATCCCTTTACCTTCAACAAGTTTAAATTGGCTCTCTTTCGGTAGCCAGACGTTATGCAGCGCCTCGCCGTTGTCAGCCTCTTCAAGGCAATAGACCAGCGGGCCGCGCTGAATCGCCACCTTCCCAGCGACGCTGCGTACCAGCGGGTTGCCATACACACGACGGACCGGCATAGGCAGCGTTAGCGATAGCGTGTCACCTTCACGCCAGAGCCGACTGAGATGCATATAGCCTTTACGTACCTCACCCTGTACCGCTTCGCCGTTGAGCAAAATTTGCGGATCGCTGCACCATTCAGGCAGGCGCAGGGCCAGCGTATGCTGCACCGGCTGGGGTGAGTCGATGCGAACCTCAACGCTCTCCTGCCACGGGTAGTTGCCGCTAATACGCACCCGCAGCGTCTTATCCCCCACCGGGATCTCTACGCTATTGCCTATATAGAGATTGATAAACAGCGCATCGGGGCGCGGGGTATAGATGTAATGGCCGATAGAGGTCAGCAGGCGGGCGATATTGGGTGGGCAGCAGGCGCAGCCGAACCAACGCTGGCGAACCGGCTGGATATGGTCGTAAATGTGATTAAACTTCAGCGATTTTGGGGCGATCTCCAGCGGATTCACGTAGAAGAAGTGTTTGCCGTCGAGCGCCATCCCGCCCAGCACGGTGTTATAGAGCGCACGCTCCATTACGTCGGCATACTGGCCGTCGCCCTCCAGCTCCAGCATCCGGCGAGCAAACATCATCAGCCCGATCGAGGCGCAGCTCTCGGCGTAGACGGTATCGTTCGGCAGATCGTAATCGCTGCTGAACGCCTCTCCCCGGCTTTGTGAGCCGATGCCGCCAGTAATATAGAGCTGGCGCTGGGCCATGTTTTGCCACAGCCGCAGGCAATCCTGGCGCAGGCGCTCATTGCCGGAGAGCCGCGCCAGGTGGGCGACGCCGGTCATCAGATAGACAAAGCGCACCGCATGGCCAATAGCGCTCTGCTGCTCGGCAAGCGGCAGGTGCGCCTGGCTATATGCCTTATCGTTCACCATCCACGCCGTGCCATGGTTAGGCCAGAACCAGGTGCCGCCGCGCCGCGCAAACTCCCTATCGTAAAAGTGTGGCTGCGTGCCACGCTGCTCGACGAAGAAATTCACCAGATCGCGATAGCGGGTCTCCTGGGTCACCTCAAACAGGCGCATCAGGGCCAGCTCAATTTCCGGGTGGCCATCGTAACCCTGAAGCTGGTTAACGCCAGGACCAAACACGCTGTCGATATGGTCCGCCAGACGGCAGGCCACTTCCAGCAGGCTGCGCTTGCCGGTGGCCTGAAAGTACGCCACCGCCGCCTCGATCATATGTCCGGCGCTGTACAGCTCATGGCATTCGGCGAGGTTGGTCCAGCGCTCGGCAGGGGCTTTTACCGTGAAGTACGTGTTCAGATACCCATCGGCACACTGCGCTGCCGCAACGAGCGCAATCACCTCATCAGCCGTTTTCTCAAGTTCGGCATCGGGTTTCTGGCACAGCGACCAGGCCACGGCTTCCAGCCACTTCGCGACGTCGCTGTCCTGGAAAACCATGCCGTAGAACTCGCCCTCAGAGAGACCCGCGGCAATGCGGAAGTTTTCAATGGCATGGCTGGGATCGGCTTCGGGAATACGGTCGTTTAGTGCATCCCACTGATAGGGGATCACCACGTCGCGCACCAGTCGCTGGTACTGGCCTAAAAACGGATCGGTGACGTTAAGCTTATGCAGGTCGGTTTCCATGATAGTCATCATCTTCTCCTCAGGACTGGACATGACGCTGGCGCAGGTCGGTTGAAATACGCGCCATCATTGGGTTATTAAGCTTGCAGACGCGAACCGCCAGCGCCAGCAGCAGATGGAACAGGGCAGGCAGCAGGGTTTCCATGGTGGTGATCCCCTGCAGTGAGGCGGCGGTCTGATTGCCTGTGCCGGGCTGGTAGGCCACGGCAATAAACACCAGGCTGATAATTCCCGCGCTTGAGGCCCAGGCGAGCTTGATAAAGAACAGGTTGAATGCGAAGTTCATGCCCGACGAGCGTACGCCGGTTTTCCACTCGCCGTAGTCGTCGGAGAAGGCCATCAGAGAGAAGTGCAGCGGCAGCGTAAAGCCCAGGATGATGCCGTTGCCGAGGATAACCGCCAGCCATAGCGTCTGATGCTGCGGACCGCCCGGCAAAAACCACATGCCGACGGCCAGCGCAGCCAGCACCAGATTGGTGTAGTAGTAGAGCTTAACGGTATCGATACGGCGGGTAAGCGGGTTGACGATAATGGAGCCGAGGATCGAGGCGAAGGTCACCATCGTAAAGAACAGTGAGGTGTAGGCCGTACTGCCCTCCAGCACGTAGGTGATGAAGTACATATATCCCCCGCCGCGAATGTTGAAGACGTTGATCAGCAGGAAAGACATCACCAGCATCAATAGCAGCTGATCGTTTTTACGCAGCCCGGCCAGGTGCTCACGCAGGGTAAATCTGCCCATCAGCGCCAGCGGCACCCGCTCGCGGACCCAGAAGAAGCAGCACAGGAACATCACAACGGCAATTGCACACAGCACGCCGACGCCCAGCTGGTAGCCTCTGGCGGCGCTGCCCTGGCCGAAGAGATCGACCATCCACGGCAGGCCGACCGAAACCAGAAAACCCGCGACGCCGCACAGCACGAAGCGCCATGACTGGCAGGAGATCACCTCGCTATGGCGCGTGGTCATGGTATTAATCAGTGCGCAGTAGGGGACGTTGATCGCGGTGTAGCCGACGGAGAGCAGCAGATAGGTACCAAACGCCCAGGCGATTTTTACCCCCATGCTGGCGTCCGGCACGGTAAAAGTCAGTACGCCAATGATGCCGATGGGGATCGCTACCCACAGCTGCCAGGGACGAAAGCGTCCCCAGCGGCTCTGCGTGCGGTCGGCGATGACGCCCATGATCGGATCGGAAACGGCGTCGAAAACGCGCAGGGCGATAAACAGGGTACCCACCAGCGCCGGGGTGAGGCCAAACACGTCGGTATAGAAAAAGGTGAGAAAATTCATGATCAGGCAGGTAATAACCGTGCCGCCTGCGTCGCCCAGGCCGTAGCCTACCTTTTCGCGAATCGACAGTTTATCGTCAACCGCACCCTGAGCAATGCCTGTATGGGTAATCGGTGTAGAGGTCATAGATAACTCCTCGTAGGGTGGAGATCTCTTTTTTTAGCTATCCGCCCGCGAGGGCAGCGCTGTTATTGGAAATGACCTGATTAATTCTGCCTGTTAAACAGCGGGCAACAAGGCAACAAAGAAGTATAAAAAGATGACGATTCCGACCTCGTTTTGAAAATGTGAAGCCGATCGGGCAAAGTCGCCTTAATTTATTAATAATCAATAACAAAGATGTTAATTAGCGGTTTAAAAAGCGAGAATTGACATATCTATGCTCAAATTATCCATAGCGCTTCCGGTCAAGGTACAAAATGGCGGTCTGTTTATCTCTCGGGGTATTGGCAGGCACCCTTCACGCAGGCTTAACTCCTGGGAGGTTATTTTTGTTGAGAAGGGAACGCTGGCGATCCGCGAAGAGGAGACGCTATTTCAGGTTAATGCCGGAGAGAGCCTGCTGCTCTGGCCGCAGCGCAGGCACGTTGGCGTTGATGATTTCCCGGCGGATCTGAAATTTTACTGGCTGCATTTTGAGGTAAAAGCAGAGGCCAATGATTCATCATGGATAAGTACGCTATCTATTCCGCAGCATATGCAGATCCGCGATCCGCAGTACATGATCTCGCTGTTTCGGCAATTTTTAAGCGAGCAGGAGAAGCTGGAGCGAACGGCAGCGCTTGAGTTTATCCTGCTGATGATTTTGCAGCAGATGACCCCAGGCGAGCATATCAGGGAGGAGAGCAACGACAGCGGCGTCGCCCTTGCATGGAAAGCACAGCAGCTTATTCGCACCCGCTTTCATCTCCCGCTCTCCACCAGCACGCTTGCCAGAGAGCTTCACTGCAACGCAGACTACCTGGGGCGGATCTATCGCCGTGTTTTTCACCTGACGCTCACCGAAGCCATCCATCGCCAGCGCGTGCGGGCAGCGGAGAAGCTCCTGATTAGCGACGCGCGCTCCCTTAAAGAGGTGGCTGGCCTGTGCGGCTTTAGCGACGTAGGTTATTTCCGGCAAATCTTCCGCAAGCATACCGGCCTGACGCCCGCCATCTGGAAGCGGCGATACTGTAAGGAGCATATTAACTCCTGAACGCTAAGACGCCGGGTGGCGCTGCGCTTACCCGGCCTACAACAGCGTTAATTAGTGCGCTCCTGCCAGGCGATCTCAACCTCTTCGGCGAGGATTTTCACCCCAGCTTCAATTTTATCCGGATCCGGCACATAGTTCATGCGCATGCACTGGTGGGTATGCGGCCAGGGCTTGTCGAGACCCGGGAAGAAAAAGTCGCCGGGCACCATCAGCACGCCGCGCTTTTTCAGGCGCTGGTAGAGCAGCTCGGTGGTGATGGGCAGGTCTTTGAACCACAGCCAGAGGAAGATGGCCCCCTCAGGCTTGTGGATGAGACAGCGCTCCTCCGGCAGGTAGCGGCGCAGCGTGGCCATCGTCTCCTGAACGCGCTGGTAGTAGAACGGTTTGATCACGGTCTCTGACAGGCGCAGCAGATCGTTGCGTTTGATCATCTCGCACATCATCGCCGGGCCAATGCCGCCGGGAGCAAGGCTGATGATGCCGTTCATGTTGCGGATCGCCGAGATGGTCTGCTCATTGGCGATGATAATGCCGCAGCGGCTGCCGGGCAGGCCCAGCTTGGAGAGGCTCATACAGAGAATGGTGTTCGGGTTCCACAGTGGGCGCGCCTCGCTGAAGATAATGCCCGGGAAGGGCACGCCATAGGCGTTATCGATCACCAGCGGGATACCGTGCTGGTTGGCGAGGGCATCCAGCTTGATCAGCTCCTCGTCGGTAATAACGTTGCCGGTCGGGTTCGTTGGCCGGGAGACGCAGATCATGCCGGTCTCTTCGCCAATGTGCAGATGCTCAAAGTCAACGTGATACTTAAACTGGCCGCCCGGCAGCAGTTCAATATTGGGACGGGCGGAGACGAAGAGATCCTCCTCCAGCCCGGAATCCGCATAGCCGATATACTCCGGTGCCAGCGGGAAGAGCACTTTCCTGGTCGTTCCATCGGCACGGCGGCCAGCAAACAGATTGAATAAGTAGAAAAATGCGCTCTGGCTGCCGTTAGTCAGTGCAATATTCTGTGGCTCAATATCCCAACCCAGCGTGGTGCGCAGCATATCGGCGAGGGCAGTCAGCAGCTCGGATTTACCCTGCGGGCCGTCATAATTACACAGCGCATCAGTCGCTTTGCCGGAGGCAAGCATATCGGCCAGCAGCTTCTGGAAGTAGTCGGTCATCTCCGGGATCTGCGCCGGGTTGCCGCCGCCTAACATAATGGCGCCGGGGGTGCGCAGGCCGTCGTTGAGATCCTCCATCAGGCGCGTAATGCCTGAATGGCGGGTAAATTTGTCGCCGAAAAGTGAAAATGTCATAGCAGGTGATCTATCGGTCTGATTTTAAAATTGGCACACCTTAACGCTAGCGCAGGCGCGGTGCAAATCCGTCGCCTGACCATGCTTTGTGTTTTTATGCTAAAAACTGTTTCAACGGCAGTCGTTAATTCTGCCTTCCTGCCCACACCACCATGATTTTATCTGTGCCGTTTTCGCGCATAAATCCGCTGCCCTGAGTAAGCTCCAGCGGCGACTGTTTACCTGCCCCGATGGCAGGGTGACGGGCGCGGAACTGCCCGAGCTTCTGCCAGTGCGCCACGGTTGCTGCCGACTGGCCATCGACGTCCTGCCAGTTCATATCAGATCGGGTGCCCTGCAGCGGATCGGAGCCGGTGGGGCCGAAGGGGCGCGCAGACTCATCGCCATAGAATATCTGTACCGCGCCGGGAGCCAGCAAGAGCAGCTCGGCGGCCCGCTGACCCCCTTCGCGGAACAGGCGCGTATCGTGGGAGGAGAGATAGCTTAGCACGTTAAAATCCTGCAATTTGTCCGCCATCTGCTGCCAGATCGGCACCATATTTGCCAGACACTCTGTCGCCTTTGCCGCCTGCTCCTGATAATCAAAGTTGATCATGGCATCAAAGCCATTGCGATAGTATTCGCTCTGCATCACGCCGTGGCCCCAGGCTTCGCCGGTCATCCAGAACGGCGCACCGTCACGTTTTTTCTCCGGGTTCGCCTGCTTCCACTCCGCCAGCGCCGCCGTTGCCTGACTCTTCAGCTGCTGCCACGCGGCCATCTCAACATGCTTGGCGGTATCGACCCGGAAACCGTCGATGCCGTACTCGCCTACCCACTGGCTCAGCCAGTGGGTCAGGTAGTCGCGCGGCGTATAGCCTGCAATCTCTTTGGCTCGCGTATCGGGCTTATGCTGATAGAAGACCGGCAGTCCGGAAGGGGTGGTGGATTCAGTTTTGATATCCGGCAGGAAGGCGAGGGACATGGTGAGGTCGTCAAAGCCTGGACTGTCGTAGTCGCCAATGTCGGTGCGGATCCAGTTTTTGCCCCACCACGTCTCCCATGCGGCGGCATCGCTAAAGTTGATGTAGTCATTGAAGCTGTGCCAGTTTTGCCCGGCGGCGGGCCGCCAGTCCGTCCACGTATCGCCAAGGATCTTCTCCCGCTCCTCGCCTTGTAAGTAGAGCGCGCCGAACTGGTAAGTCTGCATATCCGCCAGCGTGGCGTAGCCGGTGTGGTTCATCACCACGTCCAACAGCACGCGGATGCCGCGCTGGTGCGCACCGTCAACCAGCGCGCGCAGATCCGCCTCGCTGCCCATGTTGGCATCCAGTTTCGTCCAGTCCAGGGTGTAGTAGCCGTGGTAGGCATAGTGCGGGAAGTCGCCTTTGGTACCGCCGCCCACCCAGCCGTGGATCTGCTCAAAGGGGGCGCTGACCCACAGGGCGTTGACCCCCAGCCCGGCGAGATAGTCCAGCTTGCTGGTCAGCCCCTTCAGGTCGCCGCCGTGGAAGGTAGCGATCTCCTGCATACCATCTTTATGGCGGCCATAGCTGCTGTCGTTAGTCGGATCGCCGTTGACGAAGCGGTCGGTAAGAACAAAGTAGACGGTGGCGTTGTGCCAGCTAAAGGGGGCATCGGCAGGGGGGTCGGCCTGCTCAAGCAGCAGCAGGCCGCCGCTTTTGGCATCCGGCTGAAGGGTAACTTTCCCCTCTTTTACCGTGGCAACCTGTTGGCTGTAAGAATCACGTACCTGGGTGCCGTCGGCAAAGGTTTTACTCACGTCGATCGTCAGCGGTTTGCCGTCCCATACCGGACACTGGCGCAGGGCGGTGCTGCTGGCTTCCGCTTCAGGCGGGGCGGCAACCGTCAGCATCAGCGTTGGTGTGCCCGAACGGGTATCTATTTGTAGCGTATAGTCGCCGTCGCGAAAAATTCGCCACTGCGGCGCGTCACCGGCGCAGGGCTGAAGCGACAGCATCTGATTGAGTCTGGGTGCGCTGGTGGGCTGCCAGCACTGATTATCACTTTTTAGGGTGAGAGGAGTGGTACCCTTTTTGAACGTAGCCTCGCTGTGGTAAACCCCACTGCCGGTAGCGCTGAATGCAGGAAAGCCGGGCGCGGTCCATTCTGACCAGGCCGTGATAGGGAGCAATAAAAGCGCAAGGGCACAGCGTTGCATGGTGGCATCCTCTCCAGGTTTTTCAACAGTGTGCCACCCGTTGTGCAAGGCAAACTCATCCCTACGGGGCGAGTGCCGGGGAGGAGGTCAAAGGCTGAGCGATCTGCTTCACATTTAAGCGGAAATTTGCGAGAGGCCACACACTTTGTGACTATTTTTGCCTCTCTAGATCCGTTTGGCTGATGACACCAATTAGGAAATGGACTATTTCTTAGGGTGCTCCCGAGGGGTATTTTTGATACAATTTGAGATTCCGCTCTCAAAATCTTGTAAAAATAAGGTGTTGGAATGCATCAATCCGACCAGGAGACCTAATGATATCGACTCCCATTCGACGATATGGGGCTGCGATACTCATGTTACTCACCGCGGCATTTTCAGGTGAGGTGATTGCGAAAACGCACGCACAGACAACGAGTTATAAAGCCCACACCAGCAGCCATAAGCACAGTAAAACGTTAAGCAGTAGTAAAAAGGTTAGCAGTAAAACGATTAGCAGTAAAAAAGTGAGTAGTAAGCTGGCAAGCAGTAAACAAGAGTATTCTCGCAATAGTGCAAAGAGCAGTTCACTTCCTGATTTGCGAAAATACCCTTCCGGAACACCAAGGAAAAAGGCGTTTCTCCGGACGGTTATGCCCTACATTACGAGCCAAAATGCTGCGATTACTGCCGAGCGTAACTGGCTGGTTTCTAAACAGTACGACAACCGCTGGTCGCCGACCGAGCGTGCGCGTCTGAAAGACATTGCTAAGCGTTACAAGGTGAGCTGGTCGGGTAACACCCGCCGTATCCCGTGGAATACGCTGCTGGATCGCGTAGACATCATCCCTGACAGCATGGTTGCCACCATGGCGGCGGCCGAGAGCGGCTGGGGAACGTCGAAGCTGGCGCGCAGCAACAACAACCTGTTCGGCATGAAGTGTGCGAAAGGCCGCTGTAACAATGGCCCGGGCAAGGTGAAAGGCTACTCCCAGTTTGACTCGGTCAAAGAGTCAGTGGGCGCCTACGCGGCTAACCTCAACACCCACCCGGCGTACGCGTCGTTCCGTAAATCCCGTGCGCAGCTGCGCAAAGCGGATCAGGAAGTGACTGCCAGCACCATGATCCACAAGCTCAGCGGCTATTCGACGCAGGGTAAGCGCTATAACAACTACCTGTTTGCCATGTATCAGGACAACCAGCGGTTAATTGCAGCGCATATGTAATGATTGTGTCGGGTGGCGCTACGCCTACCCGACCTACATCACTATCTCGCTATAGCGATCCCGATAATCCTTCGGCGTGCTGCCGTACTCCTTTTTAAACACCGAATAGAAGTATTGCAGCGACGGGTAGCCGCACATCTGTGAAATCTCGTTAATCGATAGCGAAGTTGATATCAGCAGGCTGCGCGCCTTCTCCAGCTTCTCGGCGTGGATCATCGCGTGGATGGTCTCGCCCACCTCCTCTTTAAAACGCTTCTCCAGGTTCGAGCGCGAGATCCCTACCGCGTCCAGGACCTGATCCACCTTAATCCCTTTGCAGGCGTGATTGCGGATGTAGTGCATGGCCTGGATCACCGCCGGGTCGTTGAGTGACCGGTAGTCCGTCGAGCGCCGGGCCACTACCCGCACCGGCGGCACCAGCAGCCGTTGAAGGGGCATTGCTTCGTTATCCAGTAGGCGGTGCAGCAGCTTCGCCGCCTGGTAGCCCATCTGCCGCGTGCCCTGCGCCACCGACGAGAGCGCCACGCGCGACAGGTAGCGCGTCAGCTCTTCGTTATCGATGCCAATGACGCACAGCTTCTCCGGGACCGGGATATGCAGATGCTCGCACACCTGCAATACATGGCGGGCGCGGGCGTCGGTTACCGCGATGATGCCGGTCTGCGGCGGCAGGGTTTGTAGCCAGTCGGCGAGGCGGTTCTGGGCGTGCTGCCAGTTCTCCGGGGCCGTCTCCAGCCCCTGGTAAACCACGCCGCGATACTTCTCCTGCGCCACCAGCTGGCAGAAGGCGTACTCCCGCTCCGCCGCCCAGCCTTTGCCGCTGGTGGCGGGCAGGCCATAGAAGGCGAAGCGGTGTACCCCTTTCTCTTTCAAATGCAGAAAGGCGCTCTCCACCAGGGCGTAGTTATCGGTGGCGATGTAGTGCACCGCCGGGTAGTCCTCTGGGCGATGGTAGGAGCCGCCCACGCCGACGATGGGAACATCCACGTCGGCCAGCACGCGTTCGATCTCGCCGTCGTCGAAGTCGGCAATGACCCCATCCCCTAACCACTCTTTGATATTGTCGAGGCGGGTGCGGAAATCCTCCTCAATGAAGATGTCCCACTCCGACTGGGAGGCCTGAAGATATTCGCCCACGCCTTCAACGACCTGGCGATCGTAGGCTTTATTGGCGTTAAACAGCAGCGTGATCCGGTGGCGCTTGGCAAACATGTTGATCTCTTCCTGATAAATCCCCGTTTCTGATTACCATAATCAGCACAAAGCCGGAGAGATATTCCCCCGGCAGTGTGATCATCCTTTTAATTTGTCCGCTATGTGCGGCGTTTTGTGGCAGAGTCCATCCACACCGCCAGCAGCAGGATCGCCCCCTTGACGATGTACTGCCAGAAGGTCGGGACGTCCATCATGCTCATGCCGTTGTCCAGCGAGGCCATAATAAACGCCCCCATTACCGCGCCCGCCACGCTGCCGACCCCGCCCGCGAGGCTGGTGCCGCCGATAACGCAGGCGGCGATGGCGTCCAGCTCGGCAATGTTCCCCGCCGACGGGGAGCCAGCGCCGAGGCGTGAGCTGAGGATCAGCCCGGCGATGGCCACCATCAGGCCGTTGATGGCGAACACCGCCAGCTTGGTGCGCTCGACGTTAATCCCCGACAGACGCGCCGCCTCAATGTTGCCGCCGATGGCGTAGATCCGCCGCCCGAAGGCGGTACGCGTTGCCATAAACATCCCCGCCAGCAGCAGGAAGACTAGCAGCAGCACCGGCGTCGGTACGCCACGGTAGTCGTTGAGCAGCCAGATCGCACCCAGTACCACCACCGCTATCAGCGCCTGCCTGCCGACCACCATCGTCGAGGCCGACGTTGCCAGCCCCAAAGACTGACGGCGCAGCCGTCCGCGCCACTGCCAGAGTACAAACAGCACCAGCCCCAGCGCGCCGACGCCAAAGCCAAACCCGTCCGGGAGGTAGCTCTGACCAATCTGCGACATTGCCGCGCTGGTGGGCGAGACGGTGGTGCCGTTGGTGATGCCAATCAGCACGCCGCGAAACGCCAGCATTCCCGCGAGGGTGACGATAAACGACGGCACCTTGCGGTACGCCACCCACCAGCCGTTCCAGGTGCCCAGCAGCAGACCCAGTACCAGCGTCACCGCCACGGTCAGCGGCAGCGGCCAGCCCAGCCAGACGTCAAAGATCGCCGCCGCGCCGCCCAGCAGGCCCATCATAGAACCCACGGAGAGGTCGATCTCGGCGGAGATAATGACAAACACCATTCCCACCGCCAGGATGCCGGTGATGGCGGTCTGGCGCAGCAGGTTAGAGATGTTGCGTGCGCTAAGGTACGAGCCATCGGTCATCCAGGTAAAGAAGAGCATAATTGCCACGATGGCGGCAATCATGACAAAGACCTGGAGATTGAGAGATTTCAGCCCGCTAAACGCCCCGGGAGCCGGGGAGGCGAGCTTCAGTTCAGACGGATTGCTTTTCGACATGATGTTCGCTCCTCAGCGCCGCTTCCATAACCTGTTCCTGGGTCAGATGGTGATTGATGAGATCGGCCTTAAGTCGGCCTTCATGCATTACCAGCACCCGATCGCTCAGCCCCAGCACCTCCGGCAGCTCGGATGAGATCACGATGACGGCAATGCCCTGCTGTACCAGCTGGTTAATCAGCTTGTAGATTTCATACTTCGCGCCGATATCGATCCCGCGCGTGGGTTCGTCGAGGATCAGAATGCGGGGATTGAGCAGCAGGCAGCGGGCCAGAATCGCCTTTTGCTGATTGCCGCCGCTGAGACGGCCAATCGCCAGCTCCGGCGAGGAGGTTTTGACTTTTAACCGCTGGAGTGAATTGAGAATGCACTGCTGCTCGGCGGCATCGTCAAGGGTGCTGAGTGTGCCGGAAAAGTCATCCAGCGCCGCCAGGGTAATGTTTTTGCCGACCGCCATCACCGGCACGATGCCATCTTTTTTCCGGTCCTCGGGCACCATGGCGATCCCGTGGGCGATGGCCTGCTGACAGTTGCTTATCTTCACCGGCTGGCCGTCGATAAATACGCTGCCTTCATGGCGGCCAGGCCAGACGCCAAACAGGCACTGCACGGCCTCGGTGCGCCCGGCACCGACTAATCCGGCAATGCCTAAGATCTCCCCGCGCCGCAGGGAGAAGGAGACGTCGTTGACCCGCTTGATGTGTCGGTTAACCGGGTGCCAGGCGGTGAGGTGCTCCACACGCAGGATCTCATCCCCCGCCGTATGCTGTTCGCTCGGGTAGAGCGCGGTCAGCTCCCGGCCTACCATCATGGTGATGATAGCGTCCTCGCTCATGCCCGCCGCGTCGCGCATCCCCACCGGCTTGCCGTCGCGGATCACGCAGATAACGTCCGCAATGGCCTTCACCTCGTTCAGCTTGTGCGAAATGTAGATGCAGGCGATATCGTGGTTTTGCAGGTCGCGGATGATATCCAGCAGCACCGCCGTCTCCTGCTCGGTCAGGGAGGCGGTAGGCTCGTCGAGGATCAGCAGCCGCACCTGCTTGTTAAGCGCCTTGGCAATCTCCACCAGCTGCTGCTGGCCCAGTCCGAGATCGCCAACCCGGGTATCCGGCGAGATGGCAAGGCTGACCTGCTTGAGCAGCTTGTCGCAGCGCAGCGTCATGGCATCGTAGTCCATCACCCCGTGATGAGTCAGCTCCGCGCCAAGGAAGATATTCTCGAGCACCGTGAGGTGCTTAACCAGCGCCAGCTCCTGGTGAATGATGGCAATACCCCGGCGTTCGGTATCGCGGATATGGCTGGCGATGAGCGGCTCACTGGCAAAAAGGATCTCGCCATCGTAGCTGCCGTGCGGGTAGATGCCGCACAGCACCTTCATTAAGGTAGATTTGCCCGAGCCGTTTTCACCGCACAGGGCCAGCACCTCGCCAGCGTTCAGCGCCAGGCTCACGTTATCGACGGCTTTAACCGCGCCAAACGCTTTGGTGATGTTTTTCATTTCCAGTAAATAAGGCATACCTGCTCCGCGTGGATCGTTGGAATAACAGTGCCTGGGGGCGCTCCCCCGTTGTGCCGGGGGAGGGTTGATGCTTACAGCTCGCTTTTCTTATGGAAGCCGTCTTTCACTACGGTGGCGTCGATATTCTCTTTATTCACTTCGATAGGCGTCAGCAGGCGGGCAGGAACATCCTTCAGGCCATTATTTAGCGAGGTATCGGCTTTCGGCTGCTGGCCATTTCCCAGCTCGACGGCAATTTCAGCGGCGGTATTCGCCAGCTCGGTGATGGGCTTATAGACGGTCATGGTCTGGCTGCCGTTGATAATACGTTTGATCCCGGCAAGGTCGGCATCCTGACCGGAGATAGCCACTTTACCCGCCAGCCCCTGGGCGCTGAGGGCCTGGATTGCGCCGCCTGCGGTGGCGTCGTTCGAGGCGACAACCGCATCGATTTTGTTATTGTTGGCGGTCAGGGCGTTCTCCATAATTTTCAACGCGTTTTCCGGCAGCCAGCCGTCGGCCCACTGGTCGCCGACCACTTTAATTTTGCCGCTGTCGATATAGGGTTTTAATACTTTCATCTGACCCGCACGGAACAGCTTGGCGTTATTATCCACCGGTGAGCCGCCCATCAGGAAATAGTTGCCCTCGGGCACCTTTTTGACCAGGCTTTGCGCCTGCATCTCTCCTACTTTTTCATTATCGAAGGAGATATAAAAATCGATGTCGGCATTATTAATCATGCGATCGTAGGCTAATACTTTAATTCCCTCCTGTTTCGCCTCTTTTACCACATTGCTGAGTACCTGGCCGTTGTAGGGAATAATCACCAGCACGTCAACGCCGCGGTTGATCATATTTTCAATCTGTGACATCTGCGTCTCTTCGTTACCGTTAGCCGACTGGACAAAGACTTCTGCCCCCAGCGATTCGGCTTTTTTAACAAAGATATCGCGATCTTTTTGCCAGCGTTCGAGGCGCAGATCGTCAATGGCCATCCCAATCTTGACCTCTTTAGCATGGCTCGCGGCGCTGGCGAGCAGCAGCGAGGCGCAAAGCGTAAGGCAAAGGTTCTTTATCTTCATAATATTAATACCTTTTGTAGGGTTATCGGGCTTGAGATAAAAGAAACATGCACAGCGACAGACGTAGCAAATTTTTAACATCTTATGGCGGGCTGGCAATTACTGATTTTTATCTTCTGATTACGTTTTTTGGTTTATTTCCTAATTTATGACCGCGATCTTATTTTAAGCCGCTAAAGGGATATTTGAGAGCCAGCGCACGTTTGTGCATTCTCTCAATAGCAGTGTGAAATAACGTAATTGAGCAACGCCCGGCGAATATCCACTATTAATGCCACTGATATCCCCTGCCGCAGACATTGATTATGGAGCTGAATATGCAAGCCTATTTCGACCAACTTGACCGCGTTCGCTATGAAGGCCCGAAAACCGCCAACCCGTTAGCTTTTCGCCACTACAACCCGGACGAACTGGTGCTGGGCAAGCGGATGGAAGATCATCTGCGCTTTGCCGCCTGCTACTGGCACACCTTCTGCTGGACCGGGGCGGATATGTTTGGCGTCGGCGCGTTTGAGCGACCGTGGCAGCAGGCTGGCGATGCGCTGGCGCTGGCAAAACGCAAAGCTGACGTGGCCTTTGAGTTTTTCCACAAGCTCAACGTTCCCTACTACTGCTTCCACGATGTGGATGTCTCCCCAGAGGGGGCGTCGCTAAAGGAGTATCTCAATAACTTTGCCACCATGACCGATATCCTGGCCGAGAAGCAGCAGCAGAGCGGCGTGAAGCTGCTGTGGGGTACGGCGAACTGCTTTACTCACCCACGCTATGGCGCGGGTGCGGCGACCAACCCGGATCCGGAAGTCTTTAGCTGGGCGGCAACCCAGGTGGTCACCGCCATGAACGCGACCCATAAGCTGGGCGGTGAAAACTACGTGCTGTGGGGCGGCCGGGAAGGGTACGAAACCCTGCTCAATACCGATCTGCGCCAGGAGCGGGAGCAGATCGGCCGCTTTATGCAGATGGTGGTCGAGCACAAGCATAAAATCGGCTTCCAGGGCACGCTGCTGATCGAGCCGAAGCCGCAGGAGCCGACCAAACACCAGTATGACTACGACGTGGCCACGGTCTACGGCTTCCTCAAGCAGTTTGGCCTGGAGAAAGAGATCAAGGTCAATATCGAGGCCAACCACGCCACGCTGGCCGGGCACTCCTTCCACCACGAGATCGCTTCAGCCATTGCGCTGGGTATTTTCGGCTCCGTTGACGCCAACCGCGGTGACATGCAGCTGGGCTGGGATACAGACCAGTTCCCGAACAGCGTTGAGGAGAACGCCCTGGTGATGTATGAGATTGTGAAGGCGGGGGGCTTTATCACCGGCGGCCTCAATTTTGATGCCAAAGTGCGCCGTCAGAGCACCGACAAATACGATCTGTTCTATGGTCATATTGGGGCGATGGACACCATGGCGCTGGCGCTGAAGGTGGCGGCCCGCATGATCGAAGACGGCGAGCTGGATAAGCGCGTGGCGAAACGCTACGCGGGCTGGAATGGTGAGCTGGGCCAGCAGATCCTGAAAGGGCAGCTTACCCTGACCGAGCTGGCGAAGTACGCTGAACAGCAAAACCTGGCCCCGCAGCACCAGAGCGGCCACCAGGAGCTGCTGGAGAACCTGGTTAACCACTATATTTTTGATAAATAACCAGCATTGCCCGGTGGCGCTGCGCTTACCGGGCCTGCGAACCTGTAGGCCGGGCAAACGCAGTGCCGCCCGGCGTTTTCATTAAGGAATCCCGCTATGTATATCGGCATCGATCTGGGCACGTCGGGTGTAAAAGCTATTCTGCTGAACGAGCAGGGCGAGATGCTGGCTTCGCACACCGAGAAGCTTTCCGTCTCACGTCCGCATCCGCTCTGGTCAGAGCAGGATCCCAACCAGTGGTGGCAGGCGACAAATAGCGCGTTGAAGGCGCTGGGTCAGCAGCAGCCGCTGTCCGGGGTCAAGGCCATCGGCATTGCCGGGCAGATGCACGGCGCAACGCTGCTGGACAGCGATAATTGCGTTCTGCGTCCGGCCATTCTGTGGAACGACGGCCGCTGTGCAGAGGAGTGCGCCCTGCTGGAGACGGCGGTGCCTGACTCACGGCAGATCACCGGCAACCTGATGATGCCCGGCTTTACCGCCCCCAAGCTGCTGTGGGTAAAACGCCACGAGCCTGAGGTGTTTGCCCAGGTAGCGAAGGTGCTGCTGCCGAAAGATTACCTGCGTCTGCGGATGACCGGCGAGTATGCCAGCGATATGTCCGACGCGGCGGGAACGATGTGGCTGGACGTGGCAAAACGCGACTGGAGCAGTGAGATGCTTGCCGCCTGCGGCCTCACCCGGGATAACATGCCCAGGCTGTTTGAGGGGAGTGAGATCGCCGGTACGCTGCTGCCGGAGGTGGCGACCGCATGGGGGATGCCTGCCGTACCGGTCGTGGCCGGGGGCGGGGATAACGCCGCGGGCGCGGTTGGCGTCGGCATGGCGGACGCCGGGCAGGCGATGCTCTCCCTGGGCACCTCGGGAGTCTACTTCGCGGTCAGCAACGGTTTCCTTAGCAAGCCAGAGAGCGCCGTGCACAGCTTCTGTCATGCGCTGCCCGATCGCTGGCACCTGATGTCGGTCATGCTCAGTGCGGCCTCCTGCCTCGACTGGGCGGCGGCGCTCACCGGCCTGGGGTCGGTCTCTGAGATGATTGCCGCGGCGGAGCAGGCTGACGACAGCGCGGGCGATCTCTGGTTTTTACCCTATCTCTCCGGGGAGCGTACTCCGCACAACAACCCGCAGGCGAAGGGCGTGTTCTTTGGCCTGACGCATCAGCATGGGCGGCGTGAGCTGGCCCGGGCGGTGCTGGAGGGCGTTGGCTACGCGCTGGCGGACGGGATGGATGCGGTGCACGCCTGCGGCGTGACGCCGAAAAGCATCACCCTGATCGGCGGCGGCGCGCGTAGCGCCTACTGGCGGCAGATGCTGGCGGATATTAGCGGTCAGCAGCTCGACTACCGCACCGGTGGCGACGTCGGCCCGGCACTGGGGGCGGCGCGGCTGGCGCAGATTGCCGTTAACCCGCAGACGCCGCTGGCGGATCTGCTCCCGCAGCTGCCGCTGGAGCAAGAACATCACCCGGACGCAGAACGCCATCAGGCCTATGCGCCACGGCGGGAGACCTTCCGCAAGATCTATCAGCAGCTACTGCCGCTGATGTCCTGAGCTATCGCCGGGTGGCGCTGCGCTTACCCGGCCTACGGATCGTAGCCTTTATGGCCCTTGTAGGCCCGGCAAGCGCAAGCGCCGCCGGGCATCTCTTTAACTTACAAACCTGCGCTTATCTATTCGCTGTAACAGCATCGACAGCAGCAGGCTAATTACCACCGTAATACTGAAAATCCACACGATATCCGGCACCGGCCAGGGCAGCTCCACGCCGCGGGTGCGCAGGGCGTGGATCACCAGCGCGTGGAAGCCGTAGATCCCCAGCGAGTGGCGTGAAATCAGTCCCAGCCCCGGCAGCGGGCGCGTGTTGAGCCTGTTTTTCACTAGCGTCAGCAGCGAGACCGCGCAGATAAAGACCATTGGCCCGCAGTAGACATACCAGGTATCAGCGAAGTCGCCGCGCCATTGCAGCTCATACAGCGTTCCACGCGAGATGATCGCTACCGCGATGACAAACAGCGCCCCACAGATCCAGCTCAGGTACTTTTTATCGGTATCCATCGTGCCGATAGCGCGGCCGAGCAGGCCGTAGAGCACGTAGTAGAAGGTATCCCCGGCGATATAGAGATTGACCGGCAGCCACTCTACGCCGCCCGCTTTCAACGGCACGGTGTTCGGGTTCGCCAAAATGCCCAGCACCACCATCAGGGCCAACAGCATTTTGCCGCTGACGTTTTTTACCTGAATCAGCGGCGACACCAGATAGATCACCACAATGGCGAAGAAAAACCACAGGTGGTAGAAGACCGGCTTCTGCAGCAGGTTGCGCAGGCTCAGCTCGCTGTTCATCGAGGTAAAGAAGGTGATGTAGAGCAGGGCGACGGTGCTGTAGAAGAGCAGGCAGAGCGCAATGCGCAGAAAATTGCGCGGCTGGGCGCTGCGCTCGCCAAAGAAGAGGTAGCCGGAGATCATAAAGAAGAGCGGAACGCTGACCCGCGAAGCCGAGTTGAGGACGTTAGCGATATCCCAGTTGAGCAGGCTGATGCTCTGCGCATCCGTGATGTAGCCGCTGGTGGTGTGGATCATCACCACCATTAAGCAGGCAATCCCGCGTAGGTTATCAATCCAGCTGATTTTTGACGCCATCCGACCCTCTTTCTCCCGCTAACAATGACAGAGCGATAACCATGTGTTATCTAATAGATAACATAACAGCCAGCTCATCCTGCGGGGATTAAAATGATGACAAAGTGTTGCATAACGGCGCTGATATTTCTGCTTGTTGGCTGCGGTACGACGCAGCAGGCCGCCGTGCAACCTGCTCATAAGCCGAAGGTGAGTCCGGCGACGACGCTGAGCATGGAGCAGCTCTGCCGGGAGACGGCGGCGCAGCGCTACAACACCCGGGAGCAGAGCATTGCGGTCACCGGAATGGTGCAGTTTCAGGCCAGCTACGAGATGCGCGGCCTGACGCCACGGGAAGAGCGTTTCGTCTGCGCCTTCGATCCTGATGGGCAATTTTTACACCTTTCCATGCGTTAGCAGGCCAATTTTCCCAAACAACCCCGTTTCGTACTGTATATCTTGCGGTCAATGGGTATACTGGCTGCTTCCTTTAAATCCACACGTATCCAGCACGAAATAATATGCAAAAGTTTGATACCCGGACCTTCCAGGGCCTGATCCTGACCTTACAGGATTACTGGGCTCGCCAGGGCTGCACCATTGTCCAACCTTTGGACATGGAAGTTGGCGCAGGCACCTCCCATCCTATGACCTGCCTGCGCGCGCTCGGCCCGGAGCCGATGGCCGCTGCCTACGTGCAGCCGTCACGCCGTCCGACCGACGGCCGCTATGGTGAAAACCCGAACCGCTTACAGCACTACTATCAGTTCCAGGTGGTCATCAAGCCGTCGCCGGACAACATTCAGGAGCTGTACCTCGGATCGCTGAAAGAGCTGGGTATGGATCCGACCATTCACGATATTCGCTTCGTGGAAGATAACTGGGAAAACCCAACCCTGGGTGCCTGGGGTCTCGGCTGGGAAGTGTGGCTGAACGGCATGGAAGTGACGCAGTTTACCTACTTCCAGCAGGTCGGCGGCCTGGAGTGTAAGCCGGTAACCGGTGAGATCACCTACGGCCTCGAGCGTCTGGCGATGTACATTCAAGGCGTGGACAGCGTTTACGATCTGGTGTGGAGCGACGGCCCGCTGGGGAAAACTACCTACGGCGACGTGTTCCACCAGAACGAAGTGGAGCAGTCCACCTATAACTTTGAACACGCCGACGTCGATTTCCTCTTCACCTGCTTCGAGCAGTATGAGAAAGAGGCACAGCAGCTGCTGGCGCTGGAGAACCCGCTGCCGCTGCCTGCCTACGAACGTATTCTGAAGGCCGCCCACAGCTTCAACCTGCTGGACGCGCGTAAGGCCATCTCCGTGACGGAGCGTCAGCGCTACATTCTGCGCATTCGTACGCTGACCAAGGCCGTTGCCGAGGCTTACTACGCGTCCCGTGAGGCCCTTGGCTTCCCGATGTGCAACCGAAACAAATAAGAGGCGGCCATGTCTGAGAAAACTTTTCTGGTGGAGATTGGCACTGAAGAGCTGCCACCAAAAGCCCTGCGCAGCCTGGCTGAGTCCTTTGCTGCGAACGTCACCGCCGAGCTGGATGCAGCCGGTCTCGCCCACGGCAGCGTAGAGTGGTTTGCCGCTCCGCGTCGTCTGGCGCTGAAGGTGGCTAACCTTGCGGCCTCCCAGCCGGATCGCGAAGTTGAAAAACGCGGCCCGGCTATCTCCCAGGCGTTTGACGCCGAGGGTAAACCAAGCAAAGCGGCAGAGGGCTGGGCGCGCGGCTGCGGTATCACCGTAGACCAGGCCGAGCGTCTGACCACCGATAAAGGCGAGTGGCTGCTCTATCGCGCCCATGTGAAAGGCGAAAGCGCGCAGGCGCTGCTGCCCAACATGATCGCCACTGCGCTGACTAAGCTGCCAATCCCGAAACTGATGCGCTGGGGCGCAAGCGACGTGCAGTTTGTCCGTCCGGTGCACACCGTGACCCTGCTGCTGGGCAGCGACGTCATTCCGGCGACCATTCTGGGCATCGCCTCCGATCGCGTGATCCGCGGCCATCGCTTTATGGGCGAGCCGGAGTTTACCATCGACAGTGCCGACCAGTATCCGCAGATCCTGCTGGAGCGCGGCAAGGTGATGGCAGACTACGAGCAGCGTAAAGCCAAAATTAAAGCGGACGCCGAAGCGGCGGCGCGCCAGATTGGCGGCAACGCCGACCTGAGCGAAAGCCTGCTGGAAGAGGTCGCCTCGCTGGTGGAGTGGCCGGTAGTGCTTACCGCCACCTTCGAAGAGAAGTTCCTCGCCGTGCCGGCTGAGGCGCTGGTCTACACCATGAAGGGCGACCAGAAATACTTCCCGGTCTACGCCAACGACGGCAAGCTGCTGCCGAACTTTATCTTCGTCTCCAACATCGAGTCGAAAGATCCGCAGCAGATCATCTCCGGTAACGAGAAGGTGGTGCGCCCGCGTTTGGCAGATGCCGAGTTCTTCTTCAATACCGACCGTAAGAAACGCCTGGAAGACAATCTCCCGCGCCTGCAGACCGTGCTGTTCCAGCAGCAGCTGGGCACCCTGCGTGACAAAACCGACCGCATCATGGCGCTCTCCGGCTGGATTGCCACCCAGATTGGTGCCGACGTGGCGAACGCCGAGCGTGCTGGCCTGCTCTCCAAGTGCGACCTGATGACCAACATGGTGTTTGAGTTTACCGACACCCAGGGCGTGATGGGGATGCACTATGCGCGTCACGATGGCGAAGCTGAAGAGGTAGCCGTTGCCCTGAACGAGCAGTACCAGCCGCGCTTTGCCGGTGATGAACTGCCGTCTAACCTGGTGGCCTGCGCGGTAGCCATCGCCGATAAGATGGATACCCTGGCGGGCATCTTTGGCATCGGTCAGCATCCGAAAGGCGACAAAGATCCGTTTGCGCTGCGTCGTGCCGCGCTGGGCGTGCTGCGTATCATCGTTGAGAAGAACCTTAACCTGGATCTGCAAACCCTGACCGAGGAAGCGGTGCGCCTGTACGGCGACAAGCTGACCAACGCGAAGGTGGTGGATGACGTCATCGACTTTATGCTGGGCCGCTTCCGCGCCTGGTATCAGGACGAAGGCTATACCGTTGACACCATCCAGGCGGTGCTGGCGCGTCGTCCGACCCGCCCGGCAGACTTCGACGCCCGCATGAAGGCGGTTTCGCACTTCCGCTCCCTGGACGCCGCCTCGGCGCTGGCCGCGGCGAACAAGCGCGTCTCCAACATCCTCGCGAAGTCAGACGAAACGCTGAACGAACGCGTGAATGCTGCCACGCTGGTCGAGGCGGAAGAGATTGCCCTGGCGATGCAGGTGGTTGTACTGCGCGACAAGCTGGAGCCGTACTTTGCAGAGGGTCGCTATCAGGAAGCGCTGGTGGAGCTGGCGGAACTTCGTGAGCCGGTCGATGCCTTCTTCGAGAAGGTGATGGTGAACGTTGAGGATAAAGCTCAGCGTATCAACCGTCTGACCATGCTGGAAAAACTGCGCGAGCTGTTCCTGCGCGTGGCGGATATTTCGCTGCTGCAGTAACCCTTCCGATCCGCAGAAACTAAAAACCCGCCTTTGGCGGGTTTCTTTTTTCATAACCAGGTAAAGCGGGCAAAGAAATCACTCCATCAGCTGACGGCTGAGGCGTGGGTTTGCCTGAATCAAGCGCATCAGTTTTAGCTCGGTGGTGGAAGGTTTTACTCGTTTAGATTCCCACTCATGCACCATTGCTACGCTAACGCCCATCACACGTGCAAAATCATCTATTTTTAGGCCGGTGCCCTTTCGCAGCTGTTCAAACTCGCTAAAAGGATTCGGCTTTTGGATCTGACTTACTTTTCGGGATTCATCTTTAAAAACAATTTGTTCCAGGCTGCTTAGCAGCTCAATCATTGGATCTTTGTATTCCATTGAAAACTCCTCATACATCACATCACGAGGCCGTGAACAGCACAGAGAAATTTAAGAATAGTCGCTAAAAATTAACCTGGTATGTGGACTACATAATTATTTGTCGCACAAATTGATTTCAGACAATAAAAGTGGCCATAAAATCAGCGGACCCCTCTCTAATTGATTGATTTATCGGTCTGCTGCGGCGGTAGTAAAAATTCGTCAATCGTTGGCAAAAAAATCGCTAATCGCCTTGTAGCACAATTTTCCTGAGCGTTGATTTTCCGCGCAAGAATGCAACGAAAGGGGTATCTTGCGCGGCTCACCTGGACTATCCTTGTCAGCGTCAGGCACACGTGTGCCAGTGTGCGCTTTTTTTGGGTGAAAGGAGTATTAAAATGGCGACAGGAAAGTCCTGCTCTCGCTGGTTCGCGCCTCTTGCGGCGTTATTAATGGTAGTTAGCCTGAGTGGGTGTTTTGATAAAGAGGGCGATCAGCGCAAGGCGTTTATCGATTTCCTGCAAAATACAGCGATGCGTAGCGGTGAACGCCTGCCAACGCTGACTGCCGATCAGAAAAAGCAGTTCGGCCCGTTCGTGTCGGATTACGCCATTCTGTATGGCTACTCCCAGCAGGTGAACCAGGCGATGGACTCTGGTCTGCGCCCGGTGGTGGACAGCGTGAATGCCATCCGCGTCCCGCAGGACTATATGACCCAGCGCGAGCCGCTGCGTCAGGCTAATGGCTCCTTAGGCGTGCTGAGCCAGCAGCTGCAGAATGCCAAAGTGCAGGCGGATGCCTCTCGCTCTGCGCTGAAACAGAACGATGACCTGAAGCCGGTCTATGACCAGGTCTATGAGAAAGTGGTGACCCAGCCGTCTAACGCGCTGCAACCGCTGATCCCGGCGGCGCAGATCTTTACCCAGCAGCTGGTGCAGGTAGGTGACTTTATCGCCCAGCAGGAGGCGCAGGTGAGCTTCGTTGCCAACGGCATTCAGTTCCCAACCTCCCAGCAGGCGAGCCAGTACAACTCGCTGATTGGGCCGCTGGCCTCGCAGCATCAAGCGTTTACGCAGGCCTGGAGCTCGGCTGTGAACGCGACGCAGTAATACACGTGCGTCTCAATGCCCCCGTCTGCGGGCGGGGCATTGTAATGAAAGGTAAGTAAAACAATTAGTGCTTGCCATGATGCCTGTAAAATGAGTTAATGCGTCATCGGTTTGATATACAGACCTTAAAGCAGTTTAGTAAAGCAGTCCCCTTCAAGAGTTATCATAGATACTCCTCGTAGTGAGCTCTCCTTTATCGCTTAAAAAATCTGTAAAGCACGCCATAGCGCCGGAAGGCAAACTTAATTAAAAAGGTAATATCTATGTCTAACAAAATGACTGGTTTAGTAAAATGGTTTAACGCTGACAAAGGTTTCGGCTTCATCACTCCTGACGATGGCTCTAAAGACGTGTTCGTACACTTCTCTGCTATCCAGAACGATGGCTACAAATCTCTTGATGAAGGCCAGAAAGTATCCTTCACCATCGAAAGCGGCGCTAAAGGCCCGTCTGCTGGTAACGTTGTAAGCCTGTAAGCTTAACGTTTAAAGCACGATGTTAAAAAACCCGCCTCGGCGGGTTTTTTGTTTTCTGCGATTTACTCTTCACAGGCTGGCGTACTCTAAAATTTCCTCTCCCATCAGCGTGCAGTCAGAAGAGAAGATCAGCCGCATTCTGTATCGCCCCTTGTAGATATATCCCCACGTTTCCAGCACATCAAAAAGCTGTTTTGTGTTAGCAGGATTTTTTATCTTCGCTAGCGGCGTAACCTTGTTATCAATGGTGATACGATCGTCATTGTCGCGATAGAACGCGAGCAACTTTTGCGATGCATTTAATGCTTCTTGTTTACAGGCTAATGATGAGCTTTGCGCAGCTGCACAGCCGCCGCCTGTGACTAATGTAGAAATCAGAATTAAAAGCTTTAGATAGCGCACTGTTAATAGCCTGGCAAATTAAGCTTATAAAAAAGCCCCATCATAGTGATGATGGGGCTAGCTTTCTTCGGCTTTGGTGCTTAATTCGCTATTTGCGGATTCACGCAGTTCTTCTCTACCTTGCCGTTGAGGGCGTCGATCAGGTTATCGACGGCGCAGGCGGCCATGTTGTAGCGCGTCTCGTGCGTTGCCGAGCCGATATGGGGCAGGGCGACGACGTTCGGCAGGCTCAGCAGCGGCGAGTCCACCGGCAGCGGCTCCTGCTCGAATACGTCCAGCCCGGCGGCGTGGATCTCACCGCTTTTCAGCGCCGCAATCAGCGCCTGCTCATCGACCACCGGCCCACGACCGGCGTTGATAAAGATGGCTGACGACTTCATCTTCTTAAACTGCTCTGCGCCAATCATATGGTGCGTCTCGTCGGTCAGCGGCAGCACCACGCAGACGTAGTCTGACTCCTGCAGCAGGGTATCAATATCGCAGTAGCGTGCCTGGAGACGCTCTTCCGCCTCGGCGTGATGGCGACGGGCGTTATAGAGGATCGGCATGCCGAAACCAAAGTGCGCCCGCTGCGCCAGCGCCAGCCCGATGCGGCCCATGCCGATGATGCCCAGCGTTTTGTGGTGCACGTCAATGCCGAACCAGTCCGGGCCAATGCCCTGCTTCCATTCGCCCGCCTTCACCCGCTCCGCCACTTCCACCACGCGGCGGGCGGTGCTGAGGACCAGCGCCATCATGGTATCGGCGACCGTTTCCGTCAGCACGGTAGGGGTGTGCATCAGGAAGATGCCCCGGGCGTTCAGCGCATCGACGTCAAACTGATCGTAACCAACCGACACGGTGGAGGTGGCACGCAGCTTCGGCATCTTTTCCAGCAGCGCCGCGTCCACTTTCTCACTCGAACCCAGCAAGCCCTCTGCGTTTGCAAACGCCTCCGCGTTTTTTTGTACCGTCTCAGGGTCAAGATTATCGACCTGGGTGACGGTAAAGTGGTCTTCCAGACGCTGGTGCAGATCGTCAGGCAGTGCTTTGTACAGGATGATGGACGGCTTCATGCGTATCTCCGTAATCAATGGGTTGAGGGGCGTCCGGCGCGCATCATGCGGGCAGGAGCCTGTTGATTATTCGCAGGCTTAACAATCAAAGTAAGCCATACCGAAACAAAAAGCGCCACCCCCATAAAAATGTACGATGCGGACGGGCTGCCGGTCGATCCGTTGAGATAACCCACAAACCACGAGCCAAAGAAGGAGCCGAGCGCGCCCATGCTGTTGATTAATGCCATTGCGCCGCCCGCCACGTTACGCGGCAGCATCTCCGGAATGATGGCGAAGAACGGCCCGTACGGGGCATACATCGCTGCACCGGCAATCACCAGCAGCGTATAGGAGACCCAGAAGTGATCCGCGCCTACTGCCCAGGAGCCAATAAAGGCGAAGGCAGCGATCAGCAGCAGCGGCCAGACGAACAGCTTACGGTTTTGCAGCTTATCAGAGGCCCAGGAGGCGAGGATCATCGCGATAGTCGCGGCCAGGTAAGGGACAGAGGAGAGCCAGCCCACCTCTACCATGCCTAAGTTGGCACCGCCGCTGCGGATAATCGACGGCAGCCACAGCACAAAGCCGTACACGCCGATGCTCCAGGCAAAGTACTGCATGCAGAGCAGGATAACGTTGCGCGAGCGGAAAGCTTCGCCATAGTTACGTACCGCCTTAATGCCCTCCTGCTCTTTCTCCAGCTGCACTTTTAACGCAGTTTTTTCATCTTCCGCCAGCCACTTAACCTGCTCCGGCTTATCTTTTACCAGCACCCACCAGCAGAAGGCCCAGATAATGGCCGGAACGCCCTCGATAATGAACATTTCACGCCAGCCAAAGGCCTGGATCAGGTAGCCGGAAACCACCGACATCCACAGTACCGTCACCGGGTTGCCGAGGATCAGGAAGGTGTTGGCCCGCGAGCGTTCGGATTTGGTAAACCAGTTGCTGATGTAGATCAGCATCGCCGGCATCACCGCCGCTTCCACCACGCCCAGAATAAAGCGGATGGCGGCGAGCATGGGAATATTGTTGACCACGCCGGTCAGCGACGCGCATGCCCCCCACAGGATCAGGCAGATAAAGATCAGCTTGCGGACGCTACGGCGTTCGGCGTAGAGCGCGCCGGGGATCTGAAAGAAGAAGTAGCCGAGGAAGAAGAGCGCACCCAGCAGCGATGAGATGCCTTTAGTGATGCCCAAATCCTCGTTAATGCCCGCAGCAGACGCGAAGCTGAAGTTAGCCCGGTCGAGGTATGCCAGACTGTAGGTGATAAACACAATCGGCATAATGTACAGCCAGCGTTTTGCTGCATTGGTCGAACTTTTCATAGGCTTGCCTCGGATGTTGAGGTTTATGCTGCCTCTGTAGTGTAGGGGACAGAGGATCTGTAATTTAGAACGTTTCCGCGAGCTGCGCGCGGGTCGGTAAGCCTTCGCTGTCGCCGGGAACCTGGATCGCCAGCGAGCCGATCTTATTCCCGCGAGCCACCGCCTGCGGGAAGGTTCTCCCCTCCAGCAGGGCGCTGATCACCCCAACGGCAAAGCCATCCCCTGCGCCGACGGTATCGACAACGTTATCGACCCTGACGGCAGCAACCGCTCCCTGCTCACCGGCAGCGGTTTTAAACCATGCGCCGTCGGCTCCGGTTTTAATCACCACCGCTTTGACGCCTCGATCCAGATAAAAGTCCGCCATACCTTCCGGCGTGCTTTGACCCGTCAGGATGGCGGCCTCTTTAAAGCCGGGTAGAACCCAGTCGGCCTGGAAGGCGAGGCGGTTCAGCTTCTCAACCATCACTGCTTCGCTTTTCCACAGCACCGGACGCAGGTTAGGATCGAAAGAGATCGTTTTTCCCTGCGCCTTCATCGTGCTTGCCGCATGATCCAGAAGATCGTAAGCGGTGGGTGAGAGCGCCGCCGCCACGCCGCTCAGATGCAGATGGCGGGCGCGAGTAAAGGTTGCTGCATCAAAATCATCCCGGGAGAGGTGGCTGGCCGCCGAGCCTTTGCGGAAGTATTCCACAATGGGATCGGTTCCATTTTCCGCCCGCGATTTCAGCTGAAAACCAGTGGGATAGCGATCGTCCACGGTGACGCTCTCGCTATTGATATTCTCTTTTTCCAGCGAGTTCAGCACGAAACGGCCAAAGCTGTCGGATCCGACGCGGCTGACCCAGCTGACGTTCAGGCCCAGGCGGGCGAGGCCGGTAGCAACGTTAAGCTCAGCGCCTGCGACGCGTTTGATAAAGGCATCGGCTTCGGCTAGCTCGCCCGGCTCGGTTGCCACAAACATCGCCATCGCTTCGCCGATAGTGATGACATCCAGGGCGTTATGCATGATGAAACTCCTCGCGTAACCAGGTAACGTAGCGGCGCGTGACGGCGGTCAGATCGCGCCCTTCAAGGGGAAATTCGATGCCGCGCGGCGCGTCAGCGGGCAGCACGTCAAGCAGCGCCTGCCAGCGCGGATCGTCATGGTCTGGCGGCACGGCACGCCAGTGAAAATGGTGCGCCTGGGCGGCCTTCACGTGGATATAGCTCACGGCAGGGGCCAGCAGGCGCGCGGCCTCTTCCGGGGACTCATCCACCCACAGCCAGTTGCCCATATCAAAGGTCAGCGTCACGGGCAGATTCAGGACCCTGCAGGCGGCGCTGAAACGCTGCATCGGGGCAAGCCTGCCGCACTCGGTCTGGTCGTTCTCTACCACCAGCGCCATGACGCTCTCGGCCAGCATGGCACGCAGCGGTTCAAGCGTCGATTTATGCTGGAAGTGGCCGAGGGAGACCTTCAGCCACAGGGCGTTTAGGGCGTGGGCCTCCTGCAACAGTGACGGCAGCAGCGGGTTCAGCGTGCCGTCGGGCAGGCAGAGCGGCTCCGGGGCGGAGTAGCAGGCCAGCAGATTGTGATCGGCAATGGTGGCAGCCAGCGCGGGCAGGCTCTCCAGCTCCTGCGGGCTAAACAGCTCCCGGCGGATCTCGACCCCATCGGCACCGCCGTTAGCGATAAACGGGAGTACCGCCGCCTGGCCGCCCAACTGGTTCAGGCGATCGTGGCCGTAGGCGGCGGTGACAACAATAATTTTTCTTTCCATCTGGCAACTCCAGCGTTAACTCTTGCCTTAACGCTAGATGGAACCGGTTCCAAAGAAAAGAAGGCTATCTCTAAAGCATGATCGTCGTCACGAAGGTTATTAAAGCGACGTTGAGCCGCGCACAATCAGCTCGCCGGAGAAGAGCTGCTCGCGCACGGAATTATCACTGCCGTCTATGCGGCGAACCACCTGCTCGACGGCGGCGTAGCCAATCTGCCAGGTGGGTTGCTTGAGGGTAGTGATGCCAACGCCCGCCAGTTCGGCCCACTCCAGCTCGTCAAAGCCGAGCAGGCCAATATCGCTGCCCCAGTGCAGGCCGATGCGTTTAAGTGAGCGGGCCACCTGAAGGGTTAACGCCCCGTTGGCGGAGATCACCGCTTTACGCATTCCGCGGTGGCGGGCGTGGAACTGCCGCAGGGCGTTATCGATCTGCGCCGCCTCGTGCAATACCGTCTCGGCGTTCTCCGCTACCACGCCGGGGTAGCGGGCGAGGGTGGCGCGAAAAGCGTTCAGGCGTTCGCGGCGGGTATTGACCGTGCCGAGCGGCTCGCTGAGAAACAGCAGTGCTTCAAAGCCCTGCTGGATCAGATGCTCAGTGGCGGTAGTGGCGGCCTGGGTGTTATCCAGCCCCACCACGTCACAGGCGAAATCAGGGATCTTGCGATCGATAAGCACCATTGGCAGCGCCGACTGCTGTAGACGGTTCAGCGCCTCCTCCCGCATCCCGACGGCGTTAACCACGATCCCCTCTACCTGATAGCTGCGGAGCAGATCCAGGTAGTGCTGCTCCCGGTCCAGCTCGTTGTTGGTATTACAGACCAGCGGCGTAAAGCCCTTTTCCCGGCAGGCGGCCTCAATGCCGCTGAGCACGTTGACGGAGTAGGGGTTGGTGATATCGGCGATGATCAGGCCAATCAGGCGGGTGCGGCCGCGCTTGAGACCCTGCGCCATCAGGCTGGGGCGATAGTCGAGGGCGGCAATGGCGTGCTCTATGCGCAGGCGCAGATCGTCTGAGAGCAGGTTTTGCTCGCCGTTCAGATAGCGCGACACGCTGGTTTTACCGGTTTTCGCCGCTTTTGCGACATCGCTGATGGTGGGGCGTGGTGATTTGCTCATCGCTGATTTCCATGGCTTTAGTGAGAATACCTTAGCGAGAAAATCGGCCTAAGCAAGTTATTTGCCCGGTGGCGCTGGCGCTTACCGGGCATGGAAGAGAAATCTAAACGTTATGCCGTTGGGCTAAGCGTAATCTCGACGCGGCGGTTCTGCGCCTTGCCCTCTTCGGTGCTGTTGCTGGCGATCGGGTTCGCCGGACCCATGCCGCTGGTGCGCATGCGGCTGGCGTCCACGCCCTGGGTAATCAGCGAGCTGGCAACCGAGTCGGCACGCTGCTGTGACAGGCGCATGTTGAGATCCTGACCGCCGGTGCTGTCGGTGTAACCCACCACGTTCACCGCCGTTTTCGGGTACTCTTTCAGGACCATCGCCACGCCGGTCAGGGTGTTGGCACCCGCCGGTTTCAGGGTAGCGCTGCTGCTGTCGAAGGTGACATTGTTCGGCATGTTAAGCACAATGTTGTCGCCGTTTCGCGTCACGCTGACGCCGGTTCCCTGCATTTTCTCGCGCAGTTTGGCCTCCTGCACGTCCATGTAGTAGCCCGCACCGCCGCCGAGCGCTGCGCCTGCCGCTGCGCCAATCAGCGCACCTTTGCCGCGATCTTTCTTCGAGGAGGAGAGGACGCCTACGCCTGCGCCGACCAGCGAGCCAATGCCCGCGCCGATGCCAGATTTTCCTGCTTCACGTTCGCCGGTGTAGGGGTTAGTCGTACAGCCAGAAATTGCCAGCGCACCGCATACCGCGGCGGCAATCATAATGACGCGTTTTTTCATCGTTTATCCTTAAATGCGTTTTCGTTATAAGCCACTGCAAGGTGGTAGTTGATTATGACGCCTGAATAGGGGGAAAATTTCCGGTAAGAATCCGAATTTTGTAAATAACATTGAATGGCCTGTATAAAGGACCATCACACCTGCATCTACGACCGGAGAGCACGCGCTTTGGCAAACACATCGATTAAAACGGTTCTGACCGCAGCCCACTGGGGACCAATGCTGGTTGAAACCGATGGCGTACAGGTTTTGAACTCACGCGGCGCGCTGCCGACCTCCCATCCGAACTCGCTCCAGACGGCGGTGCGCGACCAGGTTCATAGCAAGACCCGGGTGCGTTTTCCCATGGTGCGCAAAGGCTTTCTCGCCTCGCCGGATAACCCGCAGGGCGTTCGCGGCCAGGATGAGTTTGTCCGCGTTAGCTGGGACGAGGCGCTGGATCTGATCCACGCCCAGCATAAGCGCATTCGCGACAGCTACGGTCCGTCATCTATTTTTGCCGGCTCCTACGGCTGGCGATCCAACGGCGTGCTGCACAAGGCGGCGACGCTGCTCCAGCGCTATATGAGCATCGCGGGCGGCTATACCGGCCATCTGGGGGATTACTCTACCGGCGCGGCGCAGGCGATCATGCCTTATGTGGTGGGTGGCAACGAGGTTTACCAGCAGCAGACCAGCTGGCCGCTGGTGCTGGAGCACAGCGAGGTGGTGGTGCTCTGGAGTGCCAACCCGCTCAACACCCTGAAAATTGCCTGGAACGCGTCGGATGAGCAGGGCATCGCCTTCTTTGATCGGCTGCGCCGCAGCGGCAAACGGCTGATCTGCATCGATCCCATGCGATCGGAGACGGTGGACTTCTTCGGCGACAGCATGGAGTGGATCGCCCCGCACATGGGCACTGACGTGGCGCTGATGCTCGGCATCGCCCATACGCTGCTGGAGAATGGCTGGCAGGATAACGACTTCCTGGCGCGCTGCACCGAAGGGTATGAGGTATTTGCCGCCTACCTGAGCGGCGAGAGCGATGGCGTAGCGAAAACCGCCGAGTGGGCGGCAGCCATCTGCGGCATCGAGGCGGAGAAAATTCGCGAGCTGGCGCAGCTGTTCCATGAAAACACCACCATGCTGATGTCCGGCTGGGGGATGCAGCGCCAGCAGTATGGCGAGCAGAAGCACTGGATGCTGGTGACCCTGGCGGCAATGCTGGGGCAGATCGGCACCCCGGGCGGCGGCTTTGGTCTCTCCTACCACTTTGCTAACGGCGGCAACCCAACGCGGCGGGCGGCGGTGCTGGCCTCGATGCAGGGCAGTGTGCAGGGCGGCGTCGATGCGGTCGATAAGATCCCGGTGGCGCGTATCGTCGAGGCGCTGGAAAACCCCGGCGGCGCGTACCAGCATAACGGCATGGACAGGCACTTCCCGGACATTCGCTTTGTCTGGTGGGCGGGTGGCGCAAACTTTACCCATCATCAGGATACCAACCGGCTGATCCGCGCCTGGCAGAAGCCGGAGCTGGTGGTGATCTCCGAATGCTACTGGACCGCAGCGGCGAAGCATGCGGATATCGTCCTGCCTGCCACCACCTCCTTTGAGCGTAACGATCTCACCATGACCGGCGACTACAGCAACCAGCATCTGGTGCCGATGAAGCAGGTAGTTGCTCCGCAGGACGAAGCCCGGGACGATCTCGAGATCTTCGCCGACCTGAGCGAACGCTGGGAAGAGGGGGGCCGGGAGCGCTTTACCGAGGGCAAAACCGATCTGCAGTGGCTGCAAACCTTCTATGAAATTGCCGGCCAGCGCGGCGCAAGCCAGGGCGTGACCCTACCGCCGTTTACGGAGTTCTGGGAAGCGAACCAGCTGATTGAGATGCCGGAGAGCGAGCAGAACGCGCGCTTCGTGCGTTTTGCCGACTTCCGTCGCGATCCGCAGGCGAATCCGCTGAAAACCGACAGCGGCAAAATCGAGATCTACTCAAAGCGCATCGCCGGATACGGCTACGCCGACTGCCCGCCGCACCCCATGTGGCTTGCGCCGGTGGAGTGGCACGGCAACGCGGAATCCGGACAGCTGCAGGTGCTCTCGGCCCATCCGGCGCACCGTCTGCACAGCCAGCTGAGCTACAGCGAACTGCGCGAGCGCTACGCGGTTGCCGGGCGTGAGCCTATCACCCTGCATCCGCAGGATGCGCAGGCGCGTGGGATTGTGGCGGGCGACGTGGTACGCGTCTGGAACGGACGCGGGCAGGTGCTGGCGGGTGCGGTGGTCACGGAGGGCATCCGTCCAGGGGTGATCTGCATTCATGAAGGCGGCTGGCCGGATCTCGACCCGGCGGCGGGGGGCATCTGTAAAAACGGCGCGGTCAACGTGCTGACCAGAGATCTCCCCACCTCGCGGCTGGGCAACGGCTGCGCAGGCAATACCGCCCTGGCATGGGTAGAGAAGTACACCGGCCCTGCGCTGACGCTTACGGCGTTTGATCCGCCTGCCAGCTCATGATCCACGTCGGATGCTGCGTTTCATCCTGCCATGCGCAATCCTCAATGCGGAACCCGCAGGCATGGTAGAAGTGCACCGCCCGGGTGTTCTTCTGGTACACCTCCAGGCTCAGCTGGGGGTGGCGTTGCATAACGTGCTCCAGCAGCGCCCGACCAATACCCCTGCCGATGGCGGCAGGGCGTACAAAGAGCGCGCCGACAAAGCGCGCATCCATCACGCTGACAAATCCCTGTAGCGTCTCCTGCTCCTCCCACACCCAGGTAGTGGCGTTAGCGAGGTAGACATCCCGCACCATGGCGGTACTCTCCTGCCAGTAGCTCTCCCGAATAAAGGGGTGGGCAAAGGTGGTGCTCTCCAGCCACAGCCGCAGCAGTGGGGCGCTATCTTTACGATGCCATTCGTGGATCATCCTCGCCTCCTGGATGGCAGAAACAGCCGGTAATATGATCGTTGACCAGGCCGCAGGCCTGCATAAACGAGTAGCAGATGGTGGTGCCGACAAACTTAAAGCCGCGCTTCTTCAGCGCTTTTGACAGAGCATCTGACTCAGGAGTTGAGGTGGGGATCTCGCTCAGGGTCGCCGCCTGGGTGATCCGCGGCGGGCTACTGGCAAAGGACCAGACAAATTCGCTAAAGGACTCGCCGCTCTCCGCCATCGCCAGGTAAGCGCGAGCGTTGCCGATAATGGCCTGGATCTTCCCCCGGTGGCGGATGATGCCCGCGTCCAGCATCAGGCGCTCAACGTCCTCCTCCTGCATCGCGGCCACGCGCTGCGGATCGAAATGGTGGAAGCAGCGGCGGTAGTTTTCTCGCTTTTTCAGCACCGTGATCCAGGATAGTCCGGCCTGCTGGCCTTCAAGGCAGATCATCTCAAACAGCTTCTGGCCGTCGGTCTGCGCAACGCCCCACTCCCTGTCGTGATAGTCAATGTACAACGGGTCCTGACTGACCCAGCCACAACGTTGCATTTTCTTCTCCCTTTGTTGCTATGAGTCACAAAAGAAATCACTGCCGCTGGCTTGACGTGCCTGGTAAAGAGACAATATTTAATACAGGGTTTTAAGCCCACCAAGAACGATAACAATAATGCCGAATTCGGCTCTCTCCTGGAGTCGCATTGATGAACAATAAAAAATTCAGTGGCCGCCGCCTGGCGTTAGCGTCTGTTTGCCTGTTTTTTTGTCACACGGCGCAGGCCTGGCAGCAGGAATATATCGTGACCGACCCGCAAAGTAATACGACCGATCGCTATACATGGGATAGCGATCACCAACCACGCTATGACGATATTCTGGAGGAGCGCATCCGGTCAGGGCAAAACCTGCCCGGTGCAACCTTTAACCTGCCCGATGATAACCCACTCGACGCGACAAGTACGATGAGCGTAGGGTGGAATTTTCCACTGGCCTACAGCATGACCACCGGGCCGGTGGCCGTCTGGCATTACGACAGCTCCGCCTCGACGATGTTTAACGAATTTGGTGACGGTCCGGCCAATTTGCAGTTTAGCGATCCGCTGTGGCATGCCAGCGTCAGCTCCGTGGGCTGGCGGGTAGACAGCCGCTTTGGCGATCTGCGATCGTGGGCGCAAATCAGCTATAACCAGCAGTTTGGCGAGAACCTGTGGAAGAGCCAGTCGGGTCTCAATCGCCTCTCTGCCTCCAGCCAGTATGGCAACTGGATGGACGTTACTTTTGGCGCGGATATGCTGCTCAATCCGCACCTTGCGGCCTATGCCTCTATGTCGCAGTCGGAGAACGACGTGACCGGGCAAAACTATCTCTACAGCATGGGCGTGAGCGCGCGATTCTAGCGCCTGTTTTAAACAACTGAGTAACATTTAGACTACATGGCTGGCGCGCCTGGTATTGATAGTACGCACTAACTTACCCTGTAAAAAACGCAGCGACAAAAAAAGGCGCTGCCATTCATTCCCTCTCCAAGGCATTTCATTCCCTTCTCGCTGCATTTCATGCCTTTTTTCACCCGGCATGAAATGCGCTTCGCTATCGTTGACGGCAGAGAATTTCTTAATTTCCTTATGCAGGAAGACTGCCATGAACACATCAACCGCAAATCGCACCCGCTGGCTAACCCTGGTCGGCACCATCATCACCCAGTTTGCTTTAGGATCGGTCTACACATGGAGCCTGTTTAACAGCGCGCTGGCAGAAAAGCTCAATGAGCCGGTAAGCCAGGTCGCCTTCTCCTTCGGTCTGCTCAGCCTGGGCCTGGCGATCTCCTCGTCGGTGGCCGGGAAGCTGCAGGAGCGCTTTGGCGTTAAGCGCGTCACGATGGCATCCGGCGTCCTGCTTGGCGTTGGCTTGATGCTCACCGCGCATGCAAACAACCTGATGATGCTCTGGCTGAGCGCGGGCGTGCTGGTCGGCCTGGCCGACGGCGCAGGTTACCTGCTGACGCTCTCCAACTGCGTTAAATACTTCCCGGAGCGTAAGGGGCTGATCTCAGCCTTCGCCATTGGCTCCTACGGCCTTGGCAGCCTCGGCTTTAAGTTTATCGACAGCCATCTGCTGGCGACCGTGGGCCTGGAGAGCACCTTTATGATCTGGGGCGCGATTGTGATGGGGATGATCCTGTTCGGCGCGACGCTGATGAAAGATGCCCCGCAGCAGAAAGTGACGATGACCAACGGCGTAGTCGAAAACGACTTCACCCTGGCCCAGTCGATGCGCAAACCGCAGTACTGGATGCTGGCGGTGATGTTCCTGACCGCCTGCATGAGCGGCCTGTACGTTATTGGCGTGGCGAAAGATATTGCCCAGGGCATGGTGCATCTGGATATGGCTACCGCAGCCAACGCGGTAACGGTGATTGCTATCGCTAACCTGACGGGCCGTCTGGTGCTGGGCATCCTCTCTGACAAGATCGCCCGTATCCGTGTGATCACTCTCGGCCAGGTGGTGTCGCTGGTGGGGATGGCCGCGCTGCTGTTTGCTCCGCTCAATGCGGTAACTTTCTTCGCGGCTATCGCCTGCGTCGCCTTTAACTTCGGCGGCACCATCACCGTATTCCCGTCGCTGGTGAGCGAGTTCTTTGGCCTGAACAACCTGGCGAAAAACTACGGCGTGATCTACTTAGGCTTCGGTATCGGCAGCATCTGCGGCTCGATTATCGCCTCGCTGTTCGGCGGCTTCTACGTCACCTTCTGCGTGATTTTTGCCCTGCTGATCCTCTCCCTGGCGCTCTCCACCACCATCCGCCAGCCGCAGAGCAAAGTGTACAAACAGGCGCACGCCTGACGGCTTTTCGTGCGGTAAAGCTACCAGGACGGGTGACAGCGACTATCTTTAGTGATTAGCGCTTCCAACAAAAAGGAGTCACCCTATGTCTTTAGAAAAAGTGGTTTATCGCGCGAAAGCAAAAGCAACCGGCGGCCGTGATGGCCGCGCCGTCTCGTCTGATGGCGTACTGGATATCAAACTTGGCGTTCCCAAAGAGATGGGCGGAGCAGGCGGTGAAGCGACCAACCCGGAGCAGCTGTTTGCCGCAGGCTACTCGGCCTGCTTCCTGGGGGCGCTGAAGCACGTCGCCTCGCAAGAGCAGAAGAAAATTCCGCAGGATGCCTATATAGAGGGGCAGGTAGGTATCGGTCCGATCCCCACCGGCTTTGGCATCGAAGCCCAGCTGGATATTCATCTGCCGGGGATGGATCGCCAGGAAGCAGAAGAGCTGGTGCAAAAAGCGCACGTTGTCTGCCCTTACTCTAACGCCACCCGCGACAACATTGACGTTACCCTGAACGTTATCACCTCTTAATCTCTTTTCTGCCCGATCCGATCCGGTCATATTTTTGTAAATATCTGACCGGATCACATTCCCCATGACACTTTTTTGAAGCCTTGTGGTCTACTATGCCGCGCTTTAGAAGTTTCCGATTCTGACTTCATTCGCACTCTATTAACCTGCCTGCTGGTGAAAGACACAGTATGCGGGTGCTTTTATTGATTCCCTTTTTACAGGGCAGCTTGCATGAGATATATCAAAATCATGACGCAGCAGAGGCTTAGCTTCCTGCTGGCGTTATACATCGGCCTGTTTATGAACTGCGCCGTCTTTTTTCGCCGCTTCGACAGCTATGCGCAAGATTTTACCTTTTCAAAAGCCTGTGCCGTGGCCATTGAGCTGTTCGGCACGGTACTGATCACCTTCTTTTTACTGCGGGTGCTTTCTCTCTTTGGCCGTCGCGTCTGGCGCGTGCTGGCCACCCTGCTGGTGCTCTTCTCCGCCGGGGCCAGCTACTACATGACCTTCCTGAACGTGGTGATTGGCTACGGCATTATTGCCTCGGTGATGACTACGGATATCGATCTCTCGAAAGAGGTGGTTGGCCTGCACTTTGTGATCTGGCTGGTTGCGGTCAGCGCGCTGCCGCTGCTCTTTATCTGGAGCAACCGCTGCCGCTACACGCTGCTACGCCAGCTGCGCACGCCGGGACAGCGCCTGCGCAGCGTGACGCTGGTGGTGCTGGCCGGGCTGATGGTATGGGGGCCAATCCGCCTGATGGATATTCAGCAGAAGAAGGTTGAGCGCAGCACCGGGGTTGATATGCCAAGCTACGGCGGCGTGGTGGCGAACTCCTACCTGCCCTCCAACTGGCTTTCGGCGCTGGGGCTTTACGCCTGGGCACAGGTGGATGAGTCTTCCGACAATAAGTCGCTGATGAACCCGGCGACGAAGTTTACCTACGTGCCGCCTAAGGACCTGGATGATACCACCGTGATCTTTATCATCGGCGAGACCACCCGTTGGGATCATATGGGCATCTTTGGCTATGAGCGTAACACCACGCCTAAGCTTGCCCAGGAGAAGAACCTGGCGGCGTTCCGCGGCTACTCCTGCGACACGGCAACCAAGCTCTCGCTGCGCTGTATGTTTGTGCGGCAGGGCGGAGCGGATGAGAATCCGCAGCGTACCCTGAAGGAGCAGAATATCTTTGCGGTGCTTAAGCAGCTCGGTTTCGCCTCGGATCTCTATGCGATGCAGAGTGAGATGTGGTTTTACAGCAACACCATGGCGGACAATATCAGCTACCGCGAGCAGATTGGCGCTGAGCCGCGCAACCGGGGCAAGCACGTTGACGATATGCTGCTGCTGGATGAGACCCGCATCGCGCTGGATAACACGCCCAGCGGTAAGCATCTTATTGTGCTGCACACCAAAGGGTCGCACTACAACTATGTGCAGCGCTATCCGCGCAGCTATGCGCAGTGGACCCCGGAGTGTGTAGGTATTGATAAGGAGTGCAGCAAGCAGGAGCTAATCAACGCCTATGACAACTCGGTGACCTACGTCGATAGCTTTATTACCAAGGTTATCGATCAGGTACGGGATAAGAAGGCGATAGTCTTCTACGCGGCCGACCACGGTGAGTCGATCAACGAGCATGAGCACCTGCACGGTACGCCGCGCAACATGGCGCCGCCGGAGCAGTTCCGCGTGCCGATGATGGTATGGATGTCTGACAAATACCTGGAAAACCCGGAGAAAGCGAAGATGTTTGCTCAGCTCAAGCGGGAAGCGGATATGAAGGTACCGCGCCGCCACGTTGAGCTGTATGACACCATCATGGGCTGTCTGGGCTACACCTCGCCGAACGGTGGGATTAACCAGAATAACAACTGGTGCCGTCTGCCGGACAAGGTCGCAAAAGCCAACTAGATCACATGGTGAGTTTCTCACCGATCGAATGGCTTTTTTACAATAAGGGATTGACGGTTGGGGTTGTCAGCAGTAAGATGCGCCCCGCATTCGGTGATTGGCGCAGCCTGGTAGCGCACTTCGTTCGGGACGAAGGGGTCGGAGGTTCGAATCCTCTATCACCGACCAAANNTGACCTTACGGTCAGGCTTTTTTGCATCTGTGCCTGACAGCGAGTCCGCTGCCCAGGTGTGCACCTATTCCGCCGGGTGGCGGCTCCGCCTTACCCGGCCTACGAATTGGCATTGTGCATGTTTTTATATCGCGCACGTTTTTACATTAAGCACGATTTGTAGGCCCGGCAAGCTTGCGCCGCCGGGCGTGATCGTCCCGCCGACTTTTCACGTCGTTTGTTAACCGTTTTGTGACATATTCCATTGTATTTATTTATATATAGATGAATCTTTTTTCGCGTTGCTTATGGCTAACTCAGCATTTTCCGCTGTGCGTTTTAACGTTCGCGGTATTAATCGCTCAGATATTCATCATCCTGTCAGAATTTTTTCACAATATTTGCTAATGCAAAACGCTGGTTCACGTGGTCTGAGGAGTTAATCGTCCTGCCATGCAGGCCATAGCACAAATTTCTCTGCTGGAAATAGCGGATTGCGCTTTTTTTACGCTTTGTTTGTTAATTCTCACCTTCGTTGTAAAACCCGGTTACCTGTATTGACGTTTTGACATTCTGTTGACAGATTGTAGGGCATGAGGGGCATTTCATGGAGAATCTGCACTGCAACTCAGTCAACCTGTTGAAAGGAATCACCTCCCCTTAAGCTGCCTTTGGGCACCGCCGACCAGACCGGTAAAAAATAAATAAAGGTTTGTCGGTTATACCCGCCGCAACGGGTAAACAACACATATCACATTGGAGCAGAATAATGAGTATTTCCTTGAAGAAGTCAGGGATGCTGAAGCTTGGTCTCAGCCTGGTGGCTCTGACCGTCGCAGCAAGCGTGCAGGCCAAAACCCTGGTTTACTGTTCTGAAGGTTCGCCGGAGGGGTTTAACCCGCAGCTCTTTACTTCTGGTACCACCTATGACGCCAGCTCTGTACCGATCTACAACCGTCTGGTTGAGTTCAAAACGGGTACCACCGAAGTGGTTCCGGGCCTGGCTGAGAAGTGGGACGTTAGCGAAGACGGTAAAACCTACACCTTCCACCTGCGCCAGGGCGTGAAGTGGCAGGATAATAAAGAGTTCAAACCAACGCGTGAATTTAACGCCGACGACGTGGTGTTCTCCTTCGATCGCCAGAAAAACGCGAATAACCCGTACCATAAAGTCTCTGGCGGCAGCTACGAATACTTTGAAGGGATGGGCCTGCCGGACCTGATTAGCGAAGTGAAAAAAGTGGACGATCATACCGTTCAGTTTATCCTCTCGCGTCCGGAAGCACCGTTCCTGGCTGACCTGGCGATGGACTTCGCATCCATCATGTCGAAAGAGTATGCCGATAACATGCTGAAAGCCGGCACGCCGGAAAAAATCGACCTGAACCCAATCGGTACCGGTCCGTTCCAGCTGCTGCAGTACCAGAAAGACTCCCGCATCCTGTACAAAGCGTTTGACGGCTTCTGGGGCACCAAGCCGCAGATCGATCGTCTGGTCTTCTCCATCACGCCTGACGCCTCTGTACGCTATGCAAAACTGCAGAAAAACGAGTGCCAGGTTATGCCGTATCCAAACCCGGCTGACATCGCGCGTATGAAGCAGGATAAAAACCTGACCCTGATGGAGCAGGCGGGCCTGAACGTGGGCTATCTCTCGTTCAACACCGAGAAAAAACCGTTTGATGACGTGAAAGTACGCCAGGCGCTGACCTACGCGGTCAACAAAGAGGCGATCATCAAAGCCGTTTACCAGGGCGCGGGCACCGCAGCGAAAAACCTGATCCCGCCGACCATGTGGGGCTACAACGACGACGTTAAGGATTATACTTACGACGTTGAGAAGGCGAAGCAGCTGCTGAAAGAAGCGGGCCAGGATAAAGGCTTCACCGTTGAGCTGTGGGCGATGCCTGTCCAGCGTCCGTACAACCCGAACGCTCGCCGTATGGCGGAGATGATTCAGGCTGACTGGGCGAAGATTGGCGTTCAGGCCAAAATCGTCACCTACGAGTGGGGCGAGTACCTGAAGCGTGCTAAAGCCGGCGAACACCAGGCGGTGATGATGGGCTGGACCGGGGACAATGGGGATCCGGATAACTTCTTCGCCACCCTGTTCAGCTGCGATGCGGCAAAACAAGGCTCTAACTACTCTCGCTGGTGCTACAAGCCGTTTGAAGATCTGATTCAGCCGGCACGCGCCGCTGACGATCACAACAAGCGTATCGAGCTTTACAAGCAGGCTCAGGTGGTGATGCACGATCAAGCTCCGGCGCTGATCATCGCTCACTCCACCGTGTACGAGCCAGTGCGTAAAGAGGTGAAAGGCTACGTTGTTGATCCATTAGGCAAACACCACTTCGAAAACGTGTCTGTCGAATAATAAAAAGCGTAAGGGGTGCAACTGCACCCCATGCCCGGCGGCGCTACGCTTGCGCAGGCCTACGAGTGTAGGCCGGGTAAGCGAAGCGCCACCAGGCGTTAGATTTGTGAGCAATACAGACGTTACGTCACTGGGCGTGCGTCATCAGAGAGAATCCGGGTTATGTTGCAGTTCATCCTCCGACGTCTGGGATTGGTTATCCCAACGTTTATCGGTATCACCCTTCTCACCTTTGCCTTTGTCCATATGATCCCCGGTGACCCGGTGATGATCATGGCGGGTGAGCGTGGTATCTCCCCTGAGCGCCATGCGCAGCTGCTGGCTGAGCTGGGCCTCAACAAGCCGCTGTGGCAGCAGTACGTCAACTACGTGTGGGGCGTTCTGCACGGCGACTTAGGCATCTCCCTGAAAAGTCGTCTTCCGGTGTGGGAAGAGTTCGTGCCGCGTTTTCAAGCGACGCTGGAGCTTGGTGTCTGCGCCATGATTTTTGCCGTGGCCGTCGGCATCCCGGTGGGCGTACTGGCCGCGGTGAAGCGCGGCTCCATTTTTGACCATACCGCGGTAGGCCTCGCCCTGACCGGCTACTCCATGCCGATCTTCTGGTGGGGCATGATGCTGATCATGCTGGTCTCGGTGCAGCTCAACCTGACCCCCGTTTCCGGGCGCGTCAGCGATATGGTCTTCCTCGACGACAGCAATCCGCTTACCGGCTTTATGCTGATCGACACCGCCATCTGGGGTGAAGAGGGCAACTTTATCGATGCGCTGGCGCATATGATCCTGCCTGCGGTGGTGCTGGGCACTATCCCGCTGGCGGTGATTGTGCGTATGACCCGTTCGGCAATGCTGGAGGTGCTGGGTGAGGATTATATCCGTACCGCCCGCGCCAAGGGCCTGACCCGCATGCGCGTGATTATCGTTCATGCCCTGCGTAACGCCATGCTGCCGGTGGTGACCGTTATCGGTCTGCAGGTAGGGACGATGCTGGCCGGGGCGATCCTGACCGAAACCATCTTCTCCTGGCCGGGGCTGGGACGCTGGCTGATTGATGCGCTGCAGCGCCGCGATTATCCGGTGGTGCAGGGTGGGGTACTGCTGGTAGCGACGATGATTATCCTCGTCAACCTGCTGGTCGATCTGCTCTATGGCGTGGTGAACCCGCGTATTCGGCACAAGAAGTAAGGGGCCATCATGTCACAAGTTACTCAAGATAAAGCTGTCTCCGCACCGGTTCCAATGACGCCGATGCAGGAGTTCTGGCACTACTTCAAACGCAACAAAGGCGCGGTAGTCGGCCTGGTCTACGTTATCGTGGTGCTGATTATTGCCATTTTTGCCAACTGGATTGCGCCTTACAACCCGGCGGATCAGTTCCGTGACGCGCTGCTGGCCCCGCCTGCATGGCAGGAGGGCGGCAGCCTGGCGCACATTCTCGGCACCGACGACGTTGGCCGCGACGTGATGTCGCGCCTGATGTATGGTGCGCGCCTGTCGCTGCTGGTGGGCTGCCTGGTGGTGGTGCTGTCGCTGATCATGGGCGTCGTGCTCGGGCTGGTGGCAGGCTACTTCGGCGGCCTCGTCGATAACATCATCATGCGCATAGTCGATATCATGCTGGCGCTGCCGAGCCTGCTGCTGGCGCTGGTGCTGGTGGCTATCTTCGGCCCGTCAATAGTCAACGCCTCGCTGGCGCTGACCTTCGTGGCGCTGCCGCACTACGTGCGCTTAACGCGTGCCGCCGTGCTGGTCGAGGTTAACCGCGACTACGTTACCGCCTCGCGCGTGGCGGGTGCGGGGGCGATGCGCCAGATGTTCGTTAACATCCTCCCTAACTGCCTTGCGCCGCTGATCGTTCAGGCGTCGCTCGGCTTCTCTAACGCCATTCTCGATATGGCCGCCCTTGGCTTCCTTGGTATGGGTGCGCAGCCGCCAACGCCGGAGTGGGGCACCATGCTCTCCGACGTATTGCAGTTCGCACAGAGTGCCTGGTGGGTCGTGACCTTCCCGGGTCTGGCGATCCTGCTGACGGTGCTGGCATTTAACCTGATGGGTGACGGTCTGCGTGATGCGCTCGATCCCAAATTGAAGCAGTAAGAGGCACGAGAATGGCGTTATTGAATATTGATCAACTGTCGGTGCACTTCGGCGACGAAGGGACACCGTTCCGTGCCGTAGACCGCGTAAGCTACAGCGTTGAGCAGGGCGAAGTGGTGGGCATTGTTGGGGAGTCCGGCTCCGGTAAATCCGTCAGCTCGCTGGCGATTATGGGCCTGATTGACTTCCCTGGCCGGGTGATGGCAGAGAAGCTGGAGTTTAACGGCCAGGACCTGAAGCGCATCTCGGAAAAAGAGCGTCGTAACCTGGTGGGTGCCGACGTGGCGATGATTTTCCAGGATCCGATGACCAGCCTTAACCCGTGCTACACGGTTGGCTTCCAGATTATGGAAGCCATTAAGGTGCACCAGGGCGGCAGCAAGCGCACCCGTCGTCAGCGGGCTATCGATCTGCTGACCCAGGTGGGCATTCCGGATCCGGCATCGCGTCTTGACGTCTATCCGCACCAGCTCTCCGGCGGGATGAGCCAGCGCGTGATGATTGCGATGGCTATCGCCTGCCAGCCGAAGCTGCTGATTGCCGATGAACCGACCACCGCGCTGGACGTAACCATCCAGGCGCAGATTATCGAGCTGCTGCTGGAGCTGCAGCAGAAAGAGAACATGGCGCTGATCCTGATCACTCACGATCTGGCGCTGGTGGCCGAAGCCGCACACAAAATCATCGTGATGTACGCGGGCCAGGTGGTAGAGACCGGGCAGGCGAACGATATCTTCCGTGCGCCACGCCACCCCTATACCCAGGCGCTGCTGCGTGCGCTGCCTGAGTTTGCTCAGGATAAAGCCCGTCTGGCCTCGCTGCCGGGCGTGGTGCCGGGTAAATACGATCGCCCAACCGGCTGCCTGCTCAACCCGCGCTGCCCGTATGCTACGGATAAATGCCGCGTTGAAGAGCCAGGCTTGAACCTGGTGGACAACGGACGTCGTTCTAAATGTCACTATCCACTCGATGATGCCGGGAGGCCTAACTATGAGTACGCATGAGGCCACAACCCCTGTGCTGTTGCAGGCTATTGACCTGAAAAAACACTACCCGGTGAAGAAAGGGCTGTTTGCCCCGGAGCGCCTGGTGAAAGCCCTGGACGGCGTATCGTTCTCTCTTGAACGCGGGAAAACCCTCGCGGTGGTGGGCGAATCCGGCTGTGGTAAATCCACGCTTGGCCGTCTGCTGACCATGATTGAGACGCCGACCGGCGGCGAGCTGTACTATCAGGGTCAGGATCTGCTTAAGCACGATCCGCAGGCGCAGAAGCTGCGCCGACAGAAGATTCAGATTGTCTTCCAGAACCCCTACGGCTCGCTGAACCCGCGTAAAAAAGTGGGGCAGATCCTCGAAGAGCCGCTGCAGATTAACAGCAATCTCAGCAAAGCGGAGCTGCGTGAGAAAGCGCTGTCGATGATGGCGAAGGTGGGCCTCAAAACCGAACACTACGATCGCTACCCGCATATGTTCTCCGGCGGTCAGCGTCAGCGTATTGCTATCGCCCGTGGTCTGATGCTTGATCCGGACGTGGTGATTGCCGATGAGCCGGTATCGGCCCTCGACGTCTCCGTGCGTGCGCAGGTGCTGAACCTGATGATGGATCTGCAGCAGGATCTGGGACTCTCTTACGTCTTTATCTCCCACGATCTGTCGGTGGTAGAGCACATTGCCGATGAAGTGATGGTGATGTATCTGGGCCGCTGCGTAGAGAAAGGCACCAAGGAGCAGATCTTTAGCAATCCGCGACATCCGTATACTCAGGCGCTGCTCTCCGCGACGCCGCGCCTGAACCCGGACGATCGTCGGGAGCGTATCAAGCTGACCGGCGAGCTGCCCAGCCCGCTGAATCCGCCGCCGGGCTGTGCCTTCAGCGCCCGCTGCCGTCGTCGCTTTGGTCCCTGCACCCAGCTTCAGCCGCAGCTGAAATCGTACGGCGGCCAGCTGGTGGCCTGCTTTGCGGTAGATCAGGATGAAAACGGCGAAAAGCCGATTAACCCGCTCTGAGCAATCTGATTTACTCATCCCCAAAACCGGAGCATAGCCTCCGGTTTTTTTATTTCTGAAGAGCTGAAGCGCCGTAGGCCTGATAAGCGTAGCGCCATCAGGCTTTACGAAAATAGTGGCCGCACTCTACGTTAAAGTATTTCAAAATATTTCACAGGGTAAGTAATTATTAAATTAAGAACTATCTTATTCAGCCTGTTACGCTGAAAGTCAGCGTTAAATATACCCTTCTTAAGGTCTAATTTTCTTTAAATTAGCATTATATTCCAGCAATTTACTGCCTGCTCACTATTTAAAGCTTTGCTGTTTTTTACCGCAAAAACAGATAGCATGTGTCCCGCTAATCCTTATATTACTGCTGTAAATAGGTTGAAAGTCGTAGAGCAGTAACGTAACGACGTAATAATTAAGTATGCGGAAGCCAGCTAACGGCTCCCGTATTCACACGATAATAAAATTCGCGATCTTTACCGGTGAAAGGCCACGTTGGCCAACACGGCGGTAGGGCTATTTTTGTTTGTAAATCATGAGTATAGCTATGAATAATTATGATGATTTGCAGAGGTTTAAAGACAAGACTCACACACAGCAACACGATTTTAAAGATCTCTCGTCGCAAAACCTCGCGAATGACCACGGCAGCTGGGCCATTATTAACCAGCTCTCTCCGGCGACCGAAGAGTCGGCGCTGGCGATGGGCGGGCACGTCTCGCTGCCCGTTCCGCAGTCCATTGAGCCAGATACGTTCGCGTTGGTCGATCAGCCGCTTGCCACCCCGGCAGCGCAGATCCCGGCACCGCTCCCTGATGCCGCCCCGCCTATCTTCCAGAGCGTTGCGGCCCAGCTGGCGACGCCGCCCGCCGCCCCGGTACTCGCGCCTGCGGCACTGATAGCGCCACCTGCGCCAATCCCCGCCGCCGCGCCCGCCGCCGCCGCCCCGGTTAACTTCTCCCAGCTCTTTGCGCCTAAAGCCGCAGAGGCGAAGCCCGCCGTTGAAAAAAATCAGCCGTTGAAATCGCTGTTAGAAAGGATCGCTTCATGCCGTTGATCTGTGTCTGTTCGCCGAAGGGTGGCGTAGGGAAAACAACCCTCACGGCAAACCTCGCCTATGCGCTGTCGCGCGCGGGCAACAAAGTGCTGGCGATTGATTTTGACGTGCAGAATGCGCTGCGCCTGCATTTCGGCGTTCCGCTCTCCGACGGCCGCGGTTTTGTTGCGAAGGCCACCGAATCCGCCGACTGGAGCCAGTTCGTGCTCTCAGCGGGCGGCAATATCTTTGTGCTGCCCTATGGCGATGCCACGGAGCCGCAGCGCGAAGCCTTCGAAGCGCGTCTGGTTCAGGATGAGCACTTCCTGCTGCGCGGTCTGAGCACCCTGCTCAACTACCCCGGGCTGATTATCATCGCCGACTTCCCACCCGGTCCCTCACCGGCGCTGAAGGCGCTGTCGCGGCTGGCCGATCTGCACCTGGTCTCACTGCTGGCGGATACCGCCTCGCTCTCCCTGCTGCCGCAGGTGGAGAATCACCGTCTGACCGGTGAGATGCTTAACCGCAAAGCGGGCTACTACGTGGTGCTGAACCAGAGCGATAACCGTCGGCAGATCAGCCGCGACGTCACCGCTTTTATGGAGCAGCGGCTGGGCGAGCGCCTGATAGGCGTGGTTCATCGTGATGAGAGCGTGATAGAAGCCAACGCCTCCCAGCAGTCGATTTTCGATTTTAGCCCGGCCTCGGCGGCGGCGTTTGATATCGAGCTGATTGCCCGCAAGGTGACCAATATTCTGGGCGTGAGAGTCGGCGACGGCACCGTTCACAGCCAGCCAAAGATGTCTGGATTCTAATTTTCGCCAGGGCGAACAATGAAAAAGTTCCTGTTTTACCTTTTGATCCTGGCGCTGGCGCCTGCCGCCGTGCTGGTGGTCATTACGCCAATGGATAGCCAGAAGCAGTATCTCTTTGGCCTGATCAGCATCGGCATTCTCTTTTTAATGGGCTACAGCAAAAAGCGCAGCATCTCCGTGATTATGGTGGTGATGTCGTTTCTGATGTCAACGCGCTACATCTATTTTCGTGCCACCCAGACCCTGCACTTCAATTCAGAGATAGAGACCATTCTGGGCATCGGCCTGTTCCTCGCCGATCTCTACGTCTGGGTAATGCTGCTGCTGAACTACCTGCAAACCATCTGGCCGCTGAAGCGGGAGATCGTGCCCCTGCCGGAGGATATGAGCCTGTGGCCGACCGTTGACGTCTACGTGCCGACCTATAACGAATCGCTGGATGTGGTGCGCGACACCGTGCTGGCGGCGCAGTGCATCGATTATCCCAAAGATAAAATGAAAATTTATATCCTCGACGACGGCAAGCGCAGCGAGTTTGCCATGTTTGCCGCCGACGTCGGGGTGGGGTACATCACCCGTAACGACAATTCGCACGCCAAAGCGGGTAACCTCAACCATGCCATGAAGCTCACCCACGGCGAGCTGATCTGCGTCTTTGACTGCGACCACGTTGCGACCCGTATCTTCCTGCAGGCTACCGTCGGCGGCTTCCTGAAGGATCCGAAGCTGGCCCTGGTGCAGACTCCGCACTTCTTCTACTCGCCGGATCCCTTTGAGCGTAACCTCTCCGTAGGCCGCAACATCCCTAACGAAGGGATGCTATTCTACGGCCCGATCCAGCGGGGTAACGATAACTGGAACGCCACCTTCTTCTGCGGCTCCTGTGCGGTGATCCGCCGTAGCGCGCTGGAGGAGATTGGCGGCTTTGCCGTAGAGACGGTGACCGAAGATGCCCATACCGCGCTGAAGATGCAGCGCCTGGGCTGGGGCTCGGCGTTTATCGATATTCCGCTGGCCGCCGGGCTTGCCACCGAGCGCCTGGTCCTGCACATCATCCAGCGTACCCGCTGGGCGCGCGGCATGACGCAGATCTTCCGCCTCGACAACCCGCTGTTTGGTCGCGGCCTGACCTTCCAGCAGCGCCTGTGCTACCTCAGCGCCATGCTCTACTACCAGTTCGCCATCCCGCGCATCATCTTCCTGACCGCGCCGCTGGCCTACCTGCTGTTTAACCTCAACATCATCTACTCCTCCGCGAGCCTGGTGTTTGCCTACGCGCTGCCGCACCTGTTCCTGTCGATCTACCTCAACTCACGGCTGAACGGACGCTACCGCTACAGCTTCTGGGGTGAGATCTACGACCTGGTGCTGGCGTTCCATATCGTGCTGCCCACCATGGTGACCATGCTCTTCCCAAAACGCGGCAAGTTCAACGTGACCGATAAGGGCGGCCTGCTCAACGTCGGCTACTTTGACTTCAGCGTCGTGCGCCCGCACCTGGCGATCGCCTTCCTGCTGACGATTGCGGTGGTCTGGGGGATCGTGCGCGCCTTCGCTCACGACCACTTTGGCGTCGATCCGAAGGTTATTGCGCTTAACGTCGGGTGGGGACTCTACAGCCTGATCTTCCTGCTGGCGGCGATTGCCGTTGCCCGGGAAACGCGGCAGACGCGTAAAACGATTCGTATCGACGTGAAAATTCCGACGCTGATCCACTACGCCAGCGGCATCTCTTCCCGCAGCGAGACCGCTGACCTGTCGATGGGCGGCTGCCGCGTCGCCGTGCCGGACAGCCGTCACCTGACCGATGAGATCGAAGAGATTGAGCTGCAGCTTCAGTCTGGGGCGATCAGCATTCCGGTGAAGACCATCGCCGCTGACGATGCCTACGTGCGGCTGAAGTTTGAAGACATCCCGCTCTCCCGCCGCCGCGAGCTGGTGCGGGTGGTGCTCTCCCGCGCCGATGCATGGATCCAACCTCCACGACCGCAGGACAACCCGTTCCGCTCGATGCTGACCATCATGCGCTGCGTGTTCGACCTCTTCTGGCTGACGTGGAAGTCACGCCGTGAAAATCGCCGCCAGCGTGCGGTGCTCAAAGCGGCGCAGGAGAAGGGGAGCGTATGAAACGTTTAACCTCTCTGGCGCTGCTGGTCAGCGCGCTGTTCATTACGCCACTCTACGGGGAGGAGACCACCCCTGCCGATCTGCTGCCGCTGGATCTGCCTCCGCCGGTGGCGAGCCAGGCACCTGCGCCGACGGCCTTTATCCCGACGGTGGTGAACGATATCACCCTGGCACAGATGGGCCAGCCGCAGGGCATCGTCCTGAGCGGCGGCCAGCTGCAGGGGGGCGTTGCCTTTACCCTGCCGGTCAGCCAGGTGATCACCAACGCCCAGCTGGCGCTGAACCTGAAGGTCTCCCCGGCGATGGCGACCCGCAACGCCACGATGCAACTGATGCTTAACGGCCAGCCGCTGGGCACCGTGCCGCTGGGGGCCGCCGACAGCGACGTCTCCCGCTTCCAGCTTGACGTTCCGGCGGCGCTGTTGGTCTCCAGCAACACCATCAGCTTCAAGATCAACGACGGCGATGCGATGATGTGCCAGCGCGATCTCACCGATAAGTACCGGGTGACGATCCTGCCGGACTCGAAGTTTAGCCTCGAGGGGCAGCAGCTGGATATCGGCTCCGATCTCAGTCACTTCCCGCGCCCCTTCTTTGACAGCATGCAGATGACCCCTGCCACTATCGCCTTTGCCTTCCCGGCGAGGCTGACGGCGGACACCATCAGCGCGGCGGCGCTGATCTCCTCGTGGATGGGTATCCAGGCAGACTACCGCGGCGTCTCTTTCGCCGCCCTCAACGATCGCCTGCCGGAGAAGAACGGCATTCTGGTCGGCCACCCCGGCGAGCGCATCGGCGGCCTGACCCTGCCCCAGGGCAGCGGACCGACGCTGAGCATTATCGATAACCCGGCGAACCCGACCTACAAGCTGCTGCTGGTGGTGGGCAATGACGATCGCGCCCTGCGGGCGGCGGCCTGGCGTCTGACGCGGGGTAACTTTGCCCTGCAAACCCCGAGCGTCACGGTGGATGGCGAGTCGATCCCGGTCAGCAAGCCCTACGACGCGCCGCGCTGGATCCCGACGGATCGTCCGGTGAAGCTCTCGGCGCTGATCCGCAAGGATCAAAGCATGACCGTGAACGGGATCTGGCACGATGCGCTGCGGGTGGCCTTCCGCGCCGCGCCGGATCTTTTCCTCTGGGATGGCGAAACCATTCCGCTGCGCATCGGCTACCGCTTCCCGTCGGAGAGCTGGATTGATGAGGATCGCTCATGGCTGAGCATGACCATGAACGACACCTTCCTGCACAACCTGCCGGTCAATAAGCAGGGGGCGCTGGAGACGCTGTGGCATAAAATGGGCGGCGACGCGCGCCAGGAGCAGTTCGACATGCCGCTGGAGCCGTACATGATCTACGGTGACAACCAGCTGTCGCTCTACTTCAACATTGTGCCGAAGGAGAGCGCGCCGTGTAGCGTGCTGCTGAACAACAACATCAAGAGCCGAGTGGATGATGACTCGTGGATCGACCTGAGCCACACCCGCCACTTCGCGCTGCTGCCAAACCTCTCCTACTTTGTGGGGGCCTCCTTCCCCTTCACCCGGCTGGCGGACTACTCGCAAACCGTGCTGCTGCTGCCGGAGAGACCGACCGAGACCCAGGTTGGGACGCTGCTCGACATGGCTGCGCGCTCCGGTAACGCCACCGGGACGGCCCTGAGCCACAACCGCGTGGTGCTGGGCATACCCACTGCCGGATCGAACCTTGAGCTGCTGCGGGATCGCGACGTGCTGGCAGTCACCGGGCTGGATCAGCACGACTTTAACCGCGAGCTGTTAAAAACCTCGCCCTTTGTGGCCCACGACAATCTGCTGAGCGTCCGCGAGCCGACCCAGTGGCAGAAGATCCAGCGCTGGATGGCCGGGGACTGGAACGCAGACGGCCTTGAAGCCGATCGCTACTTCTCGTCGAACGAGTCCTGGCGCGGCTTCGTCAGCTTCCGCTCGCCGTGGAGCAGCGGACGCACGGTGGTCACTGCCATCGGCAGCAGCGACGACCAGCTCTCGCGGCTGCATAGCGATCTCGCCTCGCCGAAGATTAACGCCGGTATTCGCGGCGACGCGGCCATCATCACCAACGAGAACGGCGTGCGCAGCTTCCGCGTGGGTGCGCAGTATCCGCGCGGCGAGATGCCGATGCACCTGATGGTGATCTGGTATGCCAACCAGCACTCTGGGCTGCTGGCGGTGCTGGGGCTGTGCTTCAGCATTATTGTCGGGCTGGCGCTGTATGCCCTGTTGAAAAAACGTGCGCGTAAGCGGCTGGATCCGCAGGATGGAGAGTGAAAGGGTGACAACAATGACAATTAAAACCGCCCGTCGGTTATCGACCCTCTGCCTGTCGGGCGCGCTGACGCTCGGCGCGGTGAGTCAGGCGCAGGCCGCGCCCAACGATGCGGCGCTGAAGGCGCTGTTTGATCAGGCCAACTACTGGCATGAGAAATCCCACGACGATCTGGCGAGCGAGTCGCTGAAAAAAGTGCTGATGGTGGATGCCAACAATACCCAGGCGCTCTACCTGATGGCGCTCTGGGCGCAGCAAAATGGCGATCTGCAAACCGCTGCCCAGTGGCGCGCCAGGCTGGCGGCCGTGGCGCCCGCTGACGCCGGACTACAGGCGCTGGATAACGCTAAACAGCTGGCGCAGGTGCCCCAGGGGCAGCTGACCCTGGCCCGCCAGCAGGCGCGTAGCGGCAACGTCCCGGCGGCGCTCGCGACCTGGCGCAGCATGTTTAATGGCGATACCCCGCCGCCAAGCCTTGCCCCGGAGTACTACCTGACCATGGGCAGCGATAAATCGCTCTACCCACAGGCGATAGGGGAGCTTCAACGCTTTGTTGCCGAGAATCCACAGGACAACGCGGGGCGGGTGGCGCTGGGTAAAATGCTGACGTGGCGGGAGGATACCCGCCGCGACGGGATCGCCCTGCTGGAGCCGATGGCCAGCGGCAGCCGCGAGGCCGATGATGGCCTGCGCCAGGCCCTGCTCTGGCTGGGACCGCAGGCGGGAGACGAGCGGTACTACGATAACTTCCTCCAGCGCCACCCCCAGGATGGCGACGTGCAGGCCTACTATCGGAAAAACGTCGGCGGCGCAGCGAAAGGTGAGGGCTTCACCGCCCTTAACAGCGGCGATACCGGCTCGGCGAAGCGTCAGTTTGAGCAGGTGCTGCAAACCAACCCTGAGGATGCCGACGCCCTGGCCGGACTGGGCTACATCGCCCAGCGCAACGGCGACTACAAAGCAGCCTCGCAGTACCTGAGCCGCGCAGCGAGCCAGGGGGGCGACGCTTCGGCGGAGCGCAAAACCCAGGCGGATGACGCGGCCTTCTACGGCCAGCTGGCCGAGGCGCAGCAGGCGCTGAAGGAGGGCAACGTCAGCCAGGCGCTGGCCCTCTCCGCCCCGCTGGCCCAGCAGAGCGGCGAGCGCGGCACGGCGGCGAAGCTGTTCCGTGCCGACGTGCTGCGGCACAACAAAGACTATCCCCAGGCGGAGCAGGCCCTGCGCGCGGTGTTAAACGACCAGCCGCAAAACGCCGCTGCCAGGGAGAACCTCTTCTACGTCCTGCGCGAGCAGAACAAGTCTGACGAGGCTCAGGCGATGCTGCGCACGCTGCCCGCCAGCCTACAGGCGAAGCTTCAGCCGCGCATCGTCACCGGTCTGCCGGGGGATCCCATCCGCCGCCAGGCCCAGCAGGCTGCCGCTGCGGGCAACACCCAGCAGGCTATCGCTATCCTCCAGCAGGGCGTCAGCCGCCTGCCGGACGATCCGTGGCTGCGTCTCGACCTTGCCCGCCTGCTGCAAAAGAGCGGCAGCGGCGACGAGGCCATCACGGTGATGGCACCGGCAGCGCGCAACGGCGCGGGGGCCAGCTCGCTCTACGCGGCGGCGCTTTTCGCCAGCGAAAACGGCGCATGGCAGCAGGCACAAACCCTGCTGTCGCGCATCTCCCCCGCCAGCCAGAACGGGCAGATGCGCGACCTGGCCCAGCGGGTGAACTACAACCTGCAGCTGGCTACCGCCGAGCGCTACCTGGCTCAGGGCAACAATATTGCCGCCGCCAACACGCTGAAAACCCTGACTAACCGCCCGCCGGAAAGCCCGGTGGATGCGGGCAAGCTGGCGAAGCTGCTGGCCCAGAGCGGGGATCTCAACGGCGCGGTGGCGCTGGTGCGGGAAAACCTGCGCCAGGGCGTGCAGGGCAACGCCGGGGACTACGCCGATCAGGTTGCGGTCCTGAACAAAGCCGGGCTGGACAACGAGGCGCAGGCTTTTCTTGCCAATCCGCAGCTTCAGGCACGCAGCACGCCCACGCAGCTGGCGGGGATCCGCAACGGCTATGTCATCAACGAGGCGGACCAACTGCGCGAGCAGGGCAACTACGCCGCCGCCTATGACAAGCTGATGCGGGCGATGCAGAGCGATCCGCAGAACACCGATCTGATGTTCGCCATGGCCCGCCTCTACCAGACCGGTAAGATGAACAAAGAGGCCGGGGTGGTCTACGACTACCTGATAACCCGGGATACCGACGATCAGGCCGCCCGCGTGGGGGCGATTGACGTGGCGCTGGCAGAGAATAACGTTGATAAGGCCCAGAGTCTTGCCAGCGGTCTGCGCAACGATGGCTCGGCGGACCGAATGCTGCTGCTGGCCCGGCTGGAGGAGGCGAAAGGTAACCACCAGCAGGCGATGACGTACCTGCGCAGTGCGCGCGGCAAGCTGCTGGGGATGACCTCTACCAACGCTGCCGCCACGCCAACCATCGACGGCGTGCTGCTGGCGGACAACCCGTTTGTGGGTAACAGCAGGACGGCGGCACGTTCCACGTATAGCGACGGCGACAGCATGCCGTGGCAGGTGGCGCAGACCGCACGCGAGCCGGGCAGCACGCTGCCGGGAACGATGCGCACCGATCTGCCGATGGAGACCGTGCAGAGCCGCACCCTGCGTCAGGTCGATGAGATGATGCAGGATCTGCAGCAGAAAACCGGTATGTGGGTGCAGGGTGGGGTCGAGATCCGCGGCCGCGACGGCGAATCCGGCACCAGCAAGCTGACGGAGGCTAAAGCGCCGCTGACGTGGTCCAGCTCGCCGTTTGGCGAATCGCGCTTCGAGTTCACCGCCACGCCGATTACCCTTAGCGCCGGCAGCGCTTCGGGAGACGCATGGCGTCGCTACGGCACTAACCCGTTAAACAATGCGATCAGCAACGTCAGTCAGTCAATAGTTGACGCCTATGAGGATCTCACCGGTGAGATCAGCCCGGTAACCGCAGCGCAAACTGCGCGGGAGCTTTCACCATTTAATGGCGAAGGATTTGATCGTCTTAATGTGCTGAGAGAAACCGGCGTATTGGACGTATTAAGCCGCAGTGAGTACAGCCCTAACCTGAACAGTACTATTGATGATTCAACGAGTTCGCAAAAGGCCAACGGCGTTGAGCTGGCGATGGCGCTTAGCGGTGAGCAATATCGAATCGATATCGGCAGTACGCCACTCGGTGAGGATCTCAACACACTGGTGGGGGGCGTGCAGTGGTCGCCGAAGCTGACGGACTACCTGACGCTGATCCTTAAAGGTGAGCGACGCGCCGTAACCGACAGCCTGCTCTCCTACGTCGGTATGAAAGATAGCTTCTCGGGTGGGCGCTGGGGGCAGGTGACCAAAAACGGCGGCAGCGCACAGCTGGGCTATGATGACGGCGAAGCGGGCTTCTATATTGGCGGCGGTGGCTACAGTTATATCGGAGAAAACGTTGCCAGCAACACCAGCATGAATGCCAACGCCGGGGTCTATCTGCGTCCATACCATGATGACTTTAGGGCGTTGCAGACCGGTCTGAACGTCAGCTGGATGGATTTCTCTAAAAACCTCAGTTACTACACCTTCGGCCAGGGCGGCTACTTTAGCCCCCAGAACTACGTCAGCGTCTCGCTGCCGGTTGATTTCTCGCAGAAAATCGACAACTGGAAGCTGCGCATTGGCGGCTCGGTGGGATATCAATCCTATACCCAGGACAGTAGCGACTATTTCCCGAACGATCCTGAAGCGCAGCGTGAATTGGAAATGCTTGCCAATTTAGGTTTTGCGAAGGAGGCACGCTACGGCGGCAGCTCGGAGAGCGGTGTCGGCTACACCGTGCGTGCGGGCGTGGACTACAACGTTAATAAAGATATGACGATAGGCGGCAAGGTCGGCTATGACACGTTCGGCAACTACAACGAAAGCACCGCCGGGCTTTACTTCCGCTATATGTTAGGAGGCAACTGATGACCCAGAACGGTCAATATTCACCGCTGATGAGCTACTTTCAGCAGCAGCAGACGCCAGCGGGCTGGTTCGATCTGCTGACCATTATGATCGACAACATGGTGCGTAACGTGGGCCAGACGGACAGCCAGCCTTTCCTGCGTCAGATGGGCGAGGCGATGGCCGAGCGTTTTCCGCTGCCCGACTCGGAAACGGTGGGGGAGCTGGAGGCGAATATCAACGCCCTGCTGCGCCAGTTCAACTGGGGCTTTATCGATATTGTGGCCAACGAAAACGGCATGCTGCTGCGCCACGAGGGGCTACCGCTGGGGCGCGATGACGATCGGCAGCGCTGGTGCCACGCCTTTTGTGCGATACTGGAGGGCCTCTACGCCCGCTGGTTGCAGGCGCAGGGCGGGGGAGCACACGTCACCGTACAGCGTGAGCGTCTGTTTTCCCATTCCGACGTTCAGTTCCGTTATCATAATCCACAATGAGTCTAGCTATGGTTAAGCGCGTAGTTGCCGCAATGGTTATTCTGGGGGGGCTGCTGTCTGCCTCTTTTGCTCAGGCGGGTACCGCCTGGGATACCTATAAATCCCGCTTTCTGATGCCGGACGGGCGTATCGTTGATACCGGCAATAAAAACGTCTCCCACACCGAAGGGCAGGGTTTCGCCATGCTGATGGCGGTGGCCAATGACGATCGCGCCAGCTTCGACAAGATGTGGGCCTGGACGGAGAAGACGTTAAAAAACAAAGAGAATGGACTGTTCTACTGGCGCTATAACCCGGTCGAGCCGGATCCGATCCCCGATAAAAATGACGCCACCGATGGCGACGCGCTGATCGCCTGGGCGCTGCTGAAGGCCGATGCGCGCTGGCACGACGGGCGCTACAGCGCCGCCTCGGACGCCATCACCAAAGCGCTGGTGAGCCACACGGTGATTAACTTTGCGGGCTATCGCGTCATGCTGCCGGGTGCTAACGGGTTCAATCTCAACAGCTACGTGAACCTCAACCCCTCCTACTTCATCTTCCCGGCGTGGCAGGCGTTCGCCGATCGCAGCCACCTGACGGTGTGGCGGGATCTGATCCGTGACGCGAAGACGCTGACGGGTAAGATGGGCTGGGGTAAGGCGAATCTGCCTACCGACTGGGTGGCGCTGGCTGCCGATGGCAAGATGCAGCCCGCTAAAGAGTGGCCGCCGCGCATGAGCTACGACGCAATACGTATTCCGCTCTATATCGCCTGGCAGGATCCAAACAGCCCGCTGCTGACGCCGTGGCGCAGCTGGTGGCAGACGTTCAGCCGCAGCCAGACCCCGGCCTGGGTCAACGTTACCACCAACGAAGGCGCGCCCTACAATATGAATGAAGGGCAGCTGGCGGTGCGGGATCTCACCCTCGGTGTGAAAAACGGCGAGCCGCAGATTACCGCCCAGGACGACTACTATTCAGCGAGCCTGAAGATGCTCTCCTGGCTGGCAGAGCAGCGGTAGCAGGCAATAAAAATGCCGGGTGGCGCTCGCGCTTACCCGGCCTACAAAGTCGGCACCCTTCATCAAAACATGCACCATCGTAGGCCCGGCAAGCGATGCGCCGCCGGGCGTAACGGCATTACTGCGGATACGGTACCCAATCACCGCCGTTGAGACGCACGTAGGGTTTGTTCTGGTACTGGATCACAATGGCGTTGGCGTTCTCCGACACCGGGGCCGTCTGCGGCAGGTTGCTGGTCAGGCTGTCCCAGTTGACGCTATCTTCGGTAAACAGCTTGCCGTCCACCGAACGGGCAACCAGCTCCGATACCGCCAGGAAGCTGCTCGGCTGATCGATAACCACCGGTGCGCCTTCGTGCGGCGCCTTCATGCCAAAGAACTTGATCCCTGCCGGGACGTTAGTGATGGACGGGCTAGGGATATCACGCAGGCCGGAAACCTGCATCTTATCGCCCTGCAGCGCGCCGCCGTGCTCCGGCACCATCACCACCATCACCTTACGGCCCGATTTCTCCAGGGTATTGAAAAACGCATCCAGCTCGTCAAACAGCTTCTGGGCGCGCACCTTGTAGTCCGCCGTTTTGCTCACGCCAGGGAAGTGGTTCCCGTCGTGCAGCGGCAGCAGGTTGAAGAAGGTGGCCGTGCGCTGGTTCCCGTCCTGGGACTGCATCCAGCGGTTGAGCACCGCCGTATCGTCGTACACCGGCGAGCCGTCAAAGGAGAGCAGGGCGGTTGGGAGACCGGACTGATCCATCAGCGGAGCCTGCATGCCGCCGTTATCACGTACCTCTTTCAGGAAGCCGCCGAACACGCCGTTGTGGTCGAGCATAAACTGCTGCGAGAAGCCGAGCTGCGCCAGGTTATCAAACAGGTAGCACTGGTTTCCTGCCTGCTGATAGAGGTTCTTATGCGACGGCTGGCCGCAGCTGGCGCGCAGCAGACGGATCGCCGCCGGGCCGCTATAGGAGGTGGCCGAGTTGAAGTGCTTAAACTGAATATCAAAGTGCGACCACAGCGGATGGGACATCAGGCCTGCCGCCTCGACGTCCGCCCACGACAGGGAGCAGATGTTGATTACCAGCAGCTCAAACGGCTGGGCATCGGCAGGGAGCTGCGTCGGGAAGCGGATCTGGCGCTTCTCTTCGGCGGTATAGAAGCTGTTTAGCCACGCGTCGAGGTTCGCCGTAGTCGGCGGGGCGGTCTGCGCCGGGATATCGCCGACCACCGGTTTGTCCGCCGCGGCGGCGATGGTGGCTGCGGCGTTGCCGCCGGTGGTGGTGACGGTACTGGTAGGCTGACCGGCTGGCCACAGGGAGAAGGTCGGCCCGGTCAGGGTCAGCACGTTCAGCCAGACCATAATCGCCACCACAAAGACGGTGACGCGGATCCACTGCGACAGGAAGAGCCAGGCCACCAGCAGAACAAAAATCCCGCCGATCATCTGCCAGTTGATAAAGCGCGTGACCAGATCCAACAGGTAATCACCGCTGAATCCGGCCACCTGCGATCCCTGGCTGAGCATGCTCTGCGGGCCGGGGAGCCAGGTATCGTGCCAGAAGAGAGCAAAGCCAATGGGAATGGCGATCCAGTGGCGCAGGCGGTGCACGCTAAGCCGCGGAAGCGGGATCAGCAGGAACGCCATAAACACGAGGTTTAACAGTGCGTGAAAGTTAAGGTAGCCCGCCCACAGCAGCCCAAATTTCACCAGGAAATAGAAGTTCCAGCCGGCAAGGCCGCGCCAGTATTGCCACAGCGGTGAGGGCGCGGAGGCGGTAAGGGTTTGATTAGTCATCTTTTCGTTTTGCCTTGACGGTCGAAGCACTGCGCCATGTGCCAACCGGTTTTACATAGCGCGGTTTAATAAACAGCATGCGGAGCACGGTCCTGATCCGCCGGATGTAGTGGCGCGTAATATAGCCGAGCGGGAAAAAGATCAGGGCGCACAGCACCACCAGCTGAATGATATCGCTTAACTGCATCATGATGTCTGCTCCGACGCCCCGCCCGGCAACCGGTACGGCTGCGGGATACGCCGCCAGCTCTGGCCGTTGTGTTCAGCGTTGATAATGGGGTTCGGCCCGTCGATCACCGGCAGCGGTTTACCCCACTTCTCCGGCAGCAGGGCGCGCATCTGCACCAGCTCGGCGGCAATCTGGTTATCTTCAAACCACACCACCCGGTTCGAGAAGATATCGGCGATGGGTAGCGGGAAGATATGGTTCAGGGCGGTATCGAGATCGTTAACCCGGCAGAAGGAGAGAAACAGCATCAGCCGGTTATCGCCGATGGTCATGATGTCGCCCACGCGGTTCGGACGGCACAGGGTCAGGGCCTGCTCCACGCGGATACCGGGCACCGGGCGCAGCGCAACCAGCACCCCTTTACCGTCCGTCGGCAGCAGGGTATTGCTGAGCATATTACTTACCGCATCGCAGAAGGTGTCCCATGTCTGGTAGCCGCGCAGCTTCAGCGGCTGGGTCATGGTCAGCAGGGCGGCGATATCCTCCGGCACCGGACGGTTAAACTGCTGCCCCTGCACGCTCTCGATCAGCGTCAGGCAGCGAGAGAGGGGCGCGTTCCAGGGAATGACCATGTTCGCCCCGCAGCCCAGCAGCAGGCGCTCGTCGGTGGCGCGCAGGCTGGCGTTCTTCTCACGTACGATAATTTTTAGCGCGCTGCCGCGCTGGCGGCGCAGGGTGTGGATCTGGCGGGCCAGGCCTTCAATCTGGTTGTTCTGCATCAGCGAGAAGATAATGGTGGCCGCCTGGGTGGTCCGTGCCTCGCTAAACAGGGTGTCGTTATTATCAAATAGCGCCCAGTGTTCAGAGAGCGGCGGCGCGCCCTCTAATACCATTACGTTACTCAAAATACGCTTTTCATCGCTGCGCGGCTGTACCGACGCCTGCTCCTGCTGGGCTATTTTCCAGCTGCCGTTATTTTGCTCAACAATAAGCTGCTGGCGGGCGCTGACGCCTTTTTCATTAAACCAGAAGGCGACGTCATAAAGATGGATATCGGCCTGGGAGCGCAGGCTGGACAGGCCAAAAAGTGAGCGATACTCGCCCATTAAAAATGAGTATTGCTTATCATTATTGTTGCCTGGGTTAACTATCAGCAGCGTGCAGTTGTGGTATTTCGTCCAGGCGCCTATTTTTTCCAGCCACCCACGCAAATTATCGACGGATATATTTTGCCAGGCATTATTGGCACAGAGTAAAACCAGAAAATAGTGCTGGGGATCAATAGCGCTGAGAAGATCGCGGGTAAAAAAGGATAGCCCATTCTCATGATTAGGCATGGTAAAAAGATGGATTTTATCGGGACCGTGACCTGACTCTAAATTAATAATTTTATTAGGATCGTTACCCATAGTTATCAGCGCCGCCCGGGTTTTTTTATGCTGGGCAGCAAGAGTATAATTCACCAGGTTTATAGCATCCTCTTCGCGATCGGCGTTGACCCACCAGACGCCGCCTGCGGGCATGTGGCTCAACTCATCCCACAATGACTGGATGCCAAGGGTAAATATGGGCTTCACGGTCTCTCTCTTAATCAAAATCGTCTACACCTTAGTTTACTAGCGAAAGCCGAGAAATAAACCTAACATTGAAATTAAAGAACATCACATTTAGCATGTAAATGAATTTTCAGCAGCACCCTGCGTTGCTATCTTTCCGTCTGTTTTTCATCTAACGAGATGCAGTAAAAATGTCTAACAACGAGTTTACAAGCCAGACTGATTCAACCCTGGGCTATACCTTTCAAAACGACTTCCTGGCCCTGAGCCGGGTCTTTTCGCTGCCTGAAATTGATTACACCGATATATCCCAACGTGAACAGCTGGCTACGGCGATTAAACGCTGGCCGCTGCTCGCTGAATTTGCTGGCCAACAATAGTTAATAAGGAAGACGTGGATGGCCATTCTGGGTCTGCAAGGCATTCGCGGAGGCGTGGGAACCACATCGGTAACCGCAGCACTGGGCTGGGCGCTACAGCTGCTGGGGGAGTCGGTATTGATGATCGACACCTCTCCGGACAATATGCTGCGCCTCTCGTTCAACGTGGAGTTTACCCACGCTGACGGCTGGGCGCGGGCGCTGCTGGACAATAAAGAGTGGCGCGATAGCGGTCAGCGCTATACCTCACATCTTGATCTGCTGCCGTTTGGCCAGCTGGCCGCTGGTGAGCGGGAAAACATCTATGCCCTGCACGATCGTCTCTCTCCGTTCGCCGCTGCGCTGCAGGCGCTGAAGGCCAACGGGCACTATCAGTGGACCCTGCTCGATCTGCCCGCAGACTTCACGCCGCTCACCCGGGAACTATTGGCGCTGTGCGACCATACGCTAACCGTGGTGAAACCGGATACTAACTGCCACGTTCGCCTGCACCAGCAGGCGCTGCCGTCCGGCACGCATCTGTTAATTAACGACCTGCGCATCGGCAGCCTGTTGCAGGACGATCTCTACCAGGTCTGGCTTCAGAGCCAGCCTCGACTGCTGCCGATGGTTATCCATCGTGATGAAGCGATGGTGGAGTGTCTGGCGGCGAAGCAGCCCCTGGGCGAGTACCGTAATGACTCGCTGGCAGCTGAGGAGATCCTGACCCTGGCCAACTGGTGCCTGCTGCACTGTGCCGGGCCGGATCGCATTCACCATCCTGACAGCGCCGGGCAGGTTGTATGAGCCGTCTTGCCGCCTTGCTGTTGATCCCCCCGGTCAACGCCCGCCTGAGCGAGCGTTACCACCTTTACCGCAGCCACGGCGCCCCGGCGTTTAGCGCGGCGCTGGGCTGTCTGTGGGCTATTCTTGCCTGGCTGTTTATTCCGCTGGAGCATCCGCGCTGGCAGCAGCTCCGCGCCAGGCACGCTGAGTTTTACCCCCATATTCGCGCCGAGCGGCCGCGTCCCCTCGATCCGGCCCGCTACCTGCTGCAAACTGTCTGGCTGCTTATCACCGCGCATCATGCGCCTGCCGCCCGGCCGCGCAAGAGCAAGCGCGCACGCTTTACCCATTTTCGCCGCCGCTACCTCAACTGGCTGGACGCGCTGCCTGCAAAGGTGGGCAACCGCACGAGCCATCTGGAGGGGCAGAAGGAGCTGGCGCACCTCAAGCCGGGCGTGCGCCGCTTTATTATCGGCGTGATTGTCTTCTTCTCGCTGATCCTTGCCCTGCTCTGTATCACCCAGCCGTTTAACCCCTGGTCGCAGTTTATCTTCCTGCTGCTGCTGTGGGGCGTGGCGCTGCTGGTGCGGCGTATTCCAGGACGCTTCTCGGCCTTAATGCTGATTGTGCTGTCGCTGACCGTCTCCTGCCGCTACATCTGGTGGCGCTACACCTCGACGCTTAACTGGAACGATCCGGTGAGCCTGGTGTGCGGCCTGGTGCTGCTGTTTGCTGAAACCTACGCGTGGATTGTGCTGGTGCTGGGCTACTTCCAGGTGGTGTGGCCGCTCAACCGCCAGCCGGTGCCGCTGCCGAAGGATATGTCCCAGTGGCCGTCGGTGGATATCTTCGTCCCGACCTATAACGAAGATCTTAACGTGGTGAAGAACACGATCTACGCCGCGCTGGGTATCGACTGGCCGAAGGATAAGCTGAAAATCTGGATCCTTGACGACGGTGGCCGCGAGTCGTTTCGCCAGTTTGCCGAGACGGTCGGGGTAGAGTACGTCGCCCGTACCACCCATGAGCATGCCAAAGCGGGCAACATCAACAACGCGTTGCAGTATGCGAAGGGCGACTTTGTCTCGATCTTCGACTGCGACCACGTGCCAACGCGCTCGTTCCTGCAGCTCACCATGGGCTGGTTTATGAAGGATAAGAAGCTGGCGATGATGCAGACGCCGCACCACTTCTTCTCGCCGGATCCGTTTGAGCGTAACCTGGGCCGCTTCCGCCAGACGCCGAACGAAGGCACTCTGTTCTATGGCCTGGTGCAGGACGGCAACGATATGTGGGATGCCACCTTCTTCTGCGGCTCCTGCGCGGTGATCCGCCGTGGCCCGCTGGATGAGATTGGCGGCATTGCGGTAGAGACCGTGACCGAGGATGCGCATACCTCCCTGCGCCTGCACCGTCGCGGCCACACCTCGGCCTATATGCGCATTCCGCAGGCGGCGGGTCTGGCAACCGAGAGCCTGTCGTCCCACATTGGGCAGCGTATCCGCTGGGCGCGAGGCATGGTGCAGATCTTCCGTCTCGATAACCCGCTGTTTGGTAAAGGGTTGAAGCTGGCGCAGCGGCTCTGCTACGTCAACGCCATGTTCCACTTCCTCTCCGGCGTGCCGCGGCTGATCTTCCTCACCGCGCCGCTGGCGTTCCTGCTGCTGCATGCCTACATCATCTACGCTCCGGCGCTGATGATCGCCCTGTTTGTGCTGCCGCATATGATCCACGCCAGCCTGACCAACTCCAAGATTCAGGGGAAATACCGCCACTCGTTCTGGAGTGAGATCTACGAAACGGTGCTGGCCTGGTATATCGCCAGACCGACGATGGTGGCGCTGTTTAACCCGCACAAGGGTAAGTTCAACGTGACCTCGAAGGGCGGCCTCGTGGAGGAGGAGTATGTTGACTGGGTGATCTCCCGGCCCTACATCTTCCTTGTGCTGCTGAATATCGTCGGCGTGCTGGTGGGCGTCTGGCGCTACTTCTACGGTCCGGAGACCGAGATGCTGACCGTGGTCGTCAGTATCGTCTGGGTCTTCTACAACCTGATCGTACTCGGCGGCGCGGTGGCGGTGTCGGTGGAGAGCAAGCAGGTGCGCCGGGCGCACCGCGTTGAGATCTCCATGCCAGCGGCTATCGCCCGTGACGATGGTCATCTCTTCTCCTGTACGGTGCACGACTTCTCCGACGGCGGGGTAGGGATCAAGATCAACGGCCAGTCGCAGGTGCTGGAGGGGCAGAAGGTCAACCTGCTGCTCAAGCGCGGCCAGCAGGAGTACGTCTTCCCGGCACATGTGGTACGCGTCCACGGCAGGGAAGTGGGCCTGCAACTCATGCCGCTGACCACCCGCCAGCATATCGATTTTGTTCAGTGCACCTTCGCCCGCGCCGATACCTGGGCGCTCTGGCAGGACAGCTTCCCGGAAGATAAACCGCTGGAGAGCATGCTGGATATTCTCAAGCTTGGCTTCCGTGGCTATCGCCACCTGGCCGAATTTGCTCCATCGTCCGTGAAAATGATTTTCCGGACGCTTACTTCCCTGATCTCCTGGGTTGTGTCGTTCATTCCCCGCCGTCCTGCGCGGGGCGTGGTGGTGCAGCAGCCGGATCCGGTTATGGCTCAACGATGATGATAATGCGATGAAAAGAAAACTTTCCTGGATTTGTGCAGTGGCGGTTGGGATGAGTGCTTTCCCGTCGCTGGTCACCCACGCGGCCCCGGCCACCCCGATGGTCACCGTGCCTGCCGCACCCGAGACGCCTGAAGCGCAGACCGCTGCCGATCCGCAGGCCGTCGGCCAGGTGATGCCCGGCGTAACCGGCGCCAATGCGCCCATCGTCGCGGATAACGCCCCGTCGCGGGAGGTGAAGCTCTCTTTCGCCCAGATTGCGCCGCCGCCGGGCAGCATGGTGCTGCGCGGGGTCCAGCCTGACGGCCAGATCGAGTTCGGGATGCGCAGCGACGAAGTGGTCTCGAAGGCGATGCTGAATCTGGAGTACACCCCGTCGCCGTCGCTGCTGCCGGTGCAGTCGCAGCTGAAGGTCTATCTTAACGATGAGCTGATGGGCGTCCTGCCGGTCACCAAAGAGCAGCTGGGCAAGAAGACGCTCGCCCAACTGGCTATCGATCCGCTCTATATCACCGACTACAACCGGGTGCGGCTGGAGTTCGTCGGCCACTACCGCGACGTCTGTGAAAACCCGGCCAGCAGCACGCTGTGGATGGACGTCGGGCGCAGCAGCTCGCTGGAGATGACCTACCAGTCCCTGCCGCTGAAAAACGATCTCTCGCACTTCCCGGTGCCGTTCTATGACGCGCGGGATAACCGTCCGCTGGTGCTGCCGATGGTCTTTGCCGGTGCGCCCGCGCTGGAGCAGCAGCAGGCGGCGAGCATTGTTGCCTCCTTCTTTGGCTCGCGCATGGGCTGGCGCGGCCAGAGCTTCCCGGTGATCTACAACGGCCTGCCGGATCGGAACGCCATCGTGTTTGCCACCAACGACAAGCGTCCGGATTTCCTGCGCGACGCGCCGCCGGTGAACGCCCCGACGGTGGTGATGATGGATCACCCCGAAAACCCCTACGTGAAGCTGCTGGTGGTCTTTGGCCGCGATGATAAAGACCTGCTGCAGGCGGCGAAGGGCATGGCCCAGGGCAACGTCCTGTTCCGTGGCGATCGCGTAGAGGTGAACGACGTTAAGCCGCTGCTGGCCCGTAAGCCGTACGACGCCCCGAACTGGGTGCGCACCGATCGGGCCATCTCCTTTGCCGAGCTGAAAAACTACGAGGAGCAGCTTCAGGCGGTAGGGCTTGAGCCAAATGCGATCAGCGTGGCGCTGAACCTGCCGCCGGATCTCTATCTGCTGCGCAGCAACGGCATCGATATGGATCTCAACTACCGCTACACCGCGCCGCCGACCAAAGACAGCTCGCGGATGGATATCAGCCTGAACAACCAGTTCCTGCAATCCTTCAACCTGACCAGCAACCAGGATACTAACCGCCTGCTGCTGCGCCTGCCGGTTCTGCAAGGACTGCTGGATGGTAAAACCGCCGTCACCATTCCGGCGCTGCAGCTGGGGGCGCTCAACCAGCTGCGCTTTGATTTCCAGTACATGAACCCGATGCCGGGCGGCACCGTGGATAACTGCGTCACCTTCCAGCCGGTGCAGAACCGGGTGGTGATTGGTGATGACTCGACCATCGACTTCTCGAAGTATTACCACTTTATTGCCATGCCGGATCTGCGCGCCTTTGCCAACGCGGGCTTCCCGTTCAGCCGGATGGCGGATCTCGCGGATACCATCGTAGTGCTGCCAGCCAATCCGACTCAGGGCCAGCTGACCACTCTGCTGGACTCTATCGGCCAGCTTGGCGCGCAAACCGGTCTCCCGGCGGTTAACCTGACCCTGACCAACGACGGCAGCCAGATCCAGAACAAGGATGCCGACGTGCTGGTCATCGGCGCTATCCCGGATAGCCTGAAGGATGACAAGCGCATTGACCTGCTGGTGCAGGCGACGCAGAGCTGGGTGAAGACGCCGCAGCGCCAGACCACCTTCCCGTCCATCGTCCCGGACAATACCGATCGTCAGGCGGATGCCCAGACGACGGTGACCTCCAGCGGCCCGATGGCGGCTATCGTCGGCTTCCAGTCGCCGTATAACGATCAGCGCAGCGTGGTTGCCCTGCTGGCGGATAGCCCACGCGGCTACGAGCTGCTGAACGAGGCGATGAACGACAGCGGCAAACGTGCAGCAATGTATGGTTCCGTGACGGTGATCCGCGAGTCGGGCGTCAACGGCCTGCGAGTGGGGGATATCTACTACGTCGGCCACCTGCCGTGGTTCGAGCGTATCTGGTATGCGCTCTCTAACCACCCGGTGCTGCTGGCGGTACTGGCGGCGGTGAGCGTCGTGCTGCTGGCCTGGGTACTGTGGCGTCTGCTGCGCATCATCAGCCGTCGTCGTCTCGACCCGCACGATGAGTAAGCCATGAAGACCTTACTGCGTGGAGCGATCGCCGCCACGCTGCTGCTGGCGGCGGCGAGTACGCACGCCGCCTGTAGCTGGCCGGCCTGGAACGCGTTTAAAAAGGATTACCTCAGCGACGGTGGCCGGGTGATCGATCCCAGCGACGCCCGGAAGATCACTACCTCCGAGGGGCAGAGCTACGGGCTGTTTTTCGCCCTCGCCGCCAACGACCGACCCGGCTTCGACAAGATCTTAACGTGGACCGAGGATAACCTCGCCGAAGGTGACCTCGCGACCCATCTTCCCGCCTGGCTGTGGGGCAAGAAGGGCGAAGCGGAGTGGACGGTGCTGGACACCAACTCCGCCTCCGACGCCGATATCTGGATCGTCTGGTCGCTGTTTGAGGCCGGGCGCCTGTGGAAAGAGCCGCGCTATACCGCCCTGGCCCAGGGGCTGCTTAAGCATATCGTCAGCGAAGAGGTGGTGAACGTGCCGGGGCTGGGTTCAATGCTGCTGCCGGGCAAAATTGGCTTCGCCGAGAAAGAGAGCTGGCGCTTCAACCCCAGCTATCTGCCGCCGCAGGTGGCACAGTATCTCACCCGCTTTGGCGCACCCTGGACCACGCTGCGGGAGACCAACCTGCGCCTGCTGCTGGAGACCGCGCCCAAAGGTTTCTCCCCGGACTGGGTGAGCTACGAGAAGAGTCGCGGCTGGAACCTGAAGCCGAAGAGCAAGCTGGTCTCAAGCTATGATGCCATTCGCGTCTACCTGTGGGTCGGCATGCTGCACGACAGCGATCTGCAAAAAAATCGCCTGCTGGCGCGCTTTAAGCCGATGGCGGCGCTGACGGCGAAAAACGGCGTGCCGCCGGAGAAGGTGAACGTGGTCACCGGCGCGGCCCAGGGCAGCGGTGCGACGGGCTTCTCCGCCGCCCTGCTGCCGTTTATGCAAAACCGCGATGCACAAGCGGTGCTGCGCCAGCGCGTTGCCGACAACTTTCCCGGCAGCGACGCCTATTACAGCTACGTGCTCACCCTCTTTGGACAGGGCTGGGATGAGCACCGTTTTCGTTTCACCTCCCAAGGTGAGTTACAACCTGACTGGGACCAGGAATGCGCACGCTAACCCTACGCTTACTTGCTTTATCGCTGGGCATCGCGCTGATGCCAAAGACGTATGCGGCGCCGACAGCCCAGCAGCAACAGCTGCTGGAGCAGGTCCGGCTCGGAGAGTCCACCCGTCGTGAGGATCTGGTACGCCAGTCCCTCTACCGGCTGGAGCTTATCGATCCCAATAACCCCGAGGTGATTGCTGCCCGCCAGCGCTACCTGCTGCGCCAGGGTGACACCGCAGGCGCGCAGCAGCAGCTCGATCGGCTGGCGCAGCTCGCCCCCAACTCGGCGGCGTACCGGGAAGCGCAAAGCACCATGGCTCTCTCCACTGCCCAGGGGCGGCAGGGGTTGCAGGAGGCGCGACTGCTGGCAACCACCGGCCATACGGTGGAGGCCATCGCTGCCTATGACAAAATTTTGCAGGGCAACCCACCGGATAGCGATCTCGCCGCCGAATACTGGACGCTGGTGGCGAAGGTGCCCGAGCGGCGCAGTCAGGCCATTACCCAGCTGAAGAGCGCCAACAGCCGCTATCCCGGCAACCCTCAGCTGCAAAATTCGCTGGCGCAGCTGCTGTTTGCTAACGGGCGCAGCGATGAGGGCTACACCGTTCTGCGGCAGATGGCGAAGTCGGGAACGACCCGCGAAGCGGCGGCGGCCATCTGGTATCAACAGATTCAAGCTATGCCGGTAAGCGATGCCAGCGTGCAGGCGCTGCAACAGTTTCTGAACGAGTTTAGCAGCGGCGATACGGTGGATACCGCCCGGGCGACGCTGGCGAAACAGCAGCAGCAGCTGGCCGATCCGGCGTTCCGCGCCCGTTCGCGCGGGCTGGCCGCGGTTGACGCCGGGCAGGGCGGGCAGGCTATCGCCCCGCTGCAGCAGGCGCTGAATGCTGACCAGAACGACGGTGAAACCACCGGGGCGCTCGGCCAGGCTTACTCGCAAAAGGGCGATCGCGCCCGGGCGGTTCCCCTGCTAGAGAGAGCGATCGCCCTGGCCCCGCAGAGCAGCAACCGCAGCAAGTGGGATAGCCTCCTGCAAACTAACCGCTACTGGCTGCTGATCCAGCAGGGTGACGCCGCGCTGAAGGCCAATAATCCTGCCCAGGCAGAACGGCTTTATCAGCAGGCGCGCGCGGTGGATAACACCGACAGCTACGCCGTGCTGGGCCTGGGAGACGCCGCCGTCGCCCGCAAGGATAACGCCGCCGCCGAGCGCTACTACCAGCAGGCGCTGCGCATGGACAGCGGCAACAGCAACGCGGTGCGCGGGCTGGCCAATATTTATCGCGAGCAGTCGCCGGAAAAAGCCTCGGCCTGGATTGCCTCCCTCCCTGCCAGCCAGCGCCGCAGCGTGGATGACATCGAGCGCAGCCTCGCTAACGATCGGCTGGCACAGCAGGCTGAAGCCCTGGAGAACCAGGGGCGCTGGGCGCAGGCGGCTGAGATCCAGCGCCGTCGTCTGGCTGCCGATCCGGACAGCGTCTGGATCGCCTACCGTCTCTCGCGCGATCTCTGGAGCGCCGGGAAGCACGCCGAGGCCGACGCGCAGATGCGCGATCTGGTTCGCCGTCAGCCTAACGATCCGACGCAGGTTTACGCCTACAGCCTCTATCTCTCCGGCAACGACCAGGATCGCGCCGCGCTGGCGCATCTCAATACCCTGCCGCGCAGCAAATGGGACAGCAATATGCAGGAGCTGGCGAGCCGCCTGGAGGGTAACCAGCTGCTGGAGACCGCCAACCGCCTGCGCGACAGCGGCCAGGAGCAGCAGGCTGAAGCGCTGCTTAGGCAGCAGCCAGCCTCCACGCGAATTGACCTGACCCTCGCGGACTGGGCGCAGCAGCGCGGTGATTACGCTGCTGCCCGCGCCGGGTATGAGACCGTGCTGGCGCGTGAACCGGCTAACGCCGACGCCCGCCTGAGCCTGGTGGAGGTAGCGATTGCCGAGGGCAACCCGCTTGCGGCGCGCCAGCAGCTGGCGACGCTGAACGAGATGCCGCAGGCCGAGCCGCCGTCCATCAACATGCAGCGTCGAATGGCGCTGGTGCGGGCGCAGCTGGGGGACAGGGTTCTGGCCCAGCGCACCTATGACACCATCGTGCCCGAGGCGAAAGCGCTGCCGCCGTCGCAGGATAGCGCCCTGGTGCTGCGTGACTATGGCCGCTTCCAGCAGGCTAACGGCGAGCCGCAGCTGGCGCTGGAGAGCTATAAACAGGCGATGGTCGCGGCAGGCATTGCTGCCACGCCCGCCCAGGATAACGACACCTTTACCCGCCAGACGCGTAACGATGCCAGCGATGACTGGCTGAAGCGCGGCCTGCGCAGCGACGCTGCCGATCTCTATCGCCAGCAGGATCTCAACGTCACGCTTGCGCATGACTACTGGGGCTCCAGCGGCACCGGCGGCTACTCCGATCTGAAAGCCAACACCACCATGCTGCAGGCTGATGCGCCGCTTGCCGATGGCCGGATGTTCTTCCGTACCGACGTGGTCAATATGAACGTCGGATCGTTTTCAACGAATGAAGAAGGTGTATATCAGCCCAGGTGGGGAACCTGTAATGAGATACAGTGTATTAATGACGATAAAAGCCAATCTGACGGTGGCGTAAGCGTAGCGGCTGGCTGGCGTAACGATACCTGGGAGGGGGACATTGGCACCACCCCGATGGGTTTCCGTGTCGTTGATGTGGTTGGCGGCCTAAGTTATAGCAACGATCTAGGCCCGGTCGGTTATACGCTAGACGTGCACCGCCGCCCAATTTCAAGCTCTTTACTGGCATTTGGCGGGCAACGCGATCCAGGAAGCAATACAGGCAAAACCTGGGGCGGCGTTCGATCTACCGGCGGTGGCGTTAGCCTGAGCTACGACCAGGGCGAAGCGCACGGCGTCTGGGCGAGCCTGAGCGCCGACGCGCTCACCGGCAAGAACGTGGATGACAACTGGCGCGTGCGCTGGATGACCGGCTACTACTACAAGCTGGTCAACGAAGATAACCGCCGCGTCACCGTTGGCCTGAACAATATGCTCTGGCACTATGAAAAGGATCTGAGCAGTTATACCCTCGGTCAGGGGGGCTACTACAGCCCGCAGAAATACCTCTCGTTTGCCGTGCCGGTAACGTGGCGTGAAAGAACGGAGAACTGGTCGTGGGAGCTGGGTGGTTCGCTCTCCTGGTCGCATTCGGCTACCCGCACTCAGGATCGCTACCCGCTGCTTAACCTCATACCAGAGGATTATCGTGCGCGGGCCAGCGAAACTAACGATCCAGGATCGAAGAGCAACGGCTTTGGCTATACGGCACGCGCCCTGATTGAGCGCCGTATTACCTCCAACTGGTCCGTTGGCGCCGCCATCGATATTCAGCAGGCGGAGGATTACACCCCGAGCCACGGCATGCTCTATGTCCGCTACTCGCAGGCAGGCTGGCAGGGCGATATGGATTCACCGCCGCGGCCGCTGACGCCTCACGCCGACTGGTAACGCGCAAGGCTCTCTATCGCAGTCTTAATCTGCTGTCAGAATCGAGTATACTCTGACAGCAGGCAGGTAGCCGCCGGTTACTTTTGCGGACACGGAGTATTTGGAGAGTCAATTTGCGCGTTAGCCGTTCGTTAACCATTAAACAGATGGCGATGGTCTCGATCGTCGCCATGGTGTTTATTTTCCTTTTTTGCGTCATTTTGCTGTTCCATTTTGTGCAGCAGAATCGCTACAACACCGGCACGCAGCTGGAGAGCATCGCGCGCTCGGTGCGTGAGCCGCTCTCCGCCGCTATTTTGAAGGGCGACATTGCCGACGCGGAGGCTATCCTCAAACGCATCCAGCCCGCGGGCGTGGTCAGCCGGGCGGACGTGGTCCTGCCGAATCAGTTCCAGGCTCTGCGCATGAGCTTTATCCCCGAGCGGCCGGTGCCGGTGACCATTACCCGACTCTTTGAACTGCCGGTGCAGATCTCGCTGCCTATCTACTCCCTTGAGCGTCCGGCCAACCCGCAGCCGCTGGCCTATCTGGTCCTGCAGGCGGACTCATTCCGTATGTACAAATTCGTGATGAGTACCGTTTCAACGTTAGTCACTACTTACTTACTCCTGATTTTAATCATGACGGTGGCGCTCACCTGGTGTATCAGCCGGCTGATGATCCGCCCGCTGCGCAAGATTGCCCGCGAGCTGAACGACCTGTCGCCGCAGGACCACCCTGGTCACCAGCTGGCGCTGCCCCGCCACCACCATGACGACGAAATTGGCATGCTGGTGCGCAGCTATAACCGCAACCAGCAGATGGTGCTGCGCCAGCATGAAGAGCTGAACAGCCAGGTGACGCGCTTTCCCATCTCGGAGCTGCCGAATAAAGCCTTTTTGATGGCCCTGCTGGAGCAGACCGTCGCCCGGCAAAAAACCACCGCGCTGATGGTTATCGCCTGTGAAACTTTGCAGGACACGGCGGGGGTGCTGAAAGAGAGCCAGCGTGAAATGCTGCTCCTGACGCTGGTAGAGAAGATAAAGTCGGTCCTGGCCCCGCGCATGGTGCTGGCCCAGGTGAGTACGGATACCTTTGCCATCATTGGCAACGGCGCCAGCGAGCCGTGGCACGCCATTACGCTGGGTCAGCAAGTGCTCACTGTTATCAATGAACGTCTGCCGGTGCAGGGCATTCAGCTGCGACCGAGCGCCAGCATTGGTATCGCCATGTTCTACGGCGACGTGACGGCGGAGCAGCTCTACCGCCGGGCTATCTCAGCGGCGCTCTCCGCCCGTCGCAAAGGCAAAAACCAGATCCAGTTCTTCGACCCGGAGCAGATGGTGACGGCGCAGAAGCGGCTGACGGAAGAGAGCGACATCTTAAACGCGCTGGATAACCATCAATTTGCCATCTGGCTACAGCCGCAGGTTAATCTGGCGACCAGCGAGGTAGTGAGCGCCGAGGCCCTGCTGCGCCAGCAGCAGCCGGACGGCAGCTGGGAGCTGCCGGAGGGGCTTATCGACAGCATTGAGTCCTGCGGGCTGATGATTGTTGTCGGCCACTGGGTGCTGGAGGAGTCCTGCCGCCTGCTCGCGGCGTGGCAGGCGCGAGGCATTATGCTGCCGCTGTCGGTTAACCTCTCGGCGCTGCAGCTGATGCACGAGGATATGGTGCGGGACCTGCTTGAACTGCTGGAGCGCTACCGTATTGCGCCCGGCACGCTGACCCTCGAGGTGACCGAAAGCCGCCGCATTGACGATCCGCACGCGGCGGTGGCTATCCTGCGTCCGCTGCGCAATGCCGGGGTGCGTATCGCGCTGGATGATTTCGGTATGGGCTACGCGGGCCTGCGTCAGCTCCAGCACATGAAGTCCCTGCCGGTGGACGTGCTGAAGATCGATAAGATTTTTGTCGAAGGGCTACCGGAGGACAGCAGCATGATCTCGTCGATAATTCATATGGCCCGCAGCCTCGATCTGAATATCATCGCGGAAGGCGTTGAGACCGAGGCGCAGCGCGCCTGGCTCCAGGAGGCGGGGGTGGAGATGGCCCAGGGTTATCTCTTTGGCCGCGCGGTGGCCCCGGAGGCGTTTGAGCAACACAATCTTCCCCGTTTGGCTGACGGCAGCGCGTAGAACCCGCACTCACTTGTGCGAGCTGGCTCAAATTTTTTAACATTTCTGTTTCAAATTTGAAGTAAGTTTATTTCTGCGATGTTGTTCGGGTGTTATTTTAAGACCGCAGGCGAACCAACCCTACAATGCCTGTGGTTTTTAATTCAAGGACACCCTATGAAAACCTCACTCTTCAAAAGCCTCTACTTTCAGGTGCTGACCGCCATCGCCATCGGTATTCTGCTCGGTCACTTCTACCCTGAACTCGGCGCACAGATGAAGCCGCTTGGCGACGCCTTCGTGAAGCTGATTAAAATGATCATCGCCCCGGTGATCTTCTGTACCGTGGTAACCGGCATCGCAGGCATGGAAAGCATGAAGGCGGTAGGCCGCACCGGTGCGGTGGCGCTGCTCTACTTTGAGGTGGTTAGCACCCTGGCGCTGATCATCGGCCTGATTATTGTCAACGTGGTGCAGCCGGGCGCGGGCATGAACGTTGATGTCGCCACCCTGGATGCTAAAGCGGTGGCGGTCTACGCTGCCCAGGCCGAGCAGCAGGGCACTATCGCCTTCCTGATGGATGTGATCCCCTCCAGCGTCATCGGCGCGTTTGCCAGCGGCAATATTCTGCAGGTGCTGCTCTTCGCCGTGCTGTTCGGCTTTGCCCTGCATCGCCTTGGCCACAAGGGGCAGCTGATCTTTAACGTGATCGAGAGCTTCTCGCAGGTCATCTTCGGCATCATCAACATGATTATGCGCCTCGCCCCTATCGGCGCGTTTGGGGCGATGGCCTTTACCATCGGTAAATATGGCGTCGGCACCCTGGTGCAGCTCGGACAGCTGATCATCTGCTTCTACGCCACCTGTATTCTGTTTATCGTGGTGGTGCTCGGGAGCATCGCCCGTGCCACCGGCTTTAGCATCTTCAAATTTATCCGCTACATTCGCGAAGAGCTGCTGATCGTGTTGGGCACCTCGTCCTCTGAGTCGGCGCTGCCGCGCATGCTGGATAAGATGGAGAAGCTCGGCTGCCGTAAGTCCGTGGTCGGGCTGGTGATCCCTACCGGCTACTCTTTTAACCTCGATGGCACCTCTATCTACCTGACGATGGCGGCGGTGTTTATCGCCCAGGCCACCAATAGCCATATGGATATTGTCCATCAGATCACGCTGCTGGTGGTGCTGCTCCTCTCCTCGAAAGGGGCGGCAGGGGTGACCGGCAGCGGCTTTATCGTGCTGGCGGCCACCCTCTCTGCGGTAGGGCATCTGCCGGTCGCCGGGCTGGCATTGATCCTTGGTATCGACCGCTTTATGTCCGAGGCGCGGGCGCTGACCAACCTGATTGGTAACGGCGTAGCGACTATCGTGGTGGCAAAATGGGTGAAAGAGCTGGACCACAAGCAGCTGAAAAATACCCTTAATAACCGTGCGCCAGACGGCAAAACGGGCGAAATTTCCTCATAATCTGCCCACTTATGCCCGTTGTCCCTTGTAGGGGCACGGGCACCTGCGCATAATTACCCCCTATTTTTTCACTTCCCGGTGTGACGTTTTGCTTTTTTGGCTGTCTAACACGGAGTGTTAAAACTTCATTTTAGGCTGCCTGCACGACAGGCGGTCTTTTAACCAGGAATGTTGATCAGGGGTTTACATGCAGGGCACAAAAATTCGACTCATAACTGGTGGTTTGCTGATGATGGCAGCCAGTTACGTGCAGGCAGATGCGCTCCAGCCCGACCCGGCATGGCAACAGGGGACACTGACGAACGGTTTTCAGTGGCAGGTGTTAAGTACGCCGCAGCGTCCCAGCGACAGGGTTGAGCTCCGCCTGCTGGTGAATACCGGCTCGCTTACCGAAAGCACGCAGCAGAGCGGCTATAGCCACTTTATTCCACGCATCGCGTTGTCCCACAGCGGCAGCCTCGAGCCGGCGCAGGTACGCGCGCTCTGGCAGCAGGGGATCGATCCCAAACGTCCGCTGCCCCCCGCGCTGGTCTCCTACGACTACACGCTGTTTAGCCTTAGCCTGCCCAATAACCGCAGCGACCTGCTGAAAGAGGCGCTGGTCTACCTCTCTGATATTACCGGCAAGCTCACCGTAACGCCGGAGACAATAAACCACGCGCTGGGCAGTGACGATATGGTGGCCACCTGGCCGTTAGAGACCAATGATAACTGGTGGCGCTACCGCCTGAAAGGCTCCACCCTGCTGGGACACGATCCTGCCGCGCCGCTGAAGAAACCGGTGGATGAGGCCCAGCTGAAGGCTTTCTACCAGAAGTGGTACACCCCGGACGCCATGACCCTGATCGTCGTGGGCAATATCGACAGCCGCACCGTCGGGGAGCAGATCAATAAAACCTTTGGCGAGCTGAAGGGCAAACGGCAGACGCCTGCCCCGATGCCGACGCTCTCTCCGCTGCCGCGCGAGCCGGTAAGCATTATGACCGACTCCGTGCGCCAGGACAGGCTTTCGCTGATGTGGGACGTGCCGTGGCAGCCAATCCGTGAATCCGCCGCGCTGGAGCGCTACTGGCGGGCTGACGTGGCCCGCGAGGCGCTGTTCTGGCATATCCAGCAGAACCTGAGCAAAAATAATGCCAAAGATATTGGTCTCGGTTTCGACTGCCGGGTGCTGTTCCAGCGCGCGCAGTGCGCGATTAACGTTGACTCCGCACCCGATAAGCTCAGCGCCAATCTTGCTACCATCGCCCGCGAGCTGAAAAAGGTGCGCGACAACGGCCTGTCAGAGGATGAGTTTAATGCCCTGATTGCCCAGAAGAAGCTGGAGCTGCAAAGGCTGTTTACGACCTATGCCCGCACCGATACCGACGTGCTGATCAGCCAGCGTATGCGCTCCCTGCAGAACCAGGTGGTGGATATTGCCCCTGAGCAGTACCAGAAGCTGCGGCAGAACTTCCTGAACGGCCTGACCGCCGACATCCTGAACCAGAGCCTGCGCCAGCAGCTGACTCAGGAGCTGTCGCTGGTGCTGCTGCAGCCGAAAGGCGAGCCGGAGTTTAATATGAAGGAGTTGCAGGCCACCTGGGATGAGGTGATGAGCACCGAGACCTCTGCCCTTGTGCCCGTCAGCGATGACGTACATCAGGACGTGACGGATATTCCGCCGGTTCAGCAGTAGTGCAGTTTGATCCGGCCCGCTGCCAGCGGCAGGGGCCGGAAAGGCCTGGCGATCAGTTCGGCATCGCCTCGCGGGGGATGATCGCCCCGCGGTACTGGATCACGGTGCTGGCAGTCAGGTGACCGCGCTGCGCCGCCGCCTCGGCATCGCCGCCGGTCAGGCGCACGGCCAGGTAGCCCGCGCTAAAGGAGTCGCCTGCGGCGGTAGTATCGATCACCTTCTCTTTCGGCAGCTTCACCGCCGGCACATCAATTACCGCGTCACCGGCAATCGCCACCAGGCAGGAGTCCGCGCCGCGTTTCACCACCACCTCGCTGACGCCAGCGGCCTGGGTACGGGCAATCACCTCTTCTACCGGCTTTTCACCCCACAGCGCATCCTCGTCGTCCAGGGTCAGGAAGGCGATATCGGTGCAGGTCAGCATCTGCTGGTAGACCTGCTGGGTCTCCTCTTTGCTGGCCCACAGGCGCGGACGGTAGTTGTTATCGAAAATCACCTTGCCGCCGTTGGCGCGGCACTCGCGCAGCAGGGAGAGTAGCTTGTCACGGCTGGCCGGGCTTAAGATCGCCAGGCTGATGCCGCTCAGGTAGAGGTAGTCAAAGGTCGCCAGCTCTTCACAGATGGCGGCAGAGTGCTCGCTCTCCAGCCAGAATTTGGCCGCGGCCTCGTTGCGCCAGTAGTAGAAGGTACGCTCACCGGTGCTGTCGGTTTCGATGTAGTAGAGACCCGGCAGGCGGTTCTCCATGCGCTGGGTGAGGGAGGTATCGACGCTTTCGCTCTGCCAGGCGTCCAGCATCTGCTGGCTAAAGTTATCCGTCCCCAGCGCCGTGACGTAGTGTACCGACAGCGCGGCCGGATCGACCTGGCGGGCAACGTAAACAGAGGTATTTAAGGTATCGCCACCAAAGCCACGGTTCACCTCTGTGCCTTTCTGTGACAGCTCAATCATGCATTCGCCAATGACGGCAATTTTCCTGGACATAGTCATCAACCTGAGTCGGATAAGTATTGGGGTTAGTGTGCGTTGCGCGTGCTGCGTGGTCAATCATATTAAAACAACGTTCCAATAAATTTTTGAGCTGGCGCGTGTTAAGTGCAGATTCCGCCTGCAGATTTTTATTTTGCTGCCCGATTGAACATAAAGTTCTCACCCGCCGCGCCGATAACTCATAGACGAGTTCCGCCAGGTCACTCACTCTATTACAGGACATCTGACAATGAAGTTGAAGCAGGTTATCCAGCGGCTAAGCATTCCGGAGGCGAGCATCGAAAGCCTGGAAGAGCGGCGCTACTGGCTGCAATGTGAACGTGCCTACACTTACCAGCCCATCTATCGCGTAGATGGCAGCCTGATGGCAATCGAAGTATTAACGATCGTTACGCATCCGGATAATCCATCGCAGCGTATTGCGCCCGACCGCTACTTTGCGGAGGTGGCGGTGCGTCAGCGTCTGGACGTCATGCTGGAGCAGATCAACCTGCTCGCCCTGCAAAACGACTTCTTTGTGCAGAATAACGTGCTGGCGTCGGTCAACGTGGATGGCCCAACGCTGCTGTCGATGCGTCAGAACCCGCAAATGATGGCGCTGATCGAGACGCTGCCGTGGCTGCGCTTCGAACTGGTGGAGCATATCCGCCTGCCGCAGGACTCTTCCTTCGCCTCGATCTGTGAAATTGGCCCGCTGTGGCTGGACGACTTCGGTACCGGGATGGCGAACTTCTCTGCGCTGAGCGAAGTGCGCTACGACTACATCAAGGTAGCCCGCGAGCTGTTCATTATGCTGCGCAAGACGCCGGAAGGGCGCAATCTGTTCACGCTGCTGTTGCAGTTGATGAATCGTTACTGCCAGGGTGTGATTGTCGAAGGCGTAGAGACGCTGGAGGAGTGGCGCGACGTACAGGCGTCACCGGCCTTTGCCGCGCAGGGTTACTTCCTCTCTCGTCCCGTACCGCTGGCAAACCTCGAAAGCGTTATTCTCGCTCTATAACATCAGGTTGCACTCCTTTCCCTCAGGCTCAGCTATCTTTATGACAGGCAAGGCAAGAATGGAAGGATGCAAGCATGACAAGAACAAGCAAGGCAATCATTGCCGTCCTGGGAACGCTTTTGTTGCTGATAGTGGTGGCCATCATCATTATCGCGACCTTTGACTGGAACCGTCTTAAACCGACTATCAATGAGAAGGTCTCCACCGAGCTGAATCGTCCCTTTGCGATACGCGGTGATTTAGGCGTCGTCTGGGAGCGGCAGAAGCAGGAGACCGGCTGGCGTAGCTGGGTGCCGTGGCCGCACGTGCACGCCGAGGATGTGATCCTCGGCAACCCGCCCGATATCCCTGAGATCACCATGGTACACCTGCCGCGGGTTGAGGCCACGCTGGCCCCGCTGGCGCTGCTGACGAAGACCGTCTATCTACCGTGGGTGAAGTTTGAGAAGCCGGATGCCCGGTTGATCCGCCTGTCAGAGAAGACCAACAACTGGACCTTCAACCTGGCGGGCAGCGATGAACCAAAAGAGGAGGACGCGCCGCCTTCGGCCTGGTCCTTCCGTCTGGACAATATTCTGTTCGATCAGGGCCGCGTGGCGATTGATGACAAGGTCAGCAAAGCCGACGTTGAGATCCTGATCGATCCTCTCGGTAAGCCGCTGCCGTTTAGCGAAGTGACCGGCAGCAGCAAAGAGAAGAGTGCCAACGTCGGCGACTACGTGTTTGGCCTGAAGGCGCAGGGGCGCTACAACGGCCAGCAGGTGACCGGCACGGGTAAAATTGGTGGCATGCTGGCGCTGCGCAGCGAAGGCACGCCGCTCCCGGTGCAGGCTGATTTCCGTTCCGGTAACACCCGCGTGGCCTTCTCCGGCACGGTGAGCGACCCGATGAAGATGGGTGGGGTCGATCTTAAGCTTAAGTTTGCCGGTAACTCGCTGGGTGAGCTGTACGATCTGACCGGCGTCCTGCTGCCGGATACGCCACCGTTTGAGACCGACGGTCGGCTGGTGGCGAAAATCGATGCTGAAAAATCCTCCGTCTATGACTACCGTGGCTTTAACGGCCGCATCGGCGATAGCGATATTCATGGCTCCCTGACCTACACCACCGGCAAACCCCGGCCCAAGCTGGAGGGCGATCTTGAGTCGCGCCAGCTGCGTCTGGCGGATTTAGGTCCGCTGATTGGCGTTGACTCCGGGAAGGGGGCAGAGAAGTCGAAGCAGTCTGAGCAGAAGAGGGGCGAGAAGACTAACCAGCCCGCAGGCAAAGTGCTGCCCTACGATCGCTTCGAAACCGATAAGTGGGACACCATGGACGCCGACGTACGCTTTAAGGGGCGGCGCATCGAACACGGCAGCTCTCTGCCGATCAGCGATCTCTCGACCCATATCATCCTGAAGAACGCCGATCTGCGCCTGCAGCCGCTGAAGTTTGGCCTGGCAGGTGGGACCATCTCCTCCAATATCCACCTTGAAGGGGATAAAAAGCCGATGCAGGGGCGGGCGGATATTCAGGCCCGCCGCCTGAAGCTGAAAGAGCTGATGCCGGACGTAGAGCTGATGCAGAAGACCATCGGTGAGATGAACGGCGATGCCGATATTCGCGGGACGGGTAACTCCATTGCCGCACTGCTTGGCTCAAGCAACGGCGACCTGAAGCTGCTGATGAACGATGGCGTGGTCAGCCGTAACCTGATGGAGATCCTTGGGCTCAACGTCGGGAACTATATCGTCGGGCAGATTTTCGGTGACGATGAGGTACGCGTAAACTGCGCCGCCGCCAATCTGAACCTGGTCAACGGCGTGGCACGCCCGCAGATTTTCGCCTTCGATACCGAGAACGCGATCGTCAACGTCACCGGTACCGCCAGCTTCGCCTCGGAGCAGCTCGATCTCACCATCAACCCGGAGAGTAAAGGGATCCGTATCGTCACCCTGCGTTCACCGCTCTACGTGCGTGGCACCTTCAAGAACCCGCAGGCGGGCGTGAAGGCTGGCCCGCTGATTGCGCGTGGTGCGGTGGCGGCAGCGCTGGCGACGCTGGTGACCCCGGCAGCGGCGCTGCTGGCGCTTATCTCCCCGTCGGAAGGCCGGGAGAACCAGTGCCGGAACATTTTGTCGCAGATGAAGAAATAAACAGGAGAGCAGGATAAAAAAGCCCGGTGGCGTTAGCGCTTACCGGGCTTTTACTATTTCAACTTGATAGCGTGCAGCGGTGGTAAGAACAGTCTCAGTTTCATAATCCCTGGCGTAGTGGATGGCAGCCGTACTGGATTGGTTAACTCTCTAGCTGCTACTCTAATGTGATATTATCTCAACATATCGCTTCACAATGCCTTCACGTCTTAACTTTTTAAACCTTTCTGCAGCAACTCTCCTGCTGGCAACGACTTTTGCGCAGGCCGACCATACCATCTCTTTTAATACTGGCTCGTTTGTTTATCATCTGCTTGGGAATCATGGTCAATACACGGAGAAGTTTGATAATGAATTTTATTCAGTCGAAAAGAGACTTCCTGACCATCCCGATTACAGCCTGCTCGTCGGGACAATGAGAAACAGCTACGGGGATCGCTGCCTCTCTCTTGGCGTCAGAAAAGACTGGGCAGAAAAGGATAATATTGTATTTAAAGGCATTTACGGTTATACCGGCGAATTCTTTTTTAATGAGTTCAGTAAATGCGGCGATGAGGGCATTTATCACTCATTTAAAAATATCACCGGCGTGGGTTTCGCACCCTATATATATCATGCGGTTCAGTATAACGTTACCAACCATTTTGGTGTGGAGTCAGGGATCATCTTCCCTTCGGTATTTGTGGTAAGCCTGAACTGGCGGTTCTGAGTAAGCAAAACTGCACCGCCCTCCACGTAGGCCGGGTAAGGCGTAGCCGCCACCCGGCGATTGCAGGAGCATAGGGTGCCACGCCCGGCGGCGCTTACGCTACCGGGCATTTTTATGCTTACAGGGACTGATTCTTGGTTTCGTGGGTCAGCACCAGAGCAATCAGCGTCAGGGCTGCCATCGCCGCCAGGTAGACGCCGACGTAGAACAGGCCGTAGTTAGCGGTCAGCCAGGCAGCGATGTACGGTGCCACCGACGCGCCCAGGATGGACGAGACGTTATAGGAGAACGATGCCCCGGTGTAACGCACTTCGGTCGGGAACAGCTCCGGCAGCAACGCGCCCATCGGGCCAAAGGTCAGCCCCATCAGGCTCAGGCCAATCAGCAGATAGGCCATCACCAGCGCCTGGCTGCCGGAACCCAGCAGCGGCGGGAAGACAAACAGGGCAAAGATAATGATCAGCGAGGTAATGACGATCATGCTCTTGCGACGACCGTAGGCATCCGCCAGCAGGCCAGCAACCGGCACCATCACGCCAAAGCCAATCACCGCCAGCATCAACATCCACAGCACTTCGTTACGCGGCATTCCAAGGCCCACCGGCGCGGGTGCCGTGCTGTAGGTCATGGAGTAGACGGTCATAATGTAGAACAGCGTGTAGGTCGCCAGCATGATAAAGGTGCCCAGCACCGTCACACGCACATGCTTAGTGAGCAGCGTGCCCAGCGGGATCTTCACCTGCTTCTTGGCAGCGGCCACTTTAGCAAACACCGGCGACTCATGCAGGGAGACGCGGACGTAGAGGCCAATCAGTACCAGCACGGCGGAGAAGATAAACGGCACGCGCCAGCCCCACTCCATAAACTGCTCGTCGGTCAGCAGCCATGACAGCAGCAGGAAGGTGCCGTTAGCAAAGAAGAAGCCGATTGGCGCACCCAGCTGCGGGAAAGAGCCGTAAAGCGCCCGCTTGCGTGCCGGGGCGTTCTCGGTGGCCAGCAGCGCCGCACCGCCCCACTCACCGCCGAGGCCGAGACCCTGACCAAAGCGCGCCAGCGCCAGCAGCAGGGGAGCAAAAATACCGATGGTGGCGTAGCTCGGCAGCAGGCCGATCAGCACGGTGGAGATCCCCATCGTCAGCAGGGACGCCACCAGCGTGGCTTTACGGCCGACGCGATCGCCAAAGTGACCAAACACCGCAGAGCCGATCGGACGCGCTACGAAGGCGATAGCAAAGGTCGCCAGCGACTGTAGCGTGGCCGCCGTCGGGTCACCCTGCGGGAAGAAGATGTGCGGAAAGACGATGACCGCCGCGGTGGCATAAATATAGAAGTCAAAAAACTCAATCGCTGTACCAATCAGCGAGGCGATGACAACTTTATTACGCGAGTTGACCGGGGGGCTTTCCTGTTCGTGATCGAGCGTTGTGGCTGTAGCTTGCATAGAAATTTCTTATTTTTGGCGAACGAAGGGCCATATTACGCACAGCAAAAGCGACATTTCAATCTGTAACAGGGCAGGCGGGTGGCGATAAAAACGGCAAAAAGTGAATAATTTTCGTGCCTGAGTTTTCGCATCCATGAAATGCTTCACAGAAATTGGATATCAGCAGATAAAACCAGTTTTTGGTTAAATAAAAGTTACGGACTGGTTTTTAATGCTGAAATGGGGAATTGGGCTGAAACTTTGCGTTTTGATTCAGCCCAATAGTACGGTTAAAGGGTCTCTTTACCCGGCATTTTCACGTCGTCTTTATACTCTGCGGTGGCGATCCACGCTGCGCAGAACAGCGTCAGGCGGGCAAAGAAGTAGAAGAAGGCCATGATACCGAGCACTGAGCCAAACGCCGCGCCCGAAGGGGAAGTGACCAGCGAAGGCAGTGTCCAGGTCATGATGATTTTAATCACCTCAAAGCCGACCGCCGCAATCAGCGTGCCGCGAATCAGCGCCTTCTTGCGTGGGCGGTGGCGCGGCAGCCGCCAGAAGATCCAGAAGAAGAGCAGGAAGTTAGCGCAGATGGAGATCGCCAGGCCAATCAGCTGCCAGGCCGGTTTAAGCCACTCGATGTAGTCCAGATAGAGCGCAGAGATGATCATCTCCTGGGCCGCACCGGCGATAGAGGTGATGGAGAGGGTGATCACCAGCGCGATCAGCAGGCCAATCAGCGAAACAAAGTCGCGGAAATATTTTACCCAGATCTTCTCACTGTCCTGGGGCGTGCGCTCCCACTCGTCCCGGGACTGGGCGCGGATCGCCTCGCGCAGGTTGCCCATCCAGTTGATACCGGAGTAGAGCGCGACGGCGAGACCCACAATACCCACGGTAGTACGCTGCTCTACGGCGGTTTTTATCGTGTTGCGCAGCGTATCGGCCAGGGTGCGGTCGCTGACGTTGAGCAGGATCTTGTTAAAGATGTCCTGCAGCAGCGTGGGGTGAGAGACCAGCACAAAACCCGCCGCAGCAAACGACACCATCAGGATGGGGATCATCGACAGGAACGAGAAGTAGGTAATGGCCGCGCCAAACTGGTTGCCCATGCGGTCATTGAAGCGTTCGGTAGCGCGGATAAGGTGTGCAATCATCGGCCGACGCTGGATCTTCTCCGCCGCTTCGGTGACCGTCTCCACGACGCCCTCAGCCTTGCCGCTCAGCAGCGGCTCTGACTCAGCCTCGGGTTTGTCGGTGGTATCGACCTTTTTGACAGGTTCGTAGTCCAGGTGCGGGACAGGTCGCTTGGCGCTATTTTCCGGGGTCATCAGTACGGCTTCCTTCTCTGCTTAGCGTGATGTAACGCAAATTATAGACCCTCATCACCTAAGCGGGTGAATCGACGTAATCCTTCATCACGCTCGCCAGCCACTCCATAAACAGGTGTACCCGTCGGGAGAGGTTGCGGCGATGAGGATAGATCAGCGAGACCGGCATCGGCTCGGCGCGGTAATGGGGCAGGATCTCCACCAGCTTCCCCTGGCGCAGGGCGTCACGCACGCCGGTGCGCGGCACCTGGATAATCCCCAGCCCCGCCAGGCATGCTGCATGGTAGGTCTCGGTGCTGTTGACCGTGAGAATGCCACCGGTCTTGATCCAGCGCGTGGTATTGTCCTGGTAAAGCTCAAAGCCTTGTGGTCGGGTGCCAAGGTGAACGGTATAGTGCACAACCGCGTGAGAGGAGAGATCCTCCAGCGTCTTCGGGTAGCCAAAACGCTCCAGATAGCCGGGACTGGCGCAGTTGATCACCGCCAGCCTGCCCAGCGGGCGGGCGATTAATCCTGAATCCTTCAGCGTGCCGACGCGCACCACGCAGTCAAAGCCCTCGCGGATCACATCCACCAGCCGGTCGCTGCTGCTTAGCTCAATCTCAATGCCGGGATACTGCTGCACAAAGGCGGGCAGGCGAGGGATCACCAGATTACGCGCCACCCCCACCGGCATATCCACTCGCAGCTTGCCGCTGACGCTGGCGGGATCGTGAATAAACAGGCCGTCCAGCTCGTCGAGGTTAGAGAGCAGATCCTTTGCGCGCTCGTAGTAGACCATGCCGTCCTGGGTGAGCTGCACCCGGCGCGTAGTGCGGTGCAGCAGCTGGGTACCGAGCTGGTTTTCGAGGCTCTGTACCTGGCGCGAGACGCTGCCCTTGGGGACGCCAAGGGAGTCGGCGGCGCGGGAAAAGCTTGCCAGCTCCGCGACGCGAACGAAAAGCTGCATTGCGTAAATTTTATCCATCCATGCCACCCATTGTTGTTATCAATGAAACAGTGAAGCGCATTCAGCAGACTTTATTGTTTATCTACCACCTAATAAGCTCTTTCTCAATCACCCCACCATCAGAAATGAGGTTTCTTATGACGCATCGTATTGCATTAGTGACCGGCGGCAGCCGTGGACTGGGAAAAAACGCCGCATTGAAGCTGGCAGAGAAGGGCGTAGATATTATCCTGACGTGGAATAGCCAGGAGAAAGATGCGCAGGACGTGGTACGCGAAATTGAGCTGAAAGGCGCGAAGGCCTTGGCTTTGCAGCTCAACGTCGGGGATAGCGCCAGCTTTGCCAGCTTCACCCGCCAGGTGCAGGAGCAGCTAAAACAGACCTGGCAGCGCGACACCTTTGATTATTTAATAAACAACGCCGGGATCGGCCTGAACGCGGCCTTTAGCGAGACCACCGAGGCGCAGTTTGACCAGCTGGTGAACATCCATCTCAAGGGACCGTTCTTTCTTACCCAGCATCTGCTGCCGCTGATTAAAAACGGCGGGCGGATCCTGAACGTATCCAGCGGTCTGGCGCGCTTTGCCCTGCCAGGCTATGCGGCCTACGCGGCGATGAAGGGGGCGATGGAGGTCTTAACCCGCTACCAGGCAAAAGAGCTGGGGGCGCGGGGTATCTCGGTAAATATCATTGCACCAGGCGCCATCGAAACCGATTTTGGCGGCGGACGGGTGCGTGATGACGAGCAGCTAAACCAGTTTGTCGCTTCGCAAACGGCGCTGGGGCGCACTGGCCTGCCGGACGATATTGGCAATGCAATAGCGGCACTGCTGAGCGATGAGCTGGGATGGATGAATGCCCAGCGCGTTGAGGTCTCGGGTGGGATGTTCTTATAGAGATAAAAACGCCGGGCGGCGCTGGCGCTGGCCCGGCCTACAAAGCGGGTTACTCTTTTTGGAAGTGGTGCACTTGAATGCGCGGCGGATTCTGTTTCTTGTCCAGCGAGCCGCTGATGCCTACCAGGTGATCCGGGCTAACTTCACGCCCGGCAAAGACTGCCATCGGAATATAGACGTCAATCTCGCCCGTTTTGTCGCGGAAGGTATAGATATCGTTCCCTTTTTTCGCGATCAAATTCCCGCGTAGGGAGACGGTACCGCCATCGTGCAGCTCCATCGCCTGTTTAATGTTCATGGTACGGGCATCTTCAATGCCGCGATAGCCGTCGTCGAGCTTATGTGGCGGCGGCGGTGCTTTATCCGTATTCAGTCCCGGTGAGTCTTCGGCCAGTGCCGGAAGGGTGAATAAGGCGGCCACCGTGGCGGCAAGTAACATTTTCTTCATAGATACTCCTTTCGCATGTGCCTCAGATACCTCTCTTCTAAGCCTGGCATAGGAAATTCCGCTGTGGATAAGGAATGCTCTGTTTTATTCCCTTCTTCTTTTATTAACCGTATCACTGATATTTAACTGAAAGTGGCCTATCATCTAACTAACTGGAATTAAAGATAAATTAAGCTGCGTAGACGGCTGGCATTAACTTTTGTTAATTGTGGTTAAGGGAACATAATGACATACAGCACATCGCTCAGGATCCGCGAACAATTCGAAACCTGCCTTGGAATTATTCGCCAGGCGTCTATCGAAATTCTCTTACTGCTGGATATTCGCGTTAGCGAAGGCAAGGATCCGCGCTGGTTTCTCGAACAGCTGGAAAATGCACGCCAGGGGCTCGGCGGCTGGGGCGCGGTAGCGCAGCGGCTGAAGCTCAACGACGCCGAGCTGACCCAGTTCACCATGCAGCTTCGCCATCTGCAGCAGCTGGTTCCCCAGTACGAAAGCGGCCAGGACGTCAGCGAAAATCAGCTGATCGCCGCGCTGCGCTTTGTCACCGCCCTTGAGCATCTCCGCCTGCAGCAGCCTTTGCTGACCTATCCCACCTCAACGGAGACGGTAAATGGCGAAGCGCAGCTCAAGGGGCTGGGCCAGCTGCGTGCCCTGGAGATGATGATTAGCGGGCTGGTCTATGCCGCGTGGCCGGACGGTGTGAAGCTGCGTAACCATCTGAAGACCCAGTTTGGTCAGGATCGCGTGCGCCGCTGGCTGAAGCTGGGGGAGCGCAATGACGTGCTCAGCGGAATGCTGTTTAGCGAGCTGGCAGCGATGCTGGTGGATAAAAAAGAGTTCTCCCGCCACTACGCCCCGCTGTTTAACGACAGTTCGGTGCTGACGCTCTATGCCGACCCGCGTAAAACCCTGCAAACCTTTCTTGATGATATTCGCCAGATCCGTAACACCCTTACCGCGCAGCAGCCGCTCTCTGCGATCCAGCTCAATCTGCTGGATACCTACTATCCACAGATCGCCGCCCCGGTTCAGCGCGCTTTCAACGAGGGGCGTACCACCATTAATCCGGCCAGCCTGTTAACCACCGACGTGGGCGAGCTGAATGCGTTTAAAGCCCAGGTAGTGAAAAAGGCGGGTGCCGGAGGGGACATTTTCGAGGTACGTGACGATATTGAAAGACCGGAGCGTCGCGCAGTCCGTTCGCCGGAGCAGCGCGTGCGTCTGGTCTCCGGCCTTCTCTGGGGCGCGGTGGGAGTGATGGTGCTGGTGATGATCGGCGGTGGCATCATGATGATAAACAGCACCCCGGCGGCACGGGCGGTAAGCGAGCCTCCGGCGCAGACCCAGGTGCTGACCGATACGGAAAATGAATATGACACGCCTACCTCACGCATGCAGCTGACGCGGATGGGTATCACCTGGGATGAGAGCAATCTTCGCTCGGCAATAGACCGCAACGATACCCGCGTGGCCCAGCTGTTTCTGAAAGGAGGGATGGACTGGAAGCTCTCCTGGACCGAGCAGGCGCTGTCGGCGGGTAATGACGAGGTGCTGACTCTGCTGTTGCGCTATCAGCGACAGATGGATGAGCCGCGGCCCTGCCGCCGCTTTACCACTACTCTCGGTCACGCCATGTTGAACGGAGAGAAACTCACCGGACAGCGGAAGGATTACCTGCGCGCCTTCTGTACCCGCTCCGCCGTTGTCGAGCGGCAGCGCTACGAAACCCAGCAGGCAAAGATACGTAATAAAACGCAGCCTGATGAGAGTACCCGCCAATGGCTGGCAATTCAGACTGCGATCTATAACGTTATTCGCTAGAGGGCTTACGGCTCCCCGTATAGCCCGATTAGGCGACGTGCTACGCCGTTGCTCCAGCCAAAGCCGTCCTGCAACGGGTACTCACCGCCGCCGCCCTCGCGCGGCGTACCGCCCGCGATGTGGTACTTCTCAATCAGCTTGTGATGCTGCTGATAGAAGCCGTTGACGGTGTTGAGCCAACGGTGGGCGATCTCATCGCCAAGGGCGTCGTTACCGTATAGCTTAAAGCCCTGAATAGCCATCCACTGCAGCGGCGCCCAGCCGTTGGGTTTATCCCACTGCTCGCCGGTTTCATACTCTGTCGCCATCATGCCGCCCGGCGTAAGCAGGCGCTCACGTACCGCCATGGCTATCCGATCGGCCTGCTCATGAGTGACCATCCCCACGTAGAGCGGCACGATGCTCGCTGCGGAGAAGAGGGCCTGCTCGCCGCGCCGCCAGTCGTAGTCGCGGTAGCACCCCTTCTCCTCATCCCACAGATAGCGGTTAACCGCCGCCCGGCGATCGCTGGCGCGCTGGCGGAACATGGCTTCGCCTTCGCGGTCACCCTTCAGTCCGGAGAGGTTAGCGATGGTGCTCTCGAGCTTGAACAGGAAGGCGTTCAGGTCGATAGGGATAAACTGCGTCGTGCGGATGCTAGCCAGACGCTGGGTATCCCGCAGCCAGCGGGAGGAGTAGTCCCAGCCGGACTCCGCCCCGGCGCGCAGGTCACGATAGACCTCGCTCGGCGGACGACCCGAGTGCTTCGCCGTCTCCACGTCCTCAATCCAGGATTCGTCGCGCGGCGTGTCACGGTCGTCCCAGTAGCGGTTGAGCAGGGAGCCATCTGGCATACGTACCGCATGGCGATAGGCCTGATTGAGGTTCAGCGATTCAGAACCATCCATCCAGAAGGCGTACTCCATCAGCAGGTGCTCATAGTAGCGCCGCGCCCCACGCACGCCGTCCTCTTCGAACAGTTCCACCATCAGTGCGAACACCGGCGGCTGGGAGCGGCTCAGATAGTAGGTACGGTTACCGTTCGGGATATGCCCGTACTTTTCAATCATCCACGCAAAGTTATCTGCCATACACTTCAGCAGATCGTTACGGCCGCTCTCGGCCAGCCCCAGCATGGTAAAGTAGGAGTCCCAGTAGTAGGTTTCGCTAAACCGTCCGCCGGGCACAATATAGGCCTGCGGCAGGGCCAGCAGCGACGACCAGGGAATGTGATCCTGCGGCTCGCGGGTCAGCACCGGCCACAGCTGGTCGATATGCTCCTTAAGCGAGTTTTCTGGATTAGAGACATACTGGCTGTCCATCTGTACCGGGAGCCAGAAGTGTCTTGAGACAAACAGGCGCAGGTCAAAGTCAGGTCTGCGCTTGATACGACGATAGCGGATAAGGATATCGAGCGGATCCATTCTCGGCGCACAGTCAGGGAAGGTTTTGCTGTCGGCAAAGAGACCCGAAGACTGTACTTGCTCAAACAGCTCCAGATAACGATCGGCGGGGGTCAGCGCGTCAGAGGCGGGCAGCCCCTCGATCATCTCCGGTTCCGGTTCCGCCTCGATCATTTCATCCAGTTTTAATTCGCAAGGATCGGTCTCGTAGCGGATCTTCTCCTCGATCTCGAATTCGACAGAATCAGCAAGCTGTAGTTTCTGGTTGAACATATAGTGGCGACCTCCGGATGGCGTCGTAAAAAGATCGGGTTTTTCCCGGTTGTTATTTAAGTCTAAAGTTTAGTCATTTGATAAGGGTATTGAAGTACAAAGTGTGCGCAAGATCACAATTACAGCGGCTGATTTGTAAAGGTATATGCGATAACACCTTGTTTTTAATTTAAAAATCGTGACATTGCAGCCTGACTAAACAGACTGCATTTTCAGAGCATTCAAGATAACGTTTAGCCGCTAAACGGTTTTACCACTGCTAAAGCCACAACGACGATAACGGCCACGACGGTGAGCCAGGCAGCGTTACGTGCCAGCAGGGACACGGTAGAGGTTTCGCCGGTTGCCAACCTGCGCAGCGACCCTGACAAAATGCCGTGCACCGCTGAGAGGAACACCAGCACCGCCAGCTTGATGCCCAGCCACAGCGGCAGCAGCCAGTCGCCTTTTAACATCAGCGCGATACCAAAGGCCCACAGCAGGATCATTGCCGGTGAAGTGACGAACCGGTTCCAGCGGCGAGCATACTCTAACAGGGGATCGCTAGCCCCTTTTGCTACCGCGCTGCGGCTCTGGGACCATGCCACGACGATCGCTGCCATCATAAAGATGCCGCCCAGCCAAATCACGCCCGCCATAATATGTAAGGCGTTTAACCAACGGTAGTCCATCTGCTCTCCTCTGAGCCGTAACCCTGTTGTTGTAATTGAGATCATACTCTGGGCCTGGAAAGCAAGAAAGGGTTTTTACTGCTCCGTAAACGGGTTTACTTCATCCGTGCACTAGCCAGGTTATAAACGTTACTGCGTTCACGTTTACCTACGGCCACGACAACAATAATCAGAACATCATCGAGGACCTGATACACCAGACGAAAGCCCGAAGCCCGTAGTTTGATCTTGTAGCAGTCTTTTAAACCGTTCAGCTTTGCTGAAGGAATATGGGGGTTTTCACAGCATTTCTTCAGCTTTTTTGCAAATTGTTGCTGGAGCGATCTGTCTAACTTTAGCCACTCCTTCTGCGCATCTTCCCTGAATTTCACGCTATAGGTCATAGATAGCTATCCAAATCTATATCGACAAGCGGCTGATTGCTGCGTTCATTTACCAGATTTACTAGCTCGTGATCGTCCAGGGCATCGAGCATTTTTTCGTAAAGTTCCGCAGGAACACAGTAGAACGCTGGCTGGTTGCGGTTGAGGATCGCGACTGGAAAACCCTCGCCAGCACTAACCGTTGCCATTGGGTTTTTTTTAAGTTCGCTGACGCTGGCGCTGATGTCACTCAAAATAGTATGTGGCATGATAGGTTCCTCTTCAAGACTGGTTAACTGGTCTTTATGATAGCCTTTAAAAGACCTGTTAACCAGTCTTAGAACCTACCCTGGAATCATGGCTATTGCGGACCAGGTAGTGTCGTAGGCCAGGTAAGGCGTTAGCCGCCACCTGGCATCACAGGCAACGCCTGATGGCGCTGCGCTTATCAGGCCTACGATCCCTGAGCTTATACAGACGATTAACGCATCGTCACAAACTCTTCCGCCGCCGTAGGGTGAATCGCCACGGTATTATCAAAGTCTTTTTTCGTTGCGCCCATCTTCAGCGCGACGGCGAAGCCCTGCAGGATCTCATCCATGCCCTGACCGATACCGTGAATGCCGACAATCTTCTCTTCCGGGCCAACGCAGACCAGCTTCATTCGGCACGCCTGACGGTGCAGGGTGACGGCGGTGTACATGGCGGTAAAGGAGGAGGTGTAGACCTTCACCTGGTCATCGCCGTACTGCTCGCGGGCCTGCGGCTCGGTCAGGCCGACGGTGCCGATAGGCGGATGGCTAAAGACCACGGTAGGGATGTTGCTGTAGTCCAGATGCTCGTCCGGCTTGTTGTTGAACAGGCGCTCGGAGAGGCGACGGCCTGCCGCCACCGCAACCGGGGTCAGCTCAACCGCACCGGTGTTATCACCTACCGCATAAATGCCTGGAACGTTGGTGTTCTGGAACTTATCGACGATGATGTGGCCCTTTTCGTTGGTTTTTACCCCGGTGACGTTCAGATTAAAGGTGTCGTTGGCGGGTTCGCGGCCAATTGCCCAGATCAGGCAATCGACGGTCTCGCTACGGCCATCCTCCAGCTCCAGGGTCAGGCTGCCATCGCTGTTTTTCACCACTGCTTTCGGCGTGGCGTTGGTATGCAGCGACGGACCGTCGGCCATGATTGTCTCAACCAGGGTCTCAACGATCAGCGGATCGAAGCTGCGCAGCGGGGCATGCTTACGCACAAACAGGTGCGTTTCTGCGCCGAGGCCGTGCAGCACGCCTGCCAGCTCAACGGCGATATAGCCCGCGCCAACCACCGCAACGCGTTTCGGCAGGGCGGTAAGCTCAAAGAAGCCGTCGGAGTCGATGCCGTGCTCGACGCCAGGGATATCCGGGTAGCTCGGACGCCCGCCGGTGGCGATCAGAATATGGTCGGCGGTAATGGTCTCGCCGTTGACCTCAACGGTTTTAGCATCGACAAAGCGGGCAAAGCCGCGGATCACATCCACGTTATTCTTACCCAGCACGTTCTCATAGGAGCTGTGGATGCGGTCAATATAGGCCGTACGGCTGACGACCAGGCGCTGCCAGTCAAAGTTGTTGATGGTGGCGTCAAAGCCGTAGTCCGGGCCGTAGAGGTTTACCGCCTCGGCAATCTGCGAGGCGTGCCACATCACTTTTTTCGGCACGCAGCCCACGTTCACGCAGGTTCCGCCCAGCTCTTTCGCTTCAATCAGGGCGCATTTCTGGCCGTACATGGCCGCACGGTTAATAGACGCAATACCGCCGCTGCCGCCGCCAATGGCGATGTAGTCGTAGTGTTTAGTCATAACGTTTCCTTAGTAAATTTTTTTGTGAGTGTAACGCGATGCCTCGAAGGTTCCACCGATGTCTGTAATTACTCCGGTACGACCCAGTTAACCAGCGTGTGGCCGGTGCCGGCCGGAACCAGCTTGCTGTGCAGCCACGGCAGGACGCTCTTCATCTGCTGCTCCAGCTTCCACGGCGGGTTGATGACAATCATGCCGGAGGCGGTCATGCCGCGCTGGTCGCTGTCCGGGCGCACTGCCAGTTCAATCTGCAAAATACGGCGGATGCCGGTCGCCTCCAGCTCTTTTAACATGCGTTTGATCTGCGCGCGCATCACCACCGGATACCACAGCGCGTAGGTACCGGTTGCAAAGCGCTTATAGCCTTCGCTGATGCCCTGAACCACCGCCTGGTAGTCGCTTTTGATCTCATAGGGCGGGTCGATCAGGATCAGGCCGCGGCGTGACACCGGCGGCAGCTTGGACTTCAGCTGCTGGTAGCCATCGGCACGCTCTACGCGGGTACGGCTATCTTTCTGGAACTCTGAGCGCAGCAGCGGAAAATCACTTGGATGCAGCTCGGTCAGCTGCAGGCTATCCTGCTCGCGCAGCAGCTGGCGGGCAATCAGCGGCGAACCAGGGTAGTAGCGCAGCTGGCCGCTACGGTTGAAGTGGTTAACCACGCTGATGTACGGCTCCAGCTCGGCAGGCAGGTCGTCCTGCTGCCAGATGCGGGCGATGCCCTCCAGGTACTCGCCGGTGCGCTCGGCATGCTCGCTGCTCAGCTGATAACGGCCCGCGCCTGCGTGGGTATCCAGATAGAGGAAGGGTTTCTCCTTCTCTTTCAGTGATTCAATGATCAGGCTCTGAACGGTGTGTTTTAAAACGTCGGCATGGTTGCCGGCGTGGAAGCTGTGGCGATAACTGAGCATGGAAGGAACAATCCTGGGAAGTAAAAACAGATAGCCGATAGTTTACCGCAGATTGCGGCAAATTACCGCAGCGGCGCCGTTGCCAGGGCGCAAAAGCGCAACCTACAGCATTGAAATTAACTACACTAAACCCCATGCTAGACCTTACAGGAACGAGCGCCGCCCGAGCGCTTGCGATTATTTTTACAGGACAGCGCTTATGACCAATCCATTACTGACGCCCTTCGACTTGCCGCCGTTTTCCCAGATTAAACCTGAGCATGTGGTTCCCGCCGTAACGAAAGCGCTTGAGGATTGCCGCGAAGCGGTAGAGCGCGTGGTGGCCCAGGGCGCACCCTATACCTGGGACAATCTCTGCCAGCCGCTGGCGGAGGTGGACGATCGACTCGGCCGCATCTTCTCCCCAATCAGCCACCTGAACTCGGTGCAGAACAGCCCGGAGCTGCGTGAAGCCTACGAGCAGACGCTGCCGCTGCTCTCTGAATACAGTACCTGGGTGGGCCAGCACGAGGGACTCTACCAGGCCTATCGCAACCTGCGCGACGGCGAAGCCTATACCGTGCTGGATCTGGCCCAGATGAAAGCGGTGGATAACGCCCTGCGCGACTTTGAACTGTCCGGCATCGGCCTGCCGAAAGAGAAGCAGAAACGCTACGGCGAAATCGCCGCCCGCCTCTCCGAGCTGGGCTCGGCCTATAGCAACAACGTGCTCGACGCCACCATGGGCTGGAGCAAACTGATCACCGATGAGTCCGAACTGTCCGGCATGCCGGAGAGCGCCCTGGCGCAAGCACAGGCTCAGGCTCAGGCCAAAGAGCAAGAGGGCTGGCTGTTGACCCTCGACATCCCGAGCTACCTGCCGGTGATGACCTACTGCGATAACCAGGCCCTGCGCGAAGAGCTTTACCGCGCCTACAGCACCCGCGCCTCCGATCAGGGACCGAACGCGGGAAAATGGGATAACAGCCCGGTGATGGCAGAGATCCTTGCCCTGCGTCATGAGCTGGCGCAGCTGCTGGGCTTCGACAACTATGCCCATAAGTCTCTCGCCACCAAGATGGCCGAGCATCCGCAGCAGGTGCTGGATTTCCTGATGGATCTGGCAAAACGCGCCCGCCCGCAGGGTGAGAAAGAGCTGGAGCAGCTCCGCGCCTTCGCTCGCGCCGAGTTTGGCGTGGAGGAGCTGCAGCCGTGGGATATCGCTTACTACAGCGAAAAACAGAAGCAGCATCTCTACAGCATCAGCGATGAGCAGCTGCGCCCCTATTTCCCGGAGAACAAAGCCGTTAACGGCCTGTTCGAAGTGGTTAAGCGTATCTACGGCATCACTGCTAAAGAGCGCAAGGATATCGACGTCTGGCATCCGGACGTACGCTTCTTCGAGCTGTATGACGAAAGCAACGAGCTGCGCGGCAGCTTCTACCTCGATCTCTACGCCCGCGAGAACAAGCGCGGCGGAGCATGGATGGATGATTGCGTTGGGCAGATGCTGAGAGCGGATGGCTCGCTGCAGAAGCCGGTTGCCTATCTGACCTGTAACTTCAACCGTCCGGTGAGCGGCAAACCGGCGCTGTTCACCCATGATGAGGTGATCACCCTGTTCCACGAGTTCGGTCATGGCCTGCACCATATGCTGACCCTGATCGCCGTGCCGGGCGTGGCGGGCATCAGCGGTGTGCCGTGGGATGCAGTCGAGCTGCCGAGCCAGTTTATGGAGAACTGGTGCTGGGAGCCGGACGCGCTGGCGTTTATCTCCGGCCACTACGAGACCGGCGAGCCGCTGCCGAAAACCCTGCTGGATAAGATGCTGGCGGCGAAGAACTACCAGGCCGCGCTGTTTATCCTGCGCCAGCTGGAGTTTGGCCTGTTCGATTTCCGTCTGCACGCCGAGTTCAGCCCGGAGCAGGGGGCGAAAATCCTCGAAACTCTGGCCGAAATCAAAACGCAGGTGGCGGTCATCCCGGGTCCAAACTGGGGACGCTTCCCGCACGCCTTCAGCCATATCTTTGCTGGCGGCTATGCGGCAGGCTACTACAGCTACCTGTGGGCCGACGTGCTGGCGGCGGATGCCTACTCCCGCTTCGAGGAAGAGGGGATCTTCAACCGTGAAACCGGCCAGGACTTCCTCGACCACATCCTGACCCGGGGTGGTTCAGAAGAGCCGATGGAGCTGTTCAAACGCTTCCGTGGCCGTGAGCCGCAGCTGGACGCGATGCTGGCGCACTACGGCATCAAGGGCTAAGCACGGCGTGAAAATCTGCTTAATTGATGAAACAGGCACCGGAGACGGTGCCTTATCGCTTCTTGCGTCCCGCTTTGGCTTACAGCATGACGAGGATAACCCGATGGCGCTGGCGCTGACGCCGGAGCACCTTGAGCTGCGCAAGCGGGATGAGCCGAAGCTTGGTGGCATCTTCGTTGATTTTGTCTCTGGCGCGATGGCGCACCGGCGCAAGTTTGGCGGTGGTCGCGGGGAAGCGGTGGCAAAGGCGGTCGGGGTAAAGGGCAGCTATCTGCCGGACGTGGTGGATGCCACCGCAGGATTAGGCCGGGATGCCTTCGTGCTGGCCTCCATTGGCTGTCGGGTGCGGATGCTGGAGCGCAACCCGGTGGTGGCGGCGCTGCTGGAAGATGGCCTGACGCGCGGCTATGCCGATGCGGAGATTGGCGGCTGGCTGCGGGAGCGCCTGCAGCTGATTCATGCCTCAAGCCTGACGTCGCTGACGGATATTACTCCGCGACCGCAGGTGGTCTATCTCGATCCGATGTTTCCGCACAAGCAGAAGAGCGCGCTGGTGAAAAAGGAGATGCGGGTCTTTCAGTCGCTGGTAGGACCGGACCTGGATGCTGATGGTCTGTTAATGCCTGCCCGCGCGCTGGCAACGAAGCGCGTGGTAGTGAAGCGCCCCGATTATGCCCCGCCGCTGGCAGACGTTGCCACGCAAAACGCAGTGGTCACCAAAGGGCACCGATTCGATATCTACCCCGGCACGCCGGAGTAGTCTTTGCCCGGTGGCGCGACGCCTGCCGGGCAATATTCGCTTACTCGTCGTCTTCGTCGCGCAGCGGAACAATCAGCATATCAACGTGCACGGTGTTGATCAGCTGGCGCGCGGAGGACATCAGCTTGCTCCAGAAATCCTGATGATGGCCGCAGACCACCAGGTCCATATCGTATTTCTTAATGGCATCAACCAGCACCTGGCCCAGATCGCCGCTGCCGCTCAGGGTTTCGGTAATAGGGTAGCCCGCGTTAGTCGAGAGTTCAGCCAGCGCGTTGTGGGTCTCTTCCGAGATACGCTTCTGCATATCGCCTAGGTTAACATCGATCAGTCCGGTATAGAGGTCGGAGTAATTGACATCGACATGAATCAGGGAGATTTTTGCATTGTAGGGGCGTGCCATAGATACGGCTTTATCTACCAGTACCTTGCTCTCAGGAGAGAGATCGACCGCGATAAGGATATGTTTGTAAGCCATGATGTTACTCCTTCCATAAGTTGTCGATGACCGTTGGGTGTATAGCCGCTGCTTTCGCGCTGCGGTCAGTCCCGCGTCCTGCGTGCCACTGCGCGGGTAGTGCCCGGCCTTAAAGATCTAATTGTAGAAGATATTTCTACCTTATAACGCTCTAAACCCGTCGTCAATTGTCCTGGGTCACGGTTTAGATCATCAAAAAATGTCGGTTACGACATTGATATAGATCGATGATGTGGCGAAATAATTAACAGATCTCCTACACTATTAAATAAGCCGCTCGGATGTAGAATTGTGATCCACGTCGGCTTCTGGTACACACTTCAAAGAACTCATTGGCCGGAAATCGGGGAGCGTCAGCCCTGGAGTCTATCTCCGTGGGTGGTCGCCGGGGAGGGGGTATGGTCAGCACTGTCGCGCTGTTTTGGGCTTTGTGTATCGTTTGTGTGGTTAACATGGCGCGTTACTTCTCATCGCTACGCGCACTGTTGGTTGTCCTTCGTGGTTGCGATCCGTTGCTCTATCAATACGTGGATGGCGGCGGCTTTTTTACCTCGCACGGCCAGCCCAGCAAGCAGATGCGTCTGGTGTGGTATATCTACGCCCAGCGCTATCGCGATCATCATGACGATGAGTTTATTCGTCGCTGTGAACGGGTCCGTCGCCATTTTGTTTTAACCAGCGCCCTCTGCGGCCTGGTGGTGGTCAGCCTGATCGCCCTGATGATTTGGCACTGAAGTTTAAGAGACATAAAAAAAGCGGGCTACAGTAGCCCGCTTTTTGTTTGTTTTGCCCGGCGGCGCTTTGCTTGCCGGGCCTAAAGAAGGGTGCGATTTGTAGGCCGGGTTAGCGTAGCGCCACCCGGCGGTATGCAGCGCATTAAATCAGCTGCAGCGCCACCCAGTACAGCGCCCCGGAGAGGAAAATCGCTGCCGGCAGGGTCAGCACCCAGGCCATCAGGATGTTGGTTACGGTTTTACGCTGCAGACCGCCGCCGTCCACGATCATCGTTCCCGCTACCGAAGAGGAGAGAACGTGGGTGGTCGATACCGGCATCCCGGTATAGCTCGCCAGGCCGATAGAGACGGCGGAGGTGAGCTGGGCCGACATGCCCTGCGCGTAGGTCATGCCTTTTCTGCCGATCTTCTCGCCGATGGTGGTGGCGACGCGACGCCAGCCAATCATCGTACCCAGGCCCAGCGCCAGCGCGACTGCCATGATGATCCACACCGGTGCATACTCGATGGTGCTCAGCATATCGCCCTTCAGCTTTTTCAGCAGACGCTGGTCGTCAGCGCTCACTTCCGGCTGCTTGGCAACCTTATCGGTGATATCAGAGATGCAGAGCATGATGCGGCGCAGCTGGCTACGCTGCTCAATCGGCAGCTTGTCATAGCTTTCGATATTGGTCAGCATCGCTTTAGCACGATCCAGCGCGACAACGGCGCGGCCTGCATGGCAGTGGAACTCGCCGTTAGGGCCTACGGTCTGCTCTGGCGTCGGGATCACCGGGTCGGCTCCCGTTGCCTTCAGCAGCAGGTCAGGATGCTGCTGGAACCAGGTCTCGACGTTGTTTACCGCGTCGCGGGTACGGGTGATGTCGTAGCCGGAGGCATTAATGTTCACCACGAAGCCCGCCGGAGCAACGCCAATCAAGACCAGCATAATCAGGCCGATGCCTTTCTGGCCGTCGTTGGCACCGTGAGAGAATGCCACGCCGATAGCTGAAAGGATCAGGGCGATGCGCGTCCAGAACGGCGGCTTTTTCTTGCCATCCTGCTTTTCACGCTCGGCTGGGGTGAGGTGAATACGGGCGCGTTTCTTGGTATTGCTCCAGTAGCGACGAAGGATAAACACCAGGCCGCCCGCAAAGACCAGGCCGACAATCGGCGAGAGGATCAGCGAGGCGAAGATGTTGATGACCTTCGGCACGTTCAGCGCATCCACCAGCGAGGTACCGGTCATCAGCGCGTTGGTTAAACCAATCCCGATAATGGCACCGATCAGGGTGTGTGAACTGGAGGCCGGAAGCCCGAAGTACCAGGTACCCAGGTTCCAGATGATCGCGGCCAGCAGCATGGAGAAGACCATAGCAAGGCCGTGAGCGGAGCCGACGTTCAGCAGCAGGTCCGTGGGTAACATATGCACGATGGCATAGGCCACGCTCAGGCCGCCAAGCAGAACGCCAAAGAAGTTAAAGAGGGCCGCCATGACGACCGCAATCTGCGAACGTAATGCGCGAGTATAGATCACGGTTGCCACTGCATTTGCCGTATCGTGGAAGCCGTTGATCGCTTCGTAGAACAGCACAAAACCCAGAGCAAGAAGTAATAACAACCCGGTATGAAGATCCAGGCCAGCAAACAAATGTAACATAGGACGTTACGCCATTTTTGAGGTCATGAACGCCGCGCATTATCATGGACATTCGCAGCGGGGGCAAAGTGAAATATAGCTTTTTTTTGATATTTTTCACCCTTCTGTCATGGTCCGTAAATATTTATGTCATAAATTTCAACGAAATGACCATTTTAACCACCATTTGCGCTGGTGCGACCACCGCATAAAATTTACAATCCGCGCCGGATTAGCGAAGAGGAATGCAGTGTGGAAAGGTTTGATGCCGTTATCATTGGGGCCGGCGCGGCGGGGATGTTCTGTGCGGCAATCGCCGGACAGGCGGGCAGCCGGGTGCTGTTGCTGGACAATGGTAAAAAACCTGGACGTAAAATTCTTATGTCTGGCGGCGGTCGCTGCAACTTTACTAACCTTTATGTCGAGCCTGCGGCCTATCTGAGCCAAAACCCGCATTTCTGCAAATCTGCTCTGGCGCGCTATACCCAGTGGGATTTTATCGATCTGGTCGGCAAGCACGGTATTGCCTGGCATGAGAAGACGCTGGGTCAACTTTTCTGCGACGACTCCGCGCAGCAGATTGTTGATCTGCTGGTGGCAGAGTGCGCAAAGGGGAATGTTACCACGCGCCTGCGTAGCGAGGTGCTCGACGTCACCCGCGACGACGCAGGCTATACGTTGCAGCTCAACGGCGAAAGCGTGGTAACCAACAAGCTGGTGATTGCCAGCGGTGGCCTGTCTATGCCCGGCCTGGGCGCATCGCCGTTTGGCTATAAGATTGCCGAACAGTTTGGCCTGAAGGTGCTGCCCACGCGGGCGGGTCTGGTGCCGTTCACCCTGCATAAGCCGCTGCTGGAGCAGCTATCGCTCCTCTCTGGCGTGTCGGTGCCCTCGACGATCACGGCAGAGGACGGGACGGTATTCCGTGAAAGCCTGCTCTTTACCCATCGCGGCCTCTCCGGTCCGGCGGTGCTACAGATCTCCAGCTACTGGCAGCCCGGCGAGTTCGTCACCATCAACATGCTGCCGGAGTGCGATCTGGATGCGTTCCTCAACGACCAACGCGCCGCGCACCCGAACCAGAGCCTGAAAAATACGCTGGCGATGCAGCTGCCGAAACGGCTTATTGAGTGCCTGCAGCAGCTTGGACAGATCCCGGACGTGACCCTGAAGCAGCTCAACAGCCGCGAACAGCAGATCCTGGTGGATAATCTCACGAGTTGGCGGGTTCAGCCCAACGGCACCGAGGGCTACCGCACGGCGGAGGTGACGCTCGGCGGCGTCGATACGCATGAGCTTTCCTCACGTACCATGGAAGCACGCAACGTACCGGGACTCTACTTTATCGGCGAGGTGATGGACGTCACCGGCTGGCTGGGGGGATATAACTTCCAGTGGGCATGGTCAAGCGCCTGGGCCTGTGCACAGGCGCTCGTAGAACAAAACTAACTCGTTAGCCTTTATTCCAACAGGCTGCGGTGTAACGCTTTCACCGCGCTGTCTGCCGATCCCGCTGGCAGCAGGAAGCAGAGGCTGTGATCAGATGCCCCGTGGCAAATCATGCGCACGGCGTGCGTCTCCAGCTCGGCAAAGACCTCTTTACACACCGCCGCCTCCTGAGAGAGCGCATTACCAATCAATGATATCAGCGCTAACCCGGTCTCGATCTCAACGTGGCAGTGCGACGCTAGCTCGGTGAGCAGGGAGGAAGTCAACATATCGGCCTCGCCTGACGTCGAACCGGTGGCGTTGAGGATCAGCGCGATGCTCGTTTCCGAGGTGGTCACCAGATCGAGCGCGACTTCGTGACGCGAGAGGATCGCAAAGGTCTCGGCTAAAAAGCGGTGTGTCGGCTGCGCATTCAGGCTGGATAACGTCAACAGGGTCTGCTGGCGGCGTACGGCCAGGGCGCGATAGCGCGACGGCTCTAGCGCATCGCGGCGAACCAGCGTTCCACCCGCGGCCGCGTTATTGCTGGCCCCGACAAATACCGGAATGTTCTTGCGCATGGCAGGCAGCAGGGTAGCCGGGTGCAGCACTTTGGCACCAAAGGTCGCCATCTCTCTCGCTTCGGAGAACGAAAGGTTATCGATACGTTTTGCCTGGGGGACGATCCGGGGATCGGTAGTATAGATCCCCGCGACATCGGTCCAGATATCCACACGTGAGGCATGAAGCGCCTCTGCCAGCAGGGAAGCGGTGTAGTCGCTGCCGCCGCGCCCGAGCGTGGTCGTTTGCCCTGTCGCGTCGCTGCCGATAAAGCCCTGGGTTACCATCAGCGCCTGCTCAAGTCGCGGGCGTAAATGTTTTTCCGCCAGCTCGGCGATAGCGTCGATGGCCGGTACTGCGCAGCCAAACGTATCATCGGTGCGAATGACTTTGCGGGCATCAAACCACTGCGTCTCAACTTCACGTTCACGCAAGACTTCCACAAACAGCAGGGAAGACATCAGCTCCCCGTGGCTCACCAGCTCATCGCAGAGCGTGGCTGAACGGGAATCAAGAGCCGTTTCGGCCAGGCGGCTAATATTGTCGAGGAGACGATCGATCTCCTGACCAATGGCGTCTGGCTGTTTAAGGCGTGAAATAATGTTGTATTGCAGGGCGCGCAGGGTGGCGATTTTGTCCAGCCGATCGGGGCTTTCCAGACCGGAAGCGAGTTCGACTAACAGGTTAGTCACGCCCGCAGAGGCAGACAGGACAACCAGACGAACGTTTTTATCAGCAAGGACAAGGGTGGCACTGCGGCTCATCGCGTCAAAGTCAGCTACGCTGGTTCCGCCAAACTTGGCAACGATGATGTGTGGATAAGTGTGAGTCATAACAATCTCATATCAGGGCGCCATATCGATATGGCATGAAAATTTTCATTTCGGCATAAGGGAAGTGCTCTTCACCTTACGAAATGTCCGCCCGCGAACATTTCTGCTTAAAACTCAGGAACCTGCTTCCGTTAGTTCTCACAGGTCACCGGATCTGATGCGCATAAATAGTTAAATAAGGTCTTCCTTATCGGTTTGGATTTTAACGGCGGGCATAGTAAGTGATTTAACCCATTGAATCGATATTTTCTTCAACCTTTATGTTAAGCCGAGGCTAAAACATTTCTTGTCATTGATTTTTAAGAATATTTACATAAAAGCCCACAAAAAATAAAAGATTGAGTCCGCTGCTGAAAACACATATATTAGCCGCGATTTTTTACCCCCCTTAAACCCTTATTCAATCGGTGTTTTAACGACGCCAGGTTGTAGGAGAGATATGATGACGGATAAAGTCCGTATTGATTCTTTGAGTGCTGATTCCTTACCGCAGAGCAATGAGACCTTTCTGGCCAGACAGGCCGAGTTTGAATCCAACGTCAGAAGTTATCCACGTAAGTTGCCGTTAGCGATCACCAAAGCGCAGGGCGTCTGGATCACCGATGCAGATAATAAACAATACCTTGACTGTCTTGCAGGCGCCGGAACGCTGGCGCTTGGCCATAATCATCCTGATGTGATCCAAAGCATCCAAAGCGTCCTTACCAGTGGCTTACCGTTACATACGCTTGACCTGACCACGCCGTTAAAAGATGAGTTTTCTGCTTATCTGCTCTCGCTGCTGCCAGGTCAGGGCAAAGAGTACTGCCTGCAGTTCACCGGCCCTTCCGGCGCGGACGCCGTTGAAGCGGCGCTGAAGCTGGCGAAAAAAGTGACCGGACGTTCCGGCGTAATCAGCTTCTCCGGCGGCTACCACGGCATGACGCATGGCGCGCTCGCCGTAACCGGTAACCTGTCGCCGAAAGAAGCGGTTAACGGCATGATGCCGGAAGTGCAGTTTATGCCTTACCCGCACCAGTACCGTTGCCCGCTGGGCATTGGCGGCGAAGCCGGTGTGAAAGCGCTGACCTACTACTTCGAAAACCTGATCAACGACGTTGAGAGCGGCGTGCGTAAACCTGCTGCCGTGATCCTTGAAGCCGTGCAGGGCGAGGGCGGCGTGAACCCGGCTCCGGCCGAGTGGCTGCAGCGCATCCGTAAAGTGACCCAGGAACACGGCATTCTGCTGATCCTTGACGAAGTCCAGGCGGGCTTTGCCCGTACCGGTAAATTCTTCGCCTTCGAACACGCCGGTATTGAGCCGGACATCATCGTGATGTCGAAAGCGGTAGGCGGCGGTTTACCGCTGGCCGTGCTGGGTATTAAAAAGCAGTTCGACGCCTGGGCGCCGGGTCATCACACCGGTACCTTCCGTGGCAACCAGTTGGCGATGGCTACCGGCCTCACCACGCTGAAGATCCTGAAAGAGGAAGGCGTTGCCGAGCAGGTTGCTGAAAAAGGCGAATGGCTGAAGGGCCAGCTGGCTGAGATGCAGAAGCGTTACCCGGTTATCGGCCACGTGCGCGGTCTGGGCTTAATGATCGGGATTGAGATCGTTAAGCCGCAGGAAGCGCAGGATCACATGGGCTGCTACCCGGCGGACGGCGATCTCTCTGCCCTGCTGCAGAAAAAATGCTTCGAAGCGGGCCTGATCCTCGAGCGCGGCGGCCGTGGCGGTTGCGTACTGCGTCTGCTGCCGTCCCTGCTGATCGACAAAAACGAGCTGGGGATTTTCCTCGATAAATTTGAAAACGCGCTGCTGAGCGCTGGCGTGAAGCCTGTTTAATCGGAGCAAATGAGCACATGTCTGATCTAAATCCGATTCTCTCTGGTTCCGCGCAGAGCATTGCCGCCTATCAGGAAGCGATTGAGCAGAGCACGCAAGCGGTTATTGAGTGGCTTAAGCAGCCTGAGATGTACCAGGGCAAAACCGTTGCGGAACTCCGTGAGCGCATCAATTTAGAGTTTAGCGCTGAGGGCCTGGGCAACCAGGCCGCCATTGAGCGCGCCGTGGAGTATTTCCTCAAGGACAGCCTCTCTGTGCACCATCCGCAGTGTGTGGCGCATCTGCACTGCCCGAGCCTGGTCATTAGCCAGGCGGCGGAAGTGCTGATCAACGCCACCAACCAGAGCATGGACTCCTGGGATCAGAGCCCGTCGGCGACCATCATCGAGGTTAAGCTGATTGAGTGGCTGCGTGAGCAGGTCGGTTACACAGCGGGCGACGCCGGGGTCTTCACCAGCGGTGGTACGCAGAGCAACCTGATGGGCCTGATGCTGGCGCGCGATGCCTTTTTCGCTCGCCAGGGCCACTCTGTTCAGCTGCACGGCCTGACCGGTAATCTCAGTAAAATTAAAGTGTTATGCTCTGAAAATGCACACTTCTCCGTGCAGAAGAACATGGCGCTGATGGGACTGGGCTACCAGGCCGTGACGCTGGTGAAAACCGATCAATTCTCGCGTATGGATCTCAACGATCTCAAGGAGAAGCTGGCGCAGGCGAAAGCCAACGGTGAGCAGGTGATGGCGATTGTTGCCACCGCAGGCACCACCGATGCGGGCGCGATCGATCCGTTAGCTGAGATCGCCGCCCTGGCGGCTGAAGAGCAGATCTGGGTGCATGTGGATGCGGCCTGGGGCGGCGCGCTGCTGCTTTCCGAGAAGTATCGCCACTTCCTCAACGGCCTGGAGCTTGCGGACTCCGTCACGCTGGACTTCCACAAGCAGTACTTCCAGACCATCAGCTGTGGCGCGTTCCTGCTGAAAGATGCGCGTCACTATCAGCTGATGCGTTATCAGGCGGCGTACCTGAACTCTGATTTCGACGAAGAGCAGGGCGTACCGAACCTGGTCTCTAAATCGCTGCAAACCACCCGCCGTTTCGATGCGCTGAAGCTGTGGATGGGCCTGGAAGCGTTGGGTAAAAAGCAGTATGCCGAGATCATTGATAACGGCGTAACCCTGGCGCAGCAGGTAGCGCAGTTTGTGGCCGAGCAGCCGCAGCTGGAGCTGGTCATGCAGCCGCAGCTGGCCAGCGTGCTGTTCCGTTTCCGTCCGGAAAACGGCGACACCGCAGGCGTTGCGCTCCTGAACCAGCGTATCGGTGATGCGTTGCTGGCCTCCGGGGCGGCGAACGTGGGCGTAACGGAAGCCGATGGCGTGACCTGCCTGAAGCTGACCCTGCTCAACCCGGTTGTTTGCCTGGAGGACGTGAAGGTTCTGCTGGCAAGCGTGATCGCCTGTGGGCAGCAGCTGCACAACGCATGATTGCAGCAGACGTGAAAAAAGCCGACGGCAGCGATGCCGTCGGCTTTTTGCTTTTTTAGCTGCCGATCAATCCGCCGTCGGCCTTCACAATCACCACCGTCGATGAGCGCGGGCGGCCGTTCGGATCGGCATCCGGCCAGTTCGACACCGCACGCGGATTGGCCGGATCGGTGATGCCGTCGCCCACCTCGCCAGGGTGCTGAATATTAATAAACAGCGTCCGGTTATCTGGAGTAAAGGCGATGCCGGTGATCTCGCAGCCGCGCGGCCCGGTGAGGAAGCGACGATACTCGTTAGTGCCCGGAATGGTGGTCACCATCTGGTTGTTACCCATATCGGCATACGCTTTCTGGTTGATGGTGCTGGAGGAGACGTCGGTCTGGATCCACAGCACGCCGCGATGGTCGAACGAAAGGCCGTCCGGGCTGCCAAACGCGGCGCCCTGCATCGAGCCTTTGGCCTGCGCATCGTCGCTGTCGGTGCGGCCTGCCATCACCAGAATATCCCACTGGAAGCGTCCCGAGGCCGGATCGTTGTTCTCTTCCAGCCAGTGCATGATGTGACCAAACTGGTTGTTGGCGCGCGGGTTGGCGGCATCGACCGGCGCCTTGCCCTCTTTGCCGCGATCGCTGTTGTTGGTCAGAGTGCAGTAGACGCTGCCGGGGGTGTTCGGATCGACGCTGATCCACTCCGGACGATCCATCTTGGTCGCGCCCACCACGTCGGCGGCCAGACGGGTTTTGATCAGCAGATCGCCCTGGCTTTCGAAGCCGTGGCTCTGATCGAGACCGTTCTCGCCAAAGACCAGCGGAAGCCAGCTGCCGCTGCCGTCCTCATTGAATTTCGCCACGTAGAGCGTGCCGGAGGTGAGCAGATCCATGCTGGCGTCGCGGTTGGCCGGATCGTACTTTTTCTCCGAGACGAACTTATAGATGTACTCAAACTTCTGGTCGTCGCCCATATAGACCACCACGCGGTTGTCTGCGGCGAGGGTGACCATTGCGCCTTCGTGCTTGAAGCGACCCAGCGCCGTGTGCTTGCGCGGCGTAGAGTCAGGATTGTACGGGTCAATCTCCACGACCCAGCCAAAGCGGTTCGGCTCGTTCGGGGTCTTATCCACGCTAAAGCGCTCGTCAACCTCGTTCCAGCGGTAGGAATCGTCGCTGTCGGCGATACCGTAGCGCTTCTCCAGCGCGTTGCGATCCGCCTTCTTCACAAAAATATCGGACCAGTTCTCTTCGCAGGTGAGGTAGGTTCCCCACGGCGTGTGGCCATTGGCGCAGTTCTGCATCGTTCCCAGCACCTGCTCGCCCTGCGGATCGGCGGCGGTTTTCATCAGCGGCTGATGGCGTGCCGGGCCGGTGAGCTGCATCGGGGTGTTTACCGTGATACGGCGGGCGAACGAGGAGGGGCGTACCACCTGCCAGTCGCTGCCGCGCTTCTGCACCTCGATAACCGAGATGCCCATTGCGTTCTGTCCTTTGCGGGCTTTGTCGAGGTTCCAGTTGGCGTCGCCATCCTTGAACAGCATCCCGTTATCGATGTACTCATGGTTCATCGCCAGCAGGCCATGGTCAGGGCTGTCGCCGCCCTGCGGCAGGCTAAACCACGCCATGCCGTCATGGTGCATGCCGGCCTGCGCCGCCTGCTCGTCGGTGGTGTTGCTGCCGTCGGTCTTGAACGCGGGCATCGCCTCTTTCAGACCCACCGGCTCGCCCCAGCGGTAGAAGGGACGGGCGATATAGCCCTCCGGCACCCTCACCGTATCTTCAGAGGAGACCGGGATGCTGGTGAACCCCAGCGAGACCGCCTTAGCCAGCGCGGAGGGGCGGGCAACCGCAGCAAAAGCCGCCTCCGGTTTCACCAGCAGCGGGAAAGAGACCGCCGCGCCCGCCACCACGCCCATCTGCAACAGGCGGCGGCGGGAGAGAAAGACGTTCGCCACGTCGGAAAATACCGGGTTGGCGCTGCGGTTACTGATCTCTTCGCTATGTTCTTTTTTGAATAGGGATTTTAACGGTCTGCTCACGACGGCGTCCTTTGGTTAACCAGAGAGTAAAGTGACGCCGTTAGACTAAGTAATCATTGTTACAATTTTATAACAGCTATTGAGCAGCGCTGCGGTGCAGGATCAGCTCGGTGATCTCCGACGGGTGGCCCAGCCGCAGGGGGAAGCCGTTCCACAGGCCCGTGCCGTTGCTGACGTAAAGGGTCATATTGCCGACCTGGTAGCGCCCGGAGACGAAACCGTTGTTTGCCGGACCCACCAGCAGGTCCAGCCCGCGGATCATCCCTCCGTGAGTGTGTCCGGAGAGCTGCAGCTTCACGTTGTGCTTAGCGTTGTCGCGGGCCGAGCCAGGACGGTGGTCGAGCAGAATAATGCTGTCATCAGGACGAACGCCCGCCAGGGCCTGCTCAAGATCTGGGCCAGGCTCCTCAACGCGCTGGGCAGCCTCGTCGTTGACGCCCGCCAGCACGATAGATTCATCGCCGCGCGCAATGCGCACGTGGCTATTTTGCAGGAAGGGGATCTTCAGCTGCCGGTAAATCTTCATCCACTCTGCATAGTCAAAGTAGTATTCGTGGTTGCCGGTGATGGCGTAGAGACCGCTTTTAGCCTGTAGCCGGGAGAGCGGCTCGACGTCCTTAAAGCGGCGATCCACCGTGCCGTCGGACATATCCCCGGTCAGCACGATCAGGTCAGGATTAAGCCGGTTGGCTTTCTCTACAACCTGCTCAACCCAGGCTTGCGGCAGCAGGCGGCTGGAGTGGATATCCGTCAGCTGGACAATTTTAAAACCTTCAAAGGCGGGCGGCAGATCGGGGAAATCCACCTTGACGGTGCGCACCGCCGGGATCTCAATCGCCTGCTTTACGCCGATGCCCGACAGCACCAGGGCTATTACCATCAGCGCTACGCCGGATGAGGTCGGCGGCAGGCGTTTGCGCAGCAGCCACTTCAGCAGCAGGCTGACGACGTCGCGCACCAGCAGCAGCCCGGCAAACATCACGATGGAACCAAACAGCCAGCCCTGGGCGATCATCACCGGCTCGGGCCACTCGGGGGAGAACATACTGCCGAAGAACAGCTTGCCCAGCAGGTGAAATTCGCCTGCTACCAGCAGTACCAGCGCCAATCCTGCGCGTACCCACATTGGCAGCGACAGCGGCAGAATAAACCGCGCTATCACGTACAGAGCGGGTATCAGCGTCCAGATGAAAAACATATTTTTGTTCCCTTAACTCACCTGCTCCAGATTACGATCGTAAATCTTTAAGCAATGCCTCGTGGAAGCGCGCTGGATCTTCCATCTGCGGAGCGTGGCCCATGCCGTCAAACTCCACCAGCATCGCGCCGGGGATCTGCTTCGCGGCCTCTTTGCCCAGCACGCTATAGTTACCCACGGCCTTTTTCACCTCCGGCGGCGCAGTATCGCTGCCTGGAGCGGTAGTATCCCCGGTACCGATAAACAGCGTCGTTGGCACGCGCAGATCTTTAAACTCATAGACGACCGGCTGGGTGGCGATCATGTCGTAAATAAGCGCAGAGTTCCACGCTACGCGCTCTTTACCCGGCCCGTTGCTCAGCCCGGCCAGCATATCTACCCATTTGTCATACTCCGGCTTCCAGTTGCCCATATAGTAGGTCTTCTGCTCATAGGCTTTGATGCCCTGAGCGCTGGTTTTTAGCTCGCGCTGATACCACTCGTCAACGCTGCGGTAAGGCACGCCTTTGGCTTTCCAGTCCTCAAGGCCGATGGGGTTGACCATCACCAGCTTCTCGGTCTGCTGGGGGTACATCAGGGCATAGCGCGTGGCCAGCATCCCGCCGGTAGAGTGGCCAATGATTGTTGCCTTCTCAACTCCCAGCGAGTCGAGCAGCTGGTGGGTGTTGCTTGCCAGCTGCTGGAAGCTGTACTGGTAGCTGGCGGGCTTGGTGGATGTGCAGAAGCCAATCTGATCCGGGGCGACTACGCGATACCCGGCATCGTGCAGAGCACGGATCGTCTCCTCCCAGGTGGCGGCACAGAAGTTTTTGCCGTGCAGCAGTACGACCGTATGGCCGTTGGGCTTATCCGCCTGAAGATCCATGTAGCCCATGCTGAGCGGCTGCTTTTGCGACTGAAACTCAAACTTTTTTAGCTCCCACGGGTAGCTAAAACCTTCCAGATGTTCACCGTACTCTGCTGCCGTTGCCGTCCCGCTGAGGAGCAGGGCGGCCAGCAGACAGCGTGAGGTTCGCATAGACATAACGCTTCTCCATGCTGCGGTTATACAATATCGTCCACGACGCCACCGTCAACGCGCAGGGCCGCGCCGGATGTCGCTGAGGCCTGGGTTGAGCAGACGTAGACCACCATATTGGCGACCTCATCTACCGTCGCGGCACGCTGGATCACCGAGGTAGGGCGGTTGGCTTTCACAAACTCGGTGGCTACCGTCTCCAGCGACTTGCCGGTTTTGTCGATTTCGCTCTGCATCATGGCGGCAAAGCCGTCGGAGAGGGTCGGCCCTGGCAGGACGCTGTTCACCGTCACGCCGCTGCCCGCCACATATTTTGCCAGTCCGCGGGCCAGTGAGAGCTGCGCCGTTTTGGTCACGCCGTAGTGGATCATGTCCGCCGGAATATTGAGGGCCGATTCGGAAGAGATAAAGACCACCCGGCCCCAGCCCTTCTTCACCATGCCCGGCAACAGGGCGCGCGCCAGGCGAACGCCGGACATGACGTTGGTCTGCCAGTATTTGTCCCATGTGGCATCGTCGGTGGCGTTAAAATCGGACGGGCCATAGATGCCCGCGTTGTTGACCAGAATATCTACGGACGAGGCGGTTTTCAGTACCGATTCAACGCCCTCAGCCGTACTAAGATCGGCGATGGTCGCCCGCACCTCAACCCCCGGCACCGCCTGCTGCAGCTGCTGAATACCCTGGTTCACGCTCTCCTGGCTGCGGCCGTTGAGGATCACTTCCGCGCCGCTCTCCGCCAGGCCGCGCGCAATCGCCAAACCAATCCCGCCGGTTGAGGCCGTCACCAGCGCAACTTTTCCCGTCAAATCAATCTTCATTGTTTGCTCCCGTAGATGTCATGGTCAAACCATTAAGCGTAGCAGCTGCCGGAAATGCGCTACCCCGGCAGCCGGCTTTTTGGTCGTCCTGGGCCGAGCAGGATCGCCAGCTTGCTGCCACCTTTGGTGGTCTCCATCCAGATTTTGCACACGCTGGTGAGCGGTACCGAGAGCAGCATGCCCACCGGTCCCAGCAGCCATCCCCAGACCAGCAGCGAGAGGAACACCACCAGCGTTGACATCCCCAGCCGGTGGCCCATCATCCGCGGTTCAAGAATGTTGCCCAGCACCATATGCACGACCAGGAAGAGCGCGCCGACCATGACAAACTCATAGAAGCCGTTGAACAGCAGCGCCTGAATCATCGGCGGGATCGCTGAAAGTACGGAGCCGATGTTGGGCACATAGTTCAGCAGGAACGCCAGCACGCCCCACATCAGGGCGAACTGGACGTTAAGCAGCATCAGCCCCAGCCAGATAATCACTCCGGTCCACAGGCTGATAAGCGTCTTGAGCGCCAGATAGTGCGACACCCCTTTTAACGCCCGGTGCAGGCCTGCGATATGGATCTGTGGATTATTCAACGCAAAGCGCAGCTTGTAGGGTACGTGGCGCACCTCAAACAGCATAAACACCACCGTCATCACCAGCAGGACGATGCTGGCCATCGCGTTGGAGAGCTGCGCCATCAGGGTGGTGGCGAAGGTCATCATCTTGTCGGAGTCCATGCGTTGCAGCATACGCTCCGGCGAGAAATGCAGGTTCAAAAAAGGCAGCGCCTCCTGCAGGGCGACGATTTTACGCGTCAGCTCGCGGTTATATTTCGGTAGCAGGGTGACGAACTCATTGGTTGAGGCAGCGAGGACGCCAAACAGCGCGGTCAGCACGACAAGCATCACCACCACGACAATCGTAATGGCGATAGGGCGTTTAATACCGCGACGTAAAAACCAGGTCACCAGAGGGTTAAGTACGATGGCGAAGAAGAGCGCCAGCAGAAGCTGGACGATAATATCCGCCGCCGCATGGATGCCCGCCAGGATAATGACCAGCGCGGCCAGTTTGACAAGAATGTGCAGTCCTGCCTTATCACCGGATTTTTCAGGCAATACGTTGAGCATGTTGAATTCCTTTTATCGCTGTGCTCGTTAAGTGTAGTGCCTTGTCCGGGCTTCGCTTAAGGCCGATCATCTTATTATTAGTGCTGATTTTCACGCCTCATCGTGTTAATAGTGAAACACTCCTGTAAAGAACCGTTGTAGAACTGGTGAGCTTCATGCCTGAACCCGTCGCCGGCCCGGCGCTAAGTGGGCTGCGCCTTAACCTGCGCATTGTCTCCGTCGTGATATTTAACTTCGCAAGCTACCTCACGATTGGTCTGCCGCTGGCCGTGCTGCCGGGCTACGTCCACGACGTCATGGGCTATAGCGCCTTCTGGGCGGGGCTGGTGATCAGCCTGCAATATTTCGCCACCCTCCTGAGCCGCCCCCATGCCGGACGCTATGCCGATGCGTTAGGGCCGAAAAAGATCGTGCTCTTTGGCCTGTGCGGCTGTTTTCTCAGCGGCGTCGGCTACCTGCTGGCGAGCCTTGGCAGCGGCTGGCCCATCATCAGCCTGGTACTGCTCTGCGTAGGCAGGGTGATCCTCGGCATCGGCCAGAGCTTCGCCGGTACCGGCTCGACGCTGTGGGGGGTGGGCACGGTAGGGTCACTGCACATCGGCAAGGTGATCTCGTGGAACGGCATCGCCTCCTACGGCGCAATGGCGCTCGGCGCGCCGCTGGGCGTGCTCTGCTTTCACTATGTCGGCCTGACCGGGCTGGCGCTTACCATTATGGCCGTGGCGCTGGTGGCGTTTCTCTTTGCCCTGACCCGTCCGGCGGTGAAGGTAAGCAAAGGCAAGCCGCTGCCGTTTCGCGACGTGCTGGGGCGCATCTGGCTCTACGGGATGGCGCTGGCGCTCGGCTCCGCCGGGTTTGGCGTCATCGCCACCTTTATTACGCTTTTCTATGATGCCAAAGGCTGGGACGGCGCGGCATTTGCTCTGACCCTCTTCAGCTGCGCCTTTATCGGCACGCGGCTCTTCTTCCCTAACGGCATCAGTCGGTTAGGCGGCCTGAACGTGGCGCTGATCTGCTTTGCGGTCGAGACGTTGGGATTGATCCTTACCGGCCTCGCCGCTGCGCCGTGGATGGCGAAAGTCGGCGTGCTGCTGGCGGGGGCGGGCTTCTCGCTGGTCTTCCCGGCGCTTGGCGTGGTGGCGGTCAAAGCGGTTCCCCAGCAGAACCAGGGTGCGGCGCTGGCAACCTATACGGTGTTTATGGATCTGGCTCTCGGCGTAACCGGGCCAGCGGCAGGGCTATTAATGGCGTGGATGGGCGTCTCGTCAATCTACATCGCGGCGGCCGGGCTGGTGGCGGTGGCGCTGCTGCTGACGCTAAAGCTAAAAAAACGGCCTCCGCTGGAGACCGTTTCAGTAAACGAATAAGGGTTATGGTTACGTCGGGTGGCGCTTCGCTTACCCGACCTACATTCATGTATTCCTTACAAGCCAAACGATTTTTTCCACCAGCCAGACCAGCGCTAGTGCAGCAACGAATGCTACAAATAGATAGATATTGAAATAGTTATCTTCAAGCCGCTCTTCGTAATACTTACTTTCATTCCATGGAAAGTAAGTTACGAGCTGGGTGATAGGCTCGGCGAGCTTATCCACTAACGGACAGAACACGCCGCTTATCAATAACAGTCCCGTAAATGCAACGGTACCCAGCACACGCCAGCACCATTTAAGTCGGTTCAACATGGCAATTTCCCGGAGCACGACCTATTACTGTAACATCACCATATGCCTGCAATTGGCCAGCACCTAAAACATCATGACGCTGCGTATGCAGTAGTGCCTGGCGAACCGTATTAAAATCTTCATGCCTATAGAAAGTAATGCATCCTTCACTTATACCAGTACCATCTGGACGAAGCGGATGCATACGGAAACCTCCACGGTAAAAAGAGATCCCATGTCCAGCATCAAATGCAGTCTTGTCGTCTATCACACCATCCTTACGAAATAAACCAAACCATTCACCATAGTGATTGCCTGTCCAAATATGCTTAACTAATGTTTGCCCTCTCGAATACAGGCCTCCTATGGGTCGATCAACAATCCAATAACTGCCGGGAGGTATAGCTGCATTTTTTAAATCTGAACATTCTGGGCGGTTTATGTAATTACCCATACCACTAAATACTGGAAACTGGCCAATACCACCGATTTGCAATTTTGCAATACGCCCGTGATCGTAAAGATTATTATAATCTAGCCAGCAATGAAGCATTATGCCACCGCCCGCACGTTCCACTGATCTGTAAACTGGATATTGCCATCAAGGTATTTCCATGTGATTGAGTTATAAGCTAATGAAATCGATTCAGTAGGATTTGCATTTAAATGACTCATATCTTTAAAATTATGCATTACGGGCGTAATGCCTATAACCCGCACATTTTCAAGGATAATCTGCATAAACTCTTCTTCACTTCCTGTGGAGTTAATACGATACCATTTAATTACTGCTTTTTGCAGATGTTCGTTAGTTGCTGCTGCTCTATAAAGATAGGGTGTGGACTTATCAAACTCTTTTGCAAAACTAAGATTATCATGAACTCGCGTACTAGTCAGACGTCCCGTATTGCCGTCAAAAGGTATATGTATGCCATGATTAAAACTTAGCATTTCTATACTGCCTTCGCGACCTATTACATCAGCGCCTCCAATAATGAGGCTGCCTGATTCATTATAAATCCATACATGTGCAGGAGTTGCCATCTTGAGAACCCTTTTAAGATTGAATAAGGTTCGCTCATTTCATGCCACTTTATTAGGGTTTTCTAAACAATAAATGCTTTTTTGTATTTTTTGAATCCGAAATTTTTAATTTGAGTTAATCGAGTCAATACAACATCTATAAATTAAAGAAAGTATTATAAAATGTATGATAGAAGTTAAAAAAAACGGCCTCCGCTGGAGACCGTTTCAGAATCGTAGGCCCGGCAAGCAGCGCGCCGCCGGGCGTTATACACAATTAGTTAATCACGATGGTGTTAATAATGTTCTCTGCTGCGGTCTGCGCCTGCTGCTGGTTTTCCGCAGGCAGCGTGACCTGAATGGTCAGCAGCTTACCATCAACCTTGCCCAGCACCACGGAGGACCAGGCGGTCTGGCCTTTCGCGGAGATGATGCTGTCCAGCTGCTGCAGCGTGTGGCCTTTTACCTCGATAGATTTATTGGTCACAACCTGCAGCTGCGGATCGCGGCTGCGCTGCTGGTCTTCCAGACGTTTCGCCAGCACCGGCAGCTCTTCATTGGTGTTATCCCCAACGATCACGATCACCGCTTTCTGGCCGGTAGCATCGGAGTAAACGTGCATATTGTTCGCCTGGGTACCCAGCTTGCCGCTCTGATCGCTCATGTCAGCAGGCAGGGAGAAGGTCACCTTGCCGTCCAGCAGGGTCACCGGTTGGCCGGTCGCGTTGCTCTCCGGCGCCGCGCCCTGAGCAGGCGTTTTCGTGTCACTGTTATCACAGGCCGCCAGCCCTAACACCAGCAGGCCAATCCCGACGTACTTAACCAGATTGCGCATTGACTTCTTCCTTTCGATAAACGGCCAAAACGGCTCATAGGCCCATCTTATCACAAGTTAAGAAGCGTACCTTTAACTGGCCGGTAACGCGGTAATTTCAGATTTATCCGCCAGCTTTTTCAGGCACATATTGAGCAATACGCCATACATCGGCAGGAAGAACAGGATGCTGATGAGCACCTTAAAGCTGTAGTCCACCAGCGCGATTTCGGTCCAGTGCTGGGCCATAAACGCGTCCGGGCTGCGCCAGAAGGCGATAAAGAAGAAGGCGACGGTATCGCTGGCGTTACCGAATACGGTGGAGACGGTCGGTGCGAGCCACCAGCGGCGATTCTGACGCAGGCGGTTAAAGACGCGCACGTCGAGGATCTGCCCCAGGGTGTAGGCCATAAAGCTGGCGGCGGCGATGCGGGCGACGAACAGGTTAAAGTGTGTCAGCGCGCCAAAGCCCTGCCAGCTGCCCATATAAAACAGCGACGAGACGATATAGGAGATAATCAGCGCCGGGATCATGACGGCAAAGATGATCCGCCGGGCGAGCGGTGCGCCAAAAATACGCACGGTCAGGTCGGTGGCGAGGAAAATAAACGGAAAGCTAAACGCGCCCCAGGTGGTATGGAAACCAAACACCGAGATCGGCAGCTGTACCAGATAGTTGCTGGAGGTGATCACCAGCAGGTGAAAAAGCGAAAGCCAGAACAGCGCCTTGGTGCGCTGCGATTGCGAGAACTGCGTCATATTGTGACCTTTTTAGTAGTTGGGGTTAGGGAACCCAATAAAATCTGTTATTGCCCTACTGGCTCAAGTTTGAACCGCCGCATCATACTGCTTTACCTCCACTTTGCAATGGTTAAAATGCACGCAATCGTTAACCTGGTTTGCTTTGCGATAATCGCGGCGTAAACTACAGCGGTTTTTGATTTTGTGAGATGAAAATGACCGATCTTTTCTCTAGCCCCGACCATACCCTTGATGCGCAGGGGCTGCGCTGCCCGGAACCCGTGATGATGGTGCGCAAAACCGTACGCACCATGCAGGCCGGGGAAACGTTGCTGATTATCGCCGACGATCCCGCCACCACGCGCGATATTCCCGGCTTTTGTCGCTTTATGGAGCATGAGCTGGTGGCTCAGCAGGTAGAGACGCTGCCCTACCATTATCTGCTACGTAAAGGGCAGTTATAACGCCCGGTGGCGCTACGCTTACCGGGCCTACACATCGCAATGAACCCATTGTAGGCCGGGCAAACGCAGTGCCGCCCGGCGTTGAGCTTACTCCGCCAGAAAGACCTCGACGCCAAATGCGGGCAGAGTGTACCGCTGCTCCTGCCGCTCGCCGGTATTTAGCAGCGCCTCAAGCGGTCCGGCCTCCTGGGCCAGATCCAGCGTCACGGCACCATCGCTAAAGTTCTGCACAAAGATATACCGCTTGCCATCCTGCTCTCTCACGGTCGCTACCGCCCCGTGCGGCAGATGCAGCGTCGTGCAGGCAGATAGCCCGTGCCGGTCTGCGATCAGCTGATAAAAGTCCGTCAGAAAATCGCTTCCGGTTCTGGCCGCCAGGTAGTACGCCTCGCCTTTACCATAGCGGTTACGGGTTACGGCTGGCCTGCCCTGGTAGAAGTCCTGCTGATAAACGCCCAGCACCTCCGCCCCTTCGGTATGGATCAGATCGCACAGCTCAACGCAGGTGTAGTCGCGGGTCGCTTTACCCCACGATGCCGCCGTCATCTGGATCTGGTTCGTTTCACCGTCGTACAGGCTGTCGATCTCTTCTGACCAGATGCCTAAAACGTCCCGCAGCGGGCCAGGAAAGCCGGTGGTGTAACAGAGATCGTCCTCGTTAACGATCCCTGACCAGTAGGTGGCAATAAAAATGCCGCCTGCGGCAACGAACTGGTTCACCCGGTCGGCAAACGCCTCGTTTACCATATATAGCATAGGTGCAACGACGACGCGGTACCGGCTAATATCGGCACGCTGGGAGACAATATCGACCTGAATGTTTTGCTGCCACAGCGCCTGATAGTGCTTATGCACGGTCTCTTCGAATTTGATGCCGCAGTTGCGTGGCCCTGCCGAGTCGTTCACCGCCCAGCGGTTATCCCAGTCGTAAACAATCGCCACCTCGGCCCGATAATCGCTCCCTGCCGCAGCGGCCAGCTTCTCAAGCGCAGCGCCAACCTGTTTAACATCCTGCGCTACCCGCGTGTTGAGGTGCCCAACATGATCGACCACCGCACCGTGCAGCTTCTCGCTGGAGCCGCGGCTTTTACGCCACTGAAAATACTGCACCGAGCCAGAGCCATGCGCTACCGCCTGCAGGGCCGAAAGCAGATGCATTCCCGGTTTTTTCAGCTTGCTGATCGGCTGCCAGTTGGTGGTGCCCGGCGTTGACTCCATCAGCAAAAACGGTAGGCCGGGCTTCAGGCTTCTCATCAGGTCAAACGTAAACGCGGTGTAAGAGGCGAGCGCCTGCTGATCCCGGGTCTGATGCCACTCCGGGTAGCTATCCCAGGAGACAAAATCGATCTCCTGCGCCAGGCGCCAGTAATCGTAATCATTAAACGCGCCGTGAAAATTGGTTGTCGCCGGTAGCGCCGGGTTAAACGATTTTACGGTCTCTATCTCATGGCGGCAGAATAGCGCCACCTGTTCAGTGACGAAGCGCCGCCAGTCAAGATTCAGGGCATGAACCGACTGCTCCCCCAGCGGTCCCGGGGAGTGGATCTGGCTCCAGCGGGTATATTCATGGCTCCAGAAGGTGCTCCACCAGCGCTGGTTCAGGTTCTCCAGGCTCTGATATTTCTCCTTCAGCCAGCCGCGAAAGTTTTCCTGGCAGATCTCGCAGTGGCACTCCCCACCATATTCATTGGAGATATGCCATGCCAGCACCGCCGGATGATTAGCATAGCGCCTGGCCAGCTGCGCGTTTATCTTTCCCGTCAGGCGGAGATAAGCGGGGGAGGAGTAGCAGTGATTATGCCGCTCGCCGTGCAGGTTCCGGGTGCGATCGCTATTGGTTCGTAACACCTCTGGATATTTTTCTGACACCCACGCTGGCCTTGCTCCGCTGGGCGTCGCCAGAAAAACAGAGATGCCGTTGGCATAAAGCTTATCGAGCACGTTATCCAGCCAGCCAAACTGGTAGTGACCCTCTTCAGGCTCCAGGCTTGACCAGCTGAATATGCCGACCGACATGACGTTGCAGCGGGTCTCTTTCATCATCGCAATGTCCTGCTCGATAATGCCTGGCTGATGCAACCACTGATCGGGGTTGTAATCGGCACCGTGTAAAAAACCCAGCGTTGGGAATAAGTTGCGCATGACCGCCTCCGTTAAGCTAAAGACTCTCTCTCCTGAGAAAGATTGATGGCCTGGCCTTTCCGGTTACGTAAAGAGAACACGGAGAAGAGCGTGAAGAGGCCTGAAACAGTACCAAGAATGATGTAGGTGTTGGCGAAGCCAATGGTGTCGTACAGATAGCCGACAGCGGGTGAGTAGACCGTAGTGGCGATGGACGCGGCAAACAGCACCAGCAGATAGATAGTTGATGAGAGCTTGTGATCGAAATTCTGCGCAATAAATTTAAACACGGCGATGAGAATGAGCGGCTTCTCGATGGCGTGCATCATTTTTACTGCGGCAATCCATACCGGGCCGAGAGGGACGGCGGAGCCAAGAATACGTACCGACATAATCGTCCCGGCAATCACCAGCGCCCATTTTGCCCCTACGCGGTTTACAAACCACGGCATCAGCCCCAAAAACAGGGTTTCAAAACAGACCTGTACCGATGCGAGGGTGCCGTACCACTTATTCCCGACGTCTACGCTGGAGAATTGCAGGGAGAAATACTGGGCGAACTGCTGGTCATAGGTATCGTAGATTTGCGTCACGAATAGCGTGAAGATAATCAGCATCCAGAACTGACGATTTTTTGCCAGCTCGAAGACATGTCCTGCCTTCAGGGAGGAGGTCATCTTCTCCTCTTCAACCGTGACCTCTATTTTGGTCAGCATAAAGCAGACGGCGGCTAAGACGATAGCCGCGCTGGCCAGCCAGAAGGAGAGGTTAGGGTTATCGTTGATATTGCGACCCACAATATAGGCTGCCGCGGCCCAGCCCAGCGATCCCCACATTCTGACCCGGCCATATTCAAAGGCGTAGCGGCGAGAGATTTTATCAATGTAAGAGTCGATAACGCCGCAGCCAGAGTTAAAGATAATCCCCAGATAGATACCACCGAGAATACCCCCCAACCAGAAGGTGCTTACCAGCAGCGGAGCATAGACGTAAATAAAGAATGGCCCAATCGGCAATAGCAGGGCAACGATCAGGAAGATAAGCGATTTTCTGGTGCCAAATTTGTCAGAAATATAACCAAAGAACGGCTGCATCGTCAGGGCAATAAAGGCGTTAATGGCATAGAGCCAGCCGGTTTTTGTTGCGCTGATGCCTAAGTGTTGGGTGGTCCAGATAACAAAAAAAGCCATTGTTGCTGACCAGGCAAACAGATAGAGAAAGTCGAAGATACTTAAAAGTATGTAGTTCCTTTTGCCGGTAACCATCTCTTTTTTCCTTATCAAGGAACAGAAGTCAGTGCTTCGCCTGGGCTGCGGCGAATAGCGTTCTTTTGGGCGTGTCTGGCTGATGTGAACAGCATCGTACGAAAATGTACGACGTTCACATCCGTGGTTTACATACAATACCTGACAAATCTTTTGCACAACGTTCAACGCTGCGAAATGTAACCGTTATCACAGAACGTGCTTTTTTCCCTTGGCGAAAGGTGAACAAGATCGCAAAAAACAGCCATGTGAACGTAAGACATTTTGATATGATAGAGGTGTGAACCTGAGACGTAACTGAGAAAGGAAAAAGGGTGAATAAGAGCAGAAATGCGACCCTGGAAGACGTTGCCCGCCACGCTGGCGTCTCTTACCAGACCGTATCCAGAGTATTAAATAAATCCGTGAACGTTGCCGAAAAGACGCGTATTCGTGTTGAAGAAGCGATTGAAGAGCTGCGCTATGTGCCCAACCGTCTCGCCCAGCAACTGGTAGGGAAACACGCACACACTCTCGGACTGGTTACTACCTCGCTTGCTCTTCATGCGCCTTCACAAATTGCTGCTTCGGTAAAGAAACATGCCCGTGATGCTGGCTATCAGGTTCTCATCTCAATGATTGATGAAAACGATACCACCGCTATCCAGCAATCAATTAATGACTTTAAGTCGCAGCTGGTTGATAAAATTATTATCAACGTGCCGCTGGAAAGGGCTGTCGCTGAAACTGTAGCGCAGCAGAATGAAGATGTTACCTGCCTGTTTCTCGACGTTGCACCTGATAGCGACGTTTTTCACGTCATCTTCGATCCGACAAACGGTACGCGGGAGAGCGTAAAACAGCTTTATGAGTTGGGACACCGGCATATTGCGCTGATGCCTGGCCCACAGCATGCCGTATCGGCCCAGCTGCGTTTAGCCAGCTGGCTGGACAGCCTTAACGAGTATGGTCTGACGCCGTGCTCGGTCATCTTCGGCTCATGGGACGCGCCGAGCGGGTATGCTGGGGTGCAGACGCTGCTTGCTGAGAAAAAAACGTTTACCGCTCTGCTGGCAGGTAACGACCAGATGGCATTGGGGGCGCTGAGCGCCTTACATCAGGCCCAAATAGCAGTACCGGAGCAGGTGTCAGTAGTGGGTTACGATGACAGCTACGAAAGCGCGTTTTTTATTCCCTCCCTGACCACGGTGCGTCTGGATCTGGATGCCCAGGGGAAAGAGGCGGTGGCAAGGGCGGTGGCCGCATCGCCGGGTAAGCGACCGGGAAGCCGCATCCTGCCAGCAGAGTTTGTACTGCGTAGCTCAACCGCTATTCGGACTACCGTTGTCACATAATTGAACCATCGTTTCACAATCTTGTTACTTTTGTGAACCGCTTCACCTCTGCTTCTCCAGACGTAGTGTAGTTTTTAAGCGTAAAAATTAGAACGCTGTTCTGGCGCTTATCTCACTACCCTGGAGTTGACTCAATGAAAACGACCCTCAAGCCGTTGTTAGCCGCTCTGTGCCTCTCTGCCTTTGCCTCTTCCGTTGCTGCTCAAACCATTAAGGCTGCCGACGTTCACCCGCAGGGTTATCCCAACGTGGTGGCCGTGGAGCAGATGGGCGAAAAACTAAAACAGCAAACCGACGGCAAGCTGGAGATTAAAGTCTTCCCCGGCGGCGTGCTCGGTGATGAAAAGCAGATGATTGAGCAGGCGCAGATGGGCGCGATCGACATGATCCGCGTCTCCATGGCACCGGTGGCGGCGATCCTACCGGATATCGAAGTCTTTACGCTGCCCTACGTCTTCCGTGATGAAGACCACATGCACAAGATCATCGACGGCGATATCGGTAAAAGCATTGGCGATAAGCTCACCGCCAACCCGAAATCCCGCCTGGTGTTCCTCGGCTGGATGGACTCCGGTACCCGCAACCTGATCACCAAGGATCCCATCGTTAAGCCGGAAGATCTGAAAGGGAAGAAGATCCGCGTGCAGGGTAGCCCGGTGGCGCTGGCGACGCTGAAAGATATGGGGGCTAACTCGGTAGCGATGGGCGTCAGCGAGGTCTACAGCGGGATGCAGACCGGCGTGATTGACGGCGCAGAGAACAACCCGCCGACCTTCGTTGCCCACAACTACATGCCGGTGGCGAAAAACTACACCCTTAGCGGCCACTTCATTACCCCAGAGATGCTGCTCTACTCCAAAGTGAAGTGGGACAAGCTCAGCGCTGACGAGCAGCAGAAGATCCTCACCCTGGCCCGTGAAGCGCAGTTTGAACAGCGCAAGCTGTGGGACGCCTATAACCAGCAGGCGCTCGACAAGATGAAGGCGGGTGGGGTCCAGTTCCATGAAATCGACAAAACGGTCTTTATCAAAGCGACGGAGCCGGTGCGCGCCCAGTATGGCGATAAGCATCAGGATCTGATGAAAGCCATCGCTGACGTCAAGTAACCCTGACCTGTTTTGTGGAGGACGTATGTCCCAACTCTACCCGAAGTGGATGGACCGTCTGTACCTGCTCGCCATGGCCGTGGCGGGCCTGTCGCTGCTGGTGATGACCATCGTGATCCCCATTGGCATCTTCTCGCGCTACGTGCTCAACCGCGGCGAGTCCTGGCCGGAGCCGATCGCCATCATCTGCATGGTGACCTTTACCTTTATCGGCGCGGCGGTGAGCTACCGCGCCGGGTCGCATATCGCGGTCAATATGCTCACCGACCGGCTGCCCGAGTCGCTGAGAACCCTGTGCGCTCGAGCGGTAGATCTGCTGATGCTGCTGATCTGCTTGTTGATGTTCTGGTACAGCTACTGGCTGTGCGTGGAGCTGTGGGATCAGCCCGTCGCCGAGTTTCCCATCCTGACCTCCGGGGAGAGCTATCTGCCGCTGCCGCTGGGATCGGCGATCCTGATCCTGTTTGTGCTTGAACGCCTGCTGTTTGGCTCGCAGGAAAATCGTCCGGTTGTGCTGATCGGTAACCACAGTTAAGGGGTGAAAGATGGATGCGTTTGTTTTGTTATTCACCCTCGCCATCTTGCTGGCGCTGGGAATGCCGGTGGCCTTCGCCGTCGGGTTAAGCGCCGTAGCGGGTGCGCTGTGGATCGATCTGCCTCTTGAGGCGCTGATGATCCAGATCACCAGCGGGGTGAACAAGTTTACCCTGCTGGCGATCCCGTTCTTTATCCTGGCGGGGGCGATCATGGCGGAAGGGGGCATTGCCCGGCGGCTGGTTAACTTTGCCTACGTCTTTGTCGGCTTTATTCGCGGCGGCCTGTCGCTAGTGAATATTGTCGCCTCGACCTTTTTCGGCGCGATCTCCGGCTCGTCGGTGGCGGACACGGCCTCTATCGGCAGCGTGATGATCCCGGAGATGGAGAAGAACGGTTACCCTCGCGAGTACGCGGCGGCGGTGACCGCCAGCGGCTCGGTGCAGGCGATCCTGATCCCGCCCAGCCACAACTCGGTGATCTACTCTCTGGCGGCCGGGGGCACGGTCTCTATCGCCACGCTGTTTATCGCGGGCGTGCTGCCGGGTCTGCTGCTGGGCCTGTGTCTGATGGTGCTCTGCCTCGGCTTTGCCCACAAGCGCGGCTACCCGAAAGGGCAGCGGATCCCGTTCAAACAGGCGCTAAAAATCCTGCTCGATGCCCTGTGGGGGCTGATGACGGTGGTGATCATTCTCGGCGGCATTCTGTCCGGGATCTTTACCGCCACCGAGTCGGCGGCGGTTGCCTGTCTGTGGGCGTTCTTCGTGACCATGTTTATCTACCGCGACTACAAATGGAGCGAGCTGCCGAAGCTGATGTGCCGTACGGTAAAGACCGTCACCATCGTGATGATCCTGATTGGCTTTGCAGCGGCGTTCGGCGCAGTGATGACCTACATGCAGCTGCCAACGCGCATCACCGAGTTCTTCACCTCGCTATCGGATAACAAGTACGTCATCCTGATCTACCTCAACATCATGCTGCTGCTGATTGGCACCCTGATGGATATGGCCCCGATCATCCTGATCCTGACCCCGGTGCTGCTGCCGGTAACTAACTCATTAGGGATCGATCCGGTGCACTTCGGCATGATCATGATGGTCAACCTGGGGATCGGGCTGATCACGCCGCCGGTAGGCTCGGTGCTGTTTGTTGCCAGTGCGGTGAGCAAGCAGAAGATCGAAACGGTAGTGAAGGCAATGCTGCCGTTCTATGCGATGCTGCTGGTGGTACTGGCGATGGTGACCTATATTCCGGCCATCTCGCTCTGGCTACCGAGATTGTTAGGAATGCAGTAGACATTACGCCCGGCGGCGCTCCGCTTGCCGGGCCTACAAAACCGTAGGCCGGGTCAGGCGAAGCCGCCACCCGGCGTTTTACCGGCGGCGTAACAAACGCAGTGCGTTCGCCGTCACCAGCACCGTTGCGCCGGTGTCGGCGAGCACCGCCAGCCAAAGTCCGGTGATCCCCAGCAGGGTGGTCACCAGGAACACCGCCTTCAGCCCCAGCGCAATGGCAATGTTCTGCCGAATGTTGGCGTGCGTTGCCCGTGCCAGGGTAATCATCTCTGCCAGCCCGCTTAGCCTGCTGTGGGTCAGCGCCGCATCGGCGGTCTCCAGCGCCACGTCGGTGCCGCTGCCCATCGCAATACCGATGGTCGCTGCCTTCATCGCCGGAGCATCGTTAATGCCGTCGCCAACCATTGCCAGCGGGGTGTGCGCATTTAGCGCCGTCGCCGCCGCCACCTTATCTGCCGGCAGCAGTCCGGCTTTAAACTCAAGCCCCAGCTCGCCAGCCACTGCCGCTGCCGCACGCGGGTTATCGCCCGTCAGGATCGTCCCCTGCACCCCCAGCCGATGCAGGGCAGCAACGGCTTCTCTGGCGTCGTTACGCAGCGTATCCCGCAGCGCCAGCAGGCCTTTTAACGCACCCTCTTCAACCACGGCGACCACCGTCTGCCCGGCGGCTTCCAGGTTGTGAATGCGCTCGCTACATTCGGCAGCAGGAAACGTATCCGCCGCGCAGATGAGCACCTTTTTGCCCTCGACGTCGGCCTCAATGCCCGACCCCACCAGCGCCTGCTGCGCCGTAGCGGCCGGTATCACCAGCCTACGAGACTGTGCTTCCCGCACAATTGCCTGCGCCAGCGGGTGGGTCGAACCCTGCTCAACCGCGGCGGCCAGCGTCAGCAGTTCGTTCTCAGTGGTTGCATGAGGATAAACCCCGGTAACCTGCGGTTTACCCAGCGTCAGGGTGCCGGTTTTATCGAAGGCAATATGGCGCACGCGTCCGAGCTGCTCCAGCGCCGCGCCGCCTTTAATCAGCGCACCCCGCCGGGCCGCTGCCGCCAGTCCGGAGGCTATCGCCGCTGGGGTGGAGATAACCAGCGCGCACGGGCAGCCGATGAGCAGCAGCGTCAACCCCTTGTAGATCCAGCCTTCCCACGGGGCGCTGAAGAGCAGCGGAGGCACAACGGCAACCAGCAGGGCGATGAGCATAATCATCGGGGTATAGATCCGGCTGAAACGATCGATAAAGCGCTCCACGGGAGCGCGGCGCTCCTCGGCCTCCTCGATCAGTCTGAGGATGCGATCAATGGCGCTATCGCCTGGCTCTGACAGCACCTTCAGCTGCACCAGTCGATCCACGCTGGTGGCCCCGGCAGGCACCTTTTCCCCTGCGGTTCGCTCTACCGGAATCGATTCGCCGGTAAGGGCGCTCTCATCAAAGCCAGCGGCAGCGGTCAGCAGCGCCCCGTCGGCGGGCAAACGCCCTCCGGCAGCCACTTCAATCACATTCCCCGGTCGCAGCGTCTCTATCGCTACCGTTTTACGTTCGTCGTCAACGACCAACGTTGCGGTCTCTGGTTTAAGCGCCATCAGGGCGCTAACCCCTTTCCTTGCCCGGCTGGCGGCCCAGCCTTCAAGACGCTCGCCGATTAAAAACAGCAGCAGCACCATCGCCGCCTCCGCCGTTGCACCGATAAACAGCGCGCCGATGGCCGCCACGCTCATCAGCGTCTCAATAGCAAACCAGCTGCCGCTTCTCATCAGACGCAGCGCCTGACGCGCGATAGGATAGAGACCTACGACAGTGGTCGCGATAAAGGCCAGGTTACCGAACGGGTGGTTGACCTGCTCCAGCGTCCAGCTTAGCGACATCATGACGATCAGCGTGATGAGCGGCAGGTTTTCCCGCAGGAAGGACGTTTTCTCCGCCGGGGCCGTCTCGCTGCGCAGGGTGTAACCGGCATTTTTGACCGCGGCCTCGACCTGAGCGCTGACGTTGCCCGAGGCGTTAACCAGCAGCTTCTCGGTGGCGAAAAGCACCTGCACCTGCTCAACCCCGGCAACCTGCCTAACCGCGTTCTCTACTTTGCGGGCGCAGGCGGCGCAGTCCATGCCGTTAACGATCCAGCTGTAACGATCGCCGCGAGCGGGCAGGGGAGCGGCGCGCTGCGTCGCGCATTCCCCCTCGCAGCAGCAATCCTCTTTGCCCGGCGCAGGGGTGAGCTTAAACGTCGAAAACTGCGGGGCTTTTTTGGGTTTTTCAGGGATAGACATGATGTCCTCCGGTCAATGATAATTTTCTCATTAACCGGAGGATACACTCTGGAGTCCACTCCAGAGTCAAGCGTTATAGATAGAGAGAACGCACAATCAGGAAGTGACCGGCAAAATAGCAGGCGCTGGAGATAGCGCTGTCTGCCCTGAAGCGGCGGCGGTAGTGGCTACCCAGCCAGACAATATTGCTCAGCAGCAGCAGGGTGGCACCGACAAACGCCGACAGCGCCGGGCTGGTAGGGCGGAAGAACCACAGCTCACCCGCCAGCCAGACCATCACCAGCGTCATGGCAATAAAGGTACAGATGGGCCAGCGCAGCTCCTCAAGACGCGTCCAGACGGTGGCGATCAACAGGACGCCAATCACCAGCAGCACCAGCGGCAGCGGCCAGAAGAAGCTGAGGGTCATCTGGCTGGCGAAGTAGATGGTGTAGAGCAGATGGGCGAGGAAGAACGCCCCGATGGCGTAGAGCAGCTGCTGGCGCGGCAGCAGGGTCAGTGCATCACCCACCAGGGTGGCACAGAGACCGGCCAGCACCAGATAGCTGACGGCGTTAAACATCGGTGCCTGCCAGGCCAGCAGTAACAGCAGCAGCAGCGTAACGGGTTTAAAGACCCAGCGTTGCCAGGCTGGCCCGCGATAGGAGGCATCCACATAAAGCCAGGCGGAAAAACAGACGGCGATAAACGACCAGAGCATCTTAATTCCTTGAATTTGTTACTGTCTCGTGGGCTTTATGCCCACACCCTTGCTATTCAGTGTAGTGGCCGTTGCGGGCAGATGACAATGCTGGCCCGCGCGATTACTTCTTCTTCTGAAGATTCTGCTTAAGCCTTTTCTGCCACACCAGCAGCTCAAAGACGCCAAACAGGAAGATGCGCCACTGCTCGGCGGCGGTCATCTGCGGGCCATCCTTTGGTAGGGCGGTTTTCATCATTACCATCTGCAGGGCATGCATAAAGGCGGTGAAAACCAGCGCCACGTTGACAAAGATATTCAGCGGACGCGGGAAAGGGTGGATCAGGTTGAGGATCAGAAATGCCCAGACGCACAGCATCAGAACCCGGCCCAGATTAATCAGCATGTTACGCTCCCTGTACTTATTGATGATTGAGGTACTTGTCGGTGATAGAGACGGTAGGCGACCTGACCGGCTATCTTTTCCCGGTGCAAATCCCAGTGCGTTGGCACGGGCGGCAGCCCATTTTCCACTTCGCTCTCTACATAGATTAGCGCGTCATCCGCCAGCCAGCCGTTATTTTCCAGCAGCCGCAACGTCTCATCAAGCAGGCCTTTACGGAACGGCGGATCGACAAAGACGATATCATACGGGGTCCCGCTCTGGTTAAGGAACGCGAGGGTATTGTCGTTAACCACCTTGCCCCGGGTGGCGTTCAGCGTCGCCAGGTTCTGCTGTAGCTGGCGGGCTACGCCGCGCTCCATCTCGATCAGCGTTGCGGAAGCGGCATAGCGCGACAGCGCCTCGAGGCCCAGCGCACCGCTGCCAGCGAAGCAGTCGAGGCAGCGCGCGTCTACCATTGCGGGGGCCAGCCAGTTAAACAGGGTCTCCCTGACGCGATCCGTGGTGGGTCGCAGGCCGGGGCTGTTCGGCACCGGGAGTTTTCGGCCGCGCCACTGGCCGCCAATGATGCGTATCTGGCCGCTGGCGGCTCGGTTGGGTTTTTTCATAATGCTGGCTCTGGTCACAATTTTTAGGCCGCCATTTTAGCGGCGGGCGACGCCGGACGAAACCTTAATCCGCAGGCGGTGCTGTGGAATCAGGAAAGTGTTAGACTAACGAATTACTTACACAATTTTCAGCCCCTGTTTGCGACTATCTTTAGGACAATACGGGCTGTGCCATGAATTAACCGCGAGGAGTGTAGTCGCAAATGGCAAAAGAGAAAAAACGGGGTTTCCTCTCCTGGCTGGGCTTAGGCCCGAAAGAGGAGCCGCAGCAGGCGGAGCCAGAGCAGCAGGTTGAGCAGCAGCCGGAAGAGCAGATCCAGCAGCAGGCGGCTGTTGTCACTGAAAAAGAAGCGGAAACGGAAGCAGAAGCGAAAGCGGAGCATGCCCCGCATAGCGAAGCCGAATCAGAAGCCTTTGCCGCCGACGTCGTCGAGGTGACGGAGCAGGTTGCTGCCCAGGAAGAGGTTCAGAAAGAGGTTCAGGAGACCGTTGCGGAAGAGGCTCCAGAAGACATTCAAGCGGAGCCAGCGGCACCTCTGCATGCTCAGCCGCCGGTGTACATTGAACCGGAAGCTCTGCCGCAGACGGAAGAGGTCGCCCTCGTCGAGCCGGAGCCGGAAGAGTGGTTAACCGAAGAGGATCAGCGTGAGATCACCGACGAGGAGCTGGAGGCCGCCGCGCTCTCTGCTCCTGCGGAAGAGGAGATCGCCCTCGAGGAGGAGCCTGTAGCGGTCGCGCCTCTGGAGCAGGAAAAACCCACCAAAGAGGGTTTCTTTGCGCGCCTGAAACGCAGCCTGCTGAAAACGAAAGAGAATCTCGGTTCCGGATTTATCACTCTTTTCCGCGGCAAAAAAATCGATGATGATCTGTTCGAAGAGCTGGAAGAGCAGCTGCTGGTGGCAGACGTTGGCGTTGAGACAACGCGTAAAATTATCGCTACGCTGACCGAGAGCGCCAGCCGCAAACAGCTGCACGATGCCGAAGCGCTTTATGGCCTGCTGAAAGCGGAGATGGGTGATATCCTCGCAAAAGTTGACGCGCCGCTTAATATTGAAGGCAAAACGCCGTTTGTTATTCTGATGGTCGGCGTCAACGGCGTGGGTAAAACCACCACTATCGGTAAGCTGGCACGTCAGTTTGAACAGCAGGGTAAATCGGTGATGCTGGCAGCGGGGGATACCTTCCGCGCGGCGGCGGTTGAGCAGCTTCAGGTGTGGGGCCAGCGTAACAACATTCCGGTGATTGCCCAGCATACCGGCGCGGACTCCGCCTCGGTCATTTTTGACGCCATCCAGGCAGCGAAATCACGCGGTATTGACGTGCTGATCGCCGATACCGCCGGGCGCTTGCAGAATAAAGCGCACCTGATGGAAGAACTGAAAAAGATTGTCCGGGTAATGAAAAAGCTGGACGTTGATGCGCCGCACGAGGTGATGCTGACCATTGACGCCAGCACCGGGCAGAATGCAGTAAGCCAGACCCGCCTGTTTAACGAGGCGGTAGGCCTGACGGGGATCACCCTGACCAAGCTGGATGGTACGGCGAAGGGTGGGGTGATCTTCTCCGTCGCCGACCAGTTCGGGATCCCTATCCGGTATATCGGAACTGGCGAGCGTATAGAGGACTTGCGTCCGTTTAATGCGGGCGATTTTATAGAGGCACTTTTTGCCCGAGAGGATTAACAATGATTCGCTTTGAACACGTCAGCAAGGCCTATCTCGGTGGGAGACAAGCGCTGCAGGGGGTGACCTTTCACCTGCAGCAGGGCGAGATGGCATTTCTGACCGGCCACTCTGGCGCAGGGAAAAGTACGCTGCTCAAGCTGATCTGTGGTATTGAGCGGCCAAGCGCCGGGAAAATCTTCTTTGGTGGTCATGACATTAGCCGCCTGAAGAATCGTGAAGTGCCGTTTCTGCGTCGGCAGATCGGCATGATTTTCCAGGATCACCATCTGTTGATGGACCGCACGGTTTACGACAACGTGGCTATCCCGCTGATTATTGCCGGGGCCAGCGGGGATGACATTCGTCGCCGCGTCTCTGCGGCCCTGGATAAGGTCGGGCTGCTGGACAAAGCGAAAAATTTTCCGATTCAACTCTCCGGCGGTGAGCAGCAGCGCGTGGGCATCGCCCGCGCCGTGGTCAACAAGCCGGCGGTGCTGCTGGCGGATGAACCGACCGGTAACCTTGATGAGGCGCTTTCGGAAGGCATTCTGCGCCTGTTCGAGGAGTTCAACCGCGTCGGGGTCACCGTTCTGATGGCCACGCACGACATCGGACTGATTTCCCGTCGTTCATATCGCACGCTGAGCCTGAGCGACGGCCATTTGCATGGAGGCCTGACGGGTGAATAAACGCGACGCAGTAAATCAAATCCGCCAGTTTGGCGGCAGGTTCGATCGCTTCCGCAAGCCTGGCGCAGGCGCGGGCGGCAATCGTCCCCCATCCGGACGCAGCAAGACGCCGCCTAAGCCCGGCTCACGCAAGAGTAACGTCTTCAATGAGCAGATGCGCTACGCGTTTAGCGGCGCGCTCCAGGATCTTAAGAGCAAGCCGCTGGCGACTTTCCTGACGGTGATGGTGATTGCCATCTCCCTCACGCTGCCCAGCGTCTGCTACATGGTCTATAAGAACGTCAGCCAGGCGGCGACCCAGTACTATCCATCGCCGCAGATCACCGTCTACTTTGATAAGGCGCTGGATGATAACGCCGCCCAGCAGGTGGTGGGCCAGCTACAGTCGGAGCAGGGGGTGGAGAAGGTCAACTACCTCTCCCGCGAGGATGCCCTCGGCGAGTTCCGCAACTGGTCCGGGTTTGGCGGCGCGCTGGATATGCTTGAAGAGAACCCGCTCCCTGCCGTTGCGGTGGTGGTGCCCAAGCTTGATTTCCAGAGCACCGAGTCGCTGAATACGCTGCGGGATCGTATTACCCGTATCAACGGTATTGATGAAGTGCGCATGGACGACAGCTGGTTTGCCCGCCTGACGGCGCTGACCGGTCTGGTCGGGCGTGTGTCGGCGATGATCGGCATTCTGATGGTGGCTGCCGTATTCCTGGTGATCGGCAACAGCGTACGCCTGAGCATTTTCTCCCGCCGCGACACCATCAACGTGCAGAAGCTGATTGGTGCGACCGACGGTTTCATTCTGCGCCCGTTCCTCTACGGTGGGGCGCTGCTGGGCTTTAGCGGAGCGCTGATGTCGCTGATCCTCTCAGAGGTGCTGGTGATGCGGCTCTCCTCTGCCGTCACCGACGTAGCAAAAGTGTTTGGCACCCAGTTTAATCTCGACGGCCTGTCGTTTGATGAGTGCCTGCTGCTGCTGCTGGTCTGCTCGATGATCGGCTGGCTGGCCGCCTGGCTGGCGACGGTACAACATTTACGTCACTTTACGCCTGACTAAGCAATTTTTTGATATACTCTTTTCCTGCACCTGATGTCTTGCAGGGAAAGAGTCCCTGTTATCTCTTCTCCCCTGCGTCTGTTTTTATCAATGAAGTGTCACAATTTGTGCGTAATCTATTCACAAGATGGCATTGAACTTGTGGATAAAATCACTGTCTGATAAAAATGTGGATGATATTCTCGTTGCTCACAATCGCTGGCATGTTTGTTGCCTGTTCCTAAAAAGAGAGAAGGGACGAACCGCCGCCAGTAAGAAGTTCATTGAGAGGATTTGAATGACCAAAGAAATGCAAACTTTAGCTTTAGCCCCTGTTGGTAACCTGGAGTCTTACATCCGGGCTGCAAACGCTTGGCCGATGTTAACGGCTGATGAAGAGCGGGCGCTGGCTGAAAAGCTGCATTACCAGGGCGATCTGGAAGCAGCTAAAACGCTGATCCTGTCCCACCTGCGCTTTGTTGTTCATATTGCTCGTAACTACTCGGGCTATGGCCTGCCGCAGGCGGACCTGATCCAAGAAGGTAACATCGGTCTGATGAAGGCCGTGCGCCGCTTCAATCCGGAAGTGGGCGTGCGACTGGTCTCGTTCGCGGTGCACTGGATCAAAGCCGAAATTCATGAATACGTACTGCGTAACTGGCGTATCGTGAAGGTCGCCACCACCAAAGCGCAGCGTAAACTGTTCTTTAACCTGCGTAAAACCAAGCAGCGTCTGGGCTGGTTCAACCAGGACGAAGTGGAAATGGTGGCACGCGAGCTGGGCGTCTCCAGTAAAGACGTGCGCGAGATGGAGTCCCGTATGGCCGCGCAGGACATGACCTTCGATATGTCCTCCGACGACGAGTCCGACAGCCAGCCGATGGCACCGGTGCTCTATCTGCAGGATAAATCGTCTAACTTTGCCGACGGCATTGAAGACGATAACTGGGAAGAGCAGGCGGCAAACCGCCTGACCGATGCGATGCAGGGTCTCGACGAGCGTAGCCAGGCGATCATTCGCGCCCGCTGGCTGGACGAAGATAACAAGTCCACGCTGCAGGAGCTGGCCGACCAGTACGGCGTTTCCGCCGAACGCGTGCGTCAGCTGGAGAAGAACGCGATGAAAAAGCTGCGCGCGGCCATCGAAGCCTAACTTCCGCGAAGCAACCTGCTAATACCCCTGGATGAGAGTCCGGGGGTTTTGTTTTTTTAGCGCCTGCTCTGGCGAATTTTTAGCCCCTGGCAAACACTTACAGATGCGCTACGCATGGGTATTTCTCAGGGGGACAGGGTGAAAAATAACGAACTCAACGAACGCCGCTTGCAGGCGACACCGCGCGGCATCGGCGTCATGTGCAACTTCTTCGCCGACAGAGCGGAGAACGCCACGCTGTGGGACATAGAGGGCAACGAGGTGATCGACTTCGCCGCCGGGATCGCAGTGCTGAATACCGGTCATCGCCACCCGAAAGTGGTGGCGGCGGTGGAGAAACAGCTCCACGCTTTTACCCACACGGCATACCAGATTGTACCCTACGAGAGCTACGTGACGCTGGCGGAGAAGATCAACGCCCGCGTACCGATCGAGGGGCCAGCAAAAACCGCCCTCTTCTCCACCGGAGCGGAAGCGGTAGAGAACGCGATCAAAATCGCCCGCGCCTACACCAAACGCCCTGGCGTCATCGCCTTCGGCGGCGGCTTTCATGGCCGGACCTCAATGACGATGGCCCTGACCGGTAAGGTCGCCCCTTACAAAATTGGCTTCGGTCCTTTCCCTGGATCGATCTTCCACGGCCAGTATCCCAACGCGGTACACGACGTCTCAACCCAGGATGCGCTGAAGAGCCTGGAGCGCATCTTTAAAGCTGATATCGCCCCGGATCAGGTGGCGGCTATCCTGCTGGAGCCGGTGCAGGGGGAGGGCGGCTTCGTCATCGCGCCCGACGACTTTATGCAGGGCGTACGTCAGCTCTGCGATCGGCACGGGATCCTGCTCATCGCTGATGAGGTTCAGAGCGGCTATGCCCGCACCGGCAAACTCTTTGCGATGGAGCACTACAGCGTCAAGCCGGATCTGATCACCATGGCGAAAAGTCTCGCGGGCGGCCTGCCGCTGTCAGCGGTCTCCGGTCGTGCCGAGGTAATGGATGCCCCCGCGCCGGGTGGCCTGGGCGGCACCTACGCCGGTAATCCGCTGGCGATCGCCTCCGCGCTGGCGGTGCTGCAGGTCATTGAAGAGGAGCAGCTTTGCGAGCGCTCCCGCGTGCTGGGGGAAGCGCTGGTGGGGGAGCTGAACAAGGCGAAGGCCGCCTGCCCGTACATTGCCGACGTGCGTGCCCTGGGTTCGATGGTTGCCGTGGAGTTTAGCGATCCGCAAACCGGCGAGCCGTCGCCGGCCTTTACCCAGAAGGTACAGGCCCACGCGCTGGAGGCGGGCCTGCTGCTGCTTAGCTGCGGCGTCTATGGCAACGTCATCCGCTTCCTCTATCCGCTCACCATTCCCGATGCGCAGTTCCGCCGTGCGCTGGATATCCTCTCCCGCTCGCTGACGCAGTAATCCCCCGCCCGGTAGCATCCGACTGCCGGGCATACACGATTAACATTTCAAAATATCTATTCCCAAAAGATAAAAATGGGGTATGTTTTAGCAGAGTGTGCTGAAAAGGCGCGCACAGCAGACGCATATATGAAATAAAGCGCCATAAAACAACATCACAACAAACGTTACAACCAGAACAATGGGGAATCTCAGGATGAAAATGAAGGGTAAAGCGTTACTGGCAGGATGTATTGCGTTAGCATTCAGCACCATGGCACAGGCAGACATTAAGGTGGCCGTGGTGGGCGCGATGTCCGGTCCGGTTGCGCAGTATGGCGATCAGGAGTTTACCGGCGCGGAACAAGCCGTTGCAGACATTAATGCGAAAGGCGGTATCAAAGGCGAGAAGCTGCAAATTGTAAAATACGATGACGCCTGTGACCCGAAACAGGCCGTTGCGGTGGCGAACAAAGTGATTAACGACGGCATCAAATATGTTATCGGTCACCTCTGCTCCTCCTCCACGCAGCCAGCTTCTGATATCTATGAAGACGAAAGCATTCTGATGATCACCCCAGCGGCAACCGCACCGGAGCTGACCGCGCGTGGTTATAAGCTGGTGCTGCGCACCACCGGTCTGGACTCCGATCAGGGTCCGACCGCCGCGAAATACATTCTGGAGAAGGTCAAACCGCAGCGTATCGCCATCGTTCACGACAAACAGCAGTATGGTGAGGGCCTGGCCCGCGCCGTGCAGGATAACCTGAAAAAAGGCAACGCGAACGTGGTCTTCTTTGACGGTATCACCGCCGGTGAGAAAGACTTCTCTACGCTGGTGGCGCGCCTGAAAAAAGAGAATATCGACTTCGTCTACTACGGCGGCTACCACCCGGAGATGGGCCAGATCCTGCGCCAGTCCCGCGCCGCAGGTCTGAAAACGACGTTTATGGGCCCGGAAGGGGTAGCAAACGTTTCGCTCTCTAACATCGCTGGCGAATCCGCTGAAGGCATGCTGGTGACCAAGCCGAAGAACTACGATCAGGTTCCGGCTAACAAACCGATTGTAGATGCGATCAAGGCCAAGAAACAGGATCCGAGCGGCGCGTTCGTGTGGACCACCTATGCCGCGCTGCAATCGCTGCAGGCAGGCCTGAACCAGTCCGACGACCCGGCGGAAATCGCCACCTGGCTGAAAGCCAACTCCGTGGATACCGTGATGGGTCCGCTGTCATGGGATGAGAAGGGCGATCTGAAGGGCTTTGAGTTCGGCGTGTTTACCTGGCATGCCAACGGCACTGCCACGGATGCCAAATAGTTGATGTATACGCCGGGCGGCGGCTAACGCCTTGCCCGGCCTACGATACTACGCCACTGAAACCCTGTAGGCCCGGTAAGCGCTAGCGCCACCGGGCTTTTTAGTGCCTTCTCACACGCCAGGCGTTGAAGTTTTATACTGGCAGGCATAAAATGAACGTACGGTAAATATCCGTACATTTACGCTATCACCCTTGATAGCTGGAGAAGGCATCATGACGGCACTTAAAAAGCAGCGTATCGATCTGCGCTTAACTGACGACGACAAAAGCATCATTGAAGAGGCTGCGGCCCTGACCAATCAGTCAGTCACACAGTTTATGCTCACTAGCGCATCGGAAAGAGCCGCAGAAGTCATTGAGCAGCATCGCCGGGTTATTCTGAACGATGAATCCTGGACTCGCGTCATGGAAGCGCTCGCTAACCCACCCTCACCCAATGAAAAACTCAACCGCGCGGCGAAACGTCTTCAAGACATGGAGTGAACCGTGGAAAACCTGACGATAGAGATCCTCGCAGAGGATGCGGAGTATGACTGGCAGCAGTTCGACTGCGGAGAAACGGCCCTCAATCTCTTTTTAACCGATCATCTCAGACGACAGCATAACGGCAAAATTCTGCGCGGCTATGTTCTTAGAACTAAAACGCCGGAACGACGGGTGCTGGGCTACTACACCCTGTCAGGAAGCTGCTTCGAGCGAGTAGCTCTGCCGTCAAAGTCACAGCAGAAGAAAATCCCGTACAAAAATATTCCCAGCGTTACCCTGGGGCGCCTGGCCATCAATCGTTCCCTGCAAGGAAAAGGGTGGGGTTCGGTATTAGTTTCCCATGCGATGAAGGTTGTCTACTCGGCCTCGCAGGCTGTAGGGATCCATGGGTTGTTTGTTGAAGCGATGAACGAAAAAGCGCATGCGTTTTATCTCTCGTTGGGGTTTATTCCCCTGGTAGGAGAAAACGCGCATGCGCTCTTTTATCCGACAAAATCTATCGAACAGCTGTATTCATAAACCATTCAGGCCCGGTAAGCGCTAGCGCCACCGGGCTTTTTTATGGCCGCTACAGGCGCTTTTCCCAGCCGTCCTGCTGTGGGCTAAAGCCCAGCGCCCGGGTAAAGGCCGCCATGACGCTGCGATCCTCGACGCCGACGTCCGCTATCCACCAGCGGGTCACCTGCGGATTATGCGCCATCGCCTCTTCAATCAGGTACTGCCCCACGCCACGACGGCGCGTTACGTCCCGTACGCGCAAAGAATCCAGCGCTCCCTCGCTGCCGCTGAGTGTTACGCGCACCGCCGCCAGCAGTCGCTCGTTAAAGCGGGCGGCGTAGATCGGGTGCGTATCGTCAACGTTTAACGACGATGCGGAGTATTCCGGCCAAATTTTAGCTAAATCAATGCGATCCTGGTCGCTAAACGTCTCTAAACGGATGATGGTCAGTTTCATTCACTGCGGGTCCAAATCTCAAAAGATGGCAGCAGTGTACTCAATTTCCTTAGCCAGACGCTTTCACTTTTTAGTCACGTGGATCAGGTGAATACTTTTAGCGCAGCCGCTGAAGCAGTTTTAAACATCAGGGATCGAAAAACAGGCAGTTTTTTTATCTAATGAGTAGTGATTTATTCCGCTCTTTGTCCCATTATTTTATGCTGACCGGCGCGCTTTTTTTTGTTTATCTCTGTGTTAATACAGAATATTATCTCTGCTTAATAGCCTGAAAAATAGAGTATTTAATCAGGTTTTACGGTAAAAGCTGCGCTAAGCCATTAAGCCTGCTGGTAAAAATAGCGTTGTTTAATAAAAGTACAGAATGCTTTTTAACCATAATAAAACAAAATATATACACATCACGACGGTAATGGGGAATTCAGATTATGAGAAGGAACGCGAAGACGTTGATCGCGGGTGCGATTGCACGGATAAGGGATTTGAGTTCGGTGTCTTTGAATGGCATGCCGATGGTTCGTCTTCGGTAGCTAAGTAAATCTCAATCGCCCGCTCAGCCGGGCGAGTTTAGAAAGGTTACGTTATGTCCGAGCAGTTTCTCTACTTCCTGCAGCAGATGTTTAACGGCGTGACGCTGGGAAGCACCTATGCACTCATCGCCATCGGTTACACCATGGTCTACGGCATTATCGGCATGATCAACTTCGCCCACGGCGAGGTCTACATGATCGGTAGCTATGTCTCCTTTATGATTATCGCCGCCCTGATGATGATGGGCATCGACAGCAGCTGGCTGCTGGTCGCCGCCGGATTCGTTGGCGCGATTGTTATCGCCAGCGCCTATGGCTGGAGTATCGAACGGGTGGCCTATCGCCCGGTGCGTAAATCCAAGCGCCTGATCGCGCTGATCTCCGCCATCGGGATGTCCATCTTCCTGCAAAACTACGTCAGCCTGACCGAAGGCTCGCGTGACGTGGCGCTGCCGAGCCTCTTCAACGGCCAGTGGACTATCGGCAGCAGCGAGAACTTCGCCGCCTCGATCACCACCATGCAGCTGGTGATCTGGATTGTCACCTTCGTTGCCATGCTTGCGCTGACCCTGTTCATCCGCTACTCCCGCATGGGCCGCGCCTGCCGCGCCTGCGCGGAAGATCTGAAGATGGCCAGCCTTCTGGGAATCAACACCGACCGCGTTATCGCGCTCACCTTTGTGATTGGTGCGGCGATGGCCGCCGTGGCGGGCGTTCTGCTCGGCCAGTTCTACGGCGTAATCAACCCCTACATCGGCTTTATGGCGGGGATGAAGGCCTTTACCGCCGCGGTGCTGGGCGGGATCGGCAGTATTCCTGGCGCGATGATTGGCGGCCTGATCCTCGGCGTCGCCGAATCGCTCTCCTCCGCGTATCTGAGTACCGAGTATAAAGATGTGGTGTCGTTTGCACTGCTGATCCTGGTGCTGTTGGTGATGCCAACCGGTATCCTGGGCCGCCCGGAGGTTGAAAAAGTATGAAACCGATGCATTTTGCGATGGCGCTGCTCTCTGCCGCTCTCTTCTTTGTGCTGGCCGGCGTCTTTATGGGCGTCCAGCTTAGCCTCGACGGCACCAAGCTGGTGGTTGGCAGCGCGGCGGATATCCGCTGGCAGTGGGTCTTCATCGGCACCGCCGTGGTCTTTCTCTTCCAGCTTCTGCGTCCCATGATGCAGAAAGGGCTGAAGAACGTCTCCGGGCCGAAGTTCATCCTGCCCGCCATTGACGGTTCGACGGTCAAGCAGAAGCTGTTCCTTGTTGCCCTGCTGGTCGCCGCCGTGGCGTGGCCGTTTGTGGTTTCCCGCGGCACGGTGGATATCGCCACCCTGACCATGATCTACATTATCCTCGGCCTCGGGCTGAACGTGGTGGTGGGTCTGTCCGGCCTGCTGGTGCTGGGCTACGGCGGTTTCTACGCCATCGGTGCCTACACCTTTGCGCTGCTGAACCACTACTACGGCCTCGGCTTCTGGACCTGCCTGCCGCTGGCGGGGCTGGTCTCGGCTGCGGCGGGCTTCCTGCTGGGCTTCCCGGTGCTGCGCCTGCGCGGTGACTATCTGGCGATCGTAACCCTTGGCTTCGGTGAGATCGTGCGTATTCTGCTGCTCAACAACACCGAGGTGACCGGTGGCCCGAACGGCATCAGCCAGATCCCGAAACCGACGCTGTTTGGCCTTGAGTTTAGCCGGACCGCTCGCGAAGGCGGCTGGGATACCTTCAGCAACTTCTTCGGTGTGAAGTACGATCCCAGCGACCGCGTGGTGTTCCTTTACCTGGTGGCGCTACTGCTGGTGGTCTTTACCCTGTTCGTCATCAACCGCCTGCTGCGCATGCCGCTGGGCCGGGCGTGGGAAGCGCTGCGTGAGGATGAGATCGCCTGCCGCTCGCTGGGCCTCAATCCGACCCGCATCAAGCTGACCGCCTTTACCATTAGCGCCGGGTTTGCGGGCTTTGCCGGAACGCTGTTCGCCGCTCGTCAGGGTTTCGTTAGCCCGGAATCCTTTACCTTTGCCGAGTCCGCCTTTGTGCTGGCGATTGTGGTGCTGGGCGGGATGGGCTCACAGTTCGCGGTTATCCTGGCGGCGATCCTGCTGGTGGTCTCCCGTGAGCTGATGCGTGATTTCAATGAGTACAGCATGTTAATGCTGGGTGGTCTGATGGTACTGATGATGATTTGGCGTCCTGAAGGCTTGCTGCCGATGACCCGTCCGCAGTTGAAACTGAAAAACGGGCAAGTAAAAGGAGAGCAGGCATGAGTGAGCCATTACTGTCCGTTAACGGTCTGATGATGCGCTTCGGCGGGCTGCTGGCGGTAAACAACGTCGCGCTGGAGCTGCATCCGCAGGAGATCGTCTCCCTGATTGGGCCGAACGGCGCGGGGAAAACCACGGTCTTCAACTGCCTGACCGGCTTCTATAAGCCCTCCGGCGGCACCATCATGCTGCGCGATCAGCACCTGGAAGGGCTGCCGGGGCAGCAGATCGCCCGCATGGGCGTGGTGCGGACTTTCCAGCACGTGCGTCTGTTCCGTGAGATGACGGTGATCGAGAACCTGCTGGTGGCTCAGCATCAGCAGCTCAAGACCGGTCTCTTCTCCGGTCTGCTGAAAACCCCGGCCTTCCGCCGCGCCCAGAGCGAAGCCCTGGATCGCGCCGCGACATGGCTGGACCGCATCGGCCTGCTGGCCCACGCCAACCGCCAGGCCAGCAACCTGGCCTATGGCGACCAGCGCCGCCTGGAGATCGCCCGCTGCATGGTGACCCAGCCGGAGATCCTGATGCTGGATGAACCGGCGGCAGGGCTGAACCCGAAAGAGACCAAAGAGCTGGACGAGCTGATCGTTGAGCTGCGTAACCATCACAACACTACCATCCTGCTGATTGAGCATGATATGAAGCTGGTGATGGGCATCTCAGACCGTATCTATGTGGTAAACCAGGGCACGCCGCTGGCGAACGGCACGCCGGAGCAGATTCGTAACAACCCGGACGTGATCCGCGCCTATTTAGGTGAAGCATAATGGTGGTGACGCATAAGATGGAAAACGTGATGTTATCTTTTGACCAGGTCAGCGCCCACTATGGCAAAATCCAGGCGCTGCACGACGTCAGCCTGCATATCAACCAGGGGGAAATTGTCACCCTGATCGGGGCCAACGGCGCGGGTAAAACCACGCTGCTCGGCACCCTGTGCGGCGATCCGCGCGCCAGCAGCGGGCGTATTGTCTTTGACGGGAAAGACATTACCGACTGGCAGACCGCGAAGATCATGCGCGAGGCGGTGGCGATTGTGCCGGAAGGGCGACGCGTCTTCTCCCGCATGACCGTAGAGGAGAACCTGGCGATGGGCGGCTTCTTTGCCGATCGCGACCAGTTCCATACCCGCATCAAGTGGGTCTACGAACTGTTCCCGCGTCTGCACGAGCGCCGCATTCAGCGGGCCGGAACCATGTCCGGCGGGGAACAGCAGATGCTGGCCATTGGCCGGGCGCTGATGAGCCAGCCGCGTCTACTGCTGCTCGACGAGCCGTCCCTCGGTCTTGCGCCGATCATCATCCAACAGATCTTTGACACCATCGAGCAGCTGCGCAAAGAGGGGATGACCATCTTCCTTGTGGAGCAGAACGCCAACCAGGCGTTGAAGCTCGCCGATCGCGGCTACGTGCTGGAGAACGGTCGCGTGGTGCTGTCCGATACCGGCGACGCGCTGCTGGCTAACGAGGCGGTGCGGAGTGCTTATTTAGGCGGCTGAACCGTCTATATTGCCCGGTGGCGCTACGCTTACCGGGCCTACAAAATCCCACGCTTTTGTACCAGTTTGCTGTACAATTGACTTGTACTTGAGCGGAGGTTTTATGCGTACAATGAGCTATAGTGAAGTCCGGCAAAATCTTGCTGCGGCACTGGATTCGGCGGCGGCTGGCACACCGGTAACCATTACACGTCGCGGGCACAAGCCAGCGGTGATCATCAGTACTGAAGAGTTTGAGCGTTACCAGGCGGCAAAGCTGGATGCAGAATTTGACGCCATCATGAGCGTACATGGTAACGAAATCAGGGAACTGGCCGACAAATGACGCTTCAGTTCATCTCAGCGGAAGAGATAATACGCTTTCACGATAAGCTCCTGAGCGTAACGCCAGGCGTAGCGGGCATGCCGGATCCAGGGCGAGCTGAAGCCTTGCTCTATCGCGTCTTGAACAAGTATGAATACGAAGGGGTATCCGATATCTGGATCCTTGCCGCCATGCACCTGCTTGCCATCTCCCGTGGACATATCTTTAACGATGGTAATAAACGCACGGCTCTGTTCATCACGCTGCTGTTCCTCAAACGTAACGGCATCTCTCTGGCAGCTAATGCCGATTATGTTGAGCTAACGGTTGCCGCCGCCGCAGGTCAGCTGTCGCTTGAGGAGATTGCCCTCCGCCTGCGCGGGTAAGATTTACCCGCCATCGTATCGTCACCGTTCCATCATCCCTCTGCCGCTTCCCTGTCATACTTTTGTAAACAAACGGTTATTTTTCTGTCATTTGGGCGTGTCATGTTACTTCGCGAGCACGAAAAGCGTGATATCGCGCATCCGGCACAACAAGAGAGATAACCGAATGACATCGTTACGACATACAGCTTTAGGATTAGCGTTAGGTCTGGCGTTTGCAGGTCAGGCTATGGCAGTGACCACCATTCCGTTCTGGCATTCAATGGAAGGGCAGTTGGGTAAGGAAGTTGACTCCCTGGCGCAGCGTTTTAATGACAGCCATCCGGATTACAAAATTGTGCCGGTCTACAAAGGCAACTACGAGCAGAGCCTGAGCGCCGGGATCGCCGCCTTCCGTACCGGTAACGCCCCTGCTATTTTGCAGGTGTATGAGGTCGGCACCGCCACCATGATGGCGTCGAAGGCCATCAAGCCGGTGTATGAGGTCTTCAGCGATGCGGGTATCACGTTTGACGAGTCGCAGTTCGTGCCAACCGTCTCCGGCTACTACACCGACGCCAAATCCGGCCATCTGCTCTCCCAGCCGTTTAACAGCTCCACCCCGGTGCTCTACTACAACAAAGACGCCTTCAAAAAAGCGGGTCTCGATCCCGAGCAGCCGCCGAAAACCTGGCAGGACCTCGCCGCCTATACCGCGAAGCTGAAGGCAGCCGGCATGAAGTGCGGCTACGCCAGCGGCTGGCAGGGGTGGATCCAGATCGAAAACTTCAGCGCCTGGCACGGTCTGCCGGTCGCCACCAAAAACAACGGCTTTGACGGCACCGACGCGGTGCTGGAGTTCAACAAGCCGGAGCAGGTCAAGCACATCGCGATGCTTGCCGATCTCAATAAGAAGGGCGACTTTAGCTACTTCGGGCGCAAGGATGAGTCTACCGAGAAGTTCTATAACGGCGACTGCGCGATCACTACCGCCTCCTCCGGTTCGCTGGCAGATATCCGCCAGTACGCCAAATTTAACTACGGCGTAGGCATGATGCCGTACGACGCCGACGTGAAGGGCGCGCCGCAGAACGCCATCATCGGCGGGGCCAGCCTGTGGGTGATGCAGGGCAAAGATAAGCCGACCTATACCGGCGTCGCCCAGTTCCTTGAGTTCCTGGCGAAGCCGGAAAACGCCGCCGAGTGGCACCAGAAGACCGGCTATCTGCCGATCACGACTGCCGCTTACGATCTGACCCGCGAGCAGGGCTTCTATGATAAGAATCCAGGCGCGGATATCGCCACGCGTCAGATGCTGAACAAGCCGCCGTTGCCGTTCACCAAAGGGCTGCGCCTCGGCAACATGCCGCAGATCCGCACCATCGTGGATGAAGAGCTGGAGTCGGTCTGGACCGGCAAGAAAACCCCGCAGCAGGCGCTGGACAGCGCGGTAGAGCGTGGTAACCAGCTGCTGCGCCGCTTCGAGCAGTCCACCAAATCGTAATGTGTGAAATTGCCGGATGGCGCTACGCTTATCCGGCCTACAGGGTGCACGTCGTAGGCCGGGTAAGGCGAAGCCGCCACCCGGCGCCGTTCAGGAAACAAATCTCAATGTCATCATCCCGTCCGGTATTCCGCTCGCGCTGGCTTCCCTATGCGCTGGTCGCGCCACAGCTGATTATTACCGTTATCTTTTTTATCTGGCCCGCGGGTGAAGCGCTGTGGTACTCGGTGCAGAGCGTCGATCCGTTCGGTCTCTCCAGCCAGTTCGTTGGGCTGGACAACTTTATGGCGCTGCTGCATGACAGCTACTATCTGGACTCTTTCTGGACGACGATAAAGTTTAGTGCGCTGGTGACCTTCTCCGGCCTGCTGGCCTCGCTCTTTTTTGCCGCGCTGGTGGACTACGTGGTGCGCGGCAGCCGCTTCTACCAGACCCTGATGCTGCTGCCCTACGCCGTAGCCCCTGCTATCGCCGCCGTGCTGTGGATCTTCCTCTTTAACCCGGGGCGCGGGCTGATTACCCACGCGCTGGAGCAGATTGGCTACAGCTGGAACCACGCCCAGAACAGCGGCCAGGCGATGTTTTTAGTGGTCTTCGCCTCGGTATGGAAGCAGATCAGCTACAACTTCCTCTTCTTCTTCGCCGCGCTGCAGTCGATTCCCCGCTCGCTGGTGGAGGCTGCCGCTATTGACGGCGCGGGGCCGGTACGTCGCTTTTTCCAGCTCTCGCTGCCGCTGATCGCCCCGGTCAGCTTCTTCCTGCTGGTGGTTAACCTGGTCTATGCCTTCTTCGACACCTTCCCGGTGATCGACGCCGCCACTGCCGGTGGGCCGGTGCAGGCGACTACCACGCTGATCTACAAAATCTACCGGGAAGGCTTTGCCGGGCTGGATCTCTCTGCCTCTGCCGCCCAGTCGGTGGTGCTGATGATGCTGGTGATTATCCTGACGGTGGTTCAGTTCCGCTACGTCGAGAGTAAGGTGCGCTATCAATGATTGAAAACCGACGCGGGCTGACCATTTTCAGCCATGTGATGCTGATCCTCGGCATCGCCGCCATTCTCTTCCCGCTCTACGTCGCCTTTGTGGCGGCGACGCTGGACAACCGGGCGGTGTTTGAGACGCCGATGACCCTGATCCCCGGCAGCCACCTGCTGGATAACATGAAGACCATCTGGCTGCAGGGCGTGGGCGCCAACAGCGCGCCCTTCTGGCTGATGCTGCTCAACAGCTTCATCATGGCCTTCAGCATCACGGTGGGGAAGATTGCGGTGTCGATGCTCTCCGCTTTTGCCATCGTCTGGTTCCGCTTCCCGCTGCGCAATCTCTTCTTCTGGATGATCTTTATCACCCTGATGCTGCCGGTGGAGGTGCGTATCTTCCCGACGGTGGAGGTGATCGCCAACCTGAAGATGCTCGACAGCTATACCGGCCTGACGCTACCCCTGATGGCCTCGGCCACCGCGACCTTCCTCTTCCGCCAGTTCTTTATGACCCTGCCGGACGAGCTGATTGAGGCTGCGCGTATTGATGGCGCATCGCCGATGCGCTTTTTCCGCGACATCGTGCTGCCGCTCTCGAAAACCAACCTTGCGGCGCTGTTTGTCATCACCTTTATCTACGGCTGGAACCAGTATCTGTGGCCGCTGCTGATCGTCAGCGACGTCAACCTCGGCACCGCCGTGGCGGGGATCAAAGGGATGATTGCTACCGGGGAGGGCACCACCCAGTGGAACCAGGTGATGGCGGCGATGCTGCTGACCCTGATCCCCCCCGTCGTTATCGTATTAGCCATGCAGCGTGCGTTCGTGCGTGGTTTAGTGGACAGTGAGAAATAAAAAAACATGGCTGGATTAAAACTACAGGCAGTAAGCAAAAGCTGGGACGGCGGCAAGACTCAGGTGATCCAACCCCTGACCCTGGACGTATCAGACGGCGAATTTATTGTGATGGTCGGTCCCTCCGGCTGCGGCAAATCGACCCTGCTGCGGATGGTGGCCGGGCTTGAGCGGGTCACCAGCGGCGACGTCTGGATCGATCGTCAGCGGGTGACCGAGATGGAGCCAAAAGAGCGCGGTATCGCCATGGTGTTCCAGAACTATGCCCTCTATCCACACATGAGCGTGGAGGAGAACATGGCGTGGGGGCTGAAAATTCGCGGTATGAGCAAGGCGCACATCGCCGAGCGGGTCAAAGAGGCGGCGCGCATTCTGGAGCTGGATAGCCTGCTGAAGCGTCGTCCGCGCGAACTCTCCGGCGGACAGCGTCAGCGGGTAGCGATGGGCCGGGCGATCGTTCGCGATCCCGCCGTTTTCCTCTTTGATGAGCCGCTCTCCAACCTCGACGCCAAGCTGCGCGTCCAGATGCGCCTCGAACTACAGCAGCTGCATCGCCGCCTGAAGACCACCTCGCTCTACGTTACTCACGATCAGGTGGAGGCCATGACCCTGGCGCAGCGGGTAATGGTGATGAACAGGGGCGTGGCAGAGCAGATCGGCACCCCGGTTGAGGTCTACGAGAAGCCCGCCAGCCGTTTTGTCGCGAGCTTTATCGGTAGCCCGGCGATGAACCTGCTGGAGGGGCGCATCAGCACCGCCGGGGATCACTTTGAGCTGGAGAGCGGTATGGCGCTGCCCATTAACTGGTTCTACCGCGGCTACGCCGGGCGCAAGATGACGCTGGGTATCCGCCCCGAGCATATTACGCTAAGCTCACAGTCCGCAGGCGGTATCCCGCTGGTGATGGATACCCTGGAGATGCTGGGGGCGGATAACCTGGCCCACGGCCGCTGGGGCGAGCAGAAGCTGGTAGTGCGGCTGCCGCATCACGATCGCCCGGCCCCGGGCAGCACGCTGTGGCTGAACATGCCCGAGAGCCACCTGCATCTTTTTGACGGTGAAACAGGACAACGCATATGAGTCACTGGCCTTACCCCGCAGTCGTCGCCCATCGCGGCGGCGGCAAGCTGGCCCCGGAGAATACCCTTGCGGGCATCGATACCGGGGCGCGCCTCGGTCACACCATGATCGAGTTTGACGTCAAGCTCTCCCGCGACGGCGAGATCTTCCTGCTGCATGACGATAACCTTGAGCGCACCAGCAACGGCTGGGGCGTGGCGGGGGATCTGGCATGGAGCGATCTGCTGAAGGTGGATGCGGGAAGCTGGTTTAGCGGCGAGTTTAAAGGCGAGCCGCTGCCGCTGCTCTCACAGGTGGCGGAGCGCTGCCGCCAGCACGGCATGATGGCCAACATTGAAATTAAGCCCACTACCGGAACCGGGCCGCTGACGGGCAAAACGGTGGCGCTGGCGGCGCGGGCGCTCTGGCAGGGCATGACCCCACCGCTGCTCTCCTCGTTTGAGATTGATGCCCTGGAGGCTGCCCAGCAGACCGCTCCGGAGCTGCCACGCGGCCTGCTGCTGGACGCGTGGCGCGACGACTGGCGCGCGCTGACGGATCGCCTCGGCTGCGTCTCGCTGCACCTCAACCATAAGCTGCTTAACGCGCAGCGGACGACAGAGATCAAAGCCGCCGGGCTGCATATTCTGGTCTACACCGTTAACCAGCCCCAGCGTGCGGCAGAGCTGCTGCGCTGGGGCGTGGATTGCATCTGTACCGATCGCATCGACATTATCGGCCCGGAATTTCAGCCTTAAGGACTCATCGTCTTCAGCGGAATGTTGGGCTGCGGCGTGTTGGACGGATGCAGCATGCTGCCGCTATTGTTAGGCAGCATCTGTTCGCGGCTGTTATCCAGCATGCCCGGCTGCGAATCCAGCATGCGCTGGGAGTTATTGTTGATCTGCGACTCCAGGTGCTGCTGCTGCATGCGCGTCTGAGTCTGAAGCTGCTGGTTTAGCATGCCTTTCCGCTGGCTTTGCTGGTTCAGCATCTGGGTCTGCATCCGCTGCTGGCTGGGGATCTGATACCCCGGCTGGTTCGGGTTATTCATGGTATTAATTGGCTGCGCGAAAACGCTAAGCGGCAGCAATATCGCCAGAGATAAGAGGTATTTCATCGTTATTTCCTCCTGTAGGTGGATTATTTAAGTTTACTTGCTCAACGCTAAGACTGTGCTTTTTTTAACGTTGTGAACCAGGATTAAGCAGCAATATCAGCCATTTTTCCTGGAGAATAGTGATGAGTAAGCCTAAGTTTGCGCGCTGGGCCGCTATTGCGGCGCTGCTCGCCGGAAGCTGTTTTGGCGTGGCCGCCGCGCCACAGCCGGAAGCGCCCCCCGTCTCCTACGGCGTTGAAGCCGATACCTTCCACCCGGTGCGCGAGCAGCAGGGGATGGTGGCTTCAGTGGATGCCGCTGCGACCCGCGTGGGTGTTGATATTCTGAAGCAGGGCGGCAACGCGGTCGATGCCGCCGTAGCCGTCGGTTACGCGCTGGCGGTGACCCATCCGCAGGCCGGGAACCTTGGCGGCGGCGGGTTTATGCTGCTGCGTACCAAAGACGGTACCACTACCGCCATCGACTTCCGCGAGATGGCACCAGCCCAGGCCAGCCGGGATATGTTCCTCGACGAGCAGGGGAACCCGGACAGTAAAAAATCCCTGACCTCTCATCTGGCGACCGGTACCCCCGGCACGGTGGCGGGCTTCTCGCTGGCGCTGGAGAAGTACGGCACGCTGCCGCTGAACAAGGTGGTGCAGCCCGCGATCAAGCTGGCCCGCCAGGGCTTTACGGTTAACGATGCGCTGGCAGAGGATCTGAAAACCTACGGCAGCGAAGTGCTACCCAATCATGACAACAGCAAGGCGATCTTCTGGAAAAACGGTGAGCCGCTGAAGAAGGGTGACAAGCTGGTACAGGCTAATCTGGCGAAGAGCCTGGAGATGATTGCCGAGCTGGGACCGGATGCGTTTTATAAGGGGGCGATTGCCGATCAGATTGCCCAGGAGATGAGCAAGAACGGCGGCCTGATTACCAAAGAGGATCTGGCGGCCTACCGGGCGGTGGAGCGCACGCCTATCAGCGGCGACTACCGTGGCTACCAGGTCTTCTCCATGCCGCCGCCCTCCTCAGGCGGGATCCACATCGTGCAGATCCTCAATATCCTTGAAAACTTCGACCTGGCGAAATATGGCTTTGGCAGCGCGGATGCGATGCAGGTGATGGCCGAGGCGGAGAAGTACGCCTACGCCGACCGCTCGGAGTACCTTGGCGACCCGGACTTCGTTAAAGTGCCGTGGCAGGCGCTGACCAGTAAAGAGTACGCCAAATCCATTGCTCAGCAGATCGACGTTAACAAGGCGAAGCCGTCGAGCCAGATCCGCCCCGGCAAGCTGGCGCCTTATGAGAGCAATCAGACCACCCACTTCTCGGTGGTGGATAAAGAGGGTAATGCGGTGGCGGTGACCTATACGCTGAATACCACCTTTGGCTCAGGGATCGTGGCGGGTAACACCGGCATTCTGCTGAACAACGAGATGGATGACTTCTCGGCCAAGCCGGGCGTGCCGAACGTCTACGGGCTGGTAGGTGGCGATGCTAACGCCGTGGGGCCAAACAAGCGCCCGCTCTCGTCGATGTCGCCAACCATCGTCGCCAAAGACGGTAAAACCTGGCTGGTTACCGGTAGTCCGGGCGGCAGCCGAATTATCACGACCGTGCTGCAAATGGTCGTCAACAGCATCGATTTCAAGATGAACGTTGCCGAAGCGACTAACGCACCGCGTTTCCACCACCAGTGGCTGCCGGACGAGCTGCGCGTGGAGAAGGGCTTTAGCCCTGATACGCTGAAAATGCTGGAGCAGAAGGGGCAGAAGGTCGCGCTGAAAGAGGCGATGGGCAGCACCCAGAGCATTATGGTAGGCGAGGATGGGGCGCTGTATGGCGCGTCGGATCCGCGTTCGGTAGATGACTTAACCGCAGGGTATTAGCGTGTTTGCCGGGTGGCGGCTTCGCCTGACCCGGCCTACAACGGCACGAAACGTAGGCCCGGTAAGCGCAGCGCCACCGGGCAGTTGCTTATTTCATGCGTGCCATAAAGTAGGAGTCCACCAGCTCGCCGTTGCGCAGGGCATACTTCCTGGCGGTGCCCTCAATCTCAAAGCCATGCTTGCGGTAGAGCGCGATGGCGGCTTCGTTATCGGCATATACCGACAGCTCAATACGCTCGATGCGCAGCCAGTTCTCGCAAACATCAATCATCGCCTTCATCAGGGCGCTGGCAACGCCCCGCTGGCGAAAAGCAGGCGAGACGGCAAGGCCAAACTCTGCCGCGTGGCTGCGGCGCGGGTTCTGCTCCACGCTGATGCCGATATGTCCGGCCACTTCCCCATCAATGGTAGCGACTAGCATACGGTGGCCGGGCCGGGGCTTAACCCGCTCCTGCCAAAGCTCCTGTGAGGGGTAGGGTAGCTGTAGCAGATGGTGATACATCTCCGGCTGCGCTGACATCAGGCGTAATGACTCGGCATCGCGGGCTTCGACGTGGCGTATCACTATCTCACTCATTTTCCTCTATCCTCAGTTAGTTAACTCTCCTCTCCACCATCAGGGAATTTAAAATTTCCGTCAACTGCCATTTTTTGCAAAAAGTATTGGACAAGTGCGAATGATAATGATTATTATTGCGATGCGTTCAGGGGATGCTACGGTGAACCTGAAAGCACGACATTGCTCACATTGCTTCCAGTATTTTTAGCCAGCTTATGCTGGCTTTTTTTTATCTTTGGCCTGGTTCACTTGGCACTTAGTCCCTCCCGTAGGCCCGATAAGCGCAGCGCCATCGGGCGTGTTATCAGGCTCCACTTTGCGCTATGGTTATGGACAGAGACTTCACAAAAGGACTGATCCATGACTCTGCACTGCGCATTTATTGGCTTTGGTAAAAGCACCACCCGCTACCATCTTCCCTACGTTCTTAATCGCAAAGCGAGCTGGCACGTGGCGCACATCTTCCGCCGCCATCCCAAGCCGGAAGAGCAGTATCCTCAGTACCAGCACATCCATTTCACCAGCGATCTCGATGAGGTCCTCAACGATCCGCAGGTGAAGCTGGTGATCGTCTGTACCCACGCCGACAGCCACTTTGAGTACGCGAAGCGCGCCCTTGAGGCGGGTAAAAACGTGCTGGTAGAGAAGCCCTTTACCCCCTCGATGGCCGAAGCCATTACCCTGTTCGAGCTGGCGAAAAGCAAAGGCCTCACCGTTACCCCCTACCAGAACCGTCGCTTTGACAGCTGCTTCCTGACGGCAAAAAAAGCCATTGAGAGCGGCAAGCTGGGGGAAATTGTCGAAATCGAGAGCCATATCGACTACTTCCGCCCGATAGCCGAGACCAAACCGGGCCTGCCGCAGGACGGCATGTTCTTTGGCCTCGGCGTGCATATGCTGGATCAGGTAATCTCCCTGTTTGGCCGCCCGGACCATGTCTCTTACGACATCCGCAGCCTGCGCAATAAGGCCAACCCGGATGACACCTTTGAGGCGCAGCTCTTCTATGGCGATCTGAAGGCGATTGTGAAGACCAGCCACTTCGTCAAAATCGACTACCCGAAATTCATCATCCACGGTACGCGCGGCTCGTTTATCAAGTACGGCATCGACCAGCAGGAGACCAGCCTGAAGGCCAATATCATGCCCGGCGAACCGGGGTTTGCCGCCGACGACAGCGTAGCCACCCTGGCGTACCTCAACGATGAGGGAGAGACCGTGCGCGAAGAGTGGCACCCGGAGCCAGGCGACTATGGCCGCGTCTACGATGCGCTCTACGCTACCCTGACAAAAGGGGTGGAAAACTACGTCAAGGAATCTGAGGTGTTAACCAACCTTGAGATCCTCGAACGCGGGTTTGAGCAGGCGGCACCTGCTACGGTAACCCTCGCAAAATAAGGTTTTTTGCTGTTTAACAAATTGTTCATAATTTTTGAACAGAGGAGTCAATTTTCACCCTCTATCATCCTGGGCCGATCGAGTACACACTTACTCCATCGACAATATACGGGGGTGAAAAAATGATTTTCTTACGCAAAGCAAACGAACGTGGTCACGCGAATCATGGCTGGTTAGATTCATGGCATACCTTCTCTTTTGCCAACTACTACGATGCGAATTTCATGGGCTTCTCTGCGCTGCGCGTCATTAACGACGACGTGATCGACGCGGGCCAGGGCTTCGGTACCCATCCCCATAAGGATATGGAGATCCTGACCTACGTGCTGGAAGGGGCGGTTGAGCATCAGGACAGCATGGGTAACAAAGAGCAGGTGCCTGCCGGTGAGTTCCAGATCATGAGCGCCGGGACCGGAGTACGTCACTCGGAGTACAACCCGAGCGAAACCGAACGTCTGCACCTGTATCAAATCTGGATCATTCCAGAAAAAACCGGCATCACGCCGCGCTACGAGCAGCGCCGCTTTGACGCCGTGCAGGGTCGCCAGCTGGTGCTCTCCCCGGATGCCCGGGAGGGATCGCTGAAGGTGAACCAGGATATGGAGCTTTCTCGCTGGCCGCTGCTGAAAGACGAGCAGGGGGACTATCAGATTGCCGCCGGGCGTAAGGTCTGGATCCAGGTCGTGAAGGGTAGCGTCTCTATCAACGGGACCACCGCCACCACCGCCGACGGTCTGGCTATCTGGGACGAGCAGGCTCTGGCGATTCACGCCGACAGCGACAGTGAAATCCTGCTGTTCGACCTGCCGCCGGTATGATTTGTTAAATAAATTGCGCAACCTCTCCTTATCAGCGGCGAGGTTGCGCCTGCGTCGTGGTAAACTAAAACAATGTTTTCCCGTTTACCCCGCTCAGGACGATGAAAAAGAAAAGACCCGTACTTCAGGACGTTGCAGATCGCGTTGGCGTGACCAAAATGACCGTCAGCCGTTTTTTACGCAACCCGGAGCAAGTCTCCGTGGCGCTGCGTGGCAAAATTGCAGCGGTGCTGGACGAGCTGGGCTACATTCCTAATCGCGCACCTGACATTCTCTCCAACGCCACCAGCCGCGCTATTGGCGTGCTGCTGCCCTCTCTGACCAACCAGGTTTTCGCCGAAGTGCTGCGTGGAATCGAAAGCGTCACCGATGCCTACGGCTACCAGACCATGCTGGCCCACTACGGCTACAAGCCGGAAATGGAGGAGGAGCGGCTGGAGTCGATGCTGTCGTGGAACATCGACGGTCTGATCCTCACCGAGCGCAGCCACACCCCGCGCACGCTGAAAATGATTGAGGTCGCGGGCATTCCGGTCGTTGAGCTGATGGACAGCCGCTCACCGTGCCTCGACATTGCCGTAGGCTTTGATAACTTTGAGGCTGCCCGCCAGATGACCGCCGCGATCGTTGCGCGCGGCCATCGTCACGTCGCCTATCTGGGTGCACGTCTCGACGAACGTACTATTATCAAACAGCAGGGGTATGAGCAGGCGATGCGTGATGCGGGCCTGACGCCGTACAGCGTGATGGTGGAGCAGTCCTCCTCTTACTCATCCGGCATTGAGCTGATGCGCCAGGCGCGCCGCGAGTATCCGCAGCTTAACGGTATCTTCTGTACCAACGATGACCTCGCGGTAGGCGCGGCCTTTGAGTGCCAGCGTTTAGGGTTGAAAATTCCGGATGATATAGCGATTGCCGGTTTCCACGGCCATGATATCGGCCAGGTGATGGAGCCACGGCTGGCAAGCGTGCTGACGCCGCGGGAACGCATGGGCCGTATTGGCGCAGAGCGCCTGCTGGCACGCATTCGCGGTGAGGTAGTGACGCCGAAAATGTTAGATTTAGGTTTCACGTTGTCACCGGGTGGATCTATTTAGTCTGACAAATTTGAAGTAGCTCACACTTATTCACTTCTGAGGCCGCCGGTTATTGCTTCTCATCAGCCCCGGCAGGAAAATGTTACCGATAACTGTTACCCGTAACAATCTACCTTTTGTCTCTGTGGGAGCGACCTTTGAGCACGACTAATCACGATCACCACGTCTATGTCCTGATGGGCGTATCCGGCAGTGGTAAATCCGCCGTTGCCAGCGAAGTGGCTTATCAGCTGCATGCCGCGTTCCTGGATGGCGACTTCCTGCATCCGCGCAGCAACATCACCAAAATGGCTGCTGGCGAGCCGCTGAACGATGACGATCGCAAACCCTGGCTGCAGGCGCTGAACGATGCCGCCTTTGCCATGCAGCGTACCAACAAAGTCTCGCTGATCGTCTGCTCGGCGCTGAAAAAGCGCTATCGCGATCTCCTGCGCGACGGCAACCCGAACCTCTCCTTTATCTACCTGAAGGGTGATTTCGACGTAATCGAAACCCGTCTGAAGGCGCGTAAAGGCCACTTCTTCAAAACGCAGATGCTGGTGACCCAGTTTGAAGCGCTGGAAGAGCCGGGCGCGGATGAGCGCGACGTATTGATTGTGGATATCGACCAGCCGCTGAACGGCGTGGTGGCCAGCACTATTGATGTGATTAATAAATAAAAAGATTAAGGCAGTGCAGTGGGTACTTTAACGCTTGTTTTGACAGCGGTCGGCTCGGTTTTGCTGCTGCTGTTTTTAGTGATGAAGGCGCGTCTTCACGCTTTCATTGCTTTGATGGTGGTCTCTATTGGAGCAGGGCTGTTTTCCGGAATGCCGCTCGACGCCATTGCCAAAACCATGGAAAAAGGCATGGGCGGCACGCTGGGCTTCCTCGCGATTGTGGTCGCGCTGGGGGCGATGTTCGGCAAGATTCTGCATGAGACCGGTGCGGTAGATCAGATCGCGGTCAAGATGCTGAAATCCTTCGGCCACAGCCGGGCGCACTACGCCATTGGCCTTGCAGGGCTGATCTGTGCGCTGCCGCTCTTCTTTGAGGTCGCGATCGTGCTGCTGATCAGCGTCGCCTTCTCCATGGCGCGCCACACCGGCACTAACCTGGTGAAGCTGGTGATCCCCCTGTTTGCCGGGGTTGCAGCGGCGGCGGCCTTCCTGCTGCCGGGACCCGCGCCGATGCTGCTGGCCTCCCAGATGCATGCCGACTTTGGCTGGATGATCCTCATCGGTCTCTGCGCGGCGATCCCTGGCATGCTGATTGCCGGTCCGCTGTGGGGCAACTTTATCAGCCGCTACGTTGAGCTGCATATTCCGGATGACATCAGCGAGCCGCATCTCGGCGAAGGCAAGATGCCGTCGTTCGGCTTCAGCCTCGCGCTGATCCTGCTGCCGCTGGTGCTGGTAGGTTTGAAAACTATCGCCGCCCGCTTCGTTGAGCAAGGCTCTACGCTTTACGAATGGCTGGAGTTTATCGGCCATCCGTTTACCGCCATCCTGGTAGCCTGTCTGGTCGCGATCTATGGCCTGGCGTATCGTCAGGGCATGGAGAAAGATAAAGTGATGGCGATCTGCGGCACAGCGCTGCAGCCGGCGGGCATTATCCTGCTGGTGATCGGTGCAGGCGGCGTCTTTAAGCAGGTGCTGGTGGATTCCGGCGTCGGTCCGGCCCTGGGCGAAGCGTTGACCGGCATGGGCCTGCCCATCGCTATCACCTGCTTCGTGCTGGCTGCGGCGGTGCGTATTATTCAGGGGTCGGCAACGGTGGCCTGTCTGACCGCGGTGGGTCTGGTCATGCCGGTGATTGAGCAGCTGCACTTCTCCGGCGCACAGATGGCCGCGCTGTCGATCTGTATCGCGGGCGGCTCTATCGTGGTCAGCCACGTCAACGATGCCGGCTTCTGGCTGTTCGGTAAGTTTACCGGCGCAACCGAAGCACAGACGCTGAAGACGTGGACGATGATGGAGACCATCCTCGGCACTACGGGCGCCATTGTCGGGATGATTGCGTTTTCGCTGCTGAGTTAATGTCCGATATGCCCGGTGGCGCTGCGCTTACCGGGCCTACAGTTTGAATGCACGTTTAAACAACTACCCCTTCATCCACACCCGGATGCCGTCCAGGAACATCTGGGTCGCCAGCATCACCAGCACCAGCCCCATCAGGCGCTCCAGCGCGTTAACCCCTTTCTCGCCAAGCAGGCGTAAGAACAGCGTCGATTGCAGAAGGATCGCCACCGTGCCGCCCCACGCCAGCATCAGGGCGATCACCAGATGTCCCATCTGGTTGGGATACTGGTGTGACAGCAGCATCAGCGTGGCGAGCAGGGTGGGACCCGCCACCAGCGGGATCGCCAGCGGTACGATAAACGGCTCTTCACCGGCGGGCATACCGTAGCTGCCGCCCTCGGGGCTGGGGAAGATCATCTTAATGGCGATTAAAAACAGAATGATGCCGCCGGAAATAGAGACGGTCTCGGCGCGCAGGTTCAGGAAGGAGAGGATCTTCTCGCCAGCAAACAGGAAAATCAGCATCAGCAGCAGGGCGATCAGCAGCTCGCGGATCATAATTGCCCGGCGGCGCTTCGGCTCGGTGTGCTTCAGCACTGACATAAAGATAGGCAGGTTGCCAAGGGGATCCATAATCAGGATCAACAGCACCGCAATGGAGAGGATATCATTCATTCTTCTTTTCCCTGAGACGCGCCCTAAACGGCCGCTGATAAGCGCTATTTCTGACGGCGACACTATCATTGATTAATTTCACTTGCGACTTTAGCTGCATTTTGTAATGTGTGCGGTATACCAGTAAAAAGATCTGGATTGCTCAAACAGCACACACCTCTGCAGGAAATACGCTATGAAAAATGTTGGTTTTATCGGCTGGCGCGGTATGGTCGGCTCTGTACTCATGCAACGCATGGTAGAAGAGCGCGATTTCGATGCCATTCGCCCTGTCTTCTTCTCAACTTCCCAGCTTGGCCAGCCGGCACCGACCTTCGGTACAGGCGCGGCGGGCACGCTTCAGGACGCATTTGATCTGGAGGCGCTGAAGGCACTCGATATTATTGTCACCTGCCAGGGCGGCGATTATACCAACGAAATCTATCCAAAGCTTCGTGAAAGCGGCTGGCAGGGCTACTGGATCGACGCGGCCTCCTCGCTGCGCATGAAAGATGACGCCATCATCATTCTCGATCCGGTGAACCAGGAGGTGATTACCCAGGGCCTGAACAACGGCGTGAAAACCTTTGTCGGCGGTAACTGTACCGTCAGCCTGATGCTGATGTCGCTAGGCGGCCTGTTTGCCGAGAACCTGGTGGACTGGGTTTCGGTTGCAACCTACCAGGCAGCCTCCGGCGGCGGCGCACGTCACATGCGTGAGCTGCTGGCGCAGATGGGCCAGCTGCACAGCCACGTTGCAGGCGAGCTAACGGATCCAGCCTCGGCTATCCTCGATATCGAGCGTAAGGTCACGACCCTCTCCCGCAGCGGCGAGCTGCCGGTAGACAACTTCGGCGTACCGCTGGCGGGCAGCCTGATCCCGTGGATTGATAAACAGCTCGATAACGGCCAGAGCCGCGAAGAGTGGAAGGGCCAGGCAGAGACCAACAAGATCCTCAATACCGACCTGGTTATTCCGGTGGATGGTCTCTGCGTGCGTGTCGGCGCGCTGCGCTGCCATAGCCAGGCCTTCACCATCAAGCTGAAGAGAGATGTCTCTATCCCAACCGTTGAGTCCCTGCTGGCGGCGCACAACCCGTGGGCGAAAGTGGTACCGAACGATCGCGAGATCACCATGCGCGAGCTGACCCCGGCGGCGGTGACCGGCACGCTCACTACTCCGGTTGGCCGTCTACGTAAGCTCAACATGGGACCGGAGTACCTCTCCGCCTTCACCGTCGGCGATCAGCTGCTGTGGGGGGCCGCCGAGCCGCTGCGGCGAATGCTGCGCCAGCTGGCGTAAATATCACTGTTTAGGAGGAGGTGCAGCGTCACCTCCTTTTTTTTGCACATTTTTTGTGAACCCGCGCGCTGAGTTTTTTGTTAAATACATAATGTAGTCGCAATTCAACCAAATTTATCAGGAGACAAGGGAACCCTTGTCTATGCTTAAGTTGGACCAGCTCCAGGCCAGCGTAGATGTGGCTGGCGAAAAAATGTGGCACATATAAAACAGGATAAAATAACCATGTCCAGTCTTGTCGATAGAGACGTGATTAACGCGCTAATAGCAGGCCATTTTGCGGATCCCTTTTCCGTACTCGGTATGCATCGCACCAATGCCGGACTGGAAGTCCGCGCGTTGCTACCTGACGCCACCGAAGTGTGGGTTATCGAAACGAAAACCGGACGTAAACTGGCCAGGCTAGAGTGCCTTGATTCACGCGGCTTTTTTGCCGGTATCATTCAACGCCGTAAAAATCATTTCCGCTATCAGCTTGCCGTTAACTGGCACGATCACTCCAATCTGTTGGACGATCCCTACCGCTTCGGCCCTCTGCTCCAGGACTTAGACGCCTGGCTACTGTCAGAGGGTACGCACCTGCGGCCCTATGAAACCCTTGGCGCGCATGCCGATACAATGGATGGCGTCACCGGTACCAAATTCTCCGTCTGGGCACCTAATGCCCGACGCGTCTCGGTGGTCGGCGAATTTAACTACTGGGATGGCCGTCGCCATCCTATGCGCCTGCGTAAAGAGTCCGGCATCTGGGAGCTGTTTATCCCCGGTGCGCAGCATGGTCAGCTCTACAAATTTGAGATGATCGACGCCCACGGCAACCTGCGCATTAAGGCCGACCCCTATGCCTTCGAGGCGCAGATGCGCCCGGAGACCGCCTCCATGATCTGCGGCCTGCCGGAGAAGGTGGAGCAGACCGAAGAGCGCCGACGGGCCAACGAGTTTGACCAGCCCATCTCCATCTATGAGGTGCACCTCGGCTCCTGGCGTCGCCATACCGACAACCATTTCTGGCTGAGCTACCGCGATCTGGCGGAGCAGCTGGTGCCCTATGCCAAATGGATGGGCTTTACCCACCTAGAGCTGATGCCGGTCAACGAGCATCCGTTTGACGGCAGCTGGGGCTACCAGCCGACGGGTCTCTATGCGCCAACCCGCCGCTTCGGCACGCGGGATGACTTCCGCTACTTTATTAAGGCCGCCCACGCAGCGGGCCTGAACGTGATCCTCGACTGGGTGCCCGGCCACTTCCCAAGCGATGAGTTTGGCCTCGCCGAGTTCGACGGCACCGATCTCTATGAGCATAGCGATCCGCGCGAGGGCTACCATCAGGACTGGAACACGCTGATCTATAACTATGGCCGCCGTGAGGTTAGCAACTATCTGGTGGGCAACGCCCTCTACTGGGTAGAACGCTTTGGTATTGACGCCCTGCGCGTCGATGCGGTGGCCTCCATGATCTACCGCGACTACAGCCGTAAAGAGGGGGAGTGGATCCCCAACGAGTTTGGTGGTCGTGAGAACCTTGAAGCCATCGAATTTTTGCGCAACACCAACCGCAAGCTGGGGGAGCAGGTTCCTGGCGCGGTAAGCATGGCGGAAGAGTCCACCGATTTTCCAGGCGTATCGCGGCCACCGTCTAACGGCGGGCTGGGCTTCTGGTACAAGTGGAACCTGGGCTGGATGCATGACACCCTCGACTACTTCAAACACGATCCTATCTACCGCCAGTATCATCACCACCAGCTGACCTTCGGGATGCTCTACAACTACTCCGAGAACTTTATTCTGCCGCTGTCGCATGATGAAGTGGTGCACGGCAAAAAGTCTATTCTTGACCGGATGCCGGGTGACGCATGGCAGAAGTTTGCCAACCTGCGCGCCTACTACGGCTGGATGTGGGCCTTCCCGGGTAAAAAACTGCTCTTTATGGGCAACGAGTTTGCCCAGGGGCGTGAGTGGAACCACGACAGCAGCCTTGACTGGCATCTGCTGGAGGGCGGCGATAACTGGCATCACGGCGTTCAGCGGCTGGTACGCGATCTCAACTCCACCTACCGTCACCACAAGGCGCTGCACGAGCTGGATTTTGATCGCTACGGTTTCGAATGGCTGGTGGCCGACGATAACGAGCGTTCGGTGTTTATCTTCGTGCGCCGGGATAAAGCCGGTAATGAGATTATCGTTGCCAGCAACTTTACGCCGGAGCCGCGCCATGAATACCGCTTTGGCGTCAACCAGCCGGGCCGCTGGCGTGAGGCACTGAATACCGATTCAGTGCACTATCACGGCAGCAATATGGGAAATTACGGCACCGTGCACAGCGATGAGATCCCCAGCCACGGTCGCGATAATTCGCTCAGCCTGACGCTGCCGCCGCTCTCTACCATCTGGCTGGTCAGGGAGGGTGAATGACGAAGCTGGCGGCAGGCAAGCCTGCGCCGCTTGGCGCGCATTACGAAGGTAACGGCGTGAACTTCACGCTCTTCTCGGCAAATGCAGAGCGGGTTGAGCTTTGCATCTTTGACGATGAAGAGAACGAGCAGCGCTACGATATGCCTGCCCGCAGCGGCGACGTCTGGCACGGTTTTCTGGAGAAGGCGCGCCCCGGCCTGCGCTACGGCTACCGGGTACATGGTCCCTGGGATCCGGCCGCGGGCCACCGCTTTAATCCGGCAAAGGTACTGATCGATCCCTGTGCTCGCCGCGTTGACGGCGACGCCATCGATCACGATCTCTTTCACGGCGGCTTCGACATTGCCGATCCGCATAACAACGCGGCCATTGCGCTGAAGAGCGTGGTGGTCAACGACGCCTTTGACTGGGAAGACGACGCGCCGCCGCGTATTCCCTGGGGCAACACGGTGATCTATGAGGCCCACGTCAAAGGGCTGACGTATCTGCACCCTGATATCCCAGAAAAGATCCGCGGCACCTATAAGGCGCTGGGCCATCCGGTGATGATCGCCTACTTCAAGCGCCTCGGGATCACCGCCCTGGAGCTGCTGCCGGTGGCACACTTCGCCAGCGAGCCGCGCCTGCAAAGGTTGGGTTTAAGCAACTACTGGGGCTACAACCCGCTGGCGATGTTTGCCCTCGATCCGCGCTACGCGAGTGAGCCTGCCCGCGCCCAGCAGGAGTTTTGCGAGGCGGTAAAAGCGCTGCACGCTGCTGGTATTGAGGTGATCCTCGATATCGTCTTGAACCACAGCGCCGAGGTCGATATTGAAGGCCCCACCTTCTCCCTGCGCGGAATCGATAACCGTAGCTATTATTGGATCAGGGAGAACGGCGACTACGCGAACTGGACCGGCTGCGGCAACACCCTGAATCTGAGCCACCCCGGCGTGGTGGAGTATGCGCACCAGTGCCTGCGGCATTGGGTAGAGATCTACCACATTGACGGCTTCCGCTTTGACCTGGCAACGGTGATGGGACGCACGCCGCACTTTGATGCCTGCGCGCCGCTGTTTGAGGCGATTAAAAACGATCCGCTGCTGTCGGCGGTTAAGCTGATTGCCGAGCCGTGGGATGTGGGTGAGGGCGGCTACCAGGTCGGCAATTTTCCGCCGCTGTTTGCCGAGTGGAACGATCAGTTTCGCGATGCCTCGCGCCGCTTCTGGCTGGCGAAAGATATCTCTCTGGGCCGGTTTGCCACGCGCTTTGCCGGTTCTGGCGACGTGTTCAGGCGCAGCGGGCGTCAGCCCAGTGCGTCGGTCAACCTGGTGACGGCGCACGATGGCTTTACATTGCGCGACTGCGTCTGCTTTAACCATAAGCACAACGAGGCCAACGGCGAAGAGAATCGCGATGGCACTAACAATAACCACAGCAATAATCATGGTATAGAGGGATTAGGCGGGTCGTTGTATGTGATTGAACGGCGGCGAGACAGTGTCCATGCCCTACTGGTCACGCTGCTGCTGTCACAAGGTACGCCAATGCTGCTGGCGGGTGATGAACAGGGTCACAGCCAGCACGGTAACAATAATGCCTACTGCCAGGACAACGCGCTGACCTGGCTTGATTGGGAACAGGCAAACGACGGGCTGACCACCTTTGTGGCCACGTTAATTCATCTTCGCCAGCAGGTACCGGCATTAACCAATAATACCTGGTGGGAAGAGGGTGACGGCAACGTCAGTTGGCTGAATAAGGATGCCCAGCCTTTAAGCGTGCGGGAGTGGGAGCATGGAGTAGGCCGTTTGCAGATCCTGCTTTCAGACCGTCTTCTGATTACGCTGAACAATACGGATAAGGTTACAGAAATTGTATTACCCGAAGGGGAATGGCGCGCCGTTCCCCCATTTGCCGGTGAGGATAATCCGGTGGTAGTGGCTGTCTGGCATGGGCCCGCGCATGGAGTATGCGTTTTTCGAAGGTCATAAAAAAGGAGTTCATCATGGTTAGATTAGATAACAACGATCCGCTAATGTTAGCGCGCCAGCTCCCCTTAAAATCTGTAGCCCTGATCCTGGCGGGAGGGCGCGGCACGCGTCTCAAAGACTTGACCACCACGCGTGCCAAGCCTGCGGTACACTTTGGCGGCAAGTTCCGTATTATCGATTTTGCTCTCTCCAACTGCCTTAACTCCGGTATCCGCCGTATCGGCGTGATCACCCAGTACCAGTCGCATACGCTGGTGCAGCATATCCAGCGCGGCTGGTCCTTCTTTAGCGAAGAGATGAACGAATTTGTCGATCTTCTCCCCGCCCAGCAGCGCGTGCACGGTGAGAACTGGTACCGCGGCACGGCGGATGCGGTCACCCAAAACCTCGATATTATTCGCCGCTACAATGCAGAGTATGTGGTGATCCTCGCGGGCGATCACATCTACAAGCAGGACTACTCGCGCATGCTGATCGACCACGTCGAGAAGGGGGCGCGCTGTACCGTGGCCTGTCTGCCGGTACCGGTGGCGGAGGCGACGGCGTTTGGCGTCATGGCGGTCGATGAAAACGAAAAAGTAATCGATTTCGTTGAGAAACCCCCTAAGCCGCCATCAATGCCTAACGATCCAACCCGCGCGCTGGCCAGCATGGGGATCTATATCTTTGACGCCGACTATCTCTATGAGCTGCTGGAGGAGGACGATCAGGATCCGGTCTCCAGTCACGATTTCGGCAAAGATATTATCCCTAAGATTACTCGGGCCGGCATGGCCTATGCGCACCCGTTCCCGCTCTCCAGCGTGCAGTCGGATCCGGACGCAGAGCCTTACTGGCGCGACGTGGGAACCCTGGAGGCCTACTGGAAGGCTAACCTCGATCTCGCCTCCGTGACCCCTGAGCTGGATATGTACGATCAAAATTGGCCTATCCGAACCCACATGGAATCGCTACCGCCTGCTAAATTTGTACAGGATAGATCCGGTAGCCACGGCATGACGCTTAATTCGCTGGTATCAGGGGGCTGCATTATCTCCGGTTCGGTGGTGGTGCAGTCGGTGCTGTTCCCACGCGTGCGCGTTAACTCATTCTGCAACATCGACTCGTCGGTTCTGCTGCCGGATGTCTGGGTAGGACGTTCGTGCCGCCTGCGCCGCTGCGTCATTGACCGCGCCTGTAAGATACCTGAAAGCATGGTCATCGGTGAAAACGCAGAGGAGGATGCCCGCCGGTTCTACCGTTCAGAGGAAGGCATTGTGCTGGTCACGCGCGAGATGTTAAGCAAATTAAAAGAGTGACGGCATCAAATCATAACCTTGCGCGGAAGGGGTCCGCGCGCTGGTTTACCGCTACCGCTCGCATACGGTAGCGGTTTTTAACAGGAGCGAGAATGCAGGTTTTACATGTATGTTCTGAGATGTTCCCGTTGCTCAAGACCGGTGGTCTGGCAGATGTACTTGGTGCACTCCCTGCGGCGCAAATAGCCGGCGGTGTTGATACTCGCGTACTGCTGCCGGCATTCCCTGATATTCGGCGCGGTATTAGCGATGCGAAAGTGGTGTCCCGGCGTGAAACCTTTGCCGGACACATCACGCTGCTCTACGGGCACTATAACGGCGTTGGCATCTATCTGATTGATGCTCCACACCTCTATGACCGGCCCGGCAGCCCGTATCACGACACTAACCTTTTTGCCTATACCGATAACGTGCTGCGCTTTGCCCTGCTCGGCTGGGTAGGCAGCGAGATGGCCTGCGGTCTCGATCCGTTCTGGCGTCCGGACATTGTCCATGCCCACGACTGGCATGCCGGGCTGACACCCGCCTACCTTGCCCTGCGTGGCCATCCGGCGAAATCGGTATTTACCGTGCATAATTTAGCCTACCAGGGTATGTTTTATGCTCAACATATGGCTGAAATAGAACTGCCATGGTCATTCTTTAATATTAATGGCGTAGAGTTTAACGGCCAGATCTCGTTCCTGAAGGCGGGACTCTACTTCGCCGACCACATTACGGCGGTCAGCCCGACCTACGCGCGGGAGATCACCGAGCCGCAGTTTGCGTACGGTATGGAAGGGCTGCTGCGCCAGCGCCACGCGGAGGGCCGCCTCTCGGGGATCCTCAACGGCGTTGATGAGCAGATCTGGGATCCAGAGACCGACCTGCTGCTGGCGTCGCGCTTTACCCGCGACTCGCTGGAAGATAAGGCAGAGAACAAGCGGCAGCTGCAAATTGCCATGGGGCTGAAGGTGGATGAGAAGATCCCGCTCTTCGCCGTGGTCAGCCGCCTGACCAGCCAGAAAGGGCTGGATCTGGTGCTGGAGGCGTTGCCGGGCCTGCTGGAGCAGGGCGGACAGCTGGCCCTGCTGGGCGCGGGCGATCCGGTCCTGCAGGAGGGTTTCCTGGCCGCCGCCGCCGAACATCCGGGGCAGGTTGGCGTCCAGATTGGCTATCACGAAGCCTTCTCGCACCGCATTATGGGCGGCGCGGATGTGATTCTGGTGCCGAGCCGTTTTGAACCGTGCGGCCTGACGCAGCTCTATGGTCTGAAGTACGGCACGCTGCCGCTGGTGCGGCGTACCGGTGGGCTGGCTGACACCGTCTCCGACAGCTCACTGGAGAACCTGGCGGACGGTATCGCCAGCGGATTTGTCTTTGAAGACAGCAATGCCTGGTCGCTGCTCAGGGCGATAAGGCGTGCTTTTGTGCTGTGGTCCCGGCCTTCGCTGTGGCGCTTTGTTCAGCGCCAGGCGATGAGTATGGATTTTAGCTGGCAGGTTGCCGCTCAGTCCTACCGGGATCTCTATTATCGGTTGAAGTAGAGCACCAGGAATCACGTTTATGAATGCACCCTTTACCTATACATCACCGACACTCAGCGTCGAGGCGTTAAAGCACTCCATTGCCTATAAGCTGATGTTTACCATTGGTAAAGATCCGGCTATCGCCAACAAGCACGAGTGGCTGAACGCCACGCTGTTTGCCGTACGTGACCGCCTGGTCGAGCGCTGGCTGCGCTCAAACCGTGCGCAGCTCTCTCAGGAGACGCGCCAGGTTTACTATCTGTCGATGGAGTTTCTGATTGGCCGCACCCTTTCCAACGCGATGCTTGCGCTGGGCATCTATGGCGATGTTAAAAACGCGCTGGAAGAGATGGGGCTGGATCTTGAAGAGCTGATCGACGAAGAGAACGACCCGGGTCTGGGCAATGGCGGTCTGGGCCGCCTGGCCGCCTGCTTCCTCGACTCGCTGGCTACCCTTGGCCTGCCGGGGCGCGGATACGGCATCCGCTACGACTATGGCATGTTCAAGCAGAACATCGTGGATGGCCGCCAGAAAGAGTCTCCGGACTACTGGCTGGAGTACGGCAACCCGTGGGAGTTCAAGCGTCACAACACCCGCTATAAAGTGCGGTTCGGCGGCCGCATCCAGCAGGAGGGGAAAAAGACCCGCTGGCTGGAGACCGAAGAGATCCTGGCAGTCGCCTATGACCAGATCATTCCCGGCTTTGATACCGACGCCACCAATACGCTGCGGCTGTGGAACGCCCAGGCCAGTAGCGCGATTAACCTCGGTAAATTTAATCAGGGCGACTATTTTGCGGCGGTGGAAGATAAAAACCACTCGGAAAACGTCTCCCGCGTGCTCTACCCGGATGACTCTACCTACTCAGGCCGCGAATTGCGCCTGCGTCAGGAGTATTTCCTCGTCTCCGCGACGGTGCAGGATATCCTCAACCGCCACTTCCTGCTGCATAAGACCTACGCCAACCTCGCCGATAAGGTCGCGATTCACCTCAACGATACCCACCCGGTACTGGGGATTCCTGAGCTGATGCGCCTGCTGATCGACGAGCATAAGTTCTCCTGGGATGATGCCTTTGAGGCAACCTGCCAGATCTTCTCCTATACCAACCATACGCTGATGAGCGAGGCGCTGGAGACTTGGCCGGTAGATATGCTGGGTAAAATCCTGCCGCGCCATCTGCAAATTATCTTTGAGATCAACGACTACTTCCTGAAGACCGTCCAGGAGCAGTATCCGAACGACACCGGGCTGCTTAGCCGCGTTTCGATCATCGACGAGTCTAACGGGCGTCGGGTGCGCATGGCCTGGCTGGCGGTAGTGGCCAGCCACAAGGTCAACGGCGTCTCTGAGCTGCACTCTAACCTGATGGTGCAGTCGCTGTTTGCGGATTTTGCACGGGTGTTCCCGACGCGCTTTACCAACGTCACTAACGGCGTGACGCCGAGACGCTGGCTGGCGCTGGCGAACCCGTCGCTCTCAAGCGTGCTGGACGAGCATATCGGCCGCACCTGGCGTACCGATCTCAGCCAGCTTAGTGAACTTGAGCAGCACATCGATTTCCCGACGCTGAACCAGGCGGTGCGCCAGGCGAAGCTGGATAATAAAAAGCGGCTTGCGCTCTACATCGGTCAGCAGCTTAACGTGGTGGTGAACCCGAAGGCGCTTTTCGATGTGCAGATCAAGCGTATCCATGAGTACAAGCGCCAGCTGATGAACGTCCTGCACGTCATCGCCCGCTATAACCGTATCAAGGCCGATCCGGACGCGGACTGGGTGCCGCGGGTTAATATCTTTGCCGGTAAGGCGGCCTCGGCCTACTACATGGCGAAGCATATTATTCACCTAATCAACGATGTGGCGAAGGTGATCAATAACGATCCGCAGATTGGCGACAAGCTGAAGGTGGTGTTCATTCCAAACTACAGCGTCAGCCTGGCACAGCTGATCATTCCGGCAGCGGATCTCTCCGAGCAGATTTCGCTGGCGGGAACGGAGGCCTCCGGCACCAGCAACATGAAGTTTGCCCTTAACGGCGCGCTGACCATCGGCACGCTGGATGGCGCAAACGTCGAGATGCTGGAGCACGTGGGTGACGACAATATCTTTATCTTTGGTAACACGGCAGAAGAGGTTGAGACGCTGCGTCGTCAGGGCTATAAGCCGCGCGACTACTACGATAAAGATGAGGAGCTGCATCATGTCCTGACGCAGATCGCTACCGGCGCGTTTAACCGCGAGGAGCCGGGCCGCTATCGCGATCTGGTGGACTCCCTGCTCAACTTCGGCGATCACTATCAGGTGCTGGCGGACTTCCGCAGCTACGTTGACTGTCAGGACAGGGTGGATGAACTTTATCGCCAGCCGGAAGAGTGGACCATTAAAGCGATGCATAACATCGCCAATATGGGCTACTTCTCGTCTGACAGGACGATCAAGGAGTACGCGGACAAAATCTGGAATATCAAGCCGATACGGTTGTAGAAACATTGTAAAAACAAAACGCCGGGCGGCACTGCGTTTGCCCGGCCTACACGTAGGCCCGGTAAGCATAGCGCCACCGGGCGTTTCACTCAGGATGCCAGCGATAAATCACGTTTCGCCCAGTTAGCCAGCCACTGCGCCACTCGCGACTGCTCCTCCGCGTTCAGCCACATACCTGCTTTCGTCCGACGCCAGATGGCATCGTCGAGGCGGCGCACCCACTCATGCTCTACCAGATAGCGCAGCTCGGCCTCGTAGAACTCATGGCCGAAGTTCTCCCCAAGCTCCTCAAGCGTCGTCGCACCGGCAAGAATAAGCTCGCTGTTGCTGCCGTAGGTACGGGCATAGTGGCGCGCCTGGGTCTCGCTGATAAACGGGTAGCGACGGCGCAGCTTCGCCGCGTAGTCGTCACGGTCACCGGCAATATCCCCTCCGGGCAGCACGCACGCTTTGGTCCACGCCGGGCCGATGCCGCTGTAGTACGGGGTCAGCTTCTCCATCGCATGCTCGGCCAGCTTGCGGTAGGTAGTGAGCTTGCCGCCGAAGACGGAGAGTAGGGGCGCTTTGCCCTCGTCATCGCGAATATCCAGCGTATAGTCACGGGTAATGGCCTGCGGTGAGTCGGACTCATCGTCGCACAGCGGACGCACGCCGGAGTAGGTCCAGACAATGTCGTTCCGGGTCAGCGGCTTTTTAAAGTGCGCGTTATAGACCTTCAGCAGGTAGTTAATCTCGCTCTCGTCGATCTCAACGTGCTTCGCATCACCTTTATACTCCACGTCGGTGGTGCCGATGATAGAGAACTCATCCATCCACGGGATCACAAACACGATCCGCTTATCTTCGTTTTGCAGAATGTAGGCCTGCTTCTGGGAGTGCACGCGGGGTACCACGATATGGCTGCCTTTGATCAGGCGGATCCCATACGGTGACGGCAGCTGCATCCCCTCGTCAAAGAACTGTTTCACCCACGGGCCGGTAGCGTTCACCAGGCCGCGCGCCTGCCAACGATACTTCTCGCCGGTATCAACGTCTTCGGCTTCAACGATCCACAGGCCGTTTTCCCGGCGTGCCGAGGTTGCCCGGGTGCGGGTTAACACCTCGCCGCCTTTACGCACCACCATCTGCGCATTCGCCAGTACCAGCCGTGCATCGTCTACCCAGCAGTCAGAATATTCGAATCCGCGCACGATCTCCGGCTTTAGCACCGACTCTGAGCCAAAACGCAAGCCGATAGAGCCGGGCAGGCTGGTGCGCTTGCCCAGATGGTCGTACATAAACAGGCCGATGCGGATCATCCACGCTGGACGCAGATGCGGACGGTGCGGCAGGCGGAAGCGCATCGGGAAGGCGATGTGCGGGGCCATCTGCAGCAGCACTTCGCGCTCTGCCAGCGCCTCGCTCACCAGGCGGAACTCGTAGTGCTCCAGGTAGCGCAGGCCACCGTGGATCAGTTTAGAGCTGGCGGAAGAGGTGGCACAGGCCAGATCGTTTGCCTCCAGCATGAGCACGGAGAGACCACGCCCGGCGGCGTCTGCCGCGATACCGGCACCGTTGATGCCCCCACCTATCACAATCAGATCTTTGGTTTCCATGCTCACCTCATGCACTTTCGTAAAAGCTCAAAAATGTTCGATATCGCTCATAATAGCAAACGAACGCGCCTTTGGTAACATCAAAAAAACAATTTAGAGTGATATGCATAACATAATGGCGTTTACCTGGCGGAACGACGTAAAATTAGAGGATGAGTGTTGTTGTAGGCCCGGCAAGCTAGCGCCGCCGGGCATAGCATTGGTTAGCACGCCTCCTGGCCTGCAAATGGGAAAATAATGGATCAGTTTGAGTGTATTAATGTAGAAGAGGCCCACCAGAAGATGCATCAGAAGCTGGCGGTGCTGGTCGATATTCGCGATCCGCAAAGCTACGCCATGGGCCATACACCGGGAGCGTTTCATCTGACCAACGATACGCTGGGTACCTTTATGCAGCAGAACGACTTCGATACGCCGGTGATGGTGATGTGCTACCACGGCAACAGCAGCAAAGGCGCAGCCCAGTACCTGCTGCAACAGGGTTTTGACCAGGTCTACAGCGTTGATGGCGGCTTTGATGCCTGGCATCGCCATTTCCCGGCGGAAGTGGCGCACGGTACGCTTTAGTCAGCGGAGCAATAACCCGCTATACTGCCCTCTTTTGTGTGGAAAAAGCGACCGCCAGCATGTTGATGATCACCTCCTTTGCTAACCCGCGCGTCGCCCAGGCGTTTGTTGACTATATGCAGACCCAGGGCGTTGTTTTGACTATTCAGCACCACGAGACCAGCGACGTCTGGCTGGCGGACGAGAGCCAGGCCGGGCGCGTGCGCGAGGAGCTGGCACGTTTCCAGCAGAACCCGGAGGATCCGCGCTACCTGGCGGCCAGCTGGCAGTCAGGGCAGATCGACAGCGGCCTGCACTACCGCCGCTACCCCTTCTTCGCCACCCTGCGCGAGCGGGCCGGGCCGGTGACGCTGATCGTGGCGCTGCTCTGCGTGCTGGTGTTTATCCTGATGAGCACGCTCGGCGACCAGATTGTTATGGTGTGGCTGGCATGGCCTTTCGATCCCTCTCTGCAGTTCGATCTCTGGCGCTACTTCAGCCATGCTCTGATGCACTTTTCCGTGATGCATATTCTCTTCAACCTGCTCTGGTGGTGGTACATCGGCGGGGCGGTGGAGAAGCGCCTCGGCAGCGGCAAACTGATTGTGATCGCCCTCATTAGCGCGCTGCTCAGCGGCTACGTGCAGCACAAGTTTAGCGGCCCGTGGTTTGGCGGCCTCTCCGGCGTGGTCTATGCCCTGATGGGCTATGCCTGGCTGCGGGGCGAGCGCGATCCGCAAAGCGGTGTCTATTTGCCGCGCGGCCTGATAGCCTTCTCCTTAATATGGTTAATTGCCGGCTGGTTTGATCTGTTTGGCATGTCTATCGCCAACGGCGCGCACGTCACCGGCCTGGCCGTGGGGCTGGCGATGGCGTTTGTTGATACGCGAAAACGAACATAAAAGCTCAGGAACATTGCAATGAAACAGACACAGCGCCACGATGCCATCATCGAACTGGTAAAAAAACAGGGCTACGTCAGTACCGAAGAGCTGGTGGAGCAGTTTGCCGTCAGCCCGCAGACCATTCGCCGCGATTTGAACGACCTGGCCGATCAGAACATGATCCTGCGCCATCATGGCGGTGCGGCGCTCCCCTCCAGCTCGGTAAATACCTCGTGGCACGATCGCAAAGCCACCCAGACGGCAGAGAAGGAGCGGATTGCCCGCAAGGTCGCCAGCCAGATCCCGGACGGGGCGACGCTGTTTATCGACATAGGCACCACGCCGGAGGCGGTAGCCCATGCGCTGCTGGATCACAGCAACCTGCGCATCGTGACCAACAACCTCAACGTCGCCAACACGCTGATGGTCAAAGAGGACTTCCGTATTATTCTGGCCGGGGGCGAGCTGCGCAGCCGTGACGGCGGGATTATCGGCGAGGCGACGCTCGACTTTATCTCTCAGTTCCGCCTCGACTTCGGCATCCTCGGGATCAGCGGTATCGACGCCGACGGCTCGCTGCTGGAGTTTGACTATCACGAGGTGCGCACCAAGCGGGCGATCATCGACAACTCACGTCACGTGATGCTGGTGGTGGATCACTCTAAATATGGCCGTAACGCGATGGTTAACATGGGCAGCATCAGCATGGTGGATGCGGTCTATACCGACGTGATGCCGCCTGCTGGCGTGCTGGACGTCATCAAGAGCCACAATATCCAGCTGGAACTCTGCTAATACTTGGCTGACCTACGGTGGCACGGTGTGGTTTGTAGGCCCGGTAAGCGAAGCGCCACCGGGCGTGACTGTGCTGATACTGCAACGCCGGGCGGCACTGCTGTATGACCGGCCTACAAGTTAAACCCCGTAACCCATCATCTGTAATAGCTGCTGCGCGTGCTGCACCGCATCCTGGCGGTGGGCCACGCCCAGCTTCTGGTAGAGGTTACGAATGTGGGTTTTGATGGTGGTCGCCGCCACCGCCAGCTCGCCGGCAATCTGCTCGTTGCTGTAGCCAGAGTAGATTAGCCCCAGCACCTGCCACTCCCGCTGGGTCAGCGGGCTGGTGCGGATCAGCTCCGGCACCTCCGGGTGGGTCAGTAGACGCTCAACAAAGCGCTCATCAAAATGGGCATACTTGTGGCGGTGGTGCTGGTTGATGTCGCGCAGAATGCGCTGGGCGCGATGCCCCTCCAGCTCCGGCAGGGCATTAAGCTGGATCAGCTGCCGCAGCTGCTGCGCCATCGCCTCGCCTTCAATCACGAAATGGCTAATGAAGCCGGTGCGGTTCGCCAGCGTCAGGGCTTCCATCAGCACCCGCTGGGCGTCATTTTTGCGTCCGGCCTGCCAGTAGAGCTGGTTGAGCAGCAGCAGGTTACGGTTCAGATCGCTCATCAGCCGCAGGCTGCGTGCGTTCTCGTTTAGCTCCTCCAGCACCATCTCCGCCGACGCCACGTCTCCCAGCAGGATCTGCGCCCGGGCTACGTTGCGCCACTGGCTCTGGCGGAAGTGGTTGTTGGCAAACTCTGATTTCGGCGTCTGGCGCAGCCACTGGGCGGCGGCCTGCTTATCGCCGGTCATCTGCCAGTAGATCACCCGCACCTTATCGGCATTTGACACCCAGTCGCTATGGTACTGTCCGTTGCCGAGCAGGTTTTCCAGCCGGTTAAGGTGGCTGCGGGCGTTATCCAGATCGCCACGCGCCAGCGAATTTTGCACCAGCAGGGCCAGGCACTGCAGCTGCTGCTGAGGCTGATAGGCAGAGAGCACGGTCATGCCTTCCCGAGCGGCGGCTTCGGATTCATCGAGACGTCCCCACGCCCACAGCAGCTGGGCGCGAATACGCAGCAAAAATTCATGCAGCGGCAGCTGTTCAAGATGCTGCTCGCGAATGAGGGTGAAGGCTTTCTCCTGGCACTCCCAGGCAGCCTGCAGGAAGCCCTGGGCAAACAGGATCTCACACTGCTGGATCAGGCTCCACAGCGCGTAGTGCCAGACGTCGTGGCGGCGGGCCATCTGCTCGGTCTGCTGCATCAGGGTCAGAGAGTGGCTGAGCTGCCCCTTGCAGTGCAGCACCTCACCGTGCACCGAGGTCGCCACGATGCGGCTGTAGAAGTTAGCCAGCGGCAGCTCGTCGAGGGCGATCATCGCCAGCCGCTCGGCCTCCACCGGATCGCCGTCGTTGATGGCGACCTGGGCGCGCAGGGCGTTAAAGTCGCCGTGCAGCGCGTGATCCGCCGTCATGTCCATCTCCTGCTCGGCGCGGGCCAGCAGGGTATTTACTTCGCTATAGCGGTGCTGGCTCTGCATCAGCCAGGCCTGCAACAGCACCAGCCGCGGGTTCTCCAGCAGGCTCTGCCAGGGCAGGGCCTTTAACGACGCCTCCAGCAGGGTCAGCTCGCTGTGGTTAAACAGTCCCCACGCGTGATGCAGCAGAATATCGCGCAGCATCGTGCCGTCGCCCGCCGCTAACGCATGGTGGATGGCCTCGCTCGGGAAGCCCTGCGCCATCCAGCTCTCCGCCGCCGCGCGGTGGATATCCGGCAGCTCGGTCGCCAGCTCCCACTGGCAGCGCTGGCGTAAAAAGCTGCCGAACAGCGGGTGGTAGCTAAACCACTCTCCGGAGTCATCCATACGCTGCAAAAACAGCCCCTGACGCTCGATCTCTTCCAGCCGCATCTGGCCATTCTCTTCCCCGGTGACGCGGACGATCAGCGCATCGTTCATCGAGCGCAGCAGGGAGCTTTTTAACAGGAAGTGGCGGGTAGTAAGATCGATATTGTCCAGCACCTCATCCACCAGATAGTCCGACAGATGGCTGGCGTTAATCCCCGCCAGGCGACGGGCGGAGTGCTGGGTTGAGCTGTTGTTCTGCCGCGCCGAGAGGGCAATCAGCTGCAGCGCGGTAGCCCATCCGGCCACGTCGTCGCACAGGCGGCTGCTCTCTGCCGCTTCAATTGGCGCGTTCAGGCGGCAGTCAAAAAACTGCTTCGCCTCCTGATGGGTAAAGGCCAGCTGCTGGCTGCTCACCTCCAGCAGCTGATCGCGCACGCGCAGGTTGGCAATGCCCAGCTGCGGCAGGTTGCGCGACAGCACCACCAGGGTCAGGTTTTCCGGCTGGTGGCGCAGGAAAAAACGCATCGCATCGTGGATAACCGGATTGGTTACCAGATGATAGTCGTCGATAACGATATAGAGCGGACGCTGCCACTCCGCCAGCTCAATAAAGAGCTGTGAGAAGAGCGAGGGGAGGCTGGCATACTGGCGCTTCTGTGCCATCGCCTCGCTGGAGACGCAGTGGCCGCCGGTGGCCTGCTGTACGGCGGCAACGAGATAGCTGGCAAATCGCTCTGGCTGGTTATCTCCTTCGTCAAGGGAGAACCAGCCCAGGTCATCTTTACTGGCGGCCCACTGTGAGATAAGCGTCGTTTTGCCATAGCCAGCCGGGCTGGTCACCAGGGCCAAACGAAAATTGTTCGCGCCGGAAAGTTTAGCCAGCAGGCGTTCGCGGACCACAGTATGGTCAAGACGAACCGGGCGACTTAATTTAGACGGAATCAACATAGTTATCACTTCACTGTGCGGGAACGAAGAAAAAGGATTTTTTTTGAGCTTCGTAATTAATAACTAATAAGGTCGGTCAGAATGGATTGTATTGCAAGTTATGTCCGAATTTTACGGCGCTGAATTTGCACCGTGTCACATTTCCATAACCTGGCTGAATAAAACGCCCGACAGGTAGCGAGGGCTTGTGGTAACTAGCCTGCGGGCAAATGGAGCAGAATGTAATATTCACTTTTGGCAGAGTAAGGTTACGCCGTTGATATTCAGAATCCATAGGTCAAAAGTGGTAATTAATAGCGGAGAAGGGCGAGGGCTGTTAATATTTGTATCCACGTTTCGCCTGAGTAAATTTAAATTCATGGCTGTATGTATGAAACGCCATTTCATTTTGTTGACCCGCCTCCCGGTTACCTGACGCTATTTTCCTCATACTTTTGTATGAGTTTTTATGCCGTCTGGCCGTTGAATTTTTGAGTAATTCGCGTTTTTACAGCTAACTTTAAGTGGCAGCGATCACATTTTTGGCTCATCCCTGCGGCTCCTCCTGGCCTTTTCCCCGGCAGGATGAGGAAGTCAACGTAGGGGCCAGGCAAACTAGCATTAACGTTGTTTTTACTTACAGGATCCCCGTTTGCTATGTCACAGCCAACCTTTAACAAAGCTCAGTTTGCCGCCGCCCTGACGCGTCAGTGGCAGCGTTTTGGTCTCCATGCTGCCGATGAGATGACGCCCCACCAGTGGTGGCATGCGGTCAGCGGCGCGCTGGCAGAGCAGCTTGCCGCCCAGGCGGTCGCCAAACCCGCAGATAACCAGCGCCACGTGAACTACATCTCAATGGAGTTCCTGATCGGCCGCCTCACCGGCAACAACCTGCTTAACATGGGCTGGTATCAGGAGGTGAGCGACCTGCTGCAAACGCATAACGTCAACCTGACGGATCTGCTGGAGGAGGAGATCGATCCGGCGCTGGGCAACGGTGGGCTGGGACGGCTGGCCGCCTGCTTCCTCGACTCGATGGCGACGGTAGGCCAGCCTGCAACCGGCTACGGCCTGAACTATCAGTACGGCCTGTTCCGCCAGTCCTTTGCTGACGGGCAGCAGCAGGAGGCCCCGGACGACTGGCATCGCGGCAGCTACCCCTGGTTCCAGCACAATTCCGCGCTGGATGTGAAGGTCAATCTTGGCGGCAAGGTGAGCCGGGACGGGCGCTGGGAGCCGGCGTTTTCCCTGATCGGCGAGGCGTGGGATCTGCCGGTGCTGGGCTATCGTAACGGCGTGGCCCAGCCTCTGCGACTGTGGCAGGCAAAGCACGCTCATCCGTTCGACCTGACTAAATTTAACGACGGCGAGTTCCTGCGTGCTGAACAGCAGGGCATCGACGCCGAAAAGCTGACGAAAGTTCTCTATCCTAACGACAACCACACCGCGGGTAAAAAGCTGCGCCTGATGCAGCAGTACTTCCAGTGCGCCTGCTCGGTGGCGGATATTCTGCGTCGCCACCATCTGGCCGGGCGCAAGCTGGCGGAGCTGCCAGACTACGAAGTGATCCAGCTGAACGATACCCACCCGACCATCGCCATTCCGGAGATGCTACGCGTGCTGATCGACGAGCATCAGCTGAGCTGGGACGAGGCGTGGTCGATTACCAGCCGACTGTTTGCCTATACCAACCATACGCTGATGCCGGAGGCGCTGGAGAACTGGCACGTGCAGCTGCTGAAGCCGCTGCTGCCGCGCCACATGCAGATCATCAAAGAGATTAACGATCGCTTTAAAAAGCAGGTGGTAAAAGTCTGGCCGGGCGACGAGGCGGTGTGGGCCAAGCTGGCGGTAGTCTATGACGGCCAGGTACGCATGGCTAACCTCTGCGTGGTCAGCGGCTTCGCGGTTAACGGCGTGGCGGCGCTGCACTCGGACCTGGTGGTAAAGGATCTCTTCCCGGAGTATCACCAGCTGTGGCCGAACAAGTTCCATAACGTGACCAACGGCATCACGCCGCGCCGCTGGATCAAGCAGTGCAATCCGGCGCTGGCTGCGCTCATTGACAGCACGCTGAAAAAAGAGTGGGCCAACGATCTCGACCAGCTGCTGGCGTTAGAGAAGTATGCCGATGACGCGAAATTCCGTGAGCGTTACCGCGCGATTAAGCAGGAGAACAAGACACGGCTGGTGGAGTTTGTGAAAGCACGCACCGGCATCGTCATCAACCCCAACGCTATTTTTGATATTCAGATCAAGCGCCTGCATGAGTACAAGCGTCAGCACCTGAACCTGCTGCACATCCTCGCCCTTTATAAAGAGATCCGCGAGAACCCGCAGGTGGACCGCGTGCCCCGCGTCTTCCTGTTTGGCGCTAAAGCCGCGCCGGGCTACTACCTGGCGAAGAACATTATTTTTGCTATCAATAAGGTGGCGGAGGCGATCAACAACGATCCCCGCGTGGGCGACAAGCTGAAGGTGGTCTTCCTGCCGGACTACTGCGTCTCGGCGGCGGAGAAGCTGATCCCGGCGGCGGACGTCTCCGAGCAGATCTCCACGGCGGGTAAAGAGGCCTCCGGTACCGGCAACATGAAGCTGGCCCTGAACGGCGCGCTTACCGTCGGCACGCTGGACGGCGCAAACGTTGAGATTGCCGAGAAGGTGGGTGAAGAGAATATCTTCATCTTCGGCCATACCGTCGAAGAGGTGAAGGCCCTGAAGGCCAAAGGCTACGATCCTGTGAAGTGGCGTAAGAAAGACAAGCTGTTGAATGCGATCCTCAAAGAGCTGGAGAGCGGTGAATACAGCGACGGCGACAAGCATGCGTTCGACCTGATGCTGCACAGCATCGGCAAGCAGGGGGGCGATCCCTATCTGGTTGCCGCTGACTTTGCCGCCTACGTTGAGGCGCAAAAACAGGTTGATGTGCTCTATCGCGACCAGGAGGCGTGGACCCGCGCGGCGATCCTCAATACCGCCCGCTGCGGCATGTTCAGCTCCGATCGCTCAATTCGTGACTATCAAAATCTGATCTGGCAGGCCAAACGCTAAGGAGCGCCATGGAAAGTAAACGTCTGGCTGACGCCGCGCTGGCGGCGGGCATTAGCCCAAACTATATCAACGCCCACGGCAAACCCCAGTCAATTGGTGCCGACACCAAACGGCGTTTGCTTAACGCGATGCACCCCGCTGCGGCCAAAAAGTCGGCAGCGGCGCCTGTTCCACAGGTTAAGGTGCTTATCCACGGCAAAAGGCTGTCGTTGCCCATCGAGGGCAGCGGCGAGTTCAGCTGGACGCTCGCGACTGAAACGGGCGAGCAGCACCAGGGCACGTTCCGCGACAAGAAGCGGATGACGCTGCCCGCCTCGCTGACAGAGGGCTACCATACTCTGACTCTACGCCAGGGTAAAAAGCAGTGGCAGTGCCGGGTGATTGTCGCCCCGCCGCGCTGCTATGAACCCGAGGCGCTGCTGGCGGGTAAAAAGCTGTGGGGCGCGACCGTTCAGCTCTACACCCTGCGCTCGGACACGAACTGGGGGATCGGCGACTTTGGCGATCTGAAGGCGATGCTGGTGGAGGTGGCGAAGCGGGGCGGGGCTTTCATCGGCCTTAATCCGGTTCATGCTCTCTATCCGGCGATGCCGGAGAGTGCCAGCCCCTACAGCCCCTCCTCACGCCGCTGGCTCAACGTGCTCTATATCGACGTCAACGCGGTGGAGGATTATCGACGCAGCGACGAGGCACAGGCGTGGTGGAAGATGGAGTCTACCCAGAAGGCGCTCAATGCGGCGCGCGACAGCGAGTGGGTGGATTACGCCAGCGTCACCGCCCTGAAGCTGGCGGCGCTCAAAATGGCGTGGCGGCTGTTTGCCACTCGGGCTGACGACGACGAGCAGATGGCGGCGTTTCGCGGCTTTGTGCAGCAGCAGGGGGAGGGGCTTTACTGGCAGGCGGCGTTTGACGCCCTGCATGAGCACCAGGTGAAAGAGGATGAGATGCGCTGGGGCTGGCCGGTATGGCCGGAAGCCTATCGGCGCACCGATAGCCCGCAGGTAAAAGCTTTCTGTCAGGAGCACGCCGATGAGGTGGATTTCTACCTCTGGCTACAGTGGCTGGCTGCCGTGCAGCTGGCGGAGTGCTGGGAGACCAGCCAGGGCTTTGCGATGCCGATTGGACTCTACCGCGACCTGGCGGTAGGCGTTGCCGAAGGCGGGTCGGAGACCTGGTGCGACCGCGAACTTTACTGCCTGGAAGCCTCGGTTGGCGCACCGCCGGATATTCTGGGACCGCTGGGGCAAAACTGGGGCCTGCCGCCGATGGATCCGCATATCATCACCGCCCGTGGCTATGAGCCTTTTGTTCAGCTCCTGCGGGCCAACATGAAGAGCTGTGGCGCGCTGCGTATCGACCACGTGATGTCGCTCCTGCGCCTGTGGTGGATCCCCTACGGCGAGACGGCGGATCAGGGTGCGTACGTTCACTATCCGGTGGACGACATGCTGGCGATCCTTGCTCTGGAGAGTCAGCGCCACCGCTGCATGGTGATCGGCGAGGATCTCGGCACCGTGCCGAAGGAGATCGTCAGCAAGCTGCGCAACAGCGGGGTCTACTCCTACAAGGTGCTCTACTTCGAAAGTGACGATAAAAAGCGGGTGCGCGCCCCGCAGGAGTGGCCTGCCCAGTCGATGGCAGTCGCCACCACCCACGATCTACCCACCCTGCGCGGCTACTGGGAGGCGGACGATCTGACGCTTGGCAAGACGCTCGGGTTGTATCCGGACGAAGAGGTACTGCGTGGGCTGTACGCCGATCGCGAGCGGGCTAAACAGGGTCTGCTGGATGCTCTGCACCAGCACGGCTGCCTGCCAAAAAGCACCGGGCGCAAGGTTGCCCGCATGGCGATGACCGCCACCCTCAACCGGGGCCTGCAACGCTATATTGCCGACAGCAGCAGCGCGCTGCTGGGGCTACAGCCGGAGGATTGGCTGGATATGGCCGATCCGGTTAACGTGCCGGGGACCAGCTACCAGTATAAAAACTGGCGGCGCAAGCTCTCGACGTCGCTGGAGAAGATGTTTGCCGATGAGAAGGTGAACAGGCTGGTGAAGGATTTGGATAAGCGTCGTAGAGTGACAGTGAAAAAGTAAGCATCGCCGGGTGGCGCGATGCTTACCCGGCCTACATTCCCCGTAGGCCCGGCAAGCGTAGCGCCGCCGGGCACATCAACTAAATCACCATTCCCAGCAGCAGACAGCCGATCAGGCCGCACACCGCGATGATGGTCTCCAGCGCCGACCAGGACTTCATGGTCTCACCGATGCTCAGGTTGAAATACTCCTTGAACAGCCAGAAGCCTGGGTCGTTCACGTGGGAGAAGATCACGCTGCCGGAACCGACGGCGATCACCATCAGCTCAGGGCTGACGCCGGTGGTGGCGATCAGCGGCGCGGCGATACCACCCGCGGTGATGGCCGCCACAGTAGCAGAGCCGAGGGCGATACGCAGCACGGCGGCAATCGACCACGCCATAAACAGCGGCGACAGGTTGGTGGAGTGCATCATGGCCGCGATGTATTTATCCACGCCGCTGTCCACCAGCACCTGCTTGAACGCGCCGCCGCCGCCGATAATCAGCAGCATCATGGCGATGATTTTAATCGAGGAGGTGATGGTCTCGGTGATCTGATCCATCGAGCGGCCACGGTTAAGGCCGAAGGTGAAGATGGCGATCAGCACCGCAATCAGCGTCGCCATCACCGGGTCGCCAAAGAATTCGGCGTAGGCAAGCACCGGGTGGCCTTTTGGCAGGATCATCTCCGCCACGGCACGACCGGCCATCAGGATCACCGGTACCAGCGAGGTCCAGACGCTGACCGCAAAGCTCGGCATCTCCGCCTCGGTAAAGGTTTTCGCGTTGTAGAGGCCTTCCGGGATCGGCTTATCAATTTTCTTCAGGAAGCGCGCATAGACCGGGCCAGCCAGGATCACGGTCGGAATAGCCAGCAGCGTACCGTAGAGCAGGGTTTTACCCATGTCCGCGTGGAAGATGGTGGCGATAGCGGTTGGGCCAGGGTGCGGCGGCAGGAAGCCGTGGGTCACGGAGAGCGACGCAGCCATCGGCACACCGACGTAGAGCAGCGGTACGCGCGCTTTCGCGGCGATGGTGAACACCAGCGGCAGCAGCAGCACGAAGCCCACCTCATAGAACAGGGCAAAGCCGACGGTGAAGCCGGTTAACACTACCGCCCACTGGATATATTTCTGGCCAAATTTGGCAATCAGGGTAGTGGCGATACGCTGGGCACCGCCGCAGTCCGCCAGCATTTTACCCAGCATGGCGCCGAAGCCCATGATCAGCGCAAGGCTGCCGAGGGTACCGCCGACGCCTGCCTTAATGGAGGCGATAACTTTATCCACCGGCATGCCCTGCAACAGTCCGACGGCAAGCGCCACCAGAATCAGAGCAATGAAGCCGTTTAATTTAAAACGGATCATTAACAGAAGTAATAGAGCAACACCGAGAGCAACGATGATGAGTGGCATGATTTACCTGGCCTTTATGATGTTATGGGTAACGCTTATCTAAAAAGTCGCTGGCTTAATAAGTAGTTTTAACTGCACGCAGGGATGATACGGGTAACATGCAGGCGAATAGAATCACTTCGGCCGGGTAAATTTAAGAAGTGCGACGTGGGTCATATTATAAAGCGGAGTGGAGAGGCCCGGCAGGCGGTCCGCCGGGCATAACATCAGAAGGCAGGTCGATCAGTAGTAGGAGTGCTCGCCGCGCTGGTGCTCGGTCAGATCGCGCACGCCCTTCAGCTCAGGGAACTCGTTCAGCAGCTGCTTTTCGATCCCCTCTTTCAGCGTGACGTCCACCATTGAACAGCCGTTACAGCCGCCGCCAAACTGCAGAATGGCGTAGCCTTCATCGGTGATCTCCATCAGCGTTACGCGGCCGCCGTGGCCCGCCAGCTGTGGGTTGATCTGCGACTGGAGCAGATACTCAACGCGCTCCATCAGCGGGGCATCGTCAGAGACCTTGCGCATTTTGGCGTTTGGCGCTTTCAGCGTCAGCTGTGAACCCAGCTGGTCGGTTACGAAGTCGATCTCCGCATCGTCCAGATACGGGGCGCTCAGCTCATCCACATAAGCGGTCAGCAGAGAAAAGGTTAACGCGGTATCAGTTGCTTCCACTGCATCCGGCGGGCAGTAAGAGACGCCGCACTCGGCATTTGGAGTGCCTGGATTGATCACAAATACGCGGATTTGTGTTCCTTCTTCCTGATTTGCCAGAAGTTTGGCAAAGTGCGCCTGGGCAGCGTCGGAAATATGGATCATAGCAATGGCCTAAATAGTTGACTGTTTTACTTGGTTATAATACGCCCATCATCGCGCCTCTACAAGGTGCGACACAGGCACCATACCTGAACAGTCGCCGCGCCGCCCTGCATCAGCAGGCGGGTGATCTCCGCAACGGTGCTGCCGGTAGTGACGACATCATCCACAATAGCGATATGGAGGCCGTGGAGGGGCAATTCAAGGCGAAAGGCATTTTTCAGATTGCTTTTTCGTCGGCGGGCGCTGAGAAAGTGCTGGGTCAGGGCCGGGCGGACGCGGGTCAGGGTTCCGCTGGCGTAGCGGCAGCCCAGCCAGCGCGCCAGCGGGCGGCAGAGCAGCTCGCTCTGATTAAAGCCTCGCAGCCACTGGCGGCGCGAATAGAGCGGTACGCTGACGATGCGGTCCGGCAGCGCGAGCTGCGTCGTACGTCGGGCATCCTGTATCGCCAGCAGCTGAAGCCGGGCCAGCGCCACGGCCAGCTCCGGACGGCGGGAAAACTTCAGCTGGTGGATCAGCGCGCTAAGCGGCGGCGCATAGGCGCTGACTGCCACCAGCCTCTGCCACGGGGGCGGCTTTTGCAGGCAGCGTCCGCAGGGCAGGCTCGCGCTGGCGGCGGGCAGGCCGCACTGCGGGCATACCCGCTCAGCGAGGCGAGCAGCCCGACAGCAGATGGAGCAGATCCCTGAGTGGGGCAGGGCGAGCGGCATTCGGCATAGCCAGCACAAGCCTGGCGCTGTTAGCATAAAGACCCTCCTGGACAAGAGAAGAGAACAATAGCGGATGAACGACATCTGGTGGCAAACCAAAGGCGAAGGAAATTGTCATCTTGTGCTGCTGCACGGATGGGGACTGAATGCGGAGGTGTGGGATTGCATTACGGCGGATCTGGCCTCGCACTTTACGCTGCACCTGGTGGATCTGCCGGGCTATGGCCGCAGCACCGGCTTCGGCGCACTGACGCTGGCCGAGATGACGGAAGTTGTGCTGGCCCATGCGCCAGAAGAGGCGATCTGGCTTGGCTGGAGCCTCGGCGGGCTGGTAGCGAGCCAGGCGGCGCTCAGCGCTCCTGAGCGTGTGAGCGCTCTGGTGACGGTCGCCTCCTCGCCCTGCTTCAGCGCCGAGGGTAACTGGCCGGGCATCAAGCCCGAGGTCCTGTCAGGCTTCCAGCAGCAGCTGAGCGACAACTTTCAGCGCACGGTGGAGCGCTTCCTGGCCCTGCAAACTCTGGGAACGGAGACCGCCCGGGATGATGCCCGCAAGCTGAAACGCGCCGTGCTGGCGCTGCCGATGCCGTCGGCGGAGGTGCTCAACGGCGGGCTGGAGATCCTGAAAACCGCCGATCTGCGCGAACCGCTGGCGGGGCTTACGCAGCCGTTTCTGCGCCTCTATGGGCGTCTCGACGGGCTGGTGCCGCGCAAGATCGTGCCGTGGCTGGACGAGCTGTGGCCAGGGAGCGAGTCGCAGCTGTTTGCCAGGGCAGCACACGCGCCCTTTATTTCGCACCCTGAGGCGTTTTGTCAGGGTTTAGTGGCATTTAAGCAGCAGCTGGCGAAACGGCCGGAGAAGACTAAAATTTAAACGTATTTAGCTACTCGGCGTTCCAACAAAAGCGTAATGGCAACCACTACCTTATGGAGTAAAAGCTATGAAACGTGCAGCAGGTATCGTCGTATCTCTGGTTATTGGCGCACTCTCGTTTGGCGTGATGGCCGTGGAAGAAGTGCAAAAAGATAAAATCAAAGAGATGAATCTGACCAAAATCGGCACCGTCAGCACCTCGGATGCCACAGCGCCGATGGACGCTCGGGCGGAGTTGGTCAAAAAGGCTGAGGAGCTGGGTGGCAAGTACTATGTCATCACCAGCGCGGATCAGCCGGGCAAAGATATTCGCGCCACGGCGGACGTCTATAAGTAAACTCAGCCAGGCGGGCAGCGCGCCCGCCTTCACCGTTTAGCGCAGCATCCACGACAACCATTTGCCGGACTCTCGCAGCAGCTGGCCGCCGTTTTGCGGGTTGCCAGCAGGTTAACGTCGATCCGGCTTCTGGCGCGGCGCAGGCCACCCAGCAGCACAACGTTGAACAGTACCACCGCCAGAATGCAGACAAGGCTGTAGTGCGGGTGGGCGCTAAAGCTGGCGGTCTGGTAGAAGAGCGTCGCCAGCGAGTAGGCGATATTCAGCCCCCAGACGATCGAGAAGCCCATCCAGCCGCGGCTGGCTTCACGGGCGATTGCCCCCATCACCGAGATGCAGGGGATGTAGAGCAGAACAAAGATCAGATAGCTGTACGCAGCGGCGGCGCTGCCAAATTTTTCCCCCATCACCCCCATGGTGCCGGTCGCCATCTCGCCGTCGCCTTTGCTGGCCTCAATGGGGTTAGCCAGCACGCTCAGGCTGAAGGTATCGGCCAGGCTCTGCCCGGTCTCCTGTAAGGCGCTAACAAGCTCGTCCGTCAGGCTGAAGGTCACGGGATCGAACGCCTCCTGCTCGATGTTCTCAGCGGTATAGAGGGTGTTGAGCGTGCCCACCACCACCTCTTTCGCCATTGCTCCGGTGAAGAGACCGACGGTGGCCTGCCAGTTATCCTCGTGGACGCCGATGGGCTTAAGCAGCGGAGTAAAGACCCGGCTGACGGCCGCCAGCGCCGAGTCATTGATGGTGGTCGCCGCCGTCCCGCTGAGCGTAAAGCTGTTCAGGGCGCTCAGGAAGATGCTGACCACGACAATCACCTTCCCGGCGCGCAGCACAAAGCCCTTTAGCCGCTGCCAGGTCTGGATCGCCAGGCTCTTCAGATGGGGAACATGGTAGACCGGTAGCTCCATCACAAAGGGCGAGGCCTCGCCGCGCATAATGGTGTGCTTGAGCATCAGCCCGGTAAGGATCGCCATCACAATGCCGAGCAGATAGAGCGAGAAGACCGCCAGCGCCCCCTCCTTGCCAAAAAAGGCGGCGGCAAATACGGCGAAGATAGCCAGCCGCGCCCCGCAGGACATAAACGGCGCCATCATGATGGTCATCAGGCGCTCGCGCGGCGCATCAAGGGTTCGCGCCCCCATCACCGACGGTACGTTACAGCCGAAGCCGACGATCAGCGGGACGAAAGATTTTCCCGGCAGGCCAAGAGACTGCATCAGGCGGTCCATCACAAAGGCCGCCCGCGCCATATAGCCGGAGTCCTCAAGGAAGGAGAGAAACAGGTACATCATGCCGATCTGCGGCACCAGCGGCAGCACGGTATTGATCCCACCCCCCACTCCCTGGGCGAGGAAGATAGTCAGCCACTGCGGGAAGTGCAGGGTATAGCCCAGCCACTGCGTACCGTGGATAAACAGGGCGACCGAGCCGGCGTCAAAAATGGGTGCCAGCGCGCCGCCAATGTTGATGGCGAGTACGAACATGACGTACATCACCAGCAGAAAGATGGGCAGGCCCAGCACGCGGTTGATGATGATCCGATCCATCGCGGCGGTAAAGCGGCTCGGCTCGGCGGTGAGGGTGTTGCTGACCGTGTCGCAAACGGCGGCGATAGTCTGATAGCGGGCGTCGGCAATGTGCAGGGCCGGATCGTCCATCTCCTTGCCGAGACGCGTCAGAGAGTCCTCCAGCCTGTGCGCGGCTTCCCCGGCATAGGCGCGGCTGTAGATATCGCCCTCCAGCATCTGCAGGCCCAGCCAGCGGCGCTGCTGCAGCGGCATATCCACTGCCATCGCCTGCGCCAGCGTCTCGGCTTCACGCATCAGGGGGTGGGCGTAGTGAACCCGCTCGATATCGCTGTTCCGCTGATGGCGGTCAATAGCCATCTTCAGCGCCTCGATGCCGCGTCCGCGGGTCGAGACCAGCGGCACTACCGGGCAGCCAAGGCGGGCGGCGAGGGCGTCGATATCGATGCGGATCTGCTGCTTCTCGGCAATATCCAGCATGTTCAGCGCGACGATGCAGGGGATGCCCAGCTCCAGCAGCTGCAGCGTCAGGTAGAGGTTACGCTCCAGATTTGAGGCATCAACGACGTTGATCAGCATATCGGCGTCGCCGCTGAGGATATAGTGGCAGGCGATCTGCTCATCGAGAGAGGTTTGCGACGAGATGGTGGTCAGCGAGTAGGTGCCGGGCAGATCGACCAGCGTCACCTGCGCGTCGATAGTGGTAAAGGATCCCTCTTTGCGCTCGACGGTAACCCCTGCCCAGTTGCCCACACGCTGGCGCGCGCCGGTTAGCTGATTAAAAAGGGTCGTCTTGCCGGAATTAGGGTTACCAATAAGGCCAAGGGTTAATTTTTTCATCATAGCAGACTCATTGCGTGGAGCGCCGTTAACGCGGCAGAGCTTCCACCTCTAATAACGCGAGATCTTTTTTGCGTAATACCAGGCTGACGCGCCGGGTTTGAATATGTATGGGATCGCCTAAGGGGGCGACGCGCACCACGTTAAATGATGACCCGGGGAGCATGCCCAGAGAGAGCAATTTTTGCCGGTAGGCCGGGCTAATTTCACGGGAAAACCCCACGATTTTCCACGCGCTGGCTGGCGAGAAGGACATAGGACCTACTAGATCAATGGTTAATTAATCAACAGAACAATGGTAATGATAATAGTTTTTATCATCAATCATTAAAATGTGTGGGAGTGTTGAATTGGGTAATAATTACTATTAGGTTTGATTTAGCGCAATATTTGCCACTGCTCTTTTAACAGCGGGAATTAATTAATATACGTTGTAGCAACAAGGAGAGTTATATTTATTTACTGTTTGAATATATATCGTAGGCCGGGTAAGGCATCCGCCGCCACCCGGCACATCACGATATGAAAACGCGTTACCGTTTTTTACCCATCGCCGCCGCCAGCGCATCCATCATCGCGCTGTTGCCAGCTGGCTGCGCCTCACGGCCACGCGGCTTCGCCGGGCGTGAAGCGGGTTCACGCTGCGCGCCGTTGCCGCCGCCGCGACGGGCGTTGCCTTCGCCCGGCTGCTCGTCCAGACGCATGGTCAGGGCGATACGCTTGCGGGGCAGGTCAACTTCCAGCACCTTCACTTTGACAATGTCGCCCGCCTTCACCACCGTATGGGGATCCTCAACGAACTTATTAGCAAGGGAAGAGATGTGGACCAGCCCGTCCTGGTGCACGCCAATATCCACAAACGCGCCGAAGTTGGTCACGTTGGTCACCGCGCCTTCGAGGATCATCCCCGGCAGCAGATCGTTCATGGTCTCCACGCCATCGGCAAAGGTGGCGGTTTTGAACTCGGGACGCGGGTCGCGGCCAGGTTTCTCCAGCTCTTTGATGATGTCGGTCACCGTCGGCACGCCAAAGCGCTCGTCGGTAAAGTCGGATGCCTTCAGGCCGCGCAGATTGCTGCTGTTGCCCATCAGGTCGCGCAGAGAGTGCTCGGTCGCGGCCAGGATGCGCTCCACCACCGGGTAGGCTTCCGGGTGCACGGTGGAGGCGTCCAGCGGGTTATCGCCGTGGTTGATACGCAGGAAGCCTGCGCACTGCTCAAAGGCTTTTGGTCCGAGGCGGCTCACCTTCAGCAGCTGCTGGCGGTTGTGGAACTGGCCGTTCTCGTCGCGCCACGCCACGATGTTCTGCGCCATCATCCGCGTCAGGCCCGCCACGCGGGTTAGCAGCGGCACGGAGGCGGTGTTGAGATCGACGCCAACGGCGTTCACGCAGTCCTCTACCACCGCATCCAGCTTGCGGGCCAGCTGAGTCTGGCTGACGTCATGCTGATACTGGCCAACGCCGATGGATTTCGGGTCGATCTTCACCAGCTCCGCCAGCGGATCCTGCAGGCGACGGGCGATGGAGACCGCACCACGCAGCGAAACGTCGAGGCCCGGGAACTCCTGCGCCGCCAGCTCGGAGGCGGAGTAGACGGAAGCCCCCGCTTCGCTGACGATCACCTTCTGCCCCTTCACCTTCGGGAACTGCTTCTGCACGTCGAGGTAGAAACGTTCGGTTTCGCGGGAGGCGGTACCGTTGCCGATCGCCACCAGCTCTACGTTATGCTTTTCGCACAGGGCAGCCACGGCAACGGCGGCTTTTGCCGCCTGGCCGGTGTGGGGATAGATGGTATCGGTCGCCACCAGCTTGCCGGTGCCGTCAACAACGGCCACCTTCACGCCGGTACGCAGGCCGGGATCGAGACCCATGGTGGCGCGCAGCCCGGCAGGGGCGGCCATCAGCAGGTCGTGCAGGTTGCGGGCAAATACGTTGATAGCTTCGTCTTCGGCGCGCTCGCGCACCGTGCCCATCAGCTCGGTCTCCAGATGCATCAGCACCTTGATGCGCCAGGTCCAGCTCACCACGCCTTTGCGCCAGCTGTCTGCCGGGGCGTTGTTCAGGCGCAGGCCAAGATGATCGCGAATAATCTGCTCGCCGTGGCTCTCTTTCGGCGGCTCGTCAAACTGCGGATCGGCATTTAGCGCCAGCTGCAGCACGCCTTCGTTGCGGCCGCGGAACATCGCCAGCGCACGGTGGGACGGCACGTTTGAGATTGGCTCATGGTGATCGAAGTAGTCGCGGAACTTCGCGCCCTCTTCCTCTTTGCCTGCGACCACGGTTGCCGTCAGGTGGGCGTTTTTCCACAGGTAGTCACGGACCTTCGCCAGCAGGGCGGCATCCTCGGCAAAACGCTCCATCAGGATGTAGCGTGCCCCGTCCAGCGCGGCTTTGCTGTCGGCCACCCCTTTATCGGCGTCAATAAACTTCTCCGCTTCGGTTTGCGGATCGTGGGACGGCGTGTTCCACAGCAGATCCGCCAGCGGCTCGAGGCCGGCTTCGATGGCGATCTGCCCGCGGGTGCGGCGTTTTTGTTTGTACGGCAGATAGAGGTCTTCGAGTTCGGTTTTATTCAGGGTGCCGTTGATGGCTTTTGCCAGCTCGTCGGTCAGCTTGCCCTGGTCGCCGATGGATTTCAGGATCGCCTGGCGACGCTCCTCCAGCTCCCGCAGGTAGCCCAGACGGGTCTCCAGGTTGCGCAGCTGCGTATCATCCAGCCCGCCGGTGACTTCCTTACGATAACGTGCAATAAACGGCACGGTGTTCCCTTCATCAAGCAGGCGAACGGCAGCTTCTACCTGTTCGGCTCTGGCCTGAAGTTCACCCGCAATAATGCGGCAGAGCGAATCATTCATCATGGCTATTTCATCTAGTGGATCGAGTCGTGGATCGAAAATCAGGGGGATAGTTATACGGACTGGCTGGCAAAAATGCCAGCCGGGGAGGATGCTCCAGGACTATTTAACGTACTCGATTTCGTTGACGTACCAGCTCGCTTCGCCGCCAGGCGTCTGGACGATCGCCAGATCGCCAACCTCTTTCTTCAGCAGCGCACGGGCCATCGGCGAGTCGATGGAGATATAGTCCTTGCGGCCAAAAATCTCATCGTAGCCCACGATGCGAAAGCGTTTAGTGTCGCCGTCGTCGTTTTCGATCTCCACCCAGGCACCGAAGAACACTTTGCCCTCCTGCTGCGGGGAGTAATCAACAATTTTCAGGTTTTCCAGGCATTTCGTCAGGTATCTGACGCGGCGGTCAATTTCCCGCAGGCGTTTTTTATTATACTGATAGTCAGCATTCTCGCTGCGGTCGCCGAGACTTGCCGCCCAGGTCACCTTTTTCGTGACTTCCGGGCGCTCCTGACGCCAGAGATAGTCCAGCTCCTGTTTAAGCTTGTCGTAACCTTCTCGGGTGATAAGTGGCGTTTTCATCCGGTTTATGCCTTTAAGCTGCTGTTAAATATGCTTTGTAACAATTTCGACTAGAATGTATACCAGATTTAGCTGGTGGTCGGCGCACACTTTTTTAGAATACGCACTTATATTGTCCGAACCTTTGGGAGTACAAACAATGCAAGAGAATTATAAGATTCTGGTCGTCGATGACGATATGCGCCTGCGCGCACTGCTGGAACGTTATCTCACCGAGCAAGGCTTCCAGGTTCGCAGCGTGGCCAACGCAGAACAGATGGATCGCCTGCTTACCCGTGAATCCTTCCACCTGATGGTACTCGACCTGATGCTTCCCGGCGAGGACGGTTTATCTATCTGCCGCCGCCTGCGTAGCCAGAGCAACCCGATGCCAATCATTATGGTCACGGCGAAAGGGGAAGAGGTTGACCGTATCGTGGGGCTGGAGATTGGCGCTGACGACTATATTCCGAAGCCGTTTAACCCTCGTGAGCTGCTGGCCCGCATCCGTGCGGTATTGCGCCGCCAGGCCAACGAGCTGCCCGGCGCGCCGTCGCAGGATGAGGCCGTGATTCAGTTTGGTAAGTTCAAGCTCAACCTCGGCACCCGGGAAATGTTCCGCGAAGATGAACCGATGCCGCTCACCAGCGGCGAGTTTGCGGTACTGAAGGCGCTGGTCAGCCATCCGCGTGAGCCGCTCTCCCGCGATAAGCTGATGAACCTGGCGCGTGGCCGTGAATACTCGGCGATGGAACGCTCCATTGACGTGCAGATCTCCCGCCTGCGCCGCATGGTGGAAGAGGATCCGGCGCACCCGCGCTATATTCAGACCGTCTGGGGTCTGGGCTACGTCTTTGTGCCGGACGGCTCTAAAGCATGAGGCGACTGCGCTTCTCGCCGCGAAGTTCATTTGCCCGCACGCTGCTGCTGATTGTCACCCTGCTGTTTGTCAGCCTGGTGACAACCTATCTGGTGGTGCTGAATTTTGCCATTTTGCCCAGCCTGCAGCAGTTTAATAAGGTGCTGGCGTACGAAGTCCGTATGCTGATGACCGACAAGCTGCAGCTGGAGGATGGCACGCAGCTGGTGGTGCCTCCGGCTTTCCGCCGGGAGATCTATCGCGAGCTGGGTATCTCCCTCTACTCGAACGAGGCGGCGGAAGATGCCGGCCTGCGCTGGGCGCAGCACTATGGCTTTTTAAGCCAGCAGATGGCGCAGCAGCTGGGTGGACCGACGGAAGTGCGCGTTGAGGTAAACAAAAGCTCGCCGGTGGTGTGGCTGAAGACCTGGCTGTCACCCAATATCTGGGTGCGCGTGCCGCTCACCGAGATCCATCAGGGTGACTTCTCACCGCTGTTCCGCTACACCCTGGCAATCATGCTGCTGGCGATAGGCGGGGCGTGGCTCTTTATTCGTATCCAGAACCGACCGCTGGTGGATCTTGAGCACGCGGCGCTGAAGGTGGGGAAAGGGCAGATCCCGCCTCCGCTGCGCGAGTACGGCGCGTCGGAGGTGCGCTCGGTGACCCGGGCCTTCAACCAGATGGCGGCAGGGGTTAAGCAGCTTGCCGACGATCGTACTTTGCTGATGGCCGGCGTCAGCCACGACCTGCGTACGCCGCTAACCCGTATCCGGCTGGCGACGGAGATGATGGGCGAGCAGGATGGCTACCTGTCGGAGTCGATCAACAAAGATATCGAAGAGTGCAACGCCATCATCGAACAGTTTATCGACTATCTGCGTACCGGGCAGGAGATGCCGATGGAGATAGCCGAGCTGAATGCGGTGCTGGGGGAAGTGGTGGCGGCAGAGAGCGGCTACGAGCGGGAGATTGATACCGCGCTCTATCCGGAGGAGATCTACCTGCGCATGCACCCGCTGTCGATTAAGCGCGCCATCGCCAACATGGTGGTGAACGCCGCCCGCTACGGCAACGGCTGGATCCGGGTCAGCAGCGGCAGCGAGGCGAACCGCGCCTGGTTCCAGGTCGAAGACGACGGTCCAGGCATTAAGCCGGAGCAGCGCAAGCACCTGTTCCAGCCCTTCGTGCGCGGCGACAGCGCCCGCAGCACCAGCGGCACCGGACTGGGGCTGGCAATCGTGCAGCGTATTGTCGATAACCATAACGGCATGCTGGAGCTGAGCACCAGCGAGCGCGGCGGTCTCTCGATTCGCGCCTGGTTCCCCGTTCCGATCAACCGTGGACAGAACAATACGTAGAACGTAGGCCGGGTAAGCGCAGCGCCACCCGGCGTTTTACAGGCTTATAACTTCGGTCCCGCACTCACTAACGCCGCGCCCGCTGGCGTATCGGTATACTTCTCAAAGTTCTCAATAAACAGCGTCGCCAGTGCGCTAGCCTTCTCCTGCCACTGCTCAGGGGAGGCGTAGGTATTACGCGGGTCAAGGATCTGTGGATCGACGCCCGGCAGGCTGGCGGGGATCGCCAGGTCAAATATCGGCAGCGTAAAGGTGTCAGCCTTATCAATAGAGCCATCAAGAATGGCATCAATAATGGCCCGCGTATCCTTGATAGAGATCCGTTTCCCGGTGCCGTTCCAGCCGGTATTGACCAGATAGGCCTGCGCGCCCGCCGCCTGCATCCGTTTAACCAGCACTTCGGCATACTGCGTCGGGTGCAGAGAGAGGAACGCTGCGCCAAAGCAGGCGGAGAAGGTTGGGGTTGGCTCCGTCACGCCGCGTTCGGTACCGGCCAGCTTGGCGGTAAAGCCAGAGAGGAAGTGGTACTGGGTCTGGTTAGCGGTCAGGCGCGAGACCGGCGGCAGCACGCCAAAGGCGTCAGCGGTCAGAAAGATAACCCTGGTGGCATGGCCCGCTTTTGACACCGGCTTGACGATATTATCGATGTGGTAGAGGGGGTAGGAGACACGCGTGTTTTCGGTCTTGCTGCCGTCATTGAAATCGATGGTGCCGTCGTCGAGTACGGTCACGTTCTCCAGCAGCGCGTCGCGGCGGATAGCATTATAGATATCCGGCTCCGCTTCACGGGAGAGCTTGATGGTTTTGGCGTAGCAGCCGCCTTCGAAGTTAAACACGCCGTCGTCATCCCAGCCGTGCTCGTCATCGCCAATCAGGCGGCGCTTTGGATCGGTGGAGAGCGTGGTCTTGCCGGTGCCGGAGAGGCCAAAAAACACCGCCACATCGCCCGCTTTGCCGACGTTTGCCGAGCAGTGCATAGAGGCGACGCCCTTGAGCGGCAGCAGGTAGTTCATAATCGAGAACATCCCTTTCTTCATCTCGCCGCCGTACCAGGTGCCGCCGATAAGCTGAATGCGTTCGGTCAGGTTAAAGGCAACGAAATTCTCAGAGTGAAGACCCTGCTCCTTCCACTGCGGGTTCGTGCATTTTGCGCCGTTCATGACGATAAAGTCGGGCGTAAAGTCAGCCAGCTCCTCATCCGTCGGGCGGATAAACATGTTCTTCACAAAGTGCGCCTGCCAGGCCACTTCGGTAATAAAGCGCACCGCGAGGCGGGTGTCGGCATTCGCCCCGCAGAAGGCGTCGATGATAAACAGCCGCTTGCCGGAGAGCTGCCGGGTCACCAGCCCCTTCAGCTGCTGCCACACCTCAGGAGAGAGCGGCTTGTTGTCGTTCTTGCCTTTGCCTTTATCTGCCCACCACACGGTGTCGCGGGTGGTGTCATCGCGGACAATATACTTATCTTTCGGCGAACGTCCGGTAAACACGCCGGTATCGACAGCGACAGCACCAGAATTTGTCACGATGCCCCGCTCAAATCCCTCCAGGTCTGGACTGAGTTCTTCCTGATACAGCGTATCGTAGTCGGGGTTATAGACGATATCCTGCACATCATTGATACCATAAGCCTTGAGATCCTGCGGGGTTAAACGTTTAACGCGCATGTCACTGCTCCTTAGCCAATATGTATTGCCTGCGATTGTAGGGTTATTCTGAGGGGGTTAACAGCGACGAGGCTCATAGATTTATGCATCCAGGCAAGCCTTCGCTGGTGAAAACGCTGTTACAGGTACCCATAAGCGAGACAAATTATGGCAGGATTCGTCAGATGCATAGCGAAAATGCTCTATAAAGGCAAAACGCAGGTCAATTTATCGGTGAGATTGTGAGTGTAATCGCTTTCCGGTAAGCAAACAGCGCGCCGTCTGGCAACGGCGCGCTAAGGGGATCAGTGTACCTGCGGATCGGCAGGAGAGGCGTTGTTGCGGATCTCCGCAATATCCATCGCGTTAAACAGATAGTGATTGCCACAGTAGTCGCAATGCATATCGATTTCGCCATCCTCTTCCAGAATGCTGTCGATCTCCTCATCCGGCAGCGTCTTCAGCGCCCCGGCGCAGCGTTCGCGAGAGCAGGTGCACTTAAACTCAACGTCCTGCGGATCGTAGAGCGTCACCTCTTCTTCATGATAGAGACGCCACAGCACGTCATTCGCCGGCAGGGTAAGCAGCTCTTCCGTTTTGATGGTGTCGGTCAGCGTCGCCAGGTGTTCGAAGTCGTTAGAGTCGGTATCCTGAGCTGGCAGCACCTGCAACAGCATACCGCCTGCGGCTGGCAGGCCATCGACCTCGCCGGTGCGGATGTAGAGGCGCGTCGGCAGCTGCTCTGAACGCATAAAGTAGTCCTCCAGGCAGGCCGCCAGCGTATCGCCTTCCAGACCGACCACGCCCTGATAGCGCTCGCCCTCTTCCGGAGAAATGGTGATCACCAGATAGCCGTTACCGACCAGGGTTTTCAGATCGGCATCGTCCGCGATCTCGCCCTGAACGCGGGCCACGCCGCGCAGCTGCTGTTTGTTATTGCCGTTGATGACCGCCAGGCTCATCGGGCCATCGCCCTGCAGCTGGACGGTAATATCACCGGCAAACTTCAGCGTAGCGGTCAGCAGGCTGGTCGCCACCAGCAGCTCCGCGAGAATGTTTTTCACCGGCTGCGGGTAGCTGTGGTTTTCAAGGATCTGCCGCAGGCTTTCGGATACCGTTACCAGTTCGCCACGAACAGCGTAGTTTTCAAACAGATAGCGGTGTAATTGGTCGTGTTGGGCCATAATTATCTCTCTGGAGGGCGAAGACTACTCGTCATCACCGTATTTAAATTTCATCAGGTCGCGGCGCTCTTTTTTATCCGGGCGGCGCTCCGGGTGCGGCATCGTTAACGCGTTCATCTTGCGGGCCAGCGCCATCTTCTCGCGTTTTTCAATACTTTCAGCCGTCTCTTCATACAGCGCCACCGCCTCGCTTGCTGGACGGCGCTGATCGGTAATGGCTTTTATCACTACCGTGCGTTCATCGTTTCCCTGACGCAGGGTCAGGGTGGCATTCAGCTCGACGATTTTACCCGGCTTGCTGCGTTGCCCGTTGTAGTGCACCTTGCCGCCCTCGATCATCTCGCGGGCCAGGGCGCGGGTTTTGTAAAAGCGCGCCGCCCAGAGCCATTTGTCTAAGCGGACTTCTTGCGCGGGCTTCTCTTTCATCGCGTCTCCTTCATTTGAGGGAGGGGATCAGGCGGCGATAGTCGTTGAGTCCAGGGTGGCGCTGATAGCGCTTCTCCACCAGCCCGGAGTCAGGATTGGTGACGCCGAGACAGTAACGAATACCAAATGTCGCCGCCGCATCCAGAATCGGCTCGCTGTCATCAATAAACAGCGTCTTCTCCGGGTTCAGGCCGGTAGCCTCAACGACGGCCTGCCACAATCGTTGATCCTCTTTCGGATAACCAAATGTGTGGGTAGAAAGCAATAAATCAAGGTGTGCGCCAAGCCCGGTATGCTCAAGCTTCACCGCCAGGTTATGCGGGTGCGCATTGGTGAGCAGAATGCGACGCTTGCCGCAGGCTTTCAGCGCGTCCAGAAAAGGCACCGTATCCTCACGCAGAACGGCACGCGCGCCTTCGGCGGTGGTCATGGCACAAATATCGAGGCCGAGACGTTCGCTCCAGTAATCCAGACAGTACCAGTTTAGCGTATGCTGCACGGCATGGTACTCCGCCTGCATCTGCGCCTGCGCCTCGGACGGCGTTAAGCCGCGCGCGGAACCAAAGGTCTCCGGGACCAGCGTCTGCCAAAAATAGTTATCGAATGCGAGGTCCAGCAGCGTGCCGTCCATGTCCAGCAGCACGGTCTCCACGTCCTGCCAGTTGATATCAATGTGCATGAGATACTCCTGCGAGAGGATAAGCGCGACAGGGTAGCATACCCCGACGCGCGTCGTATTTATCAGATAAGGCGATCAGATGAGGCTGTCAGAGGCCTGCAGCAGCTGCGGATTCAGGCAGCTGTCGTAGTACTCCTGAATATCGGCAAGGCGTGAGCGGTGGCGCTGGTAGCGACGCACCGCCTGGACGGCGTTATAAAGGGTGCAGACGATCATCGCCAGCAGCAGCAGCGCGGTACCAATATAGCGCCACAGCCCGGCGCTGGACGGCATCCGGTGCAGGCTGACATGTTTCGTCCCGTTGGCATCGGTATAGATGTTAGTGACGATACCCTCGGCGCTAAACGGGGTCTGCATCAGCATCTGTGCCAGCCGTTGAAACTCGTTCCACTGCTCCTGGGCCGGATAGTCATACAGGGCAATCGGCGGCCAGGGCTGATCCACCAGCTCGCTGCCCTCATCGCTGGCGATCACAAACCCACCCGGGGCCGGGCTGTTCAGCGCCTGGGCTGCGCGTGACGTCTCGCGCAGCAGGAAGGGGGCGGTAGAGGTGGTCACCAGGTTATCAAGGGATTCGGCGCTGACCGGACGCAGCAGCACGTTCACGCCGCTAAGCCTGCCAGCGCTGGCGCGTTTGGTCAGCGTCTCCCAGTCTTTGGTGTTGCCGAGGTTCACCAGCGCGTTCTTAAGCCGCACGCACTCGTCGTCGGCAGAGCAGAGATCCTGAGTTTTCAGCACGATCTCGGCGAAATCATCCAGCAGCACCATGCCCGACTTTTGGATCGCCGAGCGCAGTGCGGCACTGACGTGAGAATCCTCTTCGCTGGAGGGGTGCAGCTGGCGGTTAACCGCCTCAATCAGCGCGTTCGCTTTATTAACGGTATCGGATTCCGGCAGCGGCAGCGGCGGCGCATCGTTCCAGACGATCTGCGAGCAGTCGAACGGCGAGAAGGGTGAGTTCTGCCGCCCGCGCCAGTTCTCCTGCATATGGATATTGCACATCCCGGTGCCCTGAATGCTCAGGGTATCGCCTACCCGCAGCCCGGCCTGCTCCAGCTGGTTCACGCTGGTGGCCTCAACCGTCTGCGCGCCCTTCATCCAGGACAGGGTAAATTTGACCGGCATATCCAGCGGTACCCAGATCAGCAGCAGGATCAGCACTACCAGCGCGCCGAGAGAGATAATGGCGCTGCGTAGCCAGTGCTGTAACGGGAAGTTGATCGCTTCGTCATGCAGGGAGAGAAAACGCCCCTGGCGCACCACGTGGCGGTCGAGATAGATATCAATATCGGTCTGCTGGCCAAGATCCTGGGTGATGTAGGGCTGCCAGTGGCGGGGATAGATCAGATCGATAATCCCTAACGAGATATTGTTGATCTGCTCCTGGTTGTTCTCCCCAAATAGTCCCCAGCGCCGGGGCGTGCCGCGCAGGCAGTGGATCTCCCGCAGGGTATTTTTTGCCGGCGGGGCAAAGATACCCCACAGTCCGGCGGCGAGCAGCATGACTGCACCCCCGGCCATCCACGGTACAAAGACGTCCGGCGTCGCGAGGCAGAAATAGAACAGCAGGAATGAGGTGACGATCAACAGCGCTTCCCGCAGGCCGTCCGGGCGACTCAGGGCATACTCCTCCCGCGTCTCCTGACGGATATTCAGCAGCTCAATCTGTTCGCTCTCTTCCCCGCGGATAGAGGTCTGGGTGGAGGAGGGCAGTTCCAGCGCGTAGCCGCGTGCTTCATGGATAGAGTCGCTCAGCGTATGGCCGTTAAGCGAGATCACCAGCGGCAGCGTATCGGTGCGGATAAGCTCAACCACGTTCTCGTCGGTGATATACTGCTCCCAGAACGGCGGCAGATGGACTTCGACCGAGTCGAGGAAGTAGCGCCACTTATTTAGGTCGTCGCTGTTAATGCCGTAGCGGGTGATCGAGTGGGTAACGGAGAGCACCGTATTGCTTTGCGCATTCAGGGAGAGAGAGACGGGGGCAGCGGTTGCGCCGGTCAGGCCAGGCGCCTGCTGGGTACGGGACAGCGTCTCGATATAGGCTTCTACCGCGCTACGCTCTTCTGGCGTAAGCTTACGGTTCGCCGCGCCGGCGAAATCTGGCAGGTACGGCAGACGGAAGCGACGGTGTGAACGTCGTCTGAAAAACCACCCTGCAAGGAGTGCGCAGGCCAGCATAGCAGCGATAAAAATCAAAATGGTGCTCATGCTTTTCCCATCTTACTTTTCTTACAGAGGTGTAGTCAGTGCACCTTGTTGGCGAAGCGAATAGTAGCAGCGCCCGATAGTAACAAAGCCGTATCGTTGACCATATCAGCAAATTCCTAGTTTCATTTCAACCTCTTGACTTTTTTGGCTAAATGATTAATGACTCACTCTACGTTGCACATATGTAAATAAAAGGCAATTGCCGTTGCCGAAACCGTGCGGTTTGCCGCACAATGGCGAAAGTTTTCACTGGAAAGACCCATCAGAATGAGCAAATCATTGCAAAAACCCACCATCCTTAACGTAGAAACGGTGGCGAAATCGCGCCTGTTTAACGTCGAAAGCGTGGATCTGGAATTTAGCAACGGCGTTCGCCGCGTGTATGAGCGTATGCGCCCTTCGACCCGTGAAGCCGTTATGATTGTGGCCATTGTCGATGAGCACGTGATGCTGATCCGTGAGTATGCCGTCGGCATTGAATCCTACGAGCTGGGGTTCCCGAAAGGGCTGATTGACGCTGGCGAGAACGTCTACGAGGCGGCGAACCGCGAGCTGAAAGAGGAGATCGGCTTTGGTGCTCATCAACTGACCTTCCTGAAGAAGCTCAGCATGGCGCCCTCCTACTTCTCCAGCAAGATGAATATTGTGGTGGCAGAAGATCTCTACCCGGAGTCGCTGGAGGGGGATGAACCAGAGCCGCTGCCGCAGGTGCGCTGGCCGCTGGCACATCTGATGGATCTGCTGGAAGACCCCGATTTTAACGAGGCTCGCAACGTCAGCGCGCTGTTTTTAGTCCGCGAGTGGCTGAAAGGGCAGGGACGACTGTAGAGTAGATAACGCCCGGCGGCGCTAACGCTTGCCGGGCCTACCGTTACAAAATGTAGGCCGGGTCAGGCGAAGCCGCCACCCGGCGTGTTAACCACTCAAAACAGCTCGTGCGTCTCGCCGTTATCGATAAGCGTTGTTCCCACCTCATGCACCGCCTGCTGCGTTGGCTGCGTGCCTTCAATGAAGAACTCCTGACGGCTGTTGCCACCGTTGGCCAGCTGTCCGGTGCTGCGATCGATATTCACCGTAATAATACCCGGCGGCGGCGTAAGCGGCGCTTCCGGCACGCCATCCAGCACGCTCTTCATAAAGGCATCCCAGGCGGGCTGAGCGCTCTTCGCCCCGCCCTCATAACCTGAAATCTGATCCTTAATCGCGCCGGAGGCGGTCGTGCGGCCAAGATCGCGGCGGTGATCGTCAAAGCCAATCCATACCGAGGTCACCACGCCCGGACCGTAGCCGGAGAACCAGGCGTCCTTCGAGCTGTTGGTGGTGCCGGTTTTGCCGCCGATATCGTTACGCTTGAGATCGCGTCCAGCGCGCCAGCCAGTACCCTGCCAGCCCGGTTCACCAAAGATATTGGTGTTCAGCGCGCTCTTGATCAGGAAGGAGAGCGGGGTATTGATCACGTGCGGCGCATACTGCGGCGCACCGGTCTGGGCAACCAGCGCCCGGTTGGCCTGCTCAAGCTGCGGCATCGGTACGGTGAGGTTCTGCTGCTCCTGCGAAACGGCCACATCCTCAACGTTGCTGTTCTCCAGCACGTTGGATTTCTGCGTCTCGCCGTAGATCACCGGAATATCACACTCCGCACAGGCCACCTTCGGCTGCGCTTCAAACAGCACCTTGCCCTGATCGTTTTCGATCTTGCTGATAAACCACGGGTCCACCAGGAAGCCACCGTTCGCCATCACCGCATAGCCGCGCGCGACCTGCAGCGGCGTAAAGGAGGCGGAGCCGAGCGCCAGCGATTCGGTGTGGACAATGTTCTGCGCCGGGAAGCCGAAGCGCTGCAGGTACTCCGCAGCATAGTCAACGCCCATCGCCCGCATGGCTCGTACCATCACCACGTTTTTCGACTGGCCTAACCCCTGGCGCAGACGAATAGGACCGGCATACTCCGGCGGTGAGTTTTTCGGTCGCCAGTCGGAGCCAGCGCCCGCATCCCAGCGTGAGATCGGCACGTCGTTAAGGATGCTCGCCAGGGTCAGCCCCTTGTCCATCGCCGCGGTGTAGAGGAAGGGCTTGATGTTCGAGCCAACCTGGCGCAGCGCCTGGGTGGCGCGGTTAAACTTGCTCTGGTTGAAATCGAAGCCGCCGACCAGGGCGATGACTGCCCCGTTCTGCGGGTTGATGGAGACCAGGGCCGAGTTCACGTCCGGCACCTGCGCCAGCCACCAGGCGTCGTTCACCTGGCGAACCCAGATCTGCTGTCCGGCCTGTACTGCATCGGTCACCCGGCGCGGCGTTGCGCCCTGAGCGGTATCCGAACGGAAAGGACGCGCCCAGCGCACCCCGTCCATGCGCAGCGACACCGACGTGCCGTCGGCCAGCATCGCCGTCGCCTCCTGGGCATTGGCCTGCATCACCACGGCGGGAAGCAGCGGCCCGTAGGTCGGCAACGCCCGCAGAGAGTCAGTGATTTTTTTGCTCTCCCACGGGCTTTCGCCCAGTTTCCACAGCACGTTTGCCGGTCCGCGATAGCCGTGACGCATGTCGTAATCCATCACGTTGTCGCGTACCGCCTTCTGGGCCGCTTCCTGTGTCGTCCGCGTGATGGTGGTGTAGACCCGGTAGCCATCCTCATAGGCCTTCTCGCCGTAGCGCGACACCATATCCTGGCGCACCATCTCCGATAGGTAAGGGGAGGAGAAGGCGATCTCCGGCGCGTGGTAGTTGGCATCAATGGCTTCGCTGCGGGCGCTATCGTACTGCGACTGGCTGATGTAGCCCTCGCTCATCATACGCGCCAGCACCACGTTACGCCGTGAGGTGGCCCGGTCGAGGGAGTAGAGCGGGTTGAAGGTGGAGGGCGCTTTCGGCAGCCCGGCAATCACCGCGATTTCGCTCAGGGTAAGCTGATCGACCGACTTGCCAAAATAGACCTGCGCCGCCGCGCCGACGCCATAGGCGCGATAGCCGAGGTAGATCTTGTTCAGATAAAGCTCAAGGATCTCATCCTTCGTCATCATCTGTTCGATGCGAATGGCGAGGAAAACCTCTTTCAGCTTACGTATCAGGGTCTTTTCCGGACTCAGGAAGAAGTTACGCGCCAGCTGCTGCGTAATGGTACTCGCCCCTTGAGACGCGTGGCCGGAGAAGAGCGCGACGCTGGCCGCACGGAAAATCCCCACCGGATCGACGCCGTGATGCTCATAGAAACGGCTGTCTTCCGTTGCAATGAAGGCTTTGACCATAACGGGCGGGATCTGATCCAGGGTCAGCGGAATGCGGCGCTTTTCACCGTACTGCGCAATCAGCTCGCCGTCGGCGGTATAGACCTGCATCGGAATTTGCAGCCGCACGTCTTTCAGCGTGGCAACGTCGGGTAGCTGTGGCTCAATAAATTTGTAGAGGCCATAAACCGAGCCTGCTCCCAGCAGAATGCAACAGACTGCAAGGATAAATAGATACTTTACGAACTTCACCGGAGATTTCCCATTTAGTTTTCTTTGGGCAGTTTATAAACAATCGCGCGGTAGTATAAAGGCAAGCCTGATGCATTGATATAGCCGTCACCCCGACGCACGATAAGGAGATCGCGATTTATGGCAATCAGTCGCTGGCGAATAGGCCTTCATATTCAGCAGGATGGCATCTATGCCATCGCGCTAACGCAGGAAAAATCCCACTCTGTGCTGCGCCACTGGTGGCAGCTGCCGCTGGCGGCGGGTACCCTTATCGACGGGCAAATCAAGCAGCCTGAGCACCTCCGCACGGCGCTACAGGCGTGGAGTAAAACCCTGCCGCGCAGGCACCAGATTAGCCTCGCCTTTCCCGCCGGGCGCACGCTGCAAAAGAGGCTGCCTCGTCCCGCCGTACGGCTAGGGGAGAGCGCCCAGCTACAGTGGGTAGCAAACACGCTCGCCCGCGAGCTGGGGATGCCTGCCGACGACCTGCGCTTTGACTACACCGACGACAGCGTGCAGCGCGCGTACAGCGTGACGGCGGCGCAGAACAACGATGTTGCCGCGCTGCTGACGCTGGCGGATAGCCTGAGCCTGCACCTCTCTGCCATCACCCCCGACGCCTGCGCGCTACAGCGCTTTATCCCGCTGCTTGCTCCACCGCTGCGCTGGCTGGCCTGGCGCGATACAACCCAGTGGCTGTGGGCAACGCGCAGCGGCTGGGGGCGGCAGGCGCGTGAGGATGCCAATACTCTCAATGAACTGGCGCAGGTGCTCGGTCTGCCGCTGGAGGAGGCCACGCTTTGCGATGCTGAACCGGGGGGATTCGATCCCTGGAGCGCCATTGCCCGCCGCTATCCGCCGCTGCCGGAAAACGGTGCGGCCTGGGCGGTAGCCATTGGCCTGGCGCTGGGAGGTGAGTAGTGGCGCGGACGGTCAACCTTCTTCCCTGGCGCGCCCGACAGCAGCGCCAATGCCTGCGTCTCTGGCTGACGATCTTCTCTGCCACCCTTCTGCTGATTGTGCTGCTGACCGTGATGCTGCGGATGCAGACGGCGCAGGAGAGCCAGCGACTGGAGCTTGTTCAGCAGGCGGGGATTACGTTGCAGGCAGGGCTGACGCAGCGCCAGGCGAGCCTGCTTGCCAGGCAGGCTGAGCACCAGGTACAGCAGCAGCGTCAGCAGCGGTTGCAGGCTACGCAGGAGTGGCAGCGGATCTTAACCCGCCTTGCTGACACGCTGCCGGAGCAGGCATGGCTGAGCGAGCTGCGCTACCAGCAGGGAGCGCTGTCGCTGGCGGGCTATGCGGCCAGCTTTGTGGCGTTAAGCCAGCTCGAAACGGCGCTCTACGCCCTCCCTGGCCTGCGAATGGGCAAGCCGGGTTCAGCCACGCGGGATGCGCAGGGGCGCTGGCAGTTTAATTACGCTCTGGTTTTGGATGTGCGCCATGCGCCTCAGCTCTGAACGTTGGCTCGCGCTCTCTGCCCGTAGTCGGGTAGCCGCCTGGCTAAGCGTGACGATGTGCTGCGCCGTGCTGGCCTGGCTTCTGGCGGTGCGGCCATACACAGGCGAGCGGACGCAGCGGCTGTCTGAGCTGCATGCGCAGCAGCAGAGCCGCAGCCGGCTATGGGCAAACATCATGCCGCTGCGCCAGCCAGGAGAGCCGGCGGCAACAGCGCCTCTGCCCGGACGTGCTTTTTCCGCCCTGGCTTTCCAGACCGGTAGCGCCCGCCTGCTGAGCTGGCATCCGGCCGAGCATGGCGGCGAGATGGTGCTGCAAACCGGGTGGCAGGATGTGCCAGAGACCTTTGCCCGCCTCGCCGAACAGGATATGCAGGTCACCGCCTTTTCGCTGGCGTTAAAAGAGGAGGTGCTGCATCTACACCTGGTGCTGGAGAGCGGCGATGCTCCCTGATATGCGCAGAGCGTTGCTGCTGGCGCTGCCGCTGCTGTTAGGCATGCGCGACCCTTTCCAGCCGCTGCCGGACCGCTGTCAGGCGGCGGCGCTCGCCCAGTGGCGCTACCAGGGTTTTATTTCCGTTAACGGCCAGCGCCGGGCCGTGCTGCGGAACCCCGAAGGGAGATGGCACAGAGCCGCGACGGGAGAGTACCTGCCACCCGGCTGGCGCGTCGTCTCGCTCACGGAGCAAACGTTACAGATTACCACCGCCGCGGGCTGCGAACCGGCGCAGTGGCAGTGGCAGCGACAAGGAGCTAAGGATGAAAAAGTGGATAGCGGCAGCAGGGCTGCTTCTCAGCGCGCTGACGGCAGAGGCGAAAAGCCCCGTACCGGTGACGCTGGTCGTCGATGATGTGCCGGTAGTGCAGGTATTACAGACCCTGGCGGCGCTGGGAAAGTACAACCTTATTGCTGCGCCAGAGGTTAGCGGCACGCTCTCTCTGCATCTGGTCAACGTCCCCTGGAAGCAGGCCTTGCAGACGGTGATCGCCAGCGCCGGACTGGTTATGCAGCAAGAGGGCAGCATTCTCCAGGTGCATACTCAGGCCTGGTGGCAACAGCAGCAGGAGAGGCGTGAGGCCGACAAGGCGAAGCAGGAGAGCGCCCTGCCGCTGGAGGCAAAGAGCGTTACGCTACGCTATGCCGAGGCGGAAGAGCTGGCCAAAGCGGGGGGCAAGCTGCTCGGCCCACGGGGAACAATGATGGCCGATAAGCGCATGAACCGCCTGCTGCTGCGCGACAGCGCGGCTACGCTGCAGACTATAGAGCGCTGGATAGCGGAGATGGATCTGCCCGTCGCCCAGGTGGAGCTGGCGGCGCATATTGTGACTATTAATGAAAAGAGCCTGCGCGAGCTGGGAATCAAGTGGACGCTGGCCGAGGCGCAGGGGGCAGGGAGAGTCGGCGATATCACCGCCCTGAGCAGCGATCTCTCGGTGAGCGAGGCCACGACGCGGGTCGGGTTTAATATCGGGCGCATCGATGGCCGGATGCTGGACGTTGAGCTGTCAGCCCTGGAGCAGGCGCAGCAGCTGGAGATTATCGCCAGCCCGCGCCTGCTGGCCTCCCATCAGCAGCCTGCCAGCATTAAGCAGGGCAGCGAGATCCCCTATCAGGTCTCCAGCGGCGAGAGCGGCGCGACCTCGGTGGAGTTCAAGGAGGCGGTGCTGGGCATGGAGGTGACGCCAACGGTATTGCAGGACGGCAGGGTGCGCCTGAAGCTACACATCAGCCAGAATATGCCTGGCCAGGTACTTCAGCAGGCGGACGGTGAGGTGCTGGCCATCGATAAGCAGGAGATTGAAACTCAGGTAGAGATGGGCAGCGGCGATACGCTGGCGCTGGGCGGTATCTTTCAGCAGCAGAACAAATCCGGCAGCGAGAGCGTGCCGGGGCTTGGTAGCCTGCCCTGGCTGGGGCGGCTCTTTCGCCACGACGGCCACGATAATGAGCGGCGCGAGCTGGTAGTTTTTATCACGCCACGCCTCATGCCGCTGCATGAAGGGGGAAAGGGTAAAGCTTAAATATGATGATTTTTGCCGTGAACTGAACTCAGGTGTTTGACGTGAGGGATGAATTAGCTTACAAGGAGTACCGATTTTGAGCGTCAGCTACTCCCGTCTTACCTCAATTGGCCTCTTCGCAAGGTTGGTGATTTATTCAGTTGCCAAAACAGCGCGAGTATTGAGATAATTTTCAGTCTGATTCTCGAACTTACGCATATGAGGTTTCAGTTCATGTCCTGCTCCGCCAGGTGTCTGCGAAGTGGGTTTACCATTAACGAATAGTCTTATAGTAGTACCGAAAAAATGGCAGAGAAACGCAATATCTTTCTGGTTGGGCCTATGGGTGCCGGCAAAAGCACTATTGGGCGTCAGTTAGCTCAACAACTCAATATGGAATTTTACGATTCTGATCAAGAGATTGAGAAACGAACCGGAGCTGATGTGGGCTGGGTCTTCGATGTAGAAGGTGAAGAAGGTTTCCGCGATCGCGAAGAAAAGGTCATTAACGAACTGACCGAGAAGCAGGGCATTGTGCTGGCGACAGGCGGCGGCTCTGTGAAATCCCGCGAAACCCGTAATCGTCTCTCCGCCCGTGGCGTAGTGGTGTATCTGGAAACCACTATCGAAAAGCAGCTGGCTCGTACGCAACGTGATAAAAAACGCCCACTGTTACAGGTGGAGACGCCGCCGCGGGAAGTTCTCGAAGCGCTGGCTGACGAACGGAATCCTCTCTACGAAGAGATTGCCGACGTCACCATCCGCACCGACGATCAGAGCGCAAAAGTGGTCGCAAACCAGATTATTCATATGCTGGAAAGCAACTGATTCTGGCTTAATATAACGCCTGCAGGTTTACGCAATTGAGGTGGATGTCGCGTCATGGAGAGGATTACCGTCACTCTTGGGGAACGTAGTTACCCAATCACCATCGCGGCTGGTTTGTTTAACGATCCAGCTTCCTTCTTGCCGTTGACGTCCGGCGACCAGGTGATGCTGGTCACTAACGAGACGCTGGCTCCGCTCTATCTCGAAAAGGTCCGCCATGTGCTTGAACAGGCGGGCGTGCGGGTTGACAGCGTCGTGCTGCCGGACGGCGAGCAGTTTAAAAGCCTGGCGGTACTGGATACGGTCTTCACCGCCCTGTTGCAGAAACCTCACGGGCGTGACACAACGCTGGTCGCCCTTGGCGGCGGCGTGGTCGGCGATCTTACCGGCTTCGCGGCAGCGAGCTATCAACGTGGCGTGCGCTTTATTCAGGTGCCCACCACGCTCCTTTCTCAGGTCGATTCGTCCGTTGGCGGCAAGACGGCGGTGAATCACCCTCTCGGCAAAAATATGATCGGCGCGTTCTATCAGCCCGTCTCGGTGGTCGTCGATCTCGACTGCCTGGCGACGCTGCCAGCACGTGAACTCTCCTCTGGTCTGGCTGAAGTGATCAAGTACGGTATCATTCTTGACGCCGCGTTCTTTAGCTGGCTGGAAGAGAACCTCGATGCGCTTCTGCGCCTCGACGGTCCGGCCATGGCCTACTGTATCCGCCGCTGTTGTGAGCTGAAAGCTGAAGTTGTCGCCGCGGACGAGCGCGAGACAGGCTTACGTGCTTTACTCAATCTGGGCCACACGTTCGGCCACGCTATCGAAGCTGAAATGGGCTACGGTAACTGGCTGCACGGTGAAGCGGTGGCCGCGGGAATGGTTATGGCAGCACGCGCAGCCGAACGTCTCGGCCAGTTTAGCCGTGACGATACGCAGCGAATCATTACCTTACTCACGCGCGCTGGCCTGCCGGTCAACGGCCCGCAGGAGATGTCCGCAGAGGCCTATATTCCGCACATGCTGCGTGACAAAAAGGTGTTGGCGGGCGAGATGCGTTTAGTCCTGCCGCTGGCAATAGGGAAGAGTGAAGTGCGTGGCGGAGTGCCACACGATGTTGTTCTTGGCGCTATTGCTGACTGTCAGCAGGCGTGAAAATTAGAAAGGTCTGGCCACGCCAGTCGTGGTGTTTAACTTCGGGCGATGCGCACTAGTGGTTGGCATTAGCCTTTGAGTGGGGTGTTAAATGGATGAATTTAAACCAGAAGACGAGCTGAAAACCGATCCCAGCGATCGTCGTCCTGGTCGTACGCGCCAGTCTTCTGAACGCGACAGCGATCCGCAGATCAACTTTGATGATGTCGATCTGGACGCTGACGATCGCCGCCCTTCACGGACGCGTAAAGCACGTGAAGAGGCTGATGAAAGCTACGAAGAAGAGGAGCTGGAAGAGAGCGCCGTGGATGAGGAGCGCGTAGAGCGCCGCCCCCGCAAGCGTAAAAAAGCCCCTGCTGCCAAACCCGCCTCCCGCCAGTACCTGATGATGGGCCTGGGGATCCTGGTTCTGCTGCTGCTGATCGTCGGTATCGGCTCCGCACTGAAATCGCCTGCTGATAAGTCCGGCAGCGAGCAGGCCTCGGCAGAGAAGAGCGTCAACCTGTCAGATAACGCCGCCGACCAGGCCAACGGCACGCAGCCTGCGCCAGGTACCACCTCGGCTGAGCAGACGGCGGGTAATCCGCAGGATGTCTCTCTGCCGCCAATCGCCTCTACCCCGACCGAGGGGCAGACCACTGCCGCGCCGGAAGGGCAGCAGCGCGTTGAGGTACAGGGCGACCTGAACAACGCCCTGGCGCAGCCGCAGAATCAAAGCCAGGTAGACAGCGTGGCGGTGAACTCCACCCTGCCAACCGAACCTGCTACCGTCGCGCCGGTGCACAACAGCAAGGCCGCGGAGTCACGCCAGAGCGCCGCGTCTGAGCGTCAGGCATCCGCAACCGAGCATCGTGCTGCGCCGCGCGCCGAGCGCCAGCAGACGACGATCGAGCCGAAGCCTGCCCAGAGTGCGCCGAAAGCGGCGGCCCAGCCGAAACGTACCGAGACGGCGGCCACTACCGCGCCGGCGGCCAGCGCCCAGCCTAAAGCAACGGCCAGCGCAGCCCCTGCGGCGAAACCGTCTGCAGCGGTAACGGCAACGGCACCGACCCAGTCGGCGAAGCCTGCCACGACCTCTGCGCCAGCCGCCGCCGCACCGGCAGCAGCAGCGCCAGCGGCCTCCGGCAACGCTTCTACCGGCAACGTGGGTTCCCTGAAGTCAGCGCCGGGCAGCCACTACACGCTGCAGCTGAGCAGCTCGTCGAACTACAACAACCTGAATGCGTGGGCGAAGAAAGAGAACCTGAAAAACTTCGTGGTTTATCAGACCTCGCGTAACGGCCAGCCCTGGTATGTGCTGGTGAGCGGCGTCTATGCTTCGAAAGATGAAGCAAAACGTGCCGTCTCTACGCTGCCAGCCGACGTGCAGGCGAAAAACCCGTGGGCGAAGCCGCTGCATCAGGTGCAGGCCGATCTCAAATAGTGAGTAAAGCGCAAATGCTGTCGGGCTTACGCCACAGCTGCATAGGGTGTTATTAGTTAGTCAGCATGAAAAAAAATCGCGCTTTTCTGAAATGGGCAGGGGGGAAATACCCCCTGCTCGACGACATTAAAAAGCATTTACCGCCGGGTGAGTGTCTTATTGAACCCTTCGTTGGGGCCGGGTCGGTATTTCTTAATACCGACTTTTCGCGCTATATCCTCGCGGATATCAACAGCGACTTGATCGGTCTCTACAACATCGTCAAGACCCGTACCGACGAGTACATCCTTAACGCCCGCGAGCTGTTTACACCGCTGCATAATCAGGCTGAGGTCTACTACCAGCTGCGCAGCGAGTTCAATCAGTGCCGTGATCCCCTGCGGCGGGCGGTGCTGTTTTTATATCTAAACCGCCACGGCTATAACGGTCTGTGTCGCTATAACCTGCGCGGTGAGTTTAATGTGCCCTTTGGCCGCTATAAAAAGCCCTACTTCCCGGAAGCCGAGCTGTACCATTTTGCTGAAAAGGCGCAGAACGCAGAGTTTCGTTGCCTCTCCTATGAGGAGTGCATGGCGCTCGCCGACGTAAACTCCGTGGTCTATTGCGATCCGCCCTATGCGCCTCTCTCCGCGACGGCGAACTTTACCGCCTACCATACCAACAGCTTTAGCCCGTTAGAGCAGGCGCGTCTGGCAGAGATGGCGGAAATGCTGGTCAGCAAGCAAATCCCGGTGTTAATTTCGAATCACGATACGCCGGACACCCGTGAGTGGTACAAAGCCGCGACGCATTTTCAGGTTAAAGTGCGACGCAGCATTAGCAGCAACGGTGGCACACGCAAAAAGGTGGACGAACTGCTGGCGCTCTATCGCCCGGCAGATAAAAAATAGTTCTCAAGGAGATGCGGATGAAACAGTATTTGATTGCCCCTTCAATTCTGTCGGCTGACTTTGCCCGCCTGGGCGAGGACACCGCTAACGCGCTGGCGGCCGGTGGCGACGTGGTGCATTTTGACGTCATGGATAACCACTACGTCCCCAACCTGACCATGGGGCCGATGGTACTAAAAGCCCTGCGCGACTATGGCATCACCGCCCCGATTGACGTCCACCTGATGGTAAAGCCGGTTGATCGTTTGATCCCGGATTTTGCTGCCGCAGGGGCGAGCATCATTACTTTCCATCCGGAAGCCACCGAGCATGTGGACCGCACGCTACAGCTGATCAAAGAGCATGGCTGCAAGGCGGGGCTGGTGTTCAACCCGGCAACCTCTCTGAGCTGGCTTGACTACGTCATGGACAAGCTGGATGTGATCCTGCTGATGTCGGTCAATCCGGGCTTCGGCGGCCAGTCCTTTATTCCGCATACTCTCGATAAGCTGCGCGAAGTGCGCCGTCGCATTGACGCCTCCGGCTACGATATTCGCCTTGAAGTTGACGGCGGCGTGAAGGCGGATAACATCGGCGAGATTGCCGCCGCGGGCGCAGATATGTTTGTCGCCGGTTCGGCCATTTTTGACCAGCCGGACTACCGCAAAGTTATCGATAAGATGCGCAGCGAGCTGGCAAAGGTGCATCATGGCTAAAAAAATCGACGGGATCCAGGCGATTGCATTCGACCTCGACGGCACGCTGGTGGATAGCGCGCCGGGCCTGACCCACGCGGTAGACCAGGCGCTCTACGCGCTGGAGCTGCCCGCTGCCGGTGAGGCTCGGGTGGTGACGTGGATCGGCAACGGCGCTGACGTGCTGATGCAGCGGGCGCTGGCCTGGTCTCGTCAGGAGCACGCCAGCCAGCGTGCAATGACGGGCAAACCGGCTATCGATCATGCCGCCATTCCCGAAGAGGAGCAGGCCCGCATTCTGCGCAAGCTGTTTGACCGCTACTACGCCGAGGCCGTTGAAGAGGGGAGCTACCTCTTCCCGGACGTGGTTGGCACCCTGGCGGCGCTGCATGAAGAGGGGTATCCGCTGGCGCTGGTGACCAATAAGCCGACGCCGTTTGTTGCGCCGCTGCTGGAGGCGCTGGATATCGCCCGCTACTTCACGCTGGTTATTGGCGGTGACGACGTCAAAAACAAAAAGCCGCACCCGGAGCCGCTGCTGCTGGTAGCCGAGAAGCTGGGGGTAGCCGCGCAGGCGCTGCTGTTCGTCGGCGATTCGCGGAATGATATTCAGGCGGCGAAGGCGGCTGGCTGCTGCGCCGTGGGCCTGACCTACGGCTATAACTACGGCGAAGCCATCGCGCTGAGCGAGCCGGATCATATCTTCGACCATTTTAAAGAGTTACTGCCCGCGCTTGGGCTTCCATATAGCGAACATCAGGAACAGAAAAATGACTAAGCCCATCGTCTTTAGTGGCGCACAGCCCTCAGGTGAACTGACCATCGGCAACTATATGGGTGCGCTGCGTCAGTGGGTAACCATGCAGGATGAGTACGACTGCATCTACTGCATCGTGGATCTCCACGCCATCACCGCGCGCCAGGATCCCGAGAAGCTGCGTAAGGCAACCCTGGATACGCTGGCGCTCTACCTGGCCTGCGGGATCGATCCCGAGAAGAGCACCATTTTCGTTCAGTCCCACGTGCCAGAGCACGCGCAGCTGGGCTGGGCGCTGAACTGCTACACCTATTTCGGCGAGCTGAGCCGCATGACCCAGTTTAAAGACAAGTCAGCGCGCTACTCTGAGAACATCAACGCCGGCCTGTTTGACTACCCGGTGCTGATGGCGGCGGATATTCTGCTCTATCAGACTAACCAGGTACCGGTCGGTGAAGACCAGAAGCAGCATCTGGAGCTGAGCCGCGATATTGCCCAGCGCTTCAACGCCATCTACGGCGACGTGTTCAAAGTGCCGGAGCCGTTCATTCCGAAATCCGGCGCCCGCGTGATGTCCCTGCTGGAGCCGACCAAAAAGATGTCCAAGTCTGACGATAACCGCAACAACGTTATCGGCCTGCTGGAAGATCCGAAGTCGGTAGTGAAGAAGATCAAACGTGCGGTAACCGACTCCGAAGAGCCGCCGGTGGTGCGCTACGACGTGAAGGAGAAGGCAGGCGTCTCTAACCTGCTGGATATCCTCTCTGGCGTAACCGGGCAGAGCATTGCCGAGCTGGAGCAGCATTTCGAAGGCAAAATGTACGGTCATCTGAAGGGGGAAGTGGCGGAAGCGGTTTCCGGCATGCTGACCGAACTTCAGGAGCGCTATCACCGCTACCGTAACGATGAAGCTTTCCTGCAGCGCATCATGAAAGAGGGTGCCGAGAAAGCCAGCGCCCGCGCCGCAGAGACGCTGAAAGCGGTATATGAAGCAATCGGTTTTGTTGCCAAGCCGTAATTCCCGTATGTCGCTGCCGTAGGCCTGATAAGCGCAGCGCCATCAGGCGTTGCTCGTTGTGCCGGGCGGCGGCGTTGCCTTGCCCGGCCTACGGTGGCACGGTGCGGTTTGTAGGCCCGCGTAAGCGAAGCGCCACCGGGCGTTACTCTGCTGATGCCGCAACGCCGGGCGGCACTGCGTTTGCCCGGCCTACGATTAAACTCGCCGTTAGTGGTTCGAGAACCAGTTCAGCTTGTCGCGCAGGGCGACGACGCGGCCCACGATAATCAGCGCCGGGCTCTCAACCTGCTGCGCCAGCGTACCCAGCTCGCTCAGCACTCCGCTCACAACCCGCTGCTGTACCGCCGTGCCGTTCTCCACCAGCGCCACCGGCATATCCGCCTGCATCCCGTAATCAATAAGCTTCTGCTGGATCGTTGCGGCCTGGTTTAGCCCCATATAGAACACCAGGGTCTGCTTCTCTGCGGCCAGGTTCTCCCAGTCCAGCTCGCCACCGGTTTTCAGGTGGCCGGTGATCAGCCGCACGCTCTGGGCATAGTCGCGGTGGGTCAGCGGAATACCGGAGTAGGCGGAGCAGCCCGAGGCGGCGGTAATGCCCGGCACCACCGAGAAGGGGATCCCCGCATGGCACAGCGTCTCCAGCTCTTCGCCGCCGCGACCAAAGATAAACGGATCGCCGCCTTTCAGGCGCACCACGCGCTTACCGGACTGCGCCTGGCGCAGCAGGATCTGGTTAATCTCCTCCTGCGGCACGCAGTGGTAGCCCGCGCGTTTGCCAACAAAAATACGATCGGCGTCGCGGCGTACCAGGTTCATAATATCGTCTGAGACCAGACGGTCGTAGACTACCACGTCCGCCTGCTGGATCTGCTGTAGCCCTTTCAGCGTCAGCAGCCCGGCATCGCCCGGCCCCGCGCCGACCAGCACCACTTCTCCCCGGTTATCGAGCGGCGCGTTAAACAGCGACTCCGTCTCTTTGTCGATGGCGAGACGATCGCTGTTGGCCAGATACTGGGCGAGACGGTCGTTGGTAAAAAACTTCTCCCAGAAGCGGCGGCGCTCGGCCATGGTCGCGAAGGTGGCTTTCACCCGTCCGCGCAGGGTTCCGGCGTAGCCAGCGATTTTTCCGAGGTGCAGCGGCAGCAGCGACTCCAGCTTTTCACGCAGCAGGCGCGCCAGTACCGGAGAGGTGCCGCCGGAGGAGATCGCCACCATCAGCGGCGAGCGGTCGATAATCGAGGGCATGATAAAGCTCGCCTCTTTCGGCGCATCGACCACGTTACAGAAGATGCGGCGCGCTTCTGCCGCATCGCTGACCTGCTGATTAACCGCATCGTCGTCGGTGGCGGCAATCACCAGCCAGCAGGGATCGAGCAGCGCCTCATCGAAGTGGCCCTCCACCAGAGTGACCATCCCTTCGTCCGCCCACACGGTAAACTGCGGATCGAAGTGCAGCGCATTGACGGTAAGCCGCGCACCGGCTTCCAGAAGCAAGCGGGCTTTACGCTCTGCGACATCGCCACCGCCGACGAGCAGGCAGTCGCGATCGCGTAACTGGCAAAAAATAGGAAGATGGTGCACGACATAACCTCGTTATAGTTTTAAGCGCTAACTCGCTTTAAGGGTTAACGGTTTCCTGCGCGGCATTTTTAGCAGGAACAGGACGCTCTGCGCGAGGAGTAGCATACCAATATCCCAGCCCCATAAATATGGCCCCGGATAAAGTATTCCCCAGCGTAACCCACAACAGGTTATGTCCGATACCGGCAAGGGTATAGGCTTCGCTGTGGTGGCCGAACCACGATAAAGCGAACAGGGTCATGTTGGCAACCGAGTGCTCGTAGCCGGAGGCGATAAACGCCAGCAGGCACCACCAGATAGCGAGGAACTTCGCCGCGCCCTCGGTGCGGATCGCCATCCAGATCGCCAGGCAAACCAGCCAGTTGCAGAGCACGCCCTTGAAGAACAGCACGCTGGCAGGGGCGCTGGTTTTCGCCAGGGCCACGGTGTGCACCAGGCTGGTATCCACCGACAGCAGGCTGCCGCCGCCCCAGAAGTAGAGCAGGGCCACCAGCACCGAACCCACCAGGTTGCCCAGCCAGGTTTGCGGTAGGATCGCCCACATCTGGCCGTGGCTGATGGTGCCGGCTTTCACGCCCAGGGTCAGGAACATGGTGTGGCCGGTAAACAGCTCGGAGCCAGCAATGATCACCAGCGTCAGCGCGATGCCGAAGGTAGCGCCCATCACCAGCGGACGCACCGCCGGGTCGAGCAGGTTACCGAGGGTAAAGATCAGGATAATCGCCAGGCCCACGTAGGCGCCGGCCATCGCGGAGCCGATCCAGAAGCCCAGCGGATTATGTGTAGAGAGGCGTGCAATGCGCGCAGCGTTAGCCGCACACTTGTTGATAGTGTCGGTAAACATAACGTTGATCATCCAAAGTTAAAAAAGAAAAATTTAAAAAAGAAAAAGTTAAAAAACAGAAGGTTAACAGGCGGGGGCAGTGCACCCCCGCCGGGGTATTACGCTTTAATCTGTACTTCGCCGTCTTTAACCCGCGCATCGAAGCGGGTCACGGAGTGCTCCGCATCCTCCATGCACAGGCCGTCACGCAGGCGGAAGCGCTGCTTCTTCAGCGGGCTGGCCACCCACAGCTCACCGTCGTGCTCGGCGATGATGCCCCGCGACAGTACGCTGGCTTCAAAGAAGGGATCGATATTGCTGATGGCGTAGACCTGCTCATCCGCCCGTGGACGGAAGATGGCAATCTGCTGGTTGTTCAGCAGGGCGCAAACGCCGGTTGCCGGGACGATGTCAGCGAGCTGACAGACGGTGTTCCACTGGCTCATACGGTTTCCTCCACCAGGGTGACCGGGATACGCTCATACGGCGTGGCCGGACGATGCTGCTGACGTTCCGGTACGCTCTGTACTGCCGGGTCGCGGCGATCGCTGTTGATAAAGTGTTTGAAGCGCACCTGCGCCTGCGGATCGTTGACGGTGGCGGTCCACTCGCAGATCACGGCGTCGCGCAGACGAGCCATCTCCGCTTCCAGCTGGCTGTTCAGGCCAAGCTTGTCGTCGATAATCACGCTCTTCAGGTAGTCAATGCCGCCTTCCAGATTATCCAGCCAGGACGCGGTACGGGTCAGCTTGTCGGCGGTGCGGATGTAGAACATCATAAAGCGGTCGAGATAGCGCACCAGCGTGTCGCGGTCGAGATCCGCCGCCAGCAGATCCGCGTGGCGTGGTTTCATCCCGCCGTTACCGCAGACGTAGAGGTTCCAGCCTTTTTCAGTGGCGATAATGCCCACGTCTTTGCCCTGGGCTTCAGCACATTCGCGGGTGCAGCCGGAGACGCCAAACTTCATTTTGTGCGGGGTACGGATGCCTTTGTAGCGGTTCTCCAGCTCGACGCCGAAGCCCACGCTGTCGCCTACGCCGTAGCGGCACCAGGTTGAGCCGACGCAGGTTTTCGCCATCCGCAGCGCTTTAGCATAGGCATGACCGGTTTCGAACCCGGCTTCAATCAGCTGACGCCAGATCTCCGGCAGGTCATCTTTCTGCGCGCCGAACAGGCCGATACGCTGGGAGCCGGTGATTTTGGTGTAGAGGTTAAACTCGCGGGCGATACGGCCCACCTCCATCAGCCCTTCTGGGGTGATTTCGCCCCCGGCAGAGCGCGGGATCACCGAGTAGGTGCCATCTTTCTGGATGTTGGCGAGGAAGTTATCGTTGGTATCCTGCAGCGGCGTATGCTGCGGCTTCAGAATGTATTCGTTCCAGCAGGAGGCCAGCAGAGAGCCAACGGTGGGTTTACACACTTCACAGCCGTAGCCTTTACCGTGTTTCGCCAGCAGCTCGTCAAAGGTTTTGATCCCTTCCACGCGGATCAGGTGGTACAGCTCCTGACGGGAGTAGGCAAAGTGTTCGCACAGGCTGTGGTTCACTTCGATGCCCTGTTTCGCCAGCTCGGCGTTCAGCACCTGAGTCACCAGTGGGATACAGCCGCCGCAGCCGGTACCGGCTTTGGTTTCCACCTTCAGCGCTGCCACCGTATGGCAGCCCTTGTTGATGGCAGAGATCAGCATGCCTTTGGTCACGTCGAAGCAGGAGCAGATCTGCGCGCTGTCCGGCAGCTTATCGACGCCGATAGAGGGTTTGCCGCTGCCCGCGTGGGCGGGCAGGATCAGCGCGTCCGGGTTCTCCGGCAGCTCGATGGCGTTCAGCACCAGCTGCTGTAAATTGCCAAAGTCGCTGGTGTCACCCACCAGGACCGCACCGAGCAGGGTTTTGTTATCGGGGCTGACGATCAGGCGTTTGTAGACCTCTTTGCTCTCGTCCAGGTAGACGTAGCTGCGGGAGTTCGGCGTGCGGCCATGGGCATCGCCAATGCCGCCGACGTCCACGCCCAGCAGTTTCAGCTTGGCGCTCAAATCCGCCCCTTCAAAGGCGTTTGGCGTCCCGAGAATATGGTCCACGGCAACCTGCGCCATTTTGTAGCCAGGGGCCACCAGGCCGTAGACGCGGTTGTTCCAGCTGGCGCACTCGCCGATGGCGTAGATATCCGGGTCGGAGGTCTGGCAGGTGTCGTTCACCATGATGCCGCCACGCTGGGCCGTTGCCAGGCCGCACTGGGTCGCCAGCTTGTCGCGCGGGCGGATACCGGTTGAGAAGACGATAAAGTCGATCTCCAGGCTGCTGCCGTCGGCAAAGCGCATGGTCTTACGACCCTCAACGCCCTCCTGGACGATCTCCTGGGTGTTTTTGCTGGTGTGCACGCGCACGCCCATGCTCTCAATTTTGCGTTTCAGCTGCTCGCCGCCCATCTGGTCAAGCTGCTCGGCCATCAGCATCGGCGCGAACTCAATGACGTGGGTCTCTACGCCGAGGTTCTTCAGCGCCCCGGCGGCTTCCAGACCCAGCAGGCCACCGCCTACCACCGCGCCCCGGCGGCTACGGCGCGCGCAGGCTTCAATGGCGTTCAAATCTTCAATGGTGCGGTAAACAAAGCAATCCTGGGTTTCGGAGCCTTTAATCGGTGGGATCCATGGATAGGAGCCAGTGGCCATAATCAGCTTATCGTAATAGACCGTGCGGCCAGCGCTGGAGTGGATCACCTTCTCCTGGCGGTTGATAGTGATAGCGCGCTCGCCCACCAGCACCTTGACGCCGTGCTTCTCGTAGAAGCCTTCCCGTACCAGAGACAGCTCTTCGGCAGTGTGGTGTGAGAAGTAGGAAGAGAGATGTACACGGTCGTAGGCTTTCCGCGGCTCTTCACAAAACACGGTAATGTCGAAACGGGCAGCGTCAGCTTTATCGAGGAGATCCTCAATAAAACGGTGGCCAACCATGCCGTTACCGATAATAGCGATTTTGACTTTGCTCATTTTTGCCTCGATTTCTTTTCTATTACTGCCTACCTTAACGATTCAGCCACGGCGTTTATTGATGCAAATCAATTTCACCTCTACCTACCCCCTAAGGAGTATATTGCTGATTTGACAGCATTTTTCTAAGTCACGGAATTAGCTGGCTTTTCGCGATAGCACAAATAACATACAAAAAAGAGGGTTTTTGCCTGAGCTGGCTTACCACTAAAGATTAATGGGATTAAACCATTGGGAGAGGAAGAGACTAGCCCCTTTTCAGGACGAAAAGGGGCGGGAATAACTTAGTGCGCGGAAGCCGTGTTGCTGTGCTGACGATGGCGGCTAACGAAGCCAAGCGCGAAGCACATGACGAATACCACGGCATAGAGACCGTTAGCCGTCATCAGTGCCGCCTGCGGGCCGCTGCTGGCAACGATAGGACCGGTAACCACGAAGGTGAGCATGGTACCAATGGTGCCGCAGGTGAGAACAAAGTTAACCAGCTTCGGCGAGGCGACTTTGGTCTGCTGAGAGCCAAGGGTAATGATGGTGGTGTAGATGGCGCTGGAGAAGAAGCCGAGGGCCAGAATAAACCATGCCATATGTTCCGGGCTGCTGGTGATGAAGAGGTACATCAGCACGGTCGCCATGCCAGCCAGCACGGTCAGAATACGCTGCAGGTCGAAGAAGCGCAGGATAAAGCTAAACGCCCACATGCCGAACATATAAGACATCCAGAAGTCGCTGACCAGTTTCCCCTGTCCGCTAACGTCCATACCCAGACCTTTGGCATACTCCGGCACCCAGGAGATAAAGCCCAGCTGGCCGAGGATGTAGCAGAGCGCGGCGATGGAGAGGAACAGGACGCCAATGCCCCACTTCTCTTTTACCACTGGCTTATCGCTCGGGGCTGCGTGTTTGCCCAGCGCCGGGAACTCGCAGCCGATGGTCAGCACGAAGATGGCGACGTAGACCAGACCGATACAGGCGTAGACCCAGTACCACTCAATGCTGCGCGCCAGCAGGAAGGCGGCAACCATCGGGAAGATCATGCCAGCCATGCTGAAGAAGGAGTCGGTGAACAGCAGGCGGGAGCCACGCTGGCGGCCTTCATACATCTGCGTCACCAGGAAGGTACCGATCGACATGGTAATACCGCTCACCAGCCCCAGTACGAACATCGCGGCGGAGAAGAGCGCCAGGCTGTGGCTTAGCATCAGCGCCGCTACGGCCAGTACCATCAGCACAAAGCCAAAACGCAGCTGGGTTTTTAACGGCACGATCTCCATCAGCCAGGCGTTGAGGAAGATGGAGATCAGGATCCCGGCGTTCAGGAAGGTGAAGGTGTTGCTCATGCTGGAAACCGGAAGATCAAAGTACTTCGCGATATCGCCCATCACCATCCCGGTGACGATCACCAACGCACCGGTAAGGGCGTAGGAGAAGAAGCTGATCCATGTGAGCTTGATTCTGTTGCTGTTAGTCATGACTGGCCTGTGAATAGAAGTGTAAAGCGCATTGACTGCGCCATGAACGGGCAGATTTTATGCGTTCAGGTGACACATTTAAATCTTTAAAAATGAAAATTGGTGATGTTGCACATTTTATTTTGAAATGTGTCACAAATTTTCACCAGATTACGCCATCGTGGGCTACAGACACATCTGTTTCAAATTCGTAAAATTGAGTAAAGCGCTGGCCTGGGGGCAGTATGCTCTTTAGAATCAAGCGACTCGCTCTCTTCACTGTTCACTGTTAGGAATTCACATGGTTAAAACGACTCTGGCGGCTGTAGCGGCTATCTTTGCTCTCTCTGCAATTTCACCCGCAGCCCTCGCGGCAAAAGGCGACCCTCACGTTCTGTTAACCACGTCTGCCGGAAACATTGAGCTGGAGCTGAACAGCCAGAAAGCTCCGGTATCGGTGAAAAACTTTATCGACTATGTGAACAGCGGCTTCTACAACAACACGACCTTTCACCGCGTGATCCCCGGCTTTATGGTGCAGGGCGGCGGTTTTAACGAGCAGATGCAGCAGAAACAGCCGAACCCGCCTATCAAGAACGAAGCGGATAACGGCCTGCGCAATACGCGTGGCACCATCTCCATGGCCCGTACCGCTGATAAAGACAGCGCCACCAGCCAGTTCTTCATTAACGTTGCGGATAACGCTTTCCTCGACCACGGCCAGCGTGACTTCGGCTACGCCGTTTTTGGTAAAGTTGTGAAAGGCATGGATATCGCGGACAAGATCTCCCAGGTACAGACCCATAACGTCGGTCCGTATCAAAATGTGCCGTCAAAACCGGTCGTTATCCTCTCCGCAAAAGTTCTGCCCTAACGCTTTTTTGCACGGGCATCATCTGCCCGTGCGCCGCCTGCCTCCCTGCGTAACGTGAAAATGCCGCTTATACTTGTGGCAAATGACGCACATCATCAGGGAGACACAATGGCGAAAAAACTCACCGAACGGCAAAAATCCCGTCTCTGGGAGCAGCAGCGTAACGTCAATTTCCAGGCCAGCAGGGCGCTGGAAGGGGTGGAGTGCGCCCTGGTAACGCTCAACGCAGAAGAAGCAGAGGCGCGCCTTGAGGCGCTGCGGAGGCAGCATGAGCGATAAGTTTGGTGACGGGCGCGACCCGTACTTCTACGCCGGCCGCAACGTGATGAGCAACCGGCTGGGCATCCATCAGGCGAAACAGTTGGAAGAGGCGGCGTACGCGTTTACCTCACTGCGTGCCGCCACCCTGGAGCTGGGTCCCGTTGCCCGAGGGCTACCGCATCTCTGCGCCATCCATCGTCATCTCTACCAGGATATCTTTGAGTGGGCCGGTGAGATCCGCGAGGTCAACATCTATCAGGGCGATACGCGCTTCTGTAACTTTGACTATATCGAGAATGAGGGTAACGCCCTGATGCAGGCGTTGGAGGATGAGGACTGGTTGCAGGGCCTGGAGAAAAGCGCGTTTATCGAGCGTCTGGCGCACTACTACTGTGAAATTAACGTCCTGCATCCGTTCCGGATCGGCAACGGTATCGCCGAGCGGATCTTCTTTGAGCAGCTGGCAATTCATGCCGGGTATCAGCTCGACTGGCGCGGCATTGAGCCAGACGCCTGGAGCGCCGCCAACCAGAGCGGTGCAATGGGCGATCTCTCTGCCCTTATTGATATCTTCACTCGCGTGGTGAGCGAAGCGGAGTAGAACGTGGCCGGATGGCGCTGCGCTTATCCGGCCTATGGACTGGACATATCTCTATATCAATATGTCCAGTCCATGCTTCTGTACAATGCTTAAAAGCTTTAGCGATAGGCCATTTGGCCGTTTAGCACCGCTTTCCCATTTTTGTACTGTTGAAACGCTAGTATTCAGATAGTGTGCAAAAACGGGCTGGCTAACGTTAAGCCTTTCACGCAGCTTTTTGATTTCATTAGGTTGAATGTCATCTACGTTACTAATGCAGGCTTTATCGAAGCTACGCATTGTCTCCGGAGATATAGCATCTACACTGTGTAAACCCGCAGCAGCGCTATGAATTGCTTCAAAAGCAGGGCTTTTAAATTTCTCTTTTGCGGTCATGGCAAATCTCCTGCAGCTCTTGAGTATCAATTAACAGACGTAATTTTTCATTTTTTAGACACGTATAATGCTTTGCAAGTGTCCTAAAGCCTGAGAGTTCTTCATAAGTGATATTTGCCATATTCTGTTTTGCGTACAGAAAAGTGTAAAACCAATTCTTCCCACCTTTAGCCAGGATAATGGCGCGATCGCGATTGTAGTTCAGGCGCTTTTTATAGACGCCGCCGCCAAGATCATCTGCTTTCCCCTCACATACAGCGTTAATAGCCAGGCATAACTCATCGTCCTTAATAGCATGACTTTTTGCCGCTTTACTGAACCATTTTGTTTTAAATACCCGCATTCTATTCACATCCCTGTTAGTTTTACTGTAGCACCTAGTGCAATAGTAAGCGCTTCTTTCAGTAGGTCATAGTCAGAATTTCTCAGGCTGCGTACAATGTCGCAAAGATAGTTATAAAGTGGCTTACCATGATCCTGCTTATCGACAACTACGACTCCTTCACCTGGAACCTCTATCAGTACTTCTGCGAGCTGGGGGCGGAGGTGGTGGTGAAGCGCAACGACGAGATAACCCTCGCCGATATCGCGGCGCTGGCGCCGGAGAAGATCGTCATCTCTCCCGGTCCCTGCACGCCGGACGAGTCGGGTATATCGCTGGAGGCGATCCGTCACTACGCCGGTAAGTTACCGATCCTCGGCGTCTGCCTGGGCCACCAGGCGATTGCTCAGGTTTTTGGCGCGACCATCGTCCGGGCGCAGAAGGTGATGCATGGTAAAACCTCCGCCATTACCCACAGCGGCCAGGGCGTGTTTCATGGGCTGAACAATCCACTCACCGTTACCCGCTACCACTCGCTGCTGATCGATCCCGCGACGCTGCCCGACTGCTTCGAGGTCACCGCCTGGAGCGATACCCAGGAGATTATGGCTATTCGCCATCGGGAGTGGGATCTACAGGGGGTGCAGTTCCATCCGGAGAGTATCCTGAGCGAGCAGGGACACGCGCTGCTGGCAAACTTTCTTAACCAGGCCGATTTTTAGTTGCCATTAAATGCTTTTTTATGCATATTTTGTGATTATATTTTCATAATCATTGCTGCATAGAGAATGGATGGGCATGACATGGCAACTGAACAGAACGCAGTTACGCGCGCAACATTTGACGAAGTAATTCTGCCCGTTTATGCACCGGCGGAGTTTATCCCGGTGAAGGGCAAAGGCAGCCGGGTGTGGGATCAGCAGGGCAAGGAGTATGTTGATTTCGCGGGCGGGATTGCCGTTACGGCGCTGGGCCACTGCCATCCTGCGCTGGTAGAGGCGCTGAAGAGCCAGGGCGAAACCCTGTGGCACACCAGCAACGTCTTTACCAACGAGCCAGCGCTGCGCCTGGCGCGCAAGATTATCGACACCACCTTTGCCGAACGCGTGCTGTTTATGAACTCCGGCACCGAGGCCAACGAAACCGCCTTTAAGCTGGCACGCTACTACGCCTCTACGCGCCACAGCCCCTATAAAACCAAAATTATCGCCTTCCACAACGCCTTCCACGGACGCTCGCTGTTTACCGTCTCGGTTGGCGGTCAGCCGAAGTACTCCGACGGCTTCGGGCCGAAACCGGCCGATATCATCCACGTACCGTTCAATGACCTCCACGCGGTCAAAGCGGTTATGGACGATCACACCTGTGCGGTCGTGGTTGAACCGGTGCAGGGGGAAGGGGGCGTAACCGCCGCGACGCCCGAGTTCTTACAAGGCCTGCGCGAGCTGTGCGATCAGCACCAGGCGCTGCTGGTATTTGATGAGGTGCAGTGCGGAATGGGACGCAGCGGCGATCTCTTTGCCTACATGCACTATGGCGTAACGCCGGATATCCTCACCAGCGCCAAGGCGCTGGGCGGCGGTTTCCCCATCAGCGCCGTGCTGACCACCGAGGCGATTGCCAGCGCCTTCCATGTCGGCTCCCACGGCTCGACCTACGGCGGCAACCCGCTGGCCTGCGCGGTGGCCGGTGCGGCCTTTGATATCATCAGCTCGCCGGAGGTGCTGCAGGGCGTCAGCGAGAAGCGCCAGCGCTTTGTGAAGCATTTGCAGCAGATCGACGAGCAGTTTGACGTGTTCAGCGATATTCGCGGCATGGGGCTGCTGATTGGCGCGGAGCTGAAGCCGCAGTATAAGGGGCGCGCCCGCGATCTGCTTTACGCGGCCGCCGATGAGGGGGTGATGGTGCTGAATGCGGGGCCGGACGTGATGCGCTTTGCGCCGTCGCTGGTGGTCAGCGAGCAGGATATTGATGAGGGCATGCGGCGCTTTGCCGTGGCGGTCGCCAACATCATCAGGGCTTAATCTTTACTCCACCGGCGGTTAAGCCAGATGCCATGATGCGGGCGCTGACGCCATGCCACCGACGAGATGGTATGCATGCTGTTCAGATGCCCGATAATGCGCTGGAGGTGCATCTCCATCGGACTCATCGGGCCGTGGGTGAGCGTCTCCGGTGCCTCGAGAATATTCGCGTCACCGGACGCCCCGGCCCCATCATAGACCAGCCGCTGCTGGCAGCGCTGAAGCGCAATCTCACAGGACTCCAGATAGCGCTGCGCCAGGTCCGGCGTCAGCATCGCGTGCTCCCGGGCCAGCGTGGTCAGGGCGTTAATATGCTCGACGATAAACTGGCTATGGGTCACCCAGAGCTTCATATCTTCCAGATAGTGGGTATTGAACCCCGGCTCCTGCATCGCCTGGTTAAGCGAGTTGAAGAGGGCGTTGTGCGCCTGGTTAACCCGTATCCGCTGGTAGGCCAGCGGCGTCGGCTGCGGATCGTCGCTGAGGATCAGGCGAATCGCATCCTGATCCTTCTCAATTGCATCATGGGCGTTTTTGCGCAGCAGGCCGCTCTGCCACTGCGGCCAGAGCCAGACCATCCCGCCGAAGGCGATCAGACAGCCAATCAGGGTATCGATCAGCCGGGCAACAATAAAGTTTTCGCCGCTCAGGGTCAGGATCTGAATCGAATAAACCGCCGTAATGGTGAAGCCCACCGTCGCCCAGCCGTAGTTCTTGCGAATAATCAGGTAGCTAATCAGCGTGATAAACAGCATGCCCAGCAGCGTGTACCCCTCCGGGACATGAAAGTGCAGGGCGAACCCGGCAATGGTTAACCCCGCCAGCGTGCCTGCCGCTCGGTGTAAAATACGCACCCGCGTAGCGCCGTAGCCGTTTTGGGTGACCAGCAGCACCGTCATCAGGATCCAGTAGGGCTTCGGCAGATGCAGCGCGCTGCCCATCAGGCTGGCGATGCTCAGCATAACGCTGATGCGGGCGGCATTGCGCAGCGCCGGAGACTTCAGCGACAGGTAGCTCTTTAGCGCCTCCCACAGCGGCTGGCGGCGCTGCTGGTCGGCCATCAGGTCGCGGGTATAGAGCGGCCGCTGGGTGCGCAGTACGCGGGCGATACGGCTAAAGTGCCAGGCGCAGAACTGGCCAACCGGATTTTGCGGATGCTGGCGGGCGATCTTCTCCAGCGCGCCAATCTGCTTCTCCATGGTGAAGCGGGTCGGATAGCGATGATACAGAATATCGTCCGCCAGCACCCGGAGCCGGGCGGCGACCACCTGTGCATTCCAGCGGATCACCGCTTCGGCGTGGCTGCGCTCCACCAGCTTCTGCACCTCTTCCGGCTGGTGCAGGCTAACCGAGATGTGCTCCTGCAGATCCAGCGCTACCTGAAAGGCCCGCAGCAGACGCTTGTAGTCGTTATGCTGGTTGGCAGCGAGCATATGCAGCTGCTGATAGCACTGGCTGATGAGATCCACCGCCTTTTGCTGGCGTGCCAGCAGCGGCGGCAGGGCCTTTTCCGGGTCGGCATGCTGCGTTAGCAGGCTATATTTCGCCTCGCAGTAGTCGGCGAGCTGGCGGTAGAGCAGGCTTAACGATTCACGCAGGGGCTGCTCGCGCCACAGCCAGAACCAGAACCAGTTAAAGGCGCCATACCAGAGCGTGCCCAGGGCATAGATAAGCAGCGGCTCCCAGACCGGCATATTGCCCGCCAGGCTCAGGGTAAAGATAGCGGCGATAAGCGAGGCGGGCAGCAGACGAGCGTGCAGAGGACTAATCTCCGCCGTGACGCCAAGCAGCATTGCCAGCCCGGCGAGGATCAGCGGGAGCGCAACGTTGGCCCCCAGCAGCAGCTGCACCGCCAGGCTACAGCCAGCAAACAGCGAGCCGCCGATAATCAGGCGCTTGAAGAAGCGTTTGTGTGGAGTATCAAGACCGGCAATGTTGCAGCAGGCGGGCACCAGCGAGAACAGCAGCCCCTGCTGCAGATGACCCAGCGCCAGGCCGATGGCCACGGGAAGACACAGCACCAGCGTTTGCCGCAGTGCGTAGTTAACTTCGGGGTGGTAGATTAACCTGCGCCACATGAGGGAGAGAGCAAAAACGGCGTATGCAGAGGCAACACGCCGTTCTTAAAGCTTAACGCGTTCCGTAGACGACGATGGTCTTGCCGTGCGCGGAGATCAGGTTTTGATCTTCCAGCATCTTCAGGATACGGCCCACGGTTTCACGGGAGCAGCCGACAATCTGGCCAATCTCCTGGCGGGTGATTTTGATCTGCATCCCGTCCGGGTGGGTCATCGCGTCCGGCTGTTTAGCCAGGTTCAGCAGCGTCTGCGCGATGCGGCCGGTCACGTCGAGGAAGGCGAGGTTGCCCACTTTTTCAGAGGTGACCTGCAGGCGACGTGCCATCTGCGACGAGAGGCGCATCAGAATATCCGGGTTGACCTGGATAAGCTGACGGAACTTTTTATAGGAAATTTCGGCCACTTCACAGGCGGTTTTCGCCCGTACCCATGCGCTGCGCTCCTGGCCCTCTTCAAACAGGCCCAGTTCACCGATAAAGTCTCCCTGGTTCAGGTAAGAGAGGATCATCTCTTTCCCTTCTTCGTCCTTGATGAGCACTGCCACTGAGCCTTTGACGATGTAATACAACGTTTCCGCTTTTTCACCCTGGTGAATCAGCGTGCTCTTCGACGGGTACTTATGAATATGGCAATGAGACAAAAACCATTCAAGAGTCGGGTCTGTTTGTGGTTTGCCAAGCACCATGCGCGGTTATCCTCTGTTATAAGCTGGCGCCAGTCGCGGGACGGATCCAGCGGCTGGGGTTGCAATCATATGCTTCCCGAATCCTGGGAAGGGGGCCGTCAATGTAGGCATGCGGCCTGTAATGGTTGAAGTCCTCTGCATACCTGCATAATGTCAATACATTACTGTAGCATCCAGACTGTTTTAGCATAGCTTTTGCCGTGTGTCTCCTGGTGTCTCGCTTCAGCTTGATGCAGGTCGCCTTCCGTTGCGCGTTTTGTTATGTGCGCGTAATCTGTCGGGAAAATTGCCACTCTGGAGTGATGAAAATGCAAGCGCGCGTAAAATGGGTCGAAGGTTTAACATTTCTCGGTGAATCCGCCTCCGGCCATCAGATCTTAATGGACGGCAACTCCGGGGATAAAGCCCCCAGCCCGATGGAGATGGTGCTGATGGCGGCGGGCGGATGCAGCGCCATTGACGTGGTGTCGATCCTGCAAAAAGGACGGCATAACGTCACCGACTGCGAAGTGAAGCTAACCTCCGAACGCCGGGAAGAGGCACCGCGTCTCTTCACCCACATCAACCTGCACTTTATCGTCACCGGCAAAGAGCTGAAGGATGCGGCGGTATCCCGCGCGGTAGATCTCTCAGCGGAGAAGTACTGCTCCGTGGCGCTGATGCTGGAGAAGGCGGTCAATATCACCCACTCCTATGAGGTGGTTGAGGGGTAAGATCATGGCGGTTCGCGCCATTTTGTAGATACTGTTATCGCCCGCAAACCGCATCGTGCCCACCGTAGGCCGGGCAAACGCAGTGCCGCCCGGCATTGCAGCGTCAGCACAATAACGCCCGGTGGCGCTTCGCTTACGCGGGCCTACAAACCCACACCCTGTCCAACGTAGGTCCGGTAAGCGTTGCATCACTCAATCTTTTTGCCTTCCATCAGCCGTTGTACCAGCGGCAGCATAATCAGCTCCATCGCCAGCCCCATTTTCCCTCCCGGCACCACCAGGGTGTTTATGTGGGAGATAAACGAGCCTTGCAGCATCGCCAGCAGCCAGGGGTAATCGATCCCCTCCAGATCGCGAAAGTGGATCACCACAAAGCTTTCGTCCAGCGAGGGGATATTTTTAGCAGCAAAGGGGTTAGAGGTATCGACGGTGGGGACACGCTGGAAGTTGATGTGGGTGCGGGAGAACTGCGGCGTAATGAAGTTGATGTAGTCATCCATGGAGCGCACCACCGAGTCCATTACCGTCTCCCGGGAGTGACCGCGCTCGCTGGTATCGCGGATCATCTTCTGGATCCACTCGAGGTTGATAATCGGCACTACCCCCACCAGCAGATCCACATGCCGTGCCACGTCATGCTGGGGCGTCACCACGCCGCCGTGCAGCCCCTCATAAAACAGAATATCGGTCGGCTCCGGCAGCGGCTGCCACGGCGTGAAGGTGCCGGGGATCTGGTTCCAGGGCACGGCTTCGTCGTAGGTGTGCAGATACTTGCGCGCCTGGCCGGTGCCGTTGTGGCCATATTCGATAAAGGTCTGCTCGAGCAGGCCAAAGTCGTTGGCATCCGGGCCAAAGTAGCTGATATGCCGCCCGGCGTCCCGCGCTTTGCGGATCGCCATGTCCATCTCCGGACGGGTATAGCGGTGAAAGCTATCGCCCTCCACCTCGGCGGCGCGCAGTCCGAGCTGGGCAAAGATTTTACGAAAGGCGAGGCTGGTGGTGGTGGTTCCTGCCCCGCTGGAACCTGTAACAGCAATCACCGGATGTTTGGCTGACATAGCGAACGACTCCCTGATAAAGAACAGAAGAGGGCGGATCGCCTGACGCAGCGTTATTCGCGAAACTGTTTGCGGGGCATGATATTGACCGTCTCGTGCAGCTCTGACCACACCAGCACGACCTCACCCGTTTCCAGCTGACGCTTTACGTCGGCAACCTTTTGCTCAAGCGAACGCTCATGTTCACCATAATCGGTGCCTTCGCGCAAGACAAAGCTCTCAATCAGGCTATTGAGCGTGTCAGGGGCAACCTCTTGCCAGGGAATAATCATTATGCCTCCAGATAGGGTGCCAGCCAGTCGGGGATGCGCTTCTCAAGCCACATCTCAGGGTGGCGCAGCGTACCGCCAACGAAGCCAACGTGGCCGCCATGTTCAGTTAACTGATACTCAATATTAGCGGGTAAATGGCCCGCTGCTGGAATGACGTGGTGATCCATAAAGGGATCGTCCTTGGCATGGATAATCAGCGTCGGCTTGCGGATCTGCGGCAGCACAGGCATGGCGCTGCTCCGGCGATAGTAGTCGATGGCATCATCGAATCCGTGCGCCTTCGCGGTAATCAGGTCATCAAACTCACGGATGCGGCGCACGCGCTTAAGCTGGGCGAGATCGATCGGCAGGGTGCCGGGGTAGGCCTTGAGCTTGCGCGTGGCGTTGGCTTTCAGCAGGTTGAGCAGATAGCGCTGGTAGAAACGTGAGAAACCTTTATCCATATGGAGGCTACAGGCCTCCAGCACCAGCGGAGCCGAGACGATCACCGCCGCGTTGAGCGGCAGGCCGTCATCGGCTTTCGCCAGCAGGCAGCCGAGCATATTGCCGCCGAGGGAGTAGCCCACCGCCGCCGTTGGTGCCGGGCCGAACTCATTATGCAGCCAGTGCAGGAACGCGCTGCCGTCTTCGGTTTCGCCAGAGTGGTAGATGCGGTTCAGGCGGTTAGGCTCGCCGCTGCAGCCACGAAAGTGCATCACCACGCCGAGCCAGCCGCGCTGTTTCGCAGCGTGGATCAGTCCGTGAGCGTAGGGGCTGTGCAGGCTGCCTTCAAGGCCGTGAAATACCACCAGCCGGGGCTTATCTTTCGCCTGCTGCGGATCTTCGCTCCACGCCAGATCGACAAAGTCGCCATCGGGTAGCTCAAGACGCTGCCATTGGGCGGTAAATTGCAGACGACGGCGCAAAATACGCGGCAGCATCGTCTGCAAATGCGGATTGCGCGCCCCAGGCATTGGGCGAAATTCAACGTCGTCCCCCGCCGCAGCGGGGAGTATTAAGGGAGTTATCTGGGCCATCTCATGCGATATATTCTTCAGTGATCTGCTGAATACTATACCTTCACAGATAAATTATGTTTATGAAAATGGGTCAATCTCGTCACGTCCCATGGCGCTACTCGCTTTGCAGCATGCCTTCAAGCTGCTCCTGTGCCTCAAGCCACGCCATCTCACACGCCTCCAGGCCCGACTTCGCGCTTGCCTGCGCCTGTAAACACTCGGTTAGCTCGGCCTTGCGGCTCTGATCGTACAGGCCGCTGTCGCCAAGCTTCTCTTCGGCCTTCGCCAGCTGGGCGTTGAGCTTCTCCATCTCCTTCTCCAGACGGGCGATCTCTTTGCGCAGCGGCTGGGTCTGGGTACGCAGCTCGGCTTCCCGGCGCTTCTGGTCTTTCCGCGCCTGGGCGCTGTTGCCGTTCTCCTTCGCCGCATCGGCAGGCTGGCTCTCCTGCTTCTGCACGTCGCTCAGCCACTGCTGGTAATCCTCCAGATCGCCGTCAAACGGCTCGACTTTGCCGTCGTGGACCAGGTAGAGATCGTCGGTGGTGGAGCGGATCAGGTGACGATCGTGCGACACCACCACCAGCGCGCCTTCAAATTCGATCAGCGCTTCCGTCAGGGCCTGACGCATGTCGAGATCCAGGTGGTTAGTTGGCTCATCGAGCAGCAGCAGGTTAGGACGCTGCCAGACGATCAGGGCCAGTACCAGCCGGGCCTTTTCACCGCCGGAGAAGCGTTCGGTGTTCTCTGTGACCTTATCGCCCTGGAAGCCAAAGCCGCCAAGGTAGTCCCGCAGCTTCTGCTCCGCTTCCTGCGGCGCAAGGCGGGCCAGATGCTGCAGCGGCGACTCATCCGCCCGCAGGAACTCCAGCTGGTGCTGGGCGAAGTAGCCAAGCTTGATGCCCTTCGCGAGGCCGATATCACCGCTGGTAGGGGCAAGCTCGCCCGCCAGCAGCTTGATCAGCGTCGATTTACCCGCGCCGTTACGTCCCAGCAGGCCAATGCGCGAGCCAGGGACAAGGTTGAGCTTGATTGAGTTAAGAATGGTGCGATCGCCGTAGCCCGCGCTCACCTTCTCCATCTTCAGCAGCGGGTTGGGCAGGCTCTCCGGCGCGCGGAAGCTGAAGTGGAAGGGGTTATCCACGTGCGCCGGAGCGATCAGCTCCATGCGCTCCAGCATCTTCACCCGGCTCTGGGCCTGCTTGGCCTTGCTGGCCTTGGCTTTGAAGCGGTCGATAAAGCTTTGCAGGTGCGCTACGCGCTGCTGCTGGCTCTCGTAGGTGGCCTGCTGCTGGGCCAGACGGGTGGCGCGCTGGCGCTCAAACGAGCTGTAGTTGCCGGTATACTCGAACATGTTCTGCTGTTCGATATGGATAATTTTATCTACCACCGGATCGAGGAAGTCACGGTCGTGGGAGATGAGGATCAGCGTCCCCTGATAGCTCTTCAGCCAGCGCTCCAGCCAGATCACCGCGTCGAGATCGAGGTGGTTGGTTGGCTCATCAAGCAGGAGCAGATCCGAGCGGCAGACCAGCGCCTGGGCAAGGTTGAGGCGCATACGCCAGCCGCCGGAGAAGTCGCTGACCGGTCGCTCAAGCTGCTCGGTAGAGAAACCCAGCCCATGCAGCAGGCTGGCGGCGCGGGAGCGGATGGTCCAGGCGTCGATGGCGTCGAGCTTGCCGTGAACGGTGGCGATGGCATGGCCGTCGTTGCGCTCGTTGGCGTCGTTCAGCTGGGCCTCCAGCTGGCGATACTCACGATCGCCATCAATAACATAGTCGATGGCAGGCTCGCTGAGGGCCGGGGTCTCCTGGTTCACCCACGCCAGCTGCCAGTTGGCAGGGTAGGTGAAGCTGCCGCCGTCGGCGGTAAGCTCGTTTTTCAGCAGCGCCAGCAGGGTCGATTTCCCGCAGCCGTTTTTACCCACCAGCCCGACTTTCTGGCCGGGGTTGATGGTGGCGGTGGCGTTATCCAGCAGGACACGCACGCCGCGACGAATTTGTAGTGAGGAGAAAACAATCATAGAGTGCCGTATGTTCAGACTATGTTAATTTGTCATTATGATAATGTGGAGTGCGCCTATAATGCCGCACCGGGGCGCAATGGTAGCCTGAAACGACAACGATATACAAAAATAGAACCGGGAGGGGAGTGATGTCCCAGACAGCCAGAGTGCTGCTGCTGTATGCCCATCCGGAATCCCAGGATTCGGTAGCCAACCGGGTGCTGCTTAAGCCGGCAATGCAGCTGCACAATGTGACCGTACACGATCTCTATGCGCACTACCCAGACTTTTTTATCGATATTCCTCGCGAGCAGGCGCTGCTGCGCGAGCACGACGTGATCGTCTTTCAGTTTCCCCTCTACACCTACAGCTGTCCGGCGCTGCTCAAGGAGTGGCTGGATCGCGTCCTGACCCGCGGCTTCGCCAGCGGACCGGGAGGCAATCAGCTGGCGGGCAAGCGCTGGCGCTGCGTGATCACCACCGGTGAGCCAGAAAGCGCCTACCGCTACGATGGCCTTAATCGCTATCCGCTTAGCGATATCCTGCGTCCCTTTGAGCTGACGGCGGCCATGTGCCGCATGCAGTGGATGACGCCCTATATTGTCTACTGGGCGCGCCGCCAGCCGAAAGAGGAGCTGGCAAGCCATGCCCGTGCCTACGGCGACTGGCTGGCATCACCCACCGCGACGGGAGGTCGCTAATGGACGGAACCGATCTGCTGCTGGCAGGCGTACTGTTTCTGTTTGCCGCCGTGGTCGCCGTGCCGCTGGCCGCCCGTCTGGGCATTGGCGCGGTGCTGGGCTATCTGCTGGCGGGGATTGCCATCGGCCCGTGGGGGCTGGGATTTATCAGCGACGTTGATGAGATCCTCCACTTCTCTGAGATGGGCGTCGTGTTTCTGATGTTTATCATCGGCCTGGAGCTAAACCCATCGAAGCTGTGGCAGCTGCGGCAGTCGATCTTCGGCGTTGGGGCGGCGCAGGTGCTGCTTAGCGCTGCGATCCTTGCCGGACTGCTGATGCTGACCGACTTCGCCTGGCAGGCGGCGGTCATTGGCGGCATTGGCCTGGCGATGTCCTCAACCGCGATGGCACTCCAGCTGATGCGCGACAAGGGGATGAACCGCAGCGAAGCCGGACAGCTGGGATTCTCGGTGCTGCTGTTCCAGGACCTGGCGGTCATCCCGGCCCTGGCGCTGGTGCCGCTGCTGGCGGGCGGCGGCGATGAGCACTTCGACTGGATCAAGATCGGCATGAAGGTGCTCGCCTTCGCCGGAATGCTGGTGGGCGGCCGCTATCTTCTGCGCCCGGTGTTCCGCTTTATTGCCGGTTCCGGCGTGCGCGAGGTCTTTACCGCCGCCACGCTGCTGCTGGTGCTCGGCTCGGCGCTGTTTATGGACGCGCTGGGGCTGTCGATGGCGCTCGGCACCTTTATCGCCGGGGTGCTGCTGGCAGAGAGCGAGTACCGCCATGAGCTGGAGTCTGCTATCGATCCGTTCAAGGGACTGCTGCTGGGGCTATTCTTTATCTCAGTCGGGATGGCGCTGAACCTGGGCGTGCTCTACACACATCTACCGTGGGTGATCGCGGCGGTCGCTATCCTGGTGGCGGTGAAAACCACGGTGCTCTATCTGCTGGCGCGCCTCTACGGCTTGCGAAGCTCGGAGCGGATGCAGTTTGCCGGCGTGCTCAGCCAGGGCGGCGAGTTTGCCTTCGTGCTCTTCTCTACCGCCTCCTCGCAGAAGCTGTTCCATAACGATCAGATGGCGCTGCTGCTGGTGACGGTCACCCTGTCGATGATGACCACGCCGCTGCTGATGAAAGGCATTGATAAGGGGCTCTCACGGCGCTTTAACACGCCGGATGAGGAGGGGGAGCAACCCTGGGTTGAGGATGATAAGCCGCAGGTGATCATCGTCGGCTTTGGCCGCTTCGGCCAGGTGATTGGTCGCCTGCTGATGGCTAACGAGATGCGCATCACCGTGCTGGAGCGCGATATCAGTGCCGTTAACCTGATGCGGAAATATGGCTATAAGGTCTATTACGGCGACGCGACTCAGGTCGAGCTGCTGCGCTCGGCGGGCGCGGAGGCGGCGCAGTCGATTGTGATCACCTGCAATGAACCGGAAGACACCATGAAGCTGGTGGCGATCTGCCAGCAGCACTTCCCGCACCTGGCGATCCTTGCCCGGGCGCGGGGGCGTTTCGAGGCCCACGAGCTGCTCCAGTCTGGCGTAACGCAGTTCTCCCGTGAGACCTTCTCCAGTGCGCTGGAGCTGGGGCGCAAGGCGCTGGTATCGCTGGGCATGCACCCGCATCAGGCGCTACGGGCGCAACTGCACTTCCGCCGTCTCGATATGCGCATGCTGCGCGAGCTGATGCCGGTAGTGCATACTGATACACAGCAGATCTCCCGCGTTCGTGAGGCGCGGCGCGAGCTGGAAGAGATTTTCCAGCGCGAAATGCAGCAGGAGCGGCGGCAGTTGGATGGCTGGGACGAGTTTGAATAGAGGTTAAATGTATGGCGATACGTAAACGTTTTATCGCGGGCGCAAAGTGCCCGGCCTGCCAGGCGCAGGACACATTGGCAATGTGGCGCGAGAATAATGTCGATATTGTTGAGTGTATTAAGTGCGGCCATCAGATGCGCGAGGCGGATAAAGAGGCCCGCGAGCATGTTCGCAAAGATGAGCAAGTGATCGGGATTTTTCATCCGGACTAGCGATATGTCCCAGCTTTTTTTAAGCTTAAGGGTACACGGGGGCAGAATTCCGTTACAATCTGCGCCAGTAATTTTCCCACGCTCAGGAGATATCATGAAAGTAGCAAAAGACCTGGTGGTCAGCCTGGCCTATCAGGTACGTACAGAAGACGGTGTGTTGGTTGATGAGTCTCCGGTAAGTGCGCCGCTGGACTACCTGCACGGTCACGGCTCCCTGATCTCTGGTCTGGAGTCCGCGCTGGAAGGTCACGAACCTGGCGACAAATTTGACGTGGCGGTGGGCGCAAACGACGCTTACGGTCAATACGACGAGAACCTCGTACAGCGCGTACCGAAAGACGTCTTCATGGGCGTTGATGAGCTGCAGGTAGGCATGCGCTTCCTGGCGGAAACCGACCAGGGTCCGGTACCGGTTGAGATCACCGAAGTGGAAGACGACCACGTTGTGGTTGACGGTAACCACATGCTGGCTGGCCAGAACCTGAAGTTCAACGTTGAAGTCGTTGCGATTCGTGAAGCGACCGAAGAAGAGCTGGCCCACGGCCACGTTCACGGTCCGCACGGTCACGACCACGGCCACGACCATGAACACGGTGACGGCTGCTGCGGTGGTCACGGCCACGATCATGACCACGGTCATGGTAAAGGCGGTTGTGGCAACGGCGGTTGCGGCTGCCACTAATTGTCTGAGCTAACCACGCCCGGCGGCGTAAACTTGCCGGGCCTACGGTTTAGCACTGGCATGTAGGCCCGGTAAGCGAAGCGCCACCGGGCACAAAAAAGCGGGAATATTCTCCCGCTTTTTTTACGCCTCAGGTTTTAAAAATCAATAGTGGGGCGGTGGCGTCTCTTCTGACTGAGAGGCCATGTGGGAAGGCTGGCTGGCTTTCAGCTTCTCGGTCACCAGACGCATCAGGTCCCGCAGCTTGGCCATCTCCAGTTCGTGGGCGGTGACCGTCTGGTTAAGCTCCTCGATCGTAATCTCCTGAAAAGCCAGACGGCTCTCCAGCTCTGCCAGCCGCGCTTCCAGCGTCATATCCTGCATGTTTCACCTCATCTGTTTTAGCCCGGATTCTACGCAACTTTACGCGTCCGTGCAGCCCACCCGACAACCTTAAGAAACTAATTTAAACAAAAATAGTCTCAAAAGAGGCAACAATCGGGGATGTCGTTATATAGATTTCTCCCACAACGATTTATAGTACGTTTTTCAAATACGCAAACCCTGGGGCAACATGCCCCCGGCCCTGGAGATATGGATGAAATCACTGTTTAAAGTCACGCTGCTGGCGACCACGATGGCCGTTGCGCTGAATGCACCTCTCTCTTTCGCTGCTGACGCCCCGGCTAAAGCCCCGGCGACCACCGACAGCAAAGCGGCATTCAAGAATGACGACCAAAAATCAGCCTATGCGCTGGGCGCGTCACTGGGTCGTTATATGGAAAACTCCCTGAAAGAGCAGGAGAAGCTGGGCATTAAACTGGATCAGGCTCAGCTGATTGCAGGTGTTCAGGACGCTTTCGCCAATAAGAGCAAGCTCTCTGACCAGGAGATCGAACAGACTCTGCAGGCCTTTGAAGCACGCGTGAAGGGCGCCGCTCAGGAGAAGATGGAGAAGGACGCGACTGAGAACGAAACCAAGGGCAAAGCCTTCCGCGACACCTTTGCTAAAGAGAAGGATGTGAAAACCTCCTCTACCGGCCTGCTCTACAAAGTAGAGAAAGAGGGTACCGGCGACGCACCGAAAGATAGCGACACCGTGGTCGTTAACTACAAAGGTACGCTGATTGACGGTAAAGAGTTTGATAACTCCTATACCCGCGGTGAGCCGCTCTCCTTCCGTCTTGATGGCGTGATCCCAGGCTGGACCGAAGGCCTGAAAAACATCAAGAAAGGCGGCAAGATTAAGCTGGTGATCCCACCGGCGCTGGCCTACGGTAAAACCGGCGTTCCGGGCATCCCGGCTAACTCTACGCTGGTCTTCGACGTAGAGCTGCTGGATATCAAACCGGCACCGAAAGCGGACGCGCAGCCGAAGGCGGAAGCGGCAGCACCGGCAGAGCAACCTGCCGCAGCGGATAAAAAGTAAGACGCTGAGAGCCGCCGCCTGACCAGGCGGCGGTTTTTTATTACAGGGCAGATATAATTAACACTGGAAAGCGCTATAGGCGCTGTATTAATTTAGATGTCCCTGTAAATGATGAGCCTGCCCTGAAAACATAACGACAGGCTCCTGAAAAGGAGTGTTTTTTTTCATGTCCAGGTCGCTATTAACCAACGAAACCAGCGAGCTTGATCTGCTGGATCAACGGCCTTTTGATCAGACCGACTTCGATATCCTGAAATCCTACGAAGCGGTGGTCGATGGGTTAGCGATGCTCATTGGTGCCCACTGTGAAATCGTCCTGCACTCCTTGCAGGATCTCAAATGCTCCGCCATCCGTATTGCCAACGGTGAACACACCGGGCGTAAGATTGGCTCGCCAATTACCGACCTTGCCCTGCGCATGCTGCACGACATGACCGGCGCAGACAGCAGCGTCTCCAAGTGCTACTTCACCCGCGCCAAGAGCGGCGTGCTGATGAAGTCGGTTACTATCGCTATCCGTAACCGCGAACACCGGGTCATTGGCCTGCTGTGCATCAACATGAACCTTGATGTTCCTTTCTCGCAGATTATGAACACCTTTATTCCGCCGGAGACACCGGACGTTGGCTCCGCCGTGAACTTTGCCTCCTCGGTGGACGACCTGGTGATGCAGACCCTGGAGTTCACCATTGAAGAGGTGAACGCCGATCGCAACGTCTCGAACAATGCAAAAAACCGTCAGATCGTGCTGAACCTCTACGAAAAAGGCATCTTCGATATCAAGGATGCGATTAACCAGGTTGCCGATCGACTGAATATCTCCAAGCACACGGTCTACCTCTACATCCGCCAGTTTAAGAGCGGTGATTTCCAGGGGCAGGATAAGTAATGCGCTTTGCCCTACTGGTGACGGGACCGGCCTACGGCACGCAGCAGGCCAGCAGCGCGTGGCAGTTTGCCCAGGCGCTACTGGCGGCGGGCCACGAGCTGGCGAGCGTCTTCTTCTATCGCGAAGGGGTCTATAACGCTAACCAGCTTACTGCCCCCGCCAGCGACGAGTTCGATCTGGTTCGTGCCTGGCAGGCGCTGCACCTTGAGCACCAGGTTGAGCTGCATATCTGCGTTGCGGCAGCGCTGCGGCGTGGCGTAACCGATGAGATCGAGGCCCAGCGAGCCGGACTGGCAGGAGCCAATCTTCAGCCGGGCTTTATGCTCAGCGGCTTAGGTGCGTTGGCCGAGGCCGCCTTAACCTGCGATCGCGTGGTACAGTTCTGATGAAAAGCGTGGCATTTGTCTTTCACTCCGCCCCCCACGGCTCCTCTGCCGGACGGGAAGGGCTGGACGCGCTGCTGGCGATGTCGGCCCTGACCGAAGAGATTGGCGTCTTCTTCCTTGGCGACGGCGTTTTTCAGCTGCTGGCCAACCAGCGCCCCGGCGATATCCTGGCGCGCGACTACATCGCCACCTTCAAGGTGCTGCCGCTCTATGATATCGAACGGCTCTGGCTGTGCGCGGCCTCGCTGCGCGAGCGCGGGCTGAGCGCCTCAACCTCTTTTATTCTTGATGCCCGGCCGCTGGAACCTGAAGCGCTGCGCGAGTGTCTAAATCGCTATGACGTCGTCATGACGTTCTGAGGCTGTTATGTTGCATACTCTTCGTCACTCTCCCTGGCAGTGCGACATCGCTACGCTGCTGCGCACGATGCAGGAGGGTGACGACCTGCTGCTGCTCTCTGATGGCGTAGCGGCGGCGGTAACGGGAAGTCGCTACCTTGATTTACTGCTGGCCGCCCCCATATCCGTTCATGCTCTACAGGAAGACGTTGATGCCCGCGGTCTTTCTGGTCAAATTTCGAACAGCGTCGTGCTGGTTAGCTATACTGATTTTGTTAGCCTGACGGTAAAACATGCTGCTCAGATCGCCTGGTAAGGCGAGATCGCTGTATATTTCTTGACACCTTTTGAGCACAGCCCTAAAATTCCGCGTCCTCATATTGTATGAGGGCGTTTTATTACGTGTTTACGAAGCAAAAGCTAAAACCAGGAGCTATTTAATGGCAACAGTTAACCAGCTGGTACGCAAACCACGTGCACGCAAAGTTGCGAAAAGCAACGTGCCTGCGCTGGAAGCCTGCCCGCAGAAACGTGGCGTATGTACTCGCGTATATACCACCACTCCTAAGAAACCGAACTCCGCACTGCGTAAAGTTTGCCGTGTGCGTCTGACCAACGGTTTCGAAGTCACCTCCTACATCGGTGGTGAAGGTCACAACCTGCAGGAGCACTCCGTGATCCTGATCCGTGGCGGTCGTGTTAAAGACCTTCCGGGTGTTCGTTACCACACCGTTCGTGGTGCGCTTGACTGCTCCGGCGTTAAAGACCGTAAGCAGGCTCGCTCCAAGTACGGCGTGAAGCGTCCTAAGGCTTAATGGTTCTCCGTTAAGTAAGGCCAAACGTTTTAAATTAATGTCAAACTAAACTCTTTGAGTTTTGGACAATCCTGAATTAACAACGGAGTATTTCCATGCCACGTCGTCGCGTCATTGGTCAGCGTAAAATTCTGCCGGATCCTAAGTTCGGATCAGAACTGCTGGCTAAATTTGTAAATATCCTGATGGTAGATGGTAAAAAATCTACTGCAGAAGCAATCGTATACAGTGCTCTTGAGACCCTGGCTCAGCGCTCTGGTAAAAATGAACTGGAAGCTTTCGAAGTCGCTCTCGACAACGTGCGCCCGACTGTAGAAGTTAAGTCTCGCCGCGTTGGTGGTTCTACTTATCAGGTTCCAGTTGAAGTTCGTCCGGTTCGTCGTAATGCTCTGGCAATGCGTTGGATCGTTGAAGCTGCTCGTAAACGCGGTGATAAATCCATGGCTCTGCGCCTGGCGAACGAACTTTCTGATGCTGCAGACAACAAAGGTACTGCAGTTAAGAAACGTGAAGACGTTCACCGTATGGCAGAAGCCAACAAAGCGTTCGCCCACTACCGTTGGTAATCCCTTCGGAGTCATAGTCACCAAGCGGGCGCTTTATGTAAGCTGCCCGCTTTGGGCTACATAACTTGAACGCTAAGGCAATAGAGGAATCAAATGGCTCGTACAACACCCATTGCACGCTACCGTAACATCGGTATCAGTGCGCACATCGACGCCGGTAAAACCACTACTACCGAACGTATCCTGTTCTACACCGGTGTAAACCACAAAATCGGTGAAGTTCACGACGGCGCGGCAACTATGGACTGGATGGAGCAGGAGCAGGAGCGTGGTATCACCATCACCTCCGCAGCGACCACTGCATTCTGGTCTGGTATGGCGAAGCAGTATGAACCGCATCGCGTAAACATCATCGACACCCCGGGCCACGTTGACTTCACCATCGAAGTAGAACGTTCCATGCGTGTTCTTGACGGTGCGGTAATGGTTTACTGCGCAGTTGGTGGTGTTCAGCCGCAGTCTGAAACCGTATGGCGTCAGGCAAACAAATATAAAGTTCCACGTATCGCGTTCGTTAACAAAATGGACCGTATGGGTGCGAACTTCCTGAAAGTTGTTGGTCAGATCAAATCCCGTCTCGGCGCGAACCCGGTTCCGCTGCAGCTGGCGATTGGTGCTGAAGAAGGTTTCACCGGTGTTGTTGACCTGGTGAAAATGAAAGCCATCAACTGGAACGATGCCGACCAGGGCGTGACCTTCGAATACGAAGATATCCCGGCTGACATGCAGGATCTGGCTGAAGAATGGCACCAGAACCTGATCGAGTCCGCTGCTGAAGCTTCCGAAGAGCTGATGGAGAAGTACCTGGGCGGTGAAGAACTGACTGAAGAAGAGATCAAAACTGCTCTGCGTCAGCGCGTTCTGAACAACGAAATCATCCTGGTAACCTGTGGTTCTGCATTTAAGAACAAAGGTGTTCAGGCGATGCTGGATGCGGTCATTGATTACCTGCCATCTCCGGTTGACGTACCGGCGATCAACGGCATCCTGGACGACGGTAAAGATACCCCGGCTGAGCGTCACGCAAGTGATGACGAGCCGTTCGCCGCTCTGGCGTTCAAAATCGCTACCGACCCGTTCGTAGGTAACCTGACCTTCTTCCGTGTGTACTCCGGTGTGGTTAACTCTGGTGATACCGTACTGAACTCCGTGAAAACTGCACGTGAGCGTTTCGGTCGTATCGTTCAGATGCACGCTAACAAACGTGAAGAGATCAAAGAAGTTCGCGCGGGTGACATCGCGGCAGCTATCGGTCTGAAAGACGTGACTACTGGTGACACCCTGTGTAACCCGGATCACCCGATCATTCTGGAGCGTATGGAATTCCCTGAGCCGGTAATCTCCATCGCCGTTGAGCCGAAAACCAAAGCTGACCAGGAAAAAATGGGTCTGGCTCTGGGCCGTCTGGCGAAAGAAGACCCGTCATTCCGCGTATGGACTGACGAAGAGTCTAACCAGACCATCATCGCCGGTATGGGTGAGCTGCACCTCGACATCATCGTTGACCGTATGAAGCGTGAGTTCAACGTTGAAGCGAACGTCGGTAAACCGCAGGTTGCTTACCGTGAAGCGATTCGCTCTAAAGTTACCGATATCGAAGGTAAACACGCCAAGCAGTCTGGTGGTCGTGGTCAGTACGGTCATGTTGTTATCGACATGTACCCGCTGGAGCCGGGCTCTAACCCGAAAGGTTACGAGTTCATCAACGACATCAAGGGTGGTGTAATTCCTGGCGAATACATCCCTGCCGTTGATAAAGGCATCCAGGAACAGCTGAAAGCTGGCCCGCTGGCGGGTTACCCGGTAGTGGATCTGGGCGTGCGTCTGCACTTCGGTTCTTACCATGACGTTGACTCCTCTGAGCTGGCGTTTAAACTGGCTGCGTCTATCGCCTTTAAAGATGGCTTTAAGAAAGCAAAACCAGTTCTGCTTGAGCCGATCATGAAGGTTGAAGTAGAGACGCCGGAAGAGAACACCGGTGACGTTATCGGTGACCTTAGCCGTCGTCGCGGCATGCTGCGCGGTCAGGAGTCTGAAGTCACTGGCGTTAAGATCCACGCTGAAGTTCCGCTGTCTGAAATGTTCGGATATGCAACTCAGCTGCGTTCTCTGACCAAAGGTCGTGCATCATACACCATGGAATTCCTGAAGTATGATGATGCGCCGAACAACGTTGCTCAGGCCGTAATTGAAGCCCGTGGTAAATAAGCCGCAGGGTTAAAACCTAAGTCCCGTGCTCTCTCCACAAGGGGAGAGCACTATAGTAAGGAATATAGCCGTGTCTAAAGAAAAATTTGAACGTACAAAACCCCACGTTAACGTTGGTACTATCGGCCACGTTGACCATGGTAAAACTACCCTGACCGCTGCCATCACTACCG
>DKPJ01000010.1 GCA_002480085.1 Enterobacteriaceae bacterium UBA7338 | reverse complement strand
CCTGTAGCCCCGGTAAGCGTAGCGCCACCGGGGAATGCAGACTGACATGTGGGTGCAGAACAATGCCGGGTGGCGGCTGACGCCTTACCCGGCCTACGGAGCCTGTAGCCCCGGTAAGCGTAGCGCCACCGGGGAAAGCTAAGGATTTTATGCCTGCGGTTTTTGCGTCATCCGCAGGCCGCTGACGGTAGCGGCGACGGTGGCCAGCACGGCGGCAAAGAGCAGCGCAACGTGCGTAGCATGGTCGGTGAAAAGGTTAAACATCAGCGCCACCAGCGCCGCCCCGATGCTCTGCCCGAGCAGGCGCGCGGTGCCCAGCATGCCGCTGGCGCCGCCGCTGCGCTGCCGGGGCGCGGCGGTGATAATGGTGTGGTTATTAGGCGACTGGAACAGCCCGAAGCCTGCGCCACAGAGCATCATCCGCCAGATGATATCGATATCCGACGGCGTTGCGGGTAGGAGCGCCAGCGCCAGCAGTCCCGCAGCCATCACCGCCAGCCCCACCGCACCCAGCAGCCCGGCATGAACCCGCTCAATCAGATAACCCGCCAGCGGGGCCATCACCATCGTTGCCAGCGGCCACGGCGTCAGCAGCAGCCCGGTCTCAACTTCACTGCGCCCCAGCACGCTTTGCAAGAAGAAGGGCAGGGAGACCAACGCCAGCATCTGGGCGCAGAACGAACAGATAGAGGTGCAGATAGAGAGCGAAAACAGCGGGATGCGCAGCAGATCCACCGGCAGCAGCGGTACGGGCAGCCCAAGCTGGCGGCGAATAAAGACGTAGCCAATGACCAGCATCGCCACCACTTCCGCAGCAATAAGCGTCAGGGACTGCCCCTGCGCAAAGCCACCCAGCGCCAGGATCAGCAGGCCAAAGGTGAGGGCGTTCATCACCGCGCTGGGGAGATCGAAGCGCGTTGTGCCGCGACGCGGCGGGTTAGCGGGCAGATAGCGCATCGCCAGCAGCAGGGAGATAATCCCCAGCGGCACGTTGATCAGAAACAACCACTGCCACGATCCCACGGCGAGGATCGCCGCGGCGATAGTGGGACCCGCCGCCGAAGAGACCGCCACCACGAAGGAGTTGATGCCCATCCCGCGTCCCAGGCTACGCTGGGGGTAGATCAGCCGAATCAGGGCCGTATTGACGCTCATCAGCGCCGCACCGCCAAAGCCCTGCGCGATACGGGCAAGCGTCAGCATGGTAAGCGAGTCGGAGAGGGCGCAGAGAAACGAGGTGACGGTAAAAAACGCCAGCCCGCACTGGTAAACCCGCCGATAGCCAAACATATCCCCCAAAAACGCAAAGGAGAGCAGGGAGATAACAATGGCAATCTGGTAGGCGTTGACCACCCAAATCGAGCTGGCCGGGGAGACATGCAGATCGCTGGCAATGGTCGGCAGCGCCACGTTGGTGATAACGCCGTCAAGCACCGCCATGGCAATGCCAATGATGATGGTCAGTATCGCCCCGTAGCGCTGCGGGATCGGCAGGCCGTCGGAAAATGATTTATCCATGGGAATTATACGTTTATGGTGAAATTATTATCGTGAGAAGGATTCTACCAGTCCGGCTGCCTTTTTATATCGCAGATTTGTAACGAAGTTAACAAACTGCCATTGCGGGCGACCCCCGACGAAATTATAATAAAAACCAATTCTAATTTTTATAAAACACTCGCGATGAGGTGATTAATGGCAATCGCAGATTTGGACAAGCAGCCAGATTCTGTCTCTTCAGTATTGAAGGTCTTTGGCATTCTGCAGGCGCTCGGGGAAGAGCGGGAAATTGGCATTACTGAACTGTCGCAGCGTGTGATGATGTCAAAAAGCACCGTCTACCGCTTTTTGCAGACGATGAAATCCCTTGGCTATGTGGCCCAGGAGGGGGAGTCAGAGAAGTACTCCCTGACGCTGAAGCTGTTTGAGCTTGGCGCGCGTGCACTGCAAAACGTTGATTTGATTCGCAGCGCCGATATCCAGATGCGTGAGCTGTCGCGCCTGACCAAAGAGACGGTGCACCTCGGGGCGCTGGATGAGGACAGCATTGTCTACATCCATAAAATCGACTCCATGTACAACCTGCGCATGTACTCCCGTATCGGCCGCCGCAACCCGCTCTACAGCACCGCCATTGGTAAAGTGCTGCTGGCCTGGCGCGATCGTGAGGAAGTTAAGCAGATCCTCGACGGCGTTGAGTACAAGCGCAGCACCGATCGCACCATCACCACCACCGACGAACTGCTGCCGGTGCTGGATACCGTCCGCGAACAGGGCTACGGTGAAGATAACGAAGAGCAGGAAGAGGGGCTGCGCTGCATCGGCGTGCCGGTCTTTGACCGTTTTGGCGTTGTCATCGCCGGTCTGAGCATCTCCTTCCCGACGCTGCGCTTCTCTGAAGAGCGTCTGCATGAGTATGTGGAGATGCTGCATACCGCAGCGCGTAAGATCTCCGAGCAGATGGGTTATAACGACTACCCGTTCTGATACCAGACGCCGCGCCAGACGCGGCGTTTTCATCTCTGTTCCCCCTTCACAACGGTTTCCTCGTCTGTCAGATAGCGCTACAGTTAGCTTCGGTTTAACAAGCCGGTGGTAACCTGTTTGCATAAAGTGTTGATTCGGAGAGTAGAGTGAGAAAGTTTCGGTGGCTGCTTGTGATTGCCATCCTGGTAATTTGCCTGATGCTTTGGACCCAGATGCTCAATGTAATGTGCGATCAGGACGTACAGTTCTACAGCGGTATTTGCGTTATCAATAAATTTATCCCCTGGTAGCGCCATTTTTGCGTCGAATCATTCCCTTCCTTAGTGCCAGTGGTAAGATAGCGCGTCAACATTGAGGTGGTGAAATGAACGAAGTACTGAATTCGGGCGCGTTCAACCTTGCGTCCCTGGTAATCTCCCTGGTGGTGCTGGTCGTTGGGCTGGTGCTGTGGTTTTTTGTTAACCGGGCCAGCTCCCGCGCTAACGAGCAAATCGAACTGCTTGAAGCCCTGCTGGATCAGCAAAAACGGCAGAATGCGCTGCTGCGTCGCCTTTGTGAAGCTAACGAGCCGGAGAAAGCCGAGCCGGAAGCGAAAGCGGCGGCAAAAGTGCAGGCCGACGGCGATGATTTTATCCGCCTGGTGGCTGAACGCTAAACGTTGTGGAAGAGGGGGTGAGAGATGGCATGGAAAAATCCCTGGTTTAATCCAGCCCTGACTCACCATACCCCCCAGGGGTTTCGTAATTTGACGCCCGGTGGGCATCAGCCCGGTGACGTCGAGCGCTGGCAAAAAGAGCGCCGCGCCGCCGGGCTGCCGCATCCTCCCGAGGGCGGCTATGACAATTTTCTTCAGCAATGGTGGCAGCGAGCCGACATAAGCGGCAGCGAAGACGGGGTCTGGTGGCTGGGCCACGCCAGCATGCTGCTTCGTCTGGACGGCTGCTATATGCTGGCCGATCCGCTCTTCTTTAACCGTGCCTCCCCGGTACGCTTTAGCGGACCAATGCGAAAAAGTCCCGCTCCCCTGCGCGTTGACGATCTGCCCGCGCTGGATGCCATTCTCATTTCGCATAACCACTACGACCATCTTGATAGACGGACTATTCGCGCGCTGCTAAAACGTTTTCCGGACGTCACGCTGTTTGTTCCGCTGGGAGTAGGCCGCTGGTGTCGCCGCCACGGCGTGCGCCACGTTGTCGAGCTGGACTGGTGGCAGAGCTTTACCTTTCAGGGCATGACCCTCACCGCCGTACCCGCCCAGCACTGGAGCATGCGCACGCCGTGGGACAGGGATCGCTCACTCTGGTGTGGTTGGATGGTTGAGTCCCGGGCGCACCGCTTCTGGTTTGCCGGCGACACCGGCTATACGCCGGATCTGCTCACCATTCCCGAACGGCTTGGCAGACCCGATGCCGCTGCACTGCCGGTAGGCGCCTATGCTCCACGCTGGTTCATGTCCGTGCATCACATGGATCCGCAGCAGGCGGTTTCGCTCTGGCAGCAGTTAGGGGAGCCGCTCGCTTTTCCTATCCACTGGGGCGTTTTTGAGCTGGCGGATGAAGCGGTAGACGAACCGGCCCGGGAGCTGGCGGCGGTATTAAACGAGACGGTAACCCGGACGGATAACTTCAGGATCCTGAAAATTGGTGAGTATTTATCTCTCGACGGGCACGCTATTAAGCAGACGTCAGACTAGCCTGACTAGGTTATATAAACTATATTATTTTTAGCGAAACGTTTTTATTGCTTTGAATTGATGCAGTGTCATTAAAATTTCATTATTTTGGTGCAACAGCTGCCCTAATTGAGCAACAATTATTCGGTGGTCAACTTATCCATTTTTGATTATAGCGAAAAGGCAATTACACTCACCCATTCTCATGATTTTTCAGCAAGCTATTGCTCAAAAATTGCTAACTACATGCTCTATTTAGCCATAGTAAACTTCAGGCTGGACGGAAGGGCATTACTGTGGCAGTTTAGCTGTACACCCGCTGTTGTGATTAACGCTGAATTTGTGCGACAGATCCAGACATCATTAAAAATGGCTTGCCATATTTAACGTTGTATGTGATAACACGGTGTAGGTTAAACGAGGTACAGTTCTGTTTATGTGTGGCATTATCAGTATAGAAGTTTCGAGTAAACACGTTGTCGTTGAATACTGCTTCTCTGCCGAACCTTATTTAGTGCCTCATGCAGTAATGTCTCAGTTTCATCTCGGTCAATGCCTGCGGGCTAAGAAAACACTCTAAGGAATTTTGCAAATGGCAAAGATTAAAGGTCAAGTTAAGTGGTTCAACGAGTCTAAAGGCTTTGGTTTCATTACTCCTGCTGACGGCAGCAAAGACGTGTTCGTACACTTCTCTGCAATCCAGGGTAATGGCTTCAAAACTCTGGCTGAAGGCCAGAACGTTGAGTTCGAAATTCAGGACGGCCAGAAAGGCCCAGCGGCTGTTAACGTTACCGCTATCTGATTTTCCTCCACTGCTTGAGCGCCACTGGCGCATCAATGTCAGCGTAAAAGCCTCGCCCCGTGCGGGGCTTTTTAATGGTTACTTTTCAAAATGTTACTGTAGGCTCCCTCATTCGTCTTTTGTTGCAAAGCCATACCGTTATTAGCACACTTTTTTCCCTTTCTAAGCGTGTTTCCTGTCAAATCAGCGGGTTAATCCGTTTCAGGAGCCAAGGTGAAAAACAACCCTCTTTCCAGCAACTATACTCCTCTGCGCTTTGCCTTGCTTTGCGTTGCCATTATCTGCGCGCTAGGCCTGCTGCTGGGCCGGACGGCCTGGCTCCAGGTTGTCTCGCCGGAAAAGTTAGTCAAGGAGGAGGATATGCGATCGATTCGGGAAGAGAAGATCGTCCCGCCCCGGGGGATGATCGTCGATCGTAACGGACTTCCGCTGGCGGTGAGCGTTCCCGTTAGCGCGGTCTGGGCCGATCCTAAAGTGATAAACAGCAGCGGCGGGGTGGGTTTTAATCAGCGCTGGCAGGCGCTGGCCAGCGCCCTGAATATGCCGCTGAGTGAGATTGCCGACCGCATCCGTCATAACCCTAAGTCCCGTTTTATCTACCTTGCCCGCCAGCTCGATCCGCAGCAGGCCAGGTGGATTGATAATCTCAACCTGCAGGGCATCAATTTGCAGGAGGAGTCCAGGCGCTTTTACCCCAGCGGGCATGTTGCCGCCAACCTGCTTGGCTTTACCAACGTTGACGGGCAGGGGATTGAAGGCATCGAGAAGAGCTTTAACGCCCAGCTTACCGGTAAACCCGGTCTGCGCCAGGTGCGCAAAGATCGCCACGGACACGTTATCGAGAATATTACCGAAACCCCTGCTGTACCGGCGCATACGCTGATGCTAAGCATCGACAAACGTCTGCAAACCCTGACCGAAGATGCCCTTGATAATGCCGTCAGCTGGAATAAAGCGGAATCCGGCGCGGCGGTGCTGGTGCGTATTCAGACCGGTGAAATCCTGGCGATGGCCAGCTACCCTGACTTCAACCCTAACAACCGCAGCGGCGCCACCCTGGATGATTTCCGCAACCGCGCCATCAGCGACACCTTTGAACCTGGCTCGACGGTAAAACCGATGGTGCTGATGGCGGCGCTTAAGGAGGGCATCGTTCAGCCTGACAGCGTGGTGGATACCCATCCCTATACCCTCGACGGCCACCGTATTCGCGACGTGGGGTACTACCCGGAGCTGACCCTGACCGGCATCCTGCAGAAATCGAGTGATACTGGCGTGTCACGTCTGTCGCTGGCGATGCCGATCCAGCGGCTGCTGGATACCTACAAAGCGTTCGGCTTTGGCAGCTCGACAGGGCTGGGCCTGACCGGAGAGAGCAGCGGCGTCCTGCCGGTGCGCAAATACTGGGGGCAGCTCGATCGCGCCACCTTCTCGTTTGGCTATGGGTTAATGGTCACCCCGCTGCAGCTGGCCCATGTCTACGCCACCATCGGCAGCTATGGCCTGGCGCGTCCGCTCTCCATCACCCGCGTCGATCCGCCTGTCGTAGGTGCGCAGGTGATGCCGCAGGAGATTGTTCATGAGGTGGAGCACATGATGGAGAGCGTGGCCCTGCCGGGGGGCGGAGGCACCAAAGCGGCCGTGCGCGACTACCGCGTGGCGGTCAAAACCGGCACCGCGAAGAAGATCGACGAGAACGGCAAGTACGTTGATAAATACGTAGCCTATACCGCAGGCGTTGCGCCTGCGAGCCAGCCTAAATATGCCCTGGCGGTAGTGATAAACGATCCGCAAAACGGCGCTTATTATGGCGGGGCGGTATCAGCGCCGGTATTTAGTGAAATTATGGGCAGCGTGCTGCGGGCGAAAAACGTCAGGCCGGACGGCATGGCACCCGATTCGAGCCATCTGGTGGTGCTAAATTCGCCCGGCGGTGCGGATCCGCTGCCTTAAGGCGTTCCCCGCAGCGGCAATTGGCGTTACACTTTCGCCCTTTCTCTCTGCCCGGAGTTGCTATGTCCTTCACCTGTCCGCTCTGTCACGCGCCGCTGCTGCGTACCGATAAAACCTACGTCTGCCCGCAGCGGCACCAGTTTGATATAGCGAAAGAGGGATACGTCAATCTGCTGCCCGTGCAGCACAAGCGTTCACGCGATCCGGGCGACAGCGCGGAGATGATGCAGGCCCGGCGCGCCTTTCTCGATGCCGGGCACTATCTGCCTCTGCGCCAGAGGCTGAGCGAGCTGCTGGATGCGCGCCTGCCTGCACAGGCCGATGCGCTGCTGGATATCGGCTGTGGAGAGGGGTACTACACTCACGCCTTCGCCGATATCGCTCGCCAGCACGGGGCGGAGACCTTTGGCCTGGACGTCTCCCGGGCGGCGGTCCGCGCGGCTGCAAAGCGCTATCCGCAGGTGATGTTCTGCGTCGCCTCCAGCCACCGCCTGCCGTTTGACGCCGCGACGCTGGATGCGGTGGTACGCATCTATGCTCCCTGTAAAGCCGAGGAGCTGGCGCGAGTCGTGAAGCCGGGAGGATGGGTAATCACCGCCGCGCCGGGACCCCGGCATCTGGTGGAGCTGAAAGGGTTGATCTATGACGAGGTGCAGCTGCATGCCCCGCAGAGTGAGCAGCTGGATGGATTCACATTACGGGAGCAGCACTCGCTGGCCTATGGGATGACGCTTAACGGTGCCGAGGCCGTGGCGCTGTTGCAGATGACGCCCTTCGCCTGGCGGGCGAAGCCGCAGGTGTGGGAGACACTGCAAGCGACAGCGGAGTTTAGCTGCGAGGCGGATTTCAGCATTCAGTGCTGGCAGCGCGACGCTTAAGGGGCGAAGTGGCTCCAGAGGATCTGGATGCCAATGCCGATCAGCACTACGCCACCAAGGATCTCGGCCCGCTTGCCCAGCAGCGGGCCGATAAATTTGCCGATCATCATGCCGAGAGTGGACATAATCAGGGTGGCGCAGCCGATGGCCAGCGCGGTGGTGATAATATTGACCTGCAAAAAGGCGAGGCCGACGCCCACGGCCATCGCGTCGAGGCTGGTGGCGATGGCGGTGGTGACCAGCAGCCAGAAGCCGTGGCGGCGCAGCGGGGCGAGATCTTCATCGGGCTGAGCGCGCACACCCTCAAGCACCATTCGGCTCCCTAAAAACACCAGCAGCAGGAAAGCGATCCAGTGGTTCCACTCCAGCACAAACTGGCTGGCCAGCATGCCCAAACCCCAGCCGATCAGCGGGGTTAGCGTCTCAATAACGCCAAAAATCAAACCGGTACGCAGGGCATCAGAAAACTTAGGTTTATGCAGGGTTGCGCCTTTACCAATGGAGGCGGCAAAGGCATCCATCGACATGCCAAAGGCGAGCAGCAGGGTGGCGGATAGGTTCATACAAGCGTCCTGACCGGGAAATCCATATGACACATCACTGCCCCCAGTAATCAGCAGTTGATGCGTCTATGGTCTCGCCTGACCGAACAGGCTCAGCTATTCGATCCGTACGCGCCACGTTTTGCAACGAGTATGTTGACACGTACATTTCCGGGAACAGGAAATTGGCTACTCCCCAACGACGGGCGCAACCTTAACATATTTTGATAAACTAAAACAATAACCGAAGTTCATTATTTAACTTGCTAGTTGATAACGATTTTCATTTGGATTGAAGGGTAAAAATAACGTTAACAAAGAGTGTGACTTGTGCAAGAAATAATATAGCCATGGCTATGTTTCAACGCATTTCATACCACAAGACATAGCTGTGGCTATATTTTAACTTACTGAGTTTTAACGATAACCTTGTAGATCCTCTCCAGGTCGTCGATATTTCGTACACGGATCAGCAGACGCCGCTGCTCTAATTGCACCACCAGCACGCCATCTTCTGAAAGCTGCATCGCCTTAATACGCCCATATTCAATCCAGATATTGCCAAAAAAGAAACCGCTCTCTTTAAAGATGATTTTCGGGGCGCGGATCCAGAAGAGGTATATTACCACCAGCGCCAGCATAGATAATAACCAGGTGGTTAAAATAGCACCATGATGCGTCACGTTATTATAGATAAGAATGGCCAGCAGGCCGGTGAAGATCACGCTGTCGGCGCGACTGCGGCGCAGCAGGGGAACGGTAAGCAGCGTAACGCCGTAGCGGCGCGGCATAATAAACTCGTCATAGATAGCGTAAGCCAGTAGCCCAGCCACGCACAGCACCAGCACATAATCCGTTAGCGTCATTCATCCTCCAGAAATAAAAACCGGGGGCAGTGCCCCCGGCGTCACATCTACCGCTTACAGACCCAGCAGGCCGACGGCGTAGCCCACAATACCGATGACGAAAAAGCCAACGATGATCCACAGCGGGTTCACTTTCTTACGCAGCAGCCACATGCAGGCGAATGTCAGCAGCAGCGGCACCAGGCCCGGCATCAGCTGGTCAAGGATAGTCTGCACGGTGGTAACGTTCGTTTTCCCGGTCTGGTCGGTGATCTCTGACACCACCAGCGGGATATTAACATGCGTCCACTTGTTCACCAGCGCGCCCATGACAAACAGGCCGAGGATGGATGCCCCCTCGGTCAGCTTCTGCAGGAAGCCGCCGCCCATATCCTTAACGATATCCACCCCTTTACGGTAGCCATAGGCGACGCCGTAGTAGCGGGTCGCCAGACGCACCACGTTAAACAGGATAAAGAACAGCAGCGGGCCAAGCAGGCTGCCGCTCATGGCAATCCCCGCCCCCAGTGCGGCAAACACCGGACGCACGGTGCCCCAGAAGATCGGGTCGCCGACGCCCGCCAGCGGTCCCATCAGGCCGACTTTAATACCGTTGATGGCACCGTCGTCGATCTCTGCCCCGTTAGCACGCTGCTCCTCCATTGCCAGGGTGACGCCGAGCACCGGCGCGGCGACGTAGGGATGGGTGTTAAAGAACTCCAGATGACGTTTGATCGCCTGGCGACGCGCCTCGTTATTCTCCGGGTAGAGGCGTTTGATCGCCGGCACCATGGAGAAGCAGAAGCCCAGCGCCTGCATACGCTCGAAGTTCCATGACCCCTGGAAGAGGTTAGAGCGGATGAACACGCCGCGAACGTCGCCAGCCGTGAGTTTTTTCTCGGGAGTAGTTTTTGTTATATCAACCATGTCGCTCACCTGTTAATCCAGTTCGTTATCGAGATCGTTAGCACCGGCAGCCTGAGCAGGCGCGCCCGCCGAGCGGTTGTATTTCGGGCTAAGCTGAATATAGAGAATCGCCATCACGGCACCGATTACCCCCAGCGCCACCAGGTTGAAGTTGGTGAAGGCGGCGGTCACGAAGCCCAGATAGAAGAACGGCATCAGGTAGCCAGCGCGCATCATATTGATGACCATCGCATAACCTACGACCACGATCATCCCCCCGGCAATGTTCAGGCCGCTGGTCACCACTTCCGGAATCGCGTTGAGCATGCCCTGAACTTCGCTGGTGCCCACGGAGTAGGCAACGATTACCGCCGGGATGGCGATACGCATCGCCTGCAGGAACAGGGAGGAGACGTGGATCCAGGAGAGCGCCGTCAGGTTGCCGCTTTCGGCCGCCTTATCCGCTGCATGCTGGAAGGCTACGGTAATGGTACGAACGATAATGGTCAGCACCTGGCCTGCCGCTGCCAGCGGAATGGCCAGCGCGATACCGGCTCCGATGCTCTGGCCCCCGGCAATAACCAGCACGGTTGAGATGATGGATGCCAGCGCGGCATCGGGGGCGACCGCCGCACCGATGTTCATCCAGCCGAGGGCGATCATCTCCAGCGTACCACCGATGATGATCCCTTTTTGCATATCCCCCAGCACGATACCGATTAAGGTACAGGCCACCAGCGGACGGTGGAACTGAAATTCATCCAGCACCGACTCCATACCGGCAATACAGGCGACGATGAACACCAGCACAATCTGAAGAGTGGTAATCTCCATTGTACTTCTCCTATAACAATACAGATTTAAGTGTAAAAACAGCTTCGATCAGCGGGTGCCTGTTACTTTGCCACTTTGCTGATTAAATCCATCATTTTCAGGCGTTGATCGCTGGAGACTTTCCGCACTTCCAGCTCAATCCCCTGCGCGTTCAGCTTTTTAAACGCGGCGATATCCTGCTCATCTACCGATACCGCGTTGTTGACCTGCGTTTTGCCCTGGCGGAAGGCCATACCACCGATGTTGACAGAGGTAATTTTCACCCCTTCGTCAACGAGGCGTACCACGTCGGTCGGGTTGGTAAACAGCAGCATCACGCGTTCGCCAGCGTATTTCGGGTTGTTGTAGACGCGGATCATCTTGGCAACGTCCACCACGTGGGCGGTTACGCCGGGAGGGGCGACCTGAGTCAGCAGCGTCTTGCGTACCGTGTCGGCGGCCACCTCGTCGCTGACAACGATAATGCGTTGCACGTTGGTCTCTTTGGTCCAGCGGGTCGCCACCTGGCCGTGGATCAGGCGATCGTCGATACGCGCCAGGCCAATGGTCATATAGTCCTCTGGTCCCATCGGTTTTTGCGGTACGGCGGCCCTCGGTGCGGCAGCAGCAGGCGCGGCGGCAGGCTGAGCCTTCTCCACCGGCTGTGCCTTCAGCGCCTTCACGCCTTCGCGGCCCGCCTCAACGGCGACGGCCACCAGATCGTCAAATGCCGGGTCGTCATCGCGGCCCATCAGGGTCTCCACCAGCATGGGAATGTTGACCCCGGCGACCACCTCATGGTGCTCTTTATCGACGACAATACGGCTGGCAGCGTTGAACGGGCTGCCGCCCCACGTATCGACGAGAAACAGCACGCCCTGGCCGGTGTCGAGTTTCGCCAGCTGCGCGTTATATTTTTCGATCAGCGTTTCGGCATTTTCACCCGGTACGAAATCGATCCAGCCTACGTTCTCCTGCTCGCCCAATAGCATTTCAGCTGTTTTAATCAGCTGCTCCGCAGCCCAGCCATGTGTGCCTATTACAATAGCAATGGTCACTTGCTACCTCCTTTATTATCGTGAACACATCCGTAGCAGATGCATTGTGAATCGTTACGTCATAGCGAATCGATTCAGAGAGGGATAAGATAAAAATTCAGACTTCGCGAATTATTTTAGATAGTGAAAAAATAATTTATGTGATTCAGATCCGTAATTTAGCTTTCGCAGAAAAAGAAATTTTGTTGCGCAAAATATCTTCTGGAATGCAAATTCAGGTAAATCTTTGCAAAATCGTAATTCCCTCTGTTATGTTTACTTTCTGTTTATAATCACTGGAGTAGAGGGCAGCTGCCCACCGTATGGACCGTCACCGACGTCAATTTACCTTCAGGCCGCTTAGTGCCTGCATTAACCCCCTTTTTGCTGTCACCACGCCTGCACGCTGTAAGGCCCCGTTTTGTCATTTCCTTAGCAGGAGCCTGTCATGGAATTCTTAATGGATCCCTCAATCTGGGTGGGATTGTTGACGCTTGTCGTACTTGAAATCGTTCTCGGTATCGATAACCTGGTGTTTATCGCCATCCTTGCCGACAAACTGCCACCGAAACAGCGTGATAAGGCGAGGCTAATCGGTCTCTCCCTGGCGCTGGTCATGCGCCTGGCGCTGCTCTCCGTTATCTCCTGGATGGTGACGCTGACCCAGCCGCTCTTTTCGGTCATGGATTTCACCTTCTCCGGCCGCGATCTGATCATGCTGCTCGGGGGGATATTCTTACTCTTCAAGGCGACAACGGAGTTACACGAGCGCCTGGAGAACCGCGAGCACGACAGCGGCCAGGGTAAGGGGTACGCCAGCTTCTGGGTGGTCGTGGTGCAGATCGTTATTCTTGATGCGGTCTTCTCCCTTGATGCGGTGATCACCGCCGTGGGGATGGTGAACCATCTGCCGGTGATGATGGCGGCGGTAGTGATCGCAATGGCGGTGATGCTGTTGGCCTCTAAGCCGCTGACGCGCTTTGTTAACCAGCATCCAACGGTGGTCGTGCTCTGTCTGAGCTTCCTGCTGATGATCGGTCTGAGCCTGGTGGCGGAAGGCTTTGGCTTCCACATTCCGAAAGGCTACCTCTACGCGGCAATCGGCTTCTCGATCATCATTGAGTTCTTTAACCAGGTTGCGCGCCGCAACTTTATTCGCCACCAGTCCACGCTGCCGCTGCGGGCGCGTACCGCCGACGCCATTCTGCGTCTGATGGGCGGCCGCCGCCAGGCTGCGGTGCAGCACGAGCCGGACAATCAGTCTCCGGTTGCGGTGCCTGAAGGCGCGTTTGCGGATGAAGAGCGCTACATGATCAACGGCGTGTTGACCCTGGCCTCACGCTCGCTGCGCAGCATCATGACGCCGCGGGGCGAGATCAGCTGGGTGGATGCCAACCTCGATGTAGACGCCATTCGCGAGCAGCTGCTCTCCTCGCCGCACAGCCTCTTCCCAGTATGCCGGGGCGAGCTGGATGAGGTGATCGGCATCGTGCGGGCGAAAGAGCTGCTGGTGGCACTGGAAGAGGGCGTTGACGTGGCGGCTATCGCCTCGGCTTCACCGGCCATCGTGGTGCCTGAAACGCTGGATCCCATTAAGCTGCTGGCGGTTCTCCGTCGCGCACGGGGCAGCTTCGTGATGGTAACCAATGAGTTTGGCGTGGTGCAGGGTCTGGTGACGCCCCTTGACGTACTGGAAGCCATTGCCGGTGAGTTCCCGGACGCCGATGAGACGCCGGAGATTGTCATCGACGGCGACGGCTGGCTGGTAAAAGGTGCGACCGATCTCCATGCGCTTCAGCATGCGCTGGAGATAGATACCCTGGTGAATGATGAAGAGGATATTGCTACCGTCGCGGGGCTGGTTATCGCCATCAACGGCCATATTCCTAAGCCGGGCGAGGTGCTGCAGCTGGCGCCATTAACCATCACCGTGGTTGAGGCGAACGACTACCGGGTCGATCTGGTACGGGTTGTTAAAGAGCAGCCGGTACAGGACGACGAGGAGGAGTAGCCTCGTTCAGCGTAGCGGCGTCATGGGCATCACATGCCCGCTATAGGTGGCTGGCGGCGGCGTACTCCCCGCCAGCCACTTTGGGAAATCTTTTAGCGGCATTGGCTTCGCATAGAGAAATCCCTGAAATATCGTTACCCCGCGCTGGCGCAAACGCTGCGCCTGCAGCGGGGTCTCAACCCCCTCTGCAATCAGCTCAATATTCAGCCGCTTACCCAGCGCGATAATAATATCCGTCACCGTCGAATTTACCGCATCGGTGCCTACCGCCGTGGTATAAGACTTATCGATCTTCAGCACGTCCGGGCGCAGCTTCTCCAGCCAGGAGAGAGAGGTGTTGCCGGTACCAAAGTCATCAATCGCCAGCTTAACTCCACGCCGATGCAGCGCCCGCACGATGCGGTAATCAATATCGGTGATCGCCTCCCGCTCGGTTAGTTCAATGGTCAACTGCTGAACCGGGCGAGCATGGAACCAGAGGCGGTTTAGATCCTTCAGCAGCATGCCGTCGCGGAAGTGGCTTGCCGAGACGTTAATCCCGATATGGAACTGGCTGTTGGCCGGGAATAGCGCCAGCTGGCGGTGGGTCTCGGCCAGCACATAGCGCGTGAGAGGGGCAATCAGGCTCTGCTCCTCGGCAATGGGAATAAATACGTCCGGGGAGATCCAGCCCTGGCGCGGGTTATTCCAGCGCAGCAGGATCTCTACGCCTTCGCACTGGTGGGTGCTGGCGTTCAGCAGCGGCTGGCAGAAAAGCTCAAACTCGTGGGCCGCCAGGCCGAGGTTGATCTCCCACGAGAAGCTCATCCGGTTGGCGGTGACAATCCAGGCGATATAGCCCATCAGCAGGCTGATGATCACCGCCAGCGGCAGCTGGGAAGGGAGGTGGCGCAGCGCCAGCTCCCCGGCGCCCGGTCCCCTGACGCTGACGGTAAAGGGGAACTGCTCTGAGCTTTGCTGAAACCGCGTCTCCCTGACCAGCGGAGGCAGGCTATCCAGCACCCCGGCACCGTAGACCAGATGCCGATCGCCCACCGTGACGCTCGCGCCGGTGATTAGCGGCTTTTGCGGCTCCAGCATCAGGCGGGTAAGCAGATCGATATTGATTACCTCCATCACCCCGTCCTGTCCGTTCTCGGTCAGCGGAAACCACTGGATGAGGATCGGGCTGCCCTGCAGCAGGGAGTTATCGGTTGAGAGCAGGAGCAGCGGATGGGGAGTGGGGAGTGCAGGCTGAAGATGATGGATGGGAACGTTACGATAGCCGAAAATGCTGGAGCAGTAGAGAATGCCGTTCTTGATAAGGCCGATGGAGCGTACGGTTTGCATCGTCGCGGCCTGCTTTCGTAGCGCCAGGTGCGCCTCACCGCAGGGCAGGCCTACCAGCGGCAGGAGCACCCCCCGGCCCTGGGCAAGGGGGAGCAGGATCCTGTCCAGCGAGGAGACCGCGTGGTTGGTAAAGGAGAGGATCCGCTGCTGGTTAGCGTTTCGTTCGGAGATGTAGCGCGAGCCAAGGGTCAGGATAAGCGTGAAGATAGCGACAACCACGCAGACGATGGCACGCTTCCGGCGGTAGCTTCTTATAATATGCTGTGCTGTTTGCATGTCCCGACGATCCCCAGGAGAGCCGTCTTTGAAAAAGCAAACGGCAACACAGCAAGTGTAGTGGGGAAAAAATAATCGGGAGAGAAAAGGGGAATAATTAGCCCTTTCGGGTGAAAGGGCTGGTTTAACGTATTAGTCGCACTGAACCTTGATCGCCAGGCCGCCGCGGGAGGTCTCGCGGTATTTGGCGTTCATGTCCTTGCCGGTTTCGTACATGGTTTCGATCACCTTATCCAGCGACACGCGCGGCGCGCTGGTGCGGCGCATCGCCATGCGCGAGGCGTTGATGGCCTTCACCGAGGCGATGGCGTTACGCTCGATGCACGGCACCTGTACCTGGCCAGCGACCGGATCGCAGGTCAGCCCCAGGTTATGCTCCATGCCGATCTCCGCCGCCACGCAGACCTGCTCCGGGCTGGCACCCATCAGCTCAGCAAGACCTGCCGCTGCCATGGAGCAGGCCACGCCCACCTCACCCTGACAGCCCACTTCCGCACCGGAGATGGAGGCGTTCATCTTGTAGAGCGTGCCGATGGCGCCCGCCGCCAGGAAGTAGCGGGTGTAGATGTCCGGGGTAACCGGCTCGATAAAGTGATCGTAGTAGGCCAGCACCGCCGGGACGATCCCACATGCGCCGTTGGTCGGGGCAGTCACCACGCGGCCACCGGCGGCGTTCTCTTCGTTCACCGCCAGGGCGAACATATTGACCCAGTCCACGACAACCATCGGATCGCTGGAGTGCTTGTCGCTGGCGACCAGCAGGCGACGCAGGGCAGAGGCGCGACGCGGCACCCGCAGCGGGCCAGGCAGCACGCCTTCGGTGTTCATACCGCGATCGATACAGGCCTGCATGGTCTGCCAGACGTGAGCGAAGTAGTCGGCGATCTCTTCTTTGCTGTGCAGGGCCAGCTCGTTCTGCATCACCATGCCGGAGAGGGAGAGACCGGTCTCTTTGCACCAGTTCAGCATTGCCTGGGCAGAGTTGAACGAGTAGGGCACGCTGACGGCCTGGGTGCTCTCTTTGCCAAAGTGCTCTTCATCGACGATAAACCCGCCACCGATGGAGTAGTAGGTTTTGCTGTAGATCTCTTTCTCACCCTGATACGCGTGGATCTGCATTGCGTTCTCATGCAGCGGCAGGTTGTCGCTCTGGAAACGCATGCCGTTATCGGCAGGGAAATCGACTTCGTGACGGCCCTGGGCCAGCAGCAGGCGGCCACGGGTCTCCACGTCGCGAATGAACGCCGGAATGGCATCGATATCAACGGTCGCCGGCTCGTTACCCGCCAGGCCCATAATAATGGCGATATCGGTGTGGTGACCGCGGCCGGTGAGCGACAGCGAACCATAGACGTCCACCGCCACGTGGGTGACGCTCTCCAGCAATCCCTTTTCGACCAGGTCATCGACGAACTGTTTCCCGGCCTTCATTGGCCCAACAGTATGGGAAGATGAGGGACCAATCCCCACCTTGAACATGTCGAATATACTAATCACGCTAATACTCCTGACAGGGTTGCCGGACCCTCCGGCAACGATGTAATAATTGCGCATAGTGTAAGAGGGAACCGCAGGATCGGTTTAACTATTCACATGAATTAAACTAATAGCCAGCCTCTATTTTACTAATGCTGAGAGGCAGGTCACGTCCGGTACAAAAAGGGCGCTGTGTAAAGTATAGTTAGGGTTTCAGGCCGATCTGTAGAGCCAGCTCACGAATGATGCCCGCGGTCATGCCCCAGACAAAGTAATGCTGATACCACGAGAGCCATACCCGGTGCGCATTGCCGCGCCGGTGAATATCCAGCGGGTGATAACGCCCCAGGCGCAGTGCTTCCGCCAGCGGCATCTCAAACACCGCGGCTACCTCATCTTCGCTGGCGTGGTAGTGTAGATCCGGCGGAATAATCCCTACCACCGGGGTGACCTGAAAGCCGGTTACGCTGTCCACCGGCGGCAGGACGCCAATCACCTCCACCGCCTCGGGCGGGATGGCGACCTCCTCCTGGGCCTCGCGCAGGGCGGCGGCAATAATAGAGGCATCGCTGCTGTCTACGGCCCCGCCGGGGAAGGCGACCTGGCCCGCATGCTTGCGCAGGCGCGCCGAGCGCTGGGTCAGCAGCAGCCCCGGCTGCTCGCGGCGCACCACCGGGATCAGCACCGCCGCCTGGCGGTTGTTCAGGCTTGCGCCGCTGGCCTGCGGGCGTAAAAGTTGAAAGCGGGATAAAAAATCGTCAAGCGTCAGGTTTGTGCTCTCCACCCGTTACCTCTCCAGCAGTTGCAGAATACGATTAACTTTATCAAAGGTTTCCTGATATTCCGCCCCGGATTCGCTATCGGCAACAATACCGCCCCCGGCGGAGCAGTAGAGCTGGCCGTTGCAGGCGCTCAGCGTGCGGATGGTGATGCTGGTATCCATTGTGCCGCAGAGGCTGATATAGCCGATGCTGCCGCACCAGGCGTTACGCCGCTGCGGCTCCAGCTCGTCAATAATCTGCATCGCCCGCACCTTCGGCGCGCCGGTGATCGAGCCGCCGGGGAAGGCGGCGCGCAGCAGATCGCAGGCGTGCTGCGAGGCGGGCAGGCGAGCGGTGACGGTGCTGACCAGATGGTGCACGGCGGGAAACGGCTCCACCACAAACAGCTCCGGGACGCGCACCGAGCCGGGCACCGCCACCCGGCCAATGTCGTTGCGCATCAGATCCACAATCATCAGGTTTTCAGCGCGATCCTTCGGCGAGGCCGCCAGCGTTTCCGCCTGCTGACGATCGGTCTCCGCGTCAGCCAGCCGGGGCAGGGTGCCCTTAATGGGCCGGGTCTGAATACGATCCTCCTCCAGATGGATAAACCGCTCCGGCGACAGGCTCAAAATTGCCCCGTCGTCGAGGCGCAGGAAGGCGCTGAACGGCGCGCGGTTGCTGGCGTTGAGGCGGGTGAACGCCTGCCACTCATCGCCCTGATAGGTAGCCTGAAAACGCTGGGCCAGGTTGACCTGATAGCAGTCGCCGCTCTGCAAATAGGCCTGCACCCGGTTAAACTTTTCGGCATACTCCGCCTGGCTCATATTGGCGCGCCAGCCAGAGGTGAGGTGAAAATCCTCGGCAACAGGGACCTGCTGCGCCTCCAGCCAGGCGAGGCGGGCGCTGACGTCGCGATGGCTGAGCAGCGACACATGCTTTTTATGGTGATCGATAATCAGCGCCCAGTCATACAGCCCTACCGCCATATCCGGCAGGGCGATGTCGGTCTCTGCCAGCGTGGGCAGAGTTTCAAAGCGCCGACCCAAATCGTAGCCAAACAGCCCCAGCGCGCCGCCCTGGAACGGGAGATCGGGATTTACCTCGACGGGTAGCCCCAGGGAGGTCAGCGCCTGCCTAAGCAGCGCAAGCGGATCGGCTGACGAGATCGCCGTCCCGTCCAGCGTTACCCGCGTGGTCTCCCCGCGGGTCACCAGCGTGCCAAGCGGATCGGCAACGACAATATCGAAGCGGCTGTAGGGGTGATCGGCATGGCCGGAGTGCAGCAGCATCGCCCACGGCAGGTGGCTCAGACGGGCAAACCAGAACTCGGCGGCGTCTTGACGCCACGGCAGGGTAATAACGGTAGGGGAAAGCGTGTTCATGTGTGGCAAACAACCAGGCAGCGTGAAATAATTAGCGCTGATAATCTAGCAGGAGTTGACGATGTTTGCAGGTTTACCTTCGCTCAGTCATGAGCAACAGCAGCAGGCGGTAGAGCGTATTCAGCAGCTTATGTCCGAGGGGATGAGCAGCGGGCAGGCGATCGCGGTAGTCGCCGAAGAGCTGCGTGCCAGCCACACCGGGGAGCGGATCGTGGCACGCTTTGAAGATGAGGATGAAGAGGAGTAACCCTAGACCGCGGCGATAATTTTAATTTCGACCCGGTACTGCGGGTTCATCAGCGTCGCCTGTACGGTGCAGCGTACCGGCGCATGGCCAGCCACCACCCACGCATCCCAGGCGCGGTTCATCGCCGCAAAGTCGCTGACGTCGGCCAGAAAAATGGTGGCGTCCAGAATGCGTGTCTTATCACTACCCTGTTTCTCCAGCACGGCATCAATCTGCGCCAGGGTGTTAGCCGTCTGCGCCTCGGCATCGGCTTCCAGATTCTCTGGCACGCCGGTGTAGTACAGCGTCTGGTTGTGGATCACCGCATCGGACCAGCGGGCCTCGGCATCAATACGTTTAATCGTCACTTTTCTCTCCTTTATTCCTGTTTTCCTGCGCCAAGACTGCCACAGGGCAACGATCCTGTCACGACTTCGGCTAGCTAAAAATTCCCGCGCCTGACATAATCACTGGCGATATAACCAGGGGGCGGCGTGGCAGAGAACAGTGTAACGGACGATTTTGCAACAGACGGGCAGTTAGCGAAAGCGATACCGGGGTTTAAACCGCGTGAGCCGCAGCGGCAGATGGCGCAGGCGGTGAGCGCCGCCATTGCCAATACGCAGCCGCTGGTGGTAGAGGCCGGAACGGGGACGGGGAAAACCTATGCCTATCTGGCACCGGCCCTGCGCGCCGGGAAGAAGGTGATTATCTCTACCGGCTCGAAAGCGCTGCAGGATCAGCTCTACAGCCGCGATCTGCCCACCGTCTCCCGTGCGCTGGAGTACACTGGCCGCCTGGCGCTGCTGAAGGGGCGATCTAACTACCTCTGCATCGAGCGCCTTGAGCAGCAGGCGCTGGCCGGAGGCGATCTGCCGGTGCAGATCCTCAGCGACGTTATTCTATTGCGGTCGTGGTCGAGCCAGACGCTGGACGGCGACATCAGCACCTGCGCCAGCGTGGCGGAGGACTCCCAGGCCTGGCCGCTGGTCACCAGCACCAACGATAACTGCCTCGGCAGCGACTGCCCGATGTATAAAGATTGCTTCGTGGTCAAGGCGCGTAAGAAGGCGATGGATGCCGACGTGGTAGTCGTTAACCACCACCTCTTTCTTGCCGACATGGTGGTGAAGGATAGCGGCTTTGGCGAGCTGATCCCCGAGGCCGACGTGATGATCTTCGACGAAGCGCACCAGCTGCCGGATATCGCCAGCCAGTACTTCGGCCAGTCGCTCTCCAGCCGTCAGCTGCTGGATCTGGCGAAGGATTTCACCATTGCCTACCGCACCGAACTGAAAGACACCCAGCAGCTACAGAAGTGCGCGGATCGCCTGGCGCAGAGCGCCCAGGATTTTCGCCTCCAGCTGGGCGAGCCGGGCTATCGCGGTAACCTGCGCGAGCTGCTGGCGGACAGCCACGTCCAGCGTGCGCTGCTGCTGCTCGACGATGCGCTGGAACTCTGTTACGACGTAGCAAAGCTCTCGCTCGGGCGCTCGGCGCTGCTCGACGCGGCCTTTGAACGGGCTACCCTCTACCGCACGCGCCTCAAGCGGCTGAAAGAGATCAACCAGCCGGGCTTCAGCTACTGGTACGAGTGCACCTCCCGCCACTTTACCCTCGCCCTGACGCCGCTCACCGTGGCGGAGAAGTTCAAAGAGGTGATGGCCCAGAAGCCGGGGAGCTGGATCTTCACCTCGGCCACGCTCTCGGTGAACGACGAGCTGCATCACTTTACCTCCCGGCTGGGAATTGAAACAGCGGAGTCAATGCTGCTGCCCAGCCCCTTTGACTATGCCCGCCAGGCGCTGCTCTGCGTGCCGCGCAATCTACCCCAGGCCAACCAGCCGGGCGCGGCGCGCCAGCTGGCCGCCATGCTCAGACCGATGATTGAGGCCAACAACGGCCGCTGCTTTATGCTCTGCACCTCCCACGCCATGATGCGCGATCTGGCGGAACAGTTCCGCGCCACCCTGTCGCTGCCGGTGCTGTTACAGGGGGAGACCAGCAAGGGCCAGCTGTTACAGCAGTTTGTCACCGCCGGTAACGCCCTGCTGGTCGCCACCAGCAGCTTCTGGGAAGGGGTGGACGTGCGCGGCGATACCCTGTCGCTGGTGATCATCGACAAGCTGCCCTTTACCTCGCCGGACGATCCGCTGCTGAAGGCGCGGATGGAGGATTGCCGCCTGCGCGGGGGCGATCCCTTTGACGATGTCCAGCTGCCGGACGCGGTGATCACCCTCAAGCAGGGGGTAGGACGCCTGATCCGCGACATCGACGATCGCGGCGTGCTGGTGATCTGCGACAACCGGCTGGTGATGCGCCCCTATGGTGCCACCTTCCTCGCCAGCCTGCCGCCGACGCCGCGCACCCGGGATATCGCCCGCGCGGTGCGATTCCTCGCCGGGACCTCGACGCAGTAATTTGCCGCAGAGTGTGCTAAGATGCGCGCCATTTTATTGAATCAACACCCCGAGAGCGCGAAGACCGATGCGAATTCTGGCTATTGATACCGCCACAGAGGCCTGTTCCGTTGCCCTGTGGAATGACGGTACGACCTCTGCCCACTTTGAACTCTGCCCAAGAGAGCATACCCAACGTATTTTACCCCTCGTTCAGCAGACGCTGAACGACAGCGGCGTGACTCTGGCCGAACTCGACGCGCTGGCCTTTGGCCGTGGACCGGGCAGCTTTACCGGCGTGCGGATTGGCATCGGCATTGCCCAGGGCCTGGCGCTGGGTGCCGAGCTGCCGATGATCGGCGTCTCGACGCTGGCCACCATGGCGCAGGGCGCATGGCGTAAAACCGGCGCGACGCGGGTGCTGGCCGCTATCGATGCGCGCATGGGCGAAGTCTACTGGGCCGAGTACCAGCGCGATGAGCAGGGCGTCTGGCATGGCGAAGAGAGCGAGGCGGTGCTGAAGCCGGACGCGGTCAGCGAACGCCTGTCCCAGCTCAGCGGAGCCTGGGCCACGGTAGGTACCGGCTGGCCAGCGTGGCCGGATCTTGGTAAAGAGTGCGGCCTGACGCTGAGCGACGGCGGCATCCTGCTGCCCGCTGCCGAAGATATGCTCCCGCTTGCCTGCCAGCTCTTTGCCCAGCAGCGCACCGTCGCCGTGGAGCATGCGGAGCCGGTTTATTTGCGCAACGAGGTGGCCTGGAAGAAACTTCCGGGCAGAAAATGAATCTCAGCTATATACATAACGTAATAATGTAAATAGCAGGAAGGTGGTAAGTGAAGGTATCCCAAACGGTGGGTCAAAGCAGGTCCGTGCGCTGGCTGCTGGCAGGCTTAGCCGCCTTAGCGCTAAGCGGCTGCGTCTCGGTTCCTGACGCCATCAAAGGCAGCAGCCCGACGCCGCAGCAGGATCTGGTTCGGGTGATGAACGCCCCTGAACTCTATGTCGGCCAGGAGGCGCGCTTCGGCGGTAAAGTCATCGGCATGGAGAACAAGCAGGGACAAACCCGGCTGGAGATCGCCTCGGTGCCGCTGGACAGCGGTGCACGTCCCGTTCTTGGCGAAGCGTCCCGGGGGCGTATCTACGCCGACGTGAACGGCTTCCTCGATCCGGTGGATTTCCGCAACCAGTATGTGACCGTGGTCGGCACCATTAGCGGCGTTGAGCAGGGTAAAGTGGGCGAGACCCCCTATAAGTTTATGGTCATGAAGGTGAGTGGCTATAAGCGCTGGCATCTGCAGCAGCAGGTGATGCTGCCGCCTCAGCCGATTGACCCGTGGTACTGGGGACCGGGGCCGAATCCCTGGCGTTACGGTGGCTACGGCGGTTACGGCTGGTATAACTCCGGTCCGGCCCCCGTGCATACCATCGTAACAGAGTAACTCTCTGTTAAATAAGGGAAGAGGCAGCGGACTATCCGCTGTCTCTCCGTTTTTAAGACCATAACAAGAATAAAAGAGTGACGCGCTTCGCAACCTGTGAATCGGCCAATTAATAAACTGGTACAATGAGTTAATATAATGTTAACGGCATGTTTATTAAGCGGAGTTGCGATGACGACGAATTTTCATTTCAGAGGTGACGCATTGAAGAAGGTTTGGCTTAACCGTTATCCCGCCGACGTGCCAGCGGACATCAACCCCGATCGCTATCAATCCCTTGTGGAACTCTTCGAAACCGCCGCGGTGCGCTATGCGGACCAGCCGGCGTTCATCAACATGGGCGAGACCATGACCTTCCGCAAGCTGGAGGAGCGCAGCCGGGCCTTTGCCGCCTGGCTCCAGCAGGGGCTGGGGTTAAAGAAGGGCGATCGCGTGGCGCTGATGATGCCTAACCTGCTGCAGTATCCGGTGGCGCTGTTTGGTATCCTGCGCGCCGGTATGGTGGTGGTGAACGTTAATCCTCTCTATACGCCTCGCGAGCTGGAGCATCAGCTCAACGACAGCGGCGCGGCGGCCATCGTTATCGTCTCCAACTTCGCCCACACCCTTGAAAAGGTGGTGAGCAAAACCCAGGTGCAGCACGTCATTTTGACCCGCATGGGGGATCAGCTCTCTCCGGCGAAGGGGACGCTGGTCAACTTTGTGGTCAAGTACGTTAAGCGGCTGGTGCCTAAATACCATCTGCCGGACGCCATCTCGTTTCGCCAGGCGCTGCACAACGGCTACCGCATGCAGTACGTTAAGCCGGAGATTGCGGCGGACGATCTCGCTTTCCTGCAGTACACCGGCGGCACCACCGGCGTCGCCAAAGGGGCGATGCTGACCCACCGTAACATGCTGGCAAACCTTGAGCAGGTAAATGCCACCTACGGGCCGCTGCTGCATCGGGGTAAAGAGCTGGTGGTCACCGCGCTGCCGCTGTACCACATCTTTGCCCTGACCATGAACTGCCTGCTATTTATCGAGCTGGGCGGGCAGAACCTGCTGATCACCAACCCGCGGGATATTCCTGGGCTGGTGAAGGAGCTGTCTAAATACCCGTTCACTACCATGACCGGGGTAAACACGCTATTTAACGCGCTGCTGAACAATAAAGAGTTCCAGCAGCTCGACTTCTCCACGCTGCACCTCTCCGCAGGCGGCGGAATGCCGGTCCAGCAGGCGGTCGCCGAGCGCTGGGTGAAGCTTACCGGGCAGTATCTGCTCGAGGGCTATGGCCTGACCGAATGCTCTCCGCTGGTCAGCGTTAACCCGCACGATATCGACTACCACAGCGGCAGCATCGGCCTGCCGGTGCCCTCTACCGAGGTGAAGCTGGTGGATGACGAGGGCAGGGAGGTGCCGCACGGCGAGCCGGGTGAGCTGTGCGTCAAAGGGCCGCAGGTGATGCTGGGCTACTGGCAGCGTCCTGACGCCACCGACGAGATCATCAAGGATGGCTGGCTGATGACCGGGGATATCGCGGTGATGGACGACGAGGGCTTCCTGCGCATTGTCGATCGTAAAAAAGATATGATCCTTGTCTCCGGCTTCAACGTCTACCCTAACGAGATTGAAGACGTGGTGATGCAGCACCCTGGCGTGCGCGAGGTGGCGGCCGTTGGCGTGCCGTCCAGCAGCAGCGGCGAAAAGGTAAAAATTTTCGTGGTGAAGAAGGATCCGACCCTCAGCGAAGAGGCGCTCATCACCTTCTGCCGTCGCCAGCTGACCGGCTATAAGGTACCGAAGCTGGTGGAGTTCCGTGAGGAGTTGCCGAAATCCAACGTTGGCAAAATTTTACGGCGAGAATTACGTGACGAAGCGCGCGCCAAAGTAGACAATAAGGTCTAAGCTTCGTGTGAGTCGCCCAACGCCGGTTAGCCCGGCGTTTTTTATGGGCGCAAACCAAAGAGAGTATGATTTGAACTACCAGATGATCACCACCAACGACGCGCTGGCGGCCATGAGCGAGGCGGCGCGTGCCTTTCCGGCTCTTGCCATTGATACCGAATTTGTCCGCACCCGTACCTACTATCCGCAGCTGGGCCTGATCCAGGTGTACGACGGCCAGCAGGTTTCGCTGATCGATCCGCTGGAGATCACCGACTGGGCACCGCTCCGCGAGCTGCTGATGGATCGCGCGGTCACCAAGTTTCTCCACGCCGGCAGTGAAGATCTGGAAGTTTTTCTCAACGTATTTGGCGAGCTGCCGCAGCCGCTGATCGATACCCAGATCCTCGCCGCCTTCAGCGGTCGCCCGCTCTCCTGGGGCTTTGCCTCTATGGTGGAGGAGTACACCGGTCTGGCGCTGGATAAGAGTGAGTCGCGCACCGACTGGCTGGCGCGCCCTCTGACCGAGCGGCAGTGCGACTACGCGGCGGCGGACGTCTGGTATCTGCTGCCTATCGCCCATAAGCTGATGGCGGAGACCGAGACCGCAGGCTGGCTGCCCGCCGCGCTGGACGAGTGCCGTCTGATGCAGCTGCGCCGTCAGGAGGTGCTGGCCCCGGAAGAGGCGTGGCGCGAGATTAGCAACGCCTGGCAGCTGCGCACCCGCCAGCTGGCCTGCCTGCAACTGCTGGCGGCGTGGCGTCTGCGTAAGGCCCGCGAGCGCGATCTGGCGGTAAACTTTGTCGTGCGGGAAGAGAACCTGTGGGCGGTAGCGCGCTATATGCCAGGCAGCCTTGGCGAGCTGGATAGCATCGGACTTTCGGGAAGTGAGATCCGCTTCCACGGCAAAACCCTGCTGGCGATGGTCGCCCAGGCCCAGGCGCTGCCGGAAGAAGCGCTCCCGGAGCCGCTGCTGAACCTGCTGGATATGCCGGGCTATCGCCGGGCCTTTAAGGCCATTAAGGCGCTGGTGCAGGAAGTGAGCGTGGCAAAAGGGGTGAGCGCCGAGCTGCTGGCCTCGCGTCGGCAAATAAATCAGCTGCTTAACTGGCACTGGAATATTAAGTCGTTTGCCACCCTGCCGGAATTAATCTCCGGCTGGCGCGGTGAATTAATGGCGACGAGCCTGCAGGCTCTGCTGCTGGAATTTCCCCGCTAACGAACGGGCCACTGTAAATAAACCCAGTGGATAAGCATAAATAAAAAAGGCAGCGCTTAACGGGCTGCCTTTTTAATGAACGAGATAACGCTAAAACGTTATTTCGTCTCTTCGGCTTCTGGCAGAGTAACGTTCAACTCGAGGATTGAGATATCGCCATCTTTTTGCTCCAGCTGTACCGTCACCATTTCCGGATCGATCTGCACGTACTTACAAATCACTTCCAGAATATCTTTGCGCAGCTGCGGCAAATAGTGTGGTTCAGCATCGCTACGGCGGCGCTCGGCCACGATGATCTGCAGACGCTCTTTCGCTATGTTAGCGGTGCTCTTCTTTCGTGAGAGAAAAAAGTCAAGTAATGCCATAATTTATCCTCCGAACAGGCGTTTGAGGAAACCTTTCTTCTCTTCTTCGATGAAGCGGAAAGGGCGTTCTTCTCCCAGCAGACGCTCCACGGTATCAGCATAGGCTTTACCGGCATCTGATGTCGCGTCCAGGATCACAGGTTCGCCCTGGTTAGAGGCGCGCAGCACGGACTGATCTTCCGGGATAACCCCGACCAGCTTGATGCGCAGGATCTCCAGCACATCCTCCATGCTCAGCATATCGCCTTTGCTGACGCGGCCCGGGTTGTAGCGGGTGAGCAGCAGGTGCTCTTTGATCGGCTCATGGCCGTTCTCAGCGCGGCGCGATTTAGACGACAGAATGCCCAGAATGCGATCCGAGTCACGTACTGAGGAGACCTCTGGGTTAGTGGTGATAACGGCTTCGTCAGCGAAGTAGAGCGCCATCAGCGCACCGGTTTCGATCCCGGCCGGGGAGTCGCAGACGATGAAATCGAAGTCCATTGCTTTCAGTTCGTCGAGCACTTTCTCAACGCCTTCGCGGGTGAGGGCGTCTTTGTCACGGGTTTGGGAGGCGGGAAGAATATAGAGGCTTTCCGTGCGCTTATCTCTGATCAGCGCCTGGTTTAACGTCGCATCGCCCTGAATAACGTTAACGAAATCATAGACCACCCGGCGTTCACAACCCATGATCAGGTCGAGGTTACGCAGGCCGATATCGAAGTCGATAACGACGGTTTTCTTTCCCTTCTGGGCCAAACCAGTCGCGATGGCCGCGCTGGAGGTGGTCTTACCGACACCCCCTTTACCCGAAGTAACAACAATAATGCGTGCCATAGGAGTTCCTTGTTATAAGGGCTTAATTCAATGGTTGAACAGTCAAAGCGTTGTCTGCGAGGAGCAGGCGTGCCGCTTTGCCATAATATTCGGCCGGGATTTGATCGCTCAGCCAGTATTCTCCCGCGATTGAGACCAGCTCTGCGGTGAGATGTGTGCAAAAAATTTGTGCTTCCCTGTCGCCGCTGGCCCCCGCCAGCGCCCGTCCACGCATCATGCCATAGATATGGATGTTGCCATCGGCGATCAGCTCTGCACCCGCGCTGACGTGGCTGGTAACGATCAGATCGCAGCCCGGGGCATAGATTCTCTGTCCGGAACGAACCGGAACATCAATTAAGCGTGTTTTGGTGATCGGCGCGACGATTGGCTCTTCAACAACGCGCGTTGCAGGAACAGGCTCTGCCGCCTGCTGGCGCGCTTTCTCTTTGCCTTCAGTGAGCAGCGGTAACCCGGCGCGGTCAATCTCAGCCTTCAGCTCGGCCTGTTTACAGCCGCTGACGCCGACAATGCGCAAACCGGTGCTGGTGATTGCTTTTTGCAAAGCAGGCCAGTTAACTACCTCTTCCAGCGCGGAAATGTTAATAACAACGGGAGCATGCTGTAAAAAAGCGGGAGCCTGTGCGATTTTGTCTTCTAAGGCCTGACGAATAACCTCGGGTTTCGCATCATGCAAATGAACCACTGATAAGGTAAAACTACTGCCTTTAAGCTCGATGGGCGTGTTTGACATCCTGACCTTACTCATTTAGCTATTATCCCCCGCGCACGGGGTGATATTCCGAAGACTCTCAGGCATGTTATAGTCCCCGCTATATTGAGGCAAGACACCTCCCGCTAATTAAGAGTAAAAGTATGTTTTGTGTGATCTACCGAAGTGCTAAGCGTGAACAGACCTATTTGTATATCGAGAAAAAAGATGATTTTTCTCGGGTACCTGAAGCATTGATGAAAAGTTTTGGCCAGCCGGTGATGACGATGCTGCTGCCGCTCGACGGGCGCAAGCAGTTAGCCAATGCCGATCTACAGAAGGTCAAAGAGGCGCTGCAGGCGCAGGGCTACTACCTGCAGATGCCGCCGCCGCAGGAGGATCTCCTTAAGCAGCACTTACAGAGCAGCGGGAAGATTGACAAATCCTGAGACGACGGTGATAGTCAAATTTCACTCGCGTTCAATGGGTTACTTAGGGGGTAACATGTATCAGCATCATAACTGGCAGGGTGCGCTGTTAGATTTTCCCGTCAGTAAGGTTGTGTGCGTTGGCAGTAACTATGCGAAACATATTCAGGAGATGGGCAGCGCTACGCCGGAAGAGCCGGTGCTGTTTATCAAGCCTGAAACCGCACTCTGCGATCTGCGTCAGCCGCTGGCCCTGCCGCAGGGGCTGGGATCGGTGCACCATGAGGTTGAACTGGCGGTGCTGATTGGCTCCACGCTGCGCCAGGCGTCGGAAGAGCATGTCCAGCAGGCGATTGCCGGTTACGGCGTCGCGCTGGATCTCACCCTGCGCGATATCCAGGGCAAAATGAAGAAGGCCGGGCAGCCGTGGGAGAAAGCGAAAGGCTTCGACAACTCATGCCCGATCTCCGGCTTCATTCCGGCGGCCGAGTTCCAGAGCGATCCGCAGGCTACCCCGCTGGGGCTGAAGATTAACGGCGAAGTGCGCCAGCAGGGCACCACGGCGGACATGATCCATAAGATTGTGCCGCTGATTGCCTATATGAGCCGCTACTTCACCCTGCGCGCCGGGGACGTTATTCTCACCGGTACGCCAGAGGGCGTCGGCCCGCTGCAGAGCGGTGACGAGCTGGAAGTAAGCTTTAACGGCCAGTCCCTCACCACCCGCGTGCTGTAAACCCTTTCATTAAGGGTGCCGGGCGGCGCTGACGCAGGCCCGGCTTGCGAATTAGCATTGTTCACATTTTGTAGGCCCGGTAAGCGTAGCGCCACCGGGCGTTACCATGCTGATGCTGTAATGCCGGGCGGCACTGCGTTTGCCCGGCCTACGGTGAGTAAGGTGCAGTTTGTCGGCCCGTTCCTGTTCTGCGATTTTATTTGATTCCGGCAGCAAAACTTGCATCAATGTGCCAGAGTGGTTATAAGGTGCAGCTGAAATTTCACGGCGGACTTCCTTATGAGCGATACACCTTTCTGGCAGAGTAAAACCCTTGAGCAGATGACCGATGCCGAGTGGGAGTCGCTGTGCGACGGCTGCGGGCAGTGCTGCCTGCATAAGCTTCAGGATGAAGATACCGATGAGATCTACTTCACCAACGTCGCCTGCCGCCAGCTTAATATCAAAACCTGCCAGTGCCGCAACTATGAGCGTCGCTTCGAGTATGAGCCGGACTGCATCAAGCTGACGCGGGAGAACCTGCCGACCTTTGAGTGGTTGCCGCCGACCTGTGCCTATCGTCTGCTGGCGGAGGGGAAAGCGCTGCCGATCTGGCATCCGCTGCGGAGTGGTTCAAAAGCGGCGATGCACGCCGAGCGCATCTCGGTCCGCCACATTGCGGTGACGGAGTCCGAGGTACGCGACTGGGAGGATCACATCCTCAACAAGCCCGGCGCTTAGCGACCAAAGAGATCGCGTTTTTTTGGTTTGAACGCCTGGGCAATCAGCACAAGGATGGCCACGGCGAAGTAGGCAATAAAGATCCCCACCAGCCACTGCGGCATCTCCAGGGTCAGAAAGGACCACTGACGCTCGGCGCAGTCGCCAGAGGCAACAAACACCTGCGGCAGCCACTTATCCAGCGGCAGCCAGCTCGGGAAACGGGCGGCGAAGTCGCAGGTCATAAACGGGTTAGGGTGCAGCTGGATCATCGTATGCTCCCACGCCAGCTGAATGCCGCGCCAGGCGCTGTAGAGCCAGATAGCAATGGCGACGTAGCGCAGCGGCGTTTTCGGTGCGATAGCCCCAACCAACCCCGCACCCATCACCCCAAACAGCGCGCAGCGCTCATAAATACACAAAACACACGGTTTAAGCAGCATCACGTGCTGGAACCATAACGCCACCAGCTCAAGTGCAAACGCAGTCAGAGCCATGAGGAGCCAGGCCCCGCGCCCGTGCGAGCACTTGTTTAAAAATCGCAACATAATCATTTCCCTGGGAGATGCTAGACAGCGCAGTGTAAACGAATTTACCCTATGATGACAAAGGGTTCAGCAGAGGGTGAGAGAGCGGATAATAAGCGGCTTTTAGGGTGGAAGTGAAAAAGCCCGGCAAGGGTAAAACCGCCAGCACAATACGCTAAAAATGGGCGTTTAAGAAAAGCGTAAAAACAGAACGACGATCCCTTTTTCTTCCTGTTTCACGCTATCTGCTGCCCCTTCGCTCTGGTATGATGAGTCTCTTTGTTTCGCTGTGTAATGGAAATTTCTCTATGGTCATTAAGGCGCAGAGCCCGGCGGGTTTCGCGGAAGAGTACATCATTGAAAGTATCTGGAATAATCGCTTTCCACCGGGAACGATCCTGCCAGCTGAAAGAGAACTTTCCGAACTGATTGGCGTCACCCGTACTACGCTGCGCGAGGTGTTACAGCGGCTGGCCCGTGACGGCTGGCTGACCATCCAGCACGGTAAGCCGACCAAGGTAAATAACTTCTGGGAGACGTCAGGTCTCAATATCCTGGAGACCCTGGCCCGGCTCGATCACGAGAGCGTGCCGCAGCTGATCGATAACCTGCTCTCGGTGCGCACCAATATCGCGACCATTTTCATTCGCACGGCTTTCCGTCAGCATCCGCAGGAGGCGCTGGAGGTGCTGGCCCGCGCCCGCGAAGTAGAAGATCACGCTGACGCCTTTGCCGAGCTGGACTACAACATTTTCCGCGGACTGGCCTTCGCTTCGGGCAACCCTATCTACGGGCTGATCCTCAACGGCATGAAGGGGCTGTACACCCGTATTGGGCGCCACTACTTTGCCAACCCTGAGGCGCGCAGCCTGGCGCTGGGCTTCTACCATCGCCTTGGCGAAGTGTGCGAGCGCGGCGAGCATGACAAGGTCTATGAGATCGTGCGCCACTACGGACGCGACAGCGGGGATATCTGGCACCGGATGCAGAAAACCCTGCCGGGCGATCTCGCTATCCAGGGGCGATAGGTTCAGATAACCCCCTCTCCGCCAGGAGAGGGGGTTAGGTATTACAGGCTATTCTGGCGCGGCGGGCAGCGATCCAGCAGCTCTACGCTGCCGTCTTCGTTCTGCTGCTCCAGCATCACATCAAATCCCCACAGACGGTGCACGTGCTTCAGCACCTCCCGACGGCCCTTATCCAGCGGCGCACGGTTGTGCGGCACATAGCGCAGGGTCAGGGAGCGATCCCCGCGCAGATCGACGTTCCACACCTGAATATTTGGCTCAAGGTTGCTCAGGTTGTACTGCGCCGAGAGCTTAGCCCGGATCTCCCGATAGCCATCTTCGTTATGGATGGCCGCGATCTCCAGGTAGTTATTGCGATCGTCGTCCAGCACGCTGAAGAAGCGGAAATCACGCATCACCTTCGGCGACAGGAACTGGCTGATAAAGCTCTCATCTTTAAAATCGCGCATCGCGAAGTGCAGCGTCTCCAGCCAGTCAGAGCCAGCGATGTCCGGGAACCAATACTTGTCCTCCTCGGTAGGAGACTGACAGATGCGTTTGATATCCTGGAACATAGCGAAGCCCAGCGCGTAGGGGTTGATACCGCTATACCACGGGCTGTTATAGGGCGGCTGGAATACCACGTTGGTATGGCTGTGGAGAAACTCCAGCATAAAGCGATCCGTCACTTTCCCTTCATCATAGAGATGATTGAGGATGGTGTAGTGCCAGAAGGTAGCCCACCCCTCGTTCATCACCTGGGTCTGTTTCTGCGGGTAGAAATACTGGCTTACCTTACGCACGATGCGCAGGATCTCGCGCTGCCACGGCTCCAGCAGCGGCGCATTTTTTTCCATAAAGTAGAGCAGGTTCTCCTGCGGCTCGGAGGGGTAGCGCCGTGCTTCGGCAACCGTCTTCTCCTCCTCACGCTTCGGCAGGGTACGCCACAGGGTGTTCACCTGGCTCTGCAGATACTCTTCCCGGCTTTTCTGCCGCGCTTTCTCCTCCTGCAGGGAGATCTTCTGCGGCCGTTTGTAGCGATCGACGCCGTAGTTCATCAGGGCATGGCAGGAGTCGAGCAGCTTCTCTACCTCCACCACGCCGTAACGCTCTTCGCAGTCGGTAATGTAGTTCCGGGCAAAAATCAGGTAGTCAACAATGGAGCTGGCATCGGTCCAGCTACGGAACAGATAGTTGTTTTTGAAGAAGGAGTTATGTCCGTAGCAGGCGTGGGCCATCACCAGCGCCTGCATGGTGATGGTGTTCTCCTCCATCAGGTAGGCGATACAGGGGTTGGAGTTGATCACAATCTCGTAGGCCAGACCCTGCTGCCCATGCTTATAGAGCCGCTCGGTCTCAATAAACTTCTTACCGAACGACCAGTGTGTATAGTTAATGGGCATCCCGACGCTGGAGTAGGCGTCCATCATCTGCTCAGAGGTAATGACTTCAATCTGGTGGGGATAGGTGTCCAGCCGGTAGAGTTTAGCCACCCGATCGATCTCGGCCAGGTAGGTATCAAGCAGTTCGAATGTCCAGTCGGGTCCATCGCTGAGACGGGAGGTGTCCTTGTTCATGGAGTCAATCGTAGCCATTAGCGCACCCTCATTGTTGGCGACCCTCTCTAGCAGGAGAGTCTCCTTTCAAGCATAGATCACCGCACCGGAAACCGTGCTGGCGGGGAAATTTTTTCTTCGCCATATCGCCGTGCAAAAAGAGGAAAAGGCGTGCCGTTTGCCACATTTTATGCTGCGTTAAAAGAGGGGTTAGCAGGAGATACCAAATAGCCCCTGTCCGCCGCCATAGGCAGAGATGTGAGGTAAGTCACCATAAAAAAGCCATATGTTGAATAACATTTTCATCTGAGTTATCAATTTGTAATCAGAGGATTGTTCTTAACCGATGAATGTTCTTAACTCGTCAGTTTTACTCATAGGGAGTGGCTATGCGCGTTGTGGTTCTGGGAAGTGGCGTGGTGGGCGTGACCAGCGCCTGGTATCTGAGTCAGGCGGGGCATGAGGTAACGGTCATTGAGCGAGAGTCCGGATCGGCGCTGCAAACCAGTGCCGCTAACGCCGGGCAGATCTCTCCAGGCTATGCTTCGCCCTGGGCCGCACCGGGAGTGCCGCTGAAGGCGATTAAATGGATGTTCGAGCGCCACGCCCCGCTGGCGATTGGCCTTGACGGCACGGCCTTTCAGCTAAAGTGGATGTGGCAGATGCTACGCAACTGCGACACCCGCCACTACATGGAGAACAAGGAGCGAATGGTGCGTCTGGCGGAGTACAGCCGCGACTGCCTGAAGACCCTGCGCGACAGCACCGGCATCGAGTACGAAGGGCGGCAGGGCGGCACGCTCCAGCTCTTCCGCACCGCCCAGCAGTATGAGAACGCCACCCGGGATATCGCCGTGCTGGAGGAGGCTGGCGTACCCTATCAGCTGCTGGAGTCCGCCCGCCTGGCGGAGGTTGAACCGGCTCTGGCGGAGGTGGCACACAAGCTGACCGGCGGCCTGCGCCTGCCCAATGACGAAACCGGCGACTGCCAGCTCTTTACCCAGCGGCTGGCGCTGATGGCCGAGGAGGCGGGGGTGGTGTTTCGCTACAACACGCCGGTTGAGCGTCTGCTCTACGAGGGCGAGAAGATCTACGGCGTGAAGTGTGGTGATGAGGTGATCAAGGCGGATGCCTACGTGATGGCCTTTGGCTCTTACTCCACCGCCATGCTGAAAGGCATCGTCGATATTCCTGTCTATCCTCTCAAAGGCTACTCCCTCACTATTCCCGTCGCGGAAGAGAGCGGTGCGCCGGTATCGACTATCCTTGATGAGAGCTACAAGATTGCGATTACCCGCTTCGATCGGCGCATCCGCGTCGGCGGCATGGCAGAGATTGTTGGTTTCAATACCGAGCTGCTGCAACCGCGTCGGGAGACGCTGGAGATGGTGGTGCGCGATCTCTTCCCGCGCGGGGGCCGCGTCGAAGAGGCGACATTCTGGACCGGGCTGCGTCCGATGACGCCAGACGGCACGCCAGTGGTCGGGCGCACGCCGTTTAAAAATCTCTGGCTCAACACCGGACACGGCACCCTCGGCTGGACGATGGCCTGCGGTTCGGGCCAGCTGCTGAGCGATCTAATCTCCGGCCGCTCACCGGCCATTCCGCATGATGATTTGGGCGTAGCCCGCTACGGCACCGATTTCACTCCCGCGCGAGCCAGCCATCTGCACGGCGTACACAATACATAAGGGGCAGTCATGACGCGTCCTGTTCAGGCCACTCTTCATCTGTCGGCCTTACAGCATAATTTACAGGTTGTTCGCCGCGCTGCGCCTGGCGCACGGGTCTGGTCGGTGGTTAAAGCTAACGCTTACGGGCATGGAATCGATCGCATCTGGCGTGCGCTGGGCACCACGGATGGTTTTGCCCTGCTGAATCTGGAGGAGGCGGTGCTGCTGCGCGAGCGCGGCTGGAAGGGACCGATCCTGCTGCTGGAGGGGTTCTTTCACGCCGACGAGCTGCCGCTGCTGGATAGCCTGCGCCTGACCACGACCATCCACAGCAACTGGCAGCTGAAGGCGCTGCAAAATGCCCGGCTTAGCGCCCCGCTGGATATCTACCTGAAGGTCAACAGCGGCATGAACCGATTAGGGTTTATGCCGGAGCGGGTAGGCTCGGTGTGGCAGCAGCTGCGGGCGATGAAAAACGTCGGCCAGATGACGCTGATGTCGCACTTTGCCACCGGGGAGAGACCCGACGGCATCGTGGAGGCGATGGCGCGGGTGGAGCAGGCGGCGGAGGGGCTTAACTGTCCGCGCTCCCTTGCCAACTCGGCGGCAACGCTCTGGCACCCTGAAGCCCACTTCGACTGGGTCAGGCCTGGCATCATTCTCTACGGCGCGTCGCCCTCCGGGCAGTGGCACGACGTGGCCACCAGCGGGATTAAACCGGTAATGACCCTGCACAGCGAGATTATCGGCGTGCAGACCCTGAAGCGGGGCGATCGGGTGGGTTACGGCGGACGCTATCAGGCTAGCGGAGAGCAGCGGATCGGCATCGTTGCGGTAGGCTATGCCGACGGCTATCCTCGCCACGCCCCTGACGGCACGCCGGTGCTGGTGGATGGCGTGCGCTCGGGCACTGTGGGTACGGTTTCGATGGATATGCTGGCGGTGGATCTGACCCCGTGTCCGCAGGCCGGGATCGGTACTCCGGTTGAGCTATGGGGCAGCGAGATCAAGATAGACGACGTCGCCGCAGCGGCGGGTACGGTGGGCTACGAGTTGATGAGTGCGCTTGCCCCCCGTGTGCCGGTCGTGACGGTGTAACTTATTGCCCGGCGGCGCTGCGCTTGCCGGGCCTACGCTGTTATTCGCTCTCTTGTTCTGCTACCCGAACGCCGACCTTACGCACGGCGTTATCCTCTTTCTCCGCTACCGTCCAGATCATCCCGGCAAACTCCACCTGGTCACCGACCACCGGCGCAGCGCCAATCAGCTTCTGCACAATATCCCCCAGCGTCTGCTGCTTATCAGGATACTCCGTTCCCTGATCGAGACCGTAGATCAGCGCCACGTCGGCAAACTTGGCGCTGGCCTCCAGAATAAAGTCCCCGAAGAAGCGCTGATCCAGCGCCACCGGCGGCGAATGGCTAAAGAGCTTACCTAACGCGGGCAGGTCGCGCTCGCGGCCAATCACGCAAAGCACATCGCCTTCCCGCAGATGGGTACTGCCGGTTGGGTGCAGCAGCGTGTCGCCGCGGAACAGGGCCGCAATGCGCGTCTCCGGCGGCATATGCAGATCGCGCAGGGCCGCGCCGACGCACCACTTGTCGGCACTCAGCTGATAGATAAACTGCTCCCACGCGTTCTCCGGGCTGATGTCCAGCCCGACCCGCGACTCGGGCCAGCCCACCGGGGGCACCACCACCTTGGCCTTTTTCGCCGCCCAGCCCAGGGAGGTACCCTGAAACAGCAGGGAGACCAGCACCACGAAGAAGGCGACGTTGAAGAACAGCCGGGCATTGTCGAGACCGGCCATCATCGGGAACACGGCGAGGATAATCGGCACCGCGCCACGCAGCCCCACCCAGCTAATGAAGATGCGCTCGCGCAGGTTGAAGCCACGGAACGGCAGCAGGCCAGCAAATACCGACAGCGGGCGGGCGACAAAGATCATCCACGCCGAGAGCAGCAGGGCCGGAATGGCGATTATCAGCAGGTCGGAAGGGGTCACCAGCAGGCCCAGCACGAGGAACATGCCGATCTGCGCCAGCCAGGCCAGGCCGTCGAAGTTCTGCTGAATGGTATAGCGGTTACGGATAGGGCGGTTGCCGAGCACAAATCCACACAGGTAGACCGCCAGGATGCCGCTGCCCTCCATCGCCGTGGTGACCGCAAAGATCAGAATGCCGCCGCTCAGGGCCAGCAGCGGGTAGAGTCCGGAGGGAAGCGCGATGCGGTTGATCATCTGCTGCAGCAGGTAGCCGCCCGCCAGGCCGACGATAACCCCGAGACCAAACTCCTGAACGATATGCAGGGCAAACTTCCAGTCCAGGCCGAGCTGGTGGTGCTGGATCATATCTATCAGCGTGATGGTCAGAAAGACGGCCATCGGATCGTTGCTGCCGGACTCAATCTCCAGCGTCGAGCCGACGCGCTCGTTAAGCCCCTTACCACCCAACAGGGAGAAGACCGCCGCCGCATCGGTCGAGCCGACGATGGCGCCTATTAGCAGGCCTTCCATCATGTCGAGCTTGAATAGCCAGGCGGCCATCATGCCGGTGAGTCCGGAGGTAATCAGGACCCCGACCGTAGCCAGCGACAGAGCGGGACCCAGCGCGACGCGAAACGAACTGGCCTGGGTGCGCATGCCGCCATCCAGCAGAATGATCGCCAGCGCGAGGTTACTGATCATGTAGGCGAGGGGATAGTTATCAAAAGGGATGCCGCCGACGCCGTCAACGCCGGCCAGCATACCGATAGCGAGAAAGATAACCAGGATAGGAATACCAAGGCGTGATGAAAATGAACTTAATAAGATACTGCAGGTTACAAGCACTGAACCCAAAATGAAAAGACCGATGATCGCCTCAGCTTCCAATGTCGTTTTTCTCCTCTACATACAATTACCACCCAAACGGGGCCGTGGACGCTCACGCCAGAGATGGCGCGGCACGACCCTCTAAAACCTTACCATATTCACGCCGTGAACAGCGTTTTAATAGAGGCTAAAAACGATATTTTTATTTACTTAAAATGGGATGGCCGCTAAGGGTAAGCTGCGTATGAAAATCCTGATGCTGCAGACGTGCCTGGGCACCTAGCGGCAGGGTCACCGTTTGCGGTTCGTGGCCAAACGGCAGGCCGCTTACCACGGGAATCGGCAGACGCGCTCGCAGGGAGTCCATCATCGATTCAAGCGTAAATCCGGCATCGTAATCGTTAGGATCGCTGCGGCTGAAGCTGCCCAGGATCAGCGCCTTCTGCCGCGCCAGAATGCCCGCATGGTGCAGCTGCAGCAGCATGCGCTCAACGCGGAAGGGGTGCTCGTTAATATCCTCAACCACCAGAATGCCGTTTTCAATCGCAGGCAGCCACGGCGTGCCAATGAGCGAGACCAGCATCGCCAGATTGCCGCCCCACAGCGTTCCTTCAACGTCGCACGCCGGACCCGCACCCTCCCAGGTTACGGTGAAAGTCTCATTGCGCAGCGCGCGCCAGAAGTGCTCCATTGTAAAGTCATCCAGCGCCTCGGCGCCAAAGTTACCCGCCAGCATCGGCCCGCTGAAGGTGATGACGTTATCCGTTGCCAGCAGGCCAAGCTGCACGGCGGTGAAGTCGCTGTGGCCGCAGATGAGTAGCGGATCGTGACGCTGGCGGTCGGCCAGCCCCTGCCAGTCGATCTCACCCAGCAGGCGGCTGGCTCCGTAGCCGCCGCGTACCGGCATCACAATGATGTCTGCCCCTTTCAGCGCAGCCAGGTCGTTAAGATCCGCCAGACGTTCGGCGTCGCAGCCAGCAAAGCGCTGGTCGCGACGGGTAATGACCTGCTGATTCTCTACGCGATGGCCTGCAGCCTCAAGGCGTTGCACGCCCCTGACGGCGGCGGGCTGATTGATGCAGTAGCCGGAGGGGGCGATCAGATGAATCCTGGACATGGCAAATCCTTGCTGACATTGTAAGTGAAATATCGATGAGTAGGTGAAATAGTAGATGAAACGGTTATCATGCCGCTTAGGTTTACTATTGTCATCTAAACTCCCGGTAAAAGGATTGTTGGTGTGAAATTGAGATGGTTTGCGTTATTGGCGGTGCTGCTGGCAGGGTGTAGTTCAAAACAGGATTATAAAAACCCGCCGTGGAACCCGGAGGTCCCGGTCAAACGGGCCATGCAGTGGATGCCGATCAGCGAGAAAGCGGGTGCAGCGTGGGGCGTCAGCCCGCGACTGATAACGGCCATCATCGCCGTTGAGTCGGGCGGAAACCCGACGCTGGTGAGTAAATCCAACGCCGTGGGGCTGATGCAGCTCAAAGCCTCTACCGCCGGGAGAGAGGTTTACCGCCATATGGGCTGGAGCGGACAGCCCTCCACCAGCGAGCTGAAAAATCCCGAGCGCAATATCTCGATGGGGACAGCCTATCTGAGCATTCTTGAACATGGCGTACTCGCCGGTATCAAGGATCCAGAGGTGATGCAGTATGCGCTGGTGGTCTCCTACGTCAACGGCGCCGGGGCGCTGCTGCGCACCTTCTCATCGGATCGTAAGAAGGCGATAAGCGAGATCAACGACCTGGACGCGGATGAGTTTGTCGAGCACGTTGCCGAAAACCATCCTGCGCCGCAGGCGCCTCGCTATATCTGGAAGGTGCAGAAAGCGATGGATGCGATGTAGGCCGGGCAAACTTAGTGCCGCCAGGCATTAAAGCGCCAGCAGAGTAACGCCCGGTGGCGCTCACGCTTACCGGGCCTACACAGTGCACTGTGCTCACCGTCAGTCAAGGCAGGCGGGTTAGCGTACCCTGCTGGCCCGCTCACGCGCCTCACGCTCCAGCGAGAAGATGATCCGCTGGAGTTCGCGTTCCACCGCCGGGTTGATATTGAGGAAACGGAAGCTCAGGCGCGGGGTGGTAACGGTGTCGTTTTTGCCGTCCACCACCTTGCGCTCGCTGATGGAGATCAGCTGGGCATCAAAGTAGAACTGCCCCCAGCCGCCCATATCCAGCTCAATCTGTGAGAAACGCTGCCCCTCTTTAACGCTCTCCGGGGTGGCGCCTTCCAGCAATGCCCCCATGCCGCCCAGCGACAGATCAAACAGGCGAAAGCGCATGGGACTCTTGTCCGGCAGCGTGGCCTTACCAAAGTAGGCCGGATGCAGCGGGGCGCTGATGCGAAAATATTCCCGGCGCTGAATAAACCACAGGGAGGTAGGTAGCGGCGTGACAAACGCTGGCAGCGTCTGGAAATCGCCCATGCTCAAGCCGGAGGCGGTAAATTCCACTTTTGCCCCCCGGGTCTCTGCGGTGATGGTGACGCTATCGACACGCTGCACCGCTTTATTCTCGTACTCCTGACTGCCGAGGTCCACCACCAGCCTGTCGGGATCCGCATCGAGGATCTTGCTGATGAACTGGCCGCTGCCCCAGGTAATACAGATCGGCACCTGCTCTTTGTGCAGATCGCGCAGTACGCCCAAAACGGCCAGGGGGGATTGTTTCAGGAACTGCTCACTGTAGTTGCTCACGCCGGATGGCTCCTTGATGACTGATAGCCCTTCGTTCTCTTATCGGCATTCGGGGCGGGAACTTAAGCCGTAATGTAAATTTTTTTATCGATATAAAATTAATAAGTCTGTGACATTTAACCTTTTTTGGAACCATTGCCTATACTCAATTCACGGTGCAGGCGTTTTGGCCTGCAAAGTAAGCAACCATGTAAAAGGAGACAACGCAAAATGGGTATTATTGCGTGGATTATTTTTGGCCTTATTGCCGGTATTATCGCTAAGTTCATCATGCCGGGCCGCGACGGGGGTGGATTTATCCTCACCGTTATCCTGGGTATCGTTGGTGCAGTAGTCGGTGGCTGGCTGGCAACAATGTTTGGTATTGGCGGTGACGTAACGGGCTTCAATTTACCAAGTTTCCTCGTCGCAGTAGTGGGTGCGATCGTGGTTCTGGCTATCTACAGAATGGTGCGTCGGAACTAATGTTCCATGCCAGCCGGCGACGTTGCCGGCTGGCATCTCACTCAACTCAACCCATCAAAAATCATATCCCACCGTAGCGAGAACGCTGCGCTCCGCGCCAAAGTAGCAGTTGTTTGTCCCGTAGCAGCCCGAGATATAGTCCCGATCGCCGAGGTTACTGGCGTTGACCTGGACAAATGCGCCCTTCAGCTGCGGCGACCATGCGCCGAGATCGGCTCTGACCGAGGCATCAAACAGCGTGACCGACGGCAGACGCGCCGTGTTGGCATCATCTGCGTACTGCTTGCCGATATAGCGCACGCCCGCGCCCACGCTTAAGCCATAATCAAACTGATAGTGCGCCCACAAAGAGGCCATCTGATCCGGGGTCAGCTGCGGCGTATTAGAGTCGTTACCGTCCAGCGAATCCTCGAAGCGCAGGTGATTCCAGGTATAGCCAGCAATGGTGCTCAGGCGCGGCGTGAGCTGGTTGCGCGCTTCAATCTCAACACCCTGGGAGTGCACCTTCCCGGCAGGGAGGTAGGTGGCGGTGGCGATGTTGATATCGCGGGTTGCCACATCCTTCTGCGTCAGATCATAGATGGCGATGCTGTAGATATCCGACGTGCCCGGCGGCTGGAACTTCAGGCCCGCTTCATACTGCTCGGCGGTGGTCGGCTTCAGCAGCTTGCCATCGGCGCCCGGCAGCGAGGCCGGGGTAATCGCCTGGCTGTAGCTCAGGTAGGGCGAGAGGCCGTTTTCAAAGGCGTAGAGCAGGGAGGCGCGGCTGCTGACATGGTCATCAGAGCGGCGGCTGTCGGTACCAGAGGTGTCGCTGGCCTGCTCGGAGACGATGCGGTCGTAGCGTCCGGAGAGATCCAGATGCCAGCGGTTCCACACCATCTCGTCCTGCAGATAGGCACCCGCCTGATAGTAGCGGCGGTTGTTATCATCGCTATAGGTGACAGTGTAACCGTGCTGCGGCGTATAGCCGGTAAAGGGATCAAGCGGGGCGGCACTGCCCGCGCCGGTCCAGAGATCGTTGCGGTAGCGGTGATACTCCCCACCGAGGATCACGGTATGCATCACCTCGCCGGTGGCAAAATCGGCCTGCAGGCGGTTATCGGTAGACCAGGCGTCGAGGGAGCCTCGCGAGCCGCTGTAGCCCCGGGCAAGATTGTCTGAGTTATCGATCCAGCCGGTCTGGTAGACCTGATCGAGGGCGACGTTGGCATGGGTATAGCTGCCGCTGGAGTGCACGGACCAGACGTCATTGAACTGGTGGTCGAACTCTACGCTATAGAGCTGCTCCCGGCGGCGATAGCCATCTCCGCTCTCGCCCTCGTTGGTGCTGTTCGCCAGCTTCTTACCGTTATGGGCAAAGCGCGCGCCGTCCATCGGCAGCGAGCCGTGATAGCCGCCAGAGGGATCTTTTTGCAGATAGGCCCGCAGCAGCAGGCTGGTATCGGAGTCCGGTTGCCAGAGCAGCGATGGCGAGATGGCATAGCGCTCTTCGCGGGCGTTATCATACTGAGTGTCGCTGCTGCGGGTCATACCGATCACACGAAACGCCCACTGATCATTGATGGCATCGGTGTAATCAAACGCGCCGCCCTTGGTGTTCTGCGTGCCGCCGGAGAGGCGGAAGTGACCCTCGGACTTAAACTGCGGGCGCTTCGAGGTCAGGTTGACCAGCCCGCCAGGGACGCTCTGGCCATACAGCGCGGAAGAGGGACCTTTCACCACGTCGATGCGTTCGATAAACCACGGGTCGATCTGCAATACGCTGTGGCTTCCGCCGTCGCTCATCAGGCGCATACCGTCGAGGAAGATGTTATCCACGTCGCCGCCGTGGAAGCCGCGTAGCGATACGGTATCGAAGCGCGTCGCGCCGCCGCCAAAGTTGGAGTTGACCCCAGGGGTATAGCTCAACGCCTGGTTGACGTTCATCACGCCCTGATCTTCCATCTGCTGGCGCGTGACGACCGATACTGACTGGCCGGTAACGATCAGGGGTTCATCGGTTTTGGTGGCCCCACGCGTGCTCTGCACCGTATAGCCCTGAGTTGGCGCGGTAGCCGACTGGGGAGCGGTAGCATTAACGACGACGGTATCTTCAGCCAGAACGGCATGAGGAAGGGCAATGCCCAACGCGCAAAACCAGACAGAGCGTTTTAATGTTGTTTTCATTCGCAATCCATACTCTTTTAAGCGGAACGCGAATTATTATTGTTTATATTTGCGTATACAAGCTCTTTACGGGGGTGAGCAAGACCCGCTACCAGAATTGGTAGCGGGTGGGGAAGAGGCTTACTGGGCCACTTTTTGCGCGTCTGGCGCGCTCTGTGGGGCAGGCTGTTGCGCGGTGGCTGGCGCAGCGGATGCCGCAGCAGGCTGCGATTTCGGTACGCTGTCGCACGGCTGCGCCTTCGGACAGACCTGATCCAGCATCATCAGCGTGACGCCGTTAGTCCAGCCGAAGCCATCCTGCAGCGGGTATTCACCGCCGCCGCCGCCGGTGCCGGTGCTGCTGACGTCGTACTTCTCAACCAGCTTCTGCTCACGATCGTAGGTATGCTGTACGTTAGAGAGGAAGCGCCAGGTGACGTCCATCGCCAGCTTATCCTGATCGTAGTTTTGCAGCCCGGTAGTGGCGACCCACTGCAACGGCGCCCAGCCGTTCGGGGCATCCCACTGCTGGCCGCTGTTGACCGTGGTGGTGGCGATGCCTCCAGGCTTAAGCAGATGGGCTTCAGCCGCTGCGGCCACCTTGTCGGCACGATCCTTCGCCGCGGCGTTAACGTAGAGCGGGAAGAGCGCCGCCGCCGTCAGCGGGCTACGCACCTTTTTGGTCTTCAGATCGTAATCCGCATACCAGCCCTCTTTGTCGTTCCACAGGTTGGCCTCCATCCCTTTCTGGCGGGCGGTGGCCATCGCGTCATACTGGCTCGATTTGGCGCTGTCTCCGGCGGCCTGGCTGGCGCGGGCCAGCACCTTCTCCATCTTGAACATCAGGGCGTTGAGATCCACCGGCACAATGCTGGTGGTGCGGATGCTGCCGAGCTGGTTAGGATCGTCCATCCAGCGCGAGCTGAAGTCCCAGCCCGAGGCGGCGGCAGAGCGCAGGTCGCGGTAGATCTCGGTGGCCGGGCGATCCGGATTGTTTTTCGCGGTGGTCACGTCATCAAGCCACGACTCCGGACGCGGGGTATCGCGATCGTCCCAGTAGCGGTTGAGAATTGAGCCGTCCTCCAGCTTCACCACACGCTTGTTGGCCTGGCCCGGCTGCAGAGAATCAGCCCCCTCCATCCAGTAGCTGTACTCTTTCTCCAGCTGCGGACGGTAGGTTTTCAGGGCCTCATCGCCCTTATGGCTGGCCAGCAGCTCCACCATAAAGGCGAAGAACGGCGGCTGGGAGCGGCTGAGGTAGTAGGTGCGGTTGCCGTTAGGGATGTGGCCCCAGGCATCGATCTCGTGGGCGAAGTTCGCCACCATATCTTCCACTTTATCCCAGTGGCCGCTTTCGGCCAGGCCGAGCATGGTGAAGTAGCTATCCCAGTAGTAGATCTCGCGGAAGCGGCCCCCGGGCACGACGTATGGCTCAGGCAGCGGCAGCAGCGAATCCCATTTATTGGTGCGATCGGTGGTGCGGGTCAGCACCGTCCACAGGCCGTCAATATGCTGGCGCAGCGTCTGCCCGGCGGGGGGAACGTACTTTTCGTTCTCAGCCGGCAGGGTAAAGTTCATCTCGACAAAGTGGCGCAGATCGAAGCCGGACTGGTTACGCTGCATCCGGTAGTCGGCAAGGATCATGTAGGGATCGCTTTTCGGTACGGCATCGGCGAAGGTTTTCTGATCGGGAAAGAGCTTAGCGGTCTGCACATCGGCAAACAGCGGCCCCAGCAGGATGTCCGGAGACTGGGGCGCACTCTGGCTCTCAGCCTCGGCAGCCAGCGCCTGTGCGGAAGTCAACGCGAGAAACGCGCCACCCAACGCCAGCTGCATGGCAAAAAACAGCGTCCGGGGTCGGCGCGATAAATTTCTTCTCATCTATTATCTCCTTAGCAATGAACAGCGTCCCGCTGTAATCAACCTTTGAAAACAGTAGACGAATATCTGCCGCCTGGAGTACCAGAAGTAAAAATTTGCGCCCCTACAAACATTTTTCGCCAAAAAAAGCCCCGCGTGAGCAGGGCACAACCTTCCTCTCAACCCTGGGGATTGATGAGCCAGGTGCCGGGCGTCGCTACCGTCAGCGATTCGCTGCGGATATGGCTGCCGTTCTGCAGGGTAAACTCATACTTGCCTGCGGGCAGCTGCAAATAGGCAAAGCCGCTGGCCGCCGGGGCGATCTCCTGCGGTTTGCCGTTAACCTGCAGCCTGTCGGCATCGCTCATGCGAATGTAGATCCGGGCGATAGGGCCGCTGGCGGAGGTGCTGGCCATGGCCGCGGCGGGTTGATCGGGCGTGGCCGCTGCCGCCGTCTCCGTATCGCTATGCGGGGCACCAAAGATCAGCGCCCCGGCGACAACCCCCACCAGCACGCCCGCCGCAATTTGCGCCGGGGTTTTAACGCGCTGCCACCAGGAGGCAGCGGCAGGGGATGCTTCTACGGGAACCAGCATCGTGCCGGTTTTTTTCACCGTCGGAAGCTGTCCGGTGTCACCCACCGCGATCCCCGCCAGCGCGGCAAACTCCGCGATGCTCTGGGGCCGATCCTCTGGCTTCAGGGCCAGAGCACGATCGACCGCCTGCAGCAGCGCAGGGGAGTAGCCCGGCGGGGGATCCTCTGCCAGCGGCGTACAGCCATCCTGAATGCTGCGCGCCACGCTGGCGGGCGGCGGCGAGCCGGTAATCAGCGTATAGAGCACCGCCCCCAGCGCGTAAATATCCGTCCACGGTCCGAGAAGATCCTCGCTGGCGTCCGCGTACTGCTCAAGGGGCGTAAAGCCGGGGTGAAGCAGCAGCTTGCTGGTCTCACTCGGATCGCCCGCCGGGGCGTGAGACACCCCAACGTCAAGCAGCAGCGGCTGTCCGCTCTCCTCAATCTGAATGCTCTTAAGGGAAATGTTGCGGTGCAGCTCGCCCGCGTGGTGCAGAGTGGCGAGGGCGCTACACAGCATCGGCAGCCGCTGTAAAATCCAGGCATCGTTGATTGCCTCCGGCTGCTGCTGATGCAGCTCTGCCAGGGTGACGCCGTCATAGCGCGGCGTCAGGATATAGGCGGTATCGTTATGCTGCCAGAAGCGCAGGACCAGCATCAGGTTGGGATGGGTAAAGCGCGCCAGCTGGCGGGCCTGCTGAACAAAGGCATTCAGGCCAGCGGCAAAGGCGGCGCTGTCCTGTTTGCTGCGCAGCACCAGGCGCATATCCTCGCCGCGCAGGGTCAGCGCCCGAGGCATATATTCCCGGATGATGACCGGCCGCTCAAGATCGTGGTCAAGGGCATGGTAGAGGATATCGGTATGGCTGGTTTGAATAACGTCCTGGATCTCTAGCTCATCGAAACGAAAGCCCGGCGGCAGCGCGTCGGGTATGCTCGGGTTGTACTCGCTCTCTGTCATTATATGAGGATCTCTGTTCAAAGCTGGCGGCTATTCAGAATAGGTATTTCAGGATCACTTTTGCGTGCGCCAGGCACCGGCTGCCGGATCCCGCAACTGCGGGTGCAGATTATCAATCAGCAGCAGCGTCAGGCTGGTGCCCGGCTCCAGCCAGGCGGACCACGCTTTCCGCACCTCGTTGAGCCGCGTCTGTAGTCGGGTATCGTCCAGCGCCTGATCCCGCGACACCTCTACCGCCACCGTACCGCTGTTTTTCCAGCCGTTGAGCTGCGGATCGTAGGGCAGGATCAGCCAGCTCTGGGGAGCCTGGCTGTCGCTGACGACCATGCGCTCATTGTTGACGCTGGTGATCAGCAGGCTATCGGCATTGGCTTTATCGCTCAGGCCGCTGACCGGGAAACCGTGCACAAAGGTCATGGTTGAGCGCTTCTCACCCTGGCTGCCGCGCTGGATCACCTCGCTGCGCCCGTTAAGCCAGCCGCCGCGCTCGCATTTGCCGTTGGCTTTCGCCGGAATAAACAGCGCCGAGGCGCTGGCGTCACCCTGCCAGAAGGTGCGCAGGTGACAGCCATCCTGCAAGGTAAACTCAAGCCACGGCGTACGGTCGGCAGCCGGAGAGGGCTGCGGGGCCTGAGTGGCCTGCGCGGCAGGTTGGGCCGCCCGCGGCGTAATAACGACGGCCCATTCGCTCTCTTTGGTGGCAACGCCTTCGGCGAGCAGTTCGCCTTCCGGATCGACCATCTGCCAGTTTACCTGGCCGATGGTGCTGCACTGGCTCTCCAGCAGCGCGCCGAGGCGTGGCATAAAGGTGGTCAGAATCGAGGGCGTTTTATCACCGCTGGCAACGATGCGCAGCGGTAATCTTGCGGAGCACCAGCTTTGCGGTGATTTATCATTAACGTTGTCTATCCAGACATCCAGCTTCTGAGAGGGGGATTGGGCAATACGATAATTCCCTGCCGACACGGTTGTGGATGCTAAAAGCAACGCCAAACCCGAAAGCCAGACTTTCATAAAATTCCTTGTTAGCCAGAGTAATTAATCAATAATCCAGGTACCGCTGTCACCTTTTTGACAGGCCTTGCTGCTGTCGTCCACCGCCACGCAGGTGGTTTTCTTCGCGGCGCGTTTAGGCCGGGGGCGATCGTTCTTCAACGTCTGCGCGTAGAGGGCGCTTTTTACCAGCGCGCGCGGCGGCACGTAACCAATCAGCTGCTCATCATCCTCTTCGGCAATGGCCAGCCAGGCGTCATCCACCTCGCCGAGAACGGTATAGGTTTGGCCATTTGTCAGCTGGCCGAGCACTTTTCCGCCGTAGGAGGGGGTGCTGAGAATGGAGCCGGGGTAGAGCGCCCGGTAGGCTTCGTTAACCGGCTTAAAGGTAGCAGGTGGCGAAACCGCATAGCGGTGCGTCAGCGTAATGCCGTTGACCTGGCTGGTCACCAGCGTATCGTCCGTCATTGCCGGCGGGGGTGCCTTACAGCCAACAACGATAGTGACCATAAAGAGAAGTAACAGGCCTCGCAATTTCATTATAACTTTCCCTGAAAAAATGATTAAACCCGACCGCCGCTGACTACTAAAGGATTAATACAGCTTAAGCATAGTCTGATGATTCTACATTGAGTTTATAACAATTCAATCGCCTTCTGCTGGGAAGGGATTGTTAAATATTACCTTGGCTTGCGTATATTCTTATTAAAACAATTTTTGCCCTGGTTCATCCCACATGCGGATATATTTTCAAAGGTGGGTAAAGAGTAAACCTTGTGCCAAATCAAGATCGGCCAGCGTATCGATATCACGCATAATACCGTGGTCGTTGACGGGCAGATCCTGTACGTTGCCGCTGGCCCTGGCTTCCCGCACAACCGCCGCTGCGCCAACGTCGCCCACCAGCGCAGCCAGGGCATGAAAATAGCGGCGTCCAAAGCCTACCGGATGGCCCGCATGCTGTTGAAAGCGGGGCATGACGACGGTCTGTGCCGTTAGCGCCTGTGCAACGCGCTGGAGCGTTGCGGCCCGGACCAGCGGCAGATCGCCGGGCAGGATCAGCCAGCCTGCCGCCTCTGACGTGGCCTGCACCCCCATCGCAATGGACTCTCCCATGCCGCCGGTGCCGCCCTCCGGCCGCACAAGATGCCACGGCAGGCCAGAGGCGTTCACCGTCGCCAGGGTGTGATTGAGCACCGTCACGCCGTTGAGCAGGGTATCGAGCTTGTGGGTTGTCGCCCCGGAGGCGATAAAGCGCTCGCCCCGTCCGGCGGCAAGCACAATGACGACAGGCAGAGCGGCCATCACTCAGCCTTCCGGCTGCGCGCCGCCGCCACGTCTGCCAGTATCGACAGCGCCAGCGAGCTGGCATCCCGCGCCTGGGGAAAGATACCGATTGGCGCTTTGATCCGTGCGATCTCGTCGGGATGATACCCGCGCTCGGCCAGGGCGCGCACCCGTTTCTCATGGGTACGGCGGCTGCCCAGCGCGCCGATGTAAAAGGGCGCGGCGGCGAGGGCTGCGCTTAACAGGGGTAGCTCCCGGTCAAGATCGTGCCAGAGAAGGATCACCGCCGTGTCAGCATCGATCAGAGCTGATGTGGTTCGCAGCCGGGAGCCGTCGTCAATGTGAACATCGTAGCCCGCGGCGTCGGCCAGTTTAGCCGTCATGTCGGCTTCCACCGAGCGGCCAAAGATAATCACCCGCGTTGTGGGGCGGTAATGAACGACAAACGCATCCTCCTTCCAGCCGGTCTCGCCTTCAGGCGTGCCGACATGCAGCGTTTGCGAACCGGGGAGGTAGCGAAGCGCCGTAGAGTGACGTCGCTCCAGCGCCGCCAGCACCGTTAGCAGAGGGCGCGCCGAGCGGAGCGGGTGGATACTGAGGGTAATCCCGCCCCCGCAGGGCAGGACAATATCAAACCACGGCGATCCCTCCCCGTAGATGACCGTTCGATCCATGCCGGATCTGATCGCCTCCAGCCCTTCCCACGCGGCAGCGGCCTCAACGCAGCCGCCGGAGACGAAGCCGCAGTAGAGGCCATCCTCGCGTACGGCCATCTGCGCTCCTAAGGGACGCGCCGCGCCGCCGCGGATCTCGGTCAGAACGATCAGCGCCGCATCCATGCCTGCGGCCAGCGCCTGGGCCGCGAAGCGCAGCACCGCCACGCTGTCGTCAGTTAAAAATGCCCGCTGCGGCGTCGCAGCGGGTTCGCTCTCGGTTAATAGTTGAGCAGAGTGTGGCACCACAGCGGTCTCCTATATGGCTTCCGGCAGGCCGCTCAGCAGCTTGTCGAGCGTAATAGGGTAGTCGCGCACCCGTACGCCGGTAGCGTTATAGATCGCATTGGCAACGGCGGCGCTTACCCCGCACAGCCCCAGCTCGCCGACCCCTTTGGCCTTCATCGGCGAGGAGACGGGATCGGTATCGTCAAGGAAGATCACCTCCTGGACGGGGATATCGGCATGAACCGGCACCTCGTAGGCGGCGAGATCGTGATTGACGAAGTAGCCCAGCCGGGTGTCCACCGCCAGCTCCTCCATCAGCGCCGCGCCAAGACCCATAGTCATTGCCCCGATAACCTGGCTGCGCGCCGTTTTCGGGTTGAGGATCCGCCCGGCGGCGCAGACGGCCAGCATCCGGCGCACCCGCACCTCACCGGTAGCCATATCCACCCCGACCTCAACAAAGTGCCCGGCAAAGGTGGACTGCTGATACTTCTCCTGTAGCTCGGCAAACTCGATGGTGTCTTCAGCCGTCAGCGTCCCGGCTGCGGCGGCGTCGGCGAGCGGGGCGCTGCGCCCGTCCACGATGACCCTGCCATCGGTAAAGACCGCGTTTTGCGGATCGAATCCCAGCTTGTTTGCCACCGCCTCGCGCAGCTTAACGCAGGCCGCGTACACCCCCGCCGTGGAGCTGTTGGCACCCCACTGGCCGCCCGATCCGGCAGAGACCGGGAAGGTTGAATCCCCCAGCTGCACCACCACCTTTTCCAGCGGCAGGCCCAGCATCTCGGCTGCCGTCTGGGCAATGATGGTGTAGCTGCCGGTGCCGATATCGGTCATGTCGGTCTCGACGGTGAGAATGCCCTGGGCATCGAGGTGCACCCGCGCCCCGGAGGTCATCACCAGGTTATTACGGAAACCGGCGGCGACGCCCATGCCTACCAGCCAGCGGCCATCGCGGATCTGGCCCGGCGTCGGGTTGCGGCGCTGCCAGCCAAAGTGCTCAGCGCCGGTACGCAGGCACTCCACCAGCTGGCGGCGGGAGAAGGGGCGATCCGGGTGAGTGGGATCGACCTGGGTGTCGTTGAGGATGCGGAACTCTACCGGATCGACGCCTGCCTTCTCGGCAATCTCATCGATGGCGATCTCAAGAACCATCATCCCTGGCGCTTCCCCCGGCGCGCGCATGGCATTGCCCTCCGGCAGATCCAGCTCCGCCAGCCGTAGCCCGGTGTGGCGATTCGCCCCGGCATAGAGAAAGTTCGTCTGCTGCACGGCGGTCTCCGGCTCGCCTTCGGGCAGGTTACCGGACCAGCTCTCATGGGCGATGGCGGTAATATGCCCGGCCTCGTCGGTGCCGATGCGTACCTGCTGAATAGTGGCCGGACGGTGGGTGGTGTTGTTGGGGATCAGCGGTCGGGAGAGCATCACCTTCACCGGACGCTTCGCCGCCCGAGCGCCCAGCGCGGCCAGCAGGGCATCGCTACGCACGAACAGCTTGCCGCCAAAGCCGCCGCCAATGTAGGGCGACAGCACGCGGATGTTCTCTTTGGGAATGTTCAACGTTAACGCAAGGTCGGAGCGGCACCAGTCAACCATCTGATTAGAGGTCCAGACGGTAAGCTTATCGCCCTCCCAAACCGCCATAGAGGCGTGCGGCTCCATCGCCATATGGCTCTGATCCGGCGTGGTATAGGTTGCGTCAAGCTTGACCGGAGAAGAGGCGAAGGCGGTAGCAAAATCGCCGGTGACGCTGTCGGGCTGATCCTCCTGCGGCGCGGTCACGCTGGGTTTCACTTCGGCTAAATCGTATTCGCCCCGATCCCGCTGGTAATCCACCTCGATTAGCGCCGCCGCCGCCCGCGCCTGCTCAAAGGTCTCTGCCACTACAACGGCAATCGCCTGGTGATAGTGCTGGATCGCCGGGCCGCCGAGCAGGATGGCGGTATTTTTCTCGCCTTTACCCAGTTTTCCCGCGTTGTCGGCGGTGACCACCGCCAGAACGCCGGGCGCGCTGCGGGCTGCCTGAATATTGATGCTGCTAATTCGCCCCTTCGCGATCCCCGCCCCGACTACGTAGCCGTAGGCGGCGTTGGGCGCTTTGTCATGCCACTCGTAGGCGTAGTGCGCGGTGCCGGTGGTTTTCAGGGGGCCATCGATGCGATCGTGCGGACGGCCAACCACCTTCATGCGGTCGATAGGGTTTTCCGTGGCGGGATTATCAAATTTCATCGTTTTATGCCCTCGCTTCTGCCAGCACCGAGGCGATAGTGCGCTTCGCCAGGGTTAATTTAAACGCGTTTTCATGGGTTGGCTGGGCCTCGGCAAACAGTCGGTCATAGACCGCCTGCGCCCCCTGAGCCATCGCCGCATCGGCATCGTCCCGCCGCCAGGGCTGGTGTGCTACACCGCCCAGCGCCACCCGGCCGCTGCCGTCCTGCTGCACGATGGCGGCGACGGAGACCAGCGCGAAGGCGTAGGAGGCGCGATCCCTGACCTTACGGTAGATATGGGTTCCGCCCAGCGGCGGCGGCAGGATCACGGCGGTAATCAGCTCTCCGGGAGCAAGGTTCGTTTCGATATGCGGCGTATTGCCCGGCGCACGGTAGAATTGAGCGATCGGGATCGCCCGCGTCTGGCCATCCGGGCGCACCGTCTCTACCACCGCGTCGAGCAGCCGCATGGCGACGGCCATGTCGCTGGGATGGGTAGCGATGCAGGCTCTGCTGGTGCCTACTACCGCAAGCTGGCGGCTGAACCCCTCCAGCGCCGCGCAGCCGCTGCCGGGGAGGCGTTTATTGCAGGGCTGGTTGGTGTCGTAGAAGTAGGGGCAGCGGGTACGCTGGAGCAGATTGCCCGCCGTCGTGGCCTGGTTACGCAGCTGCCCGGAAGCCCCGGCCAGCAGCGCCCGGGAGAGTACGGCGTAGTCGCGGCGCACACGCTCATCGGCAGCCAGATCGGTATTGCGCACCAGCGCGCCGATGCGCAGGCCGCCGTCGGCGGTTGGCTCGATCTTATCCAGCGCCAGGCTGTTAATATCGATAAGGTGCAGCGGGGCTTCAATCTCCAGCTTCATCAGATCGAGCAGGTTGGTACCGCCTGCGATAAATTTAGCGTGGGGCGTGCGCCCGGCGCTGGCTGCCGCTTCGGCTGGCGTATTGACGCGTTCATAGGTAAAGGCCTTCATGATTTCAGGCCTCCGGCAGCGTCATCAATGGCGGCGAGGATATTGGCATAGGCCCCGCAGCGGCAGATATTACCGCTCATCCGCTCGCGGATCTCCTCCGGCGTTGCCTGCGGCGTAGAGACCAGATCCAACGTGACGTGGCTGGGAATGCCCGCCTCAATCTCTTTCAGTACCGCCACCGAGGAGCAGATCTGCCCCGGCGTGCAGTAGCCGCACTGAAAGCCATCGTGTTTCACAAAGGCGGCCTGCATCGGGTGCAGGTTATCCGGGGTGCCCAGTCCCTCAATGGTGGTGATCTCGGCATCCTGGTGCATGACGGCGAGGGTCAGACAGGCGTTGAGCCGGCGACCGTCAACGATAACGGTACAGGCTCCGCACTGGCCGTGATCGCACCCTTTTTTGCTGCCGGTGAGGTGCAGATGTTCACGCAGGGCGTCCAGCAGGGTGGTGCGCGTATCCAGCTCCAGCTGACGTACTTCACCGTTGACCTTAAACGAGACCGGCATCGTTTCAGGCGGTGGCGTCACCGGCGGCTCCCCGGCGCTGAGCGCAACGCCAGGTGAAATAGCCGCCGCCGCCGCAGACGCGGCGCTGGCCTTGATCAGCACCCGACGGGTCACGCTGAAATCATACGGCCCTCTGTCCGCTTCATTGCTCTGATTGCTCATAATTGCCTCCACATCTATAGCGTTGTTTTTATACGTGCGCTAAATAATAGTAGGCGGTGAAAAAGGGATTACCCCTGCTTTTTGCATACGCTATTGAGCAGGGGACATTAATACGGGGAGAGAAAGGGGGCATTAGCGTGCCGGACCGGCGTTGAGCCGACCCGATTTTTTCAGCATCCGCACCGCGAGGCAGGCGAGCAGGATCAGCAGGATCAGGCCGCCGGAGAGCAACCAGTCTGCGGCATCGGTGTTGAACACTCTGGAGGCCAGCAGGACCAGCACCAGCAGGGTCATGCACAAGGTGGTGTACTCTTTCACTATGACCCGCCGCCAGTTAAAGGCAAAGGTTCGCAGCGTCTCTCCCAGCCCCGCCAGGCGCGGCAGCAGGCGCGGGGTCTGCGCGCAGTAGTGCCGGTAGCGCTCGCCAAATCGCCCCAGCAGGTAGTGCTCCTCTGCGGCAATAATGCAGGCGTAGCCGAAGAAGAAGAGCGGCATCGCAATCCCGAGATACCAGGGATTATTGGCGGCAACGCCGAAGCCGATAATCATCAGCAGGTTGCCAAGATAGAGCGGATTGCGACAGTGGGCAAACAGCCCGGTCTGCACCAGACTGTCGGCATAAACCTTGCGCTGGCGGCCACCGCGCACGATATAGTCCAGCCCCACGGTCAGAATGCGAATCGCCTGTCCAAGCAGAGCGATAACCCCACCCGCGACCAGCATGGCAACGGCGGCCTCGCTGACCTGCTGGTGACCAAGAAACAACGTCAGATAGAGCAACGGGAAGAGCGCATTGCGGGTACGAAAAAGAAAGTTGCCGATGGCGATTATCATTTGATGGCCACCATTGCACAGAAGTTATACCAGCGGAAGAAGACCTCTACGCTATGAAAGCCGATATCGCTAAGCATCTGCCGGTTTTCGCCTTCGCTGTAGGGGATCAGCACGTTCTCCAGCGCCTCACGCTTCTGGCTGATCTCCAGCTCGCTATAGCCGTGGCGGCGCTTCATATCGTAGTAGTACTTGATAAAGCGCCTGTTCAGATCCGGCGACTCGCAGACCACCTTCTCCACCAGAATCAGCGCCCCGCCTGGGTTTAGCCCCTCGTAGATAGAGACCAGCAGCTCCCGGCGGTGCATTGGGCGGACAAACATCAGCGTCAGGATCATGGCTACCACTGAGGCGTTATCAAACGTCAGCTTCTCTTTGAGATCCTGACAGAGAAAACGCGTCTCGCGGGCCGAGTGCAGCTGGGTAAATTTGCTCCGGCACTTCTCCAGCATCTCTGGCGAATTGTCGATGCCGGTAAAAGCGACGTTCTGCGGCAGCACGCCATCCAGCAGGGCTAACGTTGTACCGGTGGCACACCCGAGATCGTAAAGCTGGCTCCCCTCGGTGGCGTAATCCGCCGCCAGTTCGCCAACCATGCGCTGGATCTCCTGGTAGAAGGGCACCGAGCGGTCAACCATGTCGTCAAAAACACCTGCGACCTGGCTATCAAAACGAAAATCTTCCGCGCTCTTCTCCAGAGCAAACACCTTATCCTGACCCATAACGACTCCAGTAAAAGATATCTGGAATGGATGCATAAAAAATCATGCATTCATTCGATAAATGATTGATATTTAAAAGCTATTCTGGAGTTGGACATTATCGGTTTTACCATGCTGCTACCAGTGGAGATGTATTGCAAAGTATTGTTATAGTTACAATCTTAAGGTTGCATTACGCCTTCCACCACGTAGACTTTTGCAATAAAGACATTACGTCGGTTTTAATCAATTTCTCGCCGATGCGCCAAACGGGTGAAAACCGAGTGCGATGCCGGTGAAATAAAGCGTCAGGAGAGCCAATGGCGGAAAATCGCGACCCACTCGTTGCCGCGCCCCTGTGGCCGCATGGCGACTGTTCATTAATGCACCTGATGCGCCGGGCAGGGCAACGCACGACCCAGTGCTGGACGCAAAACGTCGATACCGGTCTGTCCGCCGTACAGTACGCCATCCTGGTGGTGCTGAAAGAGGAGACCGCCTGCGATCAACAAACGCTTGGCAACCGCGCCGGGTTTGATAAAGCCACCGGCACCTATGTGATCGATCGGATGAGCAAAAGCGGCCTGCTGCAGGTTCAGACCGATCCCGCTAACCGTCGGCGTAAGCTGGTCTCGATGACCGCGGCGGGCGAGGCGATGCTGGAGCGGATGATTGAGCAGGCGAAGCGCGCGGAGGCGACCATCACCGCCGGTCTGGATGCGCAGGATATCGCCGATCTAAAACGTCTCCTCAGCAAGCTGAGTGGACTACAGGAGCCTGATGAAGATGCCACACCGGATAGCCCCTGAAAGCACCCCTGAGCCGAAGCCCGATCTCAGTTTTCTGCTGAAGCGGTTGAGAAGCTGATGAAAGAGAGTGGGAGGAGCTAAAGACCATCTGGATCGATGTGCCAATGGAAGAGGCATAAGGATAGCATCGCAATCTCCTGTTAAAACATATACTTGTGTAAGGTGTGAATCTATTAACTATTTTTGCGGTATACAGGCTTTTTATGTAGGTTAATCAATATCACACTCAATATGCACAGGGCATTTCCTGGAGGCGACAATGAGAGCGGGTAAAGTGGCGCTCTATGAGGACCTAAAGCGTCTTATCTTAACGATGGAGCTTGACCCGGATGAGCTGCTGGATGAGTCCAGCCTCACCGCGCAGTACGGCCTGTCCCGGACGCCAGTGAGAGAGGTTTTTCAGCGGCTGGCCGGTGAGGGCTATCTCGAAATTGTCGAGAAGCGCGGCGTGCGTGTGATCCCTATGAGCCACTCAACGCTGCGCAACTTCTTCCTGGTTGCGCCGATGATCTATGCCGCCACCGGGCGACTGGCGGTGCAGAACTATAAGCCTGCCCAGCTAAAGGCCTTGAAGGAGACGCAAAAACGTTTTCGTAAGGCGATGCAGACCCATGACGCCGAAGCGCTGGCCCTGGAGAATAATCGCTTCCATGAGCTGATGGGGGAGATGGCGGGTAATCCCTATCTGCAACCCAGCCTGGGACGCCTGCTGATCGACCACTGCCGCATCGGCCATACCTTCTTTCGTCCGCAGGATGAAGATATGGAGCAGCGTTTGCAGCTCGCGGCGGATCATCACGATGCCTTTATTACCGCCATCGAGGCGCGGGATGAACAGGCCGTTGTCGATCTGGTGTTTGAGCACTGGGAGCTTTGCCGGGTCAATATGGAGATTTTTATCGCTCCGCAGGGGCTGAAAACTGACCATCTGATCCAGACGCCGGAAGGCAACCGCTAAATACCGTTCCTCTCCATTGGCGTCAACTCGGTGCTGAAGTGGGGCCAGTTCCGCGCCGGACTGGAAGTTTAAGCCTGAGTAAAGTTTGGTGATAAATTGAGCACAGCGCTTGCTGGGTAAAAAAACGGCGGTAGAATAGGCCAACTCCCGCCGTTTTTTTATTTCCCTACAGGTGCCATGATCGCTCTCAAAACAGTTCTATTGAGTTTGCTGTGTATTATTTTGCTCTCTCTCGTAGCCAGCCTCGCCCAGGCGGTAAGCCAGCGCGAGGCGAAGGCCAGCGAGGGGTGGTGGTCCGCCCGACGAGACTCGTCCGGCATCGCGCCCGATCCGGTCAAATTTGCCCGGCTGGCGATTATTCAGGTCTATGCTGCGCCAACCTATGGCTGGAAAGGGGCGGTGGCGGTGCATCCGTGGATCATCTTCAAACGCGCCGGAGAGAACCACTACACCCGCTACGAGGTGATCAGCTGGGGCAGCGGCGATAAGGTACGCCGCGACCGTAATCTTGCCGATGGCTACTGGTATGGGGCCAGACCGCGCCTGCTGGTGGATCGTCGGGGGCCAGAAGCCGAAGCGATGATCCCGCAGATTGAGGCGGCGATTGCCTCCTACCCGTGGCCCACCACCTATCACGCGTGGCCGGGTCCCAACAGCAATACCTTTATTGCCCATATTGGGCGTGAAGTACCCGATCTGCGGCTCGACCTGCCGGCTAATGCGGTAGGCAAAGACTATCGTCCGATTTACCGGCCCATCGGCTTGCCGCCTTCCGGGCGCGGGCTACAGGTTTCGGTACTGGGCGTGGCGGGGGTCACCCTGGGAGCAGAGGAGGGGTTTGAGCTTAACGTGCTTGGTTTAAACGTCGGTCTCGACTTTACGCCCTTGCGCCTGCGCCTGCCGTTTATCGGCGGCGTAGGGTCGGATAATTTGCAGGAGCAGTAAAACGGTAAGGTAATGCCGGGTGGCGCTGCGCTTACCCGGCCTACACCACTGTAGTGCCGATGGTGATACTGTAGGCCGGATAAGGCGTTAGCCGCCATCCGGCATAGGCGATCTTATTCGCTCGCCACCTGCGCTCGCAGGTGCTTAGCGCGCTTCTGCTTGCGCAGCTTATCGATCAGACGGTGCGCCTCGGCATGCGTCGCCACCGCCGGGGAGGAGCCGCTCAGCGGCTTCTGGGCCGTCTCGCGCAGGGTCAGGACCGTAATCAGACCGATAATCCCCGCACCCATCATATAGTAGGCCGGCATCATCACGTTGTGCGTGGTGTTCACCAGCCAGGCGGTCACCAGCGGCGTAGTGCCGCCGAACAGCGAGACCGACAGGTTAAAGCCAATCGCCAGCGCGCTGTAGCGGATGTCGGTTACGAACAGGGCCGGGAGCGTAGCGGGCATGGTGCCGCTAAAGCAGGTGTGCAGCACGCCAAGAATAACCAGCCCGCCAAATACAGCCAGCATATTGCCGGAGCCGATCAGCATAAAGCTCGGGATCGCCAGCAGGATCAGACCCGCAGCGCCCAGGCCAATCACCGGACGACGGCCGATGCGGTCAGTCCAGTAGCCCCAGGCGAGGGTCAGCGGCATCATGACAAACATGATCACCATCACCAGCAGCAGCCCGGTCAGCTCGCTCATGCCCAGCACGCTGGTCAGATAGCTTGGCATGTAGGAGGTCAGCATGTAGTTCGAGACGTTGAACACCAGCACCAGGCCGATGCACTTCAGGATCTGCTTGCGGTGTTTGTTCAGCATCTGTAACAGGCTGAGCTGAGGCTTGCTGTGCTCCAGCGCCTCCTGCTTGTCCATATGATCTTTAAATGCCGGGGTCTCCTCCAGCTTCAGCCGAATGTAGAGGCCAAACAGCCCCAGCGGCGCGGCCAGGAAGAAGGGAATGCGCCAGCCCCAGGCGTGCATCGCCTCGGTGGGCAGAACCGCGATCATGATCGTCACCAGGCTGGCACCCAGCAGATAGCCGCCAAGAGTACCAAACTCCAGGAAGCTACCCATAAATCCACGGCGTTTGTCGGTGGAGTACTCCGCGATAAAGGTCGCGGCTCCGCCGTACTCGCCCCCGGTGGAGAAGCCCTGCACGAGACGCGCTACCAGCAGCAGGATCGGCGCGGCGATACCAATGCTGTCATAGGAGGGGATCAGGCCGATGCAGAAGGTGCCTACCGACATCATGATCATCGTCAGGGCGAGGATCTTCTGGCGACCGAAGCGATCTCCCAGCGGGCCAAATACCATCCCGCCGATAGGACGCACGATGAAGGCGGCGGCAAAGGTGCCGAAGGAGGCGATCAGCTGCGCGGTGCTGCTGGCGCCGGGAAAGAAGACCTGGCCGATGATCACTGCCAGGTAGCTGTAGACCCCAAAGTCGAACCACTCCATGGTGTTGCCCAGCGCGGCTGCGCCGACGGCCTTTTTCAGCAGGCCACTGTCGATAACGGTGATGTCGTCTACGGTTAATTCATTGCCTGGTGAAGCGTGATTTTGTTGCTGGTTTAACGTCGTTCCGTTGCTCATAAACTCCCCATGAGTGTGGATGGCGCAACCTTATAGCTTTCGCAGCCGTAAAACCCAAATCAAAGGAAATGAAAGCTATAAGATGCAGATGATGATTAATTCGCCACGTTTAGCGGCGGGGGTACACCATAAATAAAATAGGCGCAGGGTGCAACTTTTTGGCGATAATTACTGGTTTTGGCGAAAATTGTGGCGATATAAGCTTAATCTGAAGGTGGCGATAGCAATAAATAACCCACCTAAAGTACAGGGGTTAATATTTCGCCTGCTAACGATCTATTTAATTGATGTCATTAGCACTATGATGACACAACCGTTTTTTATATTTATTTGTAGTGATGAATCTTTCAATGAACCCACAGCGGCAGGCTGATGTACTTCTCGTTATGGTCACCCTTATCGCCGCCTGCGGCTGGATCTTCTCCCGGGAAGGCATCTCCGGGATGCCGGTTTTTGCCTTTCTGGGGTTACGCTTTGGCTGTGCCGCGCTGGTCCTGCTGCCGTTCTGCCGGGGGCAGCACATCCCGCGTGAACAGATAGTAAGGGTGCTGATCAGCGGTGGCTGGATGGCGCTGACCATGTGCCTGTGGATCTACTCCGTCTCTACCACCCCCTCGCTGGGCGAAGGCGCATTCATCATGAGCCTGTCGATGCTGTTCGTGCCGCTGGTAGCCTGGGGGATGATGAAGGTCCGGCCCGCCCGCGCCTACTGGGAGTGTCTGCCGCTGGCCTTCGTTGGGCTGGGGCTGCTGAGCCTGCAGTTTCCAGTGTCGTTTCATGCCAGCCAGGGGTGGTTTCTGCTGACCGCCGTGGTGCAGTCGATCTCCTTCTGCTACACCAGCCGCTGCGCCAGGGAGGTGCCGCTGCTGCCGCTGACGGCAGTACAGCTGGGCATGACCGGGGTAGTGGGGCTGGTGCTGTCCGGGGTGACGGAGACGTGGACCCAGCCGTTTACCGCGACCACCGCAATGTGGCTGCTTGCCAGTATCCTGATCGCCACCAGTCTGCGCTTTGGCCTCCAGCTACAGGGACAGAAGCATGCCGCCGTCGCCAATGCGGCGATCATCATGGTGCTGGAGCCGCTGCTGACGGTGATCGCGGCGGCCATCTGGTACGGGGAGAAGCTGCCGATGCAGAAGATCAGCGGTGGGATATTAATATTAGTGGCCCAGCTGTGGTTCAGATGGCGAATGGTTAAGCAGCTTACGCAGCCCTCTACAGAATAAAAAGGGCGGGGAAAACCCGCCCGAAAAAGGTTCAGCGCTATTTCAGATAAGAAATATTTCCCTGGAGAGAAGAAGGAATCTCATCCATATCCGCTGAGTAGTCATTGCCCCATACCACCACGCTATTGTCGGATTTCAGGGCGATAAAACTATTAGTGCCTGCGTAGATTGCCACGACACCGGTGAGTAATGACGCAATGTCATCTGGAATAGTTGCACCACTTGAGGTAGAACCCCACGTCACGACATTACCCGCGGCGGTTATGGCAGCAAAAGCTCCAGCGGTTGCGGTTATACTAACCAGATCGGTGCGGGAGGCGATATCGTCTGGTAACGCTTCGCCATAATCTTTGTTACCCCAGGTGACAACACTGCCGGAAGCAGTAAGTGCCGCAAACGCATATGAACTTCCTGTTACGCCAATAATATCCGTCCGCGAGGCAATATCTTCTGGAAGGCTACCACCGCTACCCGCATCTCCCCAGGCGAGCACGCTGCCGCCTGCGGTCAGAGCGGTAAAGGCAAACTCATTTCCAGTCACACCTACCAGGTCGGTTCGCGACTTATAATCATCCGGGGCATCACCACCAAAGCTGCTGTCGCCCCAGGTAACCATACCGCCGCTCGCGGTCAGGGCAGCAAAAGCTGAAAGGTTGGCCGCCAGACTAACTAAATCAGTACGCGAGGCAATATCATCCGGGACACCATCACCGCCTCCCCAGGCGACCACACCGCCAGTGGCGGTCAAAGCGGCAAACGTTGCGTTACTTCCAGCCAGGCTGGTGAGGTTGGTTTGAGAAGCAATATCTGTCGGCACGCTACCACCGGCCTCGGTATTTCCCCAGGCGACTACGCTGCCGCTCGCGGTCAGCGCGGCAAAAGCCGTCGTCGTACTCATCACGCTGACTATATCAGTGCGCGAAGCGATATCTGTTGGGATGCTGCCACCATAGCTACTTTTACCCCAGGCAACCACGCTACCCGTTTTTGAGAGGGCGGCAAAAGCAGCATAGTTTCCGGACAGGTAGATGAGGTCAGTTCGCGAGGCGATGTCTGAAGGGATGCTGCCGCCGTGACTACTGTCACCCCATGCCAGCGGAGTGCTGTTATCCGTCAACGCGGCAACGGCATTATTTTTTACCTGTGTATCCCATGTCTCGGCGATATTGCCTGGCCGGAGGATGGTAGCCTGCCGGCCTTTACCGCTGCGCACGTGTAGCGGACGGAAGGGTGAGACGTCAATAAAGCAGGTGGCCTGCTCCGAGTGGATCTCTCCTTCATATTGCCATAGCGCTTCTACTGGTTTCAGCGTGTCGGTATCCAGCGCCGTCAGGATCGCATGGTTGCAATAAAATGTTCTTCCTCTTGGACCGCGCGGTGTAATGAAAGGTGCAATGATATTACCGGAGAATACCGTGCGATACTCTCCGGCTTTGCCGGTGGCCCGCGCTGGGTAGAGTACCCAGTCATCAGGCGCATCTACACCGAAAGCTAGCTCAGGTAACTGATTTTTATCATTCCAACCGGCGATAAGGGTCGTGGTTACCTGCCACGTCACAAGACCGGTTGTCGTATCCAGCTTGCCCACCTGCAACGGTAAGGTAACGGGAGCATGCTTTTTGTTTATCACGGCGAGTACGCCAGGCACGCTAAGCAGGCCGTTGCCAACGCTGGCGAGGTGGTTTAACGGAGCGCCGGAAGGCATGGTCTGAAGTGTTACGGCAACCACGGCCTGGCTAGTGTCGTCAGGTAGCAGAACGACACGAATGGCTATTTCATCTTCGTTAAGCGCCGTACCCTCAACGGCGGCATGCGTGACAATCGGATAGAGCGTGGAGAGATCCGCTATGTCGGCGGTGTCGTAGCTGTCTGCATAGGTGCGGAAGTCAAACGTATCTGGGTTGGCCAACAGAGTATGGCTAAAAAGGTAATTACCGTTAAGCCGTGCTGACTGCCAGTTCCACTGCCATAGCGGTGAGCGTAGCAGGATACTCTCCCCGGTCGCCAGTTGCGTGCTATCCCCCTGATAATTGGCGCTGCTATAGAGAGTAAGTTCGTTAACAGCGGTATCTGAGAGCGTGACAAGCCAGGTTCCATCCGCCTGAACTATCGGTGCACTGAATGACCAGGATGCTGGAATGCCAGTACCGGGCGTAATGACCGGTATGCCCTCCTCGAGAGAGACAGAAAATTCGCCTGAGAGAGAGAAGCTAGCTGAGCCATCAGCGTTGAGTTCACCGGCTTTGACGGCGACGTTCTGCGCTGTACCCGAGGCAGGCAGGAGTGCCAGCAGGCCAGTATTACCGCGAGTAACGGCAGAGTAGAAGGCGACTGGATAGGCCTGCGTCAGGGCAATAACGGCATCGTCAGATGCAGATGTGTTGAGATTGACAAAGATTTGGACGTCGGTTCGGTCAAGCGCGAGCAACTGAGCAGGAAGGTTACCCGTAAAGAGGGTCGCAAAATCAGGGGTATCGCTGGACATGCGTATGAGCTGATAGCCGACGTAGTCGTAGGCGGCATCCACGGGATTGAACGATGAGTAAAGAAGCACCGACATTTCTGAAAGTTTGACGGAGCGCCAGAGCCAGCCGGAGCCGGAGTTGGCCTGAAGCGACTGATGAGGCGAGAGCGTCTGGCTGTTGCCGGTGTAGTCTACGCCGGAATAGAGGGTACCGATATCAGAGACCTGCCCGGCAGAAAGCGTGACGAGCCAGGAGCCGTCCGACTGCAGGGTGGGGGTGCCGAAGGTCCAGCCGTCGGGAAGACTGGAGATAGCGGAAAGCGTCAGGACGTTATTGGCAAACACGAGCATCAGCGAAGCCGCACTCATCCACTGCACGGTGCTGTCCACGTCGGAGAGGGTACCGATCATCAGTGAGACGAGGGTCGATGCACCGTTGACGGGCTGAATAAATCCGAGAGCACCATCGTGCTGGGAGGAAGCGAACGTTGTTACCGAGTTGACGGAGCCAGGGACGAGCGCGGTGGCGGCGAGGCAGTTCTCTGCCGGAAAATCGCCGGAGAGCTGCACAAAAACGGGGACGGCAAGGGAAGCGTTGATACCGAGGTACTGGAGCGGGTACTGGGGGGAGGGGAAAGCATTTTCGATATAGGGAAGGCTCGCTTTGATGTACTGCTCGTCGTGCCCGGCATAGGACATCGCCGGGTTGCCGGTATCGACGGCGGACCAGATAAACGTATACATGCCGTCGGTGCCGGGTACAGAGACGGACCGCTCGACCCATGATGCCGCGGAAGAAGCGACAATGCCGGTCTGCCCATGGGCGGCTACGAGAGAAGAGCCTGCAAAGTTGGGTAAGGAATAGAAGACAAGTGAGCTGGCGTTAGGTATAGATGCGTTCATATTGATTTCCTTATAAAAATATAGGATGCGGGTACAGCCATCAAAACTGTAATCCGCAAGGAAATCGGGCTATGTGCAAATATGGATAACGAGGAGGTTAAATTAAAAGGTTTGCTGCACTCATCAGGCGTTCGCTGTCTTCAGGTAGAAAAGGACAAATACGCCGGGCAGGTTCTCTATCTCCAGCGAGGTATAGGTGAATCGGTTAATATGGCCGTTCTTATCAATGATGGCCTTATTCCCGGCGCCGATTTTACTCACGTCATGGTAATTCCACATCTGCCGGAAATCCGCGCTTTGCAGATTCAGCACGGATAACACGGCTTCAAACTCTTGTGCCTGTTTGGCTGCGGCATAGTTTGAGCGAAAGGCCGAAATAGTATGGCGCGCAGCGCTATCCCAGTCATGAATAATTTTCCGATACTCTTCACTCAAAAACATCAGCTTCAGGGAGTTTCTGTCACCTTCAGCCACAGCCGACCAGTCAAAAATTTCGTTTCTGGCCGCCTCGTTCCAGTAAAGAATGTCCATATTAGCGCGGCGAATAAACGCCGGATGTGGATTTAGCGCGTCAACCATTGCCGTCACCTCTTTAGGCAGCGGCCTGCTCACGCACTGCGGCACAGCCCGATGGCCGAAAACGATATCCTCCAGGTAATCCTGCTCCACCGGGGTGAGTTTAAGCACCCGGGCGATGCGTTGCAGGGCGCCATGGGAGATACTGATGCTTCTGCCTTGTTCCAGCCACGTATACCAGCTGACGCTCACGGCAGCCAGCTGTGCAACCTCTTCACGTCGCAGACCCTTTACCCGTCGTCCTGTTGCAACAAAGCCATACTCAGCGGGATCCACGGCCGCACGGCGGCGGGTGAGAAAATTTTTCACGTCCTCGTTACGGGACATCAGACTCTCCTGGCTATGACTTATAGTCATAGGATAATCCCCCCCATTTTTGCTGGAGGCGTTAGCACTTACGATTGCCGCACAGAATAGAGTAGTTATGGGAAAAATTGAAATATGTCGTCGCAACAGATATCAGACACCGTGCAGACCGGGCGCCTGGCAACCGGAAGCATCAGCACGATGCTCACCGGAATAATCACCCTGGTGGTGGTAATGGGTATCGGCCGTTTTTCACTTACGCCGCAGATCCCGGTAATGATTAACGATGGATTTCTCAATCTGTCCAGCGCAGGCATCCTTGCTGCTATGAACTATATCGGCTATCTGCTGGGCGCGATTCACGTCAGCCGCATGCGGAGCAATCACGCTACTTACCTGAAAACGGGACTGCTTGCCGCTATGTTGGTTACGATCCTGTCAGGGGCGACCTCTTCGTTTGCCCTGCAATGTCTTTTCCGTTTTATTGCGGGCGTGGGCGGTGCGTGGGCGCTGATTATTGTTACGTCATGGACGCAGCTGGAGCTGGCAGCGAAAAATGCGCCACGTCTCTCGGCTGCGGTATTCAGCGGTCCGGGCATTGGCATTACGCTGACCGGCGTTCTGGCATGGGTTATGTCAACACAATACATCAACTCCTCTACGGCGTGGTACGTCTATGGCGTCGTTGCCCTCGTCGCGATCCTGGTGATTTTTCGCCATCTGCCGCATGAGTTACCTTCGGTGCAGAAGAGAAGGGAGGCGGCACCCTTAGGGCGAAACCTTAAGCTGCTGCTCGGCGTCTATACGCTTGCGGGTTTTGGTTACATCTTGCCTGCGACCTTTCTGTCGCAGATGGCGCATGCCGTGTTCAGCAGTGGTAACCAGGCTGCCTTTTTCTGGCCTCTGTTCGGGCTGTCTGCGGTAACGGGAGTATTGCTGGTGATCATGTTTGCTGCCGTCGTGAATACCCGTATCAGCCTGGCATTAGCCATGCTCATGCAGGGAGTAGGGGTTGCTGCACCGGTTGTGGCAAACAACGCGGTGGGATTGCTGATATCGACCGTGCTGACCGGGCTGTGCTTTCTGTCCATTATGCAGCTGTCGATGCGCCTTGCCCGGGAAGTGTCGAGCGGTGAGATGGCGAAAACGGTGGGTATGCTTACCGCTGGGTATGCCACGGGTCAATTAACAGGGCCGCTGGTCTCCTCTGCCTGCGTTGCGCTCTTCGCCTCGCTGGAGCCTGCACTGCTGCTGGCGGCAGGCTGCCTGATCGCCGGGGGTGGGATGGTGCTGTTTATGATACGGAAATGAGCGCTGCCATCGGGTCATAAAAAAATCCACGCCGGGGCGTGGATTTTTTACATCTGAAGCAGGAGGCGTTAGACGTTAAACAGGAAGTTCATCACATCGCCATCTTTCACGATGTACTCTTTCCCTTCGGCACGCATCTTACCGGCCTCTTTCGCACCCTGTTCGCCTTTATAGGTAATAAAGTCTTCAAAGGCGATGGTCTGGGCACGGATAAAGCCCTTCTCAAAGTCGGTGTGGATCTTGCCTGCGGCCTGCGGGGCGGTAGCGCCCACCGGGATAGTCCAGGCGCGAACCTCTTTCACACCAGCGGTGAAGTAGGTTTGCAGGTTCAGCAGCTCGTAACCGGCGCGGATCACGCGGTTCAGGCCCGGCTCTTCCAGGCCCAGCTCGGCCATAAACTCGTCACGGTCAGCATCGTCCAGCTCGGCAATGTCAGACTCAACGGCGGCGCAGACAGCAACCACGACCGAACCTTCCGCAGCAGCGATTTCACGTACTTTGTCCAGGTACGGGTTGTTCTCGAAACCGTCTTCGTTAACGTTCGCGATGTACATGGTCGGTTTCAGCGTCAGGAAGCTCAAATATTTGATGGCAGCCTTGTCTTCATCCGTCAGGTTTTTCAGCGCACGCAGCATGCCCGCGTTTTCCAGCTGCGGCAGGCATTTCTCCAGCGCGGCCTGTTCCGCCTTCGCGTCTTTATCGCCGCCTTTGGCTTTCTTCTGCACGCGCTGCAGGGCGCGCTCGCAGGTATCCAGGTCAGAAAGCGCCAGCTCGGTGTTGATCACGTCGATATCGTCAGCCGGATCCACTTTGTTGTTCACGTGGATAATGTTGTCGTTCTCAAAGCAGCGCACCACGTGACCGATCGCTTCGGTTTCACGGATGTTAGTCAGGAACTGGTTGCCCAGGCCTTCGCCTTTGGAGGCGCCTTTAACCAGACCGGCGATGTCAACGAACTCCATCGTGGTCGGCAGAATGCGCTGCGGCTTAACGATCTCCGCCAGCTGATCGAGGCGCGGATCCGGCATCGGCACCACGCCGGTGTTTGGTTCAATAGTACAGAACGGGAAGTTGGCAGCTTCGATGCCCGCCTTGGTCAGCGCGTTGAACAGGGTAGATTTACCGACGTTCGGCAAGCCGACGATACCGCATTTGAATCCCATGGTTTACATCACCTTTATATCTTGATAATCAACCTGTTAGACAAAACAGATTGCAGAAAAGTTAATAGCTTCGCCTATTATACACGTTACAGACGCGCTGCGCGGCAAAAATGGCATCGCTCAGGGCTACTGGGCCTTAAAAGCGTGCAGGCGATTGGTCGCTTTCACCAGATCCTCTTTCAGCCACAGCTCGGTGCAGCGCACCGCTTCGTCAACGGCGTCATCAATCAGCTTCTGCTCAGAGGCGGGCGGTTTGCCCAGCACAAAGCCAACGACTTTATTTTTATCCCCCGGATGGCCAATTCCCACCCGTAAGCGGTGAAAGTTGGGGTTATTGCCAAACTTGCTGATGATATCCTTCAGGCCGTTATGGCCACCGTGACCGCCGCCCAGCTTGAATTTTGCCACGCCCGGGGGCAGGTCCAGCTCATCGTGCGCCACCAGTACCTCATCGGGGTTGATGCGGTAGAAGGTAGCCATCGCCGCCACGGCTTTACCGCTAAGGTTCATAAAGGTTGTCGGTACCAGCAGGCGAACGTCCGCCCCGGCCAGATTAATGCGTGAGGTAAAGCCAAAGAATTTAGGCTCTTCCCGCAGCGGGGCGCGGTAGCGATCGGCCAGCAGGTCAACATACCATGCGCCGGCATTATGGCGGGTAGCGGCATACTCCGCGCCCGGGTTGGCAAGGCCGACAATCAGTTTAATCGTCACGTCTCTTTTCCTGAATAGTTCACTCTTTAGCGCGTAGTTTACGTGGTAGCGCGGGCGTTGACAAAATTCTGCGACCGAATGATAAAATTAGAAATAATTGCCCGTAACAACTATTAGAAAGTGATTGAGTTCAGCAGCTTATATGTAAAGTTCTGTGAACAAGATATTTATAAATGTGATCTCGCCCGCACCCTGCAAAATAAGCCCTGCCTATACTTTATTCATAAGGATTGGGGATATTTCCCGTTCAGCCCACAACGCCGGAGGTGACATATGAAACGCAAAAACGCATCGAGACTCGGTAATGCGCTTATGGGTTTAGGGCTAGTGGTGATGGTGGTTGGCGTCGGTTACTCTATCTTGAATCAGCTCCCGCAGCTTAATCTGCCGCAGTACTTCGCCCACGGGGCCATACTCAGCATCTTCCTTGGCGCTATTCTCTGGCTGGCGGGGGCGCGTATCGGCGGCCACGAACAGGTGTGCGATAAATACTGGTGGGTACGCCACTACGACAAACGCTGCCGCCGGGATCAGCATAAGCCTAGCTGATGGTTAATTGGATACGCCCAGCGGCGCTACGCTTGCACGGGCCTACACGCATCTTCATAAAACGACTCAGGTGGGTCGTTTTTTTTTGCGCTTTTTTTTGCTAGTCCCTTGACCCTCACGTAACGTAAGGTCCCAGAGTGGCGCTACTGGTCAGGACAAGGAGCAGCAATGTTAATTCAGGTAGGCGAGCTGGCGAAACGCGCTGGCATCACCGTTCGCACGCTACACCACTACGAGCAAACCGGGCTGCTGCTGCCCTCCGCCAGAAGCGAGGCAGGCTACCGGCTCTATAACCTTGCCGATGTACAGCGCCTGCATATGATCCAGGCGCTGGCAAAAGCGGGGCTGGAGCTTGCCGAAATCAAGGACTTTCTGGAGCAGGATACGCTCTCGCTTCCCGATCTTCTTGATGCGCAGATCGCTCTGCTGGACAGGCAACTGCGCACTGTTCATACCCTGCGCGACCAGCTTTGCGCGTTGCGGACGGGACTGAGGGAAGAGAGCGAACCCGATCTGGAGTCCTGGCTACAGACTCTGGAGTTAATGCATATGTACGATCGCTGGTTTACGAAAGAAGAGCTACAGCAGCTGCCGTTTGCCGCCGAAGGTGAACGGCTGGCTTCTGTCTGGGCGGCGCTGGTTGCGGAAGCGCAGACGCTGATGGCGCAAAAGGTTGCTGAGACCGATCCACAGGCGATGGATCTGGCGATCCGCTGGATGGATCGCCTGGAGCAGGATACGGCGGGCAAACCGGAGTTTCTGACCCGCCTCAACGAGATGCACAGCGTAGAGCCGCAGATGCGCGAGCGAACGGGGATTACGCCGCAGATTATCGATTACATCACCCACGCCTTTGCCGAGAGCAAGCTGGCTATCTGGCAGCGTTATCTTACTCCGCAGGAGATGGCCTTTACCCGGGCGCACTACTTTGACCGACTGATGGAGTGGCCTCTGCTGGTGGCAAAGCTGCACCAGGCCACGCGGGAGGCGTGCGATCCTGCCTCTGAACGTGGCCAGCAGCTGGCGCAGAACTGGCTCGAACTTTTCCAGTCCTACGCGGGAGAGGATCCAACTACCCAGCAGAAGTTCCGCGTTGCCATGCAGCAGGAGCCGCTGCTAATGAAGGGGACCTGGATGACCCCCGAGGTGCTGGCCTGGCTACAGCAGGCGATTGGGGTAATGATGCAGCGCCGGTACGCTGCACCCTAATCATTACAGATCCGCCAGCGCCGCGTCACGGTTGGGGTAGAACGCCAGCCGCCCGGCAATTGGCTTGATGCCTGCGCGCGCCATCGTGCGCAGGGGCTGAAACTCCAGGTTGCTGACCCGTAGCTCACAGCCTTCCGGCAGCCGTTTGACAAAGCGCTGGAAGGCGTCCAGTCCGCCCGCGTCCAGCACCGGTACCGCGTCGCACTTCAGCACCAGGATACGTTTGCCTGCGATGCGCGTCGCCAGATCGTTAAATAACCCTTCGGCCGCGGCAAAGAAGAGCGGCCCAATAACCCGGAGCACGATCACGTCATCGGGCACCTCGACGTTAACCGGAGCGAGGCGCGTCATGCGGGCGATACGGCGCATAAACAGCAGCGACGCCAGTACGATGCCAACGCTAATAGCGATAACCATATCAAACAGCACCGTCAGCGACATACAGATCAGCATTACCACAATGTCGTCCTGGGGCGCACGCCGTAGCAGGTTAACGACCTTATGTGCCTCGCTCATGTTCCATGCCACCATCAGCAGCAGGGCGGCCATCGCCGACAGCGGTAGCCATGAGAGCAGGGGAGCCAGCGCCAGCAGGGCGAGGATCACCAGCAGGGCATGAATAATCGCCGCCACGGGTGAGGTTGCACCCGCGCGTACGTTGGCCGCCGAGCGGGCAATCGCTGCGGTAGCGGTAATGCCGCCGAAGAAGGGGGCAATCAGGTTACCCAGCCCCTGGCCGATCAGCTCGTTATTGGCCTTATGCCGGGTGCCAGTCATGCCGTCGAGCACCACCGCGCAGAGCAGGGATTCAATCGCGCCGAGCATCGCCATTGAAAAAGCGGCGGGCAGCAGCGCCTGAACGGCGGCCCAGCTTAGGGTAAACGAGGAGCCAGGCATCTGCCACGGCAGCACCAGCTGGGGCAGAAGCTGTGGAATGCCGTTGCCCTGGGTGCCGTCAGCCAGCAGATAGTGAAAGCGCGAGCCGATGGTTGCCACATCAAAACCCGCCAGCTTAGCCAGCGCCATTACCCCACAGCCCGCCAGCAGAGCGGGAAGATGGCCCGGAAGGCGGATCCCGAGGCGCGGCCAGAGTATCAGGACTCCGAGCGTGACCACGCCGATGGCGGCATCCCCCAGATTAAGGGTGGGCAGCGCCATCACCAGCGCGCCAACCTTCTGCAGGTAGTGCTCCGGCACCTGGGCCATCTCCAGACCAAGAAAGTCTTTTATCTGCATGGTGCCGATGGTGATCCCGATCCCGGCGGTAAAGCCCAGGGTGACGGGCAGCGGTATGTACTCGATCAGGCGGCCAAAACGGGCGAGGCCGAACAGGATTAAAAAAAGCCCGGAGATCAGCGTCGCCACCAGCAGGCCCGCCAGACCAAACTGCTGAGAGACGGGATAGAGGATCACCACAAAGGCCGCCGTCGGGCCGGAGACGCTAAAGCGTGAGCCGCCGCAGAGGGCAATAACAATCCCGGCTACTGCCGAGGTATAGAGACCGTACTGGGGTGCTACGCCACTGCCGATAGCCAGCGCCATCGCCAGCGGAATAGCAATAATACCGACGGTGACGCCCGCCACCAGGTCACGGGTGAAACGCGGAAGGGTATATCTCTCTTTCCAGCACGCTTCAATCAGCGCACGAAAAGGCACTATTTCTGAGAGGTTCATGATCTTCACAAGAGTCGTTATCCATGCACGTATTATCCGCCATATGAATGTTCGATAATGCGTGAATACATCATACAAATGTTTTTCAGGTACAAAAAAACCCGCCGAAGCGGGTTTATATCAAACGTTACGATTAATGCTCGAACATCGCGGAGATGGATTCTTCGTTGCTGATACGACGAATCGCTTCGGCCAGCATGCCGGAGAGCGTCAGGGTACGCACGTTTGGCAGCGCCTTGATCTCAGGAGAGAGCGGGATAGTGTCGCAGACGACCACTTCGTCGATCACGGAGTGGCGCAGGTTGTTCACCGCGTTGCCGGAGAAGATCGGGTGGGTGGCGTAGGCGAATACACGCTTCGCGCCGCGCTCTTTCAGCGCCTCTGCCGCTTTACACAGCGTACCGCCGGTATCAATCATGTCGTCAACCAGCACGCAGTCGCGGCCGGCAACGTCGCCGATGATGTGCATAACCTGAGAGACGTTGGCACGCGGGCGGCGCTTGTCGATGATAGCCATATCGGTATCGTTCAGCAGCTTAGCGATAGCACGCGCGCGAACCACGCCGCCGATGTCCGGAGAGACAACGATCGGGTTATCGAGATTCAGCTGCAGCATATCTTCAAGCAGGATGGGGCTACCGAATACGTTATCGACTGGAACGTCGAAGAAGCCCTGGATCTGTTCTGCGTGCAGGTCAACGGTCAGGACACGGTCAACGCCAACGCTGGAGAGGAAGTCGGCAACCACTTTTGCAGTGATGGGCACACGCGCGGAGCGCACGCGGCGGTCCTGGCGAGCATAGCCGAAATAGGGGATCACGGCGGTGATACGGCCTGCGGAAGCACGACGCAGCGCATCAACCATGACAATTAACTCCATCAGGTTGTCGTTCGTTGGAGCACAAGTGGACTGGATGATGAAAATATCACCACCGCGTACATTTTCGTTAATTTGTACGCTGACTTCGCCGTCGCTAAAGCGACCTACGGCGGCGTCGCCGAGAGAAGTGTACAGGCGGTTGGCAATACGTTGTGCTAGTTCCGGGGTGGCGTTACCAGCAAAAAGCTTCATATCAGGCACGAGAAGAACCTCAGGCATGCGTCCAGTGGTGGATAGCGTCGCCGTAAACTGTGCGGGCCAGGCTACGCTATCCAGGCGATGTATTTAAAGAGCGCGATGCAACGTCTGGAACAGAGGTGACGTTGTCACCGAAACTCAGCTAACCCAGAATACTCATTAAAAAGTATTAAAGCTTGTCAGTGTTAAGCGCTTGCATAAGCGGGGAGACGTTTACGCCTCGCGCGACAAAACCCTGCAGCCATTCCGGGGCTTGCTCTAACACCTGACGAGCGGAGGTCTCTGAGTCAAATTCAGCAAAGACGCAGGCTCCTGTGCCAGTCAGGCGCGACGGCGCGTATTCTAACAGCCAGGAAAGCGCGGCATCAACCTCGCGAAAACGTTTTCTTGCGATAACCTCGCAATCATTGACAAATTCACAGTTCAGTAACGTATTAATTGGCCGTTTTGGCGTATTGCGAGGCAAATCAGGATCGTTGAAGATGGCCGGGGTTGAAATATGTACGCCGGGATGCGCCACCAGGTACCATTTTTCCGGCGGATCGACGGGGGTTAACTCCTCGCCAACGCCCTCGGCAAAGGCCGCATGGCCGTGGACAAAAACAGGCACGTCCGCGCCAAGCGTCAACCCCAGCGCCGCCAGCGCCTCCACCGACAGGCCGCAGCCCCAGAGATGGTTAAGCGCTACCAACACCGTCGCGGCGTTAGAGGAGCCTCCCCCCAGCCCGCCGCCCATCGGCAGACGTTTCTCGATGCGGATATCTGCGCCGCTGCCCTCGGGCAGCGAATCGCGATCCGCCGCCGCCTGCTGAAGCAGCCGTGCGGCGCGGACGATCAGGTTATCGCTCTCCGCCACGCCCTCTACCGGCGTCAGCAGACGGATCTTGCCGTCGCTGCGCGGTTCAATGCTGAGGGTGTCGCCGTAGTCGAGAAACTGAAACAGCGTCTGCAGGTCGTGGTAACCATCGCTACGCTGGCCAGTGATATATAAAAAAAGATTAAGTTTTGCTGGCGAAGGCCACTGGGTCATCATTATTTTACAATCCAGTTATCCATCTTCAGTTTGATCCGCTGGCCGTCCTGATTAAGTTCCATATTTGACGGCATCGCCGGGGTTGATTTTGCATCATAGCCGCCGTAGGTCACCTTCCAGGTCTTCCCGTTCTGGGTGTAGTTAAGCTCGCTCAGGCGGTACTGGCTGTCAAGCTTATAGTCGGTGGCGTCGCCGGGTAAACCGAGGATCCACTGGCGCAGGCTGTTCAGCGGGATGGGCATGCCGGTCAGCTTGCCAATCATCTCTTCGGCGTCGGTCGCGGTATAGTGCTGACCCTTGTTATCAACCAGCTCTACGCTGCCCGGCTTAGCGTTCAGCTCCAGCTCGGTGCTGCCGAGGGGATTGGTTAGCAGCAGGCGGTAGTTATCCTGGCCGGTCTGCTGCCAGAAGAAGCGGGCATACACTTTCTGGCTGTCGGAGAGATAAGCAAAGGCCCCACGCGTCTGATACTGGCTCAGGTTACGCACCTCCTGCTGATGCTGACGCCACTGCGGCGAGTCTGGGCTTTTGCCCGGTCCCTTCGGTGCATTGATAGAACAGGCGGTTAGTACCAGGCTTGCGAGAGGTAACAGGCGAATCAGGCGACGGTCCGGTAAAGTCATAATGATGACAAATCCTTGTGGTGCGTTACGGTTATGATCTTTAATGCTAGCGCCGAGCAGGAATACCGTCTACGTTCAAGTTGTCTTAAATCATGAAATTACCAATTACTCCAAAAGGGGGCTGTCTCTTTTATTGACCCGGCTCATCCTGTATGATGCGCTCAGACTAACCTTATCAACGCTGGTACTACTCCCGCTGACATGACTCTTTTAGCGCTCGGCATCAACCACAAAACGGCCCCTGTCTCGCTGCGGGAACGCGTAACGTTCACGCCGGACACGCTCGACCAGGCTCTGGAGAGCCTGCTGGCGCAGCCTATGGTGCAGGGTGGGGTGGTGCTATCGACCTGTAACCGTACCGAGCTTTACCTGAGCGTCGAAGAGCAGGATAATCTGCAGGAAGCGCTGATCCGCTGGCTCTGTGACTACCACCACCTTGATGAAGACGAGCTGCGTAAAAGCCTCTACTGGCATCAGGACAACGACGCCGTCAGCCACCTGATGCGCGTAGCCAGCGGTCTCGATTCGCTGGTGCTGGGCGAGCCGCAGATCCTGGGCCAGGTGAAAAAAGCCTTCGCTGACTCCAGCCGTGGCCATATCAATGCCAGCGCGCTGGAGCGTATGTTCCAGAAGTCGTTCTCGGTTGCCAAACGCGTCCGTACCGAAACGGATATCGGTGCCAGTGCCGTGTCGGTGGCCTTTGCCGCCTGCACGCTGGCGCGTCAGATCTTCGAGTCGCTCTCCAGCGTCACCGTGCTGCTGGTCGGCGCAGGCGAGACCATTGAGCTGGTGGCACGTCATCTGCGCGAGCATAAGGTGCAGAAGATGATCATCGCCAACCGTACCCGCGAGCGCGCCGAGCTGCTGGCCGATGAGGTGGGTGCAGAGGTGATCTCCCTGAGCGACATCGACGCCCGCCTGCAGGATGCCGATATCATCATCAGCTCTACCGCCAGCCCGCTGCCGATCATCGGTAAAGGGATGGTTGAGCGCGCGCTGAAATCTCGCCGTAACCAGCCGATGCTGCTGGTGGATATCGCCGTGCCTCGCGACGTCGAGCCGGAGGTGGGCAAGCTGGCGAACGCCTATCTCTACAGCGTTGATGACCTGCAAAGCATTATTTCGCACAACCTGGCGCAGCGGAAAGCCGCCGCCGTGGAGGCGGAGACCATCGTCGCGCAGGAGAGCAGCGAGTTTATGGCCTGGCTGCGTGCCCAGAGCGCCAGCGAGACGATCCGTGAGTTTCGCGGCCAGGCAGAGCAGGTGCGCGATGAACTCACCGCGAAGGCCCTTGCCGCGCTTGAGCAGGGCGGCGACGCCCAGGCCATTATGCAGGATCTGGCCCGCAAGCTGACCAACCGCCTGATCCATACTCCAACCAAATCACTTCAGCAGGCCGCCCGTGACGGGGACGACGAACGCCTGCATATTCTACGTAACAGCCTCGGGCTGGAGTAGCACAACAACCTCTTATTACAGGGTGCATTTACGCCTATGAAGCCTTCTATTGTTGCCAAACTGGAAGCCCTGCACGAACGCCATGAAGAAGTTCAGGCGCTGCTCGGCGACGCGGGAACCATTGCAGACCAGGACCGCTTTCGCGCGCTGTCGCGTGAATATGCGCAATTAAGCGATGTTTCACGCTGCTTTACTGACTGGCGACAGATTCAGGAAGATATCGAAACCGCGCAGATGATGCTCGACGATCCCGAGATGCGCGAGATGGCGCAGGAAGAGCTGCGCGAGCTGAAAGAGAAGGGTGAGGAGCTTGAGGCGCACCTGCAGGTTCTGCTGCTGCCGAAGGATCCCGATGATGAACGCAACGCCTTCCTGGAAGTCCGCGCCGGAACCGGCGGTGACGAAGCCGCGCTCTTTGCCGGGGATCTGTTCCGCATGTATACCCGCTACGCCGAATCCCGTCGCTGGCGCGTGGAGATCATGAGCGCCAATGAAGGCGAGCATGGCGGCTTTAAAGAAGTGATCGCCAAGGTGAGCGGCGAAGGCGTTTACGGACGCCTGAAGTTTGAATCCGGCGGCCATCGCGTGCAGCGCGTCCCGGCCACCGAGTCGCAGGGGCGTATCCACACCTCCGCCTGCACCGTGGCGCTGATGCCGGAGCTGCCGGAAGCCGAGCTGCCGGACATCAACCCGGCGGATCTGCGCATCGACACCTTCCGCTCCTCCGGTGCGGGCGGCCAGCACGTTAACACCACCGACTCGGCGATCCGTATTACCCACCTGCCTACCGGCATCGTGGTGGAGTGCCAGGACGAGCGCTCCCAGCACAAAAACAAAGCCAAGGCGCTGGCGGTGCTCGGCTCGCGTATCCGCGCGGCAGAGATCGACAAGCGTCAGCAGGCGGAAGCCTCTACCCGCCGTAACCTGCTGGGCAGCGGCGATCGCAGCGACCGTAACCGAACCTATAACTTCCCGCAGGGGCGCGTCACCGATCACCGTATCAACCTGACGCTCTACCGTCTGGACGAGGTGATGGAAGGCAAGCTCGATATGCTGATTGAGCCTATCGTGCAGGAGTACCAGGCCGATCAGCTGGCGGCGCTGGCCGAGCAGGACTAATGGAGTATCAGCACTGGCTACGCCAGGCGGTAAGCCAGCTTGCGGCAAGCGAAAGTCCCCGCCGCGATGCGGAGATCCTGCTGGGTTTCGTTACCGGCAGGGCGCGTACCTTTATTCTCGCCTTTGGTGAGACCGAGCTGCTGCCTGCCGAGCAGGCGCAGCTTGAGGAACTGCTGGCCCGTCGCCAGCGGGGCGAGCCGGTGGCTCACCTGGTGGGTATTCGCGAGTTCTGGTCGCTGCCGCTGTTTGTCTCTCCGGCGACGCTGATCCCCCGTCCGGACACCGAGTGTCTGGTTGAGCAGGCGCTGGCCCGGTTGCCTGCATCCCCCTGCGCTATCCTCGATTTAGGCACCGGCACCGGCGCGATTGCGCTAGCGCTGGCCAGCGAGCGTCCCGACTGTCATATTACCGCCGTGGATCTGATGCCCGACGCCGTTGCCCTTGCCCGGCGTAACGCCGAGCACTTAGGCATCGCTAACGTCACGCTGCTACAGAGCCACTGGTTCAGCGCGCTCGAGAGCCAGCGCTTCACCGCTATCGTCAGCAACCCGCCCTATATCGATGAGCAGGATCCGCACCTTGCCGAGGGCGACGTGCGCTTTGAGCCGCGCAGCGCGCTGGTGGCTGCTGATAACGGCCTTGCGGATCTGGCGTGGATTATTGACCAGGCGCGCGCGTTTCTGCTGCCCGACGGCTGGCTGCTGCTGGAGCATGGCTGGCAGCAGGGCGAAGAGGTGCGGGCACTTTTTGCTAAAAATGGTTACCGGGATGTGGAGACCACGCGGGATTACGGCGGCAACGAGCGACTGACTGCGGGCAGGTTATGCTGTTCGCATACATAAGCAAGGCTGACTGAAACGCCGTTTGGCGTTATCATCGACGTTGAATACCGTGACTGGGGTAAGTAATGAGGTCGTTAGCCGATTTCGAATTTAATAAAGCACCGTTATGCGACGGGATGATCCTCGTTTCACAACTTATCCGCGACGACTTTCCGTCGCAGTATGTCTGTGATGAACTGGATAAGCTGGTTGCGCTGGCCCGCGAAGAGATAAGCCAGGCGCAGCCGCAGGAAGGGCAGCTCGAGAAGCTGCTTGCACTCTTTTATGGCGACTGGGGTTTTCAGGATTCGCAGGGTGTCTATCGCCTGTCGGACGCGCTATGGCTTGATAGCGTGCTGAAAAACCGCCAGGGCAGCGCCGTCTCCCTCGGGGCGATCCTGCTCTGGGTAGCCGAACAGCTGGATATCCCGCTCAGCCCGGTGATCTTCCCGACGCAGCTGATTTTGCGCGCCGAGTGGCTGGACGGCGAGATGTGGCTGATCAATCCGTTTAATGGCGACACGCTGAACGAGCATACCCTTGAGGTGTGGCTGAAGGGCAATATCAGCCCGATGGCGGAGCTGTTTAACGAGGATCTCGACGAGGCGGACAACGCCGAGGTGATCCGCAAGCTGCTCGATACGCTGAAGTCGGCGCTGATGGAAGAGCAGCAGATGGAGCTGGCGCTGCGGGCCAGCGAAGCGCTGCTACAGTTTAACCCGGAAGATCCCTATGAGATCCGCGATCGCGGGCTGATTTACGCCCAGCTCGATTGCGATCACGTCGCGCTGCATGATTTAAGCTATTTTGTGGAGCAGTGTCCGGAAGATCCGATCAGCGAAATGATCCGCGCGCAGATCAACACGATTTCGCATCGGCAGATTACGCTGCATTAATCCGATGAGTTCCGATTCAAACCTGATAAGGCGATTCTATGAAACAAAAAGTGGTTAGCATTGGCGATATTAACGTGGCAAACGATCTGCCGTTCGTGCTGTTTGGCGGCATGAACGTGCTGGAGTCACGCGACCTCGCGATGCGTATTTGCGAGCACTACGTTACCGTGACCCAGAAGCTGGGCATTCCGTACGTGTTCAAGGCCTCTTTTGATAAAGCCAACCGCTCCTCTATTCACTCCTACCGTGGCCCAGGCCTGGAAGAGGGGATGAAAATCTTCCAGGAGCTGAAGCAGACCTTCGGCGTAAAAGTGATCACCGACGTGCACGAGTCTCACCAGGCGCAGCCGGTATCTGAAGTGGTTGATGTGATCCAGCTTCCGGCGTTCCTTGCTCGCCAGACCGATCTGGTGGAAGCGATGGCGAAAACCGGCGCGGTAATCAACGTGAAGAAGCCGCAGTTTGTTAGCCCTGGGCAGATGGGCAACATCGTCGATAAGTTCCGCGAAGGCGGTAACGAGAAGGTGATCCTCTGCGACCGTGGCGCCAACTTTGGCTATGACAACCTGGTTGTGGACATGCTGGGCTTCAGCGTGATGAAAAAGGTCTCCGGTAACTCGCCGGTGATCTTCGACGTGACCCACGCCCTGCAGTGCCGCGATCCGTTTGGCGAGGCCTCCAGCGGCCGCCGCGGTCAGGTGACCGAGCTGGCGCGTGCCGGTATGGCGACCGGGCTGGCAGGCCTGTTTATCGAGGCGCACCCGGATCCGGCCCACGCCAAGTGTGACGGCCCATCCGCGCTGCCGCTGGACAAGCTGGAGCCGTTCCTGAAGCAGATCAAAGCCATTGACGATCTGGTGAAGAGCTTCGACGAGCTAGACACCGAGAACTAATAAAAAAACCCGCCTCGGCGGGTTTTTTTATGGGGGCAGGGTAACACCAACGCCGGGTGGCGCTGCGCTTACCCGGCCTACGGTTCGGGGCCGGATGCGGGACTGGTAGGCCCGG
>DKPJ01000017.1 GCA_002480085.1 Enterobacteriaceae bacterium UBA7338 | reverse complement strand
GCGCTGTCGAATTACCGGCTGGAGGTGAATTTTACGCGGAACCCGACTTTTTCACGAGGGCTGGCATTATCTTCTGCCCTGTCGGGTCTGCAGAATGCGCTGTGTTCACAGTATGAGCGCGATCGGTTAAACGTGGCTGACGGTATGGAACAACAGGTTCGTAATGGAATTACTGTCAAATCTGGTGCGCTTTTGCCCTCTCTGGCCGAAACTCAGAGTAATCTTTTGTATCACATTGATAATGCGTCTTTAAACGTACAGGTGGATGTATTCTGGGCAAAGTACGAAAAATATATCGATCGCTCAAAAGAAAAAGCCTTCATAGATGAATATAACCGACAGCTTAAAGCCTATGATCAGCAGATTATTTCGCCAATGGTGATGATGTATCTTGACTGGCTTAAAAGCGATCTTTTGCTGGATTATCTGGATCATAATTTTGATCCAGACAATATTCGTAGTGGTGCGTTGTTTACGCAAACAGTGCAGTACTGTGTTCAGGGAATGCAGGATAAATCCGGGGCCGGTAACTATTTTATCGATCAGCTATCTCAACCTTCTGTGGATGCCAGGAACATTTTGTTGCGGGCCACGGTGTTAAACCAAACGGCCTGGACTACGCAGATAAGCAATGCGGTTGCCGGGCATGGCCGATATGACGATATACCCTGGGATAAGTTAGGTGATGGATTTAAAGATATTACCGAGAAGATGTTGCGGGATGTCCAGTCATCGCTGGAGGGTTATCTGAATGCAATGGGTAGTTCGCTGACAGCTATGCTGAATAAGGCCGGAAAAAGTCTGCTCCCGGCGGTGGTGGCGCTGACGGCAACATATGGAAAAGCACTGACAACGGTGGCCTGTACAGGGGAGCGTAAGCATTTTATCCGTGCCATCGTCAGACAGCTCGGAGAGATGACAGATCTTGATGGACGGGTATCGGCTTCACGTCTTCGGCATTACGTGGACATTGAAGTCCGCCGACTGGAGGCTGCTGGCATGTCATTGGAGGGGGTGCATCAGGGAAGCTACCTCGTATTGATTGATGCAGTAGAGGCTGCCCGATTACGATCTTCTTTGCCAGAAGCAGAACGCGCACAGGCAGCAGCCAGGACATTACGCACTGCCGATGAAGTCAGTGCGACACTGTTTCCCCGCTGGTGGCGAAATCCTCTTGCCCTTGCCAGAGGCGGCTCGGTAGGGAATCTGGCTAATGATGCCCGTCAGGCACTGCCTTTTGCGGGATGCACCTTTTCAGCTGCATTTCAGGTATTTGCAGTCAGCAAGGCCGCAATAGGTTTAATTGAAGGTAAAGGGCGAAATGTTGAAGGCATCACAAAATTTGCGGCGAATGTTATTTCGGCGGGAGGAGCGCTGCTGGATGCGGCGGAGCGGGCAATCTACAAGTTTAAATCATTCAGCCTGAAGCCTCTGGTCCGTCTCGCCATTGGTGAGTCCGGGCTGGTCAAGCTGGCAACGTTTCTTGAAAGAACGGCAAAATTCTGCGCCTGGTTTGGCTGGGTGGCTGTTGGATGGGATGCCTACCATTTTTATGATGAAACCAGAAATAAACATAATTATGGATTAGGTGCTGCTTACTTTATTTCGTTTGCTAGTGGTGGTGCATTAACTGCAGCAGCGACGCTCAGTTTTGTGACTCTTGGACCAGCAGGTATCGCAATAGCTACGCTTTTCGTTTTTGGTTCAGCAATTTATATTGCGATGGAAGGTCGGGATGATATGCAGAAATGGCTTGCTGCCTGCTGGTGGCGAACGATTCCGGCAGGGGAAGATGATATTCCGGATATCTGGTTAAATGGCCGAATCGAATTGGAGCAACTTAACGATGTTTTAGGGCAGGGAGAAGCATAAATGGCAATCTCACACACTGCAGGGCTATATGTTCCGTTTAAACTGAATCGTCCATTGACGGATGAGGAAAGAAAGGACCGTTTTTACCAGGGGCATGTAAAACCTCATAATGAAGAGCTGGCAGTACAAAGTTTTAATACCGTTATTCGGATGAATTCGACGTACCTTGAAGTGGTTGACAAGTTTTATGCAACTAAAGGAACGATTTGTTCGATGATGATGTGTATGTTGTTATTGCTCATTGTATTAATTTTCCTTACTTTATGGGGAATGATGTTTTCACCCGAGCATAAAAATGATTTTTTTTCAGGTTTGTTTGTTTGTTTGCTACTGGCACTGCCTGCTTACTTTTTTTTCTGGCGAATACTGAAAAAAGACTGGTTCAGAAAAACGCATTACCCTGTCCGTTTTAATCGTCAAAAACAAATGGTTCATATCTGTCAGGTTGACGGTGAGGAATTATCGGTTTCCTGGTGGGATATCTATTTCACTGTTAATCAACAAGCACCTTTCTCGTGTATTGTCGGACATATCCTGGCTGAAGATGGTGAAACTGTGCTGAATACATTCAGCTTTGGTTATACGGGGTTTAAACCAACTCTGGATCGTTATTGGGAATTCGTCCGTTGTTATATGGAGGAAGATTTTCTCGATGATTTAGCCGATATGATCGTACTGTGTCCGCCGATCGAAAATCGGCGTGAAGGTTATATCTGGGGGCTGCAGAATATGCTGAAAGTCAGTTCTCGTCTGGAATGGCCGATGGCACTGCTGATGTCACCGTTAAATTTCATCGAAAGTATCGGTCGCTATATTGCCATGCAGACCAGCAAAATTCCTCAGTGGTCTCAGGATGTGTTAGACGCGTGCCCGGTAGCCAACAGTGACCCCATCAATGTTGGTTCAGAATGTAACCCTGAGCATTTATGGCGTTATGTGCTGGCAAATGAACCTCGTGATGTTTTTGACGCAAGGGACCGAAAACTAGAGTCCGCTAACGCCAGAATCAGAGAAAAACTGGCTAATCGTTATGGAGAAAAAAATGAAAGGCATCATCCGTAAAAACGACAAACTGTCCAGCGGTGGATATGTCACCGTAGGTTCTGAAAACATGAAATTTGGTGGTATTGGCGTAGCGCATAAGGACGACCCAGTGGATTGCCCACTGAAAGGCCATAACCCCTCTTTTATTGCAGAAGGCCATCCAACCTTCAAGGATAACGGCAGGCAGGTTGCCTTTCATGGCTATAAATGTACCTGCGGCTGCACGCTGATCTCTTCCCTCGGCAATGCCACGACGAGTAAATAATGCCAGTCGATCTTACTTGTATACCCGTGCGGGCTGAAAACCGCCCGGCTCCCTCTTTTCGGCGCTGGCTGGTGTTTCTGCTGGCACTGGTGGCGGGAAATGGCCTGGTAACTGCCTGGCTGTGGCCTGCCGGAATGTCCACACATATTCCGTTTTTCTGGATATGTTTCCCAGGAGGAGCGCTCATTATCTGGATCGTTCTTATTATCATCCGGAGCGTGATTTTCCTGACCCCGATATTCGGCAATGACGGCTGGAACGACATGCGTGAAAGGGATCTTATTCAGGAGATCGAGCGCGGACAACGCAGTCTCGTCATGCTGGCCCAGGCTACGCAGCTACCGCATGTGGTCGCTTCCGGAGCCTTATCCGGGCAGTTACTGATACCTGATGGGATCTCACTCCCGCCAGTCATCGATAACACAAAACAGAATGTGATTCATCAGGCCCGGTTTGATGATGTCATGCTATCGGGAATGGACAGACTGAAAGCCCGACTTCAGACGTTACTGTCAGCCAACCGGATACAGGCTGCGTTACATGGTTTGCCTGCACAAAGCTCTCTGGCAGTCGCATTGCTAACAGGCTCGGATAATTCAGTGACCCTGGAGCAACAGCAGATGGCAGCACTAATTATTAAAGAGATAACCGGATTATCGTTTCGTCTTTCCTTCATAGAAGAAACTGGCCTGAATATGCTGGATAACTGGCTGGACGAGCCGGAGCTAATGCAGACGCTGTTGGTACTGGCCGTGAATCTGGTAGAAGAGGGGGGTGACGGAGCGGGGGAAGCCGCCGTTGCGCTCTTACTGCAACGAACTGACGCCCCGGTAGAAGAACCAGTAGCGTTTGTTCACCGTCCAGAGCTTACGCATTCTGAGCAGGGTATGGCTTATGCAATGCAGCAGGCGTTGCTGTGGGGAATGACTACCCCGGATGCAATCAGCCAGATCTGGCTAACAGGGATGGGAACTGAAAATAAAGCCGATGGTCTCTTTTCTACTGCAGGTATTCGTTTTCCGGGGGCAGGGCAACCCTGCGATATTGATTTACGTACCGGGTTGACCGGATACGCATCGCCCTGGCTAGCCATAGCGGTGGCAGCCGAAAATCTTATGATCGCATCATCACCGCAACTGCTCATGAGTGTCGATGGGGAAAATAACTCCCCCTGGTTCATGGTGATCCGTTCTCCGACGGAGCCTGACTGATCTCAGTCCTTATTACGATTATCCATTATTGCTGTAACAGGACAGTCCTTGCTGCGTGCAAGTTTTCTTACAGGAGTAAACCGTAGTGAAGCACTTTCGCTCATTATTTAACATATTCAAAAATTCCGGTTTCCAGTTATGGCTGCTTTGTGTCGTCATTCTGGGATTGGGAGGCAGCATCTGCCTGTTGCTGATAGTACATCCTGAATGGGTGAATATTCAGAGGGACTCGGTTAAATGGTGGGTCTCTTTATTTGTCTCGGCTTTTGCCACTCTCATCCTATTGTTTGGCGTACTGATCCAGATGTTTAGCAGCCGGAGTGTGGGATGCCATGGATATCTAAAAGCGAAGGCGGCCAACGGAGGAAAATCGGTACCGTCAGAGAAAAAGAAACCAGTTACCCACCAGGATGAATACGGCTTTCAGCGGATGAGCACTCACCTCCGTCGCCGTCACGGCCCTTTCTGGCGCTATAAAGTCCGTCTATTGTTGATCACCGGCGAGCCAGCGCAGGTCGCCGCTATCGCCCCTGGTCTTGCAGAGAAGCAGTGGCTGGAGGGCAGCGGTACCGTCCTGATTCACGGCGGCACACTGTCCGCCGCCATCGACAAAGATCGTCTTCACGCCCTGCGTAAGCTGCGCCGCCACCGTCCGCTGGACGGGATCGTGCTTGCTCTTAACGACGCGCAGGCGACACCCGACAGGCTGGACATCCACCTTCGTACCCTGGAGCAGGTGGGCGAGGTGTTGCACTACCAGCCCCCGGTCTATCTGTGGCAGGTCAGCGACAGCGCGTGGCCGCAGGATGCGCGAATTACCCAAACAGTAGGCGCGCTGTTTCCAGTGCACGCCACTCCTGAAGCTGCAGGTCAGCAGCTGGCCGCCATTCTGCCTGTGCTAAGAGCACAGGGAGTGCAGCAGATGCACGTCACTCCGGCACACGACTACCTTTTACGTTTCGCCCGACAGCTGGAGATAGAGGGCATTGCCCGCTGGCAAACCCTGCTCACCCCATGGCTGACGGAGCATCAGAGACGTCTTCCGCTGCGCGGCCTGATGTTCAGCCCGACGTTACCGGCGAGCGAAGCGGGCGCATCCGCACATGAGCACCGCTGGCCCGTTCCGGCGGCGTGGCAGGGCGTGAAGGAGGATTGCGGGAAAGCCCGCGGCGTGCGCGTGGGGATGGCGTGGGAGCACACGCTAAAAGTCTCGATCCTGACGCTGCTGGCGTTGTGGGGCCTGGGCAGCGTGACGGCGTTTGCCGTTAACCGCCAGCACATTCTCAGTGCCGCTGACCGGGCGCAGCAGCTGGTGCAGCACCCGGCGATAAACGATAACCAGCTGATAGCATTGCAGGCGCTGCGTAACGATATCGGACGCATGCAGATCCAGCGCACGCGCGGTGCGCCCTGGTATCAGCGTTTCGGTCTTGATCATAACGCCTCTCTGCTGACGGCGCTGATGCCGTGGTACGGGCGGGCAAATAACTGTTTGATCCGCGACGTGGCCGTACAAACGCTGACGCAGCAGCTAAACGCGCTGGCGAACCTGCCGCCGCGTAGCCCTTTACGTGCAAAAAGGGCAAAACCGGGTTACGGCCAGCTGAAGGCCTACCTGATGATGGCGCACCCGGAGAGGGCCGACGCCGCTTTTTTTACTCAGGTGATGCAAGCCGCGGAACCGTCCCGCCCTGGACTGTCGCCTGCGCTGTGGCAGGCTATTGCCCCGGATTTGCAGGGCTTCTATATGCAGAATCTGCCGGCACAGCCGTCATGGAAAATCACCCCGGATGCGGCGCTGGTGGCGCAGGTCCGTCAGGTCCTGCTGGAGCAGATTGGTCAGCGTAACGCCGAGAGCACCCTCTACGAGACTATGCTCACGGCTGTTCGCCGCAACTATGCCGATATGACCCTGGAGGATATGACCTCCGGGACGGATGCCCGCCGTCTCTTCAGCACGCAGGAGGTGGTGCCGGGAATGTTTACCCGCCAGGCGTGGGAAGGGGGCATTCAGGATGCGATAGATAACGCGGTGGCATCACGACGCGATGAGATCGACTGGGTGCTGAGTGATAACCACAGGGCCGTCTCCGGCGACATCTCCCCGGAAGCCCTGAAGCAGCGCCTGACCAATCGCTACTTCACCGATTTTGCCGGGGCCTGGCTGAGCTTCCTGAACAGCATCCGGCTGGATCCGACGCACAACATTACCGACGTCACCGACCAGCTCACCCTGACCGGCGACGTCCGCCAGTCGCCGCTGATTGCCCTGATGAACACCCTGGCTTATCAGGGGCAGACCGGGCAGCAGGGCGAAGCCATCTCTGATTCGCTGGTCAAATCAGCCAAAGCGCTAATCGGCAGGGACGAGCGGCCGGTCATTGACCAGCAGGCTGCAGGGCCGGTCGGGCCGCTGGAGGGGACGTTCGGGCCGCTGCTTCAGCTGATGGGTAAAAACAGCACGCAGAACGTGATGGCGGCCGACAGCTCGCTCAGCCTACAGACGTACCTCACCCGGCTCACTCGCGTGCGCCTGAAGCTCCAGCAGGTGGCGAATGCGCCGGATCCGCAGGCAATGATGCAGCAGCTGGCGCAGACGGTGTTTCAGGGGAAAAGCGTGGATCTCACCGATACCCTGGCCTACGGCAGCCTGGTTGCGGCAAGTCTTGGCGAAGAGTGGAGCCGCTTTGGTAATACCCTATTTGTACAGCCGCTGACGCAGGCATGGCAGACGGTACTGCAGCCCTCTGCGGCCAGCCTGAACGACCAGTGGCAGCGTGCCATTGTCGCCAACTGGCACGCATCGTTTGACGGGCGCTACCCGTTTGCCGCCGGCAAGAGTGATGTCTCCCTGCCGATGCTGGCAGAGTTCATCCGCCATGATACCGGACGTATCGACCGCTTCCTCACTACCCAACTGGGCGGCGTGCTGCATAAAGAGGGCAGCAGCTGGGTGGCGAACGAGACCAACAGCCAGGGGCTGACCTTCAGCCCGGCCTTCCTGAGGGCGGTGAACCAGCTTAGCCAGCTCTCCGATATCCTTTTCACCGACGGCAGCCAGGGCATCAGCTTTGAGATGCAGGGCGTGGCGATGCCGGAGATTGTCGAAACGCAGATGACGATCGACGGACAGACGCTGCACTACTTCAACCAGCTTGCCGACTGGCAGAGCTTTCGCTGGCCGGGCGTGATTAACAAACCCGGGGCGATGCTGACCTGGACCTCCACAGCGGCGGGTGCGCGACTGCTGGCCAACTGCAGCGGCGCATGGGGCGGGATCCGGCTGCTGGAGCAGGCGAAACGTGAAAAGATCGGCGAGGGTATGTACCGGCTAACCATCGCTGCCCCGGACCGCCGCCAGCTGCAGTGGCTATTGCGCACCCAGATGGGCGATGGACCACTGGCGCTGCTGAAGCTGCGTCACTTTGCTCTGCCGGATGCCATCTTCAGCGTGGGTGCGACGGCTGCTGCGGACAACGATAACGGGGAGATGAACTGATGGCCTCCCTGCAAACGTTACTCACGGCCTGCATGGCCGAATCGGCAACGCTGGCGAAACAGACCCAGCTGCGCCTGCCCCTGTGGGAAAAGTGGTTACAGCCCGTCACGGCAGGCAACCCCACCGGTGAGGATCCCGGTTACGACGACGATTTTCAGCGTATGCGTGAAGAGGTGAATAAACTCTCCGGTGCGGATACGGCGCTCATCTGCCAGCTTGCTGAAAAGCTGCTGATCGCTGCAACGAAAGATATCCGGGTCGCCACCTATTATGCCTGGGCGCGGCTGCACCGCGATGGCGAAGCGGGGCTGGCGGACGGTCTTGAGCTGCTGGCAGGGCTGATGCAGCACTTCGGCACGCAGCTCCATCCGCAGCGTGACCGAAGCCGCAGAGGGGCCATGGAGTGGCTCGCCGGTGGTAAAATGCTCGACAGCCTGTCCCTCTACCCGGAGGTCAATAGTGCCGACACCCTGCGTATCGCCGGGGCGCTGCTGCTTATTGACCAGCTGAACGCTGAGTTGTCACAGGAGAGCCAGCCGCAGCTGGCGCCGCTGTACGGCGCGCTGGAAAACCGACTCCAGCAGTCCGGGGGCGCGGATGCTGTGGTACCGCAAAACGCAGCCAGCACCCCCTTTCCGTCGCATCTTAGCCCGCCTGAGCTGGCCCGTATTGTCTCCGGTCAGGAGCTGCTGGCGCAGGGGCGCGTTCTGGCGGCCTATCTGCGTGAACAGCCAGGCGGCTGGCTGGCGGCTCACCGGCTGCTGAAAAACATCCGCCATGACACGCTGAACCAGCTTCCGACGCAGACGGCAGACGGGCGGACCCGCTTTGAACAGCTGAAGATCGATCCACGCCCGCAGCTCAAGCGTCTCTATTTACAGCAGCAGTGGCAGCCGCTGCTGGAAGCCGCAGACGATCTGCTCTCGCGTGGTGCCTGCCATCTGTGGCTGGACTTGCAGTGGTATATCCACCAGGCGCTGCTAAAGCAGGGCCGCGAAAACGAAGCCGCCATCGTCCAGAACGACCTGCAGGGATTGCTGAACCGCGTGCGCGGTCTGGAGCTGCTGGCCTTTACTGACGGCACGCCCTTTGCCGACGAGTTCACCCTCAACTGGATCCAGCAGCAGGTGCTGGCTACGCCCCTGAGCTTTCACGCGCTTCCGGTCAGCAACGTGGTGACCTCAGAAGACAATGACATCCTGCAGCTGGAGCCGGAAGCACTGGCGCTGGCCGACAGTGATGGTCCTGAGGCGGCCCTGGCCTGGCTGCAACATCGCCCAGGCATCACCAGCGTACGAAGCCGCTGGCTGCTGCGTCTGCTGATGGCGCGCGTCGCCGAACAGGTAGGCAAAAACGACCTGGCGCAGCATCTGCTGGCCGAGCTGGATAGTCACGCGGCAGCGCTCCCCCTGGCCCAGTGGGAACCGGTACTGCTTTTTGAGGTTAAAGCGCGGCGGCTAAAACTGTTGCGCATCAAGGCCGGGCGCAGTGAAGCAGATAAAACGCGGCTGCAACCGGAAATGGCGTCGCTGCTTGCCGGGCTGATCGCCATCGATCCGGCGCGGGCCGCCGTGCTGTGCAGTTAACTCTCCCTTGCTCTTTGGATCCTGAGAAAATAAATGGACGATTTAACCCTGCGTTATTTTGACGCCGAGATGCGTTACCTGCGTGAGGCGGGTGAAGAGTTTGCGCTTGCCCATCCCGACCGGGCGGCGAGCTTAAACCTCGACAAAGCGGGCGCGCGCGATCCGTATGTGGAGCGCCTGTTTGAAGGTTTTGCCTTCCTGATGGGGCGGCTGCGCGAAAAGCTGGATGATGACCTGCCGGAGCTTACCGGTGGGCTGGTGAGCATGATATGGCCGCACTATCTGCGCACCATTCCGTCGCTGTCTATCGTGGAGTTCGCCACCGACTGGCGGGAGATGAAAGAGCCGGTCGAGATAGAGAGGGGCTTTGAGGTGCTCTCGCAGCCCATCGGCGAAAAGCGGACGCGGTGTCGCTACACCACCACGCAGCCGCTGACCCTGCTGCCGCTGTCGCTCTCCCGTGCTGGGGTGACCACAGATCCGGATGGACGCTCCGTCATTACGCTGCGCCTGGAGTGCGGTCCGCTGGCAAACTGGCGCGAGATTGATTTAAGCCGTATTCCGCTCTACCTCAATGCGGATGCGCCCCTGGCGGGTGCACTGCATGAAGCGCTGACCCTGAACGTGGCGAATATTGGTCTCCGTTTTCCCGGAGAGGTGGACAGACACCCGCTGGCTGCGCATTTTGCCGTCTGTGGTTTCGGCAAAGATGACGCCCTGCTGCCGAAAACGGACGGCAGCTTCAGCGGTTATCAGCTGTTGCTGGAGTACTTCACCTTCCGCGAAAAGTTCATGGCGGTCAGCCTGCGCGGGCTGGATAGCGTCACGCTGCCGGAGGCGACGCCGTGGCTGGAGATTGACGTGGTGCTGAATAAACAGTGGCCGCATGAATTTCCCTTCTCGGAAAAACAGCTGCGCCTGCACTGCTCGCCAGTAATTAACCTCTTCCCACTGGAGTCGGATCCGCTGCACCTGGATCCTCTGTGCACTGAATATCTGCTGCGTCCAATGCGTGTTCAGGACGGCCACACGGAAATTTACGCTGTCGATTCAGTCACCTCCTCACGGCATAGCGGGCATCAGGTCTACGTGCCGTTTACCAGCTTTCGCCATAAAGGGGGAATGCTGCGCCACGATGCGCCGGAGTACTACTACCACACTCGCGTCAAGCGTGGCCCTTCCGGACTGTATGACACCTGGCTCATCCTCGGCGGTGAGGCATTCGATAACCATACCGTCCCGGATGATGAGAAGCTCTCGCTGAACCTGATCGGCACCAACGGTCAGCTGCCGCGCCGGGCGCTGCAGAGCACGCTGCTCGATACCACCGTCAAGTCTACCGCCTCGCGTATTCGCGTGCGTAATCTCTGCGCGCCGACGCTGCCGTGCTATCCACCGGATCGGGATCGCTTCCACTGGCGGGTGCTGAGCCATCTGGGCAGCAGTTTTCTGTGGATGATGGATAACGCGGATGTCCTGCGCGGAGCGCTGTCGCTCTATGACTGGACGGATAACGAGATGAACCGCCGTCGTCTGGCTGCCATCACCGACGTGAAACACAGTGAAATCGAACGCTTTGAGAGAGGGCATCTGATGCGTGGCGTACAGATTGAGGTGATGCTGGACGGCAACGGCTTTGCGGGTCACGGCGATGTCTGTCTGTTCGGTGAAATGCTCAACCGCTTTTTTGCCCTCTACACCGATATTCATCTCTTTAACCGCCTGATACTGATTGTGCAACCCACCGGAGAGCGACTCGAATGGCAGGAGAATCACAACCGCCGTATTCCCGGCTAAGCGCCCGGCTTGAGCGGAATATTCACCGGATTAATTTCTACCGCTTCTGCCAGCTGCTGGAAAAAGCAAACCCGGACAGGCCGCCGCTGGGCACCACCCTGACTCCGGCGAGCGATCCGGTTCGCTTTCGTCCGCATCCGGGCATGGGGTTTCCGGTCAGTGAGCTGAAAGCGGTGGAGTACGACGAAGACAATCCGGATGCGCCGCCGACGGTGCGCACCACCTTTAACGGCCTGTACGGCGTGGATTCACCGCTGCCGACGGCCTGGCTGGATGATATCGCCCAGCGGCGTGAAGGGTACGAGGCCCAGATGGCGTTTCTGGATATCTTTAACCACCGCATCCTGACGCAGTTCTACCGTATCTGGCGCAAATATTCCTACCCGGCGACCTTTGAGCCTGGCGGAACGGACAGCACGTCGCAGAGCCTGCTGGGGCTTATCGGGCTGGGCATTCCCGGCACCGGGAAACATATTGGCACGCCGGTATCGCGCTTTCTGGCTCTGCTCGGCATCATGCACCTCCCTGCGAGAACCGAAGAGGGGATTCAGGCGCTGGTGAAACTGCTGGCACCGCACACCCAGGCTACGGTCACCCCCCACGATCCGCGCACGGTATATATCGACAGGCCGCTGGGCTTCTACGGTGAGGAGGACTTTCTCCTCGACGGTTATACGGTGCTCGGAGATGAGACGACGGAGATCAGCAGCCAGCTGCTGGTGGGGCTGTATACGGACGATGAGGCAGAGGCGCAGGGCTGGCTGCCGGGCGGGCAGTGCTATGATGACTTTCTGGTTCTGCTGCGGGTGTATCTCGGCTGGCGCTATAAAGCGCGGATTGAGCTAACGGTGCCGACGCAGCTTTTGCCAGCCCCCGTGCTGGACGAAACGCCGTTTATCCTCGGCATGACCGGGGTCCTGGGAATGGAAGGCGACACGGTTCCGCCGGATCTGCCCGCCATCTTTACTACTGAGTTAGGCAGCTACTGCGGTATGCCGTCTGCCGTCACACAACAAGGAAACCAGCGTGTCACGTATGCATTTGAGTAAAACCCGGCACCTTCCCCTGCTGATAGTCCCGCTCCTGCTGAGCGGTTGCGGTCTGACCCAGACGGTCAGTGACGATACCTCATCCGCAATAAAGTCAATCTTTTACAGACAGGTAAAAACCCTGCATCTGGATCTTACCGCCCGAGAGGCGCTGAACACCGACAGCGTAGAGGATGTCTCGCTCTCTGAACCGGTGATGATACGGGTTTATCAGCTTAAGGATCGTAAGACGTTTGATAAAGCGGTCTATCAGCAGCTGGCAAAAGATGCCGAAAGCGCGCTGGGCGCGGATGTGCTTGCCAGCCGCAGCGTGGTGGTGAAACCCGGGGCAGATACCAGCCTCGATATGCCGCTGGACGAACAGGCGCAGTTTGTTGTAGTCGTCGGCCTGTTCCGGGCGCCGGATCAGGCGAAAAACAGCTGGAAGCTCGTTCTTACCCGTGACGAGCTTGACCCGGATAAGGCGCGCGTTATCGAAGCTGACAATAACCGGCTAACGCTGCAACCGCTGAAGGAGGAGTGAGATGCCCAAAGGTCATAACGCCCCGTCGCTCTATGAAACGTTCTACGGCAACTTTAGCGGCGGGCTTGATCTGCACCAGGCCAGCGAACAGGACCAGGTGATTTTATCGGTGCTGGACAACATGCAGCGCATCCTTAACTGCCGCGCCGGAACGCTGGCGCATCTGCCCGACTATGGCCTGCCGGATATGACAAAAATCCTGCAGGGGATGCCCGGTACCGCTCATCAACTGATGCAAACTCTCTCTGACGCGTTGTTGAAATACGAACCGAGGCTGCAAACCCTGAGCGTGGTCCTGCTGGAGCAGACGCAGCCCGGGGAGCTGCGCTACGGCGTGGATGCCGAGCTGAAGGGCATTGGTCTGGTGCGCTACGGTACGCAATTTATGCCGGAAGGAAAGGTGCTCATCCGGCACCTTAAACAACAACGGTATCTGGACTCCCGAGCGGCGGTCCAGTCTCATTATCTGGGCTGAATAGCAGATGAACATCGACTCTGAACACTCTCTGAGGATCGGCGGCGATCCGCGAACCTTTCCCGATCATGCCGCCTTGCATGATGAACTCGGCAAGCTGACCCACCCGGCGCGCCCGGATGTGGCGTGGCAGCGGGTGGAGGCGCTGTGCCTGTCGCTGTTTGAGCGCAACGGCGTAGAGTTGCAGACCCTGGCCTGGTACACGCTGGCGCGAACCCATCTGTCCGGGCTGGCGGGTTTGAATGAGGGGCTGGCCCTGCTGGATGCGCTGCTGGCGCACCAGTGGCATAATCTGTGGCCGCAGGCGGTGCATGCGCGGGTGGAGATCCTTAGCGGTCTGAGCAAACGTCTGCAGCAGGTGCTGAGAATGCAGAGGTTCACCTCTGCCGATCTGGGAAAGCTCTACCAGGCGGAGCAATACCTGGCCCATATCGGTGACGTGCTGCAGCGCCTTGAGCTGAAGCATCTTAGTGAGAGTGACGCGCTGCGCGCGCAGCTGCATCATGCGGCACTGCGGCTTGAGAGCGATGAGCATGCCGGAGCCAGGCAGGCCGCTTCGCCCGTCTCCACAAGCACAATCCGGGGAGCGCCAGAGCTGGCGATACCCGCCGACAGACAGTGGATTTTTGTTGTGCAGCCGGAGCAGGGGAGGACGTTGGTACATCCAGACCGTCGCCGGAGAGCGTTTATTGCTGGCCTGTTCACCATGCTGGTGGTAGGGAGTGCCTCGCTGTGGGGCTGGCAATATCTTCATCGTCCAAAACCGCTGGATATGCAGCCGAGAGCGGTGATCCTGCGCACGCAGCAGCAGATAGAACAGTGGTCCCGGCTGCCGCCAGATAATGCTCTCCGCCAGCAGGCCATGCTGGTACACCAGCTACAGACACTCTTCCCCGCAGACCCGGCGGTAAAACAGTTTGTCCATCAGTGGCAACAACAGCTCAGCGCCGCGGCCCTGCCGGTAGAGAGTCTGAGCGGCTGGCATCAGGGGATGATGCAGTTGAAGCAGCTAACCGATCGTCTGAATAGTCTGGATGAACAGCATGGCAGGTATATGACCGTGAGCGAGCTTAAGTCGCAGGTGTTTGCTATTACGCAGGCGTTCAATCAGATGCCGCCGGTGGAGGAGCAGCTGCGACAGATCGCAGCCCAGCAGCAGGGTGGAGAGGTTTCGCCAGCGCTTAAACAACAGACGGAAGTCCATCTGACTCAGTTGTTAATCCGCTTTTTCAGTACACAAGAGCCGGGCGCTTCAGATTCACCCTAATTCCTTGTTCTCTATATGGTTGTTAATAATTTGTTCAATAATACTTTTAATTGTTAATTAATCCGTTAAAATAATCGCCTATTTGTTCAAATTAAGTTGATTGCAATAACAGATGTCACATTTCAGAAAAGTAGTTCCCGCTTTTTCGCTTATCGCGATGTTGGTTGCCTCTAATGTTCACGCTGCAGACACTGCCGAGAAAACAGACGTACTGTTGATTGGCGGCGGTATCATGAGCGCCTCTCTGGGTACGCTGTTACAGGAGCTTCAGCCTGACTGGAAACAGGTCATGGTTGAGAAACTGGACGGCGTTGCGCTGGAATCCTCTAACGGCTGGAACAACGCCGGTACGGGTCACTCCGCCAACATGGAACTGAACTACACGCCTGAGCGTGCAGACGGTTCGATTGACGTGACCAAAGCGCTGGAGATCAACGAAGCGTTCATGATCTCGCGTCAGTTCTGGTCATCTCAGGTGAAGCGCGGCGTGCTGAACGATCCGCACTCCTTCATCAACTCCACCCCGCACATGAGCTTTGTCTGGGGCGACAACGTTGACTATCTGACCAAGCGTTACGCGGCACTGCAGCAGACGACCCTGTTCCAGGGCATGCAGTTCTCTACCGACCAGCAGCAGATCAAAAAATGGGCGCCGCTAATCATTGAAGGCCGCGATCCGCAGCAGCGCGTTGCCGCCACCTGGACCCCGGTCGGTACCGACGTTAACTATGGCGAGATCACCCGTCAGCTGGTGGGCAGCCTGAAAAAGACCAGCAACTTTAAGCTGGAAACCGGCTCCGAAGTCACTGACTTTGAACGTAACGGTGACAACTCCTGGCACGTAACCATTACCGACGTGAAGAGCGGTAAAGAGCGTGCGGTTGACGCGAAGTATGTCTTTATCGGTGCTGGCGGCGGCGCGCTGAAGCTGCTGCAAGAAACCGGTATTCCGGAAGCGGATAACTATGCAGGCTTCCCGGTAGGTGGTTCGTTCCTGGTGACCGAGAACCCGGAAATTACCCGTCAGCACACCGAGAAAGTCTACGGTCAGGCTTCCGTGGGCGCGCCGCCGATGTCGGTTCCGCACCTGGATGCCCGTTACCTTGATGGCAAACGCGTGGTGCTGTTTGGGCCGTTCGCGACCTTCTCCACTAAATTCCTGAAACAGGGTTCGTTCTTTGACCTGCTGAGCACCACGACCACTAAGAACGTGATCCCGATGACCGATGTCGGTCTGGATAACTTCGACCTGGTGAAGTACCTGATTGGTCAGGTAATGCTGAGCGATGATGACCGCTTCGAGGCGCTGAAAGAGTACTATCCGTCGGCGCGTAAAGAGGACTGGAAACTGATCCAGGCAGGCCAGCGCGTGCAGATCATCAAGAAAGATGCAGACAAAGGCGGCGTGCTGAAACTCGGTACCGAAATCGTTACCGATCAGCAGAAAACCCTGGCGGCATTGCTCGGCGCATCGCCTGGCGCATCCACCGCAGCGCCTATCTCTATCAACGTGATCAAGCAGCTCTTCCCGGCGCAGTTTACCTCTCCGCAGTGGCAGGAAAAACTGCACGCCATCGTGCCGACCTACGGCCAGAAGCTGAACGGCAACGTGGCGCTCACCCAGCAGGTTTGGGATGAAACCGCCTCTACGCTGAATCTGACCAAACCGCCGGTCATTCAGATGAAGGACGCGGCGCAGTCCATGCCGCAGGCAAAACCGGCTGAAGCCGCGCCTGCCCAGCACGACATGGCGCTGTAAGCGTTAAGCTCTTATGTCAGCCCCCGCCGCGATGCGCCGGGGGCTTTTTTTATGGGGTTTTTTGGCGTGTTGCTGGCAGCGGCGTCAGAGAATGAGCTGAACGCATTGCTTGGGGAATAACGTGCTGGAGTATGGGAAATTGCTGGTTACGAAAAACGTTTCAAAGCCTTGCGCGGTGCGAGATATTTGGGATTTCTTAGAGGTAGGAAAAAGTTTTCAAAGTGTCCCCTGCAGGAATCGAACCTGCAACTAGCCCTTAGGAGGGGCTCGTTATATCCATTTAACTAAGGGGACGAGGCGGCACGAGTATAACGCTATTTATCCATTGCGTTAAGCTCGGCACCGCCTGACTGCTTAAAGTGTCACCATTTATGCCTTATTCATCTTTTTTCGGGCTTCTTTCGCTTCGGCTGCCGCCTCGGCCTTGCGCTTGTTGCTCATGTCGTTGCGGATCTGCGCATGGCTAAGCAGGGCGAAGATAAAGGTCCCGCCGCAGATATTGCCCGCCAGGGTCGGAATGGCGAAGGGCCAGAGGAAATCCGTCCAGGGGATGTTGCCGTTAAAGACCAGGTAGAAGATCTCTACCGCGCCCACCACGATATGGGTGGTGTCCGCCAGGGCAATCACCCAGGTCATCAGGATAATCACCACGATCTTCGCCGAACCGGCCGCCGGGAACATCCAGACCATGGTGGCCACCAGCCAGCCGGAGATGATCGCATTTGAGAACATCTCGGCAGGCGTGTTTTTCATCACCTCCATACCTATTTCGACAAAGGCATCCCGCGTGGCTTCATCAAAGATCGGCATGTACTCAAATGCCCAAGCGGCAATCGCCGTACCGATCAGGTTGCCCAGCAGCACCACGCTCCACAGACGCAGCAGCAGGCCACCGTTTTTCCTGGTTGGGTTCTGCATCACCGGCAGCACGGCGGTCACGGTATTCTCCGTAAACAGCTGCTGGCGCGCCATAATGACGATGATAAAGCCGAAGGTATAGCCGAGGCTCTCCAGCACATAGCTTCCGGGAATACCCTCCAGCTTAACGTGAAAAATCCCCTTCACCAGCAGCGATGCCCCCATCGACAGCCCGGCGGCGATAGCCGACCAGAGCAGCGCCATGGCGTCACGCTCCATCTCTTTCTCGCCGTCCTGGCGAATATGCTCATGGATCGCCATTGCCCGGGAGGGGAGCTGCTCTTCATCCACCTCGATATCTTCCCCGCGCTCGTTCTCCTCGCTCTCTACCTCGATCTCTTCCGAAAGCTCATCCGAGTCTTTGTTAATCTTCTCTTCTTTTAATTCATCCACGATGGGTCACCTTTCCATTACTCACTTCACTGCTATAAGCGTAGCGGTATCCGCTAATTTTGCCGGGAAGCGCACCCCTCGCAACGGCATTATTGGCAGAGGCGTTTAAAATGGGAGACGAAACGGAGAAGATAATGTCAAAGCCAGGCTATGCTGAAATCATACCGATGTGCTATTCCGTGCGCATGGACATCTTAAAACACGCTGATACAATCGCTTGCGTATTCTACGGCGAACGCCGGGACGCTGTGCGTATGTGCCGTCACGGGTGACATTCAGTCATCGCCAATTTTTACAGGGAGACATCTATGAAATTTCGCCTGACGGCGCTCGCGCTGGGCACTACGCTACTGGTCGGCTGCGCCAGCTCCGACTCCGGGGAGCCACAGGGACGCTCGGATCCGCTGGAAGGGTTCAACCGCACGATGTACAACTTTAACTTTAACGTGGTGGATCCCTATGTTCTGCGTCCGGTGGCGGTCGCCTGGCGCGATTATGTGCCGCAGCCTGCGCGTAACGGCCTGAGCAACTTCACCAGCAACCTTGAAGAGCCAGCCATAATGGTGAACTCTTTCCTGCAGGGCGATCCCTATCAGGGGATGAAGCACTTCACCCGCTTCTTCCTTAATACTATTTTGGGCATGGGTGGCTTTATTGACGTTGCCGGTATGGCGAACAAAGATCTTCAGCGCACCGTGCCGCGCCGTTTCGGCAGCACCCTGGGCCACTATGGCGTTGGCTACGGTCCCTATGTGCAGCTGCCGTTCTACGGAAGCTTTACGCTGCGTGAAGACGGTGGCGATGCGGCAGATACGCTCTATCCGGTACTCTCCTGGCTGACATGGCCGCTCTCGGTAGGCAAGTGGGCGGTAGAGGGCGTTGAGACGCGCGCCCAGCTGCTGGACTCCGACGGCCTGCTGCGCCAGTCTTCGGATCCTTATATTCTGGTACGCGAGGCTTACTTCCAGCAGCATGACTTTATCGCCAGCGGCGGACAGCTGAAGCCGGAGGAGAACCCGAACGCGCAGGCGATCCAGGGCGATCTAAAAGACATTGACGCTGAATAACCCGGCGTAAGGCAACAAAAAAGGTGAACCAGAGTTCACCTTTTTTTATGCGCGTTGCGGATTAGAACGCCTGGTTTTTAAAACGCATAGTTGAAGTTTGCGCCGTAGAGCCAGGCTTTGCCTTCAGACTCGAAGTTATATGGGCCTTCGGTGAACTTCACCTTCTGGCCGTGCATATAGGAGACGCCAACGTCCACGGAGGCGTCCTGATTGAAGGCGTAGGTGGTACCCGCGCTCAGCCAGAGGCGATCCTGGTCCGGAATGGAGATAGAGCGTTTGTCAGCCGGGATCGGGCTGTCATCGTAGGCGATACCGCTGCGGAAGGTCCAATTATCATCCATATAGTAGGTGGTGCCCAGCGCCAGGCGGTAGGAGTCGCGGAAGCCCTCATCTTTATAGAACAGGGTGCCGCCGTCGCTGCTCTTCGCTTTCAGCTCCTGGAACTGGCTCCAGCTGGTGTAGGCCAGGCTGTAATGTACCGCCCACTTCGGTGCGACGCGGTTGTAGCCTGAAATTTCCCACATCTCCGGCAGGTTCAGATCAAGAGAACCGTCGATGGTGCTGCCGCCGGTACCGTAGGGCAGGCCGCGCGAAGTCAGGAAGCTGTTCAGCGCCGGGTTCAGGCTGCTGCGGTAGTCACCGTCAAAGTCGATTTTGATCTCTGAACGGTAGGTCAGGCCGTAGCGGTTGTCTTTATCCAGCTCGTAGAGAATACCGGCGTTCCAGCCAAAGCCCCACTCGTCACCCTTCAGGTAGGCGATCTGGGTATCGCTGGCCAGGCTGTTAGCGTAGCCTGCAATATTACGAAGCAGTGCGCCCTGCGGCGTTGCGGAGGTGAAGCCCGGGGTCTGGCTCAGCTGGCCTGCGGTTAGCTGACCAAGGTCACCGGCGTAGCGCTCCAGCTTCGCTTTAGCGTATACCGCGTCAAAGCCAACGCCAAAGCTCCAGTGATTATTCAGGCGATACGCGCCGCTGAGGTTAAGGTTGATGGTCTCCAGCTCGGTGGTACCGCCCATCGATCCTGCGGCGTAGGTGTCGTTAAAGTCAGTCGCCAGACCGTAGTTAGAGGTCACGGACGCGCCCCAGCCAAACTGGTCGTTAATCGGCGCAACGAAGTGCAGGTTAGGCACCCACGCCGTCGGGGCGATGTTATCCGCGTCCAGGCTACGGCCCGACGGCGAGACGCCGGAAACGTCTACGTCTGGATCGACAAAAATGGCGCCGCCGGAGAAAGTAGGGCGGTCGAACATGGTGATGAGCGCGGGGTTACGGCTGACGTTGCCCGCGTCGTCAGCGATAGCGCCTTCACCTGAGTAGGCACGGCCAAGACCAGAGGAGGAGAACTCATTAAGTTGGAAGCCTGCTGACCAGGCTTGTGTTGAGACAATTGCCACTGCAACTGCGAGTGCAGACTTGGTAAACAGGGTTTTCTGGCTCATGACCATAACCTCATAATTTATTTTTATACAATAAATGTTACATGCCGTAACAGGAGCGCGGAGTGTAGGGTCTGAGTTCCGACTTACAAATCAGACCAGTGGCGAGAGTATAGGTCTGACCAGCATGAATGTTGCAAGTATGTTGATAAGTATTTTCAAATGTGATCACGGAAACGCGATCTGGCTGGCAAAAACGAGACGGCCTTCAATGAGGGAAACGGGTGATTATTGCGCCAGATCATTTTTAAGTGTGATATCGGTCACTTATCCACTTTTGGCGCGCTAACCGCTGGAGACCGCAACCGCCAGCGCGTAAAATACCCTCACTATTTATCGGGCACGCTACGTGCGAATGAGAGAGGAATTCAAGATGAGTAAATGCAGTGCTGATGAAACCCCCGTTTGCTGCTGTATGGACGTTGGCACCATCATGGACAATAGCGACTGCACGGCGTCTTATAGCCGCGTGTTTGCCGATCGTGCCCAGGCCGAAGAGACCCTCGCCGCGCTGACGGAAAAGGCGCGCGGCGTTGAGTCTGAGCCGTGCGACATCAAGCCAACCTTTACTGAGGTTGACGGCGGCGTGCAGCTCGATATCGACTTCGTGTTTGCCTGCGAAGCCGAAACGCTGATCTTCCAGCTGGGCCTGCGTTAATCTTCCTCTTACGCTCCCGACACCGGGAGCGTTGCCTGCGCTTTTCTCTGTGTTTTAGCTCGCATTTTTTCGTGCTTCCGCTTGGCTAAATGTAAAAAAATGGTTAAGACTGATATCAGGTCATACCACTTTGCGCATTATGTCAACAGGGGAGTGTTATGAGTCAGGCATTACCGCTTGTCACCCGTCAGGGCGATCGTATAGCCATTGTCAGCGGGTTACGCACCCCGTTTGCCCGCCAGGCCACCGCGTTTCATGGCGTGACCGCCATCGAGCTGGGGAAGATGGCGGTGAGCGAGATGCTGGCGCGCAGCGAAATTCCACCAGACGTCATTGAACAGGTGGTGTTTGGTCAGGTCGTCCAGATGCCAGAGGCGCCCAACATCGCCCGCGAAATCGTGCTGGGGACCGGAATGAATGTACATACCGACGCCTACAGCGTGAGCCGCGCCTGCGCCACCAGCTTTCAGGCGGTCGCGAACGTTGCCGAGAGCCTGCTGGCGGGTACCATCCGCGCCGGTATCGCCGGAGGAGCCGACTCCTCATCCGTCCTGCCGATTGGCGTCAGTAAAACCCTGGCGCGTACCCTGGTCGATCTCAACAAGGCCCGCTCCGGTGGGCAAAAGCTCAAGCTGCTCTCCCGCCTGCGCCTGCGCGATCTGCTCCCGGTGCCGCCTGCGGTTGCCGAATACTCCACTGGGTTACGCATGGGTGATACCGCCGAGCAGATGGCAAAAACCTACGGCATTAGCCGGGAGGAGCAGGACGTCTTCGCCCACCGCTCCCACCAGCGTGCGGCCCAGGCATGGGCAGACAACCGGCTGGCGGATGAGGTGATGACCGCCTATGCGCCTCCTTACCGCGAGCCGTTTATTCAGGACAATACGGTGCGTGCCAACGCGTCGCTCTCCGACTACGCGAAGCTGCGTCCGGCCTTTGACCGTCAGCACGGCACGGTAACTGCAGCTAATAGTACGCCGCTTACCGATGGGGCGGCGGCGGTGATCCTGATGACCGAATCCCGCGCTCGTGAGCTGGGGCTAACGCCGCTCGGCTATCTGCGCAGCTACGCCTTTACCGCGATTGATGTGAAGCAGGACATGCTGCTCGGCCCGGCGTGGTCAACGCCGCTGGCGCTGGAGCGGGCCGGACTAACGCTTGGCGATCTTACCCTGTTTGATATGCACGAAGCCTTTGCCGCCCAGACGCTGGCTAACCTGAAGCTGATGGCCAGCGACCGCTTTGCCCGCGAGGTGCTGGGGCGCGATCGTGCTATTGGTGAAGTGGACGAGAGCCGCTTCAACGTGCTGGGCGGGTCGATCGCCTACGGACACCCCTTTGCCGCCACCGGGGCGCGGATGATCACCCAGACGCTGCACGAGCTGCGCCGTCGTGGCGGCGGCTTTGGGTTGGTCACCGCCTGCGCCGCCGGTGGGCTGGGGGCGGCCATGGTTCTGGAGGCCGAATAATGGATATGGAAACTGAAATGGCAATCCCTTCCGCATTTACCCTGAACGTGCGGCCGGACAATATCGCCGTGGTCACTATCGACGTGCCCGGCGATAAGATGAACACCCTTAAGGCGGAGTTTGGCTCCCAGGTTCGCGCCATCATTAAAGCGATCCGTGACCACAGGGATCTGCGGGGCGTGGTGTTTATCTCTGGCAAACCGGACAACTTTATTGCCGGGGCCGATATCAACATGATTGACGGCTGCACCTCTGCCCAGCAGGCGGAGGCCCTGGCGTACGAGGGGCGCAAGCTGATGTCGGATATCCACGCCCTCACCATTCCGGTGATTGCTGCCATCCATGGACCCTGCCTCGGCGGCGGTCTGGAGCTGGCCCTGGCCTGCCATGGGCGCGTCTGCACCGACGATGCGAAGACGGTGCTGGGGCTGCCTGAGGTTCAGCTTGGGCTGCTTCCTGGCTCCGGGGGAACCCAGCGCCTGCCGCGTTTGGTTGGGGTCAGCACTGCGCTGGAGATGATCCTTACCGGCAAGCCGCTGCGGGCGCGCCAGGCGCGGAAGGTCGGGCTGGTGGATGACGTGATGCCGCACTCTATTTTACTGGAGGCGGCGGTAGCGCTGGCGCTCAAGGGCCGTCCCGCCAGTCGTCGTCTGCCGGTGAAAGAGCGCATTCTCGCGGGTCCTCTTGGGCGGGCGCTGCTGTTCCATTTTGTGGGCAAAAAGACCCAGCAGAAGACCCACGGTAACTATCCGGCGGCGTCGCGCATTCTGGACGTAATCCATATCGGATTGGCGCAGGGCAAAGGCAGCGGCTATACCGCCGAGGCCCGGGCTTTTGGCGAGCTGGCGATGACGCCCCAGTCCCAGGCGCTACGGCAGATCTTTTTTGCCACCACCGAGATCAAAAAGGATCCGGGCAGCAGCGTCGATCCTGGCCCGCTGCAGTCGGTGGGCGTGTTGGGCGGCGGCCTGATGGGGGGCGGCATCGCGTTTGTTACCGCCAGCAAGGCCGGGCTGCCTGTGCGCATCAAGGATATCAACCCGACGGGCATCAACCATGCGCTGAAATACAGCTGGCAGGAGCTTGATAAAAAGGTCCGTCGCCGCCATATCAGATCCAGCGAACGCGATAGCCAGATGGCGATGATTTCAGGCGCGACGGACTATCGCGGCTTCTCCCGGCGGGACGTGGTTATTGAGGCGGTATTTGAAGATCTGGGCCTGAAGCAGCGGATGGTGTCCGAGGTCGAAGCGCACTGCGCGCCGCATACTATTTTTGCCTCCAACACCTCTTCACTGCCGATTGGCGACATCGCTGCCGGTGCGGCACGCCCGGAGAAGGTCATTGGCCTGCACTTCTTTAGCCCGGTGGAGAAGATGCCGCTGGTCGAGATTATCCCTCACGCGGGCACGGATGAGCAAACCATTGCCACCACGGTAAAGCTGGCGAAAAAGCAGGGGAAAACGCCCATCGTGGTGGCGGACAGGGCCGGCTTCTATGTTAACCGTATCCTTGCCCCCTATATCAACGAAGCAATGCGCATGCTGACCGAGGGCGAGCGCGTAGAACACATTGATAACGCGCTGGTAAAGTTTGGTTTCCCGGTTGGCCCGATCCAACTTTTGGATGAGGTAGGAATCGATACCGGCACTAAAATTATTCCTGTGCTCGAAGCGGCTCACGGGGATCGTTTTTCACCGCCGGCAAACGTCGTAACAGCAATTTTGAACGACGATCGCAAAGGCAGAAAAAATGGCCGCGGTTTCTATCTTTATGAGTCAAAAGGGCGTACAAGCAAGAAACAGGTGGATCCGGCGATCTATTCGCTGGTGGGTGCAGCAGGCAGCGGGCGTTTAACCGAAGCCCAGGTCGCTGAACGCTGCGTAATGATGATGCTCAATGAAGCCGCACGCTGTAGAGATGAGAAGGTCATCAGAAGCGTGCGCGATGGCGATATCGGCGCAGTGTTTGGCATCGGTTTTCCGCCGTTTTTGGGCGGGCCGTTCCGCTACATGGATCGCCTTGGGGCGGATAACGTGGTTGCCACCCTGCAGCGTTTAGCCGCCCAATACGGGGAGCGGTTTACGCCCTGTGAAGTTTTGTTACACATGGCGCAGCACGGCACCACGTTCTGGTCGCAGGAGGACGCCGATCGGGTAAGTTAAGGTCTGGTAAGGGTAAATCTGGCGTTAGATGAGCCTGTGTTGCTCAATTTCTACACAGAGATTGACGAGAGTTACGCCGTTAAGGTAAAACACAGCGTTTCATTCGACGAATGGATAAGGCACAATGCCCGGCCACTGCTATCTCCCGACGCGTTTACGCTGTTCTGTTCGGGTGATACCGGTGCTTCTGGTTAACAAAAGCGGTGCAATATGCAAGTTTTTATCATGCGTCACGGCGACGCTGCTCTCGAAGCAGCCAGTGACTCGGTACGTCCTTTAACCCTGTGTGGCTGTGATGAGTCTCGTCAAATGGCAACCTGGTTGGAAGGGCAAAAAGTAAACGTTGAGCGTGTGCTGGTGAGTCCGTTTCTGCGCGCTGAACAGACGCTGGAGAAGGTAGGGGAGTGCATGAACCTGCCGGACAGCGTAGATGTACTGCCTGAGTTAACGCCCGGCGGCGACGTGGCTCTGGTTGGCGACTATCTTCAGGCGCTGGCCAGCAAAGGCGTCTCCTCGGTGCTGGTGATCTCTCACCTGCCGCTGGTGGGCTACCTGGTTTCCGAGCTTTGCCCGGAAGAGGCGCCGCCGATGTTCCTGACCTCTGCGATTGCCAGCGTGACGCTGGACGGCGAAGGAAAAGGGACCTTTAACTGGCAGGTTAGCCCCTGCAACCTGAAAATGGCGAAGGCGATTTAACCTCGCCAGGCCGTTGCTTAAGAGCCGCTTATGCGGCTCTTGTCATTTCTGGCATCACGGCACGTCATCATGGTAGTTCTGGCGGCTGCCACTCCTCTACCTCGATTAAGACCAGCAGCGCCGCGTCGCCGCCGTACTCTTTCGGTGCCTGGTGGAAAGCCATCACGTGCGGATGCTGCGCCAGCCACAGCGGCGTCTGCTGCTTCAGAACGTGCTTCCCGTGGCCGTGCATGACGCAGGCGCAGAAGACATGCTCCCGGCGACAGGCGGCGATCAGCGCCCCCAGCTCCTGCTTGGCCTGCTGCTGGGTTAAGCCATGCAGATCAAGAAACAGCTCCGGCGAGTAGTCTCCCCGGCGCATCTTCTTTACTTCGAAGTGGCTCACGTCCGGGCGAACGTACTTCACCGGCCCGTCGGTGTTGAGCAGCGGCTGAAATTCATCAGAAAAGTAGTGGCTGGCGTCGGCCTGCTCCTGAAGCAGTCGTTTTACCGGCACCTCGCTGACCTTCTTGCGCAGGGGACGGTGCACAATGGTGTCCTGCTTGATCTGGCGCGTGCCGGTCATCAACTGGCGGAATAGCTCCTGATCCGCCTCGCTAAGCGATGTTTTCTTCTTCATTCATTCATCTCATTTCTGATTTTTTTCAGTTTACCCGACTCGTCGCGCTCTGTGTTCAGGCAAAATGCTTTTTTCCGGCTGGCTGTGCGCGAGAATGCTGATTTATCGGCGTCTTCATGGCAAACTAGCCGCCGAATTTATAGCAAGGCATGTCCCGGAGGATAGCGTGGATAAAATATTTGTCGATGAAGCAGTGAGTGAGCTGCACACCATTCAGGACATGTTACGTTGGTCGGTCAGCCGATTCAGCGCGGCAAACATCTGGTACGGGCACGGGACCGACAACCCGTGGGACGAAGCGGTGCAGCTGGTGCTGCCGACCCTCTACCTGCCGCTGGATATTCCGGAAGATATGCGCAGCGCACGTCTGACCTCCAGCGAGCGCCACCGCATCGTTGAGCGCGTGATCCGCCGCGTAAACGAGCGCATCCCGGTTGCCTACCTCACCAACAAGGCCTGGTTCTGCGGCCACGAGTTCTACGTTGATGAGCGCGTGCTGGTGCCCCGTTCGCCTATCGGTGAATTAATCACCAGCCGCTTTGCCGGTATCATCAACCACCAGCCGCAGCACATTCTGGATATGTGCACCGGCAGCGGCTGCATCGCCATCGCCTGTGCCTACGAGTTCCCGGAAGCGGAAGTGGACGCCGTGGATATCTCTCCCGAGGCGCTGGCCGTGGCCGAGCACAATATCGAAGAGCACGGCCTGATCCATAACGTGACGCCTATCCGCTCCGATCTGTTCCGCGATCTGCCTCAGGTGCAGTACGATCTGATCGTCACCAATCCGCCCTACGTGGATGAAGAGGATATGTCAGATCTGCCGAACGAGTATCGCCACGAGCCTGAGCTGGGCCTGGCCTCCGGCAGCGACGGCCTGAAGCTGACGCGCCGCATTCTTGCCTGCGCGCCGGACTATCTCACCGACGACGGCGTGCTGATTTGTGAAGTTGGCAACAGCATGGTACATCTGATAGAGCAGTATCCTGAGGTGCCCTTTACCTGGCTTGAGTTCGATAACGGCGGCGACGGCGTGTTTATGCTGACCAAAGCGCAGCTGCTGGCGGCCCGGGAGCACTTCAGCATCTACAAAGATTAATAAACCGATAACGCACAGTTAAATGCATGGTTAAGTGAATAGCTAAATAACGACAGTGGAGCCGTGATGGCAGGAAACAGTATTGGACAACTCTTTCGCGTGACCACCTTCGGGGAGTCACATGGCCTGGCGCTCGGCTGCATTGTTGACGGCGTACCACCGGGGATCGCCCTGAGCGAAGCCGATCTGCAGCACGATCTGGATCGCCGCCGTCCGGGTACCTCACGCTACACCACCCAGCGCCGCGAGCCGGACCAGGTGAAGATCCTCTCCGGCGTGTTTGACGGGGTGACCACCGGCACCAGCATTGGCCTGCTGATTGAAAACACCGACCAGCGCTCGCAGGACTACAGCGCCATCAAGGATGTCTTCCGTCCGGGCCACGCTGACTACACCTATGAGCAGAAGTATGGCCTGCGCGACTACCGCGGCGGTGGCCGCTCGTCCGCGCGTGAAACCGCCATGCGCGTGGCGGCGGGGGCGATCGCTAAAAAGTTCCTCGCGGAGAAGTTGGGTATCACCATTCGCGGCTGCCTGACCCAGATGGGCAATATCCCGCTGGAGATCAAAGCCTGGGACCAGGTTGAGCAGAACCCGTTCTTCTGTCCGGATCCGGACAAGATTGAAGCCCTGGACGAGCTGATGCGCGCTCTGAAAAAAGAGGGCGACTCCATCGGGGCGAAGATCACCGTGGTCGCCGATGGCGTGCCACCGGGGCTGGGCGAGCCGGTATTTGACCGTCTGGATGCCGATATTGCCCATGCGCTGATGAGCATCAACGCCGTTAAAGGCGTGGAGATTGGCGAAGGCTTTGCGTCGGTAGCCCTGCGCGGCAGCGAAAACCGTGACGAAATTACCCACGCAGGCTTCACCAGCAACCATGCGGGCGGGATTCTCGGCGGCATCAGCAGCGGTCAGCAGATTGTTGCCAATATCGCCCTGAAGCCAACCTCCAGCATTACCGTGCCGGGGAAAACCATCAACCGCACCGGCGAAGAGGTGGAGATGATCACCAAAGGTCGTCACGACCCCTGCGTGGGCATTCGTGCTGTACCGATCGCCGAAGCGATGCTGGCGATTGTCCTGATGGATCACTTCATGCGCCAGCGGGCGCAGAACGCGGACGTGACGACAACGATCCCACGCTGGTAAACGATGAAAAAAACGCTCATTGCGCTGCTGGCGGCGCTCGCCAGCCATGCCACCCTCGCGGCGACGCCGTGGCAAAAAATCACCCATCCGATTGCCGGTAGCGCGCAGTCGGTGGGCGCGTTCTCTAACGGCTGTATCGTTGGCGCGAGCGCGCTGCCCGTCCAGTCCGATACCTATCAGGTGATGCGCACCGATCAGCGCCGCTACTTTGGTCATCCGGATCTGGTGCAGTTTATTCAGCGCCTCAGCGGGCGGGTGCACAATCTCAATCTCGGGACGGTGCTGATAGGGGATATGGGCATGCCTGCCGGTGGGCGCTTTAACGGCGGCCACGCCAGCCACCAGACCGGACTGGACGTCGATATCTTCCTACAGCTGCCGAAAACGCGCTGGAGCGCGGCGCAGCTGCTGAAGCCTCAGGCGCTGGATCTGGTCTCCCAGGACGGCAAGCACGTGGTCTCCTCCCTGTGGCAGCCGGAAATTAACCATCTGATTAAGCTGGCGGCGGAAGATAACGACGTGACGCGTATTTTCGTTAATCCGGCCATTAAGCAGCGGCTTTGCGAAGATGCGGGAACCGATCGCGACTGGCTGCGCAAGGTGCGCCCCTGGTTCCAGCACCGGGCGCATATGCACGTGCGCCTGCGCTGCCCGGCGGATAGCCTTGAGTGCGTCGATCAACCTCTGCCGCCGCCGGGTGACGGCTGCGGTGCGGAGCTGCAAAGCTGGTTTGAACCGCCTAAGCCTGCCTCAACAAAGCCTGAGAAGAAGACACCGCCGCCGTTGCCGCCTTCCTGCCAGGCGCTACTGGACGAGCATGTACTTTAATGGAAAATTTTAGCGAACTCTTTTTGGTCTCTCCGCTGCTGCTGGCGGTGCTGTTTTTCGTCGCCCTGCTGGCCGGGTTTATTGATGCCCTCGCGGGCGGAGGTGGGTTGCTTACCGTCCCCGCGCTGCTGGCGGCGGGTATGACGCCAGCCCAGGCGCTGGCGACCAATAAGCTGCAGGCCTGCGGCGGATCCATCTCGTCAACGATCTACTTCCTTCGTCGTGGGGTGGTAAAGCTTGGCGATCAGAAGCTCAATATTCTGATGACCTTTATCGGCTCAACGACGGGGGCGCTGCTGGTCCAGCATGTGCAGTCCGACATACTGCGCCAGATCCTGCCCCTGCTGATCATCGGTATCGGTCTCTACTTTTTGCTGATGCCGAAGCTGGGGGAAGAGGATCGCCAGCGTCGTCTCTACGGCCTGCCGTTTGCGCTGGTCGCTGGCGGCTGCGTGGGCTTCTACGACGGCTTCTTTGGTCCCGGCGCAGGGTCGTTTTACGCCCTCGCATTCGTGACCCTCTGCGGCTACAACCTGGCGAAATCCACCGCGCACGCCAAGGTGCTCAACGCCACCTCCAATATTGGCGGTCTGCTGCTGTTTATCATCGGCGGCAAGGTGGTGTGGGCCACCGGCTTTGTGATGCTTGCCGGCCAGTTTATCGGCGCGCGCCTCGGCTCGCGTCTGGTGCTGAGCAAAGGGCAGAAGCTGATCCGCCCGATGATCGTTATCGTCTCGGCGGTGATGAGCGCCAAGCTTCTTTTTGACAGTCACGGACAGGAGATCCTCCAGTGGGTGGGGATACACGCATGAGCAGTACGACACACCGTTATGAGCAGCTGATTGAGATCTTTAACGGCTGCTTTGCTAACGATTTTAATACGCGCCTGGTGAAGGGCGACGACGAGCCTATCTATCTTCCGGCCGATGACGAGGTTGACTATCACCGAATCGTTTTTGCCCACGGCTTTTACGCCAGCGCCCTGCATGAGATTTCACACTGGTGCGTCGCCGGTAAGGCACGCCGGGAGCTCGTGGACTTCGGCTACTGGTACTGCCCGGACGGTCGCGATGCCGCTACCCAGGGGCAGTTTGAAGACGTTGAGGTGAAGCCCCAGTCCTTTGAATGGCTCTTCTGCGTGGCGGCAGGCTTCCCGTTTAACGTCAGCTGCGACAACCTCGAGGGTGAGGTTGAGCCAGATCGTGTCGCCTTCCAGCGCCGGGTGCATGCCCAGGTGATGAGCTGGCTGGAGCAGGGGATCCCCGAGCGTCCGGCGCGGTTTATCAAGGCACTTCAGGATTATTATCACACGCCGTCCTTAACGGCAGACCAGTTCCCGTGGCCGGAAGATCTGAACTAGCGGCACGGTTTTTTTAAAGAGGAAAGAAGATGATCGCGGAATTTGAATCACGCATTCTGGCGTTAATTGATGATATGGTTGAGCACGCCAGTGACGATGAGCTTTTCGCCAGCGGTTACCTGAGCGGCCACCTGACCCTGGCCGTTGCCGTATTGGAAAACGGTGACGATCACTCCCCGGAAGCGGTTTACGCCCAGGTGACCTCCAGCCTTGAGCAGGCGATTCAGGGTGGCGAACTCTCTCCGCGCGATCAGGTGCTGGTGCTGGAGATGTGGGAGAGGCTCTACCAGCAGGCCAAAGCCTAAGCTGCGTTCACGCCCGGTGGCGCAACGCTTGCCGGGCCTACAAATGGCACCGAGCCACCGTAGGCCGGGCAAACGCAGTGCCGCCCGGCGAACCATCGTTACGCCTACTTTACCGCCTTACCCTTCAGCAGCTTTCTCACCCACAGACGATTAGGATTCAGCGCCGCCAGCGTATCGCCATCCATTGGGATCGGCTCGTCGCTCATCTGCGCCGCCAGAATCTCTGCCGCCAGCGGGGCGCTGCATAGACCGCGTGAACCCAGCGCGCCGAGCATATACAGCCCCATATGCACCGGAGCAGTGCGCGCGCGCTCCTGATGCTCCGCCAGATCGGCATAGCTCTCCAGGGTGGCCTCATAGTCGGCGACGTTGCCGACCATAGGCAGATGATCCCGCGTGGCGCAGCGCACGCCACAGCGTGCGGATTTGCCGCTAACGTCTACCTCTTTTGCCCACTCCGCCTCCGGGAAGCAGTCGATTAGCCGCTGGCGGTTGTGCTGCTGATCCTCTTCGCTATAGCGCGTCTCCTGCTGGCCGCGATGGTAGCTCGCGCCGATGCAGTGCTCGCCGTTGGCAGGGTTCTGCGGCGTCAGGTAGCCGTCATAGCACAGCACCTGGCGCAGCGCCGACAGGCCGGGGCGGGCAGGGATATGGCTCACCTGGCCGCCGACGGCGTAGACCGGCAGGCTCTCGGTCTGGATAAACTGATTAACCCGATGGCCGTTGGCCAGCACCACCGTCTGATGGCAGGCGCTTTTACGCTCGACAAACGCCAGCCGCCAGCCACTCTCCGTGGCGGTGAGGGTGTTAACCTCAGATTGATAGTGCACCCGCAGGCCCTGTGCCACCGCCAGCGCCAGCGCGGCGGCGGTGAGCTGGGCCGGGCAGAGCCAGCCGCCTGCCGGATACTGAATGCCGCCGCAGCCGGTCTCCACCCCGGTTGTGGCTTTGACCGCTTCGGCATCCACCGCCACGGCCACCTCGGGAGGGAGTGCCAGGCTAAGCATCTGGGCAATCTTCTGCTGGCTCTTCTCGTCCCAGCCAAGCTGGGTAACGCCGCACCAGTCATGATCGAACGCCACCGGCAGAGCGTCATAGAGCCTGCGGGCGAAGGTAAAGGCGGCAGGAAAGAAGCGGGCCAGGGCCGGATCGTGCGCGCTCAACAGCGGGTAGAGCGCCCCCTGGCGATTGCCGGACGCTCCCTTAGCGGGCGCATCGTCGGCACAGTAGAGCGTCACCTGCCAGCCCCGGCGCAGCAGGGCCAGAGAGAGCAGGGCGCTGGCGATGCCGCCGCCGACTATCGCTGCCTCATTGATCCTCGCCGGGGTACGGGCAAACCACGGCGCGCGCAGGGGAACGCTGAGCGTCTGCTGCATCTCGCCGATCAGCATCTCACGCTTGCGGCCAAACCCTTTTCTTTTTTGCATAGTGAAGCCCGCCTCCTGCAATCCCCGGCGGACAAAGCCAGCGGAGGTAAAGGTCGCGAGCGTGCCACCGGGACGCGCCAGACGGGCCATGGCATTGAACAGCGACGGCGTCCACATATCCGGGTTTTTCGCCGGGGCGAAGCCGTCGAGAAACCAGGCATCAACCTTCTGGTTGAGGGAATCATCCAGCGCTTCGGTTAAAGTATTGATATCGCCAAACCAGAGATCGAGCGTGACGCGCCCGCCCGCCAGCAGCAGACGATGACAGCCCAGTATAGCCTGCGGCCACTGCGCCTGGAGCTGCTCAGCCCACGGGGCCAGCTCGGGCCAGTGCCGGTGCGCCTGGGCGAGATCCACCGCCTTGAGCGGAAATTTTTCAAAACTGATGAAGTGTAATCTTTGCAGCGTAGCCTGCGGATGTGCGAGCAAATAGGCATCAAACGCCTGCCACAGCGTGAGAAAGTTCAGCCCGGTACCGAATCCGCTCTCGGCGACGATGAAAAGCGGGCGCGGATGCACTGGAAAACGCGTGCTGAGCTGATTGCCACCGAGGAAAACGTAGCGCGTCTCCTCAAGTCCGTTATCATTAGAGAAGTAGACGTCGTCGAAATCTCGGGAAACAGGTGTACCCTCAGCGTTAAATTCGAGGTTGGCAGATTGTATAGCGGTTTGTTTCACGTAAGTTACTCGTGTGGCAGGCAGTGGCACGATCTTAACGATGTCGGTCCGCTGGCGCAAATTTCTCCAGAAATTCGCTGATCGGACTTGTTCGGCGTACAACTGTACGCTATCTTGCGAATCGAATCTTACTATAGTGCGAATGACAGAGGTATTGAATGAAACGTGCAGTGATTACTGGCCTGGGCATCGTTTCCAGCATCGGTAATAACCAGCAGGAAGTCCTCGCATCTCTGCGTGAAGGGCGCTCAGGGATCACTTTCTCTCAGGAATTTCACGATTCCGGTATGCGCAGCCACGTATGGGGTAATGTAAAACTGGACACCACGGGCATGATTGACCGCAAAGTGGTGCGTTTCATGAACGATGCCGCCATCTACGCCTTCCTCTCCATGCAGGAGGCCATCGCTGATGCTGGCCTGAGCGAAGAGGTTTACCAGAATAACCCACGCGTGGGCCTGATTGCAGGTTCCGGCGGCTCCTCCAAAGCGCAGGTCTTCGGTGCGGACGCCATGCGTAGCCCGCGCGGCCTGAAAGCGGTTGGCCCGTACGTGGTCACCAAAGCGATGGGCTCGGCGGTCTCCGCCTGCCTCGCGACGCCGTTCAAAATCCACGGCGTAAACTACTCTATCAGCTCCGCCTGTGCGACCTCTGCACACTGTATCGGTAACGCGGTTGAGCAGATCCAGCTGGGCAAACAGGACATCGTCTTTGCCGGCGGCGGCGAAGAGCTGGGCTGGGAAATGGCCTGTGAGTTCGACGCGATGGGCGCGCTCTCTACCAAGTACAACGACGATCCGGCGAAAGCCTCCCGTACCTACGATGCTAACCGTGACGGTTTCGTTATCGCAGGCGGTGGCGGTATGGTCGTGGTTGAAGAGCTGGAGCACGCTCTGGCCCGTGGTGCGAAAATCTATGCGGAGATCGTGGGCTACGGCGCCACCTCCGACGGTGCTGACATGGTTGCGCCGTCTGGCGAAGGCGCAGTGCGCTGCATGCAGATGGCGATGCACGGTCTTGACACCCCGATCGACTACCTGAACTCCCACGGCACCTCTACTCCGGTAGGCGACGTGAAAGAGCTGGGCGCGATCCGTGAAGTCTTCGGCGACAACAGCCCGGCTATCTCTGCGACCAAAGCGATGACCGGCCACTCGCTGGGTGCGGCGGGCGTGCAGGAAGCGATCTACTCCCTGCTGATGCTGGAGCACGGCTTTATCGCCCCGAGCATCAACATCGAAGAGATGGACGAAAAAGCAGAAGGTCTGAACATCGTCACCGAGACCACCGAACGCCAGCTGAACACCGTGATGTCCAACAGCTTCGGCTTCGGCGGCACCAACGCCACGCTGGTAATGCGCAAGCTGAACAAATAATTGCCCTCCGGCAATATAAAAAGGAGCCTGCTGGCTCCTTTTTTTATGGCTAACGCCGTGGGCAATTATGTGACATGCATCCGGCAATCTGCCGCATCGGTTGCTATCCTCGAGTAGATTCCAACGAAGAGGAGGGTACAGATGCCTGGATTTAAAGCAGATTTTCTCTGGGGCGGTGCGGTCGCCGCGCATCAGCTGGAGGGCGGCTGGCAGGAGGGGGGTAAAGGCGTCAGCGTTGCCGACGTGATGACCGCCGGCCGGCACGGCGTGCCGCGCGAAATCACCGAAGGCGTGATCGAGGGGAAATACTATCCCAACCATGAAGGCATCGACTTCTACCATCGCTACCCCCAGGACATTAAGCTGTTTGCGGAGATGGGCTTTAAATGCTTCCGCACCTCCATCGCCTGGACACGTATCTTTCCCCGCGGCGACGAGCTGGAGCCGAACGAGGCCGGGCTGCAGTTCTATGACGATCTCTTCGACGAGTGCCTGAAGTACAACATCGAGCCGGTGATCACCCTCTCACACTTTGAGATGCCCTATCACCTGGTCACCGAATACGGCGGCTGGCGCAACCGCCAGACGATCGCGTTCTTTGTCCGCTTTGCGAAAGCCGTCTTTACCCGTTACCAGAAGAAAGTGAAGTACTGGATGACCTTTAACGAGATCAACAACCAGGCCAACTTCAATGAGGATTTTGCGCCCTTCACCAACTCGGGGCTGCACTATAAGCCGGGTGAAGATCGCGAGAAGATCATGTACCAGGCCGCGCACTATGAGCTGGTGGCCAGCGCGCTGGCGGTAGAGGCGGGGCACGCCATTAACCCGGATTTCCAGATTGGCTGCATGATCGCCATGTGCCCGGTCTATCCGCTTACCTGCGATCCCAACGACATGATGATGTCGGTCAACGCCATGCATCGCCGCTACTGGTTTGCCGACGTGCACGTACGCGGCGCCTATCCGAAACACACCCTGAACTACTTTGCGCGCAAAGCATTTAACCTCGATATGACCGAGGAGGATCTGCGCATCCTGCAGCGCGGCTGCGTCGATTACATTGGCTTTAGCTACTACATGTCGTTCGCCACCAAGGCCACGGAGGATAACCCCCGCCTCGACTATGACGAAACCAAAAGCCTGGTCACTAACCCGTGGGTCAAAGCCTCCGACTGGGGCTGGCAGATCGATCCGGTGGGGTTACGCTACTCGCTGAACTACTTCTACGATCTCTATCAGCTGCCGCTGTTTATTGTCGAGAACGGCTTTGGTGCCATCGACAAGCTGGAGGCGGACGGCACGGTGGACGACAGCTACCGCATCGCCTACCTGGGCGACCATATTCGCGAAATGAAGAAGGCGGTGGAAGAGGACGGCGTTGAGCTGATGGGCTATACGCCGTGGGGCTGCATCGATCTGGTCTCGGCGGGCACCGGCGAGATGAAAAAACGCTACGGCTTTATCTACGTCGATAAGGACAACGAGGGCCACGGCACGCTGGCGCGCAGCAAGAAAAAATCGTTCGACTGGTACAAAGAGGTGATCAGCAGCAACGGCGAGAAGCTGTAGCCGGGAAAAGCCAGTCAGCGGCAACGCTGACTGGCATGACATCCGGTTAGGGAATAATCCGCTCGCTCTTCAGCCGGTCAAACAGCCCGGTAAAAGAGTCCAGCGTGCTGCGATAGCCGACGAACCCCGCCTTGCGGCTTTTACCCATATCGGTAAAGGCCTCCATCGGGCGTCCCAGGTCGGCATCGGTATGCCACCACGACACCAGCTTGTTGATGTCTGCCTCGCGCAGCTGATGGTGCGCGGCAATGGTTCGCCATGCGGCCTCGGCCTCCAGCATCCGCCCCTCCAGCGGCATCATCTTCTCAGGGTAGGGCGCGGCCTCAATACCAAAATACGCGGCAAGGCGCGGCCACAGCCAGTTCCAGCGGAACACGTCGCCGTTAACGGCGTTGAAGTCCTGGTTTGCCGCCGTCGGGCTGGTGGCCGCCCACTCCAGCTGCTCGGCCAGCAGGCCAGCATCGGTGACGTCCGACACGCCGTTCCACTGCTCGGGGGAACCAGGGAAGATAAACGGCCAACCTTTCTCCCGGCACAGGGTGGCGTAGACTGCCAGCGTCTGGCCCATGTTCATGGCATTGCCCAGCGCGTAGCCGACAATGGTATGCGGACGGTGCACGCTCCAGCGGTAGCCATACTTCTCTGCGCCAGCGAAAAGCTCGTCCTCCTGGGCGTAGTAGAAGTTCTCTACCGGCTGGCGACCCTGCTCTTCGCGGAAGGGGGTCATCGGTACTGCGCCTTTGCCGTAGGCTTCAAAGGGACCAAGATAGTGCTTAAGCCCGGTGACCAGCGCCACGTGCGCGCCATGGAGACGATTACCCAGCGCCTCAATGACGTTTTTCACCATCGCGCCGTTCACGCGGATATTCTCTTTCTCGCTCTCCTGACGCGCCCAGACGCTAAAGAAGAGCGCATCCGGTTTGACCAACTTCAGCGCCTCGCTGACTGCCGCCGCATCGGTCAAGTCCGCCGTCAGGCTGGTACAGCCCGCCTGTACCTCACCGCGTCCGCGAGACAGGCCAGTCACCTCCCAGCCCTCCTCCAGTAGTCTCTCTGCCAGGGCGCGACCAATCACGCCGCTGATACCAACTATCAATGCTTTTTTGCGCATCACGCTCTCCTCTTAATTAGGCCAGATAAAAAGCCTAATAGAGAATTGCGTTGTTATCCCGGATATCTGCGTCAGACGCGCGTTAAATCACCAGCCAGATAAGCACCAGCACTACCAGCAGGGCGATAGCAATCAGGCCTGGGCGGGCAGAGAGCGAGCGGAACGACTCCATCACCGGCGCGAACAGCGGGTTATAGATCGGCTGGATATTACGCGGCTCCAGCAGGGCCTCGTTGCGCTCGGCGCGGCGCAGGAAGATGTAGTTGAGCAGATCCTGAACCTGGGCGGTGGTCAGCACCGTCTGCGGCGTCACCTGCCAGGTCTGCTGGGCATAATCCTGAACGCGCTGCCATTCGTGCTCGTCCAGGGGCTGCTTCAGGGCCGACTGCAACGTATGCAGGGTCGGTGCCGTCTGGGTGCTTAACGTCTGGCGCGCCTGCAGCCAGGTCAGCAGGTGAGTAAACTGCTTCGCCGGGATCGGCTCCCCGGTCTTGACGCCGGAAAGCTCTATCATCGACTGCCAGATAAGCTTGCTGGACTCACCCGTAGCGGCCGCCAGCCGGGTGACCGCCTGGTTGAGCGTATTGTGCTCGGCAGGCAGCATCGGGCGATCGGTGGCCGGGCGCTGCTGCGGCTGGGGGATCGCCAGCTCGCCTTTCTGCAGCATCACCAGTACGGTTTTAAGCTGCTCGGGCGAGAGCTGGCTGAGGGCCGTCTGGCCAAACTGGTGGCGGATAAAGTCGCTCACCGCCTGGCGATTGTTGCCCTGGCCCAGCAGCTCCGTCAGCTGCGACAGCACCTGGCGGTTAGCGTTATTCTGGACGGCACTCTCGAGGCGCTGGCTCAGGCTCTGCTCGGCGGCAGGGAAGTGCTTTGAGAGCAGCGGTGCGTCGTTTTTTAAACCCAGATCGTGCTTCACCCCGGCCCAGACTTCGGCGCTCTGCTGCTGTGTCAGGGCCACCAGACGGGTAATCAGCCTCTCCAGCACCGTGCGCTGTTGAGTAGAGAGGGGCTGGTCGCCTGCGGCGGTGGTGGGGGTGGTCGGCTCTTGCCCGGGAGGGCGCGCCGGCGCACCCTGAATGGGTTGCATCATTTCTGTCCTTATCTCTTACGTATGCGGCTCGCGTAACGGTCTGCGGCATTGTCGGTATGCCTGGCGGCGAGATTATGGCACACTTGCGCCGTTATCTCCCGTTCTCATACAGGTACCGTAACGTGAAAATCCTCGTCGATGAAAATATGCCTTATGCCCGCGAACTTTTTAGCCGCCTGGGCGAGGTCAAACCCGTTCCTGGCCGCCCGATCCCGGTAGAGGCGCTGGCGGATGCGCAGGCATTAATGGTGCGCTCTGTTACTAAGGTCAATGCATCGCTGCTCAGCGGAACCGCCGTGAAGTTCGTCGGTACGGCCACCGCCGGAACCGATCATGTCGATCAGCAGTGGCTGGGCGAGGCGGGGATTGGCTTCTCGGCCGCACCGGGCTGCAACGCGATTGCGGTCGTGGAGTATGTCTTCTCCGCACTGTTGATGCTGGCCGAGCGCGACGGCTTTATGCTGAGAGATCGCACCGTGGGCATCGTCGGCGTGGGCAACGTTGGGTCGCGTTTACAGGCGCGGCTGGAGGCGTGGGGCGTCCGCACCCTGCTATGCGATCCACCGCGCGCCGATCGGGGCGATGCGGGGGATTTCCGTCCGCTGGAGGATCTGGTCCGCGAGGCCGATATCCTGACCTTCCATACGCCGCTGTTCAAAGAGGGTCCGTATAAAACCCTGCATCTCGCCAACGAGGCGCTGATTAGCGCCCTGAAGCCGGGGGCGATCCTGATCAACGCCTGCCGGGGCAGGGTAGTGGACAACGCTGCGCTGCTGGCGCGTCTTGAGGCCGGACAGGATCTCAGCGTGGTACTGGACGTCTGGGAGCCGGAGCCGGATCTCAACGTCGAACTGCTCAAGCGCGTCGATATTGGCACGGCGCACATCGCGGGCTACACCCTGGAGGGCAAGGCTCGCGGGACCACCCAGGTCTTTGAGGCCTTCAGCGCCTTTATCGGTCACCGCCAGCAGGTAGCCCTTGATACCCTGCTGCCCGCGCCGGAATTTGGCCGCATCACCCTGCACGGGCCACTCGATCAGCCAACGCTGAAAAGATTAGCCCATTTGGTGTATGATGTGCGCCGCGACGATGCACCCCTGCGTAAAGTGGCGGGCATCCCGGGTGAATTTGATAAGCTGCGCAAAAACTACCTTGAGCGCCGCGAGTGGTCATCGCTCTATATTCAGTGTGACGACGCCGAGGCCGCAAGCCTGCTGCACAAGCTCGGCTTTAGCGCCGTCTATCACCCGACGCACTAAACTCATTCTCTTTCGCTCTCCGCCAGGCTGCGGGGAGCGTACTGCTATTGTCTGGAGTAAACCACCATGTCAGAAGGCTGGAACATTGCCATCCTGGGCGCGACCGGCGCTGTCGGCGAAGCCCTGCTCGAAACGCTTGCTGAGCGCCAGTTCCCGGTGGGCGATCTGTATGCGCTGGCCCGTCACGAGAGCGCCGGTAAAGACCTGCGCTACGTGGGTAAAACAATCTATGTTCAGGACGCCGCCGAGTTTGACTGGACGCAGGCGCAGCTGGCCTTTTTCGTGGCTGGCGCGGAAGCTTCGGCAACCTATATTGAAGAGGCAACTAACGCTGGCTGCCTGGTGATCGACGCCAGCGGCCTGTTTGCGCTGGAGCCGGACGTGCCGCTGGTCGTGCCGGACGTTAACCCCTTCGTGCTGGCCGACTACCGCAACCGCAACGTGATTGCCGTTGCCGACAGTCTCACCAGCCAGCTGCTAACCGCGCTGAAACCGTTGATTGAAGAGGGCGGCCTGTCGCGTATCTCCGTGACAAACCTGCTGTCGGTTTCTGGCCAGGGTAAGGCGGCGGTGGATGCGCTGGCCGGGCAGAGCGCCAAGCTGCTCAACGGCATTCCCATCGACGAAGATGACTATTTTGGCCGCCAGCTGGCGTTCAACATGCTGCCGCTGCGCGTGGATGGCGAAGGCAGCGTGCCTGACGAGCGCCGCGTCGTTGACCAGGTGCGGAAGGTGCTGCAGGACGAGGGGCTGATGGTCTCCGTCAGCAGCGTCCAGTCACCGGTCTTCTATGGCCACGCGCAGATGGTGAACTTCGAAGCCCTGCGTCCGCTGGCGGCGGAAGAGGCGCGCGACGCTTTTGCCCGTGGCGAAGATATCGTGCTCTCCGAGGCCGGCGAGTTCCCGACCCAGGTGGGGGACGCCTCTGGCAACGCTCAGCTCTCTATCGGCTGCGTGCGTAACGACTACGGTATGCCGGAGCAGATCCAGTTCTGGTCGGTGGCGGATAACGTCCGCTTCGGCGGCGCGCTGATGGCGGTGAAGATCGCCGAGAAGCTGGTCCAGGAGTATCTCTACTGATGTCCGAGGTGCAGGAGAAGCCGGTCTACCGGATCGCGCTGGGCATTGAGTACGACGGCAGTAAATACTACGGCTGGCAGCGGCAGAATGAAGTTCGCAGCGTGCAGGAGAAGCTGGAGAAGGCGCTCTCCCAGGTGGCCAACGAGCCGATCTCGGTCTTCTGCGCGGGCCGCACCGACGCGGGCGTGCACGGCACGGGGCAGGTGGTGCACTTCGAGACCACCGCCCTGCGTAAAGAGGCGGCCTGGACGCTGGGGGTAAATGCGAATTTACCTGGTGACATTGCGGTGCGCTGGGTGAAAGATGTGCCCGATGATTTTCATGCGCGTTTTAGCGCCACGGCTCGCCGTTACCGCTACGTCATCTACAATCATCGGCTGCGTCCGGCGGTACTCGGCCAGGGCGTAACGCACTACCATCAGCCGCTGGATGCGGAGCGGATGCACCGCGCGGCCCAGTGTCTGATTGGCGAGAATGACTTTACCTCGTTCCGGGCGGTGCAGTGCCAGTCGCGCACGCCGTGGCGTAACGTGATGCACATTAACGTAACCCGTTACGGTGCATATGTGGTGGTCGATATCAAAGCCAATGCCTTTGTACATCATATGGTCAGGAATATTGTCGGCAGCCTGATGGAAGTAGGTAGCCACAACCAGCCGGAGAGCTGGATAGCAGAGCTGCTGGCGGCAAAGGATCGTCGGCTTGCAGCAGCAACGGCAAAAGCGGAAGGGCTGTACCTGGTGGCGGTAGACTACCCTGCCAGGTTTGAACTGCCCGTGTTGCCTATGGGGCCGCTGTTTTTAGCGGACTAAATGCAGACAGACAAAGGCTAATGACATGGATTTTATCTACTTTCTGATCGACTTTATCCTGCACATTGACGTGCATCTGGCGGAGCTGGTGGCCGAATACGGTATCTGGATCTACGCCATTCTGTTCCTGATTTTGTTCTGTGAGACCGGGCTGGTGGTGACGCCTTTTCTGCCCGGCGACTCGCTGCTGTTTGTGGCCGGGGCGCTCTCCGCGCTGCCGAGCAACGATCTCAACGTGCATATGATGGTGATGCTGATGATTGTCGCCGCGATCCTCGGCGATGCGGTGAACTACACCATTGGCCGTCTGTTTGGCGACCGGCTCTTCAGCAATCCCAACTCGAAGATCTTCCGTCGCAGCTATCTCGATAAGACCCATGCGTTCTACGACAAGCATGGCGGCAAGACGATAATCCTGGCGCGATTTGTGCCGATCGTCAGAACATTTGCGCCATTTGTGGCGGGAATGGGCCATATGTCCTATCGTCACTTTGCAGCCTACAACGTTATCGGCGCGCTGTTATGGGTATTGCTGTTCACCTATGCAGGCTATCTGTTTGGCGATCTGCCGGTGGTGCAGGAGAATCTGAAGCTGATGATCGTGGCGATTATCGTGCTCTCTATCCTGCCAGGCGTGATCGAAATCATTCGTCATCGACGGGCGGCATCTCGACAGGCAAAATAGGAACCCGGCAACGGTTCGACCACTTTTTTGTCCCAAGTTGCCGACTGTTATGTTTTAATGTGCACCATTTATGGGCTACCAGGTTCATGCAGAAAGGTTATCAATGAGCTGGATTGAACGAATTAAAAGCAATATTACCCCCACCCGCAAGGCAAGCATCCCTGAGGGCGTGTGGACCAAATGTGACAGCTGCGGTCAGGTACTTTACCGTGCCGAACTGGAGCGTAACCTTGAGGTCTGCCCGAAATGTGACCACCACATGCGGATGTCAGCGCGTAATCGCCTGCATAGCCTGCTGGACGAAGGGTCAATGGTGGAGCTGGGTAGCGAGCTTGAGCCGAAAGATGTGCTGAAGTTCCGCGACTCGAAGAAATACAAAGATCGTCTGGCGACGGCTCAGAAAGAGACCGGCGAGAAAGACGCGCTGGTGGTGATGAAAGGCACCCTGCACGAGCAGCCGGTTGTGGCGGCGGCCTTTGAGTTTGCCTTTATGGGCGGCTCGATGGGTTCTGTCGTGGGCGCACGTTTTGTGCGTGCCGTTGAGCAGGCGCTGGAAGACAACTGCCCGCTGATCTGCTTCTCCGCCTCCGGCGGTGCGCGTATGCAGGAAGCGCTGATGTCTCTGATGCAGATGGCGAAAACCTCTGCCGCGCTGGCGAAAATGCAGGAGCGCGGTCTGCCGTACATCTCCGTGCTGACCGACCCGACCATGGGTGGCGTCTCTGCAAGCTTTGCGATGCTGGGCGACCTCAACATCGCCGAGCCGAAGGCGCTTATCGGCTTTGCCGGTCCGCGCGTCATCGAGCAGACCGTGCGTGAGAAACTGCCGCCGGGCTTCCAGCGCAGTGAGTTTCTGATCGAGAAAGGCGCGATCGATATGATCGTGCGTCGTCCGGAGCTGCGCCTGAAGCTGGCGAGCATCCTGGCGAAGCTGATGAACCAGCCTGCGCCAAACCCGGATGCACCGCGTGAAAGCGTGGTGGTACCGCCGGTACCGGATCAGGAAGTCGGCATCTGATAAACCAGAGGGCAGGGCCAGCCGGCTCTGCCTTTTTTCTTTTCACACTGGTAGCAATCCCCGGGCACTATGGAAACGAAAAGCACTCCTCAAGCCACGTCGCCCCTGGCCACGTGGCTTTCTTATCTGGAAAACCTGCACGGTAAAACCATCGATATGGGACTTGAGCGCGTCAGCCGGGTGGCCGCTGCGCTGGAGGTACTGAAGCCTGCGCCTTTCGTCTTTACCGTGGCAGGCACCAACGGCAAAGGCACCACCTGTCGCACGCTGGAGTCGATCCTGCTGGCGGCGGGCTACCGGGTTGGCGTCTACAGTTCGCCCCACCTGGTGCGCTATACCGAGCGCGTACGCGTGCAGGGCGGCGAGCTGCCGGAGCGGGAGCATACCCGCTCGTTTGCTGCTATTGAAGCCGCACGGGGCGAGACCTCCCTGACCTACTTTGAGTACGGCACCCTCTCGGCGCTGTGGCTGTTTAAGCAGGCCGCGCTGGACGTGGTGATCCTTGAGGTTGGGCTGGGCGGACGCCTCGATGCCACCAACATGGTCGATGCCGACGTGGCGGTGGTGACCAGCATCGCTCTCGATCATACCGACTGGCTGGGACCGGATCGCGAAAGCATTGGCCGGGAGAAGGCCGGTATTTTCCGCAGCGGCAAACCTGCCGTCGTGGGAGAACCTGATATGCCGCACACCATTGCCGAGGTGGCAGCGGAGAAGGGGGCAACCCTGCTGCGCCGCGGGGATCACTGGCGTTATGCGGTGACGGATAATAGCTGGACGTTTCAGGATGCGGCGGGCGAGCTGGACGCGCTGCCGCTGCCCCAGGTTCCGCAGCCCAATGCGGCCACCGCCCTGGCGGCGCTGCGGGCCAGCGGGCTGACGGTGAGCGAGCAGGCGATCCGTGACGGCATTGCCGGAGCGATCCTGCCGGGCCGTTTTCAGATCGTGAGCGAATCGCCACGCCTGATCCTCGACGTGGCGCATAACCCACACGCGGCGGCCTACCTTGCCGGGCGGCTTGACGCGCTGCCGTCACGCGGGCGCGTGCTGGCGGTGGTGGGAATGCTGCACGATAAAGACATCGGCGGCACGCTGGCCTGTCTGGAGCGCTGCGTCGATAGCTGGTATTGTGCCCCTCTGGAGGGGCCGCGCGGCGCAACGGCAGAGCAGCTGCTGGCCCACCTGAAAGCGGGGGCTGCATTTGCTGACGTTGTGCAGGCGTGGCATGCAGCGATGGCAGATGCCAGACCTGAAGATACCGTGCTGGTGTGTGGTTCATTCCACACGGTGGCACACGTCATGGAAGCGATGGACGCGGGGAGAGCCGGTGGCAAGTAAGTTTCAGAACCGTTTAATGGGAACCATTGTGCTGGTGGCGCTGGGGGTCATTATCCTGCCAGGGCTGCTGGACGGGCAGAAGAAACACTATCAGGACGAGTTTGCGGCTATTCCGCTGGTGCCGAAGCCGGGGGATCGCGATGAGCCGGACATGATGCCTGCGGCCACGCAGGCGCTGCCTGCCCAGCCGCCGGAGGGGGCAGCGGAAGAGGTGCGCGCGGGCGATGCCGCCGCGCCGTCGCTGGAGACCTCCCGGCAGGCGCTTGAAAGCGGCGCGGCGGAAGCGGAGCAGTATCCGGTTGAAACGCCGAAAGCGAAGCCGGTTGAGAAGCCGCAGCCTAAGCCGCAGCCGCAGCGGGATCGCACCAGCGAGCAGCTGGCGGCCGCCAACGACGCGCCGGCCGCACCGCCTAAACCGGCGGCGGAGGAGAAGCCTGCGCCAACCGGCAAAGCCTGGGTGGTTCAGCTCGGGGCGCTGAAAAATGCTGATAAAGTCACCGAGATCGTCGGCAAGCTGCGTGGGGCAGGGTATCGCGTTTACACTATCCCAAACACGCCGGTACAGGGTAAAATAACCCGCATTCTGGTCGGCCCGGACGCCTCCAGAGATAAGCTAAAAGGTTCGCTCGGTGAGTTAAAACAGCTGTCAGGGTTAAGCGGCGTGGTGATGAACTACAGCGCAAACTGATCCTCTGACAGGGTAAAAAAAGAGCGACCGGCAGGCCCGAAGAGGCAAAAGGTCTGATGGCGTTGAATATTTTTTCAGCGCCATTTTTATTTCTGCGCGGCACGGAAATCGCTACGCAAACGTTTTCTTTTTCTGTTAGAATGCGCCCCGAACTGGACGACAGGGCGTAAATCAAGGGACACATATGGTCTGGATTGATTATGCCATCATCGCGGTGATTGGTTTTTCCTGTCTGGTTAGCCTGATCCGCGGCTTTGTTCGTGAAGCGTTATCGCTGGTGACATGGGGTTGTGCTTTCTTTGTTGCCAGTCATTACTACACTTACCTGTCTGTTTGGTTCACGGGCTTTGAAGACGCACTGGTGCGGAACGGGATTGCTATCGCGGTCCTGTTTATCGCAACGCTGATTGTCGGCGCTATCGTTAACTATATTATCGGCGCGCTGGTCGAGAAAACCGGCCTGTCAGGTACCGACAGGGTGTTGGGGGTTTGCTTCGGTGCGCTACGTGGGGCATTGATCGTCGCCGCAATCCTGTTCTTTCTCGATACCTTTACCGGGTTCTCGAAAAGCGATGACTGGCAGCGTTCGCAGCTGATCCCGCAGTTCAGTGTTATCATCAGGTGGTTTTTTGACTATCTGCAAAGCTCGTCTAGTTTTTTGCCCAGGGCGTAAGCCCTGCGATGTGGCCTAGCGAGGAAAAAGACGTATGTGCGGTATTGTCGGTATCGCCGGTGTTATGCCGGTAAACCAGTCGATTTATGACGCGTTAACGGTGCTCCAGCACCGTGGTCAGGATGCCGCAGGCATCATCACTATCGATGAAAACAACTGCTTCCGTTTACGTAAAGCGAACGGGATGGTTAGCGATGTATTTGAAGCCCGCCACATGCAGCGCCTCCAGGGGAACATGGGTATCGGCCATGTGCGCTACCCAACGGCCGGCAGCTCCAGCGCGTCTGAAGCCCAGCCTTTCTACGTCAACTCGCCGTATGGCATCACGCTTGCCCACAACGGCAACCTGACCAACGCCCACGAGCTGCGTAAGAAGCTGTTCCAGGAGAAGCGTCGCCACATCAACACCACCTCCGACTCTGAAATCCTGCTCAATATTTTCGCCAGCGAGCTGGATAACTTCCGCCACTACCCGCTAGAGGCGGATAACATTTTTGCCGCTATTGCCGCGACCAACCGCCAGATCCGCGGCGCGTACGCCTGCATCGCGATGATTATCGGCCACGGCATGGTCGGCTTCCGCGATCCCAACGGCATCCGTCCGCTGGTGCTGGGCAAGCGTGACGTTGGCGATGGCCGCACCGAGTATATGATGGCCTCCGAGAGCGTGGCGCTGGATACGCTGGGCTTTGAGTTCCTGCGCGACGTCGCCCCGGGTGAAGCGGTCTACATCACCGAGAAGGGCCAGCTCTCTACCCGCCAGTGTGCCGACAACCCGGTCAGCAACCCGTGCCTGTTTGAGTACGTCTACTTTGCCCGTCCGGACTCTTTTATCGACAAGATCTCCGTCTACAGCGCCCGCGTTAATATGGGTAAAAAGCTGGGGGCGAAGATTGCCCGCGAGTGGGAAGATCTCGACATTGACGTGGTGATCCCGATCCCGGAGACCTCCTGCGATATCGCCCTGGAGATCGCCCACATTCTGGATAAACCCTACCGTCAGGGCTTCGTGAAGAACCGCTACGTTGGCCGTACCTTTATCATGCCGGGCCAGCAGCTGCGTCGTAAGTCCGTGCGCCGCAAGCTCAACGCCAACCGCGCCGAGTTCCGCGACAAGAACGTGCTGCTGGTGGATGACTCCATCGTGCGCGGCACCACCTCGGAACAGATTATCGAGATGGCCCGCGAAGCCGGGGCGAAGAAGGTCTACCTCGCCTCTGCGGCACCGGAGATCCGCTTCCCGAACGTCTACGGCATCGATATGCCGACCGCTAACGAGCTGATCGCCCACGGGCGTGAAGTGGACGAGATCCGCCAGATCATCGGCGCTGACGGCCTGATCTTCCAGGACCTCAACGATCTCATCGACGCCGTGCGCGCCGAGAACCCGGATATCCAGCAGTTTGAGTGCTCGGTGTTCAACGGCATCTACGTGACCAAAGACGTCAACCAGCAGTATCTCGACTATCTCGACTCCCTGCGCAATGACGACGTAAAAGCCGTCCAGATGCAGAACGATCTCGAAAGCTTAGAGATGCATAACGAGGGGTAATCCTCTCGCGCGCCCTGCGTTCGCAGGGCGCTTCAACGTTGCAACGCCCGCCATAATCCGGCAAAGTCCTCTCACGTAAGTAAAAGGACAGGAATATGAAACGACTGATTATTGGCATCTCGGGTGCCAGCGGGGCCATCTACGGCGTGCGTCTGCTGCAGGTGCTGCGCGACGTGGCCGAGGTGGAAACCCATCTGGTGATGAGCAACGCTGCCCGCCAGACGCTGGCGCTGGAGACCGACCTCTCCCTGCGTGACGTGCAGGCCCTGGCCGACGTGGTCCACGACTCGCGTGATATCGCTGCCAGCATCTCCTCCGGCTCGTTCAAGACCGCCGGCATGGTGATCCTTCCCTGTTCCATTAAAACGCTCTCCGGCATCGTTCATAGCTATACCGACAGCCTGCTGACCCGCGCAGCGGACGTGGTGCTGAAAGAGCGCCGCCCGCTGGTGCTCTGCGTGCGCGAGACGCCGCTGCATCTTGGTCACCTGCGACTGATGACCCAGGCGGCAGAGCTGGGTGCAGCAATCATGCCTCCGGTCCCGGCTTTCTATCACCGTCCGCAGACCCTTGATGACATCATCAACCAGACGGTGAACCGCGTGATCGATCAGTTTGATATTACGCTGCCGGAAGATCTCTTTACCCGCTGGCAGGGGCCCGCTGCGTCAAAATAGTGCACCTCCCCTGGATTGCCCTGTTTCAGGGCAAATCTGCAAGCGCGATCATATCCTCGACATTTAACCGCTGTTTTCAGTTTGTAACGCTGCGGTTCATTTAGCAGACCTGCTATCTTTCACCCTAACGGTAATGCTGCAACGTTTTATTAACATTTCTTACAGCGATTATGATTCGCCGTAAGAAAGTGGCATAAGACGTGCAAGCATCAGCGGGCAACACAACGCATAAGTAATACAACAACACGCAATAGATAATAAAATCAGAAACTCGAGGGTAATGTATGAAGAAGACGGCTGTAGCTCTCTCTTTACTGCTGGGTCTCTCCAGCGCCGCCAGCGTTTACGCTGCGCTTCCCCAGACCGTGCGCATTGGTACGGATGCGACCTATGCGCCATTCTCGTCTAAAGACGCGAAGGGTGAGTTTGTCGGCTTTGATATCGACCTCGGTAACGAGATGTGCAAACGGATCCAGGTTAAGTGCACCTGGGTGGGCAGCGACTTTGACGCGCTGATCCCCTCCCTGAAAGCTAAGAAAATTGATGCCATCATCTCTTCTCTCTCCATTACTGAAAAGCGCCAGCAGGAGATCGCCTTCTCTGACAAGCTCTACGCGGCGGATTCACGCCTGATCGCCGCCAAAGGCTCGCCGATCCAGCCGACCATTGAGTCGCTGAAGGGCAAACACGTTGGCGTGCTGCAGGGTTCAACCCAGGAGGCCTTTGGCAACGCCAACTGGCGCAGCAAGGGCATCGACGTGGTTGCCTATCAGAATCAGGATCTGATCTACTCCGATCTCGCCGCGGGTCGTCTGGACGCCGCCCTGCAGGATGAGGTTGCCGCCAGCGAAGGCTTCCTTAAACAGCCCGCCGGGAAAGAGTTCGCCTTTGCCGGTCCGTCGGTAAAAGATAAAAACTTCTTCGGCGACGGAACGGGCGTTGGCCTGCGTAAAGACGATACCGAGCTGAAGGCCGCATTCGACAAAGCCTTAGGCGAGATCCGTAAGGACGGTACCTACGACAAGATGGCGAAGAAGTACTTCGACTTTAACGTCTACGGCGATTAACAGGCAGGCGTGGTGCACCACAATGGTGAGTCAGCGTGGTGCATTGATGCGGTTGATGCCTTACGGCGGTGCGGAGAACGCGCTTTTGTCAGGTAACGGGACATAAATCAGCATAGTTAAGCAGTGGCGCTGCAAAAAAATCGTCCGGCAGGGCAGAATATTTTGCCTTGCCGGGCCGAATAGTGGCACGATAGCCGTACCGTATTCTGTGCAAAATCCCGTTAAAAGACCGTCAGTTGAGGATGTTTATGAATAAGTTGGTATTATCGCTTTCTCTGGTGCTTGCTCTTTCCAGCGCGTCCAGCGCCTTTGCTGCCATTCCGCAAAAACTGCGCATTGGCACCGATCCCACCTATGCACCGTTCGAATCGAAGAATGCGCAGGGTGAATTAATCGGTTTTGATATCGATCTGGCTAAAGAGCTGTGTAAACGCATTAATACGCAGTGTACCTTCATTGAGAACCCGCTGGACGCGCTGATCCCGTCGCTGAAAGCGAAGAAAATTGATGCCATCATGTCGTCGCTCTCGATCACCGAGAAGCGCCAGCAGGAGATCGCCTTTACTGACAAGCTCTATGCGGCAGATTCACGTCTGGTGGTAGCGAAAGCCTCTAACATCCAGCCGGACCTGGCGACCCTGAAAGGCAAACGCGTTGGCGTTCTGCAGGGCACGACCCAGGAGACCTACGGCAACGCGCACTGGGCGGCTAAAGGCGTTGAGATCGTCTCCTACCAGGGCCAGGACTCCATCTATGCCGACCTGACTGCGGGCCGCATCGACGCCGCGTTCCAGGACGAGGTGGCCGCCAGCGAAGGTTTCCTGAAAACCCCAGCGGGCAAAGAGTACAAATTTGGTGGCCCGTCCATCAAAGATGAGAAGCTGTTTGGCGTCGGTACCGGCATGGGCATCCGCAAAGAGGATAACGAGCTGCGCGAAGCGCTGAACAAAGCCTTTGCCGATATGCGTGCCGATGGCACCTACGAAAAGCTGGCGAAAAAGTATTTCGATTTTGATGTTTACGGTGGCTAATCCCCACCTGTGACAAACGTGCGGCCCCTCCCATAGCGGGAGGGGAAAAGACACGGCAGACACTACACACCACGGGGCAGGCTGCATGCTGTACGGGTTTTCTCAAGTTATATTCCAGGGCGCTGTCGTCACGCTGGAGCTGGCGCTCAGCTCGGTCGTGCTGGCCGTGCTGATAGGCCTCGCCGGGGCGGGGGCGAAGCTCTCGCACAACCGCCTGCTGGCCGCTATTTTTGAAGGCTACACCACGCTTATCCGTGGCGTGCCCGATCTGGTGCTGATGCTGCTCATCTTCTACGGGCTGCAAATGGCGCTCAACGGTATTACCGACGCCGTCGGCATGGCGCAGATTGATATCGATCCGATGATCGCCGGTATCATCACCCTCGGCTTTATCTACGGGGCCTACTTTACTGAAACCTTTCGCGGGGCGTTTATGGCCGTGCCGAAAGGACACATCGAGGCAGCCACCGCCTTTGGCTTTACCGGCGGGCAAACCTTTCGCCGCATTCTCTTTCCGGCCATGATGCGCTACGCCCTGCCGGGAATTGGCAACAACTGGCAGGTGATCCTCAAGGCTACCGCGCTGGTGTCGCTGCTGGGCCTCGAGGACGTGGTGAAAGCCACCCAGCTCGCCGGGAAAAGCACCTGGGAGCCGTTCTACTTCGCTGTGGTTTGCGGGCTTATCTACCTGGTGTTTACCACCGTCTCTAATGGTGTGCTGCTTCTGCTCGAGCGCCGTTACTCCGTGGGCGTAAAGAGGGCTGACCTGTGATCGAGATTATTCAGGAGTACTGGCGCTCCCTGCTGTGGACCGACGGCTATCGCTTTACCGGCGTGGCGATTACCCTCTGGCTGCTGATCGCGTCGGTGGTGATGGGCGGCATCCTTGCGCTGTTTCTCGCCATCGGGCGCGTCTCCAGCAACAAATTTATCCGCTTTCCTATCTGGCTGTTTACCTACGTTTTCCGTGGTACGCCGCTCTATGTCCAGCTGCTGGTCTTCTACTCCGGGATGTACACGCTGGAAATTGTGAAGGGCACGGAGCTGCTGAACGCCTTTTTCCGCAGCGGCCTGAACTGTACGGTGCTGGCGTTAACCCTTAATACCTGCGCCTACACCACTGAGATTTTTGCCGGGGCGATCCGCTCGGTGCCGCACGGCGAGATTGAGGCGGCGCGGGCCTACGGCTTCTCATCGGTGAAGATGTACCGCTGCATTATTCTGCCGTCGGCGCTGCGCATCGCGCTACCTGCCTACAGCAATGAGGTGATCCTGATGCTGCACTCCACGGCGCTGGCTTTTACCGCCACCGTCCCGGATCTGCTGAAAATTGCCCGTGATATTAACTCGGCCACCTACCAGCCCTTTACCGCGTTTGGTATCGCCGCCGTGCTGTACCTGATTATCTCCTATGTTCTGATCAGCCTGTTCCGCAAAGCGGAAAAACGCTGGCTGAAGCATGTGAAACCCTCTTCGACGCACTGAGAATACGATGTCCGAGAATAAATTAAACGTTACAGATCTGCACAAGCGCTACGGCGAACACGAGGTGCTGAAAGGGGTATCGCTGCAGGCTAACGCGGGCGATGTGATCACCATTATCGGCTCGTCGGGATCCGGCAAAAGTACCTTCCTGCGCTGCATTAACTTTCTCGAGAAGCCAAGCGAAGGCACGATTGTGGTTAGCGGGCAGAATATCACCCTGGTGCGGGATAAAGACGGCCAGCTGAAGGTGGCTGACAAACATCAGCTGCGCCTGCTGCGTACCCGTCTGACCATGGTATTCCAGCACTTTAACCTCTGGAGCCACATGACGGTGCTGGAGAACGTGATGGAAGCGCCGATTCAGGTGCTGGGGCTAAGCAAGCAGGAGGCCCGTGAGCGGGCGGTGAAGTATCTGGCGAAGGTGGGCATCGACGAGCGCGCCCAGGCCAAATACCCGGTGCACCTCTCCGGTGGCCAGCAGCAGCGCGTCTCTATTGCCCGTGCGCTGGCGATGGAGCCTGAGGTCCTGCTGTTTGACGAGCCAACCTCGGCGCTGGATCCGGAGCTGGTGGGCGAGGTGCTGCGCATCATGCAGCAGCTGGCGGAGGAGGGGAAAACCATGGTGGTGGTGACCCATGAGATGGGCTTTGCTCGCCACGTCTCCTCCCACGTCATCTTCCTGCACCAGGGGAAAATTGAGGAGGAGGGCAGGCCAGAGGCACTGTTTGACAATCCGCAAAGCCCGCGCCTGCAGCAGTTCCTTAAAGGTTCGCTGAAGTAGCCTTCCGGCCCTCTCCTTAACCGGGGAGGGCTGAACTGAACGCCCTGGCGGTCAGGCGATAGACCCAGTCATCATGAAACACGCCGTTCAGGCGATAGACCTTCTGCAGGATCTCAATCCGGCTAAACCCCAGCTTCTCCAGCACGCGCTGTGAACCGATATTGCCCGCCAGCACCCATGCGTTCAGCGCCGTGATGCCCGCGTCGTCAAAGGCGTGCTGGCAGATGGCGCGCAGCGCTTCGCTGGCGTAGCCCTGGCCCTGGGCGTAGGTGGCAATGCTGTAGCCGACATCCGCCTCCTGAGGATCCTCCGCCGACCTGCTCAGACCAATATCGCCGACCGGCGTCGCTATTCCCTGCTGGCGAATAACAAAAGCCCCGGCATCAATTAAACGCGCATCAAATACCCGACGAATATCCTCCTGCGAGGCAATATCCGCCATAAAGCGCATAATCGCCGGATCGCGGCGCAGGCGCAGAAAAAAGGGCCAGTCCGACTCCTGAAAAGGAGAGAGGGTCAGGCGTGAAGTCGTCAGCGTAGGCATTTAAATCATCATTCTTGTGAATGGGTCATTTACATTAGCACCAGAATGATAAAATGATGCTATTTATTTTAACGATTCAGCTTAATACATCTGCCAGGGCTTCATCCAGATCGTACCAGCGAAAACCAAACCCGGAGGCCTCCAGGCGCTTGGGCAGGGCGCGCTGGCCGCCGAGCACCAGCACCGACGATTCACCCATCAGCAGCCGCACGACGCTGGCCGGCGCGCGCATAAAGGCCGGACGGTGCACAGCATGACCGAGAGCGTGAGCGAAGCGCTCGTTGTGTACCGGATAGGGGGAGACCATATTAAACGGCCCACGCAGGTCGTTATCCAGCAGCCAGATAATGCCGTTAACCATATCGTCGATATGGATCCAGGCCAGATACTGCCGTCCGCTACCGATCGGTCCACCGAGGCCGAGGCGGAACACCGGCAGCATCTTCGCCAGCACGCCGCCTTTCGGGGCGAAAACTACGCCGGTACGCAGCAGGCAGACGCGGGTGCGATTGCTCAGCGCGCCGCAGGCGATCTGCTCCCAGCGGGCGCAGAGCTTGTGGGTAAACTCGTTGTGCGGCGGCTCCTCTTCGGTGACCACCACCTCGCCGAGATCGCCGTAGTAGCCCGTCGCCGACCCGGAGATGAGCACCGAGGGCGGCGTATCGCTGGCTTTAATCAGATCCACCAGCTTCTGGGTGATCTGCCAGCGGCTGTTGCACAGGCGCGCTTTTTGCGCCTCGCTCCAGCGCTTGTCGGCAATTGGCTCGCCCGCCAGATTAATGACCGCGTCGATGCCGTTGAGATCGCGGCGATCGTCAAGCCCTTTGCTGAAGGTGACGCGATCGCCCAGCCTCCGGCGTGCCCGCTCTGGATTGCGGGTGATCGCCGTTACCGAATGCCCCAGCTCCAGCAGGCGGGGGACAAGATGGCTGCCAATCAGGCCGGTACCGCCGGTAATCAAAATCCTCATGCAACCTCCAGGGCTGCGCTTACTGTCTCCAGCTCATGCTCATTGACACCGAGTCGGCATACCGTAGCGCGTAAAGTTTATCGATCTCTACTTCAGCATATGTGACCCAGTGATGTTCCCGTGCGATATCGAGCACATCCTGGGTTAATTTTTCCAGCAGGAAGAAGCGATTGTTTTCAATATGCTGAATAATGTTTTTGGTGATTGTCCGGTAGTTCAGCGCATCGTTGATATCTTCGCTGGCCCGCGCTTTGTCTGCGGGGTAGTGGATTGTCACGTTGACCACGATGTCCTGGCGATTGGCAATCTCTTCGTCTTTGATGCCGATAAAGGTTCTCAGGCGCAAATTTTTGATTCGTATGATGGCGTCTGGCTGCGACATGGTAAATTCCCTCGATGTATTGAACGGCGTTATCATACACGAGGTTAAACGGCCCGCCTACGCGGGCGCAGCGGCTAAATCTGCGCAATTTTTTGCATTGCACGCAGGGTGGCTGGCCGGGTGCGAATACGCTCGAACCAGTTGTTCACCGCCGGGTAGTTAGCAAGGTTGATCCGCTGGCGTTCATGGGAGTTAATCCACGGCCAGGCAGCGATATCAGCAATGCTGTAGTGCTCACCCCCCAGCCAGGGCACACGCTCCAGCCGCTTGTTCATTACGCTGTAGAGACGCTGCGTTTCAACCTGAAAACGCTCGATGGCATAGGGCACCGGCTTGGGAGCAAAGTAGTTGAAGTGGTGGTTTTGGCCCAGCATCGGACCCAGGCCGCCCACCTGCCAGAAGAGCCACTGTAGCGTCAGATGCCGCTCACGCAGCTCGCCGCTGAGCAGCTTGCCGCTCTTCTCTGCCAGATAGAGCAGGATCTCCCCAGACTCAAACAGGCTAAGCGGCGCACCGCCATCAGCAGGTGCATGGTCAACGATGGCCGGAATTTTATTATTCGGCGAGATCTCCAAAAAGTCGGGGCGAAACTGATCGCCTTTGCTGATATCGACGCGGATCAGGCGGTAATCCAGCTCCGCCTCCTCCAGAAACAGCGTGATCTTGTGACCGTTAGGGGTAGGGGCGTAATAGAGATCGATCATCTCAACTCCTGTCTGGGAATAAAGTCGCACACAGGAGTATAGGCGCTGCCGGGGGATGCGGGATTTTCAGGCAGTGACAGCCCGCACAGGACGCTATATTTTAGATGAAATACGACAATTCAATGAGGATACCATGGGCGAGCCAGCAATAACGTTGTGGTCTGATGCGGACTTTTTCTCTCCTTACGTCATGTCGGTGTACGTCACCCTGCACGAAAAAGGGCTGCCGTTCACGCTAAAGACCGTCGATCTCAATAGCGGGGAGCATCTGCACCCGGAGTGGAAAGGCTATCGCCTAAGCCGCCGCGTGCCGCTGCTGGAGATTGACGGCTTTGAGATGACAGAATCCTCAGCGATTAGCGAATATCTTGAAGAGCGCTTTGCGCCGCCGGAGTGGGAGCGCGTCTATCCCCACGATATCCAGAAGCGCGCCCGGGCGCGACAGATTCAGGCCTGGCTGCGCAGCGATCTGATGCCCATCCGCGAGGAGCGCTCAACGGACGTGATCTTCGCCGGGGCGAAGAAGGCCCGACTCAGCGAGGCGGGGCAGCGGAGCGCCGAAAAACTGTTCACCATCGCTAACGCGCTGCTGGCTCACGGCAACCCCAACCTGTTTGGCGAGTGGTGCATTGCCGACGCCGATCTGGCGCTGATGCTCAACCGGCTGGTGCTTAACGGCGACGAGGTGCCGGAGCGCCTGGCGGACTATGCCACCTTCCAGTGGCAGCGCTCCTCGGTGCAGCGCTATATCGCACTTTCGGCCGCGCGCTGAAAAATGTAGCAGTAAAAGTAGGGGATTGAAATAACCCGTAAGCAAGACTATAGTAAAGCTTACGGGTTTCGATTCAGGAGAAAGGAAGCAATGGCAATCTATCTCACGCCGGAATTTGACAAGGAACGTAGGAATGCCCGCATTAACGATGACACTATGCGTAAGGTTGCAAAGTCTATTACGGCTGGTTTGATGGGCGATCGGCTGGGCAAATACACTTTTAAAAAGCGTATAGGTTTGCCTGGCGTAAGCTCTCGCGATGGGGCACGTGCAATCATCTTTTTAACGATGGCAGTAACGTTTTTTTCTTTGATATTTATCTAAAAAGCCAGCTGTCAAAGAAGAGAGGCAAAGAGCTAGAAAATGATGAAATTGATGCGTACTGCCGGATCGCCAAAGACTTTATTGCACTGTCGATGTCCGAAATTCAACTGCTGCTGGACAGCAAAAATTTGTTAGAGGTGACAGAGAATGAGTGATCATCTGAAGCGTATTCAGAGTATAGCTGACCGCTATAACAAGCTGGGCGTAGTGACGGATGAAACGATGACAGCCATCAATGCGGCGGTAGAGGCACGTAACATTCCCCAGGTTCGTACCATGACAGGTGCAGAGATCAAAGCCGTCCGTGCCCGCTGGCATATGTCGCAGGCTGCGCTGGCACGGACAACGGGTATGTCTGTAGAGAGCGTTTCAAAATGGGAGCGCAACGAGAGCAAGCCGAATAAAGCTGCGCTGCGAATTTTGAACACGATTGAAGATAAAGGCCCCTATGTTTTTATGAGCTAACGCAGCTCTGGAACATTTTACGAACAAGGTGTAAGCGATGAAGCTGATGTTTGCCTCCGATATTCACGGCTCGCTGCCAGCGACGGAGCGCGTGCTGGCGCTGTTTGCCGAGAGCGGCGCGCAGTGGCTGGTGATCCTGGGCGATCTGCTCAACCACGGGCCGCGCAATGCGCTGCCGGAGGGGTATGCGCCTGCGCAGGTGGCCGAGCGGCTGAATACGCAGGCGTCGCGGATCATCGCCGTGCGCGGCAACTGTGATAGCGAGGTGGATCAGATGCTGCTGACGTTTCCCATCACCGCCCCTGGCAGCAGGTATTATTGGATAATTCCCGGCTGTTTTTGACTCACGGGCATCTCTATAATGCAGAAAATTTACCCCCGCTGACCGCTGGCGATGTCTTAATCTCCGGTCATACTCATATTCCGGTGGCGGAAAAGCGCGGCGAGATTATTCACTTTAACCCCGGCTCGGTGAGCATACCGAAGGGGGGCTTCGCCGCCAGCTACGGTATCTTTGAGGACGGTATTTTTCGCGTAATCGCACTGAACGATCAACGGATTATTGCAGAGGTCGCTATTAATCCGTAAGTTAGCTCTCAACCAGAAACGCGCCACCAGAGCGCTATGCAGAGAAGGTTTTTCCGATGGTGGAACAGAGTCAATTTACAGGCACGGAATGGGTGGATATCGTCAATGAGGACAACGAGGTGATCGCGCAGGCCAGCCGCGAACAGATGCGCGCGCAGTGTTTGCGCCATCGCGCCACCTACATTGTCGTGCATGACGGCATGGGAAAAATTCTGGTGCAGCGCCGCACCGAGACAAAAGATTATCTGCCGGGCCTGCTGGACGCGACGGCGGGTGGCGTGGTGCAGGCGGACGAGGGGATGCTCGAGTCTGCACGCCGGGAGGCCGAAGAGGAGCTGGGCATCGCCGGCGTGCCCTTTGCCGAGCATGGGCAGTTCTACTATGAAGACGATCATTGCCGCGTCTGGGGTGGGCTATTCAGCTGCGTCTCCCACGGGCCTTTTGCCCTGCAGGAGGATGAGGTCAGCGAAGCGATCTGGATGACGCCGGAAGAGATCACCGCCCGCTGCGACGAGTTCACGCCGGATTCGCTCAAGGCGCTGGCGCTGTGGATGAGCCGCAACGCCAACAACGATACGCTGAAGCTGGCTGAAACTGAGTAGGTCTGTATAGAAGCATCAAGCCGGCCACGCTATGCAGTGGCCGGCTTTTTTAATGCCTCAACTTACTCCGGCACGTCGCCGCTGCCCTGCTGTGAGGGCCACTTCCAGTTACGCACCTCGGGCAGATCCTCCCCGTGCTCGCGCACGTAGCGATGATGCTCGGCAATTTTCTCCTGCAGCTCATCGAGAATGTGATCCGCTTTGCCCGCCAGCGCCTCAACCCGCAGGATCGCCTCCTGGGCCAGATGGAAACGATCCAGCTCGTTCATCACCGTCATGTCAAACGGCGTGGTGGTGGTACCTTCCTCCATAAAGCCGCGCACGTGGAAGTTGCGATGGTTATTGCGGTGATACGTCAGACGGTGGATCAGGCTCGGGTAGCCGTGGAAGGCGAAGATCACCGGCTTATCAGCGGTGAAGATAGCCTCAAACGCCTCGTCGCTCAGCCCGTGCGGATGCTGATCCTGAGTCTGTAGCGCCATCAGATCTACCACGTTTACCACCCGCACGCTGAGATCCGGCAGGTAGCCGCGCAGCAGATCCACCGCTGCCAGCGCCTCCATGGTTGGGACATCCCCGGCGCAGGCCATCACCACGTCCGGCGTTCTGTCCGGCTCTTCGTTGCCTGCCCAGGGCCAGATGCCCATCCCCACTTCACAGTGCTTCGCCGCCTCTTCCATCGTTAGCCACTGCGGCTCCGGCTGCTTGCCCGCAACGATCACATTGATGCGATCCCAGGTTTTCAGGCAGTGATCGGCCACCCACAGCAGGGTGTTAGCATCCGGTGGCAGATAGATGCGCACGATATCGGCTTTCTTATTGGCGACGTGATCGATAAAGCCGGGATCCTGATGGCTGTAGCCGTTGTGATCCTGACGCCAGACGTGGGACGAGAGCAGATAGTTCAGCGAGGCGACGGGTTCGCGCCACGGCAGCTTGCGCGTGACCTTCAGCCACTTGGCGTGCTGGTTGAACATCGAGTCAATGATGTGGATAAAGGCCTCGTAGCAGTTAAACAGGCCGTGGCGTCCGGTGAGCAGATAGCCCTCCAGCCAGCCCTGGCACTGATGCTCGCTGAGGATCTCCATCACCCGACCGTCCGGGGCGAGCTGCTCATCGTAAGGCTCAATCTCCCCCTCCCAGGTACGGCTGGTGACGTCAAACACGTCCCCCAACCGGTTGGAGGCGGTCTCATCCGGGCCAAAGAGACGGAAGTTATCCGGGTTGCGGGTAAAGATGCCGCGCAGGTAGCGTCCCAGCACCTCCGTAGACTGCGCCTGGGTCTCGCCGGGGGAGGCGATATCAAGGGCGAACTCATGCAGCTCAGGCGTCACCAGCTCGCGGCGGAGCCGCCCGCCGTTGGCCCAGGGAGTCGCACCCATCCGCTTGTCACCTTCGGGAGCCAGCGCTTTTAGCTCAGGCTTAAGCCGCCCCTGCTCGTCGAAGAGATCTTCCGGCTGATAGCTGCGCATCCAGCGCTCAAGAATCTGTCGATGCTCGTCGTTTTCCCGACATGAGGAGACCGGTACCTGATGGGCGCGCCAGAAGCCTTCGACCTTTTTGCCGTCAACGGTCTGCGGGCCGGTCCACCCCTTCGGGCTGCGTAGGATAATCATCGGCCAGCGCGGAATGGATTCTGCGGCTTCACCCCGGCGGGCGCGCTGCTGGAAATCACGGATCTTATCCAGGGCGTTATCCAGCGCCTCGGCCATCTGCGGGTGCATTTTTTCCGGCTCGTGACCGCTGACAAAGACTGGATCGTAGCCGTAGCCGCGAAACAGCTGGGTGAGATCCTCATCGCTGGTGCGCGCCAGCAGGGTTGGGTTAGCGATCTTGTAGCCGTTGAGGTGCAGGATGGGCAGCACGGCCCCGTCCCGGGCGGTGTTAAGAAACTTAATGCCGTGCCAGCTGGCGGCGAGCGGGCCGGTCTCGGCTTCGCCGTCGCCAATAACGCAGGCGGCAATCAGGTCGGGAGCATCAAACACTGCCCCAAAGGCATGGGAGAGGGAGTAGCCCAGCTCGCCCCCTTCGTTGATCGAGCCGGGCGTCTCCGGCGCGGCGTGGCTGGGAATACCGCCGGGAAACGAAAATTGCTTGAACAGCTTCTGCATCCCCGGCGCGTCTTCGCTGATGTCGGGATAGATCTCGCTATAGCTGCCCTCAAGCCAGGTATTCGCCACCATGCCTGGGCCGCCGTGGCCGGGGCCGCAGACGTAGAGCATATCCAGATCGCGCTGGCGGATGGCGCGGTTAAGGTGCGCGTAGATAAAGTTCAGCCCTGGGGTGGTGCCCCAGTGACCGAGCAGGCGGGGCTTAATATGCTCCGGCTTAAGCGGCTCGCGCAGCAGCGGGTTATCCATCAGGTAGATCTGGCCGACCGAGAGGTAGTTTGCGGCGCGCCAGTAGCGATCCAGTAACGTGAAGTCGTTGTCGGTAACGTTGCCTGTTGCAGATTGCGTCATGCTTTCTCCCGTTATCAGGTTAAATCGTTCCTGTTAACCCTAATAGAAGAAGCGGAGGAGGGCGAATTTGCACCAAAAAAAAGGGCCATGGCAGCGCCATGACCCTTAAGCGGTGTGGTATTCGCTTACTGCTGCTGAGAGGACTGGATCGCCGTCAGGGCGATGGTGTAGACGATATCGTCAACCAGCGCGCCACGGGAGAGGTCGTTCACAGGCTTACGCATACCCTGCAGCATCGGCCCGATGGAGATCAGGTCGGCAGAGCGCTGTACCGCTTTGTAGGTGGTGTTACCGGTGTTCAGATCCGGGAAGATGAACACGGTAGCGCGACCGGCAACCGGCGAGTTCGGCGCTTTGGATTTCGCGACGTCAGCCATTACCGCGGCGTCATACTGCAGCGGGCCGTCGATCATCAGGTCAGGACGTTTCTCCTGTGCCAGACGGGTCGCTTCACGCACTTTCTCTACGTCACTACCTGCGCCGGAGTTACCGGTGGAGTAGGAGAGCATAGCGACGCGCGGCTCGATACCGAAGGCAATCGCGGAGTCCGCAGACTGAATCGCGATCTCGGCCAGCTGTTCAGCGGTCGGATCCGGGTTAATCGCGCAGTCGCCGTAAACGTAAACCTGCTCCGGCAGCAGCATGAAGAACACGGAGGAGACCAGCGAGCTGCCCGGTGCCGTTTTGATCAGCTGCAGCGGCGGACGGATGGTGTTGGCAGTGGTGTGAACCGCACCGGAAACCAGGCCGTCAACTTCGTCCTGCTCCAGCATCAGGGTGCCGAGAACCACGTTGTCTTCCAGCTGTTCGCGGGCAACGGCTTCGGTCATGCCTTTGCTCTTACGCAGTTCAACCAGGCGGGCAACGTAGCTTTCACGCACCACGTCCGGGTCAACGATTTCGATGCCAGCGCCCAGCTCAACGCCCTGGGAGGCGGCAACGCGGGTGATCTCATCCGGATTACCCAGCAGCACACAGGTCGCGATGCCGCGCTCGGCGCAGATGGCCGCCGCTTTAACGGTACGCGGCTCGTCACCTTCGGGCAGCACAACGCGTTTGCCAGCCTGACGCGCCAGCTCGGTGAGCTGGTAGCGGAACGCAGGCGGGGAGAGACGGCGGCTACGCTCGGAGGTGGCGGTCAGGGATTCGATCCAGTCAGCATTGACGTAGCCTGCGACGTACTCCTGAACTTTCTCGATACGCTGATGGTCGTCAGCCGGCACTTCCAGGTTGAAGCTCTGCAGGCTCAGCGAGGTCTGCCAGGTGTTGGTGTTCACCATGAATACCGGCAGGCCGGTAGCAAACGCACGTTCGCACAGTTTGGCAACGCGAGCGTCCATCTCATAGGCACCGGTCAGCAGGATCGCACCGATCTCAACGCCGTTCATCGCGGCCAGGCAGGCGGCAACCAGCACGTCCGGACGGTCAGCGGAGGTCACCAGCAGGGAACCTGGGCGGAAGTGCTCCAGCATGTGCGGAATGCTGCGCGCACAGAAGGTCACGGACTTCACGCGGCGGGTATTGATGTCGCCTTCGTTAACGATGGTGGCATTCAGGTGTTTCGCCATATCGATTGCACGGGTGGCAATCAGATCGAAGCTCCATGGGATTGCGCCCAGCACCGGCAGGGAGCTGGATTCGCTCAGCTGCGCCGGATCGATGCTGATCACTTTCGCTTTGGAGGAGTCATCGAAGATCTCAGAGAGATCCGGGCGGGTACGGCCCTGCTCATCAACCGGGGCGTTCAGTTTGTTAACGATCACGCCGGTGATGTTGGTGTTCTTCACGCCGCCGAAGCTGTTGCGGGTCAGCTCGATACGCTCTTTCAGCTGCTCCTGGGTATCGGTACCCTGAGACATCACAAAGACGATCTCGGCGTTCAGCGTTTTGGCGATTTCGAAGTTCAGCGACTGGGCAAACTGGTGTTTGCGGGTCGGGACCAGGCCTTCAACCAGCACCACTTCCGCGTCTTTGGCGCTCTCGTGGTAGCGGGCAATGATCTCTTCCATCAGCACGTCTTTCTGGTTGCTGGAGAGCAGAGACTCAACGTGGCTCATCTTCAGCGGCTCAGCGGCAGGCAGATTGGAGTTCGCACGCACGATAGTGGTGGTCTGGTCTGGCGCATCGCCACCGGCACGCGGCTGGGCGATAGGTTTAAAGACGCTCAGACGAACGCCTTTGCGTTCCATAGCACGGATCACGCCAAGGCTGACGCTGGTCAGGCCGACGCTGGTTCCGGTAGGGATCAGCATAATAATACGGGACACGGTATATCCTCTTTTCGTTACCGCCAGTAAGCTGGCGCGATACAAAACAGCACCGCCAGCGTTGGCTGGCGGTGTGGAATCAGGCAGTCAGACGGCTGGCGTCTTGAGCAATCACCAGCTCTTCGTTGGTCGGGATGACCATCGCGAGGGTGGTACCCTCTTTGTTGATGTAGCCGGATTTGCCGAAGCGGGCAGCCAGGTTACGCTCGTGGTCAACCTCGAAGCCCAGCACGCCCAGTTTGCCCAGAGAGAGTTCGCGAACCATCGCCGCGTTCTCACCGATACCACCGGTGAAGACAACCGCGTCCAGACGACCGTCCATCAGCGCGGTGTAGGAGCCGATGTACTTCGCCAGGCGGTGGCAGTAAACGTCCATTGCACGCTTAGCGTCTTCTTTGCTCGCGTAGTTGTCTTCAACGTAGCGGCAGTCGCTGGTGACTTCGGTCAGGCCCAGCAGGCCGGACTCTTTGGTCAGCATCTTGTTGATCTCTTCCACGCTCATGCCCAGGGTATCGTGCAGGTGGAAGATGATTGCCGGGTCGATATCACCGGAACGGGTACCCATCACCAGGCCTTCCAGCGGGGTCAGACCCATAGAGGTATCAACGCATTTACCGTTACGGATGGCAGAAACGGAGCCGCCGTTGCCCAGATGGCAAGTGATGATGTTCACCTCTTCTACCGGCTTGTTCAGCATTTTTGCTGCTTCCTGCGTCACGTAGAAGTGGCTGGTGCCGTGTGCGCCGTAGCGGCGAACGCCATGCTCTTTGTACAGTTTGTACGGCAGGGCATAGAGGTAGGACTCTTCCGGCATGGTCTGGTGGAACGCGGTGTCAAACACGGCCACGTTCTTCTCTTTCAGCTGCGGGAAGGATTTCAGCGCTTCAGCGATACCGATCAGGTGAGCCGGGTTGTGCAGCGGTGCAAAAGAGGCAGAGTCTTTGATGCCCTGGATAACGGAGTCGTCGATAACCACGGAGCTGGTGTATTTTTCGCCACCGTGCACGATGCGGTGACCAATTGCGGTCAGCTGTGCAGACAGTTCTGGTTTTTGTGCCAGAATAGTGTTAACGATAAAGTTCAGTGCTTCACTGTGAGCGGCACCTGCACCTAAAGCAGCTTCTTGTTTACCACCGTCCATTTTCCATTTGATACGCGCTTCAGGAAGATGGAAGCATTCGGCTAAACCAGAGAGGTACTCTTCACCGTTCACTGCATCGATGATTGCAAATTTCAGTGAGGAGCTACCGCAGTTCAGAACCAGTACTAACTTACTCGACATGGAAGTACCTATTTTTGATACGTGGCTAAAAAAACGTCAGTGAGTCTTTCAGCGTAGCGCATGTTGACGCTGACATTTATGATTAACATCATGCCAGAACGATTTTTTGGCACGATGAAAGAGAATACTGTTGAGTTTATGCCATTTTGACCCCATGTGAGGAAGTGGCATACTGGGCGTTACGTTGACGACATGACGTTCTTCGTCTAAGGCCCACTCAGGCGGGCACAGAATACCCGATACTGGGTAGCGATGACAAAATATTTTGAACGTTGTCATGAGCAGTTGTTGTTTTGCACAAATTTTTTAATTTTTATATGTGAAGTTGAGGTAACGCCATGAACACGCCTGAGAATCGCCCTGTGAGCTTTTTCAGTTTGTTTCGCCTGGGCCAGCACTATTCGAAGACCTGGCCTATGGAAAAAAGCCTCGCTCCCGTCTTCATTGATAATCGTGTCATTCGCGCCACCCGCTACGCGATCCGCATCATGCCTCCCGTCGCCGTCTTCACCCTCTGCTGGCAGATCGCCCTTGGCGGCCAGCTGGGTCCTGCGGTAGCGACCGCACTCTTTGCCCTGAGCCTGCCCCTGCAGGGGCTGTGGTGGCTGGGCAAACGCTCCGTCACGCCGCTGCCGCCGGGTATTTTGCAATGGTTCTATGAGGTACGCGGTAAATTACAGGATGCGGGCCAGACGATGGCGCCGGTCACCGGCAAGCCAGATTATCAGGCCTTAGCTGACACGCTTAAGCGCGCATTTGGCCAGCTCGACAAAACTTTCCTTGATGATTTGTAATTCACCCCTGATTACGCATATAAAAGAAGGCACATAATCTATGTGCCTCTTTTTTTTCCGACGTGATACGGGAGTGTAAGATGGAAATGACCAATGCCCAACGGCTGATTTTATCCAATCAGTACAAAATGATGACGATGCTCGATCCCACCAATGCCGAGCGCTACCGCCGCCTGCAAACCATCGTCGAGCGCGGCTTTGGCCTGCAGATGCGCGAGCTGGACCGCGAGTTTGGCGAGCTGCCGGAAGAGACCTGCCGCACCGTTATCGACATCATGGAGATGTATCACGCCCTGCATGTCTCCTGGGCCAACCTGAAAGATACCCAGTCCATCGACGAGCGCCGGGTAACCTTTTTAGGCTTCGATGCCGCCACCGAGGCGCGCTACCTGAGCTATGTGCGCTTTATGGTCAACACCGAAGGGCGCTACACCCATTTCGATGCGGGAACGCACGGCTTCAATGCCCAGACGCCAATGTGGGAAAAATATCAGCGCATGCTGGGCGCCTGGCACGCCTGTCCGCGCCAGTACCACCTGAGCGCAAATGAAATCAACCAGATCGTTAACGCCTGATGGGGGTCGCCGTGCAGTGTCAGGGTTTCCTGTTTGATTTAGACGGTACGCTGGTGGACTCCCTGCCAGCCGTAGAGCGGGCCTGGTGCAACTGGGCCGATCGCTTCAATCTTTCTCACGACGAGGTGCTGGGATTCATTCACGGTAAGCAGGCGATTACCTCGCTACGCCACTTTATGGCCGGACGCAGCGAGGCGGAGATTGCCGCCGAGTTTACCCGCCTTGAGGAGATAGAGGCCAGCGACACCACCGGCATCGTGGCGCTGCCCGGCGCGGTGGCGCTGCTCAATCGGCTTAACGAGCTGGCGATCCCGTGGGCGATAGTCACCTCGGGATCGATGCCCGTGGCCCGCGCCCGCCATCGTGCGGCAGGCCTGCCGCTGCCGGAGGTCTTTGTCACCGCCGAGCGGGTTAAGCGGGGCAAACCGGAGCCGGATGCCTACCTGCTGGGGGCTGAGCTGCTGAGTCTCGCGCTGCAGGCCTGCGTCGTGGTGGAAGACGCGCCCGCCGGGATCCTCTCCGGCCTCGCCGCAGGCTGCCACATGATTGCCGTTAATGCCCCGGCGGAGACCCCCTGCCTGCGCGACGCCGATTTTGTCCTGCAAAGCCTGGAGGAGATCGCCGTGACCCGCCAGGCCGACGGCAGCGCGCAAATAAGCAAAAATGGGTAACAACCGCTCATCCTATTGATTTAGCCCCGCCTGCGCGGGGCTTTTTTATGGCACACTCCCGTTATCCCCGCAATTAACAAGGATAGGTTGTGAACGGTGAACTGATTTGGGTGCTGTGTTTGCTGACCATTGCCGTCGTACTTTTTGCCACCGGTAAAGTACGCATGGATGCCGTCGCGCTGCTGGTGATCGTCGCCTTTAGCCTCAGCGGCACCCTGACCCTCAGCGAGGCCTTCTCCGGCTTTAGCGATCCCAACGTCATTCTTATCGCCGCCCTGTTTATTATCGGCGACGGCCTGGTGCGTACCGGGGTCGCCACCAGCATGGGGGCCTGGCTGGTGAACGTGGCGGGCAGCAGTGAAATCAAGATGCTGGTGCTACTGATGCTCACCGTCGCCGGGCTGGGGGCCTTTATGAGCTCTACCGGGGTGGTTGCCATCTTTATTCCCGTGGTGCTTAGCGTCTCGATGCGGATGCAGATCTCCCCGTCGCGCCTGATGATGCCCCTCAGCTTCGCCGGTCTCATCAGCGGCATGATGACGCTGGTGGCCACGCCGCCAAACCTGGTGGTAAACAGCGAGCTGCTGCGCGAGGGTCTGCCGGGCTTTGGCTTCTTTAGCGTCACCCCGCTGGGGGTAACCATTCTGCTGTTGGGCATCGTCTATATGCTGGTGATGCGCTTTACCCTGAAGAGCGACGGGCAGGAGGGACCGCATGACGGCTGGAAGCGGCGCACCTTCCGCGATCTGATCAAAGAGTATCGTCTGGCGGGGCGCGCCCGGCGGCTGGCTATCCGCCCCGGCTCGCCGATGGTTGGCCAGCGCCTCGACGATCTCAAACTCCGCGAGCGCTACGGGGCCAACGTCATTGGGGTCGAGCGCTGGCGTCGTTTTCGCCGGGTGATCGTTAACGTTAACGGCGTATCGGAGTTTCGCGCCGGGGACGTGCTGCTGATCGACATGTCCGCTGCCGAGGTCGATCTGCGTGAGTTTTGCAGCGAGCAGCTGCTGGAGCCGATGATCCTGCGCGGCGAGTACTTTTCCGACCAGGCGCTGGACGTCGGGATGGCGGAGGTGTCGCTGATCCCTGACTCAGAGCTGATCGGCAAAACCGTGCGCGAAATTGGCTTTCGTACCCGCTACGGGCTGAACATGGTGGGCATTAAGCGTGACGGGAGCGCGATTAGCGGGCCGGTGGGGGATGAACCCCTACAGCTGGGGGATATATTTCTGGTAGTCGGTAACTGGAAGCTGATTAGCCAGCTGGCGCAGAAGGGGCGCGATTTTGTGGTGCTGAATATGCCCATCGAGGCCGGGGACGCCTCGCCCGCCCACAGCCAGGCTCCCCACGCCATCTTCTGTCTGCTGCTGATGGTTGCCCTGATGCTTACCGATGAGATCCCTAACCCGGTGGCGGCGATTATCGCCTGCCTGCTGATGGGGAAGTTTCGCTGTATCGATGCCGCCAGCGCCTATAAGGCGATCCACTGGCCGAGCATCATTCTTATCGTGGGCATGATGCCGTTCGCCCTGGCGCTGCAAAAAACCGGCGGCGTCGATCTGGTGGTGAAGGGACTGATGCAGTTTGGCGGCGGCTACGGGCCGTACATGATGCTGCTCTGCCTGTTCATCATGTGCGCCACCATTGGGCTGTTTATCTCCAATACCGCCACGGCGGTGCTGATGGCCCCCATTGCGCTGGCGACGGCCAAATCGATGGGCGTTTCGCCGTACCCCTTTGCCATGATGGTGGCCATGGCAGCCTCTGCGGCCTTTATGACCCCGGTCTCCTCCCCGGTTAACACCCTGGTGCTGGGACCGGGGAACTATAGCTTCAGCGATTTCGTGAAGATTGGCGTACCGTTTACATTGATTGTGATGGTGGTATGCGTGGTGCTGATCCCAGTGCTGTTTCCGTTTTGATTATTTTGTAGGCCGGGTAAGGCGCAGCCGCCACCCGGCGTTATCTCTATAATGGCGAATCCTGACTGATCTCATCCAGCGACAGATGGAAGCTCGGCACAAATACCGCCATAAAGTAGTCCATCTCCGGGCTGCGTCGGGCGGCGAGGGTCTTCTCCAGCCGTGACTTCGCCAGCGAAAACTCGTTGTTGCCAGCGGATAGCTCCTCCAGGCACTTCAGGTAGGCGCAGAGGGCATCGGCCTGCTTCACCAGCGACTTCTCCTCCTCGCTGTAGTGCTGCTCGTCGATCAGCCCGGCAAAGATATCCCGCAGCTCCTCCGGCACCATATCGACCAGCTTCTGCTGGGCGATCTTCTCGATAGCCTTATACTCCTGGGCAATCTGCGAGTTGAAGTACTTTACCGGCGTCGGCAGATCGCCGGTCAGCACCTCAGAGGCGTCATGGTACATCGCCAGCAGGGCAATGCGTTCCGGGTTAGCCTGGCCGCCAAACTTACGGTTTTTGATCGCCGCCAGGGCATGGGCAACCATTGCTACCTGCAAACTATGCTCGGAGACGTTTTCGGTACGCACGTTGCGCATCAGCGGCCAGCGGTTAATTAGTTTCAGGCGGGAGAGATGGGCGAAGAAGTGGCTTTGACTCGTACTCATAATGGACCCTGTCAGTAACGGCGCTAAGGATCCATTGTGCGCAGAGAGCAGGGGAAGATGCAAATCTTCCCCTTGATACGCTTACTGATGGTAGCCAGAGAGGAAGCGGCTAAAGCGGTTAATCGACATCTCCAGATCGTCCAGGCGCGGCAGGGTCACAATGCGTACGTGATCCGGCCACGGCCAGTTAAAGGCCGTTCCCTGCACCAGCAGCACCTTCTCCTGCAGCAGGAAATCCAGCACCATCTTCTGGTCGTCATGGATATTGAAGCGCTTGATATCGATTTTCGGGAACATATAGAGCGCGCCTTTCGGCTTGGTGCAGGTTACGCCGGGGATCTCGTTAATCAGCTCCCAGGCGCGGTTACGCTGCTCATAGAGCCGTCCACCGGGCACGATAAATTCGCTAATGCTCTGATAGCCGCCGAGCGCGGTCTGGATCGCGTGCTGGGCAGGCACGTTAGCGCACAGACGCATGGAGGCCAGCATCTCCAGCCCTTCGATATAGCCTTTCGCATGCTTCTTCGGTCCGTTAAGCACCATCCATCCCTGACGGAAGCCCGCCACGCGGTAGGTCTTAGAGAGGCCGTTAAAGGTGATGGTCAGCAGGTCAGGAGCCAGCGCGGCGATGGAGTGGTGCTCCGCCTCGTCGTAGAGGATCTTATCGTAGATCTCATCGGCGAAGATAATCAGGTTATGCTGGCGGGCAATTTCCACTATCTCCAGCAGCAACGCTTTGGAGTAGACCGCGCCGGTGGGGTTGTTCGGGTTGATGATCACGATCCCCCGGGTGCGCGGGGTGATTTTCGCGCGGATATCATCGAGATCCGGGAACCAGTCAGACGACTCATCGCAAAGGTAGTGCACCGCTTTGCCACCGGAGAGCGACACCGCTGCCGTCCACAGCGGGTAGTCCGGGGCGGGAACCAGCATCTCATCGCCGCTGTTCAACAGCGCCTGCATGGACTGCACGATCAGCTCAGAAACGCCGTTACCGATATAGATATCTTCTACGGTGACGTCGCGCATGCCGCGTGCCTGATAGTGCTGCATAATCGCTTTGCGGGCGCTGTAGAGTCCTTTGGAGTCGCTGTAGCCCTGCGCCGTCGGAAGGTGACGGATAACGTCTACCAGGATCTCATCGGGGGCGTCGAAGCCAAAGGGGGCCGGGTTACCGATATTGAGCTTCAGTACCTTGTTACCCTCTTCTTCAAGACGTTTTGCCTCTTTCAGAACCGGACCGCGGATGTCATAACAGACATTGTCTAATTTGCTGGATTTTTCGATGGGGGACATGAATCGTTGACCTTTTAGCTGTTGGTGCTACTCCCTGCCGTGGAAGTCAGCACGGAACAATGTACTCCCCCGAATGCCAGTTTAGAAGGGTGCACAGAAGAAGATTTTGCCTCTGACTGCGTGGCGGCACCGGTTTTTTACGCTATGGATTCGCGGATGAAACTGCTAATAATGTCGTAAAAAATATCAATTTTGGCTTAATCTGTTGCTCGATCGCAAAGTTACCGCTGTTATCACTGTATTGCATATCACTGACGGCCTGCTTTTTGTTATTACTTGAAGAGCGGATATGTAGAAATGGGATGAGAGGCAGAGTAAACAGCGCAGAGGGGAGAGGGAATGTTAAGTACTATTTAGGACAGATTCTATTATTAATTAATAATTATTTAATACGATACCTTGCGATTACGGGCGATTGTTAATATTAATAGCATCAGGCTCTCTGGTATAACATTAGGGGGCTTAAGGTCATCCGCATGGGTACTTATAACTGATGCGGGTATGAGGTAAGATGACCAGCAGAGACTACGGCTAAAAGCGATAATGCCACACGCGTAATTCTCTGGCTCAATATACAATTAATTGATATTAAGAAATTTTTCCCGCTAATCTTCCTGAGATGATTCGGTAAATGATTTTCGATTGCGTTCAGTGATGCCGTAATAGCGTGCGACTTCGTAAAAATAATCTGCAGCCTAATGCTGTATGTATATATAGAGGTTTGCGAACGTAAGCGAATTATTAGCAACGATCGGCTTTTAGCGATCGTGCAGACCGTCTCTCAACGGGGATTGCTTAAATCTTTGAACACAGCAAAAGCCGGGGCGCTCGTCAGGAGCACCCTGTAAGTGAAAACATATGATTAATGCAAATCGTCCGATCCTCAATCTCGACCTCGATCTGCTGAGAACGTTCGTTGCCGTCGCCGACCTCAACACCTTCGCGGCTGCTGCGGTGGCGGTATGCCGAACGCAATCAGCGGTAAGCCAGCAGATGCAGCGCCTGGAACAGCTGGTAGGCAAAGAGCTTTTCGTTCGCCACGGTCGAAATAAGCTGTTAACTGAACACGGCATCCAGCTGCTGGGCTATGCCCGAAAAATCCTGCGCTTTAATGATGAAGCCTGTAGCTCATTAATGTTTAATAATTTGCAGGGGGTATTGACCGTCGGCGCCTCGGACGACTCTGCGGATACTATTTTGCCGTTTCTGTTAAATCGCATCAGTGCGATCTATCCCAGACTGGCGCTGGACGTACGGGTTAAGCGTAACCTCTCAATGGTTGAGATGCTGGCGGCTCAGGAGGTCGATCTTATGGTCACCACCCATCAGTCCCACCAGTTTGAACACCTGACGCTGCGTACTTCGCCGACGCACTGGTACTGTGCCGCAGAGTATGTTCTGCAGAAGGGGGAGACGCTGCCGCTGGTCTTCCTTGACGATCCCAACCCCTTCCGCGACGGTGTGCTTAATACCCTTGATGCTGCCGGCATCCCCTGGCGTATGGCCTATGTGGCCTCGACGCTCTCGGCGGTGAAGTCGGCAGTTAAGGCCGGATTGGGTATTACTGCCAGGCCGGTAGAGATGATGAGTCCCGATCTGCGCGTGCTGGGGCCGAGCGACGGTCTGCCTATGCTGGCGGAGACCGAATATCTTCTCTGCCATAATCCGCAAAGCCAGAACGAACTGGCCCAGGTCGTTTTCCAGGCCCTGGCAGACTACCAGACCCCCTGGCACTACGGCGCTGCGACGCCACAGGGTGGGGACGGTTCTCTCGTCGTTGAAGGGGACTTTGAGTAGGCCGAAGCATTGATGCCACAGGGTGGCCTGGTGCAGGTCCCATCCGCAGAGAAACAGAGCGCGCCGCGGGTAGCATAAAATTCGCCAGCGGCGCGTTACGAACGTCATTTCCGCACTAATTATCAAGAATCATTTTTTAACGCATTGTATATCAATGGGTTAAGCGTGCCTGCCAACATTAAACCCTGCTTTGTATGCTACTATGCATAGCGAAAGTTCATGTTAAAAAACAAGTCTGATTGTTGCCGTTTTTTTGTGTGAATTAACAAAAGCGTGTCGCAGATCAAGAAAATACTCCCATAGAGGGGGAGGAATCCTGCCAAAATCCTGTCAAAATAAGAGGGTACTTTTTGTATCAGCGCACAACGGACACGATTCAACAGCGCTAAACGCCCTATAAAAAATGGGTGTTGGTGGAAAAAAAGGCATTTTATGTTAATGAAATGCTATCGCTGTAAACTAATGTGAAGGAACTTTTGTTCTAAGTTGACAAAAGGTTATAGAAAGGAGTAAAAAACCCCATCATTTAGCTGTCTAAGCCGTTTCCAACAGTGAGTGTAAGGTTTTTTTTGTTCCTCCCTTAAACAGTGTGGCGTCCATCTGCCGAGAAGAGCAGAGGTAACGGTGCCACTTTTTGAGTTAAGCAATGCGTATGTCAACATCCACTGAAGTTATTGCTCATCACTGGGCATTCGCGATCTTTCTTATTGTTGCCATTGGCTTATGCTGCCTGATGCTGGTCGGCGGCTGGTTACTGGGCGGGCGCGCCCGCGCGCGGCACAAGAACACGCCTTTTGAATCGGGTATCGATTCCGTCGGCACCGCTCGTCTGCGCCTCTCTGCCAAGTTCTATCTGGTCGCCATGTTCTTCGTCATCTTCGACGTCGAAGCGCTCTACCTGTTTGCATGGTCAACCTCTATTCGCGAAAGCGGCTGGGTTGGCTTTGTTGAGGCTGCAATTTTTATTTTAGTGCTGCTGGCTGGTCTGGTTTATCTGGTGCGTATCGGCGCGCTGGACTGGACGCCCGCGCGTTCACGCCGCGAGCGCTTCAACCCTGAGTCAGGCAATATCACTAACCGTCAACGCTAACAGCGAGGCAATAAGATGGATTACACGCTCACCCGCATCGATCCCAACGGTGAGAACGACCGTTACCCCCTGCAAAAACAGGAGATCGTAACCGACCCCCTCGAGCAAGAAGTTAACCGCAGCGTGTTCATGGGCAAGCTCGAAGACGTCATGCATGGCATGGTTAACTGGGGCCGTAAAAACTCTATTTGGCCGTACAACTTCGGCCTCTCCTGCTGCTACGTTGAGATGGTGACCTCCTTTACGGCGGTGCACGACGTGGCACGCTTTGGCGCTGAGGTACTGCGCGCCTCGCCTCGCCAGGCCGACCTGATGGTGATCGCCGGTACGCCGTTTACCAAAATGGCCCCGGTCATTCAGCGTCTCTACGATCAGATGCTGGAGCCGAAGTGGGTTATCTCCATGGGGGCCTGCGCTAACTCCGGCGGCATGTACGACATCTACTCCGTGGTGCAGGGCGTTGATAAATTCCTCCCGGTTGATGTGTATATCCCGGGCTGCCCGCCGCGTCCGGAAGCCTACATGCAGGCGCTGATGCTGCTTCAGGAATCAATTGGCAAAGAGCGTCGTCCGCTCTCATGGGTAGTGGGCGACCAGGGCGTCTATCGCGCCAACATGCAGTCAGAGCGCGAGCGCAAACGCGGCGAACGCATTGCTGTTACCAACCTGCGTACGCCGGACGAGATTTAATTTGCGCCTGCGGGCCGTGGAAAACTCCTTCGCATAATAAACTTATAGCGCGAAGCCACGCCCGGCAGTCACCACGGACCCTTTGCAATGGTGAACATTATGACCGACTTAACCGCGCAAGACGCGTTCTGGCAAACCCGGGATCACCTGGATGACCCAGTTATTGGCGAACTGCGCAACCGTTTTGGGCCGGATGCCTTTACCGTTCAGGCGACCCGCACCGGCGTCCCTGTTGTTTGGGTAAAGCGTGAACAGTTACTGGAAGTGGGCGATTTCTTAAAGAAACTGCCGAAGCCATACGTCATGCTGTACGATCTGCACGGCATGGACGAACGTCTCCGCACGCACCGCGACGGTCTGCCCGCCGCGGATTTTTCCGTTTTCTACCACCTGCTCTCCATTGAGCGTAACCGCGACATCATGCTCAAGGTCGCGCTGTCAGAAAACGATCTCAACGTGCCGACCTTCACCAAACTCTTCCCCAACGCCAACTGGTACGAGCGTGAAACCTGGGAGATGTTTGGCATCAATATCGAAGGCCACCCGCACCTGACGCGCATCATGATGCCGCAGACCTGGAGCGGCCACCCGCTGCGTAAAGACTACCCGGCGCGCGCCACCGAGTTCGATCCGTTTGAGCTGACCAAAGCCAAGCAGGATCTGGAGATGGAGGCGCTGACCTTCAAGCCGGAAGAGTGGGGCATGAAGCGCGGTACCGCCAACGAGGACTTTATGTTCCTCAACCTCGGCCCGAACCACCCGTCGGCGCACGGTGCGTTCCGTATTATCCTGCAGCTTGATGGCGAAGAGATCGTCGATTGCGTACCGGATATCGGTTACCACCACCGTGGCGCAGAGAAGATGGGCGAGCGCCAGTCCTGGCACAGCTACATTCCCTACACCGACCGTATCGAATACCTCGGCGGCTGCGTGAACGAGATGCCGTACGTGCTGGCGGTTGAGAAGCTGGCAGGTATCAAGGTGCCCGAGCGCGTCGATGTTATCCGCGTCATGCTCTCCGAGCTGTTCCGTATCAACAGCCACCTGCTCTATATCTCGACCTTTATCCAGGACGTCGGGGCGATGACACCGGTCTTCTTCGCCTTCACCGATCGGCAGAAAATCTACGATCTGGTTGAGGCGATCACCGGCTTCCGTATGCACCCGGCCTGGTTCCGCATCGGCGGCGTGGCGCACGATCTGCCGCGCGGCTGGGACCGTCTGCTGCGTGAGTTCCTCGAGTGGATGCCGAAGCGTCTGGACTCCTATGAGAAAGCCGCGCTGCGCAATACCATTCTGATTGGCCGTTCGAAGGGCGTAGCCGCCTACGGCGCGAAAGAGGCGCTGGAGTGGGGCACCACCGGGGCTGGCCTGCGCGCCACCGGTATCGACTTCGACGTGCGTAAGGCGCGTCCTTACTCTGGCTATGAAAACTTCGACTTTGAGATCCCGGTCGGCGGCGGCATCAGCGATGCCTACACCCGCGTGATGCTGAAGGTGGAAGAGCTGCGCCAGAGCCTGCGTATTCTTGAGCAGTGCCTCAACAACATGCCGGAAGGCCCGTTCAAGGCGGATCACCCGCTGACAACGCCGCCGCCGAAAGAGCGCACGCTTCAGCATATCGAAACCCTGATTACCCACTTCCTGCAGGTTTCCTGGGGCCCGGTGATGCCGGCCAACGAATCCTTCCAGATGATTGAGGCAACCAAGGGTATCAACAGCTACTACCTGACCAGCGATGGCAGCACCATGAGCTACCGCACCCGCGTGCGTACGCCGAGCTTCCCGCACCTGCAGCAGATCCCTGCGGCGATCCGTGGCAGCCTGGTCTCTGACCTGATTGTCTATCTGGGTAGTATCGATTTTGTTATGTCAGACGTGGACCGCTAATTATGCACGAGAATCAACAACCACAGACTGAGGCTTTTGAGCTGAGTGCGGCAGAGCGTGATGCTATTGAGCACGAGAAGCACCACTACGAAGACCCGCGTGCGGCGTCCATCGAAGCGCTGAAAATCGTTCAGAAGCAGCGTGGCTGGGTGCCGGACGGGGCGATCTACGCCATCGCCGAGGTGCTGGATATTCCGGCCAGCGACGTAGAGGGTGTCGCCACCTTCTATAGCCAGATCTTCCGCCAGCCGGTGGGCCGTCACGTTATCCGCTACTGCGATAGCGTGGTGTGCCACATCACCGGCTACCAGGGCATCCAGGCCGCGATCGAGAAAAAACTCGATATCAAGCCGGGACAGACCACCTTTGATGGCCGTTTCACCCTGCTGCCGACCTGCTGCCTGGGGAACTGCGATAAGGGGCCAACGATGATGATCGACGACGATACGCACAGCTATCTGACGCCGGAAGCCATCCCCGACCTGCTGGAGCAGTATAAATAATGAAAAACATTATCCTGACTCCTGAAACCCATCCGCTAACCTGGCGTCTGCGTGCTGACAAGCAGCCGGTCTGGCTGGATGAGTACCAGAGCAAAAACGGCTACGCCGGGGCGCGTAAGGCGCTCACCGGTATGGCGCCGGATGAGATCGTTAATGCGGTTAAAGATTCGGGCCTGAAAGGGCGCGGCGGCGCGGGCTTCTCCACCGGTTTGAAGTGGAGCCTGATGCCGAAAGATGAATCCATGAACATCCGTTACCTGCTGTGTAACGCCGATGAGATGGAGCCGGGCACCTATAAAGACCGCCTGCTGATGGAGCAGCTTCCGCACCTGCTGGTGGAGGGGATGCTGATCTCCGCCTTCGCGCTGAAAGCGTACCGGGGCTACATCTTCCTGCGCGGCGAATACATTGAGGCCGCCGAGCGCCTGCGCCGCGCCATCGCCGAAGCGACCGAGGCGGGGCTGCTGGGTAAAAATATTCTCGGCACCGGCTTCGACTTCGAGCTGTTTGTCCATACCGGGGCAGGGCGCTACATCTGCGGTGAAGAGACGGCGCTGATCAACTCCCTGGAAGGGCGTCGCGCCAACCCGCGCTCCAAGCCGCCGTTCCCGGCAAGCTCCGGGGTATGGGGCAAGCCGACCTGCGTGAACAACGTTGAAACCCTGTGCAACGTCCCGGCGATCCTCGCTAACGGCGTCGAGTGGTATCAGGGGATCTCGAAAAGCGAAGACAACGGCACCAAGCTGATGGGCTTCTCTGGCCGCGTGAAAAATCCCGGCGTCTGGGAGCTGCCGTTTGGCACCACCGCGCGTGAAATTCTGGAAGAGTACGCGGGCGGCATGCGTGATGGCCTGAAGTTCAAAGCCTGGCAGCCGGGCGGCGCGGGAACCGACTTCCTCACCGACGCACACCTCGACCTGCCGATGGAGTTTGCCAGCATTGGTAAAGCCGGCAGCCGTCTGGGTACCGCGCTGGCGATGGCGGTGGACCACGAAATCAACATGGTGTCGCTGGTGCGCAACCTGGAAGAGTTTTTTGCCCGCGAGTCCTGCGGCTGGTGTACGCCTTGTCGCGACGGCCTGCCGTGGAGCGTGAAGATCCTGCGTGCCCTTGAGCGCGGCGAAGGTCAGCCTGGCGATATCGAGACGCTTGAGCAGCTCTGTCGATTCCTGGGTCCGGGTAAAACCTTCTGTGCCCATGCGCCCGGCGCGGTAGAGCCTCTGCAGAGTGCAATAAAATATTTCCGCGAAGAATTCGAAGCAGGCATCAAGCAGCAGTTTAGCAATACCCACCTGATCAACGGTATTCAGCCTAACCTGCTCAAGACGCGCTGGTAATCTAAAAGTTTATTTATTTTGGAAGCATGCTAATGGCTACGATTCATGTAGACGGCAAAGATTACGAGGTCAACGGGGCGGACAACCTGCTACAGGCATGTCTCTCGTTAGGTCTTGATATCCCGTATTTTTGCTGGCATCCGGCGCTGGGAAGCGTCGGCGCTTGCCGCCAGTGTGCGGTGAAGCAGTACCAGAACGCGGAAGATACGCGCGGTCGGCTGGTGATGTCCTGTATGACACCGGCGACGGACAACACCTTTATCTCTATCGACGACGAAGAGGCAAAGCAGTTCCGTGAGAGCGTTGTAGAGTGGCTGATGACCAACCACCCGCACGACTGTCCGGTCTGTGAAGAGGGGGGCAACTGCCACCTGCAGGATATGACCGTCATGACGGGTCATAGCTTCCGCCGCTATCGCTTTACGAAACGCACCCACCGCAACCAGGACCTGGGGCCATTCATCTCCCATGAGATGAACCGCTGCATCGCCTGCTACCGCTGCGTGCGCTACTACAAAGACTACGCTGACGGCACCGATCTCGGCGTCTACGGCGCGCATGACAACGTCTACTTTGGGCGTCCGGAAGATGGCGTGCTGGAGAGCGAGTTCTCCGGCAACCTGGTTGAGATCTGCCCGACCGGCGTCTTTACCGACAAAACGCACTCCGAGCGCTACAACCGTAAGTGGGATATGCAGTTCGCGCCGAGCATCTGCCAGCAGTGCTCCCTGGGCTGTAACACCAGCCCCGGCGAACGCTACGGCGAGCTGCGTCGTATTGAAAACCGCTATAACGGCACCGTTAACCACTACTTCCTCTGCGACCGCGGCCGCTTTGGCTACGGCTATGTGAACCTGAAGGATCGTCCGCGCCAGCCGGTTCAGCGCCGCGGCGACGATCTGATTGCCCTCAACGCCGAGCAGGCGATGCAGGGTGCGGCAGATATTCTGCGCCAGTCGAAGAAAGTGATCGGTATCGGCTCCCCGCGCGCCAGCGTCGAGAGCAACTTTGCCCTGCGTGAGCTGGTGGGTGCCGAGAACTTCTATACCGGCATCGCCAAAGGTGAGCAGGAGCGTCTTGAGCTGGCCCTGAAGGTGCTGCGCGAAGGGGGCATCCATACTCCGGCGCTGCGTGAAATCGAGAGCTACGACGCGGTGCTGATCCTCGGTGAAGACCTCACCCAGACCGGCGCGCGTGCCGCGCTGGCGGTGCGTCAGGCGGTGAAAGGCAAAGCGCGTGAGATGGCCGCGGCCCAGAAAGTGGCTGACTGGCAGATTGCCGCGATCCTTAACATCGGCCAGCGTGCTAAGCACCCGCTGTTCGTAACCAACGTTGACAGCACCCGTCTGGATGATATCGCCGCGTGGACCTACCGCGCGCCGGTAGAGGATCAGGCGCGTTTAGGCTTTGCTATCGCCAACGCGCTGGACGGCTCTGCGCCTGCGGTCGAGGGTATCGATCGCGATCTGCAAAACAAAATTGATGTGATTGTCCAGGCGCTGGCCGGGGCGAAAAAACCGCTGATTATCTCCGGCACCAACGCCGGCAGCGCTGAGGTGATCCAGGCGGCAGCGAACGTGGCCAAGGCCCTGAAGGGACGCGGCGCGGACGTTGGCGTAACCATGATTGCCCGGGCGGTGAACAGCGTTGGTCTCGGTATGATCGGCGGCGGCTCCCTTGATGACGCCCTGGGCGAGCTGGAGAGCGGCGCGGCGGATGCCGTGGTGGTGCTGGAGAACGATCTCCATCGTCACGCCTCTGCGGCCCGCGTTGACGCTGCGCTCTCGAAAGCCCCGCTGGTGATGGTCATTGACCATCAGCGCACGGCGATCATGGAGAAAGCGCACCTCGTGCTGTCGGCGGCAAGCTTCGCCGAAAGCGATGGGACGGTGATCAACAACGAAGGCCGCGCCCAGCGCTTCTTCCAGGTTTACGATCCAGCTTACTACGACAGCAGCGCCGTGATGCTGGAGAGCTGGCGCTGGCTGCACTCCCTGCACAGCACCGTGCTGAATCGTGAGGTGGACTGGACCCAGCTCGATCACGTTATCGACGCCGCCATTGCCCAGCTGCCGCAGCTGGCCGGTATCAAAGATGCCGCGCCGGACGCCAGCTTCCGCATTCGCGGCCAGAAACTGGCCCGTGAACCGCACCGCTACAGCGGCCGGACGGCAATGCGCGCCAATATCAACGTGCACGAGCCGCGCCAGCCGCAGGATAAAGACACCATGTTTGCCTTCTCAATGGAAGGGAACAACCAGCCGTCCGCCCCGCGCTCGCAAATTCCATTTGCCTGGGCACCCGGCTGGAACTCACCGCAGGCGTGGAACAAATTCCAGGCCGAAGTGGGTGGCAAACTGCGTCATGGCGATCCAGGCGTGCGTCTGATCGAAGCCTCGGCCAACGGGCTGGCGTATTTCGATCGCGTACCGGCGGGCTTCCAGGCGGAAGAGGGGAAATGGCGCGTTGCACCATACTACCACCTCTTCGGCAGCGACGAGATGTCCCAGCGCTCTCCGGTGTTCCAGACCCGGATGCCGCAGCCGTACATCAAGCTCAACCCGGCGGATGCCGCGAAGCTTGGCGTCAACGCGGGCGCACAGGTCGCATTCAGCTACGAAGGCCAGACGGTAACCCTGCCGCTGGTGATTGCAGACGGTTTGACAGCAGGGCAGGTGGGCTTGCCGATGGGTATGCCGGGCATCGCCCCGGTGCTGGCGGGCGCACGTCTTGAGAACTTGCAGGAGGCACAGCAATGAGTTGGTTAACACCGGAGCTGATTGATATCCTGATCGGCATTCTTAAGGCGTTGGCGATCCTGCTGGTGGTGGTCATCTGCGGCGCGTTCATGAGCTTTGCCGAGCGTCGTCTGCTCGGCCTGTTCCAGAACCGTTACGGACCGAACCGCGTAGGCTGGGGTGGCTCACTCCAGCTGGTGGCGGACATGATCAAGATGTTCTTTAAAGAGGACTGGATCCCGCGCTTCTCGGACCGCATGATCTATACGCTTGCACCGATGATCGCCTTTACCTCGCTGCTGCTGGCCTTTGCCATTGTGCCGGTCAGCCCGACGTGGGTCGTCGCCGATCTCAACATCGGGATCCTGTTCTTCCTGATGATGGCGGGGCTGACGGTCTACGCGGTGCTGTTTGCTGGCTGGGCGAGTAACAACAAATACTCCCTGCTGGGGGCGATGCGCGCCTCTGCCCAGACGCTGAGCTACGAGGTCTTCCTCGGGCTGTCGCTGATGGGCGTGGTGGCGCAGGCCGGTTCATTCAATATGACCGACATCGTCAACAACCAGACGCACCTGTGGAACATCATTCCCCAGTTCTTTGGTTTCCTCACCTTTGCGATTGCGGGCGTTGCGGTTTGTCACCGTCATCCGTTTGACCAGCCGGAGGCCGAGCAGGAGCTGGCGGACGGTTACCACATTGAATACTCCGGCATGAAGTTCGGCCTGTTCTTTGTGGGGGAGTACGTCGCTATCGTTACCGTGTCCGCGCTGATCGTCACCCTGTTCTTTGGTGGCTGGCACGGTCCGTTCTTACCTCCGTTCGTCTGGTTTGCCCTGAAAACAGCATTCTTCATGATGATGTTCATTTTGATTCGCGCAGCATTACCGCGTCCGCGTTATGACCAGGTGATGTCCTTCGGCTGGAAAGTGTGCCTGCCGCTTACGCTAATCAACCTGCTGGTAACGGCGGCTGTCATTCTGTGGCAGGCGCAATAAGGGATGAAAAGACCATGACCTTAAAAGAGTTAATCGTAGGTTTCGGCACCCAGGTACGCAGTATCTGGATGATCGGCCTGCACGCGTTTGCCAAACGCGAAACCCGTATGTATCCGGAAGAGCCGGTCTATCTGCCGCCGCGCTACCGTGGCCGCATTGTATTAACCCGCGATCCGGACGGCGCAGAGCGCTGCGTTGCCTGTAACCTGTGTGCGGTAGCCTGTCCCGTAGGCTGTATTTCGCTGCAAAAAGCGGAAACCGTCGATGGCCGCTGGTATCCGGAATTTTTCCGTATCAACTTCTCACGCTGCATCTTCTGCGGCATGTGTGAAGAGGCCTGTCCGACTACCGCCATCCAGCTTACGCCAGACTTCGAGCTGGGCGAGTACAAGCGTCAGGACCTGGTATACGAAAAAGAGGATCTGCTGATCTCCGGTCCGGGTAAATATCCGGAATATAACTTCTACCGGATGGCAGGTATGGCAATCGACGGCAAGGATAAGGGCGAGGCGGAAAACGAAGCCAAACCTATCGACGTCAAGGGCCTGTTACCGTAAGGAGAGGGGCAATGGAGTTCGCTTTTTATATCTGTGGCCTTGTTGCCATCGTGACGACGCTACGCGTTATCACGCACACCAATCCGGTGCATGCGCTGCTATACCTGATTGTCTCCCTGTTGGCGATTTCCGGGGTCTTCTTCTCCCTTGGCGCCTACTTCGCCGGGGCACTGGAGATCATCGTCTACGCCGGGGCCATCATGGTGCTGTTCGTATTCGTGGTGATGATGCTTAACCTGGGCGGAGCCGAAATCGAGCAGGAGCGCCAGTGGCTGAAGCCGCAGGTCTGGATCGGCCCCGGGCTGGTCTCTGCCGTGCTGCTGGTGGTGATGGTTTACGCCATCCTCACCGTTAACGATCAGGGCATTGACGGCACCTCGATTAGCGCGAAAGCGGTGGGCATTACCCTGTTCGGACCGTACGTTCTGGCGGTTGAGCTGGCGTCGATGCTGCTGCTGGCCGGTCTGGTTGTGGCCTTCCACGTTGGCCGCGAAGAGCGTCCGGGCGAGGTGCTCAGCAACCGTCCGGCGGATGCGAAAAGAAAAACGGAGGAGCACGTATGATCCCCTTACAACACGGACTGATCCTCGCCGCCGTTCTGTTTGTGCTCGGGCTGACGGGGCTTATCATCCGCCGCAACCTGCTGTTCATGCTGATCGGGCTGGAAATCATGATTAACGCCGCCGCGCTGGCTTTTGTCGTCGCGGGCAGCTACTGGGGCCAGACCGACGGCCAGGTGATGTATATCCTCGCGATTAGCCTTGCGGCAGCGGAAGCCAGTATTGGCCTGGCGCTGCTGCTCCAGCTGCATCGCCGTCGCCAGAACCTGAATATCGATTCAGTAAGTGAGTTGCGTGGATGAACATGCTTGCCTTAACCATTATTTTGCCATTGATTGGCTTCCTGCTTCTGTCGTTCTCCCGTGGCCGCTGGTCGGAAAACCTCTCCGCTGCGGTGGGGATGGGCTCCGTCGGGCTGGCGGCGCTGGTAACGGTGATTGCTGGCGTTGACTTCTTTAACAACGGACGCGAGGCCTTCAGCCAGCCGCTGTGGACCTGGATGGCGGTGGGCGATTTCAACATCGGCGTCAACCTGGTGCTGGACGGCCTGTCGCTGACCATGCTCTCGGTGGTGACCGGCGTTGGCTTCCTGATCCACATGTTCGCCTCCTGGTACATGCGCGGGGAGGAGGGTTACTCCCGCTTCTTCGCCTACACCAACCTGTTCATCGCGAGCATGGTGGTGCTGGTGCTCGCGGACAACCTGCTGCTGATGTACCTCGGCTGGGAAGGCGTGGGTCTCTGCTCCTATCTGCTGATCGGCTTCTACTACACCGATCCGAAGAACGGTGCGGCGGCAATGAAAGCGTTTGTCGTGACCCGCGTGGGTGACGTCTTCCTCGCTTTCGCACTGTTCATTCTCTACACCGAGCTGGGCACGCTGAACTTCCGCGAGATGGTCGAGCTGGCACCTGCGCACTTCGAAGCGGGTAACAACATGCTGACGTGGGCCACGCTGATGCTGCTGGGCGGCGCGGTCGGTAAATCCGCGCAGCTGCCGTTGCAGACCTGGCTGGCGGACGCGATGGCTGGCCCGACGCCGGTCTCCGCGCTGATCCACGCCGCGACGATGGTGACCGCCGGCGTCTACCTGATCGCCCGTACCCACGGCCTGTTCCTGATGACCCCGGAGATCCTGCATCTGGTGGGGATCGTCGGCGCGGTTACCCTGGTGCTGGCGGGTTTTGCGGCGCTGGTACAGACCGACATCAAACGCGTTCTCGCTTACTCCACCATGAGCCAGATTGGCTATATGTTCCTCGCGCTGGGCGTGCAGGCATGGGATGCGGCGATTTTCCACCTGATGACCCACGCGTTCTTTAAAGCGCTGCTGTTCCTCTCGTCCGGTTCGGTGATCCTTGCCTGCCACCACGAGCAGAACATCTTCAAGATGGGCGGGCTGCGTAAGTCGATTCCGCTGGTCTACGTCTGCTTCCTGGTAGGCGGCGCGGCGCTGGCGGCGCTGCCGCTGATCACCGCGGGCTTCTTCAGTAAAGATGAGATCCTCGCCGGGGCGATGGCGAACGGCCATATCAACCTGATGGTGGCGGGCCTGGTGGGCGCGTTCATGACCTCGCTCTATACCTTCCGGATGATCTTTATCGTCTTCCACGGCAAAGAGCAGATCCATGCCCACGCCGGGAAGGGGATCACCCACCATCTGCCGCTGATTGTGCTGCTGGTGCTCTCGACCTTCGTTGGGGCGATGATCGTACCGCCGCTGCAGGGCGTGCTGCCGGATACTACCCAGCTTGAGCACGGTCGCGTGCTGACGCTGGAGATCACCTCAGGGGTGGTCGCTATTGCCGGGATCCTGATTGCCGCATGGCTGTGGCTGGGCAAGCGTACGCTGGTGACCTCCATTGCCAACAGCGCACCGGGCCGTCTGCTGGGCACCTGGTGGTATAACGCCTGGGGCTTCGACTGGCTGTATGACAAAATCTTCGTTAAGCCTTTCCTCGGCATTGCGTGGCTGATTAAGCGCGATCCGCTGAATGCGTTGATGAACACGCCGGCTATTCTCTCCCGCTTTGCCGGGAAAGGCCTGCTGTTCAGCGAAAACGGACAGCTGCGCTGGTATGTGGCATCCATGAGCGTTGGTGCGGTCGTGGTGCTCGCGCTATTAGTGGTTTTGCGTTGATTTAATAATGCAGGTGATGCCCGGCGGCGCTCGCGCTTGCCGGGCCTACGGTCTAACCTGTAGGTCGGGTAAGCGCAGCGCCACCCGGCGATACAGAATTTAACAAGGAATAAGAACCGCCATGTTACTACCCTGGCTAATATTAATTCCCTTTATCGGCGGCTTCCTCTGCTGGCAAACTGAACGCTTCGGCGTGAAGGTGCCGCGCTGGATCGCGCTGGTAACAATGGGGCTGACGCTGGCGCTCTCCCTGCAGCTATGGATGCAGGGCGGCTATTCTCTTACCCAGGCTGCGGGTCTGCCGCAGTGGCAGTCTGAGTTTGTGCTGCCGTGGATCCCACGCTTTGGTATCACCATTCACCTGGCGCTGGACGGTCTGTCGCTGCTGATGGTGGTCCTGACCGGCTTCCTTGGCGTGCTGGCGGTGCTCTGCTCATGGCGTGAGATCGAAAAGTACCAGGGCTTCTTCCACCTCAACCTGATGTGGATCCTGGGCGGCGTGATCGGCGTGTTCCTTGCCATCGACATGTTCCTGTTCTTCTTCTTCTGGGAGATGATGCTGGTGCCGATGTACTTCCTGATCGCGCTCTGGGGCCACAAGGCCTCCGATGGTAAAACGCGTATCACGGCGGCCACCAAGTTCTTCATCTACACCCAGGCGAGCGGGCTGGTGATGCTGATTGCGATCCTCGGGCTGGTCTTTGTCCACTACAGCGCCACCGGCGTCTGGACCTTCAACTACGAGCAGCTGCTGAACACCCCGATGTCCCACGGCGTGGAATACCTGCTGATGCTGGGCTTCTTCATCGCCTTTGCGGTGAAAATGCCGGTGGTACCGCTGCACGGCTGGCTGCCGGATGCCCACTCCCAGGCACCGACCGCCGGTTCCGTGGACCTCGCAGGGATCCTGCTGAAAACCGCGGCCTACGGTCTGCTGCGCTTTGCGCTGCCGCTGTTCCCGAACGCCTCTGCCGAGTTTGCGCCGATTGCCATGTGGCTGGGTGTGATCGGTATCTTCTACGGCGCGTGGATGGCCTTTGCCCAGACCGACATTAAACGTCTGATTGCCTACACCTCCGTCTCCCACATGGGCTTCGTGCTGATCGCCATCTATACCGGCAGCCAGCTCGCCTATCAGGGTGCGGTGATCCAGATGATTGCTCACGGTCTCTCTGCGGCCGGTCTGTTCATCATCTGCGGCCAGCTCTATGAGCGTCTGCATACCCGTGATATGCGCATGATGGGCGGCCTGTGGAGCAAAATTAAGTGGCTGCCAGCGCTGTCGATGTTCTTTGCCGTCGCCACCCTCGGGATGCCGGGTACCGGTAACTTCGTGGGCGAGTTTATGATCCTCTTCGGCAGCTTCGGCGTCGTACCGGTCATCACCGTGATCTCGACCTTTGGTCTGGTTTTCGCCTCGGTTTACTCGCTGGCGATGCTGCACCGCGCCTACTTCGGTAAGGCGAAGAGTGAAATTGCCGCTAAAGAACTGCCAGGGATGTCGCTGCGCGAGCTGTTTATCATCCTGCTGCTGGTGGTACTTCTGGTACTGCTTGGCATCTATCCGCAGCCGATTCTGGATACCTCGCACTCCGCGATGAGCAATATCCAGCAGTGGTTTGTTAATTCCGTTACTACTACAAGGCCGTAAAGCGCATATGACACTTACTCCACAACACCTGATCGCGCTGCTACCGCTGCTGATCGTCGGATTGACGGTGGTGGTTGTGATGCTCTCCATTGCGTGGCGACGCAACCACTTCCTGAACGCCACGATTGCCGTTGTCGGCCTCAACGCCGCCCTGGTCTCGCTCTGGCTGGTTGGCCAGGCGGGCGCCATGGACGTGACGCCGCTGATGCGCGTTGACGGCTTCTCCATGCTCTATACCGGGCTGGTACTGCTGGCGAGCCTTGCGACCTGTACCTTTGCCTACCCGTGGCTGGAAGGGTACAAAGATAATAAAGAGGAGTTCTACCTGCTGGTGCTGATTGCCGCCCTCGGTGGCATTCTGCTGGCCAACGCTAACCATCTGGCAGCGCTGTTCCTCGGCATCGAGCTGATCTCGCTGCCGCTGTTCGGCCTGATTGGCTACGCGTTCCGCCAGAAGCGCTCTCTGGAAGCAAGCATCAAGTACACCATCCTCTCTGCCGCCGCATCGTCGTTCCTGCTGTTTGGTATGGCGCTGGTGTATGCCAACTCCGGCAACCTGTCGTTCCTGGCCATCGGCAAGAGCCTCGGCGACGGCATGCTGCACGAGCCGCTGCTGCTCATCGGTCTCGGCCTGATGATCGTTGGTCTTGGCTTCAAGCTGTCGCTGGTACCGTTCCACCTCTGGACGCCGGACGTCTATCAGGGTGCGCCTGCACCGGTCTCTACCTTCCTGGCGACCGCCAGCAAGATCGCCATCTTTGGCGTGGTGATGCGTCTGTTCCTCTACGCGCCGGTGGGTGATAGCGAGGCGGTACGCGTGGTGCTGGGCATTATCGCCTTCGCCTCGATCATCTTCGGTAACCTGATGGCCCTGAGCCAGACCAACATCAAGCGTCTGCTCGGCTACTCCTCTATCTCACACCTCGGCTATCTGCTGGTGGCGCTGATCGCCCTGCAGAGCGGCGAGATGTCGATGGAAACCGTGGGCGTCTACCTGGCGGGCTACCTGTTCAGCAGCCTCGGCGCATTCGGCGTGGTCAGCTTGATGTCCAGCCCGTACCGTGGCCCGGATGCCGACTCGCTCTACTCCTACCGCGGTCTGTTCTGGCACCGTCCGATCCTCTCTGCGGTGATGACGGTGATGATGCTCTCCCTGGCGGGGATCCCGATGACGCTCGGCTTTATCGGTAAGTTCTACGTGCTGGCGGTGGGTGTGAATGCCCACCTGTGGTGGCTGACGGCGGCGGTGGTGATTGGCTCGGCTATCGGTCTCTACTACTACCTGCGCGTAGCGGTGAGCCTCTACCTTAATGCGCCGCAGCAGCTCAACCGCGATGCGCCGTCCGACTGGGCCTACAGCGCGGGCGGGATCGTGGTCCTGATCTCTGCGCTGCTGGTGCTGCTGCTGGGTGTCTACCCGCAGCCGCTGATTAGCCTGGTGCAGATGGCCCAGCCGCTGATGTAACCGTGCTGTAATACCAATAAAAACGCCGACTTGTCGGCGTTTTTTTTCGTCTTTTGCAAACTGCGTACTGCTGCGCATAGTTGAAACGCTAATGACAACCTTACTCGGCCAGGGTGTAATATGCCGCATGCATTGAAGCTAACTTCAGGGAACCCGCTATGCGACAGCCTTACCGGATTGAGAGCGTTACGCTAAGAGATATCGGCGTTTTTGAACACACCCATTTTGACTTTCCGCAAATAGTGAGTGAAACCGAGGATGCGACAAAAGCGGAGATCCATATCTTTACTGGGCCAAACGGCTGCGGCAAGAGTACCGTGCTATATGCGCTGGCGGGGATTTTTGGCTATGCTACCGAAAATCTTTCTCTATTAAATAATAGGTTCCGCAGTAATCATTCAAGCGTTGAATGCATGTTTAATGGTGAATGTGCGGTTGTGTCTGCTGGTGAGAGTAAAGGTAATAAAGTTAAGTTAATGAACTTTACTGAGCATAAAAATTTGTCGCCCTATAGAATACTAACGCAGCATGAAAGCTGGCCGACGATAGAGAAGACCGATTTTGCTGCTTTTGCCTACTCAGGACAACGTGCCAACCGAGACAAGCTATGGACTTCTGAAATTGAAGACATAACGGATTCACCTTTCAAAGATGCTCTCTCTTTCGATGCCACGGTGAGGCCAGTAATATTAGCGAAATGGATCGCGATTAATCGCGCTAAGGCTGCGCTTGCTCGGCAGGATTTCGCAGAGGATGAGGCTGCACTTTATGATGAAGCCTTATCCCGCATCTGCCGGTTTGTGAAAAATATAGCAAATTTGAATTTATCATTTAAGTTGCAACATTCTCCTCTACGCGTGAAAGTAGAGTTAGAAGGCGAGCTTATTGATTATGAAGTGCTTCCGGATGGTCTTAAATCTGTTATTTCATGGATTGCTGATTTAGCATTACGGCTTGAATCGGTTCCCTGGAAAACGCAGCGGGATATTTTCTCTCAGCCGGTGATCCTGTTCCTTGATGAAGTCGATATCCATCTTCACCCTAAATGGCAGCGACGGATCCTACCCGCGATCCAAAAGCTCTTGCCTAACGCTCAGGTTTTTGTTTCAACCCACTCCCCCTTTGTGGTCGGATCGGTAGAGGATGCCTATGTCTATCGCTTACCCGAGCTGGAGCGCAATATCTGTCGCGATGCCAGCGTGCCCGAGACCGTAAAAGCCATTAAATCCGGTGCGGGGAAAAGCTATCAGCTGATCCTCGCTGAAATTTTCGATATTGACGAAGAGTTTGATGTCGAAACTGAGCGTCAGCTACACGCGTTTAAACTCGCTATACGCCAATACCTGCAAAATCCGCTGGATGATTCCAGAGTGATGACATTGGCGCAAACTCTTCGCGATAAAAGTGAAGAGCTGGCGACGTTAGTGAGCATGGAACTACGGCAGATGACCCGTCTGGTGAGCAAGAAATAAGGACTATTTCATGTATCCCTTTCTCCGTCCGGTATGCCCGGACTACTTAACCGAATGCTGGGAAGCATTAGGGTTGCGTTATGAAGCGGCAAAACAGAAAGATCCAAAATATAAATTTGTCTGGTTTGCTGATTTTCAATATGACCAGACGCGTGAACTGCTTCTGGCTATGACCAACAATCACTGCGCGTTCTGTGACGGCGGGGATTTAGGTGCCATGAGTCGTGAAACGCTGGAGCATTTTCGTCCTAAAAGCAGGCCAGAGTTTCACCGGCTGGCCTACCAGTGGGAGAACCTCTATCCCTGCTGCGATCGCTGCCAGAGTGAAAAGCTCGAAAAATATGACGATGCATTATTGATTGCCGATGAAGCAGGCTATGCCTTTGAGGACTATTTTATTGCCGATTACTTAACGGGAGAGATATTACCGAATCCCCTGGCATCGTCTGTAAATCAATATCGGGCGGAGAAGACCATCGAGCTGTATGGCCTTAACGTTGATGTCAGGACGACCATTCGTAAAAAAGAGCTGAAACGCTATTTGCAGCGCGATCTGGATACCGATATTTTGGATGACTTTAGCTATCGCTATTTTCTTATTGACGCCTAATCAGGCCTACGGTTTTGTAGGCCTGATAAGCGCAGCGCCATCAGGCGTAATATCTTATACCGCCTGCTTATGGCTAATCAGCGGACCGTTGGCCTTGCTCGAGGCGCGATCCATGACCTCTTTGAGTACCGCCGACAGCTCGGTAACCTCAAACTTGGCGACGTAGCCGTCGGCCTGCACCTTGCGGACGTGATCCTCGTTGGCGCTGCCGGAGAGCGAGGAGTGGATCACCACCGGAATGTGCTTCAGGCGCGGGTCGGTTTTGATTTTGCGCGTCAGGGTAAAGCCATCCATCTCTGGCATCTCGAGGTCGGTCAGCACCATAGCAATCTTATCGCTCACCGGTACGCCTTCGGCTTCCGCCTGCTGGGCCAGCAGCTGGATCTTCTCCCACGCGTCTTTGCCGGTCACGTGCATCTGGTTCGGGATCTGCATGGTCTCCAGCCCCTTCTCAAGCATCGCGCGCGCTACCTTTGAATCCTCAGCGACGATCGCCACCGCGCCCGGTTTAATATTGAATTTCTGCACAGCGGCATTGTTGGCATGGACATCATGATCGGACGGTACAATGTCATAGAGGATCTGCTCAACGTCCAGCACCAGCGCCAGGTTGTTGGTGTCCTTCTCCTCGTCCAGGCAGGCGATGCTGGTGATGTAGCGGCCGTTGATCGCCTTTTCCGCGGTGTGTACCTGCTTCCAGTCCAGACGGGTAATGTTCTCCACCGACTCGACGGCAAAGGCCTGGATACTGCGGGCATACTCGGTAATCAGCAGAATGTTCAGGCCGGTAGTGGGCTTACAGCCCGCTACGGCAGGGAGGTCGATTACCGGGATCACCTGATCGCGGATATTGACCATTCCCAGCAGGGGCGACTTCATCCCGGCAGGGCGGGTAAACACAGGCATGGGCACAATTTCACGCAGCTTAAATACGTTGATGCCGTAGAGTTCCGATTTCTGTTCATGTTGCGACGTGCCAAGGCGAAACAGTAACAGCTCAAAGCGGTTAGACAGGGTGAGATTAGCCCTGTCGTCAATATCTTTCTGGAAACTATCCATTATGCCCTCAGAGTGAAGTACCTGCGTTTAGACAGTTATCGGCACGCTGAGGAAAAAGTGGAGGCGCGTTTTACATCAAATTTCTACCACCGCAAAATCCTCCGCCAGCAGCGTCTCAGGGAAGATAGCCTGGCACTCCGCCAGCAGCCGCTGGCAACCCTCGTCGTCGTAGCGTGAGCTGATGTGCGTCATAACCAGCCTGCCGACGCCCGCCTCCTGCGCCAGCTGCGCCGCCTGGCGCGTCGAGCTGTGGCCCCGGCTGTTGGCTTTCTCCTCCATCTCCGCCTCCAGCGTCGTTTCGTGCACCATCACGTCCACGCCACGGGCCAGCGTCAGCGCGCCGGGGCAGGGGGCGGTATCGCCAAACATCGCCAGCTTTTTACCCGGCACGGCAGGGGCAAGAAAATCTTTACCGTTGATGCGTCGGCCATCCTCCAGCGTGACGCTTTCACCGGCTTTCAGACGCTGAAAAAGCGGACCGGGCCTGACGCCCTGCGCCACCAGCGCGGCGGCGTCAAGCGCACCGGGCTTGTCATGCTCCTCAATGCGGTAGCCGTAGCACTCCACCGGGTGGCGAAGAGCAACGGCGGTGACGCGGCGCAGGCCATCATCCACTACTGGCCCCGCTTCAATCTCCACCACCGTTAGCGGGTAGTCGGTCCAGGAGCCGCTCAGGCGCAGCGCCGTGTCGATAAACTCCCGCAGCCCTTTCGGACCATAGATAGTCAGCGGGTGGACGTTTCCCGCCATTGAACGGCTGCAAAGCAGGCCCGGCAGGCCGAAGAGATGATCGCCATGGAGATGGGTAATGAATATGCGATCCAGCTTGCCCGGGTGCCAGGCGGTACGCTGCATCTGCTGCTGGGTACCCTCTCCGCAGTCAATCAGCCACAGCGCGGGCCGGGTCGGGTGACGGAGATTGAGCAGCGCCGCGCTGACGTTTCGCGAACGCGAGGGGACGCCTGCCGAGGTGCCTAAAAATATCAGTTCCATATGCGCTCTGGGTCGGTAAAAGCCTTATTATAGCGAGCAACGCATAAAAAGGAGCGCACCATGATCCGTTGGCAAGACCTGCATCATTCTGAACTAACCGTCCCTGAACTCTACGCCCTGCTGAAGCTGCGCTGTGAAGTTTTCGTCGTTGAGCAGAACTGCGTCTATCTCGACGTGGACGGAGACGATCTGGTTGGCGAAAACCGGCACCTGCTGGGCTGGCGCGATAACCAGCTGGTGGCGTATGCGAGGATTCTGAAAAGCGAGGATGATTTTGCCCCGGTAGTGATTGGCCGCGTCATCGTTAGCGCTGCGGTACGAGGAGAAAAACTGGGTTACCAGCTCATGGAGAGGGCGGTTGCCCGCTGTAGCCAAAACTGGCCGCAAAGCCCGATATATCTGGGCGCACAGGTGCACTTACAGAACTTCTATCGCCACTTTGGCTTTATCCCAGTGACCGACGTCTACGACGAAGATGGCATTCCGCATATTGGTATGGCGCGTGAAATCACAGGTAAAGTTGACCAGGCGTAACCGCAACTCATTGTCTATAGTTAGCTGACAGGTGCAAAACATGGAGAAACCTAATGTCTAACCAATTTACGAGTACCCGTATCGATGACGACCTGACCCTGCTAAGCGACACGCTGGAAGAAGTGCTACGCTCCTCCGGCGATCCGGCCGACCAGAAATATGTCGAGCTGAAAGCACGCGCCGAGCAGGCCCTGCACGATGTGAAAACCCGCGTGAGCCAGGCATCTGACACCTATTATGTGCGTGCTAAGCAGGCGGCGTACCGTGCAGATGATTACGTGCATGAAAAACCGTGGCAGGGCGTAGGTATTGGTGCCGCTGCGGGGCTGGTATTAGGTCTGCTGCTGCGTCGCTAATACTGCGTAACGCGCTTCCCGATGCGGGCGCTGTCTTAAGGGCAGCGCCCGCTGTTTTTTATCGCTTCCTCACGCCTTACCGATTTACATCAAAAATCCCGCCTCTGCCTTTCCGTATACTGGTCCGTATTCTTGATACCGGACAAACTCATGTCAGCAAGCTCATTCAACCGGCGCTGGGCGGAGGTTATCCTCGAAACGCTGGCGCGGCACGGGGTCAGACACGTCTGCATCGCGCCCGGCTCCCGCTCAACGCCGCTCACCCTGGCGGCCGCGCAGAATAAGGCCTTTATCCACCACACCCACTTTGACGAACGCGGGCTGGGCCATCTGGCGCTCGGGCTGGCAAAGGCCAGCCAGCAGCCGGTGGCGGTGATCGTCACCTCCGGGACGGCGGTAGCCAACCTCTATCCCGCGCTCATTGAAGCCGGACTGACCGGCGAAAAGCTGATCCTGCTCACCGCCGACCGTCCGCCAGAGCTTATCGACTGCGGTGCAAATCAGGCCATCCGTCAGCCGGGGATGTTTGCTTCGCATCCGGCCCGGACAGTCTCGCTGCCGCGCCCGGCGCAGGAGGTCCCGGCCCGCTGGCTGGTCTCTACCCTGGATAATGCGCTTGGATCGCTACACGGCGGTGCGGTGCATATCAACTGTCCCTTTGCCGAGCCGCTCTACGGCGAGCTGGATAGCACCGGCCTGGAGTGGCAGCGCGCGCTGGGCAACTGGTGGCAGAGCGACCGTCCTTGGCTGCGGGAGGCGATCCGGCGCGAGAGCGAGAAGCAGCGAGACTGGTTCTTCTGGCGGCAGAAGCGCGGCGTCGTGGTGGCCGGGCGGATGAGCGCCGCCGAAGGCAAGCGGGTGGCCGAGTGGGCGCAAACTCTGGGTTGGCCGCTTATCGGTGACGTACTCTCCCAGACCGGGCAGCCGCTGCCCTGCGCCGATCTGTGGCTGGGTAACGCCAGCGCGGTAAGCGAGCTGGCCCAGGCGCAGATCGTCATTCAGCTGGGCAGCAGCCTGACGGGGAAACGGCTGCTGCAGTGGCAGGCGACCTGTACGCCGGAAGAGTACTGGCTGGTTGATAACATTCCCGGCCGCCTCGATCCGGCGCACCATCGCGGACGGCGGCTGCTATCCGGCGTCGGCGAGTGGCTGGCGCTGCATCCGGCCGAAAAGCGTCATCCGTGGTATACGGTAATCCCAACCCTGGCAGAGCAGGCGTGGCAGGCCGCCACTGCCCGGCGTGAAACCTTTGGTGAAGCGTCACTGGCCCATCGTCTGGCAGAGTTTTTACCAGATCAGGGGCAGCTCTTTCTTGGCAACAGCCTGGTGGTGCGACTGGTAGATGCCTTTGGGCAGCTGCCGGCGGGCTATCCGGTGTACAGCAACCGGGGTGCCAGCGGCATTGACGGTCTGCTCTCCACCGCCGCCGGGGTGCAGCGCGCTACCGCAAGGCCGACCCTGGCGCTGGTGGGCGATCTCTCTGCCCTCTACGATCTCAACGCCCTGGCGCTGCTGCGCCAGGGCTCCGCCCCCTTTGTGCTGATCGTGGTGAACAATAACGGCGGGCAGATCTTCTCTCTGCTGCCGACCCCGCAGGCCGAGCGCGAGCAGTTCTACCTGATGCCGCAGAACGTTCACTTTGATCATGCGGCGGCGATGTTCGGCCTGGCCTACCATCGTCCGGAGAGCTGGGCCGGGATGGAGTCAGCGCTGGCCGGAGCCTGGCGTACGCCGCAGGCGACGCTTATTGAGCTGGTGGTCGAACCGCAGGAGGGGGCGCAAACCTTACAGCAGCTTCTGGCCGAGGTTAGCCAGCTATGATCCTCCATGCGGTGGCAAAAGCGGGAGAGGCCGATCTGCCCTGGCTGGTGTTCCTGCACGGCTTCGCTGGCGATAGCCGAGAGTGGATGGCAGTCGGGGAGCGTTTCTCTCGCTGCCCTCGGCTCTATATCGATCTTCCCGGCCACGGCGGTTCGTCGGCGGTTTTCGCACGCGACGTTGACGAAGTGTGTTTGCAGCTGAGCGCCACCTTTGTTAGTTACAACATACTTAAGCACTGGCTGGTGGGGTACTCCCTCGGGGGACGCATCGCTATGTACTATAGCTGTCAAAATCCTGTCGGGCTAAAGGGATTGGTCATAGAAGGCGGCCATCCAGGGCTAACCCACCCCGCCGCCCGCGAGGCACGCTGGCTCTCTGATGCCCGCTGGGCGCAGCGCTTTCGCCATGAGCCGCTTGCAGACGTTTTTAATGACTGGTACCGGCAGCCAGTATTTGCCGGACTGAGCGCTGAACAGCGGCGTGAGCTGGTGGCAATAAGATGCGAGAACAGCGGTGCGGCGCTGGCCGCCATGCTGGAGGCGACCTCGCTGGCGGTGCAGCCCGATCTCCGTCCGGCGCTGCGGCGTTGCCATTTCCCCTTTCACTACCTGTGCGGCGAGCACGACCACAAATTCCGCGCTCTCGGCGCCGAGCTTGCGGCTCCCTGCCAGCTGATTAACGACGCCGGACACAATGCCCACCGGGAAAACCCTGGCGGGACGGCGGCCTCTCTGGCGCATATTTTGCGTTACTGATTAAGGAACTCTGATGATCTACCCCGATGAATCCATGCTTTACGCGCCAATTGAGTGGCAGGACTGCTCTGAAGGCTACAGCGATATTCGCTACCACAAATCCGCGGACGGCATCGCCAAAATTACCATCAGTCGGCCGCAGGTGCGCAATGCGTTTCGCCCCCTGACGGTGAAAGAGATGCTTCAGGCGCTGGCGGACGCCCGCTACGATGATGCGGTTGGGGTGATTATTCTCACCGGTGAAGGTGAAAAGGCCTTCTGTGCCGGGGGCGACCAGAAGGTGCGCGGCGACTACGGCGGTTACCAGGATGACTCCGGGGTGCACCACCTCAACGTACTCGATTTCCAGCGCCAGATCCGCACCTGTCCGAAACCGGTGGTGGCAATGGTGGCGGGCTACGCGATCGGTGGCGGCCACGTGCTGCATATGATGTGCGATCTGACCATTGCGGCAGAGAACGCGGTATTCGGTCAGACCGGACCTAAAGTCGGCTCTTTTGACGGCGGCTGGGGCGCAGCCTACATGGCGCGCATCGTTGGGCAGAAAAAGGCGCGTGAAATCTGGTTCCTCTGCCGTCAGTACGACGCGCAGCAGGCTCTGGATATGGGGCTGGTCAATACCGTGGTGCCGGTTGCCGACCTGGAGAGAGAGACGGTGCGCTGGTGCCGTGAGATGCTGCAAAACAGCCCGATGGCGCTGCGCTGCCTGAAGGCGGCGCTCAACGCCGACTGCGACGGCCAGGCGGGCCTCCAGGAGCTGGCAGGCAACGCCACCATGCTCTTCTACATGACCGAAGAGGGGCAGGAGGGGCGTAACGCCTTCAACGAGAAGCGCCAGCCGGACTTCAGCAAATTTAAACGGAACCCGTAATGCGCCGGGCGCAGGTTTATCGCTGGCAGATCCCGATGGATGCAGGGGTGGTGCTGCGCGAGCGGCGGCTGAAAACCCGCGACGGTCTCTATCTCTGCCTGGGTGACGGCAGCCGCGAAGGGTGGGGGGAGATTTCACCCCTTCCCGGGTTCAGTCATGAAACCCGGGACGATGCGGAGTCGGCGTTGCTGGCCTGGGTTGACAGTTGGCTGGAGTGCAGCGATGCGCTACCGACGATGCCGTCGGTGGCCTTTGGCATTAGCTGCGCGCAGGCAGAGCTGGCCGGTACCTTACCTGAGGCAGCAGACTACCGTACTGCGCCGCTCTGCACCGGCGATCCTGATGAGCTGGTGCTACAGCTGGCTAAAATGTCCGGCGAGAAGGTGGCGAAGGTGAAGGTAGGACTCTATGAAGCGGTGCGTGACGGTATGGTGGTCAATCTTCTGCTCGAAGCAGTACCGGATCTCCAGCTACGGCTGGACGCTAACCGCGCCTGGACCCCGCAAAAAGCGCAGCAGTTTGCGAAATATGTCCATCCGGATCGTCGCGGCCGTATCGCTTTTCTTGAGGAGCCGTGCCGTACCCGCGCCGACTCACTGGCTTTTGCCCGCGACACCGGGATCGCCATCGCCTGGGATGAGAGCCTGCGCGAGGACGATTTTGCTTTTGTCGCTGAGGCGGGGGTCAAGGCGGTAGTGATCAAGCCGATGCTTACCGGGGCGCTGGAGAAGGTTCGACATCAGGTGCAGGCCGCTCACGCGCTGGGGCTGACGGCAGCGATCAGCTCCTCCATCGAATCAAGCCTTGGCCTGACCCAGCTGGCGCGGATTGCCGCCTGGCTGACGCCGCAGACGATCCCCGGTCTCGATACCCTGAACCTGATGCAGGTTCAGCAGGTTCGCCGCTGGCCGGGCAGCACCCTGCCGTGCCTTGATATTGCTGCCCTGGAGCCGCTGCGATGACCTTTACCGACTGGCCCTGGCGTCACTGGCGGACGAAGCGGGGCAACGACGCCGCCGTGCGTTTGAACAGCGAAACGCTCAGCTGGCATGTGCTCTGTTCACGCATCGATGGGCTGGCGGCGGGTTTTGCCCGGCAGAACGTTCGGCCCGGAGATGGCGTGCTGCTGCGCGCCGGTACTTCTCCGCAGACGCTGCTGGCCTGGCTGGCGCTGCTCCAGTGCGGGGCGCGGGTGCTGCATATTAACCCCCAGCTGCCCGATGCGCTGCTGGCAGCGCTGCTGCCGCCGCTTTCGTTACAACATACACTGGATTTTAATGATGGCTGCCGTGCCAGCGGGCTTCCAGCGCTTGCCATGCGCGAAGCAGAGGGCGATGGCGACGCCTCGTGGCAGCCGCAGCGGCTGGTCTCGATGACCCTAACCTCCGGCTCTACCGGCCTGCCGAAGGCGGCGGTACATACTGCTGCCGCGCACTTGGCCAGCGCGCGCGGCGTGCTCTCCCTGCTGCCCTACGATCAGGAGGATGACTGGCTGCTCTCCCTGCCGCTGTTTCACGTCTCCGGTCAGGGGATCCTGTGGCGCTGGCTGCTGGCGGGTGGACGGCTGACGGTACGCGACAAACAGCCCCTGGCGCAGGCGCTCGCGGGGTGTACTCACGCCTCGCTGGTACCGACCCAGCTCTGGCGGCTGCTTAATGAGGACGCTGGCGTAAGCCTGAAGGCGGTATTACTGGGAGGCGCGGCCATTCCGGTTGCGCTTACCCATCGGGCCAGCGAGCGAGGGATCCGCACCTGGTGCGGCTACGGTCTGACCGAATTTGCCTCCACGGTGTGTGCAAAAACCGCCGACGGTGAGCCAGACGTCGGCCAGCCGCTGCCGGGACGCGAGGTGCGGATTGTTAACGGCGAGGTATGGCTGCGCGGCGAGAGCATGGCCGCAGGCTACTGGCGTCACGGTGAGCTTGTCCCGCTGGTCAACGCCGAGGGCTGGTTTGCCACTCGCGATCGCGGCGTGCTGCATAACGGACGGCTGAGCGTGCTCGGGAGAATGGATAATCTTTTTTTCAGCGGCGGGGAGGGGATCCAGCCGGAGGAGGTGGAGCGAGTCATTGTCGCCCATCCCCGCGTGCAGCAGGCCTTTGTGGTGCCGCTGGCGGACCACGAATTTGGTCAGCGTCCGGTCGCCGTAGTGGAGTGCACCAGCGGCTTTGCTATCGACTCCCTGGCGGAGTGGGTGACTGGCAAACTTGCCCGCTACCAGCAGCCGGTACACTGGCTGGCTCTGCCCGAGCGCCTTAATGCCGGGGGGATTAAAATTTCCCGTCGATTACTTATTGACTGGGTTCAGCAGACCCTGCGCGGCGGATAGATCTTTCCCTACGCCGCTAAACCGTGTAAAACACTTTTCGCCCATCGGCAGGGCGTAAAGGCTTGTACACTGTGCCGGTTTTGGGGCGTATTACATTTTTTGTATGGAAAAGGGCAATGGATAAAAGAATTTTGTGGGGAGTCGCCAGCCTGATGCTGGTATCGGCATCGGCCAGCGCGCTGAGCCTCAGCGGTCAGGCCGGGGAGCACTACACTAACCTGGCGGCCGGGTTTGGCACTGAAAGCAGCGGCCTGGCGTTAAGCGGCAACTGGACGCACAGCGACGACGACGGCGATGCTGCGGGTCTGGGATTGGGTCTTAATCTTCCGCTCGGGCCGCTGCTGGCCACCGTTGGTGGTAAAGGTGTTTATACCAACCCTAACGACGGTGACGAGGGCTATGCCGCAGCGGTTGGCGGCGGCCTGCAGTGGCCGATCGGCGACAGCTTCCGCCTGTTTGGCGAGTACTACTACTCTCCGGATTCGCTCTCCAGCGGTATCGACAGCTATCAGGAAGCCAACGCCGGTGCGCGCCTGACCATTCTGCGTCCGCTGAGCATTGAAGCGGGCTATCGTTACCTGAACCTGGCAGGTAAAGACGGTAATCGCGATAACGCGCTTGCCGATGGTCCCTACGTTGGGGTTAACGCCAGCTTCTAATCCCCCGGCGCGGCAGTCTGCCGCGCCTTTTCATCTGCTGGATCCTGCCGCTATTTGTTTCCCCATGCGTTATAGTACTCCGACAACAGGTAAGGGAGAGTACGGAGAAACGATGATAAACGTGGAAATGCTGTCTACTGGCGATGAAGTCCTGCACGGCCAGATTATTGATACTAACGCCGCCTGGCTTGCCGATCTGTTTTTCACCGCAGGGTTGCCGCTGACGCGCCGTAATACCGTGGGCGATAGCCTTAACGATCTGATCGCCATCCTGCGCGAGCGCAGCGAACATGCCGACGTTCTTATCGTTAACGGCGGCCTCGGCCCGACCAGCGACGATCTCAGCGCCCTGGCGGCGGCTACCGCGGCGGGCGAAGAGCTGGTGCTGCATGAAGAGTGGCTGAGCCACATGGAGCGCTTCTTTACCGAGCGCGGACGCGTGATGGCGCCCAGCAACCGCAAGCAGGCGGAGATCCCGGCCAGCGCGGAGCTGATTGATAACCCGGTGGGCACCGCCTGCGGCTTTGCCGTCAAGCTCAATCGCTGCCTGATGTTCTTTACGCCGGGCGTGCCCTCTGAGTTCAAGGTGATGGTGCAGCAGGAGATCCTGCCGCGCCTGCGAGAGCGCTTTAGCCTGCCGTTACCGCCAGTCTGCCTGCGCCTGACCACCTTTGGCCGCTCCGAGAGCGATCTGGCCCAGAGTCTCGATCATCTTCAGCTGCCGGAAGGGGTGGTGATGGGCTACCGCTCGTCTATGCCGATCATTGAACTGAAGCTGACCGGCCCGGCGGAGCAGCGCGAGGCGATGGAGGCCCTGTGGCCAGAGGTGCAGCGGGTCGCCGGCGAGAGCCTGATTTTTGAAGGTACCCAGGGGCTACCGGCCCTGCTGGCGGAGAAGATGCGTGAGCAGCAGCTCAGCCTGACCGTCAGCGAGCAGTTTACCAGCGGCCTGCTGGCGCTGCAGCTCTCCCGCGCTTCCGCTCCGCTGTTGGCGAGCGAGGTGCTACCGTTCCAGGCCGACACGCTGGAGCAGACCGCGCGCTGGGCGGCAGAGCTGCGTAGCCGTCATCTGGCCGGGCTGGCGCTGACCGTCGGCGGCCTGGACGAGGAGCATATTAACTTTGCCCTTGCCACGCCGCAGGGCACCCACGCTCTGCGGGTTAAGTTCACCACCGGACGCCACGGCGTGGCGGTGCGCCAGGAGGTGTGTGCCATGATGGCGCTGAACATCCTGCGCCGCTGGCTCAGCGGTAAAGAGGTCGCCAGCGATCACGGCTGGGTAAACGTCGTCGATTCCCTGTTTGTTGGCTAATTCGCCAGGGCCTGCGCCAGCAGAGTAATGGGATGTTCACAGCGTTTGCTGGTGGACATCTCAATCTGCCATTTGCAGGTTTCGCAGTCGGTCACCACGATATCTGCGCCGCTCGCCTCAATCTGGCGAAATAGCGGCGCACCTATTGCCTGCGAGGTGGGGTAGTTCTCCGCTTTGAAACCGTAGGTCCCGGCAATGCCGCAGCATTGGGAGTCCAGCACAATGACTACCACCCCCGGAATTTTCCGTAGCAGCTCCAGGCTATAGAGCGTCCAACCCATTTTCTCCATATGGCACGGCGTGTGGTAGGCCACCTTCAGCGGCAGGGTACGCAGCGGCAGGGGACGACCCTCGCCCAGCCTCCGCCACAGCCAGCGCGTGGCGAGGTCGATGTGCGGCCGCAGTTGGGCGTTGGACAGATCCAGCAGGTGCGGATACTCATCGCGCAGCGTGAAGGTACAGGTGGATGAGGTAGCAATCGTCGTCAGCCCGTCACCGATAATCGCCTGCTCCAGAGCGCGAAGATTCACCGTCGCCTGCTTTTTCGCTTTATCGTAGAAGCCGTTTGCCATCAGCGGGACGCCGCAGCATCGCTCCTTATCCAGCAGCTGCACGCCGATCCCCAGCGCGTTAGCCACCTTTACGACATCTTTCCCTAACTGCGGATGGTTGTAATTCACATAGCAGCCGTGGAAAAAGGCCACCTGCTCAGAGTAGGCCGCCTGACGTTCGGCCTGCCGCCGGTACCACTGGCGAAAGGTACCGCGGGCATATTTAGGCAGCGTCCGGCGATGATCGATTTTAAGCATCTTGTCCAGCAGCTGGCGCACCGGTTTGAGTCCCGTAGTGGCGTTAACCAGCGGCGCGATCGGGGAGGAGAGCGTGCCAAGCAGATCGGTATGGCTGAGCAGGGTATTGCGCAGGGCGTTTTTGGGTTGGGCGTACTGCGCGCGGGCGCGCTGAATAATATCGCCAATGTTGACCCCGGAGGGGCAGGCGGTTTCACAGCGTTTGCAGTTGGTACAGTAGCTTAGCGACTCGTCAAACAGCGCCGGATCCTTTAGCCGCAGGCGCTCCCCGTCTGGGCCAGCCTGTTTAGGGCCGCTGTAGGCCGGGTTCACCCGGCTTACCGGACAGGCGGTGGTGCAGACGGTGCACTTTATGCAGCTCTCAAATTGCGTCATGTTCATTGCAGATCCTCCCTGGCGCAGATCTGCCGCGCCGCGTGTAAGGCTGTCACGGCGCACACCCCGCCGCCGCATCCCTGGGTAATAGCATCGAAACCGCCGAGCACCGAGCCGGCTACATAGAGATTTTCAAGCCGTTCACCGTGTTGCCAGCCGCGCAGCGTGTTGTCGGTACGTACGCCAGCGTGCTGCCACGGCTGGGCAGCAAACAGATCGTCGCGACACCAGCCCTCTCTTTCAGGCTGCTGAACCTCTAACCCCAGCACCGCTTCGCGAATGCCACGACGTTCGGCAACCAGACCGTTGCTGAAAAAACTGCCGCTTGCCAGCACCACATGCCGCGGACGCAGGGGAATATCTTCATGCTTGCGCGTCCACAGCGCGCTGACCCGGCCCGCGCTCACGGTGGCGGTCAACACCTCATCCCCCGGCAGCCAGACGCCACCGTTATTAATAAACTGCCGCTGGAGCAGGGTTTGCATCCGCATGCCGAACACCGACGGCGGAAGCGTGGGCAGGAGCTGTACCTTACGTTGTAGTGCCTCATTAAGGCGGCTCCAGACGCGGCTATCCGCCAGGCCAAAGCAGGCGGGGAGCCAGAGCACATCATGCTCCCGGCTTAAAGACCGCAGCGCGTCGCAGAGCGGGGCGAACTGCGTGTCGTCGTCGAGCACCCGGGCGATAGTGACGGCGCGAAACTCGCTCGGGTTGTCACGCAGAGTGTCGAGGGCAGGAAGCGTTATTTCGTGCGCGGTGGCGGTAACCCCCAGCCTGCGCAGCCCGGCGGCGGCAAGCGCGGGCTGAAAGTCGAGAAAGCCTTCGATGCCGACGATGCCGACGTGCCTGCCCGGCACTGGCGCAACCGGCACCTCCTGCGGGCTAAGCCACGCCTGGCGCAGCCTGCCCAGCGGCGTTACGCGAAAATGGGACCTCTCGACACGGCCCTGCATCACCAGGCCACAGCTGGCCAGCAGGCGCTGGGCTTCCTGGGCATACTCGACTACCCGCTCAGGTCCCAGCAGCGCGTAAGGGTGCGCCGGAGCAAGGTCACTCAGCCTCGCCAGCCCGGCGTTAAGATCCGTCACCGCCTCGCCGTTGGGCAGGTGGGAGAGCAGATCCAGCGAGCCAGAAGAGAAGCTAAGCGCGCTCTTTCCCCGACTGACGATGGCGACGCGCTGGCCGCGACCCGTGAGCGTTATGCCGCACAGCAGGCCTGCCAGTCCGCCGCCGATTATCACCGTATCAAAGTTCATCCGGATCCTCCTTTTCCAGCCCGCACAGCCCCATGTAGACCCAGCGGGTAAATTCGCTCTCCCGCAGCGCATCACCCCACGCAACGGGTTGGATCCCTTTCCAGCGCTCGTTGAGAAATTGCGATAGCTGGCTCAGGGTCCGTGCCTCGCTGGTGACATTGAGGCGGTTGAGCAGCCCCGCCGCCCGGCAGGCGCACAGCTCGCCCTGGCAGGTGCCCATGCCGACCCGGGTCCGGCGGCGCAGATCGAGCAGAGAGCGCACGTTAAGATGTTCAACGGCATACTGCACCTCCCCGGCGGTGACGGCCTCACACTCGCACACCAGGCTGCGGCTGTGGCGGCTGCCCTCAGGCCAGGTGGAGACGCGGTCGCCGTGGCGATAGAGGGCCGATCCGCGCAGCGGCGCGGGGAGCGAGAAGGCCTTTCGCGCCGCGTCGATCGGCTCCCGAGAGCCGGGCAGCGGATCGCGGGCGGTGGTGCAGGGGGCGCGATGATTGAGCTTGCGGCACACGGCGTCGGTAGCCCACTCCGCCATCAGGCGATAGGTCATCAGCTTCCCGCCGGTAATGGTGATAAACCCCTCCAGCCCGTCGCGCTCGGCATGGTCGAGCAGCACGATGCCGCGGCTGACGCTGCGCCCGGTCGGGTCATCATCGCTTGCCACCAGCGGGCGCACCCCGGCATAGGCGCGCAGAATGCGGGTTTGCGCCATCACGGGGACCAGCTTCTCACCTTCGCGCAGCAGCGTATCGACCTCTTCTGCGGTGACCCGGTTATGGTCGATCTCGCTATAGTCAACGCGGGTGGAGGTGGTGCCGATTAAGGAGATAGTATCCCCAGGCACCAGTATATCGGCGTCGGCAGGCTTCCGGCAGCGGTTGATCACATGGTGATTAATGCGGTGATCGAGTATCAGCAGCGATCCTTTGGCCGGGAGCATACGGATAGTGAGATCGGCATAGTCAGCAATGCGTTGTCCCCAGATGCCCGCTGCATTGACCACTACGCTGGCATACAGCTCGCTGTGCTCACGATAGTGCGTATTAAAGAGTCGCACCCCGCACACGCTAGATCCCTGACGGATCACTCCGGTGACTTCATGGCCCGTCAGGATGCGCGCCCCATGCTCCCGGGCATCCAGCATATTGGCCGCCGTCAGGCGAAAGGGATCGACGGTGCCGTCCGGAACCTTAACCGCGCCAATGAGTGCCGGATTGACGGCAGGCTCCAGCCGACGAGCGAGAAGCGGATCGATGGCCTCGGCATTAATGCCCGCCGAAGTGCAGGCGGTAATAAAGGTTTGCTGGAACGCGAGATCGTCTTCGGGAAGAGTAATGAACAGCCCGTCGGTGGGTTCAACACAGTGGCGGGCGATGCGCTTGAGGATCTGGTTTTCTGCAATGCACTCCCGGGCGGATTCGTTATCGGTAACCGCATAGCGTGCGCCGCTGTGCAGCAGGCCGTGATTACGCCCGGTAGCGCCGGTAGCGATATCATGGCGCTCGACCAGCACAACGTTTAGCCCGCGCAGGGCGCAGTCGCGCGCTATGCCCGCCCCGGTTGCGCCGCCGCCAATGATAATCACATCGCTATAGTGAGGATCGTGAATGGTCACTCTCTGCCCTCATGTTCGTTTTTTTATCATTTAGCCATGTTGGAGCGGCTTTTTGTTTGATTTCGAACACTACCGAGCGTAATTCGAAAATAAAATTGTGGGTAAATGTGCTTTTTTGCGCATTCTGTCATATTTCTGTAACAATCTGTGCGTGGATTCACAGTAACAACTACCGATATTCCTTAACATCGCCGCCTCGCTGGAGTGGTGAGGCACCAAACCCTATAAATTTAATACTTAGCCTCGGAGGCTACATGCTCAGTATCTTTAAACCAGCGCCACATCAGGCGCGCCTGGGAAAGGCAGAAATCGATCCGCTATACCGTCGTTTGCGCTGGCAAATCTTTATCGGCATCTTCTTTGGTTACGCGGCTTACTACCTGGTACGTAAAAACTTTGCTCTCGCCATGCCGTATCTGGTGGAGCAGGGTTTTTCACGCGGCGATCTCGGATTTGCGCTGTCGGGCATCTCTATTGCCTATGGTTTCTCCAAGTTCATTATGGGCTCGGTATCCGATCGCTCTAACCCGCGCGTATTCCTGCCAGCCGGTCTGATTCTGGCGGCGGCGGTGATGCTGTTTATGGGCTTCGTGCCCTGGGCGACGTCGAGCATTGCTGTCATGTTCGTGCTGCTCTTCCTGTGCGGCTGGTTCCAGGGGATGGGATGGCCGCCGTGCGGACGTACCATGGTTCACTGGTGGTCGCAGAAAGAGCGCGGCGGTATCGTCTCGGTCTGGAACTGTGCGCATAACGTTGGCGGCGGCATTCCGCCCCTGCTGTTCCTGCTGGGGATGGCCTGGTTCAACGACTGGAAAGCGGCTCTCTATATGCCGGCGTTTGGTGCAATTGTGGTGGCGATGATTGCCTTTGCGCTGATGCGTGATACGCCGCAGTCCCAGGGGCTGCCGCCTATTGAGGAGTACAAAAATGACTATCCGGATGACTATAGCGAAGAGCATGAAGAGGAGCTGACCGCCAAACAGATCTTCATGAAGTATGTCTTGCCTAACAAGCTGCTGTGGTACATCGCAGTGGCAAACGTGTTTGTCTATCTGCTGCGTTACGGCATCCTCGACTGGTCGCCAACCTACCTGCGCGAGGTGAAGCACTTTGCGCTGGATAAATCCTCCTGGGCCTACTTCCTCTATGAATATGCGGGGATCCCAGGCACGCTGCTGTGCGGCTGGATGTCGGATAAGGTCTTTAAAGGCAACCGCGGTGCAACCGGCGTCTTCTTTATGACGCTGGTGACCATCGCTACCGTGGTGTACTGGCTCAACCCGGCGGGCAACCCCGGCGTGGACATGGCCTGCATGATTGTTATCGGCTTCCTTATTTATGGCCCTGTCATGCTGATCGGTCTGCATGCGCTGGAGCTGGCACCGAAAAAAGCGGCAGGCACGGCGGCGGGCTTTACCGGCCTGTTTGGTTACCTCGGCGGTTCGGTCGCGGCGAGTGCTATTGTCGGCTATACCGTTGACTTCTTCGGCTGGGACGGCGGCTTTATGGTCATGATCGGCGGCAGCGTGCTGGCGGTGGTGTTGCTGGCCGTCGTGATGGTCGGTGAAAAACGTCACAACGCGCAGGTGCTGGCGCGTCGTTAATACACACTAAAAATGAAAAGGGCCGCAAGGCCCTTTTTTTATGCCTCAGAAACAGGTAAGGTGCGTGCAGCATTAAGTTCTTATAAATCATGTAAAATCAATAGATTATGTTGATGATCCGCGCAACGATCCTGGATGACCCAGTGCGACTCCCTGTTTACCTTTTTTCACTATTTAACGCTAAATATTGCTGTTAACGTCGAATAATAATTTATTTACATGCGCAGCGGCGTGAAAAAATAAGCGCCGGGCTGTATGTTGAAAGTATTCACTATCGCCATATAATCGTTCTTATTATCAGTACGACTTATGAAATAAGGATCGAACGGCGCTCTACGGACAGTTTCAGACATATGAGTAAAGATACGATGGGATATCGGCTATACGGTTACGTAATAGGCAAAGAAATTCACTTCGAAATTGAAAACCGAAGGCTCTATCGCCTGCCGCAGGGACGTGCCGATAAATCGTTTATCTTTGGCTCGGTATTATTTAACCATACGATGCTGCATCTTTTTGTCTATCTATTACAGCATGGCCGTCATACGACGGTGCCGCGCGAAGAGCTGCTGCGCGTGGTATGGGAAGAGAACGATCTGGTGCCGTCGAGCCAGCGCCTGTGGCAGGTATTAAAGAACCTCAACCGGCGGCTCAGCCTGCTGGGATTACCTGATGATTTCATCGTCAACGTCAGGGGAAGCGGCTATATCATAAATTACGTTGATATTACGCCAATCTATTACAGGGTCAGTGAACTCCAGCGCAGCCCTGAAAAAATAACGGAGAGTTAGCTATTCCGGCGTGAGTGATGTCAACCCGGAAATTTATCCCTGAACATATCTGTGTGCTCAGGGATTTTTTATATTTGCTGCCCGGTGGTCAATTAAAGGTCGAGTTCGATATCGCCCATCGCACGACAGCAGCAGGGGAGGATCTCCCCTGCCTGGATAAAGGCCAGCGGCTCGGTGAGCCACTCAACCTGGCCAGCGAGCAGGCGGGTGCGGCAGGAGCCGCAGTAGCCCTCCCGGCACTGGTACTCGACGTTGACCTTGTGAAACTCCAGCGCCGCCAGCAGCGACGGATGTTCATCCTGGCACAGCAGCTGTGCTCCAGTGATGCGCAGCGTCACCGCACCCATCAGAGCTGAAAGTCGCTGAGATCGTCGGTGTTGACTTCCGAATCGATCTGGCCCACCAGATAGGAGCTAACTTCAACCTCCTGCGGTGCAACCTGCACGTTGTCGGAGACCAGCCAGGTGTTGATCCACGGGATCGGGTTCGAGCGGGTTTTAAACGGCAGATCCAGACCCACCGCCTGCATGCGGATGTTGGTGATGTACTCTACGTACTGGCAGAGAATATCTTTGTTCAGGCCGATCATCGAGCCGCCCTGGAAGAGATATTCCGCCCACTCTTTCTCCTGCTGTGCCGCCTGCACGAAGAGATCGTAAGATTCCTGCTTGCACTCTTCGGCAATTTCCGCCATCTCCGGATCGTCCACGCCGCTGCGCAGCAGGTTCAGCATATGCTGGGTGCCGGTCAGGTGCAGGGCTTCGTCACGGGCGATCAGACGGATGATTTTGGCGTTGCCTTCCATCAGCTCGCGCTCGGCGAAGGCGAAGGAGCAGGCGAAGCTGACGTAGAAGCGGATCGCTTCCAGCGCGTTAACGCTCATCAGGCAGAGGTAGAGCTTCTTCTTCAGCTCGCGCAGGTTCACGGTCACGGTCTGGCCGTTGACGGTATGCGTCCCTTCGCCCAGCAGGTGCCAGTAGCTGGTCAGCTGGATCAGATCGTCATAGAAGTGAGAGATACCCTCTGCACGCTTGAGGATCTGCTCGTTGGTGACGATATCATCGAAGACGATCGCCGGATCGTTAACGATATTACGGATAATATGGGTGTAGGAGCGCGAGTGGATGGTCTCGGAAAACGCCCAGGTTTCGACCCATGTCTCCAGCTCAGGGATAGAGATCAGCGGCAGCAGGGCGACGTTCGGGCTGCGGCCCTGAATAGAGTCCAGCAGCGTCTGATATTTCAGGTTGCTGAGGAAGATATGCTTTTCATGCTCCGGCAGCGCCTGGAAGTCGATGCGGTCGCGAGAGACGTCAACCTCTTCCGGACGCCAGAAGAAGGAGAGCTGTTTCTCAATCAGCTTTTCGAAGATGTCATATTTTTGCTGATCGTAGCGGGCGACGTTGACCGACTGGCCGAAAAACATCGGCTCTTTCAGCTGATCGTTCTTCGTCTGTGAAAAGGTGGTGTATGCCATGAATGGAAGTCCTGTCAAAAATGGTAGCGCCCGGCGGCGCAGAGCTTGCCGGGCCTACAATACCCTGTAGGCCGGGTAAGCGAAGCGCCACCCGGCTTAATGATATCAAATCTTACATGCGCCGCTTTCGCAGCCGTCGTCCTGAATAGAAGGCACCAGGTCATCCTGCGCATCTTCCGCACCGTCACGGGTGTTCTGATAGTACAGGGTCTTGACGCCAAACTTATAGGCGGTAAGCAGATCCTTCAGCAGCTGCTGCATCGGCACTTTGCCAGACGGGAAGCGGGACGGATCGTAGTTGGTGTTGGCAGAGATCGACTGGTCGATAAACTTCTGCATGATACCCACCAGCTGGAGGTAACCGTCGTTGTTCGGCATCTCCCACAGCAGCTCATAGTTGTTTTTCAGGTGCTCATAGTCCGGCACCACCTGGCGCAGGATGCCGTCTTTCGACGCTTTGATGCTCACGTGGCCGCGCGGCGGCTCAATGCCGTTGGTGGCGTTAGAGATCTGCGACGAGGTCTCGGACGGCATCAGCGCGGAGAGCGTGGAGTTACGCAGGCCGTGTGTCTTGATGGACTGACGCAGCGCTTCCCAGTTGTAGTGCAGCGCCTCGTCGGTAATACCGTCGAGATCCTTTTTATAGGTGTCGATTGGCAGAATACCCTGGGCATAAGTGGTCTCGTTGAACCACGGGCATGCGCCTTGCTCTTTCGCCAGCTCGTTAGAGGCCTTCAGCAGGAAGTACTGAATGGCTTCAAAGGTCTGGTGAGTCAGGTTGTTGGCGCTGCCGTCGGAGTAGCGCTTGCCGTTTTTCGCCAGCCAGTAGGCGAAGTTAATGACGCCAATACCCAGCGTGCGGCGGCCCATTGCCCCGCGTTTTGCGGCCGGGATCGGGTAGTCCTGATAGTCCAGCAGCGCATCCAGGGCACGTACCGCCAGCACGGCCAGCTCTTCCAGCTCGTCCAGGCTGCTGATGGCGCCGAGGTTAAACGCCGACAGCGTACAGAGCGCGATTTCGCCGTTTTCGTCGTTGACGTCCATCAGCGGTTTGGTCGGCAGGGCGATCTCCAGACAGAGGTTAGACTGGCGCACCGGCGCAACCGCCGGATCGAACGGGCTATGGGTGTTGCAGTGGTCAACGTTCTGGATGTAGATACGGCCAGTGGAGGCACGCTCCTGCATCATCAGCGAGAAGAGTTCAACGGCCTTCACGCGCTGCTTACGGATGCTCTCGTCCTGCTCGTACTGCACATACAGGCGCTCAAACTCATCCTGATCGGCAAAGAAGGCGTCGTACAGGCCTGGAACGTCAGACGGGCTGAAGAGGGTGATATCCTGGCCCTTCAGCAGACGGGTGTACATCAGCTTGTTGATCTGTACGCCGTAGTCCATGTGACGAACGCGGTTGCCTTCAACGCCACGGTTGTTTTTCAGCACCAGCAGGCTCTCAACTTCCAGATGCCACATCGGGTAGAAGAGGGTAGCCGCACCGCCGCGCACGCCGCCCTGGGAGCAGGACTTCACTGCGGTCTGGAAGTGCTTGTAGAACGGAATACAGCCGGTGTGGAACGCTTCACCGCCGCGGATCGGGCTGCCGAGGGCGCGAATGCGGCCCGCGTTGATGCCGATACCGGCACGCTGGGAGACATATTTCACAATCGCGCTGGAGGTGGCGTTGATGGAGTCCAGGCTGTCGCCGCACTCGATCAGCACGCAGGAGCTGAACTGGCGGGTCGGGGTGCGCACGCCGGACATGATCGGCGTCGGCAGCGAGATTTTAAAGGTCGAGACCGCGTCATAGAAACGCTTCACGTAGTCCAGACGGGTTTCACGCGGATAGTTAGAGAACAGGCACGCGGCAACCAGAATGTAGAGGAACTGGGCGCTCTCGTAGATTTCGCCAGTTACGCGGTTCTGCACCAGGTATTTGCCTTCCAGCTGCTTCACTGCCGCATAGGAGAAGGTCAGGTCGCGGTCGTGCTGGATGAAACCATCCATCTGCTGGAACTCTTCTTCCGTGTAGTCTTCCAGCAGATGATGATCGTATTTGCCCAGCTCGATCATCTTGCGCACGTGGTCAATCAGCACCGGCGGCTCAAACTGGCCGTAGGCTTTTTTACGCAGGTGGAAGATCGCCAGGCGGGCGGCCAGATACTGATAATCCGGCGCATCGCGGGAGATGAGATCCGCCGCGGCTTTGATAATGGTTTCGTGGATGTCGGACGTTTTGATGCCGTCGTAGAACTGAATGTGGGAGCGCAGTTCAACCTGAGAGATCGATACGTTATTCAGCCCTTCTGCCGCCCAATCCAGCACCCGGTGGATTTTATCCAGATTGATGCGTTCAGTACGACCATCACGCTTCGTCACCAGCAGACTCTGATTCATGTACCTGTCCTTAAGAAAAAAAGTATCCCCCGCTTATCCACAGTTCCGCGCTGTGGTTAAACCTGTGGATAAATACTATATATAGGGGGTGTTTAATGAAAACGTCACAATATGGTGAGTATTTTAGTCTGGATTCTTTTCAGTACAAGAGTTGATTTTGAGGTTAAATTGCGGTTGCGGAAAGGTAATAATCGCTAAGTCCGCGAACGATAAGGGCTACAGGAAAGTCAACGCATGAGAAAAAAAAAACTGAATGTGATCGAACGCTGAAATCTTCATCGCGGAAGTGGCAAAAGCCCATTACGCAGCCTATGACGCTGCGTAATGGTCATCACATTTTCAGATAACGTTAGCTGTTTTTCGCCTGAGTGTGCAGCATGTAGTTCACGTCAACGCCAGGCGCCAGCTTGAAGCGATCGGTAAGCGGATTATAGTGCAGGCCGATCATGTGCCGCTCCTGCAGCGGAGTAGGATCGATCCAGCCAATCAGCTCGGCGGGCTTAATAAACTTCTTCACGTCATGGGTGCCTTTCGGCACCATGCGCAGCACGTACTCTGCGCCGACAATTGCCAGCAGCCAGGCTTTACCGCTGCGGTTAAGCGTTGAGAAGAAGACGTGGCCGCCGGGCTTGACGAGGCGGGCGCAGGCGTGAACCACCGACTGCGGATCGGGTACGTGCTCCAGCATCTCCATGCAGGTCACCACATCATACTGTCCGGCCTGCTTTGCTGCATGCTCCTCAACGGTCTCCTGAACGTAGTCAACATGAATGCCGGACTCGAGGGCATGCAGGCGGGCAACCTGCAGCGGCTCAAAGCCCATATCCAGGCCGCTGACGTTCGCGCCTTCCCGGGCCATGCTCTCGGCCAGAATGCCGCCGCCGCAGCCGACGTCCAGCACTTTTTTGCCAAACAGGCCGCCGACGCGCTCGGCAATATAGCCCAGGCGCAGGGGGTTAATACGATGCAGCGGCTTAAACTCGCCTTCTGTATCCCACCAGCGTGACGCCACGGCTTCAAATTTGGCGATCTCTTCATAGTCAACGTTTTGAGCCACCGGCGGTTTTTCAGCATTCATGGGCGCTTTTACTCCTTAATCAATCAGTGCATTGAGTATATCAGGAGAGAAGTATCAATAAAGCACCGGAGGGGGTGTTTCCTTTACCGGAATGACGGCGGCTGTGTTATAATTTGCGACCTTTGAATCCGGGATACAGTAGAGGGATAGCGGTTAGATGAGCGACCTTGCGAGAGAAATTACACCGGTTAACATCGAGGAAGAGCTGAAAAGCTCCTATCTGGACTATGCGATGTCGGTCATTGTTGGCCGTGCGCTGCCAGACGTCCGCGATGGCCTGAAACCGGTACACCGTCGCGTACTTTACGCCATGAACGTATTGGGCAATGACTGGAATAAAGCCTACAAAAAATCTGCCCGTGTCGTTGGTGACGTAATCGGTAAATACCATCCCCATGGTGACACGGCGGTGTATGACACCATCGTCCGTATGGCGCAGCCGTTTTCGCTGCGTTACATGCTGGTCGATGGCCAGGGTAACTTCGGCTCGGTAGACGGCGACTCCGCCGCGGCGATGCGTTATACGGAAATCCGTATGTCGAAAATTGCCCACGAGCTGATGGCCGATCTGGAAAAAGAGACGGTCGATTTCGTTGATAACTACGACGGTACCGAAAGGATCCCGGACGTCATGCCAACCAAAATCCCGAACCTGCTGGTTAACGGCGCGTCCGGTATCGCAGTCGGTATGGCAACCAACATTCCGCCACACAACCTGACGGAAGTGATCAACGGCTGCCTGGCCTACATCGACGATGAGAACATCAGCGTTGAAGGGCTGATGGAGCACATTCCGGGACCTGACTTCCCGACGGCGGCGATCATTAACGGTCGTCGCGGTATCGAAGAGGCCTATCGTACCGGCCGTGGCAAGATCTACATTCGCGCCCGCGCGGAAGTCGAAGCCGATGCCAAAACCGGTCGCGAAACCATTATCGTGCATGAAATTCCGTACCAGGTGAACAAAGCGCGCCTGATCGAGAAGATTGCCGAGCTGGTGAAAGACAAACGCGTCGAGGGCATCAGCGCCCTGCGCGACGAGTCCGATAAAGACGGCATGCGCATCGTGATTGAGATCAAACGCGACGCGGTGGGTGAGGTGGTGCTGAACAACCTCTACTCCCAGACGCAGCTGCAGGTCTCCTTCGGCATCAACATGGTTGCGCTGCACCACGGCCAGCCGAAGATCATGAACCTGAAAGATATTCTTTCCGCGTTCGTGCGTCACCGCCGTGAAGTGGTGACCCGCCGTACCATTTTTGAACTGCGTAAAGCCCGCGACCGTGCGCACATCCTTGAGGCGCTGGCGGTTGCGCTGGCGAACATCGATCCGATTATCGAGCTGATCCGCCGCGCGCCGACCCCGGCCGAAGCGAAAGCCGGGCTGGTGGCGCAGGCGTGGGATCTGGGCAACGTGGCGGCCATGTTGGCAGGTGCCGGCGATGACGCCGCACGTCCGGAGTGGCTGGAGCCGGAGTTTGGCGTACGCGACGGCAAGTACTACCTGACCGAGCAGCAGGCCCAGGCGATCCTTGACCTGCGTCTGCAGAAGCTGACCGGCCTCGAGCACGAGAAGCTGCTCGACGAGTACAAAGAGCTGCTGGCGCAGATCGCCGAGCTGCTGCACATTCTCGGCAGCGCCGATCGTCTGATGGAGGTGATCCGCGAGGAGCTGGAGCTGGTTCGTGACCAGTTTGGCGATGCGCGCCGCACCGAAATCACCGCCAACAGCGCCGATATCAATATCGAAGATCTGATCAGCCAGGAAGACGTGGTGGTCACGCTGTCCCATCAGGGCTACGTTAAGTACCAGCCGCTGACCGACTACGAGGCCCAGCGCCGCGGGGGTAAAGGCAAGTCTGCCGCCCGTATTAAGGAAGAGGACTTCATTGACCGTCTGCTGGTGGCCAACACCCACGATACGATCCTCTGCTTCTCTAGCCGGGGCCGTCTCTACTGGATGAAGGTCTACCAGCTGCCGGAAGCGAGCCGTGGCGCGCGTGGTCGTCCGATCGTCAACCTGCTGCCGCTGGAAGCCAACGAGCGTATCACCGCTATTCTGCCGGTGCGCGAGTATGAAGAGGGCGTAAACGTCTTTATGGCGACCGCCAGCGGTACGGTGAAGAAAACGGCGCTGACCGAGTTCAGCCGTCCGCGCTCGGCCGGGATCATCGCGGTGAACCTGAACGAAGGCGACGAGCTGATTGGCGTTGACCTGACCTCCGGCGACGACGAAGTGATGCTCTTCTCTGCTGCCGGTAAAGTGGTGCGCTTCAAAGACAACGCGGTGCGTGCGATGGGCCGTACGGCTACCGGCGTGCGCGGTATCAAGCTGGCCGGCGTTGACAAGGTTGTCTCCCTGATCGTTCCACGTGGCGAAGGCGCTATCCTGACCGTGACCCAGAACGGCTACGGTAAGCGTACGGCGCAGGAAGAGTATCCGACCAAGTCGCGTGGTACCCAGGGCGTTATCTCTATCAAGGTCACCGAGCGTAACGGCTCTGTTGTCGGCGCGGTACAGGTTGACGACTGCGACCAGATCATGATGATCACCGATGCTGGCACCCTCGTGCGTACCCGCGTGTCGGAGATCAGCGTGGTTGGGCGTAACACCCAGGGCGTGATCCTCATCCGCACGGCGGAAGATGAGAACGTGGTGGGCCTGCAGCGCGTGGCCGAGCCGGTAGATGACGAAGAGCTGGACGCTATCGACGGTACGGTCGCCGAGGGTGATGATGATATCGCCCCGGAAACCGAAGCCGACGATGATGCAGCGGACGACGGCGAAGAGTAATTCAGCGCATTAAGTCAGAGCATTGATGAAAGGGCCGGCAATCCGGCCCTTTTTCTTTGCGGTCTGTGCATTTTACCGCTACCTTATCGACATCCTTTTGTGACCCTGACGGCGGAGCATCGCCACGTTGAAATACCTCGTCTCTTTTCGTACCACTCTCAAAGTTTCACGCTATCTGTTCCGGGCGCTGGCGCTGCTGCTCTGGCTGCTGATTATCCTCTGTTCGGTGTTCTACATCGTTAACGCCCTGCACCAGAAAGAGTCTGAAATCCGCAAGGAGTTTAACCTCAGCTCCGATCAGGCCCAGCGCTATATTCAGCGCACCTCGGACGTGATGAAAGAGCTTAAGTACATCGCGGAAAACCGCCTGACGGCAGAGAACGGCATCATGGCCTCTCGCACCCAGAGTGCGCAGAGCGACGTCCCCGATTTTCAGCCGCTGTTCCCGGACTCTGACTGCTCGGCGATGGGGACGGCATGGCGCGGTTCACTGGAGTCGCTGGCATGGTTTATGCGCTACTGGCGGGACAACTTCTCTGCCGCCTACGATCTCAACCGGGTATTTTTAATCGGCAGTGAAAATCTCTGCATGGCCGACTTTGGCCTGCGCGACGTGCCGCTGGAGCGCGAGAGCACCCTCAAAAACCTGCACGAGCGCATTATGAAGTACCGCACCGCACCGCAGGAGGAGCGCGGGAACAACATCTTCTGGATAACCCAGGGCGCGCGTCCCGGTATTGGCTACTTCTATGCCCTGACGCCGGTCTATCTCGCCAACCGTCTGCAGGCGCTGCTGGGCGTCGAGCAGTCTATCCGCATGGATAACTTCTTTACGCCGGGCAGCCTGCCCATAAGCGTGACCATTCTGGACGAAAACGGCCACGCGCTGATCTCCCTGACCGGGCCGGATAACCGTCCGGAGATCGATCCGCGCTGGATGCAGGAGCGCTCCTGGTTTGGCTACACCTCCGGTTTTCGCGATCTGGTGCTGAAGAAGAGTCTGCAACCCTCATCCCTGAGCGTGGTCTACTCGGTACCGGTGGATCTGGTGCTGGAGCATATCCGCATGCTAATCCTCAACGCGGTGCTGCTTAACGTGCTGGTGGGGATCGCGCTCTTTACCCTGGCGCGGATGTACGAGCGGCGCATCTTTATTCCGGCGGAGGTGGACGCCCAGCGCCTGGAGGAGCATGAGCAGTTCAACCGTAAAATTGTTGCCTCTGCGCCGGTGGGGATCTGTATTTTACGTACCCAGGATGGCACCAACATTCTGAGTAACGAGCTGGCGCACAACTACCTCAATATGCTGACCCACGAGGATCGGCAGCGGCTGACGCAGATTATCTGCGGTCAGCAGGTCAACTTTGTCGATGTGCTCACCAGCAACAACACCAACCTGCAGATCAGCTTTGTCCATTCGCGCTACCGCAATGAGAACGTGGCTATCTGCGTGCTGGTGGACGTCTCCGCCCGCGTCAAAATGGAGGAGTCGCTGCAGGATATGGCCCAGGCGGCGGAGCAGGCGAGCCAGTCGAAGTCGATGTTCCTGGCGACCGTTAGCCATGAGCTGCGCACGCCGCTCTACGGCATTATCGGTAACCTCGATCTGCTGCAAACCAAGGCGCTGCCGAAAGGGGTAGATCGGCTGGTCACGGCGATGAACAACTCCTCCAGCCTGCTGCTGAAGATCATCAGCGATATCCTCGACTTCTCAAAAATTGAGTCCGAGCAGCTGAAGATCGAGCCGCGGGAGTTCTCTCCGCGCGAGGTGATGAACCATATCACCGCTAACTACCTGCCGCTGGTGGTGCGCAAGCAGCTCGGGCTGTACTGCTTTATCGAGCCGGACGTACCGGTGATGATGGAGGGCGATCCGATGCGCCTGCAGCAGGTGATCTCCAACCTGCTGAGCAACGCCATCAAGTTTACCGACGTGGGCTGTATCGTGCTCCACGTGCAGCGGACAGGGGAGTATCTCTCAATTCAGGTGCGCGATACCGGCGTGGGTATTCCGGCCAAAGAGGTGGTGCGCCTGTTCGATCCCTTCTTCCAGGTGGGCACCGGCGTACAGCGTAACTTCCAGGGCACCGGGCTGGGGCTGGCCATCTGCGAGAAGCTGATCAGCATGATGGACGGCGATATCTCCGTAGATACCGAGCCGGGGATGGGGAGCCAGTTTACCGTACGGATCCCGCTCTACTCCGCCCAGTCGCCGCAGGCGATCGACGTCGATGGCCTGGCGAACACCCGCTGCTGGCTGGCGATCCGTAACGCCTCGCTGTGTAGCTTCGTGGAGTCGCTGCTGGCACGCAACGGCATTCGTGCCGAGCACTACGAAGGGCAGACCCCGGACGCAGACGATATGCTGCTTACCGATGACGCCCTCGAGGAGCCCTGGCAGGGCAGGGCGGCGGTGATCTTCTGCCGTCGGCATATCGGCATTCCGCAGGAGCGCAAGCCTGGCGAGTGGACGCACAGCGTGGCGTCACCCCATGAGCTGCTGGCCCTGCTGGCGCGCATCTACAGCGTCAAGGTAGATACCGGCGAAACCGCGCCGGTGCTCTCCGCTGCTGGGACGCAGGAAGCCCATAATGACGACATGATGATCCTGGTAGTGGACGATCACCCCATCAACCGACGGCTGCTTGCCGATCAGCTTGGCTCTCTTGGCTACCAGTGCAAAACCGCCAACGACGGTGTGGATGCCCTGAACGTGCTGAGCAAAAATCACATCGATATCATCCTGAGCGACGTCAACATGCCGAATATGGACGGCTACCGCCTGACGCAGCGCATTCGCCAGCTGGGTCTTACCCTGCCGGTGGTGGGCGTCACGGCCAACGCGCTGGCGGAAGAGAAGCAGCGCTGTCTGGAGTCGGGTATGGATAGCTGTCTGTCGAAACCGGTGACGCTGGACGTGCTGCAGCAGACGCTGGCGTTATATGCGGATCGGGTCAGAAAATCGCGGGGATAGAGGACGTAGGCCGGGCAAGCGTTAGCGCCGCCCGGCAACTCAGTACGATAAACTTAATCTTTATCCGCCGGGCTAAGGGTCACGGAGGAGAGGTAGTTCAGCAGGGCGATATCGTTATCGACACCCAGCTTCATCATGGCCGATTTCTTCTGGCTGCTGATGGTTTTAATGCTGCGGTTCAGCTTCTTGGCGATCTCGGTAACGAGGAAACCTTCGGCGAACAGACGCAGCACTTCACTCTCTTTCGGTGACAGACGCTTGTCGCCGTAGCCACCGGCGCTGATCTTCTCCAGCAGGCGGGAGACGCTCTCCGGGGTAAACTTCTTCCCTTTCTGCAGCGAGGCCAGCGCTTTCGGCAGGTCGGTCGGCGCGCCCTGTTTCAGGACAATCCCTTCGATTTCCAGCTCCAGCACTGCGCTGAGGATGGCCGGGTTGTTGTTCATGGTCAGCACGATCACCGACAGGTTCGGGAAGTGGCGCTTAATGTATTTAATCAGGGTAATGCCGTCGCCATATTTGTCACCGGGCATGGAGAGATCGGTGATCAGGACATGGGCATCCAGTTTTGGCAGGTTATTGATAAGCTGTGTTGAGTCTTCAAATTCGCCGACTACATTCACCCACTCGATCTGTTCAAGTGACTTGCGAATACCGAACAGTACAATCGGATGGTCATCGGCAATAATTACGTTCATATTGTTCATGTATAAGGCTACCTTGCTACAGCAAGCTTTTGACGTAGGCGTCAATGTCGCTGATGTATTTTTCTATGCCTGAAACATCCTTCTCACGAATTAAATGTTCCAGCGTTTCACATAACTGCTTGCCGGGAACCAAATTTAGCATGGCAAACACCCCTTTGAGGCGGTGCGCTGTCTGTGCCAGCGCCGCGAAATCGCTTACAGCCGCTTCAGTATACAACCTCTTAACATCGTCGGGTACTGTATCGACAAACAGCGCATAATAGCCGCTGGCATGCAGTTCGGCATTTTCATTTCCGCCCATCGGTGAGGGAGAGACCTCATCCTGCGCCAGCTGTTCTTCGATAAGTTGCAGTATCGCTTCCTGCATCGCATTACTGATATTAAAGTTCACGCGCAGCTGGCCTGGGCCAATTTTCCGCACGGCGGCCTCATCATCGCTTAAAAGCAAGCCCGAGGCTGTAAGATTAGACGGATTATCAGTTAAAAAGAGATCGTACTCTTGACTAATTAACCTTTCATCCGGCGTGATGCAGCTTGCCCCCCAATTTTCCAGCTGACGAACCACGATATGGCGGATTTCGCTGGAGGTAATATCGATCATCGCTACCACGTCATCCAGCAGCTTCTCTTCAGATTCAACCTCCTGCGCCTGGGCCGCCATCTTCACGTGCAGCGTATAGCGGGTGCCTAAGCTTTCGCGTGCCTTAATGTTCAGATGTCCGCCAAGCTTGCGCGCCAGCTGATCGCACAGCCAGAAAGTGAGGGCGTTAGCCTTGCCGTAGCGATCGCCCTGGGTATCGTTGAGGAACGGGAAGTGCAGGTTGTCCACCTCGCTGGCGGTGACCCCCTCGCCGGTATCAAGGATACGGAAGGTCAGGCGATCGTCCGCCGACTCGTCGGTATCGACCTCAAGGGTAATTTTGCCGATATGCGTGGTGGTCACCGCATACTGGATCAGCATCAGTAGAATGCGTCTCAGCGCCTCGCGATCGCCGTGCCGCTCTTCGTTAGCGGGCAGGTTATTATTGATCAGCAGCTGTAACCCCTTACGCTTGATGGTCGGTAGCACCTCGGGCACCACTTCATCAATCAGATCCTGAATGGAGAACTGGGTCAGCGTCCCCTTCCAGCTGTCGGTCTCCAGCATGTTTGCCAGCTGAATATCTTCAACCAGCTGCACCAGCGTCTGGGCATGCTGCGCCAGGTGGCGGCTCTCTTCGCTGTCGATTGTCGCAGCCTCTCCGGCCAGCGTCTCAGCGGGCAGGCGGAGCGCCTCGCCAATATGCTGCATAAACGCCGAGCGGCCCTGCTGGTTTTTCTCATACAGACGCTGAGCCTGCTTGAGCTTTTTGTTCACCAGCACCTCACGGTCCTGATCGCGAATAATAAAGATCTGCGTTCTCGGCACCACCTGGCTACGGAACTGGCGGATCTCATACAGCTCGTTGTTGACCGTCGCCTGGATCACCCCCTGGTGCTGATCCGCCATGCTGGTGATGTTTTGCAGGTTCAGATGCGGCAGCAGGTGGTCCGCGATCTTGTTGCTGATGACCGTCCGGTTGGCCTCCTGATCGTGCACCAGCAGTCCCAGCGGCAGAACCGAGACAATCTCTTCGTTTAGCGCCCGCAGCAGGCGCAGCTCGTTATTGGCTCCCGGCGAGGGCTGGCCGTCAAGCTGGCGGCCCGGCTGGTGACGGAAGGTCGTAAAGCCAAACAGCGCCAGCGCCAGCAGGCCAATATTGAGCAGCAGCGGCAGGACGATATTCTGCAGCGTCTCCAGCAGCAGGGTACCGAAAGGTACCTGCCACACCAGGCGCATATCGGTAGAGTTCAGCGAGGCGGAGATCTCAATTTTTGCCCCGCTAAAGTTGACCGAGACGCTGTCCACCGACTCCTTGTCCGACGCGCGCAGGGTTGTTGGCCCGTTATCCGGCTCGAGGCGGAAGCTATCCATCGGCATGCCGGGAGGAATGAGATCGTTAATCGGCAGATCGAACGCCACTACCGTCGCCAGATGTCCCGGCTGGTTAAAGGTGGTGCGCAGGGTGAAGTAGTACCCATTCTGCCAGCTTAAGCTGCGCAGCGGAGAGAAGCTCTCCCGCTCGTCGAGGGCGTTAGCCTGCTGCAGCATCTCTGCCCGGCGTGAATCGACAATGTTGTCAATGCTCGACTCCTTGAAGCCCGAAGAGAGATCCTTAAGCGGCAGGGTAGAGACCAGGATCATGCTGTTATCCTGGCCATTAAGATAGTACATCGACCAGGGGACGGTCTCTGCGCCCCACAGCGTGTCAAGGTAGGTAGAGATGCGCTGCGTCATCTCCAGAGTAGAGCTATCGTGGGAGCCGAAGATCAGCGCTTCGGTTTTACGGCGCGGCTTCTCAAGGTAGTAGACGTCCTGCTTTAAGCGCGTCTCCTGAAGACCGTCAGCGGGGGCGGCAGGGGCAGCGGCAATATTGTCGTAGATCTGCCACGTCGCGTAGCGCCAGGTGTCGATACGCTTGTGCATCGCATGGGTGATATCAACGATTTGATAGCTCTTATCTTTCAGCCACGCATTGACGGCACTTTGCACCATGACGCCCAGGGTTACCAGCAGAACGATAATCAGTAATAGAAAGAAACGGGTAATGTTGCCTGGTATCAGGGAAAACTTGCCAGGGATCATGCTGTCGGATCGACTCATCAGTGTGTCATCAGGCTGGTAAAAGTTAGGCTACTGGGTGGCGTACAGCAGGCAGTATAAAGGGTAATGACTGAATTTCCAGACTCTCTTCACGCCTTGAGAGCAACTTACCCCGCAAAAGGCTATTCTGCGGCAGCGAAGCGGTAAATCTGTACAGCGTGCGTGCCACGGTATAAATAGTCGCCGACATTCTCCGAGAAATAGCACGAAATAACAAGATATTGACTATAGCTTGTGCGCACTGAAATCTATTTACATTCAGCCACTATTAGTTAATAGTCGTTATCATTGCGGGGCGGTAGCACAAATAGGGGCAGGCAACGTAAAGAAAGGTAAAAAAAAGCCGAATGCAGAGCATCCGGCGAGAATTGGGGTAAACGGACATTCAAAGTCGAATGACGGTAATAAATAAAAGTTAATGATGATAGCGAGGGTTATTTTAGTAGCCCATCGACGATTTGTTTTGTCTTTCAGTGCTATGATTTCAAAATCATACAACATAATGATTTTTATGAAAAAATATTAATGTTTGATTATTAGTGCGTTATTTTTTAACCATTCATGCTGAAAAAAGTTCCCTGAAATTTACAAAATGAAACACCTATCAGTCTTTCTGAAACATATTAAAAGTTTTAGTAGCATTTTCTTGTTGGATTATTCTGTATTTTTTAGGAGAATGGCTTGGCCGACTGATTTGACGCTCAATCAGTAAGCAGTGGCAATAATAAAAGCATATAAATGAGGGTTAATAACATGAAAGTTAAAGTACTGTCCCTCCTGGTACCGGCTCTGATGGTAGCAGGCGCAGCGAACGCGGCTGAAATTTATAACAAAGACGGCAACAAATTAGACCTCTACGGTAAAGTTGATGGCCTGCACTATTTCTCTGATGACGACGGTAGCGATGGCGATCAGACCTACATGCGTCTTGGCTTCAAGGGCGAAACCCAGGTTAACGATCAGGTAACCGGTTACGGCCAGTGGGAATACCAGATCCAGGGCAACACCGCTGAGAGCGAAAACCAGTCCTGGACCCGTCTGGCGTTTGCCGGCGTGAAATTCGGCGATGCAGGCTCCTTCGACTATGGTCGTAACTATGGCGTAACCTATGACGTTACCGCCTGGACCGACGTGCTGCCTGAGTTCGGCGGCGACACCTACGGTGCCGACAACTTCTTGCAGTCCCGTGCTAACGGCGTGGCGACCTACCGCAGCACCGACTTCTTCGGCCTGGTTGATGGCCTGAACTTTGCTCTGCAGTACCAGGGTAAAAACGGCAGCACCCGTGGCGAAGACGTTGGCGGCCGCAGCCTGCTGCGTCAGAACGGCGACGGCTACGGCGGCTCCCTGACCTATGACATCGGCGAAGGCTTCAGCGTCGGTGGTGCGATCACCTCCTCTAAACGTACTGCTGACCAGAACGCAGATGGCGTCTACGGCAGCGGCGACCGTGCAACCGTTTACACCGGCGGCCTGAAATATGACGCCAACAACCTCTACCTGGCTGCGCAGTACTCTCAGACCTACAACGCAACCCGTTTCGGTTCTCGCGGCGATGACCAGCCGGCCTACGGCTTCGCTGACAAAGCGCAGAACTTCGAAGTGGTTGCTCAGTACCAGTTCGACTTCGGCCTGCGTCCGTCCATCGCCTACCTGAAGTCCAAAGGCAAAGACATCAACGGCAACGGTACCGTTACCGGCGTTAACTACGGCGACCAGGATCTGCTGGAGTACATCGACGTTGGCGCGACTTACTACTTCAACAAAAACATGTCCACCTACGTTGACTACAAAATCAACCTGCTGGATGACAACGACTTTACTCGTCAGACCGGCATCAGCACCGATGATATCGTAGCGCTGGGCTTGGTTTACCAGTTCTAAGACGTTATCTGTCTGCATGAAGGGGCCGCGCTGGCCCCTTTTTTATCGACTTTTTTCTGAACAGGCCCACTTTTGGTGTACTCTTGCGCCCATTGCGTAAGGGGATGATTGCTATGGATACAACGCTTTTTCGCGCCGCGCTGCTGGCGCTGACCCTGACTATTACCGGTTGCGACCCAACCCCCCCGGCAGCACAGCCTGGCGCAGCCGTGACCGTGCTCGACGGCAAAACCATGGGCACCTCCTGGCGCGTCAGCGTTGTGGATATCGATAAGGCCCAGGCCGATGCGCTACGGGAAAAAATTGCCGCCCAGCTCGCCGCCGACGATATGCTGCTCTCTACCTGGAAGAGCGACTCGGCCCTGAGCCGCTTTAACGCCTCCACCAGCACTACCCCCTGGCCGGTCAACGCCGCGCTGGCGGATATTGTCACCCTTGCCCTGCGTGTTGGCGTTAAAACCGACAGCGCGATGGATATTACCGTCGGCCCGCTGGTGAACCTGTGGGGCTTCGGCCCGGATAAGCAGCCGGAAACCACCCCAACGCCGTCACAAATTGAAGCGGCAAAAATGCGCGTGGGTTTACAGCACCTGTCGGTCTCTTATCTGGCGGGGCAGCAGTTTATCCAGAAGGATATCCCTGACCTGTATGTCGATCTCTCTACGGTAGGCGAGGGCTACGCGGCCGATCACCTGGCGCAGCTGATGGAGCAGGAGGGGATCCCTCGCTATCTGGTCTCGGTCGGCGGGGCGCTGGTAAGCCGGGGCATGAACGGCGAAGGCAAACCCTGGCGGGTGGCGATCCAGAAGCCGACCGATCGTGAGAACGCGGTGCAGGCGGTGGTGGATATTAACGGGCACGGGATCAGCACCTCCGGCAGCTATCGCAACTACTACGAACTGGACGGCAAACGCCTGTCGCACGTGATCGATCCGCACACCGGGCATCCTATCGAACATAACCTGGTGTCGGTGACGGTGATCGCCCCGACGGCGCTGGAGGCCGACACCTGGGATACCGGCCTGATGGTGCTGGGTCCGCAGAAGGCCCGCGAGGTAGCAATGCGTGAGGGGCTGGCGATCTATATGATCGTTAAAGAGGGCGATACCTTCACCCCCTGGATGTCGCCGCAGTTTGCCGCTTTCCTGCAAAGTAAATAAAATTAAAGCGCAAGATTTCAGGTGAAGGCTGCACCTGCCCAGGGCATAGTCAAGCTAAGCTGAATAGAGGAGCCTGACTATGACTGTAACAACGTTACTTGACGATGAGTATCGCTGGCAGGCGGTGCTCGAACGCCGCCCCGACGCGGACGATCGTTTCGTCTTTGCCGTCATTACCACCGGTATCTTTTGCCGCCCCTCCTGCCGGGCGCGCCATGCCCTGCGCGAAAACGTGCGCTTCTTTACCGACGCAGAGGCGGCGGCGCAGGCGGGTTTTCGCCCCTGCAAGCGCTGCCAGCCTGACCGGCCCGCCGACGAGAGCAGCCTGGCGCAGAAGATCGCCGCCGCCTGCCGTCTGCTGGAGCAGGAGATGCCGATAACCCTGGAGGCACTGGCGCAGAGGGTAGCTCTCAGTCCGTACCATCTTCACCGCCAGTTTAAAGCCGTCACAGGCATGACGCCTAAGGCCTGGCAGCAGGCCGCCCGGGCGAAACGTCTGCGCAGCGCGCTGCCCCACAGCGCAACGGTTACCGACGCGGTGCTGGCCGCCGGTTTTCCCGATACCGGCAGCTACTACCGCAAGGCCGATGAGACGCTGGGCATGACGGCCCGCCAGTATCGCCAGGGCGGGGAGGGCACGGCGATCCGCTACGCTCTGACGCACTGTGAGCTGGGGCGCTGTCTGGTCGCCGAGAGCGATCGCGGGATCTGTGCGATCCTGCTGGCCGACTGCGAGTCGCTGCTCACCGCCGAGCTGAACACGATGTTCCCACATGCTCAGCTGGTGCAGGACGACGATGAATTTAGCGCCCGGGTTGCCGACGTGGTGGCGACCATTGAACACCCCGGTCGCCCGCTGGCGCTGGCGCTGGATCTGCGCGGTACCGCTTTTCAGATGCAGGTCTGGCAGGCCCTGCAGGCGATCCCGGCGGGAGAAACCGCCAGCTATAGCGCCATCGCCACCGCCATCGGCAAGCCGCAGGCGATCCGCGCCGTGGCCAGCGCCTGCGCGGCCAATCGTCTGGCGATTGTTATCCCCTGCCATCGCGTGGTACGCGGCGATGGCATGCTCTCTGGCTACCGCTGGGGGGCAGCGCGCAAGGCCCAGCTGCTGGCGCGCGAGTCGTTGAAAGAGGAGACCTGATGCTCGATCTATTTGCCGATGTCGAACCGTGGCAGGAGCCGCTGGCCCCAGGGGCGACAATCCTGCGCCGCTTTGCCCTTGCCGACGCCGATGTGCTGCTGGAGGCGATCGGCGCGGTCGCCAGCGCGTCACCGTTTCGCCAGATGGTTACTCCCGGCGGCTATACCATGTCGGTGGCGATGACTAACTGTGGCGGCCTGGGCTGGACGACCGATGCGCGCGGCTATCGCTATGCCCCCATCGATCCGCTCAGCGGCCAGCCGTGGCCCGCCATGCCGCAGGCCTTTGCCGCGCTCTGCCAGCAGGCTTCGACGGCGGCGGGCTACAGCGACTTTCAGCCGGACGCCTGCCTGATCAACCGCTATCTGCCGGGCGCGAAGCTCTCTCTGCATCAGGATAAAGACGAGCCGGATCTGGCTGCGCCTATCGTCTCGGTCTCGCTGGGCCTGCCCGCCGTTTTCCAGTTTGGTGGGATCCGGCGCAGCGATCCGCTCAAGCGTCTGCTGCTGGAGCATGGCGACGTGGTGGTGTGGGGCGGCCCGTCCCGGCTCTTCTATCACGGCATACAGCCCCTTAAGCCAGGCCACCATCCGGCCACCGGTGAATGCCGCTATAACTTAACCTTTCGCCGGGCAGGTAATTAAGAATATAAATCAGAATTATTCTTGATTCAGTGCGATAGCAGTTTACACTGCGGGCTGATTTTTCTTGCCGGATCGCTCTCATGGAACTTCTTCTTCTTGTCTGGCGGCAGTACCGCTGGCCTTTTATTGCCGTCATCCTGTTAACCCTGCTTAGCGCAGCGCTGGGCATCGGGCTGATCGCCTTTATCAACGCGCGGCTAATCGAGAACGTGGATATCTCCCTGACGGTGCTGCCGGAGTTTCTCGGCCTGCTGCTGCTGCTGATGGCGGTCACCCTTGGCTCACAGCTGGCGCTGACCAGCCTCGGCCACCACTTTGTCTACCGCCTGCGGGGTGAGTTTATTAAGCGCATCCTCGACACCCAGGTAGAGCGGGTTGAACAGCTGGGCAACGCCGCGCTGCTGGCCGCGCTGACCAGCGACGTGCGTAACATCACCATCGCTTTTGTGCGCCTGCCGGAGCTGGTGCAGGGGATCATTCTTACCGCCGGGTCGGCGGCCTACCTCGGCTGGCTCTCCGGTAAAATGCTGCTGGTCACCGCCCTGTGGATGGCGCTCACTATCTGGGGTGGCTTTATGCTGGTGTCGCGGGTCTACAAGCACTTAGCGACCCTGCGCGAAACCGAAGACAAGCTGCACCATGACTACCAGACGGTGCTGGAGGGGCGCAAAGAGCTGACCCTCAACCGCGAGCGTGCCGAGGCGATCTTCAACAACGCCTACCTGCCGGATGCCCGGGAGTATCGCCACCATATTATTCGCGCCGACACTTTCCACCTCAGCGCCGTCAACTGGTCAAACATCATGATGCTCGGGGCGATTGGCCTGGTGTTCTGGATGGCTAACGGTCTCGGCTGGGCGGATACCAACGTCGCGGCGACCTTCTCCCTGACGGTGCTGTTCCTGCGCACGCCGCTGCTCTCGGCGGTGGGGGCGCTGCCTACCCTGCTCAGTGCCCAGGTGGCGTTCAACAAGCTGAAGCAGTTCTCCCTCGCGCCCTATGAGCCTGAGTTCCCCCGCCCGACGGCCTTTACCGGCTGGCAGACCCTTGAGCTGCGCGACGTCACCTTTACCTACCAGGAAGGCGCTTTCTCCGTCGGGCCGATTAACCTGACCCTGAAGCGCGGCGAGCTGGTGTTTCTTATCGGCGGCAACGGCAGCGGCAAATCGACCCTCGCGATGCTGCTGACCGGTCTCTATCAGCCGGTATCGGGCACTATTCTGATCGATGGCCAGCCGCTGGCCGCCGGGCGTGAAGAGGACTACCGCAAGCTCTTCTCGGCGGTATTTACCGACGTCTGGCTGTTTGACCAGCTGATTGGCCCGGAAGGCAAGCAGGCGGATCCGGCTATCGTTGATAAATGGCTGGCGCAGCTGAAGATGGCCCACAAGCTGGAGCTGGATAACGGCAAGATCCTTAACCTGAAGCTGTCGAAGGGGCAGAAGAAGCGCGTGGCGCTGCTGCTGGCGCTGGCGGAGGAGCGGGATATTATTCTGCTGGATGAGTGGGCCGCCGATCAGGATCCGCACTTCCGCCGCGAGTTTTACCAGACAATCCTGCCTCTCATGCAGGCCGAAGGGAAAACCATTTTTGCTATTAGTCACGACGACCACTACTTTATACATGCCGATCGTCTGCTGGAGATGCGCAGCGGCGTGCTCACAGAGCTGACAGGAGAAGAGCGGGCGCTCGCTTCGCGCGACGCCGTTTCACGCACCGCATAAGTATAAGGATAAGGATAAGGAGTCGTTAATGTCCGCCACCCCTAAAAATAGCGCCCGCCTACGCGACGAGGAGCGGGCGCGCCTCATCTGGCTGCTGAATACTAACAGCGCCATCACCTCCCAGATCCTCGGCAAGCTGACCCTGGTTGAGCAGTTCGACGGCAGTGCGTTAAACGACGATATTGCCGAGGTCGGCGTGCTGGTGGCCCATCTTCCCGCCCCGGACCTGGCGGATACGCTGGAGGCGCTGCCCACCGAGGAGCGCCGGGCGCTGTGGCGCCTGGTCGAGGATCTCAAGCGCGGCGAGGTGCTGGTAGAGGCCTCGGACAGCGTGCGCGAGGATCTGATTGAGGAGATGAACGACAAGGCGCTGCTGGAGGCGCTGCGCGGGCTGGATATCGACGAGCAGATCTATCTGGTTAAGCGCCTGCCGCGCAACCTCACCGGACGGCTGGTAGCCTCGCTACCGCCGGACGATCGCGCCCGCGTGCATCAGGTGATGAGCTACGAGCAGAACAGCGTGGGCGCGCTGATGGAGTTTGAGGTGATCACCGTCCGTCCGGAGGTGACACTTGAAACGGTGCAGCGCTACCTGCATCGCCTCGGCAGCATGCCGCAGAACACCGATAAGCTGTTTGTCACCGATCGCGATGAACAACTGCTGGGCGAGCTGCCGCTGCAAACTATTCTGCTCAATGATACCCAGACGCTGGTCAGCGAGGTGATGGAGTCCGACCCCGTCACCTTCTCGCCCCATGACGATGCGGAGAAGACCGCCCGTACCTTTGAGCGTGATAATCTGGTGAGTGCGCCGGTGGTCAACCCCGACGGCAAGCTGCTGGGGCGGGTGACCATCGATGAGATCGTTAACGTGGTCTATGAGGAGAGCGATAACGACATGCGCCTGATGGGCGGTCTCAGCCCGGAGGAGGATGTCTTTGCGCCGGTGGGCAAAGCGGTCAAGAACCGCTGGGCGTGGCTGGCGATTAACCTCTGCACCGCCTTTATCGCCTCGCGGGTGATCGATGGCTTCGAGCATACCATCTCCCAGCTGGTGGCCCTGGCCTCGCTGATGCCCATCGTCGCCGGGATCGGCGGCAATACCGGCAACCAGACCATCACCATGATCGTGCGCGCGCTGGCGCTGCAAAACATTCAGCCGGGAAACTACCGGTTTCTTATCTTCCGCGAGCTGGGCGTAGCGCTAATCAACGGCCTGGTGTGGGGCGGGATTATGGGCGGCGTAACCTGGTGGCTCTATGACGACATGGCCCTCGGCGGGGTGATGACCCTGGCGATGGTGCTAAACCTGCTGCTGGCCGCCACCATGGGGGTGCTGATCCCGATGATTATGGTACGGCTGGGGCGCGACCCGGCGGTCGGCTCCAGCGTAATGATCACCGCCCTGACGGATACCGGCGGCTTCTTTATTTTTCTGGGTCTGGCGACGCTGTTTCTGCTGTAGCGCGCTTTTTACGGTTAAAGACCGGGGGTAGCACGAACATCAGCGCCACGCCAGCGACGACACCAATCGCCAGGTTCCCGGTGGTGACGGTGGCAATCACCGTTACCAGCATCACCAGCGTCTCGGTTATCGGGGCGCGTTTTAGCTGTGCAGGCTGAATGCTGTGCCAGTTGAAGGTCTTCACCGCCACAATCACCATGATCCCGGCCAGCACCGCCATCGGGATCTTCGCCATCACGTTGCTCAATGCAGTCACCAGCAGCAGCAGGACCAGACCCGCCGCGACGGTGGAGACGCGGCTGCGCCCTTTACCCATCTCAACGTTGACGATGGTCTGGCCGATCATCGCGCAGCCCGCAATCCCGCCGTAGAAACCCGCCAGGATATTCGCGATGCCCAGACCCGCGCTCTCGCGGCCCTTGTTGGACGGCGTTTCTGTGAGATCGTCTACCAGCTTCGCCGTCAGTAGCGACTCCATCAGCCCGACAAAGGCGATGCTCAGCGCGCAGGGCCAGATGATGCTCAGCGTAGTCAGGTTGAACGGCACCAGCCACTGGGTCAGGCCGGGCAGGCCGCCCTGCATCGGGCCTTCATCGCCCACTACCGGCAGGATCTGTCCAGAGAAGACGGTAAAGAGCGTCAGCACCACAATCGCTACCAGCGGGGAGGGGACGCTCTTCAGCACCTTCGGCAGCCAGAGCACAATCAGCAGCGTCAGGACAAACAGCCCGAGGATCAGCGGATCGCGGGTCCAGAAGTGCGGTACCTGGGCGAAGAAGATCAGGATCCCGAGGGCGTTAACAAAGCCGGTCATCACCGTGTGCGGAATAAAGCGCATCAGGCGCGCCATCCCCGTCAGGCCGAAGACAATCTGAATCACCCCGGCGAGCAGGACGGCAGGCAGGATGTACTCCACGCCGTGCTGATGCACCATCGGGCCGATCACCAGCGCCACGGAGCCAGCCGCGGCCGTGACCATCGCCGGACGTCCGCCAAGGAAGGACATCCCCAGACAGAGCACCACGGAGGCGATCAGGCTTACGGTTGGATCGACGCCAGCGATCACCGAGAAGGAGATCACTTCCGGGATCAGCGCCAGGGCAGTCATCACCCCGGCAAGGGTTTCGCGCATCAGCAGCGACGGCGAGCGCAGCACCGTGGCAACGCTACCCGCTTGTACAGGAGTTAAAGCTTTTTGAGCATCAGACATAGAGTTTCACAGAGTCAAAGCGGACGGAAAGCGTGCAGTGTAGCAAAGCGAAGAATAGTAGCGGTGCGGCGCAGGAGATACCAGTTTTTTTGTCATAGTCGTTATAAAAATCTAACTTTTTGTTAACATCTATCAACTTGCTGTGTACTATCTCAACAATATTTAAATTCCCCGACGATGGTGGTAGGTTAGTTGAACGGGTAATTTCACTCCAATAAATTCCAATAAAGCAGTACTAATTGTAGGGCATTAACATTATGAAAAAAATGCGTGCCGTGCTCTCTTCTGTGGCTACGGGTAGTCGCGCTGCCTCACGGACAGGGAAAACCACTGCGGCGAAGAAGCGAGAAACTGATGTACTCCTCCTGGGTGGCGGCATTATGAGCGCTACGCTGGGAACCTATCTGCAGGCGCTGGAACCAACGTGGTCGATGACCATGATTGAGCGCCTGGATGAAGTCGCAAAGGAGAGCTCCGAGGGCTGGAACAACGCCGGCACCGGGCACGCTGCATTAATGGAACTGAACTACACGCCGCGGAAGGCCGACGGCAGCGTAAGCATTGAGAAAGCCGTCGAGATTAACGAGGCGTTTCATCTCTCCCGCCAGTTCTGGGCGCACCAGGTGAAAGCGGGCGTGCTGAACAATCCCCGATCCTTTATCAACACCGTGCCGCACATGAGCTTTGTGTGGGGCGAAGAGAACGTCAACTTCCTGCGCGCCCGCTACGCCGCGCTCCAGCAGAGCAACCTCTTTAGCGGCATCCGCTACAGTGAAGATCACGCGCAGATCAAGCGCTGGGCGCCGCTGGTGATGGAGGGGCGCGACGCGAAGCAGAAGATTGCCGCCACCCGCACCGAGCTAGGGACGGACGTTAACTTTGGCGAGATCGCCCGCCAGCTGGTGGTCTCTCTGCAAAAACGCGACAACTTCTCTCTTAACCTCAGCACCGAAGTGCGCGCCATTAAACGCAACGCCGATGGCCGCTGGGCGGTCACCGTTGCCGACGTTAATCACCCCCGCAGCACCCGTACTATCGTGGCGAAGTTTGTCTTTATCGGGGCGGGCGGCGCGGCGCTGAAACTATTACAGGAGTCCGGCATTCCGGAAGCGCGGGATTTCGCCGGGTTCCCGGTGGGCGGCCAGTTCCTGGTGTCGGACAACCCTGAGGTGGTGAATCGCCACCTCGCGAAGGTCTATGGTCAGGCGTCGGTCGGCGCGCCGCCGATGTCGGTTCCGCATATCGATACCCGCATCCTTAACGGCAAGCGCGTGCTGCTGTTCGGACCGTTTGCCACCTTCTCAACGAAATTCCTCAAGAACGGCTCCCTGTGGGATCTGCCGCGTTCAACCACGCCGTCTAACCTGATGCCGATGGTGAAGGTAGGCTTGACCAACTTCAGCCTGGTGAAATATCTGGTGGGCCAGGTGCTGCAGAACGACGACGCGCGCTTTGCCGCCCTGCGGGAGTACTATCCGCAGGCGAAGAAAGAGGAGTGGCGTCTGTGGCAGGCGGGCCAGCGGGTGCAGATCATCAAGCGCGATCCGCTCCTGGGCGGGGTACTGCGTCTCGGTACCGAAGTGGTCAGCGATCGGCAGGGCACCATTGCCGCGCTGCTCGGCGCCTCGCCGGGAGCCTCTACCGCAGCGCCTATCATGCTGGAGCTGATGAAGAAGGTCTTTGCAGCCCAATTCGCCTCACCCGCGTGGCAGGCGAAGCTGAAGGAGATCATCCCGAGCTTTGGCACGCAGCTGAACGGCAACGTCGAAGCCACCCAGCGCGTATTGCAGCAGACCAGCGAAATATTGGGTCTGACGTATGCGCAGCCGCCGGTGGTAGACGTGGCACCTGTGCCGAAGGCGCAGAAGCAGAAGGAACCGCAGGTTGAGATTGAGGCGGTGACGGATCCGGCTTGAGTTTCTTAAACAACGCATTAGCCAGTAGGCTAATGCGTTTGCAATATACATAACGACAGCTTAAATTTAAGTAACACTATCAATTTTAATACCATCATTATCTTCGCTTACAATCACATTCAATTCATTACCAAATTGATCTAAAGCAAAAAGAGATGCAGTGCTAGTATTATTAACAAACCCAACCTCACTTGTATCGTTAATTTCACTATAGAAATGAATAAAGATTATTTCATTTTGCTCTTGATTTACTGTAACGGTAAGTGAGAAGTACGCGTAGTTGTTGTTATTGTATGTGATTGTTAACTTACTGTCATAGGATGCTGCCCCTTGGTTTATTTTATTTTGAACAGGAAGAAAAGCTTCATAGGTTGCCCAGACAGGATAGTGACCAGCACCCCCTGACGAATTATTTGTTGCACGCCTGGTGAATGGATTAGGTGACTGAACTGTATTGTTTGCCTGGAATGAAATTATTCTAAAATAGCCATCATCTATTCTTAATTGATAAATGGAAACTTTCTCGTTAGACTCATTTGCTGTCTGTTCGTTAGTGTAATTTGGCTTGTCATCTTTCAATGCTATAATTACCGGCGTTGATGATGAACCTGCAGTACCATACTTTTTAGGCGGATACACCGTTACTGCCACATAGCTTTGTGATTTACTGCCGCTCGCCGTGTTGTAATCTACCTCTGTACCGCTGGAATTAATATAAGACAAGAATAACGCTACTTTTTCAGAGGCGTAGTTAGCGTTAATTGTGCTGTCGCTTGAAACATAGTAATCCAGCTCATACTGGTACGCACCGGGATTACTGGTGTCGCTGGCAGAAAGAACGTTGATGGTCGCAGACATGTTTGGCTGATAGACATAATCATAGCCACCTTTCGCACCGGTCTTTATAAACCTGACTCCGGCACCGGTTTCATAGTCAACCAGAGTAAGTGCGGCCTTAACCTCATCTTCGGTTGGACCGGGCTGGGTGGCGTCGCTCAGCGTGAGACTGAGTCCAACGGTTAATTTAACCTGATGGTTACCGTTGGCAAAAAGATACGCCTGAGTCATATCCGGGTTATCGGTCCAGATCTGCGCGGAGCTAACCCCTTTTACATTATCCCATGACATAATTTATTACCTCTCTCATACTGATGAATAATTAGCTTACGCTTTTGATATAATTATAATCATTATTATTGAAAGCAATCACTATATACATACTGTTACCAAACTGATCGTAAGCCCTTAAGTACTGGTAAGTGTTGCTGTTCCAGTTGTAACCTGTGCTTTTGACATCAGTTTGCACAGCGGCAAATATAATCTGGCCTTCTTTCTGATTAATGGGAATATTTGCGTCAAAAATCTTGGGGTATGTGTCATAGCTCAAATTAGAACGCACTTCTGCGATAATAGTGTAACTTTTTTCACCACACTGTATATTTGGGAAAAAAGAGTTATATATTTTATCCCACATTGGGGAGTCATAATCGTGGTTAATATAGAGTGGCTGAAGAGTGGTAAGAGCGTCAGGCTCTTGAGCACCGTTCAGATAAAAAAGTTTGAAATAGCTGTCATCTATAGAGATGGCTACTGAATAGGATGTATCACCTGAGTTATCGTAATTTCCGTTATGATAAGTTGCGCCACTGACAACAGTTTTGACAGACTTTAAGCTTGTCCGGTTTTGACCCTCCATGCCATAGAGTTTTGCCGGGTAACAAGTCACACTGACGTAGGTTTTCGTATAGTAATTACCTTTTACAGATGTCTCTTTTATCACCTGGCTGGTAGTGCCATCACTGTTTGTCACGGTATATTCTAGCTTCAGCGCCACGCTTTCAAAATAACATTCCGCGTTGAGCGACGTTGGGCTGGACACGTTATAGGTAAACAGAAAATCGTAGAGTCCGTCGTCCACGTCATCGGTGCCATCGGTTGTGACAGACTCAGCATGGTAAGGATCGTAGACGGCGGTATAGGTGTTCTCTGTGACTACAGTCAGGTACTTAAGCGGACCACTGTCCTGATTATCAATCAGCGATAGAGCGCTATAGACCTCATCCTCAGTCGGCCCTTCCGTTGTTGCGTTTTTTAAGGTGAAAGAGATCCCCACGTTCAGTTTTAACTGATGATTATCGTTAACAAACAGATGCCCCTGGGTAGAGTCAGAGTAGTCTGTCCATATTTTAATATTTTTAATATCGGAGACATTATCCCATGACATATTTTATTACCTCATGTTGATATTGCTTGATGGAAGGGGGGAAGTGTTTCTCAACTACAGAATGAGGGATAAAGTACGGTTAGAAAATGCACTATTAATAGGCGGCGATGTCAGGGGGAAGGGATCAGCGGTGAATTTTAGGCATAAAAAAACCAACCTAAGCGGTTGGTTTTTTTTTGGGATTTTTTGGTCGGCACGAGAGGATTTGAACCTCCGACCCCCGACACCCCATGACGGTGCGCTACCAGGCTGCGCTACGTGCCGAACTGTGGCGCTAATAGTACCCTTTTCGCCACCGATTGCAAGGGGCAGCAGGCTGACTGATTTATAATTAATCAATCAGTTAGCGATAAAGCGTTTTTCATCCGTTAGCACCTGCAACAGCAGGCTGAGCTGCGGCTTCTGATCGCCGATCTTCTCGCCCTTCAGGTTGTAAGTCTGATAGTTACCGTTGTGCTTCAGCACCAGCGTCATCTCCGGCGTAGTGACCGCCAGCGTATCGCTGTTGGCCGCGGTGACCCAGTTGTGACGACGCGCGGCGTTAAAGAGATCCTGCCCCTGCGAGTACTCATTTGCCGGGGTGCTGACGTGCAGCAGACGCTGCATCAGGGTGGTCATGACATCTTTATGGTCGGTCAGCTTGCTGATGCGCTGGGCAGGCGTGCCCGGCCAGTGGATAACCAGCGGCACGTGCAGGTCGCCCCGTGACCAGCCCTCGTCCATGTCACTCTCCTCAGCGGAGATGCCGTGGCCCGCCGTGATGATGACCACCGTCTTATCCAGCTTGCCAGACTCGCGCAGGGCGTTCAGCACGCGCTCAATCTGTGCATCCACGCTTCCGGCGGCCCGCGCGTAGCGGCGTTCGAAGTCCTGCCTGTCGGCATCCATAGATGTGCCGTTAAGCGCCACCCATGAGAACCAGCGGTTATCCTCCTGAGCGTAGCGATCCAGCCAGTTGATCCACTGATCGGCGGTCTGCTTATCGGACTGCGCCTTCGCCGCAGGCAAAGAGAAGTCGGAGAGCAACGCCTGGCGGTAGAGCGAACTGCTGAAGCCATCCGATGAGAAGAGGCCCAGCTGATAGCCCTGCTGGTTGAGCGCGGTCACCAGCGCCGCCGGGATACGTGCGGATAGCACCCCATCCATGTAGGAGGGTGAGATACCGTAGAACAGGCCAAAGAGTCCATTATCGGTATCGTTACCGGCGCTCATATGCTGGGTGAAGGTGATATTCTCTGCGGCAAAGCCTGCCAGCGACGGCATCTCTTTCTCGTAGCGCGCGTAGTTCAACGCATCGACGGTGATCAGCAGCACGTTCTGGCCCGGTCCCATATCGCGGTAGCGCAGGTCGCTCAGCGGATACTGCACCGAGACCGCCTCCGGATTGCCCTGTTCAACCAGCCGGCGCTGATACTCCTGCGCATCCAGCAGGCCGTGCTTCTCCAGGAACCGGCGGGCGGTCATCGGGTAGGAGAGCGGCAGGTTGGCGCGCTGCATGGTGATTGGCCGGTAGAAGTTCGCATCCGCCCAGATATAGGTGAGGTGCGAGGCGACAAAGGCGGCAAAGAAGAGGGCGGCCACCGGCTTGGCGTAGCGGCGGCGGCGCGTCAGGCTGCGCAGCTTCTGCCAGCTCCAGTTAGCAAACAGCAGCTCCAGCAGCAGGATCACCGGCACGCTGATAAACATCAGCTGCCAGTCGCGGGCCATCTCGTTCTGGTCCGGGTTGATCACCAGCTCCCAGACGATGGGGTTAAGATGCAGGTGGAAACGGGTAAAGACTTCGCTATCGATCAGCAGCAGCGTCATGCCGATGGTGGCCAGCACGGCGGAGATCGCCCGCATCAGCCGCTGCGACATCACCACAAAGGTCAGCGGAAAGAGGATTAGCAGATAGGTGGCAAACACCAGGAAGCTAAAGTGGCCGATGACGCTCAGCCAGGAGTAGATCCTGCCTCCAAGCGTGGTCGGCCAGTCGGCGACAAACAGGTAACGGCTGCCAAGAACCATGGCCAACAGAATGTTGAACAGGGCAAACCAGTGCCCCCAGCTAACCATCTGGGAGACTTTTTCTCGGTAGCGTTGACGATGAGTCACCATAAAATGCCGTCGTAGTCCTTTAGTGCGCTTTATCGTCAGTCACGGAGGACTGCAACGCCTGGGCGAAGGATTTCGCAATAGCCTGCCGCTGTGCCGGGGCAACGCTGGTGTTGATCAGGTTCGTGACCATGTTTCCCAGTACCATCAGGGAGAGATCGGTCGGAGCATGGTGCTTTTCCAACACGTTCGCCAGCTCGCTCAGCAGTTGTTCAACGTGTTCATCACTATAACGGGAAATCTGTGGCATAAAATCAGAATCAGTCTCTTTATGAAAGGGCAACATATTACCGTAGCAACAGCTTTTTTTCTGCTTTTTTATCTCTGGTTGCGCTGTTAGCGTTGCGGTGGTTGAATACGCCGGTCTAAAAGGAGAGTTTATCATGAGTCTGGATATCAACCAGATTGCCCTGCACCAGCTTATCAAGCGCGATGAGCAAACCCTTGAGCTGGTGCTGCGCGATTCATTACTGGAGCCGACGGCCACCGTTGTTGAGATGATGGCCGAGCTGCACCGGATCTACAGTGCAAAAAATAAAGCCTACGGTCTGTTTAACGACGAGAGCGAGCTGGCAGACGCGCTGCGCCTGCAGCGCCAGGGTAACGAAGATTTCCTCGCCTTTAGCCGGGCGGCGACCGGACGCCTGCGCGACGAGCTGGCGAAATACCCCTTTGCTGACGGCGGCATCGTACTGTTCTGCCACTACCGCTACCTGGCGGTGGAGTATTTGCTGGTAGCGGTGCTGAACAACCTCAGCAGCATGCGCGTTAACGAGCAGCTCGATATTAGCTCGACCCACTACCTCGACATTAATCATGCAGATATCGTGGCGCGGATCGATCTCACCGAGTGGGAGACCAATCCGGAGTCAACCCGCTACCTGACCTTCCTGAAGGGCAGGGTAGGGCGCAAGGTTGCCGACTTCTTTATGGACTTCCTCGGGGCCAGCGAAGGGCTGAACGCCAAAGCGCAGAACCGCGGCCTGCTGCAGGCGGTAGACGACTTCACCGCCGAGGCGCAGCTGGATAAAGCCGAGCGCCAGAACGTGCGTCAGCAGGTCTACAGCTACTGCAACGAACAGCTACAGGCCGGGGAGGAGATCGAACTGGCATCGCTGTCGCAAGAGCTGGGGGGCGTTAGTGAAGTGAGCTTCCAGGAGTTTACCGCCGATAAAGGCTACGAGCTGGAGGAGAGCTTCCCGGCGGATCGCAGCACCCTGCGCCAGCTGACCAAGTACGCTGGCAGCGGCGGCGGGTTGACCATTAACTTTGATGCGATGCTGCTCGGCGAGCGTATCTTCTGGGATCCGGCCACGGACACCCTGACCATCAAGGGCACGCCGCCCAACCTGCGCGATCAGCTCCAGCGCAGAACCTCCGGAAAATAGCGAGGATGGAGCCGCCGCCCGGCCGCAATAATAAAAAACCCCGCCGAAGCGGGGTTTTTTTCAACACGTTAGCAATTAAGCGCGAACGAAGTCGATGTGAGCCAGTTTAGGTTTGTACGGGTGACGCTGTACAGCCTGAACTTTAACTTTTACTTCGGTACCGTCAACAACCAGGGTCAGAACTTCGCCATAGAAACCTTCTTTGGCCTGCATGTTCATCACTTTGTCGTGGTCCAGTTCGATAGCGATCGGGGCTTCAGTGCCACCGTAAACGATCGCCGGGAACTTGTTAGCGGTACGCAGGCGGCGGCTCGCACCCTTACCCTGCTCTTTACGTGCTTGTGCTTCGATAGTGAACATATCAATTTCTCTTCAATAATTCCTGCTACAGGCGACCCAGCAGCAGGCAGATTTCTGGCTTTACGGATGTAAAGCGGGCGATATAGTAGCCCTGAATTGCCTTTTCTTCAACGAAAAGTACGCTAACCACGCAATTCGTTTGCCCGGCGGAAGCGGCCTTCGTAATCAAACACTTTTTCTCGCACCTGCCAGTACTGACCCTTCAGGCGTGCCACCACAAAATCGGGATGGCGCAGCAGCGCCTGCTGGGCTTTGATATCGGCGGCCACAATCCAGCGCAGCGGCACGCCGGGCGTACGGGTGTGCGGGCGGATAAAGAGCTGCTCAAAGGCGGTGCGCTGGGCAGGAGTGTGCAGGCGGAAGCGCTCGCTGACGTCGGCCCCGTCCTCGTCGTAGTAGGTGATCTTCAGCCACTCGCCCTTGTCGTCCGCGCCGTGCTGCAGATCCATGCCGCCACAGCGTAGCACCAGGGCATCCTTCAGCTTCAGCGCCGCCTTCAGCATATCGTCCGGATCCACCAGCACCGTGTCGCACTCCCGACAGCGGCGGGCAGCAATGTCGTTCTCGGCATTGCACTGGGGACAGTTTTTAAAGCGGAAGCGGTAGCTGCACTGCTCCCGATGGCCCTCGTCATCCTCAAAAAAGCCCTGGCAGCGGCGGCCAAAGTGCTCGATTAGGGTGCCGTCGGCGGCCATTTTGCCCCAGAAGGTGTTAGCAAAACCGCAGTCGGGGCAGAAGACCTGCACCGGCACGTTATCGCTTTTGCCTTTCGGCTCTCCGACTTCCGGTGCGTAGAGATCGTGCGGGTTACCGGCATAGTCGAGGATCAGACAGTCGGTCTTACCCGGCGCAAGGCGCAGGCCGCGGCCCACGATCTGCTGATAGAGGCTGACGGACTCCGTTGGGCGCAGAATAGCGATCAGATCGACGTGTGGCGCATCGAAGCCGGTGGTCAGCACCGAGACGTTCACCAGATAGCGAAAACGCTTACATTTAAAGTCTTCGACCAGCGCATCGCGCTCCGGGCCGGGCGTCTCGCCGGTGATCAGCGCCGCTTCACCGGCGGGTAGCAGACCGGTGATCTCCCGGGCATGCTCGACGGTGGCGGCAAAGATCATCACCCCCTGGCGCCCGGCGGCAAATTCCACGATCTGGCTGACGATGTGCGGCGTAATGCGCTGCTGCTTTTTCAGCTCGCGGTTGAGATCCGCCTCGCTGAGCAGGCCGTTGCTCTGGGCCTGCAAGCGGCTGAAGTCATACTGCACAATGGGCATATCCAATCGCTCGGGAGGCGTCAGGTAGCCGTGTTTGATCATATAGCGCAGCGGCAGCTCATAGATGCAGTCGCGAAACAGCGCCTTGTCGTTGCCGCGCACCATGCCGTGGTAGTGGAACTGGTAGATCCACCCTTTGCCGAGACGAAACGGCGTGGCGGTGAGACCCAGCAGGCGCAGGCGAGGGTTGACCTGTGAGAGGTGGGTGAGGATCTGCTGATACTGGCTCTCGTCGTCATCGCTGATGCGGTGGCACTCATCGACGATCAGCAGGGAGAACTCGCCCTGGAAGTGGTCGAGGTTACGGGCTACCGACTGCACGCTGCCAAATACCACCTTGCCGTGGCTCTCTTTGCGCTTCAGCCCGGCGGCGTAGATATCCGCCTCCAGCCCCAGCGCCAGATATTTGGCATGGTTCTGCGCCACCAGCTCTTTGACATGAGCGAGCACCAGCACGCGGCCACGGGCCACGCGGGCAAGCTCGGCGATCACCAGGCTTTTACCTGCGCCAGTGGGCAGGACGATCACCGCGGGTTCATGGCGATGGCGAAAGTGGGTGAGGGTAGCGTTTACCGCGTCACGTTGGTAGGGGCGTAGCGTAAAGGTCATTGTCTCTCGGCGTTCATTAGTCTGCTCATATTATGCCACGATATTTTCACTTGAGCGCTGCTGAGACACCGTTATACTGAGAGATTCTCAAATGCTTCATTTTTTTCGGACTTCTGTCCGACTCCGGCACTCTTTACAGGCTAATAAGACTTCATGCGACTTGATAAGTTTATCGCTCAGCAACTCGGCGTCAGCCGGGCTATTGCCGGGCGTGAGATCCGCGGCAGCCGCGTTACCGTGGATGGCGAGATTGTTAAAAACGCCGCGTTCAAACTCCTGCCCGAGCACGAGGTAGAGTATGACGGCAATACGCTGGTGCAGCAGACCGGCCCGCGCTACTTTATGCTGCATAAGCCGCAGGGCTACGTCTGCTCTACCGACGATCCCGATCACCCGACGGTGCTCTACTTCCTTGACGAGCCGGTGGCGCATAAGCTGCACGCTGCGGGACGACTGGATATCGATACCACCGGGCTGGTGCTGATGACCGATGACGGCCAGTGGTCGCACCGCATCACCTCTCCGCGCCACCACTGCGAGAAGACCTACCTGGTGACGCTGGAATCCCCGGTTAGCGACGATACCGCCGCGCAGTTCGCCAAAGGCGTACAGCTGCATAACGAACCCGATTTAACTAAGCCCGCCGTGCTGGAGGTGATCACCCCCACCGAGGTGCGTCTGACCATCAGCGAGGGGCGCTACCATCAGGTCAAGCGCATGTTTGCTGCGGTAGGTAACCACGTTGTTGGGCTGCACCGCGAGCGCATCGGCGCGATTGTTCTCGACGCCGACCTCGCCCCGGGCGAATACCGTCCGTTGACCGAAGAAGAGATCGCCAGCGTTAGCTTAACGTCCCGCTAAATCCCAGGAGCCTGTAGTGACCACCAGGAAGCACTCTTCCCTGCGCATTGTCTTTATTCTTGGCCTGCTGGCCATGCTAATGCCGCTCTCGATCGATATGTACCTGCCCGCGCTGCCGGTGATCGCCCAGCAGTTTGGCGTTCCGGCCGGCAGCGCCCAGATGACCCTGAGCACCTATATTCTTGGCTTTGCGCTGGGTCAGCTGCTCTATGGTCCGATGGCGGACAGCATTGGCCGCAAGCCGGTGATCCTTGGCGGGACGCTGATCTTCGCCGCAGCGGCGGGGGCCTGCGCGCTGGCCCAGAGTATCGATCAGCTCATCACCCTGCGCTTTTTCCACGGCCTGGCGGCTGCGGCGGCAAGCGTGGTGATCAACGCCCTGATGCGCGATATCTACCCGAAAGAGGAGTTCTCGCGGATGATGTCGTTTGTCATGCTGGTCACCACCGTTGCGCCGCTGCTGGCCCCGATGATTGGTGGCGCGGTGCTGGTCTGGTTAAGCTGGCACGCTATCTTCTGGATCCTGGCCATCGCTGCGCTGCTGGCCTCGCTGATGATCTTTTTCTTTATCAGCGAGACTCTGCCGGTCGAGCGGCGTCAGCCGTTTCACATTCGTACCACCCTCGGCAACTTCGCGACGCTGTTTCGCCACAAGCGGGTACTGAGCTATATGCTTGCAAGCGGTTTCAGCTTTGCAGGCATGTTCTCGTTCCTGAGCGCCGGACCCTTTGTCTACATTGAGCTTAATCACGTTCTGCCGCAGAACTTTGGCTACTACTTCGCGCTGAACATCGTCTTCCTGTTTGTGATGACCATTATCAATGGTCGATTCGTACGACGGGTGGGGGCGCTGAGGATGTTCCGTAGCGGGCTGTGGATCCAGTTCGTGATGGCGCTGTGGCTGGTGCTGAGCGCCGCGTTCGACGTCGGCTTCTGGGCGCTGGTGGTAGGCGTCGCCGCCTTTGTTGGCTGCGTTTCGCTGGTGGCCTCTAACGCCATGGCGGTTATTCTCGATGAGTTTCCCCATATGGCAGGTACTGCCTCATCGCTGGCGGGGACGTTCCGCTTTGGTATCGGTGCCATCGTTGGCGCGCTGCTCTCTCTGGCGACCTTTAACAGCGCCTGGCCGATGATCTGGTCTATCGCCTTCTGCGCCACCAGCTCGATTCTCTTCTATCTCTACGCCAGCCGGCCTAAACGCGGCTAGCGCATGCCTTCAGGGGGCAGAACTGCCCCCTTCTTTGACACATATCATCCCAATCTATTGTTAGATTGCTATCATTTGTTTCTTTTATGTAAAATCCATTTGTGTAAATGTCACACTGTTGTAGTTAAAAAGGTTGAGTTAGATCGCAGAAACGGGTACATATACCCCCAAAAGGTGAGCCGGGACATCATCCGATCACCCTAATAATGAGGCTGCTAACCTTGTAAATTCAAGGATGTAAGCGGTTACTGCGTCGTGGCAGGATGAAATGTCAATGATGTGTTAATATAGATGTAAATGAATTGTGAAGTGATTGCTTCGGGGAAGAACATGAATAGCTTAAATCTCTCTATTGTGCATCGGTTACCCCAAAGTTACCGCTGGCTGGCAGGCTCTGCTGGCTCGCAAGTCGAACCGATCCCATCAAACGGCCAGAGCGGCGATAACTGCCTGGTGGCGTTAAAACTGCTGAGTCCCGACGGCGATATGGCCTGGCCGGTGATGCGCAAGCTGAGCCAGGCGCTGAGCGATATCGAAGTGGATTGCTCCGTGCTGGAGTGCGAAGGCGAGCCGTGCCTGTTTGTTAATCGCCAGGATGAGTTTGCTGCTACCTGCCGCCTGAAAAATTTCGGCGTAGCCATTGCCGAGCCGTTTGCCAGCAACAATCCTTTCTAAGTCAGACGCCTGTCAAGAACACGCTAGCTGAGCGCCAGCAGCTGGCGCGTATAGTCATGCTGCGGATCGGCAAATACGCGCTGGCACTCTCCCTGCTCAACCACTTCGCCCTGTCGCAGGATAATCACCTGGTGACACAGCGCCCGTACTACCTGCAGATCGTGACTGATAAACAGATAGGCCAGCCGGTGTTTCTCCTGCAATGACTTAAGCAGGGCAAGGATCTGCGCCTGTACGGTGCGATCCAGCGACGAGGTCGGTTCATCCAGTACGATCAGCTCCGGCTGCAAAATCAGCGCCCGGGCGATGGCGATGCGCTGGCGCTGGCCGCCGGAGAACTCGGCCGGGTAGCGATGGCGGGTTTCAGGATCGAGACCCACCTCCTGCATCACCGCAATGACCCGCTCCTCACGCGCCTGCGGGGTCAGCGCTGGCTGATGCACGCGCAGTCCCTCCTCAATAATCTGCTGCACGTCAAGGCGCGGGTTAAGAGAGGAGTTGGGATCCTGAAAAACCACCTGCATCCGATGACGCACCGGCAGCATCTGCTTACGCCCCCACTGATTTAGCGGCTGGCCGTCAAATTGAATCGTTCCCTGCGAGGCAATCAGGCGCAGCAGCGCCAGCCCGGTGGTGCTCTTGCCCGAGCCGGACTCGCCTACCAGGCCCAGGGTTTCCCCCGCCCGCAGGGTAAAGCTCACATTGTTGACCACCGGCTTATGGCCGACGATGCGCTTAAAGACGCCCTTGCGCAGCGGGAAGGCGACGCCGAGGCGATCCACATCAAGCAGCGTCGGCGCGTCGGGCGGCAGCGGAACCGGATCGCCCGCCGGATCGCTCGCCAACAGGCGCTGGGTGTAGGGGTGCTGCGGTGCGCTAAACAGGGTTGCCGCCCGGTTTTGCTCCACGCAGCGGCCGTTGTGCATCACCGCCACGCTATCCGCCAGCCTGCGTACGATATTCAGGTTATGGGTGATAAACAGCAGGCCCATGTTTAGCTCGTCACGCAGCTCGCGCAGCAGCTGTAAAATCTGTGCCTGCACCGCGACGTCGAGGGCGGTGGTAGGCTCATCGGCGATAAGCAGCTCCGGACGGGTGAGTAGCGCCATGGCAATCATCACCCGCTGGCGCTCGCCGCCGGAGAGCTGGTGCGGGAAATCCCCCAGCCGCGCCCGGGCGTTACGAATGCCCACCCGATCGAGACAGGTCAGGATCTCGGCGCGTGCCGCCTCGCGCCGCATGCCCCGATGCAGGGAGAGCACCTCATAGAGCTGCTTCTCCAGGGTGTGCAGCGGGTTAAGGGATACCATCGGCTCCTGGAAAATCATGGCGATCCGGTTGCCGCGCACGCCGCGCAGGGTCTGCTCGCTGGCGTGAAGCAGCGACTCGCCGTGAAAGCGGATATCGCCGCTGGGGTAGACCACCAGCGGGGAGGGAAGCAGCCGCAGAATAGACAGGGCGCTGACGCTTTTGCCGGAGCCGGACTCGCCTACCAGCGCCAGGGTCTCACCGGACTCGACCTGCAACGACAGATCGCTGACCACGGTGCGCAGCTGGTTCTGGTGACGAAAGGCGACCGAGAGCGAATCAATGGTGAGCAGGGGTGTCATATCAAAACGCCTTGTTGGGATCGAACGCGTCGCGCACGGCTTCGCCAATAAAGATCAGCAGCGAGAGCAGTACCGCTACCGAGAGGAAGGCTGCAATGCCCAGCCACGGTGCCTGCAGGTTATTTTTACCCTGTAACAGCAGCTCCCCCAGCGAGGGGGAACCCAGCGGCAGGCCAAAGCCGAGAAAGTCGAGCGAGGTCAGAGTAGTGATGGAGCCGCAGAGGATAAAGGGCAGGAAGGTGAGGGTGGCGACCATCGCATTAGGCAGCATATGGCGGAGGATGATGTCGCGATCGCTCACTCCCAGCGCCTGCGCCGCACGGATATAGTCGAAGTTGCGGGTGCGCAGGAACTCTGCCCGCACCACGCCTACCAGGCTCATCCAGCCGAAGATCACCGTGATCGCCAGCAGCCACCAGAAGTTGGGCTGGATCACGCTGGAGAGCAGGATGATCAGAAACAGGGTTGGCATCCCCGACCAGACCTCAATAAAGCGCTGGCCCCAGAGGTCGATCCTGCCGCCGTAGTAGCCCTGCAACGCCCCCGCCAGCACGCCAATTACGCTGGAGCAGAGGGTCAGCATCAGGCCAAACAGCACCGAGATACGCGTGCCGTAGAGGATGCGCGCCAGCACGTCGCTGCCGTTGGCATCGGTTCCAAACCAGTTCTGCGCCGACGGCGGAGAGGGGAAGGGGGTATCGGTGGCGAAGTTAATGCTGGTGGCACCAAAACGCACCGGCGCCCACAGCGCCCAGCCGTGGGCGGTGAGCTGCCGTTGCAGCCACGGATCCTGGTAATCCGCCGGGGTGGCAAACGCGCCGCCAAAGTCGGTCTCGCTGTAATCCTTAAGCACCGGCACATACCAGCGATCCTGATAGTGCACCAGCAGCGGCTTATCGTTGGCGATCAGCTCTGAGGCGAGGCTCAGAAGAAAAATCACCGCGAAGATCCACAGCGACCAGTAGCCGCGGCGGTTATGGCGAAAGCGCGCCCAGCGGGCCTGGTTGACGTGGCTTAATCGACGCATCAGCGACCCTCAAAATCGATTCGCGGATCGACCAGCGTGTAGCTGATATCGCTCAGGATATTCAGCAGCAGGCCAATCAGCGTGAAAATATAGAGCGTACCAAACATCACCGGATAGTCCCGCGACACGGTCGCCTCATAGCCCAGCAGGCCGAGGCCGTTAAGAGAGAACATCACCTCGATCAGCAGCGAGCCGGTAAAGAACATGCTGATAAAGGTAGCCGGGAACCCGGCGATCACCAGCAGCATGGCGTTACGGAAAACGTGTTTATGCAGGATGCCTCGCTCGCTCACCCCTTTCGCCCGGGCGGTCACCACATACTGCTTGCGGATCTCATCGAGAAATGAATTTTTGGTCAGCATGGTCAGCGCCGCAAAGCCACCGATCACCGTCGCCAGCACCGGCAGGGTGATGTGCCACAGGTAGTCGGTAATTTTTTGATACCAGGACAGGGCGTCAAAATTGGCCGATACCAGCCCGCGCAGCGGGAAGAGATCGTAGTAGCTGCCGCCCGCGAAGAGCACGATCAGCAGGATAGCGAACAGAAACGCGGGAATAGCGTAGCCAATGATAATAAAGGCGCTGCTCCAGATATCGAAGCGGCTGCCGCTATAGACCGCCTTACGGATCCCCAGTGGGATCGACACCAGGTAGATAATCAGCGTTCCCCACAGCCCAAGGGTGATGGAGACCGGCATGCTGTCTTTGATCAGCTGTAGTACCGAGGCGCTGCGAAACAGGCTGTCGCCAAAATCAAAGCGTACGTAGTTCCACAGCATGGTGAAGTAGCGCTCGTACAGCGGCTTATCAAAGCCGTAGCGCTTGGTGATCTCGGCGATCACCTCCGGATCCAGCCCGCGTGCGCCGCGGTACTGCCCCTCACCCACGTTGCCGACGCCGGTGCGGGCGTGGGTGGCGCCCATGCCCTCTCCGCCGCCGCCCGGCACGCCGCCCTGGCTGCCGAACTCGATGGCGGCAATCGCCTGGTCCACCGGCCCGCCGGGGGCGATCTGAACGATAAAAAAGTTAATGGTGATGATCGCCCACAGGGTAGGGATCACCAGCAGCAGGCGGCGGATCAGATAGGCACCCATCGTCTCGTATGCTCCTTAACGCCTGTCGGCAGGCAGTTTTGCCGCTTTATTTACGTCGTACCACCAGTTCTCAAACCCGAGAGAGTAGATCGGGCGCACCTCAGGCATAGAGAACTTGTCCCAGTACGCAAGGCGATCGGCGGCCATATACCACATTGGCAGCATGTAGTAGTTCCAGGTCAGAACGCGGTCTAGCGCACGCCCCAGCGGGAGAAGCTTCTCTTTATCTCCCTGGTTGGCGACAATCTGCGCCAGCAGGGCGTCAATCACCGGGCTGCTGACGCCCGGCGTATTATAGGTGGAATCAAGGTATTGTGACCCCCAGGAGATCTGCAGGTCAGTGCCGGGCCAAGGCATGGCGCGCACGGTGCGCGGCATCATATCAAAGTCACGGCTGCGCAGGCGGTTGTTAAGCTGGGAGTTATCTACCTGGCGCACGTTCATCGCGATCCCCAGCCGCGCCAGGTTATGCTGGAAAGGCATCACCCACAGGTTATTGGCCCCGGCAGGCAGCAGTAGCTCAAAGCTAAAGGGCTTACCGGTTTTGGCATTCACCCGCTTCTTATTTTTCAGCACCCAACCTGCATCGTCCAGCAGCCTGCTGGCCTTCAGCAGGTTAGGGCGATCGAAGCCATCGCCTTTTGATACCGGCGGCTGGTAGATGGCGTTAAATACCTCCGGCGGCAGATCGGCCTTCATTGGCGCAAGCAGGGTCAGCTCCGCCGCATCGGGATAGCCGCGTGCCGCGTACTCGGTATTCTGGAAATAGCTGTTGGTGCGGCTGTAGGCGTTATAGAACAGCGCCTTGTTCATCCACTCAAAATCAAAGGCGAGGGTGAGCGCCTCGCGCACGCGGCGGTCGCTAAACAGCGGACGCTGGTTGTTAAACGCCAGCCAGCGCGCATCCTGGGCCGATTCGTTCTTCAGCTCCCGTTTAACAATGTGGTGGTTGCTGAAATTTTTGCCGCTGTAGCGGGTAGCCCAGTTTTTGGCGTCGCCCTCGGTGCGCATGTCGAATGCCCCCGCCTTGAAGGCCTCAAAGGCGACGTTATCATCGAGATAGTAGTCATAGCGAATGCTGTCGAAATTCCAGCGGCCGCGGTTAACCGGCAGGTTTGCCCCCCAGTAATCCTTCACCCGGCTGTAGACAATATACTGGCCCATTCGCCACTTGCTGATGCGGTACGGTCCGCTGCCCAGCGGCGGGGTGGCGAGGGGATCGCTGAGCTTGTGATCTTTCCAAAACTTCTCCGGCATCACCGGCAGGGTAAGCAGGCTGAGAAGATCCTCTTTGCCCGGCTTCGCCAGCTGGATGCGCACCGTGAGCGGCGCAATGGACTCTATCGTGGCTCCCTTGTAGATCAGGCGAAACTGGGGCACCCCTTCGGTCATAAATTTATGGAAGGTAAAAGCGACGTCGCGGGCGGTAATCGGTGAACCGTCGTGAAAGGTGGCGCGTGGGTTGAGGGAGATCTCCATCCACGAATAGTCATCGGCATAGCGCGCGACCTCGGCAATCAGCGGGTAGTAGCTGCCTGGCTCGTCGTCGGAGGTGGTGAAGAGCGAGTCATAGAGCGACTCCGTGCGTACGCCAGCATTGCCGCGCAGGGCAAAGCGGTTGAAGTTATCGAATGTGCCAATTACCGACAGCGTGACGTTGCCGCCTTTCGGGGCCGCCGGGTTTACGTAGTCGAAGTGAGTAAAATTAGTCGCGTATTTCGGTTCGCCAATGACGGCAAAGGCATAGTTCTCTTTTATCGTCTGCGCCTGGCAGGTTAAGCAGAGCAGGGCAAGCAGCAGGGCAGAGAGGCGCGCAAACGTCATCAGGCAGTGTCCTTTTACCGGGCGCAGGGGTTCAGTGCATGATAGGTGACCTTGCGGATATTGTGAATATCATTTGCGCGTTATTACGCTGTGTAAAATTCACCTGGCAAAAGAGCAAAAAAAAGCGCTGCCGAAGCAACGCTTTCATTTATGCTCTCTCGGTACCGGCCAAGGGAAAACCGGTCCCGGGAAGTTAGCTGCGTATTAACCAGCTGAGAACTAATCAGCTACGAACTAAAACGCGGCGCGCTTCATTGTAGCGCTTTTTCCAGTATGGCTCGTCCAGATTGGAGATCATCACACCGCTGCTGGTGGAAGCATGAACGAACTGGTTATTACCGATATAGATGCCAACGTGGCGTCCAGTAGAGCCGGCGCGGAAGAGAACCAGGTCACCGGTACGCAGGCCGCTGCGTGATACCGATTTACCCATCTCCTGCTGTTCGTAGGTCGAACGCGGCAGCTCAAGGCCAAACTGTTCACGGAAGGTGCGCTGTACGAAAGCGGAGCAGTCAATGCCGCGCTTGGTATCACCGCCAAGACGGTAACGCACGCCTTTCCAGCTGGCGTATTGGTCCATAAGCCGCGATTTAACGTCGAGATTACGTACCATACTTTCAAATTCATCCTGAGAGGCTTGCAGTGAAGAGGCATCTTCCATGCCCACAACATGCGTCTCAGGGTGCATATTCTTTGCGGTATTTGTCGAACAAGCTGAAAGCAGTGCCGCTACTGCAATCGCGGGGATAGCCCGCCAGAGATATCTCAGGAACGGTTGAGATTTGACCATGTTACTTATTTTCCCTTGAAGTCCTTAACGATAAATAATCGTTATAAAAATGCCAAACGTGACGAGCCTAATTACTTGCGCACTGAGAGACAATTCCTCTTGGTCAAATCTGTGGTGAAACGCACAAATTAATTCACAGCGGGAATATTTATCTCTGTGAGGCGAAACGTCATCGAGATTACCCGATCGTTTCCCCCATTGCGAGTGGTTTTATACGATTTTTTATAAGAAATTATGATAGACAAAGTGAAAAAAATGATTTGTACGAAAAGTGGTCGATTTAGCGTAAAAAACATTCAACTGACTAATTTGTAAAGAAAATTAAATGACAAAACGATGACAAACTGCGCCGATCGGTAAAAATTTGTGTCAGGGATCCTAATGTATCCCTGACGTTTGTTGTTAATGTCAATCGTTTAAATGTTATTAAATTGTTTATTTTTACCAGGGTGGTATCGGTCAGATAGCGAAATGACTTTATCACTTAATGGCGTAAGCAGGATCCACGGCAGGCCAATTAGCACCGCGGAGAGCGAACCGACGGCGATATCGCTAAACCAGTGAGCGCCGATGGTTACCCGTGGAAAAGCAAAGCCCACAAAAATAATCAGGGAAACAATAAATGGTTTCACGCCAAAATAGCGCAGCATAAATGTAGAAAAAATAAGCAGCATCATACCGTGATCGCCAGGAAAACTATCTTTTGACGCATCCTTGGTAGGAATATTCAGCAGTTCGCTCACCCGCCAGATATCGCTGAAATAGAGGGTAGGGCTGGCGCGCTTAACCGGATAGAGATGCTGTGCCAGCTGGTTCACGACCAGCGCCGTCATCAGCATCGTTAAGCCGATCGCGAAGATACGGCGGCGGCCCTCGTTATCCGCCTTTAACCAGAACGCGAGCATGACACAGCCCATCGCCAGCAGCGAGCAGGCGTCAAATGCCCGGTTATTGGTGATAGCCACCAGCCACAGAAAGGCGCGGCTCTCCACCAGCAGATGATTGAAAAAATGAAAAATCGCGGAGTCCAGCGTAAACCAGGCTCCATGATTGACGGGCAGATACCAGGATAAAAACAGTGCCAGCCCGGCAACGTTAAGCAGTAATATAAGAGGCAGTCGGTTTTTCATTATTCCATCACGGCAGATTCTAAAGCCGCAACGTTAATCCGCATCCGCTAAACGAAGCTTCAACAGAGCGGACTGAAGCGCATTCCAGTCCACGTCATGATCCGCAATCAGCTCAATACGGCTGTCCGGCGGGGCGACGCTTTGCGTCTCGATGCGGAAATCTTCCCCCTGACGATTGATGCGCACCAGCCCCTCGGCAATGCGCATAACGCCTTTGACTCGTCCAACCGGAGCCAGACGCGCCCACTCCAGAATACCGACGGTATCAAATTGTGTTTCAGCATCGAAAATCCAGCCGCAGGCCTGGTGGCCCTGGCCACTGTTCAGGCTGCGCCGCCAGCGCTGGTGAGCGGGCAGGTTCAGCGCCGCCAGCCCCTTTCTCTCTGTGTGGGCATGATTGTGCTCGGCGCTGGCGGGCAGCTCGCGGCGGTTGCGGCGAGGCAGATCCAACAGCGCAGGATCGATCTCGCCCTGGGTGGCCGTCAGCAGCTGGCGATCGCCGCCGAACTGCTGCCACCACGTAGCCAGCGCCGCCTCGCTTTCCGGGGTCGCGCGATCGCTTTTATTGGCGATAATAATATCCGCCGCCGCCAGCTGATCGCGGAAGTTCTCGTTAGTCACTGCCTTTTCATCCAGCAGCTGACGCGGGTCGAGCAGGCAGAGGGTGGCGCGCAGGTCGATCCACGGCTCGTAGACCTCCGCGGTGAGGATATCGAGGATCTGCTTCGGATGGCCCAGCCCGGTTGGCTCAATCAGCAGGCGGTCGGGTTTCCCCTGGCGCAGCAGCGTATTCAGCCCAACCTGCATCGGCAGGCCGTTAACGCAGCACATGCAGCCGCCGGGGATCTCTTTCAGCAGCGCGCCGCTCTCAGCCATCAGCGCGCCGTCAATGCCGACCTCACCAAATTCATTGACCAGCACGGCCCACTTCTCCCCCTCTGGCTTATTTGCCAGCAGATGCAGTATAGAGGTCGTTTTGCCGGTGCCCAGGAAGCCGGTAATTAAGTTGGTCTTAGTCACATTCACTCCAGAAATAATCCCGCCCGCGTAAGGGCGTAAAAACGATCTCACCATCCTGGCGAAAAAAGAGTGAAAAGAGAAGGGTAACTGCGGACGGCAGCATTTTCCGTCCGCGTTAAAGGCAGGAAAGGTTAACGCTGTAGCGTGGCAATGACCGCCCGATGCGCACCCTGGGTGGCGATACGTTGCCAGGCGGCCTCAATGGCGGGGACAAAGGTTGGGTTATGCGGCAGGTCGCTGCCAAAAATTTCGCTGAGGGAGAGCAGGGCCGTAACGCGCTCGCGCTCGCTGCTCTGCGCCACCTTCTCACGGAATTTCTCTGCCAGCGGATCGCGCACCTCAATGGCCTGGCCCGCATCATCGACGCCGCTGACGTAGCGCATCCAGCCGGCGACGCCCAGTGCCAGCAGTGGCCAGTCGGTCCCGCGTTCCAGATGCAGGCGAATACTCTCCAGCATGCGTTGCGGAAGCTTTTGGCTACCGTCCATCGCAATTTGCCAGGTGCGGTGCTGAAGCGCCGGATTAGCAAAGCGCGCCAGCAGGCTTTCGGCGTAGTCGGTTAGATCGACGCCGGTAATGCGCAGCGTCGGGGCCTGCTCATCCAGCATCAGACGACGGGCGGCGTCGCGGAAGTGCGTATCCGCCATACAGTCGTTGATGTGGGCGAAGCCAGCCAGATAGCCGAGATATGCTAAAAAGGAGTGGCTGCCGTTGAGCATCCGCAGCTTCATCTGCTCCCAGGGGAGAACGTCATCGACCATCTGCACGCCAGCGGCTTCCCACTCCGGACGCCCGGCGACAAAGTTATCCTCGATGACCCACTGGATAAAAGGCTCGCAGCTGATGGCGCAGGGATCGTCCACCCCCAGCACCTCGGCGATCTCGGCCAGCGAGGCGTCGGTGGCGGCGGGCACAATACGATCGACCATCGTGCCCGGGAAGCTTACCTGCTCGCCGATCCACGCTGCCAGCTCGGCGGAGCGCTGCTGCGCCATCCCCAGCACAGCGTTTTTGACCACGTGGCCGTTATCCGGAATGTTGTCGCAGGAGAGGACGCTGAAGGGCGGGAGGCCACGCTCGCGACGGCGGGAGAGGGCCTCGACCAGAATGCCCGGCGCGGAGTGCGGCGCCTGCGGGTTCTGCAGATCGTGCATGATGCGTTCGTTACGGGTGTCCAGCTTGCCGGTGGCCGGATCGATGCAGTAGCCTTTCTCGGTGATGGTCAGGGAGACAATCGCCACCTGCGGCTCGCAAAACTTCTCAATAATGGCCGCCAGCGAGTCGAGTTTCGCGTTGAGGCACTCCTTCACCGCGCCAACGACAATCGCCTGATTTCCTTCAGCGCCTTTCTCCAGCACGGTAAAGAGATGATCCTGCTCGCGAAGCTGGGTCATTAACCTGTCGCCGCTAAACAGGCTAATTTCACAGATGCCCCAGTCGCCGCCCCGGGCGTTCAGCACCCGATCGGTTAACAGCGCCTGGTGGGCGCGGTGAAACGCGCCAAACCCGAAGTGGACAATGCGCGAGCGCAGCGCCTGACGATCGTACCCTGGTTGTTGAACGTTTTCCGCGAGGGCAACAGAGGCAATAGTTTTCATGACCAATACACCTGATTAACCAATAATTAACAAAGTGCAGTGTAAAGTTATATGACAGCAAATTGAATTGGTGTGCCCCAAATATCTGAGGAACGTGAGCTGGATCAATCAAAGGTAGCGGACCAATTGACCCTCCACGGGAAACATGTATGGTAGTCAACATCTGTATGGGTCATATTGGTATAACAACTTTATTGAGGATGAGGCGATGGAACAAACCTGGCGTTGGTACGGTCCGAACGATCCGGTTTCACTTGATGATGTGCGTCAGGCAGGCGCAACGGGCGTGGTCACCGCGCTGCATCACATCCCTAATGGTCAGGTTTGGCCGGTGGAAGAGATCAAACAGCGCCAGGCGCTGCTGGCTGAAAAAGGGTTAACCTGGTCGGTGGTTGAGAGCATTCCGGTGCACGAAGAGATTAAAACCCACAGCGGTCAGGTTGACACCTGGATCGCCAACTACCAGCAGAGCATCCGTAACCTGGCGGCCTGCGGTATCGATACCGTCTGCTACAACTTTATGCCGATCCTCGACTGGACCCGCACCGATCTGGAGTACGTGCTGCCGGACGGCTCGAAAGCCCTGCGCTTCGATCAAATCGCCTTCGCCGCCTTCGAGCTGCACGTTCTGCAGCGTAAAGGCGCTGAGGCGGACTACAGCGAAGAGGAGCAGCGCCAGGCGCAGGCCTGGTTTGAAAACGCCAGCGAGGCGGAGATCGACAGGCTGACCCGCAATATCATTGCTGGCCTGCCGGGAGCGGAGGAGGGGTATACTCTGGACCAGTTCCGCGCCCGCCTGGCAGAGTATGACGGCATTGATAAAGCGCAGCTGCGTGAGAATATGGCCGTCTTCCTGCGGGCGATTGTCCCGGTGGCGGAGGAGGCTGGCGTGCGCCTGGCGGTGCACCCGGACGATCCGCCGCGGCCAATCCTCGGCCTGCCGCGTATCGTCTCTACCATTGAAGATATGCAGTGGCTGAAAGAGACCGTTGATAGCATCAACAACGGCTTCACCATGTGCACTGGCTCCTACGGCGTGCGCGCCGATAACGATCTGGTGAAGATGGTGGAAACCTTTGGCGACCGCATTCACTTCACCCACCTGCGCTCAACCTGCCGGGAGGAGAATCCAAAAACCTTCCATGAGGCAGCGCATCTGCAGGGCGACGTTGATATGGTAGCGGTGGTAAAAGCGATTTTGACCGAAGAGCAGCGGCGCAAACAGGCGGGCGACCTGCGTCCGATCCCGTTCCGTCCGGATCACGGTCATCAGATGCTTGACGATCTGCGGAAGAAAACTAACCCGGGCTATTCGGCGATTGGTCGCCTGAAGGGGATGGCGGAAGTGCGCGGCGTCGAGCTGGCGCTGAAGCAGACCCTGTTCCGCGATTTATTATAAGTCTTCGTCGTCTAACGTAGTACCGTAGGCCGGGCCAGCGTCAGCGCCGCCCGGCATTTACACACAACGCCTGATGGCGCTGCGCTTATCAGGCCTACGGGATCGTGCGATCCTCCAGGCCTGATACTAACGCAATCTTAATCCGCGCGGCCCATATAGCGGCTCTCTTCGATATGAATGCGGATCTTCTCGCCGGTGGTCAGGTACTCAGGCACCTGGATCACCAGACCGGTGCTCAGGGTGGCTGGTTTCGTACGTGAGCTGGCCGATGCGCCTTTAATGCCTGGCGCGGTCTCTACAATCTCCAGATCCACCGTCTGCGGCAGCTCCAGCGCCAGCAGCTGGCCATCCCACGTCAGAACCTGCATATCCGGCATGCCGCCTTCCGGCATAAACTGTAACTCTTCTTCAATCTGCTCTTTGGTGAAGATATACGGAGTGTAATCCTCTTTATCCATAAAGACGTACTCGTTGCCATCCACGTAGGAGAAGTCAACGAAGCGACGGGTCAGGGTCACGGTATCAACGATATCATCGCCCTTAAAGCGCTCTTCCACTTTCAGCCCGGTGCGGACGTCGGCAAAGCGCATTTTATAGAGGGTGGCTGCGCCGCGGGCGCTCGGGGATTGGATATCGATATTTTTTACAATCAGCAGCTTACCGTTGTAATTCAATACCATACCTTTTTTGATTTCGTTCGCTCTTGCCATGATGGATCCTGTGCGGGAAAAGTGGGAAAAATATCGCGACAAAGTACTCGCGAGGGGCGCAGTTGGCAAGCCTCTTCGCCAGGTTTTGCATCTTCCCTACGAAAAGTGTTAGCGTGCGGCAAAGCATCGGCATCTGCCGTGCTATTCACTACGAAAAGAGAGCCGTTTTATGGAGTGTCGCCCGGACTGCGGAGCCTGCTGTACCGCCCCGTCAATCAGTAGTCCAATCCCCGGGATGCCCAACGGCAAACCGGCCAACACGCGCTGCGTCCAGCTCTCTGCGGATAACCTCTGCAACATCTTCGGCTCGCCCCTGCGCCCGAAGGTCTGTTCCGGCCTGCAGCCGTCGCGGGAGATGTGCCTCACCAGCCGCGACGAGGCGATGACCTACCTGCTTACGCTCGAAGCGGCAACCGCGCCCTAAACGTCCTTAATCCGTGCCAGACAGACGGCGGCTAACAGCGCCATCACCAGCGCGATCCAGAACACGGCGTGATAGCTCCAGATCTCTGCCACCACGCCAGCCATCGAACCGGCGATGATCCAGCCGACGCGGGTGGTATTGGTATAGAGCGTGGTCGCCGCTCCGGCCTGGCCCGGCATCAGATCCTGGAAGTAGAGCATGCCAATCCCCGCCAGAATGCCGATGTAGATGGCGTTCAGCAGCTGGAAGACCAGCAGCAGGGCAGGCGTGTGCACCGTCAGCATTCCGATATAGAACAGCAGGCCCCCCGCCACGGCAATGCGCATCAGGAAGCGCTTACCGAAGCGTTTTGCATAGTAGCCCGCAATCAGCATGGTCGGGATCTCCAGCCCGGCGGCGGTGCCCATCATCACGCCAGCCAGTTTCTCCGGCAGGTGCAGCTCCTCAATAATAAACAGCGGCATATTGATAATGTAGAGGCTGTTGGTGCCCCACATCAGGGTGCAGATAGTAAACAGCAGCAGAGCGTCGCGGCGGTTGGTGCGCGGTGCTTCAGCCACGCCGGTGGCGAGGCGCGGCTCCTTGCGCATGGCGGGCAGAAAGAGCCAGACCATGACCCCGCAGACGATAAAGGCTACCGCTGCGCTGAGATACATTACCGTAAAGCCAAATCCCATCGCCAGCGCGTAGGCCAGCGGCGGGCCAATCACCCAGGCCAGCGACACCTGGGCACGCAGGATCGAGCTGAACATGACTGCTTCCCGGCCGGTGTGGTCGGCGTGCTCCCTGGCGAGGGCGAACATCTGCGGGTTGGCGGTAGAGCCAAAGCTGCTCAGGAAGACGCCGATAAACAGCAGGATAAAGTAGTTGCGGTTCCAGGCAAACAGCACGCAGGCCAGCACCCCGAGCAGGCAGCAGAAGACGATCAGGTTTTTGCGGCTCCCTTTACGATCGGAGCGCCCGGCCAGAAACTGGCTGACCAGAATGCCGATCACCGCGCTGCCGGTGAAGAAGAAGCCAACCATCGCCGGGCGAACGTGCACCTCGTTGGTTAGAAACAGGCTCAGGGTTGGGGTCTGTAACGCCCCGGCGATGCCGGTTAAGAAGGCAACGATCAGGAAGGCGGCAGAGGTAAAATCCACGGGTCTTGGGGCTGCGTCAGCAGGGGAACTTTGCATCTTTGACTATCGTTTAGCGTAGAGAGACGCGGATTTTACGCCGCGGGAGCGAAAATAGACAGCTGTCGGAACGGGTTTTGCCACAAAAAAGCAAAACACCATTTTGAAATAATTATCATTAAGGCTGACGTTGCTGAAACAGCCCCGATGGCAGGCTCATTTCGTTCAGCAACGCGTCGGCAGAAGGTAAAGAAATGTGCATTAGCTCTAAATTTTAATACCTAAATTAAGAGTTTCCTTGATCCGTTGGGCAGAGTAAGCAAGACTTCGTGAAACGTTTCAGCGTCATCTGCTCGATCCTTCTCCGCGCCGGTGACGCTCCATTTCACCAGCTAGCTGAAACGATTCAAGTTCAGCAGGAGTGGAGATTCATGTTCCAGTTATCCGTTCAGGACATCCATCCAGGCCAGCAGGCCGGTAATAAAGAAGAGGCTATTCGCCAGATAGCAGGCGCGCTGGTGCAGGCGGGCAACGTGGCTGACGGCTACGTGGCCGGTATGCTCGCGCGCGAGCAGCAAACCTCGACCTTCCTCGGTAACGGCATCGCTATTCCGCACGGCACCACCGATACCCGTGACCAGGTGCTGAAAACCGGCGTGCAGGTCTATCAGTTCCCGCAGGGCGTTCTGTGGGGTGAAGGCCAGGTGGCCTATGTCGCTATCGGCATCGCCGCCAGCTCCGACGAGCATCTGGGCCTGCTGCGCCAGCTGACCCACGTTCTGAGCGACGATGACGTCGCAGCCCAGTTACAGTCAGCAACGACGGCGGAAGAGCTGCGCGCGCTGCTGATGGGTGAGAAGCAGAGCGCTGGCATGAAGCTGGATAATGAAACGCTGACCCTCGACGTGGCGGCTAACGATCTGGTGACCCTGCAGGCGCTGAACGCCGGACGCCTGAAAGAGGCCGGTGCAGTTGACGTTAACTTCGTGACCCGCGCCATCAGCGAACAGCCGCTGAACCTCGGCCAGGGTATCTGGCTGAACGACAGCGCCGAAGGCAACCTGCAGAGCGCTATTGCCGTCAGCCGGGCGGCAAACGCCTTTGACGTAAACGGCGAGCGCGCGGCGCTGCTGGTGAGCGTGGCGATGACCGACAACGGCCCGGAAGCGGTGCTGAAGCGTCTGGCTGACATTCTGCTGGCGAATAAAGCTGACCGCCTGCTGTCCGCTGATTCCGCCACGCTGCTGGCGCTGCTGACCAGCGATGATGCGCTGAAGGCTGACGTGCTGAATGCCGAGTTTGTGGTGCGTAACGAGCACGGCCTGCACGCTCGTCCGGGAACCATGCTGGTCAACACCATTAAACAGTTTAACAGCGACGTGACCGTCACCAACCTCGACGGCAGCGGCAAGCCTGCCAACGGCCGTAGCCTGATGAAGGTGGTGGCGCTGGGCGTGAAAAAAGGTCATCGCCTGCGCTTTACCGCGCAGGGCGAAGATGCTGAACAGGCGCTGCAGGCGATTGGCGAAGCCATCGCGGGCGGTCTGGGGGAGGGCGCATAATGAGCAGACGTGTAGCCACAATCACCCTTAACCCGGCCTACGACCTGGTGGGATTCACCCCGGAAATTGAACGCGGTGAAGTGAACCTCGTCCGGACCACCGGCCTGCATGCGGCAGGTAAAGGGATCAACGTTGCCAAAGTGCTTAAGGACCTGGGCATTGACGTCACCGTCGGCGGCTTCCTGGGCAAAGATAACCAGGATGGCTTCCAGCAGCTGTTTAGCGAGCTGGGCATTGCCAACCGTTTCCAGGTGGTGCAGGGCCGTACCCGCATTAACGTCAAGCTGACCGAAAAAGACAGCGAGGTCACCGATTTCAACTTCTCCGGTTTTGAAGTGACCCCGGCGGACTGGGAGCGTTTTGTCACCGACTCTCTGAGCTGGCTGGGCCAGTTCGATATGGTCTGCGTCAGCGGCAGCCTGCCGGCCGGCGTCAGTCCGGAAGCCTTTACCGACTGGATGACCCGCCTGCGCAGCCAGTGTCCGTGCATCATCTTCGACAGCAGCCGCGAGGCGCTGGTCGCCGGGCTGAAAGCCGCGCCGTGGCTGGTGAAGCCGAACCGCCGCGAGCTGGAGATCTGGGCCGGACGTAAGCTGCCTGAGCTGAAGGATGTCATTGAAGCTGCTCATGCCCTTCGCGAGCAGGGGATCGCCCACGTGGTGATCTCGCTGGGTGCGGAAGGGGCGCTGTGGGTTAACGCTTCAGGCGAATGGATCGCCAAACCGCCGTCAATGGAGGTGGTAAGCACCGTTGGCGCAGGGGATTCGATGGTTGGTGGTCTGATTTACGGCCTGCTGATGCGTGAGTCCAGTGAGCATACGTTACGCCTTGCGACCGCGGTCGCGGCGCTGGCCGTTAGCCAGAGTAACGTAGGCATTACCGATCGTACCCAGTTAGCCGCGATGATGGCGCGCGTTGACTTAAAACCTTTTAACTAACAGCAGGAGAGCATAATGAAAACGCTGCTGATTATTGACTCCGCTCTTGGACAGGCTCGCGCTTACATGGCGAAAACCCTGCTGGGTGCGGCGGCACAGAAAGCAAATCTGCAATTTATCGATAACCCGAATGAAGCGGAGCTGGCGATTGTGCTCGGCTCCAGCGTGCCAAACGACAGCGCCCTGAGCGGCAAGAAGGTGTGGCTTGGCGACGTAAACCGCGCCGTTGCACATCCGGAGCTGTTCCTGAGCGAGGCGAAAACGCATGCTGCGGTCTACAGCGCGCCGGTCGCCTCCGCAGCGACTGCCGCCCCGGCGGCGAGCGGCGGCGTGAAGCGCATCGTGGCGGTGACCGCCTGCCCGACCGGTGTGGCGCACACCTTTATGGCGGCGGAAGCGATCGAAACCGAAGCCAAAAAACGCGGCTGGTGGGTGAAGGTAGAGACCCGTGGCTCCGTGGGTGCTGGCAACGCCATCACCCCGGAAGAGGTGGCCGAGGCGGATCTGGTGATCGTTGCCGCAGATATCGAAGTGGATCTGGCGAAATTTGCCGGTAAGCCGATGTACCGCACCACCACCGGGCTGGCGCTGAAGAAAACCGCCCAGGAGCTGGATAAAGCCCAGGCGGAAGCCAGGCCTTACCAGCCTTCTGGCAAAGCCCAGGCGGCGACGGAAGGGAAGAAAGAGGGCGCGGGCGCGTACCGTCACCTGCTGACCGGCGTCTCCTATATGCTGCCGATGGTGGTAGCGGGCGGTCTCTGTATCGCCCTGTCATTCGCCTTTGGTATCGAAGCGTTTAAAACCCCTGATACCCTGGCCGCTGCGCTGATGCAGATCGGCGGCGGCTCGGCGTTTGCGCTGATGGTGCCGGTGCTGGCGGGTTATATTGCGTTCTCTATTGCCGACCGTCCGGGTCTGACCCCGGGCCTGATTGGCGGTATGCTGGCGGTCAGCACCGGCTCTGGCTTTATCGGCGGTATCATTGCGGGCTTCCTCGCGGGCTACGTAGCGAAAGCGATCAGCCAGAAGCTGAAGCTGCCGCCGAGCATGGAGGCGCTGAAGCCTATCCTGATCATTCCGCTCTTCTCCAGCCTGGTGGTTGGCCTGGCGATGATCTACCTGATCGGTAAACCGGTTGCGGGCATCCTGACGGGCCTGACCCACTGGCTGCAAACCATGGGTACGGCGAACGCGGTACTGCTGGGGGCGATCCTCGGCGGCATGATGTGTACTGACATGGGCGGTCCGGTTAACAAAGCGGCCTATGCCTTTGGCGTTGGCCTGCTGAGTACCCAGACCTACGCGCCGATGGCCGCTATCATGGCCGCGGGTATGGTACCGCCGCTGGCGATGGGCGTTGCAACCATGGTTGCCCGTAAGAAGTTCGACAAAGGGCAGCAGGAGGGTGGCAAAGCCGCGCTGGTGCTGGGCCTGTGCTTCATCTCCGAAGGGGCAATTCCGTTCGCCGCTCGCGATCCGATGCGGGTGATCCCTTGCTGTATCGTGGGTGGCGCGGTGACCGGGGCTATCTCGATGGCAGTTGGCGCGAAGCTGATGGCACCGCACGGCGGCCTGTTCGTGCTGCTGATCCCGGGCGCCATCACCCCGGTGCTGGGCTATCTGGTGGCGATCGTTGCCGGTACGCTGCTGGCGGGTCTGGCCTACGCCTTCCTGAAACGTCCGGAAGCGGAGATGGCGGTAAAAACCGCGTAACGCTTGCTGGATCAAAAAGGGCAGCCTACGGGCTGCCCTTTTTTTGCGCCCGGTGGCGCTTCGCTTACCGGGCCTACGCGACTACACCGTGGCTGTCTGCACCTGCTGCGCCTTCAGCCACGCAATCTCTTCATCCCAGATATCTGAGTTAATGGTCTCAAGGATCAGCGGAATACCGTCGAAGCGGGCGTCCTGCATGATCCAGCTAAAGGCTTCATGGCCGATATTGCCTTCTCCCAGACTGTGATGGCGGTCAACGCGGCTGGCAAAGGCGCTTTTGGCATCGTTGAGGTGCATCCCCCGCAGATACTGGAAGCCGACGATCCGCTCAAACTCGGCGAAGGTTTTTTCACAGGCCTCGCTGCCGCGCAGATCGTACCCCGCCGCAAAGGCGTGGCAGGTATCGATGCAGACGCCGACGCGGGATTTATCCTCCACGCCGTCGATAATCGCTGCCAGGTGCTCGAACTTAAAGCCGAGGTTGCTGCCCTGGCCAGCGGTATTTTCAATCACCGCCGTCACGCCCTCGGTTTTATCCAGCGCGATGTTGATTGACTCGGCGATGCGCGCCAGGCACTCATCCTCCGGGATCTGCATCAGGTGGCTGCCGGGATGGAAGTTCAGCAGGGTCAGACCGAGCTGCTCGCAGCGCTGCATCTCATCAATAAAGGCCTCCCGGGACTTCTCCAGCGCGTCGGCCACCGGGTGCCCGAGGTTAATCAGATAGCTATCGTGAGGCAGGATCTGGCCTGGACCAAAGCGGTGCTTTTCACAGGCGGCCTTAAACTCGTCGATGGTGGCGCGAGTGAGCGCGGCTGCCCGCCACTGGCGCTGGTTTTTGGTAAACAGGGCAAAGGCGGTGGCCCCAATCTCTGCCGCACGCACGGCGGCATTTGCTACGCCGCCCGCTGCGCTAACGTGCGCGCCAATAAATTTCATCTACAACTCCTGTAAAACCCGCAGGTAAAAAACAAAGGCGTATGATAGCGGGTTAACGGCAGCAGAATGTATTGATTTATGCCATTACATAATGAACCGCCAGGTTGATGGCGCCACCGCCGACGATCAGCCAGACAAACAGGATCAGCGCCATCAGCAGCGGCAGCGCCCCCGCCTTGCGGATCGCGCTAATGTGCGTCGTCACGCCCAGCGCCGCCATCGCCATCGCCAGCAGCAGGGTGTCCAGCGTTATCAGCATATTGATGGCGGCTTGCGGCAGCAGGCCAAAGGAGTTAAACCCCGCCACCGCAATAAACAGGATCGCAAACCACGGAATGGTGATTTTACTGCTTTGACTTTCCCCGGTGGGAGCCAGCTGCTTAACGCGGGCAGCGAGCAGGATCAGGAACGGGGCCAGCATCATCACCCGCAGCATTTTCGCGATCACCGCTGCGCTCTCCGTCTCCGGGCTAACAGCGTGGCCAGCGGCAACCACCTGGGCGACCTCATGCATGGTCGATCCTATATAGATACCGTAGCTCTCCGGGCTAAACCAGTGCGCCAGCAGGGGATAGAGGGCAGGGTAGATGAAAATAGCCAGCGTGCCGAAAATCATCACCGTGGCGATGGCTACCGTTACCTTACTCGACTCGGCCTTAAGCACCGGCTCGGTGGCCAGCACCGCCGCCGCGCCGCAGATGCTGCTGCCGGCGCCGATCAGCCAGCTGGTGTGCTTGTCGAGGCCAAACACCTTCTGCCCCAGAATGCAGGCGAGTAAAAAGGTGCTGGAGAGCGTCAGCACATCAATGACAATCCCGCTGACGCCGACGTCAGCAATCTGCGAGAACGTCAGGCGAAAGCCGTACAGGATAATCCCCAGACGCAGCAGATGCTGTTTGGCGAACAGAATGCCGCCATCGCAGGATCGTCCAATCTGCGGATAAAGGGTGTTGCCAATGACCATACCGATTAGGATAGCCAGCGAGAGGGCGCTAAAACCGGCGCCGGACACGGCAGGAATATTGCCACTCCACAGCGCTACGCCAGCGACGGCTGCGCTCAGGGCCAGGCCGGGAATAAAATGTCCCACGCCACGATAATGTTTTAAAGCGAGTTCACTCATAACCTTCTCCTCTGTCTGGATAAAAGGTTACGTTGCACTGGCTTAAAAATAAAATTGATTATATATTTATAATTAATCTATATAAGTGGTAAGCGCGACGCTTGCCTTACAGGATCGTGACCATGCATATCACCCTGCGCCAGCTGGCGGTTTTTGCTGAAGTGCTGAAGAGCGGCTCGACAACCCAGGCTTCCCAGATGCTGGCCCTCTCTCAGTCGGCGGTCAGCGCGGCCCTGACCGATCTCGAAGGGCAACTGGGCGTGCAGCTTTTCGACCGGGTCGGTAAGCGGCTGGTGGTCAACGAGCATGGGCGTCTGCTCTATCCCCGTGCGCTGGCGCTGCTGGAGCAGGCCACGGAAATAGAGCAGCTGTTCCGGGAAGATAATGGCGCGATCCGCGTCTATGCCAGCAGCACCGTTGGCAACTATATTCTGCCAGAGATTATTGCCCGCTACCGCCGCGACTTTCCGGCGCTGCCGCTGGAGATGAGCGTGGGCAACAGCCAGGACGTGATTAATGCGGTAGCGGATTTCCGCGTCGATATTGGTCTTATTGAAGGGCCGTGCCATACCGCTGAGATCGTATCCGAACCCTGGCTGGAAGATGAGCTGGTGGTGTTTGCCTCCCCGGCCTCGCCGCTATTGCAGGGGGAGGTGACCCTGGATCGTCTCGCCAGCGCCCCGTGGATCCTGCGCGAGCGCGGATCCGGTACGCGGGAGCTGGTTGACTATCTGCTGCTCTCCCACCTGCCGCAGTTTCATCTCGGCATGGAGCTGGGCAACTCGGAGGCCATCAAGCATGCGGTGCGACACGGGCTGGGTATCAGCTGCCTGTCACGCCGGGTGATTGCCGAGCAGCTGGAGAGCGGCACGCTCAAGGAGATTGCTATTCCGCTGCCGCGGCTGGTGCGTACCCTGTGGCGCATCCACCACCGGCAGAAGCATCTCTCTAACGCCCTGAAACGCTTTCTGCGCTACTGTGAGATCTAAAGATTTCTGTGCTTTACTTATAATTCCTTACCGATCATGAAGCTCTCTTATAACCGCATATTTGAGCCAGAAGGATGTGGTGACGTCTGCTACAATCCCGCCTCATTTTTTTGATGGATAGCATTTTCACATGGTTTCCGAAACTAAAACCACACAAGCGCCCACGCTTCGCCGTGAACTAAAGGCGCGTCACCTGACCATGATCGCTATTGGCGGATCGATTGGTACAGGTCTGTTCGTTGCCAGCGGCGCAACCATCTCACAGGCAGGCCCCGGCGGCGCGCTGCTCTCTTATATATTGATTGGCCTTATGGTTTACTTCCTGATGACCAGTCTCGGCGAGCTGGCGGCCTATATGCCGGTGTCCGGTTCGTTCGCCACCTACGGGCAGAAGTATGTGGAAGAGGGCTTTGGCTTCGCGCTGGGCTGGAACTACTGGTACAACTGGGCGGTAACTATCGCCGTTGACCTGGTGGCCGCCCAGCTGGTGATGAGCTGGTGGTTCCCGGACACGCCGGGCTGGATCTGGAGCGCGCTGTTCCTCGCTGCCATCGTACTGCTGAACTGGATCTCGGTGAAAGGCTTTGGCGAGGCGGAGTACTGGTTCTCGTTAATCAAGGTCGCCACCGTCATTATCTTTATCATCGTCGGCGTGATGATGATCGTTGGCATCTTCCAGGGCGCGAAACCGGCTGGCTGGAGCAACTGGGGCATTGGCGATGCGCCGTTTGCCGGTGGCTTTGCGGCGATGATCGGCGTGGCGATGATTGTGGGCTTCTCCTTCCAGGGCACCGAGCTGATTGGTATTGCGGCGGGTGAGTCGGAAGATCCCGAGAAAAACATCCCGCGTGCGGTGCGTCAGGTGTTCTGGCGTATCCTGCTGTTCTATGTATTTGCCATCCTGATTATCAGCCTGATCATCCCTTATACCGATCCGAGCCTGCTGCGTAACGATGTCAAAGACATCAGCGTCAGTCCGTTCACCCTGGTATTCGAACACGCGGGCCTGCTCTCTGCGGCGGCGATTATGAATGCGGTGATCCTGACGGCGGTACTCTCGGCGGGTAACTCCGGCATGTACGCCTCCACGCGTATGCTCTACACCCTGGCCTGCGACGGTAAAGCGCCGCGTATCTTCTCTCGTCTCTCTAAGGGCGGCGTACCGCGTAACGCCCTGTATGCCACCACGGTGATTGCCGCGCTCTGCTTCCTGACCTCTATGTTTGGCAACCAGACGGTTTACCTGTGGCTGCTGAATACGTCGGGCATGACCGGGTTTATCGCCTGGCTGGGGATTGCTATCAGCCACTACCGTTTCCGCCGCGGCTACGTTATGCAGGGCCATGACCTGAACGATCTGCCCTACCGCTCCGGTTTCTTCCCGCTGGGACCGATCTTCGCCTTTGTGCTCTGCCTGACTATTACGCTGGGCCAGAACTACCAGGCCTTCCTTGAAGACACCATTGACTGGGGCGGAGTCGCAGCGACCTATATCGGCATCCCGCTGTTCCTGATTATCTGGTTCGGCTACAAGCTGACGCGTGGAACGAAATTCGTCAGCTACAAGGACATGGAGTTCCCGAAAAGATTTAACAAATAAATCCTTTCACTATCAAGCCCTTTCATTTTGAAAGGGCTTTTTTTTGCCCATAATTCCTCCATAAACCCTCACCTTGACATAACTTTTAACAATTAAATTGATAATCATTATTATTTGCTTTATCGTTACGATCTCTTCGCCAACGTAGCGGGGAGTAGATAAAAACTTGTGAGCAAAACTTCTTAGATTTGTTGTAGTTATCTCATGGAGAAATGGAATGTTTAGGTTGAATCCCATCGTGCGGGGAGGGCTTTGTGCGTCCGCAATGGCGCTGGCGCTGCCAGCTTTCGCAGTTGACAGCGAGTCCGACACCCTGGTCGTCACCGCCGCCGCCACGGAGCAGAATCTAAAGGATGCCCCGGCCAGTATTAGCGTTGTGACGCAGCAGGATCTGCAGCGTCGGCCGGTCAATAATCTGAAGGATGTGCTTCAGGACGTACCGGGCGTACAGCTCACCAACGAGGGTGACAACCGTAAAGGCGTCAGCATTCGCGGCCTCGACAGCAGCTACACGCTGATCCTGATCGACGGCAAGCGCGTTAACTCCCGCAACGCGGTCTTCCGCCATAATGACTTTGACCTGAACTGGATCCCAGTAGATGCCATCGAGCGTATTGAAGTGGTGCGCGGCCCGATGTCATCTCTCTATGGCTCTGACGCCCTGGGCGGCGTCGTTAACATTATCACCAAGAAGGTGGGGCAGCAGTGGACCGGCACGCTCTCTGCGGATACCACTATCCAGGAGAAGCGCGATCGCGGCGATACGTACAACGGCCAGTTCTATACCAGCGGCCCGCTGGTGGATGGTGTGCTGGGCATGAAGGCCTTCGGCAGCGTGGCGAAGCGTGAAAAAGATAAGCAGGAGCCGTCAGACACCACCGCGACCGGTGAGACGCCGCGCATTGAGGGCTTCACCAGCCGCGACGCGAACGTCGAGTTTGCCTGGACGCCCTCGGAAAATCACGACTTTACCGCCGGGTATGGCTTTGATCGCCAGGACCGGGACTCCGACTCCCTCGATCGTAACCGTCTGGAGCGTGAAAACTACTCCCTGAGCCACAACAGCCGCTGGGACGTCGGCACCAGCGAGCTGAAGTTCTACGGCGAGAAGGTAGATAACAAAAATCCGGGCAGCAAAGGCATTACCTCAGAAAACAACACCGTGGATGGCAAATACGTCCTGCCGCTGGAAATGATTAACCAGTTCGTGACCGTCGGCGGCGAGTGGCGTCACGATAAGCTTGAGGATCCGGTTAACCTCACCGGAGGCAGCAGCAGCAACACCTCCGCCAGCCAGTACGCGCTGTTTATTGAAGACGAGTGGCGTATTTTCGAGCCGCTGGCGCTGACCACCGGCATCCGTATGGACGATCATGAAACCTACGGGGATCACTACAGCCCGCGTGCCTACCTCGTCTATAACGCCACCGATACCGTAACCGTTAAGGGCGGCTGGGCCACGGCCTTTAAAGCACCTTCTCTGTTACAGCTCAGCCCGGACTGGGCGACGAACTCCTGCCGCGGCAGCTGCCGGATTGTGGGGAGTCCGGATCTGAAGCCGGAGACCAGCGAAAGCTTTGAGCTGGGACTCTACTACAGCGGGGAAGAGGGCTGGCTGGAGGGCGTGGAGGGCAGCATCACCACCTTCCAGAACGACGTTGACGACATGATCAGCATCAACCGTACCGCCGATGCCGCCGCCGCACCGTCCTACTCCAACTTTGTCGGCTTCTACACCAACGCCAACGGGCAACGCGTCCCGACGTTCCGCTACTTCAACGTTAACAAGGCGCGTATTCGCGGCGTAGAGACCGAGCTGAAGGTGCCGTTTGACGATGCCTGGAAGCTGACCCTGAACTACACCTATAACGACGGTCGCGATCTTAGCGACGGCGGCGATAAACCGCTGCAGGAGCTGCCGTTCCATACTGCAAACGGTACGCTGGACTGGCAGGCATTGCAGGACTGGTCCTTCTACGTTTCTGGTAACTATACCGGAGAGAAGCGTGACGTGAGCAATACGGGCAAAACGCCGGGCGGCTACGTGATCTGGAATGCGGGTGGCGCATGGCAGGCAACGAAAAACGTCAAGCTGCGCGCAGGGGTTCTCAACCTGACGGATAAAGACCTGAGCCGCGACGACTACAGCTATAACGAAGATGGTCGTCGCTATTTCATGGCGGTGGATTATCGCTTCTGATAAAAAACCTGGCTAAAAAAAGGGGGGCAAGCCCCCCTAAAAAAGACTACTTATTTCTTATTGTCGGAGGAGATATAGTACTTTATTACACCAACGATCAGGCCTCTAATTTTATAAGGCCCAATAAAACCGGTAATAATCCCAATTAAGGGGAAAAACAGGTGATAGTGGCTGCCGTGAAGTAACACATCTAAAAAAGCCAGCGCGCTAACGACGCAGACCAGACTGCTTATAAGAATATTCCCCGGTGAGGCTTTTTCAACGTATCCTGACCAGCAGGAGACAATAAAAGCGCTCAGGCCGCAAAATGTGGCCAAAGGGTGGCTTGTCAAAAAAAGCAGTAAATTAACGAGATAGCTCATTGCTGGTATGGCCTGATCTCTTTAAATCAGCAAATACCATAGCCATAACCTGGGCTGTCTCTTTATTATTTTTAGCTTTCCACTGCGAATAGAACCATAACGTTTTGTTAATGACGCTGCGCTTTAATACGGTAGAGCCGTCTACATTAAGCAGGCTTAATAGCGGATCTGTCGAAATGATTACCGCCTGATGGTTGTTAACCCTATACGCCATATCGATCAGGTCGCTGTCTGAAATTTTTTTGATATTTCTGAACTTTATTTTATCATGCGTAAACAGATCGGTTACGCTGCTGTCGGCATCGAAATCATGGTAAACGTCAACCTCACCTCCTTGGATCATCTTTTCACAGGCGGCAGGGGTCGAGTTGATGTAGATATCAAAGGAGACCGGCTCGGCCCTGGCGTACTGGCTGGCAAAATTTTTATCTGTAATAACAATATCGTAGAAGTGAAGCTCCGAGGAGAGATCGTCCTGCTTTATCTCATCGGTCAGGGTAAATTCATTATTAATATTGTTATTTGACAGCGCAACGCTTAGATGGCTTATAATTGATCTAGGAATATTTCTGCTGCACATAATGCGGGTAACGGGCACGCCGTCGTCAGTATGCATACAGTGCTCAATCTTAACCAGATCGTTATAATAGGGCACAATTTTGTTATAGAGGATTGTGCCGAATTTACTGGGCGTCATTCCCTCCTTGGTTCTGATAAACAGTGGGATCCCCAGCGACTGCTCAATATCAGATATCGCCTTACTCATTGGCGTCCTCGATATGTGCATCCGCTGGCAGGCTTTACTTACGCTGCCTTCCTCCATTACCGCTATAAAGTATTTAAGCTTATTAGAGATAAAAAGGTTCATTACTCCCTCCGACAGTGTGAATACTGCATCATAGGTAAGTTAGCACTGAACAACATAGATAAGCTGTGCATTTTCTATAGGCATATGCCTGAGAAAGGTGCGGCCATTGTATCGTGCTACGTTTATTTAACTTCAAAAAATAAAGATCGTTACGATTCATAAAGTTAATCAATGCATTTCAACTATTCATTTGATTTGACAATGATTGGCGGCTGTCTCGCATAGCGCCTGATGTTAAGGATTAATAGCCAGATTCAGGGTTATGTTAGCGGCAGGGTTATTTATGAAATCTTGTTTTAGATTCTGTTAGTCAGATCACGAATATATTTTTCCGTCGGCAGGAAGAGTATTTAGCGGCGTTGTCCGACCAGTTTAAGAATGTTTAACTACCCCGTCATCGCCGGGGTAGTTATATTAGTATGGCACTTAGCTAGCGTGCAAATATTGGGCGTGAAAACGCAGATGGTCTTCTATAAAGCTGGCGATAAAGAAATAGCTATGGTCATAGCCCGGCTGTACGCGCAGGGTCAGCGGCCAGTCGGTCTGACGAGCAGCTTCAGCAAGGCGGGCAGGCTGCAGCTGCTCGGCCAGGAACGTGTCACCATCACCCTGATCGATAAGCGTTGGGATGGCATCCCCCGGCTGGCTGGCCTGCATCAGCGCACAGCTGTCCCAAGCCTGCCAGTCGCTGCGGTTATCGCCCAGGTAGGCGCTAAATGCTTTTTCGCCCCACGGAACCTGCGCCGGGTTAACAATAGGCGCGAAGGCTGACACGCTGGTAAACCTGCCGGGATTTTTTAACGCCACGATCAGCGCGCCATGACCGCCCATCGAGTGACCGCTGATGGCGCAGCGGTCGCTGACGTTAAAGTGCTCTTTCACCAGCGTCGGTAGTTCGTCGCGCAGGTAGTCATACATCCGGTAGTGGGTGGCCCACGGCTGCTGGGTGGCGTTGAGATAGAAACCTGCGCCTTTACCCAGATCGTAACTGGCGTCATCGGCCACATCGTCACCGCGCGGGCTGGTGTCGGGCATCACCAGCACGATCCCCAGCTCGGCCGCCACGCGCTGCGCCCCGGCCTTGGTGGTGAAATTCTCATCGTTACAGGTCAGGCCGGAGAGCCAGTAGAGTACCGGCAGCGGCGCATCGTTCGCCGACGGCGGAACAAAAACGCTGAAGGTCATCGTACAGTTCAGTACGGCGGAGTGGTGCTGCCAGCGCTGTTGCCAGCCCTCATAGCAGCGATGTTGTTCGAGCATTTCCATGCCTGTCTCCTCGGATCGTCATACTTTCGTCTGTTTGATTAATCATACAGATAATTCGTAAGCCGGGAGAAACTTTCACTTCCGCCTGGAAGCGATATAAAGCATCATGAACGCAACTTTTTATTAACATTTGAGGCGGTTATGGCGGTACGCGTTGCGCTGGCCGGGTTTGTGATGCTGATTGTGGCGATGGGGATTGGGCGCTTTGCTTTTACGCCCCAGGTGCCGCTGATGATCCGCGACGGCCAGCTTAGCCTGACCAGTACGGGGCTGGTGGCGGCAATGAACTATCTTGGCTACCTCATCGGCGCGTGGGACGCCATGCGCGCCCGCCGCCATGTTGAGCGCAGACTTTACCTTGGCATCTTTGGTGCGGTATTGCTGACCTTCCTTTCGGCGCTGGCGTTTAGCCCGCTGCTTCATGGCGCGCTACGGCTGGCTATCGGCGTGATGAGCGGCTGGGCAATGGTATTGACCGCCGCGTGGATCGGCGACCGGCTGGCGCATACCGGCAGGCCGGGCCTTAACGCAGCGGTGTTTGCCGGCCCAGGCGCGGGCATTGCTCTCAGCGGCCTGCTGGCGGTGGCAATCCAGGCGCAGGGGCTGTCAGCAGCAGCGGGCTGGCTGGTGTATGGCGTGCTGGCGCTGGTGCTTATTATGCTCATCGCGCGCGATCTCCCCCGGCCGGGCGCATTGCACCGCAGCGGCGAGCAGCCGCAGCCGCTGCACCTGAGCGGAAATATTAAACGGCTGGCGTGGAGCTATAGCCTGGCCGGATTCGGCTACATCCTGCCCGCCACCTTTCTGTCGCAGATGGCGGCGCTGCGCTTTCCCGGCAGCCTGTTTGCCCAGTTTGTCTGGCCAGTGTTTGGCCTGGCTTCGGTGCTCGGTATTGCCATCAGCGTGGCGTTGCGTAATAGAGGCGAGAGTCACCAGCGCCTCGCCGTGGTGCTCTGGCTGCAAGGGGTAGGGGTGATTGCCGCCTGGCTGCTGCCGGGCATGGCGGGGCTGGTCTGTGGCGCGCTGCTGGTAGGGGGCGGCTTTCTCTGTGCCGTACAGCTGTCGCTGCTCTATGGCCGCGAGCTGGCGGCAGGGCATGCGCGCTATATGGCCGGGCTGCTGACCACCGGCTATGCCGTGGGCCAGCTGATCGGGCCAATGACCTCGGCGCTATCGACCTGGCTGACCCACCGCCTGGAGCCTGCGCTGGGTCTGGCAGGCGCAGGGCTTTTTATTGCCGGAGCGCTGGTCTGGCGGCGTCAGGATGAAAGGTTATAGCAATTTCAATAATTATCATGACGCAATACTAGATTCTCTCCGCGTCCTCACGCACAATGATCGCGCACTTTGCCCCCTTAGCGGCAAAGGAGAGCAACATCTGCAGGAGAATAACTAATGCCATCACTCAGTAAAGAAGCGGCCCTTGTCCATGAGGCGCTGGTCGCGCACGGGCTGGAAACCCCGCTGCGTCCGCCGGTCGATATGGACAACGAAACCCGCAAACGTCTTATTGCCGGACACATGACCGAGGTCATGCAACTGTTAAATCTCGATCTGAGCGATGACAGTCTGATGGAAACGCCGCACCGTATCGCCAAAATGTACGTTGACGAGATCTTTTCCGGCCTCGACTACGTTAACTTCCCGAAGATCACCGTCATTGAGAATAAAATGAAGGTGGATGAGATGGTGACGGTGCGCGACATCACGCTCACCAGCACCTGCGAGCACCACTTCGTCACTATCGACGGCAAGGCGACGGTAGCCTATATCCCGAAAGATGCGGTGATTGGTCTCTCGAAGATCAACCGTATCGTGCAGTTCTTCGCCCAGCGTCCGCAGGTGCAGGAGCGCCTGACGCAGCAGATCCTCATCGCGCTGCAAACGCTGCTCGGCACCAACAACGTGGCCGTCTCCATTGATGCGGTACACTACTGCGTGAAAGCGCGCGGCATTCGTGATGCTACCAGCGCAACCACCACCACCTCGCTGGGCGGGCTGTTTAAATCCAGCCAGAATACGCGCCAGGAGTTTCTGCGCGCCGTGCGTCACCCATAACCGATCCTGTTAATTACGCGCAGAGGCGACGCCATGGAACGAAACGTTACGCTGGATTTCATTCGCGGCGTCGCCATCCTCGGTATTCTGCTGCTGAATATAAACGCCTTTGGCCTGCCAAAGGCGGCCTATCTCAACCCGGCCTGGTACGGCGACATTACCCTGCGCGATGCCTGGACCTGGGCCACGCTCGATCTCTTTGCCCAGGTTAAATTCCTCACCCTGTTTGCGCTGCTGTTTGGCGCGGGGCTACAGCTGCTGCTCGCCAAAGGCAAACGCTGGATCCAGTCCCGGCTTACCCTGCTGGTGCTGATGGGCTTTATCCACGGCCTGCTGTTTTGGGACGGTGATATTCTGCTGGCCTACGGGCTGATCGGGTTAATTAGCTGGCATCTGGTGCGCGACGCGCCGGGAATAAAGAGCCTGTTTAACACCGGTATCATGCTCTACCTCGTTGGTATAGGCGTGCTGCTGCTGCTGGGCTTTATCTCCGGCAACCAGACCAGCCGCTCATGGATCCCCGATACGGCCAATCTCCAGTATGAGTACTGGTGGAAGACCAACGGCGGCTACGAAGCCATCAGCAACCGGGCGGATATGCTCTCCAACAGCCTGCTGGCGTTGGGCGCGCAGTATGGCTGGCAGCTGGCGGGCATGATGCTGATGGGGGCGGCGCTGATGCGTAGCGGCTGGCTGAAAGGACAGTTCAGCCTGCGGCACTACCGTAAAACCGGGCTGCTGCTGATCCTTGCTGGTATGGCGATCAACCTGCCGGCCATTGTTGCCCAGTGGCAGTTGGGCTGGTCCTACCGCTGGTGTGCCTTCCTGTTACAGGCCCCACGCGAGCTGGGGGCGCCCCTGCAAACCATCGGCTATGCGGCGCTGGCCTATGGCTTCTGGCCGCAGATCTGCCGCTGGCGTATCGTACTGGCGGTGGCCTGCGTAGGGCGGATGGCCCTGAGTAACTATCTGCTCCAGACCTTAATCTGCACTACGATCTTCTATTGCTTCGGCCTGTTTATGCACTTTAACCGCTTACAGCTGCTGGCGTTTATTCCACCTATTTGGGCGGTGAATATTCTCTTCTCCGTGCTCTGGCTGCGTGCTTTCCGCCAGGGACCAGTGGAGTGGCTGTGGCGCAAGCTAACCGCCCGTGCGGCAGGCGTTTCACTCTCCCATACATCCAGATAACGATCTGGATCACAATCATTAACAAAACGGATGTAACCGTTTTCAGTGCTGTGACTTTCCTCACGTAGCGGCTCCGCTCCCCCTGCCAGAATAGCGCTCTTGCTAAACCCAGGGGGAAACTGTGAGCTGCTGCAATCTCAATCAGGAGGCCGGGCATGATTACCATTCGTGACGTGGCCCGTCGTGCGGGCGTCTCTGTCGCGACGGTCTCCCGCGTGCTTAACAACAGCGCGATGGTTAGCCCCGACACCCGTGAAGCGGTGATGAAGGCGGTGGCGCAGCTGGGCTATCGGCCCAACGCCAACGCCCAGGCGCTGGCGACCCAGGTCAGCGATACCATTGGCGTGGTGGTGATGGACGTCTCCGACGCTTTCTTTGGCGCGCTGGTTAAGGCTGTGGACACCGTGGCCCAGCAGCACCAGAAGTATCTCCTGATCGGCAACAGCTACCATGAGGCGGAAAAGGAGCGTCACGCCATTGAGATCCTCATCCGCCAGCGCTGTAACGCCCTGATTGTCCACTCCAAAGCGCTAAGCGATGAGGAGCTGGCTGGCTTTATGGAGCAGATCCCCGGTATGGTGCTGATCAACCGCGTGGTTCCCGGCTACGCTCACCGCTGCGTTGCGTTGGATAACGTCAGCGGTGCGGTGATGGCCACCCGGATGCTGCTTGCTCAGGGGCATCAGCGCGTGGGCTACCTTGGCTCCAGCCACCGTATCGAAGATAACGATCTGCGTCAGCAGGGCTGGCGTCAGGCGCTGGCCGAGCAGGGTATCAACGCACCCGAAGGCTGGGTAGGGGTAGGCGCGCCGGATATGCAGGGCGGGGAGGCGGCGATGGTTGAGCTGCTTGGCCGGAATCTGCACCTCACCGCCGTCTTCGCCTATAACGACAGCATGGCCGCCGGGGCGCTGACGGCGCTGAAGGATAACGGCATCGCCGTACCGCAGCATCTCTCCCTTATTGGCTTCGACGATATCCCAATTGCCCGTTACACCGATCCGCAGCTGACAACGGTGCGTTATCCCATTGCATCCATGGCCCGGCTGGCGACCGAACTGGCGTTACAGGGGGCAGCAGGGACGCAGGATCTGACCGCCACCCACTGCTTTATGCCGACCCTGGTGCGCCGCCATTCAGTGGCGCTGCGGCAAACTGTGGCTCCGATCACTAACTTATAACATAGCTGCATGTAACCGTTTTCAATCTGTGAGTAAATTCACAGTATCTTAACAATGCGCTGACTATGATGTCAGCGTTCCAGAGCCTGAAACATCATGTAATACAGGCCGTTCGGTCAGGCAGGATGCTTCGCAATGGACAATCAATAAAGCTTTTCTGGAGCGTTACCGTACACGGAAGACCCAATTTTTAGAGTGACCTTCGGCGACAGTAACGTTTCACTATTCTGCTGCCCGCCGATCTTTATTCACAAGAACTACCCTGCATAAACCGGAGATACCATGAATAAGAAGGTTTTAACTCTGTCTGCCGTAATGGCAAGCATGCTTTTTGGCGCGGCAGCACAGGCGGCAGATACCCGCATTGGCGTGACCATTTATAAATATGACGACAACTTTATGTCGGTTGTACGCAAAGCAATTGAGAAAGATGCGAAAGAGACGCCGGACGTTCAGCTGCTGATGAACGACTCGCAGAACGACCAGTCAAAACAGAATGACCAGATCGACGTTCTGCTGGCGAAGGGCGTTAAAGCGCTGGCGATTAACCTGGTTGACCCGGCAGCCGCAGGTACGGTTATCGAGAAAGCGCGCGGCCAGAACGTGCCGATCGTCTTCTTCAACAAAGAGCCATCCCGCAAGGCGCTGGATAGCTATGACAAAGCCTACTATGTCGGTACCGATTCGAAAGAGTCCGGCATCATTCAGGGCGACCTGATCGCGAAACACTGGGCGGCGAACCCAACCTGGGACCTGAACAAAGATGGTCAGATCCAGTTCGTACTGTTGAAAGGCGAGCCGGGCCACCCGGATGCTGAAGCGCGTACGACCTACGTCATCAAAGAGCTGAACGACAAGGGCGTAAAAACCCAGCAGCTGCAGCTCGATACCGCTATGTGGGATACCGCGATGGCGAAAGATAAGATGGATGCGTGGCTCTCTGGCCCGAACGCCAACAAAATCGAAGTGGTTATCGCCAACAACGATGCCATGGCGATGGGTGCGGTAGAAGCCCTGAAGGCCCACAACAAATCCTCTATTCCGGTATTCGGCGTTGATGCCCTGCCAGAAGCGCTGGCGCTGGTGAAATCCGGTGCGCTGGCCGGTACCGTTCTGAACGACGCCAACAACCAGGCGAAAGCCACCTTTGACCTGGCGAAAAACCTCGCCGACGGCAAAGGCGCAGCTGACGGCACTAACTGGAAGCTGGAAGAGAAAATCGTCCGTATCCCCTACGTAGGCGTGGATAAAGAGAACCTCTCTGAGTTCAGCAATAAATAATTCATTGTTTTGCTTTCACTGGGCGCATCTTGATGCGCCCTTTTATAACGCGATGTGCGAGGCCAACAAGGTATAATTATGGTCAGCGATACTACTCAGTCGTCAGGTGAATTCTTGTTGGAAATGAGCGGCATCAACAAGTCATTTCCCGGCGTTAAGGCACTCGATAACGTTAATTTAAAAGTGCGTCCGCACTCTATTCACGCCCTGATGGGTGAAAACGGCGCAGGGAAATCAACGTTATTAAAATGCCTTTTTGGGATCTATCAAAAAGATTCCGGCAGCATTCTATTCCAGGGCAAAGAGATCGATTTCCATTCGACCAAAGAGGCGCTGGAAAACGGGATATCTATGGTGCATCAGGAGCTTAACCTGGTGCTGCAGCGGTCGGTGATGGACAACATGTGGCTGGGGCGCTACCCCACCAAAGGTGTATTTGTCGATCAGGATAAAATGTATCGCGACACGAAAGCGATTTTCGACGAGCTGGATATCGATATCGATCCGCGCGCCCGCGTGGGAACCCTCTCCGTTTCGCAAATGCAGATGATCGAAATTGCGAAGGCGTTCTCCTACGATGCCAAAATCGTCATTATGGATGAGCCGACCTCCTCGCTGACCGAAAAAGAGGTCAATCATCTGTTTAAAATTATCCGCAAGCTGAAAGAGCGCGGCTGCGGTATCGTCTATATCTCGCACAAGATGGAGGAGATCTTCCAGCTTTGCGACGAGATCTCTATCCTGCGCGACGGCCAGTGGATCGCCACCCAGCCGCTGGAAGGGTTGGATATGGACAAGATCATCGCCATGATGGTCGGCCGCTCGCTGAACCAGCGTTTCCCGGACAAGCAGAACACGCCGGGGGAGACGATCATGGAGGTGCGCAACCTGACCTCCCTGCGTCAGCCCTCGATTCGCGACGTCTCCTTTGACCTGCACAAGGGTGAAATTCTCGGCATCGCCGGGCTGGTCGGGGCGAAACGTACCGATATCGTGGAGACCCTGTTTGGCATCCGCGAAAAATCAGGCGGCACCATCACCCTGCATGGGAAAACCATCAATAACCATACCGCCCACGAAGCGATTAACAACGGCTTTGCGTTGGTGACCGAAGAGCGTCGCTCAACGGGGATCTACGCCTATCTGGATATCGGTTTTAACTCCCTTATCTCCAACATCCAGAACTACAAAAACAAAGTTGGCCTGCTGGATAACAGCCGCATGAAGAGCGACACCCAGTGGGTGATCGACTCAATGCGCGTGAAAACGCCGGGCCACCGCACGCAGATTGGTTCCCTCTCCGGCGGCAACCAGCAGAAGGTCATTATCGGCCGCTGGCTGCTGACCCAGCCGGAGATCCTGATGCTGGATGAGCCGACGCGCGGTATCGACGTGGGGGCAAAATTTGAGATCTACCAGCTGATAGCTGAACTGGCGAAGAAAGAGAAGGGGATCATCATTATCTCTTCCGAAATGCCAGAGCTGTTAGGGATCACCGACCGTATTTTGGTTATGAGCAATGGCCTCGTTGCCGGAATTGTTGACACTAAAACGACAACGCAAAACGAAATTTTACGTCTTGCGTCTTTGCACCTTTAAGATCAGGGGCTTCTCATGAGTGCGCTAAATAAAAAGAGTTTTCTCACTTACCTGAAAGAGGGCGGTCTCTACGTCGTTCTTTTGGTGTTGCTGGCCATTATTATCTTCCAGGATCCCACTTTCCTGAGCCTGCTGAACCTCAGTAACATTCTGACCCAGTCCTCGGTGCGTATTATTATCGCGCTGGGCGTGGCGGGGCTGATCGTCACCCAGGGCACAGACCTCTCCGCCGGACGCCAGGTTGGCCTCGCGGCGGTTGTCGCGGCAACGCTGCTTCAGTCGATGGAGAACGCCAACAAGGTGTTCCCTGAGATGGCCACCATGCCGATTATCGCGGTTATCGCTATCGTCTGCGTGATTGGTGCGATCATTGGTCTGGTGAACGGCATTATCATCGCCTACCTGAACGTGACGCCGTTTATCACCACCCTGGGTACGATGATCATCGTCTACGGTATCAACTCCCTCTACTATGACTTCGTGGGCGCATCGCCGATCTCCGGCTTCGACAGCGGCTTCTCGACCTTTACCCAGGGATTTGTCGCGCTGGGCAGCTTCCGTCTCTCCTACATCACCTTCTACGCGCTGATCGCCGTAGCCTTTGTCTGGATCCTGTGGAACAAGACGCGCTTCGGTAAAAATATCTTCGCTATCGGTGGCAACCCGGAAGCGGCAAAGGTCTCCGGCGTTAACGTGGCGCTGAACCTGCTGATGATCTATGCCCTGTCCGGCGTCTTCTATGCCTTCGGCGGGATGCTGGAAGCGGGCCGTATCGGCTCGGCGACCAACAACCTCGGCTTTATGTACGAGCTGGACGCCATCGCCGCCTGCGTGGTGGGCGGGGTCTCCTTCAGCGGCGGCGTCGGTACGGTGCTTGGGGTGGTGACCGGGGTGATCATCTTTACCGTTATCAACTACGGTCTGACCTATATCGGCGTTAACCCGTACTGGCAGTACATCATTAAGGGCGGGATCATCATCTTCGCCGTGGCGCTGGACTCGCTGAAGTACGCGCGCAAAAAATAAGCCTGTACTTTTCGCCTGCTTAACAAGGCCCGCCACTCCGGCGGGCTTTTTTATTACCGTTTTTTTATGAAAAGACATATTTTGCAATATTTAGCCCTGTGAATATATTTGCCGCTTCGCTGAGATAATATATTTTGCTATCTATTTGATTTCTCGTTATAAGGAAAAGTTATCCCTCTCAGAATGCTCCTGGTATGCTTCGCTGGCAATATTTCCATAGATTTTTAACTTGAAGCCGGGGGAATTGTGACTACAGTTAAACATGCCTGACGGGGGAATAACTTCCCTCTATTATTTAACCAAAACTGTATGTGGAAGGAGTATATTATGGCCCAACAACATCGTGGCGGTTCAGGAAACTTTGCAGAAGATAAACAGCGTGCATCTGAAGCAGGCCGTAAAGGCGGGCAGCAGAGCGGCGGGAACTTCAAAAATGACCCGCAGCGCGCATCTGAAGCAGGTAAGAAAGGCGGACAAAACAGTCACAGCGGCGGTCGTTCCTCCTGACCGTAGCCCACATCTTTTATTTAATTAACGCGAGATCAATTAAATAAATATGTGGTGACTGTCAGTGGCAATCCTGTAATGAAATTTACAGGATTGCCACAATCCCTTAAGGATCTATTCCGGCGAAATAATGAGGAATTAATTATGCCAGCGGTTAAAACACTTGAAGATCTTTTTATTCATGAACTGTCAGACATATACAGCGCCGAGAAACAAATAGCGCGCGCATTGCCAAAAATGGCCCGCGCAGCGACCTCAGAGCAATTGGTTACCGCGTTTGAAACCCATCTTGAAGAGACCCGCGGGCAGATTGAACGAATCGACCAGATTGTTGAAGTAACCGAAGGTCTACGTATTCGCCGTATGAAGTGCCATGCCCTCGAAGGGCTGGTGGAAGAGGCCCAGGAGATCATCGATTCCGTTGCCGCAGGCGAACTGCGCGACGAAGGTCTGATTGGTGCGGCGCAAAAAGTCGAGCACTATGAGATCGCCTCTTACGGTACCCTGCGTACCCTGGCGCAGAAGCTGGGCTACACTGAAGCTGCTAAGCTGCTGGAAGAGACGCTGAACGAAGAGAAAGAGACCGACGTGAAGCTCACCGGCATCGCCGAAGGCAAAAAATAAGGAGACGTTATGCGTATTGATTATATCCTGAACGTTGAAAAAGACGATCCTTCCGAGTCGCCGGAGTCCGGTGACAAAAAACCTGAGAAGAAATAGCTCAGGCGTGAAGAGAACCGGTCAGCCATGCTGGCCGGTTTTTTATTTGCTTGCAGGAATGATAGAGATATGGCCGTTCTGCTCCAGAATAGCGTATTTGATATCCGCTAGCTTATCGATCCCCTGGCCGTTGCGGGCAAAAGCCATGATATCGTCATAGGAGATATCGGCCTGCTTCATCTTCTTCTCAAGCAGTCGGCCATTCTCCACGAGGATCACCGGCGTGCCGTCGATGGTCGCCTCGACGCCCGGCAGATACCGCTTCAGGTAGCCAAACAGCATATCCACCACTACCAGCGTAATAATGGTAAGCGCGGCGCCGGTAACGGAAAAGTCATTGCCCAGCAGCGCCTGCTGCGTCGCCTCGCTAATAATCAGCAGCAGGATCAGATCGAACGAGGTCATCTGCATCAGCGCTCGCCGTCCGGCAATCTTAAACACCACCATTAACACCAGGTAGATGGCCAACGCTCTGAGAACCATTTCCATATTGTGCTCCTAGAGGTAGGTAAACTGCCAGAAAGAGAGGGGCGGGCCGTTGTTGACGGTCACGGTACTGGTGCTGCTGCCGGGCTGCTGTGGCAGCAGGCCCAGCCACACCTTTCCGCTGGACGGCAGGCTGCTGCGCTCGTACTCCAGTACCAGGCTGCCGCCCTGGCTCCAGGTTTTATCCGGCTGCGGCTGGAGCGTATCGATCTTAAACGCCTGCATAAAATCGCCGCCCAGGGTAATAGTAAGCGTATTTCCGCTGGCCGCCGTAGTTGAAATCTCCATATCCACATCGCTCTGCTGGCGGTTAAACCGCTCGTAGCTCAGGGTCAACGTATTGTCAGCATTGCTGCGCTCAACGTGGCTATAATGGCCTCGCGAGAAGAGGCCGCTTAATGCGGCCAGCACGATGCAAAGCAGCGCAAAGAAACCAACCCGCCGCACGTTGGCTTCAAAGCTTAACCAGAGATGCTTCTCCCGAACCGGCGGCGGATCCTCATTGGGCAGAGACGTTTTACGCATTGTGCCATCCTGTTAACGTTATGCCTGCGGCTCTTCCTTGATACCCATCGCCATAACCTGCGCCGGATCGAACAGCGACAGGCTCTCGACCTCATCCAGCAGGATCACCTTGCGGAAATCGAGCGCCGACTGCGGCTCGGTGTCGAGGTTGATATTATGCTTGGCATACCAGGCGCTGTAGTTGTTCTCAATGTTAAGCTGATGAGAGTGTCGATCCCGGTGGCCGCTCAGCATTGGGATCAGCTCAATATTTCTCACTTCGGTATCGTCCAGGGTGGCGGCGTGGATCATACCGATATAGACCCGCTGCGACTTCAACGTGATCCACGCCAGCTGGCCCGTCTCCATACACTGATAAAGCAGGCCTTCAACGCCGTTACCCCGCGTCAGAAACTTATACAGCTGGCGACGACCGTTGCTGTCGAGGCGGGCGCTGCCAGCCCAGTTGGAGCGGTAGAGGCAAAAGAGGGTAGCAAATGCCAGCATAATCACTACCGGAGCCTGAATGCCCAGGAAGCTCCAGTTCATAAAAGTCACCTGCAGACGGTGCTCTTCTGCACCAAACCACTGCGGCAACGCATCCATACCCATGGACGAGAACAGCAGCAGCAGCCACACCAGCGCGGTAGCGATGATCCCCTGCAGCATAAAGATGCAGCCATACAGGGCCACCAGAAAGTAGACGTCCCAGCCAAAGGAGCGCCGCAGTTTGAAACGGGTCGAGAGATCGCGGCTGGTGTACCAGTAGCCGGAAACCATCAACACCATGAATATTGCTGTCGCCATCTTACGCCCTCTTTAGTGCATCAACATGGCGGGTAAAATCCTCTTTAACGGCCTGGCTGCGTACGTTAACCCGCGCTCTGCCGTCTTCGTCTATGATGATCCGCTCCCCGTCATCGATAGATTCCTGAACGTTGCGGTGATCGGTTACCTGGAGCAGCTTTTCCGGACTGGTGAATAGATATTTTAGTATTCTCACAATTAATAACCTCCTGTGTCAGTAACAGTATAGATGCCCTGCGGCGGAGGTTATAAGGTAGCGATATGTAACGGCAGGTGGCATATTTTACATAATGAAGTAAAAAAGGAGGGTTCATGCACGCTTATGTTCATCTGGGGATCGCCATTGTGGCAGAGGTGATCGGCACAACGCTGATGCGCTATTCGGAAGGGTTCACCAAACTGTGGCCGACGGCGGCAACGCTGGGCTGCTATGCGGTGGCGTTCTGGTTTCTCTCCCAGACCATACAGTACATTCCTACCGGCATTGCCTATGCCATCTGGTCAGGGGTGGGGATTGTGTTAATTAGCGCCGCCGGGTGGATCTTCAGCGGCCAGAAGCTGGATCTGCCTGCCATTGGTGGAATGGCGCTCATCTGCGCTGGGGTACTGGTTATTAACCTCTTTTCTAAAAGCGTTGCGCACTAAAGTGTGAGCTAGCGCGGCCTGAGCGCTCGATCTCAGGGGGGTTTTAGCTATAGTTAAAGAGTCATTTTTTGCCGCTGACATATGCCATGGAGAGGAGTATGTACTCATTTGTTGCGAGACAACCCATTTTTAACAACAACATGGCCACCGTTGGCTGGGAGCTGCTGTTTCGTGACGGGCTGACCAATCGGTTTCCAGACGTCTCGTCTGAGTATGCAACGAAACAAATTATTTCCGATCTCTTCTTTTCAACGCCGCTGCCGTCGCTGGTGGGCAAGCATGCCTGCTATATCAACTTTCCCGGCGAGATGATCGTACAGGGCTTTGCCGATGCGCTGCCCCACGACAAGGTGGTGATTGAGATCCTTGAGACGGCAACGCCGGACGACGATCTATTGGCCGCCGTGCGCCGCCTCTACGCCGGCGGCTTCCAGATAGCGCTTGATGACTTTGCGCTGAAAAGCGAGTGGGAGCGCTTTTTTCCCTATATCAGCATCATCAAATTCGATATCCAGGCACAAAGCTTCGATGAGATAGCGAGCTATCTAGCGCAAAACCGCGATCGTCTTGGCAAGGTGACGCTGCTGGCTGAAAAGGTGGAAACCCAGGAGGAGTTCGATAGATACAAGGCGTTCGGCTTCGATCTCTTTCAGGGCTACTTCTACAGCAAGCCGGAAGTGCTGCAAAACAGGCGGCTATCGCAAAACAAGGTGCTGCAGATCCAGCTTATCGCCGAGGTTAACGCACAGAATCCTGACCTGGCGAAAATCGAAAATTATCTCAAGAGCGATATTAGCCTCTCCTATACCTTAATGCGCTACACCCGCAACGTGGTCTATAACACCCGTGGCATTGAGATGGTGAAAAACAGCACCCTTAAGGATACGCTACTCTATCTTGGCTTTAACGAGCTGCGCCGCTTTGTCTCGATCTCCTGCCTGACCAGCATCGCCAACGTCAAGACTACCGAGCTGTACCATATGAGCCTGGTTCGGGGCATGTTCTGCGAGCTGCTTGCGAAAGCGGCGGGGCGGGAGCCGCTCTCCCATGATGCCTTCTTCTGCGGACTCTTCTCGCTGCTGGACGCTATTCTGGGTATCGCCCTGGAGGATCTGGTTAAGCAGATCGCGCTGTCGGAGCGGGTTATGCAGGCCCTGACCCAGGATGAAGGGGTGCTCTATCCGTTCCTCGCGCTGGCGCGCCTCTATGAGCAGCAGCGGTGGGAGGAGGTTAACGGCGTGGCAAAAAGTCTCGGCCTGGCGCCTGAAACGGTGATTGAGACGATGAAAAAGGCGACCGCCTGGGCAGATAATATCGCCTTCTGAGGAATATGCCGGGCGGCACTGCGTTTGCCCCGGCCTACGGTGTGCACGGTGCAGGTTTGTAGGCCCGCGTAAGCGCAGCGCCACCGGGCGTTACTCTGCTGATGCTGCAACGCCGGGCGGCACTGCGTTTGCCCGGCCTACGGTGTGCACGGTGCAGGTTTGTAGGCCCGGTAAGCGCAGCGCCACCGGGCGTTAATCTGCTGATGTTGCAACGCCGGGCGGCACTGCGTTTGCCCCGGCCTACGGTGTGCACGGTGCAGGTTTGTAGGCCCGGTAAGCGCAGCGCCACCGGGCGCAAAAAAGCATTACTTTTTCGCTTTCGGTTGAATATCGAGCAGCTGCTCCGGCGTCACCGCCGGGTAGCCCTGGGCATCGTCCGGCACGTCCTGTAACGATGAGATAGGCAGCAGCGGGCCGAGGAAGCGCGGCTCGCGTTTGAAGATATAGAGATCCGCCAGCGCGCCAAGACGGGCGCCAAACTCCCGCACCCGCACGGTCAGCATATCTTTAGGCGAGGGTACGGCATAGCACTGGGCCTGAATGCCCCGGTGCAGGGCGATAAACAGCGCGCGTTCGCAGTGGAAACGCTGGGTGATGATAATAAAGTCGTTGGCGTCGAAGACCTTACGCGTGCGCACGATGGAGTCCAGGGTGCGGAAGCCCGCGTAGTCGAGCACGATATCCTGCGGATCGACCCCGGCGGCAATCAGATCCTTACGCATGGTTACCGGCTCGTTATAGCTCTGCAGGGCGTTATCACCGCTCAGCAGCAGATAGTTTACCTTGCCGCTGTTATAGGCGTTCAGCGCCCCCTGAATGCGGTAGCGATAGTACTGGTTAATGACCCCGGTGCGGTAATACTTGGCGGTACCCAGCACCACCCCAACCTGGCGATAGGGCAGATCCTGCAGGTCATCGTAGATCCACGGCGAGGTTTTCCAGCTCATCCAGCGGTCGAGACCAAGCGCGGTTAACAGCAGCAAGCCGATGATGACTAACAGGCTGTATAACAAACGCTTTAACATGCAGATAGCTCAGTACGGGGATGAAATTTCATTCAGGCTACTTTACCCGCAGAGGAAGCGCAAGAATCAGCGATTCAACTGCGGGGATTTTCATCACAATCATTTCATTGTGTTATTGCCGCTGCTCAGGCCGGCAGTGCTACACGCTCAACGTAGCGGCAGCCCAGCGCTCGCAGGGTGGCGGAAGTGGCGTCCCACTGGGTGAGCGGCGCGTCCGGGCGCTCGGCCAGCACGGCACGGCGCATATCCGGATAGTCATAGCCGTTCAGGCTCAGCAGATTCAGCGCCCCCTGCAGCGGCGGCAAGGACGGGTTGAATGCCGCATTTTCTGCATAGCGACCGGCGATAATCTGCCCGTTGCTCAGCTCGATGGCGACGCCGGAGGGCGCCTTGCTGTAAGGCGCGTGGCTCTGGTTGGCGGCGGTGATGGCCGCTTTAACCAACGCTTCCCCCTCTATCGGGAAGCCGTGGTTCTCTTCATCCATCAGCAGGGTATTGATCTCAAGATCTTTAGGACCAAAGGCGTCGGGCAGGTAGTCCGCCAGAGTGTGTGGCGCACGGCCCGGCAGGGCAATACGCAGATTGAGGCCGCTGTTCAGCTCGTTCATAAACTGGCGGCAGTGGCCGCAGGGGGTGTAGTTAACGGTGATGGCGACCAGGGATTTTTCGCCCCGTAGCCAGGCGTGGCTGATGGCGCTCTGCTCGGCATGCACAGTCTGCTGCATGGTGGAGCCGAGAAACTCCATGTTGCCGCCGAAGTACCATGTGCCGCTCACCCCGCGGGCGATAGCGCCGACGTTGAAATGGGACAGATCGGCCCGGGCGCAGGCGGCGGCCAGCGGCAGGAGCGCAAAGGCCAGCGCGTCTTCATCCAGTCCCGTGGCGCTTACCAGCGCCTTCACCTGCTCCGCGCTCAGCATGGCGGGAAAATGGTCGTCCGCAAGAATGGGTGCTAAAGCGGATTGCAGATCCTCCGCAAGGGTAGCGAAAGCCGAGTGAAAACGTGAATGCATGGCGTTGCCTCATAGCAGTGTAATGGGAGCCTAGTGTAAAGAGCACCAGGCGCTTTATATGTGATTCAAATCACACTGTATATGCAACTTATGAAATTCAAATTAAAAATGCGCGACGCATCGCAAATTTTAGCCTACCAGAGCAAGAATTAGCGGGAAGAGCAGGGGAGCAATCAGCGAGGTGATAATCCCGCAGAGCACGAGCGCCAGCGAGCTGAACGCGCCCTCCTGATAATCCAGCTCTGCGCAGCGTGCCGTACCCAGGGCGTGAGACGCCGTACCCATCGCCAGGCCGCGCGCCGCTTTGGTACGAATGCGCATTACGTTAAGCAGGGTATGACCAAATACCGCCCCGAGGATGCCGACAAAAATGACGCAGACCGCGCTAATGGCCGGAATGCCGCCGATGCTGCCCCCCACCGCCATGGCGATCGGGGTGGTCACCGATTTTGGCAGTACCGAGGCGGCGATCTCCGGCGTGGCACCCATCAGCAGAGCAATAGTGGTGCCAGTGACCATCGCCACCACGCTGCCGATAAAGCAGATGGAGATGATCGATTTCCAGCGGGCGCGGATCTGATGCAGCTGCTCGTAGAGCGGGTAGGCCAGCGCGACCACCGCAGGCTGGAGCAGATCGTTAAGAATTTTGCTGCCCGCGAAATAACGCGAGTAGGGAATGCCGGTCAACAGCAGGAAGGGGATCAGTACCACCATCGCCACCAGCAGCGGGTTGAGCAGCGGCATCCTGAAGCGTGCCGCCAGCTTGCGGGCCGCAAAGAAGACCGCCAGGGTCAGCGGCAGCGACCACCAGATATTTTCCATCACGGTTTTGCTCCTTTTTCACCCGTCACCTTGCGCTCGCCGTGGACCAGATGCGAGCTCCAGCTCACCACCAGGAAGACGACAAGGGTGCTGATGGCGCAGGAGACCACCACCGGGCCAAACTGCGCCCGCAGCACGTCGTAGTACTGCATCACGCCCACGCCGATAGGCACGAACAGCAGCGCCATATAGCGGATCAGCACGTAGCAGCCGGGGTTAACCCACTTTGCCGGCAGGATTTGCAGCGCCAGCAGGAAGAACATGATTAGCATGCCGATAATGCTGCCGGGGATAGTAATGGGCAGCAGGGCGGAGATAGCGATCCCGGCGTACAGGCAGGCATAGATCAGCGCGAAAGCACGAAGATACTGCCAGACAATGGTTAACGATTTGGACATGGTGAAAGCCTCTGATGAAACGTATTCATCATACAATTGATTTGATAACTGTGCTATCGATCACATCATGAATTGTGAGCATACCAAATATTCCCTAATGGAACGTCAGGCATTCATACAAGATTAGGCGTAAACCGCGCGATAAAGTCCCTTTCACCCGTGGACCAGAGGCGCTACCATACGCGCCTCTTTTCTGACGGGTAACGTTATGCGTGTATTACTGGCACCGATGGAAGGCGTGCTCGATTCGCTGGTGCGCGAGCTGCTGACCGGGGTAAATGATTACGATCTCTGCATCACCGAGTTTTTACGCGTGGTCGATCAGCTGCTGCCGGTAAAATCGTTCTATAAGATCTGTCCGGAGTTGCATCGCCAGAGCCGCACGCGCAACGGCACGCCGGTGCGGATCCAGCTGCTGGGGCAATATCCTGAGTGGCTGGCGGAGAACGCCGCCCGTGCCGTAGAGCTTGGCTCGTACGGGGTCGATCTCAACTGCGGCTGCCCCTCGAAGCTGGTGAACGGCAGCGGCGGCGGGGCGACGCTGCTCAAAGACCCTGAGCTTATCTACCGCGGCGCGAAAGCGATGCGTGAGGCCGTGCCCGCCTCGCTGCCGGTGACCGTTAAAATACGCCTCGGCTGGGACAGCGGTGCGCGGCAGTTTGAAATTGCCGATGCGGTAGAGCAGGCGGGGGCGACCGAGCTGGTGGTCCACGGCCGGACAAAAGAGGATGGCTACAAGGCAGAGCGCATCAACTGGCAGGCGATCGGCGAGATCCGTAAGCGGCTAACCATCCCGGTGATTGCTAACGGCGAGATCTGGGACTGGCAGAGCGCGCAGGATTGCCTGGCGGCCACCGGCTGCGACGCGGTGATGATTGGCCGCGGTGCACTGAACGTGCCCAACCTCAGCCGGGTGATCAAATATAACGCGCCGCGTATGCCCTGGCCGGAGGTGGTTGGCCTGCTCCAGCGCTACAGCCAGCTGGAGAAGCAGGGCGATACCGGGATGTATCACGTGGCGCGCATCAAGCAGTGGCTGGGCTATCTACGCAAGGAGTATGCGGAAGCCGACGGCCTGTTTAGCCAGATCCGTACCCTGAAGCGGTCAACGGAGATCGCGATTGCCATCGAGTCTGCCGCTAACCATATTCTGCAAGAATAGATTCACTTATATTATTGATAAGGTAAATATTTTTCCGGCTGTGTCTTTTTATGAACAGCTGTGTTTTGCCACGCTTACCTAAAAAACCGGGTAAAAGTGTGTGTACTCTGCAACGCCCTGGTTTAGCAGAGCGTGTCTATGAGTCGTCCCTTTATCATCGCCGCTGCGGCGTGCTTCCCGCTGGTATTGAGCCTCAGCGGGTGCGCGCCGATGCATGACAGCGTCGTTCCCCTGAAAGAACAGGCCCCGGCAGCGGCGGCTAGCAATAGCTTACCTCCGGCGCTGGCCGCAGGCTGGCCACAAAGTCAGTGGTGGCAGGCGTACCACGATCCGCAGCTTAACGCCCTGATTGAGCGCGCTCTGGCCCACGCCCCGGATATGCAGGTTGCGGAGCAGCGGATCCACCTTGCCGAAGCACAGGCCCAGCGCGTCGCCGCTAATGACGGCCCCGAGGTTGATTTCTCTGCCGACGTCGAGCGGCAGCGCATGTCTGCCGAGGGGTTGATGGGACCCTTTGCCATAACCGATCCCGCCGCCGGAACCACTGGCCCCTGGTATACCAACGGCACCTTCGGCTTAACCGCCGGCTGGGATCTCGATCTGTGGGGGAAAAACCGCGCTGAGGTTGCCGCCCGGATTGGCGACGTTCGCGCTCACGAAGCCGAGAGGCAGCAGACGCGACAGCTGCTGGCTACCAGCGTGGCGCGCCTTTACTGGCAGTGGCAGACCGAGGCCGCCATCAGTCAGGTGCTGGATGAGATCGAACGTGACCAGCAGACGATTGTTGCCGCCGATCGTCAGCTCCATCAGGCGGGCATTACCTCCTCGGTGGCGGATGCCGAGAACAGCATCGATGAAGGCAAAACCCGTCAGCAGCAGAGCGAGGCCCGGGGTAAAATGCGGGTGATTGAGGCCCGCCTGATAGCATTGACGAACAGCAGCGCGGCCACGCTGCATCTGCAACCGATCGATCTGCCGAAGGTTGAGGGCAAGATGCCGCCACGGCTGGGCTACGATCTGCTGGCCCGCCGCCCGGATCTGCAGGCGGCACACTGGTACATTGCGTCCTCGCTCAGCAGCGTGGAGGCGGCGAAGGCGGCTTTCTACCCGGATCTTAATCTGATGGCGTTTCTCCAGCAGGATGCCCTGCACCTGAGCGATCTCTTCCGCCACTCTGCCCAGCAGATGGGCGTCACCGGCGGGCTGACGCTGCCGATTTTCGACAGCGGGCGGCTGAACGCCAGCCTGAACATCGCCGAAGAGGAGCATAATCTCTCCGTTGCCAGCTACAACAAGGCGGTGATAGACGCAGTCAATGAGGTAGAGAAAGCGGCAGTGCAGGTCGAGACGCTGGCAGACGAGAACCAGCGCCAGCAGCAGATCGAGCAGGATGCCGGGCGCATTGTGGCCTTAGCCGAAGCGCGCTTTAAGGTGGGGATCATTCCCGGCATGCGGGTCAGCCAGAGCCGGCTGCCGCTGCTTCAGGAGCAGATTAACGGCATCACCCTGCACGGCCAGTGGTTGGATGCCACTCTGCAGCTCACCTCCGCCCTGGGCGGCGGGTATCAACAGGGGTGATAGTTGTGTTTTTCCTGTAGGCCCGGTAAGCGCAGCGCCACCGGGCGTTACCCGAAGTGCTAAACTTTGCCCCCTTGCGGGGGCCATGTTCATTCGAACACCTTAGAAAATCATCTTAAACACGCCGGTTACCACCAACAGCCCAATCAGAAAAATAATCAAAATAGCCCAAAGTAAAATTTTCATCGTCCTGTCCTTTTGTTGTGACGTCTTGCTGATACCTCTGAAAGCATAGGCAATTATCTGCCGTTTTGCCTGGTCGAAGCAGAAAATGGTCTCCATCCTTGCGATAGCCGGGAACTCTCTATACTTACTGTTCAGCTTTTTCGCGTTCACCCCTTATCACTTCTTTTATGGAGGTTCTTATGGGCACGACCAACAAGGTTGCCATCGTCACGGCATCGGATTCAGGTATCGGCAAGCAGTGCGCGCTGGTGCTGGCTAAGCAGGGGTACGACATCGGTATCACCTGGCACTCGGACGACGAGGGGGCAAAAGCCACCGCCGAGGCCGTAAACGCGCTGGGCCGCCGGGCCGAAACGGTACAGCTCGATCTCAGCAATCTGCCCGACGGCGCGCAGGCCATTCAGACGCTGATCGACACGTTCGGTCGCATTGACGTGCTGGTGAATAACGCCGGGGCGATGAGCAAGGCGCCGTTCCTGGAGATGGATTTCAAGGACTGGCGCACCGTCTTTACCGTCGATGTTGACGGCGCGTTTTTGTGCGCGCAGATCGCCGCCAGAAAGATGGTGGAGCAGGGTGAGGGTGGGCGCATTATTAATATCACCTCTGTGCATGAGCACACCCCGCTGCCGGAGGCCAGCGCCTACACCGCCGCCAAGCATGCCCTCGGCGGCCTGACCAAGTCGATGGCGATGGAGCTGGTGCAGCATAAGATCCTGGTGAACGCGGTAGCGCCGGGGGCCATCGCCACCCCAATGAACGACATGAAGGATGAGGATGTGCAGGAAGGCTCTCTGCCGACCATTCCTCTGACCCGACCTGGCAGAACCCAGGAGATTGCCAGCCTGGTGGGCTGGCTCAGCTCTGAGGATGCCAGCTACACTACCGGCCAGTCGTTTATCGTAGACGGCGGCTTTATGCTGGCCAACCCGCAGTTTAAGCCTCAGTAAGCGCAGGCGGGAGGGGTCACTCTCCCGTCTCCCTGTTTTTTGCCAGCCAGCGTTTAATCACTGCCCGCAGCACAAAGGCGAGGACAATCGCCAGGATCAGCCATATCCAGTGCTTCAGGTGCTGATCGATAGCGTGCAGCCACGGGCCTACCACCTCACCGCCCACGTAGCCGAGGGTGGTAAAGATCAGCGCCCAGACGATAGCGCCCACAATATTGAGCGGAAGAAAGATCCTTGGCGGCAGGCCGCTGGAGCCAATCAGCAGCGGGCCGATAATGCGAAAGCCATACATAAAGCGGGTGCCGATCACGAACAGCCAAGGACGTTTGTTGATCAACCGCTGAGCGCGATCGATCTTATCCTGATGGCGCGAAAAGTGACGCAGCACGCGATCCCCCAGACGGCGGCCAAGCAGGTAGAGCAGCTGATCGCCAATCATTCCTCCCAGCGCCACCGCCGCGACCACCAGCCAGAAACGCAGCAGGCCCTGATGCGCCGCCACGCCGCCGAGCAGGGTGATGGTTTCACCTTCCGCCACGCTGCCAACCACCAGCGCGGCGTAGCCGTAGTGCGCAATCAGGCTGTTGATATCCATGCGTATTATTCTCCTTCAGAGACAAAAGGTTGTATAAGCATAGCTTCTGTGAATAGACAGACGGCAGCAGGTCCGGCCCGTTAGCCTAAAAAATAACCAGAAGTGGATTATACTGAAGACGTAATCATCTGGGCTGACAGCAAGGGGGCGTTATGAACCATGTCTGGGGACTTCTGTCCCATCCCGATCGTGAAATGAAGGTGATCAGAGGCGAAAACGAAACGGTTTCGCACCACTATACCCACCACGTTCTGCTGATGGCGGCGATCCCGGTTGTCTCCGCACTCATCGGTACCACCCAGCTCGGCTGGAATTTTGGCGAAGGCGTCTTCTCTAAACTGTCGCTCTCCACCGCGCTGTTACTCGGTATCCTCTTCTATGGCCTGATGCTGGCTGGCGTGGCGGTCATGGGGCGAGTCATCTACTGGATGGCGCGTAACATACCCCAGCGGCCATCGCTGGCCCGCTGCATGGTCTTTGCCGGTTACGTTGCGACGCCGCTCTTCTTAAGCGGCCTGGTGGCGCTCTATCCGCTGGTGTGGCTCTGCGCGCTGGTGGGCACGGTGGCGCTATTCTATACCGGCTATCTGCTCTACGTCGGCATTCCGACCTTCCTGAACATTAACCAGGAGGAGGGGCTGAGCTTCTCCAGCTCGACGCTGGCGATTGGCGTGCTGGTACTGGAAGTGCTGCTGGCCCTGACCGTTGTACTCTGGGGTTATGGCTACCGCCTGTTCTGAACCTGCCGCGATCTGCGCGTAACGTTCAGCAAACAATCTTCTCTGGCGACAACGCATGATGGCAGCTATCATGCGTTGGCCAGCTTTTGCCATTTTTTGCCTGCAAAAGCGGTGTGCGTCATCACGCGCCTGAATAATCACCAGAAGTCTCACCATGCTGAAATTTCGAGTTTCCCTGTTAAGCCTTGCCCTGCTGCTGGCCATACCCGTTGCGCCCCAGGCGCTGGCAAAAACCGCTCCAGCTACCGCTGCGGCGCAGCCTGAGATCGCCTCCGGCAGCGCGATGATTGTCGATCTGCAAACCAATAAAGTGATTTACGCCAGCCATCCGGATCTGGTGCGGCCGATTGCCTCTATCACCAAGCTAATGACGGCGATGGTGGTGCTGGACGCCCGCCTGCCGCTGGACGAACGCCTGAAGGTCGATATCAGCCAGACGCCAGAGATGCGCGGCATCTACTCCCGCGTGCGTCTGAACAGTGAGATCAGCCGTAAGAATATGCTGCTGCTGGCGCTGATGTCCTCAGAGAACCGCGCCGCCGCCAGCCTCGCCCATCACTATCCGGGCGGCTACGATGCGTTTATTCGGGCGATGAATGCGAAAGCGAAATCCCTGGGCATGGTAAATACCCACTTTGTGGAGCCGACCGGGCTGTCGATCCATAACGTCTCAACCGCGCGCGATCTGACGAAGCTGCTGATTGCCAGCAAGCAGTATCCGCTTATCGGCCAGCTCAGCACTACCCGGGAAGAGATGGCCACCTTCTCTAGTCCGGCCTATACCCTGCCGTTTCGCAATACCAACCACCTGGTCTATCGCGACAACTGGAATATTCAGCTGACCAAAACCGGCTTCACCAACGCGGCCGGGCACTGCCTGGTGATGCGTACGGTGATCAATAACAAACCGGTGGCGCTGGTGGTGATGGACGCCTTTGGCAAATATACCCATTTCGCCGACGCCAGCCGCCTGCGGACCTGGATTGAGACCGGCAAAGTTCAGCCTGTCCCAGCCTCGGCGCTGAGCTATAAGCGCCAGAAGGCGGCCCAGATGGCGATCAACGCCACCGGCAGCGCGGCGCAAACCGCGCAGAATGATTAATCGGTAGAAGCTACTCCGGCAGCGTCCAGTCTCCATCGTTGAGCGGGCGCTGCATGATCAACGTATCTCGCCAGTCGCCCTTCTTGTAGCCGACGCTGCGCAGCTGTCCCACCACCTCAAAGCCGTGGCTCTTATGCAGGCGCAGAGAGCCTTCATTGTGATGGCCGTCGCCAATCACCGCCACCATCTGCCGCCAGGGACCCTCTTCACAGCGGGCGATCAGGGCCTGCATCAGCGCGCTGCCGATCCGCCGTCCGGTCATGGTGGACTCAATATAGATAGAGCACTCAAGGGTATAGCGATAGGCGTGGCGCGGGCGATAGTGTCCGGCGTAGCAGTAGCCTACGATGATGCCGCGATAGAGCGCCACCAGCCACGGCAGCCCCTCGCCGGTAATTTTCGCTATGCGCTGGCGCATTTCGTCGATGGTAGGCGGCACCTCCTCAAAGGAGGCGCGGCCATGCAGCACGTGCCAGGCGTAGATTGCGGAGATAGCGTGTACGTCGTCCGGCCGGGCGTCACGGACTTCTACATCGGTTATGGCTAAAACATCAACAGCAGACATCGCTCTGCACTCCTTTACGAATGGGGCAGGTCTGCACCTTCGCCCCAGTATTTCTGCTTACTGGTTTTGCCAATGCCGGGATTCATGCTGTTAGTGGGATCGAGCTCGCGATAGTTGCGCTTCAGGCTCTCCGCCGCCTCATACAGATGCCCGACGTTATGCTCAGCCGGATACTGCGCGCCGCGCTCCTGCAGCAGCGCCAGCATCTGCGCTTTAAGCTCATGGACATCCACGCCTTTTTTGACGATGTAGTCCTGATGGAAAACGTGACAGAAAAAGTGGCCGTAGTAAAGCTTATGCGTCAGTTTGCTGGCGATCGCCTCCGGCAGCGTCTCAAACCACTCGGTATCGTTGCGCCGCAGGGCGATATCGAGGGCCAGAATCTCCTCTACCTCGTCGGCATGCACGGCCTGGTAGCGAATAGCCGCCCCCGCCGCCGCGAAGCGGTGCAGAAAGGCTTTGTTGCCCTCCTCAGTGGTACAGGCGAAGAAGCCGCCCTCGGCCTCGGTGAAGTAATCTTTCAGCCAGCTCTGGGCTTCGGCGATGCCGTCCCCGGCCATCTTCAGCAGCAGGTGGTGCTCATACTTATTGCGCCAGCTTTTCATCCGCGGCGGCAGATGCCCAGGAAAAACGCTGCCTACACGCTGCATCAGGCGATCGGTAAAGTGGGGCTTAAACAGCGACACCTTCTCCAGCATGGCGTCGGTGCGCCCTTTCAGGGTAAAGAGCAGCGGCATCTTGTCGGTGCCGAGCTTGTCGATCATCAGGAAAGTGTCTTTGCCATAGCGCTCGGCGATATCGTAGATATCCCGGTGCATATACTCCGCCGCCACCGGCAGGTTATCGAAGTTGGCCAGCATATGGCGGCGGATCTCCGTCAATACCTCCGGCTGGTTGGTGCCGATATAGAACACCTGCTGGCGCTTGGCGGCCGGGAAGGTATCAAGGCGCACGGCGAAGACCGCCAGCTTGCCTGCGCAGCCGGAGGACTCAAACAGGCGATCCGGATCGGCGTTGTAGCGCGCAGGCGTATCGGCCTCAATATCGCGCACCCGCTGCACGTAGTCGCTGTCATGGGCATGGCGGCCGTCATGGCGCACCTCGGCGTCGGTTATGCGGCGGTCGTCGAGCTTGCTGAGGATCTGCTCCGGCGTCTCGCCCAGGTCTATCCCCAGGTGGTTCACCAGCCGCAGCTGGCCCTGCTCGTCAATGCGGGCAAAGAGCGACATCTCGGTGTAGGCCGGGCCGCGCTGCACCAGCGAGCCGCCGGAGTTATTGCACACCCCGCCAATCACCGAGGCACCAATGCACGAGGAGCCGATCACCGAGTGCGGCTCCCGGCCCAGCGGCTTCAGCGCCTTCTCCAGTGAATAGAGGGTGGTGCCAGGGTAAGCCAGCACCTGCTTGCCCTCATCTATCAGCTGGAGCTGATCCAGGCGCAGGGTACTGATAATGACGATATCGCGATCGTAGTCGTTGCCGCTCGGCGTCGAACCTTCGGTAAGACCGGTATTCGCCGCCTGCATGAGGATGATCTTATCGGCACGCACGCAAAGGTTGAGCGCGTGCCAGAGCTGCAGCAGCGTGGTGGGGAAGACCACCGCCAGCGCCTTGCCCTCGCCGGAGCGGAAGCCTTTGCGGTAGCGGGCGGTTTTGGCCGGATCGGTTAGCAGCTGCGCATGGCCTACCAGCCGGGCAAGTTCGCTGAGAAATTGATTGTTATTGTGTAGGGATACAGCAGACATTTTCCACTCCTTGTGGTGGGGCCAGAATCATCTGATAAAGCATAGCGCGGGAAAATCTATCCCGACGGACTAATTGCCAGAAAAATAAGAGAATAACCCTGCAAGGCGCGCTACGATTATGGCACACTGCGTTTTTTCGCACGGTCAGGCCGCTGAGTCGGCTGTTAACACAAGAGAGTGAACGACATGAAATGGCTATGTTCAGTAGGTGTCGCCGTAGGGCTGGCGCTGCAGCCCGCACTGGCAGAGGATACGTCCGCTAACCATCCCCTGACGCCGCAGGCCCGGGATGCCTACGTCACGGATTTGCTCAAAAAAATGACGGTTGACGAAAAAATTGGTCAGCTGCGCCTGATCAGCGTCGGCCCGGATAACCCGAAAGAGGCGATCCGCGACATGATCAAGGCCAGCCAGGTGGGGGCCATCTTCAACACCGTCACCCGCCAGGATATCCGTGCGATGCAGGACCAGGCGATGCAGCTTAGCCGCCTGAAGATCCCTCTCTTCTTTGCCTATGACGTGGTACACGGTCAGCGTACCGTTTTCCCTATCAGCTTAGGCCTGGCCTCCTCCTTTGACCTCGATGCGGTAAAAACCGTGGGCCGCATTTCCGCTTATGAAGCGGCGGACGACGGCCTGAACATGACCTGGGCCCCGATGGTGGACGTCACGCGCGATCCGCGCTGGGGCCGTGGCTCTGAGGGCTTCGGGGAGGATACCTACCTCACCGCGATGATGGGCAAAACCATGGTCGAAGCGATGCAGGGCAAAAGCCCGGCGGATCGCTACTCGGTGATGACCAGCGTGAAACACTTCGCCGCCTACGGTGCCGTGGAGGGCGGAAAAGAGTACAACACCGTCGATATGAGCCTGCAGCGCCTGTTCAACGACTATATGCCGCCCTATAAAGCCGCTCTCGACGCGGGCAGCGGCGGGGTGATGATCGCCCTTAACTCCCTCAACGGGACGCCGGCCTCCTCGGACTCGTGGTTGCTGAAGGATCTCCTGCGCGGCGACTGGAAATTCAAAGGCATCACCATCTCCGATCACGGGGCGATTAAAGAGCTGATCAAACACGGCACGGCGGCGGATCCCGAGGACGCGGTGCGCGTGGCGATCAAGTCCGGCGTGGACATGAGCATGGCTGATGAGTACTACAGCAAATACCTGCCGGGACTGATCAAGAGCGGCAAAGTGACGATGGCCGAGCTGGACGACGCCACCCGTCATGTGCTGAACGTCAAATATGATATGGGGCTGTTTAACGATCCCTACAGCCACCTTGGCCCGAAAGAGAGCGATCCGCAGGACACCAATGCCGAGAGCCGCCTGCACCGCAAAGAGGCCCGGGAAGTGGCGCGCGAAAGCATGGTGCTGCTGAAGAACCGCCTCGAGACGCTGCCGCTGAAAAAATCCGCTACCGTTGCCGTGGTCGGCCCGCTGGCCGACAGCAAGCGTGACGTGATGGGCAGCTGGTCCGCGGCCGGGGTCACCGAACAGTCGGTCACCGTTCTTACCGGGATCAAAAACGCCGTCGGCAGCGAAGGGAAAGTGATCTTCGCCAAAGGGGCCAACGTTACCAATGACAAAGATATTGTTGAGTTCCTCAACCAGTATGAGCCAGCAATTCAGGTTGACGAGCGCACGCCGCAGGCGATGATTGACGAAGCGGTCAAGGCCGCGAATCAATCCGACGTGGTGGTTGCGGTAGTCGGCGAGTCGCAGGGGATGGCGCACGAAGCCTCCAGCCGGACCGATATTACCATTCCCCAGAGCCAGCAGGATCTGATCACCGCCCTGAAAGCCACCGGCAAGCCGCTGGTGCTGGTGTTGATGAATGGCCGTCCGCTGGCGATGGTGAAGCAGGATCAGCAGGCAGACGCCATTCTGGAGACCTGGTTCGCCGGTACCGAAGGCGGCAACGCTGTGGCCGACGTGCTGTTTGGCGACTACAACCCGTCCGGCAAGCTGCCAATCTCCTTCCCACGTTCCGTAGGGCAGATCCCGGTCTACTACAGCCACCTGAACACCGGCCGTCCCTACAACGCCGAACACCCGAACAAGTACACCTCGCGCTACTTTGACGAGGCTAACGGCCCGCTCTATCCTTTTGGCTACGGCCTGAGCTATACCACCTTTAGCGTCTCTGACGTGAAGCTCTCGGCACCGACCCTGTCGCGTGACGGTACGGTCACCGCCAGCGTTGACGTGACCAACACCGGCAAGCGGGAAGGCGCGACGGTGATGCAGATGTACATTCAGGACGTCACCGCCTCCCTGAGCCGTCCGGTGAAGGAGCTGAAGGGCTTCGATAAGGTCACCCTGAAGCCGGGCGAGACGCAGACCGTCAGCTTCCCGATCGACATTAACGCCCTGAAGTTCTGGAATCAGAAGATGAAATACGATGCCGAGCCAGGCAAGTTTAACGTCTTTATCGGCACCGACTCCGCCCGGGTGAAACAGGCGCAGTTCGAATTGCAATAATCAGAATAGCAATAACCAAAAGGGTCAGTTTACTGGCCCTTCGTTTTATGAGAAGAGTAAGAGCGATCCGCAATTTCAACAATAATGAGGAAAGTGCAATGGCAATGATTAAAGGAAGTCTCGGCTCACTGGTACTGATGGCAGCCGTGAGCCTGCCTGCGCTGGCGGCTGAGCCGGTCAAAGTCGGCTCGAAGATTGATACGGAAGGGGCGCTGCTCGGGAATATTATCCTCCAGGTGCTGGAGAGCCACGGGGTAAAAACCGTCAATAAGGTTCAGCTGGGGACGACGCCGGTGGTGCGCGGCGCGATTACCTCCGGCGAGCTGGATATCTACCCGGAATATACCGGCAACGGCGCGTTCTTCTTTAAGGACGAGAACGACGCGGCGTGGAAAAACGCCCAGCAGGGCTACGAGAAGGTGAAAAAGCTCGACTTTGAGCAGAACAAGCTGGTGTGGCTGACCCCGGCTCCGGCCAACAATACCTGGACCATCGCCGTACGTAAAGACCTGGCGGAGAAGAACAAACTCACCTCGCTGGCCGATCTCAGCGGCTATCTGAAACAGGGCGGGGACTTTAAGCTGGCTGCGTCGGCAGAGTTTATCGAGCGCGCCGATGCCCTCCCGGCGTTTGAGAAAGCCTACGACTTTAAGCTGGATCAGAAGCAGCTTCTCTCCCTCGCCGGGGGCGATACGGCGGTGACGATTAAAGCGGCGGCCCAGCAAACCTCTGGCGTGAACGCGGCGATGGCCTACGGTACCGATGGCCCGGTCGCGGCGCTGGGTCTGCAAACCCTGAGCGATCCGAAAGGCGTCCAGCCGATCTACGCCCCGACGCCGGTGGTGCGCGAGGCGGTGCTGAAGGCCTATCCGCAGATGGAGGAGTGGCTGAAGCCGGTATTTGCGAGCCTGGACGAGAAAACGCTCCAGCAGCTCAATGCCAGCATCGCGGTTGAGGGGCTGGATGCCAGGAAGGTTGCCGCCGACTACCTGAAACAGAAAGGGCTGGTGAAATAACCCGCCTGACAGGATCGGAACGTGTCTATACGCTGTCATAACCGCGTTGTGCTGCTGCTGGTGGCCCTTGCCCTGGCGGCAGCCCTGCTGCCCTTTGTCAACTATGCGCCAAATCGGCTGGTGTCCGGCGAGAGCCGGGCGCTGTGGCAGATCTGGCCGCACTCGCCCGCGCTGTGGCTTCCCGTACCGCTGCTCTTTCTCGTGCTCTGCTTTCTGCCCCGGCGCTGGCCGCTGGTGGCGACGCTGGCGCTGGCCGAGCTGACCTTCATTGCGCTGGTATGGGGGGCGGGCAAGGCGGCCACCGAGCTGGCCCAGTCGGGCAGCACGCTGGCGCGTACCTCTATCGGCAGCGGCCTCTGGCTGTGGATGGCGCTGGCGCTGCTCGCCGGTAGCGACGCTATCCGCCGCCTTACCGTCAATCCCCTCTGGCGCTGGCTGCTACAGGCTCAGATCTGGCTGGTACCGCTGCTGCTCCTGCACCTCGGGGCGCTGAATAACCTCTCCCTGCTGAAAGAGTATGCCAACCGCCAGGATGTATTTAACGACGCCCTGGCCCAGCACCTGATTTTGCTCTTTGGCACGCTGCTCCCGGCCCTGCTGCTGGGCGGCGCGCTGGGGTTATGGTGCTATCGCCATCCTGCTCGCCAGGCACCGGTGTTTACCGTGCTCAACGTGATCCAGACCGTCCCCTCCGTAGCGCTGTTTGGTTTACTGATCGCCCCGCTGGCCGGGCTGGTTGCCCATTTTCCCGCGCTCGGCCAGATAGGCATCGCCGGAACGGGCCTGACGCCCGCGCTGATCGCCCTGGTGCTCTACGCTCTGCTGCCGCTGGTGCGCGGGGTGGTGGCGGGCCTGAACCAGGTTCCCCACGAGGTGCTGGAGAGCGCCGCCGGGATGGGGATGAGCGCCCGCCAGCGCTTCTTCCAGGTGCGCCTGCCGCTGGCGCTGCCGGTGCTGCTGCGCAGCCTGCGGGTGGTCACGGTGCAGACGGTGGGCATGGCGGTGATCGCTGCCCTGATTGGCGCAGGCGGCTTCGGGGCGCTGGTCTTCCAGGGGCTGCTCAGCAGCGCGCTGGATCTGGTGCTGCTGGGGGTGATCCCCACCATCGCCCTGGCGGTGGTGGTTGACGCGCTTTTTGGCTTATGGATCGCACTGCTGAAGGTAAAACAGCCATGATCGAGTTCACGCAGGTTAGCAAAACGTTTAACGGGCAGAGCGCGGTCAGCGATCTCAATCTGCACTTCAAAACCGGAGCTTTTTCGGTGCTGATCGGCACCTCAGGCTCGGGGAAATCCACCACCCTGAAGATGATCAACCGTCTGGTGGAGCACGACGCGGGCACCATCCGCTTTGCCGGAGAGGAGATCCGCAGCCTGCCGCTGCTGGCTCTGCGGCGGCGCATGGGGTACGCCATTCAATCCATTGGACTCTTCCCCCACTGGACGGTAGCGCAAAACATTGCCACCGTGCCGCAGCTGCTGAAGTGGCCCCGGGCAAAAATCGACGCTCGCATTGACGAGCTGATGGCCCTTCTGGGACTGGATCCGCAGCTGCGCGGGCGCTATCCGCACCAGCTCTCGGGCGGTCAACAGCAGCGCGTCGGCGTGGCGCGGGCGCTGGCGGCCGATCCGGAGGTGCTGCTGATGGATGAGCCTTTCGGCGCGCTGGATCCGGTGACCCGCGGCGCGCTCCAGCAGGAGATGAAGCGCATCCACCGTCTGCTGGGGCGGACCATTGTGCTGGTGACCCACGACATCGACGAGGCGCTGCAGCTGGCAGATAATCTGGTGCTGATGGATGGCGGCAGGGTCGTGCAGCAGGGGACGCCGCTGGAGATGCTTACCCGGCCCGCGAATGAGTTTGTTCGCACCTTCTTTGGCCGCAGCGAGCTGGGGGTGCGCCTGCTCTCCCTGCGTAGCGTTGGCGACTACGTCCGCCCTGGCGAACAGGTCGCCGGAGATCCGCTCGATGCCGCCATGACCCTGCGCGACGCGCTCTCGGCGTTTGTTGCCCGGCGCTGCGAGGTGCTGCCGGTAGCCAACGCCGAGGGGGCATCTTACGGCGCAATCCACTTCCAGGATCTGCTTCGTGCGGAGGCCAGCCGTGAAAGCCATTCGTGATCCGCTCCTGTGGCTTATCGCGCTGTTTATCGCCCTGCTGCTGGCGCTGCCCTACAGCGGGGATCTCTTTAGCGCGCTCTTTCCCCAGCTCTCGCGGCCGCTCTATCAGCAGGAGAGCTTTATCTCCCTGACGCTGGCCCACTTCTGGCTGGTGGGCGTCTCCAGCGCGATAGCGGTGGTGCTCGGCGTTGGCGCGGGCATTGCGGTGACCCGTCCGGCGGGGCTGGAGTTTCGCTCGATGGTAGAGACCATCGCCGCCGTGGGGCAGACCTTTCCTCCGGTAGCGGTGCTGGCGATCGCCGTGCCGGTGATGGGCTTCGGCAAAGAGCCGGCCATCATTGCGCTGACCCTCTACGGCGTGCTGCCGGTATTGCAGGGGACGCTGGCAGGCATCGCGGCGCTTCCCGGTGGGGTGGTGAGCGTGGCGGAGGGGATGGGGCTGAGCGGCTGGCAGCGCCTGGTCAAGGTTGAGCTGCCGCTGGCCGCACCGGTAATTTTGGCTGGCGTGCGTACGTCGGTGATCGTTAACATTGGCACGGCGGCGATCGCGTCTACGGTAGGGGCAAATACGCTGGGGACGCCGATTATCATCGGCCTGAGCGGGTTTAATACCGCCTACGTTCTGCAGGGGGCGCTACTGGTGGCGCTGGCGGCGATTATTGTCGATCGCTGCTTTGAACGGCTGGCGCGCCGTCTTAGCCAGCATGCAAAATAACGGTGTAGCCCGCCAGCATCACGCCGCCGATGCCGCCCACGGCCATAAGAAAGAAAAGGGTAATAATGGAAATTTTAGCTGCGTTCATGGTGTACTCCTTATTCAAGCGGATAAGTATAACGTGAAGCGCAGCTGTTAATAAAACATTAAATGCCGAGCGGATAGATGGCATGCCCGGCAGCCTGCCACGTCGCCAGCTGCTGGCGCTGGGCCGGGGAGGGGGCATCGCCGCACCACACCATCATGGTCTGGCCCTCGAACAGATCCGGACGCAGCTGGTTTAGCGAGTTTGCCAGCACCTCCACGCGCCAGCCCTGCTCGCTGACTCGCCACCCCTCCAGCCACAGCCGGGTGGTGTCATGAATATTCCAGCCCACCACCAGCGCATCTTTGTTGTGCTTCTTACGGGCCGAGGCCAGGGAGACGGAGATGTGGTTGATCAGAATGCCGTCAAGCAGGCTGAGCATCGCCAGCAGGGTCGGCTGCTGACAGCGCAGGCGGCGGCGAAGGGGAATAATCAGATGGAGGGTGAGCGTCTCGGCAGGGTAGTCACGCGTTCGCTCCTTTAGCCACTGCCGCAGACGGGGAATATTGCCGTTTTGCAGTAGCTGAAGCAGCACCTCCTGCTGATCGCGCCAGCCGTTCGAGCCATCCAGCGACTCATTCAGCAGCAGCGCCTGGACTTTACTCACCGGCACGCCGGTGTCGATCCAGCGCTTTATCTCACGGATGCGATCGATATCCGCATCGTTAAATAGCCGATGCCCGCCATCCGTGCGCTGCGGTTTCAGTAGTCCGTAACGCCGCTGCCAGGCGCGCAGCGTAACGGGATTGATATCACAGAGCAAAGCCACTTCACCGATCGTGTAAAGCGCCATAATTCCACCTTTGCCAGGATATTCCATTTGTCCAGGGGTCAATGCCCAGCGTATCAGAAGGGACTGACCGTTTTACGTTCTCTTTGTAACAATTTCGTCAAATCAGCGGTTCGATTGTGTGACAGTGAGCACGATTTGCCGATTTATTGCAATGCTTAAAAGAAAGTTACACTCACTCACTGTATGTTACGCGTTTTTACCGCGATGGACGCACAGCTATGTATGAATTTAACCTGGTGTTGCTGCTGCTACAGCAGATGTGCGTTTTTCTGGTTATCGCCTGGCTAATGAGTAAAACCCGGCTCTTTATCCCTCTGATGCAGGTCACCGTCCGGCTACCCCACAAGCTGCTGTGCTACGTCACTTTCTCCATCTTCTGCATACTGGGAACCTACTTCGGCCTGCATATCGAAGACTCTATCGCCAATACGCGGGCAATAGGCGCAGTGATGGGGGGCCTGCTCGGCGGCCCGCTGGTAGGCGGCCTGGTGGGGTTCACCGGCGGCCTGCATCGCTACTCAATGGGCGGTATGACGGCGCTAAGCTGCATGCTCTCCACCATGGTCGAAGGGCTGCTCGGCGGGCTGGTGCACAGCATGCTAATCAAACGCGGCCGCACCGACTATGTCTTCAACCCTCTGACGGCAGGCGCGATCACCCTGGTCGCTGAGCTGGTGCAGATGCTGATTATTCTGCTCATTGCTCGTCCCTTCGCTGACGCCCTGCATCTGGTGGGCAGCATTGCCGCGCCGATGATGGTCACCAATACCGTGGGGGCGGCGCTGTTTATGCGCATCCTGTTGGACAAGCGCGCCATGCTCGAAAAGTACACCTCGGCCTTCTCCGCTACCGCCTTGAAGGTGGCAGCCTCCACGGAGGGGATCCTGCGCCAGGGATTTAACGAGGAGAACAGCATGAAGGTAGCCCAGGTGCTCTATCAGGAGCTGGATATCGGCGCGGTGGCGATCACCGACCGGGAGAAGCTGCTGGCGTTTAAGGGTATTGGCGACGATCACCATCTGCCGGGCCGACCCATCTCCTCGGCCTGGACCAAAAAGACGCTGGAGACCGGCGAGGTAGTCTACGCCGACGGCAACGAAGTGCCGTACCGCTGCTCATTGCACCCTCAGTGCAAGCTCGGCTCGACCCTGGTGATCCCGCTGCGCGGCGAAAACCAGCGGGTGATGGGCACCATCAAGCTCTATGAGGCCAAGAACCGTCTGTTTAGCTCCATCAACCGCACGCTGGGGGAGGGGATCGCCCAGCTGCTGTCGGCCCAGATCCTGGCCGGACAGTATGAGCGGCAGAAAGCGCTCTTGACCCAGTCGGAGATCAAGCTGCTCCATGCCCAGGTTAACCCGCACTTTCTCTTTAACGCGCTTAATACGCTGAAGGCGGTGATCCGCCGCGACAGCGATCAGGCGGGCCAGCTGGTACAGTATCTCTCGACCTTTTTCCGTAAAAACCTCAAGCGCCCGTCGGAGGTGGTCACCCTGGCGGATGAGATTGAGCATGTGAACGCCTACCTGCAAATTGAGAAGGCGCGTTTTCAGGAAAATTTGCAGGTGACGCTGTTCGTGCCCGATGCGCTGGCCCATCAGCAGCTTCCGGCCTTTACCCTACAGCCGATCGTGGAAAACGCCATTAAGCACGGTACCTCACAGCTGCTGGGGGTCGGGGAAATTACTATTCAAGCCAGCCAGCAGGAAGATCACCTGGTGCTGGATATCGAAGATAACGCGGGTCTCTACCAGCCGAAAACCGACGCCAGCGGGCTGGGCATGAGCCTGGTGGATAAGCGCCTGCGGGCGCGGTTTGGCGACACCTGCGGTATCACGGTGCAGTGCGAGCCGGACCGTTTTACCCGCATTACCCTGCGACTGCCCCTGGAGGAGAACGCATGTTAAAAGTGTTGATTGTCGATGACGAGCCGCTGGCGCGGGAGAACCTGCGCGTTCTGCTTGAGGACGAGAGCGACATTGAGATTGTCGGCGAGTGCGCCAACGCGATAGAGGCGCTGGGGGCGGTGCATAAGCTACGCCCGGACGTGCTGTTTCTCGATATCCAGATGCCGCGCATCAGCGGTCTGGAGATGGTCGGCATGCTCGATCCAGACCAGCGCCCTTACGTGGTATTCCTTACCGCCTTTGACGAGTATGCGGTGAAGGCGTTTGAAGAGCATGCCTTTGACTATCTGCTCAAGCCCATTGAGGCACCGCGGCTGACGAAGACGCTCCAGCGCCTGCGCCAGGAGCGGGGCGTGCAGGATATCTCTCTGCTGCCGGAGAACCAGCAGGCCCTGAAGTTCATTCCCTGCACCGGCCACAGCCGAATCTGGCTGCTGCACATGGATGACGTGGCCTTTGTCAGCAGCCGAATGAGCGGCGTCTACGTCACCAGCCACGAGGGCAAAGAGGGCTTTACCGAGCTGACGCTGCGGACCCTTGAGCAGCGGACCCCGCTGATGCGCTGTCACCGCCAGTATCTGGTGAATATGGCCCATCTGCAGGAGATCCGTTTTGAGGATAACGGCCAGGCCGAGCTGCTGCTGCGCGACGGCCACACCGTGCCGGTCAGCCGCCGCTACCTGAAAAATCTAAAAGAGGCGCTGGGGTTGTAAACTTCGGTGGTACACTGTGCGTTTGCGAAAATCACCGCTGAAGAGACTATGCTGAACAACGATATTTTACGTAGCCTGCGCTACACCCTGAAAGCCAACAACACCGAGCTGCAACGGATCTTTACCCTTGGCGGCGCAGAGACCAGCGAGCAGCAGATTGCCGCCTGGCTGCGTAAAGAGGAGGAGGCGGGGTTCCAGGCCTGTCCGGACATCGTGATGTCAACCTTTCTCAACGGGCTGATCTACGCTCGCCGGGGCAAAGATGAATCCGCCCCTGAGCTGAAGGCCGAGCGCAAGCTAAATAATAATATTGTGCTGAAGAAACTGCGGATCGCCTTTGCGTTAAAAACCGATGATATTCTGGCTATTCTGACCGAGCAGCAGTTCCGCGTGTCGATGCCGGAAATTACCGCCATGATGCGGGCGCCGGAACATAAGAATTATCGCGAGTGCGGGGATCAATTTTTCCGTTATTTCCTGCGGGGCCTGGCCGTGCGTCTGCACGCGGCGAAATAAGATGTGACTGGCCCGGCAGCTGGCGCTGCCGGGCATTAAGCAGGTTATTTCACCTCTTTAAAACCACGGGACTCCAGCAGCTCCTCTGATTTCTTCATGCTGATACCCTCTTTGATTTCACCGGTAAACGCCGTGCCCTGCACTTTCTGCAGCGCATCGCGATCGACCTTCGTGTAATCAACGGTTAAGGTCTCAGTGGCATAGGTATCCTGGTAGTCCAGGCTCTCATCCACGCCTTTAATCTCTTTATACTGCTCGCTGATTGGTCCCAGACGCTGCATTGCCGCCTCTTTATTTGGGATCCCCAGCGCATCATAGTGCAGGGTATTTTTCGCCGTCTGGCGCAGCACCACATCGTTTTTATAGTAATAGGTCAGCTCAACGTTGGTTTTACCGTCTGACCAGGTGAAGGTTTTACTCTCCTCTTTGTCGCCGCAGCCGCTCAAGGTAATTACCAGCAGTGCAGTAAACGCAGTAGCAATGACTTTTTTCAGAATATTCATACTTTTCCCTTATTTAAAATAACCCTGTCCCTAAAATCATAGCGCAATAAAAAAAGGGCGCTCTGTTTAGAGCACCCTTTGCGGATTATTTAACCTGTTGTCCCGGCTGCGCACCGCTGTCCGGGCTAAGCAGGAAGATATCCTTCCCGCCAGGGCCGGCGGCCATCACCATGCCTTCGGAGACACCAAAGCGCATCTTACGCGGCGCCAGGTTGGCGACCATTACCGTCAGGCGGCCTACCAGCGCAGCCGGATCCGGATAGGCGGAGCGAATGCCGGAGAAGACGTTGCGCTTCTCGCCGCCGAGATCGAGGGTCAGGCGCAGCAGCTTGTCGGAGCCGTCAACGAACTCGGCGTTCTCAATTAGCGCCACGCGCATATCGACCTTAGCGAAGTCGTCAAAGCTGATGGTCTCCTGAATCGGATCGTCCGCCAGCGGACCGGTAACCGGCGCAGCGGCGGCTTTCACCTCCTCTTTCGAGGCCTCAACCAGGGCTTCAACCTGCTTCATCTCGATGCGGTTGTAGAGCGCCTTAAAGGTATTCACCTTGTGGCCCAGCAGCGGCTGCTGGATAGCATCCCAGCTCAGCTCGGTGTTGAGGAACGCTTCGGCGCGTGCGGCCAGCTGCGGCAGCACCGGCTTCAGCCAGGTCATCAGCACGCGGAACAGGTTAAGCCCCATGGTACAGATAGCCTGCAGATCGGCATCGCGACCCTCCTGCTTCGCCACCACCCACGGTGCCTGCTCATCAACGTAGCGGTTTGCCACGTCGGCCAGGGCCATGATCTCACGCACCGCTTTACCAAACTCGCGGCTCTCCCACGCCTCGCCAATGCTGGCTGCCGCATCGGTGAAGGTTTTGTAGAGCGCCGGATCCGGCAGCTCGGCCGCCAGCACGCCGTCAAAGCGCTTGGCAATAAAGCCCGCGTTACGGGAGGCGAGGTTCACTACCTTGTTAACGATGTCGGCATTCACGCGCTGGACGAAATCTTCCAGGTTCAGGTCGATATCGTCGATGCGCGAAGAGAGCTTGGCGGTGTAGTAGTAGCGCAGGCTGTCGGCGTCAAAATGGTTCAGCCAGGTGCTGGCCTTGATGAAGGTCCCGCGCGATTTGGACATCTTCGCGCCGTTCACCGTCACATAGCCGTGCACGAACAGGTTGGTTGGCTTGCGGAAGCTGCTGCCCTCCAGCATCGCCGGCCAGAACAGGCTGTGGAAGTAGACGATATCCTTGCCGATAAAGTGATACAGCTCGGCGGTAGAGTCTCTCTTCCAGTATTCGTCAAAGCTGACGGTGTCGCCGCGCTTGTCGCACAGGTTCTTGAAGGAACCCATGTAGCCGATCGGCGCATCCAGCCAGACGTAGAAGTATTTGCCCGGCGCGTTCGGGATCTCAAAGCCAAAGTAGGGCGCATCGCGGGAGATGTCCCACTGCTGCAGGCCGGATTCAAACCACTCCTGCATTTTGTTCGCTACCTGCTCCTGCAGCGCGCCGGAGCGGGTCCAGGCCTGCAACATTTCGCTGAACGACGGCAGGTCAAAGAAGAAGTGCTCGGAGTCACGCATCACCGGCGTCGCACCAGAAACTACCGACTTCGGCTCGATCAGCTCGGTCGGGCTGTAGGTCGCGCCGCACACTTCGCAGTTATCGCCATACTGATCCGGGGACTTACATTTCGGGCAGGTGCCTTTCACAAAACGGTCCGGCAGGAACATGCCTTTCTCTGGATCATAGAGCTGGGAGATGGTGCGGTTCTTGATAAAACCGTTCTCTTTCAGGCGACCGTAGATCAGCTCGGACAGCTCGCGGTTCTCCTCGCTGTGCGTGGAGTGGTAGTTGTCATAGCTAATATCAAAGCCAGCAAAATCGGTCTGGTGCTCCTGGCTCATCTCACCGATCATCTGCTCCGGGGTAATGCCAAGCTGCTGGGCTTTCAGCATGATTGGCGTACCGTGGGCGTCGTCGGCGCAGATGAAGTTGACTTCGTGGCCGCGCATTCGCTGGTAACGGACCCAGACATCAGCCTGGATGTGCTCCAGCATATGGCCGAGGTGGATTGAGCCGTTTGCGTACGGCAGCGCGCACGTTACCAGAATTTTTTTCGCGACTTGAGTCATAGTGAGCATTACGTCTTCTGTAAAAAAGGGGTTTTGATATTACCAAATGGGGCACTATTAAGTAAGCACAAACCTTTTTCTTTCAGGTAAACTTGCTACACGAGCTTTTCACCTACAAGAACAGAGGAGTCGGGATGAACTCTCAATCCCAGGCCAAATCACCGGAAGCCCTGCGAGCAATGGTTGCCGGAACGCTGGCGAATTTTCAGCACCCCACTTTGAAGCATAATCTCACCGCGCTAAAAGCCGTGCACCACGTTGCCTGGCTGGATGACACCGTGCACATCGAACTGCTGATGCCGTTCGCCTGGCGCAGCGCGTTTGAGGAGCTGAAGGAGCAGTGCAGCGCCGAGCTGCTGCGCATCACCGGCGCAAAGGCCATCGACTGGAAGCTGTCCCACACCATCGCCACGCTGAAGCGCGTTAAAAACCAGCCGGGCATTAACGGCGTGAAGAACATTATTGCCGTCAGCTCCGGCAAGGGCGGGGTAGGGAAGTCCTCTACCGCGGTCAATCTGGCGCTGGCGCTGGCTGCCGAAGGGGCGAAGGTCGGGATCCTTGATGCCGATATCTACGGCCCGTCAATCCCGGCGATGCTGGGCACCGAGGGCAATCGCCCAACCTCCCCGGACGGCACCCACATGGCACCGATCGTGGCCCACGGCCTCGCGACCAACTCGATCGGCTATCTGGTTACCGACGACAACGCCATGGTGTGGCGTGGTCCGATGGCCAGCAAGGCGCTGCTGCAGCTGCTGCAGGAGTCGATGTGGCCGGATCTGGACTACCTGGTGCTGGACATGCCGCCGGGCACCGGGGACATTCAGCTGACGCTGGCGCAAAATATTCCGGTGACCGGGGCGCTGGTGGTGACGACGCCGCAGGATATCGCCCTGATTGACGCCAAAAAAGGCATCGTGATGTTTGAGAAGGTGGAAGTCCCGGTGCTGGGCATCGTTGAGAACATGAGCATGCATATCTGCAGCAACTGCGGCCATCACGAAGCCATCTTTGGCTCCGGTGGCGCTGAGAAGCTGGCTCAGCAGTACCACACTGAGCTGCTGGGACAGATGCCGCTGCACATTACCCTGCGTGAGGATCTCGATAACGGTACGCCAACGGTGATCCACCGTCCGGATAGCGAATTTACCGCACTCTACCGCAAACTGGCCGGTCGCGTTGCCGCTCAGCTCTACTGGCAGGGCGACGTGATCCCGTCCGAGATCGCTTTCCGCGCGGTGTAAGCGGCGTCGGATTTGCATTTTGTAGGCCGGGTCAGGCGAAGCCGCCACCCGGCGTTACCTAAAGCAACCTATAGTGCAGTAAAAAGTAATTCCCTTCCGGCGCTTCGCCTCGCGCCTCGATATGCCAGCCGTGACGGCGATAAAACGCCAGCGCGGCTTTATTCTCTGCAAGACACTTTAGCGATCCCGAGCTGGTAAAGTACGACTGTACTTTTTGCAGCAGTGCGCTGCCCACGCCCCGGCCCTGATAGGCCGGATCAACGAACAGATTATGGACAAAGTTATCGTTCAGCGTGACCGAGGCGAAGCCCAGCCGATGTCCATCCTCTTCGGCGACCCAGATGCGCTCCCCGAGGGTGACGGCATCAAAATCTTCCAGCTGCCAGTCGCGGCCATCTTTCCATGTCCAGCAGGTACGGCGGGCGTGCAGGTAGAGCGTGCGAAGGAAGGGGCGATCGCTCTCCTGCCAGGGACGAATAATCATCGGTGGTAGAAAATCTCGCCGTCATAGACTTTGAGGATCTTACCTTCGGGTTCGGTGATCAGCACGTAGTTGCCGCCCATGTAAGTCCAGCGGCTTCCGGCATCCGGTGCGGGCAGGTTGCGCTGCTGCCATGCTTTGATGTTGTATTCATCGGTGAGGTACATCGGCGGAACGGTGTCGCCGATTTTGAATTTGGTAAAGTCGGCCACAAACTCCTGCAGCTCATACTTCGATACGCCCGAGGCGGCAGCGAGCTGTGGCGCTGCGAAAGCGGTGCTTGCTGATACCAGCAGCGCACCAAGAAGCATCAGTTTAGTCTTACCCATGGTCTCTCCATATTTTGCCGGGCGGGCTGTTTTCATCTGGCCCTTTCGTATTACGTGCGCGCTATCATCGCTGTGATTTCTCTCTGAAAGCAATAGCAAAAAAGCTCTTGCTCGCGCGTACCTTGCTAAAAAGTGTAAGCAAATGCGGGAGAAAGCAGAAGCAGCGGATCGCTAAAACAGCTCTCCGCTGGTGGGGGAAATATCTTTTGGGAGAAATCCTGGCGTTAAAAACCTTCCAGCACAACTTTGCCAACCGCCCGTCGGGACTCCAGCAGGCGGTGAGCCTTACGCAGGTTCTCGGCGTTAATTGCACCAAAGTGTTCGCCCAGAGTGGTCTTAATCACGCCGCTGTCGATAAGCGAGGCCACGCGGGTCAGCAGACGATGCTGCTCAATAATGTCCTGGGTCTCAAACATCGAGCGGGTAAACATAAACTCCCAGTGCAGAGAGATGCTCTTGGCCTTCAGCGGGCGCGCGTCCAGCGTCTCGGGATCGTCAATCAGCGCCAGCTTGCCCTGCGGGATGAGCGCCTCAATCAGCTGCTGATAGTGCTCTTCAGTACTGTTCAGGCTGGCGACGTGGGTAACATGCTGAATGCCGATCCGGGCCAGCTCCTCGCTAAGCGGTTTGCTGTGATCGATAACGTGGTGCGCGCCGAGATCGGTGACCCACTTCTGGCTTGCCGGGCGTGATGCCGTGCCGATTACCGTCATTTTGGTGAGCTTACGTGCGAGCTGGGTCATGATCGAGCCGACGCCGCCTGCCGCACCGACGATCAGCAACACGTCACCTTCGTTACCGTTTTCGCTGATGCCCAGGCGATCGAACAGCATCTCCCAGGCGGTGATGGCCGTTAACGGCAGCGCGGCGGCGGAGGCGTTATCCAGGGTTGTGGGCTTCAGGGCTACGATACGCTCATCTACCAGCTGATATTCGCTATTGCTGCCTGGACGGGTCAGCGCTCCGGCGTACCACACGGTGTCGCCTGGCTTAAACAGCGTGACCGCGTCACCCACTTCGGCCACAACGCCCACTGCATCCCAGCCGAGAATACGCGGCTTGTCGGCGCTAAAGCCTGCGCGAACTTTAGTATCTACCGGGTTAACGGAGATGGCTTTTACCTGCACCAGTAGATCGTGGCCGTGCGCGACCGGTTTTTCAATCTCAATCTCCTGCAGGGCATCAACGTTGCCGTCGGCCTGTGCCGCTGCGGTAATAGCGATAGCTTTCATAAATACTCCATAGCATGAGTGGCTTCAGATAGATGAGTGTAGGGTAACCAGCGCGGGGTGCGGGAAACAGAGGCTGATAACAGCAGCACTTATCCTCCGGGAGTGAAAATAGCGTGCGACTGCGCTATTGTTGAGCCTTACTCATAAATAGTGAGACGGTGTTGATGCTCAAGGATAATTTTAACGATCTCTACTATCTGACTGTGGTCGCGCAGGAGCGAAGCTTTACCCGGGCGGCGGCGAAGCTTGGCGTCTCCCAGTCAGCCCTGAGCCATGCCATTAAAGGGCTGGAGGAGCGGCTCGAGATCCGACTGTTAACGCGCACAACCCGCAGCGTTGCCCCAACCGAGGCGGGAGAGAGGCTCATCAACACCATCGCACCCCGCTTTAGCGAGATAGAGAACGAACTGACTTCGCTGACCGAGATGCGCGACCGCGTCGCCGGCAATATCCGTATTAATCTCGGCGAGCACGCCCTGCAATCGACGGTCTGGCCAGTGCTGAAGCCTTTCCTGAATGCTTATCCTGATATCAACGTTGAGCTGACCACCGATAATAGCCTGACGGACATCGTCAGCGGCCGCTTTGACGCGGGGGTTAGGCTGGGGGAGCAGGTCGCAAAGGATATGGTGGCGGTGAGAATTGGACCGGACTGGCGGATGCTGGTGGTCGGCTCCCCGGACTACTTTGCCCGTCATGGCAGACCAGACACGCCGCACGATCTTCAGCATCACTGCTGCATCAATATCCGTCTGCCAACCCTCGGCGGGCTTTACGCCTGGGAGTTCTCCCGCAACGGACAGGATCTACGGGTGCGGGTCGAGGGGCAGCTGACCTTTAATCATCTTCCCGCCCGTATTGATGCGGCAATTTCCGGCATGGGGCTGGCGTTTGTACCAGAGGATACGGTCGCGGATGCGCTGGCCGAGGGCAAACTGGAGGCGGTGCTGGAGCCATGGTGCGAACCGTTTCAGGGGTACTACCTCTACTACCCCAGCCGCAAGCAGCACACTCAGGCCTTTGCGAGGCTGATAGAGGCGCTGAGGTATAAGGGGTAGGGGGGGCTGGCAGGGTGTCTGTCAAAAGATATAATAGATTTATTTCACTCATTCCTTTCCAACTCATTTGTACCAGTAGCTCTATAGAGAGGGAGAAAACGTTGTGAAAAATGTTAATAAAGTAAACAAAGAGGCGCTTAAGGCTCAGTCTTATCTTGTTAAGGGGGATGCGAATATAGATTTATCTATTGAAGGTAAAAACGCAAAGGAACGAAAGCATAACCTTGGAAAAATTATCAATTTTCAAAAAAAATCTTAAAAATTGTTAACGCAAGTAACTTTTCTTGAAGTTAGTAATGATTGCGGGTATGTTACAAAGATATTTTAAGGGCGTTTCGTCCATTTGTAAGGTCGAATGGAATCATAAAAGAGATAACGCTATATGTATAATATTAGGGCGTGATTAATTTATTGGGTTTATAAATTGCCATGTATTTATATTTTTTAGAAATGATTTGATGAATTAGCAACCTCTTTTGTGGGGTACGTGTTAGATGTTGCCCTAATATCTTGATCTTTTTTAATTATTCTTATCCGAAATGCATTAATTTTTCTGGATCATTTTAAGAGTAAAGCGTAATCTAAATGACAATGTTAATTATGGTTTGGGTGAATTATGGCGCTTCCCGGTAAATTTATTTTAAATGGTGCTGATTACGCCCCGTTTACTCTCTTTGGCGTAGGTACTTTTCTGGCATTTTCAGGTAATGGTGTTTATCGTAATAAAACATCAGGCGGAGCAGTCAAAAATGATGGTCCTTTACCCCTTGGCAAATACTGGATTGTTGAGCGAGGGGTTGGCGGGATAGGATCATGGTTAAAGGCGACAATGCAAGATAGCTGGAATCATTATCGATGGGGTGCTACTTATGGTCGTGATGAATGGTTTGCACTTTATCGAGATGACAAAAGCATAGATGATGTAACATGGATTAATAATGTAAAAAGGGGTTTATTCAGATTACATCCGGGGCACATCTCTGAGGGCTGTATAACCATACGCCATAATTCAGATTATGCAGCGATCCGAAATGCACTAATGCATACATCACCAGTAAGAGTGCCCTGTATGAAGTCCCTGTTGGCTCGAGGCTGGATTGAGGTAGTTTCTAATGGCTAGAACAATCGTCCTCAAAATCTCGAAGCTCATCTTTTTCATCGTGATTTTTCTTGTGGTAGGTAAATGTATGGGAGATCCTTACATTTATATAAATCACGATATTGCAAGCAGTTTGGCCCAGTTTTTAAGCGGCGATGTTAACGCTGAGTCACTATATGATGCTTATTTCTATATTGATGTGGCTTCAGTGATAGTTATTACGGTAGCTATTTATAATGCAGGCTTATTTATTTATAAAAAGTTCCGTTAAGCCCCTCGCCGAGAGGGGGTAGATCTACAGGCTCTGATTTAAGAAACTAGGCGTGCTAGTCAATCCTTCATATTTTGAGTTAATCATGACCATAACCATGGTCGCGGTTAAGCTAAACTCTTGATGAATTTTAGTGTAATTGATGTTTTAATATTTTATATGACTGGGGATGCCCTTTTTTATGAAGGCTGAGAATTGCTCGTACCATTTGATCTGAATAATTCCAGCGTAAGGGGCCAAAATTTGGGCTGCTTATCATGAGATTGGCTATCCTTTTGGCCTTACGTAATGTACTTGAGGTAGAAAAAGGTGTGTTCATAGGGTACAGAATTACTCCATATATGTTTTGGCGAAACGGAAACTACTACCTGCAAATCCGGCTTTCAAATGGCAGGGTATATAAAAATCACCACTTACTGATAACTTTCGTGAAGCATTTGCTTTGACGAAAGGAGTTACTCCGCATATTGTTTTTGTTAAATCATCAGCTGCACCTCTCCCGATGTTTGATGCCTTTGTGTCAAATCTGATTATGTCAGAACGTAGGGCTGTACAAGTTTCGCCGCTACCCAATCAGCCGATTATAGAATTCGCTGCAATTGTTGAGCCAGCGGTACAAGTCGAGCCGGAAAAGTTGCTAACCCTTTTTGATCCTTTGGCTAAGTACAACGGTGAAAAAGGGCGTAACTGGACAAAAGCGATTACAATGGCAAATGAGCGTTATATGGCAGTGTTGCTAACTGTCTTAGGAGGAGAAACTGATGTAACGGCGATCACCAAGCAGGACATTAAAAATGTGATGGAAGTTGTTGAAAGCCTACCGAAGCGTTTTGTTCAGCCCTATCAGTCGATGACTGTTCAGTAATTGATCGTGTGTGATGATGTGCCAGCAGATGAGCTTGTGGGCGTTAAAGCTATCCATAAGCACCTAAAAATCTACAAATCCCTGTTCAAAACTTTTCTCACTGAAAGCAAAGACATCTTGCAGAAGTCGCCAACTGATGGCGTAGTGGCAGCACCTTCAAAAGCAATACAGTACGGCGAAGATGAAAAAGTTCGTGTGGTGGGCGCTAAGGTAGCCTGATAACTGGTTTAAATGGATTACATTGTTGCTGGCGTATACTGGAGCCAGAGGGGGGAAGATCGCAAAGCTTTAGAAATCACAAATCAAATACGATGAAGACGGTCAGCGCTATTATTTCCGGAATGCGGAGGGAGGTCAGGGGAAAAAAGAAAATGCTAAGAAGCAGGTAGTGATCCACCCAAAGCTAATAGAATGGGAATTTATGGACTATCTTGATCGCCAGTGGAAAAGAGGATTTTCTCCGAAGTGGTAGGAACGAACATGGCGAAGATAGGCAAATGTTTTCAGATCTCCGTGAGCAGATTGGGATTGCGTATCTGGATGACTATGGACAACGGCGGTTGCAGCATTGTATCCGTCACTCAGTCTGTTCTACTGCGATGGCTGCGTAAAGAATATTCTGCATCTGCAACAAACGGTGGGGCACGAGAAAAGTGGCGGGATTACTAAGCGCTATTTACATACATTCCCACTGCAAAGCATTTGCTATGTGATCGATGGTTTAAACTGGGAATAAAAAGTTTTTGTTATGCGGTTGTATTTATTAGTTTTTTCATGGATGATGATTTATCTGTAGACTTCTGATTTATGAGGTTTGAGGTGTTACTAAATAAATTAACTGTTGAAAAATTTCATTCGATAATGGAAAGTATTCTTGATCGATTAGAGAAAGATGACTATCTCTCATGGGATTTTATCAATCGTTTATCTAAAAATGGATGGGTCCCCCCATTAGCTTTTGATTGTTATGATTACTTTCAATGTCCTTCATCAAAATTATCAGATAAAGAAATTGAATTAGGGTTCATGAGTTTTTTTGAACTTAATTTTGATAGCGTATTTTTTAAGATAATAAATCTTGAAGAGGGACAAAATCCTTTTATCCACAAGATGTTATTAGAGGTAGTCCAAGCATACAGGCAAGGATTTTATCAAATCTGTATTCATTCATTATTTGCAATACTTGAAAGGTATTTGGCTGATCTTTCAAATGATGGTGATTTAAGTAATGTGAAGTATGGTATGGGTTTGGCACGAAAAGTTTGGATTGAAAATGATAAGAACGGTCAGTTCATTGAAACTGATGGTGAAATTCCTTATCAGTTTGTGCAGAGTTGCTATTTAATTAAAAAATTCTTAGAAAAGTATTTTATGAAGGTTGATTTTGAAAGTTTTGATTCGTTGAACAGGCACGCATTCGCCCATGGAAGACAACAATACTATGCAACTCGTGTTGATGCTGTGAAGTTAATTTTTGTTATTACAAACATTATTACTATGTATTATGAAATTGAATTCATTACTTTTGGGGAATAGTAACAAATGGCTAATTCAGTTGTGACAAATAAAAAGGGACAGGGATTTTTAAGCGAGATGAATGGATAAAAGAGTCAAAAAGTCTTTATCTGTCTGCAAAGTTGCTACGTAGTCAAGGAGATGAGAGTAAAAGGAATTTTTCTGATGCTAATAAAAATGATAAGACTATTTATGATTTGATAAACATAGCGACTGCAAAAGATAAAAGCAGTCGTCTTTTATTAGGTTATGCTTTTGAATTGCTATTGAAGCCAGTAATTTTACTTATGAATTATGGCGCTACTGAAAATACAATCTCTCAAAAATTGAAGTTTTACAGCCATGATTTACTATCTCTGATCGTCACTGTCTTAGTGTAATTGGCGTTGCTATAGATGCAGATCTTCGCGTTGTCTGTCTCCTGTTCATCTGTCAGTGTTAATATGATGCGCCCTGCGTGGGCGAGGGCTGGCAGTAGTGTCAGCGTAGGGGGCCGAGATTCGGCCTACTTATCAACGGGGGCAGGTCAAGATGCTACGCCTTCCGCACTTTAGCTGATGTACTCATGCCGAGATTTATTGGCTTCTATTCACTAATATTCACAGAGTCAGAGGCTTGGGGTATTACTCAGATCGTCAGATTCATATGGAAGGGTGCAATTGCATACTAAAACTTGTAATAGTCGTAACCAGCGCTGGCTCTAGGCTCATTTTTTTACTTTGTCATCCATCAAAAAAATTGCAAACTTGTTAGATGAAAATTACCATATGCTGGGTGTATGATTGTCATATGCCACCACATATGGAAGCATTGAAATGGCAGCGTGTATCTGACTTTAAAGCTGCTGTGTTGATTGCACATGATAAGATGTAAGGAAAAAAGATGTCATATCAAGTTAGCACTGCCTTCAATAGCCTCATGAATAACTTTGTCAATCTGGATGCAAATGATACGCGCGAAGGTAGAAAGAGTCGTGACTGGTTAGTAGATGAACAACTTCTCAAGTTCCCCGGTCAAGATGAGACATTTCCACTTTTAAGTAACACTCCGAAAATGTGGTTTGGGTCATTCTCCAGAAGAACAAAAATCCGAGAGCTTGATGACATAGATATGATGATCATTATGCACGCCCAAGGAAGCACATATTATGATTACGGAAGCACTGTGTACCTTTCTCCTGGTCAAAATTCCCGTTTTTTAAATTACCTTGATGATTCAGGGCAGTGGATAAATTCTCGAAAAGTCGTTAACAAATTTGTTTCATCTCTTAAAGAGGTTCCTCAGTATTCAAAAGCCGATAGCAAACGGCAGGGAGAAGCCGCAACACTCAAACTACTTACCCGTTCATGGAACTTTGATATCGTGCCTGCATTTATCACTTCACCTGAAGCGGATGGAACTACTTTTTATCTCATTCCTGACGGTGCAGGTCATTGGAAAAAAACCGATCCTAGGATTGATAAAGATCGCACTACTCGATTGAACCAAAAACATGATGGTAACGTACTCAACGCTATCCGACTTGTGAAATACTGGAAGCGAAAGCGTGGTGTACCCGCAATCGGCTCTTATTTGCTAGAAACCATTTTACTCAATCGCTATGAACATCTTATTCAAGGCGGCATGAGCCAATGGGTTGACAATGAGTTTCCTCAAGCGCTACGTGCTCTTGCCAGTGCAATCCTTGGCTCAGTTTACGATCAGAAAGATTTTCAAGGTGACATTAATAACCTGAGCGTTGATGACCGCTGGAAGGTATGGGAAAAGGCAACTACGGATGCAAGCCTAGCTGAGCAAGCCCTTGCTGTGGAGTTCAGTGATCCCGTAGAGTCAGGAAAACTCTGGCAGCGAGTCTTGGGTAGTGATTTTCCAGTGGATGCCTCGTAATGAATACTTACTTTGACGATCAGAATAAGCCCGAGATGATAAGCTTGCAGGCAGCGCAGCGCGAACTCTATTCATCGGTAAAAAAACACCTAGCAGTAAGTTTTATATTGACGGTGATTGTCCCAACCCTAGTGTCAATCATCTATCTGGTTTTGAACTTCTTTCCCGAATATACATTACCGTGGTTGAAAACATCTTTGAACGTATACGGTTTTATTATGTTATTTATCAATAACATAATCCTTAATCACATTGGTGCAACTAAAAAAATAGCGGCTCGGCTACAGGAAGAGTTCGATACGCGCCTGTTTAGGTTAGAATGGAATGATGTTGTTGCAGGCAAACGTCCAGGACCACATGAATGGGTTGATCCAGCTGACCGGCATTTGAAAAAAAACGGTAGCGGCAATCTGATCAACTGGTACTTGAATTATTCTATTGATCTTCCTTCCCCAGTAATGACATTGCTATGCCAGAGTAAGAATCTTGGTTGGGATGCAAGATTGAAACAAAAAATCTCTGATGTGCTTTCCATTATTTTAGCAATAAATGGCATTACTTTGCTAATACTCGCTATTGTTATCAATCCCTCAGTCGTAGTCTTATTTTCACTTGTCGTCTTACTTGCTCCGGTTTACCAGTTTTACTATCGCTATGTCAGTGAAAACAAGAAGTCAGTTGCTCGGGCAGATGAGCTACGACTGAAGGTTGAGTCGGAATTGAATAAAATGGCAGAATCAAGATCATTTGATGTAGACCATCTTCAAAAATTATCCAGAAATATTCAAGATCAAATATTCATTTATCGTTCATCGGGCAATCCTGTACCAGATCGGCTTCATCGGTACAACAGAATGAAAGATGAGGAGCGCTATGATCGAATATTTAATGCTTATGAAGATAGAATGAAATCACTGGCATCTTCAACATAAGTACTATGATGATATTAAAGCATTGTGGCTGTGGCGAGATATCCTCAATGACTAGAACTTAGCTATCCCACAAATGTAGCTTCTAGGGACTATCCTGCTATCTCGATTGGGTACAGCGTGAAGAAGCGATAACTCCAGGGACGCGCTTGCATCAGCAAGCCACTTCCCCTAATCTGACAAAAAGTTTAAAGATTTACTCAACATGACTCGGGGTGCCCTTCTTCGTTGAAGGCTGAGAAATACCCGTACCACCTGATCTGGATAATGCCAGCGTAGGGAAGTCAGATGCCTGCCGGCGTCCCTTCTTCGCGCCGGGCAGGAGCTGACTATGCAACCTGACCTGCTGAGCCACGCGCATATCGCGTCTGTTTTACAGCAATTTCGAACCCGTTCCCCGCTTGTTCACTGCATGACTAACGATGTCGTGCAGACCTTTACCGCTAATGTTCTGCTGGCCCTTGGCGCTTCCCCGGCCATGGTAATTGAGCGTGAAGAGGCCACGCAGTTCAGCGCTATCGCCGATGCGCTGTTGATTAATGTCGGCACGCTTACCGCCGACCGCGCTGATGCCATGCGCGCCGCTATCCACAGCGCCAGTAAGGCGGGCAAGCCCTGGACCCTCGACCCGGTTGCCGTCGGCGCGCTCGATTTTCGCACCCGGTTCTGCCGGGAGATCCTCGCTCTCCGTCCGGCGGCAATCCGCGGTAACGCCTCGGAAATCATGGCTCTTGCGGGCATGAGCGCAGGCGGGCGCGGGGTGGATACCACCGACTCAGCCAGCGCCGCGCTTCCGGCGGCCGGGCAGCTGGCGCGGGAAACCGGAGCCGTGGTCGCGGTAACGGGAGAAGTGGACTACATCACCAACGGCAGCCGCACGCTTAGCGTGGTTGGCGGCGCGTCGATCATGACCCGGGTTGTGGGCACCGGCTGCGCGCTGTCAGCGGTCGTGGCGGCAAGCTGCGCATTGCCTGGAGAACGAATGGTCAACGTCGCTGCGGCCTGCGGCCTGTTCGCCGAGGCGGGAGGCGAGGCGGCGGCAGCCAGCCATGGTCCCGGCTCCTTTGCCGCAGCGTTTCTTGATGCTCTCTATACCCTGGATGGAGGTGCATCAGCATGAAACGAGTCAATGCATTGACCATCGCCGGAACCGATCCAAGCGGCGGGGCGGGCATCCAGGCGGATCTGAAAACCTTCTCCGCCCTCGGAGCCTATGGCTGCTCGGTCATCACCGCCCTGGTGGCGCAGAACACCCTCGGGGTGCAGTCGGTCTATCACATTACGCCGGAGTTTGTCGCCGCACAGCTGGATTCAGTACTGAGCGATGTGCGTATCGATACCACCAAGATCGGCATGCTGGCGGATACCGATATCATTGAGGCGGTGGCCGAACGGCTGGCGCACTATCGGGTTGAGAACATCGTGCTGGATACGGTGATGCTGGCGAAGAGCGGCGATCCGCTGCTGACGCCTTCGGCGGTCGCTACCCTGCGCGCCCGTCTGCTGCCGCAGGTCTCGCTGATCACGCCTAACCTGCCGGAAGCGGCGGCGCTGCTTGATGCCGACCATGCCCGCAACGAGCAGGATATGCATGAGCAGGGGCGGGCGCTGCTGGCCCTCGGCTGTGAAGCGGTGCTGATGAAGGGCGGCCATCTTACCGACGGGGAAAGCCCGGACTGGCTCTTTACTCAAGAGGGAGCAACGCGCTTCACCGCCCCGCGCATCGCCACTAAAAACACCCACGGCACCGGCTGTACGCTCTCGGCGGCGCTGGCGGCGCTGCGCCCGCGCCACGCTGGCTGGGCCGATACCCTGGCCGAAGCCAAAGCATGGCTGACCAAAGCCCTGGCGCAGGCGGACTCGCTTGAGGTGGGGCAGGGCATCGGCCCGGTGCACCACTTCCACGCCTGGTGGTAGCCGCGCATCAATAAATAAATACCCCTTCGATTTACACGAGGGGTTATTTCAATCGTTATTTTAATTACAACGTTAATTAAGTAATACGCGTTAGTTATCGTGGTTTGTTTCAGGGATAATGGATGCCTGCAGTTGTTTGCGTGACGTTTAATTAATCCATTGCGGAGGTGATGAATGCAAAGGATACTAAAATATAAAATCGTATTATGGATAGTGATATGTTTCTCACTTAATGGGTGTGTTACACGCGAAAAATCCCCTATCACTGTTTACAATGGCTTTTATTACAATAATGATTATATATGCATGAAAACGCCAAAACATGCAATTATCGGTCCGTACTACCTTACATCCTCAAAAAACAATTTTGGATACCGCCTGGATCCTCAAAATGCTGTTGGAAAGGCTATAAGCCCGCCAATTTACTGTGAGATAGTCTATCTTGAAAAGGGAAATATATATTCATTCAATTACCAACTCGATCGTAAATGGCGTCATTTGATCTTCAGCGTCAATCAAAAGGGAGAGCTTGAAGTCCTTTCTAAGTAAAAGGTGGCTGTCAGTTCGCTTTTAGTAAGCCAAAAGTAGTAAAATACCTTGTGCGCTGGCAAAAACCTGTACTCGGCGCCAGGCTTACTCTGCCAGCGCGTGATAATGGATCGGATGATATGAAGCTGCCCGCTTTGCTATTGCTCTTTGTCTCCTGCTTACTAAGCGCCTGCACAAGCAACGGGCCATCCCCCTATACGGGCCACATTGGCACTAAGCATTACGAAAACTATATCTGTTTAACGGCGGCTGAGGATGGAGAGATAGAGGCGTACAACCTCACCTCATCTAAAGATAATTTCAAGTCCACCTATTCTCCCGTAGGTGAGGAGCCGATCCTTGTCCATACCCCGGGCGTATGCTTTCTAGCGCGCTTTGATAAGGGCTATATCTACTCATTTAATTATCAGGTAGACGGGGACTGGTATCACTTCCGATTTTTTAGCGATCAAAATGGCAGGATAACCATTCTAAAAGCCTCCTGATAACCGCAGCGTACAAATAACTTTTCAGCCATACGGAAGTACCAAAATCGGCCCCCCGCTGGAAAAATCCGCTGCCCGGTACCAGGCTTACTCTGCCTGCAAACTCAGGGCAGGACTAACCACGTTCGCCTGCGGGCGAACCTTACGGGAGCCTCATCATGACTGATATTACGCAGCTGCTTGGCAAAGATGCCGACAGCCTGTTGCAGCATCGTTGTATGACTATTCCAGCCGACCAGCTCTATCTGCCAGGACACGACTATGTCGATCGCGTGATGGTCGATAATAACCGTCCCCCGGCCGTCCTCCGTAATATGCAAACGCTCTATAATACAGGCCGTCTGGCGGGAACCGGCTATCTGTCGATTCTGCCGGTTGACCAGGGCGTAGAGCACTCGGCGGGCGCATCGTTTGCTGCTAACCCGCTCTATTTCGATCCAAAAAACATCGTTGAGCTGGCCATTGAAGCGGGCTGTAACTGCGTCGCCTCTACCTACGGCGTGCTGGCCTCGGTATCGCGCCGCTATGCGCACCGCATTCCGTTCCTCGTGAAGCTTAACCATAACGAAACCTTGAGCTACCCCAACACCTTTGACCAGACGCTCTATGCCAGCGTAGAGCAGGCGTTCAATATGGGGGCAGTTGCCGTGGGGGCGACCATCTACTTTGGCTCCGAGCAGTCGCGCCGTCAGATCGAAGAGATCTCTAGTGCCTTTGAGCGCGCCCATGAGCTGGGAATGGTGACCGTACTGTGGGCCTATCTGCGCAACGCCGATTTCAAAAAGGACGGCGTGGACTATCACGTCTCTGCCGATCTCACCGGGCAGGCCAACCACCTGGCGGCCACCATTGGGGCGGATATCGTTAAGCAGAAGATGGCGGAGAACAACGGCGGCTATAATGCGGTTAAGTATGGTTATACCGACGAGCGCGTCTACAGCAAACTTACCACCGATAACCCTATCGACCTGGTGCGCTACCAGCTGGCAAACTGCTATATGGGCCGCGTGGGGCTGATCAACTCCGGCGGCGCGTCGGGAGGCGAGGCTGACCTCACCGAGGCAGTGCGTACGGCGGTGATCAACAAGCGCGCGGGCGGCATGGGGCTGATCCTTGGCCGGAAAGCGTTTAAGAAAACGATGGCCGACGGCGTGAAGCTGATTAACGCCGTGCAGGACGTCTACCTGGATAATAAAGTGACCATTGCCTAATTAGTTACAACATACTTTAGTTGGTGAGTAGGCCCGGTAAGCGCAGCGCCACCGGGCGTTTCTGGGTAAAAGCTGCAATGCCGGGCGGCGCTGGCGCTGGCCCGGCCTTCGGAACGAAACCCTATTTCAATTTACAACGCATACCCTCCCGATCTGCATCACATTTCCCCTCTCTTTTGTGAAAAGTGTCACTCGGCCCTGTGCTATTGCCCAAAAATCACCCGTTGCTTAGCGGAAATTGTCTGAGGCAGCGGCTAAAAAATCTGCATACATTTACATCTGAAACAGCTTTTCAAAATGAAGCAGGCCACCTGAGACAAGGATCCGTAATGAAAATTGAATCTGTAAACGTCACCGTTTTTCAGTATCCCACCCGTCGTGTTTCCGATAGCGCTGGCCACTCCCATCCTGGCCCAGAGAGCATGGCAAAGATGGCGATGCTGACCATTACCGCTGATGATGGCAGCCAGGGGTTCTCTTTTGCGCCGCCGGAAGTGGTACGTCCCTTTGTCGTGACCACCTTCTTCCGCAAGGTGATGGTGGGTCAGGATCCGTTCAACCGCGAGCGCATCTGGCAGGATCTGGTCCACTGGCAGCGCGGCAGCGCCCACCAGCTCACCGAGCGGGCGCTCTCCTTTGTTGAGCAGGCGCTGTGGGATCTGATTGGCCGCAAGCTCAACGTTCCAGTCTATAAGCTGCTCGGCGGCTTCCGTGACAAGGTTCCAGCCTACGGCAGCACCATGTGCGGGGACGATCTGCCGGGTGGGCTATCTACGCCAGAGGAGTACGCCGCCTTTGCCGAAACCCTCGTCGCCCGCGGCTATAAGGCCATCAAGCTTCACACCTGGATGCCGCCGGTGTCGTTTGCGCCTAATCCTAAGATGGACGTTAAGGCCTGCGCCGCCGTGCGCGAAGCCGTCGGGCCGGATATCGACCTGATGATCGACGGCTACCACTGGTACAGCCGTACCGAGGCGCTCTATATCGGCAAGGAGCTGGAGAAGCTCAACTTTGCCTGGTTTGAAGAGCCGATGGAGGAGGAGAGCATGTCCTCCTACGCCTGGCTGGCAGAGAACCTCTCTATTCCGATTATCGGGCCGGAGAGCCTGGGCGGTAAGCACCACAGCCGCGCCGACTGGGTGAAAGCGGGGGCCTGCGACATTCTGCGTGCCGGATCCAACGGCGTTGGCGGTATCTCCCCGACGCTGAAAGTGGCCAGCCTCGCGGAAGCCTTCGGCATGGACTGCGAAGTGCATGGTAACGGTGCGGCCAGCCTGGCGGTGGTGGGGGCGATCCGCAACTGCCGCTGGTACGAGCGCGGCCTGCTGCACCCGTTCCTCGACTACGACGAGCCTGCCGCCTACCTCAACAGCATTGTCGATCCGATGGATGACGAGGGCTTTGTCCACCTGCCGCAGCGCCCTGGCCTCGGCGAAGAGATCAATTTTGCGTATATCGAAGCCAATACCGTCAGCCACGACTGACAAATAATAAAAACCTCTTACCCTATGGCGGTATACATGAAAAAAAACGCGTTGAGGGCTAGCCTGCTGGCGCTCTCGCTGGTGATGGGGAGCGGGGCAGCGCTGGCGGCCACGCCGCCGGATCAGCTCATCATCGGCATGAACATGAACAACCTGCTGAGCCTCGATCCGGCGGCGATGACCGGTAACGAAGTGGTGGGCATCGTCGTCAATCTCTACGACTCGCTGGTGGAGCTGGATCCCAACCAGCTTACCAACGTGCGTCCGGCGCTGGCTGAATCCTGGGCCATCAGCCCGGATGGCAAAACTCTGACCTTTCACCTGCGAAAGGACGTGAAGTTTCACTCCGGCAACCCGCTGACCGCCGAAGACGTGGTGTGGTCGATGCGCCGCCTGCTGCACCTCAACCTTGCCCAGGCCTCGGTGTGGAAATCCTACGGCTTTAGCAAAAAGAACATTGACGATCAGGTGAGCGCCCCGGATAGCTACACCGTGCAGATTGTCCTGCCGAAGGCCAACGATCCGCAGCTGGTGATCTACTCCCTTGGCGCGCTGGGCAATCTTGGCGTGCTCGACAGCAAAACGGTGCAGAGCCATGAGGTCAATAACGACTGGGGCAACCGCTGGTTGACCACCAACGAAGCCGGCTCCGGTCCCTTTATGCTCGAGACCTGGCAGGCAAAAGATGTGCTGCGCATGAAGCGTAACCCGACCTACTGGCGGGAAGAGCCGAAGATGAGCCGCATCGTGCTGCGTCATTTCCAGGAGTCGCAGACCCTGCGCCTGATGATTGCCAAGGGCGATCTCGATATCGCCAACAGCATGGCGGTGTCGGACATCAACGCCCTGCGTAAGGATCCCGACGTCACCGTTGAGGCGGTGCAGCGCGGGACGGTCTACTACGTGGCAATGAGCATGAAGGAGCCGCACTTTGCTAATCCGAAGGTGCGTGAGGCGGTGCGCTACCTCATCGACTATCAGGGGATCAACAAGGCGCTGATGCCGGGCTACGGCGTACTGCACCAGCGCCCGATCAAAGCCGGAATGCCATCGACGCTGCCGGACCCCGGCTATCGGCTGGACATTCCCCGGGCGAAAAAGCTGCTGGCCGAGGCGGGCTACCCGAACGGCTTTGATACCACCCTGCGGGTGCTGGCGGATCAGCCGTTCCTCAATATCGCCATCGCCGTGCAGTCCACCCTGATGCAGGCGGGCATTAACGCCAAAATCATTACCGGCACCGGGAACCAGATCTACGGCGCGATGCGCGAGCGTAAGTTTGACATCCTGGTCGGGCGCGGCGGCAGCGGGGTGGAGCCACATCCACACTCCAGCCTGCGCGCGCTGGTCTACAACCCGGACAACAGCGACGAGGCGCGGCTGACCAACTTCCAGGGCTGGCGCACTGGTTTTTACGATAAACCGCTCAACGAGATGATCGATAGAGCGCTGCTGGAGCGCGATCCGCAGAAGCAGATTGCTGACTATCAACAGATCCAGACCCGCTACGATCAGCTGATCCCGGCCCTGGTACCGCTCTCCCAGATGGTGGATTCGGTTGTGGTGCGCAACGAGGTGAAAAACTTCCAGTCTCACCCCTCCGCCACTACCTTCCTGCGTGAGGTCTATAAAGAGCCGATTCATACCGGAGGAACCAAAGGATGAGTGTCGCAATCTTAGCGCCCGGCTCCCGCGCCAGGCGGTTCTCAAACCGGCTCGGCCAGGTGCTGGTCACCCTGTTTGGCCTGCTGCTGCTGACCTTCTTTATTGGTCGGGTGATGCCGGTGGATCCTGTGCTGGCGATCGTCGGCCCGGACGCCGACCAGAGCACCTACCAGCAGGTTTACCAGCAGCTGGGGTTCGATAAATCCCTCCTGACCCAGTTTGGCATCTACTTTAACAATCTGCTGCACGGCGATCTCGGTAACGCTCTGCTGACCGGCAAACCGGTAACGGACGATATTCTGCGCGTCTTCCCGGCGACGCTGGAGCTGGCGACCATGGCGATTATCGTTGGGGCGGGCCTCGGTATTCCGCTGGGGGTGCTGGCCGCCGCGCGTCGCAACTCGGTCTCAGACTATGTGGTACGCATCATCAGCCTGGCGGGCTACTCCACGCCGATCTTCTGGGTGGGGATGATGGGCCTGCTGCTGTTCTACGCCTGGCTGGGCTGGGTCGGCGGGGCGGGACGGCTGGATATGGGCCTTGAGGGGCTGGTGCCGCGCCGGACCGGACTCTTTACCATCGATGCGCTGCTGGCGGGGAACGCCCAGGTGTTCTGGAACGCCGTCAATCACCTGGTGCTACCCGCATCGCTGCTCGGTTTCCACTCTCTGGCCTACATCAGCCGGATGACCCGCAGCTTTATGCTGGCCCAGCTCTCGCAGGAGTTCATCATCACCGCCCGGGTGAAAGGCTTAACCGAGCGGCAGGTGATCTGGAACCATGCGTTTCGCAACATCCTTGTGCAGCTCCTGACGGTGGTGGCGCTGGCCTACGGCTCGCTGCTGGAGGGGGCGGTGCTGATCGAAACCGTCTTCTCGTGGCCGGGCTTTGGCTCCTACCTCACCGGTAGCCTGCTGCTGGGGGATATGAATGCGGTAATGGGCTGCGTGCTGCTGGTGGGGGTGATCTTCGTGATGCTCAACCTGCTCTCCGACATGCTCTACCAACTCTTTGACCCGAGGACGAAATCATGACGGTCTCTCTGGATACGCCCGTAACCGGCGGCGGAAATGAAAGCCGCCTGCGTCTGAAGCGCGCCCTGGCCCGCACCGGCGGTTTTATTGGCAAGATGGCCCGTAACCCGCTGACCGCCATCGGGGGAGGGATTATCTTCCTGCTGCTGGTGGTGGCCGCCTTCGCGCCGTGGATCGCTCCCTATAACCCGCTGGTGCAGGATCTCAACGCTGCATTGCAGGCCCCGAACGCCCAGCACTGGTTTGGCACCGATGAGTTTGGCCGCGACATCTTCAGCCGCCTGGTCTACGGGGCGCGCATCACGCTCTATATCGTGCTGCTGGTGTCGGTTACCGTCGGACCGCTGGGCCTGCTGTTGGGGGTGAGCGCGGGCTACTTCGGCGGCAAGGTCGATACGGTGCTGATGCGCGTCACCGATATCTTTATCTCCTTCCCGAGCCTGGTGCTGGCTCTGGCGTTCGTGGCCGCCCTTGGCCCTGGGCTTGAGCACGTGGTGATCGCCATTACCCTGACCGCCTGGCCGCCGATTGCCCGTCTGGCGCGGGCCGAAACCCTCTCCCTGCGCCAGGCCGACTTTATCTCGGCGGTGCGCTTGCAGGGGGCGTCACCGGTGCGCGTGCTGTGGCGTCACATCGTGCCGCTCTGCCTGCCATCAGTGATCATCCGCATCACTATGAACATGGCAGGGATCATCCTGACCGCCGCCGGGCTGGGCTTCCTCGGCCTCGGCGCGCAGCCGCCGGAGCCGGAGTGGGGGGCGATGATCTCCAGCGGTCGCACCTACATGATGGAGTGCTGGTGGGTAGTGACTATTCCGGGGCTGGCGATCCTGATCAACAGCCTGGCGTTCAACTTCTTAGGAGATGGCCTACGTGACATCCTCGATCCTCGCAGCGAATAACGCACCTCTGCTCGACGTGCGCGATCTCCACGTCGATTTTATCAACGGACGCACGATCACCAACGCGGTGCGCGGCGTCTCCTTTCAGCTGGGCCGGGAGAAGCTCGCCATCGTCGGCGAATCCGGCTCCGGTAAATCCACAGTTGGCCGGGCGCTGATGCGCCTGCACCCGGCTAAGGCGCGCATTACCGCCGAACGGATGCACTTCGGCGATATCGATCTGCGCAGCGCCAGCGAGGCGCAGATGCGCACCGTGCGCGGCAAGCGGATCTCGATGATCATGCAGGACCCGAAATACTCCCTCAACCCGGTAGTGTGCGTTGGGGATCAGATTGCCGAGGCCTGGCTGACCCATCATCCGGGGCGCAAGGCCGAGGCGAAGGCCAAAGTGCTGGAGATGCTCGACGTGGTGCGTATCCGCCAGCCCGAGCGTGTCTATAACCTCTATCCGCACGAGATCTCCGGCGGGCAGGGGCAGCGCATCATGATCGCCATGATGCTGATCACCAATCCCGAGCTGGTGATCGCCGACGAACCCACTTCGGCGCTTGACGTTTCGGTGCGTTTACAGGTGCTGGGGCTGCTGGACGATCTGGTCCAGTCCCGCGGGCTGGGGCTGATTTTCATCAGCCACGATATCAACCTGGTGCGCAGCTTCTGCGACCGGGTGCTGGTGATGTACGCCGGACGGGTGGTGGAGTCGATCGCCGCCTGCGATCTGCACAACGCCCGGCACCCCTACACCCAGGGGCTAATCAGCGCCCTGCCGGAGATCCACCACCGTCGTCCTGTCCTGCCGGTTTTGCAGCGTCAGGCCAGCTGGCTTAGCGAGTAAGGAGCGTATTATGATCGATGTAAAAAATCTGAACCTGGCCTTTGGCGAAGGGGAGAAGCGTAACCAGGTGCTGTACGACGTGAGCTTTAACGTGCAGCCGGGGGAGATTTACGGCCTGGTGGGTGAGTCCGGCTCGGGTAAAACCACGGTGCTGAAGTGCCTGGCAGGGCTGTTTACCCACTGGGACGGCGAGCTGACCATCAACAGCCAGCCGCTGGAGCATCGGCTCAACCCGCAGCGCTGCCGGCTGGTGCAGATGGTGTTTCAGGATCCCTACGGCTCGCTGCATCCGCGCCACACCATCGGCGATATTCTCGAGGAGCCGCTGCATATTCACGGCATCAGCGACCGGGACCGCCGGGTGAACCGTCTGCTGGACCGGGTGGGGCTGAACCGTGCTTTTCGCGATCGCTTCCCGCACCAGCTCTCCGGCGGTCAGCGCCAGCGCGTGGCTATCGCCCGGGCGCTGATCCTCGAGCCACAGGTGCTGCTGCTGGATGAACCGACCTCGGCGCTGGATGTGTCGGTGCAGGCGGAGATCCTCAACCTGCTGGCGGAGCTGCATCAGGAGTCGAAGCTGACCTATCTAATGGTGACCCACGACCTCGGGGTGATTGCGCACCTGTGCCAGAAGATTGCCGTGATGCAGTACGGCAAGATCCTCGAGACGCTGGCGGTAGACGATCTGGTGAGCGGTCAGGCAAAAACCGACTATACGCGGATGCTGGTGAATGCCAGCCAGCAGTACAGCCGGGAGATGGCGCGGGCGGTGGCGGCCTATTAGCCGCAGGGTTTACGCCGGGTGGCGCTGCGCTTACCCGGCCTACGTAAAACTTAACGCAACAACGGGCAATCCGGTGGCAACCGGCACTGCAACGCGCCGGGCAGGATCTCCATCCGGAAATGCTGCCCGCTCAGCGGCTCGCCGTCGAGGTTAAAGGTGATCTCATGGGGAGAGGTCACCTCAAACCAGGCCGATTCGCCGTCTATCAGGTTCGGATTTTCGTCCGGTTTAATGAGGGTGGTAAACAGGGCGGGGAGGATCTCATCCCCGGTAAAAATGCGTATCTGCAACAGACCGTCGTTGATCAGCGCGCTCGGGCAGAGCTGCTGTCCACCCCCCGCCTGGCGACCGTTGCCGATACCGATCACCAGCGCGTCGCCCTGCCATTGGAAGTTCTCACCGCGGATCTCTACGCTGTCGGCTTTCAGGGTATCCATCCGCGTCAGGCCGTGAATGACGTACGATACGCTGCCCAGCGCAGCCTTCAGCCGCTCCGGCGTTTCGGTGGTAATGCGCGTGCCGAACCCGCCGGTGGCCATATTGATAAACCCGGTCTCGCCATTCACCCTGGCAACATCTATCGGCACGGCCTTGCCGACGATCGCCAATTGCAGCGCTTTATCGAGCGTTTCGGGAATGCCTACGCTGGTAGCGAAGTCGTTGGCGGTGCCAAGCGGTAAAATACCGAGCGCCGGAGCGTTCTCTCCCGCCGCGTTAACCAGCGCCGTGGCCACCTCGTTGATGGTGCCATCCCCGCCGCCAGCGATCACCGTGGCGACCCCAAGCTTTACGGCCTCGGCGACGTAGCGGGCCGCGTCACCCTTTTCCCACGTCACCCTGACGTGCAGCTCGATGCCTTCGTTACGCAGCAGAGTAACCGCCTCGCGCAGGGTGTCGTCGCCTGCACTTTTGCCATTCAGAATAAGTAAACTCGACGGATCGCTAGTCATCCTAAAACCCTGAAAAAGAGAGAATGGAGAGAGTGTATCTTAGCTGGAACGGGAACGTGTAAGAAGAGGCCGAAAGGCATGAAAAAAATAGGCCTTGTTTAACACGAACGATGCTGTGGACGCTTGATGTACTTCCAACCCAGGCACCAGCCAACGACTGCGCCAACGATAAACATCACAGGCGTGCCGATAAAAAAGATAGCTGCATTAGCCGACATCTGATCTTCGCCGTAGATGGGACCAACAAAGTAGTCACATATCACTGGCAGTAACAGGTACATCAAAAGAGCACCACAGAGGGCACCGACGATCGTACAGCTGAAGATTTTTAGCTTTCTCATAGTACCCGCCAAAACCAGACTTCTTTAGAGTTGAAAAAATCACTTAGATAACCTTCAACGCTTAAGCCCCATTGTATGCGCATATAACTAAAATAAGTGGTCAAACGAGAACCATTCCATAAATCTATATGGTCACCGCTGCGGTTTGCAAAGCTCTCATTTCCGCGTCGCCAGTAATCTTTAAAAAAGATAATGCCGGTCCGGTTTTTTAGCACATCTGCAAAACTATCTGCATTTACTTTTACACCAGGAAAGACACCGGGTATTGGTGTACGTTTGAGCGCATCGGCCAGCTCTTCTGCACGTAAAATATGCCCTGCACTTTTAGGATGCAACCAGCAAAAGTGAACATGAAGTTTTGTTACGTCGTAACCGCACCGGGCAAGGGCGGTTCCAAGCCTAATGGCGCACTGATCATCAAACGCTTTATGTCCATCACGCCGCCGACAGGGATTATCATCCCCATGAACTTCAGGATGCGCATTCCAAAGTGCTGAGAAAGTCATACTCATCGGTACTCTCCTGTTACTAAAACATCTAATAGATACAATCACTTGCTGTTATCTACTATAGGTAAAAGCGATACAGGAGTTTGAACAAAAAACCGCATTTTATTTAAGTATAATTTTGCCTGCCTAGAACAGACGCGGCTTGATGTTAGGCAAGGGAAAAGAACAGTGTTCGTAGAGGAATACGAAAATATGAGCATGAGCATGAGCAAGTGCGAGTTTGACCTATACATCGAAGCACAAGGAAAAGCGAAGTTCCACGTGATAGCCAGGTAGTCCGTATAGCTCGTAACATGACTAAAGAGGCCAACGTCTACGAAGCGGATATAGAGAGAATCGTGGGCATCTACGCCCCGCATTTGGGTTCTGAATTGGTATATTTTACCCGTACAGCCGAATGGCGTATCGTTCCTAAGATTTTGCCTATTAAGTCTTAGACTTTTAAAAGCAGCATTGCCGCGCCTCGGAGTCCTGTCAATAATTGTGGGGTAGACGGAGACAATGATTAATATCAATGACCGAGTTACCAAAAAAAATAGCTGATATAGCGTTGGATCACTCTACGAGGAGATAGTTTGGATGATATCAAAAATAGATAGGTTCCAAACATATTTTTGTTAAATATTAACAAGCGTGTGAGGGAGTGGATCTTACTCTCCGCTCCCACATGTTTACTCGCTAAACAACCTTGTGAGATATTCGACGGTACTATCTTTTGCTCTTACGTCTTTAAGTATCTGATTGACAAACTCTATGATCATTGTATTGTTAGTTTCAGTTCCGAGAGAGTAGCATGTCATAGCAAATGTTGTAACATAACTGAAAGTTAGTGAAACACCATGTCTGGCTGCGCTAATGATTGCGTCATACTCAGTAGTGTTTAGCGCTATTGCTCTTGGGCCTTTCAGGAAAATTACCTTTGAAACTCCATTAGCCGCTGCTTTGGTAATAGCATGATGAACATCATGAGAGCTGAATACTTTGTCTTTAACCTCTATTGAAAGAAAAATATTTTCATTGCAGTAGACATCAATATCTAAAACTTCATTTGAGGAGCTGCCAGCCTGATTGACTGGATGAGCCTTGATTTGCCATTCATTTTTTTCTGCCAGTAAATAGAGAGCTAAAGCTGAAACTATTGCACAACTCTCACCATCGCATGCATTTTCAACCATTGAATGAATGGTTTCTTGGAAATTAAAGTTATTAGCAGTAGGCGTGATTGCTCTGTTTGGCCTTTGGAGAGTATAAAACATTGCCGCCACAAGCATTTCATACGCTTGAGAACTAGTTTGCGCCTCTTGCAGGATCTCAATAGACTTAAGCTGAATTTCTTTATCATTACCACCGCGAACAGGGTTATCAGAAGAATGCACAGTATATCTTGCGGGTTTATTCAGGAAGGGTTCATTGGATGCACCTAATTTACCTTCAAGAAATTGGGTTTCAACTTTGCCAACGATAACTGAATGGCATAGACTCCTTGCGTCATATGCGCCATCCACTTCAGCTTTTGCTTGTAAAACTAAGGGATTAACATTTTTATTGGTTGCTTTTGCTAGTAATCCTGTAACTAGGATGTAACGATAAGTGAGATGTGAGCCTAAAATTACGCTACGTATTAGAGCTGAATGAGGGGTTATACAATCGGTAAGCTTTTTAGCTTCATCTATTGCCGATATAATTACCTCATAAGCTCTATCGTGATTCACTAATACTTTCATAGATATCCTTCCATAATATATCCATAGAAAGATTTAGCCGATTCGCTAAAACTTCTAATATTTCGAATAGCTCTAATGCATCCAATCTTCTTTCAAAACTTTCAATTTTAGAAATATCCGATTGAGAGAAACCAAGAACCATTGCCAGTTCTGATTGAGACAGATTCGCATCTTTACGAAGTTTGAGGAGGTGCTGGACTAGGCACCTGTATCGATGATCATGTATAGTTGGTTTTCTTTTTGCCATGTTAGTTGATTTGACCTTGGGCAACTTGCATCCTTGTTTATGATTACCTATCATGGTTTTTTATTCCAAAATCGAATAATTTAGGTGTTGAATAAATGAACAGAAACTCAGCAATCAGTCTCTTTTCTGGGGCTGGAGGAATGGATGTAGGCTTCAGAAATGCTGGGTTCGATACCATATGGGCCAATGATAAAGATAAAGACGCTTGTGAAACATTCAAGCTCAATCACAAATCCCATATTGTTTGTGGGGGTATTGAAGAGCACTTGTCAGATCTTGCTGAAATGAAGAATGTGACGTGTGTTTTTGGTGGACCGCCATGTCAGGGGTTTTCAGTCGCTGGGAAAATGGATGCCCATGATCCTCGCAGCAAATTAGTATGGTCTTTCATGCAAGCCGTTGAAATTGTTAGACCTCAGTGCTTTGTCATGGAAAATGTGAAAGCATTAGCATCCTTGTCAAAATTTGAAGCAGTCAGAAATGAATTACTTAAGACTGCAGAAGGGCTAGGTTATTTTTCGAAGTTATTGATATTAAATTCTAAAGACTTTGGTGTCCCTCAAAATCGTGAACGTATGTTTTTTATAGGTTTTAAATCATCAGAAAGCGCAAGATTAGTTGAACAAGCGATACTGAATTATAAATGTTTATCTCCAACTGTCGGAGAAGTTATTCGTCCATTGGGAAGAGCAGGGACTGTAAATAATCTTCGGATTTGCAATGCAAGAATTACAAACGCTGCAAAACCGGTTTTAAGAAAATCGCCGTATGCAGGTATGATGTTTAATGGTCAAGGTCGGCCTATTAACCCTGATGGGTTTGCGTCAACTATTGCGGCGTCGATGGGTGGAAATCGAACTCCGATAATTGATGAGGAACATCTATATAGTGGCGCAATTAGCTATATTGAAACTTATCATAATCATTTGATGAACGGTGGTAATCCGAAATCGATGCATGACGTACCTAATAACTTACGTCGGTTGACGATAGATGAAGCTGTTTTAATTCAAACATTTCCAAGTAATTATAAATTTGCGGGTAAAAACTCCTCTATCTGGCGGCAAATTGGTAATGCCGTTCCTTGTAAATTAGCTCAGGCTGTTGCTGGAGGGGTTCTTGACGCCTTATCTGGAAGGGTTTCTTGCACAGAAAGCGCTCAAAGTGAACTGAGTTTCTAATAGCTTTTTTAGAATAATGCACAAATTTAGAAAGCAAAAAAAGTATTTCCGTTTTTGTGCATTTACAGAAGTAAGTTTGCTTCTGGTTAAAATTTTTTAATTTTAAGTAGTGAGTCTGTGGCTGTGTGGATTAAATAATCAAATGCGCCTGCATTAAAACCGACCGCATAAAGCGGGTAGGCGGGGCGGGTAAAGCAATGGGCGCCAGCACCAGTGACGGCATTTCATTTTTCACGCCGTTGGGCGTGGTGATGGGTGTCGGACGAGAGTGTAAGGGGTTCTGCGTAGCGTGTGGGAGTCTGGGACGGTGGGTATTGAGGCCGCCCGGATGCAACATTTTTGGCGGGTTTTATTCTGATTTTAGGATGTAATCTTTAAAGTCGGTTATTTCCATCTCGATCCAGTAGTTTACCTCTTTGAAATGCTTCTACAGTAGTGTTAACTCGTTACGAACAGATACCCATGCAGGCATCTGAGCTGATAATCGAATCTTAAGCGGTTGGGGTGATTTGATTTTCATTCAGAGTAACCGTTAGCGTGTCGCCGCTTTTCGAAACCGCAATTGGCTGCCACAGTTTAAGTGATTTTTTCAGGGTAAAGACGTCTTTTGCCTGTGCAGTGTAGGAGGTTAGGGCAGTGGTGAAAAAAACCACATCTTTAAAATATTTTAGAATAACTGCTTATTAAACATATGCTTGAGGATTACTCTGGCACTGAGCGAAATAAAAACTACAGCCCCGCTCAAGAAAGGCTTTTGTTCGGCGTGGTCAATACGTGAGCTTAACAGGAATAAATCATTATATTTCAGTGCATTAGAATAAAAAAATAGGCCTGCGTAAGGGAGATTACACAGGCCAAGGAGGTGGTTCCTGGTAGAGCTAGCATTTATGGGTTATGTTTTTCAGCCTGGAGATAATACCCTTATCAAGCGAAACGGTATGTGATCCGATTCTAAGATTCATATCAGTTGAAAAAATAACCCATTTGAACTACTCGGACGCTAAGCAGCGTGCGGATTGCGCGTCGTTTGGCCATTGAAATTGCGCATCAGCAGGCCATACTCCAGCTGCATATCGGTCGGAACCGGCAGCCAGACGGTGTAGCCGTCACCCGGTGCAACCGGCATCGCTTCGCCTTTGGCGTTCTCCATATGCTCGAGAGTGAAGTTGACGTTGCCGTGCGGGGTCATCAGCTCCAGGCTGTCGCCGAGGGTGAACTTGTTCTTCACCTTCACTGCCGCCAGCGCGCCGTTGCGCTCGCCGGTGAACTCGCCAACAAACTGCTGGCGCTCGGAGATCGAGTAGCCCTGCTCGTAGTTCTGGTAGTCGTCATGGGTATGGCGGCGCAGGAAGCCTTCGGTGTAGCCCCGGTGTGCCAGGCCCTCTAAGGTCTCCAGCAGGCTGGTGTCGAACGGTTTACCGGCGGCGGCGTCGTCAATGGCCTTACGGTAGACCTGGGCGGTACGGGCGCAGTAGTAGAATGATTTGGTGCGGCCCTCGATCTTCAGCGAGTGCACGCCCATCTGGGTCAGGCGCTCGACGTGGGCGATGGCGCGCAGATCTTTCGAGTTCATGATGTAGGTGCCGTGCTCATCTTCGAACGCGGTCATGTACTCGCCGGGGCGCTGGGCCTCTTCAATCATAAACACCTTGTCGGTCGGCGCGCCAATCCCCAGCGTTGGCTCGACGTTTTTCACCGGGATCGGCTCGTGGACGTGGACGATATTACCCACGGCGTCCTCTTTGCCCTCCTGCACGTTGTACTCCCAGCGGCAGGCGTTGGTGCAGGTACCCTGGTTCGGATCGCGCTTGTTGATGTAGCCGGAGAGCAGGCAGCGGCCCGAGTAGGCCATGCACAGCGCGCCGTGAACGAAAATCTCAAGCTCCATCTCCGGCACCTGCTGGCGGATCTCGGCGATCTCATCCAGGGAGAGCTCGCGGGAGAGGATCACCCGGGTCAGGCCCATCTGCTGCCAGAACTTCACCGTCGCCCAGTTGACGGCGTTAGCCTGTACCGAGAGGTGAATGTCCATCTCCGGGAAGTGCTCACGCACCAGCATGATTAAACCGGGATCGGACATGATCAGCGCATCCGGTCCCATCGCCACCACCGGTGCTAAATCGCGGATAAAGGTCTTCAGCTTGGCGTTGTGCGGCGCAATATTCACCACCACGTAGAACTTTTTCCCAAGCTGATGGGCTTCGTTGATCCCCAGCTGGAGGTTCTCGTGATTAAATTCGTTATTGCGCACCCGCAGGGAGTAGCGGGGCTGGCCCGCGTAGACGGCATCCGCGCCATAGGCGAAGGCGTAACGCATATTTTTCAGCGTTCCCGCCGGGGAGAGAAGTTCCGGTTTAAACATGATGTTCTCGTTCTGATGACAGGTCAGATCCGCCGCATTTCAGTGGGCGGGCAGGGGGTAATCCCCTGTTTTAAGGGCGGGAATTATAGCGCTGCGGGGGAGGCAGGTAAAGCGCCGGGTGGCGGCTGCGCCTTACCCGGCCTACATGAATGCGCGACCTATGCCATTCGGCCCGCGTCCGCCTCCCAGCGGTAGCCGACGCCGTACACCGCGCGGATAAACGACTGCTCCTCATCCAGCGCCTCCAGCTTGCGGCGCAGGTTTTTGATATGGCTGTCGATGGTGCGGTCGGTCACCACCCGATAGTCGTCGTAGAGGTGGTTCAGCAGCTGCTCGCGGGAGAAGACTTTCCCCGGCTCGCCGGAGAGGGTCTTCAGCAGGCGAAACTCGGCGGGCGTCAAATCCAGCGCCTTGCTGCGCCAGCTGGCCTGAAAGCGGCTCTCATCGATCACCAGCGGACTAACCGCATCCAGCTCCTTCAGCTCGCGCTGGGGCTTGCAGCGGCGCAGAATGGTTTTCACCCGCGCGACCACCTCCCGCGGGCTGTAGGGTTTGCAGATGTAGTCATCTGCGCCAATCTCCAGCCCCAGCAGGCGGTCGATCTCTTCGATGCGGGCGGTGACCATCACAATCGGCAGATCGGAGAAGCGGCGGATCTCCCGGCACAGGGTCAGGCCGTCGGTGCCGGGGAGCATCAGATCCAGCAGCATCAGGTCCGGCGGGGTCTGGCGCACGTAGGGCAGCACCTTATCACCGTGGTTAATCAGCGTCGGGGCGTAGCCCGCCGCGCGCAGGTAGTCCACCAGCAGCTGTCCAAGCTTCGGCTCATCTTCCACGATTAAAATGCGCGGGGTGTTTTCGTCAATCGGTAACTCAGTCATACATCTCTCGGTAAATCGCGTTCCAGCGGTAGTTCAACTGTAATGCTAACCCCGCCAAAAGGCGAATGGGCCGCGTGGATGGTGCCGCCGTGGGCTTCAACAATGTTTACGCAGATAGGCAGCCCCAGACCGGAGCCGCCGCTGGCGCGGTTGCGCGAGCTTTCGGTGCGGTAGAAACGCTCAAACAGGCGGCTGAGCTGCTCGTCGCTGACGCCGGGGCCGCTGTCGGCAAAGGTCATCGTCATGGCATCAGGCTTCACGGTCGCGCTAATCATCAGCTGGCCCCCGGCATCGGTATAGCGCAGGCTGTTCTCCAACAGGTTATTAAACAGCTGCATCAGACGATCGCGATCGCCGAAGACGATGGCGCTCTCCGGCAGCGAGACGTTGAGGCTTAGTCCCCGGCTGGCGAAGCGCTCCCGGAACGCGCCGGCGGCAATCTCCAGCAGGGTTATGACATCCATCGGGGCCTTCTGGTAGGCCAGCGCCCCCTCGTCGGACATCGAGAGCTGATGCAGATCGTCAACCAGCTTGGTCAGCGTGCCCACCTCGGCCTGTAAAGAGGCCACCGACTCGGGGGTAAACTGGCGCACGCCGTCCTGAATCGCCTCCAGCTCGCCGCGCAGCACCGCCAGCGGAGTGCGCAGCTCATGGGAGATGTCGGCCATAAAGTCGCGGCGCATCTGCTGGTTCTTCTCCAGGGTGCTGGCGAGCTGGTTAAAGTCCTGCGCCAGCTTGCCCAGCTCATCCGGGCTGGACGTCGCCACGCGGGTGGTAAAGTCCCCGGCCGCCAGCCGGTGCGTCCCCTCTACCAGCCGTTTCACCGGTGCGAGCAGGCCGCGCGCCAGCGGGAAGGTTGCCAGCGCCGCCAGCAGCGTAGCGAGACCGACAATCAGCCAGCTGGTGCGCCGCTGCTGGCGGTCAAAGTTGATGTCGGTATTGCGCGTCAGCCGCTCCACCGGGGAGGCGATGACTGAGCCAACCACCGCACCGTTGACCGTTATCGCCCGCCGGGTCCCCTCTTTCGGCACCGGGGAGCGCGGGCCAACCAGCACGTCGCCGCTCTGGTCGGTCACCCAGAACTGCGTCCGCCAGCCGTGGGGCGGCATGCCGGGACCAGGTCGATCGTCGTCGCTGTCATGCTCAAAGGAGCGCAGGATCTGGAAGACAAAGCGGTCATTGTTGCGCAGAAAACGCCAGTTGCCGTGCAGCTCGTACTGCTCTCCCAGCGCGTCGCTGAGCATCTGTAGCCGCTGCTCGTTGCCGTGCTTGATGTAGTCGATAAAGCCGCGCTCAAAGCTGACCCGCACCGCCCAGTGCATGGTGATCAGCAGCGCGATACAGGTGGCGAAAATCGCCAGAAAGAGCTTGCCGGTAATACCGGGTCGCCAGAATTTCATCGTTGACTCCTTTTGCGCCGGGCAATCACGGTATTGGTGCTGGCGTCATTCGGCACGCGGGCAAAGAGCAGCGCGGGCAGGGCGATAATCACCGCCATGCACAGATAGGTGGAAAAGAAAACGTGGTGCACTAATGTGCTGTCGGTCGCCAGATGCTGCTGACCAAACAGGCCGAGCAGCAGCCCGGCGACGGTGACGCCGACGCTCATTGAGAGCTGCATGACCATCGACAGCAGGCTGTTGCCGCTGCTGGCCTGCGCATCCGGCAGATCCTTCAGCGTCAGGGTATTCATGGTCGAGAAGCGCATCGAGTTGATCATCCCCTGCACAAACAGCACCACCGGCAGCAGGTAGTAGAGGCCCGCCAACGCGGTGGCCATAAACAGCAGGCTCACCAGCGCCAGCCCCAGCGTGCTGGCCACCAGCACCTGCCGGTAGCCGAAACGGTTGACGATCTGCACTACGATCCGCTTCATGCCCATGCTGCCCAGCACCATCGGGATCATCATCAGCCCGGCATGGAACGGCGAGAAGCCCAGCCCGATCTGCAAAAACACCGGCGTGATAAAGGGCAGCATGCCGCTGCCGATGCGCCCGGCAAAGCTGCCAGCCAGGCCCAGGGAGAAGGTGCGGGTGTCGAACAGGCCGAGGGGGAAGAGTGCCGCCTCGTTGCGCCTGGCGTGCCACAGGTAGACGCCCAGCGCGAGCCCGCCCGCAGCCACCAGCGCCACAAGCGTAAGGGTGGAGATGCCTAACCCCTTCTGGCCGTCGAGGGCGAGGGTTAAGGCTGCCATGCCAAAGGCCAGCAGCAGGAAGCCTGGCATATCGAAGCGGCGGGTTTGCAGGGTGTAGTTGGGCATCAGCCAGAGGGTAGCGATCGCCCCGACGATGCCCACCGGCAGGTTAATCAGGAAAATCCAGTGCCAGGAGGCGTACTCCACCAGAATCCCCCCCAGCGCCGGGCCGAGCAGCGGGCCGATCTGCCCCGGCAGGGTGACGAAGGTCATCGCCGCCATGTACTGCGACCGGGGAACGATCTTCATCACCGTCAGCCTCCCTACCGGCACCATCATCGCGCCGCCGACGCCCTGCAGCACGCGGGCCATCACCAGCCCGTCGAGGGTGCTGGCCTGGGCACAGAACAGCGATCCCAGGGTAAAGAGCACAATCGCGCTGAAGAAGACGTTGCGCACCCCAACCTTATCCGCCAGCCAGCCGCTGGCGGGCAGCATTACCGCTACCGTCAGCACATAGGCCACAACGACCATGTGCATATGCAGCGGGCTTTCGCCGAGGCTCTGCGCCATTGAGGGCAGGGCGGTATTGACGATGGTGGTATCCAGCGCCTGCATGAAAAAGCCGAAGGCCACTATCCATAGCTGCCAGCGGACCTGGTTCGGAAGATCGGTCATCTCACCTGCCTCTTTACCCTTTACTCACTCAATAGCGGCTGGCGCTTGCGGGTGAAACGCAGCCGTAGCCGGTCAAAGAAGAGATAGACCACCGGCGTGGTGTAGAGCGTCAGCAGCTGGCTCATCACCAGGCCGCCAACGATGGTGATCCCGAGCGGCTGGCGCAGCTCGGACCCGTCGCCGGAGGTCAGCACCAGCGGTAGCGCGCCAAACAGCGCCGCCAGGGTGGTCATCATGATCGGCCTGAAGCGCAGCAGGCAGGCCTGGAAGATCGCCTCCTGCGGCGTCAGGTTGCCGGTACGCTGCGCCTCAAGGGCGAAATCGACCATCATGATGGCGTTCTTCTTGACGATACCTATCAATAACATAATTCCGATCAGGGCGATGAGGCTAAATGGGGCATCGAACAGCTCCAGCGCCAGCAGCGCCCCCACGCCCGCCGACGGCAGGGTCGAGAGAATGGTCAGCGGATGGACGTAGCTCTCATAGAGAATGCCGAGCACGATATAGACCGTGGCGATGGCCGCAAGGATCAAGATCAGCTGGGAGCGCATGGTATCCTGGAAGACCTGTGCGGTCCCGGCAAAGCTGCCGCGCACGCTGGAGGGCACCCCCAGCTGGGTCATGGTCCGGTCAATCGCCTCGCTGGCCTCGGAGAGGGAGACGCCGGTCGGCAGGTTAAAGGCGATGGTCGAGGCGGCGGAAAGCCCCTGATGGTTCACCGACAGCGGCGCGTTAGCGGGCTGCCACTTCGCAAAGTAGGAGAGGGGGATTGGCTTGCCCTCGCTGTTGATTACAAACATCTTGTCCAGGGCGCTGATGTCCTGGGTGTAACGCGGATCGACCTCCATCACCACCTTGTACTGGTTGAGCGCCTCGTAGATGGTTGAGATCTGCCGCTGGCCGAAGGCGTTATTCAGCAGGCCGTTGGCATCCTGCACGCTGATGCCCAGCCGGGACATGGTCTCCCGGTCGTAGATCAGATTCATCTCCGCGCCGTTATCCTGCTGATCTGAGTTAACGTCCGCCAGCTGGGGCAGGGCCGAGAATGCCTTACGGATCTTCGGCTCCCACTCGCGCAGGTCGCTGAGATCGTCCGACAGCAGGGCGTACTGATAGCTGGCGTTCGACTGGCGGCCGCCGACGCGGATATCCTGCACCGCCATCAGGAACAGGTTAGCCCCCGGCTCTTTCGCCAGCTTAACCCGCAGGCGGTCGATCACCTGCTGGGCGGTATCGCTGCGCTGGTCGCGGGACTTGAGGGTGATAAACATCATCCCGCTGTTAACCCGCGATCCGCCGGTAAAGCCGGTGACGTTATCCACCGCCGGATCGTCGCGGATAATTTTCATAAAGTCCGCCAGCTTGCCGCGCATCGCCTGGAAGGAGATGCTCTGGTCGGCCTGGATGCCGCCCATCAGCACACCGGTGTCCTGCTCCGGGAAGAAGGTTTTCGGGATGGCGATATAGAGCCAGACGTTGAGCGCGATGGTGCCGAGCAGCACCACGCCTACTAACCGGGTATGGTTTAGCACCCACTTCAGCGACTTAGCGTAGCCCTGCTGGAGGCCCAGCAGCAGACGGCCAAAGCCCTGCACTTTGGTCTGCGCTTGCGGTTTGCCGCTCTTCAGCAGCCAGCCGCACATCATCGGCGTCAGGGTCAGGGAGACCACCAGCGAGATGCCGATCGCCACCGACAGGGTGACGGCGAACTCCCGCAGCAGGCGGCCCGGCAGGCCGTCCATCAGCAGCAGCGGCAGGAAGACCGCCACCAGCGACAGGCTCATAGAGAGCACGGTAAAGCCCACCTCCCGCGTGCCCTGCAGTGCCGCCTGGAGGGGTTTCATCCCGGCCTCCAGATGACGGGCAATATTCTCCAGCACCACGATGGCGTCATCCACCACAAAACCGGTGGCGATGGTCAGGGCCATCAGGGAGAGGTTGTTGAGGCTAAAGCCGCACAGGTACATAGCGGCAAAGGTGCCGATCAGCGATACCGGCACCGCCACCGCCGGGATCAGCGTCGCCCGTCCCGAGCGCAGGAAGAGAAAGACCACCAGGATCACCAGCGCCACGGAGATGATCAGGCTGTGCTCGACCTCATCCAGCGAGGCGCGGATGGTCGGGGAGCGGTCCTGGGCGATCTGTAAGTCGATGGCCGCCGGGATCGTCTCCTGTAGCTCCGGCAGCCGGGCGCGGATGCTGTCCACCGTCTGGATAATATTGGCTTCCGGCAGCTTGCGGATCATCAGCAGGATCGCTGGCCTGGCGTTGGTCATCCCGGCGTTGCGCACGTCCTGCACCGAATCGGTCACGCTGGCGACGTCGCCGAGGCGCACCGCCGCTCCGTTGCTGTAGTGAACAATCAGCGGCTGATAGGCCTCGGCGGTTTTGATCTCATCGTTGGTCTGCAGCTGCCAGCGGTGGGTGCCGTCCTCGATAGCGCCCTGCGGCCTGCGTACGTTAGCGTTATTAATCGCGCTGCGCACGTCGTCCAGCGACACGCCCTGGTTAAACAGCGCCTGCGGGTTAAGCGACACCCGCACGGCGGGCAGGGAGCTGCCGCCCACGTCAACGTCACCGACGCCCTCTATTTGCGAGATGGTCTGCGCCAGCTGGGTCGAGGCAAAGTCATACAGTTGACCCTGGGAATAGGTATCCGAGGTGAGGGTGAGGATCATGATCGGCGCATCGGAGGGGTTCGCTTTCCGATAGGTCGGACGGCTCGGCATGCCGCTCGGCAGCAGGCTTTGCGCGGCGTTGATCGCCGCCTGCACGTCTCGCGCGGCACCGTTGATATCGCGATCGAAGTTGAACTCCAGAATGATGCGCGTGCTGCCCAGCGAGCTGGAGGAGGTCATCTCATTGACCCCGGCAATGCGCCCGAGGGAGCGCTCCAGCGGCGTCGCCACCGAGGAGGCCATAGTCTCCGGCGAGGCTCCCGGCAGGGAGGCACTCACCATGATCACTGGATAATCCACCTGCGGCAGGGGGGCTACCGGCAGCAGGCGGAAGCCGAGAATACCGCACAGGGTGATCGCCAGCGAAATCAGGATGGTGGCGACCGGGCGGTGAATAAACAGGGCAAAAAACTTCACTTACGCCTCCTCCCCTTCACGCTCTTCGCGGCGGGGGAAGCGGTGGCGAACCCGCAGGGCCAGGCGGTCAAACAGCAGGTAGATCACCGGCGTGGTAAAGAGGGTCAGCACCTGGCTCACCAGCAGGCCGCCGACCATGCCGATCCCCAGCGGACGCCGCAGCTCGGCGCCCACCCCGGTGCTCAGCATCAGCGGCAGGGCACCCAGCAGCGCCGCGAGAGTAGTCATTAAGATTGGGCGGAAGCGCAGCAGGCAGGCCTGGAAGATCGCCTCCCGTGGCGACATGCCCTGTTCCCGCTCGGCGGCGAGGGCAAAGTCGATCATCATGATGGCGTTCTTCTTGACGATACCGATCAGCAGGATGATGCCGATAATGGCGATCACATCCAGCTCGCTGCCCGCCAGCATCAGGGCCAGCAGCGCGCCGACCCCCGCGGTGGGCAGGGTAGAGAGGATGGTGATCGGATGGATGAAGCTCTCATAGAGCACGCCGAGCACGATATACATCGCCACCACCGCCGCGACGATCAGCCACACGGTGCTGCCCAGCGCGTCCTGGAACGCCAGCGAGCTGCCCTGGAATTGGGTGGTGATATCTCCCGGCAGGCTGAGGTTCTGCTCGCTATCCAGAATCGCCTGTACCGCATCCCCAAGCGCGTAACCGTCCTGAACGTTAAACGAGATGGTGGTGGACGGGAACTGGTCGAGATGGTTGATCGCCAGCGGGGTGTAGCGCTCCTCCACCTTCGCAATGGCGCTGAGCGGCACCACGCCGCCGTCGCTGCTGGTCAGGCGAATAGAGTCCAGCCCCGCCAGGCCCGGCGTTGCCGCCGTATTGTGCTCCAGCACCACCCGGTACTGGTTAGCCTGGGTATAGATGGTGGAGATCAGCCGCTGGCCGAAGGCGTTGTAGAGGGCGTTATCCACGTCCGCCATGGTAATGCCGAGGCGGCTGGCGCTGTCCCGGTCAACGTTAACGTAGGCGGCCAGGCCCTTGTCCTGCCAGTCGCTGCTGACGTCAGACAGCTGCGGCAGGGTCTGGAGTTCACTCATCAGCTGCGGCACCCAGGTGCTCAGCGCCTCAAGGGTTGTGGCCTGGAGGGTGAACTGATACTGGGTACGGCTGACGGTGGTATCGATGGTCAGATCCTGGGTCGGCTGGAGATAGAGATCCACGCCCGGCACCTTCGCTACCGCCTGCTGAAGCCGGGCGATGACGGTCTGGACGCGATCGTCCCGGTCATCCAGCGGCTTGAGGTTGATTTGCAGCCGGGCGCTGTTCAGCGACGGATTGGTTCCATCGACGCCAACAAAGGCCGTCAGGCTCTCTACCGCCGGATCCTTCAGCACGATATCGCTCACCTGGCGCTGGCGCTCCGCCATGCTGGCAAACGACGCCGACTGGGGAGCCTGCAACGTGCCCTGAATGATGCCGTTATCCTGGATCGGGAAGAAGCCTTTCGGGATCGTTACCCACAGCAGCACCGACAGCAGCAGCGCACCTACCGCCACGCTGAGGGTCAGCCACGGATGGTTCAGCACTTTGCTCAGCCCCCGGCCATAGGCGGCGATCACGCGGTCGAAAAAGCGCTCCGAGGCGCGGGAGAAGCGGTTCTGCTTGCGCAGGGAGTCGTGGCTGAGCATCCGGGCGCACATCATCGGCGTCAGGGTCAGGGAGACCACGGCAGAGATCAAAATCGCCACCGCCAGGGTGACGGCAAACTCGCGGAACAGGCGGCCCACGATATCGCCCATAAACAGCAGCGGGATCAGCACCGCGATCAGCGAGAAGGTGAGGGAGATAATGGTAAAGCCAATTTCGCCCGCGCCCTTCAGTGCCGCCGTCAGCGGCTTCTCGCCTTTTTCGATATAGCGGGAGATGTTCTCAATCACCACGATGGCGTCATCCACCACGAAGCCAGTGGCGATGGTCAGCGCCATCAGCGTCAGGTTGTTGATCGAGAAGTCGAGGAACACCATCACCGCAAAGGTGCCTACCAGCGACAGCGGTACCGCCACGGCAGGAATGATGGTGGCCGGGACGTTGCGCAGGAACAGGTAGATGATCATCACCACCAGGGCGATGGCCAGCATCAGCTCAAACTGGGTATCGCTTACCGAGGCACGAATGTTGGTGGTGCGATCCGACAGGACCTTCACCGTGACCGACTTCGGCAGGCTCTCGGTGAGCTGGGGCAGCAGCGTGCGGATGCTGTCCGCGGTGGAGAGAATATTGGCGCCCGGCTGACGCTGGACGTTCATCACAATCGCCTGCTGCTTGTTGGCCCACGCACCCAGCCAGCTGTTCTCCGCGCCCTGCTCGATGGTTGCCACGTCGCCGAGGCGGATCGGTGCCCCGTTCTGGTAGGCGATAATCAGGCGGCGGTAGTCTTCGGCGGACTGCATCTGATCGTTCGCGGAGAGGGTCACCGCCCGCGTCGGGCCGTCGAGGCTACCCTTCGCCGAGTTAACGTTATTGTTGTTGATGGCGGTGCGCACGGTTTCGCTGGTCAGCCCGAGCGCGGCAATGGCCTGGGCGTTAAGCTTCACCCGCACGGCCGGACGCTGGCCGCCGGAGAGGGTAACCAGGCCGACGCCGGAGACCTGGGAGATCTTCTGGGCCACCCGGGTCTCGACCATATCCTCCACCTGGGTCATCGGCATCGCGGTTGAGGTCACCGCCAGGGACATGATCGGCGGATCCGCCGGGTTCACCTTGCTGTAGACTGGCGGGTTGGGCAGATCGGAGGGAAGCAGGTTGGTGGCGGCGTTGATTGCGGCCTGCACCTCCTGCTCGGCAACGTCCAGCCCCAGCGTCAGCTGAAACTGGAGCGTCACTACCGACGCACCGCCGGAGCTTTGGGAGGACATCTGCTTCAGGCCAGACATCTGGCCGAACTGGCGCTCAAGAGGGGCGGTGACGGCGGAGGTCATCACATCCGGGCTGGCGCCAGGGTAGAGGGTCACCACCTGAATCGTGGGGTAGTCCACTTCGGGCAGGGCGGAAACCGGCAGAAAGCGGTAGCCGATGATCCCGGCCAGCAGGATCGCCACCATAAATAGGGTAGTGGCGACCGGACGGAGGATAAACAGGCGGGACGGGCCGCCGGTAGCGCTGGGAGGTAACACCTGCATCAGGAACCCGCTCCCTGTGCGGCGCGCGTACCATGGGTTTTCGCCTGCGCGGCAGGCGCGGCGTCGGCGCTCTGGGCCGTGACAACCTCTACCTGTGCGCCTTCGGTTAAGCGGTCGATGCCGTCGGTGACCACTCTGTCACCTGCTGACAGCCCGGCGCTGATCGCCACCTGCTGGCTATCCTGAATGCCAGGGGTCACGGTGTGCTTGCTCACTTTGTTTTGCTCGTTCAGCACCCAGACAAAATGGCCGTCGTTGCCCATCTGCAGCGCGGCGGTGGGGATTAGCACCGCGTTCTGCTCGGTAGAGACCAGCATTCGGGCGTTAACGAACTGGTTAGGGAAGAGGGCGTCATCCTGGTTGGTAAAGCGGGCTTTCAGCTTGATGGTACCGGTGGTGGTGTCGATCTGGTTGTCGAGGCTCAGCAGCGTACCCTCGCTCAGCTTCTGCTTGTTGGTGCGGTCCCAGGCTTCAACGCTAAGGGTCTGCCCGGCCTTCTGCGCCTGCACAACCGTGGCGATATCGCTCTCCGGCAGGGTAAAGACCAGATCGATAGGGTGAGTCTGGGTGATGACCACGATGCCGGTGGTGTCGCCGCTGGCGATCTGGTTGCCGATATCGACCTGCTTCAGGCCCACGCGGCCATCGATCGGGGCGGTGATGCGGCTCCAGTCGAGCTGTAGCTGGGCGCTGGCGACCGAGGCTTCATCTGCCTTGATGGTGCCCTGAGATTCGCTCACCAGCGCCTGCTGGGCATCCAGCTCCTGGCGGGAGACGAGATTGGTTTTGACCAGCTGCTGATAGCGGGCCAGATCGCGCTGGGCGTTGGCCAGCGTGGCTTTATCCTTCGCCAGCTGGCCCTGGGCCTGGGCGAGCGCTACCTTAAACTGGCTGGGGTCGATCTCCGCCAGCAGATCGCCCGCTTTCACCTGCTGACCCTCCTGGAAGTGGAGAGCCATCAGCTGACCGTCAACGCGGCTGCGCACGGTGACGGTATTGGCAGCAGTGATAGTACCGAGGCCCGACAGGTAGCGGGGAACTTCGCCTTCAACGGCGGCGGCGGCCTGTACCGGAGCCAGCGGCATGCCGCGGCGGCCGCCCGCAGCCCCACGTCCAGCCTGCGGGGCGTGTGCGCCTGCGGCGGTCTGAGTAGCGTTGTGGCTATGCCAGTACCATAGTGCGGCAATTGCAACAATCGCCACGCCGATTACCATCGCCCAGCGGGCATTAACACGACCTTTCATCGTTATCCGTATCTCTTCCTGAAACATTTCACAGAATGATACTAGTTTAGTAATGCAACGCCGCAGAAAAATGGAGGAAATATGAAAGACCGTCTGGAATCGTCTGAATGCGCCGGGCGTTGCACAATGGCGGTATGAAATTGCCGGGTGGCGGCTACGCCTTACCCGGCCTACGGGTACGGGGGTGGCTGTGAGATTCGTAGGCCTGGCAAGCGTAGCGCCGCCGGGCGTTGCACAATGGTGAAATGAAATTGCCGGGTGGCGGCTACGCCTTACCCGGCCTACAGGTTTGGAGCGGACTTTACGTTTTTAAAACACTACCTGCGCCCAGCGGGCGAGGCCAGCGGTGACCGAGCCAAAATCGTCGCCGCCGGCAATCGGAATGCCGGGCAGGGCGTCGGCCAGCGCTTTTTTGATCAGCGGCGAGCGGGCGCTACCGCCGGTCAGGTAGATAATATCCGGCGTCTCGTTGCTGCTCGCCAGCGCCAGCTGCACCTGTTCAAGAATGCGCGTCAGCGGCTGGTTGAGGGCGCTCTCCAGCCCCTCCTGGGTAATCGCCGTCGCCAGCTCGTCGCTGATAAACGGCAGCCGGGCCTCGGTTTGTGCGTTGTCGGAGAGAGCAATCTTGCTCTCTTCCGCGCTGCGCACCAGGCGGTAGCTGAGGCGCTGACGCCACACTTTAACCAGCCGCGCCACCTTATCGCCCTCCCGGGCGTCGCGCACCAGGTCATTAAGCAGACGGCCGTTGGCGCTGCTGTAGAAGTCGCTCTGGGCCGGAACGTCGTTAATCGCCACCGCGTTCCACCACGGCAGGATCGGCAGGGCGATGCCCTTTTCGGTCTGACCGCCCATGCCCAGCAGCGGCATCAGGTGTTTGAAAGCCAAGGCAATATCGAGATCGTTACCGCCGACGCGGCAGCCGCTGTGGCCTAGCAGGCTGCTGTCGCGATCCTGACGCTGGTGCCACTGGGGTCCCATCAGCAGCAGCGAGCAGTCGGTGGTCCCGCCGCCGATATCGACCACCAGCACGCGCTTCTCCGCCTGCAACGTGGCTTCAAAATCCAGCCCGGCGGCAACCGGCTCGTACTGGAATACCACCTCGTTAAAGCCCGCGCGCTTCGCGGCACGATCGAGGATCCCCTGCGCCTGGGCGTTAGCGTCATCGCCGCCCAGCCCCTGGAAGTTGATGGGGCGGCCAATCACCGCCCGATCGATCGCCTCCGGCAGCTGGCTCTCTGCCTGCTGGCGAATATGCAGCATCATGGCGCAGACCAGATCCTCAAACAGGGCGATCTGCTGCGGCTTCAGGCCGCTGGCCCCAAGGAAGGATTTCGGTGATTTAACGAAGTAGACCTCTTCCGGATCCTGAACGTACTGCTGCAGCGACTGAAGACCAAACTGGACGCTGCCCGGCAGCACCTCGATATCTTCCTCGCGGTTAAAGTTTACCGCCCGGCGCAGCAGCGCCTGGGTTTCTCCGCCGGTAGCCGGAACGTCATGGTGGCGGTAGAGCCACTCGCTGACCGCTTCCCGCGTCGGAGCGCAGAGCATTGACGGCAGTAGCGTGCTGCCGTTTTCCATTTTTAATAGCTGCGGGATGCCGTCGCGCATCACCGCAACGGAGCAGTTTGCCGTGCCGTAGTCAAAACCAATAAACATGAAAGTTCCCCATGCCGGTGAAGAAGGGGGGCGACTTTAGCCGAAAGGATTATGAAAGCAAAGCAAAAAAGTGGCGGGGCGCTTAAGCTGAAGAGAGCGTGAGAGGAGTAACCATGTATACACTGAGCTGGAAGCCGCCCTACGACTGGGGGTGGATGTTAGGTTTTTTAGAGGCGCGTGCGGTGACCGGCGTGGAGGTGGTCAGCGAAGGTCGCTACGTGCGCAGTTTTGCGATAGGGGAGCACCGGGGGCTGGTTACCGCCGAGCCGGACGAAGCTAACCATACGCTGCGGGTCACCCTCAGCGACGGGCTGATACCGGTGGCGGAAGCCTGCCTGGCCCGGCTGGCGCGTCTGTTCGATCTCGCCTGCGATCCGCAGGAGATTGTGCAGGCCCTCGGTTCGCTGGGGGAGCAACGGCCCGGCCTGCGGCTGCCTGGCTCGATGGATACCTTTGAGCAAGGCGTGCGGGCGATCCTCGGGCAGCTGGTGAGCGTGGCGATGGCAGCGAAGCTGACCGGCAAGGTGGTGGCGAGCCTGGGTGAGCCGCTGGCAGACGCGCCGGGCTTCATCTGCTTCCCAACGGCAGAGGCGCTGGTTCAGGCCGATCCGGCGGCGTTAAAAGCGCTGGGGATGCCGCTTAAGCGTGCCGAGGCGCTGATTAATTTAGCCCGCGCCACTCTCGACGGCGAATTTCCGCTGCGGGCGCCGACGGACATTGAGCAGGGCGTGAAGCTATTGCAGGGCTTTCCCGGTATCGGACGCTGGACGGCAAACTATCTGGCAATGCGCGGCTGGCAGGCGAAGGATGTCTTTTTAGCCGACGACTACGCTATCAAGCAGCGTTTCACGGGCATGACTCCGGCGCAGATCCGCCGCTATGCCCAGCGCTGGCAGCCGTGGCGATCCTATGCGCTGCTGCACATCTGGTACACCCCGGAGTGGCAGCCGTCAGATGATGGCCGTTAGTTGATGGCCGTCAGTTAATGGCCGTCAGTTAATGGCAAAGTAGCTGGTGTTGAGCATCAGATCCAGCGGCTGGGCCTGGGAGATAGTATCTCCATAGATATAGTCGATCCCAATGCCGGAGAGGGTATCCATCATCATCGGCTGGTTGGTTGGCCCGGCGATGCTCTTCATTCCCAGGCGGTGAGCATGGCCCTGCACGATGGTGACCATCATTTCGTCCATCAGGTTTCCGTGCACGTTAGTCACCAGCTCCGGCTCCAGCAGAATGTAGTCCGCCATCTGCGGCATAAGATGGTTGAAGATCTCCAGATCGCGTCCGATATGGCTGATAATCAGTCGGCAGCCCGCCTGGCGAAGTTTGGCGAGGCCGTCGCCGATGCTGCTCTCTTCGCGCATCAGGGCATCAGCGTGGATCACAAAGTGCAGCAGGCGACCCGGCATCCCGCTCTGCGCCAGCTTCTCGACGATCTCGTTGACTAGCGTCCGGCTGGCCAGCCCGGCGCTGGAGAGCGGCAGGGCAACGCTGACGCCTTTACGTACTACCCCGGCGGCGCTGTTGGTAAAGAACTCGTGGATCACCCGACGGTCAAGGGCGCGGATCAGCTCCGGCTCGGCCAGACCCGAGCGGAAGGCGCGCTCCTCCATCGCTTCCCCTTCGCTGGTCCACAGGCGCAGCGAGAGCAGCCAGAAGTTGCAGGACTCCGGCACGCGCGGAGAGGCGACGCCGCGCGCCACCAGCAGGAGATGGTTGTCGCGGATCATCCGCGACTGCTCATCAAGGGAGATCAGGCTGCGGTTGTGGTGCATGTGATCCTGCTGCGGCTCGTACACCGTGACCACGCCACGGCCGTTGTTTTTCGAGGCGTAGCAGGCGATATCCGCCTGGGACATCACCTCGGAGGCCTGGCAGTTGCTCTCATCAATCAGGGTGATCCCGGCGCTTGCCCCGATGCGGTGCAGGCGGCCCTCCCACATAAAGCGGTAATCATTAATAGCGTGAATAATTCGCCCGGAGATGTAGCGGGCGCTCTCGATATTGCACTCCGGCAGCAGCAGGCCAAACTCGTCTCCGCCGAGGCGGGCCAGCACGTCGCTGGAGCGCAGCATGCTGAGCATCAGGGAGGATAGCTCCCGCAGCAGGGCATCGCCCGCCGCATGGCCCGCGGTGTCGTTAACTGCCTTAAAGCGGTCGAGATCGATATAGACCAGCGCATGGCGCTGATGCGTCTCCTGCACCGTCTGCAGAAGACGCTTGAGATGGTTCTCGAAGCTAACGCGGTTTGCCAGATGGGTCAGCGCATCGTGGGAGGCGCTGTAGCTGAGCTGGCGCAGCATCTTCCGGGACTCGGTCACGTCCTGGATCACCAGCACAAAGCCGATGTTCTGCCCGTCCAGGGTGCTGAGAGGCGTCACGCTGTAGTGAATGTCGTAGGTGCCGCCGTTGCGGCAGTGCAGCACCACGTCCTGTTCAATGGCTGAGCGCGACATATCACCGCTATGAATGTTTTCCAGCGCAGGGCCGTTATCGCCAAAGGTGATGCGCAGCACGTTCAGCAATGCCTGGCCGATGGCGTGCTCCTGCTGCCAGCCGCTCATTTTTTCCGCCACCGGGTTCATAAAGGTGACGTTCATATCCACATCGGTACAGAGCACCGCTTCGCCGATGGAGTCGAGGGTAATGTGCAGCCGCTCTTTTTCCTGGAACAGGGCCTCGTTGAGCTGTTTCACCTCGGTCATGTCCATATTGACGCCGAGCAGCCGTTCAACCTCGCCGTTTTTATTCAGCACCCGGTTCGCGAGGGCGCGGATATGGCGAACGCCCTCTTTAGCATGGATACGGAACTCAAGCTTAAACGCCGTTCTTGCCACCAGCGAGTCGCGGATAATGCGCTCGGTCTCCTCCCGATCTTCCGGTATCACGCACTCATACCAGAGCTTCCAGGTGGGCTTCACGTGCGGCGGCTGCTCGTAAAGCTCAAACATGCGCTTATCCCAGCTGATGATGTCCGGCTCGAGATCCCACTCCCAGATGCCGATCCCCCCGGCCTCGTTGGCCAGCGTTATGCGCTCCATCAGCCGCTTGTTGACCCACTCGGTGTGTTTGAGATCGTTGATATCCTCCACCTGGGAGATAAAGTAGAGCGGCGTGCCGTCCGGGTGGCGCACCAGCGACACCGCCAGCAGCGCCCAGACGATATCCCCCGTGCGGGTGTAGTAGCGCTTCTCCATGGAGTAGCTGTCGATCTCGCCGCGCACCAGCATCTCAAGCTGTTCCAGGTCGCTGTTGAGATCTTCCGGCCAGGTGAGCTGCTGGAAGGTCAGCAGGCGCAGCTCATCCTGGGAGTAGCCTAAAAAGCTGCACAGGGCTTTATTGACCTGTAACCACTGGCCGTCCGTGCCCACCAGCGCCATGCCGATGGCGGAGTACTCCATGGCATTACGAAAGCGGGCTTCGCTCTCGGTAATGTGCTTGCGCTCGGCACGAAAGGAGTACATCACCATGGTCATGACGTTGGCCGGCAGCAGGATCATCATGAACGGCAGCCAGGGCGCGTTGAGCATGGCGCCGCTGTTAAAGCGGGTGATCTCCACCGGGCTGTGGGTCATCATCAGCGACACCACCATGATGGTGACGAGGAAGATCAGAAACGCCTCCAGGCGCGGCAGGCGAACGGCGGTCCACATCAGCAGCACAATGACGGCGGTAAAGGGCCACGGCAGATAGAACATGGAGAGCCAGCTGAGGAAAAGGGTGATGGCCAGCGTCACCAGGGTCTCCAGCAGCAGCTGCGGCTTGCGGTGGCGCAGCAGGTAGTGCAGCTTGAACATCAGCCCAAGGGGAACCAGCGCCAGCGCACCGATGGATTCTGAGAGCACCCAGATCATAAAGGTACGCAGCAGGTTCTCGCTGCCGGGCACCAGGCACACCAGCAGCCCGCCGAGCAGGGGAGGGACCACGGCGCTGCCGATGGTCAGGCGGATCCAGTCCCCCAGGCTCTGCAGCGGGTTATACCAGGGCAGCATCTTGCGCAGCAGCACCGCCCCGGCCAGCGCCTCAATAATATTGATCGCCGGATACCAGAGGTTCATGTCGCCCGGCGGCAAGAGCAGAGACGAGGCGGCAAGGCTACCCAGCGAGCAGGCAACGGCGATGCCCGGCCACATGCGTCCGGCGTGGCGGTAGAAGGCGACCATCATAATAGAGGTAGGGAACCACAGCGGCGCAAGAGTGGTGCCGACACGGGCCAGCTCGAGGGAAAACAGGGTGAAGATAAAGGTCACCAGTCCTAAACTGAGCAGCCTCAGTAGGGGATTTGGGGTAGTAACCAAAACGCGCTGGTATTGTTTATTCATTACCGCTTTATCCGCAGTCCCTGTGCCGCCAGGTACATAAAGCCCGGACGGGTAAAATTGAAATTTGGATTATGCTAGTACAAACAATTTACAATTCCTATGGTGACCGCTCATAATTTGACATCATAGTGTTATTAATCACTTAGTCTGCCAAAAAAGGCGGCTGAACGCTGGAAAAATAGCCGTTTTAATTTGCGAAAAGGTGATTATGCCGGATTGAAGCCGTTGTGGCAGACGTTTGCGCATTCGACTGGTATCACGAGAGCGAAATCCCTATAATTGCCGCGTTTGACGCTATAGCGTCGCCTCTCTTTACTTCCAGGTTAATCAGGTCGCAAAAATTTATGACTGATAAGTCCCATCAGTGCGTCATTATCGGCATCGCCGGCGCATCCGCTTCAGGTAAAAGTCTTATAGCCAGTACGCTTTACCGCGAGTTGCGCGAACAGGTTGGTGATGAACATATTGGCGTTATCCCAGAAGATAGCTACTACAAGGATCAAAGTCACCTGTTGATGGAAGAGCGTGTCAAAACGAACTACGACCATCCCAGCGCCATGGATCACAATCTGCTGTTCGAACATTTGCAGACCCTGAAAGGCGGCAACCCCATTGAGCTGCCGGTTTACAGCTACGTTGAGCACACCCGTACTGCTGAGACCATCCATATTGAACCCAAGAAGGTGATTATCCTTGAGGGCATTCTGCTGCTGACCGACGCACGCCTGCGCGAGGCGATGAACTTCTCAATCTTTGTCGATACGCCGCTGGATATCTGCCTGATGCGCCGTATCAAGCGCGACGTTAACGAACGTGGCCGCTCTATGGACTCGGTGATGGCACAATATCAGAAGACCGTGCGTCCGATGTTCCTGCAGTTTATTGAGCCTTCTAAACAGTACGCTGACATTATCGTGCCGCGCGGGGGTAAAAACCGCATTGCTATCGATATCCTGAAGGCCAAAATCAGCCAGTTTTTTGAATAACCGGGTTTTTTAAGCCCCTGGTTTTGAATAAACGGCGCGAATTGTGTACCGTTCAGAGATAACTTGTCTGCCCTGGCCGAACTTAGCCGGGCAGGCAGCACCTAAGGAGAAAGTGCTATGCGTTTGTGTGACCGCGATATTGAAGCCTGGCTGGACGATGGTCGCCTGGCGATCACCCCGCGCCCCCCGGTGGAGCGCATCAACGGTGCGACGGTGGACGTTCGTCTGGGCAACAAGTTTCGTACCTTCCGTGGCCACACCGCTGCCTTTATCGATCTGAGTGGTCCCAAGGATGAAGTCAGCGCCGCGCTGGATCGCGTAATGAGCGATGAGATCGTGCTCGCAGAGGGCGACGCCTTCTTCCTGCACCCGGGCGAGCTGGCGCTGGCGGTGACCTTTGAGTCCGTGACCCTGCCGGCAGATCTGGTGGGCTGGCTGGACGGTCGCTCCTCGCTGGCGCGGCTGGGCCTGATGGTGCACGTGACCGCCCACCGTATCGATCCGGGCTGGTCCGGCTGCATCGTGCTGGAGTTTTATAACTCCGGTAAGCTGCCGCTGGCGCTGCGTCCGGGTATGCTTATCGGCGCGCTCAGCTTTGAGCCGCTCTCCGGTCCGGCCGCGCGCCCCTATAACCGTCGCCAGGACGCAAAGTATCGCGATCAGCAGGGCGCGGTGGCCAGCCGAATTGATAAAGACTGAGCGCCTGTTGCGCCGTGTAATAGCTGCTCGTTGAGGATGCCATGAGAAGAGTGTTAACCACGCTGATGATTTTACTGGTCGTGCTGGTCGCCGGCCTCTCTGCGTTGGTGCTGCTGGTGAACCCGAACGACTTTCGGGATTACATGGTGCGACAGGTTGAGTCGCGCAGCGGCTATCAGCTGAAGCTTGACGAGCCGCTGCGCTGGCACGTCTGGCCCCGGCTGAGCATTCTCTCTGGACGCATGTCGCTGACCGCGCCCGGCGCGTCCCAATCGCTGGTGACGGCGGATAACATGCGGCTGGACGTGGAGCTGCTGCCGCTGCTCTCCCATCAGCTGCACGTCAAGCAGGTGATGCTAAAAGGCGCGGTTGTCCAGCTTACGCCGCAGACCGAGGCGTCTGAGCCGGAAGGGGCGCCGGTTGCGCCGCAGGAGAACTCGCTGCCGCAGGTCGAGACCGATCGCGGCTGGTCCTGGGCGGTCTCTCATCTGCAAATCGCCGACAGCGTACTGGTCTTCCAGCATAAGGATGACGAGCAGGTAACGGTACGCAATATCCATCTTAAGATGGATCAGGACGAAAGCTACCGTGCCAGCGTGGACTTCTCCGGGCGGATTAACCGCAACCAGCGCGATCTGACCCTGGCGCTAAAGGCGAACGTTAACGCCGCCGACTATCCCTATAACCTGACCGCCGTCGTCGAGCAGCTTAACTGGCAGCTCCAGGGCGGCGACATGCCTGCCCAGGGCATCACCGGGCAGGGCAGCTTCCAGGCCCAGTGGCGGGAAGCACAAAAGCAGCTTACCTTTAGCCAGCTGAATATGACGGCTAACGACAGCGCGATGACCGGCAGCGGCAGCGTGACGCTGGGCGATCAACCCGACTGGGCGCTGGATCTCGCCTTTGACAATCTGAATCTGGAGAACCTGCTGGGCGCGGTGACCAATCCGGCGACCAACGCCACCGCTACGCAGCAGGGCCAGAGCCTGATGACGCTGCCGCGCCCGGTGATTGCCCGGGACGTTGACAGCGATGACTACAGCAGCCTGCGCGGCTTTACGGCAAACCTGGCGCTGACCGCGAAAAAGGCCCGCTGGCGGGGGATGGACTTTACCGACGTCAGCAGCCATATCATCAATAAAGCGGGCCTGTTAACCCTTTCGACCCTGACCGGGAAGCTGGGGGAGGGGACGCTCTCGCTGCCGGGTAGCCTGGATGTGCGGGGCAAAACGCCGAAAAGCACCTTCCAGCCGCAGCTTGATAACGTTGAGATCGGTACGGTGCTGAAAGCCTTTGACTATCCGCTGGCGTTGACCGGCAAGCTGTCACTGGCGGGAGATTTCAACGGTGACAGGGTAGACGCCGAGGCATTCCGCCGCAGCTGGCAGGGCAGCGCCCACGTTGAGATGGCCAACACGCGTATGGAGGGGCTGAACTTCCAGCAGCTTATCCAGCAGGCGGTGGCCCGTAGCAGCGATGTGCAGGCCCAGCAGAATTATGATAGCGCCACCCGGCTCGACAGCTTCAGCAGCGACCTAACCCTCGATCGCGGCCAGATGGCGCTCGACGATATGCAGGGGCAGTCCGCGCTGCTGAACCTCTCCGGCCAGGGTACGCTCGATCTGGTGAAACAGCTCTGCGATACCCGCTTCAACGTGCAGGTTACCGAGGGCTGGAAGGGTGACGGGAAGCTTATCGAGTTCCTGCGTAATACGCCGATCCCGCTGCGCGTCTACGGCAAATGGCAGGCGCTCAATTACAATCTGCAGGTGGATCAGGTTCTGCGTAAGCATCTGCAGGATGAGGCGAAACGCCGTCTTAACGACTGGGCGGATCGCAACAAAGATAGCCAGCGCAGCAAAGATATTAAGAAGCTGATCGATAAGCTTTAATATCAGGCGGGTAATGGTTTGTAGTTTGTAGGCCCGGTAAGCGTAGCGCCACCGGGCATGGCCGTGATGAAACTGCAACGCCGGGCGGCACTGCGTTTGCCCGGCCTACAGGGTGCTGCGGTTTGTGGTTTGTAGGAGCGGTAAGCGTAGCGCCACCGGGCATGACCGTGATGAAACGGCAACGCCGGGCGGTACTGCGTTTGCCCGGCCTACAGGGTACGGTGCGGTTTATGGTTTGTAGGCCCGGTAAGCGTAGCGCCACCGGGCATGGCCGTGATGAGACTGCAACGTCGGGCGGCACTGCTGTATGACCGGCCTACAGGGTACGGTGCGGTTTATGGTTTGTAGGCCCGGTAAGCGTAGCGCCACCGGGCATGGCCGTGATGAAACGGCAACGCCGGGCGGTACTGCGTTTGCCCGGCCTACAGGGTACGGTGCGATTTGTGGGTTGTAGGCCCGGTAAGCGTAGCGCCACCGGGCATTAACCATCCCGTGCCCGGCGTTACACCTCGTACTCCTCGTCCGCTGTCTCCAGCGGCACAATCTGCACCTTCTGTACCCGGTGGCTCTCGACCTGCAGCGTCTTCAGCAGATAGTCACCCACCTGTACCTCTTCTCCCACTTTGGGAATGCGCTGTAGATACTCCATCAGCAGTCCGGCGATAGTGTGATACTCCCGCTTGTCATCCAGCGGCAGGGGCACATACTGCACCAGATCCTCCAGCGGCATGTGGCCGTTTGCCGTCCAGCTGCCGTCAGCGTTTTTCTGAATGTCGTGGCGGGCGTCAATCTCCTCTACCTCGTTCGGCAGGTTACCGGCAATGGTCTCCATCACGTCGCTGAGGGTCACGATCCCTTCGATAGAGCCAAACTCATCCACCACAAAGGCAAAGTGCGTCCGCGCGTTGCGGAACTGCTCCAGCGCCTGCAGCAGCGGCAGCCCCTCGGGAAAGACCAGCGGCTGGCGGATCAGCACGTTGATGTTGAGCGGCTCGCCGCGCAGCGACTGCTGGAGCAGGTCGAGAATATGCACCACACCCAACAGATCCTCATGCTCATCACCGCCGGTCACTACCATGCGGGTGTGCTGGTTTTTATCCAGCAGGGCGCGGATCTCCTCCTCCGGGGCGCTGAGGTCGATATACTCAATGTCATGGCGGGAGGTCATGATGCTGCTGACGGTGCGCTGGTTAAGGTTCAGCACCCGCTCAATCATCAGCCGCTCCTGAGTATTAAAGATCTGGTGATTATCATGGTCTGCCAGCAGGGAGGAGGTCTCCACGTCCAGCTCGGCATCCTCTTTTCTGTTGCTCAGCAGGCGCATTACCGCGTCGGTGGTACGCTGGCGCAGGGTCTGGTTAGCGGAGAGAAAGCGGCGGCGGTTGAAGATAGCCAGCTGGTTAAGAGCTTCGATCATCACCGAGAAGCCAATGGCGGCATACAGGTAGCCTTTCGGAATGTGGAAGCCGAAGCCGTCGGCGATCAGGCTGAAGCCGATCATCAGCAGGAAGCTGAGACAGAGAATAACGATAGTCGGATGGCTGTTAACAAAGCGCGTCAGCGCCTTGCTGGCCAGCAGCATCAGCGCAATGGCAATCACTACCGCTGCCATCATCACCGCCAGATGATCGACCATCCCCACGGCGGTGATCACCGAGTCCAGCGAGAAGATCGCGTCCAGCACCACAATCTGCGTCACTACCGGCCAGAATCTGGCCCCGCGCCGCTGGGTAGGGTTGTCGCTGTCTTTGCCCTCCAGCCGCTCGTTGAGTTCAACCGTGGCCTTAAAGAGCAGAAAGAGGCCGCCAAACAGCATGATCAGATCCCGGGCGCTGAAGCTAAAGCCGCGCAGCGAGAAGAGGGGCGTGGTGAGGGTTACCAGCCAGGAGATCGAGGCCAGCAGCAGCAGGCGCATCACCATTGCCAGCACCAGGCCGGTGACCCGCGCCCGGTCGCGTTGGCCAGGCGGCAGCTTCTCCGCAAGAATGGCAATAAAGACCAGGTTATCAATACCTAACACCAGCTCAAGCACCACCAGCGTCAGCAGCCCGGCCCAGATTGATGGATCGGCAATCCATTCCATAATACGTTTTGTAACCTCCAGAAAATAATTACCCGTCTCTGCGGGAGTGTAAATTAGGATATATCGCAGATGTAAAAGTGTCTATTTTTTTTGTCAATATGAAGTAATTCCTAAAACGTTAAAAATAGCGACTTAATCTTATTCTTAAAAACTGGCATCAGGTAAAGCCGAACCTTGCCTGTAATTCCGTTAGCTGCAACAATTCTTTCAGCGTTAAAACGCAACTTTACTAAACTATTTTGCCATTGTCCTGCCCGGCGTTGTCCGCCTGTGGTTTAACGTTATGTCTCTGGATCATAAGGGGTATTAATCACCTTCGCTCATACTATCAGTCGGCTGCATTTGATCGGGCGCTTTTTCAGACAGATGCCAGTTATATTTAACAGTAATTAAATGCATTCTGTTAAATGTGCGGCGAGAGCAGCGCTATTTAAATTGCACAGGATAATTACTCTGCCAAAGTGATAAATAATCAATGATGAAATCCAAAATGAAATTGATGCCATTATTGGTATCTGTGGCCTTGATGAGTGGTTGCACGGTTTTCCCCGGAAGCAATATGACCACGATGGGTAAGGATGTGATTAAACAGCAAGATGCTGATTTCGATCTCGACCGCATGGTGAATGTTTATCCTTTGACTCCCCGACTGGTAGAACAGCTTCGACCCCGACCCAACGTCGCCCAACCCAACATGTCGCTGGACCAGGAGATCTCCAGCTACCAGTACCGCGTTGGCCCGGGTGACGTCCTGAACGTCACCGTCTGGGATCACCCGGAGCTGACTACCCCCGCCGGGCAGTACCGCAGCTCCAGCGATGCCGGTAACTGGGTTCAGCCCGATGGCTCCATGTTCTACCCCTACATTGGCAAAGTCCACGTCGTGGGCAAAACCCTTGCTGAAATCCGCAGTGATATTACCGGCCGCTTAGCGCAGTACATCGCCGACCCGCAGGTTGACGTTAATATCGCCGCTTTCCGCTCGCAGAAAGCCTATATCTCCGGGCAGGTAAATAAATCAGGCCAGCAGGCCATTACCAACGTGCCGCTTACCGTGCTGGATGCGATTAACGCCGCCGGCGGCCTGACCGACACCGCCGACTGGCGCAACGTGGTCCTTACCCATGAGGGCCGCGAGCAGCGTATCTCCCTGCAGGCGCTGATGCAGAACGGCGACCTGAGCCAGAACCGCCTGCTCTATCCGGGGGACATCCTATTCGTGCCGCGCAATGACGATCTGAAAGTGTTCGTGATGGGCGAAGTGAAAAAACAGAGCACCCTCAAGATGGACTTCAGCGGCATGACCCTGACCGAAGCGCTGGGCCAGGCCGAAGGGCTGGATCTTACCGCTTCCGACGCCAGCGGCATCTTTGTGATCCGTCCGCTGAAGGGCGAGGGCGGCCGCAGCGGCAAGATGGCCAATATTTACCAGCTCGATATGTCCGATGCCACCTCGCTGGTGATGGCGACGGAGTTCCGCCTTCAGCCTTACGACGTGGTCTACGTCACCACCGCGCCGGTTACCCGTTGGAACCGCCTTATCAACCAGTTGCTGCCGACGATCAGTGGCGTTCGCTACATGACCGACACCGCCAGCGACGTTCACAACTGGTAACGCTCATGTTTAACAAAATTTTAGTGGTATGCGTGGGCAACATCTGCCGCTCTCCGACGGGGGAGCGGCTGCTGAAACACTATCAGCCCACCCTGACGGTGGAGTCTGCCGGGCTGGGTGCGCTGGTGGGTAAAGGCGCGGACGCCACGGCGACCAGCGTAGCAGAGGATCACCAGCTGTCGCTGGCCGGGCACAGCGCGCGGCAGATCACCGGGCGGATGTGCCGGGAGTATGACCTGATCCTGGTGATGGAGAAGCGCCATATTGCCGCGCTGTGCGAAATCGCACCGGAGATGCGCGGCAAGGTGATGCTGTTTGGTCACTGGGACGGCGAGCGCGAGATCCCCGATCCCTACCGCAAAAGCCGCGAGGCCTTTGAGGCCGTCTACACCTTACTCGATCGCTCGGCCCGCCAGTGGGCGCAGGCGTTGCACGTTCAGCAGGGATAACCATGACAGAAAAATTACACCATGCTGCTGCCCCACAGACGGGCGGTGATGAGATCGATATCGGCCGCCTTGTGGGAACCATTATTGAGGCGCGCTGGTGGGTGCTGGGGATTACGGCCCTGTTCGCGCTGGCGGCGGCGATCTATACCCTGTTCGCTACCCCTATCTACAGCGCCGACGCGCTGGTGCAGATTGAGCAGGACGCCGGTGGTTCGCTGGTGCAGAACCTTAACAGCGCGCTCTCCAACAAGCCCCCCGCTTCAGACGCGGAGATCCAGCTGATTAAGTCGCGAATGGTGCTGGGCAAAACGGTTGACGATCTCGATCTCGACATCGGCGTGACCAAAAACACCTTCCCGATCTTCGGCGCAGGCTGGGATCGCCTTCAGGGTCGCCAGAACGAAACCGTTAAGGTGACCACCTTTACGCTCCCCAAGGGCGCAAATGAGCAGATCTTTACCCTCAGCGTATTGGGACCGAAACAGTATCAGCTGACCAGCGACGCCGGGTTTAGCGCCCGCGGCGAGGTGGGTAAGCTGCTGCAAAAGGAGGGGGTAACCTTTGAGGTTAGCGCGATTAAGGCATCGGAAGGCAGCGAGTTTACGGTAACGAAATTCTCGACGCTGGGCGTGATCAACAATCTGCAAAACAACCTGTCGGTGACCGAGAACGGTAAGGATACCGGCGTGCTCAGCCTGAGCTTTACCGGTGAGGATCGCAACCAGATCCGCGCCATTCTCAACAGCATCACCCGTAACTATCTGGCGCAGAACGTTGAGCGTAAGTCGGAAGAGGCGGCGAAAAGCCTGGCCTTCCTTGCGAAACAGCTTCCGGAGGTGCGGGCCAATCTCGATGAGGCGGAGAACAAGCTTAACGCCTTCCGTCAGGATAAGGATTCGGTAGACCTGCCGCTGGAGGCGAAGGCGGTGCTCGACTCCATGGTCAACATTGACGCCCAGCTTAACGAGCTGACCTTTAAAGAGGCGGAGATCTCCAAGCTCTATACCAAAGCGCACCCGGCCTACCGCACGCTGCTGGAGAAACGGCGGGCGCTGGAGGAGGAGAAGGGTCGCCTCAGCGGGCGCGTCTCCGCGATGCCAAAAACCCAGCAGGAGATTGTGCGCCTGACCCGTGACGTAGAGTCCGGCCAGCAGGTTTATATGCAGCTGCTGAATAAACAGCAGGAGCTGAAGATCACCGAGGCCAGCACGGTAGGGGACGTCCGCATTGTCGATCCGGCTATCGATCAGCCCGGCGTGCTGAAGCCGAAGAAAGCGCTGATTATTCTCGGCAGCATTATTCTCGGCCTGATGCTCTCCATCGTTGGCGTGCTGCTGCGCTCGCTGTTTAACCGCGGGATCGAGAGTCCGCAGGTGCTGGAGGAGAACGGCATCAGCGTCTACGCCAGCATTCCGCTCTCCGAGTGGCAGAAGGCGCGGGACAATGTGACCACCAGCAAAGGCAGCAAGCGCTTTAAGCAGAGCCAGCTGCTGGCGGTGGGCAACCCGACCGATCTGGCAATCGAGGCGATCCGCAGCCTGCGCACCAGCCTGCACTTTGCCATGATGCAGGCCAGCAATAACGTCCTGATGATGACCGGGGTCAGCCCGTCGATCGGTAAAACCTTCGTCTGTGCCAACCTGGCGGCGGTGATCAGCCAGACCAACAAGCGCGTGCTGATGATCGACTGCGACATGCGCAAGGGCTACACCCATGAGCTGCTCGGCACCGATAACGTCAACGGTCTCTCCGATATCCTGGCAGGGCAGGGGGATTTCTCCACCTGCGTGAAGCCCACCGCCATTACCCATTTCGATCTGGTGCCGCGTGGCCAGGTACCACCGAACCCTTCTGAGCTGCTGATGAGCGAGCGTTTCTCGCAGCTGCTCGCGTGGGCCAGCAGCCGCTACGACCTGGTGCTGATCGATACGCCGCCGATCCTCGCGGTGACCGATGCGGCGGTAGTTGGACGCCATGCCGGTACCACCCTGATGGTGGCGCGCTATGCGGTTAACACCCTGAAAGAGGTGGAGACCAGCCTGAGCCGCTTTGACCAGAACGGCATTCAGGTGAAAGGCGTGATCCTGAACTCCATCTTCCGTCGGGCGACGGGATATCAGGACTACGGCTATTACGAGTACGAATATAAGTCGGACTCCAAATAAGAGCTACAGGCAACCCTGGGAACAAGAAATGACAACAGCCAATTACCCAACCATCTCTATTTATATGCCGACATGGAACCGTCAGCAGCTGGCGATCCGCGCTATCAAATCAGTTTTACGCCAGGACTATCCGCACTGGGAGATGATCGTCGTTGACGACTGCTCGGCGAACTACGAGCAGCTTGAGCAGTACGTTGCGGACCTTAACGATCCGCGTGTGACCTACGTCCGCAACCCGTTCAACTCCGGCGCCTGCGCGGTGCGCAACCAGGCCATTTTGCAGGCGCGGGGGCACTACATCACCGGGATCGACGACGACGACGAGTGGACGCCGGACCGCCTGTCGGTCTTCCTTGCGCATAAGCACCAGCTGGTAACCCACGCGTTCCTCTACGCCAACGACTACGTCTGCGAGGGGGAGGTCTATGCCCAGCCCGCCAGCCTGCCGCTCTATCCGAAATCTCCCTATTCGCGGACGCTGTTCTACAAGCGCAACATCATTGGCAACCAGGTCTTTACCCTGGCCTCGCGCTTCAAAGCCTGCCTGTTCGACGTCGAGCTGAAGGCGGCCCAGGACTACGACATCTTCCTGCGGATGGTGGTGGAGTATGGCGAGCCGTGGAAGGTGGAGGAGGCGACGCAGATCCTGCACGTTAACCATGGGGAGATGCAGATCACCACCTCGCCGAAGAAGTTCTCCGGCTACTTCCACTTCTACCGCAAGCATAAAGATAAGTTCGATCGCGCCAGCAAGAAGTACCAGCTCTTTACGCTCTACCAGATCCGCAACAAGCGGATGACCCTGCGCACGCTGCTGACCCTGTTCTCTCTGCGCAACGGCAAGCGTCTTGCCTACGGGCTGCGGAGTAAATAATGCGTCTCGAAGATTTTCGCGCTAACCACTGGAGCCTGCGCCCCTGCTGCATGGTGCTGGCCTACCGTATCGCTCATTTTTGCTCGGTGTGGCGCAAAAAAAGCGTCATTAACAACCTGTGGGCGGCGCCGGTGCTGCTGCTCTACCGCTTTATTACCGAGTGCCTGTTTGGCTATGAGATCCAGGCCGCAGCCACCATCGGACGGCGTTTTACCATCCATCACGGCTATGCCGTCGTGATCAACAAAAACGTCGTGGCGGGGGATGACTTCACCATTCGCCACGGTGTCACCATTGGCAACCGGGGCGACGACAGCCTCGCCTGCCCGGTGATTGGTAACGGCGTGGAGCTGGGGGCGAATGTGGTCATCATTGGCGATATCACCATCGGCAACGGCGTCACTATCGGCGCGGGCAGCGTGGTGCTGGACAGCGTGCCGGACAATGCGCTGGTGGTCGGTGAGAAAGCGCGGGTGAAGGTGATCAGATGAATATTTTACAGTTCAACGTCCGCCTGGCCGAAGGGGGCGCGGCTGGCGTGGCCCTCGATCTGCACCAGCGGGCACTGCAGCAGGGGATGCGCTCGCGCTTCGTCTACGGCTACGGCAAGGGCGGCAGAAAGAGCGTCAGCCACGACAGCTATCCAGAGGTGATCAAGCACACGCCGCGCCTGACCTCGATTGCCAACCTGGCGCTGTTCCGCCTCTTCAATCGCGATATATTTGGCGATCTTAACGACCTCTATCTCGAGGTGATCCGCTCCCAGGGACCGGTGGTACTGCACTTTCACGTTATGCACAGCTACTGGCTGAAGCTGGACAAGGTAGTGGCGTTTTGCCAGCGGGTCACCGCCAGCCGACGCGACGTGACCCTGGTCTGGACCCTGCACGATCACTGGAGCGTCACCGGGCGCTGCGCCTTTACCGACGGCTGCGAGGGGTGGAAGGCCCACTGCCAGACCTGCCCGACGCTGGATAACTATCCTCCCGTGAAGGTGGATCGCGCCCACAGCCTGGTGGCGGGCAAGCGCCGCCTGTTTAGCGAGATGATCGCCCTCGGGTGCCACTTTATCTCCCCCAGCCAGCACGTGGCCGACGCCTTTAACAGCATCTATGGCCAGGGCCGCTGCAAGATCATCAATAACGGCATCGACGTCGCTACCGAGGCAATCCTTGCCGAGCTGCCGCCGGTTGCCAGCGGCCAGGGCGCGCCGAAAATAGCTATCGTCGCCCACGACCTGCGTTACGACGGCAAAACCAATCAAAAACTGGTGCAGAAGATGATGGCCCTGGGCAAGGGCATTGAGCTGCACACCTTTGGCAAGTTCTCACCCTTTGACGGGGGGAACGTCATTAACCATGGCTTTTTAACTGACAAGCGCCAGCTGATGAGCGAGCTGAACCAGATGGATGCCCTGGTATTTAGCTCCCGGGTCGATAACTACCCGCTGATCCTGTGCGAGGCGCTGTCGATTGGCGTGCCGGTGATCGCCACCCATAGCGACGCGGCGCACGAGGTGCTGCGCAAATCCGGCGGCATGACCTTCGATGAGGAGAGGGTGCTGGAGCTGGTTCAGCGGCCAAAAGCGGAGATTGCCGAGGCGGTGTTTGGCACCTCGCTGGAGGCGTTCCGGGCGCGCAGCCGTCAGGCCTATAGCGGAGAGCAGATGCTGGAGGAGTATGTCGCGTTCTATCAGAGTCTGTAGCTATCTGCTGCTGCCGCTGACCTACCTGCTGGTCAACGTCAAAATTGCCCAGCTGGGGGAGAGCTTCCCCATCACCATCGTCACCTTTTTACCGGTGCTACTGCTGCTCTTCGTCGATAGGATCAGCGTGAAGAAGCTGCTGATTGCGCTGGGGATCGGGGCCGGGCTGACCGTCTTTAACTACCTGTTCGGACGGTCGTTTAACGCCAGCAAATATGCCACCTCCACGCTGCTGTTTATCAACATCGTGATCATTATCGGCATGGTGTGGAGCATCCGCTTTAAGGTCGTCTCGCCCCACAACTACCGTAAGATCCTGCGTTTCTTCTACCTGGTGGTGGGGCTGATCGTCACCCTGGCGGCGATGGAGATGGCGCAGATTATTCTCTCCGGCGGCAGCAGCCTGATGGAGACGATCTCGAAATATCTGATCTACTCCAACAGCTACGTGCTGAATTTTATCAAGTTCGGCGGGAAGCGAACCACGGCGCTCTATTTCGAACCGGCTTTCTTCGCTCTGGCATTAATCTCAATTTGGCTGAGCATCAAACAGTTTGGTATCAAGACCCCTAAAACTGATGGTATGATTCTGGCAGGGATAGTTCTTTCAGGTTCTTTCTCCGGCGTCATGACCTTTATTCTGTTTTATTTGCTGGAGTGGGCGTTTCAGTATCTGAATAAAGAGGCGATTAAGAAAAAGCTGCCGTTGGCAATAATATCGTTAGCCGTTTTTATGGTCGGTATCGTGTTTGCATTTCCGTATATTTCCGAACGACTCGGCGATCTCGGTACGGAAGGCTCCTCTTCCTATTATCGAATCATCGGTCCGCTGGCGATGGTTGGCAGCGCATTAACCAATATCGATGGCGCCGTACGTTTTGGTTCTCTTTATGAATATGTTGCATCATTCGGAATCTTTAACGGTGCGGACGTCGGAAAAACAATAGACAATGGCTTGTATCTGCTGATTATTTATTTTTCATGGTGCGCTGTAGTACTGACTATCTGGTACATGAGTAAAGTCTTAAAAATGATGGTCAACGCATTTGGTAATAATCAGAATTATCGTGTTCAGCTGTATCTATTTATGCCGGTATCGCTCTTTTTTACCGGTTCGATTTTTAGCCCGGAATACGCGTTCTTGATCGTTTGCCCGTTTATTTTGCGCAAGGCGCTAAATATTACTTAATCCTGATGAGGTGAAAACATGCTGCTCAGTGTCATTACCGTTGCCTTCCGTAACTATGCGGGCGTGGTGAAAACGCATGCCTCATTGGCCCATCTGGCGCGGGCAAAAGATATTACTTTTGAGTGGATTGTGGTGGACGGTGGCTCTAACGACGGCACCCGCGAATTTTTAGAAAAACTCAATGGTGAGTATAACTTACGCTTTGTTAGCGAGAGGGATAACGGCATCTATGACGCCATGAACAAGGGCGTTGCGCTGGCGGAAGGGCGCTTTGCCCTGTTCCTCAACTCGGGCGATATCTTTCATGAGGATGTTGCTGACGTGGTTCGCCAGCTGGCGGACGAGCGCGAAAAGGCGATGTATATCGGCGACGCGCTGCTGGATTTTGGCGATGGGACAAAAATACGCCGCAGCGCCAAGCACGGCTGGTATATCTATCACAGCCTGCCCGCCAGCCACCAGGCGATCTTTTTCCCGGTGAGCGGCTTAAAAACCTATCCCTACGATCTGCAATATAAAGTTTCATCGGATTATGCGCTGGCCGCCAGAATGTTTAAAGCGGGCTATCCATTTAAGCGTGTAAAGGGGTTGGTGTCTGAATTTTCAATGGGCGGCGTCTCAACGTCCAATAATCTCGAACTCTGTAACGATGCCAGAAAGGTCCAGCGTAAGATATTGCGCGTGCCCGGTTTCTGGGCGCAGCTCTCTTATTTCTTGCGCGTACGTACTACCGGAAAGACAAAAGCCTTATATCACAAAGCCTAAATATAAGGGATAACCATGCAGGATTTAAAAGGATTCTCGGTGCCGAAAGGGTTCCGGGGGGCGGGAGCTATTAAAGTTCAGCTGTGGTGGGCAGTACAGGCGACGTTATTTGCCTGGTCGCCGCAGGTTATGTATCGCTGGCGGGCTTTTTTATTGCGTCTGTTTGGCGCAAAAATCGGAAAAAACGTAGTCATTCGTCCGTCAGTCAAGATTACCTATCCGTGGAAATTGACCCTCGGAGACTATAGCTGGGTAGGCGACGAAGCCGTTTTATATACGCTGGGTGAGATTACCCTCGGCGCTAATTCGGTAGTGTCACAAAAGTGTTATTTGTGTACCGGCAGTCACGACTATTTAAGCGCGCATTTTGCTATTAACGCGACGCCTATTGTGATTGGCGAGAAGTGCTGGCTGGCAACGGATGTGTTTGTTGCCCCAGGGGTCACGATTGGCAGCGGCACGGTGGTAGGGGCGCGGAGCAGCGTTTTTAAATCGCTACCGGCCAACGCCATCTGCCGTGGCAATCCCGCAGTGGTGATACGCGAACGCGTAGAAACTGAATAATTTCTGATAAGTCTGGAGAAAATAACTATGTCTAAAGTCGCTCTCATCACCGGCGTGACCGGGCAGGATGGCTCTTATCTGGCGGAGCTGCTGCTGGAGAAAGGCTACGAGGTTCACGGCATCAAGCGTCGCGCCTCTTCGTTTAACACCGAGCGCGTGGACCACATCTATCAGGATCCGCACGCCAGCAACCCGAAATTCCATCTGCACTACGGCGATCTGACCGACAGCTCCAACCTGACGCGTATCCTGCAGGAAGTGCAGCCGGACGAGGTCTACAACCTGGGGGCAATGAGCCACGTTGCGGTCTCCTTCGAGTCCCCGGAGTATACCGCCGACGTTGACGGCATGGGTACTCTGCGCCTGCTGGAGGCGATCCGCTTCCTCGGCCTTGAGAAGAAAACCCGTTTCTACCAGGCCTCCACCTCTGAGCTGTATGGCCTGGTGCAGGAGATCCCGCAGAAGGAGACTACCCCGTTCTACCCGCGTTCACCGTATGCGGTAGCGAAGCTCTACGCCTACTGGATCACCGTTAACTACCGTGAATCCTACGGCATGTACGCCTGCAACGGCATTCTGTTCAACCACGAATCCCCGCGCCGCGGCGAGACCTTCGTCACCCGCAAAATCACCCGCGGTATTGCCAACATTGCCCAGGGCCTCGAGTCCTGCCTCTATCTCGGCAACATGGACTCCCTGCGTGACTGGGGCCATGCCAAAGACTACGTGAAGATGCAGTGGATGATGCTGCAGCAGGATCACCCGGAAGATTTCGTTATCGCTACCGGCGTGCAGTACTCGGTGCGCCAGTTCGTTGAGATGGCTGCCGCTCAGCTGGGCATCAAGCTGCGCTTTGAGGGCACCGGCGTTGACGAGAAGGGCATCGTGGTCTCCGTGACCGGTCACGACGCACCGGGCGTGAAGGCGGGCGACGTGATTGTTGCCGTCGATCCGCGCTACTTCCGTCCGGCAGAGGTAGAGACCCTGCTCGGCGATCCGACCAAGGCGCACGAGAAGCTGGGCTGGAAGCCGGAAACCACCCTGCAGGAGATGGTCTCTGAGATGGTAGCCAAGGATCTGGAAGCGGCTAAGAAACACTCGCTGCTGAAGTCCCACGGCTACGAGGTTGCCATCGCGCTGGAGTCCTGAGCATGAGTAAACAACGTATCTTTGTGGCTGGCCATCGCGGCATGGTGGGGTCAGCTATCGTGCGCCAGCTGGAGCAGCGCGGCAACGTCGAGCTGATCCTGCGCACCCGTGATGAGCTGAACCTGCTGGATGCGGCCGCCGTTAACGCCTTCTTCGCCGACCAGCGGATCGATCAGGTCTACCTGGCGGCGGCGAAGGTGGGCGGTATTGTGGCGAACAATACGTATCCGGCTGACTTCATCTACGAAAACATGATGATCGAGAGCAACATCATTCACGCTGCGCATACGCACGGCGTGAACAAGCTGCTGTTCCTCGGCTCCTCATGTATCTATCCGAAGCTGGCGAGCCAGCCGATCGCCGAGAGCGAGCTGCTGCAGGGTACTCTGGAGGCCACTAACGAGCCGTATGCCATCGCCAAAATTGCCGGGATCAAGCTGTGCGAATCCTACAACCGTCAGCATGGCCGCGACTATCGCTCGGTAATGCCGACCAACCTGTATGGTCCGCACGATAACTTCCACCCGAGTAACTCCCACGTGATCCCGGCGCTGCTTCGGCGCTTTCACGAGGCGGCCGAGCAGAATGCGACCGACGTGGTGGTGTGGGGCAGCGGCACGCCGATGCGTGAGTTTCTTCACGTCGATGATATGGCAGCGGCCAGCATCCACGTGATGGAGCTGGATCGCGAGGTGTGGCTGGAGAACACCGAGCCGATGCTGTCGCACATCAACGTCGGGACCGGCATTGACTGCACCATCCGCGAGCTGGCGCAGACCCTTGCCCAGGTGACGGGCTTTAAGGGCCGGGTGGTCTTTGACGCCTCGAAACCTGACGGTACGCCGCGCAAGCTGCTGGACGTGTCGCGTCTGCACGCCCTGGGCTGGCGTCATGAGATCGCGCTGGAGCAGGGGCTGGCCAGCACCTACCAGTGGTTCCTTGAAAACCAGCACCGGTTCCGGGGGTAGGCATGTTTTTAAGTCAGGAAGATTTTGCCACCGTGGTGCGCTCCACGCCGCTGATCTCCATCGATCTGATCGTCGAGAACGCGGATGGCGAGTTTCTGCTGGGCAAGCGGACCAATCGCCCGGCGCAGGGCTTCTGGTTTGTGCCCGGCGGGCGCGTGCAGAAGGATGAGCCGCTGGCCCAGGCGTTTGAGCGTCTGACGCTGGGCGAGCTTGGTCTCTGCCTGCCGCTGGCGGCGGGGGAGTTTTACGGCGTCTGGCAGCACTTCTATGACGACAGCTTCTCCGGGACTGACTTCAGCACCCACTACATCGTGCTCGGCTTCCGCCTGAAGGTAAACCAGGCGGATCTGGCCCTGCCGGATGCGCAGCACGAGGCGTACCGCTGGCTGACGCCAGAGGCGCTGATCGCGGAAGAGAAGGTGCACGACAACAGCCGGGCGTACTTTCTCGCCGATCGTCAGGCGGTTGGCATATGAAGATCCTCGTGTACGGCATCAACTACTCGCCGGAGCTTACCGGCATCGGCAAGTATACCGGCGAGATGGTGGAGTGGATGGCTCGCCAGGGCCACGACGTGCGGGTTATCACCGCGCCGCCCTACTATCCGGAGTGGAAGGTAGGCGAACGCTACTCGGCCTGGCGCTATCGTCGGGAGGAGGGGGCGGCCACCGTCTGGCGCTGCCCGCTCTATGTACCGAAGCAGCTCTCGACTCTCAAGCGTCTGGTACACCTCGGCAGCTTTGCTCTAAGCAGCTTCTTTCCGCTGCTGGCCCAGCGCCGCTGGAAGCCGGATCGCATCATTGGCGTCGTGCCGACGCTGTTCTGTACGCCGGGGATGCGCCTGCTGGCGAAGCTCTCCGGGGCACGTACGCTGCTGCATATTCAGGACTACGAGGTGGATGCCATGCTCGGCCTGGGAATGGCGGGTAAAGGCGGCAAGCTGGCGAAGATGGCCACCGCCTTTGAGCGCCGCGGCCTGCTTGGGGTGGATAACGTCTCTACCATTTCCCGATCGATGATGAACAAAGCCCGGGAGAAGGGCGTCGCCGAAGAGCGGGTCATCTTCTTCCCCAACTGGTCGGAAGTGGCGCGCTTTCGCGACGTCAGCGAGAGCGAGGTAGCCCAGCTGCGTACCTCTCTTGGCCTGCCGAATGACAAAAGAATCGTTCTCTACTCCGGCAACATCAGCGAGAAGCAGGGCCTGGAGAGCGTGATTGAGGCCGCAGCGCGTCTGCGCGCCGAGCCGATGCTGTTTGTGATTGTCGGCCATGGCGGCGGCAAGGTGCGGCTGGAAAAGCTGGCCCGCGAGCGTGGGCTGGACAACATCAAATTCTTCCCGCTACAGCCCTACGAGGCGCTGCCCGCCCTGCTGAAGATGGGCGACTGCCATCTGGTGATCCAGAAGCGCGGCGCGGCGGACGCGGTGCTGCCCTCCAAGCTAACGAACATTCTGGCGGTGGGCGGTAACGCGGTGATTACTGCTGAAGCGGATACCGAACTGGGTCAGCTCTGTACCGCGTTCCCGGGCATTGCCGTCTGCGTGGAGCCGGAGTCGGTAGAGGCGCTGATACTCGGGATCGAGCAGGCGCTCGCCCTGCCTAAAAATAACACGGTGGCACGTGAATATGCCGAACGCACGCTCGAGAAAGAGAGCGTGTTAAGCCAATTTATTGCCGATATCCAGGGATAATCATGAATCAAACAACCCTTTTTCCGGTAGTCATGGCTGGCGGCTCGGGTAGCCGCCTGTGGCCGCTCTCCCGCGTGCTCTACCCCAAACAGTTTCTCTGCCTGAAGGGCGAGCTGACGATGTTACAGGCGACGATTAACCGCCTGAACGGCGTCGAGTGCGAAAGCCCGGTGGTTATCTGCAACGAAGAGCACCGCTTTATCGTTGCCGAGCAGCTGCGTCAGCTCAACAAGCTGACCGAAAACATCATTCTCGAACCGGCCGGACGCAACACCGCGCCCGCTATCGCCCTCGCGGCGCTGGCCGCAAAGCGCAACAGCCCGGAGGCGGATCCGCTTCTGCTGGTGCTCGCTGCCGATCACGTGATCCAGCAGGAAGAGGCGTTCCGCGACGCGGTGCGGGCGGCAATGCCCTATGCCGAAAGCGGCAAGCTGGTGACCTTCGGCATCGTGCCGGATCTGCCTGAGACTGGCTACGGCTATATCCGCCGCGGCGAGGTGAGCCAGGGCGGGATCGATGCCGTGGCCTTCGAAGTGGCGCAGTTTGTCGAAAAACCCAATCTGGAAACGGCGCAGGCCTACGTTGCCAGCGGCGAATACTACTGGAACAGCGGCATGTTCCTGTTCCGCGCCGGACGCTACCTCGAGGAGCTAAAGCGCTTCCGCCCGGACATTCTCGAAGCCTGTGAAAACGCCATGCGCACCCTCGATCCGGATCTCGACTTTATCCGCGTCGATGAAGAGGCGTTCCTCGCCTGTCCGGAGGAGTCGGTGGACTACGCGGTGATGGAGAAGACCGCCGATGCGGTAGTGGTGCCGATGGACGCAGGCTGGAGCGACGTTGGCTCCTGGTCCTCCCTGTGGGAGATCAGCCCCCATACGCCGGAGGGAAACGTTCATCACGGCGACGTCATCAGCCACAAAACCGAAAATAGCTACGTCTACGCAGAGTCGGGGCTGGTGACCACCGTCGGGGTAAAGGATCTGGTGGTTGTTCAGACCAAGGATGCGGTGCTGATCGCCGACCGCAACGCGGTGCAGGACGTCAAAAAGGTGGTTGAGCAGATCAAAGCCGACGGCCGCCACGAGCACCATATCCATCGCGAAGTTTACCGTCCGTGGGGCAAATATGACTCCATCGACTCCGGCGATCGCTACCAGGTGAAACGCATCACCGTTAAGCCGGGAGAGGGGCTGTCGTTGCAGATGCACCACCACCGGGCCGAGCACTGGATCGTGGTGGCGGGCACGGCGAAGGTGACCATCAACGACGAGATCCGCCTGATCGGCGAAAACGAGTCGGTCTACATCCCCCTTGGAGCGACCCACTGCCTGGAGAACCCCGGCAAGATCCCGCTGGATCTGATTGAGGTGCGCTCCGGCGGCTATCTCGAAGAGGACGACGTGGTGCGCTTTGAAGACCGCTACGGGCGAGTTTAATACGCATTAACTCTGCCCGGCGGCGCTGCGCCTGCCGGGCCTATGGAGGTCATTATGGAAAAATTAACCTGTTTTAAAGCCTACGATATTCGCGGCAGGCTGGGCACAGAGCTGAATGAAGAGATCGCCTGGCGCATTGGCCGTGCCTATGGCGAATACCTCAAGCCGCAGACCATTGTGCTGGGGGGCGACGTGCGCCTGACCAGCGAGGCGCTGAAGCTGGCCCTGGCGAAGGGGCTGCAGGACGCCGGGGTGGACGTGCTCGACCTTGGCCTGTGCGGCACGGAGGAGATCTACTTCGCCACCTTCCATCTCGGCATCGACGGCGGTATCGAAGTGACCGCCAGCCACAACCCGATGGACTACAACGGCATGAAGCTGGTGCGCAAGGGCGCACGCCCCATCAGCGGCGATACCGGCCTGCGTGACGTCCAGCGCCTGGCAGAGACCAACGACTTCCCGCCGGTGAATCCGGCGAAGCGCGGCAGCTATAAGCAGATCGACCTGCGCGACGTCTATATCGACCACCTGCTGGGCTATATCGACGTAGCGAATCTCAAGCCGTTGACGCTGGTGATCAACTCCGGCAACGGCGCGGCGGGGCCGGTGATCGACGCCATCGAGGCGCGTTTCCAGGCGCTGAAGGTGCCGGTGACCTTTATCAAAGTGCACAACACCCCGGACGGCAACTTCCCGAACGGTATTCCCAACCCGCTGCTGCCGGAGTGCCGGGACAGCACCCGCGATGCGGTGATTGCGCACCGTGCCGATATGGGCATCGCCTTCGACGGCGACTTTGACCGCTGCTTCCTGTTCGACGGCGACGGCCAGTTTATTGAGGGCTACTACATCGTTGGCCTGCTGGCCCAGGCGTTCCTGGAGAAGCACCCTGGGGCGAAAATCATCCACGATCCGCGCCTCTCCTGGAACACCGTGGACGTGGTGACCCAGGCCGGTGGCACGCCGGTGATGTCGAAAACCGGCCACGCCTTTATCAAAGAGCGAATGCGCGCCGAGGATGCCATCTACGGCGGCGAGATGAGCGCCCACCACTACTTCCGTGACTTCGCCTACTGCGACAGCGGCATGATCCCCTGGCTGCTGGTCACCGAGCTGCTGTGCCTCTCCGGCCAGCCGCTGTCGGCGCTGGTGCGTGACCGCATGGCGGCGTTTCCGGCCAGCGGCGAGATCAACCGTACCCTCAGTGAACCGGCGCAGGCGATCGCCCGCGTGGAGCAGCACTTTGCCAGCGGGGCGCAGGAGGTTGACCGTACCGACGGCCTCAGCGTCGCCTTCCCGACGTGGCGCTTTAACCTGCGCTCCTCCAACACCGAGCCGGTGGTGCGCCTCAACGTCGAGTCGTGCGGCGACCCCTCGCTGATGGAGGCGAAGACGCGGGAAATTCTGGCACTGCTCGACAGGTAGCCGGTTGCGAGCCCTCTCTTCGGAGAGGGCATTAATGAACAGGAACAACGATGACAAACTTAAAAAAGCGCGAGCGAGCCAAAACGAATGCATCGTTAATCTCTATGGTGCAGCGATTTTCGGACATCACCATCCTGTTTGGTGGGCTTTGGGTGGTCTGTAAGGCATACGCCTTACCCTTTTTCTATCTGCATCTGCTGATGGCGCTGATGGCGCTGGTGGTTTTCCAGATGATTGGCGGCATGACCGACTTCTACCGCTCGTGGCGCGGGGTGAAAATCTCCACCGAGCTGGTGCTGCTGCTGCAAAACTGGACCCTGAGCCTGATCTTCAGCGCCGGGCTGATGGCTTTCAATTCTGATTTTAATGACGACTTCTCGCTGTTTTTCGCCTGGTACGTGCTGAGCAGCATCGGTCTGGTGGTCTGCCGCTCGCTGATCCGCTTCGGCGCGGGCTGGCTGCGCAACCGCGGGTATAACACCCGCCGGGTCGCCATCGCGGGGGATCTGCCGGTGGGCCAGATGCTGCTGGAGAGCTTCCGCAATGAGCCGTGGCTGGGCTTCGAGGTGGTGGGCGTCTATCACGACGTGAGTCCCGAGGGCGTCTCGGCGGACTGGGCGGGCACTATTGAGCAGCTGATTGAGGATGCCAAGGCAGCCAAAATTCATAACGTCTATATTGCCATGTCGATGAACGATGCCGCCAGCATTAAAAAGCTGGTGAACGAACTGGCGGATACCACCTGCTCGGTGATCCTGATCCCCGACGTCTTTACCTTTAACATCCTGCACTCGCGTATTGAGGAGATGAACGGCATTCCGGTGGTGCCGCTGTATGATACGCCGCTCTCTGGCCTGAACCGGGTGCTGAAGCGCATTGAGGACATCGTGCTGTCGTCGCTGATCCTGCTGATGATCTCTCCGGTGCTGCTCAGCATCGCCGCCGCCGTGAAGCTCACCTCGCCGGGTCCGGTGATCTTCCGCCAGACCCGCTACGGCATGGACGGTAAGCCGATCATGGTGTGGAAGTTCCGCTCCATGAAGGTGATGGAGAACGACAGCGTGGTCACCCAGGCGACGCAGAACGATCCCCGCGTCACCCGCGTCGGTAACTTCCTGCGCCGCACCTCGCTCGACGAGCTGCCGCAGTTTATTAACGTTCTGACCGGTGGCATGTCGATCGTTGGCCCGCGCCCGCACGCCGTGGCGCATAACGAGCAGTACCGGACGCTGATCCAGGGCTACATGCTGCGCCATAAGGTCAAGCCGGGCATTACCGGCTGGGCGCAGATCAACGGCTGGCGCGGCGAGACCGATACCCTGGAGAAGATGGAAAAACGGATCGAGTTCGACCTCGAGTATATTCGCGAATGGAGCCTGTGGTTCGATATCAAGATCGTTTTCCTGACCATTTTCAAAGGCTTTGTTAACAAAGCGGCCTACTGAGTGAGTACCCTGTGAGCCTGAGAGAAAAAACCCTGAGCGGGGCCAAATGGTCGGCAATGGCCACCGTCACCATCATTGGCCTCGGGCTGGTGCAGATGACCTGGCTGGCGCGCATTATCGACAGCCACCAGTTTGGCCTGCTGACCGTGGCGCTGACCATTATCGCCCTGGCCGATACGCTGTCGGATTTCGGCATCGCCAACTCGATTATCCAGCGCAAAGAGATAAGCCAGCTGGAGCTGACCACCCTCTACTGGCTGAACGTCGGGCTGGGACTGCTGGTCTGCGTAGCGATGTTCCTCCTGAGCGATACCCTGGCCGGGGTACTGCACAACCCGGACATTGCGCCGCTGATCAAAACGTTGTCGCTGGCCTTTGTGGTGATCCCCCACGGCCAGCAGTTCCGCGCTCTGATGCAAAAAGAGTTGGAGTTTGGCAAAATTGGCGCAATTGAAACGCTCTCCGTGGTGGCGGGGTTCAGCGTGACGGTGATTGGGGCGTGGTTCTGGCCGCTGGCGATGACCGCCATTGTCGGCTACCTGGTTAACACCGCCGTGCGCACCCTGCTGTTTGGCTTCTTCGGCCGCAAAATCTACCGTCCGGGCCTGCACTTCTCCCTCGCCTCGGTCAGCGCCAACCTGCGTTTTGGCGCCTGGCTGACGGCGGACAGCGTCATCAACTACATCAATACCAATCTCTCCACGCTGGTGCTGGCGCGCATTCTCGGGGCCAGCGTAGCCGGGGGCTATAACCTCGCCTACAACGTGGCGGTGGTGCCGCCGATGAAGCTTAACCCCATCATCACCCGCGTCCTGTTCCCGGCGTTCGCCAAAATTCAGGACGATACGGCCAAGCTGCGGCTGAACTTCTACAAGCTGCTGTCGGCGGTGGGGATCATCAACTTCCCGGTGCTGCTGGGCCTGATGGTGGTCGCCAATAATATGGTCCCGCTGGTGTTTGGCGAAAAGTGGCGCGGGATTATCCCGATCCTGCAGCTGCTGTGCATCGTCGGCCTGCTGCGCGCCGTGGGGAACCCGATTGGCTCCCTGCTGATGGCCAAGGCGCGGGTCGATATCAGCTTTAAATTTAATCTGTTCAAAACCGCGCTCTTTGTGCCCGCCATCATTATCGGCGGCCAGCTGGCGGGAGCGCTGGGGGTCACCCTCGGCTTCCTGCTGGTGCAGATTATCAATACCGTTCTCAGCTATTTCGTGATGATCAGGCCGGTGCTCGGCCCGAGCTACCGCCAGTACGTGCTTAGCCTCTGGCTGCCGTTCTACCTGTCGCTGCCGATGCTGGCGGTGAGCTATGGGCTGGGAGTGGCGCTGAGCGGCCATCTGCCGCTGGTGACCCTGCTGATCGTCCAGATTGCCGCGGGCGCGCTGACGTTTGCGATCACCCTCGCGCTGTCGCGTAACGCGCTGGTGGTGGAGATCAAACGCCAGCTGTGCCGCAATGAAAAAATAAGAACGCTCCTGCGGGCAGGTTAATCCAATTTCGTTTATTGAGGTCACTATGAAACTATTAATTCTGGGCAACCATACCTGCGGGAACCGTGGCGACAGCGCCATCCTGCGCGGGCTGCTGGACGCGATAGCCGTACTGGAGCCAGACGCCGAGGTGGACGTGATGAGCCGCTATCCGGTCAGCTCCTCCTGGCTGCTGAACCGTCCGGTGATGGGCGATCCACTCTATAGCCAGATGAAGCAGCACAACAACGCCGCCGGAGTGATGGGGCGGGTCAAGAAGGTGCTGCGCCGCCGCTACCAGCATCAGGTGCTGCTCTCCCGGGTGACCGACAGCGGCAAGCTGCGCAACATCGCCATCGCCCAGGGCTTTACCGATTTCGTCCGCCTGCTGTCAGGCTATGACGCCATTATCCAGGTAGGCGGCTCGTTCTTTGTCGATCTCTACGGCGTGCCGCAGTTTGAGCATGCTCTCTGCACCTTTATGGCGAAAAAGCCGCTCTATATGATCGGCCACAGCGTCGGCCCGTTCCAGGACGCCCAGTTTAACCAGCTGGCGAACTACGTCTTCGGCCACTGCGACGCGCTGATCCTGCGCGAGCGCGTCAGCCTCGAGCTGATGGAGCAGAGCCAAATTACCACCGCGAAAGTTGAGCAGGGGGTGGATACCGCCTGGCTGGTGGATCACGACGAGGCGTTCGTACCGAACTATGCGGTGGCCCACTGGCTCGACGTGGCGGCAAAAGAGAAGACGGTCGCCATTACCCTGCGCGAGCTGGCCCCCTTCGACAAGCGGCTCGGCACCACGCAGAAAGCCTACGAGCTGGCTTTTGCTGGCGTAGTTAACCGCATTATTGATGCGGGCTATCAGGTGCTGGCCCTTTCGACCTGTACCGGCATCGACAGCTACAACAAAGACGATCGCATGGTGGCGCTCAACCTGCGCCAGCACGTCAGCGATCCCTCGCGCTATCACGTGGTGATGGATGAGCTGAACGACCTTGAGATGGGCAAAATTTTTGCCGCCTGCGATCTGACCGTAGGCACGCGCCTGCATTCGGCCATTATCTCAATGAACTTTGGCACCCCGGCGATCGCTATCAACTACGAGCACAAGTCGGCGGGCATTATGCAGCAGCTGGGGATGCCGGAGATGGCGATCGATATTCGTCACCTGCTGGACGGCTCGCTGGAGGCGATGGTGGCTGATACCCTTGGCCAGCTTCCGGCCCTGGGTCAGCGCCTCAGCGATGCCGTGGCCCATGAGAGGCAGCACGGCATGGAGATGGTCGAGTCGGTGCTGAAACGCGTCCGGGAGGGAAAATGAAGGTCAGCTTCTTTTTGCTCAAGTTTCCCCTCTCGTCTGAAACCTTTGTCCTGGATCAGATCGTCGCCTTTATCGAGATGGGTTACGACGTCGAGATCGTGGCGATGCATAAAGGGGATTTGAGCAATACCCACGCGGCGTTCCAGCACTATCGGCTGGCGGAGAAGACTCACTGGCTGCTGGACGAGCCGCAGGGCAAGCTGGCGAAGCTGCGCTATCGCGGTACGGCGCTGCTGCGCGGGGCAGGGCGGGGCGCAACCTGGCGGGCGCTGAACGTCGGGCGCTACGGCGCCGAGGCGCGCAACCTGATCCTGGCCGCGATGTGTGGCCTCGCGCCACGCACCTTTCATGCCGACGTCTTTATTGCCCACTTTGGCCCGGCGGGCGTTACCGCCGCCAAGCTGCGCGAGCTGGGCGTGCTTAACGGGAAAATTGCCACCGTATTCCACGGCATCGACGTCTCCAGCCGGGCGGTGCTCAGCCACTATACGCCGGAATATCAGCAGCTCTTTCGCCGGGGTGACCTGATGCTGCCCATCAGCGAGCTGTGGGCTGGACGGCTTATGAATATGGGCTGCCCGGCGCATAAGATTGCCGTCTCGCGCATGGGGGTGGATATGTCACGCTTCTCCCGCCGACCGGTACAGGCCCCGGCAAGCCAGCTAAATATTATCTCCGTTGCCCGGCTGACCGAGAAGAAGGGGCTGCACGTGGCCATTGAGGCCTGCCGTCTGCTCAAGGAGCGAGGTATCGATTTTCACTACCGCATTCTGGGTATCGGGCCGTGGGAGCAGCGCCTGCGCGACCTGATCGCCAAATACGATCTACAGGAGATGATTGAGATGCCGGGCTTCAAGCCGAGCCACGAGGTTAAGGCGATGCTGGACGAAGCGGATCTCTTCCTGTTGCCTTCGGTCACCGGCGCGGATGGCGACATGGAGGGGATCCCGGTGGCGCTGATGGAGGCGATGGCGGTGGGCCTGCCGGTTGTCTCAACCGTACACAGCGGTATTCCCGAGCTGATCGACGCCGATCGGTCCGGCTGGCTGGTACCTGAGAACGATCCCGAGGCGCTGGCGGACCGGCTGGCGGCACTGAGCGCTATCCAGCAGGAGGCGCTGGCCCCGGTCGTGACCCGCGCGCGGGAGAAAGTCGAAACCGAGTTCAATCAGCAAATCATTAACCAGCGGCTTGCTACGCTGCTGCAAGCGCTCTAAGCCAGAGGTTATATGCCAGATATTTTACTCTCCCGCCGCCGCTTTATCGGCGCAGGCTCTGCCCTGGCGGCGCTGCCCCTGCTGCACGCTTCACCGCTTTTTGCGCAGGCGTCCGGCAGCGTTGATATCCGCCGCTACCTGAAAAATGACGTTATCGCCGCCTTTAAGCAGGCCTTTGCCGAGGCCAGCACGGTGCTGGTCCCGGCGGGCGTGATCTGCGAGAACATCAACACCGCAATTTTTATCCCGGCGGGTAAAACGCTGCTGATACGCGGGGCGCTCAAGGGCAATGGCCGGGGGCGCTTCGTGTTGCAGGATGGCTGTCGGGTACGGGGTGAAGAGGGTGGCAGCCTCTATAATATCACCCTCGACGTGCGCGGCTCGGACTGTACTATCGAGGGCGTGGCGATGAGCGGCTACGGTCCGGTGACGCAGATCTATATCGGTGGCAAAGAGAAGCGGGTGATGCGCAACCTCGTCATCGATAACATTACGGTGACTAAAGCCAACTACGCCATTCTGCGCCAGGGCTTTCACAACCAGATCGACGGCGCACGTATCACCAACGGTCGTTTCAGCTATCTGCAGGGGGACGCCATTGAGTGGAACGTGGCGATTAACGATCGTAACCTGCTCATCTCCGACCACGTCATTGACCATATCGACTGTACCAACGGCAAAATTAACTGGGGGATCGGCATCGGGCTGGCGGGCAGCACCTACGATAACGACTACCCGGAAGACCAGGCGGTAAAACACTTTACCGTCGCCAACATTACCGGCAGCCACTGCCGCCAGCTGGTGCACGTTGAAAACGGCAAGCACTTTGTCATCCGCCACATCACCGCTACGGATATCACCCCCGACTACAGTAAAAAAGCGGGCATTGATAACGCCACGGTTGCCATTTACGGCTGCGATAATTTCGTTATCGATGATGTAAAAATGCGCAACAGCGCCGGAATGCTAATTGGCTACGGGGTAATTAAAGGTAATTATCTTTCGATACCGCAAAATTTTAGGCTAAATGCGATCCATTTAGACAACGCCGGCGAGACGCGGAAATTACGCGGCATTCAGATCTCATCGGGAAATGCCGCCTCGTTTGTCTCTCTCACCAATCTCAATATTCAGCGTGCGTCTCTGGAGATGCATAATAAGCCTCAGCACCTGTTTATGCGTAATATTCAGGTGATGCAGGAGGCGGCCACCGGCCCGGCGCTGAAGCTCCATTTCGACCTGCGCAAGGACGTGCGTGGCCGCTTTATGGCGAAGCGGGACACCCTGCTTTCGCTGGCGAATATTCATGCTGTGAATGAAAAAGGGCAGAGTTCGGTGGATATTGACCGGCTCGATCAGCAGGTTATTAACGCTGAAAAATTAAACTTTTCCCTGCCAACAAAGCGCTCATAATAGTTCCAGAGGCACTTTGCGAGGATTCCTGGAGCCTCAACCCGCGGCTTCGTATTACATCTATTACAGATGCCGCAATTGATAGAGGTCATCCAGCTAAATCGTGCTGGCTAAACGAGATCAAAGGGCTATAATTCAGCAACCATTTTATAGGTGGAAGTGATAATGATTAATTTGAAAGCGGTTATTCCGGTAGCGGGTCTGGGGATGCACATGCTGCCTGCCACCAAGGCGATCCCTAAAGAGATGCTGCCGATCGTCGATAAGCCGATGATCCAGTACATCGTCGATGAAGTGGTTGCTGCAGGGATCAAAGAGATCGTTCTGGTTACCCACTCGTCTAAAAACGCGGTAGAGAACCACTTCGACACCTCCTATGAGCTTGAAGCCCTGCTGGAGCAGCGCGTTAAGCGCCAGCTGCTGGCGGAAGTGCAGTCTATCTGTCCGCCGGGCGTGACTATCATGAACGTGCGCCAGGCGCAGCCGCTGGGTCTGGGCCACTCCATTCTCTGCGCGCGTCCTATCGTCGGCGATAACCCCTTTGTGGTGGTACTGCCGGACATCATTCTGGATAACGCCAGCGCCGATCCGCTGCGCTATAACCTGGCCGCGATGGTGGCCCGCTTCAACGAGACCGGCCGCAGCCAGGTGCTGGCGAAGCGCATGAAAGGCGATCTCTCCGAGTACTCTGTGATCCAGACTAAAGAGCCGCTGGATAGCGAAGGTAAAGTAAGCCGCATTACTAACTTCATCGAGAAGCCGGATCAGCCGCAGACGCTTGACTCTGACCTGATGGCGGTAGGACGCTATGTTCTGTCGGCAGATATCTGGGCAGAGCTGGAGAAAACCGAGCCGGGCGCGTGGGGCCGTATTCAGCTTACTGACGCCATCGCCCGACTGGCGGAAAAACAGTCCGTTGACGCTATGCTGATGACCGGCGACAGCTATGACTGCGGTAAAAAAATGGGTTACATGCAGGCGTTTGTGAAGTATGGCCTGCGTAACCTGAAGGAAGGGCAGAAGTTCCGTGACAGCATTCAAAAGCTGCTGAGCCAAAGCCAGGCCTGAGTCACGATTAAGTAATATTTATTTAATTAGACGGCAAGTGATCGTTCATCATGCGGTAGCAAATCGCGTTGAACAATCGCTTGCCGTTTTTGTTTTACAACCCCCAAATTCTTGTAGATCAAGGGGTTGTGATGATTATTCATACAATAAAACGCTAAGAATTTTCCTTGTTTCTCTACGCGTTTAAGATGACAATTAGCAACTGATTTATCGCCCAGCAGCACGGGTTTGGGCGTGAGTTTCTGCACAATCTGGTCTGAATCAGTCCACTGGTAGCTGTTGAGCCTGGGGCGGTAGCGTGTCTGCTCTTTGAGCAATCATGCTTCGACCCGCAACTTCTTGAATTGACGGAATTGATAGCGTGAAAATCCTTGTTACTGGCGGAGCGGGTTTTATTGGCTCTGCGGTTGTCCGACATATTATTAAAAATACCCAAGATTCCGTTGTGAATGTTGATAAATTGACTTACGCCGGCAATCTGGAATCGCTAGTTGATGTTGCAGATAGCGATCGTTATGTCTTTGAGCGTGTCGATATTTGCGATGCCGCAGAGCTGGCTCGTGTCTTTGCCGAGCATCAGCCTGATGCGGTAATGCACCTGGCGGCGGAGAGTCACGTTGACCGCTCCATCACCGGCCCGGCTGATTTTATCGAAACCAACATTGTCGGGACCTACGTTCTGCTGGAGGCCGCCCGCGCTTACTGGCTGACCTTAAGCGATGAGGCGAAAAAAGCGTTTCGCTTCCACCATATCTCTACTGATGAAGTGTACGGCGATCTGCCGCATCCTGATGAGCACCCGCAGGGCGCGGCGCTGCCGCTCTTTACCGAACAGACAGCGTATGCCCCCAGCAGCCCCTACTCCTCGTCTAAAGCATCCAGCGATCACCTGGTGCGCGCATGGCGTCGTACCTATGGCCTGCCGACGCTGGTCACAAACTGCTCTAATAACTACGGCCCATATCACTTCCCGGAGAAGCTGATCCCGCTGGTGATCCTCAACGCGCTGGAGGGCAAACCGCTGCCGATCTATGGCAAAGGCGATCAGATCCGCGACTGGCTCTACGTGGAAGATCATGCCCGCGCGCTCTATACCGTAGTCACTCAGGGCACACCCGGAGAGACCTACAACATTGGCGGCCATAACGAGAAGCAGAATCTGGACGTGGTGCAGACCATCTGCGATCTGCTTGACGAGATCGTGCCGAAAAGCGGCTCTTACCGCGAGCAGATCACCTACGTAAGCGATCGTCCGGGCCATGACCGCCGCTACGCTATTGACGCGGATAAAATCAGCCGCGAGCTGGGCTGGAGGCCGGAGGAGACCTTCGAGTCCGGGATCCGTAAAACGGTGGAGTGGTACTTAAACAATAGTGAGTGGTGTCGTCGCGTGCAGGACGGTAGCTATCAACGTGAACGTTTAGGATTAGAATAAGATGAAAGGCATCATTCTTGCTGGTGGATCAGGTACACGGCTTTATCCAATTACTATGGGCGTATCTAAACAGTTGCTGCCTGTTTATGATAAGCCGATGATCTATTACCCGTTATCCGTGTTAATGCTTGCTGGTATAAAAGACATCTTAATTATTACGACCCCCGAAGACCAGCAAGGGTTTATCCGGCTGCTAGGTGATGGCAGTCAATTCGGCATAAATTTATCTTTTGCCGTCCAGCCCTCGCCTGATGGCCTGGCGCAGGCCTTTATTATTGGTGAACAGTTTATTGGTCAGGATCCGGTATGCCTTGTGTTAGGGGATAATATCTTCTTTGGTCAAGGGTTTACGCCAAAACTAAGAAGCGCTGCTGAGCGTAATTCGGGAGCGACCGTTTTCGGCTACCAGGTAATGGATCCCGAACGCTTTGGGGTGGTTGAGTTTGATGGCAACTTTAAGGCGTTAAGCATTGAAGAGAAGCCAGTGAAACCCAAATCAAACTGGGCCGTAACAGGGTTATATTTTTATGACAACAATGTTGTCGATATCGCCAAAACGATCAAACCCTCCGCCAGAGGGGAGATTGAAATCACCTCGATAAATGAAGTTTATCTCAATAATAACGCATTAACCGTTGAGTTACTGGGACGTGGTTTTGCATGGCTGGATACGGGCACCCACGATAGCTTAATTGAGGCGGGAAGCTTTGTCGAAACGGTACAGAAACGTCAGGGAATGATGGTTGCGTGCCCGGAAGAGATTGCATGGCGTAATGGCTGGTTAAGTAATAATGAAGTCTATACTTTTGGTAAAAAGTTAGAGAAGAACAGCTACGGCCAATATTTAATGAATTTAGTGAAAAAATATGAAAATTGAGTTATTACCCTTCCAGAAGCATGGTGATGAGCGTGGTATGCTCGTTGCCCTTGAGCAAATTAAAAACGTTCCCTTCGAGATCAAACGCGTCTATTACATGTTTGGCACTAAAGATAATGTACGCCGGGGTTTTCACGCTCATAAGGCGCTGAGACAGCTGGCGATAGCGGTCAGAGGCTCCTGTTATTTCCATTTAGACGATGGCGTTGATAAAGAAGAGGTTCTGTTAAATGATCCTGCTCAGGGATTGCTGATTGAGCCAGCTATCTGGCATGAGATGTATAACTATTCTGATGATTGTATCCTTTTAGTGCTTGCAAGTGACGTCTACGATGAAAGTGACTACATCAGAAATTATGAAGCATTTCAGGAGTCGGTAAGAGATGAATCTGCACAAGCTGAGTGATGTACAATCCAGCCATATTGGCGAAAATACCAACGTCTGGCAATTCTCTGTCATATTACCTGGGGCAGTGATCGGCGATAATTGTAATATTTGTGCCCATACGCTGATCGAGAATGATGTCGTCATCGGAAACCGGGTAACGGTAAAGTCAGGTGTATATATATGGGATGGTGTTACGCTTGAAGATGATGTATTTATTGGTCCATGCGTTGCATTCACAAACGATAAAAAGCCGCGCTCTAAAGTTTATCCCGAGCAATTTTCACGCATCGTTGTGAAAAAAGGGGCCTCTATTGGCGCAAATGCAACCATTCTTCCCGGCATTGTGATTGGAGAGGGTGCAATGGTAGGGGCAGGGGCTGTAGTGACGAAGGATGTGCCAGCAAATGCTACAGTGGTTGGCAATCCAGCTAGAATTTTGAAGGAGAAGTAGATTATGGTTGACTTTCTGAACTTAAAAAAAATTAATAACTGTTATGAAAGAGAACTTAAAGAAGCATGCTCGCGGGTTATTGACTCCGGCTGGTATATTATGGGTACCGAGCTTAAAACCTTTGAAAAAGAGTATGCAGAGTGGTGTGGAGTAAAACATGCGATTGGGGTTGCTAATGGTTTAGACGCCCTGATACTGGTACTTCGCGCCTGGAAAGAGATGGGGAAACTACAGGACGGTGATGAAGTCATTGTCCCAGCGAATACGTATATCGCATCGATTCTCGCCATCACGCAAAACGATTTGACTCCCGTTCTTGTTGAGCCAGATCCTTCGACATTCAATCTAAGCGTGGAAGGAATAAGCAAAGCTATCACAGATAAGACCAAAGCCATCTTACCTGTGCATCTTTATGGCCGTATCTCTCCGATGAAAGGCATCATGGAGATTGCTGCTAAACACGATCTGTTAGTGCTTGAAGACTGCGCCCAGTCGCATGGGGCGACAATCGATGGGCAGAAATGTGGCTCATGGGGCCATGCGGCTGGCTTTAGTTTCTATCCAGGGAAAAACCTGGGTGCCCTTGGCGATGCGGGCGCGATAACAACCAACGATGATGAACTCGCTCAGGTTCTCTTCGCGCTGCGGAATTATGGTTCCCATGTAAAATATCAGAACAAATACAAAGGCATTAATAGCCGGCTTGATGAAATGCAGGCGGCCATGCTCGCTGTGAAGTTGAAGTATCTTGATGGTGAGACAGCACGACGCCGTGAAATTGCACGTAAATATCTTACATCAATAAATAATCCGCATATCGATCTGCCTAATATTGATGAAGAACAGGAGCATGTCTGGCATCTGTTTGTTATTAAAACGGACCACAGACAGGCTCTAAAGGATCATCTGGATAATAACGGTGTTCAAACGCTCATTCACTATCCTATTCCGCCGCATCAGCAAGCTGCCTATGAAGAACTGAAGCATCTGAATCTGCCAATTTCTGAATCCTTGCATCGTAGCGTATTGTCTATACCTATGGATCCAACGCTGGCCGATTCAGATGTTGAGCATGTGATCAATACGCTAAATGGATGGGTACTTTGAGCTTTGCAAGAGTAACGATACTGAGCGGAGTCATTACCTGCTTTAGACTTGCATGCGGACTTATAATTTCCAAGGTAGTAGCCATTTATACAGGCCCGGCAGGAATATCAAATCTGGGGCAGTTACAGAATTTTGTAACCTTCATTAATGGATTTATCTCATCCCAGGTTTCGCAGGGAGTTAATCGCTATTCGGCTGAGCATCGAGATTCTTATGAAAATGCTCAGCCCTACTGGCGTGCTGCAATAAAACTTTCAACCATCGCCTGTTGTTTCATAATGTGCCTGGGGATCCTCTCCTCAGGCCAGTTAGCTGAGTATCTTTTTCATACTAGGGAGTTTTACTGGCTTATAATCTTAGCGTTAATGGTATTACCGCTAAATATTATAAACAGTATCTTTCTTGGCGTATTAAATGGATTGGGTGATTACAATAAGTTTTTTTTGGCAAACTTATTTGCTATTGCCTCATCGGTAATATCCATGACCGGGTTGGTCTATTTTTTAGGCTTAAAAGGCGCGCTCATTGCTGCTGCACTCAATAATGCCATTGCCGGTTTTTGGTTGATAGTTATTATTCTGAAAAAACCCTGGTTCAAGTTCAAGTATTGGTATGGAACGGCACCAAGGCAGCAAATCAATGAAATGAGTAAGTACTTCGCCATGGGAATAATCGGCGCGTTAACCGGGCCGATTTCTCTGATCGTTGTACGAACAATTTTGACTAATGATTTTTCTATAGAGTATTCCGGGTACTGGCAAGCGGTAAGTAAAATATCTGAAGCCTATCTGGCTGTCTTAACCACAGCAATGACGGTATATTATTTCCCGCAAACGGCAGCGGCAAAAACGCGCGCCGAGTATTTGAGTATTTTAAAAATCGGTGCCCGATTAGTTGTGCCGTTATCGCTCGCCATGGCAGTGACTATTTTTTATCTAAAAGACTTTATTATTAGCTTTCTGTTTACCAAAGATTTTCAACGTGCAAGCGGCCTTTTTTTATATCAAAATATAGGTGACTTTTTCAGGATTTGCAGCTGGCTATTCGCAACGATTTTATTAGCAAAAGGCTATTTTGTTATTAACGCAACGTTAGAAATATCAGTTTCTATCCTTTTCCCTTTGCTAGTGAAGCTAATGACGAGCAACTATGGCTTTGAAGGGGTAAGTCTTGCATATTGCTCAACATATTTTATCTATCTTATTGCTACCGCGTTAGTTTATTTGTGGCATATAAAGAATAAAGTGGGTTAAAAGAATGCGGATTGGAAGTGAAGATTTAAGTGTTATTATTCCGGCGTATAATGAAGAAGCAAATATCCTAACGATTCTGGCTACCCTCGATCGGCAGTCTTTGCAAGGTTTTGTCGTCATTGTCGTCGATGACGGCTCAACAGATAACACAGCTGCGCTGGTTGAATCCTATCAGCCGAAGCAGTTTACTCTTCAGCTACTCAGACAAGAGAATAAGGGCGCTGCAAGAGCGCGAGAAAATGCTATTCGCTACTCTACGTCAAAATACATTGCTGTAATTGATTGTGATGATAGTTTGGCCGAGGATTCTCTGGAAAAAGCATTTGCGCCTTTAGCTTCCAACTCCGCAATCGACATCTCTTTATTCAAATTAAATTATGTAGACTCCATAACTAAGAGTATAACGGGTAAATTTGTTTGCTATACCTCCGACAAAAATTTGTCGGGTAATGACGTTTTTGCGAATTGCATTAGAGCATGGGGAGTGCATGCGTTTGGTCTTTATAACAGGGATGTGATTTTATCGGCTTATGAGGTGTATGATACTCTAAATAAAGAGGGTAACAATTACCTGAATAATGATGAGGTAATCTCACGCATCTCTTTTGACTTAGCCGAAAGTATCTATTTGTCTGAGGGTGAATATTATTTCATAAATAATTCAAACTCGACGACGCGAAGGGTTAATCATAACTATTGTAAAGTCCTCCACAATGCTTTCTTTGTCTTAGAGTATATTAAACAGAAAGATCCTGCGCAAAACAAAGAGTTGCTCGTAAATGATGCCTGGGCTTTGATTATCAGCACGCTATGGGGTGTATCGGTTCGCTACTTTAAATGGTATAGGTCTTTGACATCAAGTGAGCGACTGGAGTGGCGATCTTTGATTAGACAGTCTGTAAGGCGAGTCAGGCAGGGCATCAAAAATAGCGGTATTGTGTTTACCCAGAAAACCAAATCACAGTTAATATTATTAGGTATTATGTTTTAATATGGATACTATCTTAGTAACAATTATCGTCGCAAGTTATAATGCAGAGCAGTATATTGCGGAAACGTTAGACTCATGTATAAATCAAACCTATAAGTCAATTCAGATAATTATTACAGACGATTACTCTACAGATAATAGTATCGAGATTATTGAAAACTGGATTCAGGATAAAAAGGCTACCCACCCCCATATAGAGTGCTTGTTAGTCAAGAGCGAAAAAAATAGTGGAATACCAGCAAACTTTAATAATGGGCTTAGGTTTGCGAAAGGGGACTGGATCAAATGTATTGGCTCGGATGATATCCTCCTCAGCGGCGCCGTTGAGGAGTTTATCAAGAGAACAGCAATTATACCTTCGAGCGAGAGCTATGGTGCATTCTTCACCTACTTTGAAACCTTTGGCGAGGGTGTCACTGTACCCAGCAAATATCCTCTGTCCTGGACAAGAGATATCAGCAGAATGCAGCCATCAAAAATGAAAAGAGCTTTAGCCAATATACATTTTAATAATATGGCTCCTGGCGCTTTCATCAATAGCACATACCTGAAGTCATTTGATCAGCGCTATCGCTTGCTTGAGGACCTGCCTCATTGGTTAAAACTTATTGATGGCAATATAAAAACAGGATTTTTAGATTTTACAAGCGTGAATTATCGAGTGCACAATGCGCAGGCAACTTCCAGGAACTCGAGCATTAATATCTATTTATATAATGATTTAGTCCGATTAAATAACATGAGATGGCAGGATAAACATTATATAGCCTATTTGCATAACAAATTTAATTTATATCTCTCTTTTAGCAAGATGCGTGCTTTTAAATATTTAAAAGTGGTTAACCCAATAAACGTTCTGATAGCGCTCTATGAAAAGGTTCGTAGATAATGTTTATTTTGATGAACGTCATCCCCTTGTTACTCCTGTCACTAATTTGGGGAAGGTTTAACTCACGGTCGAAAAACTTCCTGAGATTTTTAATATGGGGTGTATTGATAATTTCATATACTACCTTCTACCTTAATGGTGTTGACTGGAGCATCTACTACACTCGCTTTGCAGAGGATGCAGATCTCTACTTAGCCTTCGAACCGGGCTTTGTCCTCTATTTTAAAACGTTATTATTCATTGCAGGGCAAAACTTTGGCTTTGCACTGCTTCTTTTTTATACGATCACTTTTGCACTATTAGGTTACAATTTAACGAAAGTTAAAATAAACGAACCCCTTTTTATATCCGCATTGCTGATGGTTTTTGGTTACACACTCATTCTTGAGCAGCTGCGACAGTTTATTGCTTGCGTTATCATCTTTGCTGCGATGATAAACTATTCGCGTAATCATTCGTTAACCAGATTATTAGCAGGTGTGATTCTTGCCGCCACCATGCATATCTCTGCATTAATAATTATACCAGCGATTTTTTTATGTAAGGTTAAAAGTAGAAAATCCTTTATATTCATTACAGTCCTGGCTATCTCTTTATTTGCTTTCTTACTCATTTTTGGCATCAAACTGATTGCCTTGCTGGCACAGTTTAATTTTGCCTTTAAAAAAATCCTCTTCTATATCGATCAGAACCCAATCTCGCTGCAGTTTGGGTGGTTGAATATATTAGTTTTGATATTCGTAATATTTTATGTTTTTTACGCTTCGCAAATCGAGAAACAAGAGAGTTTAAGACTGTTTAATCGGTTTATTTTTGTGGGTGCTGTGATTTATCTGTATAGCGGTGCCATCACTTTCTTAACAAGGGTAACTTTCTATTTTATTTTTGTGGCAATTTTTGTATTCTCTCTCTATGCGAAAGAAAATATAAAGCGGATATTTGCAGTTAAAACATATAATACGCTATTTCTTAATTTATACTTTTTTGTTTTTTTACTGTTTTGTTTCATGTCATATTTCCGTAACCCTTTGGCTCCAGTCTCATTCGGCAACATGAACTATTATGCTGCAACAATATTTGATGAGCGAGAAGTAGGGAGAATAGCCAGCACCGTGCTGGACAAAGCGCTAGATGGAGAGTCAAATAATGTTCAATAATAAACTGCTGTTTGTCATCACTGGCATGGGGTTGGGAGGGGCAGAACGCCAGTTATGCATTCTGGCTGATAAATTTTATCAGCGTGGATATGAAGTTAAAATAGTTTCTTTAAGTGGCGAAACTGTTATTCGCCCGGAAGAGAGTAATATTCAAATTATCAATCTTAATTCAAAGAAAAATCCATTCTCTTTTATAAAGGCGATTTTTGATTGTTACAAGATAATTAAAGATTATCAACCGTCCGTTGTACATAGCCATATGTTTCATGCCAATATTATAATGAGACTGGTTGGGTTGCTGTTCCCAAAAGGTTACCAACTTATCAGTACTGCGCACAGTAAAAATGAAGGCGGTTCATTGAGAATGTTTATATACCGCCTCACCGATCGTTTTGCGGATGTTTGCACTAATGTTAGTAAAGAAGCCCTGGATGAATTTATTCAAAAAAAGGCTTTTTCGCCCGCGCACGCAGAAGTTGTCTACAATGGAATTGATGTCGAGAAGTTTAATTACAGTAGTGATAGCAGAAATGCGCTAAGACATCAGTTGAACATCCAGGATGACGAGACAGCTATTCTCACCGTCGGACGATTAACGGCAGCTAAAGATTATCCCAATCTTCTTAACGCCTTTAAGACCCTGCCGGAGAACTATCGGCTTATTATCATTGGTGAAGGTGAGCTGCGTAGCGATATTGAAAAACGTATTCAGGAGTTAGGGTTATCCTCTCGCATCACGCTACTGGGCAGCATCAATGCGGTTAACACTTACTACCCCGCCTGCGATCTCTTTGTCCTCGCCTCCGAGTGGGAAGGTTTTGGCTTAGTTGTCGCAGAAGCAATGGCCTGCAAGCGTATTGCAGTATGTACGGATGCTGGCGGCGTTAAGGAAGTTATTGGTAATGCTGATTTTGTAGTGCCTGTTTCAAACTCTACCGCTTTGGCTGATAAAATAGTCGAAGTGAGTGAATTTAGCGCAGAGCGTAAAGATCTTATTGCGACCCAAAATCGAGACCACATTATTAAAAACTTCTCTATTACTTCAGTTGTAGATCGGTGGTTGAGCATTTACAAAACAGAACAGGTTGATAAATGAAAATTCTGCTCATAGGGAATCAAGCTAGCACGATTATTCTTTTCCGAAAAAAGGTAATTGAACAACTTGTATCCAGAGGCGTGAGCGTTCATGTCCTCACCATGGATTACGACAGTGAAAAATTCCAGCAGATTTCACAACTTGGAGCTGTGCCCGAACAATATCATTTTTCACGCTCCGGTATGAATCCTCTGTCAGATATGATTAATACATTCGCGTTGTCAAAAAAGATACGTAATATTGATCCTGATGTCGTTTTCTCTTTTTTCCCCAAGCCGGTTATTTTTGGCACGCTCGCAGCTAAGCTTGCTGGGGTTAAACGTATTTATAACCTGCTGGAAGGTTTAGGTTTTTGTTATACTGCACATCTCAAAAAGGACTCGTTTAAAAAACAAATATTAAAAAATGTGCAAACCTTTCTGTATAAGGTGACCCTGCCGCGTTCTAAAAAAGTTCTCTTTCTCAACCGTGACGACTACCATGACCTGATCGTGCAAAACAAGATCGCTATTGCGGATGCTGAGGTGATTGGAGGCATTGGCGTCAACCTTAACGAGTACGCTTACAGTTCGCCAGCAACGGATACCATTCATTTTGGCATGGTCTCACGGCTATTGGTCGAAAAAGGGGTGAGAGAATTTGTTCAGGCGGCAAAGCTCGTTAAAGAGAAATACCCGGCTGTTCGGTTTAGCATTGCCGGTGCAATCGATGATAACCCTGGGGGAATCACTCGCGAGCAACTCGATGTCTGGAAAAGAGAGGGGCATGTTGAATTTCTGGGGCAGATATCCAATGTGAAAGGTTATTTGACCGATCTTAGCGTGTTCGTTTTGCCCTCATATCGGGAAGGAATACCGCGTAGTACCCAGGAAGCCATGTCTATTGGCCGGGCAGTGATCACCACCGATGTCCCAGGTTGCCGAGAGACCGTGCGTCACGGCTCAAATGGCTTTATGATCCCACCGTGGAACGTTGAAGCCCTTGCTGATGCAATGATGGCTTTCATCACCGATCCGCAGCAAATTGTATTAATGGGCCAAGAGAGTCGTCGCATGGCCGAAGAAAAATTCGATGAAAATGTCGCAACTGACAAGTTGATTAATATCCTGTTAGAGAATAAATAATTTTAACTCTGGGATGACTGCTTTTTATTAAGTGTTAAGTATACCCATGGTTTTTAGCGGGTAAATACACAAACATTAAATAAGGTTAAAAATTGTATGGCTATTCTTGTGACAGGTGGACTGGGCTATATAGGCTCGCATACGGTAGTAGCACTACTTGAAAAAGGTGAAGACGTTGTCATTATCGATGACCTGTCTAACTCCTCTCCCGAAGCCTTAAACAGAATCAAAGCAATTACGGGTATTGAACCCTTTTTCTACCAGGGTGATATTCTGGATCGCGTTCTCCTACAGAAAATCTTCGCTGAAAAACGTATTTCAGATGTGATCCACTTTGCTGGGCTGAAGTCAGTTGGTGAATCCGTCTCACAACCCCTTAAATACTATGAAGTTAACATTACAGGCAGCCTGTGTCTCTTTGATGAAATGATGAGGGCCGGGGTGCATAATTTGATTTTTAGCTCCTCTGCGACCGTGTATGGCGAGCCGGAAACAATTCCATTAACCGAGGCGTGTCGAGTAGGAGGCACAACAAATCCTTATGGCACCTCGAAGCTCATGGTTGAAAAAATCCTCTCAGATTTGTCGCTCGCTTATCCAGTTCTGAACGTAACCGTTTTACGCTACTTCAATCCGGTTGGTGCGCACCCGTCGGGTGAAATGGGTGAAGATCCCAACGGAACGCCAAACAACCTTATGCCTTATGTTTGTCAGGTTGCTATCGGTAAACGCGACTGTCTCTCAGTCTATGGCAATGACTATCCAACAAAAGACGGTACCGGTGTGCGTGATTTTATCCACGTCATGGATCTTGCTGAAGGCCATATCGCAGCGTTAAAGCAACGGCAGGATACCCCCAATCTCAAAATTTATAATCTGGGAACCGGCAAGGGCTATTCTGTGCTTGATATCCTGGCAGCGTTCAAGCGTGTCACAGCGCTCTCGGTGCCTTATGTCTTTGCTGAAAGACGTTCAGGAGACATTGCTGAGTGTTGGTCTGACTCTTCTAAAGCGCGTACAGAGCTGGGTTGGCAGGCCCAACGGGATCTGGATGATATGGTCAGAGATGCATGGAACTGGCAGCAAAAGAATCCGAATGGTTATAAAAACCACGCATAACAGCGCCTGCTCTGACCTATCAGCAAATATTTTCGAATTTTGTGCATCCTGAGTTAACATAAGTTCAACATTAAAACTGCGTTATGCTTCGCAGTTCAACACCTGACAGGAGTATGTAATGTCTAAACAGCAGATCGGCGTCGTCGGTATGGCCGTGATGGGGCGCAATCTGGCCCTTAACATTGAAAGCCGTGGTTATACCGTCTCCGTTTTTAACCGCTCCCGTGAAAAAACTGAAGAAGTGGTTGCCGAAAACCCTGGCAAAAAACTGGTGCCTTACTACACCGTGCAGGAGTTCGTTGAATCGCTTGAGACACCTCGTCGTATCCTCTTAATGGTGCAGGCGGGCGCGGGCACTGACGCGGCAATTAACTCTCTGAAGCCATACCTTGATAAAGGCGACATCATTATCGATGGCGGCAACACCTTCTTCCACGACACCATCCGTCGTAACCGTGAACTCTCTGCGGAAGGCTTCAACTTCATCGGTACTGGCGTGTCCGGCGGTGAAGAGGGCGCGCTGAAAGGGCCTTCTATCATGCCTGGCGGCCAGAAAGAGGCATACGAGCTGGTTGCTCCAATTCTGACTAAAATTGCGGCAGTCGCGGAAGACGGCGAACCTTGCGTCACCTACATTGGTGCTGACGGTGCGGGCCACTACGTGAAGATGGTGCACAACGGCATCGAATACGGTGATATGCAGCTGATCGCAGAAGCCTATTCTCTGCTAAAAGGCGGCCTGAACCTCTCCAACGAAGAGCTGGCCCAGACTTTCACCGAGTGGAACAAAGGCGAGCTGAGCAGCTACCTGATCGACATCACCAAAGATATCTTCACCAAGAAAGATGAAGAGGGTAAATACCTGGTTGATGTGATCCTTGATGAAGCAGCGAACAAAGGCACCGGTAAGTGGACCAGCCAGAGCTCGCTGGATCTTGGTGAGCCGCTGTCGCTGATCACCGAGTCTGTATTTGCGCGTTACATCTCCTCGCTGAAAGAGCAGCGCGTTGCCGCTTCTAAAGTGCTGAGTGGCCCGCAGTCGCAGCCGGCTGGTGATAAAGCCGAGTTTATCGAGAAGGTACGCCGTGCGCTCTATCTGGGCAAAATCGTCTCTTACGCTCAGGGCTTCTCCCAGCTGCGTGCGGCATCTGAAGAGTACAACTGGGATCTGAACTACGGCGAAATCGCCAAAATTTTCCGCGCTGGCTGCATCATCCGCGCCCAGTTCCTGCAGAAAATCACTGACGCCTACGCTGAGACTCCGGCCATTGCCAACCTGCTGCTGGCACCTTACTTCAAGCAGATCGCCGATGACTATCAGCAGGCCCTGCGTGACGTGGTTGCCTATGCCGTACAGAACGGTATTCCGGTACCGACCTTCGGTGCAGCCGTCGCCTACTACGACAGCTACCGCGCTGCGGTACTGCCAGCTAACCTGATCCAGGCCCAGCGCGACTACTTCGGTGCGCACACCTACAAACGTACTGATAAAGAAGGTGTATTCCATACCGAATGGCTGGAATAATCTGATTTATTAATTTATCCTTAAGCCCGGTTTTTTTACCGGGCTTTTTTTTATTCTGTCTGATTGTATTTTGTTAAAAAAGGTATTTATCTGCTACTTGTTATAAAGCTTATCTGAATATCATTTCGTCGTATTGACACTATAATCGCCTTATCGTTATCGTAAAAGCCGCTCCACTCACTGGCTGTGTCGTTTTCAGGCACTACGTTCTTTAACGAGAAAAAGTCAAACGTATGAAAATTACAATCTCCGGTACGGGTTATGTAGGCCTCTCCAACGGTATTTTAATTGCCCAGAACCATGAAGTTGTTGCCCTGGATATCGTGCAGGAAAAAGTGGACCTGCTGAACCAGGAGAAGTCACCCATTGCCGACAGGGAAATTGAGGAATATCTTAAAACTAAGCCCCTTAATTTTCGTGCCACCACTGATAAGTACGATGCCTATCGCGATGCAGATTATGTGATTATCGCCACGCCAACGGATTACGACCCCAAAACCAACTATTTTTGTACCACCAGCGTTGAAGCGGTCATTAAAGACGTTAATGAGATCAACCCAGATGCGGTGATGGTAATCAAATCAACGGTTCCCGTTGGCTTTACGCAAAAAATCAAAGAGTCCCTGGGCATTGATAACGTCATCTTCTCGCCAGAGTTTCTGCGTGAGGGACGTGCCCTGTACGACAACCTTCATCCGTCGCGGATCGTCATCGGCGAGCGCTCGCTTCGTGCCGAGCGTTTCGCCGAGCTGCTGGTCGAAGGGGCGATCAAAACCGATATCCCGGTGCTCTTTACCGACTCTACCGAAGCTGAAGCCATCAAACTGTTTGCCAATACCTACCTGGCAATGCGCGTCGCTTACTTTAACGAGTTGGATAGCTACGCGGAAAGCCTCGGCTTAAATACCCGACAGATTATTGAAGGGGTATGCCTCGATCCACGTATTGGTAATCACTATAACAACCCCTCCTTTGGCTACGGTGGTTACTGTTTACCCAAAGATACGAAGCAGCTGGTCGCCAACTATAAATCGGTACCTAACAACATTGTTTCTGCCATTGTAGAAGCTAACCGCACCCGGAAAGACTTTATTGCCGATGCCATTCTCTCGCGTCAGCCAAAGGTAGTGGGCGTTTATCGTTTGATAATGAAGAGCGGTTCAGATAATTTCCGCGCCTCCTCAATTCAGGGAATTATGAAACGTATAAAAGCCAAAGGGGTAGAGGTCATTATCTATGAACCGGTAATGAAAGAGGATCAATTTTACAACTCGCGAGTCGTGCGTGATATAGCCGCGTTTAAACAAGAGGCTGATGTCATTATCTCAAATCGCATGGCGATAGATCTGCAGGATGTTGCAGATAAGGTTTACACCCGCGATCTCTTCGGCAACGACTGATATTTTTCCAGAAGACCAAAGACAAGAAACCTGATGCTTGACATCAGGTTTTTTTTTGAGCAATTCAATCCCTTAACCAAATGAATTTGCTCATATTTCATACAATAATTTTCTGCAAATTTCTCTGCAACAATTTGATAATCAATTAGAATGAATCTTATAGAAAAAAAAAATGCCGTAGGTACACTACGGTAACTAAACGGTTACTTGCTCTTATTATTAACAAGGCTGCTATGACGCACAACGACAATAATACAGTATCCAATGGAAGCAAAAATCCAGAACAGATTGATTTACTTGATCTTATTTTTCAACTTTGGCGTGGGAAATGGACGATCGCTCTCTGCATGGTTTTAACCCTTGCGATAGCAGCAGTGCTTCTGACGGTTACTAAAGAGAAGTGGACATCCACAGCCGTTATTACAATGCCGGACGCCGGTCAGATCACCGGTTATACCTCGGCCATGAGCGTATTGAATGGCGCTGACATCAATGACATTCAGCAGCGGGTGATTGGCCGTTTCAGCGCAGCTTTCTCTGCTTTATCTGAAACGCTGGAAAACCAGGTCAATCCTGAAAAGTTAACTATCGATCCCGCAGTCAAAGGGCAGGCACTGCCCCTCAAAGTAACATACCAGGGTGACTCTGCTGAAAACGCGCAGAAAACGCTGGCGCAGTATATACAGCAGGTTGATGAGCAAATCGCTGATGAATTGAATCAGGATCTGACGGTTAACATGAAGTCCAGAACTGACGAGCTGGTGGCCTTGCTGTCTACTCAAGAGAAAGTTGCCCAAGAGCAGAAAGAGCTGCGTCTTAAGCAAATTTCCCAGGCGCTAAAAGTGGCTCAGGAATCGCAGGTTAAAACACCTCAGGTCCAGCAGACCCAGGATGTCTCTCAGGACACGATGTTTCTATTAGGCAGCGAAGCGCTGGAATCCATGGTCAAAAACGAGTCTATGCGACCGCTGGTTTTCCCTGAAAACTACTACCAGATGCGTAAAAATCTGCTGGATATTGCCCGTCTGAAGCCCGATCCGACGAACATGCACAGCTATCGCTACGTCATGAAGCCGACCCTGCCGGTTTGGCGTGATAGTCCTAAACGCGCTTTAACGCTGATTCTGGCCGTCCTGCTGGGGGCAATCCTCGGTTCAGGCATTGTCCTTACCCGCAACGCGCTGCGTCACTACCAGCCGAAGGCGTAATAAAAAAACCGGGCTTGCCCGGTTTTTTTTATCTCTGCGGCACTATTTGTGCCGCGCTCTCAGGTTCTCAATAATCGCCGTCATATCCAGGTCCTGGTCCTGCAACAGCACCAGCAGATGGTAGATCAGATCCGACGCTTCGTTCGTCAGCTCCTCGCGATCGTGAACGGTCGCCGCCAGTGCGGTCTCCACACCCTCTTCACCGACCTTCTGCGCAATGCGCTTGGTGCCGCTGGCATAGAGCTTCGCCGTGTAAGAGCTGGCAGGATCGGCGCTTTTACGTGCGGCCAGCAGCTGCTCCAGCTGGTAGAGGAACAGCCACTGATGGCTCTTCTCTTCACCAAAGCAGCTGGTGGTGCCAGTATGGCAGGTCGGGCCGACGGGATTGACCAGCACCAGCAGCGTGTCGTTATCGCAGTCCGGAGTAATGCTGACTACGTTAAGCACGTTGCCGGAGGTTTCACCCTTGGTCCACAGGCGCTGCTTGGTGCGGGAGTAGAAGGTGACCAGCCCGCTCTCTTCGGTCTTCGCCAGCGCCTGCCGATCCATATAGCCCAGCATTAATACTTCCCCGGACACCGCATGCTGGATCACGGCGGGCAGCAGCCCATCGGTTTTGGTCCAGTCCAGCAGGCTGCGTTGTTGCTCTGTTAACATATCCTTATCTCCACGCCCTGCAGTGCCAGGTACGCTTTCAGTTCACCAATATTAATAATCTGCTTGTGGAAGACGGAGGCCGCCAGCGCGCCATCTACGTCTACGTCCCGGAACGCTTCCAGGAAGTGCTCCATGGTTCCCGCACCGCCGGAGGCAATCAGCGGAACATGACATACCTCGCGAACCTTCTTCAGCTGCGTCAGGTCATAGCCATTGCGCACCCCGTCCTGGTTCATCATGTTGAGTACGATCTCACCCGCGCCGCGCTTCTGCACCTCCTGCACCCACTCCAGCGTCTCCCAGGTGGTGACGCGGGTGCGGGTCTCGTCGCCGGTGTACTGGTTTACGTGATATTTGCCGGTGGCCTCATCAAACCAGGTGTCGATGCCAATCACGATGCACTGCACGCCAAAGCGGTCGGCGAGGCGGGTAATCAGCTCAGGATCGGCCAGCGCAGGCGAGTTAATGGAGATCTTGTCTGCGCCGAAGGAGAGGATCTGCGCCGCATCGTCAACGGATTTAATCCCGCCCGCCACGCAGAAGGGGATATCAATCGCTTCCGCTACCCGGGAGACCCAGCTCTTATCCACCACGCGCCCGTCGCTGGAGGCGGTGATATCGTAAAATACCAGCTCGTCCGCCCCTTCCGCTGCGTAGCGCTTCGCCAGCGGCACGATTTCACCAATGATCTCATGGTTGCGGAACTGCACGCCTTTTACTACCTGGCCGTTGCGCACGTCCAGACAGGGAATTATCCGTTTTGCCAGCATTGGATCGCCTCCGTTACGTTAAATTTGCCTTCCAGCAGCGCCCGGCCAACGATCACGCCGCGGACGCCGGTACCGCGCAGGGCGGCAATGTCCTGTAGCCCGCCGATGCCGCCCGAGGACTGGAAGGCGATCTGCGGATAGCGTGCGCACACCTCTTCATATAGCGAGACGTTGGAGCCAGCCAGCGTGCCGTCGCGGGAGATATCCGTGCACAGGACGTGCTTCAGGCCAACGGGCTGGTAAGTCTCAATCAGCTCCTCCAGCGAAACACCGGAGTTCTCCTGCCAGCCGCTGACCGCAACCTGCTTAACGCCCTCGGCGTCAATGCGCACGTCGAGTGCCAGCACCAGCGCCTCTGCGCCGAAGCGCGTGAACCAGCCCTTAACCATCTCGGGAGATTTGACCGCCGTTGAGCCGACCACTACGCGGGCGACGCCCGCCGCCAGCAGGGCGGCAACGTCCTCTTCCGTACGGATCCCGCCACCGACCTGCACCGGCACGTTTACCCCGGCTACCAGGGTTTTAATCAGCGGGATCTGCCGCTTAGCGGGATCTTTTGCCCCGGTCAGATCGACCAGATGCAGCACCTCTGCGCCTTCGGCGGCATAGCCCTGCAGGCGGGAGAGCGGATCGTTACCGTAGTCGCGCTGCTGGGCGTAGTCTCCCTGATGGAGGCGAACTACCGTGCCATCAATTAAGTCTAAAGCCGGAATAATCATTACATCTCCAGGAAGTTTTTCAGCAGCTGCGCGCCCGCCGCGCCCGAGCGCTCCGGGTGGAACTGGACGCCGTAGAAGTTATCTTTCTGCACGGCGGCGGTGAAGGGGGCGCCGTAGTGGCACTGGGCGATGGTCTGGGCGTTTACCGGCATGGCGTAGCTGTGCACGAAGTAAAAATAGGCCCCGTCCTCAATGCCGCGAAACAGGCGATCGCCGGCTTTCGGGTAGACGCGGTTCCAGCCCATATGGGGCAGCGGTAACCCGACGTCCTCCATCTTGACCACCGGCTCGTCGATGATCCCCAGCAGCTCTACGCCGTGGGTCTCTTCGCTGCGGCTGCCCAGCAGCTGCATGCCGAGGCAGATGCCCAGCACCGGCTGGGTGCAGGCCCGGATCAGGTTGACCAGCTCGCGCTGGTGGATCTGGTCCATCGCGGCCTGCGCCGTCCCTACGCCGGGTAGAAAAAGCTTATCGGCGCGCAGGACCACATCCGGATCGCGGCTTACCACCGGCGCATAGCCGTGGCGGGCAATGGCGGAGGTCACCGAATGCAGGTTGGCGCAGCCGGTATCGAGGATCACCACGTTCATCACAGAACTCCTTTCGAGGAGGGAAGGGTATCACCTTCCACCCGGATCGCCTGGCGCAGGGTGCGGCCAAAGGCTTTAAACAAGCTCTCTACGCGGTGGTGATCGTTTTTGCCCTTGGTTTTCAGGTGCAGGGTGACGGCCATGGTGTAGGAGAGCGAGCGGAAGAAGTGCTCAACCATCTCGGTGGTCAGGTCGCCCACGCGCTGATAGGTAAACTCGGCCTTGTACTCGAGGTGCGGGCGACCGGAGATATCCAGCGCGCAGCGGGCCAGGCACTCGTCCATCGGCAGGACAAAACCAAAGCGGTTGATGCCGCGCTTGTCGCCGAGGGCCAGCTTCAGCGCCTCGCCGAGGGCCAGGCCGGTATCTTCCACGGTGTGGTGATCGTCAATGTAGAGATCGCCCTTCACCTGGATCTCCATGCGGAAGCCGCCGTGGGTGGCGATCTGGTCCAGCATATGATCGAAGAAGCCGACGCCGGTGTTAATTTTGCTGCCGCCTTCGCGATCCAGCCACACCTTCACGTCAATCTGCGTCTCTTTGGTCTTGCGCTCGACGTGGGCATAGCGATCGCGTTTGGTCAGCTGGTCGCCAATGGCGCGCCAGTTCAGGGTCTCGCGATCGTAGCGCAGGCCGGTGATGCCCATGTTCTCGGCGAGGGTCACGTCCGTCATCCGATCGCCAATCACGTAGCTGTTGGCCTTATCCAGCGCCTCGTCGGCGAGGTAACCCTCAACCAGCTTCACCTTCGGCTTGCGGCAGTCACACTCGTCGGCAGGCAGGTGCGGACAGATCAGCACCTCGTCAAAGACCACGCCCTGGGAGGTGAAGATCTGCATCATCAGGTTGTGCGGTCCGGTAAAGTGCTCCTGTGGGAAACTCGCCGTGCCCAGTCCGTCCTGGTTGGTGATCATTACCAGCTTAAAGCCTGCGGCCTGCAGCTTCAGCAGCACCGGGATGGCGTCTGGCTCAAAGGCCAGCTTTTCAAAGCTATCGACCTGGAAGTCGCTCGGCGGCTCGCTAATCAGAGTGCCGTCACGGTCAATAAAAAGATACTTCTGGCTCATACTTGCTCCGCACGTAGGGCGTCGATGACGCGCTGGCTCTCTTCCCGGGTGCCGATGGTGATCCGCAGGCAGCCGCTTAAAGAGGGTTGTTTGTTCTGGTCGCGTAGAATAATGCCCTGATCCCACAGGGATTTAAATACCGCACTGGAGGCGGTGATGCGCACCAGAATATAGTTGGTTTCTGAATCAAACACCGTTTCCACGCAGGGAATGGTGCGCAGCTGCTCGGTCAGATAGCTGCGCTCGGCGAGGATCTGCGCCACCCGTCCCTGCATGGCGTCGATGCCCGCCGGGGAGAGCGCCTGGGCAGCGATCTCCGCCACCGGGGTCGAGAGCGGGTAGGGGGCGATCACCTTCAGCAGCAGGCCGATAATCTCCCTGCTTGCCAGGGTAAAGCCGCAGCGCAGGCCAGCGAGCGCAAAGGCCTTCGACAGGGTGCGCAGGATCACCAGGTGCGGATACTCCGCCAGCCAGCCGCTGAGCGTCGCCTGCGGGCAGAACTCAATGTAGGCCTCGTCGGCGATCACCAGCGCTTTCCCACGGGTCATCTCCAGCAGGGCACGCATATCCTGCGGATCGATAATCTGCCCGGTGGGGTTGTTGGGGCTGCATATATAGAGAAGCTTCACCCCGTCAAGGGCGTCGGCGATGCCGTCCAGATTAAGCTGCCACCCTTCCAGGGCCGGAACGGTACGCGCCTCAACGCCGAAGGTCTCGGCGCTAACGCTGTACATGCCGTAGGTTGGCGGACAGTAGAGGATAGCGTCCTTGCCCGGCTCGCAGAAGGCGCGGATCAGCAGCTCGATACCTTCGTCTGCACCGCGGCTGACCAGCACCTGCTCTGGCTGCAGGCCTGCATAGCGGGCATAGCCCTCAATCACCGCTTTCGGCTGACACTCCGGGTAGCGGTTGAGCGACTGCTGGGTCAGCTCAAAGGCTACCGGGGTAGGGAACTCGTTGGCGTTCAGCCAGACGTCTCCTTTGCCACCCAGACGGCGAGCGGACTGGTAGGGCGTCAGGTTTCGCACGTTCTCGCGCGCCAGGTTTTCAATGCTCATGCTTGCTCCTTGAGGGCGTTAACGCGCAGGGTAACCGCATTCTTGTGGGCGTGCAGGCGCTCGGCCGCCGCCAGGGTCTCAATGGTCGTCGCCAGCGCGGAGAAGCCCTCGCGGGAGAGTTCCTGCACCGTCATGCGCTTCTGGAAATCCGCCAGCCCGAGGCTTGAGCTGGTGGCGGTATAGCCATAGGTTGGCAGCACGTGGTTGGTCCCCGAGGCGTAGTCACCCGCCGACTCCGGCGACCAGTCGCCGAGAAACACCGATCCCGCGCTGGTGATGCTATCCACCAGCGAACGGGCGTCGCGGGTCTGAATAATCAGGTGCTCCGGGCCGTAGGCGTTGGAGATAGCCACGCACTGAGCCAGATCCTGCGCCACGATCAGGCGGCTGGCGGCCAGCGCCTGGCGGGCGGTGTCGGCGCGAGGAAGCTCGGCCAGCTGCCGCTCGACGGCCTCGGCTACCGCTTCAGCCATCTGCGCATCCGGCGTCAGCAGGATCACCTGGGAGTCCGGGCCGTGTTCGGCCTGCGAAAGCAGGTCCGAGGCAACGAAATCCGGCGTTGCGCCGCTGTCGGCAATTACCAGCACCTCGGAAGGACCGGCAGGCATGTCGATCGCCGCCCCGTCCAGCCGCTGGCTGACCTGGCGTTTAGCTTCGGTCACGAAGGCGTTGCCAGGACCAAAGATCTTATCCACCGAAGGGATCGATTCAGTGCCAAAGGCCAGGGCGGCGATAGCCTGAGCTCCGCCCACCTTAAACACCTCCTGCACGCCGCAGAGGCTGGCGGCATAGAGGATCTCATCGGCAATCGGCGGCGGCGAGCAGAGCACCACCCGCTGGCAGCCCGCGATGCGCGCCGGGGTCGCCAGCATCAGCACCGTTGAGAAGAGCGGCGCGGAGCCGCCGGGAATATAGAGGCCCACGGAGGCAATCGGGCGCGTCACCTGCTGGCAGCGTACGCCGGGCAGCGTTTCCACATCCACAGGCTGGAGCTTTTGCGCCTGGTGGAAGGTGTCGATGTTCTTCACCGCCACGGCCATCGCCTGCTTGATATCATCTCCCAGGCGGGCGCTGGCGTCGGCGATCTCCTGCGCGGTGACCTTCAGCGCGCCCACCTCGGTTTTATCAAATTTAGCGCTGTATTCACGCAGGGCGTCGTCGCCGCGCGCTTTTACGTTGTCGAGGATCTCCACCACCGTGCGGGTGATGCTCTCCGAGGCGGAGATAGCCGGACGCATCAGCAGATCGCGCTGCTGCTCCGGGGTACAGCCGTTCCAGTCGATAACGGTATTGAAGCTCATGGTCATTACTCCATCATCTTCTCAATCGGCAGCACCAGAATGGAGCTGGCCCCCAGCGCCTTCAGCTTCTCCATGGTCTCCCAGAAGAGCGTTTCGCTGCTCACCATGTGCATTGCCACGCGCTGCTGATCGCCTGCCAGCGGCAGGATGGTCGGACGCTCGGCGCCCGGCAGCAGGGCAATCACCTCTTCCAGACGCTCGGTCGGGGCATGCATCATGATGTATTTCGATTCGCGGGCCTGAATCACGCCCTGAATACGGGTCAGCAGCTTGTCGATCAGCTGCTGCTTGGCCGCGGGCATCTCGCCGTCGCGCTGGATCAGGCAGGCTTTCGAGCGGTAGATCACCTCTACCTCGCGCAGGCCGTTGGCCTCCAGGGTCGCTCCGGTAGAGACAAGGTCGCAGATGGCGTCGGCGAGGCCGGCACGCGGAGCCACTTCAACGGAGCCGTTCAGCAGGCAGGATTTAAACGAGACCCCTTTCTGATCGAGGTAGCGCTTCAGCAGGTGCGGATAGGAGGTGGCGATACGCTTACCGTCCAGCGCCGCCGGGCCATTCCACGGTTCGTCAACGGCGGTAGCCAGCGACAGGCGGCAGCCGCCAAAATCGAGGCGGCGCAGGGTAAAGTAGCGCGGATCTTCGCCCTGGGCGCGGCGGGTCAGCAGCTCCTCTTCCAGCACGTTCTCGCCGATAATGCCAAGATCGACTACGCCGTCCATGACCAGCCCCGGAATGTCGTCGTCACGCACGCGCAGAATATCGATGGGCATGTTCTCTGCCAGCGCAATCAGGCGCTGCGTGTGCAGGTTGATTTTGATGCCGCAGCGGGCCAGCAGTTCGCGTGAATCATCGCTTAAACGGCCAGATTTCTGCATAGCTATGCGTAAACGGGAGTTATCTAACATTCTGCTTATCCTCTTATCCTGCCTGAATTAGGTTCAAAAAAAAGCCCCCGGAAGAGGATCTTCCGGGGGCTTTTTCATGCGTTCATGCACCACTGGAAGATCCAAACGTCTTCCAGCACACATCGCCTGAAAGACTAGTCAGGATGATGGTGATGATGGTGGTGTTTAAATTGAACGCGTGTCATAAAATTTCCAATGAATGCTTATTCATGTCTTGTTAATTAACCTAAACCACTTTGCCCGCTGAAAGCAAGGGCTTTTTTTCATCATTAAATCATTTCATCTTGTCATCAGAATTGTCAGTTTCGCTTGCCTGGCGTAGCCTTAATCCTAACGTATGAAAGACGGGAGAATTAAGGATGAAAAAAGTCGCGATTGTCGGTTTAGGCTGGCTGGGGATGCCGCTGGCGCTCTCGTTACAGTCAAAGGGTTGGCAGGTGACCGGCAGCAAAACCACCCTCGACGGCGTCGAGGCGGCGCGCATGTGCGGCATTGAGAGCTATCCGCTGAAGCTCGAACCGGAGCTGGTGTGTGATGCTGACGATCTGGAAGCCCTGATGAACGTGGATGCGCTGGTGGTCACGCTGCCTGCCCGGCGTAGCGGAAGCGGAGATACCTTCTATCTCCAGGCGGTGCAGGAGATAGTCGATAGCGCACTGGCCAGGCGTATCCCGCGCATTATCTTTACCAGCTCAACCTCGGTGTATGGTAATGCAGAGGGCAACGTTAAAGAGAGCACGCCGCTGCAGCCGGTGACCCAGAGCGGTCGCACCTTAAAGGAGCTGGAGGAGTGGCTGCACAACCTGCCGGGCACTTCGGTAGATATTCTACGCCTTGCCGGACTGGTAGGGCCGGGCCGCCATCCGGGCCGCTTCTTTGCCGGCAAAACCGCGCCTGACGGTAGCCACGGCGTCAATCTGGTGCATCTGGAAGATGTTATCGCCGCGATTACGCTGCTGCTGCAGTCGCCGAAGGGCGGGCACATCTACAATCTCTGCGCGCCCGGGCACCCTGCGCGATCCGAATTTTATCCGGTGATGGCACGCCAGCTGGGGCTGGAGCCGCCGCAGTTTACCGATAGCGGTGCCGGCAGCAAAGGCAAGCGCGTTGACGGGAGCCGCATCACCAATGAGCTAGGGTTTGAATATCAGTACCCCGATCCGCTGATCATGCCGATGGAGTAGGGGCAGCAGCCTGGGAACTGGTCGCTTACCCTGTGGGGCGAACATGAAACCATTGCTGGATGTTCTCGTTATCCTTGACGCTCTCGAGAAAGAGGGCAGCTTTGCTGCGGCCTCGGCGAAGCTCTACAAAACCCCCTCGGCGCTTAGCTATACCGTGCATAAGCTGGAGAGCGATCTCAACATCCAGCTTCTCGACCGCAGCGGGCATCGGGCAAAGTTTACCCGCACCGGGCAGATGCTGCTGGAGAAGGGGCGGGAGGTGCTACACACGGTGCGTGAGCTGGAGAAGCAGGCCATTAAGCTTAACGAGGGCTGGGAGAACCACCTCACCATTGGCGTAGATGATACCTTTCCCTTCTCACTTTTAATGCCGCTTATCGACGCCTTTTATCAGCAGCACAGCGTAACCCGGCTGAAGTTTGTTAACGGGGTGCTGTCGGGGTCGTGGGAGGCGCTGATCCAGGGGCGGGCCGACATTATCGTTGGGGCGCTGCACGATCCGCCCTCGCTGAGCGGTTTTGGCTTTGCCAGGCTCGGCAGTCTGGAGCAGGTCTTTGCCGTTGCCCCGCACCATCCGCTGGCCCAGGCGGCAGAGCCGCTACCCCGGCGGGAGATCAAACGCCACCGCGCCATCGTTGTCGGGGAGGCCAGGCCTGGCTGCTCGCGCTCGCAGCTGCTGCTGGAAGATCAGGAGGCGATCACCGTTTTTGATTTTAAGGCTAAACTGGATCTGCTCATTGGCGGTCTGGGCTGTGGTTATCTGCCACGCTATCTGGCGCAGCTGTTTATAAACAGCGGTGCGCTGGTAGAGAAACAGGTGGTGGCGCAACTCTCTGCCGAACCGGTGTGGATCGGCTGGAATGAGCAGACCGCAGGGCTGGCAAGCGGTTGGTGGTGCACGGAAATTTTAGCAAATAGTGCGATCGCTGGCGTTTACACGCCGGTGAGTGGCCGTGAATCAGGCGTTAGTTAAAAAAGAATGGCCTGATGGCGGTATGCCATCTTGTCATCGCGCCTCAGTTTGGGGCAAAATATGTCGCCTGCAAAAAATGATACTAACCGACGTTAAACGCGTCGGTTATTTTTTTGCATCAAAACGTCATTTAAATCCAAGAGGCCGGGCTTCGTACCGGATAGATACACATTTAAAAACCGACAGTCGTTGTCGCTGAGGAAAGAAACAAAATGGGGCAATTTTTTGCTATTGCGACGGCATTCGCCGTAATGGGGGCTGACCATGTCGCATAACGTTACTCCAAAAACCTCTCGCGTGGAACTGCGTAAATCGCTTACGTTGATTCCGGTTGTTATGATGGGTCTTGCCTATATGCAGCCGATGACGCTGTTCGATACGTTCGGCATTGTCTCTGGTCTGACCGATGGTCATGTCGCGACCGCGTATGCGTTTGCGCTGGTGGCTATTCTCTTTACTGCGCTGAGCTACGGTAAACTGGTGCGCCGTTTCCCGTCCGCTGGCTCAGCCTATACCTATGCCCAAAAATCCATTAGCCCGGCGGTTGGCTTTATGGTGGGCTGGTCGTCGCTGCTGGACTACCTGTTCATGCCGATGATCAACATCCTGCTGGCTAAAATCTACTTTGAAGCGCTGGTACCCAGCGTGCCGTCGTGGATTTTTGTGGTGGCGCTGGTGGCCTTTATGACCATCTCGAACCTGCGCAGCATTAAATCCGTTGCCAACTTCAACACCCTGATCGTTATTTTGCAGATGGGTATTGTGGCGGCCATCGTCGGCCTGATTATCTACGGCGTGGCGCACGGTGAAGGTGCGGGTACGCTGACCAGCACCCGTCCGTTCTGGTCTGAAGGCGCGCACGTAGTACCGATGATCACCGGTGCGACCATCCTCTGCTTCTCGTTCCTCGGCTTTGACGGCATCTCTTCGCTGTCGGAAGAGACCAAAGACGCCGAGCGCGTGATCCCGAAAGCGATCTTCCTGACGGCGCTGATTGGCGGGCTGGTATTTATCTTTGCCTCCTACTTCCTGCAGCTCTATTTCCCGGACATCAGCCGCTTCAAAGATCCTGATGCGTCTCAGCCAGAAATTATGCTCTACGTGGCGGGTAAAACCTTCCAGTTTGGCGTGCTGATCTTCTCGACCATCACCGTACTGGCTTCAGGTATGGCGGCGCACGCGGGCGTGTCTCGCCTGATGTACGTGATGGGTCGTGACGGCGTGTTCCCGAGCCGCTTCTTTGGCTACGTGCACCCGAAATGGCGCACTCCGGCGTGGAACGTGCTGCTGGTTGGCGCGATTGCCCTGCTGGCGATTAACTTTGACCTGGTGACCGCGACGGCGCTGATCAACTTTGGTGCGCTGGTGGCCTTCACCTTCGTTAACCTGTCGGTGATCTCGCAGTTCTGGATCCGTGAGAAGCGTAACAAGACCCTGAAAGATCACTTCCAGTTCCTGATCCTGCCGCTGTGCGGTGCCCTGACCGTGGGCGCGCTGTGGCTGAACCTGGAAGAAAGCTCAATGATTCTGGGCCTGATCTGGGGCGGTATTGGTCTGGTCTACCTGGCCTGCGTGACCAAAAGCTTCCGCAACCCGGTTCCGCAGTACGAAGACGTTGCGTAATAGCGTTAAGCCGTAAAGAGAAAAGCCAGCTGAGAAGCTGGCTTTTTTTATGCGATGCGGTATGTCAGAGAGTAGGCCGGATAAGCGCAGCGCCATCCGGGGGTGTCGCTCATGTCGGGCGGCGGCTCACACTATTTCTTGCGCGTATTGATAAAGAGCCTTAATAAGGGCGAGCTTTTCGCTGTCGCCAGCGTGCTGCTGATAGAGTGCCTCCAGCTCCTCCGCCCAGGCCTGCAAGAACTCCGGGGTAAAGACGTTACGCCGATGCTGCAGCCAGCGCTGCTGCTCGTTCTCATCCAGCGTGCCGGGGAAGTTGCGCGCCCGGTAGTTAAACAGCAGCTTCTCAATGCGCTTGTCGGCAAAGGTGATATCCAGCGCCGGCAGGTTTTGCGGATCGGTTGCCAGCACGATTTTCATCGCCGCGCGATCGGCATCGCTGAAGAAACCGTTATAGAGCTGGGCATCAACGTTATCTGACGGCACAAACGGCTCGGCCTCGGCGAAGATAGCCAGCACCTTCTCCCTAATCTGCGGGTTGTCACGCAGAACTTGCAGGTTCGCCAGGCAGGCCTGACGGTTGATACCCAGTCGGTCAGCGTCCTCCGGACGCAAAGTATTCGCCTGCGCCAGCACCGGGCACTTGTTAAGGTGCACCAGCTTGACCGGTACAGAGGATTCATCGCCCAACTCTGCTTTCGGCGTGTAGAGACGCTCGCGCAGCGCGTCGGCATCCAGCGCCAGCAGGGGAGACATATCCCCGGCCAGATCGACCATAATCACCGCGTTACGGTTCTCCGGATGCCAGGCAAGGGGCGCTACCCAGCTGGTATTGCCACGATCGGCACCGAACATGCCGGAGACGTGTACCAGCGGCTTCATCTGCGGGACGTCAATCAGCGTGGTCAGCTTCTGCTTGCTGCGGTAGGTGTAGAGATAGTTGAACAGCTTCGGCTGGCGAGCTTTCACCAGCTGCGCCATGGCAATGGTGGCGTAGACGTCGGCCATCGCGTCGTGGGCATTGCTGTGCTCAATGCCGTTTGCTCTGGTCAGATGCTCCAGGCGGAAGCTCGGCAGGCCATCATCGTTCTCTGGCCAGTTGATGCCTTCCGGGCGCAGGGCGTAGCAGGCGCGCATCACGTCCAGCAGATCCCAGCGGGAGTTACCGTGCTGCCAGCTCCAGGCATAGGGATCGTAGAAGTTGCGGTAGAAAACGTTACGGGTGACTTCATCATCGAAGCGGACGTTGTTATAGCCCACTACGCAGGTTTCCGGCACGGTGAAGATATCGTGAATACGCCTGGCGAAGGCAGCTTCGTTGTCGCCTTTTTCCCGGGCAACCTGCGGCGTAATGCCGGTAATCATCACGGCACCCGGCTGGGGCAGATAGTCATCGGCAGGCTGGCAGTAGAACACCTCCGGCTCGCCGATAGGCGTAAACGCCTCGTCGGTGCGGATGGCGGCAAACTGCGCCGGCCGGTCCAGCGACGGGCTGGTACCGAAGGTTTCATAGTCGTGAAATAAAAAGGTTGGCTGCGCAGCGGAATCTGACACCTGAAATCGTCCTGTTGTTATGTGACCTCTTTATGGTAAACCATGCCGCCCGCTAAGCAGAAATAAAAGCGCTGTTTTTACCAGAACTGCGCGCCTGCTTCCGCCTCGCGCCTCTTCGTTGTCACATTTGTTTGCAATTGTTCCAGGATCCGACACAGGATTTTCCGTAAAAAGGTCAGCTCTTTTGTACGACCTTAAGGATATCCTCTTGAAACGCCGTTTGTTTATTGCCGCTTCCCTCCTTGCTGTTTGCGTGAATTCTGCGCTGGCTGCCGATCTCTCTTTCGCTGTACAGCCTCCGCAGATCCAGGCCGGAGCCTGGGTATTAATGGACTACACCACGGGGCAGATATTGACCGCAGGCAATGAACATCAGCAGCGTAACCCGGCCAGCCTGACCAAGCTAATGACCGGCTACGTCGTTGACCGCGCTATCGATAGCAAGCGCATTACGCCGGACGATATTGTTACCGTTGGTAAAGACGCCTGGGCGAAGGGAAATCCAGTGTTTGATGGCTCCTCGCTGATGTTTATCAAGCCTGGAGATCGCATCTCGGTGCGCGATCTTAGCCGTGGCCTGATCGTTGACTCCGGCAACGACGCCTGCGTGGCGCTGGCGGACTATGTCGCCGGGGGCCAGCCGCAGTTTGTGAAGATGATGAACAGCTATGCAGAGAAGCTTAACCTGCGCGATACCCACTTTGAAACCGTTCACGGTCTGGATGCGCCGGGCCAGCACAGCTCGGCCTACGACCTGGCCGTGCTCTCCCGGGCGATCATCCACGGTGAGCCTGAGTTCTACCATATGTACAGCGAGAAGAGCCTGACCTGGAACGGCATCACCCAGCAGAACCGTAACGGCCTGCTGTGGGATAAGTCGCTCAACGTGGATGGCCTGAAAACCGGCCACACCTCCGGAGCGGGCTTTAACCTTATCGCCTCCAGCGTCAACGGCCAGCGGCGGCTGATTGCGGTCGTCATGGGTGGGGAAAGCCCCAAAGGACGTGAGGAGCAGGCGCGCAAGCTGCTGCACTGGGGGGATGATAACTTCGATACCGTGCAGATCCTGCATAAGGGTAAGCAGGTGGGTAACGAGCGCATCTGGTACGGCGATAAAGAGAAGGTGTCGCTGGGTACGGACCGCGACTTCTGGCTGGCACTGCCGAAAGCCGATCTGGACCATATCAAAGCCAAGTACGTGCTGAACAGCAAAGCGCTGGAAGCGCCGCTGCCCGCCAATCAGCAGGTTGGCGAAGTAGAGCTGTACGATAAAGATAAGCTGATTGCCCGCTCACCGCTGGTAACCCTGGAAGCGGTGGAAAAAGGCGGTCTCTTTTCCCGCATGAGCGACTACCTGCACCACGCGCTGTAAGAGAAGGGGGCAGGCTGGCAACTCTGCGAGTCTGCTCGCATACTAAGCAGGCGAGGGGTGACAGTAAGCCCTTAATAAGAGAGAGTGTATATCCATACAGCAATCAATCACGGAGGCAGCATGGACTACAGTATCAGACAGCTTGATAAACGTACCATCGCCGGTTTTCATCTGGTGGGGCCGTGGGAAAAGACCGTTAAGCAAGGGTTTGAACAGCTCACCATGTGGGTGCAAAGTAAGAATCTCCAGCCGCAGGAGTGGATCGCTGTCTACTACGATAACCCTGACGAAGTCCCGCCGGAGAAGCTGCGCGCTGATACGGTCATTTCGGTGCCTGCGGGCTTTACCATACCGGAAAACAGCGAAGGGGTGATCCTGAGCGAGCTGCCCGGCGGTCAGTACGCCGTTGCCCGGGCACGGGTCTATGACGAAGAGTTTGAGAAAACGTGGGATCTCTTTTTCGACAGCCTGCTTCCGGATGCCTACTACCAGATAGCCGCCCGGCCCTGTTTTGAGCGCTATCTGAACGCGGACAGCAGCAGCGGCTACTGGGACGTTGAGATGCATATTCCCGTTGAGCCTAAATCGCTGTAAGCACCCGCTTAGCGTTGATCCTGTCGGCCAGCTTAACGGGTTTGGTTGATGTTTAAGCAGTTTTCGGGGCTTTCAGCAACAACGCTGAGGCCCCGGCGCGAAAATTCGCTACAATTGCGCCTTTGTCGTTTTAGCCGGAGAGCGTGGTGCGCACCGACAAATCACTTAGTCCCTTTGAAATACGCCTGTATCGGCACTATCGCCTCGTGCACGGGGCCAGGATAGCGCTGGCGTTTGTCCTTACCTTTCTGCTGGTACGGCTGCTGAACATCCCTGAGGGGACCTGGCCACTGATTACTCTGGTGGTGGTGATGGGACCGATCTCCTTCTGGGGGAACGTGGTGCCGCGCGCTTATGAGCGCATCGGCGGGACGATCCTCGGCTCGGCGCTGGGGCTGATTGCCCTGAAGCTGGAGCTGTTCTCCCTGCCGCTGATGCTGCTCTGGTGCGCCGCCGCGATGTTCCTCTGTGGCTGGCTGGCGCTGGGCAAGAAGCCTTACCAGGCGCTGCTGATTGGTATTACCCTTGCGGTGGTGGTAGGCGCCCCGGCGGGGGATATGCGCATCGCCCTGTGGCGCGGCGGCGATGTGATCTTAGGCTCGCTGCTGGCGATGCTGTTTACCGGCATCTGGCCGCAGCGGGCGTTTCTGCACTGGCGTATCCAGATGGCGAGCTACGTCACCAGCTTTAACCGGGTCTACCAGGCGGGCTTCTCGCCGAACCTCGTAGAGCGCCCGCGGCTGGAGAAGCATCTGCAAAAGATCCTCAACGACGTAGTGAAGATGCGCGGCCTGATTGTCCCCGCCAGCAAAGAGACACACATTCAGAAAGCGATCTTCGAAGCCATTCAGACCGTAAGCCGTAACATGGTGTGCATGCTTGAGCTACAGATCAACGCCCACTGGGCCTCCCGGGCCAGCCACTTCGTGATGCTTAACGCCCGCACGATCCGTGAGACGCAGACCATGACCCAGCAGACGCTGCTGACTATCGCCCACGCGCTCTACGAGGGTAATCCGCAGCCTATCCTTGCCAACAGCGAGCGGCTTAACGAAATTGTGGCGGAGCTGCGCCAGCTGATCCAGCAGCATAAAGATGAGACCCTGGCAGAAACGCCGATGCACGGTTACGTTTGGTTAAGCATGGAGCTGGCGCGCCAGTTAGAGCTGCTCTCGCACCTTATCTGCCGGGCGCTGCGCAAATAAGCCGCATCCGTCTGACGATTGCTGGCAGGTTGTTTCGATTCAGCCTGATTTAGGGTTATGATATTTGAAAGGATAAAACCATTGTCATCAGCAACGGCTAAAAGTAATGTTTACCCTACAGCGGTTGCTTTAACGAATCCGAATCTGATACTAGCAGGGGTGTAAAAATGGAAACTACTAAGCCTTCATTCCAGGACGTTCTGGAGTTCGTGCGTCTGTTCCGCCGTAAGAACAAATTACAGCGTGAAATTCAGGACGTTGAGAAAAAGATCCGCGACAACCAGAAACGCGTTCTGCTGCTGGACAACCTGAGCGATTACATCAAACCGGGAATGAGCGTTGAAGCGATCCAGGGCATCATCGCCAGCATGAAAAGCGACTACGAGGACCGCGTAGATGACTACATCATCAAAAACGCCGAGATCTCGAAAGAGCGTCGCGAAATCTCCAAGAAGCTGAAAACCATGGGCGAACTGAAGCACGCTGTGGTTGAAGCAAAAGACGAGTAACGTTTTAAGGCGAGTGTGGCACTGTCCGGCGTTTGTTCCGCCCGGCGGTGCTTCGCTTGCACAGGCCTACAGGGCGATGCCGCCTTGTAGACCGGGTAAGGTGTAGCCGTCAGCCGGCATGACGGGCTCTCCCTCTCTTACCCCGCCCTCGATCAAACGCAGCAGATGCTGAACCGGCCAGCTCTCCGCTTCGGTGCGCCTTTTAACCCACCAGACGATCTCTTCCACGTCATGCCGCTCTCGATCCAGAAACAATCCGACGATGCTTCCGCTGTGCGCTACGTTAACGCCATATAAATCTAGCCTCTCAATGATATCCAGCAATGCACTGAAGCCGGGTTTTGGCAGCAGCCGCTGGCTGGCAATGGCGCTGAGGGTTGCGGCTTCCCCCAGCAGCGACGGGCTGTTTTGCTGGCAGGCAGCCTGAACCTTTTGCCAGGCGAGATCCAGCCTGTCGGCATTGTCTTTCAGCAATGTTTCCCGGGCAAGGCGGTGATAGTCAGCGGTGCGTAACGTTAAGGGACTCTCCAGCAGCAGAATATCCAGTGCAGGGGGCGAGGCGCAGGCAATGCGCGTTTTGCCGGTGGTGTGATCGAACAGCGACAGGGCGCGAAAGAGGGTGCTGTCGGTGGGTTCAAGGGCGACGCACTGGGCGGCCAGCGCCGCTTCGTCAAGAACATGCCCCAGATGCCTTGCGGCAGCCACGGCGGTAGCGGCGATATCCGCCGTGCTGCTGGCCATACCCTTCGCCAGCGGGATCGTTGAGCGGCAATCAATACGTATCTTCGCTCCCAGCGCTGCAGGATAGCCCCAGCCAGCCAGCAGCTGGCTCATCATTGCCCGCACCAGCGGCCGCTCATCCACTTGCGGCGTGCCCCAGCTCACCTCAACGGTGCTAAACCAGTTCACCGGGCAGGAGACCAGCTTTTCACTGCCCAGGATCCAGCCTTGTATGATCTCTCCGCAGGATGCGGGACAGTGTGCCAGCGCCACAGGATCTCCTTATTACCTATTATTTTTAAGGGTAATAGTGTCATGCAATAAATTGTCATAGCGCAACAAATTAATGTTTTAACGGCGATAAACTGCTTTCGTTCTATTTTTCTGAGGCGATACAAAGCGCCCAGACGTTAATACCAACAGGCTCGCCACAGAGAGTGTGGCAGGGAAGGGGGTGAGACTCCCCCGCAGCCCCCGCTGCTGTAATGCTGACAACCCCGTAATAACCACTGATCGTAGGATTGGGAAGGACGGGCGAGAGTGAGGCTAAGCCAGAAGACCGGCCTGAGGGTACAAACCAACAGCTTCGGCGGGAAGCAGCTTGGTCAGCAGCGTGCAGTCGAAAGACTGGGACTACGCACAGCCTGACTTCTTCATTTCCGCCCTGAACAGGATGCGGATATGTCAGCACTGATCCTTGCCGGAACCGCAAGCGGCTGTGGTAAAACCACCGTTACGCTGGGTTTGCTCAGCGCGCTCAGGCGGCGCGGCCTGCGGGTGCAGCCGTTTAAGGTAGGGCCTGACTACCTCGATACGGCCTGGCACACCGCCGTTACCGGAGTTGCTTCACGCAATCTCGACGGCTTTATGCTGCCTGAGCCTACTCTCAACGTCCTGTTCACTACGCATATGCAGCGTGCCGACGTCGCCATTGTCGAGGGGGTGATGGGGCTGTACGACGGCTACGGCACGGACCCGTACTATTGCAGCAGTGCCGGGCTGGCTAAACAGCTTGGTCTTCCGGTGATCCTGCTGGTGGACGGTAAAGCAGTCTCAACGTCGATAGCCGCCACGGTGATGGGCTTTCAGCATTTCGATCCGGGATTGAACATTGCAGGCGTCATCGTCAACCGCGTCAGCAGCGAGTCGCATTTTCAGCTGCTAAAGCAGGCCATAGAGCGCTACTGCGGCATCCCGGTGCCAGGCTACGTACCATTCGTCGAGGCGGTGCAGCTGCCCGAGCGGCATCTGGGCCTGGTAACGGCCCGTGAGTCGATGGTGAATACCCCCGCCTGGCAGGACTTCGCCGCCAGGCTGGAGCAAACCCTTGATATCGATCGCCTGCTGGCAATCGCCGATCGTGCCACGCCTCCTCCGGGCCAGTGGCCGCCGATGCCCAGCCGCGACGCCGGAGCCGGGCTGACGCTTGCCCTCGCTGAAGACGAAGCCTTCAACTTTTACTACCCCGATAACCTGATGCTGCTGGCGCAGGCTGGCGTCAATATTGTGCGCTTTAGCCCACTGCATGACCACACGCTACCGGTGTGTCAGATGCTGTGGCTGGGTGGCGGCTATCCCGAGCTGTACGCCCGGACGCTGGCGGCCAATACTCCGATGCTGACCCAGATCCGCGCGGCGCACCGACGTGGTGTGGCGATCTACGCCGAGTGTGGCGGGCTGATGTATCTCGGCTCAACGCTGACGGATGCCGACGGTGAGGTGCACGAGATGGTCGGGATTATCCCAGGCCACAGCAGAATGGGGACCCGGCTTATCCGCTTTGGCTACTGCGAAGCGCAGGCGCGAGAGGATACCCTGCTGGCGGCGGCGGGGGAGACGCTGCGCGGCCATGAGTTTCACTACTCTGATTTTACCCCGCAGCGCGAGGCCATGCTTGACTGCCATAAAACCCGCGACGGCGAGATCCTTAAGCGCTGGCAGGGCGGCTGGCAGGCTGGCAGCGCATTTGCCAGCTACCTGCATCTCCATTTCGGTCAACGCCCTACGCTGCTCAATCGCTGGTTCTCCGCGGCAAGGGCGGCGTTATGACGCTGCTTGCGTGGGGGGTAGCGTGGCTTCTGGACCGCTGGCTCGGCGATCCGCAGCACTGGCCGCATCCGGTGCGCTGGATAGGTATGCTCATCACGCTGCTCCAGCAGAGGGTCCGCCGCGTCTGTATTAGCGAAACCGAGTTGAAAATCGGCGGCGCGGTGATGTGGCTGCTGGTGGTCGGCATCACCTGGATTGTGGCCTGGGGCATGCTGGCCACGGCCAACGCTCTGCATCCGTGGCTTGGCTGGTGCGTAAAGGTATGGATGATCTACACCCTGCTTGCCACCCGCTGTCTGGCCGACTGCGCCCGAGAGGTTGAGCACGCCCTGCGCTACGGCACCCTTGAGGAGTGCCGGGAGAAGCTGTCGTGGATAGTCGGGCGCGACACCTCCCGGCTACAGCCGCTGCAAATCCAGCGTGCGGTAGTGGAAACCGTGGCGGAGAACACCGTTGACGGCGTGATTGCGCCGCTCTTCTTTTTGTTGCTGGGCGGCGCGCCGCTGGCAATGGCCTACAAGGCGGTTAACACCCTCGACTCAATGGTCGGCTATAAGCATGAGAAATATCGTGCTATCGGGATGGTCAGCGCCCGTATGGACGACGTCGCCAACTTTATCCCGGCCCGCCTCAGCTGGCTGCTGTTTAGCCTCGCCGCCTGGATCTGCCGTCACCAGGCCCTGAACGCACTCCGCCTTGGCTGGCGTGACCGATGCAACCACAGCAGCCCCAACTGCGCGTGGCCGGAGGCAACCGTCGCCGGGGCGTTGGGCATTCGCCTTGGTGGTCCCAATGACTATTTCGGCCAGCGGGTTGAAAAACCCTGGATTGGTGAAGAGACGCGCCCTGTCACCGTGGACGACATACCGCACGCTATTCGTCTGATGTGGGTGGCTTCCACGCTCGCGCTCGCGCTGTTTGCCGTGGTTCACCTTCTGCTTATGGGAGAGAGAGTGTTATGAAAACAATGGATTACTTACGGCAGCCTCAGGCGATTGAGGCCAAAAGCTTTGTCATGATCGGCGAGATTATTCAGCAGACCCGCCCGGACTACCGCTTTGCCAGCCCGCTACATGAGGCGATCGTAAAGCGTGCGATCCACACCACCGCCGATTTTGACTGGCTCGATATTCTCTGGTTCTCCGACGATGCGCTGATTCGACTCTGCTCGGCGCTGCGCGAGGGGTGCACGATCTACACGGACACGACGATGGCGCTCTCCGGCATCAATAAATCCCTGCTGGCCCAGTTTGGTAGCGAGGTTCGCTGCTACATCAGCGATCCACGGGTCGTTAGAGAGGCGCAAGAGCAAGGCATTACGCGCTCGATGGCGGCGGTCGATCTTGCCCTCACCGAGGCGGGAAAAAAGGTATTTGTCTTTGGCAACGCACCCACGGCGCTGTTCCGACTGCTGGAGCATAACGCTGATATTTGCGGCGTGGTGGGCGTCCCGGTGGGATTCGTCGGCGCGGTGGAATCGAAGGATGCGCTGGCCGCTAGCGGACTGCCTGCGATTGCCGCGCTGGGGCGTAAGGGGGGTAGCAACGTGGCCGCCGCTATCGTTAATGCCATGCTCTACCAGATGCGGGGTGCGCAATGAGCGAGCCGGCCTTCGACGCGCCGGTGTGGCACAACGGTAAAGCCTTGCGGAAGGGCTATACCACCGGCTCCTGCGCCACTGCAGCGGCAAAGGTTGCCGCGCTGATGGTGCTGCGCCAGCACCTGATTCATCAGGTGTCGATTGTTACCCCGTCCGGCGTGACCCTCAACCTGGGGGTGGAATCACCCCACGTTGAGGGTCAGCTGGCGGTAGCCGCCATCCGCAAAGATGGCGGAGATGACGTTGACGCCACCCACGGCATGCTGATCTTCGCCCGCGTCACGCTTACCGATGATAACGCTATTGTCATCAGCGGCGGCGAGGGCATAGGTACGGTGACCCGCAAGGGCATCGGGCTACCCATCGGCAGCGCGGCCATCAATCGTACGCCGCAGCAGACCATTGAGGCGGCGGTACGGGAGGCTATCGGCCCGTCGCGAGGCGCTCGGGTGGAGATTTTTGCCCCGGAGGGGGAGGTTCGCGCGCAGAAGACCTACAACGGCAGGCTGGGGATCGTGGGCGGCATCTCCATCATTGGTACCACCGGCATCGTGACGCCGATGTCGGAGGAGAGCTGGAAGCGCTCCCTGGCGCTGGAGCTGGAGATGAAGCGCGCCGCCGGGCTGGAACGCGTCATTCTGGTACCCGGCAACCACGGCGAGCGCTTTGTACGCGAGCAGCTTGACCTCTCCACGGAGGCGGTAGTGACGATGAGCAACTTTGTCGGCTACATGATTGAAGAGGCGGTGCGCCTCGGCTTTCGCCACATCGTCCTTATCGGCCACCCGGGCAAGCTGGTCAAGATTGCCGCCGGGATCTTTCACACCCATAGCCACATTGCCGACGCGCGGATGGAGACGCTGGTGGCGCACCTGGCCCTGCTCGGTGCACCGCACGATCTGCTGCTGATCGTCAGCGAATGTGATACCACCGAGGCGGCGCTGGAGTATATCGACGCCGCCGGATACCACCTTCTTTTCGATCGTCTTGCCCAGCGCATTTGCCAGCGGGTCGATCGGATGCTGCGCTTTACCACCTCTCCACCGCGCTGCGACGCCATCATGTTCTCCTTTGACAATCAGGTATTGGGTTCGAATCGCCCCATCGCCGAGATTGCCGGGGATCTTCGATGCTAACGGTTGTTGGAATGGGTCCGGGGTCACCCGCGCTGATGACCGCCGCTGCGCAGGCGGCCGTCGCAGAGGCTGACGTGCTGGCTGGCAACGCACGTCACCTGGCTCAGTTTCCCGAGTTTGCCGGAGAGACCTTTGCGCTGGGGGCAAATATAGCTGCGCTGCTGGCGTGGGTTACCGCTCGGCAGGCGCAGCGTGTGGTGGTGCTGGCCTCTGGCGATCCGCTTCTGTACGGCATCGGTACGCGGCTGCTGGCGCACTTTGGCCAGGCGCAGGTGCAGATTATTCCCGGCGTTAGCGCGGTGCACTATCTCTGCGCAAAGGTGGGTATCGATATGAATGGCATCTGGCTGACCAGCAGCCACGGTAGAGAGGCCGATTTTAATGAGATCGTCCGCCAGCCCAAGGTGGCGATGGTCACCGATCTGCACTGCGGTCCGCGTGAAATAGCCCGAGAGCTGGTGGCGCGCGGTGCCGGGGATCGCTGGCTGGTGATTGGCGAAAATTTGACGCTGGAGAATGAGCGCATCCACTGGCAGCGGGCGCGCAATGTACAGGGGCAATATGAGATGAACGTAGTGGTGATCCTAAATGAGAGATGACGTTTTTCTACGCGGTGAAAAGGTGCCGATGACCAAAGAGCCGGTGCGCGCGCTGGCGCTCTCCCGCCTGGCGCTGCACAAGGCCGACCATTTTATCGATATTGGCGCGGGAACCGGCAGCGTCTGCATTGAGGCCGCCTGTCACCATCCTGCTCTACGCATCACCGCAATCGAGCGTAACCTGGCGGCGCTCGCGCTGTTGGAAGAGAACAAGCAGCGCTTTGGCTGCCATAACATCGAGATTGTTCCGGGCGTCGCGCCGCTGGCCATCGCGCAGGAGGCCGATGCCATTTTTATAGGCGGCAGCGGCGGTCATTTGAACGCGCTTCTTGACTGGTCGCTGGCACAGCTTCGTCCCGGCGGACGGCTGGTGATGACTTTTATTCTGCATGAAAATCTGCACGGCGCCCTGGCCCATCTTGCCACCTGCCAGGTACGCGATCTTGACTGCCAGCAGCTTCAGGTTTCACTCCTGACCGCGTTGGGCAGCGGTCACTACTTCAAGCCCAATAATCCCGTTTACCTGATTTCCTGTTCCAGGGAGAGCCTCTATGTCTGATACGTTTGATCCGCAAACCGTCTGGTTTGTCGGGGCCGGGCCGGGGGATCGCGAGCTGATCACCCTGAAAGGTTACCGCCTGCTGCAGCAGGCGCAGGTGGTGATCTACGCCGGATCGCTGATAAACCCTGCGCTGCTCGACTACTGTCCGTCCGAAGCGCAGTGCCACGACAGCGCGGAACTGCATCTTGCGCAGATTATCGATCTGATGGAGCAGGGAGTTAACGCTGGCAAGACCGTGGTCAGGCTGCAAACCGGCGACGTGTCGCTCTACGGCTCGGTGCGCGAGCAGGGCGAGATGCTGACCCAGCGCGGGATCCGCTGGCAGGTGGTGCCGGGGGTCAGCGCCTTTCTCGGCGCGGCAGCGGAGCTGGGGGTGGAGTACACCGTGCCGGAAGTTTCCCAGAGTCTGGTGATCACCCGCCTCGAAGGGCGCACGCCCGTACCGCCGCGGGAACAGCTGGAGTCTTTTGCTGCTCATCAGACCTCAATGGCCATCTACCTGTCGGTTCAGCGCATTCACCGCGTGGCCGAGCGTCTGATCGAAGGGGGCTACCCGGACTCCACGCCGGTGGCGGTGATCTACAAGGCGACGTGGCCGGAGAGCCAGACCGTACGCGGCACGCTGGCCGACATCGGCGACCGTGTCCGGGAGGCGGGGATCCGCAAAACGGCGCTGATCCTGGTAGGGAGATTCCTCGGCGAGGAGTATCACTACTCTCGTCTCTATGCGGCGGACTTCAGCCATGAATACCGTAAAGCCTGAAGCGATCGCGCTCTTCTGCCTGACGCCCGGCGGCATCGCGCTGGCTAAACGCCTTAGCGCGGTGCTGCCAATGACCTGCTTTACCAGCAAGGCGCTGGCAACACCGGGGTTTTCCACCGTTGAAGACGGTTTTGTCCGGTCGATGCGCCACGCGTTCAGCAGGTACAGCGTGCTGGTATTTATTGGCGCTGCCGGGATCGCCGTTCGTGCGCTGGCCCCGGTGGTCAACGACAAGTTCAGCGATCCGGCAGTGATTGTCATCGATGAGCGCGGACAGCATGTGATTAGCCTGCTTTCGGGCCATGCGGGCGGCGCGAATGCAATGGCCTGCTACATGGCAGGCGTGCTCGGGGCCGATCCGGTGATCACCACCGCCACGGACGTTAACGGTCTCGCGGCCCTCGATAGCCTGGCGTTTCGCCTCAACGCCCGAATGGACGGTTTTCGCACGGCAGTGAAAACCATCAACCAGATGCTGGTCACGGGCAAGCGCGTGGGCCTCTGGTGGGATACCGCCCTGCGCGAAGAGTCCAGCGGCTGTGATACCCGAGGGTTTATCCCGGTTAATGCGCTGCACACCCTGCCTGAGCTGCATGCGTTGGTCTGCGTCACCCTGCGGGCAGAGCTACCTGCGCTGGCTCTGCCGGTCTACAAGCTGGTGCCGGGCCGGGTGGTGGCTGGGATTGGCTGTCGGCGCGATACGCCCGTTCGCGTTGTCTCCATGCTGCTGGACCGGCAGATGCAGGTCCAGCAGTTCGATCCGCTGGCGCTGCGGGCCATCGGCAGTATCAGCCTGAAAAAAGATGAACGGGCGTTAATTCAGCTGGCGGAGCAGCGCCAGATTCCGTTCGAACTATTTAGCGCTGACCAACTGCGTCAGCATGAGCATCGCTTTCCCGCGTCGAAGTTTGTCCGTCAGACCGCCGGGGTAGGCAGCGTATCCGCTCCCGTCGCCTGGCTCATGAGCGCCGGGCAGCTGGTGGGCGAAACCCTGCGTGAGCAGGGCGTCACTATAACGTTGGGAGTATCACACTGATGTTAAGCGTAATCGGGATTGGCCCTGGCTCGCAGGCAATGATGACCCAGGAGGCCATTGAGGCTCTGCAAGCCGCAGAGATCGTGGTGGGCTACAAAACCTATACCCACCTGGTGAAAGCCTTCACCGGCGACAAGCAGGTTATCAAGACCGGAATGTGCAAAGAGATTGAGCGCTGCCAGACGGCAATTGAGCTGGCTCAAGCCGGGCACAACGTAGCGCTGATCAGCAGCGGCGACGCGGGCATCTATGGGATGGCCGGGCTGGTGCTGGAGCTGGTGGGCAAGCAGAAACTCGACGTTGAGGTGCGGCTGATCCCAGGGATGACAGCCAGCATTGCGGCGGCAGCGCTGCTCGGCGCGCCGCTGATGCATGACTTCTGCCACATCAGCCTGAGCGACCTGCTTACCCCCTGGCCGGTCATTGAGAAACGCATCGTTGCAGCAGGCGAGGCCGATTTTGTTATCTGCTTTTATAACCCGCGCAGCCGGGGCCGCGAAGGCCATCTGGCCCGCGCCTTTGCGCTGCTTGCCGGTAGCAAAAGCGCACAGACGCCGGTAGGCGTGGTGAAGTCCGCCGGACGCAAAAAAGAGGAGAAGTGGGTCACCACCTTCGGCGAGATGGACTTTGAGCCGGTAGATATGACCAGCCTGGTGATCGTGGGCAACCGCGCCACCTACGTGCAGGACGGGCTGATGATCACTCCCCGGGGGTATGTCCTGTGAGTCAGGGTGAGGTGCTGGTGATCGGCGGTACCAGCGATGCTCGCGCCCTGTGCCGGCAGCTTGATGCAGCAGGCGTGAAGTATACCCTGTCGGTCGCAACGCCCGCCGGGCAGCAGCTGGCTGGAGAGATCGCGGGTGAGGTGCGCTGCGGACGGATGGAGAGCGCGGAGATCGCCGACTGGCTGCGCCACCACCGCACCCGCTGGGTGATTGACGCCTCGCACCCCTATGCCGCGATCGTTAGTCGCAACGTGGTCGAGGCCTGCCAGCGGACAGGGGTAACGCTCAGCCGCTACCAGCGGCCAGAGCAGCTTGCCGGGCTTACCCACCCGCTGCTGCATAGGGTAAAGGGCATTGAGCAGGCCTGCCGCGTGGCGCAGCGTCTGGGCGAGCGGGTGCTGCTCACCACCGGCAGCAAGGATCTGGCCGCCTGGCGCGCAGGGCTGCCGAATAAAACGCTGCTGGCCCGCGTGCTGCCAGTCGCCGACGTGATGATCCAGTGCGTAGAGGCTGGCTTTGGCGTGGCGGAGATCTTCGCGCTCTGCGGTCCCTTTAGCGCCGAGTTCAACGCGGCATTCTATCGTCAGTGCCAGGCCGACGTCGTGATCACCAAATCCTCCGGCGCGGAGGGGGGCTATCAGGAGAAGGTGCAGCCCTGTCTGGATGCGGGCATCCCCTGCATCGTGATAGCCCGTCCAGCAGCGTTGGTAACGGGCGATGAACTACTGGAAAGTCAGGATGCCTTTGCCCAACGGCTGGCACGCTGGCTTGCCGCTTGATAAGGAGAAGAAGATGAAGAAAGCCCTTCTGGTGATCAGCTTTGGCACCAGCTATCACGATACCTGTGAGAAAAACATTGTCGCCTGCGAACGCGCCCTGGCGGCAGGCTGTCCCGACCGAACGCCGTTCCGCGCCTTTACCTCTGGCATGATCATCCGCAAGCTGAAAAAACGCGACGGCGTTACGATCGATACCCCCCTGGAGGCGTTGCAGAAGCTGGCGCAGCAGGGGTATCAGGACGTCGCCATTCAGTCGTTGCACGTGATCAACGGCGACGAATACGAGAAGATCGTCCGTGAGGTGCAGGCCATGCGGATGCACTTTGCCCGGCTGGTGATTGGCGCGCCGCTGCTTAGCAGCCACGCCGACTACCTGCAACTCATGCAGGCCCTGAGCATGCAGATGCCTGCCCTGAAGACGGGGGAGAAGGTGGTATTTATGGGTCACGGTGCCAGCCATCACGCCTTTGCCGCCTATGCCTGCCTCGATCATATGATGGCGGTTCACCGCTTCCCTGCCCGGGTTGGCGCAGTTGAGAGCTATCCGGAGGTCAGCGTGCTGATCGAGAGCCTGCGCGCTGAGGGGATCGTGCGCGTACACCTGATGCCGCTGATGCTGGTCGCCGGGGATCATGCCATTAACGATATGGCCTCTGATGACGAGGCGTCCTGGAAAATGCAGTTTCTCCAGTCCGGCATTGACGCGACGCCGTGGTTGCAGGGCCTGGGCGAAAACCCTGCCGTGCGGGCGATGTTTGTTGACCACCTTCAGCAGGCGCTGGCGCGATCCGTGGAGGTGGCAGCATGAGCGGTAAACTCTTTGCGCTGGGCGTTGGGCCTGGCGCCAGCGATCTCATTACCGTCCGGGCGGCGCGCATCATTCACCGGCTGGACGTCCTCTACGCTCCCGCTGGACGTAGGGGAGGCGACAGCCTGGCACTCTCTATCGTACGTGAGTATCTGGGCGAGCAGACGGAGGTGCGCTGCTGCCACTTCCCGATGAGCGCCGATAGCGCGGAAAAAGAGGCGGTGTGGGATGAGGTTGCCGCCGCGCTGGCCGCTGAGGTTGCGGCTGGCAAGCAGGTGGGCTTTATCACCCTTGGCGACGCGATGCTCTTCAGCACCTGGGTGTTTCTACTTCAGCGCCTGGGAAGGCCAGCGTGGCTGGAGATTGTCCCGGGCGTCACCTCCTTCGCCGCCATCGCCGCACGAACCCTGACGCCGCTGGCGATGGAGCAGCAGTCGCTGGCGGTGGTCTCCTGCACCGCGCCGGAGCCGGAGATCCGCCAGGCGTTACAGGCCCATCAGAGCCTGGTGCTGATGAAGGTCTATGGCCGTTTCGCGCAGATCAAGGCTTTGCTGGCCGAGCAGGGGCTGCTGGGCCATGCCCTGATGATGGCCGAGGCTACCCTGCCCGGCGAAGAGTGCTGGCGGCCACTGGCCGAGGCCGATGAGGGCGTGGCATTACCCTATTTCTCTACCATTCTGGTGAACAAACAGTGGGAGCAGGTATGAAACTGGAACAACAGCTCAAGCGCCTGTCGCTGAGCGGAGTGGCGGCGGCGATGCTGCTGCTAATCGTGCCGGAACAGGCGTTTGCCATGCACATCATGGAGGGGTTTTTGCCGCCGCTGTGGGCGCTGGCCTGGTGGGTGCTCTTTTTACCCTGCCTGTGGTACGGGCTGGTACGGCTGCGCCATATCGTCATGGAGGATAGTCAGCAGAAGGTGCTGCTGGCCCTCTGCGGCGCGTTTATTTTTGTGCTGTCGGCGCTGAAGATCCCGTCGGTGACCGGCAGCTGCTCCCATCCCACTGGCGTCGGCCTGGCGGTGATCCTTTTCGGACCGGGCGTGGTTGCGATCCTCGGGGCCATCGTGCTGCTGTTCCAGGCGCTGTTGCTGGCCCACGGCGGGCTGACAACGCTAGGGGCTAACGGCATGTCGATGGCGGTGATTGGCCCGGTGGTGGGCTATGCCGTCTGGCAGATGGCCTGCCGCGCTGGCCTGCGCCGCGACGTAGGGGTCTTTCTCTGTGCCATGCTGGCCGATCTTGTTACCTACGTTGTCACGTCGGTACAGCTGGGCGTGGCCTTCCCGGATCCCCAGGCCGGGGCCACCGGTTCGATTGTGAAGTTTATGGGGATCTTCTGCCTCACCCAGATCCCTATCGCCATTGCCGAAGGGTTGCTGACGGTGATGATTTATGACCAGCTCACCAAACGCCAGCTGATTGCTGCCCAGGGACACTGACCATGAAAAAGACCTTTATTCTGCTCGCGATGGTTATCGCCCTCGTCATTCTGCCGTTCTTTATTAACCACGGCGGCGAGTATGGTGGCGCCGACGGCGAGGCCGAAAGCCAGATCCAGATAGTGGCACCGCACTACCAGCCGTGGTTCCAGCCCCTCTACGAGCCAGCCAGCGGCGAGATCGAGAGCCTGCTCTTTACCCTGCAAGGCTCTCTCGGCGCGGCGGTGATCTTCTACATTCTGGGTTATATGAAGGGCAGGCAGCGTGATAATGACCGGGCTTGATCGCCTGAGCTACAGGAGCCGCTGGTACCCGGTGGCACCGGAGCGCAAGTTTCTGCTCTGGCTACTGATGATGGTGCTGGCCTTTGCTCTACCGCCGCTGGGGCAGGGGCTGCTGCTGGCCGGGGTGGCAGCCTTCACCTGCTGGCTGGTACGCCTCTCTCCCGGACGCTGGCTGCGCTGGATGGCATTGCCGTTTTCGTTTCTGGCGGTCGGCGTTGTGACGCTGCTCTTTAGCGTTACCACCGATCCTGCCCGTCTGCTGGCGGGCGTTCCGGTGGGGCACCTCTGGTTAGGGGTGACGGCCGAGGGTGTTAAGATGGCGAACGCGGCGCTCTGGCGCAGCCTGGCGGCGCTGGCAGCCACCTTCTGGCTGGTATTGAACCTGCCGTTCCCGCAGCTGATTGTGCTGCTACGGCGAGCCTGCGTGCCGCGCCTGCTGACGGAGCTGGTCCTGCTGACCTGGCGCTTTATTTTTATTCTGCTGGAGGAGGCGATGGCGATCCACCGGGCGCAGACCCTGCGTTTCGGCTACCGTAGCGTGCCGCTGGGCTACCGCTCGCTGGCGATGCTGGTGGGACTGCTGTTTACCCGCGTGCTGCAACGCTATCAGCAGATGGCGGCCACGCTGGATATCAAACTCTATCAGGGTGATTTTCACCTGTAAGGAGACGTCATGCTTGCCACTGAAGGATTGTGGTTTCGCTACCAGGATGAGCCGGTGCTGAAGGGATTGACCCTCGACTTCTCCCGTCAGCCGGTTACTGGACTGGTGGGGGCCAACGGCTGCGGAAAATCCACGCTCTTTATGAATCTTAACGGTCTGCTGCGTCCGCAACAGGGGAGCGTGCTATGGCAGGGCAAGCCGCTGGATCACAGCAGGCGCAGCCTGTTGGCCCTGCGTCAGCAGGTGACGACGGTATTTCAGGATCCCGATCAGCAGATCTTCTATACCGATATCGACAGCGATATCGCCTTTAGCCTGCGCAACATTGGCGTACCGGAGGCGGAGATCGCCCGGCGCATCGACGAGGCCCTGATGCTGGTGGATGCCCAGAGCTTTCGCCAGCAGCCGATCCAGAGCCTGAGCCACGGGCAGAAGAAGCGCGTCGCCATTGCTGGCGCGCTGGTGATGCAGGCGAAGTACCTGCTGCTGGATGAGCCAACCGCCGGTCTGGATCCTGCCGGGCGCGCCCAGATGATCGCAATTATTCAGCGGATCGTGGCTCAGGGAAACCATGTGGTGATCTCCAGCCACGATATCGATCTCATCTATGAGGTGTGCAATGCGGTATACGTTTTACGCCAGGGCGAGCTGGTGCTGCACGGCACGCCGGGCGAGGTCTTCGCCCAACGACAGGTGATTGAGCAGGCCGGGCTAACGCAGCCGTGGCTGGTAAAGCTGCACAGCGAACTGGGTCTGCCGCTGTGTAAAAACGAAGATGAATTTTTTGCCGCAATGAGGGAAGGGATATGACGCTCGCGATTATGCTACAGGGGACCGCCTCCGACGTGGGAAAAAGCGTACTGGTAGCGGGCCTGTGCCGCATTTTTTACCAGGATGGGCTGCGAACCGCGCCGTTTAAGTCGCAAAACATGGCCCTTAACTCGGGCATTACTCCGGACGGCCAGGAGATGGGCCGGGCGCAGATCTTCCAGGCTGACGCGGCGGGTATCGTGCCGGACGTGCGGATGAACCCGGTACTGCTCAAGCCCACCAGCGACTGTAAGGCGCAGGTTGTGCTGATGGGCAAAGTCGCCTGCGACATGGACGCGGTCAGCTATCACGCGTACAAACCGCGTCTGCGTAAGCAGGTCGCCAGCGTCTACCAGAGCCTGGCCGGGGAGTACCAGGCGCTGGTGCTGGAGGGGGCAGGCAGCCCGGCGGAGATCAATCTCCGCGATCGCGATATCGTCAATATGGGCATGGCCGAGATGGCGGGCTGCCCCGTGATCCTCGTCGCTGACATCGATCGCGGCGGCGTTTTTGCCGCTATCTACGGCACGTTGGCGCTGCTTCAGGAGCATGAGCGCTGGCGGGTCAAGGGGGTGATTATCAACAAGTTTCGCGGTGACGTGACCCTGCTGGAGCCGGGAATTAAGCAGATCGAGGCCCTGACCGGGGTGCCGGTGCTGGGGGTGATGCCGTGGCTGGAGGTCGATCTGGAGGATGAGGACGGCGTGGCGCTCCAGCGCGGAAAGTATCGCCACGCAGGTGAAAAGGCGATCGCGATTGCGGTGGTGCAGCTGCCGCACATCTCTAACTTTACCGACTTTAACGCGCTGGCGGCTCAGCCGGACGTCCGGGTGCAATACGCCCGTACCCCCGATGCGTTACAGGGGTGCGACCTGGTGATCCTGCCGGGGAGTAAAAACACGCTGGGGGATCTGGGCTGGCTGCGGGAGAGCGGCATGGCGCAGGCCGTCCTACGCGCCCATGCCGCTGGCGTGCCGGTGATCGGCGTCTGCGGCGGCTACCAGATGCTGGGCGAAACCATCATTGACGAGGTGGAGTCGGGGCTGGGAACGCAGCCGGGGCTGGGACTGCTTAACGTGGTGACGCATTTCGCCCAAACCAAAACCACGACGCTGGTCGAGGCGCAGACTCAGGGCGTGCTGCCGGGCTGGCTGGCAGCGGCGGCGGATCTTCCTCTGCGTGGCTATGAGATCCATATGGGAGAGACCACCCTGGGCGCGGGCTGCCGTCCGGCGCTGTGGCTCATGAAGGCAGGCCAGCGCGTTGCCGATGGCGCAGTGAGCGACGACGGCCAGGTGTTCGGAACCTACCTGCACGGGCTGTTCGACAGCGACGCCTTCACCCGGGGGCTGATCAATAGCCTGCGTCAGCGCAAGGGGCTACCGGCCCTGGACGCGACCCTTAGCTACGCCCAGTACAAGATGCAGCAGTTCGATCTGCTGGCGGACGCCATGCGCCAGCACGTGGCGATAGATAAGATCTATCAGATTATGCGCGAACATCAGGAGCCTGCATGATTACCCTCGTCACCGGCGGCGCCCGCAGCGGTAAGAGCCGTCACGCCGAGTCTTTGGTCAGCGCCGCACCCTCTGTACTCTACATCGCGACGTCGCAAATTTTTGACGCTGAGATGGCGGCGCGTATTCAGCACCACCGCGACGGGCGTCCGGCCCACTGGCGCACCGAGGAGCGCTGGCAGGCGCTGGAGACAATCATCACGCCGGATAACCTCCCTGAGGAGGCGATCCTGCTGGAGTGCATCACTACCCTGGTGACCAACCAGCTCTTTGCCGAGGGGGGCGAGAGCGATCCCGACGGCTGGGACTATGCGGCGCTGGAGGCGGGCGTACATCAGCAGATAGATCTTCTGATCGCGGCGTGCCAACGCTGCCCGTCACCGGTGGTATGGGTGACTAACGAGGTGGGGATGGGGATCGTGCCGGAGAACCGTCTGGCACGCCATTTTCGTGACATTGCCGGGCGCGTTAACCAGCGCCTTGCCCAGGCGGCAGATGAGGTCTGGCTGGTGGTGTCCGGTATTGGGGTCAAAATCAAATGAGTTCACTTTTTTTAGCCATGCTGGCGTTTATCACCCGCCTGCCGGTACCCGCACGCTGGACGCAGGGGACACCTTTTGAGCACTACGCGCGGGGGATCGTCTGTTTTCCAGTGATTGGCCTGCTGCTCGGCGCGCTGAGCGGGCTGGTTTTTATTGGCTTGCAGGGCACTGTCGGTATTCCGCTGGCCGCACTGTTTGCCGTGCTGGCGCTGGCGCTGCTCACCGGCGGCTTTCATCTGGACGGGCTGGCGGACACCTGTGATGGGGTCTTCTCCGCTCGCAGCCGGGAGCGGATGCTGGAGATCATGCGCGATAGCCGTCTCGGCACCCACGGCGGGCTGGGACTGGTTTTTGTCCTGCTGGCGAAGGTGCTGGTCATCAGCGAGCTGGCGCTGCGCGATATGCGGATGACCGCCGCCCTCGGCGCCGCCTGTGCCGTCGGACGCGGTACGGCAGTGCTGTTGATGTATGGCCATCGTTACGCCCGGAAAGAGGGATTGGGCAATATCTTTATTGGCAAAGTGAGCCTGGCGCGGGCGGCTGTTACCCTCGCCGTCGCGGCCATCCTGGCGCTGGCGCTGCTGGGGGGGCATGGTCTGCTGGCGATGGTGGTGACGATGGCGGTGATTTTTGTACTCGGCCAGCTGCTCAGGCGCACCCTGGGCGGGCAGACCGGCGATACAATCGGCGCAGCCATCGAGCTGGGTGAGCTGGTATTTCTGCTGGCGCTGCTGTAGGCGGCGCGGCCAACTTTGGAGAAGAACAATGCAAATCCTGACCTCGTTATTGGCAGAGATAGTGCCGCCCGACCGTGCGGCAATGGAGCGCGTGCAGCTTTACCTGAATGGACTGCTCAAGCCCGTAGGCAGCCTCGGGCGCCTTGAGGCACTGGCGGTACAGCTGGCGGGCATGCCTGGCCTGCAGGGGCAGCCGCAGGTAAAACGCAAGTCGATCCTGGTGATGTGCGCCGACCACGGCGTCTGGCACGAAGGGGTGACGGTCTCACCGCGCGTGGTCACCGCCATTCAAGCCGCTAACATGATCCAGCGCAACACCGGCGTCTGTGTGCTGGCAGCGCAGGCTCATGCCGAGGTGGAGATCATTGACGTAGGGATCGACAGCGATCCGATCCCCGGCCTGGTCAATATGAAGGTGGCCCGCGGCAGCGGCAATATCGCCGTCGGGCCAGCCATGACCCGGACCCAGGCCGAAGAGCTGCTGCTGGAGACCATGCGCTATACCCGGGAGCGGACAGCGAAGGGCGTAACGCTCTTCGGTGTCGGCGAGCTGGGGATGGCGAATACGACCCCGGCGGCGGCAATAGTCAGCGTTCTGACCGCCGCCGCACCGGAAGAGGTGGTCGGCATTGGTGCCAACCTGCCGGTTTCGCAGCTCCAGCATAAGGCGGCGGTGGTGGCACGGGCGATAGCGGTCAACAAGCCCGATCCGCAGGATGGGCTGGAGGTGCTGGCGAAGGTGGGCGGTTTCGATCTGCTCGGGATGACCGGGGTGATGCTGGGAGCTGCCTCCTGCGGGCTGCCGGTGGTGCTGGATGGTTTTCTGTCATACGCCTCGGCGCTGGCGGCCTGTCGCATCGCGCCTGGGGTTAAACCCTACCTGATCCCCTCCCACCTCTCCGCCGAGAAGGGGGCGCAGATTGCGCTTGCCAGCCTCGGACTGGAGCCGTATCTCAACATGGAGATGCGTCTGGGCGAGGGGAGCGGTGCGGCGCTGGCGATGCAGCTGGTGGATGCCGCCTGCGCTATCTACAACGAGATGGGGACCCTGGCGGCGAGCAATATCTCTCTGCCAGGCGCTTGACAGCGCAATCTACTGCTCGGCGTGAATAGCGTTGAGCAGTATCTCCATCAGCCCGGGAAAGCGGGCCTCGAGATCGTCCCGACGCAGCGAGATGAGGTTTTCCCGACCCTGCGGACGCTGCCAGATCACGCCGCTGTCGCGCAGCACGCGCCAGTGGTGGGTCATGGTCGATTTTGCTACGTCCTTACGCAGCGAGCCGCAGGCCTGCTCTCCTTCATCCGCCAGGGTTCTGACTATCTCCAGACGCAGCGGGTTTCCCAGCGCAAAAAGTACATTTTCGAGGCGGATTTTTGCCCGTTCGGGATGGCTGGCAATCATAGTGTTCCTGTGTCAATAAGTACCAATAGCGATCGGCATACTGGCTAACTCATACTATACCTAAACCCAACGGCCCGTGCCATGCGGCAGCGGCAGCGAGATTATTACCCATAACTATAGCTAAAATAGTTCGAATATACTCGTACAATTGGACTATGATGAGGGCGTTAAACCTGAATGGCCGCGTAGGCCGCTAACTGTCAAACTGACTAAGGACGCATCATGCCCCGACCCATCCCCCTCGAGCGCTATCGCAACATTGGTATTTCTGCCCACATTGATGCCGGCAAAACCACCACCACTGAACGGATCCTGTTTTACACCGGCATGAGCCATAAGCTGGGTGAAGTTCACGATGGCGCAGCAACGACAGACTGGATGGCGCAGGAGCAAGAGCGCGGAATTACCATTACCTCAGCCGCCGTAAGCTGCTTCTGGCCCGGCATGGACCGGGGCTATGAGCCGCACCGCATCAATATCATCGACACCCCCGGCCACGTTGACTTCACCATTGAGGTGGAGCGCTCTATGCGCGTGCTGGACGGTGCGGTGATGGTCTACGACTCCGTAGGCGGCGTACAGCCCCAGTCAGAGACCGTCTGGCGGCAGGCCAACAAGTACCACGTGCCCCGGCTGGCCTTCGTCAACAAGATGGACCGCCCCGGCGCGGACTTTTTCCGCGTGGTGCAGATGATGATCGACCGCCTGAAGGCGCACCCGGTGCCGATAGTGATCCCCATCGGCGCGGAAGAGCACTTCACCGGCGTGGTGGATCTGATCAAGATGCGTGAAATCATCTGGGACGACGCCACCCAGGGGATGGCGTTTAGCTACGCGCCGGTGCCGGACGAGCTGCTGGCGACGGCGAAAGCGTGGCGTGAAAAGATGGTCTCGGCGGCGGCGGAAGCCAGTGAAGAGCTGATGGATAAGTATCTGGAAAACGGCGACCTCGAGGAGGCGGAGATTATTAGCGGCCTGCGCGCCCGCACCGTAGCCGGTGAGATCCAGCCGGTGCTCTGTGGCAGCGCCTTTAAAAATAAAGGAGTACAGCGGGTGCTCGACGCGGTGGTCGAGCTGATGCCATCCCCGCTGGATATTCCCGCCATCAAAGGCGTGGATGAGAAGGGGGCGACCGCTGAACGCCATCCGGACGATCGCGAGCCGTTCTCCGCCCTGGCCTTTAAGCTGATGTCCGACCCCTACGTGGGCCAGCTCACCTTTATCCGCGTCTACTCCGGGGTGCTGAAAAAAGGCGACGCGGTCTGGAACCCGGTCAAGGGGAAGAAGGAGCGCATCGGGCGTATTGTGCTGATGCACGCCAACGATCGCCACGAGGTGGACGAGCTGCGGGCCGGGGATATCGCCGCCTGCGTCGGGCTGAAGGACGTCACCACCGGCGACACCCTGTGTGCCCCGGACGCGGTGATCACCCTTGAGCGCATGGAGTTTCCCGATCCGGTGATCTCGCTGGCGATTGAGCCGAAGACCAAGGCGGATCAGGAGAAAATGGGCATCGCGTTGCAGCGGCTGGCGGCGGAGGATCCCTCGTTCCATCTGCATACCGACGAGGAGTCGGGCCAGACCATTATCTCCGGCATGGGCGAACTGCATCTGGAGATTATCGTTGACCGCATGCGGCGGGAGTTCGGCGTGGAGGCCAATATTGGCCGTCCGCAGGTGACCTACCGGGAGACGATCCGCAAAACGGTGAAGGATATCGAAGGCAAGTTTGTTCGCCAGTCCGGCGGTAAGGGACAGTATGGCCATGTGGTGCTGACCCTTGAGCCGCTGGAGGGGGGGAAAGGCTTTATCTTCGAGGACGCCACCAAGGGCGGGGTGGTACCGCGGGAGTTTATCCCTTCCGTAGAGAAAGGCCTGCGGGAGGCGATCAATTCCGGCGTGCTGGCGGGCTATCCGGTGGTCGATATCAAGGCGACGCTGACCTTTGGCTCTTACCATGACGTTGACTCCTCAGAGCTGGCCTTCAAAATGGCGGCGATTTTCGGCTTTAAAGAGGGGGCCAGACGCGCCGATCCGGCGATCCTCGAGCCGATCATGCACGTGGAGGTGGAGACGCCGGAGGAGTACGCCGGCAACGTGATGGGGGATCTCTCCTCACGACGCGGCATGGTTCAGGGGATGGATGAGCGGCTGGGGAGCCAGATCATTCGCGCTGACGTGCCGCTGGCGGAGATGTTTGGCTACTCCACCACGCTGCGCTCGATGTCCCAGGGGCGTGCTACCTACAGCATGGAGTTTCACCACTATGCCGAAGCGCCGCGCAACGTGGCAGACAGCATTATCGCCAGCCGGGCTAAAACCGCATAACCGGCTAAACAACGCCCGCTAAACGCGCCCCGGCATGGCTAACCCTGCCGGGGCGCTCATTTTTTTCGCCGCAGCGGCAAATTCGCTTCACTCAGTGATCTCCGCTGCAAATTTGTACAGGCGGGGTGCGCAGGCTCACTTTTCCGCAGCTATGTTTAAGATTCTGGACGGTCCGGACACCGCGTAGCCCAGCCAGCCATGTGATGGCGACCTCTTCCACGCCGCCGCTGGCGTCGGGTACTGAACCGTGCTGAGGATTAACACATGTCTATCAAAACGCTTACGTTACCGCTTGCTCTGCTGAGCTGTTTAGGTGCTGCGTTTTATGCGCAGGCGGATATCACCATCGGCGTGGCCGGGCCGTTTACCGGACCCAACGCGACCTACGGGGCGCAATACTGGAAAGGGGCAACCCAGGCGGCGGCGGATATCAACGCCGCAGGCGGCATCAAGGGCGAGAAGATCGTGCTGGTGCAGGGGGACGACGCCTGTGAACCCAAGCAGGCGGTGGCGGTGGCCAACCGACTGGTAGACGAAGAGAAGGTCTCCGCTGTAGTGGGCCACTTCTGCTCCTCCTCAACCATGCCCTCGTCCGAAGTCTATGACGAAGCGGGCGTGCTGACCATCACCCCCGGATCCACTAACCCACAAATTACCGAGCGGGGCATGCAGAGCATGTTTCGCATGTGCGGCCGCGACGACCAGCAGGGCGTAGTAGCGGCAAACTATATTCTCGACGTGCTGAAGGCGAAAAAGGTCGCCGTGATCCACGACAAAGATACCTATGGCCAGGGGCTGGCGGATGCGATGCGCGCCCAGCTGGAGAAGCGTGGCACCAAAGAGGTGCTCTACGAGGGGCTGTCCCGGGGTGAAAAAGATTTTAACGCGCTGGTCACCAAGGTTGGGGCGCTAAAGCCTGACGTGGTCTACTTCGGCGGCTGCCACCCTGAGGCCGGGCCGCTGGTGCGCCAGATGCGCGAGCAGGGGGTAGAGGCCAAATTCTTCTCCGGCGACTGCGTGGTCACCGAGGAGCTGGTGACGGCAGCGGGCGGGCCGCAGTTCACCAACGGCGTGCTGATGACCTTCGGCCAGGATCCGCGCACCATCCCGGCGGGAAAAGCGGTAATTGAGAAATTCCGCGCCGGCGGCTTTGAGCCGGAAGGCTACACCCTCTACGCCTACGCCTCCATTCAGGCTATCGCCGCTGCCTATAACGCCGTCGGCAAAGACAATGAGAAAGCCAGCGCCTGGCTGAAGTCAAACAGCGTGAACACGGTGATGGGACCGAAAGCCTGGGATGGGAAGGGCGATCTGAAAGTCTCTGACTACGTCGTCTATCAGTGGGACGACAAAGGCAAATATCACCAGCTGTGATCCCACTTACCGGGGCGAGGGCGTTCACCATGGATGCATTCTTCTTGCAGCAGCTTATTAACGGCCTGACGCTGGGGGCAGTGTATGGCCTGATCGCCATCGGCTACACCATGGTGTACGGCATCATCGGCATGATCAACTTTGCCCACGGCGAGGTCTATATGATCTCGGCCTACCTCTGCGCCATCGGCCTCGGGCTGCTGTCGTGGTTTGGTCTCCACTCCTTCCCGCTGCTGATCTTTGGCACGCTGATTTTTACCGTGGTGGTCACCGGCGTCTACGGCTGGACGATCGAACGCATCGCCTACCGGCCCCTGCGTAACTCTACGCGCCTTGCACCGCTGATCTCGGCGATTGGTATGTCGCTGATCCTGCAAAACTATGTGCAGATCAGCCAGGGACCAAACCAGCAGGGGATCCCGACCCTGTTAAGCGGCGTGCTGCGGGTGGACGTTGGCGACGGTATCGTCCAGATCACCTGGACAAAAATCTTCATTCTGCTGGCGGCGCTGGCGGGGATGCTGCTGCTCACCTGGGTGATCCAGTTTACCCGCCTGGGACGCATCTGCCGCGCCACGCAGCAGGATCGGCGCATGGCCTCGATCCTCGGTATCAATACCGATCGGGTTATCTCGCTGGTGTTTGTGATGGGGGCAGCCATGGCGGGGCTGGCTGGCGTGCTGGTGACCATGAACTATGGCACCTTTGACTTCTATATTGGCTTTATCATTGGCATTAAAGCCTTCACCGCCGCGGTGCTGGGCGGCATCGGCTCGCTGCCCGGCGCGATGCTGGGTGGCCTGCTGCTGGGGGTTGCCGAAGCGCAGTTTGCCGGGCTGGTCAACTCTGACTATAAGGACGTCTTCTCCTTTGCGCTGCTGGTTGCCATCCTGATTTTCCGCCCGCAGGGGCTGCTGGGCCGCCCGGTAGTGGCGAAGGTATGAGGAGCGCGAGCATGGTGGATGAGACACGAAAGCCCCGGCTGGATCTCAGGCAGTGCCTGCGGGATACCCTGCTGGCCGGGCTGTGCGCGCTGATCGTATTTGGGCCGATTGTTGGCGTGGTGCTCAAAGGGTATAGCTTTAACCTGGCCCCGGGACGCGTTGCGCTGCTGGTCGCTATCGTTATGGCCGGACGCTTTCTGCTGAGCCTGGCGCTGCAAACGGCGCGCGGGCGACAGTTTACCCGCCGCTTTGAGAGCGCCAATGACGGGGTGTTCGTCCGCTCGCCGGATCATCTCTCCCATTTGCGCTGGATTGGCCCGCTGCTGCTGGTGCTGGCGATGCTCTTCCCCTTTGTCGCCAGTAAATACCTCCTGACCGTGGCAATCCTCGGGCTGATCTACGTTCTGCTCGGACTGGGACTCAATATCGTGGTGGGGCTAGCGGGTCTATTGGATCTCGGCTACGTCGCCTTTTACGCCATTGGTGCCTACGGCCTGGCGCTGGGGTATCAGTACCTCGGCCTGGGCTTCTGGGTGATGCTCCCCCTGGGGGCGATCGTTGCCGCACTGGCCGGCGCGCTGCTGGGATTCCCGGTGCTGCGGATGCACGGCGACTATCTGGCGATTGTCACCCTCGGCTTTGGGGAGATTATCCGCCTCGTGCTGAATAACTGGGTGAGCTTTACCGGCGGGCCAAACGGCATCTCGGTGCCTGCACCGTCCTTTTTAGGACTGGAGTTTGGTCGCCGGGCGCGAGACGGCGGCATACCCTTTCATGAATTTTTTGGAACTACCTATAACCCAAATCTTAAATTTATCTTTATATATTCAGTGCTGGTTCTGGTGGTGGTATTGGTGCTGTTTATTAAGCACCGGTTGACCACCATGCCCATTGGCCGGGCGTGGGAGGCGCTGCGGGAGGATGAGGTTGCCTGCCGCTCGCTGGGCTTAAACCATGTGCTGGTCAAGCTATCGGCGTTTATGCTGGGAGCTTCCACCGCTGGCATCGCAGGCGTCTTCTTCGCCACCTACCAGGGGTTCGTAAACCCCACCTCGTTTACCTTCTTTGAGTCGGCGCTCATTCTCGCCATCGTGGTGCTGGGCGGGATGGGATCGACGCTGGGGGTCGTGCTGGCGGCATTTATTCTTACCGTCGCCCCGGAACTGCTGCGGGACTTCGCCGAGTACCGCGTGCTGCTGTTTGGCGTGCTGATGGTGCTGATGATGATCTGGCGACCGCGCGGCCTGGTACGCACCAGTCGGGCTGGATTTGCCGTGCGTAAGGGCGTTGCGCCATGAGCGATGCCATCCTACGCGTGGAAAATCTGATGATGCACTTCGGCGGTATCAAGGCCCTCAACGACGTCAGCCTGGAGGTTGAGCGCGGCTCGATCACCGCGCTGATTGGTCCCAACGGCGCGGGAAAAACAACGGTATTTAACTGCCTCACCGGCTTTTATCAGGCCTCCGGCGGATCGATCCTGCTGGAGACGCGAACGCATACCACCGACATTGTGCAGGTGCTGGGTCAGAAGCTGTTGCTGGGCGATTTTCTCCATCCACGCCGTGTAGGCTCCCGGCTGTGGTACAAGATGTTTGGCGGGACCCATCTGGTTAACCGCGCCGGGCTGGCGCGCACCTTTCAGAACATCCGCCTGTTCCGGGAAATGTCGGTAGTCGAAAACCTGCTGGTGGCCCAGCATATGCAGGCTAACCGCAATCTTATCGCCGGGATTTTCAATACGCCTGGCTACCGCCGGGCGGAGAGCCAGGCCCTGGATCGCGCCTTCTACTGGCTGGAGATCGTAGAGATGGTGGAGTGTGCCAACCGGCTGGCCGGAACCCTCTCCTATGGACAGCAGCGCCGGCTGGAGATCGCCCGCGCCATGTGCACCGGGCCGGAGATGATCTGCCTGGATGAACCCGCTGCCGGACTCAACCCCGTAGAGACGCACGCGTTAAGCCGGATCGTCCGTACCCTGCGCGAGCAGCACGGGGTTACGGTACTGCTGATCGAGCACGACATGGGGATGGTGATGGCGATTGCCGACTGGGTGATCGTACTCGACCACGGCAACGTTATCGCGCGCGGAACGCCAACGGCGATCCAGGCCAACGCCAGCGTGATTGCTGCTTATCTTGGTACCGATGAAGAGGCGATAGATCGATGAGCGAGCCGCTACTTGAGTTTCGCCGGGTTGATGTCTTCTATGGCCCGATCCAGGCCCTGAAAAATGTGTCACTGACGGTAAACGCGGGGGAGACCGTTTCGCTGATTGGTGCGAACGGCGCGGGCAAATCGACCCTGCTGATGTCGGTCTTTGGTCAGCCGCGCATCGCCAGCGGCGAGATACGCTATCGCGGGGAGGATATCAGCCGCAAATCTACCCATTTTATCGCCAGCAACGGCATCGCTCAGGCCCCGGAAGGGCGGCGCATCTTTCCGGATATGACGGTGGAGGAGAATTTGCTGATGGGCACCATCCCCATCGGCGATCGCTACCAGAAAGAGGACAAGGCGCGGATGTACCAGCTCTTTCCGCTGCTGGAAGAGCGGCGCAGCCAGCGGGCGATGACCCTCTCCGGCGGTGAGCAGCAGATGCTTGCCATTGCCCGGGCGTTAATGAGCCGTCCCCGGCTACTGCTGCTGGATGAGCCAAGCCTGGGTTTGGCTCCGCTGGTGGTGAAGCAGATTTTCCAAATCCTGCGCGAGCTGACCCAGGGGGGGATGACGCTGTTTCTGGTGGAGCAGAACGCCAATCACGCCCTGAAGCTCTCCGACCGCGCTTATGTGATGGTTAACGGTGAGATCCGCCTCAGCGGCAGCGGCGCACAGCTGCTGGCGGATCCCGATGTGCGAAAAGCCTACCTGGGTGGCGCGTAACCCCTTATTCCTGCCTGTCTCTTAAAAGACAATTTCATTTCTTAAGCGTAAATTCTTATTATTAAATAAAAATTATATATTCAAATAATTAAAACATTAAGAATATACTGCATGAAAATAAATGCGGCGATGTGCATTTTAGAAACGGATGCATGTAATCTTTAATTTATATAGCGCTCATTATTTTTAATCCATCCAGCTACTCTTTTCCCCGGCAAACCTATTTTTAGATTTCGATGTATAAAAAATGATTGTTGCTTATCTGATTGTTTTAATTGGCTAAATGGTGGGCGGCCTTATTGCAGGTTGCGTGTCTTTATATTTAGTAAAAACTGATTGTAACCTGTTGGTTTAAGACGGTGCTTATCTGGAAATAATATTTATTAGTATGAGGTGATTCTCATCGAGCAACTCATCTCTTCCTCAACTCTACAGAACACTCACTGGAGCTATATATTATGACTCTCTCTGTCAGCCCTGCGCTTGTGCAGGTGGAGGCCGCGCTAAAGGTCTCTCCCGGCAGCTTTGCCAAAAATAACTACCGCTCGGTCTTTGACGTTGCCCGCACGTCCCGCAAGCAGTTTATCGCCGCCAATATGTCGTGGCTGGGCCTGCGCGGCGGCAGGGCATGGGATTTAGCGATGGGGCAGGCTCAGCATATCCGCCGTCTGTTCCGGGAAAAGCAGCTTACCCGGCAAATCCGCCAGGGTTTAACGCAAACCCTCAGCGGCCAGCAGGCGGTAAGCGGTACCTCTTCAAATAACATCCAGGGGCTGGTTCAGGATGGCCCGACCTGGCAGAATCAATTTGCTGAGAACTGGCAGGCCTACTGCCAGTCCGGCGCGCCGGAAGCCGTCGATTCCCCGGTCAGCTACCTGACCTGGCTCTATAAGCAGGCCCTGACCTTTGAAGAAGAAATTCAGGCCAGCAGCAGCGCTGACCAGGCGATCACCCTGGCCGAGCGCCGCCCGGACCTGGCGACCCTGATGGTAGATAACGATGCCGTTAACCAGCAGATCCCGGCGTTGCAGCTGGTCAACGAGATCCTCGAGAACAACATCGCCACCAGCCTGCCTGCAGAGCAGAGCGTGGACGAAACCCTGGCGGAGACCCGCTACCCGACCCTGCTGCCGTATCACTTCCCCCACGATCAGGTGGAACTCTCCCTGTTTAATGCGGGCGTGCCGCTGGAAGATATCGTCGGTCAAACTGCTACCGACTGGCCGTGGTTTCTTAATGATTCCTGGCGCGGGGAGCGCAGCAATAATAGTACGGAGCTGGCAAGCACCCTGGCCCCGGAGCAGCAGACGCTGGTCACCGAGGCGGATAACAGCACCGCTCCCGACCTGACCACCTTCTATAAAACGAACCTCGGCGTAGAGACGGCAGACTATACGCCGTTTAAAGATATAGACACGTTTACCTATCGGTTGGGTATTACCGTGCCGCAGGTGGAGGAGCTGGTGGCGGGAAACGGTGAAGGCAGCACCAGAGTCGTTGTCTCACCAAATATAAATGACGATCTGGTGAATGCAGGCGCTGGCAGTGACGTTGTTGATAGTAGTAATTATGGAGCGGATTTTATTAACAACGGCAAGGGAGAGGGCATAGTCTCCTTTACGAATATGGATGAATATAACGCCAGCCATCTTCCACAGGATACAGGAAGTACCCCCATACCATTAACGTTAAGCAGCAATGGACTCACTTTAATTGAAGGGAAGTTTAGTACGGGGCTTCGCAGCGATGCCACCCAGAAGGCAGAAATGTATATTGCCGATAATATCAGCACAGATGGTTCAGCACTTAAAAACTTCACAATTACTTTCTGGTGTAAAATTTCTCATGATGTAAATGATATGGCTGTTGTGATAACAAATAAAACGGCTAATTATGCTCTTTCATCTAAGGGTATTACGCTGTTTGCCAGATATGACGGTAGCGCTTACACGCTGGAGCTTACTGCCAGCGATGGCTCCAACGATCCACTTACGTTAAGTGTTAATTTTAACCCTGATGTTTGGATCTTTCTTGCTATACGCTACGGTGGGAGTGATAGGTTATATTTTCGTGGAAGTACCGATGGCGTAAGTATGAATGTAGTGAACAGTATTGATATTTCATCGCTGGACAGCATTGCTCTTTCAGAAGATTACTGGGGTTTTAACGGCAATAAAAATAATAATTATTATAACAATTATCCTGAAAGGCGTTCAGTTATTGATTATGATGATATTACTTCATGGAATAGAGACCTTTCGGATAGTGAAATTGAAAAATTTATTACCAGCAACAAACCTGCTGCGGGTTATTCAGGCATGTATCACTATTATGCTCTGGATGGATCAAAAAATAATTTACTATCCGGTCTCTCCGATGCCCGCATGGACCGCATTAACAGGATGGTGCGCCTGCAGCGCTGGCTGGGGCTGAGCTACGAGGAGACCGACCTGCTGCTCAGCGCCTGCATCCGCGCCCAGGGCGAAAATAATACCGACTTCTCCCTTAACGCCCACACCCTGCGCACGCTGGGTGTCTTCCGCCACTGGCAGCAGAAGTACGGCGTCACCCCCTTCCAGTTTGCTGCGGTGCTGGATGCAATCACCCCCTACGCCATCTCACCGGCGGTGCCGTTCTTCGACCAGGTGTTTAACTCACCGTCGCTGTTTGATGAGCCGTTCGCCATCACCGGGGAGACCGTCAGCTATGCGGACGTGACCGGGGACAGCGCCCGCACGGTACGCCAGATTTGTGCCGGGCTGGAGATCACCCAGGCGCAGTTCCGGGTGCTGGCAGACAGGGTGGCGGCAGAGCAGGGCAATACAACCGACAAAACCTTCCCGCTGACGCTGCCGGTGGTGTCGGCCCTCTACCGGCTGGCGATGGTGCCGCGCTGGCTGGACCTGTCGTTTGCTGACGGGGCGGCGCTGCTGAGCCTGGCGGGCAAGGACGACGCGTCCTGGGAAATGCTGGCAGGCGTGCCGCAGCTGGCGGCGCTGTCCGGCGGTCAGCCTGCGGGCGGGGATATCCTCGACCTGCTGATGGCCCTGGACGCGGCGGCAGGGTGGGCGGCGGACCACAGGCTGTCGTGGGTGAAGAGCTGGCTGGCGCTGCAGCCGGGCGGGGATGCGCTGGTGGCGACCTCCGCCACGGTGAACTTTGTGAATGACATCAAGCAGCTGCTGCCTGCCACGCTGCTCAGCGAGCAGAGCTTCAGCGGTGTAACTTTGCCTGAAAGCTCATTCCTGACTATTTACGGTGGCGATAGAACGGTCGACAGCCCGGAAGGCGTTGCACGTGGTATTCAGCTGGATTCAACCCTTGGGCAGTACGGTGTATTGAGCAGCGCGGCAAATACACTCGCTGCTGGGAATAGTAGTTATACCATCGGTATGTGGGTGAAGATAGGATCCGGGGCAAGTGATAACTTCCCTATTTTAGGTAATTCAGAGAGCTTTGGCTCATCAGTCAAACCCGGCATTAGTGTTATTACTACATTATTCCCTACTAAAAATGATTATCAAATAGGGGCTAGCGTTACAACAGATGAGACTTGGAAGTCTTTACATTTTGAGTCTGGTCTTGAATCACAGGCTGACATATGGCTGTGGCTGGGGGTTGTTACAGATGTTGCACAAAACAGCACAACTTTTTATGCCTGGTCAGAAGACGGTAGCATTAAATCAACAGGCAAGCTTACCTGGAGTGGGTCACTGTTCAGAGAGGATGATAACGTCTGGACTTTGGGCAAGAGCGACGCGATGGGTCTTACTAATGATGTTAATGCAACCTTAGGCTATGACGATGTCACCCTGTGGGACAGCGCCCTGACAGAAGCTGACATTGCCGCGATTGTCGCATCCGGAAAACCCGCCAAACTTATTGGGCCTGCCAGATATTCCAGTTGTAGCGACCTTTTCTGCGATCTTATCGACAGTAACGGTCTGGTATTACCCGCCGCAACAGACTATGCAACCATCTCTTCCAGGGTCAGTGCGGATATTGATATGGCTGATATCACCTTTCCCTCAGAAGCAGATAAAGAGCAGGCCATCAGCAGCCTCTCCTGCATCATCTGGCAGGCCCGCCAGGCGCAGAACGGCATCGCCGACAGCGCGCTGGCGCAGATGTTCGGCACCGCCCAGTCCCTGCCGCCCTTCCTGCTTCAGTGGGCGGGCGACAGCGAGTACCGCCTGCTCGCTGACTCGCTGGCCATGAACAACGGCGCGGCACTTACCGACCCGTCTCAGGTTCCGGCTGCTTATTTGACAGACCTCTTTGCCCTCGGCCAGCGGGCGGGCATCAGCACTGCCTTCAGCCTGACACCGGCCACCCTCAGCGTCTTCCTTGCCCACCCCGGCTGGTTCGGGGTAGGCGACACCACGCTCAGCCTGAGCCTGCTCTACCGGTTCAGCCGCTACGGCGACTGGCTGAAAGTGGCCGGGGATGAGGACCGGGTGCTGGCCTACCTCAGCTGGGTCAATGGTGCCACGCCGCCGGATGCGGCAAAGGCCGCTGAGGCGCTGGCGCTGCTGCTGGGGTGGGAGAGCAGCGAGGTGGCGGATGCCACCGCAGGCCTGCCCGGTTCAGTGGCGAAAAGCGTCACGGACGTGGACTACGTGATGCGGCTGCAACGGCTCTCGGCGGAGACCGGGCTGTCGGTGACGCCGCTGCTGGCAACGGGAGCGCTTGCGCCGGGTAACGTCACGGATACCTGGGACGCCTGGCAGTCGGCGGGCGAGTCACTGGTTGCCGCGCAGTCCGGGCAACAGTAGTACAAATTTTTTACTCTGAGGCACACATTGCTGTGCCGCACTTATCCCTCAATTTAAGGTTAAAAATTATGAGCATTGATATCGCGGCATCACTGAATGAACGTCAGCGTAACGCCCTGCTGTCCTACTATATGGGGCAGTATATTCCTGCCAGCGGCAATGAAGACTTGGTAAATCTGGTTCAGACGCCGGAAGACGTCTATGAATATCTGCTGATCGATCCGCTTGTCAGCAACGCCGTGCCCACCTCCCGCGTCGCGCAGGCGATGTCGAGTATTCAGCAATACATTAACGGCATCACCATGAATATGGAGCCGGGCTACCAGACCCAGTATCTTGACCAGGATAATATCACCAACTGGAAAGACGGGCTGAGTCAGTATGATATCTGGGCGGGAGAGGTGGAACTAGACACCTACCCGGAGAACTATATCGATCCGACCCTGCGTCAGAGCCAGACCGCCTATTTTAAGGATCTTATTACCGATCTGAACCAGAACACTATCAATAACGACACGGCCCAGCAGGCAGTGATGAACTACCTCAACAAGTTTGAGCAGGTGGCGAATCTGACGATTGTCAGTGGGTATCTTGATAGCACCGACCAGACGACGGGAATTTACTATTTTCTCGGTAAAACCAACTCATCACCGGTACAATACTACTGGCGCTCGTTTGATATGAGCAAAAATATCGAGAACGTGGTTTCGACCGATGCCTGGTCTGAGTGGTATCCGATGAATACCACAATAGCTGCGGACAAGGTTCAGGGTATTCCACGTCTGACCTATTTTAACAATCGACTTTACCTGTTCTGGTTTGAAAAGACTACGGGAGGTAATGCCACGGGAGCGACCAATGGTGAAACCTACGATATAATTACTGCTTACACTGCATATTGTGATTTTAGTAATAACTGGTCTGCTCCCTATGCAATGATGTCAGTAGACAATGATATCAACAGCCAGAATCATGATGGGTATTGCGATGAATTATTTACATCTGAGTTTTTATGTACCGCCTGCGGCTATAATAAAAATGAAGATGCTCTTACGGTATCGTTATATTCAGGTGGTGATGTTAATTCGCAAGGCGCGAGTTTGGATGGCTATAATGACTTGTCAATGCAGATTGATTACTGGCTTAATATCTCAAAAGTTAAGGCGAAGTCTCAGGATGAATATGCAACAATTCTTGCGGAGTTCCTTAGTTATTATCTGGATAACGCTACGGCCTCTGGTAATCAATTAAAAATACAGTCTGCATATGTGTATGGTCTTTTTGAATTAGTTGCTGTCGATTATCAACCTGATCAGAGTAATGATTCCTGGATTAACTCGGGCGTTATTCTCCCAGCTTTAAATAAAAGTAATGCATCGGTAACTTACAATGTGGATGGGACATTTAATGTAAGTGTTACCGTTCCTAATTCAGTAACGCTGCCTAAATCTTATAGAAATAATGTTATTTATAACGATAGCGAAAAGAATGTTAATTTTTATTTTGATTTGGTACATTACGACAATTCTGCTGCTGAGCATACTAATGCAGTTGGGTTAATGAAAAAGATTTCTATAGTTATGGAGAATCCCGGAACTTCTAATTGTAATTATGTAAATATAACTAATTTAACCTATGATGGCAAAGCTTATAGGAATGTGCTATCTAAGTCATATGCTTATACGAGTACTGGTTTCGACATTGATGGTGAATGGGTTCAATATCCGTGGGGCTCATATAATGATGAGCTTTCGATTAATTTTATTGATAGCAGTAATCATATTCAGCTCACCATACCTTCTTTTTCTTTATCTACTGACATCAGCGCTTCCTGGACTCGTAAGGCATATTCCAATAGCGAAATGAACTGCTGGCAAACAGGTACTTTGCAATATACGTTAACGGCGGATGCTTTTACAGCAAATAGTTCTACATGGACATTTTCCATAGACAATATCCCTTCTGCCAATTCTGATGATGTTCATATGTACTGGTATTTTTCATTTGGCTATCAGGACGACTCTGTTTACGGCGTTCAGGATGAATATAAAATAACCTTCCAGAAAGCGCTGAGTATGCCCGTGACGCCAACCATAACATCCAGAGCAGATGATTCGTTCGGCACAGCTGTTTTCCTACAATTCAGCGACACGCCTGATGGTACAAAAGAAATATCCCCTATCCGGCTGAATACTCTGTTTGCTAAAGAACTTATCAATAAAGCCAGCGCCAGCATCAAGGCTCTGCTCAACTGGGACACCCAGCTGACCCTCGAACCCGGTATGACCAACGATACCGCTGTCCCAATGGACTTCAGCGGCGCAAACGGTATTTACTTCTGGGAGCTGTTCTTCTATATGCCGTACCTGGTGGCGTGGCGCCTAAGTCAGGAGGAGGAGTACAGCGATGCATTAGGCTGGTACGACTACATCTTCGACCCGGCTGCCCGCGGGCGCGACAACAGCAGCGATATCCGCACGCAGTACCCGGAACCGGACTACTGGAGCGTGCGCCCGCTGGTGGAGAGCGCCTCGTCCGCTGCCCAGGTCTCTGCAGTCTGGCTGACCACCGACCCGGACGCGCTGGCTTCTGCTTATCCTGTCCATTACCAGAAAGCAGTCTTCATGGCCTATGTCAGCACCCTGATGGCTGCCGCCGATGCCAGCTACCGCCTGCTGACTAACGACGGCCTGAGCCTCGCCCGGTTACAGTACGGCCAGGTGAAGGACCTGCTCGGTATCCGCCCGGACACGTTAATTGTTAACCACTGGGTGCCCGAGACGCTGGAAGCGCTGGCCGACAGCGCAGAGAGCAACGTGGCCCTGCTTAGCTATGAGCAGCAGGTCACGGCGCTGCCTGCCTTTGCCGGACAGCTCAGCGTGGCGGCGGACGTAACAACCAGCGACAGCTTTATGGCCCCGGTCAACAGCCAGCTGCTTGGCTACTGGAACACGCTCGACTCCCGGCTCTATAACCTGCGCCACCAGCTGACCATCGATGGCCTGCCGATGAGTGTCCCGCTCTATGCCCCGCCGGTCAACCCGACGGTGCTGATGGCGCAGAGCGTGCAGGGCGGCTCGCTTATCAGCGCCTCCTCCGGCATGACGGCGACCATCCCGCCATACCGCTTTACCACCATGCTGCAGAGCGCCCGCGCCGCCGTCTCTACTCTGAGCCAGTTCGGCCAGACGCTGCTCAGCTACTATGAGCGCAAGGACACGACGGGTCTCCAGGAGCTGGATGCCCAGCTGGCGCTGGATATCTCGGCCTACAATCTGACGCTGGGGCAGAACGCCATCGACGCCCTCGATCAGGATAAAACCGTGCTGGAGGCCAGCCGCAGCATGGCGCAGCAGCGCTACGATCACTACTTCGGCCTCTACACCACCGGCGTCTCGGCAGGGGAAACCAGCGCCATGGTGCTGCGCGACAGCTCATCCGCCTCGATGACCGCTGCTTCTCCGCTGATTACTGCGGGCATGGCGATGAAGACCCTCCCCAACATCTTCGGCCTGGCGACCGGGGGCGTAGAGGTGAGCGCCCCGACGCTGGCCGCCGGGATCGTGCTGCAGCTGGCCGCGGATATCACCGGCCTCGCCGCCCAGCAGACGGATATATCGGAAAACTACCGCCGCCGTAGCGAAGAGTGGCAGTTCCAGTACCAGCAGGCGCAATCAGAGGTGGGTACCCTTAACGCCCAGCTTGACGCGCTGGCGGTGCGTCGTCAGGGAGCGGTGACCTCGCTGCAGCTGGCCCAGGCGCAGCAGGATAACCTGAAGTCCACGCTGAACTTCCTGACTACCCGCTTCACCCAGTCCTCGCTCTACAACTGGCTGACCGGGCAGCTCTCGGCGCTCTACTACCAGGCCTACGACGCGGTGCTCTCCCTCTGCCTGAGCGCCCAGGCCAGCTGGCAGTATGAGATGGGGGATATGAACTCCACCTTTATTCAGACCGGGGCGTGGAACGATAGCTATCACGGCCTGCTGGTGGGCGAGACGCTGACGCTCAACCTGCAGCAGATGGAGTCCGCCTGGCTGTCGCGCAACGCGCGCCGTCTGGAGCTGACCAAAACGGTCTCCCTGAAGCAGCTCGACAGCGACGCCTTTAGCAGCCTTCTGACAGACGGTGCGACGCAGTTCTCCCTTAGCGAGTCGCTGTTCGATAACGACTATCCGGGCCACTATCTGCGGCAGATCAAGTTCGTGACCGTCTCGCTGCCCGCGCTGGTAGGACCGTATCAGGACGTGAAATTGACCCTGACCCAGTCCGGCAGCCGCACTCTGTTGAAGGCGGATATTGATGGCGTGAACTACCTCAACGACAGCACCAAAGGCAGCGCCAGCAACATCATCACTAATCTGCGTGCCAGCCAGCAGATCGCCGTCTCGCAGGGAATAAACGACAGCGGCATGTTCGTGCTGAACTTTGGTGATGAACGCTACCTACCGTTTGAGGGTACGGGGGCCGTCTCTGACTGGCAGCTGAAGTTCCCGAACTTCACCTCCGCGCAGCAGCAGGCGGTACTGCAATCCCTGAATGACGTCATCATCCAGGTTCACTACACCGCGCTGTACGGCGGCAGCACCTTTGAACAGGCGGTTACCAACACGCTGTAAGAGCAACTTCCGGGCCGTCCGCTGGCGGCCCGTTTCAGGAGAAATGTTATGCAACAACAAAATGCGTTTTCTTCAGCGGTCTCGGTTACGCCGCCTGCGTTGCCTAAAGGTGGCGGGGCGCTGACGGGGATGGGTGAGTCGCTGGGCCAGGCAGGCCCGACCGGGCTGGCCAGCATGGCGCTGCCGCTGCCCATTACCGCCGGGCGTGGTTTCGCCCCTGGGCTATCGCTGAGCTACAGCAGCGGCGGTGGAAATAGCGTATTCGGCGTGGGCTGGTTCTGTGAGGCGATGCGTATCGCCCGGCGCACCAGCCACGGCGTACCGCAGTATAATGATGCGGATGAGTTTTTGGGACCTAATGGCGAGGTGCTGGTAAAAACGGCCAGCAGCGCCAGCGAGCCTAATCCGATAACCTGTTCCGCCTATGGCGACGTTACATTTTCACAAACCTACTCGGTAACCCGCTACCAGCCGCGTACCGAGGGGGCGTTCAACCGCCTGGAGTACTGGTTCGGCAATACCAGTGACGACGACTTCTGGCTGCTGCACGGCAGCGACGGCGCTTTGCATCTGCTGGGGAAAACCCCGGCGGCACGCATCAGCGATCCGCAGGCCACAGCGCATACGGCGCAATGGCTGCTGGAGGAGTCGGTTAGTCCGACAGGGGAGCATGTTTACTACTCCTATTTGGCAGAAAACGGCGACAACGTTGACGCCAGCGGGCGCGACTGCAGCGCCATGCGCTACCTCAGCCAGGTGCAGTATGGCAATGTCGATCCCGCCACAGATCTCTATCTGTGGAGTCGCGATAAGCCAGGCGTAGACTGGTACTTCACTCTGGTATTTGACTACGGCGAACGCGGTGTCGATCCGCAGACGCCGCCCGCGTTTACCGCCTCGGGAACATGGCCAGCCCGACAGGATCCTTACTCCCGCTACGACTACGGGTTCGAGATCCGCGTGCATCGCCTCTGCCGCCAGGTGCTGATGTTCCACCATTTTCGCGATGAGCTGGGGGAGCCGGATACGCTGGTCACTCGCCTGCTGCTGGAGTATGACGAAAACCCGGTTTTGACGCAGTTAACCAGCGCCCGGACGCTGGCTTATGAAACCGACGGCTACGTGCAGTCGCTGCCGCCGCTGGAGCTACAGTATAGCCAGCCTGAGGCAGAGAGCGGATCAGGCTGGGAGCAGCTGCCCGCGCTGCCGGGGCTGGAGAGCTGGCCCTTCTCGCTGGTGGATCTCTACGGCGAAGGGCTGCCGGGGGTGCTATGCCGCACGGGCAGCGAGTGGCGCTACCGTGCGCCGCAGCGCGGAGAGGAGGGGGGCGACAGCGTGTCGTATGCCGACTGGCAGGTGCTGCCCAGCGCGCCGGCGATGCAGAATGACGCTGCCCGGCTGATGGATATCAACGGCGACGGCCAGCTCGACTGGGTTGTTGCCCAGCCTGGCATGGCGGGCTTCTTTACCCAAAGATCGGATAAGAGCTGGAGCGGGTTTACCCCCTTCAGCGCGCTGCCTACCGAGTTCTTCCACCCCCAGGCGCAGTTTGCCGCCCTGGTGGGCAGCGGTCTGGCCGATCTGGCGTTGATAGGGCCGTCATCGGTACGCCTGTATGCTAACGAAGGCGAGAGCTTTAGCGTGGGCCTCGACGTGGCGCAGGGAGAGGATATTGCCCTGCCGATCCCCGGACGTAACGCCCGTGAGCTGGTAGTTTTTGCCGATATGTTGGGTTCCGGCCAGTCGCACCTATGTCGTATCCGTTACGATGAGGTCACCTGCTGGCCTAACCTGGGTCGTGGTCGCTTCGGCTCACCGATTAGCCTGCTCCTGCCGCCAATCGACGCTCTCGATGAGGGCACCTTTAATCCGGAAAACGTTCTGCTGGCAGATACCGACGGCTCTGGCGCACCGGATATCATCTATATGCAGCATGACCGGGCGCAGATTTGGCTTAACCAGGGCGGGAATGGTTTTATCGTAGGCGAGGCGGTGCTGCTGCCGGGAGACGTATTCTACGATCGTCTCTGTCAGGTGACCGTAGCCGACGTGCAGGGAACCGGCATGGCGGAGCTGGTGCTCTCTATTCCTTATATGACACCGACCCACTGGCGCTACGCCTTTAACAGCGCTAAGCCTTACCTGCTCAACGGCGTGAATAATAACCTGGGAGCCAGCCACACGCTCTGCTATCGCAGCTCGTCCCAGTCGTGGCTGGACGAAAAAGCAGCGGATCCGCAGGCGGTGCCCGCGCTGCCTTTCGCCATGCAGCTGCTGGTGAAAACCCTCACCCTGGATGAAATTACCGGTAATCAGCTTAGCCAGAGCTGCCGCTACTATCAGGGGGTCTATGATGGCCGGGAGCGCGAGTTCTGCGGGTTTGGCTATGTAGAGACCAAAGATACCAACGATGATGCCTTGCCAGTAGGTGACGACACGCCGCTGGCTGCTACGCTGCTCACCAAATCCTGGTACCACTGTGGCCGGGAGGAGGATGAGACCCGCCTCTATGGGGAGCCGTGGCAGGGGGACAGCGAGGCTATTGCCCTCAACGCCACCCTGCTAACACAGTATGAAGACGGGCAGGACCAGGTGCTGGATGCGCCAGATGACAATACCCGCAGGTGGCTCTACCGTGCCTTAAAAGGCGCGCTGCTGCGCAGTGAGGTCTGGACGCAAGGCGAGAGCGCAGCACCTTACTCATGTACCCAACACCGTATGCAGGTTCGCCTGATTCAGGAAGGGGAGATGCCAATCGTGCTTCCGCTGGGGCTGGAGCAGGTCGCCAGCGGCTATGAGCAGAGGGCGGACGATCCTGTTGTTGTGCAGCAGGTGACGCTGGTGCGTGACGACTACGGCACGCCGCTGCAGCAGGTCAGCGTGGCATACCCGCGCAGGGCATCGCATCCACTATCACCTTATCCCGCCAATCTGCCTGCCGACGCCTGGGATAATACCTATGACGATCAGCAGCAGAAGCTGCGCCTGACGGAGAGCCTTGCTTCCGTAATCCATCTTGACGATCCGCAAGGCTGGCGGCTGGGCCTGCCGGATACCCGCCGTGGTAATCAGCTGGTGTATGATAGCGTGCCCGCTGGCGGTATCAGTTACGAAACGTTAAGCGATCCGGATGGGCTGTTGGGCAACGGCCAGACACGCTATCTGAGCGGGCAGAGTGAGGTGATTTACGCCGTTACCCCGCCGGATCTGCGGGCACTGGTGGATCACCAGCGGACTGCCGTACTGGACAGCACCGCGCTGGCGGCCTATGACGGGATTGATATTCCGCCAGACTATGCCTGGGATAAGCTCGGCTACGTCTCCATGTCAGATGATGCAGACAATCCGCTGTGGGGAACGGAGCACAGCTTTGTTTATTACACGGATGATAACGGCCAGTATCTGCCGTTTTCTATGCCGCGCAGCACCCAGTCAACAAAGCTCGTCTCCGCAGTCAGCTATCAGTATGACGACTACTCCCTCTGCGTAACCAGGCAGAGCGATAGCCGCAACAGCACTAGCGCAGCTTATGATTACCGTTTTCTGACGCCGTGGCAGACCACCGATATCAACGCCAATATCCAGGAGGTTCAGCTGGATGCGCTGGGGCAGGCTAAAGGCGGCAGCGTCTACGGCACCGAAAACGGCGGGCAGCAGGTCGGTTTTGGTATGGTGTCCGATTATGCTGTCGATCCAGCGCTGAGCGTGCAGGAGGCCATCGATGCGGCCACCGCGCCAGGCTATATCCAACAGCTGGCGACTATAAGCGTGACCGATATGTTCAGCTGGATGGCTAGCGTAACGGAGAGCGCGGCAGATGCGGCAGTAGCGGGGGGCTGGTCATCGCTTCTGGATCGCCGATTCATCACCTTTGATGGGTACATCCGCCCTGCGGGCCACCGATGGGCGCAGGCGAATCCTGACGATCCGCTGGCGACGCTGTTAACGGAGAGCGACCGCATCCCGGTCCACAGCGCAGTGCTGACGGCGGATAACTATCCTGATACCCCCGATCCGGATGATGCCGGCAAACTGCTGCAGCAGACGGCTATTGCCGTGGGCTACAGCGACGGCTTTGGCCGTACTCTCCAGCAGTGTACGCTGGTGCCTGACGGGAAAGCCTGGCATCGGGAGGAGGATGGTGAGGTCGATACGGCTGAGGTGGATGCAGCTCCCCGCTGGGCTATCTCGGGTCGGGTTGAGTATGACAATAAGGGCCAGGTGGTGCGCAGCTATCAGCCTTATTTCCTGGATAGCTGGCTCTATGTCACCGATGCCTCCCTGCGCACCCAGGGCTATAGCGATACCCTCTACTACGATGCGCTGGGGCGTAATATCCGCACGGTGACCGCGAAAGGTTACCTACGCCGTAACAGCTGGTATTCGTGGTTTACGGTGGCGGAGGATGAGAACGATACGGCGGGTCTGCCGGAAAATATCAACGCCTAATCATAAAGCCCGCCATGTAGCGGGCTTTATACAAAAGCGTGACAGCAAAAATAAGCTATTTTAAGCTGATAGCGTGTCGCAAAAAGTAAATTGCTTATTAAAAATTAAATTATTCAATAATTAAAAATCTTTTCAACCTTCAAAAAATATCACAATACTTTTGCCAACGATGCTGGCTGGTTAAAATTTATATAAAATTCATTAAGGAGCAATTATGAATAAAACGACGCTATCAGGGCTTATGTTGCTACAGCTGCTCATGTTAAATTCCTGTGCAGTAAACCACTCGGTTATTAAGGCATCATTACGCTCTGACAGGGTTACCCATTTTGAAAGCAGCCATGTCAACCAAATCGATAATACAGGTGCTCAAAAGGTAGATCCGCTACAAACATAACCGCTGAAAAGCAAAAAGCCCGCTAACAAGCGGGCTTCTTAAATTTGGCTCCTCTGACTGGACTCGAACCAGTGACATACGGATTAACAGTCCGCCGTTCTACCGACTGAACTACAGAGGAATCGTGTGAACGAGGCGAATAGTAGCGACGGCAAAGGGCGTTGTCAAAGCCTCGATGGGGTTCTGGCGATCGTTTGCTGAGATTTGCAGCAATCTGGCGCATTCATCAGCAAAAATGATGACTCTGCACCAGGCGAGTGCAAAACTACCCCTTATGGGGCAGGGTAAATGGGGTGATTTTCGTAGTGACATGCGTGCGGGTAATCAGAAACGCTTATAATCCAGCCTGTTAGGCAGAATCAAAAAGACTTTTTAAAAAGTGGCAAGTATCTTGCAACTCCTCCGACAAGAGACTGGCATGCATCAACCTACGCGTTTAGTTCCGGAGGCAAAATGAACTTAAGACGGCTGAAGTATTTCGTAAAAATCGTCGATATCGGTAGCCTGACCCAGGCCGCGGAAGTATTACATATCGCGCAGCCCGCGCTGAGCCAACAGGTAGCAACGCTTGAAGGTGAAATGAATCAGCAGCTGTTAATTCGCACCAAGCGTGGCGTAACCCCCACCGAAGCCGGGAAAATCCTCTATACCCACGCCCGCACCATCTTGCGCCAGTGTGAGCAGGCCCAGCTGGCGGTCAACAACGTTGGCCAGACCCTGCGTGGACAGGTGGCAATTGGTCTGGCGCCCGGAACGGCGGCGTCTTCTATTACCATGCCGCTGTTGCAGGCCGTGCGCAACGAGCTGCCGGACGTGATGGTCTATCTGCATGAAAACAGCGGTACCGATCTTAACGATAAGCTTATCGGCGGCCAGCTGGATATGGCGGTGCTCTACGAACGTGCACCAGCGGCAGGGATCGCCAGCCAGCCGCTGCTGAAGGAGGATCTCTACCTGGTGGGTACCCGGGATTGTCCGGGTCAGAGCGTCGATCTTACCGCCGTGGCGGAGATGAACCTGTTTCTGCCGCGTGATTATAGCGCGGTGCGCCTGCGGGTTGACGAAGCGTTCTCCCTGCGTCGCCTGACGGCCAAAATCATCGGCGAGATTGAATCTATCACCACCTTAACCGCAGCGATTGCCAGCGGCATGGGCGTGACGGTGCTGCCGGAATCTGCGGCGCGATCCCTGTGCAGTGCGGCAAACGGCTGGATGGCACGCATTACGGCCCCCTCCATGAGCCTTCCGCTCTCGCTGAATACGTCTGCTCACGGGGCGCTCTCCCCGCAGGCGCAGGCGGTTAAAGATATTCTGCTGTCGCTGGTCAGCCGCCCAACTCTGGAGAACCGCGAGCTGCTGCTGGTGGGCTAGTTTTATTCCATAAAGGAATAAGATGCCGGTTTTTATTATTTGTCCTGCCAGGCCTCAGACTTTAACAATAGCGTCATGTCTGATGGCTCTGGAGGGTAAGATGAATTTCCAGCAACTAAAAATAATCCGGGAAGCGGCGCGCCGGGACTACAACCTGACTGAAGTCGCCAACATGCTCTATACGTCGCAGTCCGGCGTCAGCCGCCATATTCGCGAGCTGGAAGAGGAGCTGGGAATTGAGATTTTCATCCGCCGGGGAAAACGCCTGCTGGGTATGACCGAGCCGGGCAAAGCGCTGCTCGTCATTGCCGAGCGGATCCTCAACGAGGCCAGTAACGTTCGCCGACTCGCCGATCTCTTTACCAACGACACCTCCGGGGTGTTAACGGTTGCCACCACCCACACCCAGGCGCGCTATAGCCTGCCGCCGGTGATCAAATCTTTCCGCGCGCTCTTTCCTGAGGTTCGTCTCGAGCTGATTCAGGGAACGCCGCAGGAGATTGAGTCGCTGCTGCACAACGGCGGAGCGGATATCGGTATTGCCAGCGAGCGGTTGAGTAACGATTCGGCGCTGGTGGCCTTCCCGTGGTTTCGCTGGCACCACAGCCTGCTTATTCCTCAGGATCATCCCCTTGCCAACGCCTCGCCGCTTACGCTGGATGAGATTAGCCGCTGGCCGCTAATTACCTATCGACAGGGGATCACCGGCCGGTCACGCATTGATGAAGCCTTTGGCCGTAAGGGGCTGATCCCGGATGTGGTGCTGAGTGCGCAGGACTCCGATGTGATCAGAACCTACGTTGAGCTGGGGTTAGGGGTGGGTATTGTGGCTGAACAGTCAGGCAACGAGCAGGAGGCGGGGACGCTTATTCGTCTGGATACCCGCCACCTGTTTGACGCGAATACCGTCTGGCTGGGCCTCAAGCGTGGACAGCTCCAGCGCAACTATGTCTGGCGCTTTATCGAGCTGTGCAATGCCGGACTCTCCGTAGAGGATATCAAGCGCCAGGCGATGGAGCCGGACGAAATAGTCCTGGATTATCAAATTTAAACACAGCCTATTTTGCCGCGTGGCAGGTGCGCCAGTCGCAAAGGCCCCGCGCAAACCAGGTGCAGTGATTAACTCTGCCCTTCATACCTCTACCAACAATCTCACTGATAATTTGCTATTAATCGGCATTTGCTTTTGATTATGCCAGTGCTCCCCCTTATAAATTGTAGATACAGAGTGAGAATTTTCTTACCCTAAATATTAATAGGGCCAATAAAACATGGTCTTATTTATTGATGGCGATCAGTTTTTCAGCAGAGGTTGTGTACTATATTTTGTTTTGCCACACCATTTTTATGGTTATTGGCGCAGTAAACTGACGTGATGGGTTACATAAGACAAGAGAGGCGCTTCTGTTGGAACTCACCTTTTTTTATCTGAGCATCGGCAGCCTGGTACTGATGGTTATTTCGATCCCTCTTGCCATGCAAAAGATAAAGCCTAACCGACTCTACGGCGTCAGGACCCGATACACATTAAATAATAAAACAATCTGGTACAGGATAAACCGGATATATGGTCTATCGGCGATCGCTTCAGCGTTTTGTTTTTTTCTGTTATCGATCCTATTGGGAAACTGGCGAACCGGTAGTAGCGAAAACATAAGCATCACGTTGTTTATTATTGAAGTTTCAGTGCCTGTGATAATAACATTTATCAAACTCACCCAAATAAAAAAGGAGTGATACGGTATGAACGGAACAAGTGATTTTCTAAGCGCGATAGGCAAACTCAGGAACAACATCCTTGGCAATGGGGTATTGGTCAATGATTTTATGTCCCAGCCTGTGGCAGCGCTTAAAAACAGCGACAGTGACTTTTTTATTCGTAAAGGAGGGGAAGAGGTCCTGTTCTCTGACTATCTAAATAGCGTCTCCGAGCCGGCCAGACAGGTAATTATCCAGTCGGTTATTGGTATAGGGAAGCAGAACGATATCCGTCACGACGATAAATTAGAGGATATGGAGGACGACGGCTGGATCGATGAGATCGGTGGCGGGGCCGCAGCAGCTATGGCCGTTGCCGTGGTTAACGCGCTTGCCCTGGCGAATGCCAACGCGGTCGCCAACGCCAACGCGCTGGCCAACGCCAATATCATGGCTAACGTCAACGGCTGGGCCGGATCGGGCGGGTTGTCCGGCGGTATTAGCGCCTCCTCTCAGCCGCATAACGACGCCGGCGTGCTGTCGCACATCATCCTGACGGAAGGTGCGTTATCGCCAGAGCTGCATGCGACCTTAACCCAAAGAGGATTAAACGCCTATCGGCAAGCTACTCTGCTGAAACACTTAGCTGAAAAAACCCTCCGCTTGAACACGCATCACCACGACAGCGAAAACGTCCTCGAAATTGCTTACAAAGAGCTTAACGTCAAATTAACGCTCGCCAGTACGCCAGAGGGACTGCATATTATTCGCGCCGATCTTCTTCATTAATTGATGTCATAAGGTCATGGCATCCACAGAGATTGTGGAATATACCGTTATGTCTAAAATTAGCCAGCTTACTCTCCTGACGACCAACAGGTGTACGGCCGCGTGCGGGCACTGCTCAATGCACTCCTCACCGCAGCGTCGGGGAAAGTTATCATTATCAATGATTACAAAGGCCATTGAGCAGCTGATGCTGGGCGATAACCAGCCAAAGGTTGTTGTTTTCGCCGGGGGAGAGCCTACGCTGCTGCGAAACGATCTCTTCGATGCTATTGCCTGGTGCCATGAAAAAGGCATTAAGACGCGCATTGTGACCAATGCCTCGTGGGCTACGACGAGGCATAAAGCCAATGAGATGATTGATACCCTGAGAGAGTGCGGACTCTCGGAGGTCAATTATAGTCTGGATGACTACCACGCCCGCGATATCAATTATCAGAACGTTTTTAATGCCTGGCAGGCCAGCAAGAATAGGGGTTTTGAGAGCGTTGTCATTGCCAACTGCTACGGTACGCGCTCGACCATAACCAGTGATTTTATACAGCAGCAGCTTAATGAGGTCATTCCGGTCTATTGGGATGAGCATGGCGTCCCCCAGCATACAATGTCACGCGCTGCTGACGGCACCTGGTATCTGCTATCGAACGCGCGCCTACAAAGGTTGGGGCGCGGCCAGGCGCTGGCGGAAGAGGAGATTATCTATCCGGACAAACAGTCCAGCCTCAATCTGAAATGTCCCTGGGCAGTGACCAGCGCTGCTATGTCTCCCGGCGGTCATCTGTTGGCCTGCTGTGGTATTCACGCACACGGTAACGAGTTTCTCGATTTTGGTGATATCCATACGCACGATGCCGCTGAATTATTTGCGCAAGGGGAGCAGCGTCTCGTTATCCAGGCGATCCGCAAATTTGGCCCCTGGTTTTTAATGAAGCTGGTCGAAAATATTGCCACGCAGAAGCTCTTTAAACCACGCTATGCCTCGGTATGTGAAATATGTGAAGACGTGGTCAATATTGCAGAGTCTCGCCGGATATTAAGAGAGCACCTTCCTGAAATCTACCCTCTGTATGAAAACATATGAAAAATCTCACACGCTATTTAAATAGTATTGGTTACGCCGAATTATGCAGCGCTTTCTTTCCCGGCACACCTCGCCTGACAACGTGGCAAGCCGCCAGACCGTTGGTATACGGTAGCCGGCTGGGGAATTTTTATCGGCTACTGCTGATTAATGAGCCTGTTGAGCTTGTCGCATTTACCGCTGAAGAGCGGGATCTGCTGGTCCCGTTGCTGGATCGAAATATTTTACAGCGCGATCGACAGACGGTGCGGAGCTGCGGCTTCTCTCTGTTTATGGTGCTGGGCAACTGGTTGCTTTTTGAGACGCCGACGCCCAATCCCACGGTCTATTACGGTGATGATTCATTTGGCTTATTAACCCGCCTGCGTCCTCGGGCAGAGGGCAGGACGCTCGATCTCTGCTCCGGGCCGGGGGTGCAGTCTATCTACTGTGCCGCGAAAGCGGCCCGCGTGGTCTCGGTCGAGATTAATCCTCTTTCGGCAGCGGTGGCGGAGATCAATCGCCAGCTTAACGGCCTGGAGAACTGGGACATTCTGGTGGGCGATCTCTACGCTGCTCTGCCGTCCAACGAGCCGTTTGATCATATTATCTGTAACCCTCCGCTGCTCCCGTTTCCAGACGAGCTGCCGTACCCCTTTGTGGGTCATGGTGGCAACGATGGCTGGGCAGTGACGTGGCGTGTGCTGGAGGGACTGCCACGGTACCTTAAGCCTGACGGAGTTGCGCAGATCATTGGCACAACCTTAAGCGACGGGGTAGAACCGGTGATCATGGCGCGATTAACCGCCTGGGCAAAGGCTAACCAGATGGATTGCCACCTGACTATTTTGTCACAGCACCCTATGGCGCCGGGCTACGAATATTTTGATGGCCTGGCCTTCTCGTCAGCGGCAATGAACATATCTCCTCTGGATGAGATAAAAGAGAGGCTGACCCAGTTTTTGGTAGACAATCATGCAACGGCGTTGATTAGCAACTCTCTGTATATCCAGCACGGCACCGGCAAGGTCACGACGCTCGATCTGTTTGACAGCACGCGCGCCCACGCAGGGCTTTGGTATGTGTAAACAGGCTCGGGGTTAAGATGAGCGAGATAGCAGAGTATCTTCAACCCTGCCTGGTGGCGTTTGAGACAAAATGGCAGCCAGGCTGCCGGATCGTCCTGCGTGAACCCACGCTCAGCATAAGCGACGAGGCGCTGCTACGCCGCTTTTCATGGACCGTAGACACCAGGGGCATACGCAGCGGACTGGCCGGCAAAACCTTCTATGCCGAACGCTATGGTGGTTATGGTCTTGGGGTACATGGCGGCGGGGCCAGGTGTGGCTACGACGGCGACAGGTATCAACTAAAAGGCATTGGGCCAAACCCGTTGCTCGGGATCATTGGCGAAGATGATATTGGACAAAGTGACGGTGAGCTGACGCTCGCTTCAGCTCTCTACGAGACGATCTGGAGCCGGATCCTCGACGTGGTCCTACCCTATGGGGCCAATCGCTGTCAGGCCGTGCTTGCCGTTACCGAGAACGGGACATGTCGCCGGGCGCTGCTGCTCCGCGACGGCTATCTCCGACCCGCGCATTTTGAACGAGCCGCCTATTTCCGGAGCGGCGGAGATAATGCCCGCTATGAGCAGGCTGAGGACGTTAAACGGACCTCGGCGATGTGCAAAAGGCTGCCCGAGATCCTGGCCGCTACTTTCAATTTACAGACCGATTCGCAGAGTTATCTTCAGGCCGGCCTGTGTGAATTTGCCAGAAGGCAGGCGGCGCAGATTGCCTTTGCCAACTCGCGGTTCCTCTATCACAGCGTCTCCTCCTCTAATTTTTCTCTGGACGGTAAGTGGCATGATTTCACGGCGGTATCCCTCTTCGAGCCGTACGATATCCCGGTCGATAAAGATATGGATAGCGCGTGGGCAGGGATGTGGCAGCAATATGCCCTCGTTGCTGAAGTGCTAACCTCGTGGATATATCACCATGCCAAATACGCCCATCTGTCAGACGCTATGCGGCAGGCGTTACAAACCTCTGTGCTGACGGCGTTTGAGCGTGAACTGTATCGTTGCTACGCCTGGCATCTGCTCTGTCTGATGGGCATCCCCCGGGCAATCGCTGAGATAATTTATACCGAGGAGCCTGTCCAGGCATGGACAACCTCCTTACTCTCTCTCTTACCCTCGTTTCCATTCTGGTTACGGCAGGCCAGAGGGGACCTTCACCTGCTCGATCTCAGCTTTAGCCGTGTTACCCAACACAGCAGAAATGAAGCCTTTTTTTCCCAGATAAGCGTAGAGCGCTTTCTTCAGCAGCGAGATGCCGTGCGCCTGCGGGTCTTTGCCGTGGCGAAGGAGAGGGGGATAACCGCAGCGAACGTCGCCCTGGCGATAGAGATCAACGTGGCAAAATTTCTTTTCCGTAGCCGAGAGTTAAGCTATGCCGCCATGACAACCTTTCTCGATGCGACGCTTGACGATCCTGGCGCAACGCTGGACGAGAAGATAGCGACGCTGCAACCCTGGTGCGACAGCGTCGTCAAGCTGGGGCAGTTCCACCTTCATGCAGATAAGGGCGACAACATAACCTGTTGGCAGGACGACGCCCTGACGATTGTCTTTGATATGCGTAGGGGAACATTCAACGTGTCGGTTAATGGCCGCTCACGCCAGTTAACTCCCGCTGCGCTGCGTGATGCCGTTTCAACATGCGCAGAGGGGAAGGCCTTTTTAGACTACTGCGCGCAGAACCCGTTAGGCTCTCTCCTGGAGGCGTGGATGCGCGATGGGCATTAAATTTTTCCGCAAGCGAGACCAGACTAAATTTACCCTGCTCGGAGCGGTGACCGGGATAATTGCTCAGCATCAGCATAACGGCTGCTACACGGTTGAGTGGATTAAAGCGTGGGTAGTTAACGCGATTGAACACCAGCAGATTTATATCCATTTTCGCCACGGACTTCCCGCCGGGTTTATCACCTGGGCCTCTCTGCGTGAGGATACCCTGGCCCGTCTTATTTTTAGCGACTACGTGCTGCACTGGAGCGAGTGGACCGAGGGGACCTTTGTCTGGCTAATCGATTTCTGCCTGCTTGAAACGTTACCCCAGCCGCAGATCATAGAGCTGCTTTGCAGCGTGTTTGCGGATCGGCAGGTGGTTTACTGGCGGTCGAGTCTGCCGGACTCTGACACAATCTACCGGTTGCATATTGCTCAACATCGGCTTGCCACCATCAATGCGACCCGATTCGTCGAAATCTTAGGCAAATCCTCGCCAACGGAAGGGCCATAAGGCGATGACGAAAAACCGTGCCCCTATTTTTCGCCAGGAGGCTGTCGAAGCGCAAAGAACGCCGCCGATAAGTGAGATCGTTCTTGTCAGGCCCGTTTCGGCAATGGTTATGATGTGTATCGCGCTCTGTGCTGCCCTGGCCGTTGTGCTGTTTCTCATATTTGGCAGCTACGCCCGACGCACCACGGTGGAGGGCATTATCGTTCCCGATAAAGGACTGGTAAAAATATATCTGCAGCAGGCCGGCACGGTGATGAAGAGAGCCGTAACCGAGGGGCAGCGGGTAAGAAAAGGGGATATTCTCTATACCGTCTCCACGGATTTGCGCAGTATGGCCGAGGGTGAAACGCAAGCCGCGCTGGTGGCACAGGTTCGTGAATATAAAAAGTCGTTACAGGAGGAGAGGGAAAAGCTGCAACACATGCAGCAGCAAGAGAAACAGAATACCCAGGAAAAGCTTGTTAGCCTGCGAACGCAGCTGGCGCGGATCAACGATCAGATCGCCACGCAGCAAACGCGTATTTCGCTGGCAAAAGATGTCAACGGTCGCTATCAGCAATTACTTGCGCGCAACTATATCACCCACGAACAGTTTCAGGTGCATCAGGACTCTCTGCTTAATCTCCAGTCTGACCTTATCTCTTTTGAACGTGACCAGGTCACCATTACCAGCGCAATAGATGACACGACAACAGAATTAATGAATCTGGATTTAAAGCAGAAGAACCAGCTATCGCAAATTGAGCGCAGCATTATCGATTCCAATACCACGTTAATCGCTCTGGAGTCACGCCGTGAGATCGCCGCTACCGCGCCTGTTGACGGTACTGTCACCGCCACGCTTGCCGAAACGGGGCAGAGCGTAGATACGCAGCGTCCTGTTGCAACCATCATCCCTGACAATGTCCGTTGGCAGGCGCGCCTCTATGTGCCCAGCGGCGATATTGGCTTTATCAAAAAGAGCGATGCGGTATCGATTCGCTATCAGGCGTTTCCCTGGCAGAAGTTTGGTCAATATCAGGCAAAGGTCTCCTCAATCGCTCTGGCCGCGCTTTCGGCTGCGGATCTCTCCCACGAGGAGCTGCCTGCGCTCGTTGCTACCAGCGGCGGAAAAACGTTTTATCGCGTGACGGTCAACCTCGATCAACAGAGCGTCAGCATCTACGGCGTCCCACAACCGCTACAGGCGGGCATGCTTTTAGAAGCCGATATTGTTCAGGAGCATCGACATATCTATGAGTGGATGCTTGAACCTGTTTTCAGCCTGACGGGAAAAATGTAAACGGTGCTGCGTATGACTATTTTCGATCGACTTTCACCCGGTTTTGGCCGCAGGCTACCTGTCATTTTACAAACCGAGTCCACGGAGTGCGGGCTGGCTTGTATTGCCATGGTCGCTGGCTACTACGGGAACCCGCTCACGCTCAGCGCCCTGCGCTCACGTTTTGCCATCTCCCTCAAGGGCACGGATCTTCGCACCCTCATGAACATTGCCCAGAAGCTGGATCTGGGCGTCAGAGCGATGCGGGTCAACCTCGAAAAGGTAACCCAGCTACGATTGCCTTGTATCCTGCACTGGAACTTCAAACACTTTGTCGTGCTTAAAAAAGTGTCCCCTCGCTATGCAGTGATCCACGATCCTGCGCGGGGCGTGATGAAGATATCTCTGGAGGAGCTGTCACACAATTTTACCGGCGTGGCGCTGGATATCTGGCCATCCGACACCTTTGAGCCGCAGCCTTCCGCGCCGCGTATTAAGCTGCGGACGCTTTTCGGATCGATCAAAGGCTTAAATCGCTCGCTGCTGCTGATTATTGCGCTGGCAATATGCCTTGAAATTTTCTCTCTTGTGCAGCCGCTGTTTTTACAGTGGGTAATCGATGAGGTGATCGTAAGCAGCGACACCGATCTGCTGACGGTGCTGGTTATTGGTTTTGCACTGCTACTGCTGTTTCAGCAGGCGACCTATGCCGTAAAGGACTGGACGCTCATGTTTTTTAGCACCACTTTCAACGTCCAGTGGCGCGCTAATGTCTTTTCGCATCTGATTTCGTTACCCGTGCAATATTTTGAGCGGCGGCATCTGGGGGATGTTATCTCCCGCTTTGGCGCTATCGATACAATTCAGCAGACGCTAAGCACCTCGTTCCTCGGCGGGTTAATCGACGGCATGGTCACCATTGTGACGTTGACCATGATGTTTATCTACAGCCCTATGTTGGCAACCATTGCGCTGGCGGTGATGATTTTGTACGGCGCAATCCGGGCTGTTATGTACCGGCCTTTGCGCCAGGCCACTGAGGAGAACATTATCAGCGGCGCGAAACAGCAAAGCCACTTCCTGGAAACGATCCGCGGGCTTAAAACGATTAAACTGTTTAACAGGCAGCCAGACAGGCGAGAGAGTTGGCTTGCGCTTTTCGTGCAGGAGGTCAATTCAGGGCTACACGTGCAGAAGCTGCAGTTAATATCAAGACAGATCAACGGGCTGCTATTTGGTCTTGAAGGGTTATTGATTATCTGGCTGGGTGCCAAAATGGTCATTAACAAGGAGTTTACCGTCGGCGTGCTGATCACCTTCAATGCCTATAAAATGCATTTTGATAGCCGGGTCAGCAGTCTTATCGATAAATATTTTGAAGTACGCATGCTGCGCTTACAGGGCGAGCGCCTCTCCGATATCGTGCTCTCCGAGCCGGAGGGGCACCAAGAGAGTATGAATATCTATGCTGATGATGCGCAGCGGGATTACAGTATTCGCTTTGATAATGTCTCTTTTCGCTATGCAGAGGGCGAACCGGAGATCCTCAAAAACGTGTCGTTTTGCATTATGCCTGGTGAATCAGTCGCCGTAGTTGGTGCGTCGGGTTGCGGTAAAACCACGCTTATCAATATCCTGTTGGGGGTTCTCTCACCGTCACAGGGACAAATACTGCTTGGCGACATCGATATTTCGCGCCTCGGCGTAGAGCGAGTTCGGCAGCTGACGGGAACAGTATTGCAGGACGATCTCCTTTTTGCGGGCACTATCGCTGATAATATCTGCTTCTTCGATCCGGCCCCGGATTTTCAACGTATGATGGCCTGCGCCGCGCTGGCCGCTGTGCATGATGAAATAGTGCAGATGCCGATGGCCTATAGTACCCTTGTTGGCGATATGGGAACGGTGCTCTCCGGTGGACAAAAGCAGAGGGTGTTATTAGCGCGGGCGATCTACAAACAGCCGCGAATTTTGCTGCTGGATGAGGCGACCAGTCACCTGGATATTGTGAATGAAAGAGCCGTCACAAGAGCCATTGATTCGTTGAACATGACCCGCCTGTTTGTCGCCCACAGGCCCGAAACGATCGCCTCCGCTAGCCGGGTTATCGTTCTTGAGCAAGGTGCCGTCTCTATGGCGAGCACCCAGGAGTATATAAACTCGCTGGCGGCAGCCAGAGCCGCCTTTGAATAATCATCTGCGTGGAGGCAAGGATCCCGTGAGCCAAACGATAGCGCCCGTAGACCTTACCCAACAGCAAATTGTACACCAGGCGGCGGTCTCGCCTCTGTTTTTATCCCCTTTTCAGTTTTTATTTAAACTCTCTCCGGATGGAGAGCATCTGGCCTATGCCTATAGCGAGGGAGAACAGAGTCGCCTGATCGTTGACCGTCTTGATGCAGATCTACAGCGGCACAGGGCGTGGGACGTCGCCCTGCAGCCGGATGAGACGATACAGAATATCGAGTGGAAAACGGAAAGTGCGCTGCTCGTTATTGCCATTAACCGCCTCACGTTACGCAAAAAACTCTACGCGCTTCGCATGGCTGACTCTGCCGTTGACTTATCGGCGGGCGTTGAGGGCTGCGAGCTGGCGGCGTTGCTGCCAGCAGCGACCGAACATATTCTGGTCTATGACGAAAAAGCAGGCGCTAAGACCCTCTGCGCGATAAATATCGTCTCGCGGGAGCGGGTTGAGCTTAGGAGATGTGCCGATGATGAAGTGAAGTTTTTTTTCGACTGGAGCGGCCAACTGCGGATGATCTGGCGTATTACCCCGCAGGGCTATCAGGTTTTGATGCCGGATGCGGCAACGCAGCAGTTTAATCCGGTTACGCTCTTACCCTTCGACGGCGTTTTCATTCCAATTTTCACCAGCGTCGAGTTACAGGCGGATTTTTACGCCATCACCAACATCGATCGCGAGTTTACCTCCCTGGCCCGCGTCTCTTTTTGTCCAGCGCTCACGCTGATCTACTTCGAAACGGGGATAGAGGGCGATATTTCGGGGATCACCGGGCTGGACAGCGCCGGATGTATAGAGGGCGTAACGTTCGCGACAGTACAGCAGGATCCGCTCTATTTCGATCCCGCCGCGCGTCGTCTCTACCAGCAGCTAAAGGCGCGTATCGCGTTGCCCCTGCTACGCTTTACCTCTCTTTCTGCTGACAGGCGGCGCTACATTCTGGCGGCAGCGGCAGATACGGTTCCGGAGTCCTCTTTTATCTACGATAGCGAAACAGATACGTTATCCGCGTCTGGATGCGTCTTGCCAGAGTTGGATTTAGCCACGCTTCGTCCCATGAATACCCTCGCCATTGAGAGCTTCGATAGTACCGTCCTGACCTCTTTTTTGACGCTACCCGAAGGGAAAGGGCCGTGGCCGCTGATCCTTTTTCCTCATGCAGGGCCGTGGGCGCACGATAGCTGGGGATTCAATGCCGTTGTGCAAAGCTTTTGTGCTGCGGGATATGCGGTACTTCAGGTCAATTTTCGCGGCTCTACCGGTTACGGCCGTTCTTTTATTCGTAAAAGCATTGAACACTGGGGAGATGATGTGCAACGGGACATCACCGCTGCGTTGCACTATGTTCTGACACACTATCCGGTGGACGGCAGGCGCGTTTTTGGTTTTGGAACCAGTTTTGGCGGCCTGGCAGCGTTACTCCAGACCGTACAGGGCCAGATTCAATTTGCTGGCGTGGCCACGCTCAACGCGCCGACCGATCTGCTGGCCATACTGCAGGAGCTTCCTGCGGCATGGGTACCGCTCCAGAGCGCGTTCTATCATCTGATTGCCGATCCTGGAGAATCAACAGCCGCGGACAGGTTGCGCGATGCCTCTCCGCTATTTCAATGCGAGAAGATCGCCGTTCCCATTCTGCTCATGCACAGTGAAAACGATCGGATAGTGGCGTTGGAGCAGAGCCAAACGCTGCAACGCTCGCTACAGACGTTAAATCGGGAGTGTCAGCTAAAGATGATTGTAGGCGAGGGGCACGATATTCTGGCAAGGAAGAACCTGGGGAGCGTAGTAGACGCTGCACTGGTGTTCTTTGAAGAGAGATGAAAACAGGAAGTTGGCTCCTCTGACTGGACTCGAACCAGTGACATACGGATTAACAGTCCGCCGTTCTACCGACTGAACTACAGAGGAATCGTGTGAACGGGGCGCATATTACTGGCCCCGCATTTTAGTGTCAACACTAAAATCAACTCGCTGATTTAACTGGTTAATTATAGCACAAACCGTACTATTACTGAACGCGATAGCGCCCTGGCATGGAAGGCGACGTGTTGGCACGTAATCGTGCAAGGGGATCCTGACGATAGAAGTGGCAGAAGCGCTGCCACAACGACGGGAACCGTGGCGCAAAGAGTTCAGGGGCGCTAAAGAAGTACTCGGACAGTACAGCAAAGCATTCGGCGGGATCGGTTGCCGCATAGGCGTCGATGCTGGCCGTGCTTTCGCCCACCAGATCGATTTCGTCCTGAATGTTATTCATTGCCGCGTGGAGATCGTGCTCCCAGCCAGCAACCTCGCGCAGCGGGATAAAGGGCACGCCGCTGGCGCGATCGCCGTTACGCGTATCAAGCTTATGCGCGACTTCATGCACGATCAGGTTAAAGCCGGAGGCGTCAAAAGAGTCCTGAATATCCAGCCAGTTGAGGACAATCGGTCCCTGCTGCCAGCTCTGCCCGGACTGCACAACCCGCTGACTGTGCACCAGCCCAATATCATCTTCCCACTCGTCATCTACGATAAAGGGGGCTGGATAGATCAGCACCTCATGAAAACCATCGAGCCACTCAAGCCCCAGCTCAAGCACCGGCAGGCAAAAGAGCAGGGCGATACGGCTGCTCTTGAGCGCATCGAGATCGAAACCCTGTAACGCCACCAGACGCTTCTGCTGTAAGAAGCGCTCCGCCATCTGTGCCAGACGGTACTGCTCCTCCGGCGTCAGGTTTGCCAATACCGGCATGGCAAGCGCCTCTTCCCAGGGATAGGCTGTCATCCGTGATGCTTCATTTGCTTTCCAGGGCCACTTTATCATCGCTTTGCTCGCAAACTCGTCACTTGAACAAAATTGACTGGATTGGGTCTGTTAAAATGCCAAATATCCTGGCATGATGGCAACCATCAAAACGGAGAGATGCCGGAGCGGCTGAACGGACCGGTCTCGAAAACCGGAGTAGGGGCAACTCTACCGGGGGTTCAAATCCCCCTCTCTCCGCCACTATTCAAGCACTTACCCGCACCGCTTTCAACGATCCAGATCCCAATGAGAAAATCCTGTGATTCATTCCGCAGCCAGGATCTGTTTACTCTCAGTGTTACAGCCCAGGTCAATAACGGCCATGATCCTTTATCTGAATCCCTGCATCTTGCTGGGGTTCCGGCCGATCGCTAATCCGCTTCTTGTTAGCCAGGCTTAAATATTTTAGACATAACATGATCAAGATCACTGACAGTTTAATTAGCCAGGATTATTATAACTTCCTGTCTTCATAGAAAGCATTGACCCTTGTAATGTCCATATCTACCCAGCGATGGCTTAGCAGGTTGTGTTACTCTTTTTGCAGGATTATGAGAAGCCATTTACCCTTTCTTGTTTGTTAAAAACGTGATTTTTCATTGCTAACTATCATAGTAAGAAGATTTCTCATTTATAAAATAAAGCGATGTAATCCCTTCTGCAAATGGGCATTGCCTCGAGAAATGGCGCTTAGGTAAACTAAACCTAAAATAAGAAAAAATTATAATAATAAATAACCATGATGCTTTTATAAGGATTTTTTATATTTCCTGTGGCTAATTTTAGCCTACATAACTTACGAAGCAAGGAAATGGTTGATGAGCACGCGCTTGTATAGCTTAGATACATCTAAAGGTCTGTTTATTGTCTTAATGACGTTGTCGCATATAGGTTTAGTTAACAACGCCTTTGTATCCGGCATAAATCATGACTGGTTTTTAATTTTCAAAATGCCGGGATTTTATATTATATCAGGATATTTAATGTATAATGCGATAGGCCGTCCCGGTTTTCTTCTGAAGAAAATCGATGGCATATACAAACGTTATGTCTTAATAGCATTTTACATGATGTTAGCGCTGCTGGTCGCTGGCCATAGTACATCGTTACAAGAGATCTATGATCTGCTGCTGGGGTACTCTTATGGTCTTGGTAACGGATCCGTCATCTTCTATCCGGCCTGGTTTATTGTTAACCTTCCCGTTTCGTATCTTTTCTGCAAAATAATTATATCAAATCTAAAGGCGAAGCGGCTGTCTATCGTACTACTTTGTTGGCTCGCGCTTGTTGTTTTTAACTATAACGATAGCTATCTGGGTTTTCGCCTTCCTTTTCATATGAATATCTCTTTATATGCGGTGACCTACCTGCTCACAGGAATGGCGATAAAGCATATCAATTTCGACATTGAAAATAAAAGGAATATCTTACTGTTTGGCTCGTTTTTTGTGGCAATGCGTCTTATTCTGCCCAACGAGTATTTGCACCTGGATTTAGCTGTCAGGCAGTACAACAATTTTTTCGCAACCTATGCGGTCTCCGTGAGCGGCGTATTGTTTATCATCGCCCTTGCAAGCACATTGGATAATACTGTTATATCAAGGGTTTTATCGCTGTGCTCACAAAATAGTTTATATATACTTGTTTTACATATTCCTGTGTATACTGTAATAAAGGATTTTATTACAACAGCCGATCCTTTTTATACACAGCTGATCCAAACGGTAGTAACGATAATTATATGCATGGCAATTGCTTTAACGGTGAAGAAAATAAACTATCTATATTTGCTGTTGAAGTCCAGGTCATTTATTGTAAAAAGTCCTGAGGGGAGTCAGTAAGATATTTTCAGGCGATGCGCCTCCCCCTTGAACGCTATAGCGGGCAAACAACCATAGTCAATGTCGCACACATCGCAAAGAAGCCTTAAAGATAATCAGCTAAAATCATTGGCTACTATTTTTCCAGGTAATAATAACGATGAAACTGGACGCACAGCTGCCGTTTGTGACGGCACTGCTATTTATTTTATCTATTCTCTTCCCACTTTTTCCAGAGATCCCCTTACCCGTTAGCGAGGGGAGACTGGTAAGCTGGATTGAGAACGGGCAGGCGCTATGGCTGCTTTTTGGTGCGGTTTTCACGCTCAGCTGGATCAAGCCCTGGACGCTGGCCTCCGGACAAAAGGCCTTCTGGCTCTGGTCCGTTGCCTGGTGGGTGGTCCTGTTAGGACGCAGCACAAGCTGGGGCAGGGTCTACTTTCCTGACGAGCCGAGGCTAATTTTCCGCGCTATTTCGGTAGTTCTGATCGCAGCGCTGGTGCTGCCGGTGCTCTTCTCTGGCATATTACGCAAGGAGATAGCGCAGCGCTTCCGTCACGAAACATTTCCGCTGTGGACCGCTTTGCTGGTGGTGATCACCTTTATGTTTTCCGATGCGGTAGAGCACCACCGGCTAATCGCATCGTTAGTTTTATATGACGCCCGCGATCAGGACCTGCTGGAAGAGCTGTATGAAATTCCCTTTATGCTGGGGCTGTTTATTATCGCCTTTGGTATGATGCAGCGTGACAAAGCGACAGAGATGCGGTTCGCGACCACTCAATAATTAAAAAGCCCGCTATCTGCGGGCTTTGTTTTTTTACAGCTGTTGCTGAAGCTGTTTTTAGAACTGGTAAACCAGGCCCAGCGCGACAACATCGTCGGTGGCGATACCAGCATCCTGATAGAACTGATCGTCGTCATCAAGCAGGTTGATTTTATAATCGACGTAGGTAGACATATTTTTGTTGAAGTAGTAGGTAGCGCCTACGTCAGCGTATTTAACCAGATCTTCGTCGGTATTAACGCCGTTGTAGTTAAGATCTTTACCTTTAGACATCAGGAAAGAGACCGCCGGACGCAGACCAAAATCGAACTGATACTGCGCGGTCACTTCGAAGTTCTGCGTTTTATTGGCGATACCGCCAACGTCGCCGTCGTCGGTGCTACCGTATGGGGTCATGTTACGGGTTTCGGAGTACATTGCCGCCAGGTAGATATTGTTGGCGTCATATTTCAGACCGGTGGTCCAGGCGTCCGCTTTGTCACCGCCGGCATAGGTGCTGTCTGCCGCATTGCCACGATTGGTCTGATCGGCAGTACGGTCAGATGAAGCATACGCCGCACCTACGCTGAAGCCGCTGCCGAAATCATAGGTAGAGGAGAGACCCCAGCCGTCGCCGTTCTCATAACGGGGGTCGGAACCATCGCTACGGCTGGCAGTCCCTTCGTTGCCGTTACCGGCGGATTCATTGTTGCCCTGGTACTGAACGGCAAACGTCAGGCCGTCCACCAGGCCAAACATATTGTCGTTGCGGTAGGTTGCTACGCCGTTGGCACGGCCAGTCATAAAGTTATCGGCCTGGGTATAGCTGTCACCGCCGAACTCCGGCAGCATATCGGTCCAGCCTTCCACGTCATACAGCACGCCGTAGTTACGGCCATAGTCAAATGAACCGTAGTCGCCCGCTTTCAGACCGGCAAACGCCAGACGCGTCCAGCTTTGGTTACCGCTGCTTTCGGTGTTATTAGCCTGAATGTTATATTCCCATTGACCGAAGCCAATCAGCTGATCGGAGATCTGGGTTTCACCTTTGAAGCCCATACGCGCATAGGTCTGATCGCCATCGGCGCCGCTGTTGTCAGAGAAGTAGTGCAAGCCGTCAACTTTACCGTAGAGATCGAGCTTGTTACCGTTCTGGTTATAAATTTCTGCTGCATGTGCTGTGCCCATGGCTAATAGTGCCGGGACAATGATTGCCAATACTTTTCTTTTCATTATTCATTCCCTATGAATGATAGTTTATGTAAATGGTTGTTGAACTACCCGAATTACAATCCTGATACTAGCGATTAAGTTCATTTATTTTTAAAAGAATGATGTAAGCAAATGGTTTTATTTATTGCCAAACGTTTCATTAGGCTTTTTTATTCTCGGCGTGAATCTTTCATGCTTTATTTATTTATTTGAATGATATTTTTGTATATTTTAACTGTATGTTTTATATCGTGGTATTTATCTGGGAAATAGCTTGCAGTAGCGCAAAAAAAAGCTCAGCTATGGAGGGCTGAGCTAAGCACTGTCGAGAAGAGTGAGGGTAATACTAACAATACATATTGGATTAATAACAGCCGGGATCATCGCATAGCATCTTAAAAAAATCAGTCCACAATGAGTCCGGCTGCTAAAATAATTACGCTATTGATCGCCAGGCGAGCTGCTACGAGGGGAGAGCATGGCAGACGTGCATGATAAAGCCACGCGCAGCAAAAATATGCGCGCTATTGGAACTCGGGATACCGCCATTGAGAAGCGGATCGCCGCGCTGCTCACCGAATGCGGCCTGGCGTTTCGCGTGCAGGATGCGGCTCTGCCCGGCAGACCCGATTTTGTTATTGATGACTACCGCTGCGTGATCTTCACCCACGGCTGCTTCTGGCACCATCATGACTGTTATCTGTTTAAGGTTCCGGCTACGCGCACCGAATTCTGGCTGGAGAAAATTTGCAAAAACGTTGAACGCGACCGGCGCGACTCTGCACGACTGCTGGCAGAGGGCTGGCGGGTGCTGATTGTCTGGGAGTGTGCGATCCGGGGCAGGGCAAAGCTGAGCGATACGGCACTGGGCGAGCGGCTTGAAGAGTGGATCTGCGGCGGCGGCGCGGCCGCGCAGATCGACACCCGGGGCATTCAGGCCAGCGGCCCGGCTACTTCTCCGCCCCACAGGGCGTAACCGCTGGGCGGGCAGGTAGGAGATATTTACCCAGCGTCACCAGCACCACCGCCAGAATAATGATCCCCAGCGCCAGCCACTCGACAGGAGAGAGGCTTTCGCCAGCAAATCCTGTCCCTAACAGTACCGCCACCACCGGATTAACGTAGGCATAGCTGGTAGCCACCGCCGGTGAGGTATTGCGGATCAGGAACATATAGGCATTGATAGCGATAATCGACCCAAAAATGGCAAGATAGCTGACGGCCATCAGCCCGGCAACGGTTGGCATGGCCGTCAGCCGTTCGCCGGTCATTCCCGAGGCAGCCAGCAGCACCACCCCTGCGGCGAGCATCTCAATGGCGCCAGCCATCATCCCGCTGGGCAGCTCAATACGTGAGCCGAGAACGGAGCCGAAGGCCCAGCTCAGGGAGCCGATGAGGATCATGCCTGCCCCCCACGGGTTGCCGCTCAAGTTTCCGCCGCTGTTAAGCAGAACGATACCTGACAGGCCGATGGCGATGCCAAACCACTCCAGCTTGCGCGTGGCGATGCCGAAAAAATGGCTAAAGCAGAGGGTAAAGAGCGGAACGGTGGCCACTACCACGGCGGCAATGCCGGAGGGGACGTTCTGGTGCTCGGCAACCGTCACCATGCCGTTACCCACCGCCAGCAGCAGAACGCCGATCAGCGCTGCGTTGAGCAGCGGGCGCAGGGAGGGCAAGCGGTGGCCGGTAAGCAGGAGAAAGGCCAACAGCAGAAGCCCGGCCGAGAAAAAGCGCACTCCGGCCATCATCAACGGCGGCCAGCTCTCGACGCCGATGCGAATCGCAAAGTAGGTGGAACCCCAAATAATATAGAGCGCAAAAAGCGCACCAATAAGCGGTAAAAGCTGCCTGAAACGCATACTCCCTCACGACAAAAATGAAATGACGCATAGAGTAAACGCCAAAACAATCAGACTGGCGAGCAATTAATTGCGCTGGCAATGTTAAAGATTTGTTGACGTTAAGGATAAATTTACGCGATGGGCATTTATGCTCCATAATCTTTCTATTATCAGCAGTTAGAGAAGGATGTGTATTTTGGCAGGAAGTAGTTTATTAACCTTACTGGACGATATAGCCACGTTGCTTGATGACATTTCACTGATGGGCAAGCTGGCGGCCAAAAAGACCGCAGGCGTGCTGGGTGACGATCTCTCGCTCAATGCCCAGCAGGTCTCCGGCGTGCGGGCTAATCGCGAGCTGCCGGTGGTGTGGAGCGTGGCGAAAGGCTCATTGCTTAACAAGGTGATCCTGGTGCCGCTGGCGCTGCTCATCAGCGCCTTTATTCCGTGGGCCATTACGCCGCTGCTGATGCTCGGCGGGGCGTTTCTCTGCTTTGAGGGGGTGGAGAAGGTGCTGCACAGCCTGCACGCCCGCAAGCACAAAGAGGATCCCCACCAGGCGCAGCAGCGGCTAAACGCCATCGCTAAACAAGACCCTAAGCAGTACGAGCGGGACAAGATCAAAGGTGCCATTCGCACCGACTTTATCCTGTCGGCAGAGATCGTCGCCATCACGCTGGGTATCGTAGCCGATGCGCCCCTGCTCAATCAGGTGCTGGTGCTGTCGGGCATCGCCGTGCTGGTGACTATAGGCGTCTATGGCCTGGTAGGCATCATCGTTAAGCTGGACGATATGGGCTACTGGCTGGTTGAACGGCCCGGTGCGCTGGCTAAAGCCTTTGGTAAAGGGCTGCTGGTGGTTGCGCCCTGGCTAATGAAAGCGCTGTCGATCGTCGGCACGCTGGCGATGTTTCTGGTGGGCGGTGGCATTGTGGTTCACGGCATTGCGCCCCTGCATCATGCCATCGAGCATTTTGCCGCAGAGCAGGGAGCGGTAGTCGCCGCGACGTTGCCGACGCTGGCAAACCTGGTGCTCGGGTTTATTATTGGCCTGATCGTCGTCGGGCTGGTGAAAGCGATTTCGCGTCTGCGCGGAGCCGCTCACTAGTTCTCTGCTCTGGCCCGATATGAAGTCCTGCGGCGGCGTGCCGATAATGTGGATTGTAATGACTGGATAACTTCAGCAACTATCATGGAGACGTCGTGCCACTCTCTACCGCTGCCGCAGGCTCAAAACGGTTGAATAGCATTCGCAGGTATCTCGTACCCGCTCGAGTCGTTAATCTCTGTTTTGTGATTGTGTTGGTTAGCTCAACGCTTCTCACCTGGCGCGAAGTAGTGGTGCTGGAAGATGCCTACGTCGCCAGCCAGCGCAATACCCTGGATAAGGTCTCCAGCGCCCTCGACCGGCAGATGGAGATCGGCGTTAACGCGCTACTCTTCTTTCGCAATGCAATGAGGGCGGCGGTGCAGACGCCGCTGGCCTCCGAGGTTCTGGAGAACGTGCAGGTTGAGTTCGCTCAGCAGCGCCAGCAGCCTTTCTGGCGCATTAGCGTCGATCAACGACGTACCCTGCCGATTACCGGCGTCTCCGATAGCTTTGTGGCCCGTCATCCTCTGCTTAGCCGCAACGATCCGCAGATGCATAATGAGATGACCGCCGCGCTGGAGGTGGGCTATATCATGCGTCTCGCCACGGCAATACCGGCGATGCCAAAGCACGCCTGGTATGTCTCACGCGCTGGCTTTTTCCTCTCTTCGCAACCCGCAGCCGTATCGGCAGAGAGCATTACGCATTATGAGCGCCTGCTGGCCCAGCCCTGGTTTACCGGACAATCCCAACATGCCAACCGTTTTCGTGGCGTACGCTGGTTTACCTCTGCACAGCTTGCTGGTCAGCAGGAGTCTATCGTCACGGTAAGCGTACCGTTGGACTATGCCCAGTACTGGTATGGCGTACTGGCAATCGACTACGCCTTCTCCTCGGTGAAGCAGCTGCTGGCGGAGGCGCTCAGGGATGAGGAGCAGGGTGAGTATCAGCTCTACAACAACAACCTTGAACGGGTGGTCACCTCCCTGCCAGCGGGCGTGCAGCCGCGCACCTTTACCCCGGCGCAGCGCGAGATGCTGACCCAGGCGGTAGCGCAGCGCAACAGCGGCAGCCTGCGTCTTGGGCCAACCTTTGTCGTCTGGCAGAAACTCGATCACTTTGACGGGCTGCTGCTGCGCATCCATACCCTCCGCGAAGGCTTGCAGGGTGATTTCGGTACCATCAGCATTGCGCTGGCGCTGCTGTGGCTGCTCTTTACCGCCATGCTGCTTAGCTCCTGGGTAGTCATCCGCCGGATGGTCAGCAATATGTATGCGATGCAGCACTCGCTGCAGTGGCAGGCCTGGCACGATCCGCTGACGCGGCTGCTCAACCGCGGCGCGCTGTTTGAGCGTGCAAAAGCGCTGGCGGAGCGGTGTCAGCAGCAGCAGCGACCGTTCTCGGTGATCCAGCTCGATCTCGACCACTTCAAACGCGTGAACGACCGCTACGGGCACCAGGCGGGGGATTTAGTCTTGACTCACGCCGCGCGTCTGATTAGCGGCGGCCTTCAGGGAGAGGATCTGGCCGGACGGGTGGGCGGTGAAGAGTTCTGTATCGTTCTGCCGGGAAGTACGCTGCTCCAGGCGCAGCGCGTTGCGGAGCAGATACGCGAGCGCATCAGCCGCAAAGAGATCCTGGTGCATAACAGCCAGACCATCCGCATTAGCGCCTCGCTGGGGGTCAGTAGCGCTGAGCCGAGCGAGAGCTATGTTTTCGAGTATTTGCAGAGGGTGGCCGATGGACGGCTCTACCTGGCGAAACGGGGCGGACGCAACCGCGTCTGTGCGGAGGACGCCGATCAGGAGGAGCCGAACAGGTGATCCAGCCCCTCGCGCAGGCCCGCCGGGCCGGTCTGGGTGGTTCGATAGACCCGGGAAGGCTCATCGTGGCGTAGCGTCACGCCGTCGCGGTTAAACCCTTTCACTACAATGGCGAAATCGACGTTGTCCAGCATCGGGGCATCGTTAGGGCCATCCCCCAGGCCGAGAGTGGTGTACTCTTTGCCCTCAATCTGACAGTACTGGCGCGTAAGCCAGTTCACCGCCTGATCCTTACCGCCGCGTTGGTCAATAATGTGCCAGTAGCGCGCCCCCTGAACAAGGCGCAGGCCAAAGCGCGACAGATCGGCATCGAATTTTGCCATCCGCTCGTCGCTGTCGCGCCAGATCAGCGTTTCCGATGCCTCATGCAGGCGGGCAAGGCTCGCCTGGGCAGGGGTAAAACCGGTTAACTCCACCAGCACAGGAACCTCGAGATCGCTGAAGGTCGTGAATTTATACCCTTCATTCTCCCGCAGCGGGGTCAGGACGGTCATGATCCGATCGTGGGTCGCGCCGTTGATCAGGCGAGGGGCGTTTTTATGCGCCTCCCAGCGCGCATCAAGCTGGATCACCGCGCCGTTCTCAGCAATGAACGGCTGTCCCTGTAATCCGACCATTTTTTGTATTGCCAGCGTCTCCGCCGCCGTCATACTGCTGCACAGGATAACCGGTATCTGATGCTGGCGCAGACGGGTCAGCCAGACCTCAGCTGGCTGCCACTCGTGAGTGTGGCTATCAAGTAAGGTTCCGTCGATATCGGTAAATACCAGCAGCGTATCGTTCAGGCCCGGCATGGTCTACTCCTTCGCTAGCGCAACGGGGTGGTGAGAAAAATCTTAAATTTTATAACATGCACCATAAATACGTGATTTCAATGGGCCGCCAGAGGCGATGCCGTCTGGCTTCTCATGCGTTGGTACCAGTACAGTTAAAACAAATGATAATTAGGTTGGTGAATATTTCCTTGTCCTGCAAATAATTTGCAGATACATTCATATCCGCATCAGATTTCCTGGTGTAACGAATTTTCAAGTGCTTCTTGCAAACGCAAGCTTTATCCCGGTCTCCCCAGACCGGGATTTTTTCTTTTAGCAGTTAAGCTCTGCCACGCTGCTGTCATGAATATCCATCTCCCAGGTGTTGGCAACCGTCGGCTCCTCGTCATTATGCATTCGGCCTTCGGGGCGTTTCTCCGGGCCGCTGCGGTCGATCGACGCCAGCAGGGCGTCAACTTCCGCATCGCTCAAGGCGCGTTCACTGTGAGTTCTCATGATAGTCACTCCCCAGGCTATTTCCCTAAGTATAGACGGTAGAGAAAAGCAGCAATCACAACGCTGGGCGCTGTCAGAGCGCGGGTTTTGTTCTACACTGGCAAAAATGCGACAGGAGGAAAACGATGAAGGTGAACGATCGGGTTACAGTAAAAACGGACGGGGGACCGCGCCGCCCGGGTGTCGTACTTGCGATTGAAGAGTTTAACGAAGGCACAATGTATCTGGTATCGCTTGAAGATTACCCGCTCGGTATTTGGTTCTTTAACGAAAAAGGGCATCCGGACGGGGTATTCGTGGAGAGGCAGGAGTAACGCTGTCACCACCCTCATGCCCGGGAGGGTAAGTGACTGCTTGCCCTCTTAGCGCATATTAACGAAGATCCCGCTGGTAACGTAGTCCGTCAGGCGCACGACGTGGTAGATCACCTGCTTATTATGCGTTTTTATTTTTCGTTTAATATTACCCTTGTGTGATGATACCGTTTTGGCCTTAATATTCATTTGGTCGGAAATCTGAATCGTTCCCTGTCCTGACATCCACATTCGCAGCATACTGGATTCAGTACGGCTTAACGATAGTGTAGGCAGGTTAATCCCTTTATTGCTCTTTGCTTCTTTATTTAGGTAGTCAGCGAGAAACTCATCGAGTGACTCAGGCTTAATTGACTTTGAGCTGATTAATAGATTTTTGCGGACCAGCAGGTATTCATCAAAATGGATATTCGCTATTGCCATAAATACAATAAACAGCGTCTTTGGATGCTGATTAATGATTTGCTTTATATGCTGACTCTGTTCGAGATCGTGGATGAAGCAGTCTTCATTAATAAACACCACCGCAGGCCGCCAGGCCTCGCATGCAGAACCGAGTTCGCTGACGCTGGATACGTCTTTGATATCTCGTTTTTTTACCCCTCGACTTGCCAGATAACCGGTTAATCCCAACCGGGTATAGCTGCATAAATCCATAATAATCGTTGACATGGCATACCCTCACTCAATGCGTAACGATAATTCACCACCTGCCTGAGAGCCTCATAACAGTAAAACGGATGAAAATATTCTGAAAACCTATGAGCAGGACAGGACTTTCAGGCGAACACACTATCCCGTAAAGTTAGGTATAATTTGCCAGGAAACTTCTTAAAGTAAAGTAAACTTTCGGATCTGTGATAATCATAAAAACAAATAAACCGCGCCCCGTATATCCTGGCGGGTATTATTAGAAATTGTTTTTAGGAATATCCTCAGCAAAGCCATGTCAAAATTAGGGGCTTGAAGCCTGCGGCAACTCGCCGATGATGTCCGCCAGCAGATTAAAAATTTCGCTAAACAGGTGCTCACAGAAGGGGGCAATGAGCGGCATCATAGCCGACATCAGAATGATGCCTACGCCAAGGGTAATCGGAAAACCAACCGAGAAGATAGAGAGCTGCGGAGCCATACGGTTCAGCAGCCCCAGGGAGAGGTTCAGCGTCAGCAGCAGGGTAATGATTGGCAGCGCCAGCATCAGGCCGTTGAGGAAAATCAGCCCGCCCGCTCGGGCCAGCGCCAGGAAGGCATTGCTGTTCACCGGATCGCCGCCGATGGGCAGGGTATGGAACGTGTCCACCAGCATTGAGATCAGCCACAGGTGGCCGTTAAAGGTCAGAAACAGCAGCATCGCCAGCAGATCCATAAAGCGCGCCAGTACGGGCATGTTCAAATTGCTGCCGGGATCGAAGAAGGTCGCGAATGAGAGACCCATCTGTAGCCCGATCAGCTCCCCGGCGGTGCGCACGGCGGCAAAGGCGAACTGCATCGTAAAGCCCAGCGCAATGCCAATCAGGATCTGCTGCAGCGCCAGCCACAGGGCGTCTCCGGAGAAGATCGGCACGTTAGTGGCGGGCAGGGAAGGCGCGATGACGATGGTAATGACGAACCCCAGCCCCAGTTTGACCCGCTTAGGTATGGATCGCTCGCTGAGGATCGGCGCGGTTGAGATCAGCGCCAGCACGCGCAGCAGCGGCCAAAAGTAGAGGCTCAGCCACTGAAGCCACTGATCGCTGGTTACCGACACCATAGGGGTTACTTATCCAATAATATAGGGAATGTTGCTGAACAGCGTGCGCATGTAGTCCAGCAGCAGGTTAAGCATCCACGGGCCGGCAACGATGATAGCAACGAATACGGCGATGATTTTGGGGATAAACGAGAGGGTCATCTCGTTAATTTGCGTCGCCGCCTGCAGGATACTGATCACCAGGCCGGTCACCAAGGCAACCAGCAGCAGGGGGGCGGCCACCATCAGGGCGATCTTCATCGCCTCGGTGCCCATCATCATGACCGATTCTGGTGTCATCTCCGCACTCCTTAACTGTAAAAGCTCTGCGCCAGCGAGCCGACCAGCAGCTGCCAGCCATCCACCAGCACGAACAGCATCAGCTTAAACGGCAGGGCGATGGTGGCGGGAGGAACCATCATCATCCCCAGCGCCATCAGCACGCTGGCGATCACCAGGTCGATAATCAAAAACGGAATAAAGATAGTAAAGCCGATCTGAAACGCGGTCTTCAGCTCGCTGGTGACGTAGGCCGGGAGCAGAATACGCATCGGTACCGCTTCCGGTCCCGGCAGCGGCCCGCTGTTCGCCAGGCGGGCAAACAGGGCCAGGTCGGCCTCCCGGGTCTGGCGCATCATAAACTCTCTCAGCGGCTGTGCCCCTTTCTCCAGCGCCACGTCGATGGAGATCTTGCTTTCGCTAAACGGCTGGTAGGCCTCGGTGTAGATCTTGTCGATCACCGGCGACATGATAAAAAAGGTCAGGAACAGCGCCAGGCCGAGCAGCACCTGGTTAGGCGGCGCGGAGGGCGTGCCCAGGGCATTACGCAGCAGGCCGAACACGATGATGATGCGGGTAAAGCTGGTCATCATCAGCAGAATTGCGGGCAGGAAGGTCAGCGAGGTGATAAACACCAGGGTCTGCACCGGCAGGGACCAGCTCTGGCCGCCGTTGGCCAGCGGCTGGCTGACTAATCCGGGAAGCTGGGCAAAGGCGCAGGGCGCAACCAGCGTTAAGCCAGCCAGCGCAAGGGGTAACAAACGGCGCATCAGGATCTCCCGGAACGCTTAATCAAATTCTTTAACACGGCCTGAAAATCCGGGGTGTTCTCTTTCGGCGCGTCGCTGACGGGCGACGCAGGGGGAAGCGTATGCAGCAGGCTGATTTGTGACGGCGTCACACCCAGCACCAGCCGCGCATCGTCAACGTCAACGATAATCACCCGCTCGCGCGGGCCAACGGTGGTGCTGGCACTGACCTTCAGGCCACGGGCGCTGGCGGTTTTGCCGCCGAAGCCCATCCGCTTTGCCAGCCAGGCCGCCGCGAGGATCAGAACAATAATGCCCAGCAGCGCGCCGCTGACCTGCACCAGCGGAGAACCGGAAACGGCAGCGGGCTGGACAACGGTAGCCTGGGTTTTCATGCTTAGCGGCTCAGACGACGCATACGCTCGGACGGCGTGATGATGTCGGTAATACGCACGCCGTACTTGTCGGCGACAACCACAACTTCGCCCTGGGCGATCAGGTAGCCATTGATTAGGATATCCAGCGGCTCACCGGCGAGGCCGTCCAGCGCCACCACCGACCCCTGGGTCAGGCGCAGCAGCTCTTTAATGGTCATGCGGGTACGGCCAAGCTCTACGGTCAGCTTTACCGGGATATCCATAATCAGATCGATATCCTGCAGGGTACCGCTAACGTCACCGCCGCCAAACTGCTGAAACACCGAGTCGGTGTTGCTTTTGCTGCTGGTGGTGGTTTTTTGTTCGTTCAACGCGTCAGCCCACAGATCGTCCATTGCACTGCCGTTCTCATCGGACGGATTGTTCATATCACTCATTTGGGCTGTTCCTCATTCAGCGAATTCAAAATCGGGTTGATCAAATGTTCAACGCGCAGGGCATACTGACCGTTAACGGTGCCGTACTGGCTAGTGAGCACGGGCACGCCGTCTACGTGGGCGATGATGCGATCGGGTTTTTCAATCGGCAGCACATCGCCGGGCTGCAGTTTCAGGATCTGCGACAGGCGCAGCGGGACATCGCCGAAGTTAGCGATCAGCTCCAGCTCCGAGTGCTGTACCTGGCGAACCAGGTTATCGCGCCAGTTCTGGTCCTCGTTGCGGGAGTTCTCCAGCGGCGGGTTAACCAGCGTCTCGCGCAGCGGCTCGATCATGCTGAAGGGCAGACAGATATTAAACTCGCCGGTCAGGTTACCAATCTCCACGTGGAAAGGGGTATTGACGACGATATCGTTCGGCGAGGTGGTGATGTTGGTAAACTTCACCTGCATCTCCGAACGGACATACTCAACGTCCAGCGGATGGATCGCCTTCCACGCGTCGCTGTAGCCTTCCAGCGCCAGCTTCAGCATGCGGTTGATGACCCGCTGCTCGGTATGGGTAAATTCGCGCCCCTCAACCTTGGTCGGGAAACGGCCATCGCCGCCGAACAGGTTATCCACGGCGATAAATACCAGGCTTGGCGAGAAGACAACCAGACCGGTACCGCGCAGCGGCTTCAGGTGGATCAGGTTAAGGTTGGTCGGCACCGGCAGGTTACGCGCGAACTCATGGTAGGGCTGAATGCGGATCGCCCCTACCGTAATGTCCGGGCTGCGACGCAGCAGGTTAAACAGCCCCATGCGGAACTGGCGCGCAAAACGTTCGTTAATAATCTCCAGCGCCTGCAGGCGTTCACGCACCACGCGGCGCTGGGTATTAGGATCGTAAGGGCGAATATCACTCTCGCCCCCTTTGCCGGGCTGCGGAGCATCGCTCTGTTCGCTGTCGCCGTTCAGCAGCGCATCAATTTCGGCCTGTGAAAGAATGCTATCGCCCATGTCTTTACCGCAAAATGAAAGCTGTATAGAGAACGTCAGTCACTTCCTGCTTCGGCTGGCCAGGGACTAACGGCGGAGAGAGCGTCTCTTTAATCGCGGCGACCAGCTGGCGCTTGCCTTCATCGGTCGCCAGCTGCGCGGCATCCTGACGGGAGAAGAGCAGCAGCAGGCGGCTACGCACCTCCGGCAGGTACTCGCTCAGGCGCGCACGGGTGGCTTCGTCTTTCAGGCGCAGGGTAATACCGACGTAAAAGACGCGATCGGCCTCGCCCAGGTTAACGGTAAAGGTATCCAGCGCGAAAAAGACCGGCGCGGGCGGCGGTGGCGCTTCGGCTTTTACCTCTTCCCCTGGCTGCTGGTGCATGCGCCAGTAGCTGTAGCCAGCGGTGGCGCACGCGGCGAGCGTGATCAACACCAACAGCGGGATCCAGATTGAGCGTTTCTTCTTTTTGCTAATTGCGGCGTCAGTCATCTGTTACGTGCTTCCTGTTTCGGTACTGCTTATGGGCTGATTATCCCGTGTCCTGCGTCCGTCAAAGGGCGGAAAAGACGGGGATAATCATGCTACCTTTTGCGTTTAGGCAAAGATGTCTACTGCGCCGTTGCCGCGAGCCAGAGATTGCAGGCTCGCCGGAGCGGTCAGCGCATCCTCTTCGTCAGCGGCAAAGGTGCCGCCGTGGCCTGAGCGGGAGGCCTGCTGCTGGGAAGACGACTGCTGCTGTCCGGCGGAGCTTTCGCTGCTGATGCTGCTCTGGCCAAGCTGGATGCCGTTTTCCGCCAGCTGGGTGCGCAATACCGGCAGCGCGGCTTCCAGCGCGGCACGGACGTGGCTGTGCTGGGAGACCATCTGCAGCTGGGCCTGGTTGTCGTCGATCTTCAGGCTAATCTGCACCTGGCCTAAATCTTCCGGATGGAGGCGCAGCTCGGCGCTCTGCTGGCCCTGCTTCGTAAACAGGGTGATATTCTGGCTGATGGTCTGCTGCCACTCGCTGCTGCCCAGCGGGGCGCTGATCACCGGGGCGGCAACCGGGGCGCTGGCCTGTGCCGGGGCGGCGGTGGTCACCGCAGGCGCAACGCTGACGCTGGTGTTGACGGCCTGTACGGCGCTCTCCGTGGCGCTTTTCAGCGGCGTAGCCGGGGTCTGCTGGGCGGCCTGTTGCAGGCTGTCAGCGACGTTAGCGAAATTCTCTTCGTCAGCGTCACCGTTAACCGCCGAGGTTAACGCAGCGGCAGGTTTACCGATCGGCGAGGCGAGATCCTGGCTACGGCCAGCGGCGGTACTCACCGTCGTGGCTGACGCTGCGGCGTCGCCTTTCGCCACGGCGGCCGTCGCCGTTTGCTGATGCGGCAGCATCGCCAGCAGGGCGCTCAGTCCGGCCAGCTCCTCTGCGCTCAGATCGCCGGGCGTGTCGTCATCTGCGGCGGCGGTTGCTGGCTGCGCCTGTGAAGCCGTCGCTGTAGAGGTGATGCCCTTCAGGCCGCCGGTCAGGCTGGCTAAAATAGCCTGCGCCTCGCTCTGCAGCGGTGCGGTGGTCTGGGTTTCGTCGGCTGTCGCGGCCGCAGCGGCAGCACCTGCGGGCGTACGGGCGAGCAGGGCGGCCAGCTGTACCGCCGGGGAGCGGGTATCGCTCTCATCCGCGCCGCCTTTCAGCAGGCTCTGCTGTAGCGTAGCGCTGGCCGAGCGCAGATCGTTAAGGGTAAGGGGAGCCTCTTCGCCCGCCGCCTGGGTGCCGGTAAGCGCGCCTGATAGCAGGGCAAGAAAGTCTTCTGCGCCCGTCGCCGCTTTACCTGATTGCAGGCCGCTGGGGGTATCGGCATCGGTAACAAGCAGTTTTGGCAAAGTGATCACTCTGGTTTCCTCATTGAAGCGCGCTGGGCGAACTCATCCATTTTTTTCTGATCGAGGCGGTTCTCTGCCAGCAGGGCGGCAGTGGTCTGCCGATCCTGCAGGGTTTGCCACGCCTGCAAACGTTGTTTCTTCTCTCGCCAGGCGTTCAGCGCCTGTTCGACTTTTGTGGTCCACTGCATCAGCTGCTGGCGGTGCTGCTCGATAGCTTTCTCCAGCGTGGAGATAAACTGCTGGTAGTTCTGCCAGCGCTGGCTGCCGATGCCCTGGGTCATATCCGTGTTGAGGTTATTGCGGTACTCGTTCTGATAATCCATCAGCATCTTGAGCTGCTCTTCCGCCTGCTGGCATCCCCGGCGCATCTCACCGAGGCGTATCGCTGCGTCATCCACCGCTTTTTCAGCCAGATCCTTTAGCGTCGTTAATGCGCTACTCTGCGTCACGATCGTCGCCCTCCCACTCTTCTGTTACACCGTCGGGAAAATAAGCTCTAAGCCCTGGATGGACTCTTCCCATCCGGCGCGTTCAAAAATACCCTGCTGGAGATAGGCCTCCAGCTGCGGCCACAGGGCAATGGCTTTGTCCAGCATCGGATCGCTGCCCCGGGCATAGGCGCCCACGCTGACCAGATCGCGGTTGCGCTGGAAGCTGGAGAGCAGCTGTTTAAAATGTCGCACCCTGGCGTAGTGCTGCTCGCTAATTAACGCGGTCATGGCACGGCTAATAGAGGCTTCAATATCGATAGCCGGGTAGTGGCCCGCTTCCGCCAGCCGCCGCGACAGCACAATGTGGCCATCAAGGATGGCGCGGGCGGAGTCGGCGATAGGATCCTGCTGGTCATCCCCTTCGGTCAGCACGGTATAGAAGGCGGTAATCGATCCGCCGCCGTGGGTGCCGTTACCGGCGCGCTCCACCAGGGCTGGCAGCTTGGCGAATACCGAGGGCGGATAGCCCTTGGTTGCCGGTGGCTCGCCGATGGCCAGGGCGATCTCACGCTGGGCCATCGCATAGCGGGTTAAAGAGTCCATAATCAGCAGCACGTGCTGGCCGCGATCGCGGAAGTCTTCTGCAATGCGCGTGGCGTAGGCTGCCCCCTGCATACGCAGCAGCGGCGAGACGTCCGCCGGGGCGGCGATCACCACCGACCGGGCGCGGCCCTCTGCGCCTAAAATGTTTTCGATAAAATCTTTTACTTCACGGCCACGTTCGCCAATCAGCCCAACGACGATGACGTCGGCCTGGGTGTAACGCGCCATCATTCCCAGCAGCACGCTTTTACCGACGCCGGAGCCGGCAAACAGGCCCATACGCTGGCCGCGCCCCACGGTTAACAGGGCGTTAATTGGCCGCACGCCGGTATCGAGCACGTGCTCGATGGGGGTACGCTGCAGTGGGTTAAACGGCTGGGTGATCAGCGCCCCGGTTTCGGTGGTGTCAGGGGAGGGGAGACCATCCAGCGGTTTGCCCGCGCCGTCCAGCACCCGACCAAGCAGCGCCGGGCCTAACGGCAGCTGTTTTCCGCTGTGCAGGCCGTCGGCGCTGGCGCTGCGGGCGTAAACGCGCGCGCCGGGCAGGATGCCCTCTACCTCTTCCAGCGGCATCAGGAACAGGCGCTGGCCGTTAAAGCCCACCACTTCACTCTCTACTTCCCGCGTCTCACCGCTCTCCTGACGCTCGATAACGCAGGTTGCCCCCAGCGGCAGCTGGAGACCCGTTGCCTCCAGCACCAGGCCGGTGGCGCGCGTCAGCCGCCCGTAGCGGCGGACCGCTGGCAGCTGCGCCATCTTATTCTCAAAGTTGTCCAGCGTGGTGAGCCAGCGGGTCAGGCGCGCGGTCATCAGAGCACTCCCGGCGCGGCCAGGCGACACAGCTCCTGCCAGCGAGTAGCGACGCTGGCATCCAGATCGCCCTCGTCGGCAGAGACTTTACATCCGCCTGGATGCAGGGTCGGATCGCCACGCAGACGCCAGCCGTGCAGGCTCAGCGTCGCGCCCAGCATATCTTCCACACGCTGCAGATCGTCCGGGTGAACGCGCAGCTGCGGCTTGCCGTTAAACAGCGGCTCCTGCTGGAGCAGCTGCTGGATCTGTTTGATCAGGGCGGTGTTATCCACGCTCGGCGTCTGGCCAATGATCTGGCGTGCCGCTTCCAGCGCCATCTGCATCAGGCGGGAGGCGATAACGCTGTCCAGCGCGTCAAGGCTGTGCTGGAACTCGCTTGCCAGCTGCTGCATCCGGGCATGGACGGGTGCCTGCTGCTGCTGGGCCTGGGCCAGACCCTGTTCAAGGCCCTGGGCCAGCCCCTCCTGATACCCCTGGCCGTGCCCGGCCTGCCGACCTTCGGCAAGACCGGCGCTGTATCCCTGCTCGTGGGCCTGGATCTGCAGCTGCGCCAGCTGCTGCTGTTGCTTCTGCTCGTCGGTTAAAACGATCTCTTCGCCTTCCTGCGGGGCATCGTCGCTATCGCTTTGCGCCACCGCCGGAACAAACTCGCTCACCGGCATCGCCAGATCTTCCGGCGTCCAGATTTTCCACGGCAGTTCGTTAGACATAGGTGTCCTCGCCGCTGCCAATTACCATCTCGCCGGTCTCGGCCAGACGACGAACGATAAGCAGAATGGCTTTCTGTTCGTTCTCCACCTGGGAGAGACGCACCGGCCCGCGGTTGGCAAGGTCGTCGCGCAGGATATCCGCCGCACGCTGGGACATGTTGCGCAGGAACTTCTCGCGCAGCGGCTGTTCGGAGCCTTTGAGCGCGATAAGCAGGGATTCGGAATCCACTTCCTGCAGCAGGCGCTGGATGCTGCGGTCGTCCACCTCGGAGAGGTTTTCGAACAGGAACATCTCGTCGATAATTTTCTGCGCCAGCTCGCCGTCAAATTCGCGCACCGCGGTAATAACGGCCTCTTCCTGCTGGGTCTTCATCAGGTTGATGATCTCTGCCGCGGTTCTCACGCCGCCCATTTTGCTGCGCTTGAGGTTCTGGCCGTCGAGCAGGCTGTTCAGCACCTCGGTCAGCTCCGCCAGCGCCGCCGGCTGAACGCCGCCGAAGGTGGCGATACGCAGCATCACGTCATGACGCAGGCGCTCGTCGAAGAGGGCAAGAATATCCGCCGCCTGGCCGCGCTTGAGGTGCACAAGAATGGTGGCGATGATCTGCGGATGCTCGTCGCGGATAAGATCGGCGGCGGTCTGCGGCTCCATAAAGTTGAGCGTCTCGATGCCGCTGGAGGTATCGCGAGTCTCGAGAATATCCTCCAGCAGGCTGGCCGCGCGCTCTTCGCCCAGCGCCTTCACCAGCACCGAACGCAGGTAGTCGTTGGCGTTGATATTGAGCGCAGCGAACTGTTCCGCCTCCTGCTCAAACTCCTGCAGCACGTCGGTCAGCTGCTTGTTGGAGATCTGGCGCACGCCGGCCATGGCGGTACTCAGGTGCTGGACCTCGCGCTGGGAGAGGTGCTTGAACACCTCCGCCGCGCGGTCTTCACCAATGGTCATCAGCAGGATGACGCTCTTTTCGGTTCCGGTAAGGTTACTCATGCTCTTCACCACTCATCCACTGGCGGATGACCAGCGCCACAACGCGCGGATCGTTATCAGACATTTCGCGAATACGCTGGCTCATCACCTCGGCGCTCATGCGCTGGTTAGCACGGCGCTGCTGCGTCTGTTCATCTTTGCTGAGGCGAACCTCAACCGCTTCCTCTTCCGGCATCTGGCGAGCCTGGGCATTCTCAAGCAGCGCTTTGCGCTCCTCTTCGCGACGCACCAGCTGCGGACGGACGGCCTTACGCCAAAGGATCCAGGCGACAATCAGCACCAGCAGCCAACGGCCAGCGGTCATCAGCTGATCGATAAAGGCCTGCTGTTGCCAGAACGGCAGCTCGCCTGCGCTCTCATCGGTGGCGTTGAACTGGGAGTTCACCACGTTCAGGGTATCGCCGCGCTGCTGGGAGAAGCCCATCGCTTCGCGGGTCAGATCCTCGATCTGCTTCAGCTGATCAGCGGTCAACGGCAGCGGTTTGCCATCGGCCAGGGTGCGATAGTTCACTACCACGGCAACGGAGAGGCGCTGCACGTCGCCCACGTTCATTTTGGTGTGGCGAATGGTGCGATCGACTTCGTAGTTAGTGGTTTCGTTGCGCTGCGTATTACGCGGACCGGCGCTGTTTGCCGTGCTGGTGGTGGTCTGCTGCGCATTCTGGTTCTGCTGGCCGTTCTGCGGATTATTCGCGGTGATCGGCGCGTTATTGGCCGGAGCCGGCTGGTTAGAGAGCGCACCCGGCACGCCGCCCGGATAGGGACCGCCCACCTGCTCGCTCTCGTTCAGCTGACGGGAGCGCATCACCGCCTCGGACGGATTGCCGTTGGGGTGATACTGCTCTTCGGTCTGCTCTTTATTATCAAAGTCGATCTGAGCGTTAACCTGAGCATGGACGTTGCCATTGCCCACGATAGGGGAGAGGATCGCTTCGATACGGCGCTGCACGCGGCCCTCAACGTCGGCGGCATACTTCAGCTGGGCGTCGTTAAGATCGCGACCGCTGGTGTTGGACTGGGTCAGCAGACGACCGCTCTGGTCAACCAGGGTGACGTTACCCGGCGGCAGGCCAGCCACGGCGCTGGAGACTAAATGGACCACGGCGCTGATCTGGCCCTCGTCCATGGCGCGGCCCGGCGCGAGGTTGACGGTAACGGAGGCCGACGGCGATTTCTGTTCACGGACGAAGAGCGACGGCTTAGGCATTGCCAGGTGAACGCGCGCGGATTTTACCGGTCCCAGCGTTTCGATAGTGCGGGCCAGCTCACCCTCCAGCGCACGCTGGTAGTTAACCTGCTCGCTGAACTGGCTGATACCAAACTTCTCCTGGTCCAGCAGCTCAAAGCCTACTGCGCCGCCTTTTGGCAGCCCCAGCTGGGCCAGGCGCAGACGCAGCTCATGCACCTTATCCGCAGGCACTTCAATCGCGCCGCCGGTCTCAGAGAAGCGGTAGGGGATGTTCATCTGCGTGAGCTGGGTAACAATCGCCCCGCCGTCCTGATCGGAGACGTTGCTATAGAGGACGCGGTAGTCCGGCTGTTTGGCCCACAGCACCATGGCAACGATAATGGCGATGGCGGCGGCACCGGCGACGAGCAGGGGGATTCTGGGGTTCGCGCGCAGGCGGTTCATCCACTCGAGAGATTTATTCTGTGATGCGGTTGCTGTCGCACTCATTGCGCACCTCTTGGCTCTGGGTGGACGGCATTATTCGTGTAATGAAGCAAAACGGACTCCCGGGTCGGCAAACACGACAAAAGTTCCATGTTGATGGCCCTGCCATTATTTGATGAATCGCGATTTTCTATGGCTCAAATAACCTGGTTTTTTGTCGCTATTTACCGCCTTCATCTTATTGACAAACTGGTAATCTCGTCGCCAGTCAAATCATGTAGGGGTAAAATCATGTCAATTCAGGGGATTGAAGGCGTCATCAACCAGCTGCAGGCAACGGCAGGCATGGCGAAAAACCAGAGCGTTGGCGCCGAGTCCACCGTTAGCTTCGCGGGTCAGCTGCACGCTGCGCTGGATCGCATCAGCGATACGCAAAATGCTGCGCGCACCCAGGCTGAGAAATTTACCCTCGGTGAGCCGGGCGTTGCCCTCAACGACGTGATGACCGATCTGCAGAAGTCATCGGTGTCGCTGCAGATGGGGATCCAGGTGCGTAATAAGCTGGTCACGGCGTATCAGGACGTGATGTCGATGCAGGTGTAGGTTTGCTACATTATTGTAGTGGCAGGGCTGGTACTCTATATCAGGTAGTGAAGCGATCGCATATGTTTAGTTGCACACGCTTTGATGCATTAAAATACCGCCCTGTGAGCAGAAACGGTAAGTAAATTGACACACGCTTACATAAGACATATTCTGCCTGAAATTTTTTAATGAATGGCAGAAGTATGTCAAAAAATAGCAATATTATTCATAGCCTTACATCGTTAAGGATGTTTGCCGCGCTTGGCGTGTTTATGAGCCATTTGGGGATCTATTCGCTATCTTCAATTCCGCAGCTGAACGAAATATCGAGATATTTTTCAAAGGGTTATATCGGAGTTACTTTCTTCTATATCCTTTCTGGGTTCATTATTAATTACAGCTTTAGCAGGCATCTGGCAGAAGGTCGGTTTAGCAACAAAGATTTTATAGTTTACAGGCTGGCACGACTATTTCCGGTGCATATCGTCTCATTAATTTGCGTGCTTTATTTGTTTGGATATATACAGCAATTTGATGCCACTAATAAAGAGGCGTTAGTCTACAATACGCTGTTGCTGCACGCCTTCATTCCGGATTCGGCTTATTATTTTTCGTTTAACCCTGTATCATGGAGCATTTCATGCGAAATGTTCTTCTATCTTTGCTTTTGTCTGCTTGTTAAATGCAAAACGAGATACCTGACATTGCTCTTTGTTGCTGTTCAGGCGGTTAATATCTATTTTCTTAATAACCCTCCGGCAACTATTTCGCTGCACTGGCTATTTTATATCAATCCGTTGTTCAGAATTTCTGATTTTATCCTCGGCATCATCATATGCAGGGCGTTCCTTGCTAAACCGATAATGCCAAAAGCCAGCGTATGTAGCACAATGGAGATAGGGTCGCTGCTCTTTCTGGCACTGACAGTTTATGTTTCGTCAAACCATCTTACAAATACGAACTATGCATATGACGTGCTATTCATCCCGTGCATGGCATCCATCGTTATTGCGTTCGCTTTTAATCGGGGCGTCATTTCTCGCATTCTGTCAAATAAATATTTAATTCTGCTTGGCGAGGCGTCCTTTTCTTTTTATATGTTCCATTGGATGATTATATCGAAAATGATAGAGATTATGAAGCCTGATAAGGGCAGCGTTACCTCCATTCTAATATATACTTTCTCCAGCCTGGCAGTGGCAATAGTGGTTTCCGTGCTCTCGTTCAAGCTCATTGAGATGCCAGCCAACCGAGCCATCAGGTCTGGCTGGGAAAAACTAAAAATGAAATTTGTGCTGAACACGCAAAAATAAATAACTGCGATGACAGGCGCCTAACCTGACAGAGGTTACGGCGCCTGGTTAAGTTGCTATGCTATTAGCATTAACGCTATGTGGAACAGTCGCTTAGCATTTGTAACTTAGGCAGATAAGTAATAGAATGAATTTTTCTTCTTTCAGATGGTGTTAACAGTGGTCCCTGGTAAAGTTAAAAGCATACATTATCTTCGGGGTTTAGCGGCTTTAATGGTGGTTTTCTATCACCTCAAAGCGACGCTGAATGATGTATACGCACAAAAAGATTTGGGAGATATACTATTCAACAGCGGCGCTTTTGGGGTTGATCTGTTTTTTATCATAAGTGGTTTTATTATTTGCTACTCCACTGAGAGAAAAGAATCCTCCATGCCATTAAAATATATGCTGAGAAGGTTTTTAATAATAATTTCGCCGCAGGGACACTTCTGCATGCTCCCGCAACGTTCTTATCATCACCGCTATTCCTTAACTTTATTTATGGTTTGATTGCCTATAAGCTCATTTCCTATATCCAGGCAGAAAAATTATCAGAAAAGTTAGCAGGATTATTAACGCTCTCGTCAATCCTGGTTTTCCTGATTTCATCTTTGGCAATTCTGTCTGTTCAGGTATTCGGACATGGCCCGCTGCTATGGGGTGTCTGGTGTTTTGCTTTGGTTATGTCTGCTTTAGTATTTGAGACAAACAGTACTATAAAAGAGAATGCAGCCCTTAACTTCCTGGGTGATATATCTTATGCATTATATTTAACGCACGCTATTTTAATTGAACTGTTCCATAAGTACCCCGACACATTCAAGCTTTTCAATAATCAGAAAGGCTTCGCTCAGGTTATCTATTTAGTCATCCTGTCACTTTTTGTTGCCTATATAGCCCATCGATTTATTGAGAAGCCATTCATCTCCTTGGGGAAAAAATTGATAGCAAGGATGGGAACTAAAAGTGAGGGTAAGACGGCAAGCGTAAAGCATGAGGGAGCCCTGGAGGCTGGACAATAGGTCGCTCCGTATGAGCGATATGCAAAGCCTTGCGCTGGGTTGCAAGGTTTTGCGCGTCATCCTATGCCCATGCAGGGATAGTCAGAACTTCCTTAAATTATGCTTACGTCAGCCGCTTCCGCTGGCCTCTGCTACACTTTCAGAGTCTTAACTTAACGGTAAGGAGCTGAAAATGGGTCTTTTCAATTTTGTAAAAGAAGCAGGTGAAAAGCTGTGGGACGCCGTCTCCGGGCATGATGACAAGGAAGAGCAGGCGAAAAAGGTGCAGGAGCATCTGAGCAAAACCGGTATCCCGGATGCGGATAAGGTTAACGTGCAGGTTGCCGACGGTCAGGCCACCGTAACGGGGGAAGGCCTGAGCCAGGAAGCCAAAGAGAAGATTCTGGTTGCAGTGGGTAACATCTCCGGTATCGCCAGTGTAGCCGACAACGTTAAGGCCGCGCCAGCCGCAGATACGACGGCAAAAGAGAGTCAGTTCTACACGGTTAAATCCGGTGACACCCTGAGCGCTATCTCCAAACAGGTGTACGGTGACGCTAACCAGTACAATAAGATCTTTGAAGCGAACAAACCGATGCTGAAAAGCCCCGAGAAAATCTATCCGGGCCAGGTGCTGCGTATTCCGCAGTAATCCAGCGCTACGCCGGGCCACCGCTGCCCGGCGTGCACATTTACTTCTGAATCAAATAGCGAATCGTCGGCCCATCCTGCTGGATATCCAGCACGGTATAACCATGATTGCGGGCGTCCAGCGGAATATTATTAATAGATTGTGGGCAGTCGCTCACCACCTCCAGAATCTCACCCTTATTAAGCTGCGGCATCGCCTCTAACGTGGCGACGGCAGGATAGGGGCAGGGTTCGCCTACCATATCAAGCCGGTAATCAGGAACAATTATTTTCATACGGACTCCTTAATCGCCAGGGTTGCGGCACGCTTAAAGAAATGTTTCTCCCAGGCGACAATCAGCAGCAGGGCGGCAAGCAGCAGGCCATAGGTCACCAGCAATCCACCCAGCGGGCCGAAGGTGTTCAGCAGATTCACCTTATCCCACCCGGTTGCCAGCGACGGGGCCAGATCGTCCCAGAAATAGGCCAGCAGGGTCGAGCCAATAACATTTCCGAGTCCTACCCACCAGTAGTGCACCTGTCCTTCAACGGCACGATACATCCAACCGGTTTCGCATCCGCCCGCCAGCACAATGCCAAAGCCAAAGAGCAGGCCGCCAATCACGGCGTTGGGACCTGCCCACATAATTTTGGCTTCAACGCCCAGCTGAACGTAGCTGAAAATCCCGATGGCGCTAACCGCCATCCCGAGAATGATGGCCTTCGCCATATGGGTGCGACCAGTGATCCACATATCGCGGAAGGCAGAGGTGAAGCAGATCTGCGCCCGCTCAATCAGCAGGCCAAAGCCGACGCCGAACAGCATGGCTAGACCGAGCTTAGGCTGATTCATCGCCGTGAGCAGTGCCCATCCCAGTATGCCCACAAACACTAGCATGCCGAGGCGGAAGCGGCGGCGCGCCCGGTCAGGCTGCTGCGTCAGCGGCGAGGCGGCGGAGACCTTCTGCATCTTGACCGGGATGCGGAAAAACGGCAGCAGGGTAACGCGTGCGCCAAACCAGCTGCCCACCGCTGTGGCCAGCGCAAAGAACCAGGCGTGGAGGGAAAACTGCGGAATACCGGTGAAGAACGCCGCGAGGTTACAGCCCATCGCCAGTCGTGCGCCGAATCCGGCAATAATGCCGCCAACGACGGCCTGCATAATACGGATCCGGCTGCGGGGCAGTCGCAGTTTGACGTTATTCGCCCACAGCGCGGCGGCGAAACAGCCGCCAAACATGCCGATAATCATCATGCCATCGATGCGGGTCAGCGGCGTGCCCTCCAGGTGGATCAGCTTGTAGTAGCCCCAGGTTTCCGTATGTACACCCATTAGCTGTAAGAGCTGGCCGCCCCAGCGGGTAAACTCCCCGGTGACGGCCCAGAAAGTGCCGGTGATGCCAAAATAGTAGGTTGAGAGAATGCCGGCGGCGATAACGGCGGGCAGGGGTGCCCAAAAGGTAATCAGCCAGCGCTGTTTGAAGTGTTGCCAGGACATGGTAATAGCCTCTGAACTCAGAAGGTTTATGTTGTAAAGCGGAACCGCGATCCTACACGGAACGGTACGTTTGCCCAGCGGTAAATGGCATTTATACGGTGCAGATCAATTAAACTCACAAAGGTTATCGCTGGCGGGCGTGGCGCTTTAATGCCAGAATAATTTTTTCTTCGCAGGCAGGACATTAGATGAAAAAAGTAGCGATTTTTAGCGCATTGCTGGCGCTGACCGGATGTGCACAGATAGATAACTATAACGAGGTGGTGAAACACCCAGCGCCAGCGGGTCTGGCCGGGTACTGGCAATCCGCCGGGCCGCAGAGCAAGCTGGTGAGTCCTGAGGCGATAGCCAGCCTGGTGGTGACACCCGCCGGGGATACGCTGGACTGCCGACAGTGGCAGCGCGTCATTGCCCTCCCAGGCAAGCTGACGCTGCGTGGGGATGATTTTTATAACGTGACGCAGAAGGTAGAGGTCTACTCGGTAGAGCGGGATGGCGCCATGCTGGAGTATGCGGGCATGACCCTGAAGCGGGTTGACCGCCCAACCGCCGAATGCGCTGAAGCGCTGGCGAAAAGCCCGCTGCCAACGCCGCTGCCGTAGGGCAATAACGCTGAGTGAGGCTTCTCACTCAGCGTCCTCTGTTAAAGTGACTCCTTCAGTACCCAGACGCTGACGCTACCGCCGTTGCAGGTAAAGGTGCCGGTGCCGTTTTCGTCGGTGCTGACGGTCTCCTCACGGTTGCCCAGATAGTCGCGCCACATCTTGTTGCCGTAGTTCTCTCCCAGCGCCAGGGTCTTTTCCCCCTCGTCGCCGTTGGAGAGCACCACCACGCAGCCCGGATCCTCTTCGGTTCCGCTCCGGCTAAAGGCGATGCAGTTTGGGTGATCGAACCACAGGGTCTGTATGCCGTGAGCAAAGCGCTGGCGGGCCAGGATCAGCTGGTCGAGCTGTTCGATGATCGGCATGTCGATGTGGTAGGTTTCGCCGTCGCCGCCGGTATCGTCATAGCTTGCGCCGTAGAGATCCGGATAGAACACCGATGGGACCCCGTTTTCCCGCAGCAGGATCAGGGCGTAGGCCAGCGGCTTAAACCAGGATTCCACCGGCGCTTCCAGAGCCTGCAGCGGCTGGGTGTCGTGGTTAGTCACCACCGTTACCGCGTGGAAAGGATCGGCCTCCACCAGCGTGCCGCTGAATATCTGGCTCATGTCGTAGTCGCGGCCCTGCAGCGATGCCTGATGGAAATTCATCTGCAGCGGAGCATCGAACAGCATCGTATTGCCATCGACCTGATCGATATACTGCTGCAGGCGATCCACCTCGTGAGACCAGTATTCGGCGACGATAAACAGCGGCTTCGGTGCGACCTCCTGCACGTGGTTGATCCACTCCTTGTAGAACCAGGCCGGAATGTGCTTCACGGCATCGAGGCGGAAGCCGTCACACTGGGTCTGCTCCATCACCCAGCGCGCCCAGTATTTGATCTCCTCCGTTACCGCCCGGTTACGGAAGTCGATGTTGGACCCCATCAGATAGTCAAAGTTACCCAGCTCTTCGTCCACCTGATCGTTCCAGCCGTCACTGGTATAATCGTTGATAATTTTAAATATGCCCTCTTCATCGGGGTTTTCGATATGATCGACGCCGCTAAAGCACTTGTGGTCCCAGACAAATTTTGAGTACTTACCTTTGCGGGCAGGGAAGGTGTAGCGCGTCCAGGCTTCGCAGGGGATCTCCTCATCGTCGATCTGGGTACGATCGTGCTCGTTTACCCGGTTAACACAGATCGACTCTTTCTCATCGGCCCCCATCTTATGGTTAACCACCACGTCGAGCAGCACGGCAATGCCGTTCTCCTTCAGCGCGCCGATAGCCGCTAATAGCTGAGCTTTATCGCCGTATTTGGTTGGAATGGTGCCTTTTTGATCGAACTCGCCCAGATCGAAGAGATCGTAGCTGTCATAGCCGACCGAATAGCCTCCCGTTGCCGCTTTATAGGCGGGCGGCAGCCAGACCATGTTAATGCCCATATCGTTAAAGCCAGACGCCCGCTCGGCCACTTCCGGCCAGAGTTTACCGCCTGTCGGATAGTACCAGTGAAAGCACTGCAATAGGGTGGGGTTTTTCATCGACCATGCTCCAGAGTGAGGAACTTGAAGTATGGATGAAAATAGAGAACGAAGCGGGTGGGTACGTTAAAAAATATCACCCGCTTTTAAGCGGCAAGCTTCATAACTCGCTTGGGAAAAGAATATTACCGGAGAGACGTCCATAGGTTGAATTCAGGTTGTGCTGGCGGGATGTTTGCCCAACCAGGGTACGTAGTTCTTCCATGCGCTGGTGCAGCAGCGTTTTAAGCTCCACTTCGTTATCGAGGATCTGTTTTAACAGGGGGCGGAGCAGCCCCTGAATAGTTGGTGCGGTATCCGCCGTATCCTGAAGCTGGGTCAGCTTTTCTACGGCGGAAATATAGCTTAATTCATGCTGGATCAACTCATCCCAGCGCCCCTCTTTCGCGAGGCTAAGCATCATGTTGCTGGTCAGCAGCAGCTGCTGATAGTGGTGGAGCAACCCGAAATCGGCTTCCATTAGTAGGTGTCCCGCGCATTTTGATTATTGGGGCCAATCTCTTTCCAGGCATCTGCAATGTTGGTCAGCAGGGTAGCGACCTCATCAATGGCGGCAAGGTCATTGTGCAGGTTGGCCTGGAGAAGGCGCCGTGTCATATAGTCATACAGACTGTCCAGGTTAGCCGCAAGGTCACCACCGACGTCATGGTTAAGCCCTGCGCGTAAGCCGTTGGTGATAATGTTGATGGCTTTTGACAACGCCTGGCCTTTACCGGAAATGTCTCCCTGATCGATCAGGATAGCCGCTTTTTTCATGGCGCTTAACGCGCCATCAAAAAGCAGGACCACCAGCTGATGTGGGCTGGCGCTCAGAACGGCGCTCTCAACGCCGACCTGGGCATAAGCCTGTATTCCCGATTTTGTATACATGTCAAACCTCAATCATCACTCATTAACTGTTTATGGCATTGAACTGCTGGGTCAGGTAGCTGGCCGTGGAGTCCAGAGACGACATCAGCGTGCTCAGGCTGGTAAACTGGGCCTTGTAACGCGCCATTGTCGTGGTGATCTGATCGTTCACCTGGTCATACTTATCTGAAAGCCGCTTCAGCGTTTTATTGATCCCGTCCGTGGCGCTTTTCAGCGTGCCGTCGGTGCCCAGAATATCCTCCAGCTGGCTGCTGGCCTGGGTGGCAAAACCGGTGGTTTTACCGTCGCCGGAGAGGAAAGTCAGCACGTCGGTCGGAGATTCGTTCAGCGCTTTGTTCAGCTTTGTGCTGTCTACCGTCAGCTTGCCGCTGAGGTCCTGGGTAATGCCCATCTGCGACAGGGTGGAGATAGCCCCTGTTCCCTGGGTAGTGGAGAGCAGAGAGCGCAGGCGCGTCTGGATATTACGCAGGGTGCCGTCGCCAAGCAGATCGCCGTTTGAGGTGCTCTGACTGTCGCTGCCCTGATCCACCGCTGTGTATTTAGTCTGATTAGCAATTGTGGTCTGCAGCGAGTTATAGGCGTCAACGTAGGCCTGAATGGCTTTGGTCATCGGCTCGTTATCTTTTACTACCGACAGCGTTTCTGGACTGCCAACGTTGGTTTTGGTCAGCGACAGGGTTACGCCCTCTGGCGCATCGGTAATGGTGTTGCTGCTGCGGGTGATGGTGATGTCATTGATTTTTACAATCGCATCCTTCGCCGCCACCTGCTGAGTCATCGTGCTCTTAGAACTGTCGGTCGCGTCATAGCTGATGTACTTCGCCAACTCGCTGTCGTCAGTGCTGATAGTCATCGCATTGGCCGTGCCGCTGTCGCGGGAGGTCAGCGCCAGGTAGTAGCTGTCGTCATCTGCTTTAATAATGCTGGCGGTGACGCTGCCCTGTTTGGCGTTGATGGCATCGCGAACATCCGCAAGGCTGGTTTTATCGCTGGCCAACGTTACCGTCAGCGGATCGTCCTGGCCTGGCTGAGTGATAGTGATTGTTCGCGAGCTGAGGCTGCTGTCGCCGAGGTCGGTATCTTTACTGCTCACCTTTGGGCTGAGTAGCGACTGCGAGGCGGCTAACTGGGTGACCTCTACGGAGTAGGTTCCCGCCGTAGCGCTGTTGGCCAGCGTCGCGCTGAACGCGGTATTGGTGCTGGAGACCTTGGCCGAAGCGATGGCTGAGGTATCTTTTAACGCATCCGCTGCCGTCTGCAGCTTAGTGAGCGCCGTCTGTACCACACCCCAGGCGGTAAGCTTTGCCTTATAAGAAGTCTGTTGCTGAGTAATAGGCGTCAGCCGGGTCTGTTCTGAAGACTCCAGCCCATCATATAACGTACTCAGCGACGAACTCATACTGGTGCCCGCACCGAGCGAACTTACTGTTGCCATAATAACATCTCTCAATTTAAGACAATCACTGGATGCACTATCGGCAGCGACAGCAAAAAGATTAGAGCGTTTTGCAAAAAACAATGGCGGAATAAAGCAGAGAAAAGCCAGGCAGTTTGCGCCTTTAAAAAAGCGAATATTTTTTTCTAAAGGTTATCCGAGGGCGGTCGATAATCACATCAACGGCGAGAAAGCCGTAGGCAGATGCCTGACTCAGACAACTTTTTAAAGGAATTCAATCATGGCTGTTATCAATACTAACACCCTGTCGCTGACGACTCAGAACAACCTGACTAAATCTCAGTCCTCTCTGGGCACTGCTATCGAGCGCCTCTCTTCCGGTCTGCGTATCAACAGCGCAAAAGATGATGCTGCTGGTCAGGCGATCGCTAACCGCTTCACCTCTAACATCAATGGCCTGGGCGTAGCAGCACGTAACGCCAACGACGGTATCTCCCTGGCACAGACCGCTGAAGGCGCGCTGTCCGAGATCAACAACAACCTGCAGCGCGTACGTGACCTGACCGTTCAGGCGCAGAACAGCTCTAACTCTGCATCCGACATCGACTCCATCCAGTCTGAAGTTAACCAGCGTATGGAAGAGATCAACCGCGTAACCAAACAGACCGACTTTAACGGTATTAAAGTTCTGGATAACCGTACCGCGGGCAACACCAACTATGATTTCCAGGTTGGTTCTAAAGACGGCGAGCAAATTAGCATTGCTATCAGCTCAAGCGCTGGCTGGAACCTGGCAACTGCTGGTTCAGACAATACGTCTTCTGAATCAATCAACACCTACGCGTTTACCACTACAGACGATCTGAAAGATGCTAAAGACGACGTTGCTACCAAGAAAACTGCAGTAGAAACTGCTCAAAAAGCGTATGACGCGGATCCTACAGGTGCAGGTTTAGAAACCGCGCTTACTGATGCAAAAGATGATTTAAAAACATCTCAGACTGCTTACGACACTGCACTGAAAGCATCTACCACTGCAAACGAAGCGGTAAATGGTAATGCCCGTACTGTTGCAGCCGAAGGTTTTGACGTATTAAAAGGTAAAGTCGGCGCCGACGGTAAAGCTGATGGCAGCACGCCGCTGGCAGATATCGATGAAGCTATTAAATCCGTAGATTCTCAGCGTAGCCTGCTGGGTGCTTCCCAGAACCGTTTCGAATCCACCATCACCAACCTGAACAACACCGTGAGCAACCTATCTTCTGCTCGCAGCCGTATTCAGGACTCTGACTACGCGACCGAAGTGTCCAACATGTCCCGCGCGCAGATCCTGCAGCAGGCTGGTTCTTCCGTACTGGCTCAGGCCAACCAGGTTCCGCAGACCATGCTGTCCCTGCTGCGTTAATTCGCATCGCTTGCCTAAACCCCGCTCCGGCGGGGTTTTTTTATGCCTGTTCACCTATAACCCCAAATAACCCCCCATTTCACCCACTATTCATCCGATTAAAACCCCTCCAGAATCGGATAATCATGCCGATAACTCATTTAACGCAGGGCTGTTTATCGTGAATTCAATGTATACCGCTGAAGGTGTAATGGATAAACACTCGCTGTGGCAACGTTATGTACCGCTAGTGCGTCACGAAGCATTGCGCCTGCAGGTGCGCTTGCCGGCGAGTGTGGAACTGGACGATCTGCTACAGGCGGGCGGCATCGGGTTATTGAATGCAGTTGACCGATACGACGCTCTGCAAGGAACGGCATTTACCACTTACGCAGTGCAGCGTATTCGTGGGGCGATGCTGGATGAGCTGCGCAGCCGCGACTGGGTGCCACGCAGCGTCCGGCGTAACGCCCGCGAAGTGGCGCAGGCGATGGGGCAGCTGGAGCAGGAATTAGGCCGTAACGCAACGGAAACCGAGGTTGCGCAGCGGCTCGATATTTCTGTGGAAGAGTATCGTCAGATGTTGCTCGACACCAATAATAGCCAACTCTTCTCCTATGACGAGTGGCGGGAAGAGCATGGCGATAGCATTGAGCTGGTGACCGACGATCACCAGCGGGAGAACCCGTTACATCAGCTGCTGGAGAGCAATCTCCGCCATCGCGTGATGGAGGCGATCGAAGCCTTGCCGGAGCGTGAGCAGCTGGTATTGACGCTCTACTACCAGGAAGAGCTGAATCTCAAAGAGATCGGCGCGGTGCTGGACGTAGGAGAGTCGCGGGTGAGCCAGCTCCATAGCCAGGCCATTAAACGCTTACGTACCAAACTGGGTAAGTTATAGGCAGCAATGCGTGCTGCCTGAACGATGTCGCACAACGTATTGACAACCAGGAGTTATCATGACGGTGCTACAAGTAAAAAGACGGCCCTTAAGCCGCTACCTGAAAGACTTTAAACACAGCCAGACGCATTGCGCCCACTGCCATAAGCTGCTCGACCGCATCACGCTGGTGCGCCGGGGCGAAATCGTCAACAAAATTGCTATCTCGCGCCTCGACACCCTTCTGGACGATGCGGGCTGGGCGCAGGAGCAGAAAGAGTGGGTCGCCCTGTGCCGTTTCTGCGGCGATCTGCACTGCAAAGAGCAGAGCGACTTTTTCGATATCATCGGCTTTAAACAGTATCTGTTTGAGCAAACCGAAATGAGCCACGGCACGGTGCGTGAGTATGTTGTACGCCTGCGTCGCCTCGGCAACCACCTGACCGCCCACCGTATTACCCCCGACCAGCTTGAAGACGGTTTTCTGGATGAAGTTCTGGAGCCGTGGCTTCCTACCACCAGCACCAATAATTACCGGATCGCCCTGCGCAAGTATGCGCAATTCAAAGCCCAGTCGCACTTTATGGCCAGTCAGAAAATCGCTCCCGGCGCAACTTCTGATATATATTAAAAGTGAATAATATGTAGCGTACAGGTGTTTGTACCTTGTGGGTCAGCACCTTACACTACCCGCAATCTATTATCATATTCGGGGTAACTATGAAATTAGCACTTTTGGGTCGTCAGGCGCTGATGGGTGTGATGGCTGTTGCGCTGATGGCAGGCGTAAGCGCGAAATCCTTCGCCGATGAAGGCCTGCTGAATAAAGTTAAAGAGCGCGGTACGCTGCTGGTGGGACTGGAAGGGACCTATCCGCCGTTCAGCTACCAGGGCGATGACGGCAAGCTCACCGGCTTTGAGGTCGAGTTCGCTGAAGAGCTGGCGAAACACCTTGGCGTGAAGGCTTCGCTGAAGCCGACCAAGTGGGACGGTATGCTGGCCTCGCTGGACTCTAAACGCATCGACGTGGTGATCAACCAGGTGACCATCTCTGACGAGCGTAAGAAAAAGTATGACTTCTCTACCCCTTACACTGTCTCTGGGATCCAGGCGCTGGTGAAGAAGGGCAACGAGAGCGGGATCAAAACCGCTGCCGATCTGAAAGGTAAAAAGGTTGGCGTCGGTCTGGGTACCAACTATGAAGAGTGGCTGCGCCAGAACGTGCAGGGCGTAGATATCCGGACCTATGATGACGACCCGACCAAATACCAGGATCTGCGCGTAGGCCGTATCGACGCTATTCTGGTGGATCGTCTGGCGGCGCTGGATCTGGTGAAAAAGACTAAGGATACGCTGGCGGTTGCGGGCGAGCCGTTCTCCCGTCAGGAAGCGGGCGTGGCGCTGCGTAAAGGCAATGAGGATCTGCTGAAAGCGGTAGATGACGCTATTGCCGGCATGCAGAAGGACGGCAGCCTGAAGGCGCTGTCAGAAAAATGGTTCGGTGCCGACGTGACGAAGTAAGGTTCACCGGCGGTAAAAAGGCGCTTATTTAAGCGCCTTTTTTATTTCTGCCGTTAAAGGTACATAATTAACAGCAGCATGTTTACTTTTGGCCACCGGAGGCCCTATGTCTTTGCAAAACCTCACCCGCTTTCCGCGCCTTGAATTTATTGGCGCGCCGACGCCGCTGGAGTACCTGCCGCGCTTCTCTGACTATCTGGGACGCGAGATCTACATCAAACGCGACGACGTAACGCCGATGGCGCTGGGGGGCAACAAGCTGCGCAAGCTTGAGTTCCTTGCTGCCGACGCGCTGCGTGAGGGGGCCGATACGCTGATCACCGCCGGGGCGATCCAGTCGAACCATGTGCGCCAGACCGCCGCCGTAGCGGCGAAGCTAGGCCTGCACTGCGTGGCGCTGCTGGAGAACCCTATCGCCACGCGGGCGGAGAACTATCTCACCAACGGCAACCGGCTGCTGCTGGATCTCTTTAACGCCCAGATAGAGATGTGCGACGCCCTGACCGATCCGGTTGCGCAGCTGAGCGAGCTGGCAACGCGGATTGAAGCCCAGGGTTTTCGTCCCTATGTCATTCCGGTCGGTGGCTCGAACGCGCTGGGCGCGCTGGGCTACGTGGAGAGCGCGCTGGAGATCGCCCAGCAGTGTGAGGGGGCGGTAGAGCTGTCGTCAATTGTTGTGGCCTCCGGCAGCGCCGGAACCCACGCCGGGCTGGCGGTGGGCCTTGAGCAGCTGATGCCCGAGGCGGAGCTGATTGGCGTTACCGTCTCCCGCAAGCGCGACGAGCAGAAACCGAAAGTGGTTGCGCTTCAGCAGGCGGTTGCCCGCGAGCTGGAGGTTGAGGCGAGGGCGGATATCACTCTCTGGGATGACTACTTCGCCCCCGGCTACGGCACGCCTAACGAGGAGGGCGTGGAGGCCATCAAGCTGCTGGCCCGCCTCGAAGGTATTCTGCTGGATCCGGTCTACACCGGTAAAGCCATGGCCGGGCTGATCGATGGCATCAGCCAGAACCGTTTCAAAGATCGTGGTCCGATCCTGTTTATCCATACCGGCGGCGCGCCTGCGCTCTTTGCCTACCATCCCCACGTTTAAACATCAGGCAGAAAAACCATAATGCAAGAGAGTATACAACTGGTGATAGAGTCGTTGCCGTACCTGCTGCGCGGGGCGGTATTTACGTTACAGCTCAGTATCGGCGGGATGTTTTTTGGCCTGCTGCTTGGCTTTGTGCTGGCGCTGATGCGGATGTCGGCCATCGCCCCAGTACGCTGGCTGGCACGTTTTTATATCTCCATATTTCGCGGTACGCCGCTGATTGCGCAGCTGTTTATGATCTACTACGGCCTGCCGCAGTTTGGTATCGAGCTGGATCCGATCCCGGCGGCGATGATCGGCCTGTCGCTCAATACCGCGGCCTACACCTCGGAAACGCTGCGCGCCGCTATCTCCTCGATCGATAAAGGGCAGTGGGAGGCGGCGGCCAGTATCGGCATGACCCCGTGGCAAACCCTGCGCCGTGCCATTCTGCCCCAGGCGGCGAGGGTGGCGCTGCCGCCGCTGAGCAACAGCTTTATCAGCCTGGTAAAAGATACCTCGCTGGCGGCAACCATTCAGGTGCCGGAGCTGTTCCGCCAGGCACAGCTGATCACCTCCCGGACGCTGGAGGTCTTCACCATGTACCTCGCTGCCTCCCTGATCTACTGGGTGATGGCCACGGTACTCTCCGCGTTACAGAACTATTTTGAAAACCAGCTTAACCGTCAGGAGCGCGATCCGAAATGAGTGCGATTGAAGTGAAAAACCTGGTGAAGAAGTTTCACGGCCAGACGGTGCTGCACGGCATTGATTTAGAGGTCAACGAGGGGGAGGTGGTGGCGATCATTGGTCCCAGCGGCTCCGGCAAAACGACCCTGCTGCGCAGCATTAACCTGCTGGAGCACCCGGAGAGCGGCAGCATCCGCGTCGGTACCATCACCATCGATACGGCGCGGGCGTTAGGCCAGCAGAAGGGGCAGATCCGCCAGCTGCGCCAGCACGTTGGCTTTGTCTTCCAGAGCTTTAACCTGTTTCCCCACCGCACGGTGCTGGAGAATATCATTGAGGGACCGGTGATTGTGAAGGGCGAAGCGAAAGCCGAGGCTGAAGCCCGCGCCCGGGAGCTGCTGGCGAAAGTGGGCTTAACGGGCAAAGAGACCAGCTACCCGAAACGCCTCTCCGGCGGCCAGCAGCAGCGTGTGGCTATCGCCCGCGCGCTGGCAATGCGCCCGGATGTGATCCTCTTCGATGAGCCAACCTCCGCGCTGGATCCCGAGCTGGTGGGGGAGGTGTTGAGCACCATTCGTCAGCTGGCGCAGGAGAAACGCACCATGGTGATTGTGACCCACGAGATGAGCTTCGCCCGCGACGTAGCCGACAGGGCCATCTTTATGGATCAGGGCCGGATAGTGGAGCAGGGACCAGCCAAAACGCTGTTTACTAACCCTCAGCAGCCGCGAACCCGTCAGTTTCTGGAGAAATTCCTCATGCAGTAACGCTCTGCTCGCGCGCTCACCGGCTCTGCCCCCACGGTGAGCGCTGCGGCAGTGCCGATTTACGTACCCTGCTAATCATCCGTCATTTCTCCCGTTAATCTCGCGCCCGCTGGCATATAAATTCAGTTAATTTCTCCAGGGTGGGATAATTTGGATCTATAAATAAGATTTATGTGATAGTTTTATACATACATAATAAATATATAACGAACGGGGTTTTAGCGGTCAGTATGCAGGATATTGATTTTTTCACATGGCGAAGGGAGCTGCTGCGGCGTTTTAATGAGATGACGACAGCAGAAGAGGTTTATAAAGAGCTAGAGCATCAGACGCAGCGGCTGGAATTTGACTACTACTCGCTGTGCGTGCGCCACCCGGTGCCGTTCACTCGACCCAAAATTTTCCTTGAAACATCCTATCCAGACGCCTGGATAAACCACTACTATGCCGAAAATTACTTTGCGATTGACCCGGTGCTCAAGGCGGATAATTTTATGCAGGGCCATCTGCCCTGGAGCGACCGCCTGTTTCAGGACGCACAGCCGCTGTGGGATGCTGCCCGCGACCATGGGCTGCGTAAAGGGTATACCCAGTGCCTGATGCTGCCCAACCGCGCAAATGGTTTTTTGTCGGTATCAAGCAACGCCGTACGCGGCAAAAGCCTGAGCGCGGATGAGGTTGAACTCTCTTTACAACTGCTGGTGCAGTTAAGTCTGATAACGCTTTCACGCCTTGAGACTGAGATGGTGATGTCGCCGGAGATGAAGTTCAGCAAGCGCGAGTGCGAAATTTTGAAGTGGACGGCGGAAGGCAAGACCTCGGCGGAGATCGCGATGATCCTGTCGATTTCGGAAAACACGGTAAATTTTCACCAGAAAAACATGCAGAAGAAGTTCAACGCGCCCAATAAGACGCAGATTGCCTGCTACGCGGCGGCGACCGGATTTATATGAACGCTGCCTGCGTTTCGCGTGCCGAACGCATTACCGGCTGACACTCTGCCAGCCGGTCACGCTCACTGACGGTAGGCTTGTTTAATCTGCTTAACCGTATTGGCAAACACGTCAGCCTGCGCCTCGTCTTCCATCTGGGCGATCTGCCGCTCCATTTTCAGGATAATTCGGCCCGCGTCCGCCTGGCCCAGCGCCTGCAGCATTAGGGTGACCATCGCTTTCAGGCAGGAGACCTCCTGCGCCAGTTGTTGGTTGTTTTCCGCAGTAGAGAAGTCAGGAGTGCTCATCTATTTTCCTCGATAGGTTACAGCGCCTTTATGCGCCCGTGAATGTGAAAGCGGCGGAGTATAGCACAAGCGCTACAGAAAATAGCACTGGTTGTTTTTTGCCCACCATACAACTCTGCACGTAAATAGGTTGTTATTACGATTTGCTCTAATTTATAACGTCGAGTATATGTTTAAAAGAGGTATAAAAGGCGTTAATTATTGTTACAAAGAAAAATGGCCTGGTTACAGCGGTAAAATAATATTTATGGCGATAAGCAGTTGAAAAGTAGTATTTGAAACACCTGTTCTAAAGGCAAGCGAGACGCGGCTCTTTCCACTTTTTGTACAGCTTTATTTCCAGAATTGCGAACGAAATCGTACGCATTGCAATTAATCTTTTAGTTTTTGCCAAAATAACGCTAATATAGAGCGACTTTACTGTCAGTCGCGTTATCCCTTTTTGGAGATTTGCTTTGATCAACGTTCTTCTTGTTGATGACCACGAGCTGGTGCGCGCAGGGATACGACGCATTCTGGAAGATATTAAAGGCATAAAAGTTTCCGGCGAGGTCTGTTGCGGCGAAGATGCCGTAAAATGGTGCCGCGCCCATCCTGTGGATGTGGTGCTGATGGATATGAACATGCCCGGTATTGGTGGCCTGGAGGCAACGCGTAAAATTGCGCGATCCATGGCTGATACCAGAGTGATTATGCTGACCGTCCATACTGAAAATCCGCTGCCTGCCAAAGTGATGCAGGCGGGTGCCTCAGGCTATCTCAGCAAGGGGGCGGCTCCAAAAGAGATGGTTAACGCGATTCGCGCCGTTTATGCGGGCCAGCGCTACATTGCCTCAGACATTGCCCAGCAGATGGCGCTCAGCCAGATTGAGCCAGAGAAAACCGAATCTCCCTTTGCCAGTTTGTCTGAACGCGAATTGCAGATTATGCTGATGATAACCAAAGGCCAAAAGGTGAATGAGATTTCCGAGCAGTTGAATCTCAGCCCGAAGACGGTGAACAGCTATCGCTATCGTATGTTCAGTAAACTAAACATCAACGGCGACGTAGAGCTGACCCACCTGGCCATTCGTCATGGTCTGTGTAATGCGGAGACGTTAACAAGTCAGTGAGTGATGTTTTTGATTCAAAAGCCTTTCTGAGTACGGTTACCAGTAAACCCGGTGTCTACCGCATGTATGACGCCGGCGGTACTGTTATCTACGTCGGCAAAGCCAAAGATCTCAAGAAGCGCCTGTCCAGCTACTTCCGTAGCAACCTTGCCTCACGAAAAACCGAAGCGCTGGTGTCCCAGATCCAGCAGATCGACGTGACGGTAACCCATACGGAAACGGAAGCGCTGCTGCTTGAGCACAACTATATTAAGCTGTACCAGCCCCGGTACAACGTGCTGCTGCGCGACGATAAATCCTACCCGTTCATTTTTCTTAGCGGCGATACCCACCCGCGTCTGGCGACGCACCGGGGCGCTAAGCATGCGAAAGGGGAGTACTTCGGGCCGTTCCCCAACGGCTATGCGGTGCGCGAGACGCTGGCGCTGCTGCAAAAGATCTTCCCCATCCGCCAGTGTGAAAACAGCGTCTACCGCAATCGCTCCCGCCCCTGTCTGCAATACCAGATTGGCCGCTGCCTTGGGCCGTGCGTCGAGGGGCTGGTCAGTGAGGAGGAGTATGCCCAGCAGGTAAACTACGTGCGTCTCTTCCTGGCGGGCAAGGACGATCAGGTTTTGAACCTGCTGATTGAACGCATGGAGAAGGCCAGCCGCGAGCTGGACTTCGAAGAGGCGGCGCGCATTCGCGATCAGATCCAGGCCGTGCGCCGCGTGACGGAGAAGCAGTTTGTCTCCAATACCGGTGACGATTTGGACGTTATTGGCGTCTCGTTCGATGCCGGTATGGCCTGCGTACACGTGCTGTTTATCCGTCAGGGCAAGGTGCTGGGCAGCCGTAGCTACTTCCCGAAGGTGCCGGGTGGCACCGAGCTTGGCGAAGTGGTGGAGACCTTTGTCGGCCAGTTCTACCTGCAGGGCAGTCAGATGCGTACCCTGCCGGGGGAGATCCTGCTCGACTTCGACCTGAATGATAAAACCCTGCTTGCCGATTCACTCTCCGAGCTGGCGGGCCGCCGTGTCAACGTGCAGACCAAACCGCGCGGCGATCGGGCGCGCTACCTGAAGCTAGCTCGCACCAATGCCGCCACGGCGCTCAGCACCAAGCTCTCCCAGCAGTCAACGGTTAGCCAACGTCTGGTGGCCCTCGCTACGCTGCTGAAGCTACCGGCGGTGCGGCGCATGGAGTGTTTTGACATCAGCCACACCATGGGCGAGCAGACCGTGGCCTCCTGCGTGGTGTTTGACGCCAACGGGCCGCTGCGTGCGGAGTACCGCCGGTACAATATTACCGGCATTACCCCAGGCGATGACTATGCGGCCATGAACCAGGTGCTGCGTCGTCGCTACGGTAAGGATATTGAAGAGAGTAAGGTGCCGGACGTGATCTTAATTGACGGCGGTAAGGGGCAGCTGGGGCAGGCGAAGGCGGTGTTTGCCGAGCTGGATGTCTCCTGGGATAAGCACCATCCGCTGCTGCTGGGCGTTGCCAAAGGCACCGACCGTAAGGCGGGGCTGGAGACGCTCTTCTTCGAACCGGAGGGGGAGGGCTTTAACCTGCCACCAGACTCACCGGCGCTGCATGTGATCCAGCATATTCGCGACGAGTCGCACAATCACGCCATCAGCGGGCATCGTAAAAAACGCGCCAAGGTCAAAAATACCAGTACTCTGGAGACCATTGAAGGGGTCGGGCCGAAGCGCCGCCAGATGCTGCTGAAATACATGGGTGGATTGCAGGGTTTGCTCAACGCCAGCGTTGAGGACATTGCAAAAGTGCCGGGTATTTCGCAAGGGCTGGCAGAAAAGATCTTCTACTCGTTGAAACATTGAAGGCTCTGTAGCAACATAGGGCTAATTTTTACTGACAACAGACAGTTACCTGCCACTATGCGATTTAATATCCCGACGTTGCTCACGCTTTTCCGTGTCATCCTGATCCCGTTCTTTGTACTGGCGTTTTACCTGCCGGTGATCTGGGCTCCCTTCGCATGTGCGCTGATCTTTCTCGTCGCCGCGGTGACGGACTGGTTTGATGGCTATCTGGCCCGCCGCTGGAACCAGAGCACCCGTTTCGGGGCCTTCCTCGATCCGGTAGCGGATAAGGTAATGGTCGCGATCGCTATGGTACTGGTGGCCGAGCACTACCACACCTGGTGGGTCACGCTGCCTGCTGCCACCATGATCGCCCGTGAGATCATAATCTCCGCCCTGCGCGAGTGGATGGCGGAGCTGGGCAAGCGCAGCAGCGTGGCGGTATCGTGGATTGGTAAAGTCAAAACCACTGCGCAGATGACCTCGCTGGTGTGGATGCTCTGGCGGCCAAACGCCTGGGTGGAGTGGGCGGGAATTGGCCTGCTGTGGGTTGCTGCGGTGCTGACCCTGTGGTCGATGTTCCAGTATTTAAACGCGGCGCGGGGCGATCTGCTGGAACAGTGATCGTTTCGGCTTAATTTTCAGCAAACGATCCCGGTTTTAAAAAATATCGTTGACTCAGTGCGTCAGGTAAGTAGAATGCATCGCATCAGACGGCAGCACAGCTTGCCAGATGAGAGTAAAATCAAGTGATTAGCATCTTCACCTGATAATGCGGGAATAGCTCAGTTGGTAGAGCACGACCTTGCCAAGGTCGGGGTCGCGAGTTCGAGTCTCGTTTCCCGCTCCAAATTTAAGGCATCGGCACGGTGATAATGCATAGTGCGGGTGCAGGTCGAAAGACTAAGATTTAAGGCGCGTTAGCAAAGCGGTTATGTAGCGGATTGCAAATCCGTCTAGTCCGGTTCGACTCCGGAACGCGCCTCCACTTTCCTCCCGAGCCCGGATGGTGAAATCGGTAGACACAAGGGATTTAAAATCCCTCGGCTGTAAGGCTGTGCGGGTTCAAGTCCCGCTCCGGGTACCATTGGGAAATAAGCAGAATAATCAAAGCAATAAGCAGTGTCGTCAAACCACCTCCGGGTGGTTTTTTTGTGCCTGCGATTTACCTACTGTTTTTAATAGTCATACCACATTCCTATAAGTATCAGTTTCATGGCATTATTAGCGCCGGAACCTATCACGATTTCCTTCTTATCATACTGTTCCTTAAGGCAAATTCTGATGTCTGGCAGGATACTGCGACGGGTAGATGGTCCCAGCGAGAAACCTGAACGGGTCAACATGAAAGCGTGTCGTGATACTGCATACTAACCATCGGGAAGACCTCCTCATGTCAATTAATATCAACACTTTGCAAAATCTTCGTGGTGCGCTACTGACTGCGTTGACGCTGTCAGTTGAACACGATGAAACAAAAGAAAATATCGATCGCATCACTGATGTGTTGCGTCAGGTTGAGTTGACGATCCTTCTACAGCAGGAATCCATTTACGCCATCGCCGGTATGCAGGGGGCGGGCAAAACGACCCTGGCGAAAGCGATTCTTGGTATTGATGATGAGTGGTTAGATCCCAATCCGGGGCGTGGCGAACAGGTGCCGCTTTTTATCGAACAGGTGGATGGCGATCCCGCCGACTACCCGCAGGTAATCTATCAATGCCTCAATCTTAAGACAGGCGAAATGGAGTCGCAAAGAGGCGAAGGTGGAGAGCAGCTTCAGACCCTGCTTCGTGACTGGAACAGCATTCGTCATTATGAAAAAGCAGGCTTTAAGCTACTCTATCCTAAGCTGCTGATCAGCAAGAAAAGCTCGTTTATCAATGAACAGGTCACCTGGGCGCTGCTGCCGGGCTATGAGTTAACGACAAGTAAAAATTATCTCTGGCAGGATATGATGCGCCACGTGCTGGTTAATGCTCGTGGCGTCATGTTCGTGACCGACGCCTCTCTGTTAGCCAATGATAGCAAATCTGGCGTGCTGCAGGATTTACGAGATAACTTCAGCGAACGCGGCCCAGTAGTGGTCATCAGCAAGACGGAGTTGCTCACTGAGCATGAAATCGACCAGCTCAAAACCAGTGCCGCTGAGCGTGTTTTCCCTAATATGGGGATGAAAAAAGAGGATATTGTCGCGACAGGGGCCGGTAACAGGGATACCTGGGTGGATGCACTGCGTGCCACTGTTACCAGCAAGCTTACCAACAGCGCGGCATCTGAAGCGATTGCGCTGGATAATTTTATGGCGCTTGTTCACGAAGATGTGGTCGAAATTATCAATAACCTGAAACTGTTGGCGGATACGCAGCAGCATCAGGAGTCTATAGTGGATGAGATCCTCGATCGCTTTGATGAATCTGCCGCTGCCTACGAACAAAAACTACGCGCTGCGATTAAAAAGCAGACTCGCCAACACTTTACCGATGCACTTAAGTATTGTGAAGAGAGCTATAAAAGCGAAGAGGTCGGCTTTCAAAATAACCTTAAAATTTTGGCCCGCCGTCTCTCTTTCAGAGGTCTGGAAGTCGATGACGAACGTAGCCAACGCATCATCGATGCCTGGAACAGATCGTATAGCGACGTCAGCATCCATGAACACAACTTTAAGGCGCTCACGTCTGTGAACACCCGGGCGCTGCGTGCTCAGGGCCTGTTGCCTATCGTTGAAGACCAGCAGCTATTGCCGACCACCGCAGCCGGGAGAATGGGGTACCTCGTTCAGGATAAGCAAACACACTATTTGCCAATGGAGCCTGAGCTGATAACGGGCGTGCGCACGCTGCTTAAAAAACCGGGCAAAGAGCAGCAGATTACACCACCTAAAAATCTCACCGCGGCGCTAGAGATAATGCCTGCGCTGATGCTGGAAAGCGCTCGCACTAAACTGGCCATCCAGTTCGATCCAGCCTGTACAACGCAGCTGGCAGAAGAGATCCAACCTAAACAAATCTTTGATGCGCTATTTTCCAGCAGCGAGCAGTACCATCCTATAAAAACAGCCATGATGGCCTTTTTCGGTGCCGATGCGGCAGATGGAACGCTAGACGGTAAAAGTACGCCAAATAGCCAGGGGGGATTCACTCCGCTGGCGCTTATAGGTAAAGCAGCGCTGGTTGCTAGCGTGGCCTATGGCATTTATCAACTCACGGGTGTGATTCGTGACAGCAATAAAGCGCAGATTTACTACATTCGTCGTGGGATGGAGGAGCTGTCGTTCCATAACGAACAAACCGTTATCGGCAATTATCAGGATAGGATTGGCGAGCTGCGTGAGCATATTGCGTACAACCTGAAGCAGATGTTTGGCGAAACGGATGCTCTGGCAAATCGAAGCGCGTTAATGCTCGCTATTAAGAAACTGGCGGCCGCCCAAAAGGAAGCAAAACTGTATGAAACTCACGTCCGAAAAATCCTGGGCTGATCTTAGTCAGGAGCGTTATCGGTGGGCGGAAAAGAGTTTTGTTGATTTCCTGCAAAAGTTTGACGCCCAGCGGCTAATCCAGACGACGAACAATGCCAGCAGGCAGGTTTCAGTGATTTTATACGGACCCGCTCAGGTGGGTAAAACCTCACTGATCCTGACGCTGCTGGGCATTCGTGACGATCGCTTCACCGAGCTTAATACCTTGCTACGCGGCGAACAGGATTTGGGTACCATGTCCACGGCCCGAACCTACCGCTACCGCATGGCGAAAGACGACTTCTGGTATTTCAGCCATCGTGAGAACGGCGCAACCCGGTTTAACGACGAGGAGGCGAAGGCTATCTTTGCCAGCTTCCGTCAGCAGGTCGAGCAGGGGGTAAGGGAATTTGATAGCGTGGATGTTTTCCTGCCGCGCCGTTTTTTCGATCCCCAGCAGCAGCGTAGTGCTCAGCTGCTAATACGCGATTTACCGGGCACGCACTCAACAAATGCCAATGAGCAGTATTATGTCAGCAAGCTTGCCAGCCGCTATTTGGCCTCTGCTGACGTCGTTCTGTTGACCGGCAAGGCCGATTCGTTGGCCTTCCTGAAGCCGGAAGAGCTAGACAATGCCCTGCTGAACGATTGGCACTGGCAACGTCATCGCTATAAGATTGTGCTGACCAGAGCCTATTCTGATGCCACACTCCAGCGTCTGATCAAGCAGAAGCGTTTTGATAAAAAGGCAATGCGGACGTTTTTGCTTGAACAGATCAATACCATGGAGCTGGGCCTGCCTGAAAGTATCAGCGAACTAATCTATCCTGTCGAGTGTGGCCACACCTGGTTAGCCATCAGTGCTGGAAACGACGACTTTGCCCGCCAGTGTCGTGATTTGCGACGAGACGTGTTGCAGGATCTGCTTGACTCTTTGCACCACGCGACGAACCCGCTTTCACGCTTACGCACGGGCTACGCGCTGCCGTATATTATTCAACAGCAGATAGAGGTCGAGAAAGATCATTACGAAAAGGAAAAAGCGTCGCTGCGTCAGCAACTCTTAAATTTAGAAGAGTATGTCGATATGTATGAGAAGCGGGTGGGCCGTAATAACGCTAATCTTCAAAATCTAAAAGCAAAGCAGCAAGCGCTAATGCATAAACGTGATGATGCGTTAAGTAAAGATTTTCATGAATACTTAAGTGCGTCTTCAATGATTGCGCACTACGTATCGCCGTCTCTTAATGTTCTTAAGTCTCAGGTTCATGAATATCGTCAAACGTACAGCAAACTTTGGAGCGATCTGCTGGAAACCTACCAGCTTCCGTTGGAAAGAGTTCCTGAGATGGTTAATCTTGACCGGGTCTTAACCAGGCTCAATGGCTACTGGTTCGATACCTACTTTCTCGATAAAACACGCCGGGAAGATCAGCATGAAATTCATGAGGCATGCCGTAAAGACGCAAATTGCTTAACGGCTCTTTTTCATGGGCGTATTAAGGTTAAGTTCGATGCCGAAGCGCACGCCCTGAATAAAAATATTGTTAAAAATGAGCGCACCGCTCGTCGGCTGGTGCATATCGTTACGCAGCTATTGAAAAAAATGGCGCATATGCAGTCGCAGCTCGTCCAGCTCAAACAGGAGTTTTACGTCGCCTTAACGGATTATTCTCAACGACATCGTGAGAGTAAAAAGTTTCTGAACGTTATTCTTTTAGCCAAAAATAACCGCGCGCAAGAGATCGCGCGTAACATTAAAAGCCCGGACATTTCCCGCAGCGAGCGCCTCGCCTGGCTGCTGATGTATAAAGCGTTAAGCAACGATTTTGATTACGTAAAATCCTTAGACGAAGAGAGCATTAAAGTTGAATAAAAATCTCGCTGTAGCAGAAACAGCCGACGACGAAAAGTTACTGGACCAGCTGGTACAGGATCTTTTTTTGACGCATTTGCGACGTGAACTGGACGTGCAGAAGGAGAGTCTCGACGACAGTAATGCTAAGCTCTTTAATCTCGAGCGGAAACTAACCGCTGATTTTAAAAAATTGAACGGACCGCTTGAGACACTTTCCGACAAGCTTGATGAGCAGGCCCGAGAACTTACTGATGCCAACGATGATACCCAAACGCTTTGTCGTACTTTACTGAGCAGTCTGGGGGAGAACAGAACACATACCGCCGCTCAGCATGAGATCCTCCAGCAGCAGAGCAGTAAGCATCATCATGAGCAGATCCAGCAACTGCACCGCATCCTGGAAGAGCTGCCCCAGCTGAGCGCTGAACTCCAGACGCAAAACGTAACGCTAGCACAGCTCACGGAGCAGAATACGCTGCTGCATCAACAGCTATTGGCTTTAGAAGATAAACAACGGGCGGAGCTGCAAACAAATCGCCGTTGGGAGAAGCTGGCCGCTGGATTTACAATAGTGAATACGCTTATGCTTATAAGCATGGCCGCGCTATTTATTTTGCAGCATATTTGATTGCCTGTACTCGTCGAAGGGAACAGGTGAAAAGACGCCAGAATATCTATCTTCGGCTGAATCAAAAGAGGTAGACTACAGTTCAGTAAAAATCCTTTGATAATCAGCAATAAGCATCTTTCTCGCTTCCTGGTTTGTTTGTTCTGCAATCTGCTATGGTCTATCATATGCGCCCGCCCCAAACTGAGGTAGTAGATTTATGAAAACCGGACCGCTGAATGAGCAAGAGCTAGAGTGGCTGGATGACGTGCTGGCGAAATACAGCAACGATGCGTCCATTGTTGATGTCGCGGAGCTGGATGGCCTGCTCACTGCGGTGCTGAGTGCGCCGATGGAGATTGAGCCGAGCGAGTGGCTGGTGGCCATCTGGGGCGGGGCGAATCACGTTCCGCGCTGGGCATCCGAGAAAGAGATGGAGCGCTTTATGACGCTCTCTTTCCAGCATATGAATGATATCGCTGAGCGCCTTGCTGATTATCCGGAGCAGTTTGAGCCGCTGTTTGGCACCCGTACCATTGAAGGCCAGGAGCTTAGCATTGTAGAGGAGTGGTGCTTCGGTTATATGCGCGGCGTGTCGCTCAGCGACTGGTCATCGCTGCCAGAGTCGTTACAGCCTGCGCTGGAGTCCATTGCCCTGCATGGTACAGAGGAGAACTTTACCCGCGTGGAGGAGATGACCCCGGAGGCGTTCGAGGCAAGCGTTGAGGCGTTGAAACCTGCTGCGCTGGCGCTGTTTGACTACTGGGCTGACAATCCACAGGAGCGTGCGGTAAAACAGCCGATCGTCAACGGTGATAAGGTAGGGCGCAACGATCCCTGTCCGTGCGGCAGCGGCAAAAAATATAAGCAGTGCTGTCTGCACTAAGCGCGGCACCACCGGGCGGCACTGCGTTTGCCCGGCCTACGGCGGGCACGAAGCCATTTGTAGGCCCGGTAAGCGAAGCGCCACCGGGCATTACTCTGTTGACGCTGCAACGCCGACCTACGGTGAGTTTACTTATCTAACCCACCTCTGGCAGCAGTCCCGCTGCAATACCACCCTGAATCGCAATGACCGCCACGCCGCAGAAGAGCACCAGCAGCAGGGCTGGTTTACCACCCCAAACGCGGTATCCCGTCTCTGGCGTATGCTTGCGGCTCTGCCATGCCAGCAGGGAGGGGATCAGCAGCGCCAGCACGGCCAGCGCCACGCCCGCATACCCCAGCGCCATCACAAAACCACGGGGATAGAAGAGGGCAAAGGCCAGCGGCGGCAGGAAGGTAATCGCCCCTGTCTGGAGCCTGCCTGCTGCGTTGTTGCGCCGGTTGAAAAGGTCAGCCAGGTAGTCAAACAGGCCCAAAGTCACCCCCAGAAACGAGGTGGCCAGCGCCAGGTCGGCAAACAGGTGCACAGCCAGCTCTACGTGCGGCGAGGCGACAACGTCGCGTAGCGCCTGCAGCAGGCCGTTCAGTCCGGCGCTGTTAGCCATCAGGCCAAAGAAGGTGGTGGAGTCGATGCTGCCGAGGGTTGCCAGCTGCCAGAAGATGTAGGCCACCAGCGGAATGGCGCTGCCGGTAATAAACACCCAGCGCAGCTTCTGCACGTTGCCGTTCATGTAGCTAACGATGCTCGGCACGCTGCCGTGAAAGCCGAATGAGGTGAAAATCACCGGGATAGCGGAGAGCGCCAGCCCTTTTTCCAGCGGCAGCGTCAGGAGGTTAACCTTATGCACGTGCGGCATCAGCAGGGCCAGCATCACAATCAGGAAGATTAGCTTGGCGCTAAACAGAAAACGGTTAAAGAGATCCACCAGCGAGGTACCGATGCAGACCACGCCGCCAGCAACCAGGGTAAACAGCAGCACGCCGGTAGTGGGCGAAACGGAGAGGCTCAGCCACTCGCTCAGGCTGGAAGCCAGAAGCTCCCCTGCACCGCTCATGTAGGCCGCCGTCAGGGCATACATTAAAAACAGCATGCTAAACCCGGTGGCCCACTGACCGTAGCGGCCAAGATAGCGGCGGGCCAGCGTGCCGAGGCCGGTATCGGCCGGAACGTGCTGATAAACCTCCAGCAGCAGCAGGGCGGTATAGCACATCAGACCCCACAGGCAAAATAGTAACACCAGCGTTACGCCAAAACCGACGCCCGCGGCGGCGAGCGGCATCGCCAGCATACCGGCACCAATCGTGGTCCCGGCAACGATAAACATACTGCCAAAAGTCCTGTTCTTCACGCTTCTCTTTACACCTGAACTGCGCACCAAAATTGTGCGGCGCAGAGTAAGGCAAAACGGCGTTGACGTCAAACCACCGTTACAAGAGGTGTAAAGATAAAGATACAAATTTGCGGGGGGGTTATGCCGAGGGGAAAACAATAAAATAGCTAGGCTGGCGCAGAGATAATAAAGGCGGCGCAGAGCACCGCCAGAATAATTAGTTTTGTGCGTCGAGCGTAGAAAGTTCTTTATCAATAAAATAGAGACCTTCGCCGCTTTTTCCAGCCAGTGAGAGCTTATCGATTACCGATTTAAATAACTTCTCTTCTTCATGCTGCTCGGCCACATACCACTGCAGGAAATTAAAGGTCGGATAATCCTGGTTAGTCATCGCGAAGTGGGCCAGGGCATTAATTTGACGGCTGATCAGCTGCTCATGCTCATAGGTGGCGCGGAACAGTTCATCCAGCGAGGCATACTCGGCGAACGGCGTCGGAACGGTGTTAATGCGCGGCAGGCTGCCGGTATCGGTCAGGTAGTCAAACAGGCGCTGCATGTGGGTCATCTCCTCCTGCGCATGGCGACGCAGAAACGCAGCGGCACCTTCAAAGCTGTTATAGCTACACCAGGCGCTCATCTGCTGATAAAGCAGAGAGGAGTAAAGTTCAAGATTCATCTGCTCATTGAGCTGTTCAATCATTTCAGTTTTAAGCATGGCGTTATTCCATAACAGGCGGGGAAAAGTTAAGTGCCGTCACTATAATTTGTTATTTAATTATTTGCAAAAGGTAAAATAAAAAACTTCTTTTTAAAAATACGAATGGGAATAACACGCATTGGCGCTTATTTAATATATAAATGAGAATCGTTGTTTTTATTATTGCCAGCGCCGCAGCGCTGGCTTAACAAATTAATAGTAGACGCCTGCGGGGGTATAGCTGACGGCGCGGCCCTGGCACTGGTATTGAATGGTGACGGTTTCGTTCAGGCATAGCGATCCGCTGATGACGCTACAGGTCTTCACCGGCTGGCCAAAGGCAATGGCGGTAGCATAGCCCATCTGCTGGCACTGGCGATTGGCCGTTCCGTGGGTGGTATAGTCGTCATAGCGTGCGTTCTGCAACATCGTCTCGTTGAAGTGCAGGCGCACCAGACCCGTAGCCGGGTTAACGTCGGTGACTTCAGGTTCCTTCGTGATGGTGCATCCGGCAAGCAGCATCAACGAAGCGGCAAGGAGGAGTCTCTTCATGCAAACGCTCTGATTCAGTTTCGATGATCTCATCCTACAGGCTGCCAGGTTCGGCAATGCCCGGAATAGCCAAATATTCTTACTTCTCTAATCGCAACGGCGGGGCGGAGAAGCAGGAGAAAGCAAAACTGTGACCGCATCTCAAATTTTTAAAACCATTTTTCACTAAATTTGAAAGTATGTTTGCCAGGTAGTAAGGTTTATCCTGATTAGCCCTTTATGACGGGATCCCCCGCAACGCATTCAGGAGAAGAGAGAATGAAAATTGCACTGATGATGGAAAATAGCCAGGCTGCCAAAAATGCTACCATCCTCAACGAGCTGAAAACCGTCGCTGACGAGAAAGGTTTTCCGGTTTTCAACGTTGGGATGAGCGATGAGAACGATCATCACCTGACCTATATCCATCTGGGCATTATGGCCAGCATTCTGCTGAACTCAAAGGCGGTTGATTTTGTGGTTGCCGGCTGCGGCACCGGGCAGGGCGCGCTGATGTCGCTGAACATCCACCCGGGCGTGAACTGCGGCTACTGTATCGATCCCGCTGACGCCTTCCTGTTTGCCCAAATCAATAACGGCAATGCGCTGTCGCTGCCGTTCGCCAAAGGCTTCGGCTGGGGTGCAGAGCTGAACGTCCGCTTTATCTTTGAGAAAGCCTTTACCGGCCGTAAAGGCGAAGGCTATCCGCCTGAGCGTAAAGAGCCACAGGTGCGCAACGCCGGGATCCTTAATCAGGTGAAAGCCGCAGTGGTAAAAGATAACTATCTCGACACCCTGCGCGCTATCGATCCTGAGCTGGTAAAAACCGCCGTCTCCGGCCCGCGCTTCCAGCAGTGCTTCTTTGAGCACTGCCAGGATAAAGAGATCGAAGCGTTCGTTCGCGAAGTGCTTGCGTAACTGCTCTTGTGCCGGGCAGCGCTACGCTGACCCGGCAATTCGTTAACGTTTCCTGGTTGATACCGCGCTGCCCGCGTTCTTAGCCAGCCTGAACGTATCGACCATCCCCACCAGACAGATCAGCGCGATAAAGACAAACGCCAGCCGGAAGCTGATGCCCGGCACGCTGCTCAGGGCCAGCCAGTCGCTGGCTCTCTCGCCCAGGCGGATCCCGATCGCCCCTAGCGTGATACCCAGCCCCACCGCCAGCTGGGTGGCGGTGCTGAACAGGGTATTGGCGTAGCTCATCTGCGCAGAGGGAACGTCGGCGAAGGCCAGCGTGCTGACGCCGGTAAACTGTACCGAACGAAAGACCCCGCCCAGGTAGAGCACCACAAAAATCACCCATACCGGCGTCGTCGGCGTAATAAAGGCGCAGGCCAGCAGGGCCAGCACGTTCAGCGCGCCGTTAATCAGCAGCAGTTTTTTAAAGCCGAGCCAGCGGATCAGCGGCGTGGTGGCTGGCTTAATGGTCAGGTTACCCACGAAGACCGCCAGCACCAGCAGACCGGCATGGAACGGATCCATGCCAAATCCCACCTGGAACATCAGCGGCAGCAAAAAGGGCACGGCGCTAATGGAGGCGCGAAACAGCGACCCGCCGTACATGGTGACGCGAAAGGTGGGCACCTGCATGGCATCAAGGCGGATCATCGGCCAGCGAGCGCGCTGAAAATGACGCAGCGCATAGACCAGCGTTATCGTGCCCAGCGCCAGCAGGCCCAGCGTCCATATACCCTGCTGCTGTTCACCCCCCAGCATCTCCATGGCGCACACCAGGCTCACCATGGCCACTGACGTAGAGAGAAAGCCCATAACGTCGAACGGGCGACGCTCATCGTCACGAATATCGGGAATGATGCGCAGCGCCAGAGCAATAGCCAACAGGCCAATGGGTACGTTGATAAAGAAGATCCAGCGCCAGTCGGCGTAGCGGGTGATAAAGCCCCCCAGCGGCGGACCGATAATGGGCGCCACCAGCGCGGGCCAGGTGAGGGTGGCGATGGCGGTGATCAGCAGATGCTTAGGGGTGGTGCGTAACACCGCCAGCCTGCCGACGGGTACCATCAGCGCGCCGCCCATTCCCTGCAAAATACGCATTGCAACAAACATCTCAACGCTGGTGGAGAGGCCACAGAATACCGAGGCGAGGGTAAAGATCGCCAGCGCGGCGGTGAAGACCTTCCGCGCGCCGAAGCGGTCGGCTATCCAGCCGCTGGCCGGGATCAGTACCGCAAGGGTGATCAGATAGGCGCTGATGCCGATATTCAGCGCCACCGCCTCGACGCCAAAACTTCGCGCCATATCCGGAAGGGCCGTTGCTATCACCGTCCCGTCAAGAAACTCCATAAAGAAGGCCCCGGCCACCAGCAGCGCGGCGGGCGAGATGCCCCGCGTCTTCTCCGGGAGGGTGTTTTCACTCATTTTTGGTCTGCCATTTCAAAAAAAATTATAATAATTAAAAAAAATGAAACCGACGTAACCTATGGATTACTCAGCAATTTCTTTAACAAAACTAAAATAACGGAGACGAAATTGGTGTGATATTCATCACAAAGTGGTTGATTTTTGTGATGCAAGTCATATTATACGCTCCATAGACAAGTAACACCTGCATAACAAAATAGCCGGAGCAAAACATGAAATTGCGCAAGATCCTGAAAAACATTTTTGAAACCTACTGCAAGACTTTTAAAGACGTACCGCCGGGCGCTATGTTTTAATAAAGTTGCTGTGATAAAAAACCTGCTGCGGCAGGTTTTTTTGTTTCTGTAACTCAGGAGAAACCTATGTCTCAAAATCTTAGCGCCGATCAGGAGCTGGTGTCCGACGTCGTCGCCTGCCAGCTGGTGATCAAACAGATCCTCGACGTTATTGACGTCATCGCCCCGGTTGAGGTGCGTGAAAAGATGGCCAACCAGCTTAAAACCATCGACTTTACGACGCATCCGGCAGCAGCCGATCCGGTCACCCGGCGTGCCATTCAGAAAGCCATTGCCTTAATCGAGCTGAAATTTACGCCGCAGGAAGAGACGCACTAAAGCGCAAATAGAGGCAACTAAAGTAAACCTTTGTTTTGGTATTTTCAAACGGATGTTTTCTTAAGCGGCAGCGGCGTTGAGCCAGCGTTGATGCTTTGACCCTGGGAAGGGGGGCGGGAGGGTTCTCCCGCCGAAAAGGTTAGCGTTAAAAATATCAGTGCCTGCAGCAGTTCACTACGTTAAGCAGGGCACAATCGGTCTGGGTAATATTTTTCCCATCGCGTAGCGATCGATGAATCTCACTGATTAACAGCTGCAGCAGCAGGCCATCCTGCTGCTCTGCTTTTTCCAGCTCGCGCAAAAAGTTAAGCGTCTTCTCGTCCTTAACCGCTTCGGCCTCTTCGCTCAGCTGCGTCAGCATTTCACATCGTACGTTGTACTCCTCAAGCGCCTTCTGAAACAGCTCCTCTAACGAATTGTATCCGTCATGGGGATTCTCCTGGGCTTGCAGAATAGGGTAGGCACCGGCGCGCTTCATAAAATCGAAAACGCGCATTGTAAGATTGACCTTCTCCTGCGCCTGAGCGCGCAGAAACGTCGCCGAACCCGGTAGATTATGCTGTGAACACCATTCACTCAATGAGAGGCAGAGGTTGGATGCCTGAAACTCAAGATTGACCTGCGAGTTGAGTTTTTGTGCCATGCCGAGAGTCGCCATAATGACCTCCTTCTGTCCTGGATGGGGCTGCGGTTAATGCCAGCCGTACTGCTTCGACACAGCGATCGTAAAGATTTATTCATTCTACAAATGTGATCCAGCAGACACTTTTTAGCGGTGGAAACGAATAATCTCAATAAAAATAGTGAGTTACATCCATGGGCGTATGTATGCCGCCAGGGTATCGTTAAATATTAAGGAGTTGGAGATGAAAAGAGTTGCTGTGCTGCTGGCCCCCGGTTTTGAAGAGGCGGAAGCCATCGTGACCATTGATATACTGCGCCGCTTGCAGATAGAGGTCGAAACGCTGGCCTGCGCCACGTCCCGTGCCGTAACGAGCTATCACGCTATTCCTGTGGTGGCCGATGCGACCCTAAGCCAGCGCCTGGATACGCTTTATGATGCTGTGGTCCTGCCTGGCGGGCCAGAGGGAAGCGTTAACCTCGCGGCTAACCCAGAGGTTATTGCCTTTGTGACCCGCCATGACGAAGCAGAGAAGCTGATCTGCCCTGTCTGCTCGGCAGCGGCGCGCGTGCTGGGGGGCAACGGTCTGTTGAAAGGGCGGCGCTACGTCTGCTCGGGGGATCTGCACGAAACCGTGACCGACGGCCACTATGTCGATGCTGCTGTGGTAGAGGATGGCAACCTGATCAGCGGCAAAGGATTAGGCCGGATATTTGATTTTGCCTTTGCCGTCTCGACGCGCCTTTTAGGCGACGATGCCCCGGCGCGCGACCACGCGGATCACATCTATTACCCACTCTAACCCCCTGCCACTAAGGACCCCCTTCAGGCCACAAGGATAAGCTGGCTGGCCTGATGGACAATTCTGCTACACCCTTATCTATTTGTCTGACAAATACGCCAATTCTTATGAATATATTCGCTGAATTTATGCACGCTTTTACTGTAATTCTGCGGTGTGATGGCGCTCTCCTATGGAGGATCAATTTCCCGCTAAAACTACACCTCAGCAGTAGCATCTCCTGAGAGACGTGTGCTAATGCCTTGTTTTAAGGCTGATTAGACAGCTAATAAATTCTCATACCCTACATAAAAAAGTGTTAAAGCTGGAGTTAACCATGCACAAATTCACTAAAGCGCTGGCGGCCATCGGTTTAGCTGCCGTTATGTCACAATCCGCTATCGCCGAAAATATGAAGCTCGGTTTTCTGGTTAAGCAGCCGGAAGAGCCGTGGTTCCAGACCGAGTGGAAGTTTGCCGATAAGGCGGGCAAAGATTTAGGTTTTGAGGTGATTAAGATCGCCGTCCCGGACGGTGAAAAGACGCTGAACGCTATCGATAGCCTGGCCGCCAGCGGAGCGAAAGGGTTTGTTATCTGCACCCCGGATCCCAAGCTTGGCTCGGCGATTGTTGCCAAGGCCCGCGGTTATGATATGAAGGTCATTGCCGTAGATGACCAGTTCGTCAACGCCAAGGGCCAGCCGATGGAGAGCGTGCCGCTGGTGATGATGGCCGCCAGTGAGATCGGCGCTCGTCAGGGGCAGGAGCTGTATAAAGAGATGCAAAAACGCGGCTGGGATGTAAAAGAGACCGGCGTGATGGCCATTACCGCTAATGAACTGGATACGGCTCGTCGCCGCACCTCCGGCTCGATGGATGCCCTGAAAGCCGCAGGCTTCCCGGAGAAACAGATCTATCAGGTTCCTACTAAATCAAACGATATCCCCGGCGCGTTCGATGCCGGTAACTCCCTGCTGGTTCAGCATCCGGAAGTGAAACACTGGCTGGTGGTCGGCATGAACGATAACACCGTGCTGGGCGGCGTGCGCGCCACGGAAGGGCAGGGCTTCAAGGCCGCCGACGTAATCGGTATCGGCATTAACGGCGTTGATGCGGTGAGTGAGCTTTCCAAGGCCCAGGGCACGGGCTTCTACGGCTCGCTGCTGCCAAGCCCGGACGTGCACGGCTATAAAACCAGCGAAATGCTCTACAACTGGGTAGAGAAGGGTGCCGAGCCGCCCAAGTTCACTGCGGTTACCGACGTGGTGCTGATCACCCGCGACAACTTTAAAGATGAGTTAGCGAAGAAAGGGCTAGGCGTGAAGTAATTCCCGCCGTTGGTTGCGCCCTTCGTCGCATGATGAAGGGCCAGTCGTACCATCAATGCGTCACGGAGACGTTATGCAACAGTCAACTCCATATCTCTCTTTCCGTGGTATTAGCAAAACCTTCCCCGGCGTAAAGGCCCTGAGCGACATCAGCTTCGACTGCTATGCCGGCCAGGTGCATGCCCTGATGGGGGAGAACGGCGCGGGTAAATCGACGCTGTTAAAGATCCTGAGCGGCAACTACGCGCCCACCGGCGGAACGCTGGTGCTGCAGGGCCAGGAGGTCAGCTTTGCCGACACCACCGCCGCGCTGAATGCCGGGGTGGCGATTATCTATCAGGAGCTGCATCTGGTTCCCGAGATGACCGTCGCGGAGAATATCTATCTCGGCCAGCTGCCGCAGAAGGGCGGGCTGGTCAATCGCTCGCTGCTTAACTATGAGGCCCGTCTCCAGCTGGAGCATCTCGGGCTGGATATCGATCCGCAGACGCCGCTGAAGTACCTCTCCATTGGCCAGTGGCAGATGGTTGAGATTGCCAAGGCGCTGGCGCGTAATGCAAAAGTGATCGCCTTCGATGAGCCGACCAGCTCGCTCTCGGCGCGGGAGATCGACAACCTGTTTCGGGTGATCCGCGAGCTGCGCAACGAGGGGCGGGTGATCCTCTATGTCTCCCACCGCATGGAGGAGATTTTTGCCCTTAGCGATGCCATCACCGTCTTTAAGGATGGTCGCTACGTGCGCACCTTTGCCGATATGCAGCAGGTTAACCATGACTCGCTGGTGCAGGCGATGGTCGGGCGCGATCTTGGCGATATCTACGGCTGGCAGCCGCGGGAGTACGGCGCGGAGATGCTGCGTCTGGAGGGGGTAAAAGCTCCCGGCGTGCGCCATCCCGTTAGCTTCTCGGTGAGGCGCGGTGAGATCGTCGGCCTGTTCGGACTGGTAGGGGCAGGGCGCAGCGAGCTGATGAAAGGGCTGTTCGGCGGCACGCGCATTACGGCGGGCCAGCTGATCATTGACGGCAAGCCGCTGGATATTCAGAAGCCAGCCCACGCCATTCGCGCCGGGATGATGCTCTGTCCCGAGGATCGCAAGGCCGAAGGCATCATTCCCGTCCACTCCGTGCGTGACAACATCAACATCAGCGCCCGCCGCAAGTCGGTTCGCGCCGGTTGCCTGATCAACGACGGCTGGGAGGTGGAAAACGCCGACCACCATATTCGCTCCCTCAATATCAAAACCCCTGGCGCTGAGCAGCTGATTATGAATCTCTCCGGCGGTAACCAGCAGAAGGCGATCCTTGGCCGCTGGCTGTCGGAGGAGATGAAAGTGATTTTGCTCGATGAGCCGACGCGCGGCATCGACGTGGGAGCGAAGCATGAGATCTACAACGTTATCTACGCCCTGGCCTCCCGTGGCGTAGCGGTACTGTTTGCCTCCAGCGACCTGCCGGAAGTGCTCGGCGTCGCCGACCGCATTCTGGTGATGCGGGAAGGGGAGATCGCCGGCGAACTGCTGCACGGCGAAGCAGATGAGAAACAGGCGCTAAGCCTTGCCATGCCTAAAGTGAGCCAGGCCGTCGCCTGAGTGAGGAGAGTATTATGTCATCAGTAACAAGCTCCGGCGCAGGAAAGTCGCCGTTCAGTCTCGGGCGTATCTGGGATCACTACGGCATGCTGGTGGTCTTTGCCGTACTGTTTATCGGCTGCGCCCTGTTTGTGCCTAACTTTGCCAGCTTCGTCAATATGAAGGGGCTGGGACTCGCCATCTCGATGTCCGGCATGGTGGCCTGCGGCATGCTTTTCTGCCTGGCCTCCGGCGACTTTGATCTCTCGGTGGCCTCGGTCATCGCCTGCGCTGGCGTCACCGCGGCGGTGGTGATCAACATGACGGAGAGCCTGTGGATCGGCGTCTTTGCGGGCCTGATGCTGGGCGTATTGAGCGGCCTGGTTAACGGCTTCGTCATTGCCAGGCTGAAGATCAACGCCCTGATCACCACCCTCGCGACGATGCAGATCGTGCGCGGCCTGGCCTATATCATCTCTGACGGTAAAGCAGTCGGTATTGAAGACGAACGTTTCTTTACCCTCGGCTACACCAACTGGCTTGGTCTGCCTGCGCCCATCTGGCTGACCGTAGCCTGCCTGATCGTCTTTGGTTTTCTGCTGAACAGAACCACCTTTGGCCGCAATACGCTGGCGATTGGTGGTAATGAGGAGGCGGCTCGCCTGGCCGGGGTGCCGGTGGTGCGCACAAAAATCATTATCTTTGTGCTCTCCGGGCTGGTATCCGCCGCCGCCGGGATCATTCTGGCGTCGCGTATGACCAGCGGCCAGCCGATGACCTCCATTGGCTACGAGCTGATCGTTATCTCTGCCTGCGTGCTTGGCGGGGTCTCGCTGAAGGGCGGAATTGGTAAAATCTCCTACGTAGTTGCAGGGATCCTTATTCTCGGTACCGTGGAGAATGCCATGAACCTGCTGAATATCTCTCCCTTCTCGCAGTACGTTGTTCGTGGCCTGATCCTGCTGGCGGCGGTGATCTTTGACCGCTACAAACAGAAGGCTAAACGTACCGTCTGATGCCTGGCATCTCGCCAAAACGCCTCTTTTTTAATCGTTTTTACCTCTCAGCCAGCCGCAATTGCGGCTGGTTTCTTTGCTTTAAAATGGCGAGGAGCGTGACACTGTCTATACTTACATGGCTAATGATAACGAGAGATGGTCGTGAACGCGGCATCGAAACCAGAAAGGAGGATACCAGGGTGGCTGACCAGTTAGCTGTACCGCCTGTACTTTCCGCAAACTATGCTTACTTCTTTGACCTCGACGGAACCCTCGCCGAAATCAAACCCCGCCCCGATCAGGTTTTTATACCCGCCGGGGTCATTACCCTGCTTAAACGTCTGGCCGAAATGAATCAGGGCGCAGTGGCGCTGGTATCAGGCCGTTCTATGAAAGAGCTGGATGCCATCGCCTCCCCGCTGCACTTCCCCCTTGCCGGGGTGCACGGTGCGCAGCGGCGTGACTACCAGGGGAAAACCCACGAGATCGCCCTGCCGGCCGATCAGGTTAAGCAGATGGAGCTGGAGCTGATCGCGGCGCTCGATCCCCTGGAGGGGACGGAGCTGGAGGCGAAGGGGATGGCGTTTGCGCTGCACTATCGTCAGGCCGTTCATCATGAAGAGGCTATTTTTACCCTGGCGAAAGAGATGGAGGAGAAATATCCGAATTTAGCCCTGCAGCCGGGTAAATGCGTGGTAGAGCTGAAACCGCGTGGTATCAATAAAGGAGCAGCAGTTGAAGCATTCATGCAGGAGCCGCCCTTTTGCGGGCGCAAACCTGTTTTCCTGGGAGACGACCTCACTGACGAGGCAGGCTTCAAGGTTGTGAATCGCCTTGATGGCGTATCCGTGAAGGTGGGTATTGGCGCGACGCAGGCGCAGTACCGGCTGGAGAGTGTCGCGGACGTTCATCAATGGCTAGAAAATATCATTGACCACCAACAACAAGAAGAGATGGCGCTAACCAACAGGAGAGATGGCTATGAGTCGCTTAGTCGTAGTATCTAATCGTATCGCACCGCCGGATGATAAGAAATCGAGCGCCGGTGGGCTGGCCGTCGGCATTATGGGTGCACTGAAAGGAACCGGCGGACTCTGGTTTGGCTGGAGCGGTGAAATTGGTAACGAAGATAAGCCGCTGAAGAAAGTGACCCGCGGCAACATCACCTGGGCCTCGTTTAACCTCAGCGAACAGGATTATGATGAGTACTACAGCCAGTTTTCAAATGCTGTACTGTGGCCCGCTTTTCACTACCGTCTCGATTTAGTAAAGTTCCAGCGTGAGGCCTGGGAGGGCTATCAGCGTGTGAACGCGCTACTGGCGGACAAGCTGGTGCCGCTGCTTGAGGAAGACGATATTCTGTGGATCCACGATTACCACCTTCTGCCGTTTGCTAACGAGCTACGCCAGCGTGGTGTGAACAACCAGATCGGCTTTTTCCTGCATATTCCATTCCCAACCCCGGAGATCTTCAACGCGCTGCCGCCGCATGCCGAGCTGCTGGAGCAGCTGTGCGACTACGATCTGCTGGGCTTCCAGACCGAGAGCGACCGGGTTTCGTTCCTGGATAGCCTCTCCAGCCAGACGCGGCTGACCGCCCGGGGCGATAAAACCCACACCGCATGGGGCAAAACCTTCCGCACCGAGGTCTATCCTATCGGGATTGAACCGGAAGAGATTGCTCAGCAGGCCGCAGGTCCGCTGCCGCCCAAGCTGGCGCAGCTCAAATCCGAGCTGAAAAATGTGAAGAACATCTTCTCCGTTGAGCGGCTGGACTACTCTAAGGGCCTGCCGGAACGTTTCCATGCCTATGAAACTCTGCTGGAGAAGTTCCCGCAGCACCACGGTAAAATCCGCTACACGCAGATTGCACCTACCTCGCGCGGCGAGGTTCAGGCCTACCAGGATATTCGTCATCAGCTGGAGACTGAAGCTGGACGTATTAACGGTAAGTATGGCCAGCTGGGCTGGACGCCGCTCTACTACCTTAACCAGCACTTCGATCGTAAGCTGCTGATGAAGGTCTTCCGCTACGCCGATGTGGGCCTGGTGACGCCGCTGCGTGACGGGATGAACCTCGTTGCCAAAGAGTACGTGGCGGCGCAGGATCCGGCTAATCCTGGCGTACTGGTGCTCTCTAAGTTTGCCGGTGCGGCCAACGAGTTAACCTCGGCGCTGATCGTCAACCCATACGATCGTGACGATGTGGCTAATGCCATGAACCGGGCCTTAACCATGCCGCTGGCGGAGCGTATCTCTCGCCATGCTGAGATGATGGATGTGATCAGGAAAAACGATATTCATCGCTGGCAGGAGAGGTTTATTGCCGATTTAAAGCGCATAGCGCCCCGTAGTGCAGAGAGTCGTCTGCAAGACAACGTGGCGACTTTCCCCAAACTGGCGTAATGACGCTGGCGCTCCCGCTGTGGCGGGGGCGCTATTTCTCGTTAAGCGAGACCAGCAGCACGTCCACTTTACTCGCTCCCACCACGCTTTTTGCCGAACAGGCCGCCCGCGAAAAAAAATGCTGATTGTGGTTACCGTAAATAACCAGATCGACGCCTTCCCGTTCGCAAAGATGCAGAATATTTTCACTCAGCTCACCCGAGGCAATTATTGTTTGCGCAATGGGATAATTCGCCTGCGCAGTTAACGCCTGTAAAAATTGCTGAGTCTCTTCTCTCATCAGATCGCGTAGATTCTCCATCATTGGCGCGGCAAACTGATTATAGATTTCGGGATCGTTAGCCAGGGTAAGCAGGCTAATAAGTGCCTGGCAGGGTCGGGCAATAGATACTGCTTTTCTGAGCAGCAGGTGACTTTCTGGATTAACGGCGACGGCAACCAGCAGGTGAGAATAGCTCATAACGTGTCCTTAACGGAGTATGAACCCTTGACGTATCTTTACCTTCTTCCTACAAAACTTGCAACTAAAAAAGTGTGACAGAGTCATGAACATTATCATAAATATTCATTAATTATTCCATCTCGTGGAATCGCGCTCTTTGCAGATATGTTAACCAAATTTAAACACTTAACGTAAATTTCGCAAATATTATTGCGGGCTTTAATCAGTCAATCTAAAGCTGTTAACAAATTCGCAATCATTTTACATGTTAAAGCGATAAGTTTAGCCGCGCTTCAATTCATTGATATATATGACTATATTTGTATGACCCTATTTTTACTACAACCATTGTGCGCATAACAACAGTACAAAGTCGGAGGTCTGATGACTGTTCACCAATTAACACATAAAACTGCATGACTATTCGTCGAAAAGGAATAGAAAAGAGGCTCGATAGTATAAAAAACGGACAATAACTAAGTCGAAAGTATGGATTTCTTTATAATATTCACGTAAATTATGTGACGTAGATCACATTATTTTCAAATTTTTCCCAGGAGCCAATTGTATGTCCTACGGGTCGCGAGTACAGTTGCGTCGCTTTAAGAAAAATCTTAGTTAATTGTAAGAATTGATTGAAAGCGTAACGGAGAGAGGTGGCAGAACAATGCGATCGCCGTCACGTTATACAACGAAGTTCAAACGATGCATTTCGCCTTATCTTTTTTAATACCGGGTTTTTTTCCCGGCGACATCACGGGGTGCGGCCTGGCCGCATAAGACACTAGTTGGTTATTCTGGATGGGAAAAATGCATACATCCGAGTTGCTGAAACATATTTATGACATCAACCTGTCATATTTACTGCTGGCACAGCGTTTAATTAGTCAGGACAAAGCCTCCGCCATGTTCCGCCTGGGCATTAGCGAAGAGATGGCATCTACCATGGGTGAATTGACGCTGCCGCAGATGGTAAAATTGGCCGAGACCAATCAGCTTATTTGCCAGTTTCGTTTTGACAGTCATCAGACCATTACCCGTTTGACTCAGGAGTCCCGCGTGGATGACCTGCAGCAGATCCATACCGGTATTTTGCTCTCGACGCGCCTGCTCAATGAGAGCAACCAGGGTGCTGACGCACCGTCCCGGAAAAAAAGGGCTTAATGATGACCGAAAAGAGCATTGTCCAGGAAGCGCGTGATATTCAACTCGCGATGGAACTGATTACGCTGGGCGCGCGTTTGCAAATGCTGGAAAGCGAAACGCAGCTCAGCCGTGGGCGCCTTATCAAACTCTATAAAGAACTTCGTGGTAGCCCACCGCCGAAAGGGATGCTCCCTTTTTCAACCGACTGGTTTATGACGTGGGAACAGAATATTCACGCCTCAATGTTCTGCAACGCCTGGCAATTTTTGCTGAAAACAGGTCTCTGCAGCGGCGTTGATGCGGTAATTAAAGCCTATCGACTCTATCTGGAACAGTGTCCGCAGCCGGAAGAGGGTCCGCTGTTAGCCCTGACGCGTGCCTGGACGTTAGTGCGTTTTGTCGAAAGCGGTATGCTGGAACTTTCAAGCTGTAACTGCTGCGGCGGCAATTTTATTACCCATGCTCACCAGCCTGCGGGCAGTTTTGCCTGCAGTTTATGCCAGCCGCCTTCCAGGGCCGTAAAAAGACGTAAACTTTCCCAGGATGCTGCCGATATTATTCCACAACTGCTGGATGAACAGATCAAACAGGCTGTTTAACTCAACGGCGTGGGTAACACTCCAGCAGCGGTAAGCAATTACCGCTGCTTTTTTTTGCCTCCCCGTTGGGTTTTACGCCCCAAAACTGTTTTTCCTTGCCTTAGTCAACAGCGGAAGGATGATGTCGTGCTGATCTTATTAGGTTACCTTGTTGTTCTCGGTACAGTCTTTGGCGGTTATATGATGACCGGCGGACACCTTGGGGCACTTTATCAACCGGCTGAGCTGATTATTATCGGCGGCGCGGGCGTGGGTGCGTTTATTGTGGGCAACAACGGCAAGGCGATTAAAGGAACGCTTAAGGCGCTTCCGCTGCTGTTTCGTCGCTCCAAATACACAAAAGCTGTCTATATGGATCTTCTGGCGCTGCTCTATCGCCTGATGGCCAAGTCGCGCCAGCAGGGGATGTTCTCCCTTGAGCGCGATATTGAGAATCCTAAAGAGAGCGAAATTTTTGCCAACTATCCGCGGATCCTTGCCGATCCGGTGATGCTGGAATTTATCGTTGACTATCTGCGTCTGATCATCAGCGGCAACATGAACACCTTCGAAATTGAAGCGTTGATGGACGAAGAGATCGAGACCCACGAAAGCGAAGCCGAAGTGCCTGCGAATAGCCTGGCCATGGTGGGCGACTCGCTGCCGGCGTTCGGGATCGTGGCGGCGGTGATGGGGGTAGTCCACGCCCTGGCCTCGGCGGATCGCCCGGCGGCCGAGCTGGGGGCGCTGATCGCCCACGCGATGGTGGGGACCTTCCTCGGTATTCTGCTGGCCTACGGCTTTATTTCGCCGCTGGCGACCGTGCTGCGCCAGAAGAGCGCAGAGACCACCAAGATGATGCAGTGCGTCAAGATTACGCTGCTCTCCAACCTGAACGGCTACGCGCCACCGATTGCCGTTGAGTTTGGCCGTAAAACGCTCTACTCCAGCGAGCGTCCCTCCTTTGTGGAGCTGGATGAGCACGTCCGCGCGGTACGTAACCCAAATCAGCAGACCACGACTGAGGACGCATGAAAAACCAGGCCCATCCTATTGTCGTTGTAAAACGGCGCAAGCATAAGGGGCACGGAGGCGGCTCGCACGGATCTTGGAAGATCGCCTACGCCGATTTTATGACGGCAATGATGGCGTTCTTCCTCGTGATGTGGCTGATCTCTATCTCCAGCCCGAAAGAGCTGATCCAGATTGCGGAGTATTTCCGCACCCCGCTGGCGACCTCTATTGCAGGTGGTCCGCGGATCTCCAACAGTGACAGCCCGATCCCTGGCGGCGGCGATGACGTCACCCAGCAGAAGGGGGAGGTGCAGCGCCAGCCCAACGTGGAGGAGCTGCGCCAGAAGATGGAGCAGACTCGCCTGAGCAAGCTGCGCGGCGATCTCGACCAGCTGATCGAGGCCGATCCAAAGCTGCGGGCGCTGCGTCCGCACCTGAAGATTGACCTGGTGCAGGAGGGGTTGCGCATCCAGATTATCGACAGCCAGAACCGGCCGATGTTTAAAACCGGCAGCGCCGAAGTAGAACCCTATATGCGCGATATTTTGCGCGCTATTGCGCCGGTGCTAAACAACATTCCGAACCGTATCAGCCTCTCCGGTCATACCGATGACTTCCCGTATGCCAACGGCGAGCGCGGCTACAGCAACTGGGAGCTGTCTGCGGATCGCGCCAACGCCTCGCGGCGCGAGCTGGTCGCGGGCGGGCTGGACGACGGTAAAGTGCTGCGCGTGGTTGGCATGGCTGCCACCATGCGCGTGAGTGACAAAGGGGCGGATGACGCCGTTAACCGCCGCATCAGTCTCTTAGTGCTGAATAAACAAGCAGAACAGGCAATTCTGCACGAAAACGCCGAAAGCCAAAACGAGCCGGTAAGTGTATTACAACAGCCGGGGGCGCAGCCCCAGGCGACCGTTCCCACATCGCCACAACCCGATCCGAGGTGATAGCGTGAGCATGGATATTAGCGATTTTTATCAGACATTTTTTGATGAAGCTGACGAGCTGTTGGCCGACATGGAGCAACACCTGCTGGATCTGGTGCCGGAAGCGCCGGATTCAGAGCAGCTCAACGCCATCTTTCGTGCGGCCCACTCCATAAAGGGTGGCGCTGGCACGTTTGGCTTTACCATTTTGCAGGAGACCACGCACCTGATGGAAAACCTGCTGGATGAGGCCCGGCGCGGAGAGATGCAACTCAATACCGATATTATCAACCTGTTTTTGGAAACCAAAGATATTATGCAGGAACAGCTCGACGCCTATAAAAGCTCGCAAGAGCCGGATGCCGCCAGCTTTGAATATATCTGCAATGCGCTGCGCCAGCTGGCGCTGGAAGCGAAAGGCGAAGTGCCTGCCGCTGCGGCCGGTGGGGCAAAGCTGACCGTTGTAGATAACGTCCAGGCCGTCGCCGATGCTGCACCCGTCGCCGCGCCAGCGGCAGCCAACGACGGCAAACTGCGCATTGTCCTGTCGCGCCTGAAAGAGAGTGAAGTCAACCTGCTGGAAGACGAGCTGAAAAATCTGGCGACCCTCAGCGACGTGGTAAAAGGCGCGGATACGCTGAGCGCGACGCTGGAAGGCGGCGTGAGCGAAGACGATTTGGTGGCCGTGCTCTGCTTCGTCATCGAGCCGGATCAGATTAGCTTTGCCGATGCGCCAGCCCCGGTTGCTGCCATCAGCGAGACAGCACCTGCCGCGCCAGCCCCGGTGGCCCAGCCCGTGGCGGCTGCCCCGGCTGCGCCGCGTGAGCAGCCTGCTGCCCGTCAGGAGCGTGCAGAGAAGCCGGCCCGCGCCAGCGAGTCCACCAGCATCCGCGTTGCCGTTGAGAAAGTTGACCAGCTCATCAACCTGGTGGGCGAGCTGGTGATCACCCAGTCGATGCTGGCCCAGCGCTCTAACGAGCTGGATCCGGTCAACCACGGCGATCTGATCACCAGCATGGGCCAGCTGCAGCGTAACGCCCGCGATCTGCAGGAGTCGGTGATGTCCATCCGCATGATGCCGATGGAGTACGTCTTCAGCCGCTTCCCGCGCCTGGTGCGCGACCTGGCGAGCAAGCTCAACAAGCAGATTGAACTGACGCTGCTGGGCAGCTCCACCGAGCTGGATAAGAGCCTGATCGAGCGCATTATCGATCCGTTAACCCACCTGGTGCGTAACAGCCTTGACCACGGTATTGAGCTGCCGGATAACCGCGTTGCTGCGGGTAAATCCCCGGTCGGTAACCTGACCCTCTCGGCCGAGCATCAGGGCGGCAATATCTGCATCGAAGTGATCGATGACGGCGCAGGTCTCAACCGCGAGCGTATCCTGGCGAAGGCGATGTCGCAGGGGATGGCGGTAAATGAGAACATGACCGACGAAGAGGTCGGCATGCTGATCTTCGCCCCGGGCTTCTCAACGGCAGAGCAGGTAACGGATGTCTCTGGCCGCGGCGTGGGCATGGACGTGGTGAAACGTAACATCCAGGAGATGGGCGGCCACGTTGAGATCCAGTCGAAGCAGGGGGCGGGCACGACGATCCGCATTCTGCTGCCGCTGACGCTGGCGATCCTTGACGGTATGTCGGTGAAAGTGGCGGACGAAGTCTTTATCCTGCCGCTGAATGCGGTGATGGAGTCGCTGCAGCCGCGTGAGGAGGATCTGCATCCGCTGGCGGGGGGCGAGCGCGTGCTGGAAGTGCGCGGCGAGTATCTGCCGCTGGTTGAGCTGTGGAAAGTCTTTGACGTCGATGGCGCGAAAACCGAGGCAACAAAAGGCATTGTGGTGATCCTGCAGAGTGCAGGCCGCCGCTACGCGCTGCTGGTGGATCAGCTGATTGGTCAGCACCAGGTTGTGGTCAAGAACCTCGAGAGCAACTACCGCAAGGTGCCGGGCATCTCCGCTGCAACCATCCTCGGCGATGGCAGCGTGGCGCTGATCGTCGATGTTTCGGCGTTACAGGGATTAAACCGTGAGCAACGTGTGGCGAACACAGCCGCCTGATTTAGTTAAAAAGGTAAAAATATGACCGGTATGAGTAATGTAACGAAACTGGCTGGTGAGCCATCGGGTCAGGAGTTCCTGGTATTCACTTTAGGCGATGAAGAGTACGGCATCGATATCCTGAAAGTGCAGGAGATCCGCGGTTACGATCAGGTTACCCGTATTGCTAACACCCCGGACTTTATTAAAGGGGTGACTAACCTGCGCGGTGTGATCGTTCCCATCGTCGATCTGCGGGTTAAATTCAGCCAGCAGGACGTAGAGTATAACGATAACACCGTGGTGATCGTGCTCAATCTGGGCCAGCGCGTGGTGGGGATTGTGGTAGACGGCGTCTCCGACGTGCTGTCGCTGGCAGCCGATCAGATCCGCCCGGCCCCGGAGTTTGCCGTTACTCTGTCAACGGAATATCTCACCGGCCTCGGCGCGCTGGGTGACCGGATGCTGATCCTGGTGAACATCGAGAAGCTGCTGAACAGCGAAGAGATGGCCCTGCTGGACAGCGCAGCGGCTCACGTTGCCTGATAATCCTCAACGCTCCCGCCTCCGGGAGCGTTTTTTTTAACCGCTTTTCTCCCGCCTCCCTTATTACTCATTAATAAAATTTAAGTTTTGCTTAAATCGCCAATGCAACAGCAGACAATATATTGTGAAGTAGATCACGCGATAATGAATATATCATTCTCGTTTCGCTTTGTTACCAGCTGTTAATAATGTTAATGCATTGAAAGATAATGCAATTTTATGTCAATACGCCGATGGTTTGAGCTGGACTTTACAGGGTGGTTCTTTGCCACCCCGTAAGCTAAATTTCTGTTAATCCTGCTTTTTCACAGAGGCGACAACATGAACAGAAAAACCCTCCTCGTTTTGGCAAGCGGTGCGCTGGCACTGGCCGGACACGCTGCCCATGCGGTAACCAGCAGTGGGACCATCAACGCGACGCTGACCTTAACCAACGGCTGCCTGATTAACGGCTCGCCGAACCAGAGCGGCATTAACTTCGGCTCTCTGGACTTCGGTACCCATCCCGCTACCTTCTCCGAGCTGACGACCCAGCTTACCGGGGCTAACGGCGGCAACAGCTTCGCAATCCAGTGCACCACCGATACCTACACCGTACAGATCACCGGTACCACCAATACCACGGCTCCCGCCACGGTGGTCGGCACGCCGGGTACGCCAGCGCGCTATCTGATTAGCACCACTAATGCAACTCAGGGGGTGGCCTACAGCCTCTACAGCGACAGCGGCTTCAGTAACGTCATTGCCAACAACGCGCCGCTGCCCGTGGCCTCGACCGCCGGTGGGGTGAATAACTACACCCTCTTTGGTCGCATCCAGGGCGGGGGTAACAGCGTGACCGTCGTTCCCGGTACCTATACCGATACGATAAACGTGAGCGTGATCTACTGACGCCAGCGCAATGAAGCCTGAGGGAGCCGACGCTCTCCCGACGCCAGTCCGAAGCATGCTGCGCATCGCCTTCGGACTGGGGCTGCTGGGATGGGCAGGGATCGCCGCCGCGCTAACGGTCAGCACCCAGTCATTTCAGGTTGGTGCAACAATTGCGGCAGGGTGCTCGGTAGCCAGCGGCAGCGGAGGCCTGTTGGGAACCCTGGACTTTGGCTCCCACAGCGGCGTGGCAAGCAGTCAGGTTACCACCAGCTTTGTACCCAACAGCGCGCTCTCTCTCGCCTGCACCCCCGGCGTGGCGTTAAGCATGAGCATCAACGGCGGCCTGCACTACGGCACCGTGCGCAATATGCAGCGCAGCGGAGGGACGGAACGGGTGCCCTACCGGCTTTACCGTAGCAGTACGCTGGCGGCCAATACGGAAGTGGGCGTGAATCAGGCCTGGTCGATCACCTATAGCGATAGCAACAATATCGCGCTGACGCTGTTTGGCGCGGCGCAGCTCACGGGGTTTAGTCCCGCAGGAAATTATACCGATCAACTGACCGTGACCTTATCCTGGTGATAATTGTCCCGGTAAGCTAATACAGGGAGAAGGATCATGAAATCCATTATGGGACGTAGCCGGATAGCAGGCGCACTGCTGGTCGCGGCGCTGGCGGGAATGATGCAGCAGGCGCAGGCCGCAGCAACTATTCTACTTTGGCCGATCGATCCCTGGCTGGCCGCCGATGCTAACGCAACGGAGCTGTGGATCCAGAATCAGGGTGATACGCCAACCACCATGCAGGTGCGCATCATGCGCTGGACCCAGGAGGGGGGCCACGAGCGCTACCAGACCCAGCAGGACGTGGTCGCCAGCCCGCCCATTGTGCGGATTGATAAGGGTGGCAAGCAGCTTATTCGTCTTATCAAGCAGACTCAGGTTCCCGCAGGCATAGAGCAAGGCTACCGGATCATCGTGGATGAGATCCCGCAGCCCACCAACGGCAATACGCCGCAGATCGGCCTGAAAATTCAGATGCGCTACTCAATTCCGCTCTTTGTCTACGGCCAGGGCGTGGCAACCACCACCGAGGGGGCAAACCATGCCCTGGTCAACACCCGCGATTTGAGCTGGCGGGTGATCCGCGAGGGAGGCAAACCGGCTCTGGAGGTGCGCAACCAGAGCGATGTGCACGTGCGCCTGAGCCAGGTCAGCGTGCAGCAGGGCAGCCAGCGCCGTGAAATGGCGGATGGCCTGCTGGGCTACGTGCTGCCGGGCGGGGCGCGCAGCTGGCCGCTCCCCTCAGGTCTCAGCAATCCGACAACCATGAAGGCGACGATTAATGCCAGGGATACGCAATGGCAGTCGTCTCCCGCAAACTGATCCTGTCGCTGATGGTGCTGCTGGGTGGAGTGACGGATGCGCTGGCAGAGGAGGGGGATGATGCTCTGCCGCCGCCGCCGGATGCGCAGGCCATCAACGCCCAGGCGGTCTTTCACCTCTCGCTGGTGGTCAACCACTATGATACCGAGCGGGTGGTGCCGGTCACCCAGCGGCAGGGACGCTATATTGTCGCCAGCCGCGATCTGCAGCAGGCCGGGATCCCCGCTGAGCATCTGCCCGCAGGCGAGGTTGACCTCTCGACCCTGCCTGATGTCCGCACCGAATATGACAGCAACCGCCAGCGGCTGCTGCTGTTCGTTCCCCGGGAGTGGGTAGGGGATCGCGCCACCTCCTTTAACGGTGAAAGGGCGCGTGCTAAGCCGCACTATGGGCGGGGCGCGCTGGTAAACTATGACTTCTATACCAGCAGCACCGAGCACGCGGGAAGCCAGGCCTCTCTGTGGCATGAGTTTCGCTACTTCGACAGCAACGCGGTGTTCTCCTCCACCGGTACGCTGCGGGAGTATCTCTCCGGTATCGCCGGACAAAACGAGGGCTATACCCGCTACGACATGACCCTGCTGTTTACCAACGAGGAGAATGCCACTGAGTGGCAGCTGGGGGACGTCATCTCCGACTCGCTGAGCTGGAGCAGCAGCGTGCGGATGGGCGGGATCCGCTACGGGCGCGACTTCTCTCTGCGCCCCGACCTGGTCACCTGGCCGCTGCCCGCCTTTACGGGGGAGGCGGCGGTACCCACGGCGGTAGACGTCTTTATCAACGGCTACCGGGCGGGATCGACCCAGCTCCAGCCCGGTCCCTTTACTTTGACCAATCTGCCCTACATTAACGGCGCGGGAGATGCGGTGCTGGTCACCACCGACGCGCTGGGACGCCAGGTCAGCACCACGCTGCCGTTCTATGTCTCCAGCGACGTGCTGAAGCGCGGCATCACCGATGGCGCAGTCACCCTTGGCAGCCTGCGGCGTAACTACGGCATTGATGATTTCAACTACGGTCCGGCGGCGGGCAGCGGCTCCCTGCGCTATGGGGTGACGGACTACTTCACCTTTGAAGGCCACGGTGAAGCCGCCGAAGAGCTGGCCCTCGGCGGCGCGGGCGCGGTGGTCAAGCTGGGCCAGTACGGCGTGGTTAACTCGTCGTGGACGGAGAGCCGGATGCGCGGCAACAGCGGCAGCCAGCTCAACTGGGGCTACCAGTACAGTACCAGCACCTTCAGCATCGCCACCCAGCACACCCGCCGCGACCGCGGGTTTGGCAACCTGGCCCTCTACGATCAGACCATCGTTTACGATGACGATCGCCAGCCGCTGGCGACCTTGAGCCGCAACACCGATCAATATTCGCTGACCTTTAACATGGGCGACTACGGTAACGTCGGCGCGGCATGGATTGGCGTACGCAGCTTTGATAACCAGAAGACCGAGCTGCTGAACCTCTCCTGGAGCCGGAACCTGTGGGGAAGCAGCAGCCTCTACCTGGCGGCCAGCCATGATAAGCAGCGGGACGACTGGACCTTCGCCATGTCGCTGCAGATCCCTATTGGCGAGCGGGATAGTGCAGCAATCAGCATGGAGAGAACCCCGGATGCGGGTACCAGCCAGCGCATCAACTATAACCACGCCATGCCCACCGACGGCGGCTTCGGCTGGAATATGGCCTTTGCCCGCCAGCCGCAGTCGGATAATTACCAGCAGGCGACGCTGGGCTGGCGCAATAACAGCGTTGAATTGCAGGGGGGCGGCTACGGCGAGCGCGGGATGATGACCTGGTGGGGCGAGGCGCTGGGTTCCATTGTGCTGATGGACGGCCAGCTGTTTGCGGCGAACAAGATCAACGATGCCTTCGTGGTGATCAGCACAGGCGGCAATGCCGACGTGCCGGTCAGCTATGAGAACCAGCCGGTGGGTAAGACCAACGACAAAGGCTACCTGCTGGTCAGCGGCGTCTCGGCCTACTATCCCGCCAGCTACAGCATCAACACCCTCAACCTGCCGGCCGATACGCGCCTGAAAGAGACCGAGAAGCGGATTGCCCTGCGCCGCCAGAGCGGCTACCTGGTGGAGTTCCCGATGGAGCAGGAGCGGGTCGCCAGCGTGATCCTGCACGATGGTCAGGGGCGCGCGCTGCCGGTGGGCAGCCAGGTCTATCGCGAGGGTAAACCCACCGCGCCGGTAGGCTATGACGGCATCGCCTTCCTGGAAAACCTCGGCGATGAAAACGCCCTGCGGGTGACTACGCCGGATAACCGCACCTGCTACGCCCGCCTGACGATCGGCGCGAATCCCGATCATAAACTACAGACCTACGGGCCGCTTACCTGTGAGGAGAGACGCTGATGCGCCGTGCTATTCTGCTTTTTATGCTTTTGATGGGAGCCAGCCCGCTGGCGTGGTCAGCCTGCACCGTGACCCCGACCAACGGTGTTTTTGGCACCGTCACCTCGTTTGCGCTCAACAGCACCGAGCAGGAGATCAGCGGCAACCTGGTAGTTGCTTGCGATGTCGTGCTGCTTAACTTGTTAACCAATAACTCCGTGACCATGCAGCTAAGTAGCGCAAGCGCGGCGGTCAGCAACCGGGCGATCATGCGTCGGGTGGATAACCCAACCAGCACCGATACTATACCGGTGCGGCTGTGCGGTGCGGCAGCCTGCGCCAGCAACAGCGAGGCGCTGATTGGCGGCAGCTACACCTGGAGCGGGGCCATGTTGCTCGATCTGCTGAGTACCCGGCGTTTTACTCTGCCGATCTATTTCCGCACCCTCTCTGGCCAGACCGTGGCGGCGGGACAGTACCAGGTGACCTTTAACCTCAACGTCACCTATAACATCTGCTCGCTAGGGCTGGCTGGCTGCGGGGCATGGCAAACCGGCACCGTACCCGTCGCCGTCACGGCAACCATTAACATCACCAACGACTGCATCACCATCACCGCGCCAAACGTCAACTTCGGCAGCGCACCGCTGGTGAAAGATTTCCCCGCCGTGTCGCAGGGCGTCGCGGTGACCTGCACCAAGGGCAGCGTATATAGCGTGGGGATCAACAACGGCAGCAACGCCAGCGGCAGCGTGCGCAGAATGGCTTCCGGCAATAACCGCCTGAGCTACGAGATCTACAAAGGCAGCACCAGCGAGCGCTGGGGCAGCAGCGGCACCGAACGCTGGGCCAGCAGCGCCTCGTCGCTGCTCAGCGCCAACGGCCTGGTGCGTACTTATAACTATACGGCCCGGGTATTAACTACCCAGGCGACGCCCCCGGCCGGAACCTACAGCGATACGGTGGTGGTGGATATCGCGTTTTAACGCTGTTTGTAGGCTGGGCAAGCGTAGCGCCGCCCGGCGAACGGAAACAAAGCCAGTCCCACCTATTCCTTTCGCCGACTAGCATTGCAGCTGACGTAGCGGATTATTTCCCTTTCGCAAATGTAAAGTTCCCACCACACATGCCGATAACACCGTTAATAAGTCATCAATAAGGTGTTGCATGTTGAATCGTATCCGCGTTGTCACAATGCTGATGATGGTGCTGGTGGTTTTTGCACTTCTGCAGCTGGTTTCCGGTGGGCTGCTGTTTTCGTCGCTGAAACAGAATCAGCAGAGCTTTGCTGACGCTAACGATCTTCGCCAGCAGCAGACCGAGCTGACCAAAACCTGGGAGCTGATGCTGCAGACGCGCATCAACCTTAGCCGTTCCTCCGCGCGGATGATGATGGATCCGGCCAATCAGCAGAGCAGCGCCAAAACCGATCTGCTGAAGAGCGCCCATGCCTCGCTCGCCGATGCGGCAAAACATTACGACGCCTACAAAGCGCTGCCACCGGTGCCGGCCATGGCCCAGGTGAGCCAGCAGCTTGATGAGAAGTACCGTACCTACAGCGCCGCGCTCACCGAGCTGATCCAGTTCCTGGAGAGCGGCAATATGGACGCCTTTTTCGCCCAGCCCACCCAGGGGATGCAGAATGCGATGGGCGACGCGCTGGGGCAGTATGCCCAGCTTAGCAGCGATCTGTACCACGACGCCTTTACCCAGAGCACCCACGACTACCGTTTCGCCCAGTGGCAGATGGCGATCCTCGCCCTGGCGCTGGTGATTGTGCTGGCCGCGGTCTGGTACGGCATTCGCCATATCCTGCTCAATCCGCTAGCTAACGTCATCCGCCACATCCGCGAAATCGCCAGGGGCGATCTCACCCGGACGCTGGTCATTGACGGTAAAAACGAAATTACCGAGCTGGCGGAGAGCGTGGAGCATATGCAGCGCTCGCTGATCGATACCGTTACCAACGTGCGCAAAGGGTCGGATGCCATCTACAGCGGCACCAGCGAAATCGCCGCCGGTAACAACGATCTCTCCTCCCGTACCGAGCAGCAGGCCTCCGCGCTGGAGCAGACCGCTGCCAGCATGGAGCAGCTCACCGCCACCGTGAAGCAGAACGCCGACAACGCCCGTCAGGCCTCGCAGCTGGCGCTCAGCGCCTCCGAGACCGCCGGACGTGGGGGCAAAGTGGTGGACGGCGTGGTGAAAACCATGCACGACATCGCCACCAGCTCGAAGAAAATTGCCGACATCACCAGCGTGATCGACAGCATCGCTTTCCAGACCAATATTCTGGCGCTCAACGCCGCCGTGGAGGCTGCCCGGGCGGGCGAGCAGGGGCGTGGCTTTGCCGTGGTCGCAGGCGAGGTGCGTAACCTCGCCAGCCGCAGCGCCAACGCAGCCAAAGAGATCAAAGCCTTAATTGAAGATTCCGTCTCGCGCGTGGATACCGGCTCGGTGCTGGTTGAGAGCGCCGGGGAGACCATGAACGATATCGTCAACGCGGTGACCCGGGTGACCGACATTATGGGCGAGATTGCCTCTGCATCTGACGAGCAGAGCAAAGGCATCGACCAGGTCGCGCTGGCGGTATCGGAGATGGATAGAGTGACACAGCAGAACGCGTCGCTGGTAGAAGAGTCTGCGGCCGCAGCCGCAGCATTAGAAGAACAGGCCAGTCATCTCACACGGGCGGTCTCTGCTTTCCGCCTTGCCGCCGTCCCTGAAAACCCGGCACAGCGCCGCTTGCAGGGGAGAGAGTTCGTTTCCGCCCCTACTAGCAAACGTCAGCTCAGTACCGGACAGGATGATAACTGGGAAACTTTTTGATCGTATTGATATTGCGGCGTTAGCCGCCTGATGGGAGCGTAGATGTTTAATCGTATTCGTATCTCGACCACGCTGTTTATCTTACTGATTGTTTGCGGTCTGTTGCTTGTGGGAAGCAACGGACTCTCTTTTTGGGCCTTCCGCGATGGTTTTCAGCATCTGGAGCAGGTTGAAAAGAGCAACCACCAGCGCAACACGCTGGCCCAGATGCGTGCCGTGTTACTGCAGACCAGCACCTCGCTGAACAAGGCCGGCACGCTAACCGCCTTAAGCTATCCGCCGGATGATATCAAAGGGTTGATGAGCTCGGCGCGCAGCAATTTACAGCTCGCCACCGCCCAGCTCAAAGAGTTTGAAGGGCTTGAGGCGATCTCACCGGAAGGGGATAAGCTCAAAGAGCAGGCGAAGACCACCTACAGCACCTGGATGAGTGACTTAGAACATCAGGCGACATGGCTGGAAAACAATCAGCTCTCTGATTTTATGACCGCGCCGGTGCAGCAGTCTCAGGAGGCGTTTGAGACGACCTTTACCGCCTGGCAGCACTATATCGATCGCTTTGTCGTGACCGCGACGGCAGCCAGTGGCGCTAACTACCACATGTCGGCGGCAACCTTTATTACCGTGTTGATTCTGGCCGCGGGGCTGATCTCAGCGGGGCTGTTCTGGTCGCGCAGGATGATCGTGCAGCCGCTGGCGATTATCAGCAGCCACTTTGACAGCATTGCCGGGGGCGATTTGGCGCGACCGATCGCGGTCTATGGCCGCAACGAAATCTCGGCCATCTTTGCCAGCCTGCAAAAGATGCAGACCGCGCTGCGTGCGACGGTAGCCAACGTGCGCGAAGGCAGCGTATCGATGCACACCGGCATCTCAGAAATCGCTGCGGGCAATAACGATCTCTCAGCGCGCACCGAGCAGCAGGCGGCATCGCTGGCCGAAACCGCCGCCAGCATGGAGCAGCTCACCGCGACGGTGGCCCAGAACGCGGATAACGCGCGTCAGGCGTCGGTGCTCTCTCACGACGCGGCGGAAACCGCGAGAAAGGGTGGGGAGCAGACCTCGCGAGTGTCTGAAACCATGCATGATATTGCCACCAGCTCGCAGAAAATTGGTGACATCATCAGCGTGATCGACGGCATTGCCTTCCAGACCAATATCCTGGCGCTGAACGCCGCCGTTGAGGCCGCGCGGGCGGGCGAGCAGGGGCGTGGTTTTGCAGTGGTGGCTGGAGAAGTACGCAACCTGGCTAGCCGCAGCGCTAACGCAGCCAAAGAGATCAAAGGCTTAATTGAAGATTCGGTTGCCCGCGTGCAGCAGGGTTCCGCCCTGGTAGATACGGCGGCGCAGACCATGACGGACATCGTCCGCTCCGTCACCCAGGTCAATGACATCATGGGCGAAATCGCTTCCGCCTCCGATGAGCAGCGCCGGGGTATTGAGCAGGTCGCGCTGGCGGTCAGCCAGATGGATCAGGTTACGCAGCAGAACGCCTCTCTTGTAGAGGAGGCCGCCGCGGCAACCGAGCAGTTAGCGCACCAGGCGGACCGTCTGTCGTCTCAGGTGGCGGTATTTAAGTTAGATGAACAAATCGGTCAACCCGACGTGGCACCCCCCAGGGCTGTGCCGGCACTATCCTGAACGTTATTGAGAAGGCGCTATGACATCACCACTGCCCAACGGGCAAACGTCATTAACTATGCAGTTCCCTCAGCGCCTTGCGCTGTCCGACGCGCATTTTCGTCGGATATGTCAATTGATTTACCAGCGTGCGGGGATCGTGCTGGCTGACCATAAGCGAGACATGGTCTACAACCGGCTGGTTCGCCGCCTGCGCACGCTGGGGCTGGATGATTTTGGCCGCTACCTGAGCATGCTGGAAGCGAACCAGAGCAGCGCCGAGTGGCAGGCATTTATCAACTCGCTGACCACTAACCTGACCGCCTTCTTCCGTGAAGCCCACCACTTCCCGGTGCTGGCCGATCACGCCCGCAAGCACAGCGGTGAGTATCGGGTCTGGAGCGCCGCAGCCTCCACCGGTGAAGAGCCATACTCGCTTGCCATTACCCTGGCAGATGCGCTAGGCCTGGTGCCGGGGCGCTGGAAAGTGATCGCCAGCGATATCGACACCGAGGTGCTGGAGAAAGCCCGCAGCGGCATCTACCGGCAGGACGAGCTGAAAACGCTCTCCCCGCAGCAGCTGCAGCGCTACTTTATGCGCGGTACCGGGCCTCATGCCGGGCTGGTGCGGGTGCGGCAGGAGCTGGCGAACTTTGTCGAGTTTATGCCGCTCAACCTGCTGGATAAGCAGTACCAGGTGCAGGGACCGTTCGATGCCATCTTCTGCCGTAACGTGATGATCTATTTTGATAAAACGACGCAGCAGGACATTCTGCGCCGCTTTGCCCCAATGCTTAAGCCCGACGGACTGCTGTTTGCCGGGCATTCGGAGAATTTCAGCAACCTCGTGCGCGAGTTTACCCTGCGTGGGCAGACCGTTTATGCGCTGAGTAAGGATAAAGCATGAGTAAAATCAGGGTACTGTCTGTTGATGATTCGGCGCTGATGCGCCAGATCATGACGGAGATTATCAACAGCCACAGTGATATGGAGATGGTTGCCACTGCGCCAGATCCGCTGGTCGCGCGGGATTTGATCAAGAAATACAATCCGGATGTCCTGACCCTGGACGTCGAAATGCCGCGTATGGACGGCCTGGACTTTCTTGAGAAGCTAATGCGCCTGCGGCCGATGCCGGTGGTGATGGTCTCTTCCCTGACCGGAAAAGGTTCCGAGGTCACCCTGCGCGCGCTCGAGCTGGGGGCGATTGACTTTGTCACCAAGCCGCAGCTGGGGATCCGCGAGGGGATGCTTGCCTACAGCGAAATGATTGCCGAGAAGGTACGTACCGCCTCGCGGGCCAGGCTGGCCGCGCACAATCCGGTCTCCGCTCCGGCGACCCTGAAAGCGGGGCCGCTGTTAAGCTCGGAAAAGCTACTGGCGATTGGCGCGTCAACCGGCGGAACCGAGGCAATTCGCCATGTACTCCAGCCATTGCCGCTCTCCAGTCCCGGTATTCTTATTACCCAGCATATGCCGCCGGGCTTTACCCGCTCCTTTGCTGAGCGGCTGAACAAGCTCTGCCAGATCAGCGTGAAAGAGGCGGAAGATGGCGAGCGCGTGCTGCCGGGCCATGCCTATATCGCCCCTGGCGATAAGCACATGGAGCTGGCGCGCAGCGGGGCAAACTATCAGATCAAAATTCACGACGGGCCGCCGGTTAACCGGCATCGTCCGGCGGTAGATGTACTGTTTCATTCGGTCGCGAAACACGCGGGGCGCAACGCCGTGGGGGTGATCCTCACCGGTATGGGCAACGATGGCGCGGCCGGTATGTTAGCAATGCACCAGGCGGGCGCCTGGACGATTGCGCAAAATGAAGCAAGTTGTGTGGTGTTCGGCATGCCGCGCGAAGCTATCAATATGGGTGGCGTAAGCGAAGTGGTCGATCTTAGTCAGGTTAGCCAGCAGATGCTGGCGAAAATCAGTGCCGGACAGGCAATACGTATTTAACGAGGAGTGTAGTTTTATGGCGGACAAAGAGCTCAAGTTTCTGGTTGTGGATGACTTTTCCACCATGCGTCGCATCGTGCGCAACCTGCTGAAAGAGCTGGGTTTCAATAACGTAGAAGAGGCAGAGGACGGCGTTGACGCGCTGAACAAGCTCCAGGCGGGCGGCTTTGGCTTCGTTATCTCCGACTGGAACATGCCGAACATGGACGGGCTGGAGCTGCTGAAAACCATTCGTGGCAATAGCGCCATGGCGTCGCTGCCGGTGCTGATGGTTACCGCAGAAGCGAAGAAAGAGAACATCATTGCGGCCGCGCAGGCGGGTGCAAGTGGTTACGTGGTGAAGCCGTTTACGGCCGCAACCCTGGAAGAAAAACTCGGCAAGATCTTCGAGAAACTCGGCATGTGAGGACCGGATGATGATGATGCAATCGCAAATGAAACCTACGGATGAGCAATCGCCCGGGGACATTATCGCCCGCATCGGCAGCCTGACGCGTATGCTGCGCGACAGCCTGCGTGAGCTTGGCCTTGACCAGGCAATTGCCGAAGCAGCGGAAGCGATCCCTGATGCCCGCGATCGTCTGGACTACGTGGTGCAGATGACGGCCCAGGCTGCCGAGCGTGCGCTAAACAGCGTTGAAGCATCTCAGCCGCATCAGGACGCGATGGAGAGCGGCGCGAAATCGCTGAGCAAGCGCTGGGACGCATGGTTTGAAAACCCGATTGAGCTGACAGATGCCAAAGAGCTGGTTAAGGATACCCGTCAGTATCTTGGCGACGTGCCGGGCCATACCAGCTTCACCAATGCCCAGCTGCTGGACATCATGATGGCGCAGGATTTCCAGGACCTTACCGGTCAGGTGATCAAGCGCATGATGGATGTGATCCAGGAGATTGAGCGTCAGCTGCTGATGGTGCTGCTGGATAACATGCCAGAGCCGTCTGCGCGTCCAAAGCGCGAGAACGAAAGCCTGCTCAACGGGCCGCAGCTCGACACCACCAAAGCGGGCGTCGTAGCCAGCCAGGACCAGGTAGACGACCTGCTGGACAGCCTCGGCTTCTGATCAAAAACCCGCCTCTGCTGGTAAAGGGGGGCGGGATTTACAAAGAAGATGTCCTAATATTTCTAATTTGTACGCAAACGCGTCACGTCTACGCTATAACCTGTCTCGGTTTCACGTAAACGGTTCAAAAGCAAATCGTACTCAGTGTCGTCAAAGCTGCTGGTGTCGTAATGCGTTAGTTCATAATGTTGCAATGCAGAATAGCTATAACGAAGCAAGGTTTTATGTAAGAACTCACTCAGGCCTGGTCCCAACGTTTTCACCCGCTTGTTATAGATAGTACGTAAAATTTTCACGACCGAACCGGTTTCGTTTGGCGTAGCATCCAGAACCAGCTCAAGGTAGCCGTTATTCAAATCGTGCAGATAGTTTTCCGGCGTGAGAATTTCGCCGTGATGCACATCGTAAAGCACTGCGTCCCAAGACATAAGCGTGGTGTGAAGCAGGCTCTCCACATTTTCTAATGGGATAATGTTCTCTTTGAAAGCCCAGGTATCGCTAAGACACCAGATATCAAAATCCAGGGAGCGATAGCGAAAACGTATGCCGCCAAGTTTATTGGTTGCAAAATGTTCCATATGAAAGTGGGAGAGTAGTTGTAGCAAATCCTCACGTTCGCCAGCGAACACGATATCGATATCAGACGTAAATCCATCACGTCCAAAGAGGCCGATGTCCCGAAGCATGCCGCCAAAAATCCATGCTCGATGTTGAGCGGCAATCTCGTCAATCAACGCCCGTGCCGCCCGCTGTTCCTCTCCGGAAGCAAAGAAATTATCAATGCGCCGCTTGAGGGCATAACGTGTTTTGGCTACGTTCATACTCATAAAGGGATTTTAGCTCATCGTGAAGCCGTATCAAATAGTTATCGGTCATACCTGAGATAGCGTCGGACAGCAGCTGGGCTTCTTTGTAGAGCACCGGCAGCGTGTTTTTTTCGTCTTCAAAAATACGACGATAGTTTTCTGAAATGCGGCCATAGGCGTAGCGGCCAAAGGGCGTTTCTGATTGATATTCATTGCGTGGTTCAACTGCGCTCTCTTTTTCTTCGTCTCGCTCACGCTTCGTCTTGTGTCCGTGAATACCGACCCACAGCATATCCATTAGGCTTTGGATGTAGTTTGAGCCTTCTAGTTCCAGCTTGAGGACGGAAGGATGACGATAGCCGCGCGATCTATCAAAATCTTTCAATGCTTCACATAATGCAAAGGCATCGCTTTTACTGATAAGATCCTTCATATCACAGTTATGGCTCATAAGCTGATCTTTATGCTGGGTAAAGGCTTTTACGACGCTGTTCACTAACGCGATTGTCGATTTGACGCGGAACATCTGCATATTCATATCGTTGATTTCAGCTGGCGTAAGATCTTTTTGCAGCTTTTTGTATTCGCTATTTTTATCTTTTGTTTGTCTGAGTACCTCATTAATAACGTCATCCTTGCCTTCCTCCCAGCATTCAAGATGATCAATAAGATCGTGATATGAGGCGAGGCCTTTTTTAACCGTGTCTTCGGCGTCGAGAACGGAGTAGGCGATGTCATCACAGGCTTCCATCAGCCATGTAAAAGGATGGCGCACCCCTTCAGCCAGCCCCGTGTTTTCCCAAATATCCTTGATAACCTTCTCTTCAGAATAGAAGTAGCCGTGCTTCTTCCACCTATCTTGCGAGTTCGTGTAAGAGGATCGCGGATATTTGATCAGCGCAGCGAGCGTGGCATAGGTCAAATTCAGGCCGTAATCGTCGTTAAGAATTTGCAGTTTAGTGACTAATCTAAACGTCTGAGAATTGCCATCAAACTTAAAAAAGTCATTGAAAATAGGTAGCTTATTAATCTCAGGCCGCTTTGCTACTTCACTCGCCAGATGGCGTTTGTACCAGGCACGCATAGCCGCCTCACCCTGGTGCCCAAAGGGGGGATTACCAAGATCGTGTGCAAGCCCAATAGCGGCCAGCAGAGCAGGAACATCACGCTCAACGCAAAGATTTTCAGGTAATGAACCAAAAATAGTCCCTTTAAGATCAAAGGCCAGTCGCATACCGATACCGCGAGCAAAATTGGCGACTTCATGTGAATGCGTTAAACGCGTACGCACGCTATCGTTACGATCGAGAGGATAAACCTGCGTTTTATCGGCAAGACGACGGGTAGGCGCAGCAAATAAGAGGCGATCAAAATCACGCTCGATCTCCTGTCGCCATTCAGGGGCGGAAGTGACCTGCAATGACTGCAAGGTCTCTTGTTGTTTTGGTTTCTCTTTTCTACGTTTGCTATTCAGTAACAGTGGCCACTGCATAAAAAATCCCTCTCCTCAGTAAGGATTTTAGGCTAGCAAATGTTCTTAAGCACTGCTACCACGCCGCTGCGCTTTTCTACAGATTTCGACCAGCATCGCAAAGAGTAAAAGCTTATTTACATACAAAATTGTACTTAACGCCAAAAAGCCCGCCTTTTAGCCTCGTTTATTCGTCCATTGCTCGGGCTTGTCTCAGGCATCATGATACAAAATTGTATCAGCGGAATTTTGCCCGTGGCTGAAGAAGACAACGAGGACAAAACAGAGGCCCCCACACCCCACCGACTAGAAAAGGCGCGTGAGGAGGGGCAGGTTCCCCGTTCCAAAGAGCTGACATCGTTACTGATCTTAGTGGTCGGCGTATGCGTGATCTGGATTGGAGGGGAGTCGCTCGCCCGCAGGCTGGCGGGACTGCTCTCATCTGGTCTCCGCTTCGACCACGGTATCGTCAACGATCCCCATCTGATCCTCGGCCAGACCATCCTGCTGATCAAAGAGGCGATGATCGCGCTGCTGCCGCTGATTACCGGTGTGGTGCTGGTGGCGCTGATCGCCCCGATCCTGCTGGGTGGCCTGGTGTTTAGCGGCAAGTCGCTGCAGTTCCAGTTCTCCAAGCTCAACCCGCTCAGCGGCCTGAAGCGGCTCTTTTCCGCCCAGGTCGGCGCGGAGCTGGTAAAGGCGGTGCTGAAGGCTCTGCTGATGGGTGGCGTGGCGGGTCTCTACCTGACCCACAAATGGCCGGATATGATGCGCCTGATGAGCGAGTCGCCGCTGTCGGCCATGAGCAACGCCCTTAATCTGGTCGGCCTCTGCGTGCTGCTGGTGGTGCTGGGCATTATCCCGATGGTGGGCTTTGACGTAATCTGGCAGATCTACAGCCACATCAAAAAGCTGCGTATGTCCCGCCAGGATATCCGCGACGAACATAAGCAGAGCGAAGGCGATCCGCACGTGAAAGGGCGTATTCGCCAGATGCAGCGCGCCGCCGCACGCCGCCGCATGATGGCGGACGTGCCAAAGGCTAACGTGGTGGTCACCAACCCGACGCACTACTCCGTGGCGCTGCTTTACGATGAGAACAAAATGAGTGCGCCGAAGGTGCTGGCGAAAGGTGCCGGGCTGGTGGCGTTGCGCATTCGTGAAATTGCCGCTGAAAACCGTATTCCACTGCTGGAAGCGCCGCCGCTGGCGCGTGCGCTCTACCGCCATGCCGAGGTCGGCCAGCAGATCCCCGGTCAGCTCTATGCGGCGGTAGCCGAAGTGCTGGCCTGGGTGTGGCAGCTCAAACGCTGGAAGCTCGCTGGTGGGCAAGCGCCGGTGAAACCCGCCAATCTTCCGGTGCCTGAAGCACTGGATTTTATGAACGACGAGAAGGACACTGATGAATAATCTGGTGACGATGTTGCGCCTGCCTGGCAACATGAAATCAGGTCAATGGCAGATTCTTGCTGGACCGATACTGATTCTGCTTATCCTGTCGATGATGGTGCTGCCGCTTCCGGCGTTCATCCTTGACTTGCTGTTTACCTTTAACATCGCGCTCTCCATCATGGTGCTGCTGGTGGCGATGTTCACCCAGCGTACGCTGGAGTTCGCCGCGTTTCCAACCATTCTGCTGTTTACTACCCTGCTGCGGCTGGCGCTGAACGTCGCCTCGACCCGTATCATTCTAATGGAAGGGCACACCGGCGGGGCGGCAGCGGGGAAGGTGGTTGAAGCTTTCGGCCATTTCCTCGTTGGCGGTAACTTTGCCATCGGTATCGTGGTGTTCGTTATCCTCGTCATCATCAACTTTATGGTTATCACCAAGGGTGCCGGGCGTATCGCAGAAGTGGGCGCGCGCTTTGTCCTTGACGGGATGCCAGGCAAGCAGATGGCGATCGACGCCGACCTCAACGCCGGTCTGATTGGCGAAGACGAAGCCAAAAAACGCCGCTCGGAAGTGACCCAGGAGGCCGACTTCTACGGCTCCATGGACGGTGCGAGTAAGTTTGTGCGCGGCGATGCCATCGCGGGCATCCTGATCATGGTGATCAACGTCATCGGCGGCCTGCTGGTGGGCGTTTTACAGCACGGCATGGACATGGGCCACGCGGCGGAGAGCTATACCCTGCTGACCATCGGTGACGGTCTGGTCGCCCAGATCCCGGCGCTGGTGATCTCCACCGCGGCGGGCGTCATCGTGACCCGCGTAGCAACCGATCAGGACGTCGGCCAACAGATGGTGGGCCAGCTGTTTAGCAACCCGCGCGTGATGCTGCTGAGCGCCGGTGTGCTGGGCCTGCTGGGTCTGGTGCCCGGCATGCCAAACCTCGTATTCCTGCTCTTTACCGCCGCGCTGCTGGGCCTCGCCTGGTGGATGCGCGGTCGTGAGCAGAAGGCTCCGGTTGAAGCCGCGCCGGTAAAGATGCCGGAGAACAACCAGGCGGTAGAGGCCACCTGGAACGACGTCCAGCTGGAGGACTCTCTCGGCATGGAGGTGGGCTACCGCCTGATCCCGATGGTCGATTTCCAGCAGGATGGCGAGCTTCTCGGGCGTATCCGCAGTATTCGTAAGAAATTTGCCCAGGATATGGGCTTCCTGCCACCGGTAGTGCACATCCGTGACAATATGGATCTGCCCCCGGCGCGCTACCGTATTCTGATGAAGGGCGTCGAGATCGGCAGCGGCGAAGCCTATCCGGGCCGCTGGCTGGCGATCAACCCCGGCACGGCGGCAGGCACCTTGCCCGGCGAGCAGACGGTGGATCCGGCCTTTGGCCTGGCGGCGATCTGGATCGAAAGCGCCCTGAAAGAGCAGGCGCAGATCCAGGGCTATACCGTGGTAGAGGCCAGCACCGTAGTGGCGACCCATCTTAACCACCTGATCGGCCAGTTCGCCTCTGAGCTGTTTGGTCGCCAGGAGGCGCAGCAGCTGCTGGATCGCGTAAGCCAGGAGATGCCGAAGCTCACTGAGGATCTGGTTCCGGGTGTGGTCACACTCACCACTCTGCACAAGGTGCTGCAGAACCTGCTGGATGAGAAGGTGCCGATTCGTGATATGCGGACCATTCTGGAGACCCTGGCCGAGCATGCGCCGATCCAGAGCGATCCGCATGAGCTGACCGCCGTGGTGCGCGTGGCGCTGGGCCGGGCGATCACCCAGCAGTGGTTCCCGGGCAGCGGTGAAGTGCAGGTTATCGGTCTGGATACGCCGCTTGAGCGCCTGCTGTTACAGGCGCTGCAGGGCGGCGGTGGCCTGGAGCCGGGGCTGGCGGATCGTCTGCTGGCCCAGACCCAGGAGGCGCTGGCCCGTCAGGAGATGCTTGGCGCGCCGCCGGTGCTGCTGGTGAATCACGCCCTGCGTCCGCTGCTGTCGCGCTTCCTGCGCCGCAGCCTGACCCAGCTGGTGGTGCTCTCCAATATGGAGCTGTCGGATAACCGTAACATCCGCATGACCGCCACCATTGGAGGTAAATAGTGCGTAGATTTTTCGGACTTCTGCTGGCGCTGCCGCTGCTGGCCCACGCGGCGGGTGAGGGGGCATGGCAGGCGAGCAGCATCGGCCTTACCCTTAACCACCGGGGGGAGTCGATCTCTTCCCGGCCGCTGGTCTCTTCTCAGCCCGTCTCCGGGCTGATGACGCTGGTGGCGTGGCGCTACGAGCTTAACGGCCCGACCCCAGCCGGGCTGCGGGTGCGCCTCTGCTCGCAGATCCGCTGTACGGAGCTGGACGGAGAGAGCGGTACCACCCACGCCTTCAGCGGTATTCCCGCCGCAGAGCCGCTGCGCTTTATCTGGGAGGTGCCCGGCGGCGGACGCCTGCTGCCGGCCCTGAAGGTCAGCCGCAACGAGGTCATCGTCAACTACCGCTAACCGCTTCATTCTTCGCCAGTCATCACCGTTTTTAATGGGATTATGGTGGCTGGCTCTCAATTTTTGACCCCGCCTTTTGATGCAGAAGAAACACTGTTTTATAAATCAGTGACACACGTAGTGAGACTCTTTGTATTTTTGCCAACCGCGTCGGCGCAGTGGCAGAAACAGAAAGGTTTATCTGAGCGCATCCTCTTACTTTAGCCGTGTAAGTACTCCCAAAACAAAAAGGGTTGGCGGCAATGAAAACACGTAAAATTGGACTGGCGAACTATCTCGCCTATGGATCCGGTGACTTTTTAGGGGCCGGGACGACAGCGTTAACCGCTGCGTGGCTCCTCTACTTCTACACAACGTTTTGTGGTTTAACGCCTATTGAGGCCACCTTCATCTTTGCCACCGCAAGGGTGCTGGATGCGGTCGTCAGCCCGCTGATGGGTTTCCTGACCGATAACTTTGGTTCGACCTGGCTGGGCAAACGCTTTGGCCGCCGTAAGTTCTTTATCATGCTCGGCATCCCGTGCGTCTTTAGCTACTCCATCATGTGGGTCGGCGACATGGGCTTCTGGTACTACCTGCTCACCTATCTGCTGTTCGATATCGTCTACACCATGATCCTCGTCCCCTATGAGACGCTGGTGCCGGAGATGACCGACGACTTCAAACAGAAGACCAAGTTCTCCGGGGCGCGTATCGGCATGGCGCAGATGTCAGCGATCCTCGCCTCGTTCCTGCCGGGGATCCTGCTCACCCACTTTGGCAAAGACAACCCGGTCTCCTTCTTCTACGCCAGCCTGGTCTTCTCGGTGCTCTGCGCCCTGATGCTGACCTTCGTCTGGTTCTTCACCTGGGAACGTCCCCGTGAAGAGTGGACCGAAGCCGCCCTGCGTGCGGAAGAGGAGAAGAAGCACCTGACGTTCCGTCAGAGCATGAGCCGCCTGTTCGTTGAGCTGAGTTCTACCCTGCGCATCAAGATCTTCCGTCAGCATCTGGGGATGTACCTCGGGGGCTATATTGCCCAGGACGTCTTCAACGCCGTCTTTACCTACTACGTCGTCTTCGTCCTGATGCAGGAGGCGTCGCTGGCCTCTAACCTGCTTGGCACCATGGCAATCTTCCAGTTCATCGCCGTTATCGCCATGATCCCACTCTGCATCCGCTTCGGACCGGCACCGTCCTATCGGATGGTAGTGACGCTGTTTGGCTTAAGCTCTATCTCCTACGCCGTGCTCTACTACGCAGGACTGAGCGACATCTACTCCCTGCTGCTGCTGGTTTCCGCCGTTGCGGGCCTGGGACGCGGGGGCATCAACTACGTGCCGTGGAACACCTACACCTACATCTCTGACGTAGATGAGGTGATCACCGGCCAGCGCCGGGAGGGGATCTTCGCTGGCATCATGACCCTGACCCGTAAAGCCTCCCAGGCCGGGGCGGTGATGCTGGTGGGGATCGTCATGCAGGCCTCCGGCTTCGTCTCCGGACAGAAAACGCAGCCGGAGTCGGTCAGCCACACCATTCTGATGATCCTCTGCTTCGGCACGGTAGCGGTGCTGCTCTGCGGCTTCCTGGTGTCGCTGCGCTTTAAGCTGAACCTGAGAACCCACAGCGTGCTGCGGGAAGAGACGGCCAAAATGCGCCAGTCTGGCCGCGTGATGCCGGAGACCGTGACGCCGCAGGCGCGGGCCACCGTCGAGATGCTGGCGGGGATGCCTTACGAGTCGCTGTGGGGCAACAACAATATCGGCTATCTGAACCGTAACAAGCCAGCCGCGCCGTCGCTGAAAGATCGCCCCGGACATGAATTTAATACGCAAGAGGTTAAGTAAATGATTGTTTATCCTGTCAAACATAGCCCTTTACTCTGCCAGCCGGCGCGCTTTATCGCCCGGGATGAGCTGAAGGCACTGATCCAGAAGGTGACCCATAGCCTGGTCAATATTCAGGATGAATCAGGTGAGTTTTTACTGCGACTAGACGACGGGCGCGTCATTGATACCAAAGGCTGGGCGGGCTGGGAGTGGACGCACGGCGTGGGGCTGTACGGCATGTATCAATACTATCGCCAGACCGGCGATGAGACGATGCGGGAGATCATTGATAGCTGGTTCGCGGATCGCTTTGCCGAGGGGGCCACCACTAAGAACGTCAACACCATGGCACCGTTTTTGACTCTGGCGTATCGCTATGAGGAGACCCGTAATCCGTCATACCTGCCGTGGCTGGAGAGCTGGGCCGAGTGGGCGATGAACGAGATGCCGCGCACCGAGCACGGCGGAATGCAGCACATCACCCTGGCGGAGGAGAACCACCAGCAGATGTGGGACGATACGCTGATGATGACCGTGCTGCCGCTGGCAAAAATCGGCAAGCTACTCAATCGCCCGGAGTATGTTGAAGAGGCGGTCTATCAGTTCCTGCTGCACGTGCAAAACCTGATGGATCGGGAGACCGGTCTCTGGTTCCATGGCTGGAGCTACGAGGGTAACCACAACTTTGCTCAGGCGCGCTGGGCGCGGGGCAACAGCTGGCTGACCATTGTGATCCCGGACTTCCTTGAGCTGGTGGATCTGCCAGAGAACAACGCCGTTCGCCGCTACCTGGTGCAGGTGCTGAATGCGCAGATCGCCGCCCTGGCGACATGCCAGGACGACAGCGGCCTGTGGCATACCCTGCTCGACGATCCGCACTCCTACCTGGAGGCGTCGGCCACCGCCGGGTTTGCCTACGGTATTCTGAAAGCGGTGCGCAAGCGCTACGTCGGACCGGAGTACGCTGAGGTCGCCGATAAAGCGATTAAGGGAATTGTGAACAACATTTCGCCGGAAGGGGAGCTGCTGCAAACCTCCTTCGGCACCGGGATGGGATCGAATCTCGACTTCTACCGCAATATTCCGCTCACCTCCATGCCCTATGGCCAGGCGATGGCGATACTCTGTTTGACGGAGTATCTGCGGAAGTATTTTTGATAATAAAAAACCCGGCATTGCCGGGTTTTTTGATTTTACATCCGTTCGACGGTCTGGATCCCGAGGGTATCCAGACCCATCTTCAGCGTTTTGGCAGTCAGCTGCGCCAGCTTCAGACGGCTCAGGCGCGTCTCGTCGCTCTCAGCGGTCAGAATCGGGCAGTGCTCGTAGAAGCCAGAGAAGAGGCCCGCCAGATCGTAGAGGTAGCTACACATCACGTGCGGCGTACCTTCACGGGCGACCACGTTCAGCGTCTCTTCAAACTGCAGCAGACGTGCCGCCAGCTGGGCCTCACGATCTTCAGTAATCACCACGTTGGCATTTGCCAGCACGCTCTCGTCAATTTCCGCTTTGCGGAACACGGAGAGCACGCGGGTGTAGGCATACTGCATGTACGGCGCGGTATTGCCCTCAAAGGCCAGCATGTTATCCCAGTCAAAGATGTAGTCGGTGGTGCGGTTTTTAGAGAGATCCGCATACTTCACCGCGCCGATACCCACCGCGTTAGCCAGCTTTTCCAGCTCGTCGGCAGGCATGTCCGGGTTCTTCTCCGCCACCAGACGGCGGGCGCGCTCCAGCGCCTCGTCCAGCAAATCAGAGAGCTTCACGGTACCGCCCGCACGGGTTTTGAACGGCTTGCCGTCTTTGCCCAGCATCATGCCGAACATGTGGTGCTCCAGCGGCACGCTCTCTGGCACGTAGCCCGCTTTGCGCACGATAGTCCACGCCTGCATCAGATGCTGGTGCTGACGGGAGTCGATGTAGTAGAGCACGCGATCGGCATGCAGCGTCTCAAAGCGGTACTTGGCGCAGGCGATATCGGTGGTAGTGTAGAGGTAGCCGCCATCCTTTTTCTGGATGATGACGCCCATCGGCTCACCCTCTTTATTTTTGTACTCGTCGAGGAAGACCACGGTCGCGCCTTCGCTCTCTACCGCCAGCCCTTTGGCTTTCAGATCGGCGACGATGCCCGGCAGCATCGGGTTGTAGAGGCTTTCACCCATTACGTCCTTGCTGGTCAGGGTCACGTTCAGACGATCGTAGTTGACCTGGTTCTGCGCCATGGTGATATCCACCAGCTTGCGCCACATCTGACGGCAGTACTCGTCGCCGCCCTGCAGTTTAACCACGTAGCCACGGGCGCGCTCGGCAAAGGCTTCATCTTCGTCGTAGTGCTTTTTCGCTTCACGATAGAACGCTTCGAGATCCGCCAGCGCCATCTCGCCCGCGTTCTCCTGCTGCTTAAGCTCCAGGAAGGCAATCAGCATCCCAAACTGGGTGCCCCAGTCGCCGACGTGGTTGGCGCGGATCACTTTGTGGCCCAACAGCTCAAGGGTACGTACGGAGGCGTCGCCAATGATGGTCGAACGCAGATGGCCAACGTGCATCTCTTTCGCCACGTTCGGGGCCGAGTAGTCAACCACGATGGTCTGCGGCTCCGGGCGGGAGAGGCCCAGACGATCGGAGGTCAGAGCCTGGTTTACCTGGTCGGCCAGAAATGCCGGATCGAGGAAGATATTGATAAAGCCCGGCCCGGCGATCTCAACCTTGCTGGCAATGCCGTTGAGGTCGAGGTGGGTCAGGACCTGCTCAGCAACCTGTCGCGGGGGCATGCCCAGTTTTTTTGCAACCGCCATCACGCCATTGGCCTGGTAGTCACCAAACTGTACTTTTGCTGACTGACGAACCTGCGGCTCGCAATCCGCAGGCGCGCCTGCGGCAATCAGTGCCTGACTGACTTTTTCTGAGAGAAGTGCCTGAATATTCACCGGGATACCTTACGTTAACGACGCAGCGCGCAAAAAGCCGCCTGCGTCCGGGTGTTGATAAGTAAAGCCGGGAGTATACTGCAATTGCCTGCTGCCGTCAGCCCTGTCGGGACGCGGGTTTTGCGCAAATAAACGGCAAGCTAATCGTGAATAATCATTCATTTGCCGGGCGAGGCAATCGGCGTTTGGTGAGCGTCCGACAACAGGGTAAATTAGCGGCTTTGCGACAAATGAGGGCGTTAACCATGGCTGACTGGCAGACCATTGACGAATTGCATGATATTTCTGCGGATCTTCCGCGCTTTACGAAAGCGTTAACAGAACTTGCCACCCGGCTGGGATTGGATATTGCGCCTCTGGAGGCCGATCACATTTCGCTGCGCTGCCATCAGAATACCACCGCCGAGCGCTGGCGTCGCGGCTTTGAGCAGTGCGGCACGCTGCTGTCGGAGAACATCATAAACGGCCGGCCGATCTGCCTGTTTAAGCTGCATCAGCCGGTGAAGGTGGCGCACTGGTGCTTTACGGTGGTAGAGCTGCCGTGGCCGGGCGAAAAACGCTACCCGCACGAAGGCTGGGAGCATATCGAGATCGTGCTGCCCGGCGAACCGGAGACCCTTAACGCCCGGGCGCTGGCGCTGCTGGCGGATGAGGGGCTACGCCAGCCGGGCATCGCCGTTAAAACCAGCTCGCCAAAAGGGGAGCACGAGCGTCTGCCCAACCCAACCCTTGCCGTGACCGATGGCACGGTAACGGTGAAGTTCCACCCCTGGTCCATCGAAGCAATCGTCGCGAGCGAAAGCGGCGCGTAGAACCGAGGAGGACGAAAATGGCCCTGCTGGAGATCTGCTGTTATAGCCAGGCGAGCGCCGAGACCGCGCAGCTCAACGGTGCGGATCGCATTGAGCTTTGTGCCGCCCCGAAAGAGGGCGGGTTGACTCCCTCTCACGGCGTCCTGCGACTGGTGCGCGAGACGGTGACGATCCCCGTGCACCCGATTATCCGCCCGCGCGGGGGGGACTTCTGCTATACCGACGATGAGTTCAGCGCCATGCTGGATGACGTCAGGCTGATCAAGGCCCTTGGCTTTCCGGGCCTGGTTATCGGCGTGCTGGAGGAGGGCGGGAATGTCGATATGCCTCGGATGCGGCAAATTATGCAGGCCGCAGAGGGGATGGCGGTGACTTTTCATCGTGCCTTTGATATGTGTATCAAGCCACACGAAGCCGTTGATAAATTAGCGGATCTGGGCGTTTCACGGATCCTTACCTCGGGGCAAAAGGCGTCCGCGGAAAAAGGACTTTCATTAATTACGGAACTAAAAGCACGATCCGGTGCTCCAATCATTATGGCTGGTGCTGGTGTTCGAGCCAGCAACCTGCATCTGTTTCTGAACGCAGGGGTGGAGGAGGTGCACAGCTCCGCGGGAATGTGGACGCCCTCACCCATGCGTTACCGTCAACAGGGATTGTCGATGTCATCTGACGCGCAGTCGGATGAGTATCTGCGCTATTGCGTGGACGGTGAAATTGTAGCGGAAATGAAAGCGATGATTACCCGTCATCGTGCGTTCTGACCCTTTTTTACCGCACATCATGTCGCCCAATATGATGCTTGCTTTGTACCAGGCCCCTGCCATTTCAACAGGGGCCATTTTTTTTCCGTCATATTTCAAACTGCAACTGTGTTGGCTGCCTCGCTCACACCGGTCACTTACCTATGTAAGCTCCCGGCGACTCGCTGCGTTGCCGCCTTGTTGCAGCTTGAACTATTTTGGAAAAAGTGCAGCGTATGTAGGCCGGGTAAGGCATAGCCGCCACCCGGCGTTTTCCCCGGTGGCGCTGCGCTTACCGGGGCTACAACTGTATTGACTACCGTATTATGGCTTCTTCGCAATCAACACCGCACGCAGCGGGGCCGGGTAGCCCTCAACGGTCTTATTCGGGTCGTTCGGATCGAGGAACTCCGCCAGCGACTCGGTGATCATCCAGTCGGTACGGCGCTGCTCTTCGGTGGTGGTCTGGCAGACGTCAACGATACGGACATCAACAAAACCACACTTCTCCAGCCAGTTTTTCAGCGCCAGCGCGGAGGGGATAAAGTAGACGTTGCGCATCTGGGCATAGCGATCGCCGGGGATCAGCACCGTGCGCTCATCGCCCTCGACAACCAGCGTCTCCAGCACCAGCTCGCCTTCGCTCACCAGCTGATCCTTAAGCTGCCACAGGTGCTCCAGCGGCGAGCGGCGGTGATAGAGCACGCCCATCGAGAAGACCGTATCAAATGCGTTCAGCGCCGGAAGCTGCTCAATGCCCAGCGGCAGGAGATGCGCCCGCTGGTCGCCGCCCAGCAGCTTGCGCACCGCCTCAAACTGGCAGAGGAACAGCTGGGTCGGATCGATACCTACCGCCAGCTGTGCGCCCGCGCCCACCATTCGCCACAGGTGATAGCCGCTGCCGCAGCCCACGTCGAGGATCGTGCGCCCGGTCAGGTCGGAGAGGTGCGGTAATACACGATCCCACTTCCAGTCGGAGCGCCACTCGGTGTCGATGTCCACGCCATAGAGTGAGAACGGTCCCTTTCGCCAGGGCATCAGGTTACGCAGCAGCGTATCGATGCGCTTGATCTGGCCTGGGCTTAGCGGGGTTTCGCTCTCCGCCGTGACGCTGTGCAGCAGATCGAGGCGGTACGGCTGCATCTCCGGCAGAAACGCTACCGCGTTGGTCCACTGCTTGAACTGGCCGTGCAGAGCGCCGCGCTGCCAGGTGGCAATCTGCGCGGGCAGAGTCTCAAGCCAGTGGGAGAGTGGGCTTTTAGCAATCTGCTGATAGAAGTTACCGAACTCGATCATGCGGACGCTCCTGCTTTCAGCGCCACCAGCGAACCAAAGTTAAAGCACTGGAACCAGAGTTCGCTGTGCTCAAACCCGGCCTGGCGCAGGCGGGCCTTGTGCGTCTCCACGGAGTCGGTAAGCATGACGTTCTCCAGCATGCTGCGCTTCTGGCTGATCTCCAGCTCGCTGTAGCCGTTGGCACGTTTGAAATCGTGATGCATGTTAAACAGCAGCTCGCCGGTGGTGGCATCCTCAAAGCTGAATTTCTCGGAAAGCACCAGTGCGCCGCCCGGATTCAGCCCCTGATAGATGTTATCCAGCAGCGCCTGACGTTCAGCAGGCTCGATAAATTGCAGGGTAAAGTTCAGCACTACCAGCGACGCGTTTTCAATGCGGATATGGCGAATATCGCCCTCAATGACCTCAACCGGCGTTGGCGCTTTATAGGCGTCAATATGGCGGCGGCAGCGTTCAACCATTGCCGGAGAGTTATCTACGGCGATAATTTTACACTCCGGATGGGCGATGTTACGGCGTACGGAGAGCGTGGCCGCGCCCAGCGAGCAGCCCAGATCGTAGACCTGGGTAGCGGGCTGCACGAAACGCTCCGCCAGCATGCCGATCATGGAGATAATGTTGGAGTAGCCGGGAACGGAGCGCTGGATCATGTCCGGGAAGACTTCGGCTACCCGTTCATCGAATGTCCAGTCACCCAGGCTGGCGATAGGCGCAGAGAAAAGCGTGTCGCGGTGAGACATAACGTAAAAATCCGAGAAAACAAAAGTGGCGTATTGTGCGCTAATGCACAGAGAAAACCAACTCCCAGGGCATGTACCAGAGGTTTGCCAGCACCATCAGCACCAGCGAGCACCAGGTCGCGCTCATACCGGAACGCCGCCAGCGCATCAGCTGGTGATGCAAACCGTAGTAGTGCATCAGACGACCCACAATCAGCAGCAGCCCGCAGACGTGCACCATCCAGGTTTCTGCGCCGTTCATCTCCATAAACAGCAGCAGGATCAGGCCGCCGGGAAGATACTCCGCCGCGTTGCCGTGAATACGGATGGCGGTCTGTAGCTCGCTAAACCCACCGTCGCCCATCGAGACCCGATACTGCATGCGCAGGCGCACAACGTCAAAAGAGAACTTAATCAGCAGCAGGACACCCAGCACGGCATACAGCGCGCTTACCATAGAAACTCCATTTAAGCCCGGAAAGGGTACGCCTCTATGATAGCGCCTGCTTCAGAAAAGAGAAGTTTGTTGCGGAATTGATGGCGCAGGGCCAACGGAGGGCACGGCGCGCTGCAGCGCTGACCACAGGGTATCAACCAGCACCGGTGCCTCGGCAATATCCGGCGTATGCAGGAAAAGATAGGGCGTGGTGCTTTGCTCCCACTGGGCCAGCTTCTCCAGCCAGACGGCGAAAAGAGCGCTGTTCTGCGCCATGTCGTCACTGCCGATAAAGCGCACCATCGGATGCTGCGCCGTCACCACCGCATGGACCGGCACCACCGGTTTCTTGCGCTGGGCTTCGATCACCGCTTCGCTGCGGGGCAGGGCGCTGTGCACCGGGCGGCTGTCGAGGATCACCCGGTTGACGCCGCGCGTATGCAGGCCCCGGTTGAGCTGAGTCTCCGCGTCGCCCTTGGCGAAAAACTCAGGATGGCGCACCTCTACCCCGTAGCGGAAATCCGCAGGCAGGCCGTCGAGGAAAGCCCACAGCGCGGGCAGATCCTGCGGTGCAAAGGAGGCGGGCAGCTGGAGCCAGTACTGACCGATCCTCTCCGCCAGCGGTTTCATGCGGCTAAAGAACTCCTCGGTGAGATCGTCGCACTGGCGCAGCCGCGCCTGGTGGGAGATGGTTGCCGGGAACTTAAAGCAGAAGCGAAAGCTGTCGGTGGTCTGGGCGTGCCAGCGCGCAACGATATCGGCCTTCGGCAGGGCATACAGCGTGGTGTTACCCTCCACACAGTTAAAGTGGCGGGCATAGGCTTCGAGATCGGTGATGCCAAGGCGTACCCATTTCGGGTGCGACCACTGCGGCAGGCCAATGTAGATCATAGCGCGGAGAGGATCTCCTCGGTGCTGCGTACCCGGCCAATGCGCGGGAAGATGTGGGTGAAGCTGCCCTGGTGCTGTTCGCTGCTGGCGGCGCTGCAGGCGTCTTCCACCACGATCAGGTTAAAGCCCAGCTCCCACGCATTGCGGGCGGTGGACTCGACGCCGATGTTGGTGGAGATACCGCACAGCACAATGGTGTCGATGCCGCGGCGGCGCAGCTGCAGCTCCAGATCGGTGCCGTAGAAGGCGCCCCACTGGCGTTTAATCACTTCAATATCGCCATCGCGCTTGCCGAGCGCCACCGGGTAGTGCCACCACTCTGGCGGCAGGGCGTGGCCACCGATAGGGGCATCCACAGGCTGCTTGAGCGCATCGGCGAAATCTGCCGACCAGCCCACGCGGACCATCACGACCGGTGCGCCATTGGCGCGAAACTTCTCTGCCAGCCGAGCAGCGCGAGTGACAACCTCATCCGCCGTATGCGGACCACCGGCAAACGGCAGAATGCCCTCCTGAAGATCGATAACCACAAGGGCAGTTGTTTTCGCGTTAAGTTCTGGCATGTTAGCTCCTGTTATCTACGTCGTTTTGCCCATACAGTAAGCGTAAAAGGCGTTAGCCTGGAGCACAAATTTTGTTAGTTTTTGTGAGCGTAGATGAAAAAGCATACAGTCAGGCTGTAGGTGAGGACTATTACTTAGCTATTTTTAGAGTAATTATTAATGAGAGTATATATTACAAGCAATAAACATTCAGTAACTAAATAATTTCTTTGTGGAGCTACAGTGTTATTATAAGCTTTTCTTTATGGAGAGTGAATAATGAAAGATAGCATAAGGGAAGGGGGGTTAAGGTTATTAACCCCAGGTGAAGTAAAACTGGCCGCCTCTCTTTATGGTTACAGTATTCGTTATAATAAAGTATGGGTTCACTTAGCGAGTTACCTTCCCTTTAACTTACAAAATCCAGCCCAGGCTATGAGTCCAGATGGTGAGATGTGGTTTAGAAAACCGCGATACGAAAATGATTTCTCAAATCCTCGAAACTATTCATTCATAGATGTTCAACATCTATTTCTTCACGAAATGATGCATGTCTGGCAGTATCAAAGAGGAATGTGGGTAAGAATAAGAGGTGCGTTTTCTTGGGCTGCAGATTATACTTATGAATTAGATAAAAGCAGTTTGCTTGAGTATGGGTTGGAGCAGCAGGCTAGTATAGTTAGTGATTATTGGCTGTTGAAAAATTATGGTTTTCAGGGGCACAGTAACCTTTACACATTGAGAAATTACAATCCAGATGAGCCAGTAATAAATTTATTAACTAAATATAAAGAAGTGCTCAAGAGGTTTCCTTGATGAAAAGAGTAATAGCATTAGTTCCGTTGTGTTTGCTGTTAGTAGGTTGCCCTGGAGGTAATAGAGAAGGAAAAGAGTTGGGGGAATGGAAACCAATAAGCATCAGTGCGAATAGCGTTTGTTTTAGCGTTAATTCTAAAGATGTTTTGAGTCGCTATACGCTTACCTCTCATGAAAATAGATATCAACAGTTGCTTACGGGCGATTTTGTTCATCTCTCTTACCCTAACACCTGTTTTAACCTAACTTTAAAACCGGATAGCACTTATGCAGTCAGTTATACTGTGAATAATAAAGTTTATTACTATACATTTGCCTTGGATAATAATGGAGACGTTATTCCTGTAGGAAATAAATAATGGTATATTCTGCTCCATACATTATGCCTGCTAAGAGCATAGGAAATGAACCTCAGCAGGGGGCACGTAAAATGAGCAGAAGAGCAGGGCGGAAACAACCTAAAAACTGACCTCCAGGCCGACGTAGCGCCTCATCTTGGCTTTGAGTGTCCTGCTGATATCCAGTATAATAGCCCCCTTTTTTTCATCCAGTTGTGACATTCAGCTCGCGCTGCGTCGTCGTGGCTGCAAGGCAGGCGACCAACGGCCTGCGGCTAAGTTAAGGGATATCTCATGCGTACAGAATATTGCGGACAGCTTCGACTGTCCCACGAGGGGCAGCAGGTGACTCTGTGTGGTTGGGTCAACCGCCGCCGCGATCTCGGCAGCCTGATCTTTATCGATATGCGCGATCGTGAAGGTATCGTGCAGGTGTTTTTCGATCCGGATCGCGCAGATGCGTTAAAGCTGGCCTCTGAATTGCGTAATGAGTTCTGCATCCAGGTCACCGGCACCGTGCGCCGCCGTGACGATAAAAACATCAACAGCGATATGGCTACCGGCGAGATTGAAGTGCTGGCCTCCGATCTGACCATCATTAACCGTTCAGACTCGCTGCCGCTCGACTCCAACCACGTCAACACCGAAGAGGCGCGTCTCAAGTACCGCTATCTGGATCTGCGTCGCCCGGAGATGGCCAACCGCCTGAAGACCCGTGCGAAGATCACCAGCTTCGTGCGCCGCTTTATGGACGATCACGGCTTCCTCGACATCGAAACCCCGATGCTGACCAAGGCCACCCCGGAGGGGGCGCGTGACTATCTGGTTCCAAGCCGCGTGCACAAAGGCAAATTCTACGCCCTGCCGCAGTCCCCGCAGCTGTTCAAGCAGCTGCTGATGATGTCCGGCTTTGACCGTTACTACCAGATCGTCAAATGCTTCCGCGATGAAGATCTGCGTGCCGATCGCCAGCCTGAGTTTACCCAGATCGACGTCGAGACCTCCTTCATGACCGCGCCGCAGGTGCGTGAGGTGATGGAAGCCCTGGTGCGTCAGCTGTGGCAGGCCACTATCAACGTGGATCTGGGCGACTTCCCGGTGATGACCTTTGCCGAGGCGGAGCGCCGCTACGGCTCTGACAAGCCAGACCTGCGTAACCCGATGGAGCTGGTGGACGTTGCCGACCTGCTGAAAAGCGTTGAGTTCGCCGTATTTGCCGGTCCGGCCAACGATGCCAAAGGCCGCGTGGCTGCCCTGCGCGTGCCGGGCGGTGCGGCCCTGAGCCGTAAGCAGATTGACGACTACGGTAACTTTATTAAGATTTACGGCGCGAAAGGCCTGGCCTATATTAAGGTCACCGAGCGTGCGAAGGGCCTGGAAGGCATCACCAGCCCGGTAGCGAAGTTCCTGAACGCCGAGATTATCGAAGCGATTCTGGAGCGTACCGGCGCGCAGGATGGCGACATGATCTTCTTCGGCGCGGACAACCGCAAAGTGGTTGCCGACGCGATGGGCGCGCTGCGCCTGAAGCTGGGTAAAGATCTGAGCATCACCGACGAGACGAAGTGGGCACCGCTGTGGGTGATCGACTTCCCGATGTTCGAAGAGGACGGCGAAGGCGGCCTGACCGCAATGCACCATCCGTTCACCGCCCCGAGCAACATGACGCCGGAAGAGCTGAAGGCTGCGCCGGAAACGGCGATCGCTAACGCCTACGATATGGTGATCAACGGCTATGAAGTGGGCGGCGGTTCGGTGCGTATTCACCGCGGTGAAATGCAGCAGACGGTGTTTGGCATCCTCGGCATTACCGAACAGGAGCAGCGCGAGAAGTTCGGCTTCCTGCTCGACGCCCTGAAGTACGGTACGCCGCCGCACGCGGGCCTGGCCTTCGGTCTCGATCGCCTGACCATGCTGCTGACCGGCACCGATAACATTCGTGACGTGATCGCCTTCCCGAAAACCACCGCTGCCGCCTGCCTGATGACCGAAGCGCCAAGCTTCGCCAACCAGGCTGCGCTGACCGAGCTGGGTATCGACGTGATCAAAAAGACTGAGAATAGCTAATGGCCTATAAGCAACCTGTTTCCATCCTTGTCGTGATCTACGCCCAGGACACGAAACGGGTGCTGATGCTACAACGGCGCGACGATCCCGATTTTTGGCAGTCGGTTACCGGCAGCCTGGAGGAGGGGGAGACCGCGCCGCAGGCCGCCGTGCGTGAAGTAAAGGAAGAGGTCGCCATTGACATTGCAGCAGAGCAGCTGACCTTGATCGACTGTCAGCGCACGGTGGAGTTTGAAATTTTTCTACATTTACGTCATCGCTATGCGCCGGGTATTGAGCGCAACACGGAATCGTGGTTCTGTCTTGCGCTGCCTCATGAGCGGGAGATCGTGTTCACTGAGCACCTGTCCTACCGCTGGGTCGATGCGGCGGATGCCGCCGTCATGACCAAGTCATGGAGCAACCGGCAGGCGATTGAAGAGTTTGTAATTAACGCCGCCTGAGAAGGCGCTTTTGGAGAATTTTTTATGGCAGGTCACAGTAAATGGGCCAACACCAAACACCGCAAAGCGGCACAGGATGCCAAACGCGGTAAGATCTTTACCAAAATTATTCGTGAGCTGGTAACGGCGGCGCGTCTGGGCGGCGGCGATGCCGGCTCGAACCCGCGTCTGCGTGCGGCAATCGATAAAGCGCTCTCCAACAACATGACTCGCGACACCCTGAACCGCGCTATTGCGCGTGGCGTGGGCGGTGATGAAGACGCGAACATGGAGACCATCATCTATGAAGGTTACGGTCCGGGCGGCACGGCGGTCATGGTCGAGTGCCTCTCTGACAACCGTAACCGTACCGTTGCCGAAGTTCGCCATGCGTTCACCAAAACCGGTGGCAACCTGGGCACCGACGGCTCCGTTGCCTACCTGTTCAGCAAGAAAGGGGTGATCTCCTTCGAGCAGGGCGACGAAGATGCAATTATGGAAGCGGCGCTGGAAGCGGGTGCGGAAGACGTGGTGACCTACGACGACGGCGCGATCGACGTCTATACCGCGTGGGAAGAGATGGGCGCGGTGCGTGATGCGCTGGAGGCCGCTGGCCTGAAAGCAGACAACGCTGAAGTATCGATGATCCCCTCCACCAAGGCGGATATGGATGCCGAGACCGCGCCGAAGCTGCTGCGCCTGATCGACATGCTGGAAGATTGCGACGACGTGCAGGAGGTCTACCATAACGGTGAGATCTCTGACGAGGTTGCAGCAACCCTCGAATGATGCAGTCTGAATCCGTAAAACAGGAGGTGCGTGGTGTCAATCATTCTTGGTATTGATCCCGGCTCACGCATCACCGGCTACGGCGTGATCCGCCAGGTCGGCAGACAGCTCACCTACCTTGGCAGCGGCTGTATCCGCACTAAGGTTGACGATCTCCCGTCGCGCCTGAAGCTAATCTACGCGGGCGTGTCGGAGATCATCACCCAGTTCCAGCCCGACTTTTTCGCCATTGAGCAGGTCTTTATGGCGAAGAACGCCGACTCGGCGCTAAAGCTGGGGCAGGCGCGCGGGGTGGCGATTGTGGCAGCGGTAAACCAGGATCTGCCGGTCTTTGAGTATGCCGCCCGCCAGGTGAAGCAGACGGTGGTCGGTATCGGCAGCGCAGAGAAGAGTCAGGTGCAGCACATGGTGCGTACCCTGCTCAAGCTGCCGGCTAACCCGCAGGCGGACGCCGCCGATGCGTTGGCCATCGCCATTACCCACTGCCACGTCAGCCAAAACGCCATGCAGATGAGTGAAACCCGGCTCAATCTTGCGCGAGGGCGGTTACGTTAAATAAAAAAGAGGCTGGATATGTATCCAGCCTTTTTTATATCATAGAGAAAATTTTAGCCGATAGCGCAGGAGCGAAACGTGATAGGCAGACTCAGAGGCATTATTGTCGAGAAACAACCCCCGCTGGTACTGCTGGAGACCAACGGCGTAGGCTATGAAGTGCATATGCCGATGACCTGCTTCTATGAGCTACCGGATGCTGGGCAGGAAGCGATCGTCTTCACCCACTTCGTGGTGCGTGAAGATGCTCAGCTGCTGTACGGCTTTAACAATAAACAGGAGCGTACCCTGTTTAAAGAGCTGATCAAAACCAACGGCGTCGGGCCGAAGCTGGCGCTGGCGATCCTCTCCGGTATGTCGGCGCAGCAGTTCGTTAACGCCGTGGAGCGCGAAGAGCCAGCCGCGCTGGTGAAGCTGCCCGGCATCGGTAAAAAGACCGCCGAGCGCCTGATTGTCGAGATGAAAGACCGCTTCAAAGGCCTGCATGGCGATCTCTTTACCCCGGCGGCGGATCTGGTGCTGACGTCGCCCGCGGGTCCATCGGCGGACGACGCCGAGCAGGAAGCGGTTGCTGCGCTGGTGGCATTGGGCTACAAGCCTCAGGAAGCCAGCCGCATGGTCAGTAAGCTGGCACGCCCGGATGCCAGCAGTGAAACACTTATTCGTGAAGCGCTCCGCGCCGCGATGTGAGGTAAAGGATGATAGAAGCAGACCGCCTGGTATCAGCAGGCAGCGTTACCCAGGAAGAGGTCATCGATCGCGCGATCCGTCCTAAGCTGCTCGACGAATACATCGGCCAGCCGCAGGTGCGCTCCCAGATGGAGATCTTCATCCAGGCGGCGAAGCTGCGTGGTGATGCCCTTGACCATCTGCTGATCTTCGGCCCGCCAGGCCTGGGTAAAACCACGCTCGCCAACATTGTTGCCAACGAGATGGGCGTCAACCTGCGCACCACCTCTGGCCCGGTGCTGGAGAAGGCGGGGGATCTCGCCGCCATGCTGACCAACCTCGAGCCGCACGACGTGCTGTTTATCGACGAGATCCACCGTCTGTCACCGGTGGTGGAAGAGGTGCTCTATCCGGCCATGGAGGATTACCAGCTGGATATCATGATCGGTGAAGGCCCGGCAGCGCGCTCGATTAAAATCGACCTGCCGCCCTTTACGCTGATCGGTGCCACTACCCGTGCGGGATCCCTGACCTCGCCACTGCGCGACCGCTTCGGCATCGTGCAGCGCCTGGAGTTCTATCAGGTGCCCGATCTCCAGCATATCGTCGGGCGCAGCGCGCGCTTTATGGGGCTGGAGATGAGCGAAGAGGGAGCGCTGGAAGTGGCTCGCCGCTCCCGGGGGACGCCGCGTATCGCCAACCGCCTGCTGCGTCGCGTGCGTGACTTCTCTGAGGTGAAGCATGACGGAACCATTTCCGCGGACGTGGCTGCCCAGGCGCTGGATATGCTGAACGTTGATGCCGAAGGCTTTGACTATATGGACCGCAAGCTGCTGCTGGCGGTGATCGATAAGTTCTTTGGCGGCCCGGTAGGGTTAGATAACCTTGCGGCGGCCATCGGTGAAGAGCGGGAAACCATCGAGGACGTGCTGGAGCCGTTCCTGATCCAGCAGGGCTTTTTACAGCGCACCCCGCGTGGGCGTATGGCGACGGTAAGAGCCTGGAACCACTTCGGCATCACTCCGCCGGAGATGCCGTAGTAACAAAACGCCGGATGGCGGCTTCGCCTTATCCTGCCTACAAAACCCGTAGGCCCGGTAAGCTACGCGCCACCGGGCAATTGGATGCTACATGCTACTGCGCCGGTTTCTTCATCATGCTGAGAATAAACAGCACCGCGGCGCAGAGCACCACCGAAGGACCAGCCGGCGTGTCATAGAACGCTGAGAAGGTCAGGCCACCGGTGACCGCGAGCATCCCTACCGCTACGGCAACCCCGGCCATCTGCTCCGGCGTACGGGCGAAACGGCGGGCGGTGGCGGCGGGAATGATCAGCAGCGAGGTGATGATCAGCGCGCCGACAAACTTCATTGCCACGCCAATGGTCAGGGCGGTCACCAGCATCAGCAGCAGCTTCACCCGCTGCAGTTTCACGCCGTCAACAAACGCCAGATCCGGACTGATGGTCATCGACAGCAGGCTGCGCCACTGCCAGATCAGAATGCCGATAACGATAGCGACCCCGATACCCAGGACAATCAGATCGTCCGGGGTGACCGCCAGCAGATCGCCAAACAGATAGGCCATCAGATCGACACGAATATTCGACATCAGGCTCACGACGACCAGACCCAGCGACAGGGCGCTGTGCGCCATGATGCCCAGCAAAGTATCGATCGCCAGGTGTGGGCGCTTCTCCAGCCAGACCAGTCCGCCAGCAAGCAGCAGCGTCACCGCAATCACCGCGTAAAACGGATTAACATCCAGCAGCAGGCCAAAGGCGACGCCGAGCAGCGACGCATGGGCGAGGGTGTCGCCGAAGTAGGACATCCGACGCCAGACCACAAAGGAGCCAAGCGGGCCTGCGGCACAGGCCAGCATCATCCCAGCCAGCCAGCCGGGCAGAAGTAGTTCAATCATGAGTTACCATTTCCCCGGCGCAGTACGATACGGCCCTGTAAATCATGGCGATGGTTATGGTTATGGCGATAGATGCCCAACTGCTCAGCGCCGCGCGGCCCAAACATCGAGATAAACTGCGGATGGGCGGCGACCACCTCTGGCGTACCGGAGCAGCAGATATGGTGGTTCAGGCACAGCACCTCATCGGTTTTCGCCATCACCAGGTGCAGATCGTGGGAGACCATCAGCACGGCGCAGTTCAGCTCCCGGCGCAGCTGGTCGATCAGATCGTAGAGCGCCACCTGGCCGTTAACGTCCACGCCCTGGGTGGGTTCGTCCAGGACCAGCAGCTGCGGGGCGTTGAGCAGGGCGCGGGCCAGCAGCACGCGCTGGGTCTCGCCGCCGGAGAGCTTCTGCATCGGAGCGTCAATCAGGTGCCCGGCCTGAACACGCTTCAGGGCAGGGAGGATATCCTCCTTACGCGTACCGGGACGCAGGCGCATAAAGCGGCTGACGGTCAGGGGCAGGGTGGCATCCAGATGCAGCTTCTGCGGAACATAGCCAATACGCAGCGCCTTGTCGCGCTTGATCGCCCCGGAATCGGCTGCTACCAGGCCAAGAACCACCCGCACCAGGGTCGATTTCCCCGCGCCGTTTGGACCCAGCAGGGTTAAAATTTTTCCAGGGCGCAGCACCAGCGAAATGTCAGACAGGACGCGGCGTTGGCCGAAAGAGACGGACACGTTTTCCAGTGAAACAAGATTTGTCATAGTGTTTAAGGGCTTGCACAAGTCATAGAATGTTATAATATCACATTCCACCCACTTGTTACGATGGTTAGTCGCATTATGTTACATAAAAATACGCTTCTTTGCGCTGCAATTTCCACCGCTCTGATGGGCATAACGATGGCTCCGGCCAACGCTGCCGTTGTCGCTTCGCTTAAGCCTTTGGGCTTTATCACGGCCGCTATTACCGACGGCGTGACTGAGACAGAAGTACTACTCCCGGACGGTGCATCTGAGCATGATTACTCATTGCGCCCGTCTGATGTAAAACGCTTAAAAAGCGCGGACTTAGTGGTATGGGTTGGACCAGACATGGAAGCCTTCATGCAGAAATCAACCCAGCAGCTTCCGGCGCAGAAACAGCTGGCAATCGGCGAGTTGCCTGACGTAAAACCGCTGCTGATGAAAGGCAGCGATCATGACGAGGATGAGCATGAGGGTCATGACCACCACGGGGAAAACGGTGACGAACATCACCATCATGGCGACTACAACATGCACATTTGGCTGTCACCCGAGGTAGCGCGCCTGGCAGCGGTTGCAATCCATCAAAAATTAGTGGAAGTTATGCCGCAAAGTCGAGCCAAGCTTGACGCCAACCTGCGCGATTTTGAGGCACAATTGGCCGAGACCGATAAGCAGGTCGGCACTGAGCTCGCACCCGTGAAGGGGAAAGGGTATTTCGTTTTTCATGACGCCTATGGCTATTACGAAAAACACTATGGTCTGACGCCGCTCGGCCATTTCACCGTCAACCCTGAAATTCAGCCCGGTGCGCAGCGTTTACATGAAATCAGAACACAGTTAGTTGAGCAAAAAGCAACCTGCGTTTTTGCTGAGCCACAGTTCAGGCCAGCGGTCGTAGAATCTGTTGCGAGAGGGACATCCGTGCGTATGGGGACGTTAGATCCTCTGGGCACCAATATTGCGCTAAGTAAAACCAGCTACGCGCAGTTTTTGAAACAACTCTCAAACCAGTATGCGAGCTGTCTGAAAGGAGATTAACGAGGAAGTGAATACGTGCAACAGATAGCCCGCTCTGTCGCCCTGGCATTTAACAATTTGCCCCGACCCCATCGCGTTATGCTGGGGTCGCTTACTGTTCTCACATTAGCGGTCGCCGTCTGGCGGCCCTACGTCTACCACCCCGAGTCTGCCCCAATTGTGAAAGCCATTGAGCTGGAGAAGAGCGAAATTCGTTCGCTGCTGCCGGAAGCCAGTGAGCCAATCGATCAGACCATGCCTGATGAAGTGGAAGAGATCCCCCAGGATGAGCTGGATGATAAAACCGGCAACGAGGCGGGCGTGCATGAGTACGTTGTCTCTACCGGCGATACGCTCAGCAGCATTCTGACCCAGTACGGCATGGATATGGGCGACGTTACCCAACTCGCCAGCGCCGACAAAGAGCTGCGTAATTTGAAGATCGGCCAGCAAATCTCCTGGACGCTCAACGCCGATGGCGATCTGCAGCGTCTGACCTGGGAGATGTCGCGCCGTGAAACCCGCACCTACGATCGCACTGACGGCGGCGCATTCAAGATGAGTAGCGAAGTTCAGCAGGGTGACTGGGTTAACGCTACGCTGAAGGGCACGGTAGGGGGTAGCTTCGTGGCCAGCGCCAAAGATGCCGGCCTGAACAGCGGTGAAATCAGCGCGGTGATCAAAGCCATGCAGTGGCAGATGGACTTCCGCAAGCTGAAAAAAGGCGATGAGTTCTCGGTGTTGATGTCGCGGGAGATGCTCGACGGCAAACGCGAGCAGAGTCAGCTGCTGGGCGTGCGTCTGCGCTCGGAAGGTAAAGACTACTACGCTATCCGCGCTGAAGACGGCAAATTCTACGATCGTAACGGCACCGGGCTGGCGAAGGGCTTTATGCGTTTCCCGACCTCAAAACAGTTCCGTGTATCGTCAAACTTTAATCCGCGTCGTCTGAACCCGGTAACCGGCCGCGTAGCCCCGCATAAAGGCGTTGATTTCGCCATGCCGCAGGGAACGCCTGTCCTGGCGGTGGGTGATGGCGAGGTGGTCACGGCCAAACGTAGCGGCGCAGCAGGCTACTACGTGGCGATTCGTCACGGCCGCACCTACACCACACGCTATATGCACCTGCGTAAGCTGCTGGTAAAAGATGGCCAGAAAGTGAAGCGGGGCGATCGTATCGCGCTGTCAGGTAACACCGGCCGCTCAACCGGCCCGCACCTGCACTATGAGGTGTGGATCAACAAGCAGGCGGTGAATCCATTGACGGCCAAGCTGCCGCGTACCGAAGGGTTGACCGGCAGCGATCGCCGCGACTATCTGGCGCAGGTGAAAGAGGTGACGCCGCAGCTGCGCTTCGACTGATTCGCCCAGCAGGATAGCTATGAAAGCCGGTTGCCCATGGGCACCGGCTTTTTCTTTTGTGTGAAGCTATACGTCTCGCTAAACTATCACGTTAACTGATACCTGATTATTTCTCTGACCCGAGTCTGTCGGCTCCCGGAAGATGCATGGAAACGAAAAAAAATAACAGTGAATACATTCCCCAGTTTGAAAAGGAGTTCCTTCTGCCGCGCTACTGGGGGGCATGGCTGGGGGTTTTCGCGCTGGCTGGCGTGGCGCTGGTACCCGCCTCGGTACGCGATCCGCTGCTGGGCAAGCTTGGGCGTCTAGGCGGACGGCTGGGCAAAAGCGCTCGCCGGCGGGCGCAAATCAACCTGCACTACTGCTTCCCGGAGAAGAGCGTAGCCGAGCGGGAAGCGATCGTTGACGAGATGTTTGCGACCGCTCCCCAGTCGATGGTGCTGATGGCCGAGCTAGCGATACGCGGTCCGGATAAGATCGCCGGTCGCGTAAACTGGCAGGGCAGAGAGATTATCGACGAGATGCAGCGCAACGGTGAAAATGTGATCTTCCTTGTACCGCACGGCTGGGGGGTGGACATTCCGGCGATGCTGATGGCCTCCCGGGGCCAAAAGATGGCCGCCATGTTCCATAACCAGGGTAACAAGGTGTTCGATTACGTCTGGAATACGGTGCGTCGCCGCTTTGGTGGACGCCTGCATGCGCGTAACGATGGGATTAAGCCGTTTATTCACTCGGTGCGTCAGGGCTACTGGGGTTACTACCTGCCCGATCAGGACCACGGCCCGGAGCAGAGTGAGTTTGTCGATTTCTTTGCCACCTATAAAGCCACGCTGCCTGCCGTTGGTCGCCTGATGAAAGTCTGCCGTGCCCGCGTTGTGCCGCTGTTTCCGGTCTATGACGGCAAAACCCATCGTCTGACCATCCTGGTCAGGCCGCCAATGGACGATCTGCTGGAGGCCGACGATAACACCATCGCCAGACGGATGAATGAAGAGGTGGAGCACCTTGTTGGCCCGCACCCGGAGCAGTACACCTGGATCCTAAAGCTGCTTAAGACGCGCAAGCCGGGCGAGCAGGAGCCGTACAAGCGCAAGGATCTGTTTCCGAAAAAATAGGAGAATACGCCGGGTGGCAGGTAAACGCCGGGTGGCAGGTAAACGCCGGGTGGCGCTTCGCTTACCCGGCCTACGATATGTGTAGTAGACCGGGTAAGCCACCGGGGAATACCAAACCTTAATCTACGGTCAGGATGCGGGTGGTGTTGGTGGTGCCAATGGTGCCCATCACGTCGCCCTGGGTGACGATAACCAGATCGCCAGAGACCAGGTAGCCTTTATCGCGGAGCAGGGTAACCGCATCATGAGCCGCGACCACGCCGTCGTTGTTGCTGTCGAAGTAGACCGGGGTGACGCCACGATAGAGCGCGGTAAGGTTCAGCGTGCGCTCATGGCGCGACATAGCGAAGATCGGCAGACCGGAGCTGATACGCGAGGTCATCAGCGCGGTGCGGCCCGATTCGGTCATGGTGATGATAGCGGTAACGCCCTTCAGGTGGTTTGCCGCATACATCGCTGACATCGCGATGGCCTCTTCCACGTTATCGAACTGGATATCGAGGCGGTGCTTGGAGACGTTGATGCTGGGGATCTTCTCGGCGCCCAGGCAGACGCGGGCCATCGCGGCCACGGTTTCTGCTGGATACTGTCCAGCAGCGGTCTCGGCAGAGAGCATCACGGCATCGGTACCGTCCAGCACGGCGTTAGCCACGTCCATCACTTCGGCACGGGTCGGCATCGGGTTAGTGATCATCGACTCCATCATCTGGGTGGCGGTGATCACGGAGCGGTTAAGCTGGCGTGCGCGGCGGATCAGCGCCTTCTGGATACCCACCAGTTCAGGGTCACCAATCTCAACCCCGAGGTCGCCACGCGCAACCATCACCACGTCAGAGGCAAGGATCACGTCATCCATCGCATCCTGGTCGCATACGGCTTCCGCACGCTCAACCTTGGCGACGATTTTAGCATCACAGCCCGCATCGCGTGCCAGACGACGGGCGTAGTTCAGGTCTTCCCCGCAGCGCGGGAAGGAGACGGCCAGGTAGTCAACGCCAATCTGCGCGGCGGTGATGATGTCCGCCTTGTCTTTATCGGTCAGCGCCTCGGCGGAGAGACCGCCTCCCAGCTTGTTGATGCCTTTGTTGTTCGACAGCGGACCGCCAACGGTCACCTCGGTGAACACCTTCATGCCCTGAACGTCGATCACTTTCAGCTGCACGCGGCCATCGTCAAGCAGCAGAATATCGCCAGGAACAACGTCAGCGGGCAGGCCCTTATAATCGATACCCACACGCTCTTTGTCGCCTTCACCTTTACCGAGGTTGGCATCCAGCAGGAATTTATCGCCAACGTTGAGGAACACTTTCCCCTCTTTGAAGGTCGATACGCGAATTTTTGGACCCTGTAAATCCCCAAGAATAGCCACATGACGACCCAGTTTTGCCGCAATCTCGCGCACTTTATCTGCACGCAGCTTGTGATCCTCTGGCGTGCCGTGGGAGAAGTTCATACGTACCACGTTAGCGCCAGCTGCGATGATCTTTTCGAGGTTATTATCGCGGTCGGTAGCTGGACCCAGGGTGGTAACGATTTTAGTTCTGCGAAGCCTTCTGGACATGTATTACTCCGTTGACTGAAACAACCAGGTGTTGCGTGAATATGAATTCGGCAGTTCTGGGCGCCGATTTGGCAAATCAAAAACTTAACCGAATGCCGTAATGAATTACAACGCTGTTATAAAATTTTAATGTTTATCGCTCCCGGTCAGGAGCTCCTTATCAAAACGCGATTCCTTCAGCGCTTCCTTGACTCGCTTCAAGTTATCTCTGAATTTTGCTCCCCGGCGCAGGGTAAAACCCGTCGCCAGCACGTCGATGACCGTGAGCTGCGCCAGCCGCGATACCATCGGCATATAGATGTCGGTATCTTCCGGCACGTCCAGCGTGATGGCCAGCGTCGCTTCACGGGCCAGCGGGGTCCCCGCCGAGGTGATGGCAATCACCATCGCATCGCTCTCCCGCGCCAGCTGGGCCAGCTCAACCAGGCTTTTTGTTCGCCCGGTGTGGGAGATGAGCACCACCACGTCATCTTCGTTACAGTTCATGCAGCTCATACGCTGCAGGACAATATCATCGGTGTAGACCACCGGCACGTTGAAGCGGAAAAACTTGTTCATGGCGTCATGGGCAACCGCCGCCGACGAGCCAAGGCCAAAGAAAGCAATCTTCTTTGCCTGAGTGAGCAGATCGACAGCGCGGTTAACGGCAGGCATGTCCAGCGACTGACGAACGTGATCCAGACTGGCCATCGCCGACTCAAATATTTTACCGGTATAGGCCTCAACGCTGTCATCTTCATCGACATTGCGATTAACATAGGGCGTACCGTTCGCCAGGCTTTGGGCCAGGTGCAGCTTAAAATCGGGGAAGCCGCGGGTTTCCATACTGCGGCAGAAGCGGTTTACCGTGGGCTCGCTGACGCCGGCCTCCTGTGCCAGGGCAGCAATGCTGGAGTGGATGGCCTGGTCCGGAGAGGAGAGGATGACTTCCGCCACTTTTCGTTCGGATTTGCTAAGGTGTTCCAGCTGAGAGTGAATTTTTTCCAGCATGTTCATTATTAACGGGGCGCTCATGGCTAAAATCAATTTCAATAACGGACGAAATTGTGCTGCGTTTAGGTCGATATTACCCTTGTGAGACCCGGAAAGGTAAAGAACAGCGGGAAATTTTGTTGTTTTTTTTCATTACATGATCAGAGTCGGATTTTAGCTACTCGGTTCCATACAAATTCCCTGATTTTTCAGGGCGATTAACCCAATTTTTAGCCGTCCGGGCGAAAACGCACGGGAGGATAAGCGGTAACGGTTTCGGGTTTTACGTAAAAGCAGTACAGTGCAGTGTAATAAAATTACAGTTATGCCCTGGCTAAAGTACCGGGGCAGCCAATTGAGGAGAATGACATGGCGGTAACGCAAACAGCCCAGGCATGTGACCTGGTCATTTTCGGCGCGAAAGGCGATCTTGCACGCCGAAAATTGCTGCCTTCCCTGTATCAATTAGAAAAAGCAGGCCAGATCCATCCGGAGACGCGTATCCTTGGGGTAGGGCGTGCGGAGTGGGATAAAGCGAAGTACACCGAAATCGTGCGTGAAGCGCTTGAAACCTTCATGAAAGAGAAAATCGATGAAAGCCTCTGGGACACGCTCAGCGGTCGCCTCGATTTCTGTAATCTTGACGTCAACGATACCGCCGCGTTTACCCGCCTCGGTGAGATGCTCGACCAGAAAAACCGCGTCACCATCAACTATTTCGCCATGCCGCCGAGCACCTTTGGTGCCATCTGCAAAGGTCTGGGTGAGGCAAAACTCAACGCCAAACCCGCGCGCGTGGTGATGGAGAAGCCGCTCGGTACCTCTCTCGACACCTCCCGTGAAATTAACGATCAGGTGGGCGAGTACTTTGAGGAGTGCCAGGTCTACCGTATCGACCACTACCTCGGTAAGGAGACGGTGCTCAACCTGCTGGCGCTGCGCTTTGCTAACTCTCTGTTCGTCAACAACTGGGACAACCGCACCATCGATCACGTGGAGATCACCGTGGCGGAAGAGGTGGGCATCGAAGGCCGCTGGGGCTATTTCGACCAGGCCGGACAGATGCGCGACATGATCCAGAACCATCTGTTACAGGTTCTCTGCATGATCGCCATGTCGCCACCGTCGGATCTCTCTGCGGACAGTATTCGTGATGCAAAAGTGAAGGTGCTGAAATCTCTGCGCCGTATTGACCGCTCGAACGTGCGTGAAAAAACCGTGCGCGGCCAGTACACCGCTGGTTTTGCCCAGGGCAAAAAAGTGCCGGGCTACCTGGAAGAGGAGGGCGCAAACAAAACCAGCAACACTGAAACCTTCGTGGCCATCCGCGTGGATATTGACGACTGGCGCTGGGCCGACGTGCCGTTCTACCTGCGTACCGGCAAGCGTCTGCCAACCAAGTGCTCTGAAGTGGTGGTTTACTTCAAAACCCCGCCGCTGAACCTGTTCAAGGAGTCCTGGCAGGATCTGCCCCAGAATAAGCTCACCATTCGTCTGCAGCCGGACGAGGGCGTGGATATCCAGATCCTTAACAAAGTGCCGGGTCTCGATCACAAGCACAATCTGCAAACCACCAAGCTCGATCTGAGCTACTCCGAGACCTTCAACGAAAGCCATCTCGCCGATGCTTACGAGCGTCTGCTGCTGGAGACCATGCGTGGCATCCAGGCGCTGTTCGTGCGCCGCGACGAGGTCGAAGAGGCGTGGAAGTGGGTTGACTCCATTACCGAAGCCTGGGCGATGGATAACGAATCACCTAAGCCTTACCAGGCCGGTACCTGGGGACCGGTTGCGTCGGTGGCAATGATCACCCGCGACGGTCGTTCCTGGAACGAATTTGAGTAAGTAACTCACTTAATATCAAGCGGCCCTGCGGGGCCGTTTTTTTTGTTTATCACGTCGTTATTTTACCGGTAACATGATCCAACGCAGATTCCCGCATAATTTTTACCCTTTTGCGCTTCCCTGGATTCACCCCTCACGCTTTTTTTATTACACTGGCTGAAGCGATTTTGCCTCCGGCGTACGGCGGATTAGTGGTTCACATATTCTCTTTTTGTTAACGATGCCGCCGCCCGGGACACCTAATTTTCAGGAGCCTTTATGAACTCGACATTGTTACGGGTAACAAATCGTATTATCGATCGTTCTCATGCCACCCGCAGCGCCTATCTTGCCCGCATCGAACAGGCGAAAAGCAGTACCGTCCATCGCTCGTCGCTGGCGTGCGGTAACCTGGCCCACGGTTTCGCCGCCTGCCAGCCGGAAGATAAGGCCTCGCTGAAAAGCATGCTGCGTAACAACGTCGCCATCATCACCTCCTACAACGACATGCTCTCCGCGCACCAGCCCTATGAACGCTACCCTGATATTATTCGTAAAGCCCTGCACTCGGTTAACGCCGTAGGCCAGGTGGCAGGTGGCGTCCCGGCCATGTGCGATGGTGTGACCCAGGGCCAGGATGGGATGGAGCTTTCCCTTCTCAGCCGGGAAGTGATCGCCATGTCTGCCGCGGTCGGCCTGTCGCACAACATGTTTGACGGCGCGCTCTATCTTGGCGTCTGCGATAAAATTGTCCCGGGCCTGGCGATGGCCGCGCTGTCGTTTGGCCATCTGCCAGCGCTGTTTGTGCCGTCAGGGCCGATGGCCAGCGGCCTGCCAAACAAAGAGAAGGTACGGATCCGCCAGCTCTATGCCGAAGGCAAAGTTGATCGCATGGCGCTGCTGGAGTCTGAGGCGGCCTCCTACCACGCACCGGGCACCTGCACCTTCTACGGCACGGCCAATACCAATCAGATGGTTATTGAATTTATGGGCATGCAGCTCCCCGGCTCGTCATTTGTACACCCCGATGCGCCGCTGCGTGAAGCGTTGACCGTGGCCGCCGCTCGCCAGGTGACTCGCCTGACCGGCAACGGCAACGAGTGGATGCCGCTCGGCAAGATGATCGATGAGAAGGTGGTGGTCAACGGCATCGTTGCCCTGCTGGCAACGGGTGGCTCCACTAACCACACCATGCACCTGGTGGCGATGGCGCGCGCTGCGGGCATTATCATTAACTGGGATGACTTCTCTGAACTCTCCGAGGTGGTTCCGCTGATGGCGCGCCTCTACCCCAATGGCCCGGCGGATATCAACCACTTCCAGGCTGCGGGCGGCGTACCGGTACTGATGCGTGAGCTGTTGAAGGGCGGCCTGCTGCATGAGGATGTCAACACCGTGGTAGGTCACGGTCTGTCACGTTATACCCTCGAGCCATGGCTGAACAACGGTGAACTGGACTGGCGCGACGGGGCCAGCGCCTCGCTGGACAGCGATATCATTGCCTCTATCGACAAGCCGTTCTCGCACCACGGCGGTACGAAAGTGCTCAGCGGCAACCTTGGCCGTGCGGTTATGAAGACCTCCGCCGTCCCGCTAGAGAACCAGGTCGTCGAGGCGCCTGCGGTGATTTTTGAGAGCCAGCACGACGTGTTACCGGCCTTTGAAGCCGGTCTGCTTGACCGTGACTGCGTGGTTGTTGTCCGGCATCAAGGGCCAAAGGCCAACGGCATGCCAGAATTACATAAACTGATGCCGCCACTTGGTGTATTATTGGACCGCCGTTTCAAAATCGCATTAGTCACCGATGGACGGCTCTCCGGCGCATCAGGTAAAGTACCGTCGGCGATCCATGTAACACCAGAAGCGTATGACGGCGGGTTGCTGGCAAAAGTACGCGAGGGCGATATCATCCGCGTAAATGGACAGACAGGGGAGTTAACTCTGCTGGTGGATGACACCGAGCTTGCTGCACGTCAGCCGCACACTCCTGACCTGAGTAGCGCGCGCGTAGGTACTGGCCGCGAAATGTTTAGCGCACTGCGTGAAAAACTCTCCGGTGCGGAGCAGGGCGCAACCTGTATCACTTTTTAAACTGATAAATTTTTTAGATCGGGCGAGAGAAAAATTCTGATGAAAAACTGGAAAACGAGTGCTGAAGCAATCCTGAAAACGGGTCCTGTTGTACCGGTTATCGTGGTGAATAAACTGGAACACGCTGTGCCGATGGCGAAAGCCCTGGTTGCCGGCGGCGTTCGCGTGCTGGAAGTCACTCTGCGTACCGCCTGTGCTATGGATGCGATCCGCGCCATTGCGAAAGAGGTGCCGGAAGCCATTATTGGTGCCGGTACGGTACTGAATCCGCAGCAGCTGGCGGACGTGACCGAAGCGGGCGCGCAGTTTGCTATCAGCCCAGGCCTGACCGAGCCGCTGCTGAAAGCGGCAACCGAAGGGACCATCCCGCTGATCCCAGGCATCAGCACCGTGTCTGAGCTGATGCTGGGTCTCGATTACGGTCTGAAAGAGTTTAAATTCTTCCCGGCGGAAGCCAACGGCGGCACCAAAGCGCTACAGGCAATTGCCGGTCCGTTCTCACAGGTGCGTTTCTGCCCGACCGGTGGCATCTCTCCGGCGAACTACCGTGACTACCTGGCGCTGAAGAGCGTGCTGTGCATCGGTGGCTCATGGCTGGTTCCGGCTGACGCGCTGGAAGCGGGTGACTACGATCGCATCACCAAACTGGCTCGCGAAGCGGTAGAAGGCGCGCAGCAGTAATCGTTACTGTATCGCGATAAAAACGGGCCATATGGCCCGTTTTTTTATCCCTTCACCACCACGCTCGCGGCGGCGTTTGTTGCCCGCGTCACCGCCTCATCCACGCTTTCACCGGTGGCTAACGCCACGCCTAACCGCCGCGTACCGTCAATCTCCGGCTTGCCGAACAGGCGCAGCTGTAGACCCGCCCCTACCGCCGCCTGCACGTTATCAAAGGTTACATTATTGCTCTTCAGTTCCGGCAGGATCACCGCCGAGGCGGACGGGCCGTACTGACGTACTCCGCCTATCGGCAGGCCGAGGAACGCGCGAACGTGCAGGGCGAACTCAGAGAGATCCTGGGAGATCAGCGTGACCATACCGGTATCGTGCGGACGCGGTGACACCTCACTAAAGATCACCTCGTCGCCGCAGACGAACAGCTCCACGCCAAACAGGCCGTAGCCCCCGAGCGCCAGCACGACTTCACGGGCGATAGCCTGCGCGCGGGAGAGGGCCAGCTCGCTCATCTGCTGCGGCTGCCAGGACTCGCGGTAGTCGCCATCCTCCTGGCGATGACCGATAGGTTCGCAGAAGTGCACCCCGTCCACGGCGCTGACGGTCAGGAGGGTAATTTCAAAGTCAAACTTCACTACGCCTTCGACGATGACGCGTCCCGCCCCGGCGCGACCGCCGAGCTGGGCATACTGCCAGGCGTCATGAAGCTGGTCGGCGCTGCGAATAAAGCTCTGGCCTTTGCCAGAGGAGCTCATCACCGGCTTGATAATACAGGGCAGGCCCAGCGCCGCGACCGCCTCTTCAAACGCGGTTTCGCTGTCAGCAAAGCGGTAGGTCGAGGTGGGCAGGTTCAGCTCTTCGGCGGCCAGGCGGCGGATCCCCTCCCGGTTCATGGTCAGCTTCGCGGCGCGGGCGCAAGGCACCACCTGCTGACCCTGGGCCTCAAGCTCAAGAAGCATATCGGTGGCAATGGCTTCGATCTCCGGGACAATAAAATCCGGTTTCTCCTGCGCCACCAGCGCCTTCAACGCCTCGCCGTCCAGCATGTTGATGACGTGCGCACGGTGGGCCACATGCATTGCCGGGGCGTCGGCATAGCGGTCTACGGCAATCACTTCGATGCCCAAACGCTGGCACTCAATGGCCACCTCTTTACCCAGTTCACCGGAGCCTAACAGCATCACACGGGTGGCTGCCGGACGCAGCGCGGTACCTAAAAAAGTCATAATATCCACCGTTTAAAAATTTCGGACTATTATACACGAAAACGTTTGCGTGTCTTTTTTTGGCTTGCAATCCTGCTGCAAAATGCTTACTATTATACTGTATAAATAAACAGGTAAATGAGGCTGCATTATGGCGGTTGAAGTCAAATACGTGGTAATCCGCGAAGGTGAGGAAAAAATGTCTTTTGCCAGCAAGAAGGAAGCCGATGCGTACGACAAAATGCTCGATCTGGCAGAAGTGCTGGAGGGCGTGCTGGTAAATGCACCCGTTGCGTTTGATGACGAGCAGCGCGAGCAGATGGCGCTGTGGCTGGCTGAGCAAAAAGAGACCTTTAGCGCCGTGTTCCGCTCCGGTAAGCTTCCGGACCCTGATGCGGCTCCGGTCAAAGGCGATACCGTAACGGATATGCCGACGCCAAAACGTACAAAAGCAGCCTAACCACAGCTTGCGCTGTCGGTAATTTGTACCATGCTTTGAGTGGGTTATGCGCACAGGAGATAAGCATGAACAGATTAGGACTACTGCTCGGTCTAGCCCTGCTGGCCGGCAGCGCTAGCGTACAGGCAGCGAATGATAAATCAGTAAAGTTCCCCCGCTGTGAAGGGCTTGATGCCTCCGGTATCGCTGCCAGCGTTAAGCGTGACTATCAGCAAAACCGTATTGCGCGCTGGGCTGACGATCAGGAGACGCTGGGGCAGGCCGATCCGGTTGCCTGGATTAACGTCAAAGAGATCACGGGCAAAGACGATAGGTGGACTGTTCCGCTGACCGTACGCGGCAAAAACAGCGATATCCACTATCGGGTAGCGGTGGACTGCAAAGGCGGCAATGCCGTTTACACGCATCAATAACCAAAGCCGCATTTTCTCTTCTTTAGCCAGCTTAGACATTTCCTGACAACCCCTCGCTTACTCTGTGGTTTGACACAGAATAATCGGGGGAAATTATGACTAACTGGATGAATCAACTACAGTCGCTGCTGGGCCAGAAAGGGGCATCCGCCTCGTCGGGTGACGGGCAGGGGCTGAGCAAGCTGCTGGTGCCGGGCGCATTAGGTGGCCTGGCGGGACTGCTGGTCTCAAACTCCTCTTCCCGTAAGCTGCTCACGAAGTACGGCACCAGCGCGCTGCTGGTTGGCGGCGGGGCCGTTGCTGGCACGGTGCTGTGGAACAAATATAAAGATCGCGTGCGGACTGCGCACCAGGACGAGCCGCAGTTTGGTCAGCAAAGCTCACCGCTGGACGTGCGTACCGAACGTCTGATCCTTGCCCTGGTCTTTGCCGCGAAAAGCGATGGCCATATTGATGCCCGCGAGCGCGAAGCGATTGACCTGCAAATGCGGGAAGCTGGCGTAGAGGAGCAGGGCAGGGCGCTGGTGGCCCAGGCCATTGAGCAGCCGCTCGATCCCCAGCGTCTGGCCCGCGACGTACGTAACGAGGAGGAGGCGCTGGAGCTTTACTTCCTCAGCTGCGCCGCTATCGATATCGATCACTTTATGGAGCGCAGCTATCTCAACGCGCTCGGCGATGCCCTGAAGATCCCTCAGGACGTGCGCGACGGCATTGAACAGGACCTCAAAGCGCAAAAAAGCGCGTTGCCAGGCTAGCTTACACGCGGCGGTGGCGCGTTTCGCTTGCAACATGCGTGGGTTTTGCCACCCTTATAGGGTGTAAACTGAAAAGAAAACGCTATGCCACCAAAAGCAAAAAAAGTACCGCACGTCATGACTCTGCATGGCGATACGCGAACAGACGACTACTACTGGCTGCGCGACGATACGCGTTCGGATCAGGATGTCCTGGACTATTTGCACCAGGAGAATGACTACGGGCGCGACGTAATGGCCTCCCAGCGGGCGTTACAGGATCGCCTGCTAAAAGAGATCGTCGATCGTCTTCCTCAGCGCGAAGTCTCCGCTCCCTATACCCGCAACGGCTACCGCTACCGGCACGTTTATGAGCCAGGCTGCGAGTACGCCATCTATCAGCGCCAGTCGGTGCTGAGCTGCGAGTGGGACGAGTGGCAGGTATTACTGGATGCCAACAAGCGCGCCGCCCACAGTGAGTTCTATACCCTGGGCGGTTTGGCCGTTTCGCCAGATAACAAAATTATGGCGCTGGCGGAGGATTACCTCTCCCGGCGGCAGTACGGCCTGCGCTTTCGTAATCTGGAGAGCGGGAACTGGTATCCGGAGATGCTGGATAACGTTACGCCGGATTTCGTCTGGATCAACGACTCCGAAACCCTCTACTACGTGCGCAAGCATGCCAAAACGCTGCTCCCTTACCAGGTCTGGCGGCACACTATCGGTACGCCTGCCGCCCAGGATGAGCTGGTGTATGAGGAGAAGGATGAGACCTTCTACGTCAGCCTGCACAAGACGACCTCCCAGCACTACGTGATCATCTATCTGGCCAGCGCCACCACCAGCGAGTGCCTGCTGCTGGATGCGGAGCTGCCGGATGCCCAGCCCATTATGTTCCTGCCCCGGCGTAAGGATCATGAGTACAATCTTGACCACTACCAGCACACTTTCTACCTGCGCTCAAACCGTGAAGGGAAAAACTTTGGCCTCTACCGGACTAAGGTGCGCAACGATAAGCAGTGGGAGGTGCTGATCCCGCCAAGGCCACACATTATGCTGGAGGGCTTTACGCTCTTTACCGACTGGCTGGTGGTGGAGGAGCGTCAGCGCGGCCTGACCAGCCTGCGGCAGATCAACCGTAAAACCCGCGAGGTCACCGGTATTGCCTTTGACGATCCGGCCTATGTGACCTGGCTTGCCTATAACCCCGAGCCTGAAACCTCACGGCTGCGCTACGGCTACTCTTCGATGACCACGCCGGACACGCTGTTTGAGCTGGATATGGATACCGGCGAACGGCGGGTGCTTAAGCAGACGGAGGTTCACGGCTTTGACGCCAGCCAGTACCGCAGCGAACACCTGTGGATCAAGGCCCGCGACGGCGTCGAGGTTCCGGTCTCGCTGGTGTATAACCAAAAACATTTTCGTAAGGGGCAAAATCCGCTGCTGGTCTACGGCTACGGCTCCTACGGCAGCAGCATCGATGCCGACTTTAGCAGCAGTCGCCTCAGCCTGCTGGATCGCGGCTTTGTCTTTGCTATCGCCCATATTCGCGGCGGCGGCGAGCTGGGCCAGCACTGGTATGAGGACGGCAAGTTTCTCAAAAAGAGAAACACCTTCAACGACTACATTGACGTCTGTGATGCGCTGCTGGCGCAGGGCTATGGATCCACACGCTACTGCTACGGCATGGGGGGCAGTGCAGGCGGGATGCTGATCGGTACCGTTATTAATGAACGCCCGGGCCTGTTCCACGGTGCCATCGCGCAGGTTCCCTTCGTGGACGTGGTGACCACCATGCTCGATGAATCCATTCCGTTAACGACAGGGGAGTTTGAGGAGTGGGGGAACCCGCAGGACGAGACCTACTATCGCTACATGAAAAGCTACAGCCCGTACGATAACGTCAGCGCTCAGGCTTATCCCCATCTGCTGGTGACCACCGGCCTGCATGACTCCCAGGTACAGTACTGGGAGCCAGCTAAGTGGGTGGCGAAGCTGCGGGCAACGAAAACCGACGATAATCTGCTTCTGCTCTGTACGGATATGGACGCAGGCCACGGTGGGAAATCGGGCCGCTTTAAATCCTATGAAGGCGTTGCGCTGGAATTTGCTTTTCTCGTGGCGCTGGCGCAGGGCACGCTGCCGGGTAAGAAAAGCTAGTTTTCATCTGGATTAGTTTTCGTCGAGATAGTGCTTTAACGTCAGCCGCAGTTCGGGACTCATGCGCTCCAGGTTGTTGTACAGCCAGCGCAGATAGCCCGGATCGCGGTCGGCGATTTCAGATACCGCTTTGCCCCGATATTTACCAAAGGTAAAGGTGGTCATCAGGGCAGGGCGACCGGTAATAGTTGCCATCTGATCCGGCGTCCACCCCGAGCTATCCATGATGTCGATTAGCAGCGCAGCAGTAATATAGCAGTCATACAGCGCCCGGTGATGATGCAGCCCCGGCGGTGTCTGCACGCTTAATTTGCGCGATTTATAGAGCGCCATATTGCCGTACTGGATCCCCGGCCACAGGCGGCGGGCCAGCTTCATCGTGCAGATCCACTCTCCAGGCATCTCCGGCAGCACGCGACGGTCGAAGCTAGCGTTGTGTGCAACGTACCAGCTGCTGCCCAGATAGTGCGGCAGTATCTCTTCGATCCACGGCTGATCGGCGACCATCTCTTCGGTTATGCGGTGGATGGCCATCGCCTGATGGCTGATAGGGCGATCCGGACGCACAAGGTGGCTCATCGGGTTAACAATCTGCCCGTCGATGACGTCCACCGAGGCAATTTCAACGATGCCGCCCTGCAGGCCGCAGGTTTCAGTATCGATTACGCGTAACATCCTCTTCTCCAGAAACCGGGCGATTATTTGATTTTAGGTTCATACGGCAGGCGTGAAAGCGATACGGATGCCAGGCGATGGGCAATCAGTCGTTCACGGAACCAGTCGCGCAGATGGGCGGGCTGCTCGCGCTCAACCACCTCCGCAATAACCGGCATATTGTAGCGCTCTTTAAACGCCACGCCAGCCGCTGCCAGATCAACGTTAACTTTGTCCATCTCGTCCTGAGGCAGTTGTGCAAGATTGGTTTTCATAGGTCCTCCCGGTTATACGGCGCAAAATTACTAAGCCTGCGACAGAAAGGCAAGTCTGCGCCTGTACAGACTCGACTCAGTCATTATACAGAGTTATTCTTTGCGCTATACAGATAACAAAAAGGAATAGAACGATGGGTTTTACCACAACGTATACCTGCCGCGCGCTGCTGCTGGCTGCATCTCTGGCCGCATCGCCTGCCGTATTTGCCCATGCGCACCTTAAACATCAGTATCCGGCCGCAGACGCCAATGTTACCGCGGCTCCGCAGGCGCTAACCCTTAACTTTTCCGAAGGCATTGAGCCTAAGTTTAGCGGCGTGACGGTTACCGGATCGCAGCAGCAGACGGTGAAAATCGGAGCGGTGAAGCGTAACGAGAAGGATAAAACGCAGCTGATTGTGCCCATCGAACAGGCTCTGAAGCCTGACCAGTATACCGTAGCGTGGCACGTTGTCTCCGTTGACGGGCATAAAACTCAGGGCAGCTATCGGTTTAGCGTGAAGTAGTATGCTCGCGTTTTGCTACGTTGGCCTGCGGTTTATTCACTTTCTGACCCTGATGCTGGTTTTTGGCAGCGCCGCCTTTGCGCACTGGCTCGCCGATCCAGCGATCCGCTCCACGTTGCAGCGCCGCTTCAGGTCGATGCAGCGTGCCGCCCTGGCGCTGGCGTTTATCTGCGCGCTGCTGATGTTTGCCCTACAGGGCGGTATGATGGGAAACGGCTGGCACGACGTCTGGCAGCCGGATATCTGGCTGGCGGTAAGTGAAACGCAGTTTGGCAGCGTCTGGATGTGGCAAATTATTATAGCGCTTGCAACCTTGCTGCTGGGATTCATGCATCAGCAGGGACGGGTACTGTTATTGATTACTGCCCAACTGCTGCTGCTGGCTAACACCGGCCATGCGGCAATGCATGACGGGGCGACGGGACTCTTTGCCCGGATCAACTACGCCGTGCATCTGCTCTGTGCCGCCGCCTGGTTTGGCGGTCTGCTGCCGGTGCTGTACTGTATGCGGCTGGTTAAAGCGGAGAGGCGCATGCAGGCGATCGGCAGCCTGATGCGCTTCTCACGCTATGGGCATCTGGCCGTCGCGGGGGTGCTCATATCCGGCATCATCAACGCGCTGCTTATTCAGGGTGCGACGCTGCCGTGGCAGAGTTTATATGGACGCCTGCTGCTGGTAAAATGCGCGCTGGTGCTGCTGATGGTGGCCATTGCGCTGGTAAACCGCTATGTGCTGGTGCCACGCTTCCGTACTCAGGAAGCCCAGGCGCGCACTGTTTTTATTCGGATGACGCAAGCTGAAGTGGTTCTCGGCATTGCGGTGCTGGCAACGGTCAGCCTGTTTGCGACACTTGAACCTTTTTGAATAACTGGCGAAAAAATGAAAAAAAGTATTCTCACTCTTCTGTTACTCACCTGCTCTGCCAGCGCGCTGGCCGCACCGCAGGTGATCACCGTAAGCCGCTTAGATGTGGGTAAAGATAAATGGGCCTTTAACCGGGAAGAGGTGATGCTAACCTGCCGTCCCGGCCATGCGCTGTTTGCTATCAACCCCAGCACCCTGGTGCAGTATCCGCTCAACGATGCGGCACAGCAGCAGGTGGCCAGCGGGGAGAACAGCGGCCAGCCTATCTCTGTTATCCAGATTGACGATCCGGCGAAGCCCGGAGAAAAGATGAGCCTGGCCCCGTACATTGAGCGTGCGGAAAAGCTCTGCTAGTTACGGCTTGATTCATAACAAAAAACCGCAGGCTTCACTGATGAAGCGTTGCGGTTTTTTTGTTTACGGCCGTGACAATCACCTTTTTTCCTGCCACAGATGCTGTGGACTGGAAAAGCTGGCGCTGTCATCTATTCTTAAAGTGCCAGGCGTATTTAGCCTGCATTAATGCCAACTTTTAGCGCACGGCTCTCTCCCAAGAGCCATTTCCCTGGACCGAATACAGGAATCGTATTCGGTCTTTTTTTATCTACTTCCTGAGTTAACCATACCATACCCAACCCGCCGGGCGTCCAGCGTTTTTTTGGTTAAAATTTGGGGGAGTTAAAAATCACTGAACTCCTGGGCCGGTCGCCAGAAGCCGTCGATAAAGTCCTCTACCGGATAGCAGCCGCCGTGGCGGATCCGCTGCTCCTCCATAGAGACCAGGCACTGCTGTTCGGTATTGTATACGTCAATAACAATGTCATCACAGCCACCGTCCAGGTAGCAGATAAAGAGAACCAGTGCGACCATTCCATCCTCACTTCCGTACCGCTTAGCTTAAGTGTAGGGGAGGAACGTAAAGAGAGGAAATTCCAGGCGTAAATAACCCGCCGGGCGGCGGGTTCAATGGATCAGCCGAGGCGCATAATCCAGGTATCACTCTGTTGATCGTAGTGCTCACGATAAAGCACGGATTGTTCGCCGTTAAGAAGCGCCGGAATACTGGTGTCGGCGTCCCAGGCATCGAGCTGCATACATAAATCGGGATCGGAGCTGCATGGAATGCGTAACGTTCGCTCTCCTGGCTGCTCGCCCTGCAGCTCAGCATCATCAATTTCAAATTGGCCAATGCGCACGCTGGTTTTCGTCATAATGCTCTCCATTTATCTGCATAATGTGGTACGACCAGTAAAGTCACCCCATTTTCAGCCTGGTACATCATGTCCTATCCCGCCAGTAAAAAAGTGCTCTTTTTCTCGATCTACGCTTTGCTGGCGAAAAGCCGACCATCACGAACCAGCTCTCTTGGATAGCTGTTCTTAAGACGCGAGCCGACTTTCTTTGCCAGCCCAAGAGGCTGTCCCTGAAACGTGACGATCGCTTCGTCATGCTTAACTACAGCCTGCGGATAGATGTCCCGGCCGCGATACCACTCTTCGGCCTCAGCAGGATTAAGCTCAACGGCCAGCGGATTATCGGTTCCGGCCAGGGCAATGACCGCTTCATGCTGCCAGCGATAGCCTTTGTTATGCGTCTCGGCGAGCTTAATGCCAATCCGCGAGAAGCGAACCTTGCCCGTTAAGGCTTCAATCTGCTCCGGGAAGAGCCACAGCTCTTTATCACGCTGCCACAGGCGTAACGCGTTGTCCCAGCGCAGCCCGGAAGCCGCAGCGGCCTGGGCTATCTGGGCGCTCTCCCGGCCTTTTACCGGCGAGAAGGGGAATTTGCCCATCTTATAGCCGGGTGCGGGCAGGGGCGCCACAGAGGCGGTTTTACGCAGGCGCGCTACGAAGAACCCTTCGCAGTCGAAAATTTGCGGGAAAACGTGCAGGAAGCCGTCGGCGGTCAGCGCCTGCGACGCGCCGGCAAACAGCTGTTCCAGCGGCAGAAACTCAACCGCATCGGGATACTGGCTCTTCAGCCAGTGGCAAATCGCTTCGTTCTCATCCCGGTTAAGCGTGCAGGTGGAATAGACCAGCGTTCCGCCGGGGCGCAGGGCATGAAAGGCACTGTCTATCAGCTCCCGCTGGGTCGCAGCGATCTCCTGGTTGCTGGCGACGGACCAGTTTTTCAGGGCATCGGGATCTTTACGCACCACCCCTTCACCGGAGCAGGGGGCGTCCAGCAGAATGGCGTCAAAGGTTTCCGGCAGCGCGGCGCCAAATACCCGGCCATCAAAGTGGGTCAGGGCCACGTTGCTGATCCCGCAGCGGCTGATATTGGCATGCAACACTTTCACCCGGCTGGCGGAGAACTCATTGGCGAGGATCGCGCCGCCGTTTTCCATGCGTGCGGCGATCTGCGTGGTTTTCGACCCGGGCGCGGCGGCAACGTCCATCACCCGCTGGGGCTGGTTGCCGTCGGCAAAGAGGGCGCTGACCGGCAGCATAGAGCTGGCTTCCTGAATGTAGAACAGCCCGCTGAGGTGCTCGGCGGTGCTGCCAAGGGGCAGGGTCTCTTCGTCATCGCGCTCGATCCAGAAACCCTCTTCGCACCATGGAACCGGCGTCAGCTGCCAGCCATAGGGGGCGACCAGATCCAGAAACGCTGCCACGGAAATTTTAAGCGTGTTGACTCGAATGCTGCGGCGCAGCGGACGCTGGCAGGCGGCAATAAAGTCATCGAAGGAGAGATGCGTCGGCATAGCCAGACGCATTTGCGCAAGAAATTCTTCAGGGAGATAGACAGCGTTGTGAGCCACGAATTACACCACCAGCAATAAATCAGGGGGCGCAGTGTAGCATAAAACGCTCCGGCGCAGCAGGCGCGCCGGAGCAGGGCGCTTAACGCGGCAGGGCGGTGCCCCAGCTGCGCCACTCTTTTGGCTCGTTATCCTGCAGCAGGAAGTGTTTACCGGTTTGCGCCTTCGGTGCCAGCGGGATCCCCGGCGGGGTGGCAAAGGCGATGCCGCCGCGGATAAACTGGTTGAAGGTGCCGGTTTTCACGACGCCGCCTACCAGACCGAAGTCCAGCGAGTAGCCGGATGCCAGCCAGAACACCGAGTTATTGCGTACCAGGTGCTGGAAGCGCTTGCTGATACGCAGGCCGACCATCACCCGATCCGAGAGCGATCCCAGGGTCAGCCCCGTCACCGTGCCCACCTCAATGCCGCGGAACAGCACCGGCGTGCCAATGCTTAATCCGCCAGCCTCCGGTGCCTCAACCACGATGCTCAGGCCATCAACATAGCGCGAGTCGGCAATAGTCGCCTCCTGCAGCTCAAACTCCCGGCGGACGTTGCCGCCCCGGCCCGGTTCAACGTTGATATAGGGTTGCAGGATGGTATCGAGATGTTCAACGCCAGCGGCGGAGATCTGCGGCGTAATGACCGAGAAGCGCGTACCGCTGCGGGCGAAGGTGCTGACATACTCCGGGTAGAGTACGGCAGTCGCCTGCACTTCGTTACGCTCGGTAATCAGCTCCAGATCCTGCACCTGACCGATATCAATGCCCAGGTACTTAATCGGCATGCCGGGGGCAAGCTTGCCCGCATCAAAGGCGTGCAGTTTGATCTGGCCCCCTACGGCGCGGGCCGCGGTCTCTGACGGGAAGAGGATCCGCTTGTCGCCCTTGCGGGTCGAGGCATTGGCGCCGGTAAGGTTATCAAAGCTAATCGCCCCTTTAATCGCTCTGGATAGGGGAGAGGCCTGGACGGTCAATCCGCTACCGTTGAGCTGCACCTTCGCGCCGCCTTCCGCCCAGAAGATGCTGTTGGCGGTCAGCAGAGATTGATACTCCGGCTTAACGTGCAGCTGAATATCAAACGCGTTAGCGCGCGGGCGGACGTTGATCACTTCGCCCACCTCAAACTTACGGTAGAGCACCACCGAGCCGGCCTGCACGTCCGGCAGCTTCTCGGCGGTCAGCGTCAGGGTGGTGGTGGGCAGATCGCTGAGGCTGTTCTCAATCGCCTTGTCGAGGTTAGCGAACAGCGGATAGGTGGACTTTATCTCGCCTTTGCTGCCCGGCAGGATACGGATCCCGCCGCTGATCCACTCGTTGGCGCTGGCGGCAAGGAACTCGACGCCGTCCAGACCTACTTTAACGTCCACCCGGCTGTTGACTACGAACTTGCTGTCGCCCTGCACCAGCTCACGATATTGGGGGTCGATAGCGACGGCAAAAGAGACGCCTTTCGCGGTCAGGTCGCGCTCCAGCACCTGGCCTATCTGCACCCCATGCAGAACGATGGGCTGACCGGCGTCGATGCCGTAGCTCTCCGGCGCGGTGAGGGTCAGGGTAACCACGCCAGGCTCTTGCAGCAGGGTTTTATCTGCAGGCAGCACCACGAAGTTATCCCGCGGTTCGCCTTCTCCCGGTACCAGCTCGAGGGTGGTGCCGGTGAGCAGCGAGCTGACGCTGGCGTTGCTCAGGGAGAGTTTCGGGTTGCGCATCTCGATACGGGTATTGGCGCGCAGCAGGTTAACGACGCTGGGATCGACGGTCATCTCTCCGCTCACCGCGCCGCCGGGGTTGAGATCGAGCTTCGTTAGCTCGCCAACCTCCAGCCCCTGGTACATCAGCGGGGTGGAGCCGGCTTTCAGCCCCTCGCCACCGGGCAGGGCCAGCTTCACGATCACCCCGCGCTGGCTGTGGGCCAGATCCTTATAGAGACCGAACTCGTCATCGCTCTCTGCCGGTTTCGATGATTCCGGAGAGTCAAAGGCGATCGCCCCATTAACCAGCGATGCGACGCTCTCCAGCTCTATCTTCGCTCCGCTCAGGCCCACGTCCGCCTTCACGCCGGAGACGTTCCAGAAGCGGCTGCCCTTTTTCACCAGGCTGGTGAAGCGGCGCTCAATCAGCACGTCGATGGTTACGCCCTGCTTGTTGGCATTGATGGAGTAGTCATAGACGCGACCGACGGGGATTTTACGGAAGTAGACCAGCGAGCCGCTGCTCAGCGATCCAAGATCCGGGGCGTGGAGATGGATCATCAGCTCGCCGTTGCTGAGACGATACTTGGGCTGGGTGTCGAGGGCCGTAAAGTGATCCTGCGGATCGCCTTTGCCCGGCATCATGCCGATGTAGTTCCCGCCGACCAGCGCATCCAGCCCGGAAATACCGGCCAGCGACGCTTTGGGTGTCACCAGCCAGAACTGGGTATCGTTGCGCAGGGCGTCCTTCATATCCGCCTTGATGCTGGCCTTCACCTCAATTTTATTGAGATTTTCACTCAGGCGGATGTCCTGCACGGTACCCACCTCAACGCCCTGGTAGCGCACCGGCGTACGCCCGGCCACGATGCCGTCAGCCGAGACGAAATCAATGGTAATGGTGTTACCGCGATCCTCATAGCTGGTCCACAGAAGCCAGCCAGCAATCATCAATGCGATAACAGGTAGCAGCCAGAAAGGCGAAATTCGACGTTTTGTTTTAATGCGCGCTTCAGTCGGCGAAGCGGGGGTTTCCTGACTCATGTGCATCCCAAAGTAAGCGGCTGTCCAGCCATTCCACAGCAAGAATAGTCAAAATTACCGCTGCGCCGAAGTAAAACGCAGCGGGACCCATGGTAAACGCGAGAAGCTGATCGCGGTTAATGAGTGACATCGTTATTGAAATCACAAACAGATCGAGCATCGACCAGCGGCCAATCCATGTCACGAAACGCAACAGCAGCAGGCGAGTGCGCAACCCCTGTTCACATTTAAAATGGATGCTGACCAGCAGTGTAAACAGGACGATGACTTTGGTAAACGGCACCAGGATACTGGCGATAAAAACAATGCCCGCGACGGCAATGTTACTGCTGGCCAGCGACATGATCCCGGACATGATGGTGTCCGCCTGCCGCGCGCCGTTGACATAGATAACCGAGATAGGCAGCAGGTTGGCGGGCAGGAGAAACACCAGCGAGGCGATCAGCGCCGCCCAGCACTTCTGGATGCTATGCCGTCTGCGGTGGCGCAGCGGAATATGGCAGCGCGGGCAGCGTCCGCGCGGATCCGGCAGGCCGGTAAAGTGGCATCCGAGGCAGACGCGCAGATTATCATGCGGGCGGGTGGCCGGGCGCTGAGGGTAAAATCGCTCCCATAGCTGCTCAATATTGAGATGGATCAGGGTCAGGATGCTCAGGATCACCAGCGCAACGAAGGCCAGCAGGCCCACCCCCGGCTGTAGCCAGGCATAGTCCTGGACCTTAATAGAGGCGACGCCGATGCCGATCAGGTAGATATCCAGCATCACCCACTCCTTAAGCCTCTCCAGCATCAGCAATACAGGGCGCAGGTTCATTCCCAGCCGGTTGCCAAACCAGAGATAAGCAATGGCAGCCACCAGCACCAGCGGTGCGCCGACGGTGCAGAACAGCACCATGGCGGCAGTGAGCGGATTGCCCTGCGAGGAGATCTGCCAGATCCCCATCAGCAGGTTGGCATCGATGCGCACCCCCAGCAGATAGAGGTGCAGCAGCGGCTCCCCCCAGGCAAAGGGCATCAGCATCAGCATGGTGATGGCCATCGCCCCCAGACGGGTGAGCGACCAGTCCCGGCCGTCGCGGATCTTCGCATCACAACGCGGACAATAAGCACTTTCGTGTGATTTCATCACCGGCAGCGCAAAAAGCGTATCGCACTGCGGGCAGCGCTGATAATGTGCACGTGGCAGAGGGTCGCCAATAGCACGAATTGCCATTTTCCTGTCGGTGACTAACTTTGGTGTTTTCAGCGCCATGACGTATTTTGGAGTATGTTCGAATTAATCTATCTTAACTCATGAATGGATTATCTTGAGCATGAAGGCATTTAATGTTTATTTTAATAGGCTAGGCTACCTTTTTTCGTACGACAACAAGTGATTGAATAATGAACAAAAGTGAATTTTACGCGGAGTTGAACCGCGATTTTCAGGCATTGATGGCAGGTGAGACCAGTTTTTTAGCGACGCTCGCCAATACCAGCGCGCTGCTGTTTGAGCGCCTTGAGGGCGTTAATTGGGCAGGATTCTACCTGCTGGAGGGCGACACGCTGGTATTAGGTCCGTTCCAGGGCAAGATTGCCTGCGTGCGCATTCCGGTAGGCCGCGGCGTCTGCGGGACGGCGGTGGCGCAAAATAGCGTCCAGCGCGTAGAAGATGTCCATGCGTTTGATGGGCATATCGCCTGCGACGCCGCCAGCAACGCGGAAATCGTTCTGCCGCTGGTGGTAAAAGGTCAGATTATTGGCGTGCTGGACATCGACAGCACGGTATTCTCTCGCTTCACTATCGAGGATGAGCAGGGGCTGCGCGAGCTGGTTTCGCACCTTGAACGCCTGCTGGAAGCGACCGATTATCAAAAATTCTTTGCGGGCGACGCAGTATAATCAACGGATAACGTAGCATTTACTGATGGGGTCATTATAATGACGCCTGTTCATGCCTGCGGCTTGTTGGCAACGTCCGTTGTAATCAGGAAATTTCATGGAAAATCAACCTAAGTTGAATAGCAGTAAAGAAGTTATCGCCTTTCTGGCCGAACGTTTTCCTCACTGTTTCAGTGCAGAAGGTGAAGCGCGCCCCCTGAAAATCGGTATTTTTCAGGATCTGGTCGAGCGCGTTGAAGGAGAGATGAGCCTCAGCAAAACTCAGCTTCGTTCTGCGCTGCGTCTTTACACCTCTAGCTGGCGCTACCTGTATGGGATCAAAGCAGGTGCGACCCGCGTCGATCTCGACGGTAATCCGAGCGGCGTTCTGGATGAGCAGCATGTTGAACATGCGCGCAAGCAGCTGGAAGAGGCGAAAGCCCGCGTCCAGGCCCAGCGTGCTGAACAGCAGGCTAAAAAGCGTGAAGCTGCTGCCGCAGCCGGTGAGCAGGAAGATGCGCCTCGCCGCGAGCGTAAACCGCGTCCTGCGCCGCGCCGTAAAGAGGGCAACGAGCAGCGTAAACCACGCGCCGACAAACCTGCTGCGAAACCCCAGCGCGCACCGCGTGAAGAGCCACAGCATACGCCAGTATCCGATATTACTGCGCTGAACGTGGGTCAGAACCTCAAGGTGAAAGCGGGCAATAACGCAATGGACGCCACTGTACTGGAGATCACCAAAGACGGTGTTCGTGTGCAGCTGACCTCAGGCATGTCGATGATTGTACGCGCAGAACACCTGTTGTTCTGAAACGGAGGCCAAGCCTGGCATGAACACTTTGTTTAAGCGCACCGCGTTGGCTGGCCTGTTCCTGATTGCAGGGCAGGCCTTTGCCGTTGAAGATATTACGCGTGCCGATCAGATCCCGGTGCTAAAGGAAGAGACCCAGCATGCAACGGTCAGTGAGCGCGTAACCTCGCGCTTCACTCGTTCCCACTATCGCCAGTTCGATCTCGACCAGGCGTTTTCGGGCAAGATTTTCGATCGCTACCTGAATTTACTGGACTACAGCCATAACGTGCTGCTGGCTAGCGACGTTGAGAAGTTTATGCCGAAGCGGAGCGTGCTCGGCGATGAGCTACGCACCGGCAAACTCGACGTCTTTTATGAGCTTTACAACCTGGCCCAGAAGCGCCGGTTTGAACGCTATCAATATGCGCTAAAGGTGCTTGAGCGGCCAATGGATTTCACCGGCAACGACACCTTTAACGCCGACCGCAGCAAAGCGCCGTGGCCGAAAGACGACGCGGAGATGAACGCCCAGTGGGATGCGAAGGTGAAGTTCGATGAGCTGAGCCTGAAGCTGACCGGTAAGGATGAGAAAGAGATCCGCGAGACGCTGGCCCGCCGCTACAAGTTTGCCATTCGACGTCTGGCGCAGACCAACAGCGAAGATGTCTTCTCCCTGGCGATGACCGCTTTTGCCCACGAGATTGACCCGCACACCAACTACCTCTCGCCGCGTAATACCGAGCAGTTTAACACTGAGATGAGCCTCTCACTTGAGGGGATCGGCGCGGTACTGCAGATGGATGACGACTACACCGTGATCAACTCCATGGTGGCAGGCGGTCCGGCGGCGAAGAGCAAAGCGATAAGCGTTGGCGACCGTATCGTCGGCGTTGGTCAGCCGGGCCAGAACATGGTGGACGTGATTGGCTGGCGACTTGACGACGTTGTGGCCCTGATCAAAGGTCCGAAAGGGAGCAAGGTGCGCCTTGAGATCCTGCCGGCCGGTAAAGGGACCAAGACCCGTATCCTGACCCTGACCCGTGAGCGGATCCGCCTTGAAGATCGCGCCGTGAAGATGACGGTGAAAACCGTCGGTAAAGAGAAGGTGGGCGTGCTGGATATTCCTGGCTTCTACGTTGGCCTGACGGATGACGTTAAGGTGCAGCTGCAGAAGCTCGAGAAACAGAACGTCAGCAGCGTGATCATCGACCTGCGTACCAACGGTGGCGGGGCGCTGACCGAAGCGGTGTCGCTCTCCGGCCTGTTTATCCCGTCCGGCCCGGTGGTGCAGGTGCGTGATAACAACGGTAAGGTGCGCGAAGACAGCGATACCGACGGCGTCGTCTACTACAAAGGCCCGCTGGTGGTGCTGGTTGACCGCTTCAGCGCCTCCGCCTCGGAGATCTTCGCTGCCGCGATGCAGGACTATGGCCGGGCGCTGATCGTCGGTGAGCCGACCTTCGGTAAAGGCACGGTGCAGCAGTATCGCTCCCTGAACCGCATCTACGATCAGATGCTGCGTCCAGAGTGGCCAGCGCTGGGTTCGGTGCAGTACACCATCCAGAAGTTCTACCGCGTTAACGGCGGCAGCACGCAGCGTAAGGGCGTGACGCCGGATATCATCATGCCGACCGGCAATGAAGAGACCGAAACCGGTGAGAAGTTTGAAGATAACGCCCTGCCGTGGGATAGCATCAACGCCGCGACCTTCGTGAAGTCGGGCGATCTGACGCCGCTTGGGCCGCAGCTGCTCAAGGAGCATGACGATCGTATCGCCAAAGATCCGGAGTTCCAGTACATCCTGAAGGACATAGCGCGCTTTAATGCGCTGAAGGATAAGCGGAATCAGATCTCGCTCAATCTTGCCCAGCGTGAGAAAGAGAATGCCGAGGATGATGCGATTCGCCTGGCCCGCCTGAACGATCGCTTTAAACGCGAAGGCAAGCCGGCGCTGAAGAAGCTGGACGATCTGCCGAAGGATTACCAGGAGCCAGATCCCTATCTCGATGAGACGGTGCATATCGCTCTTGACCTGGCGCATATCGAGAAAGATAGCCCGCCAGCGCAGTCCGCTAAGGCACAGTAAACCGCAACAGGCACAAGAGATTGTGCCTGTTTTTTTTAACAAGCGTATCGCGGCGTAAGCCTGCCGCGTCTGAATGTAAAGTTGTGTCTTTCTGGTAACTTACGCACGGGTTATGCTTGAAAATAGTCAATATACCCATACGATGTGGGTAGTCGCATAGTGCGTTTTGTTTAGTTGAGGTTAAAAGAAAATTATGATGCGGATCGCGCTCTTCCTGTTAACGAACCTGGCGGTCATGCTGGTCTTCGGGCTGGTGCTCAGCCTGACGGGTATTCAGTCGAGCAGCGTTCAGGGCTTGTTGATCATGGCACTGCTGTTTGGTTTTGGTGGCTCGTTCGTTTCGCTGTTGATGTCGAAATGGATGGCGCTGAAGTCGGTTGGGGGTGAAGTCATTGAGCAGCCGCGCAACGATATGGAGCGCTGGCTGATGAACACCGTGGCGCAGCAGTCGCAGCAGGCGGGCATCGCGATGCCGCAGGTTGCTATCTATCACGCCCCGGACATTAACGCCTTCGCCACCGGTGCACGCCGTGATGCGTCGCTGGTAGCGGTAAGTACCGGCCTGTTACAGAACATGAGCCGTGACGAAGCCGAGGCGGTTATTGCTCATGAGATCAGCCACATCGCGAACGGTGACATGGTGACCATGACTCTGATCCAGGGCGTTGTGAACACCTTTGTTATCTTTATCTCACGTATTCTGGCGCAGATCGCTGCCGGCTTTATGGGCGGCAACCGCGACGAGGGCGAAGAGAGCAACGGCAACCCGCTGATCTACTTTGCCGTGTCGATGGTGCTGGAGCTGGTGTTTGGTATTCTGGCAAGCATCATTACCATGTGGTTCTCTCGCCACCGCGAGTTCCATGCCGATGCCGGCTCCGCGAAGCTGGTGGGCCGTGAGAAGATGATTGCTGCCCTGCAGCGTCTGAAAACCAGCTACGAGCCGCAGGAAGCCAGCAGCATGATGGCCTTCTGCATCAACGGGAAATCAAAATCCCTGAGCGAGCTGTTTATGAGCCATCCGCCGCTGGATAAGCGTATTGAAGCTCTGCGCAGCGGCGAGTATCTGAAGTAACGGTTGGTTGTAATAAAAAGCGCGTCAGATGACGCGCTTTTTTTATGCCTGCAAATTGTGCTACGCCGGGTGGCGGCTGACGCC
>DKPJ01000005.1 GCA_002480085.1 Enterobacteriaceae bacterium UBA7338 | reverse complement strand
ATGACCTACCAGTGGTGGATTGGGACCTGCAACGAGCTGACCCAGGACAACCTTGACCCCATCTCCAAAACGCCGGAGACCAAGTACTGCGCGGTGAAGGTCAGCGCCATTGCCGATCAGCCCTGGGCGGAAAACTATACCCAGACCACCTATCAGGCGATGAAAACTCGCCTGCGCGACGCGGCGGTGTAGGGGTATGAGCGGGAGCGGCGTCCTTATCCGCGTGCGGGGCAAAGTGCAGGGGGTGGGCTTCCGCCCCTTTGTCTGGCAGCTGGCGCAGCGGCTCCGGCGTACCGGCGATGTCTGCAACGACGGGCAGGGCGTGGTGGTGCGGCTCTGGGGAGAGGAGGCCGGGTTTATGGCGCAGATGCGGCAGGCCTGCCCGCCGCTGGCGCGCATCGACCAGACCGACGCCGTGCCGTTTCACTGGTCGCAGCGTCCTGTGGCGTTCACTATTCTGCCCAGCGCGGGAGGCGGAATGGATACCCAGATCGTGCCGGATGCGGCAACCTGTCCGGCCTGTCTGGCGGAGATGAACGACCCCACCGAGCGCCGCTACCGCTACCCCTTCGTCAACTGCACCCACTGCGGGCCGCGGGTGACCATTATCCGCGCTATGCCCTATGACCGCCCGCAGACCGCCATGGCGGCGTTTCCGCTCTGTCCGGCCTGCGAGGCGGAGTATCGCAACCCGGCGGATCGCCGCTTTCACGCCCAGCCGGTGGCCTGTCCGGCGTGCGGCCCGCAGCTGGCATGGCATACGGCAGGTGAAACGCTGGCGGGAGAGGCGGCGTTGGAGGCGGCGGTGGCTATGCTGGATGCTGGCGGCATCGTGGCGGTGAAGGGCCTTGGCGGCTTTCATCTCGCCTGCGACGCGCGTAACCCGCAGGCGGTGGTGCGCCTGCGCCTGCGTAAACGGCGTCCGGCGAAGCCGCTGGCGGTGATGATCGCCGGGGCGGAGAATCTCCCTGCATCGGCCCGCGCGGCGCTGGAGACGCCTGCCGCGCCGGTGGTGCTGATGGATAAAACCCTACTGCCAGCGCTGGACGAGGCCATCGCGCCGGGACTCAACGAGGTGGGGGTGATGCTGCCCGCCAATCCCCTCCAGCATCTGCTGATGCAGAGCCTTAAGCGTCCTCTGGTGATGACCTCCGGCAACCTCAGCGGTAAGCCGCCCGCGTTAACTAACCACGAGGCGCAGCGGGATCTCGCTGCCATCGCCGACGGTTTCCTGCTGCATAACCGCGATATTGTCCAGCGGATGGACGACTCGGTCGTGCGGCCCGACGGGGAAGTGCTCCGGCGCGCGCGTGGCTTTGTGCCGGACGCGCTGCCGCTGCCGCCGGGCTTGGCCGATGCGCCGCCGCTGCTCTGCATGGGGGCGGAGATGAAAAATACCTTCTGCCTGGTGCGCGGTGGGCAGGCGGTGATGAGCCAGCACTTCGGCGATCTCGGCGATGAGGGCGTCGAGGCGCAGTGGCGGCAGGCGCTGGATCTGATGCAGTCCATCTATAACTTCTCTCCTCGCCAGCTTGTCTGCGATGCCCATCCGGGCTACCGATCCAGCCGGTGGGCGGCCGAGAGCGGGCTACCGGTCATGCAGGTTCTGCATCACCATGCCCACGCGGCGGCCTGCCTGGCCGAGCACGGCTGGCCGTTGACGGGCGGGGACGTTATCGCCCTGACGCTGGACGGCATCGGCATGGGTGCCAATGGTGCGCTGTGGGGTGGGGAGTGCCTGCGGGTGAACTACCGCGAGTGTGAATGGCTGGGCGGTCTGCCCGCTGTGGCGCTCCCCGGTGGCGATCTGGCCGCGCAGCAGCCCTGGCGAAACCTGCTGGCCCACTGCCTGGCGTTTGTTCCCGACTGGCAGGGCTATGACGAGACCCAGCCGGTGCAGGTGCAGAACTGGCCGCCGCTGGCGCGGGCAATCGAGCGGGGGATTAATGCGCCGCTGGTCTCTTCCTGCGGGCGTCTGTTTGACGCCGTGGCCTGCGCGCTGGGGTGCGCCCCGGCGATCCTGAGCTACGAGGGGGAGGCGGCCTGTCGGCTGGAGGCGCTGGCCGAGCGCTGCGCGGGCGTGGCGCATCCGCTTACCCTGCCGCTGCATGAGGGCAGGCTCGATCTGGCGCGCTTCTGGGGGCTGCTGCTGACCTGGCAGGCGGAGCCGCAGGCGCGGGCGTGGGCTTTTCATGACGCGCTGGCCCGGGGGCTGGCCGATCTGATGCGCCAGCACGCCGACGCGCATGGGATCCGCACGCTCTGCTTTAGCGGCGGGGTGATCCATAACCGGCTCCTGCGCGCGCGCCTCGCGTTTTACCTTCACGATTTTACGCTGCTGTTTCCCCGCAGGCTGCCTGCAGGAGACGGCGCCATTGCCTTTGGGCAGGCGGCCATCGCCGCCGCCAGACTTTTATAAATAAGGAATCTGATAATGTTGATGCGAGTTTTACGCAGCGAGCCGCGTGCGGCGCTGCTAATGCTGGGGCTGATGATGGCTAACCTGCTGGCCTGGGGCTGGGCATGGCACGCCTTTGCCAGCAGCCCGGCGCTGATGGCCGCCAGCCTGCTGGCCTGGGGATATGGCCTGCGCCACGCGGTCGATGCGGATCACATTGCCGCCATCGATAACGTGACGCGCAAAATGATGCAGCAGGGCAAACGTCCGTTTGGCGTCGGGGCCTGGTTCTCGCTGGGTCACTCCAGCATCGTCGTGCTGGCCTCTGTGGCCATTGCCGCCACGGCGGCGGCGTTTCAACACCGGATGGCGTGGTTTCACGAAACCGGCGGCATGATTGGCACGGCGGTATCGGCCATCTTTCTGCTGGCGATGGCGCTGGTGAACCTGGTGATTTTGCGCGGGGTATGGCGCAGCTTCCAGGCCCTGAAGCAGGGTAAACCGGTGGATGCCGAAAGCACTACGCCGGGTGGGGTGATGCACTGGCTGTTTAGCGGCGCCTTCCGCCTGGTGGGCAGGAGCTGGCACATGTATCTGGTGGGCTTCCTCTTTGGCCTGGGGTTCGATACCGCAACGGAGATTGGCGTGCTGGGGATCTCCGCCGCCAGCGCCTCTAACGGCATCTCGATCTGGTCGATTATGGTCTTCCCGGCGCTGTTTGCCAGCGGCATGGCGCTGGTAGATTCGCTGGATAACATGCTGATGGTCAACGCCTACGGCTGGGCATTTGCTAAACCCCAGCGCAAGCTCTACTACAACATGACCATCACCGGTACCTCAGTAGTGGTGGCGCTGTTTATCGGCGGGCTGGAGGCGCTGGGGCTGCTGGTAGATAAGTTTGCCCTCAGCGGCGGCCTGTGGGACGCTATCGCCACCCTGAACGATAACCTCGGCGACGCCGGTTTTATCGTGGTGGCGATCTTTATCCTCTGCTGGCTAGCGTCGATCGTTAACTACCGGGTGCGGGGCTATGATTCGCTGGCGGGAGCTGCTTCAGCAGAGTAAACGCCTCTTTCATGCGATCCTCGCTAATCGCAAAGGCGCAGAGCTGACCGCCTTCATCAAACCCCTGAGCGACCATCCCCGCCGCGCTGGTTTCCATCTGCCAGCGCAGACCGCGCCGCCCGGAGTCGCCCGCCAGCTGCAAGGGCAGCTCAGGGGTTTTGACCTTTACCAGCATTGCGGGCAGCTTCAGCGGAACGCGGGCGCCGAGCAGGTTTTTCGCCAGGTACATGGCGCTGAGCTGAATCGGCTGGAGAAACGGCAGCATGTTGCCGTTGATCTCCGCGCAGTCGCCAAGCGCATAGATATCCGGCTGCGTGGTTTGCAGGTAGCTATCGACCTTCACTCCGCGATGCGTTGCAGCTCCGGCACGCTGCGCCAGCGCGGTCTCTGCCCGCAGGCCGGTGGCGGCCACCACGGCATCCACCTCCACGCTGCGGCTGTGGTCCAGCTGAACGCGGATACCGTCAGGGGTTTTCTCCAGCCGTTGCAGCTGCGATTTCAGCAGCAGCTGCACGCCCATATCGGTCAGGCGATGCTGTAAGCGACCGCTTACTTCTGGCGGCAGCAGCGTCGGCAGAATGCTGGCCGCCTGGTCAATGAGGGTAACCGCTTTGCCGGCGCGGCAAAAATCCATCGCCAGCTCGGTGCCAATCAGACCGCTGCCGACAATCATCACCCGCTGCGCGTCGCGAAGCGCGGTTTCACAGGCGCGATACTCCCGCTGGCTGTTGAGGGTAAGCATCAGCTCGCGTCCCCCAACCGGCGGCACAAAGGCAGATGCACCCGTCGCCAGCACCAGCTTATCGTACGGCCAGGATCGTTCGCCCGCTTTCACCACGTGCGCGGCGGCGTCAATGTCGGTTACCCAGGTGTAAGGAAACAGCCGTAAATTAAACTGTTCGGCAAACTCCCCCGCCGTCTGGCGGGTGAGGTCGTCTGCACGCTGGCTCTGGCTGATAACGTGGCTTAAGTCCGGTTTGTTGTACTCATCGATACTGTCGGCCGCAATCAGCGCCAGCGGCACGTTCACATCAAGCTTGCGAATATTCTTTACCAGCTGGCGGGCGGCAAAGCCCGAGCCAATAATCACGATGCCGTGGTTCATACCGCCTCCGTTGCCAGGGCGTCAAAGACCTCTTTACCCAGCGAGCACTCCGGGCAGAGGAAGCCTTCCGGCACGTCGCACCACGGCGTACCGGGGGCGACATCCTGCATCGGCTCGCCTTTCGCCGGATCGTAGATCCACTGGCAGACGCTGCACTGCATGCTCGGCCCCAGATCGACGGCGGTGCTTGCCGCACAGGCGCAGGCTTCTGGCTGCACGACGGGAGCCGCCGCGGGTAGCGGAGTAAGTGCCCACTGACGTGCGATGTCGCGGCCGTGCTGGCGGCAAACTTCCAGCGCATCAATATCCGGACGCCATTTCGCCTTCAGGCTCAGGGACATCTCAAAACCGGCATCCTGCAGACGCGTAGAGAGGCGGTCTACCGCGCCGCCGCTCCAGCCGTGGGAGCCAAAGGCGCTGGCGCGTTTGTTGCGAAAGCGCAGGCCGGTCATCTCCTCTACCAGGCCGGCAATTTTCGGCATCATCACGTTGTTCATGGTGGAGGTGCCCACCAGTACGCCTTTGGAGCGGAAGACGTTGGTTAATACGTCGTTTTTATCGCTGCGCGCCACGTTAAAGATTTTGACCGCTACGTTGGGGTCTACTTCGTTGATCCCCTGGGCAATGGCGTCTGCCATCATGCGGGTATTGTTAGACATGGTGTCGTAGAAGACGGTGATACGGTCTTCCTGATAGTCCGCGGCCCACTTCAAATACAGCTCAACGATTTGGGTCGGGTTTTCACGCCACACCACGCCGTGAGAGGTGGCAATCATATCCACCGGCAGGTTGAAGCCGAGGATTTCGGTAATTTTTGGCGTCACCAGGCGGCTAAACGGGGTCAGGATATTGGCGTAGTAGCGCTGGCACTGCTCGAACAGCTCCCCCTGATCCACCTCATCGTTGAACAGACGCTCGTCGCAGTAGTGCTGGCCGAAGGCGTCGTTGCTGAACAGCACCGCGTCGCCGGTCATGTAGGTCATCATGCTGTCCGGCCAGTGCAGCATTGGGGTCTCAACAAAGATCAGCTGCTTGCCGTTGCCGATATCTAACGTATCGCCGGTCTTCACGGTGTGGAAGTTCCACTCCGGATGGTGGTGATGACCGTTAATGGAGTCGATGGCGTTGGTGGTGCAGTAGATCGGCGTGTTTGGGATATGGGACATCAGCTCGGTCAGCGCCCCGGCATGATCCTCTTCGGCATGGTTGATAATGATGTAGTCGATGGCGTTAAGGTCGATCTCACTGCGCAGGTTCTGCACGAACTCGCGGCTGAATTTGTGATCGACGGTATCGATCAGCACATTTTTACCTTCGCGAATGAGATAGCTGTTGTAGCTGCTGCCGCGCAGCGTTTTATATTCGGTGCCGTGAAAATCGCGTACTTCCCAGTCACGTTGGCCAACCCAATGAATGTTATTTTTAACCAGAATAGACATAGCAACCTCAATGTGAATAAAGCAAATTTGACTCAGATGCTTTGCTTATATCAAGTTGCGTGCCAACTAATTAACATAATGAAAATTAAGGTAATTTTTCTAAATTAACTCCAGGTGGGTAGTCATTATGACTACTGTTATCGTTGTCAATATGACACTATAAGCTGTCAAAATGACAGCGAGGTTACGATGAGTTTTTCAGTTGAGGTTTTAGCGGGGATCGCCATTGAGCTGCAGAGCGGCATCGGCCATCAGGATCGCTTTCAGCGGCTAATCGCCACCCTGCGCCAGGTGTTAGGCTGCGACGCCTCGGCGCTGCTGCGCTACAGCGCGCGTGAGTTTATTCCGTTGGCCATCGACGGCCTGGCCCCGGACGTGCTGGGGCGGCGTTTTACGCTGGAAGGACACCCGCGGCTGGAGGCCATCGCCAGGGCAGGGGACGTGGTGCGCTTCCCGGCGGATAGCGACCTGCCCGATCCCTATGACGGACTCATTCCGGGCCAGGAGGATCTGAAGGTGCACGCCTGCATCGGCCTGCCACTGTTTGCCGGGCAGCACCTGATTGGTGCCCTGACCCTTGATGGCATGTCGCCGGATCGCTTCGATAACTTCAGCGATGAGGAGCTGCGGCTGATTGCCGCTCTGGCGGCAGGGGCGCTCAATAACGCCCTGCTGATAGAGCAGCTGGAGAGCCAGAATATGCTCCCGGGCGCGCCCGCGATCTTCGAGCCGGTGACCACCACCCGGATGATCGGCCTGTCGCCGGGCATGGCGCAGCTGAAAAAGGAGATCGACATCGTCGCCGCCTCAGATTTGAACGTGCTGATCAGCGGCGAGACCGGCACCGGCAAAGAGCTGGTGGCGAAGGCCATTCATGAAGGCTCTCCGCGTGCGGATCATTCGCTGGTCTATCTTAACTGCGCGGCGCTGCCGGAGAGCGTGGCGGAGAGCGAGCTGTTTGGTCACGTCAAAGGCGCGTTTACCGGGGCGATCAGCAACCGCAGCGGCAAGTTTGAGATGGCCGATAACGGCACGCTGTTCCTCGATGAGATTGGTGAGCTGTCGCTGGCGCTGCAGGCCAAGCTGCTGCGCGTGTTGCAGTATGGCGATATTCAGCGCGTCGGGGACGATCGCAGCCTGCGGGTTGACGTCCGGGTGCTGGCGGCCACCAACCGCGATCTGCGGGAAGAGGTGCTGGCCGGACGCTTTCGCGCCGATCTGTTCCACCGCCTGAGCGTTTTTCCGCTGACGGTGCCGCCGCTACGCGAGCGCGGTGAGGATGTGGTGCTGCTGGCGGGTTACTTCTGCGAGCAGTGTCGGCAGCGCTTTGGCCTCGCGCAGGTGCTATTAAGCAGCGGAGCGCGTTCACAGCTGCTACGGTATGGCTGGCCGGGCAACGTGCGCGAGCTGGAGCACGCTATTCACCGTGCCGTAGTGCTGGCGCGTGCCGCACGGGCAGGGGATGAGGTCACGCTGGAGGCGCAGCACTTTGCCTTTGCCGACGCGCCTGTGCCGCAGATACCAGAAGCCGCGCCGTCCGTGCCGGGCAGAAACCTGCGCGAGGCGACGGAGGATTTTCAGCGGCAGACTATCCGCCAGGCGCTGGCGCAGCATAACCAGAGCTGGGCCGCCTGCGCCCGGGCGCTGGAGATGGACGTCGCCAACCTCCATCGGCTGGCGAAGCGGCTGGGCTTGAAAGCGACTTAGGATGTTACATTAGCGTGCAATGCAAACGCATTGCAATGCATTTGCATTGCACGCTGTCGCCAGCTAAAATCAGAGTGAAATTTGTATATAGTTAACTAAGGCTGCTCACTATGCTCGCTTACGTTCGACCCGAAGATATTGCACTCGAAGCGGACTCTAAATTAACTGAGCGTCACCAGACGACCATCCCTGCGTCTATCAGGGATGCACTCCGCCTCACCGGAGGGGACAGGATCCATTACAAGTTACTCTCCACGGGAGACGTGCTGATTTCACGCTATCGTGAAACGGAAGAAGATCATGTTATGCAGCCGTTTCTCAATTTTCTGGCGCAGGACATGATGAATAATCCTCAATCTATCAAGCCGCTCGATCTGTCTCGTGGCTATGAACTGGTTGCTGGCATGGACGTCAATCTTGACGATGAGATCATCGACGAAGACTAAACATTATGGATTTTCCCGCGAATCTGAACGGGTGGACGATATACGCCCACCCCTGCTTTGATACTCAGTACCAGGAATTAATAGACTCAGTCGAAGCGCTGAGGAAAAAGTTTCCTGACGACTACCAGAAGAAAAAAGAGACGAAGATTTTGGCACATATGCTCAAATCAGTCTCCGATATCACCCACGATCCTCGCTCACCTGCATATCGGCCAGGTGATAGCATTGGCGATAACTATACTGACTGGTCACGCGCAAAATTTGGTGCAGGAAGATATCGGCTCTTTTTTCGCTATAGTCTCGCCAACAAGATTATCGTCCTTGCATGGTTCAATGATGGCGATACCCTGCGGACCTATGGCAGTAAGACGGACGCCTATATAGTTTTCGGCAAAATGCTTGATAAAGGAAACCCGCCGGACAACTGGTCTACACTGCTAAAAACGTGCTTAGCCGAGCGTAAGAAAAAGCGTTCACAGTAGAACGCCATTCTTGCTCCTCTGGCGAAGCGGCTGGGCTTGCAGCGTTAAATAATCCCGGCCTGATAAAAATCCTGTAGGTTGATCGCACCGCACAGCGTGCCGTGTTCATCCACCACCGGAGCGGCGGTGATTTTACGTTTCATCAGCACCTCTTTGGCCTCAATGGCGCGGCTGTAGGCATTCAGCGTCAGCCCGCCTTGCGTCATCGCTTCCGTTACCCGCGATTCCAGTTTGCCGCCACCCACCAGCCAGCGGCGCAGGTCGCCGTCGGTGAAGACCCCTTTAACCTGACCGCTCTCATTACACACGGCGACCAGCCCCAGCCCGGTGCGGCTCAGCTCCAGCATGGCATCCATCACGCTGGCCTCGAGTTTAACCTGCGGTATAGCATCGTCGATGCGCATCAGATGGTGCACTTTATTCAGCAGACGTGCGCCGAGCGCGCCCGCAGGGTGGGAGCGGGCAAAATCCTCTTCATTGAAACCGCGCGCCTGCATCACCGCCATCGCCAGCGCGTCGCCCATCATCAGGGTATTCACGGTGCTGGAGGTTGGCGCGAGGTGCATCGGGCAGGCCTCACGCTCAACGGAAATATCCAGCACCGCTTTGGCCGCCAGCGCCAGCGGCGAGCGGGATTTTCCGGTCATTGCCAGCAGGGCGACCGATTTCTCCTGCAGACGCGGAATGATGAGATCCAGCTCTTTTGCCGAACCGGAGTAGGAGATAAAAAGCATCACGTCACGGCCTTCGATCATCCCCAGATCGCCATGCAGCGCTTCGGCGGGGTGAACGAAGAAGGCAGGTGTACCGGTGCTGGCAAAGGTGGCGGCGATCTTCTTACCGATATGGCCTGACTTCCCAATACCCGCCACAATCACTTTGCCTTCGCAGTTGATAAGGGTGTTTGCGGCGCGAACAAAATCATCGCCCAGACGTTCCGGCAGGCGGCTGGCTTCCTGTAGCTCCAGCATTAGCGTCTGGCGACCCGTGTCTAACAGAAAATCACTCATCTCTTACTCCAGTTACGATGACCTCGATCCCTTTCTCCTCCAGCGCTTTTTTGAACGCCGGGTCGATACCCGCGTCGGTAATCAGCTTATCGACACTTTCAAGGCTACAGACAATATTGGGGCTTTTACGACCAAACTTTGATGAGTCTGCCATCAGGATCACCTCGCGTGCGGCGTTGCACATGGCTTTACTCACGCTAAACACCTCGTTGAAGGTGGTAACGCCTGCGTTCAGGTCGATGCCGTCGGTGCCCATAAAAAGTTTATCAAAGCTGAAGTGGTCAAAAGCGTTCTCCGCCAGCTGGCCGTGAAACGAGGCCGATTTTTTCCGGAAGGTGCCGCCGGGCATCAGAATGGTTTGTTCACTGTCAAATTCCGCCAGGGCATTGACGATATGCAGGCTGTTGGTCATCACCGTGATGTTGTTAAAGCGGCTAAGCATCGGGATCATTTGCAGCACGGTGCTGCCCGCATCAAGGATGATGGAGTCGCCATCGTGGATAAATTTTACGGCGGCTTCGGCAATCAGCGCTTTCTGGTGCGTATTGATTAACGTTTTGTGATCGATAGGCGGATCGGCCTCATCTTTATTGAGCACCACGCCGCCGTAGGTTCGAATAACTGCGCCAGAGTTTTCGAGCAGTACCAGGTCCTTGCGTATTGTCGTGCCGGTGGTGTCAAAGTAGTGGGCCAGCTCTTCTACCGAGCTTTTTCCCTGCTTTTGCAGATGCTCAAGAATTGCCGCCTGCCGCTGACGAGGTTTCATAGGCGCTTCGTTCCTTAGGTTGCGAAATGATAATTTCGCAAGCTTATAGCGTTCACAACGAAATTATCCATGTTTCAGATTGAGCGCTAATGATAATGCATTCTGACAGAGTGAATCATGGGGAAAGATCACATCAGGCTGCAATTCCTGCAATGACATGCCGTTAATGGCCTTGATTTTCGCTGGCCGAGCAAACACCGTCATACCGCGCATGATGAGTGAATCACAGACGTTGTTCTGCTCATCCAGCGCAATTGCCACCACCACGCGCGGTTTAAAGCGTCCGCCGGAGCGCCCGACCCCCACACGACCTTTCTGACACAGGTCATCGAACGCGCGGTTGAACTGGTGAATTTGCCAGCCGCCAAACGCCATCTGGCAGAGCCAGGCGAGGGCGGCGACGGTGATAAGCGTGGTGACCATGTGTAGCTCCTGTGCAATTGCCGGGCGGTGCTGCGCTTGCCCGGCCTACGGTTTGAGACTTTGTAGGCCCGGTAAGCGCAGCGCCACCGGGGAATGAACTCAGAACATCACCTGCCCGCCGGTGACGTTGATCGACTGCCCGGTGCAGTAAGAGGCTTTCGGGCTGGCGTAAAACAGCAGCATGTTCAGCACATCCTGATAGTCGCATCCGCGCTTAAGCGGCACCTTGTCGATGTAGTACTGCTCCACTTCGTCGGCGTTAATACCCAGTTTGGCGGCATATTGCGGCAGCAGAGACTGGAACATCGGCGACTTCAGCAGGTTGCCGAGCATTAACGAGTGCACGGTGATACCGTATTCAGCCAGATCCAGGGCCAGAGACTGCGTCAGCCCTACGCCGCCAAACTTGGCCGCGCTGTAACCGGAGTTATGTTTGCTGCCTACTTTGCCCGATTTCGAGTTGATCTGAATAATGCGTCCCTGAATATTGTCCCGGATCATCAGGCGGGAAAATTCACGGGCGCAGAGGAAATAGCCCACCAGGTTCACCTGTAGCGAGCGATCGAAGTCGCCCAGCTCGAAGTCGCTAATAAACGCTGCTTTGGCAATCCCGGCGCTGTAAACCAGCAGATCGGTACGACCAAAAATCTGGTCTACGCCGCGGGAGAGCGCTATTACGCTCTGCTCGCTGGTGGCATCAGCACCGAAACCGTACGCCATCCCTTCACCAAATTCGGTGTTAATGGTATCCGCCACGCGGGCGGCTTTTTCACTCTGAATATCCACTACCGCCACGCGGTAACCCTCTGCGGCAAGCCCACGGCAGAGGAACTCGCCTAAGGTTTGTCCCCCACCAATGACAACGGCAACCTGACTCATATCTCTCTCCTTCAATTACGCAACAAATTTTAATGTGCAGCCTGGGGTCACAGCCTGCGGAACCGGGCCATCCACGTGAACCGTACCGGGATATTCCGCCTGCGGCTGGCCATCGAAACGCAGGGTGATGTGACCCAGCTCGCGCAGGTTTTGCTCGGCCACGTCGCCGACGGCGGTGACGGCATAGCGCGCTTCACCCAGCTCCAGCTGGCTGCCGGCCTTCAGCTCACCGTTTAGTTCGCCATGACAGTGGATAAAGCAAAACTCTTCGATATCCGCGGGGGCGCCTTCTCGGAAGGTAATCAGCATCTGGTCGCTGAGGGCATCGGCCGCGCTCTGGCCGATACGGGTAATGGTGGTTTGGTAAATAACGGTCATCGCAGGAACCTCTTATTGATAAATAAAGCCGGAGACAAACCAGGCAATCAGCACCGTCGGTGCGCCCGTCAGGAAACGACTTACCAGCACCGACGGCACGCCAACGCGTACGGTGTCCTGGCGCGCTTCAGCAAGCGACAGCCCAACGGGTATGAAGTCGCACGCCGCCTGGGCGTTAATAGCAAACAGGGCGGGCAGGGCGAGATGAGGTGGGATATGGCCCAGGCCAATCTGTACGCCAATCAGCACGCCGATCACCTGCGCAATCACCGCCCCAGGGCCGAGGAACGGCGACAGCAGCGGGAAAGAGCAGATCAGCGCCAGGGTTACCAGCCCGAGCGGATGGCTGGCGAGCGGGGCGAGGCCGTGGGCAATCCAGTCGCCCAGGCCGGACGCCATGATGATGCCGATCAGCGCCGAGACAAACGCCATGAACGGCAGAATGGTTTTCAGGACGGTGTCGATGGTGTCGCGGCCGGACTGGAACAGCACCGCCACGGCGGAGCCCATGCCCATGCCCACCTTCGCCAGCAGGCCGTCACTCTGTTCGGTAATTTTCTTGCTGGTATCGTAATCACGCGGGGCGGCTTTTTGCGGTGCCGGTGAGCCATCCACGAGAGTAATGTTGTCTTCCTTTACGCCGGAAACATAAATATCTTCCACGATGTACTGCGCTAGCGGGCCAGACTTGCCGGTTGAGTGAATATTGACGGTCGGGATGCGGCGCTTAGGATAAATGCCGCAGCGCAGGGTGCCGCCGCAGTCGATCACCGCCACGCCGATCTCCGCTTCCGGCGGTTCACCCTCTTTAAAGCCATCGACCGCTTCCCAGCCGGTCAACTCTCGCAGTCTATCGACAATCGCCGGGCGCGTGCCTGCGGTGATATAGACAATTTTTTTGCCTTCGGCGGCGTCGAACTCCAGCGGGCCACCCCAGCCGCCCGTTCCTTTTTCAATGCGAATACGGCTCATGCTGTGGCTCCTGAAAGATGGACTTTCTGTTCAAGCTTGATGCCCATTTTTTTCTCGAAAATGGTGGTGGTGAGGTCAGTGGCCCAGCCGCGGAAAAAGTTAGTGACCAGACCAACCAGCAGATAGCTCACCGCCAGCGGGCCAAGCGGCAGACCCAGCGTGGTCAGGCCGCTGGCTATGCCAAGGTAGACAAACAGCTCGCCGGGGTTGATATGCGGGAACAGGCCGTTCATGGAGTGGCAGCTGTAGGAGGCAGCGGCGTAGTAACTCGGCTTGTACTTCTCTGGCATAAAACGGCCAAGGCTTAGGGTCATCGGGTTGCAGAAAACAAACGTACCGATGCAGGGCAGAACCAGGTAGCGGGATAGCGGGTTCCCGGCACAGCGCTGGGCGAAGCGCTCAATACGCTGCTGGCCGATGAAGTTAATCAGCGCGTTCATGATCACCAGCAGGCTGATCAGCAGGGGCAGGATCCCGGTCACCATGCCGGTAAACACCTCTCCGCCTTTCTGAAACAGCCCGATGAACCACTCGGCACCGTGGGTGATGGTTTCTATCATTCTTCTCTCCTGTGGGCTTTTTGTCTTTGTACGATTGTGGCTAATAATAATCACTTTGAAAGCTTTTAAAGTGTTAATTAGATCTCACAATGAAAGAAAAAATGATTATTTTGAAAGTTTTTTATCAGGAGGAATGTTTCATCGCTGAAAAAATTACGGATTAGCGTTGGGGAGCGTAAAGATTGGGTGGGGGAGGTGAGTACCGCTTCCTTGAGGTGTCAGGGATGCTTTACCATACTGGGTTCTTACCGAACCCGTAAAATGGATGTCTCATGTTCAAGCGTCGTTATGCAGCGCTGTTACCTGCGCTTATTTTGCTGTCCGCCTGTAGTAGTAGCAAACCAAAGCCCGAAGCTGTCCAGCAAACGGCTGGCACGCCGTCCGGCGGTTTCCTGCTTCAGCCACAGCATAACGTCACCATGTCAGGCGGCGACTTTGCCAATAACCCAGCGGCAGAGCAGTTCATCAACAAAATGGTCAGCAAGCATGGTTTCGATCCCCAGCAGCTGCACGAAATTTTATCCCAGGCGAAGCGTCTCGATTACGTTCTGCGCCTGATGGATCGTCAGGCACCTACCGGACCCGCGCCTGTCGGGCCGAACGGCGCATGGCTGCGCTACAAAAAACAGTTTATTACCCCGGACAACGTGCAGAACGGCGTCGCCTTCTGGAACCAGTATGAAGATGCCCTCAACCGCGCCTGGCAGGTTTACGGCGTGCCGCCGGAGATTATCGTTGGCATTATTGGCGTTGAGACCCGCTGGGGTCGCGTGATGGGTAAAACCCGTATTCTGGACGCGCTGGCAACCCTGTCGTTTAACTATCCGCGGCGCGCCGAGTACTTCTCCAGCGAGCTGGAGACCTTCCTGCTGATGGCGCGCGATGAGCAGGACGACCCGCTGGAGCTGAAAGGCTCCTTTGCCGGGGCGATGGGCTACGGGCAGTTTATGCCCTCATCCTATAAAAAACTGGCGGTCGATTTTAACGGTGACGGGCACATTAACCTGTGGGATCCGGTTGACGCCATCGGCAGCGTAGCGAACTACTTCAAAGCTAACGGCTGGGTGAAGGGCGATCCGGTAGCCATCCCGGCTAGCGGCCAGGCGCCGGATCTGGCGAACGGCTTTAAAACCAAATACAGCGTGTCGCAGCTGGTCGCCGCGGGCCTGACGCCGCAGCAGCCGGTGGGCAACCATCAGCAGGTGAGCCTGCTGCGTCTTGATATTGGTACCGGCTACGAATACTGGTACGGCCTGCCGAACTTCTACACCATCACCCGCTATAACGCGAGCACCCACTACGCGATGGCGGTCTGGCAGCTGGGCCAGGCGGTATCGCTGGCACGCGTGCAGTAATCCTTTCTTCCCCTCCTGCGGGAGGGGAAGTTATTTCATCTTTACTCACGCAATGGCCTCAAAGAATTAATAAATTGAAATTAATAATTGATTTTTAATATATAAATACGTTAAATAATTAAGGTAGTGCTCTCATATCATCAAACACGCTAATATAGTTGATGCGCACATTTTGCCTCTATTGTTCCCTTTATGTAGTCTTATACTTTCGGTACATTATACCTATTGGTGGTTCTAATTGGGCCTTGGCTTCCATTGCTTCGTGATGGCGGCAGACGGCATCGTTAACCGCTTTGAGACGGTACAGGTCTATTAATGAAAACTGCCAATTATATATTGTGCTGGCTCTTTTTTGCCGCCTCATATGTCCTATTGTATGGACTCGTGTTCGCCTTTTTTCCTGAAGTATGGTTATGGGATAATGTGCGTAAACTCTACACAGGTTTTATCGACGAAGGAACATGGAATGATGTTTATATGAGTGTCGTTTTAGTATTGGCTTTACTACTGAATATTATTTTTATGTTTCTCCTCCTTTCAGTTATTCGCCACGTAAAACGAAAGCGTAGCCTGTAGACATTTCCCAAATGTAGTAACATTCTTGGCTCTAACGGCAGCGGGGATACTTACGCCAGCGCACGCTGGCCTTTTTTCTGAATCCGCCTCGTAAAATCCCGTCTTCGTCCCCATATTATGAGAGAAAGTGCTATCTTATCTCTCTCATTTCAGCCGTTTACGGAGCGGTTATGACTGACAGTGAATTGATGCAGCTGAGCGAGCGCATAGGCCAGGCGCTGAAGGCGCGTGGCGCGACCGTGACCACGGCCGAGTCCTGTACCGGCGGCTGGGTAGCCAAAGCCATTACCGATGTTGCCGGCAGCTCCGCCTGGTTTGAACGGGGGTTTGTCACCTATTCTAATGAAGCCAAGGCGCAGATGATCGGCGTCAAACCCGAGACGCTGGCCCAGCATGGCGCAGTGAGTGAGCCAGTGGTAGTTGAGATGGCGATCGGTGCGATTAAGGCTGCCCGTGCGACCTATGCGGTATCGATTAGCGGCATCGCTGGTCCCGACGGCGGCAGCGAAAGCAAGCCGGTCGGCACGGTCTGGTTTGGCTTCGCCAGCGCGGCGGGGGAGGGGATCACGCGGCGGGAATGCTTCGCCGGTGACCGTGAAAACGTGCGCCGTCAGGCCACTGCTTATGCCCTGCAAACCCTGTGGCAACATTTTCTACAAAGAGCTTGATACTGTATGCGTATACAGTATAATGAGCGCAACAAAACAGTAATCCCCGGCGAGCATCACCTGCTTTACCCGGCATGACAGGAGTAATAATGGCTATCGACGAAAACAAACAGAAAGCGTTGGCGGCAGCACTGGGCCAGATCGAAAAGCAATTCGGTAAAGGCTCCATCATGCGCCTGGGTGAAGACCGTACTATGGACGTAGAAACGATCTCCACCGGTTCGCTTTCGCTGGACATCGCCCTCGGTGCGGGCGGCCTGCCTATGGGCCGTATCGTAGAGATCTACGGGCCGGAGTCCTCGGGTAAAACGACCCTGACGCTGCAGGTTATCGCTGCTGCGCAGCGCGCGGGTAAAACCTGTGCCTTTATCGATGCAGAGCACGCGCTTGACCCTGTGTACGCGCGCAAGCTGGGCGTTGATATCGACAACCTGCTCTGCTCCCAGCCGGATACCGGTGAGCAGGCGCTTGAGATCTGTGACGCGCTGGCGCGCTCCGGTGCGGTTGACGTGCTGGTGGTTGACTCCGTTGCGGCACTGACTCCGAAAGCCGAGATCGAAGGCGAGATCGGTGACTCTCACATGGGCCTCGCGGCACGTATGATGAGCCAGGCGATGCGTAAGCTGGCGGGTAACCTGAAACAGTCCAATACCCTGCTGATCTTCATCAACCAGATCCGTATGAAGATTGGTGTGATGTTCGGTAACCCGGAAACCACCACCGGCGGTAACGCGCTGAAATTCTACGCCTCCGTGCGTCTCGACATCCGCCGTATCGGCGCGGTGAAAGAGGGTGATAACGTGGTAGGTAGCGAAACCCGCGTGAAAGTGGTGAAAAACAAAATCGCTGCACCGTTCAAACAGGCTGAGTTCCAGATCCTCTACGGCGAAGGTATCAACTTCTACGGCGAGCTGGTTGACCTGGGCGTGAAAGAGAAGCTGATCGAAAAAGCGGGCGCATGGTATAGCTACAACGGTGAGAAAATCGGTCAGGGTAAAGCGAATGCGACCACCTGGCTGAAAGAGAACCCGGAGACCGCGAAAGAGATCGAAACGAAGATTCGTGAAATTCTGCTCACGAACCCGGACACCAAACCGGACTTCACCGTTGACGACAACGACGTCAACGCGAAAGAGACCAACGAAGATTTTTAATAATCTGACGTGATGAACAAGGGCTGCTGATGCAGCCCTTTTTGCTATTTATCCATCCAGCAGGTGTGCCATGACAGATACCTCGCCCCGCCGCTCCGCCTATGCCCGCTTGCTCGATCGCGCTATGCGCATCCTCGGCATGCGCGACCACAGCGAAAAGGAGTTTCGCCGCAAGCTGACCGCCCCGGTGATGACCAAAACCGGACCCGAGCCGGTAGACGCTACCGAAGACGATATTAACAACGTCGTTAACTGGTGCTATGAAAACCGCTATCTTGACGATGCCCGCTTCGCCCGCCAGTTTATCGCCAGCCGCGGCCGTAAAGGCTATGGCCCGGCCCGTATTCGCCAGGAGCTGACCCAGAAGGGAATCGATCGGGAAACGGCAGAGGAGGCGATGCGCGAATGCGATATCGACTGGATTGAGATTGCCCGCGAGCAGGCGCAGCGCAAGTATGGCGATCCGCTGCCAGCGGTCTTTGCTGAGAAGGTGAAAGTACAGCGTTTTTTACTCTATCGGGGATTCCTGATGGAGGATATTAAAGAACTTTGGTGAAATTTTACGGCCTGGCTGCATACGGGATTTTACTTCGCAGTCAAGAAAACTTATCTTATTCCCACTTTTTCCAGTAGCTGGTTGTTGCCTGTAACAGGGAGAAACGCCCGCTACGACATTTCGTTAGCTTGATTTCAGGATAATTATGAGCAAGAGCACCGCTGAGATCCGTCAGGCGTTTCTCGATTTTTTCCATAGTAAAGGTCATCAGGTTGTTGCAAGCAGCTCCCTGGTACCCAACAACGATCCAACTCTGCTGTTTACCAACGCCGGGATGAACCAGTTCAAGGATGTTTTCCTTGGTCTCGACAAGCGTAATTATTCCCGCGCTACCACCGCGCAGCGCTGCGTGCGTGCGGGCGGTAAACACAACGATCTGGAAAACGTCGGCTACACCGCGCGCCATCACACCTTCTTTGAAATGCTGGGTAACTTCAGCTTTGGCGACTATTTCAAACACGATGCTATCCAGTACGCATGGGAACTGCTGACCGGTGAAAACTGGTTCAACCTGCCGAAAGATCGCCTGTGGGTAACCGTCTACGAAACCGACGACGAAGCTTACGAAATCTGGGAAAAAGAAGTTGGCATCCCGCGCGAACGTATCATCCGTATTGGTGATAACAAAGGCGGTGCCTACGCTTCTGACAACTTCTGGCAGATGGGCGATACCGGTCCGTGCGGTCCGTGCACCGAAATTTTCTTCGATCACGGCGCGCATATCGCCGGTGGTCCTCCGGGCAGCCCGGATGAAGACGGCGATCGCTACATTGAGATCTGGAACATCGTCTTTATGCAGTTCAACCGCCAAGCCGATGGCACCATGGAGCCGCTGCCGAAGCCGTCCGTGGACACCGGTATGGGCCTCGAGCGTATTGCGGCGGTATTGCAGCACGTCAACTCAAACTATGAGATTGACCTGTTCCGCGATCTGATCGCCGCCGTGGCGAAAGTGACCGGCGCTACCGATCTGAACAACAAATCCCTGCGCGTGATCGCCGACCACATCCGCTCCTGTGCGTTCCTGCTCGCCGACGGCGTGCTGCCGTCGAACGAGAGCCGTGGCTACGTGCTGCGCCGTATCATTCGTCGCGCGGTTCGTCATGGCAACATGCTCGGCGCGAAAGAGACCTTCTTCTACAAGCTGGTTGCACCGCTGATTGACGTGATGGGTGCGGCAGGCGAAGAGCTGAAGAGCCAGCAGGCGCAGGTTGAGCAGACCCTGAAGACCGAAGAAGAGCAGTTTGCCCGCACGCTGGAGCGTGGCCTGGCGCTGCTCGACGAAGAGCTGGCGAAGCTGAGCGGCGATACGCTGGACGGTGAGACCGTCTTCCGTCTGTATGACACCTACGGCTTCCCAATGGATCTCACCGCCGACGTCTGTCGCGAGCGCGATATTAAAGTTGACGAAGAGGGCTTCAAAGTCGCGATGGAAGCGCAGCGCAACCGCGCCCGTGAGTCCAGCGGCTTTGGCGCAGACTACAACGCGATGATCCGCGTTGAGGGCGCATCCGAATTTAAAGGCTACGACAGCCTGGAGCTGACCAGCAAAGTGACCGCGCTGTTTGTCGAAGGCCAGTCAGTAGACGCGATTGGCGCAGGGCAGGAGGCGGTAGTCATTCTTGACGCGACGCCGTTCTACGCTGAATCCGGCGGCCAGGTTGGCGACAAGGGCGAGCTGAAAGGCAACGGCTTCAACTTTACCGTGACCGATACCCAGAAGTATGGCCAGGCTATTGGTCATCAGGGCAAGCTGGCATCCGGCTCCCTGAAGGTGGGCGACGGCGTTAAGGCCGAGGTGGATGAAGCCCGCCGCGACCGTATCCGTCTGAACCACTCTGCCACCCACCTGATGCACGCCGCGCTGCGCGACGTGCTGGGCACCCACGTGGCACAGAAAGGCTCGCTGGTGAACGATAAGGTGCTGCGCTTTGACTTCTCCCACTTTGAGGCGATGAAGCCTGCGGAGATCCGTGCGGTAGAAGACCTGGTTAATGCCCAGATTCGCCGTAACCTGCCGATCGAAACCCAGATTATGGATCTCGAAGAGGCCCGGGCTAAAGGTGCGATGGCGCTGTTTGGCGAGAAGTATGACGAGCGCGTACGCGTGCTGAGCATGGGCGACTTCTCTACCGAACTGTGCGGCGGTACCCACGCCTCCCGTACCGGTGATATCGGTCTGTTCCGCATTGTGTCCGAATCCGGCACCGCGGCAGGCGTTCGCCGTATCGAAGCCGTAACCGGTGAGAATGCGCTTGCCAGCCTCCATGCGCAGAGCGAACAGCTGCAGGATATTGCCCAGCTGCTGAAGGGCGACAGCCAGAACCTGGGCGACAAAGTGCGCACCGTTCTGGATAAAACCCGCCAGCTGGAGAAAGAGCTGCAGCAGCTGAAAGCGCAGCAGGCGGCGCAGGAGAGTGCGAACATCTCCGATAAAGCCGAAGAGATTAACGGCGTGAAGCTGCTGGTGAGCGAGCTGGCGGGCGTCGAGCCGAAGATGCTGCGTACCATGGTTGACGATCTGAAGAACCAGCTCGGTTCTGCGGTTATCGTTCTTGCCACGGTAGCAGAGGGTAAGGTTTCTCTGATTGCGGGCGTGTCGAAAGATGTGACCGATCGCGTGAAGGCAGGGGAGCTGATTGGTATGGTTGCCCAGCAGGTCGGCGGTAAAGGCGGTGGCCGTCCGGATATGGCCCAGGCCGGCGGTACGGACGCAGCCGCGCTGCCTGCGGCGTTAGCCAGCGTGAAAGGCTGGGTAAGCGCAAAACTGTAATAACAAACAAAGCGAATGCAGACGCCATAGTCCCTGGGCTATGGCGTACTTGCCACTACGCTATTGATAACGATAAAGTCAGGTTGAAGTTGTGTATATCGGCTAAACTTACGTTTAACAGAATGTGATGCCGTGACTGCTTACACTTTACGTGTTTGTCATCGCTTACTTTTTGGCGTTATATGATGGATAATGCCGGGATACAAGAGACCCGACTCTTTTAATCTTTCAAGGAGCAAAGAATGCTGATTCTGACTCGTCGAGTTGGTGAAACCCTCATGATTGGGGACGAGGTCACCGTGACAGTTTTAGGGGTTAAGGGCAACCAGGTACGCATTGGCGTGAACGCCCCTAAAGAAGTATCTGTCCATCGTGAAGAGATCTACCAGCGTATCCAGGCTGAAAAATCACAACAGTCCAGCTATTGATATCATCGCGTCTCGCCGTCTGGCGAGACGCGGCTCTTTCCAGCCTGCTTTTTTTCACTCTTCTTTCTCATTCTCCCCCTTTTGCATGACATTTTCATTTCTCTGCTCTCTTTCTTTACGCTGCGCTACAGCAAGGATTCTGCTGATAAAACACTCTTTTTGATCCTTTTCAGCGCAAATTGTTTGCGAAGTGTGCAAACGAATCAGGGGTAGGAAAAATTGTTTGACTTATAAGTCCCAGAAAGTAATATGTGCGCCAACGCAGCGACGATGAGCAGAAACAAGTTCTTCGAAGCACTCGCAAGAGGCGTGTTGGTGAGGTGGCCGAGAGGCTGAAGGCGCTCCCCTGCTAAGGGAGTATGCGGTCAAAAGCTGCATCCGGGGTTCGAATCCCCGCCTCACCGCCATTTGCATCCGTAGCTCAGCTGGATNNATCCTCCCGGATGCACCATATTCTTTAAGACCAAAAGCAACTCTCTAATTTTTCCCTTCTAAGTACATCATTTTAATCTTCAAATTTAACTTCCTGTTTCACCCCCTAACTCTCTATCGCCATCAGCGACAAAACGCCCTGGTTACGTTAAAGTAATGTTCTGTTATCCGCAGTGTGAGAACGCGATGTACGAACGTTATGACGGTCTGATTTTCGATATGGATGGCACCATCCTTGATACCGAACCTACCCATCGTAAAGCCTGGCACGACGTGCTGGCGCACTATGGCATGCGCTTTGACGAGCAGGCAATCGTTGCGCTGAACGGCTCGCCGACCTGGCGTATTGCGCAGGCGGTGATTGAGTGGAACCACGGCGATCTCGATCCCTATGCCCTGGCGCTGGAAAAAACCGAGGCGGTGAAGGCGATGCTGCTGGACACCGTAGAGCCGCTGCCGCTGATCGAGGTGGTAAAAGCGTGGCACGGTCGCCGTCCCATGGCGGTAGGCACCGGCAGCGAGCGCGCCATTGCCGAAGCGCTGCTGGCTCACCTTGACCTGCGCCAATACTTTGACGCAGTGGTCGCCGCCGACGATGTCGAGCACCACAAGCCTGCACCTGACACTTTCCTGCTCTGTGCCGAACGGATGGGCGTCGATCCCACCAAATGCGTGGTATTTGAAGATGCTGACTTTGGTCTGGAGGCGGCGCGGCGGGCAGGAATGGATGCGGTGGACGTGCGTACGCTGTGAGCGACGCGCTGTCACTCCTTTCCCTATTTACCAGCAGCTTTCTCAGCGCCACGCTACTGCCAGGCAGTTCGGAAGTGCTGCTGGTCGCCATGTTAATCTCTGGCGTCAGCCAGCCCTGGCTACTTTTGTTAATAGCAACAATAGGTAATAGCCTTGGAGGGGTGACTAACGTTATCCTTGGACGTTTCTTTCCGCTGCGTAAAACGTCACGCTGGCAGGAAAAAGCCCAACACTATTTGAAACGTTATGGCGCAGCCACGCTATTATTGAGCTGGATGCCTGTTATCGGTGATCTGCTGTGCCTGCTTGCGGGATGGATGCGCATTGCGTGGGGGCCGGTTATCTTTTTTTTATGCCTTGGCAAAGGGCTACGCTACGCCGTCCTGACGGTCGCAACCCTGCAAGGCATAACGTGGTGGCACTAATTGGTTGGTCATACGCTTTGATCGTCAACCATTACAATTATGCTTATTAGAAATGATTTCGACAGGCGGGAGGTCAACTTGATCCCGGACGTATCACAGGCGCTGTCCTGGCTGGAAAAAAATCCTCATGTCCTGAAAGGGATTATGCGAGGGCTGGAGCGCGAAACGCTGCGCGTTAACGCTGACGGCACGCTTGCAACAACCGGACATCCGGAGCAGCTTGGTGCAACGCTGACACATAAATGGATCACCACTGATTTCGCGGAAGCGCTGCTGGAATTTATTACCCCGGTTGATGGCGATATCGATCATATGCTGACGGTGCTGCGCGACGTGCATCGTTATACCGTGCGCAACCTGGGAGATGAACGGCTGTGGCCGCTGAGTATGCCCTGCTACATTGAGAATGGGCAGGATATTGAGCTGGCACAGTACGGCACATCCAATATTGGTCGCCTCAAGACGCTCTACCGCGAGGGGTTAAAAAACCGCTACGGTGCGCTGATGCAGACTATCTCGGGCGTGCACTACAACTTTTCCCTGCCGATGGCCTTCTGGCAGGCAAAGTGCGGCAGTACGGACAAAGAGGCGGTCTCTGACGGCTATTTCCGGCTGATCCGCAACTACTACCGCTTCGGCTGGGTGATCCCCTACCTGTTTGGTGCGTCGCCGGCTATCTGCTCCTCATTCCTGCAGGGCAAACCCACCACGCTGCCGTTTGAAAAGACGGACGGGGGGATGTACTACCTGCCGTATGCCACCTCGCTGCGTCTGAGCGACCTCGGCTATACCAATAAATCGCAAAGCAATCTCGGTATTACGTTTAACGATTTAGAGGGTTATGTGGCAGCATTGAAGCGGGCGATCAAAACGCCGTCCGCTGACTACGAGAAGATGGGGCTGACGAAGGATGGCAAGCATCTGCAGATCAACACCAATATTTTGCAGATCGAGAACGAGCTTTATGCACCGGTGCGCCCGAAACGGGTGACCCGCAGCGGCGAAGCGCCGTCGGATGCGCTCCTGCGCGGCGGCATTGAGTACATTGAGGTTCGCTCCCTGGATATTAACCCCTTCTCGGCGGTGGGTGTGGACGAGCAGCAGGTTCGCTTCCTCGATCTGTTTATGGTCTGGTGCGTGCTGGCCGATGCGCCAGAGATGAGCAGCGACGAGCTACTCTGCACGCGTACCAACTGGAATCGTGTGATTCTGGAGGGGCGCAAGCCGGGCCTGACGCTGGGCATCGGGTGTGAAACCGCCCAGTTCCCACTGAAAGAGGTCGGCAAAGATCTGTTCCGCGACCTTAAGCGCGTTGCGCTGACCCTCGACGGCATCGACGGCGGTAACGCCTATGCAGAGGTGTGCGACCAGCTGGTGGCAAGCTTTGATAATCCAGAGCTGACCTTCTCGGCGCGTATTCTGCACTCGATGCTCGAAAGCGGTATCGGCGGCACCGGCAAGGCGCTGGCGGCACAGTACCGTGATATGCTGCGGGAAGAGCCGCTGGAGGTCTTGCAGGAAGAGGACTTCACCAAAGAGCGCGATGCATCATGGGCGCGCCAGCGGGAGATTGAGGCGGCGGACAGCGAGTCGTTTGAAGAGCTGCTGGCAAGACACGCCTGACAGAAAAGAAAAAGGCCACATTGCTGTGGCCAAAATTTCATCTCTGAAAACAGGGATGATGATAACAAATGCGCGTCTTTCATATACTCAGACTTGCATGCGTTCAAAGAGTTCACTTAATTTTTTAAAAAAATCACTCCGGAGGTGACAAAATGCCGTTGTTGGATAGCTTCACTGTCGATCACACCCGTATGGAAGCGCCGGCTGTTCGCGTTGCGAAAACCATGAATACGCCGCACGGCGATACCATCACCGTCTTCGACCTGCGTTTCTGCATCCCGAACAAAGAAGTGATGCCGGAAAAGGGCATCCATACGCTGGAGCACCTCTTCGCGGGCTTTATGCGCGATCACCTGAACGGCAACGGCGTTGAGATCATCGATATCTCGCCGATGGGCTGCCGTACCGGCTTCTACATGAGCCTGATTGGCACGCCTGACGAGCAGCGCGTTGCCGATGCATGGAAAGCGGCGATGGCCGACGTGCTGAAGGTGAAAGAGCAGAACCAGATCCCTGAGCTGAACGTCTACCAGTGTGGCACCTACCAGATGCACTCTCTGGACGAGGCGCAGGAGATTGCCCGCCATATCCTCGATCGCGACGTGCGCGTCAACAGCAACGACGAGCTGGCGCTGCCGAAAGATAAGCTGCAAGAGCTGCACATCTAGTAGTACGAAATGAGTAGTAGCAAATGCCCGGTGGCGCTAGCGCTTACCGGGCCTACAAAAGGCACCGTACCCTATGTAGGCCGGGCAAACGCAGTGCCGCCCGGCGTTTCAGCATCCGTAGATGACCATGACCACCACCACAACCTTCTCTTTTACCCACCGCCCTTTGATCCCCTTTGCCCATGATTACGCCCATGGCGACAGTGAGCCGTGGCATCAGCATGAGTGCGCGCAGCTGCTGCATAGCCTGAGCGGCGTGGTCAGGGTTGATACCGCAGCAGGCTGCTGGGTGGTGCCGCCGGGGCGCGGCGTCTGGCTTCCTGCCGCGACGCAGCATGCGTTACGTATTACCGGCAACGTTGCCGCCCGCACGCTATTTATCGATCCTTTAGCACGCGCCGACCTGCCTGCGGCCTGCCAGATCGTGCAAATTTCTCCTCTGCTGCGCGAGCTGATTGTCTCATCGTTCGATCTGGCCGAACGCTACATGCCGGGCAGCCGCGATGAGCGCGTCTATGAGCTGATCCTCGATGAGATCCGCGTGATGCAGGCGCTGCCTTTCCATCTTCCTGAACCGCACAGCGAACTGCTGCGCACCCTTTGCCAGCAGATCGGTGAAGAGCCTGCCCGGGAGTGGACCACCACCCTGGCAGCTAGCCTGACCAATATGAGTGAGCGTACGCTTAACCGTCACTTTCAGCAGCAGACGGGATTAAGCTTTGGCGAGTGGGTTCGCCGGGCGCGCCTGATGGAAGCCCTGTTGCGCCTGGCGCAGGGGCAGTCGGTGCTGCGTGTGGCGCTGGATACCGGCTACGGCAGCCATAGCGCCTTTACCGCCATGTTTCGCCGGGTGATGGGGGTTTCACCCAGCGACTATTTTCGTTAGGCCAGCGTATTTAGCAGCGCCTGGAGCGACGCACGAGCAACGTCGTTATCGATGCCTACGCCCCAGCGGCTGCTGCCATCCTGAAACAGACAGTGAATATAGGCGACCGAGCGGCTGTCGCTGCGCTCGCCCAGGGTGTGCTCATGATAATCTTTTATTACAAACGGCTGCGCTACCCACGACGATAACCCGCTTGCTGCGGCAGAGAGCAGTCCGTTGCCGCACCCTTCAAGCTGTCGCGTTTCGCCATCGTTCGAGACGGCGGCGGTTAGCCGTAACAGTCCATCCTGCTGGCTCTCACTGCTGTAGCTGAGCAGATGGAAACGTGGCGCTGGCACCAGTCCATAGCGACTGCGGAAAAGCTGCCAGAGCGCATTCTGCGTCATCTCTTTGCCGCCGTCGTCGGCCTCCCGCTGCACGTGCTGGCTAAAGTCCTGCTGCAGGGCGCGGGGCAGCGTCAGGCCATGATTCTGTTCAATAAGCCATGCGCTGCCGCTCTTGCCCGACTGGCTGTTAACGCGGATCACCGCCTCATAGGTGCAGCCGATATCCTGCGGATCGATAGGCAGATAGGGCATCTCCCAGCGTTCACCGGGCCGGCGCGCGTCGAATCCTTTCTTGATAGCATCCTGGTGTGAACCGGAGAAGGCGGTGTAGGCCAGCCGTCCGGCCCAGGGGTGGCGAGGGTGCACCGGCAGCTGATTGCAGCTCTCTACCACCTCCACCACGCGGGTCATATCGCTGAAATCCAGCCCCGGCGTGACGCCCTGGCTGTAGAGATTCATCGCCAGCGTCACCAGACAGACGTTACCGGTACGCTCGCCGTTGCCAAACAGACAGCCCTCCACGCGATCTGCGCCCGCCATCACCGCCAGCTCGGCGCTCGCCACCCCCGTACCGCGATCGTTATGCGGATGGACGCTGATGCAGACCGCCTCACGCTGGCTGAAACGGCGGCAGAACCACTCAATCTGATCGGCATAAACGTTAGGCGTATTCACCTCAACGGTGGCGGGCAGGTTGATGATCATTGGCCGTTCGGCACAGGGCTGCCAGATAGCGGCCACCGCTTCACAAATCTCCAGGGCGAACTCTGGCTCGGTAAAGCAGAAGGTTTCCGGCGAATACTCATACTGCCAGCGCGTTTGCGGGTTCTCTTCGCACAGCTTACGGATCAGGCGCGTACTGCGGGTAGCGAGTTCAATCACCTGCGCTTTCTCCATACCGAAGACCAGACGGCGAAACAGCGGCGCAGTGGCATTGTAGAGATGCACCGTTGCACGGTTAGCACCGCGCAGCGCGTCGAAGGTGCGCGTAATTAAATCCTCGCGCGCCTGAGTTAATACCTGAATGGTCACGTCGTCGGGAATAAGATCTTTTTCAATCAGCTGACGAACGAAATTGAAATCGGTCTGCGAAGCGGACGGGAAGGCCACTTCAATCTCCTTAAAGCCGCAGTCGAGCAGCAGGTTCCAGAGCTGCATTTTACGCGCTACGTCCATTGGCTCGGCCAGGGCCTGGTTACCGTCACGCAGATCGGTAGAGAGCCAGCGCGGCGCGTGAGCGATCTGCTTTTCCGGCCACGTGCGATCGGGCAGGGAGAGAGGAGGGTAGGGCTGGTATTTCTGGGCGGGGTTTTTCAGCATGATGTGCTCCTGTTGTCTTTTCACTATCGTGAAGCGATTTCAGGAGCACGGCTTTATCAGGACGGACAATCCCTGTCGCAGTCCGGTCAATTTACTCGGCGATCAGTGCGCGCCGCCGCCGCCGCTGCCTGCACCAAACGGTGGTTTCGCAAACCACACCAGCCCCAGCATGATCACAAATATCCCCGCAGACATCCAAAATATCTCGTTGGCCGAGATAATCAGACCCTGGTTGGTGATCTGCTGGGCTATCCAGCCCGAGGCCTGCTGCTGCGACATCCCGACTCCCTGCAGCTGGTCATACATCGCCTGGGCGTTAGGGTTGTAAGGATTCACCGACTCCGTGAGCTGGGCGTGATGCAGCGATTCACGGTTGGTCCATAGCGTGGTGGTGATGGAGGTGCCAATGGAGCCTGCCAGCGTACGCGAGAAGTTCGACAGGCTGGAGGCGGCCGCAAGACGCTCAGGCGGTAATCCAGAGAGAATAATGGTCGTCAGCGGCATAAAGAAGCAGGCGACGGCAAACCCCTGGATAAACTGCGGCAGCGCCGAGGCGGCAAAGTCCATGCCCGGCTCGAAGGTGTAGGCACGCCAGTAGAAGCAGACCGCATACATGATAAAGCTGAAGGTAACCAGCCGACGCATATCCAGCTTGTGGGCAAAGCGGCCGATGATCGGCGACAGGATCACCGGGATGATCCCCACCGGCGCAGACGCTAACCCTGCCCAGGTGGCCGTGTAGCCGTAGACCTCCTGCAACAGCTGCGGCAGCAGCACAATCGCGCCAAAGTAGAGCATGTAGGCCATGCTGATACAGAGGCAGCCGATGGTGAAGTTGCGCGACTTAAACAGCGAGAGATCGACTATCGGGTTCTCGTCGGTTAGCTCCCAGACTATCAGGAAGCTTAGCGCCACCACCGCCACAATGGTCAGGATGATGATCTCCCTGGAGTTGAACCAGTCCAGCTCTTTCCCCTGGTCGAGCATCACCTGCAGGCTGCCAATGCCGATCACCAGCAGCGCCAGCCCGACGGCATCAATGCGCCGCTGCTCGGTACGGGTTTCCCGGCCGCGCAGGCTCTGCATCGCCATTACGACGACCACGATACCGATCGGCACGTTGATAAAGAAGATCCAGCCCCAGTGGTAGTTATCGCTGATGTAGCCGCCCAGAATCGGGCCGCAGATTGGCGCAACGATCACCGTCATTGACCACAGCGCCAGCGCAATAGAGCGCTTCGCCGGCGGGTAGTTGCTGAGCAGCAGGCTTTGCGAGAGCGGGATCAGCGGCCCGGCAACGATCCCCTGCAATACGCGGAAGAAGATCAGCATGTTGAGGCTGGTTGACATGCCGCAGGCCCAGGAGGCGATGGCGAAGGCGATGGTTGACCACAGGAACAGCTTCACCTCGCCAACGCGCTTCGCCAGCCAGCCGGTGATCGGGATGGAGATAGCATTCGCCACCCCGAAGGAGGTGATCACCCACGTCCCCTGGCTCAGGGAGGAGCCAAGGTTACCGGCAATGGTGGGGATCGCCACGTTAGCGATGGTGGAGTCCAGCACCTGCATAAAGGTCGCCAGCGACAGCGCAATGGTCATGATGACCAGCTGCGCCCCCTCCAGCGGTTTTCTCGGTTGCGTAGCGCTCATCAGGGTTAGCCCGCGTTGGCCTGCACGATATCGTTAATCAGGGTATTCACCGGCTCAAGGCCGATCTCCCGCGCGTTACTCTCGTAGGCTGGCGTGGTCCGGGCCTGGCTGGCCAGCACCTGACCGTCGCTGTTGCTGGTATCAACCGTGACCAGCGTAGAGAGACCAATACGCAGCGGATGCTGGGAGAGCTGGTTGGCATCCAGTTCAATACGCACCGGCAGACGCTGAACCACTTTGATCCAGTTCCCGGTGGCGTTTTGCGCCGGAAGCAGCGAGAAAGCGCTGCCGGTACCCATATCGAGACCGACCACCTTACCGGTGTAGGTCACCTCATCGCCGTAGATATCGCTGACCACGGTCGCGCTCTGGCCAATGCGCATATGCGCCAGCTGGGTCTCTTTAAAGTTGGCATCGACCCACAGGCCTGAGGCTGGCACTACCGCCATCAGCGCGGTCGAGGGGCTGATCTGCGCGCCAGGCTGAACTGCACGGCGGGAGACATAGCCGGTCATCGGACTGACGATTTTGGTGCGCTGCAGGGCGAGCCAGGCGTTGCGTACTTCGGTCGCAGCCTGCTTCACCGCAGGCTGATCTTCCAGCCGGGTGCCGAGGATCATCGCCTGGTTAGCGTTATACTGCTGAACCGCTACGTCGAGCTGGGCCTGGGCGCTGGCCACGGCGTCGCGCGCGTGCTGAAGTTCTTCACGGCCAATCAGGTTGGCGGTACCCAGCGGCACGCGGCGGTTGAGATCGCTCTGCGCCTGGGCGAGGGCGGTCTTCTGCACCTCAATATTGGCCTGGTACTGCTTGCTGTTGATCATCAGCTGGCGGGTCTGGCGCACGCTGGAGGCCAGCTCGGTCTGCGCTTTCTCAAACGCCTGCTGGGCGTCGGTCGGATCCAGCGTGACCAGCACGTCGCCCTGTTTCACAAAGTCGGTGTTGTCGGCCCAGACTTTCGTCACGCTGCCGGACACCTGCGCCATGATTTGAACCTGGTTCCCTGCCACGTATGCGTCGTCGGTCTCTTCATGATGACGCAGAACTAAAAACCAGTAGATCCCATATGCCACGGCAATAACGATAAAGAGCAAAGCCAGAATAAGCAGGATGCGCGTACGCTTGCCCTTCTTATTGTTGACCGGTTGCTGCGGGGTTTGACTCTCCGCATTTGCGCTCATGTTTGTTCTCCACGATCTTATTATTTCACATCGGCTGAGCCGACCTGTTCACCAAAAGGCCAGCACGCTGTGCTGGCCTGGCAATTTCTTATTAATCAGGATTGTCGTGCGGATCGTCGCGTTAGCGCAGCGCCTCAAGGATGACGTCTTGTTCATCCATCTCATCCAGGCGCGTCAGCAGCTTACGGGTAATCTGCTCAAGCTGCTCTTTCTCTTCAACGGTAAGCGAGGACCAGAGCTGATGCAGGCAGTTATGCTGCGGAGGCAGTACCTGACGTAAAAATTCATGACCTTTATCGGTCAGCTGCAGGTGCAGGCAGCGGCGGTCATTGTCGCTCTCGCGACGTTCTATCCAGCCGCGCTTTTCCAGTTCATCGGCGATACGGGTCGCGTTAGTACGGGACGAACCCAGCGCACAGCTCAGCTCAGAGGGTTGAATACTGTGGTTTTCCTGAGACTCCAGCGTAATTAACGCCATAAATAACGTCTCGTTAATCCCTTGAGCTTTCAGCATCTTATTGCGGTTATCCAGCAGCTTCCCCTGCATGTGCATGCACAGACGGGTGAGCAGGATCTCGTTAAACGGGAAATCCTCATAGCGACTGGCGCGAAATTTTAGCATTTGTTCAATGGGCGTAAACGAACTATCCATTTTGGGCATGACCTCATTAGTTACAGCCGATATAGTAACGATAGTGACAAATAAAGTAAATGTATTAATTGTGGATATACATTTAGGAACTGAAACCGTCACCAAGCGGGGGATACCTTACCACCCCCGCCGTTACCTAAGTCAACAAAAGGTCATTGAACGGTTACTCCGTAGCCGCTTGCCGGTGATAGCCGCGCCACCAGACCAGCAGATTGAGCAGCGCCACTACGCTGCCTGCCAGGCAGACGCCGCGCCAGCCGTCGTGCTGCCAGGCGCTGGCGGAGATCAGCGACCCGGCCGCACCGCCGATAAAGTAGCTGGTCATGTAGCCTGCGGTGAGACGGTTACGCGCCTCTGGTTTGACGCGATAGATCACCGTCTGGTTGGTGATGTGCACCCCCTGCACCGTGAGATCCAGCACCACGATGCCGACGATCAGCGCCAGCGCCGAGGCGTGGCCGAACCAGATGGCGATCCACGACAGCAGCAGCAGCAGCAGTCCCCAGGTGGTGGTCAGGTGCGATTTACCGCGATCCGCCAGGCTACCCGCTGGACGTGCGCCAAGCGCACCCGCCGCGCCTGCCAGGCCAAACAGGCCGATAACGCCCTCAGAGTAGTTAAAGGGCGGGGCAGCGAGCAGGAAGGCCATAGAGGTCCAAAGGATGCTGAAGTTAGCAAAGGTGAAGCAGCCCAGTATGGCGCGGGTGCGCAGCAGCCTGTCGCGGGTAAAGAGGGAGAACACCGAGCCGAGCAGCTGGAAGTAGTTGAGGTGGTTGTCCTGCTTGACTTTGGGCAGGCCGCGCCAGAGGGCAAAAGCCATCGCCACCATCAGGACGCTCGCCACCCAGTAGACCGTACGCCAGCCGCCGAGATTCGCCAGCAATCCGGCCACGGTGCGCGCCAGCAGGATCCCCAGCAGCAGGCCGCTCATGATCGTCCCTACTACCTTGCCGCGCTTGGCTGGCGTGGCGAGGGTGGCGGCCAGCGGCACAAGGATCTGCGCCACGACGGAAAAGAGACCGGTAAGGGCGGTGCCGAAGATCATCATGCCCAGCGACTGGCTGGAGGCGGTGATTAACATGCCGCCCGCCGCGAGCAGGGTCATCACTACGATCATCGTCCGGCGCTCAAACATATCGCCTAGCGGCACCAGCAGCAGCAGGCCCGCCGCGTAGCCGAGCTGGGCGGCGGTAACGATAAAACCGGCCTGGCTGGAGGAGAGCGAAAAGGCACGCGCGATGGTATCGAGCAGGGGCTGGGCATAGTAGTTGCTGGCGACGGCAAGGCCGGTGGCCACGGACATAAGCACGATCAGCGCGGGGCTGAGCGGATGGGTCGATTTGGTCATGGGCGGAAGATTGTCAGATAAATGTTTATTTATCATAACGAATTTGCCGGAGGGTGGGGAAAGATCGTGTGTCGGTTCGTGCTGTTGAAAAAATGCTCCCCCACCCGCAGGTGAGGGAGAGAGAACTTACTGCTGAGCGGCCAGCGCCTCTTTTACCCAGCCATCAAACTGCTGCTGGTGGGCTTTGATCCAGCCGTCAACGTGGCCCTGGATATCCGCTTCCGACGCTTTACCCGCGTGCATCATGGCGTTCTGGGCATTGATGTCCGCCAGCGGCAGCTTCATCACGGAGAACAGCTTCGCCGCCGCCGGGTTTTTCTCTGCCCAGGCTTTGTTGGCAACGATATGCATGGTGTTAACCGGGAAGCCATAGTTCATGCCGTTCGGCAGCTTAGTATCGATATCTTTCTGCTCGCCCGGCAGGGAGGAGAACGGCACCTGCAGCCAGACCACGTCGCGGCCCGGCTTCATCACGTCGCTCACCCAGTATGGCGTCCAGGTGTAATAGATGATCGGCTTGCCCTCTTTAAAGCGGGCAATGGTATCGGCCATCATCGCCGAGTAGTTACCGTGGCTAACCTCAACGGTTTTCTCCAGATCGAAGGCTTTGTTCTGGTGGTTAATCACCGCTTCACAGCCCCAGCCCGGCGAGCAGCCCATCATGTCGGCTTTACCGTCACCGTTGGTATCGAACAGTTTGGCGATCTTGGGATCTTTCAGCTGTTCAATATTGGTGATGTGGTACTTCTCGGCGGTTTTCTTATCTACCAGATAGCCCTGCGCCGCACCGGAAACAAAGGTGCCTTCGCGGTAGAACTTCTTATCACCACCGGCGGCGGCGTACATGTCGTCATGCAGCGGCTGCCAATTAACGGCGGTAAAGGTGGCGTCGCCGGAGGCAATAGAGGTGTAGCCAACGTTGTAGTCAACTTCGCTGGTTTTATTCACGGTATAGCCGAGCTTCTCGAGGGCGCGGCTGACCAGCAGCGTCTGGAATGACTCTTCGGAGATGGTGCTCTGCACCGGCTGGACGGTAATGCCTTTGCCCGGCAGGTCAGCGGCGAAAGTGCTGGTTGAGACAAGGGTAGCAAACGCTGTGGCAATAAGTACGTTATGTCGCATCGTTGTTCCTTAATTATGGGAAGGGTGTGTAGGCCCGGCCAGCGCAGCGCCGCCGGGCAATGAGACAGTTATTTAATGAAAGGACGGGTCACTAATCCGATGGGGCCGGAGGTATACCAGCGACGGTTACCACGGCTGCGGGAGTCGCGGCCAACGGCCTGGGTCAGGCGGTCAAGGATGATCGCCAGGATCACAATCCCGACGCCGCCGACGGTGGCAAGGCCCATATCGAGACGGCCGATACCGCGCAGCACCATCTGGCCGAGGCCCCCCACGGCGATCATCGAGGCGATCACCACCATCGAGAGGGCGAGCATCAGCGTCTGGTTCACCCCGGCCATGATGGTCGGCATCGCCAGCGGCAGCTGCACTTTAAACAGCATCTGGCGCGGGCTGGCCCCGAACGAGCGCGACGCTTCGATCAGATCTTCCGGCACCTGGTTAATCCCGAGGATAGTCAGACGCACGATCGGCGGCAGGGCGAAGATAATGGTCACCACCACGCCCGGCACGTTGCCGATACCGAACAGCATGACGATCGGCACCAGGTAGACAAACGCTGGCGTCGTCTGCATTGCATCCAGCAGCGGGCGGATGATTTTCGCCGCCCGCGGACTGCGCGCCAGCCAGATCCCCAGCGGCAGGCCGATCACCACGCAGAAGAGCAGGGCGGTCAGCACCAGCGCCAGAGTGATCATCGCCTGCGACCAGGCACCGATCGCGCCGATCAGGATCAGCGATATCAGGGTGGCGATGCCCATGCCCGCGCTGCCAAACTGCCAGGCGATCAGGGCGAAGACCACGATGGCGACCGGGGCAGGCATGCCCAGCAGCAGCTGCTGGAAGCCGTTAAGGATATAGTCCACCGGCACGCGGATACCCTGGAACACCGGACGGAAGTGGGTGACCACCCAGTCGATGCCGGTAGTAACCCAGCTGTCCAGCGGGATCAGCGTCTTGTGGAACGGATCCATGATATTGAAGTGTTCCGGCGCAGGCGGGGCGCTGGTCAGCCAGTCTGCGCTGCCGCCGTCCGTCGGTGCGGGAGCAGGAGTGCCCCAGGCGTCGGCAGATTGCGTTGCGGTAGATTGCGTTGCGGTAGATTGTGTGGCGTCTGCCGCCTCGGTGGTTCCCCACGGATTAGATTGATCAGCCATTGTTTGCCCCCTCGCGATCTAAAGCCTGCAGCAGCATCCGTTTTGAGATGATGCCGACGTACTGTTGCTCCTCACCCACTACCGGCACGGCACAGGGTGCCTGGCCCACATGGGAGAGCAGTTCGCTCAGCGGCGTCTCTGCATCGACCGGCGCCGGAGAGTCAATTAACGCCGCGTCGATACCCTGCTGCTGGCTCAGCGCCGCCTTCAGGGAGTCGATGGAGACGGTGCCGACAAACTTATTGCCGCGCTCAATGACGTAGCCATACTCGCGATCCTCGTCCTCCAGCAGCTTCAGCGCCGAACGCGGGCCGAAGCCGGGGGCTTTACGTAGCAGGCCAACCGGGCTGCGGCGGGCAATATCCTTGGCGCTAAATACCTGGCTGATGTCCACGCCGCGGAAGAAGGTGCGCACGTAGTCGTTGGCCGGGTTGTTGAGGATCTCATCCGGCGTGCCGACCTGCACCACTTCGCCGCCCTGCATAATGGCGATGCGGTCGCCGATGCGCATGGCTTCGTCGAGGTCGTGAGAGATAAAGACAATGGTGCGCTGCTGGCGCGACTGAAGCTTCACCAGCTCGTCCTGCATCTCGGTGCGGATCAGCGGATCGAGGGCGGAGAACGCTTCGTCCATCAGCAGAATATCGGGGTTGATGGCCAGGGCGCGGGCAAGGCCAACGCGCTGGCGCATGCCGCCGGAGAGTTCATCCGGGTAGGCGTGGGCGTAGTTCTCCAGTCCCACCTGACGCAGCGCATCGAGCGCTTTGGTCTGGCGCTCGCTGGCAGGCACTCCTGCTAATTCCATACCAAACGCCGTATTGTCCAGTACGGTCATGTGTGGCATTAGCGCGAATGACTGGAAGACCATCGCAATCTTTTTCCTGCGCACCTCGCGAAGCTCGGCGTCGGAGATTTTGGCGATATCTACGCCGTCAATCAGTACCTGGCCGCGGGTGGGTTCAATCAGGCGATTGAGAAGGCGAACCATGGTCGATTTCCCCGAGCCGGAGAGTCCCATGATGACGAAGATCTCGCCTTCTTCAATGGCCAGACTGGCGTTGATAACGCCAAGGGATAGCCCTGTTTTTTCCAGAATTTGTGCTTTCGAAAGTCCTTTTTCGATATATTTGAACGCCCGCTGCGGGTTATCGCCAAATATTTTATAGAGGTTCTTTACTTCGAGTTTAATTGCCATGCAATAAAAAGGTTCCCGTATTTATTTATATCAATACCAATCCTGATGGAAATAATGACCGGGCTATACCCTAGCACAGTGAGAATCTGAGACAACCCTCAATTGCACTCTGGCATGGAAATTGCCGAACCGCGAACGGCGCGACTTCCAGTGATATAAGGGCCTGGCGGCGATATGCGAGGGGCGCAATTTTTTTGTTACGGCAACGGAGATTCCTCCGAATTTAGACAATTCAGAGGAATAATTAGCAGGGGTTAACAGTAAGCTACAAAGAAATAAATTTGTAATATGAATGGCGGTTTTGGGAAATATCCTGGCGGCCCGGGCGGAAATAGGGGCCGCCGAAATAGCAATTAAAAATCCCAGTCCGCGTCTTCGGTTTCCACCGCCTTGCCCATCACGTAGGAGGAGCCGGAGCCGGAGAAAAAGTCATGGTTTTCATCGGCGTTCGGCGACAGCGCCGCCAGGATCGCCGGGTTCACGTCGGCCATCTCCGGTGGGAAGAGCGCCTCGTAGCCGAGGTTCATCAACGCTTTGTTGGCGTTGTAGCAGAGAAAGGCCTTCACCTCCTCTTCCCAGCCGGTTCCCGCGTAGAGCGCCTCGGTGTAGGCCAGCTCGTTATCGTAGAGATCCATCAGCAGATCGAGGGCGAAATTTTTCAGCGCCTCCCGCTCGCCTGGGCTGACTTTTTCCAGTCCGCGCTGGTATTTATAGCCAATGTAGTAGCCGTGCACCGCTTCATCGCGAATGATCAGCCGGATAAGATCGGCAGTATTGGTCAGCTTGCCCCGGCTGGACCAGTACATCGGTAGCCAGAAGCCGGAGTAGAACAGGAACGACTCCAGAAAGACGCTAGCGATCTTCTTTTTCAGCGGCGCGTCGGCGGCGTAGTGCTCAAGAATAATCTGCGCCTTACGCTGGAGCGGGGCGTTCTCCTCGCTCCAGGCGTAGGCGGCGTCCACGTCGCTGGTCTGGCAGAGGGTGGAGAATATCGAGCTGTAGGAGCGAGCGTGCACCGCCTCCATAAAGCTGATGTTCGACATGACCGCCTCTTCATGAGGCGTAATGGCGTCCGCCATCAGCGCCGGTGCGCCGACGCCGTTCTGAATGGTATCCAGCAGCGTCAGGCCGGTGAAGACGCGGATCGTCAGCTGCTGCTCGGCGTAGCTTAGCGTTTGCCAGGCGGGAATATCGTTCGACAGCGGCACCTTCTCCGGCAGCCAGAAGTTGCTGGTCAGCCGGTTCCAGACCTCGAGATCCTTATCATCCTGAATAATGTTCCAGTTAACGGCGCTCACCCGTGATAAACGGCTCATCCTCTTCTCCTTACAGCGCGCATGACACGCAGCCTTCAATTTCGGTGCCTTCCAGCGCTAACTGGCGCAGGCGAATGTAGTACAGCGTCTTAATGCCCCGCTTCCAGGCGTAGATCTGCGCCCGGTTAATGTCACGGGTGGTGGCGGTATCCGGGAAGAAGAGGGTCAGGGAAAGGCCCTGATCGACGTGACGGGTGGCCGCTGCGTAGGTGTCGATGATCTTCTCAGGGCCAATCTCATAGGCATCCTGATAGAGATGCAGATTATCGTTGGTCATAAACGGGGCAGGGTAGTAGACGCGCCCGGTTTTCCCCTCTTTGCGGATCTCAATCTTCGACACAATGGGGTGGATGCTGGAGGTCGCATGGTTGATGTAGGAGATAGAGCCGGTGGGCGGTACCGCCTGTAAATTCTGGTTGTAGATGCCGTAGCGCATCACGTCGTCGCGCAGCTGACGCCACATCTCCGGCGTTGGCAGCACGATCCCTGCCCGGGAAAACAGCGCGCGCACGGTCTCTGTTTTCGGCTGCCAGCTCTCCTCAATATAGTGCGTAAAGTAGTCGCCGCTGGCGTAGCGCGACTGCTCAAATCCGGCAAAGCGCTGTCCACGCTCGCGGGCCAGCATCATGGAGGTATTCAGCGCATGCCAGGTCACGGTGTAGAAGTAGAGGTTGGTAAAGTCGATCCCCTCTTCGCTGCCGTAGGCGATGCCCTCCCGGGCCAGGTAGCCGTGCAGGTTCATCTGCCCGAGGCCAATGGCGTGCGATGCGGCATTGCCCGCCTCAATCGAAGGTACGGAGCGAATGTGGCTCATGTCCGACACCGCCGTCAGCCCGCGAATGGCGGTCTCCACGGTGCGGCCAAAGTCGGGCGAATCCATGGTGTGGGCGATGTTCAGCGAGCCAAGGTTGCAGGAGATATCGTGCCCGATCCGGGCGTAGTCGAGGTTCTCGTCATACTCCGAGGCGCTGTTGACCTGCAAAATCTCCGAGCAGAGGTTGCTCATGTTGATCCGCCCGGCAATCGGGTTAGCGCGGTTTACCGTATCCTCGAACATAATGTACGGGTAGCCCGACTCGAACTGGATCTCTGCCAACCGCTGGAAGAAGTCGCGAGCGTTAATGGTGGTCTTGCGAATGCGATCGTCGGCGACCAGCGCCTCGTAGTGCTCGCTGATGGCGATATCGCCAAAGGGCTTGCCGTAGATGCGCTCCACGTCGTACGGGGAGAAGAGCGCCATCGGGGCATTCTCCTTCGCCAGCCGGAAGGTAACGTCCGGGATCACCACGCCCAGCGACAGGGTTTTGATGCGGATCTTCTCATCGGCGTTCTCCCGCTTGGTATCAAGGAAGCGAAGGATATCCGGGTGGTGGGCGTGCAGATAGACTGCGCCTGCGCCCTGACGTGCCCCCAGCTGATTAGCGTAGGAGAAGGCATCCTCCAGCATCTTCATCACCGGGATCACGCCAGAGGATTGGTTTTCAATCCGCTTGATCGGCGCACCCGCCTCGCGCAGGTTCGACAGCAGAAAGGCTACTCCGCCGCCGCGCTTGGAGAGCTGGAGCGCCGAGTTCACCGCCCGGCCAATCGACTCCATATTGTCCTCAATGCGCAGCAGGAAGCAGGAGACCAGCTCCCCGCGCTGCTGCTTGCCCGCGTTTAAAAAGGTAGGGGTGGCGGGCTGGAAGCGGGCCGAGAGCATCTCTTCGGTAAGCTGGCGGGCCAGCGCCTCATCGCCCTGGGCCAGGGTCAGGGCAACCATCACCACCCGATCCTCAAAGTGCTCCAGGTAGCGCTTGCCGTCGAAGGTTTTTAGGGTATAGCTGGTGTAAAACTTCCATGCGCCAAGAAAGGTCTGGAAACGAAAACCGCTGCTGTGGGCTGTGGCAAAGAGATCGACGACAAATCCCTGGCCGTAGCGCGCCAGCACGCTGCCGTCGTAGTAGCCCTCGTTCACCAGATAGTCCAGCCGCGCCTGCTGGCTGGCAAAGGTCACGGTGTTCGGCAGCACATGCGCGGTATGGAACGCCTCCACCGCCTGACGATCTCTCTCAAACTGAATGTGACCAGATGAATCATACAGATTCAGCATGGCATTCAGCGCATGGTAGTCCGGCGCGGCCTGCATCACGCGCTCTGCGGTTGTCGTTGCCAAAATTCGCTCACTCCTTTTCGCACGTTATCGAGATCCTGCTGCGTGCCCATTAGTTCAAAACGGTAGAGGTAAGGGACGCTGCATTTTTGGGAAATCACATCCCCGGCGCGGCCATAGGCGTCACCGAAATTACGGTTGCCGGCGGCAATGACGCCGCGGATCAGCGCCCGGTTTTGCGGATCGTTCAAAAAGCGGATCACCTGGCGCGGCACCGCGCCCGCCGTACCGCCACCGCCGTAGCTGGGAACGATCAGAATGTAGGGAACGTCTACCTGAATGCGCTCGCGCTCGTTAAGCGGGATGCGCACCGCCGGCAGCCCGAGACGCTCAATAAAGCGCTGCGTATTTTCCGAGCTGCTGGAGAAGTAGACGAGGGTGTTCATGCGCTGGCGACGCGGGAGGCGGGCAGCAGGCGGTTAATCATATCCGGACGGAAGCCGGACCAGCTGGTGTCGCCTGCAATCACCACTGGCAGCTGGCGGAAGCCTTGCTCCCGCAGGGTATCGGCGGCTTCCGGAACGAGGTCGATATTCACCATCTCAAACTCAACGCCGCGGCTCTCCATAGCGCGTTTTGTGGCGTGGCACTGGACACAGTCGTTTCGAGTGTAAATAGTAATGCGCATGATTCGTATTCCCATCTATAATGGCGGGCCGGCGCGAAAAATTGCGTCGGTATGGTTTGTTCTTGCTTACAGGAATACTAGATGTAGTTATAAAAATTATCAACCACGCTATATATAGGTTTTAGGGATGATTTGTGCCCCGCCGAAGGATTCGGCGGGGGCGGGCGATTTTTGCCTGGAATTACAGGCGCATGGCGACGGCGAGGCGGTTAAACGCATTCATCAGGCTGATGGCACAGGTCAGATCGCTCACCTGCTCAGGCGTAAAATGGGCCAGCAGGGGCTGGTAAACGCTCTCCTCTGCATGGCTATCGGCAATGTGGGTTACCGACTCGGCCCACGCCAGCGCTGCCTGCTCTTTGTCACTGAAGTGGTGACTGATGCGCCAGCCTGCCAGCGCATCCAGCTTCGCCTGCTCAACGCCCGCTTTACGCAGCGCCCGGCTGTGCTTGTCCAGGCAAAACGCGCAGCCGTTAATTTGCGAAATGCGCAGGTAAATCAGTTCAATAAACGCGTTATCAAGCGAGCACCGTTCCAGCGCCTGGCTGGTCTGAATCAGGCCGTTGTAGATGGCAGGGCTAAGTTCATAGAAAGGCTGGCGTAGTAGCTGGGTCATGACTCTTCTCCTCGTTAAGATGGCGAAAATGTAGCACTATGATGGTCTGCTCTGGAGAGCCATATTTTGATTAAAAAGGCAGACCATAATGGATGCACGCTATCAGCAAATTGCCCGGCAGCTTAAGGCCGCCATCACCTCAGGCGAGTTGAAAACCGGCAGCCGCCTGCCGTCGAGCCGGACATGGGCCCAGGAGAACGGCATCTCACGCACAACGGTTGAGCAGGCTTACGGAGAGCTGGTGGCGCAAGGGTGGCTGGAGCGGCGCGGGCAGGCCGGCACCTTTGTCAGTCAGACCTCACCGTTGGCGGTGGCGGCGGCGCCTGTTGCGCAGTCCGGCAATGAGCATGAGCCAAAGCCGTTTCAGATGGGGCTACCCGCGCTGGATCTCTTCCCGCGCGCACTGTGGGCGCGTCTGACCGGCAGACGCCTGCGCACCCAGTCGCGCTTCGATCTTACTCTGGGGGATCCAGCGGGGGAGGCCATTTTGCGTCAGGCCATTGCCGACTACCTTCGCTTCTCCCGCAGCATTGAGTGTCAGCCGGAGCAGATATTTATTACCTCAGGCTATGCCCAGTCGATGAGTCTGATCCTGCAGACGCTGGCTAGCCCAGGCGATGGCATGTGGGTGGAGGATCCTGGGTTTCCGTTGATCTCTCCAGCCATCGACCGTGAAGGAGTACAGCGCCTTCCTGTACCGGTGGACCAGAACGGGATGGATATCGATGCTGCAATGCATCGCTGGCCCCAGGCGCGTTTTGCCTTGCTCACGCCTGCCCATCAAAGCCCGCTGGGCGTTGCGCTGTCGCTGCCCCGGCGCAGGCAGGTGCTGGCATGGGCGGCGAGAAACTCAGCGTGGATTATTGAAGATGATTACGACAGCGAGTTCCGCTACCACGGCAGGCCGCTGCCGCCGTTGAAGAGCCTTGATGCGCCGCAGCGGGTGATCTATACCGGTACGTTTAGCAAGTCTCTGTTTCCGGCCCTACGCACGGCGTGGATCGCTGTCCCAGCCGCCCAGGTGGCGGCGTTCCGCCAGCGGATCAATAGCAGCCAGTGCAGCGTTCCTACCCTGTGGCAGTATGCGCTGGCGGATTTTATCCAGCAGGGGCATTTTTGGCGGCATTTGAAAAAGATGCGCCTGCACTATGCCCAGCGCCGGGAGTGGCTGGAGGCAGCGCTTATGCAGTATGGATTTAACGTGGTGCCTCAAAACGGTGGCATTCAGCTGGTGGTAGAGATTGACGGTGACGACAAAAGCATCGTTGCGCGGGCACAGCAGAGGGGGCTGGCGGTACAGGCATTGAGTGACTGGCATATCACACAGCCTGGACGCAGCGGGCTTCTGATGAGCTTTACCAATCTTACGTCCGCAGAGATGGCCCGGCAGTGGGTAGCGCAGCTCTATGCCGCAAAAAATAAAACCCCGTGAGGTTAGTCACGGGGCTGAGTTTATCTATCGATAAAAGCCTATCGGCGAAGGCTTAACAGTGCCCCGACGAAAATCCCGACGGCGGCAGCAGCGCCAACGCTGCACCAGGGCTTGTCTTTTACAAAGCTATCCGCACAGCCTGCCACATCGGTGGCGGCCTGCGTGACGCGATTGCGGCCATGCAGCTTGGCTCGCGTCTTTTTCAGCAGCGCCTGTGCTTTACTGCGGGCACCGTCTGCATCATCTTTTGCATCGCTTCCCCAGGACTTCAATACCGCCTCCAGAGAGTCCGCTAGCTGGCTGACATCATTATTAATATCGTCTACGCCTGCATCTACGTCGTTACGGTTTGGTCTTCTAAGCATATGATCCTCCCTTGATTTCGATGTAATAGTCAGTGTAGCGCAAAATTTTAACCTCTGACGCGAATCACGACTTGACGCGTCGTTTATGGACTTTTCCGAAAGCGTTGCTAATGCTCAATACTGTAAGGTGGCGCAGCAGTAGCTGATGACGAGGAAAAAATATGTATTTACGACCCGATGAGGTGGCACGCGTTCTTGAGAAGGCGGGATTTACTATGGACGTCGCGACGCCAAAAGCCTATGGCTACCGTCGCGGGGATAACTATGTGTATGTGAACCGCGAAGCACGAATGGGGCGCACGGCGCTGGTGATTCACCCGACGCTGAAAGAGCGCAGCCAGTCGCTGGCTGAACCCGCTTCAGATATTAAAACCAGCGATCACTATCAGCACTTTCCGCTCTACCTCGGTGGCGATGCGCAGGAGCACTACGGCATTCCGCATGGTTTTAGTTCGCGTATGGCGCTGGAGCGCTATCTGACCGGGCTATTTGGCGAGTCGGCCTGACTCGCCACGCCATCAGGCTTTGGCCTGATGATAGCTGCTGACCCGGAACAGGCGACGGCAGTAATCGAGGAAGTAGCCGTAGGCTGCGCCCATCACCATTGAAATCACGATATTTGAACTGACGGCAGCAGCAATCTGATGCCAGTCAGCGCCTACCGTTAACAGGATCGCCACGTACACTGGCGACTGAAAAGTCACATACGCCAGCACGTCCGCCATGTTTTTAACCCAGCCTGCGGGAGAGATCCGCCGGGCAAAACGCATAATAGCATCGCGATAAAATCCATAAGGCCAGGCGATAACAATATTCACTGGGATGGCCACCAGTCGTGAGGAGAGCGACTGCTCAAAGGTCATTCCCGAGAGAAGTATCTCAATCAGCATGTTCACGACTGAACAGTAAACGACCATCGCAAACGTGTCTGCCATAGCGTGACGCAGACGAGACTGCGGAGAGAACATGCTAATGCTCCTGTATAAAACAGTAAAAGGGGAGTGGTTTGCCAGCGTTTTACGATGCGGCTTTGATGGCGCATAGATTATATCTCTACCTGTCAACCTACAACTAGCGTAAAATTTTTATTTATTACGCTTTTGTCGATAAGATGCTCTGCGGCTGCCTGATTTTTATCCGCTGCGTTATTTTTGTTGGGTTTACGGTGTAAGGAGTTATTTATCAATACCTTGCGGGGAGGGAGTACGGTGAGCCTCTGCCCACCGTAAAGAGAAGTGACTTAGCAAACGCCGAAGTTGCCCTCTTCTTTATACAGAGTGACGTCAGCAGCCTTAATCGTTACCTTCTCGCCCTGCTCGTTACTGGCAGGCACGGCAACAATCTGGTCATCATTTACTTCGACGACTTTGAGTTTCTGGCCGCCAATGCGGGGCTGGACATAATCACCAACTGAAAACATAGCATTTCTCCTGTCATTTGATGCATTAACCCTAACCCAGGCCATCCGCCTGAGAAAATGGGCACGATCGATTATAGCTATCGTTCAATGTCTTAAGACAGATTAAACCTAAGTTTAAGGGTAAGTAAAAGAGGGTAAAAGCAGGGAGGGAAACTGGCAGAGTCGCTTAGAGTAGCTACCCTTAAAGGGAAATCTCTTTTTTTTACAGCCACCTGGATAAATTTTACACGGGAGTAATTATGGGTTTCTGGCGAATTGTACTGACGATTATTCTGCCCCCGCTGGGCGTACTGCTTGGCAAGGGCTTTGGTATGGCGTTCATCCTGAACATCATTTTGACCCTTCTGGGTTACATCCCGGGTCTGATTCATGCCTTCTGGGTGCAGTCGCGTCCGTAGCGTGGCTTACAGGCAGGCTAGCTGCCCGTATCAAAAACGTTATTAACGTTTTTTAACCGCTTCCACAATGTAGGGTTTCAGCAGCTGCGCTACGGCAGCAAACACCGGAACCACGACTGAGTTGCCGAACTGGCGGTAGGCTTGGGTATCGGAGACCGGAATACGGAACGGTGCCTGCCCGGGCTTCTCAAAGCCCATTAGCCGGGCACACTCTCTGGGCGTTAAGCGCCGGGGCCGCCGTAGCTGGTTTTCAGCATGGGTGAAATCAGCTTCACCGAGCGCCCGATCCCAGCCTCTGTCGATCAGGATCTCTGAACCATCTTTGTAGTAGCGGGCCGACAGCGTACGGGCAACGCTCTCTGCACGGGAGGGATCCACCAAACCAAAGCCGAAGCCGTTACCCCGGGCCTGATGCTTTTTGGCGTAGTACCAGAGATAGTGCCAGAGCTTTTCAGACAGGATGTATTTACTGTCAGTCTCCGGCTGCAGAAGCTCACCGAAGGTGGGGCGACGTTCAGGATAGAGACGCGCCACGTCGCGCAGGGTAAAACCGTTATGAATACCCAGATCGCGCCGGAAACCGACCAGTACGATGCGCTCCCGGTGCTGGGGCAAAAAGTGTCTTCCGTCGATGACCTTAGGATCGTCTTTCCCTACTGCCGCCGCGTCGGCTACCTCATAGCCCAGCTCATCCAGCGTCGCCATAATCACGGCGAAGGTTTTACCTTTATCGTGGCTCTTTAGGTTCTTTACGTTTTCCAGCACGAAGATAGCAGGCTTTTTGGCTTTGATAATCCGCGCGACGTCGAAAAAGAGCGTGCCCTGCGCCTCACACTCAAAGCCATGCGCCCGGCCAAGCGCGTTCTTTTTACTGACGCCTGCCAGACTGAACGGCTGACAGGGGAAACCAGCCAGCAGCACGTCATGATCGGGGATAGCGGCGTCAATATGTGCATAGGCCTCTGTTTCAGGAACGTCTTTATCAGCGCTGAGCGTGACTTCGCGAATGTCCTGGTTAAAGCGATGTGACGCTTCGTCGTTAAACCAGTTGGCCTTATAGGTACGTACCGCGTTTTTATTCCACTCGCTGGTGAATACGCACTGTCCGCCAATGGCCTCAAAGCCGTGACGAATGCCGCCGATGCCGGCAAAAAGATCGATAAAGCGAAATGCGTAGTTGGGATGATGCGCCGGAGGGGAGGGGAGCATCTTTTGCAGCAGCTCTGCCTCCAGCGCCGTCAGGGATTTTGGTGCGCTCTTACCGTTCACCCAGCGGTTTAGGGTCTCCCGGCTCCACTCGCTCTTGCCCAGCTTTCGCAGCTGTTCGGCCACATATTTTTGACCATAGATGGCCAGAACCCGATCGAGCAGCTTTCTGTCCTGGGCCTGCTGCTGCTCCTCTTCAGTGCGCGCGCGTTCCAGTAAATCCTGCGCTATTACATCAAATTCCGCCATGAGCTCTCCTTGGGTTTAATGCGTGAAAATATATCACTCATTTAACCCAGCGGAACTAAGATTTCTTGCTAAACAGCCCCGGAGACTCGACAAGCACGCCGTCGGCATGCAGCGTCTGTGCTGTCTGGTAGAGGGCTTTATCATTATCCCCAGGCAGAATAATCTTTGCTAACCTATTGTTTTTAAAGCATCGTATCGCTTCGTTAATCTGGGTCTGCTGCGAGCCGTTCAGCGAAGACTGTGGATATTTCAGGTCGTACCACTTTTCAATGGCGGAAGAGGGGATATCGCAGCGATGATTAGTGATGACGTCTGAAAGCACCGTCTGTGTCGCATTTCCGCTCTCAAAGCGGTCAATAGTATCGGGAAGTGCAGCCAGGTAGCGCTCATCCGTTGCGTATACGCGCACGCGATCAACGCTATGGTTGGTTTCCAGGATATCTTCCAGCAGTACGGAGATAAGCTGCGGGGGAACGTTAAGAGACTTGATATCAAGGAAGAAGAAGGTGTTAGGCCATCTCTGCAGTACCTCTGCCAGGGTAGGAATAGAGAGATTTTTACCTCGCCAGGGGTACGCGGGTTTGCCATACCAATACCCAGCGTCGGCCCGATGGAGCTCAGCGGCGGTATAGGCGGAGACTGGACCCTGCAGATTAGTTAACGTTTTCAGATCGGCAGGCCGGTAGAGCACTATTTCATTATCTTTAGTAAGCTGTAGGGTAAGCCATACGGCGTCGGCTCCGCTATCGACCGCTTTTTCGATGGATAAAAGCGTATTCTCCGGGGCGTCTTCCATGCCGCCACGGCGTGCGATGATCAGCGGCTCCGAGGCCAGAGCCATCAGGGGTAATAACAGGTTTACTAAAAATAGAAGCTTTGATAAAAAACGCATTGTATGTTTCTCTGTAAGCACGGCGGCGCTGTTAAATTATCCTTTTTCTCATTAAAAATTTTGTTTAAAGATGGCATATTTATTTTATTCATCTGAGTGATACATTCACGCGGTCAATTATTAGTGAGCAAAGTTCGATAAAGAATTATTAAAACCTGTCGGGTAGGTTCCTGCTGATACGAATAAGCTTACCTTTCTCCATCTCAATGAAGCCACCAGCTTTAAGCTCTGAAAGTATTTTTAAGATGATGCTTCTCGATAGCCTGGAAAAGGTCTGCATATATTTTACGACGGTATAACGCTCTTTTAGCGCGCAGGCGGTTTCACTATCCATATAGAGAAGATTACTCCTGATAATCTCGTATGCCGACTGTAATCCGGACATTGCACTTCGCGCAGCCAGCTGGTTTACCATCGCGATCATGATAGTTATGAGATCGGGCCAAAGCCGATGGGTCTCAATCACCTTTATAAAATCGTCAACGCTTACCGAATCAACCATACAGGGCGCGATAGATTCATACTGAGCAAGCGCGTCGGCAGAGTTGAGTTGGCCGAGGCCAATTATTGCTGGACTTACCACAACCCCCAGGTTTTGTTTCTTCTCATTTTCACCAACTGAGCTAATCATCGCGCCCTCAAGCAAAAAGTAAATTTTCCTTGACTGATTTTCACTTCGTTTTCTTATCGACAGGGGCTGGCCTGGTTCAAGGAGACAGGGTTTGGAGATAGAGAAATGGGACAGAATTTTTTCGATTGAATCGCGTGGCTTTTCTATATGGCGGAGATCCATTCTTCTTCCTTATCCGTTTTGGATATATTGAAGGTGGATATAGTATCGTTTGGCACAGGGACAAGAAAAGTGATGAAGAGATAATAAATTAAGCGCGTCGTGATAATAATATTTTAATGATTTTTTTAACGATTTTTTATGGATTTTTCTGAATGGGAGAGAAGGTATGAACACAGGCATATAAAAATGCCCGCAGGGCTTACCTCATGCGGGCTTTCAGGACAAATACATCTACTCAGCACCTTGGCTAAAATATCATCACCGAACTTTTTGGGGCGCGGGGGCGGCTGAAACTGTCATGTATTTTTTTATACCGACCTCTCGTTTCACGCCTTTCGGATCTGAAGCAAAAGGGAGCCTCAAATGTGGTAAGTCGGCGGTTTTGATTGTCCATAGACAATCACCTATGAATCTAAAACTGATGCTATCAGCAGTAACTGCTTGAACCTCAAAACTTCCCGTTGAGTACTGGTTACCTAATCGAACAATCTCCTTAATACCATCATGAATGTCGAGAAGAACAATTGTCAGCGATTCCTCAAAAATGACGTCATCCGTCAGAAAAAGAATGTAACGCTGCTTATTGACATGAAACGCTGCTTCCAGCACTTGTCCCGGTACAGTAATGCCAGTGCTTTTACCACTGAGCACAACCTCAGACTGAGCCTGACACAAATCAGTAGCTTCACGAACCTTTACCAGAGTTATTGAATCAACCTGTTGCATAATCAATTCCACAAACGCCCCATTTCCCATGCGGCAAGAGCACCGCCGACAAAGCCACCAATGAGTACACAAACGGGTGCGCCAGGCCCGCATATCAATCCTGCCATTGCACTACTTGCAGCAGCGCCAGCAATACCTGCACCAGTTATAGCTATTTGTCTGCCTGATTCCGAAACTTTATTTTCGGCGGTGTAAATTTCGTAAACAGAGATTGCAATTGAAAGAACAACAAGGCCTCTTCCGACGTGAGACAACTGCATCATTTTCATATTAACTTGCGGATTAGATTTGCCAGCGGATTCAACAATACTCGCATATATTTGATTTTTTTGAACTTCAGAAAGGCTATTAAAGTTCGCCTGTGGCCCAAATAAGGATTTCGCTTTTTTGGCAACCAATTCATTAAGCGTCTTACCCTCAGACTTTAATCGCTCAGCCATTGCTTTTCCGAGAGGAGTGCTTCGCGATCTCACCATATCCATTATCAAATTGCGGGTTATTTGGGCCTCTTGTGCCGCTTTTTCCCATGAAATTACACCAGCATTAGCCTTTGCTCGTAGATCGGTGGCCATCTCCTTTATGCGTTTTGAATACTCAAGCCGTAAGCGGGGATCTACTGATAATCTTGCCGCTGCTGCTGCAACATCACCTTGCAGGGCATTAATAGCTTGTTCAAACTTATCGCGACCACGAGTATCTAAAGCGCTGAGTAAGGTCGTATCCATGCCTTTGTCACTCCTGTAACTATGCATAAAAAATCGTTGCACAAATATCTAGCACATAATCAGTAAAAAGTCATTTGAATAACAGTAAGTTTATTGATTTCAATTGGTTAGAGAGTGTGGGTTATTGTAGGGTAAACGAACTATCCCGCAGGATGTTTGTTCCAGCCTGATTGAGGCGGCTGTTTTCGAATAACGATAGGGTCAAAAAGCCTGTTAATCTCGTTAACAATGTATTTCGCCGCTGCTTCAGCAGTAAGCGTGCGGGATGACGCGCTTAATCATAGTTGGCCTCTTGTCTACGTACTGATCCAAAATGGTGAAGATCTCTTCCCGATTCGATCCACAATTCTTAATTACCTGCGCTATCCACCTGTAGTCATAGTTCTGGAGGTTCCGCCCGATGAAAAGCTCAGCTAACGCGTGCCAGACAGGGACGCGGATAGCTAATTCGGCCTCGTTGAAGTGCATTAATTTCTCTCTATGATTTTTTCGCGCGATTTATCTTATTGTCGATGAACGCAAACTGCTGATACCTGCTATAGACTTTTTTAATTAAAATACCTTCGCATGGCACGAACAATTCTATCAACTGCAGCAATAAGTATTAGAGCAACAATCCCGTTGACGATCAGCAGCGTTATCAGTAAAGCTAAATCATGATCGCCACCAGTACATTGAATGGATGATACTCGACAGGTTCGGTCAATAAAAGTAAGAATACTATCGGACGCGGTTAATAAAATCCTGCTTTTTATTAAGCAAGCAGTGAGGGTAATAAAAAGAAGGGGATAAATAATTTTATTACCTAACATAACATGGTCCCTCAACCGAACCTTTCACCGTTACTGACCCATATGACAGCAGGTTAGTATTATTAATCCTAAACTTTTGTACTCTAAGTAAAGCATTTCGAAAAAACATAAACTCCGAGCTACGAAAGAATGTGATACAACCCCATGATGTACCAGAACCGTCAGGCCGTAAAGGATGGATCCTAAAATTTGAGCGTCTTACACCGCTGATAAAGGTTTGATCATCAATGCTGCCGTCGGCCCTATACAAAGCAAACCACGTGCTATGTTCGTTTCCGGTTGCAAAATCCTCTATCCAAGTGAGAGTTCTTGACTTCCAAGGCCCCCTTGGGCGCTCTACTATCCAGTACTTCCCGTTAGGTATCGCTGAATGGTCGATAAAAGAGCATTCAGGGCGATTGGTGAATGGCATATCACCGCTGAAAACTTCGAATTTACCAATGCCAGGACATTGTAAATAGACTTTTTTTCGATCGGCTGAAATTTGGTCGAAGTCGAGTAAACAATCAATCATTGTTTTGCATCCTTTTAGGGTTTGTTTAATTTTATAAATGATAACACCATTTTTTTATGGTTTTATTAATGATTCACGGGTAAAATCCGAAATAATAATACTTATAATTTATGCTTTTATGATATTAATAATCAGCAGTTATCATTTGTTGAGTGTTACGAGGTGTGTTGTTTTTTTTTGTGCAGAATGTTTATGATGCTTTCGCAATATCTATTTAATAGTGTAATAAAACTTGACGAGTTAATATATTACAGAAATAAATGTTACCGGTTACATCTTTGTTGCTTCATCTACAGCCTTTACAATTTAATGCTAATGGCATCTAACCGCTCTGCATGAAGTGGCTGCATGAAGTTATTGAGGTCAGGAAGTGGAAAGTTAATCAGGCTGCCGGGCGTTATATCCGTTCGCATGAGGAGGTGCAGCGCCTCAGTATCTAGCACCAACTGAATGACTTCATGCAGGCACATGGTACGGAGCTGGCCGCCGCCCTTGCACCGGAGCTGATGAACCTGAAAAGCCAGTCTGCGCTGATAAAAAACCGCGCTCTTGACCGTTCCACAGCGTATCTGCGCGATGCGCTGGCCGCCTGGCTGGAAGAGGGCGCAGAAATTAATTATGGCGCGCAGGATAATGACATTTTAACTGCCATCGGATTCAGGCCTGACGCGGCCTCGCGAGTTGATTACCAGGAAAAATATACCCCCGCACAGAACCTGATTTATGCGCGTCGTAAGGCCGGCCTGGCAGCTCGCGAGCCGGTGTAAAAAAATTTTTAATCCCCGCTATTTTTCCTGAAAAAGTCATGCATGCATTAGCTGCATGGCTTTGCATGCAATTTCCCGCCCCCTGCTGACCCTCCCGCACCAGTACTGGCGTGCCCTGACGCCATCCATGCACCTGCATTAAAACCCACCCATAAAGCAGACAGGCGTGGCGGGGAGAGCATTGCGCGTGCAGTTTAAGAACTAACTTTTTATTGATTTTAAAAACCATCAAGTAATTGATTTATGCCGTTACTTTCATCATGGTTGATTTGTTTTAATTCCAATATAGCGCTTTGATATTTTATTTGAGGCGTATTTTCAAATGACAATAAAGATTCAAATAGTTTTATCTTGCTTGCATTGTGTATTTTTGCTAGTGACTCATCTGTCAAATAAAACTTAACCTCGGCTTGTTCTCCAACTTCCATTTTTACATGAAAGGATAGTTGTGTGTCGTGATTTGAGTGTCGATCTGTCTTATGGAAATAATCAGGGTTTCTTGTGTTTAAAATTTTAAGTATTTCAGATTTTATTGTGCTTTCTCGAGCTATCACAAGCCAATGGTTAGCAACCCCTGTAACGGTTGTAATGATATGGGAACCATTTACAGTTAGCTCGTTAAAAGCTTTTAGATCGCCATTAAATAAGTTGTTTAATATATCATTTTCTTTATCTTTATCGAAAAGATAAATTATCGAATCACCGGCTAACAATATTTCGGCTTTGGTATTAGTATTATCTGATTTAATCTCGGTTTGCCGATTATTTAATTTCTCATGGGTTTTTATTAGATCCAGAAGCAAACACTTTATTATGCTTGAACGGAAGGATGAGTAATCTATATCTGCGCAAAGCGAAAATAAGTTTTTATGACTAATGGAATCAGGGCTGTAATATAATTTTGTTAATATCTCTTTTTGGCGTTCTTTAGTATCGCGGCAGATAAACATAGCTGCAAAATATTCCATTAAGGATTTGTGTGACCAGCGAATTATAGCGCCTTCTTTTACAAATAATGGGACGGTTTCGATTAAATCCTGGATAAATAGAGATGGTGAAGCTGATATTCCGGGAGTTTTTGAGATTATATTGTGTAATGTTATTTGCAAATCGTCCTTTGTAAACTCAATTTTACCTCCATCTTTCAAGCACCAAAAACCTAATCTTCTTAAAATTTGATGAAAGTCTGTAGAGTCTAGCTTGGAAAATTTTTCTCTTACATAACCAAGTTCTTTAGTAAGATCGTGAGACTCATATAAAGCATCGAATACTTGACTGTAGAATAACTCTTTCTTTCTAGGAATAATTGGTTTGAATTTATAGGCGCAAAATAATAGTGAAACATAAAGAGGTGTGGCTAGGAATTCATTTAAATTATGACCATTCTCTAGTCGTAGTCCTTTGATTAATTGAGATGAAATCGGCCCACGACCATCATAACGACGTAAAAGATCATAAGCTTGATTAGTTTCTAGCGGTTTGATTTTAAACCTTGAGAAACCATGTAATTCAGATAAAAAATTATCATGGCGTGAGGTAATTATTATTTTGCTATCTGGAAAGTCATTAGCAAAAATGCTAAGTAAGTTTACAGTTTTAGATTTGATTTCTTGAGGGATTTCATCTATGCCGTCGAAAAGATAAATGAAAGGAAGTTTCTTAAGGCAACTATTTGAAACATCCTCACCTAAACCGAGTTGATGTTTCACTTGTAGTGAGAAATCATAATCTTTAGCACGGCGTAATTCAATATATATTGGGATGTATTCTTTATTGGAAATGCAGTCTAAGGCAATTCTTTTTATAATGGTAGATTTGCCCATTCCTGCTGAGTCAGTAATTAGTATGTGGTTAAACTGATCAACTAAATCTGCATTGCTTTTTATTAGGCATGTATATGGTTTTTTTTCATTGTCATGGTAAATACTCATTGGTTCATAAACATCCAAGAGTTCTACAGGAGTGTTTTGAAAAGCTAAGGTGTTAACTAGAGAACATTGGCCTTTTACATTTGACAGAAAGCGTTCTAGACTTTGATTCAGGAAACGCGATGCACGTGTATCCCTGACATAATCACGAATACTACTTTCAATGATAGGTAATATTTTGTTTTTAATAACATCTTTTGCCCATGGAATAGATGCTGAGACTAATAAATCAAGAGATACTGGTTGCATAACATTTTCCTTAAATGGAATGGTTTGAATTTTGGACTTTAAGTCCCCACCAATTCATTAAATCCACTCTAGCATGTAAATATGTTGAACGGTTATAAGCTTTCCTAACTTCGTTTTTATCTGAGTGAGCTAAAGCTGCTTCAATTACATCTGGGTTAAAACCTTCTTTATTCATAGCTGTACTCGCTATTGAACGTAGACCATGTGCAACTAACTTCCCGCCATAACCAATTCGTTTTAAAGCAGCATTTGCTGTCTGGCTATTCATTGGTAGTTTTGGATCGTTCCTACTAGGGAATACATGTTCGCGATGAAAACTTAAAGGTTTCATTACCTCTAATATTTCTAATGCCTGTGGTGATAAAGGTACTATATGCTCACGTTTAGCCTTCATCCGTGCTGCTGGAATTTTCCATAGTTTGGCATCAAGATCAATTTCATCCCATCGAGTGCCGGAGGCCTCAGTCGGGCGCACAAGCGTCAGGAGTTGCCACTCGATTAGGCAACGAGTCGAAACAGAAAGGTTAGACATCACTAGCGAGCGCGTCAGCTTTGGCAGTTCTTCAGGTCGCAACGTCGGCATGTTTTGCTTTTTGGGCTTCTCAAAGGCCATCCCAATTCCTGAAGCTGGGTTGGCATCAATCAGACCAGTGTTTACGGCATAAATCATTATTTCATTAATGCGCTGCACCAATCGACGTACAGTCTCAAGCGCCCCACGAGCTTTGATTGGCTTAAGCGATTCAACCAATGTTCGGGCTTTAATTTGCTGAACGGGGATCTCACCAACGGCAGGGAATACATCTTTCTCTAATGAGCGCCAAATGTCTTTTGCGTAATCAGGGGTAACGCTTTTGCTTTTGAGCTGGAACCAATTAGCGGCGACCGTCGAAAAAATACTGTCCAGAGCGATTTACTGTTCTTCCTCTGCAACTTCAGCTTGAATTTGCGGGTCAATTCCGTTGGCTAATAGGGCAAGATAATCCGTTCTTAACCCTCGGGCATCAGCAAGCGAAAGGGCAGGAAAAGCACCAAGTCCAATCATTGTCCGCTGTTTTGTTGCCGGACGTTGATAGCGAAATCGCCAGAGTTTTCTGCCACTGGTTTTCACTATCAGGAAAAGCCCGTCGCCATCATGCAGCGTTAGATCCTTCTCTGGTGCCTTAGCGCGCAGAACTTCGGTGTTGGTCAGGGGACGTGTTGTCCGCGCCACTGTGGCCGCTCCTTCATGAATTGATATACGCTTTTAGGTATACATCCTACTGTATACCTAAACGTATACCAATAATCACTGGATTTTGTCGGATTCTCTCTGACAAGAACAGGCACAAAAAAGCCCGCAGGGCTTGCGCCGTGCGGGCTCTTAGGACTTCATCGGATGACTCTGGTAATCACCGATGGAGAATTTTGGTGGAGCTGGCGGGAGTTGAACCCGCGTCCGAAATTTCTACATCCTCGGCACTACATGCTTAGTCAGTCTTTACATTCGCTTGCCAGCTGCGGACAGACACGCCACTAACAAACTAGCCTGATTAGTTTTAACGCTTCAACCCCAGGCAGGGCATCCGCGCGATCTCTTTTGGGTTTGACCTCTCTTGATCCCCGTCCTAAGAGCGGAGGCTAGGGAGAGAGGGCTCGAAGCAGGTTATTAAGCTGCTAAAGCGTAGTTTTCGTCGTTTGCGACTATTTTTTTGAGGCTTTTAACGAGGCAAACCTCCCCTCGGCATGCACCTTGGGTTTCGCAAATCCCGTCGAATCCAGAATCAGCCCCAATGTGTTGACTACAGTATAACAGATTTTGCCGTCGGCGCACCAGTCCATATCACTACAACATTCGCATGAGCTTCAGTTGCTTAAAGTATGAACAGGTCCGGTTTAACTCACCTGGGAGGCGCCGTTGCTGTGAGCTGGCCGCGCCTGTTCAGCCTTTGCATGCAAAGAGAATATATTTAATATTTTCTATATAGGATATATCGCTATATCAGGACCGTGAGCAACGTTAATTATTAAAATTATATCTATTTATAATTCGCACTAATTAAGTGGTGCTTAAATAACAGCTACTTTGTTAAGAATATATTCTGTATTTAAAAAAATTGTGAAATTTTATGACTTGAGAGTTTGCCTAATTTCAAACTATTGATTATAAATTTGAATGAGATCGTTTCTGCATTTGAGTTATGTAAGAGGTGTAAAACCATTTAAAATCAATGGTTTATAAATATATCGCTCCATTTTCAGCAATATGCCTAATTTCTGCCATTTTATTTTGGTCATGCCACTCCTGCGCCAAAAATAAAGCTGGCACATGCACAAAATAGCGCTCTAAATAGCAAGAGGACATTATATGGCTCCCCCAATTAGCCCTACTGGATCAGTGGATATCATAAATCAAAGAACTGGTGATGTCGTTAGCCAATATGCCCAAAGTGCCGATCGCGTTGTTAATCTTACGCAAACAAGCATTGTACGTATTAATGCTTCGCCTGAGGTGGTTAATTACTATCAGCGCGAAGGAAATGACCTGATCGTCCATATGAACGACGGTACCACGGTACGCTACCAGCGCTTTTTTGTGCTTGATGAGAATGGCTTACACAGCGAACTGATTTTCGAAGACTCCCTGGGGTCACACCACGCCGTCTTCCCCTTTGCTGAGGCCGCCGCGCCTGCTACGGCAGAGGCAATCGTGCCGGCACTTTCTGAAGCATCTGTAGATTCTCTTGTAGGCGCGGGAGGGATCTCTGCGCTGGCCGTACTGGGTGGGGTAGCGGCAGTTGGGGGTATAGTCGGTATTGCTGCTGCAGCGGGCAGCGGCGGCGGCAGTGGTAGTAATCGTCAGGAAGCTGAAGACAACGGCGTTCTCCCTCCTATTGATGGAACGCCGCCGGACGATGGCGGAACCACACCGCCGGACGATGGCGGAACCACGCCGCCGGACGATGGCGGAACCACGCCGCCGGATGATGGCGGCACTACACCGCCTGACGACGGAGAAGAGCCAACTCCGCCAGTCTCAACGCTGTGGGTCGCTCCGCTTACTGGCGATAATATGCTTAACCAGCAAGAGGTTAGCGCTAATCAGGTATTGAGCGGTGGCACCGAGGCAGAGAATGCCGGAAGCCAGATTACCGTCACCGTTGAGCAATACACCTGGACTACCCAGGTCAACAGCGACGGTAGCTGGGATCTTGAAATGCCCGCTGACATTCTTCAGTCCCTGCCGCAGGGCCTGCGGGTGCTGAACGTGGTATTGATTGATAGCGAAGGCCGTACCGTTACCACCTCAATGGATCTTTGGGTCGATACCGTCCCGCCCGCGCTGCAGCTCACGCCTTTCGTACCAAACGACATTCTGGATCTCTCCCAGCTGGACTCTGACAAAATCGTACGTGGTTTCTCCAGCAGTGAGGATCAGGGCAGCGTGGTGACGGTAACGCTAAACGATAAGAGTTACTCTACCACGGTGGATAGCCTTGGCCGCTGGCAGCTGAGCATTCCGCAGGCCGATATCCAACAGCTGCAGGATGGTCAGCCCTACATCGTGGAGTATCAGATCGTTGACCCGGCGGGCAACGTCACTACCGGGCAAACAGACTTCACCACCAACTTCACCAGCCCGCAGGTGATTGTCGATCCCTTAACGGGGGATAACGTCCTTAATACCGCCGAGCTGCTGCTGAGCCAGACCCTCTCCGGACAAACCGTGAATATCCCGGCAGGGCAAGTGGTCACTATTACCCTCGGCAATAAGACCTATTTTGCGGAGGTAATGGGTGACGGTAGCTGGAAAACTATTCTGCCGTCGGGCGATCTCTCCTCGCTGGCACAGGGAGATAATGCCCTTACCGTCTCGGTGAATGATGCCAACGGTAACCCGGTAGTGCGCACCGAAACCATCAACGTCGATGGCACACAAACCGGTATCGCTATCGCTATTCTCTCCACTGATGACTACCTGAACGCCGGCGAGGCGCAGAGTCCGCTGGAGGTGCGTGGCGTGACGACGGTCACCGGGCCGGATGTCAATATCGTGGTGCGCTTTAACGGTAAAGAGTATGCCGTCACCGCCGTTGATGCCGCCGGAAACTGGAGCGTACAGATCCCTTCCGCCGATCTGCTGCTGCTGCCTGACGGTCCCAACACCGTCGAAGCGGTAGTCACCCAGGGCGCGCAGTCGGCAGGCGATACCCATACGCTGAACGTGCAGATCCACTATCTGCCGATCCCCACAATCGATGCGCCGTTTGGTGATGGCTATCTTAATAGCGTGGAGAAAGGGCAGGATCAGGTCCTGAGCGGTAACACCGGCGTCTCCGGTAGCGGGCAGAGCGTCAGCGTGCAGCTGGCAGGAAACACCTACCAGGCGCTGGTGGACGGCGATGGCAACTGGCGCGTCACCGTTCCGGCCAGTGATATGCAGGCGATCCCGGATGGGCTTCTGACTATCAACGTTAACGCCAGCGACGCCGCAGGTAATAGCTCCCCGCTGACCAGCACTGCACAGGTTGATACCACCCTGCCTGCGCTCAGCCTGCTGCCGCTGACGGCAGATGGCAAACTCAACGGCCAGGAGCTGGGCCAGGATCAGGTCCTGAACGGCATCAGCTCGGTTGCCGAACGCGGCCAGCCGGTCACCGTGACCCTTAACGGTAATACCTACACCACCACCGTAGGGACGGACGGCAACTGGCAGCTGCCGCTCCCGGCAGCTGACCTGTCGCAGCTGAGCCAGGGCAGCTACCCGCTGACCGTGACGCTGACCGATGCGGCCGGTAACACCCAGACCGTGATGCAGAACATCGATGTAAAAACCGCTGTGCCGGTGATTACCGTTCAGGCGCTAACCGACGGTAACGATCTCGATGCTGCAGAGCTTAAGGTCGATCAGATCCTGCAGGGAACGGTAACCAATGCCGAGCCGGGCAGCGTAATCGTCGTTACCCTTGGGTCGGGCAGCTATCAGGGCACCGTGGACGCAGGGGGCAGCTGGCGCGTTACGCTGCCCGCCGTGGAGCTGCAAAAGCTTCCGGACGGTACTAACACGCTGAACGTCAGCGTGACCGACGGCTACGGCCAGACGACTACGGTTGATCAGAGCTTTACCGTTGATACCACCATCGATGCGGTGGCGATCAACATTATCTCCAGCGATGACTACCTGAACTTCGATGAGGCCAATAGCGATCTGGTCATCAACGGCAACAGCGCCGGGCTGCCGGTAGGCACTATCGTTAGCGTAACGCTTAATAATCAAACCTATACCGGTGCAATTGGCGCAAACGGTGCATGGCAGGTTACGGTAGGGGCTGGCGATCTGCTGGTTCTGCCGGATGGCCCTGCCGTGGTCACGGCCACCGCTACCGGTCCGGATGGCGTCGTCATCGACAGCCATATCTTTACGGTAATGATTAACGACCTGCCGGAGGCGGTGGTCAATACGCCGTTTGGTGACGGTGTTGTTAACCTTGTTGAGTCAGGCCTGGATCAGTTCGTGACCGGCAATACGGGGGTTACCGGCCCAGGGCAGACGGTTGTTGCTACCCTCAACGGCCAGCAGTACCTCGGTACCGTTGCTACGGACGGTAGCTGGTCGGTTGTGCTGCCTGCCGGGGCGATGACAACCCTGCCGGACGGCGCGGCATCCTTTGACGTCACGGTCACTGATGCCGCAGGCAATGACGCCTCGCAGACTATTCCGTTCACCGTGGATAAGCTGCCGCCTGAGGTGACCGTCCAGCCTATCAACGGTACGGATACGCTCAACGCCACGGAGGTGCAGAGCAACCAGGCTATCAATATCACCTCGCCGGATGCCGCCCAGGTTACCGTAAACATCAATGGTGCAGGCTATACGGCGCTGCCGGGTGCAACGCCGGGGAGCTGGATAGTCACGCTGCCTGCCGGTGCGCTGGCTGCGTTGCCTGATGGACAGGTTGCCTATACCGTGGCCGTAACCGATGCGGCAGGCAACACCACAACCATTACCCGGGAGGTTAACCTCGACGCTACGGTGCCGAACGTGGTGGTCGATCCGGTTACCCGCGACAATGTCCTCGATCCCGCCGAGCTGGCAAACGGCTTTACCCTGACGGGCAGAACCGTACCCGCCGATCCGGGCGCAACGGTTGCGCTTACCGTGAACGGCCAGCCGCTCAGCGGCGTGGTTAACGCAGACGGCAGCTGGGCGATACCGGTTCCGGCTACGGCCTTAAGCGATCTTGCCGATGGCCCACAGCAGCTTACGGTGACGGTAACGGACGGCGCGGGCAACGCCTCCGCGCCGGTGAACGTCGATTTTGCCGTAGACTCTACCGCCAGCGCGCTGCTCATCAACCCGGTTGAAGGGGATAACGCCATCAGCCTGGCGGATATCAGCGATGGGCTCACCATCAGCGGCTCTTCGGCGCGTATTGCTGAAGGCACTCCTGTCACCGTTACTCTCAACGGTCAACAGTACCAGGGCCTGGTCAACGCAGGCGGTTTCTGGACCGTAACCGTCCCTAACGCCGCTGCGGCGCTGATTAGCGACGGTACGGCAACCGTGACCGTTTCTTCAGTCGATGTTAACGGCGCACCGCTCACTAACGAACAGCAGTTCCTGATCGTTACCCAGCAGCTGCCGCTGGCGACCATTAATACGCCATTTGGCGATGGCACCATCAACGCCCTGGAAGCGGCGGCAGGCGGAGCGCTGACCGGGACTACCGGCAGCAGAGGGGCAGGCCAGAGCGTCACCGTCCAGCTGGACAACGGCGCGCCGATAAGCGGCACGGTGGATGCCAACGGCAACTGGACGCTGCCGCTGACGCCAACGCAAATCAGCCTGCTGGCGCAGGGTTCCCACACGGTGACGGTTACCGTGGCGGACGCGGCGGGAAATCAGAATACCCAGACCGCACCGCTGAACGTGGATACCGTGCCGCCGCAGCTGACTATCAATAGCGTGACGGCGGATAATATCGTCAACGGCAGCGAAGCCAGCGGAGCCATTGTTATCAGCGGTACCGGCGGCCCATACGATGCGCAGAACGTGCAGGCGGTGATCGTGCTGGTCAACGGCCAGAACTATGATGCGATCCTTCAGCCGAACGGGACCTGGAGCATCACGCTGCCAGCCGGCGCGCTGGCTAACGTTGCCGATGGTCCGGTCGCTATCTCGGCCAGGATCACCGATCCGGCGGGGAATACGACGACTCTCCCAGGCAGCTTTACCCTCGACGCCTCACCGTTAAATGCCCCGCTGATTGCGGTGAACGCCGTGGCGGCGGATAACTTTGTTAATGCGCTGGAGGCGCAGAGTCCGCTGACGATCGGCGGTACCACCACTCGCGTAGAGGAGGGGCGTACGGTCTCCGTTACCCTGAACGGCCAGACCTACACCACCGAGGTAGAGGCAGACGGCAGCTGGACGCTGGACATCCCACCGGAAGTGCTGGCGGCAGTGGCGGACGGAACGCAAACCATCAGCGTGCAGGTGAGCGATCGCTCAGGCAACGTAGCTAACGCCGCACAGAACGTTATCTTTGCCGCCACGCCGGCTTCTCAGCCGACGCTGACCGTCAATACCGTGGCGCAGGATGACATCATTAATATCCAGGAGCAGGGCCGTGAGCTGCTGATTAGCGGCACCTCGACCAATCTGGCGGCGGGTACGGTGGTTAGCGCCACCTTTGCAGGTGCGACCTATAGCGCCACCATTGGCAGCAACGGTACATGGCAGTTTGTCGTACCGCAGACGGCGGTGCAGGCGTTGACTGATGGTATCACCTATACCGTCACCGCCACGGCGGTAGATGCGGCGCAGAATAGTGCCCAGGCTACGCATGACGTTGGCGTCGATCTGACCCCGCCGCTGCTGACGGTGCAGACGGCAGGCACCTTCCTTGAAGATGGCCGGGTCAATATCGCCGAGTCGCTGCTGGATCAAACCATTACTGGAACCGGTACGCCGGGCCTGACGGTGCTGCTGCCTATTAACGGTAAAACCATTGCGGCGGTGATTGACGGTGACGGTGGCTGGAGCATGACGATCCCAGCGGCGGATCTGCAGTCCCTGCCGCAGGGTACCTCGCAGCTGGGCTTCAGCGTCACCGATCCGCAGGGCAACGTGCAGCCGGTAGCGGTGCCGATTAACGTCAACACCCAGAATGCGCCGTCTATTACGCTCAATGCGGCCTTTGGCGATAATATCGTCAGCGCGCAGGAGCTGGCGGCGGGTACGACGCTGACCGGGACGGTAAGCGGCCTGCCTACCGGCACGGCGGTACAGGTCAACATTGGTGGGCAGCTCTTTACCGGCTCCGTTACCGGCGCCACTTGGGCCGTGACCGTACCGGGCGGCGAGCTGGCTGGTAACGGCATCCTGCCTGTTACGGTAACGGCGCTTGATGCCTTTGGTAACCCGGCAACGGCCAGCGCCAGCCTCGACGTGGTGCGCGTTGGGCCGGTGGCGGAGCTGCCGCCGGCGCTGTTTGGTGATGGCTACCTCAACCAGGTAGAGGCCAATACCGGCGCGCAGATTACCGGCTCTACCGGCCAGGCCGGGCCGAACCAGCAGGTGAGGATTGTGGTTGACGGTCTGCAGGAGTTTGTTGGTACCGTAGACGTCAACGGTAACTGGACGGTACCGTTAACGCCGGAGCAGCTTAACGCCTTTACCGACGCTACCCACACCATGACGGTAACCCTTACCGATCGGGCGGGCAACGTCTCCACGTCGCCGGAGCAGGCGTTTATCGTCCGTACCGATGCGCTGACGCCGCCGACGCTGGCTACTGCCTTCACGGATGGCTACCTGAGTGCCGCCGAAACGCTGGCTGATTCCGCGCTGACCGGATCAACGGGCGTGCCGGCAGGCCAGGTGGGCAGCGTGCTGGTGAGCATTAACAGTGGACCGGCCATCGCCGCGACGGTAGAGGGGGCAACCTGGACGCTGCCGCTGACCGCCGCGCAGCTGCAGGCGCTGCCGGATGGCGTGCTGAGCGTCAATATTACCGTCACCGACGTTGCCGGAAACCAGATCACCGGTCAGGGCAGCTTTGAGGCGATTGTCGATACGCTGCCGCAGGCGCAGTTTGTCACGCCGTTTGGCGATGGCACCCTGAACTTTACCGAGTCGCAAAGCGATCAGCTGCTGCGCGGCAATACCGGGGTGAGCGGGCCAGGGCAGACCGTCAGCGTGGAGTTAAGCACCGGGCAGACCTATACCGGGACGGTGCAGGCGAACGGCGACTGGATCGTCACCCTGCCAGCCGACGATCTGCAAGATCTGGCAAATAACACCACGCCAACCTTTGAGGTTACCGTCAGCGACCGCGCGGGGAATACCGATACCGATGCGGGCAGTTTCCAGGTGCGTACCTCGCTGCCTGCGCCGACTGTTAACAATCTGTTTGGCGACAACATTCTTAACATCAACGAAGCGGCGGGCGCGGCGCAGATCACCGGCTCCACCCAGGTGATCGGGCCTAACCAGTATGTGACTATCCGCGTGGACGTTAACGGCACGCCGTATACCGCTACCGTACTGGAGGACGGTACCTGGACGATTAACCTGCCGGCAGGCTCGCTGCAGTCGCTGGCCCAGGGTCCGCACACGCTGGTGATCTATGCGGAGGATCAGTTCGGCAACAGTGCTACTGCCCCGGTAACGTATCAGGTGGCGCTGACCCCGCCGAACGTCACCCTTACCACACCGCTGTTTGGCGATAACGTGGTCAACGTTGATGAGGCGAGCGGTACGAATACCATCGCCGGTAGTTTTACCACTCCCTACCCGGTAGGAAGCCGCGTTGACGTCACGGTGGGCGGCAAGCTCTTTACTAACGTTCCGGTGAACGGCACCACCTGGTCCCTGACGCTGAGCGATGCTGACTGGGAGGGGGTCGCGCGCGGAGATCAAACCGTGCAGGTTACGGTGACAGACGGGGCGGGCAACGCGAATAGCGCCAGCGCACCGGTGATTATCCTGATCGATGCGCCGACGCTGGCAGTCACGACGCCGTTTGCGGGCGACGGCGTATTGGATTATGCCGAGAGCCAGACGGTACAGACCATTGGCGGCACCTCAACCAACCTGGAAGCCGGGTCGCCATTACTGGTTACCTTCCCTGACGGGCGCAGCTTTAACACCACCATTCAGGCGGACGGTAGCTGGACGCTGCAGCTCACGCCTGCGGATATGGTGGGATTAACGGCAGGTACCATCACCGTTCAGGCAACGGATCGCGCGGACAACGTCGTAACCATTGACGGTGGGACGCTGACGGTAGATCTGACGCCGCCAGAGGCTTTCCTGGCGCTGGACGTGATTGCGGGCGATAACATTGTTAACGCTAGCGAGTTTGCTAACGATACCCTGCCGATTAGCGGCCGTGCCGTTAACGTTACCGGCCCGATTAACGTATTCCTTGATGGCAACGTTATTGGCAATACGACCATTGGGCCTGACGGTAGCTGGACCTTTAACGTACCGCGTGAGCTATTGGGCGACGGGCCGCATACGCTGGGCGTAGCCAGCCTTAACGCACCTGAGTTTACCTCGGGACAGGCGTTTGTCGTCGATACCCTTGCGCCAACCATCACGTTGAATGCCTTTGCCGGTGACAACGTCGTCAATATTGATGAGAAGGGGCTGAGCCAGACCATCAGCGGGACCGCCAGCGAGCCGGGCCGTGATGTGCAGGTGATCCTCAACGGTAAAACCTACTATGCAACGGTCAATCCTCAGGGCGAATGGGCGGTAACCGTTCCGCAGAGCGACATTGCCGGACTGGCTGACGGTACCTATCCGCTGACCGCCTCGATTACCGATGCGGCAGGCAACCCGCAAAGCACCACCCAGCCAATAACGGTCGATGCCAGCGCGCCGCTGCTCTACGTTGATGCGCTGGGTGTGCCTGCGGTGCTCAACACCGTTAGCGCGGCGTCGGGTCTGCTATTGCAGGGAACCGGCGATCCGGGCAACGAGGTGACCATTCAGCTTGGGCCTATCAGCTGGACCGGGCAGGTCGATGAGCAGGGGAACTGGCGCTATGACTTCCCGAATATCGATCTGACAACCCTGACCGACGGCGCGCAGGTGATCAGCATCGCTTCACGGGACAGCGCAGGTAACGTCTCCACCAATACTGTCGCGCTGAACGTGGCGCTCAACCCAACCCTGGGCGTGCTCTTTGACTCGCTCTTCTTCGGCGATGGTATTCTGAACGTCGCCGAGTCGCTGGTTACCCAGACCCTGACGGGGCAGGTCAGCGGCGACTACCGTGGGGCGCGGGTCAACCTGACGCTGGTGGGTACGGACGTTACCATCAACGATCTGCTGGTGGGGCCGGACGGTCGCTTCTCGGTCAACCTGCCGCCGACCCTGTGGCAGGGACTGCTCACCGACACCCTGGCGCTGCAGTTTGACGTTATCGATGCCAACGGCAACACCCGTCAGGAGATTGTCGATGTCGGTCTGGCGCTGACTGACCTGCCGGTGGTGGGTGACATCCTGATGACGGCGGACAACGTGCTCAACAGCGTGGAGAGCGGCGTTGCCCAGACCCTGAGCGGGACGCTCAACAACGCAGCAAACGTCACGGAAATGGTAGTCAACTTCGGTGGACAAGCTATCAATGCGGTGGTCGATACCGTCACTGGTGCCTGGTCAGCGGTGCTACCGGATACCCTGCTTAACACCCTGCCGGATGGACAGGCGAGCGTAGGTCTGGCTATCACCGATGCCTTTGGCAACGTGGTCAACACCAGCGCCAGCTTTAACGTTGCCCGCGCGCTGCCGACTATCGGACTCGATCCGCTGTTTGAAGATGGCGTGCTGAGTATCCCTGAGCTGCTGGGCGCAGCCCTGAGCGGTACCTCAACCCGCCTGGCCGGACAACAGCTGACTATTCAGATCGGGGATGCCGAGGCCTTTACTACCAACGTTGACGGCAACGGCCGCTGGGCCGTAAACCTGCCGGCAGCGGTTCAGGCTCTGCTGCAGGGGATCGGGTCAGGAGACGTACCGATTACCATCAGCGCCCTCGACCAGTACGGCAACCCGGCGAGCCAGACCGCGCTAATCAAGGTGGATCTGGTTGCACCGGTGCTCAATAGCCTGGCGGTATTTACCGACAACGTGCTCAATGTGGCCGACTCGCTGTTGAACCAGACCATCAGCGGCGTCGTGGGCAACGCCCCGGTAGGCTCCCGCGTTGAAGTGCAGGTGGCAGGTAAAACCTTCCTTGGCGCAGTGGATGCGGGTGGCGCGTTCTCTATCAATCTGGCGCCGTCCGATCTGACCGGCCTGCTGGACGGTGCCTTCCAGCCGCAGGTGACCATTGTCACCCCGGACGGCAATACCGCGCAGATCGCCGCCCCGGTGGAGGTGCGGGTGGGCCTGGCTAACCTGCCGACGGTAGCGATCAACACGCTGTTTGGTAACGATGGCTACATCAACCTTGCCGACCTTGACGTAGCGCAGACCATCAGCGGTACGGCGGTGGGTCTCGCCTCCGGCGTTGTTAACCTGAGCATGGCGGGCCAGACCTTTGTCGGCAACGTGGTTGACGGCGTCTGGTCAGTGACGGTACCCGCGGGTGCATTAGCGGGCAGCGTAGTTAACGGCGCACTCAACGTCACCGCCAGCGTGGTGGATACCGTGGGTAACGTCGTCACCGGCAACCAGGTGGTGAATGCCATCGTGCAGAATCTGCCGACGCTGGGCCTGAATCCGCTGTTTGGTAACGGCACCCTGGATCTGGGCGATCTGCTCTCCACGCCGCTGCTGTCGGGGACCAGTACTAACCTGGCCGTAGGCACGGTCGTTGACGTCAATATCGGTCCGTTGAGCCTGACCACCACCGTAGGGGCGAACGGTACCTGGCAGCTGCCGGTGCCGACGCTCTCCCTGCAAGGGCTGGCGGACGGCCTGCTGCAGGTCACCGCCACCGCCCGTGACGTGGCGGGCAACGTTGCCTCTACCGCGCAGGATCTGACGGTCGCTATCCAGCAGGCACCGTCGCTGCTGATCAACACCCTGTTTGGCAATAACGGCCTGAGCGCGGCGGAGATCCTCAGCGCCCAGGTGATTACCGGTACCAGTACTAATGCAGCCGGCTCGCTGATCAACGTCTCCCTTGGCGGTAAAACCTACCAGTCAACGGTGGCGGCGAATGGCAACTGGTCTGTCTCAGTACCGAAAACCGACCTTGCGTCGCTGCTGGACGGGACGCTGACGGTGAACGCCAGCCTGGTCAACCCGGCAGGCAAGAGCGCCACCGCGACCTCGCTGCTGGATGTGATCACCCACAACCTGCCGACCATCTCGCTGACCTCGCTGTTCGGCAACGATGGCTACCTCAACATTAATGAGGCGGCATCCGGCCAGGTTATCGGCGGTAAAATTGGCGGCGTGCCTGCGGGAGCATCGGTCGTTGTGACTCTCGGCGGTACACCGATCAACGCCCTCGTTGATGCCGCAGGCAACTGGACGGCCACGGTCAGCAACTCGGTGCTGCAAAATCTCGCCACCGGGGCGCTGAAGGTGGGCGTAGCGGTTACCGACCGGGTGGGTAACACCACGGCAACCGAGGCGGACGTCAGCGTCAAGCTGACCCAGCCGACGCTGGCGATCAACCCGGTTACCAACCTGCTGAGCGTCATCGGGGGCGTACTCACCGGCCTGCTTGGCTCCGCGAAGCTGACCATCAGCGGGACCTCTGCTAACCTCGGTCAGGGGGCGTTGGTGCACCTTAACCTGTTGAATTTGGCGACCGCGACAGCAATAACCGGTGCAGATGGCCGATGGTCAACTACGCTAGATGTAGGGCTTGATTTAGCGAAGATTTTGTCGCTGAGCACCGTCCTTAATCTCTACGCCGCAGATGCAGCAGGGAACGTAGGGTATCTGAACGTTGGTCTCAACGGCAGCAACCCCACCACCACGCCGCCAGCTGGAACGCAAACCCTTGCAGCAGAAGCCACCAGCTTCTCGCTGCTGTCGGCAAGCGCGATAGAGAGCAGCGATGCTACCCAGCAGACCACGGAGGAGAACAGCACCGCACCTGCCGCCGTGAATCGTGTTGCGGCGACCAGCAGTGATGAGAGCACCACTGACGCCAGCGCCCAGAGCGCAACGGCTGACGATGCCTTCACCATTGGCGGTTTGAGCATCACGTTGGCCGACGGGACGCAGGAGAGCGGTGAGAGCGTGCAGGGTAGCGAGGGTAGCGACACCATCCATCTCTCGACGCTGGGCTTTACGGATATCAACGGCGGGGCGGGCACCGATACCCTGGTGCTGGATGGCGTCAATATGATCCTTAACCTTATTGATGCTGCGAGCCGTGTTCACAACATCGAGATCATCGACCTCGGTAAATCGGGTACTAACAGCCTGACGCTCGATCTGAACGAAGCGCTGACGGTGACCGATAAGCCGGAAGACGATCTGGTGATTAAAGGCAGCAACGGCGACCAGGTGAACCTGGTGCATGGGGCGAACGACATCTGGGCCATCAGCGGACAGCGCGAAGTGGACGGGATGCAGTTCGATGTCTACCACAACAGTGCACAAAACACGACGTTAGGCGATGTGCTGGTCCAGCAAGGGCTGCACGTCAATATGGTATAGCGTTATCCCTGTCATTTATGCCTCAGGGATGAGGCATAAAAGATTATAAAAATATCACCAGGGACAGTCAGGGTGGATAGATGAAAGCAAAGGCATTATATGTAGTTTTGCTGGCCGCGCTCGGAGCGAGCGTGATGACCTCAGCATATGGAGAAGAGCAGTTTAACTGGCAGGCCGCACCCGGAGAGCAGCTCCAGGCGCAGCTGACAATCAAAGAAGCGATTTTACGTGCCTTCGCCCGCAACCCCAAAATTGCCCAGGCGGCGGCGCAGATCCATGTAGGAAAGGCCAACCTCGACGAGGCGGAGAGCGCCTGGTTTCCACAGATATCCCTGCAGGGTAACGTTGGGCGTTCGCACCGCAACGACTCGGCAGGCTCCCTCAATAATAACGGCTCCGGCGGCGTCAGCCTCAAGCAGCTGATCTACGACTTTGGCAAAACCGGCGGCAGCATCGATGAGCAACATAACCTCTCCGACGCCTACCGCTACGATCTCTATAACTCCCTCAACGAGGTAGGGATGGAGACGCTGCAAACCTACCTTCAGGTTAAGCGCTACCAGGCGCTGGCCGAGGCGGCGCGCAAAAATATCGTCTCATTGCAGAGCGTGCAGGAGATGGCGGACCTGCGTGCCGAGGCGGGATTAAGCTCTCAGTCTGACGTGTTGCAGGCGCAGACCCGCATTGCCGGGCTGAACGCCTCCCTCGCCCAGTACGAGGCGCAGACCCGCTCCGCCCAGGCGGCGCTGAGCGTGCTCACCGGCGTGATGTCGGACACGCTCCCCGATCTCCCTGAAGATCTGATGAAGCAGAAAATCACCCTTAACTCGCTCCCCTACGAACGCAGCAATGCGGTGCGCAGCGCCCAGGCGAGACAGCTGGCGGCGGACGATCGCATTCGTCAGGCCCAGGCCCAGCACTGGCCGACGGTCTCGGTGCAGGCGGGCAGGACGCGCTACCAGAACGATGACGACAGCTACTGGGATGACCAGGTGCAGCTGGTGGTGGATGCTCCTATCTACCAGGGCGGGGCCGTGGGCGCCCGCGTTGATGCTGCCGAAGGGGACAGGGCCAGCGCCCGGGCGCAGGTAGAGGCCAGCAAGCTGGAGATTAACCAGCGCGCCGCTACCGCGTGGGCCGACCTCACCGGGGCGCAGCAGCGTCAGCGGGCAGGGGACGCCCAGTATCTGAGTGCCGATCGCGCCCGCGGGGTCTATCGCGATGAGTATCGCCTGAGCAAACGCAGCCTTAACGATCTGCTCAGCATTGAGCAGGATGTGTTTCAGGCCGATACCGCGTCGATTACCGCCCGCTACGACGCCTGGGACGCCGCGGTACGCTATGCGGCCGCCGCAGATAATCTATTGGATATGTTAGGCATTGAGCGTAGCCGCACCATCGGCGATACCCTGCCATCACTTTAAGCGCTAACGGCCAAGGAGTAGTTATGCAACAGCCGGATACCGAGAGCTGGATCAATGTCATGGTGCGTGCGGCAGGGCGATTTGGCCTGCCGGCGGACGCGCCTGCCGTACGCCAGCAGATGCGCTGGTTTGAGAGTCTGCCGCTTAACGCGCGGCTGGAGAGATTAAGCGGCCTGATGGGACTCCAGGTGCGCGTGGTGGAGCTGGAGAAGATGCGCTGGAACGCGCAGAACCTGCCGGTCATCGTCCAGCTAGAGTCCGGCGAGCTGATGCTGCTGGAGAGTATCGACGCCGACGGGCTGGTGGCCTACTGGCTCAGCGAGGGGGGCGATCTGGTGCGCGAGGAGGCGCTGGAGACGCTGCTCACCCGCGTTAAGCCGGAGGTGGTGATGCTCGGTATTGCCGCCCGTGGGCGCGACTCCCGCATCGACGACTTTACCCGTCCCTGGGAGGAGCACTGGTTCTGGCGGCACTTCCGCCACGCCAAGCGCAAGCTCTCGGAGATTGCTCTGGCCTCGGTGCTGGGTAACGTGCTGGCCCTGGCGGGGATCCTCTTCTCGATGCAGGTCTATGACCGGGTGATCCCCGCCCAGTCGATCCCCACCCTGTGGGTGCTGTTTATTGGCGTGCTGTTCGCCGCCCTGCTGGAGTTTATGATCCGCCTGGCGCGGACCCATGTCTCCGACATTATGGGGAAGCATATCGATCTCAACGTCTCCTCGCTCTTTTTTGCCCGCGCGATGGCAATCAAGAACGATGCCCGACCTAAATCTACCGGCTCGTTCATCTCCCAGCTGCGTGAGATCGATCAGGTGCGCGAGCTGCTCACCTCGACCACCGTCGGCGCGGCGATGGATATCCCCTTTGTCCTGCTGTTTCTCGGTATCATGGCGCTGGTGGGCGGACCGCTGGTGATCATCCCCCTGATCGCCATTCCGCTGATTGTGATCCCTGGGATCCTCGTCCAGTGGCCGATGGCGAAGCTGGCGAAAGAGGGGATGCGTGAGAGTGCCATCCGCAACGCGGTGCTGGTGGAGTCCATCGAGGGCGTCGAAGATATCAAGGCCCTGCAGGCCGAGCCGTACTTCCAGCGCCAGTGGGAGCATACCCACGCCGTGGGGGCTAACATCGGCATGAAGCAGCGTGTCTGGGGCGCACGGCTAAGCGGCTGGGCCTCTACCGTTCAGCAGATCACCTATGCCGGGATGCTGGTCTTCGGCTGCTATCTGGTTATGGAGGGCAACATCACGACCGGTACGCTGGTGGCCTGTAGCCTGCTCTCGTCGCGCACCATCGCGCCGCTGATGCAGCTGACCATGGTCTTCTCCCGCTGGCAGCACGCCAAAATGGCGATGAGCGGTCTCGACGATCTGCTCAAGAAGCCGCTGGATAAGAGTGCCGACCAGAAGATGGCCCACTGCCCGGTGCTGGCCGGTCACTACCAGGCACAAAAGGTGCAGTACAGCTACGATCCCGAGAAGGGCGATCAGGCGGTGCAGATCGACGGTCTGGAGATCAAGCCCGGCGAGCGCGTGGCGATCCTCGGCAAAACCGGGGCGGGTAAATCGACCCTGCTGAAGCTGCTCTCGGGCCAGGCGCAGGCCAGCAAGGGCAAGGTGATTATCGACGGCGTCGATATGGCGCACATTGACCCCATTGATGTTCGCCGCCAGGTGGGCTATCTCTCCCAGGACTCGCGCCTCTTTTTTGGCACCCTGCGGCAGAACCTGATGCTGGGCCATCCGCACGCCACCGAGGCGGAGCTGATCCAGGCCCTGCGCATCAGCGGCGCAATCGGCATGGTGCAGCAGGATGCCGCCAGCCTCGACCGGCTGATCAACGAGGGCGGGCGCGGCCTCTCCGGCGGCCAGCGGCAGATGGTGCTGCTTAGCCGCCTGGTTGTGCGTAACCCGCAGATCGTTCTGCTCGACGAACCTACGGCCTCAATGGATGAGCAGCTGGAGGCGTGGGTGATCCGCCAGCTCCAGCAGTGGCTCACCGGACGCACGCTGGTGCTGGTAACCCACCGTCCGGCGCTGCTAAACCTGGTGGACCGGATTGTGGTGATGGAGAACGGCAAGGTGATTGCCGACGGGCCGCGCGACACCCTGCTGCAGCAGGCGGCGCGCAACAGCAACGTGGCATCGGTAGCCTGAGGAGCGAGCTATGAGTCAACTGAGTATGCAGGACGACCTTGCTCGTCAGGGGCGGTTCTACTCGTCGGTGATCTGGCTGGCGTTGGCGGGGCTGCTGATCTTCGTGGCGTGGGCATGGTGGGCGATTCTGGATGAGGTGACGGTAGGCACCGGCAAGATCACGCCGTCAAGCCATGCCCAGGTGATCGAGAGCCTCGATGGCGGTATCGTCAGCGCAATGCTGGTGCGCGAGGGGGATATCGTCGAGCGCGGGCAGATGCTGGCCCGTCTCGATCCCACCCGTTTTCAATCTAACTACGGTGAGTCGGCGGCCCGGGTACGTGCGCTACGGGCCTCCAGCGAGCGCCTGCGCTCGGAGCTGACCGGGGAGCCACTGCGCTTTAGCGAGGAGTCGATGCGTGAGCCGGATCTGGTGGCGCGTGAGCGGCAGCTGTATGAATCCCGGCGGCGCAACCTCAACGAGACGGTGGCCAACCTGCAAAAAACGTATCAGCTGGTGATGTCAGAGCTGCGCATGACCCAGCCGCTGGTGGCCAAGGGAGCGGCAAGCGAGGTGGAGGTGATCCGCCTCCAGCGCCAGGCAACCGAGCTACAGGGCAAAATCGACGAGGCGCGCAACCAGTTTGCGGTCCGCGCCCGCGAGGAGCAGGTGAAAACCAACGCCGATCTCGACGCGCAGATCCAGGCGATGAGCGGTAAAGCGGATCAGGTCGATCGCGCGACGCTCTTCTCGCCGGTGCGCGGCATCGTCAAGGATATCCAGGTCACTACCGTCGGCGGCGTCCTGCAGCCGGGGGGCAAGCTGATGGAGATCGTCCCGCTGGAGGATCAGCTTTTAGTCGAGACGCGCATTAACCCGCGTGATATCGCCTACATCCGCCCAGGCCTGCCTGCGACGGTGAAGGTTACGGCCTACGACTCGTCGATCTACGGCAACCTCACCGGTCAGGTGGAGGTGGTGTCGCCGGATACGCTACAGGATGAGGTACGTCGGGATCAGTTCTACTACCGCGTCTATGTGCGGACTAAGAGTGCCGAGCTGCAAAACAAGAGTGGCCAGCGCTTCCCAATCCTGCCGGGTATGGTGGCGAACGTAGAGATTAAAACCGGGCAAAAATCGGTGATGGACTACCTGATCAAGCCGCTGAACAAGGTCAACGAGGCGCTGCGTGAGCGCTAGATAATCCGTTGTACGCACACCCTCTCCCCAGCGGAGAGGGAGGTGCTGCAAGCGGAGAGATTAGCGTCCGGCGTTCTTCATAATGCGGGCTTTATCTACCTGCCACTCGCGCTCTTTCACATCGGAGCGTTTGTCGTGCTGTTTCTTACCGCGGGCAACGCCGATCTTCACTTTGCACCAGGCATTTTTCCAGTAGAGCGACAGGGCGACAACGGTATAGCCTTCGCGGTTTACGCGGCCATAGAGAGTGTCCAGCTCGCGCTGGTTGAGCAGCAGCTTGCGGTTGCGGGTAGGGTCGCAGACGACGTGGCTGGAGGCAACGCTCAGCGGCGTAAAGTTGGCCCCGAACAGGTAGGCTTCGCCCTCAATCAGGATCACATAGCTGTCGCCGATGTTAGCCTTCCCGGCGCGCAGGGACTTCACTTCCCAACCCTGGAGAGAGAGACCCGCTTCAAACTCTTCCTCGATAAAATATTCGTGACGGGCGCGCTTGTTTAGCGCAATGGTAGCGGAACCCGGTTTATGTGCTTTTTTCTTTGTCATAAGTATCGTAAATCGTCGGTAATCAGCTGTTGAAAAATACCCCATCTATCCTGCGAGGTGTAACGCGTTATATTAGCATGAGTTTGGCTTTGCGTTTTCCTTTCCTGGACAGGAAATGTTATTATTTATGAGGTGTAGACCTCAGGATAACGCTATGCCGCAGATAAGCCGAACTGCTTTAGTGCCTTACAGCGCAGAACAGATGTATCAATTAGTGAACGACGTAAAGTCCTACCCGGAATTTTTGCCAGGCTGTACCGGCAGCCGGGTACTGGAGGCAAGCCCGACGCAGATGACGGCTGCCGTTGATGTCTCGAAGGCGGGCATCAGTAAGACGTTCACCACCCGTAACACGCTTACCGATAACCAAAGCATTCTCATGCAGCTGGTGGATGGTCCCTTTAAGCAGCTGATGGGCGGCTGGCGGTTTACCCCGCTGAGTCCGGATGCCTGCCGCATCGAGTTCAATCTGGACTTTGAATTTACCAACAAGCTGATTGAGCTGGCCTTTGGCCGCGTGTTTAAAGAGCTGGCCTCAAACATGGTGCAGGCGTTTACCCATCGCGCCAAAGAGGTTTACAGTGCCGGATGAGATTCGCGTTGAAGTGGCCTATGCCCTGCCGGAGAAGCAGTACCTGCAGCGCGTAACGCTGAGCGAAGGGGCAACGGTAGAAGAGGCGATCAACGCCTCTGGCCTGCTGGAGCTGCGCTCGGATATCGATCTTGCCAAAAACAAGGTAGGTATCTTCAGCCGTCCGGCGAAGCTTGCCGACGCGGTGCAGGACGGTGACCGGGTGGAGATCTATCGTCCGCTGATTGCCGATCCAAAGGAGCTGCGGCGCAAACGCGCGGAGAAGGCGGACGACGAGTAGTCGTGTGCTCAAACAAAAAAAGCGCTCACCGAGCGCTTTTTGTTTTTTACCTGGCGGAACCTAGTTGGTCAGGGCCGGTTTGTTATCGATGTTGGTCAGCACACCGTTGCTGTTAAAGGTCAGGGTCAGCGTCTGCTGCGTGACATCCTCATGGCCTGGCTGCTGGCGGAACACGTAGAACCAGGTATTGGTACCAAACGGATCGCTCATCATCGGGGTACCCAGCGCATAGGCAACCTGCTGTTGCGTCATGCCGATACGAATTTTAGAGATGTCGTTAGGTGCCAGATAGTTCCCCTGGTTGATATCTGGGCGGTAAACCACTTTCTCCAGAGTGGAACAGCCTGCAGTCATCATCAGAAGAACCGCTGCGGCAGCAGCCAGCGTTTTACAGCGCATAGTGATTTGATTCCTTTTCGGGCCTGAGCAGTGCACGGCTCATTTGTAATATGCCGATCATAATAGACCTTTTACCACATTAAAATGGTCCAGCGGCGATTTTATGTCTCACTATGACCCTGAATTAGCCGAAAAGTTTAGGCCGCCAGTAGTTCTTTAGCATTAGCCAGCGTGTTACGAGTGACTTCGCTACCGCCAAGCAGGCGCGCCAGCTCCTGCAGCCGCGCCTTTTTATCCAGCGGCTGCATGTGCGTTTCGGTCATGGCACCGTCGGTCTCTTTGCTGACGTAGAAGTGGTGGTGACCACAGCCCGCCACCTGCGGCAGGTGCGTTACGCACATCACCTGGGTGGACTCGCCCAGCTGGCGCAGCAGCTTGCCAACTACGGCCGCGGTCGGACCGCTGATACCCACGTCAACCTCATCGAAAATCAGCGCCGGGGTCTCCATCTTACGGGCGGTAATCACCTGGATGGCCAGAGCAATACGCGACAGCTCACCACCGGAGGCCACCTTCGAGATCGCCTGCATCGGCTGGCCCGGGTTGGTGGTCACGCGGAACTCAATGCGGTCCGCCCCTTCCAGCGTCAGGTGACGTTCGTCAAAGCTGACGTCGATATGGAAACGACCGTGCGGCATCGACAGGGCATGCATGCTCTCGGTAATCAGCCCGCCCAGCTCCTGGGCATACTTCACTCGCTGCGCATGCAGCAGCTGCGCGGTGGTCAGCGCCTGCTGATGGTGCTTCTGCACCGCCAGGGAGAGCGTCTCCTGGGAGTCGGCCTGATCGTCAAGCTGCTGCTGCTCGTCAAGCAGCGCCTGATAGTGCGCCGGCAGCTCTTCCGGGGTGACGTGATGCTTGCGCGCCAGCGAAATCTGTTTGGCGATGCGCTGCTCCAGCTCGTACAGGCGGTTCGGATCGAGGTCGAGGCGATCGCAGTAGTGGCGCAGCTCGTCGCTGGCCTCGCTCAGCTGAATGGCGGCCTCTTCCAGCATATCGAGCACGCTGGAGAGCTTGCCGTCCATGCCCACCAGCTCGGTCACCATCTGGCGCGCGGTGTAGAGCTGGCTCTGGAGGTTGGCGTCGTCGCTGTCGGCGAGCAGCGTCAGGGCGTGCTGGCTGGTGCTCAGCAGCTGGCCGCTGTTGGCGAGACGCTTGTACTCTTCGTCAATACGCTCAAACTCACCCGGCTGCGGACTGAAGTCGTTCAGCTCTTTCAGCTGATAGTGCAGCAGCTCGGCGCGGGCGCTGCGCTCCTGGCTCAACTGCTGGTGCTGGGCCAGCTCGCGGCAGCTGTGGTTCCACAGGCGGTAGTGCTCTGCCATCTGCTGGGTGAGGGCATACTCACCGGCATAGCCGTCGAGCAGAGTTTTCTGGTGATCGGACTTGGTCAGCAGCTGGTGCGCGTGCTGGCCGTGGATCTGGATAAGAAGCTGGCCCAGCTCGCGCAGCTGGGAGAGCGGCACCGCGGTGCCGTTGATAAAGCCGCGAGAGCGGCCATCGCTGCTGATGACGCGGCGCAGCAGGCACTCACGGCCATCCTCGAGCTGGTTCTCTTCCAGCCAGCGCTGGGCAGCAGGGGTGTCTTTCAGGGAGAAGCGGGCGCAGAGATCGGCACGCGCGGCGTCGGTGCGAACCATGTCGGCTTCCGCACGCCCGCCGAGGCACAGCCCGAGCGCATCGATGGCAATGGATTTACCCGCGCCGGTTTCGCCAGTAATGGCGGTCATGCCGCTGTGAAAATCAATTTCCAGCTCGCGAACAATTGCAAAATTACTGATGGTCAGTTGTGCCAGCATAGCCGCTTTCCTGTATGAAAAACCATAACTGTGTTTTCGTACAGTATAAACAGGTTTTATATCCAGTAAAGCACCCGTCGTCGATTTCAGAACAATTTTTTTGACCAGCCCAGCTTGGAACTCAGGGTGTTAAAGTAGCTGTAATCCTTCGGATGGATCAGGTTGAGATGGTAGTCACAGCGGCGGATCAGCACATCCTCGCCCTCCTGGATCGGCAGGGCAATCTGGCTGTCGCAGCTGATCTCCAGATCGTTACGCCGGTGGGAGAAGCGCAGGCGAATGGTGCTGCTGCTGTTGATCACCAGCGGGCGAGCCGACAGCGTATGGGGGAACATCGGTACCAGGGTAATGGCGTCCAGCGACGGGGTCAGGATGGGACCGCCCGCCGACAGCGAGTAGGCCGTGGAGCCGGTGGGGGTGGAGATAATAAGTCCATCCGAGCGCTGGGAGAAGGCAAACACCTCATCGATATAGACCTCAAACTCGATCATGTGCGCCACCTTGCCCGGATGGAGAACCACCTCATTGATGGCGGTGCTGATCCGCTTCTGACAGTCGTGCTGGCACACCTGGGCCTCCAGCAAGAAGCGTTTTTCGGTGATGTAGTGCCCTTCAAGCACGTCCGCCAGCTGCTGCTGGGCGTTGTCCGGGTCGAGATCGGTCAGAAAGCCGAGGTTGCCGCGGTTGATGCCGATCACCTTGATATCGTAGCGCGCCAGGGTGCGGGCTGCGCCGAGCATATTGCCGTCGCCGCCGACCACCACCGCCAGATCCGCCTGCTGGCCAATCTCCGCCAGCGTGCCGGTACGCACGTTGGTGAGCTTTAGCTCCTGGGCAATCTGCTGCTCAACGATAACGTCATATCCCCGGTCAGACAGCCAGCGCCAGAGCATCTCATGTGTGGTCAGCGCCGTAGGGTGACGCGGGTGGCCGACAATCCCAATACAGGTGAAATGAGTACTCATTATCTGGAGTCCTTTTGCCAAATGAAGGGTGACAATCTTAAGGCTTCTCTTGAAACCGCAAAACTGATCCCCATAATAAGCGAAGTTAGCGAGATCAATGCAAAAAAACGCGGAGAAATTCATGAGTAGTAAAGAACAGAAAACGCCTGAGGGGCAAGCCCCGGAAGAAATTATCACGGAGCAGCACGAAGAGGTTGAGGCAGTAGAGCCTGACGCTTCTGTTGAGCAGGTGGATCCGCGCGATGAGAAAATTGCGAACCTCGAAGCACAGCTGGTTGAGGCGCAAAATCGCGAGCGTGACGGTGTCCTGCGCATCAAAGCGGAGATGGAGAACCTGCGTCGCCGTACCGAACTGGACATTGAGAAGGCGCACAAGTTTGCGCTGGAGAAGTTTATCAATGAGCTGCTGCCGGTGATCGACAGCCTGGATCGGGCGCTGGAAGTGGCGGATAAAGCTAACCCAGAGCTGGCACCGATGGTGGAAGGTATCGAGCTGACCATGAAGTCGATGCTGGACGTCGTGCGCAAGTTTGGCGTTGAGGTGGTTGCTGACACCAACGTGCCGCTGGATCCGAACGTTCATCAGGCGATTGCGATGGTTGAATCTGAAGAGGTCGCGGCAGGCAACGTGCTGGGCGTGATGCAGAAAGGCTACACCCTGAATGGCCGCACCCTGCGTGCCGCGATGGTGACCGTCGCGAAAGCGAAGGGCTAATCAGCACCAGAGTAAGCACGGTGTAATTTGTAGGCCCGGTAAGCGAAGCGCCACCGGGCGTTACTGTGCTGAGGCTGTTATGCCGGGCGGCACTGCGTTTGCCCGGCCTACGGCGGGCCGGTGTAATTTGTAGGCCCGGTAAGCGAAGCGCCACCGGGCGTTACTGTGCTGAGGCTGTTATACCGGGCGGCACTGCGTTTGCCCGGCCTACATCATCTACTCGGTTACGCTCTCCCGCAGCGGTTTTACCGGCAGCACCTTCACCTGCTTAATCATGTTGTCCTGCACGTCGAGAATATCGATGTCGTACTGGGCGATACGCACCCGCGTGCCTGCGGCCGGGATCTCCTCTAACGCCTCCAGCAGCATGCCGTTGATGGTGCGCGCCTCCTCTTCCGGCAGCTGCCAGTTAAAGGCCTTATTCAGCTCACGCACGTTGGCGGTGCCGTCGATGATCACCGAACCGTCGTTCTGCGGGGTGACCTCTTCAGCAAGGGTAGGGGACATCGAGGTGGTAAAGTCGCCGACGATCTCTTCGAGAATATCCTCCACCGTCAGCAGGCCCTGCACGTCGCCGTACTCATCCACCACCAGCCCCACCTTCTTCTTGTTACGCTGGAATTTCACCAGCTGGACGTTGAGCGGCGTGCCTTCAGGGATGTAGTAGATCTCATCTGCCGCCCGCAGCAGCATCTCTTTGGTAAACTCCTGCTTTTCGGTCATCAGGCGATAGGCTTCGCGCACCCGCAGCATGCTGATGGTGTCGTCCAGCGATTCACGGTAGAGCACGATGCGCCCGTGCGGAGAGTGGGTTAGCTGGCGAACAATGGATTTCCAGTCGTCGTTGATGTCGATACCGACAATCTCATTGCGCGGCACCATGATGTCGTTAACGCTGACCTTCTCCAGATCCAGCACCGACAGCAGCATATCCTGGTTACGGCGTGACATCTGCGAGCGCGATTCATGCACGATGGTGCGCAGCTCCTCTTTGCTCAGGGCGCTGCTCACCACCACGTCGGCCTTGATGCCGACCATGCGCATCAGCAGGCGGGTCACGGTATTGAGCAGCCACACCAGCGGCATCATGACGATCTGTAGCGGCCCGAGCAGAACGCTGCTGGGGAAGGCCACCTTTTCCGGGTAGAGCGCGGCGATGGTTTTCGGCAGCACCTCGGCAAAGACTAGCACCACAAAGGTCAGTACCCCGGTGGCAATCGCCACCCCGGCGTTGCCGTAGAGGCGCATCCCGACGATGGTGCCGATAGCGGAGGCGAGGATGTTAACCAGGTTATTGCCGATCAGCACCAGGCTGATGAGACGGTCAGGCTTACGCAGCAATTTTTCTACGCGCTTTGCTGCGCGGTTGCCCTGCTTCGCCATATGACGCAGCCGGTAGCGGTTCAGCGTCATCATGCCGGTTTCGGAGCCGGAGAAGTAGGCGGAGATCACCACCATGACGATCAGCGTGATAATCAGCGTGGTGGTGGAGATGTGTTCCAAGAGAGTTCCTTACGTGCTTAACGGGTGTACTTAGCCAGCAAACTGCTGAACAACGCGGCTACCAAAGTAAGCCAGCGTGAGAAGGCCTGCGCCCGCCACGTTAAACCAGACCACCGGGCGGCCGCGCCATCCTTTATGATAGTGCCCCCACAGCAGAACGATATAGACAAACCAGGCAATGATTGAGAGCACCGCCTTATCGATGTTCTCCATGCTGAACAGGTTACGCATGTAGAACAGGCCCGTGCAGAGCGTCAGGGTGAGCAGCACCACGCCGATCTGGGTGATGTGGAACATCTTGCGCTCGATGCTCATCAGCGGCGGCATCTCGCTGCTGAAGGCCAGGCGCTTGTTCTTCAGCTGGTAGTCGATCCACGCCAGCTGCAGGGCATACATGGCGGCGATAATCAGCGTCGCATAGGCAAACAGCGACAGGCCAATGTGCACCATCATTCCCGGCGTCGCTTCGAGGTGGGTGATGAACTCATTGGGCACAAAGGTGGCGAAGGCCAGGTTGATCAGCGCGAAGGCATAGACGATAGGCAGCAGCAGCCAGCCGCGATTCTTCGAGGCCACGATGGTCATTACCGTACAGATCATCAGGCTGACCAGCGAGCCGACGTTGAGCAGGCTCAGGTTCTGTCCCGTATCGCCGTCGGGAAAAATGCGCGCCTCCAGGGCCAGCGCATGGCTTACCAGGGCGATGACCGCAGAGATGATAGCCATCCGTCGCCAGCCGCTGTTTTTTTGCAGCAGGCCGGGAATAATCAGCGCCAGACTGACGGAGTAAGCGATAAGCGCAAGCAGGGCAAAAACGGGCATAGTGATGTCGATAGTTGCAGTAGATAGAAGAGAGGCAGTATAGCGTTACGCGACCTTACCTCCAACCCTTGCATCCCAACAGCAGCGGCTTCATGTTATACTGCCGCAAAATCGTATGTATGTGCCGCTCAGGCGGCCAACCGTTTCCACCCCAGGTGAAAGACAATGTTTGATAATTTAACCGATCGTTTGTCGCGCACGTTGCGCAATATCAGTGGCCGTGGACGCCTCACCGAAGAGAACATCAAAGAGACGCTGCGCGAAGTGCGAATGGCACTGCTGGAAGCGGACGTCGCCCTGCCGGTTGTACGCGAGTTCATTAACCGCGTAAAAGAAAAATCGGTTGGTCATGAAGTTAACAAGAGCCTGACCCCAGGTCAGGAGTTCGTCAAAATCGTACGCGGCGAGCTGGTTGCGGCGATGGGCGAAGAGAACCAGGTGCTTAACCTGGCCGCGCAGCCGCCTGCGGTGGTGCTGATGGCGGGCCTGCAGGGTGCGGGTAAAACCACCAGCGTCGGTAAGCTGGGTAAGTTCCTGCGCGAGAAGCACAAGAAGAAGGTGCTGGTGGTCTCTGCCGACGTCTATCGCCCGGCGGCGATCAAGCAGCTTGAGACCCTGGCCCAGCAGGTTGGCGTCGATTTCTTCCCCTCCGACGTGGCGCAGAAGCCGGTTGATATCGTTAACGCGGCGCTGAAAGAGGCGAAGCTGAAGTTCTACGACGTGCTGCTGGTGGATACCGCCGGTCGTCTGCACGTTGACGAAGCGATGATGGACGAGATCAAGCACGTCCACGCCGCCATTAATCCGGTAGAGACGCTGTTCGTCGTCGATGCCATGACCGGCCAGGACGCCGCCAATACGGCGAAGGCGTTCAACGAAGCGCTGCCGCTGACCGGCGTGGTGCTGACCAAGGTTGACGGTGACGCCCGCGGCGGTGCGGCGCTCTCTATTCGCCATATCACCGGCAAGCCGATCAAGTTCCTCGGCGTGGGTGAGAAAACCGACGCGCTGGAGCCGTTCCACCCGGATCGTATCGCCTCCCGTATCCTCGGCATGGGCGACGTGCTGTCGCTGATCGAAGATATCGAGAGCAAGGTAGACCGCGCGCAGGCAGAGAAGCTGGCGAACAAGCTGAAGAAGGGCGACGGCTTTGACCTCACCGACTTCCTTGAGCAGCTGAAGCAGATGAAGAACATGGGCGGTATGGCCAGCCTGATGGGCAAGCTGCCGGGCATGGGCCAGCTGCCGGACAACGTCAAATCCCAGATGGACGACAAAATTCTGGTGCGTATGGAAGCGATCATCAACTCGATGACGCTGAAAGAGCGCGCCAACCCGGACATCATCAAAGGCTCCCGCAAGCGCCGTATTGCGGCGGGCTGCGGCATGCAGGTGCAGGATGTGAACCGTCTGCTGAAGCAGTTCGATGACATGCAGCGCATGATGAAAAAGATGAAGAAGGGCGGGATGGCAAAAATGATGCGCAATATGAAAGGAATGATGCCGCCAGGATTCCCTGGACGTTAATTGCTTTAGAGATTGCTTTTCGCGCCGAAACGAGTAAAATTTTCGGGCTTTTAATATGACACCGGGCTCCGTTCCTCGACGGGGCCTGGTGTTTTATTCACACAAGAGGATGTTATGGTAACTATTCGTTTAGCTCGTCACGGCGCTAAAAAGCGTCCGTTCTACCAGGTTGTTGTTACTGACAGCCGTAATGCACGCAACGGTCGCTTCATTGAGCGCGTTGGTTTCTTCAACCCGATCGCTAGCGAAAAAGAAGAAGGCACCCGCCTGGATCTGGATCGCATCGCTCACTGGGTTGGCCAGGGCGCTACCGTTTCCGATCGCGTTGCTACGCTGATCAAAGAAGCAAACAAAGCAGCTTAATCTGTCACGGTGGTCATGATGAGCATTAAAGCACCTGTTGAACCGATCGTATTGGGAAAAATGGGTTCTTGCTACGGGATCCGTGGTTGGCTCAGAGTGTTTTCCTCCACTGAAGACGCTGAAAGCATTTTTGATTACCAGCCCTGGTTTATCCAGAAGGCCGGTAAGTGGCAGATGGTCGAGCTGGAAAGCTGGCGTCACCACAATCAGGACATCGTCATTAAGCTGAAAGGCATTGATGACCGTGATGCCGCGAATGCGCTGACTAATTGTGAAATTGTCGTGGATTCGTCGCAGTTGCCGCCGCTCACTGAGGGTGACTACTACTGGAAAGACCTTATGGGCTGCCAGGTAGTGACCACAGAGGGCTACGCCCTGGGGAAAGTCATCGATATGATGGAAACCGGGTCAAATGACGTTCTCGTCATCAAGGCAAACCTGAAAGATGCGTTTGGTATCAAGGAGCGGCTGGTTCCGTTCCTCGATGGACAGGTTATCAAGAAAGTCGATCTCACTACTCGCACAATCGAAGTAGATTGGGATCCTGGTTTTTAAACCTCCGGATAAACGGTAGGCACGGCACGATGGGGATTGGCTTGTGTTCATTGGTATAGTTAGCCTGTTTCCTGATATGTTTCGCGCCATTACCGATTACGGGGTAACTGGCCGGGCCGTTAAAAATGGCCTGCTGAGCATCCAGAGCTGGAGTCCGCGTGACTTCGCTCATGACCGGCACCGTACCGTGGACGATCGTCCTTACGGCGGCGGACCGGGGATGCTCATGATGGTTCAACCCTTGCGGGATGCCATCCACGCAGCGAAAGCCGCGGCGGGTGAGGGCGCAAAGGTGATCTATCTGTCACCTCAGGGACGCAAGCTTGATCAAGCGGGCGTCAGCGAACTGGCAACGAATCAGAAAATGATTCTGGTGTGCGGGCGCTACGAAGGGGTCGATGAGCGTGTGATCCAAACCGAGATTGACGAAGAGTGGTCTATCGGCGATTACGTGCTCAGCGGTGGTGAGTTACCAGCAATGACGTTGATTGACTCGGTTGCCCGGTTTATTCCAGGCGTACTGGGGCATGAAGCTTCGGCAACGGAAGATTCCTTTGCCGATGGATTGCTGGACTGCCCACACTATACCCGTCCTGAGGTGTTAGAGGGCATGGAGGTTCCGGCGGTTCTGCTGTCGGGTAACCATGCCGAGATACGTCGCTGGCGTCTGAAACAGTCGCTGGGCCGCACCTGGCTTAGAAGACCTGAACTTCTGGAAAACCTGGCTCTGACTGAAGAGCAAGCAAAGCTGCTGGCGGAGTTCCAAAAAGAGCACGCACAACAGCAGCAAATACATGATGGGATGGCGTAAGCCTCCAAATATCAGTTTACCCAGGATAAGAGATTAAATTATGAGCAACATCATTAAGCAAATTGAACAAGAGCAGATGAAGCAGGACGTACCTTCCTTCCGTCCGGGTGATACCGTGGAAGTGAAAGTATGGGTTGTTGAAGGTTCCAAAAAACGTCTGCAGGCATTCGAGGGCGTGGTTATCGCTATTCGTAACCGCGGTCTGCACTCTGCATTCACTGTTCGCAAAATTTCCAACGGCGAAGGCGTTGAGCGTGTCTTCCAGACTCACTCTCCGGTAGTTGACAGCATTGCTGTTAAACGTCGTGGTGCTGTACGTAAAGCTAAACTGTACTACCTGCGTGAGCGTACCGGTAAGTCTGCTCGTATCAAAGAGCGTCTGAACTAAGGTTCGCTGTCGCGACATCCAATAAAAAGGGGCTGGCCTGCGGGCTGGCCCCTTTTTTTATGCCTGTGCGCTCGATCTGTTAACCCCCGCGTTATAAATCCATTACAATGTCCGCTCTCGATCGGAGGGCTAGTGGCTAACCTGATGCATCACTCAACATGGAAACGCGCAGCGGCATTGACCGCGCTGTTCGCGATCCTGCTGATTGTGATTGCGCCGCTAATCTCCGTCGCGCTGCAGAAAGATCCCATGAGCGCCATGCCGGGCATGCATCACGAGATGTCGATGGATGAACACCATGCTGAACACCATGGCGATATGCAGCACTCCCTGCCGGTCGATCATGCTGAAGCATGCGGCTACTGTGTGCTGCTGGCCCATGTGCCAGGGGTGATCCTTGCGCTTATCGTTCTGCTCTGTGGCGTGCTGCTCAGGCTGCGGATCACGCCGCCGCGGCCCGCCGTGCGCCACTGGCACTTTTTCCCCTGGCTCTGCCCCGATACCCGCGCCCCGCCGCGCCTGTCTGCTTTTTCCCTTTAAAAAACAAAATCGATAACTTTTTGCCTTAGAAAGGAAAAGTATGACTACCTGCACTTCGCGCGCGGCATGGGTAAACCTGCTGCGACGTCTTCATTTCTACATCGGTCTCTTTGTTGGCCCGTTTATCTTTATTGCTGCCCTCAGCGGGACGTTCTATGTCGCCACTCCGCAGCTGGAAAGCGCGCTCTATCACGATGCGCTCTACGGCTCCGTCACCGGTGAGCATCAGCCGCTGGCCGAACAGGTGGCGGTGGCCGAGCGGGTGACCGGCGGAACGCTGTGTCTGCACGCCGTTCGCCCTGGTCTTATCGACGGGGAGACCACGCGGGTGATGTTTGCCGATCCGCAGCTCGGCGTCTCGGAGAACCGGGCTATCTTTATCGATCCCGTGACCCTGGCAGTCAAAGGCGATATGACCGTCTACGGCACCAGCGGCATTCTGCCTCTGCGCCAGACCATCGACTACCTGCATCGCTCTCTGCTGCTCGGAGACATCGGGCGGATTTACAGCGAGCTGGCGGCGTCGTGGATGTGGATCGCTGCCCTGGGCGGCATTGCGCTGTGGTGGTTTACCCGCCCGAAACGGCGGATTAACAACCGGGTACAGAATCATCGCCGCCTGCACGTCAGCCTGGGCTGGATCCTGCTGGCGGGGATGCTGCTCTTCTCCGCGACCGGCCTGACCTGGTCGCAGTGGGCCGGTGGCAACGTGGATAAAATGCGCGCGGCGCTGGGCTGGATGACGCCGCAGGTGAATACCCAGCTGCACGGGCCTGCCCAGCCAGCCGATCCTCATGCCGAACATCATGCCCATCACGAGCACCATGAGGGGATGGCGATGGCGATGGCGGAGAGCGACGCCGACAGCGTGCAGTATGATGAGGTGTTGCAGGTTGCTCGCCAGGCGGGCATCAATGCCTCTCGTCTTGAGATCCGTCCGCCGCGCAGTGCAGACATGGCCTGGACAGTCACAGAGATCGACCGCTCCTGGCCGACGCAGGTCGATGCGGTAGCGATCGATAGCCACGCCATGGCGGTGATCGACCAGACGCATTTTGCCGACTTCCCGCTGATGGCGAAGCTGACCCGCTGGGGCGTCGATTTCCATATGGGGGTGCTGTTCGGCCTGCCAAACCAGCTGGCGCTGATCCTGTTTGGCGGCGCGCTGTGCGTCAGCATCGTGGTGGGCTACCGGCTGTGGTGGATCCGCCGTCCGGCGCGGGGCGGCGTGAGTCCGGTGCAGACCCTGGTGCAGAGCTGGCTGGCATTGGGCAGCGGAGGGCGGCTGATAACCCTGCTCCTCGCCGTGCTGATTGGCCTGGCGCTGCCGGTGCTGGGCATCAGCCTGCTGCTGTTTATCGCCATCGATATTCTGCGCTGGCGGCGGGCCAGCGCCGCACGGCTGCAGCCAGAGCAGGAGTCAGGGCGTCTTTGAGTGTCGCTGCTTGACCTTATACATGTTCTTATCCGCCAGCTCCAGCAGGCTCTCGGCGCTGGCGTGCTCCCATGCCAGCGCATAGCCAATGCTGAGGGTCATCATGGTCGTCGTGCCGTTGTGCAGATCGAAAGGCTGATAGAACTGCTGCGCCAGCGCGCCCGAGAGACGCTTAACCTCATGCTCGGTATGCACGCCGGTGAGGATCATCGCAAACTCATCCCCGCCCAGGCGGTAGACCGCATGCTGTTTACCGCCGAAGTCAGTTAACCGTTTCGCCACCTCAATCAGCACGCTATCGCCGACGGCGTGGCCCCAGGTATCGTTGATAAATTTAAAGTTATCCCCGTCCAGAAACAGCAGCGCCGAGCAGTTCTGGGCGGTTTCATCCTTCATCAGGGTGGTGATAGCGTTGCGAAAAGCGGCGCGGTTTGCCAGCCCGGTCAGCGGATCGTGCAGGGCGGTGCGCAGCAGCAGAGCATTACGCGCCTGTAAACTCAGCTGCCACTCCTCCATCTCATCCAGCAGGCTGTTAAAGTCCTGACCAAAGCGATGGAACTCTTCAATACGCTCGTCGGCGACGCGGCGGGAAAAGTTGCGGTAGGTTCGCACGTCATGCACCACGTCGGTAATATTTTGCAGGGCGTTAAACACGCCGTTATGCAGATAGCGGCTAATGGCGAGCGCCACCGCAGAAGCAAACAGGATCGAACCGGTCAGCACGCCGAGAGAGAGCAGAACAAAGTGACCAATCAGGCTGGCCTGAGCGGTCAGGCGTAGCTCGCCGATCTGCGTGCCGTCGTGCATGATAGGCTGCGTAACCGGCTGGGAAAGCAGCCCCTGACGGATCAGCTCGCTGGCTTTGTCATAGCTGGTTTCCGGCGTCGAGGACCAGCCCGCCACAACGTGCTGTTTTGCGTCCCGCACCTCCGCTGCGCTATAGAGTTCGCGCTGGCCGAGCGTTGAGAGCGTATCGGCAGCGGCGGAGGCGTCGTTGCGGACAAGCGCGAACGCCAGGCTACGACTCATGGTCGCGCCGGTCAGCTCTAAATTGCGCTGGGCATACTGTTTAAGCGTTAGCACCGAGGTGACGGAGATCAGAAACCAGACCAGCGTCATCGTAATAATCACGTTAATAATATTGATTCGGCGTAGGGTTCGCTTAAAGGTTGGGCGTGAAAGATCCGTATTCATCATTATTTCCCCGCAACGACGGCTAACTATTACACGTAGCAGAAAAACAGCGTTTACTGCATTACCCTGATACGATCGTGGTTATTTTACCCTGGCCAGAGCAGGGGTGATCGCGACTTATTCACAGATTGAATAATATTCCGGCTGTTAATTGAGGATGGCGTCGCGGGTTCCCTCTTTCATCCCCGCTTGCCAGGCACTGCGCAGCTGTGTGGCGCCCTCTTGCATATCGCAGCCGGCAGGGTAGATTTTACCCGCGCGACCCCACGCGTAGAGGAAATCGTCATGGCAGATTTTCTTCAGGCCTTCCTTATAGCCCTGCAGGTAACGGTTTCGATCAACGTCGGCATCGTTATGTAAGGCGGCCAGGGCGCTGTTCTCTTTGACTACCGCGCCGGAGAGGGCATCCTCTTTTCCGGCGCTGTACCAGTCCGTGCCGGTCCAGGTGGGAGCGTGTGTATAAGGTTCAACCGAACAGCCAGACAGCAGGATCGCTAGCAGTGCGTACATTCCAGGTTTCATCGTCGTGCTCCTTTTTGTTTTATTAAAGCGTAGCCTGGGTGCCGTTACGTTGCTTACTGTACATTTTACTTTACGTGATAAGCGCGAATAAATTGCTTTTTAGGGGTTATTGTAAACTATTATGTACGGAATATGGATTGAAATCTTTACCGATTATGTTACTGTTAGGTCATTCTCTGTTGAGAACACTATCGCAACGAACTATCGCAATAAACGACCAGGATCGCCATCATGCAAAAAGACGCGCTGAATAATGTCCATATCGCCGACGAGCAGGTTTTAATCACTCCGGAACGCCTGAAGGCGGAGTTTCCGCTGACGGCTGAGCAGGAGGCGCAGATCTCCCAATCGCGCCAGACTATTTCCGACATCATTGCCGGGCGCGATCCGCGTCTGCTGGTGGTCTGTGGGCCTTGCTCTATCCACGATCCGCAGGCGGCCATTGAGTACGCTCACCGCTTTAAAGCCCTTGCCGAGGAGGTCAGCGATAGCCTCTACCTGGTCATGCGCGTCTATTTTGAAAAGCCCCGTACCACCGTCGGCTGGAAAGGGTTGATTAACGATCCGCACATGGATGGTTCGTTTGATGTCGAAACCGGGCTGAAAATTGCCCGTAGCCTGCTGGTGGAGCTGGTCAGCATGGGCCTGCCGCTGGCGACCGAAGCGCTGGATCCCAACAGCCCACAGTACCTGGGCGATCTCTTCAGCTGGTCGGCCATTGGCGCACGCACTACCGAGTCCCAGACCCACCGTGAAATGGCTTCAGGCCTCTCGATGCCGGTCGGGTTCAAGAACGGTACCGACGGCAGCCTGGCGACGGCGATCAACGCCATGCGTGCGGCGGCAATGCCGCACCGCTTCGTGGGCATCAACCAGGCCGGTCAGGTGTGCCTGCTGCAAACCCAGGGCAACCCGGATGGACATGTGATCCTGCGCGGTGGTAAAGCGCCGAACTACAGTCCGGCGGACGTGGCCCAGTGCGAGAAAGAGATGACCCAGGCGGGCCTGAAGCCAGCCCTGATGGTAGACTGCAGCCACGGTAACTCGAATAAAGATTACCGCCGTCAGCCTGCGGTAGCGGAATCCGTCGTGGCGCAAATCAAAGATGGCAACCGGTCGATCATCGGCCTGATGATTGAGAGTAATATCCACGAGGGTAATCAATCGTCAGAGCAGCCGCGCAGCGATATGAAGCACGGCGTCTCCGTGACCGATGCCTGCATCAGCTGGGAGACTACCGACGCGCTGCTGCGTGAGATCAACAAACATCTGCGTGGGCATCTGGCAGCACGTCTGGCTTAAGAGGTTGTTATGGTTGCTGAATTGACCGCCCTGCGCGATCAAATTGATGAAGTGGATAAGGCGCTGCTGGCCCTGCTGGCCAGGCGTCTGGATCTGGTGGCCGAAGTGGGCGAGGTTAAGAGTAAATATGGCCTGCCGATCTACGTTCCCGAGCGGGAGGCTGCCATGCTGGCCTCCCGCCGTCAGGAGGCCGAGACGCTTGGTGTGCCGCCGGATCTGATTGAGGATGTGCTCAGGCGCGTAATGCGTGAGTCCTACTCCAGCGAGAACGATAAAGGCTTCAAAACCCTCTGTCCGACGCTGCGCCCAGTAGTTATCGTGGGCGGCGGCGGCCAGATGGGGCGGCTGTTTGAGAAGATGCTGAGCCTCTCCGGCTACCAGGTGCGCATCCTGGAGAAGGATGACTGGGCGCAGGCGGCCAATATTGTCGCCGACGCCGGAATGGTGATCGTCAGCGTGCCGATTCATGTCACCGAGCAGGTGATTGCCTCTCTGCCGCCGCTGCCGGAGGATTGCATCCTTGTCGATCTGGCATCGGTAAAAAGTGGGCCATTACAGGCGATGCTCAGCGTGCATAAAGGGCCGGTGCTGGGGCTGCATCCGATGTTTGGCCCGGACAGCGGCAGCCTGGCGAAGCAGGTGGTGGTCTACTGCGATGGACGCCAGCCGGAAGCCTACCAGTGGCTGCTGGAGCAGATCCAGGTGTGGGGGGCGCGTCTGCACCGTATCAGCGCCGTCGAGCACGACCAGAACATGGCGTTCATTCAGGCGCTGCGCCACTTCGCTACCTTCGCCTATGGGCTACACCTGGCGGAAGAGAACGTGCAGCTGGAGCAGCTCCTGGCACTCTCCTCACCCATCTACCGCCTGGAGCTGGCGATGGTCGGGCGGCTGTTTGCCCAGGATCCGCAGCTCTATGCCGACATCATTATGTCTTCCGGGAGCAATCTGGCGCTGATCAAGCGCTACTACCAGCGCTTTGGTGAGGCGATCGAGCTGCTGGAGCAGGGCAACAAGCAGGCCTTTATCGATAGCTTCCGCAAAGTTGAGCACTGGTTTGGCGACTACGCCCAGCGCTTCCAGAACGAAAGCCGGGTGCTGCTGCGGCAGGCCAACGACAACCGTCAATAGCTAAAAAGCTGTATATACTTTAAGGCCAGTGGGTGAACCACTGGCTTTTTTACTGTATGGGAGTCTCTATGGCTGAGCCGCAACTGCTGTTTGATTACACCGGCCATCTGCCGGAATGTCCTGTCTGGAGCGAATCGGAACAGGCGCTCTACTGGGCCGATATTTTGGAGGGCGAGATCCATCGCTATCATCTGGACTCCGCCGAACATACCGTACTGCGATTCCCTGAAGAGGTGGGTTGCTTTGCCCTGCGTGAGAAGGGCGGCTTTATCGTTGCGATGCGTAGTGCCATCTGGCTGGCGGACAAGCGCGGCCTGCTGACCCATAAGGTGTGTGATAACCCCTCTAACCCGGAGCTGGCACGCTTTAACGACGGCGGGACCGACCCTGCAGGGCGTTTTTACGCGGGCACATTCTGGGCGCCGCAGGATTACAACGGCGCGCTGCTGGTGCGGGTCGATAACGATCTGACCCCGAAGGTTATCCAGTGCGATATTCTGGGGGCCAACGGTCTGGCGTTTAGCCCGGACGGGAAGTGGATGTACACCTCTGATACGCCACAGGAGGTGATCTACCGTACGCCGCTGGATGGCCAGGGTGAGCCTGGCAAGCGCGAGGTGTTTCGCACCTTTAAGAAAGGAGAGGGGAATCCTGACGGCGCGGCAACAGACGTGGAGGGCTGCTACTGGAGCGCGCTGTACGACGGCTGGCGCATCGCACGCTTCTCCCCCGAGGGCGAGCAGCTTGAAGAGTACCGCCTGCCGGTGCGCTGCCCGACCATGGTCTGCTTCGGCGGCGAGGATATGAAGACGCTGTTTATCACCACCGCCACGGAGAATATGAAGCCGGATGAGCTGGCGAAGTTTCCACTTTCGGGAGCGATCTTCACCCTGCCGGTCAGCGTGGCAGGGGTGAAGAAATCTCCCTTTATTGAGCGTTAAGCCGGATCGACCGGCACCACGTTCTCGCCAGGATAGCAGCCCAGCACCTTCAGCGAGCGGGCGATCTCCCCTAGCTCGCGCAGGGCTTTCTGCATGGATGCAGACTCCAGGTTGGCCTGGATATCCAGATAGAACATCTCCTCCCACGGGTTGCCGTAGATTGGGCGTGACTCCAGCTTGGTCATGATCAGGCCGTGGTTACGCAGCACCAGCAGTGCCTCAACCAGCGCACCGGCCTGCTGGCCCGTGGCGATCAGCAGCGTCGTTTTAGCCGGAACCTGATCGGAGACGTTAATCGGTTTGCGTGCCAGCACGATAAAGCGGGTGATGTTTTGCGTCTGGTTCGCCAGGTTACGCTCCAGCACCTGCAGGCCGTACAGCGCGCCGCCTGCTTCGCTACCCAGCGCCGCCACATGGGGGGAGTTCGCCTGAGCCACTTTCTCCATTGCCGCCGAGGTGCTCTCGGTATACTCAATTTTCCACTGCGGATAGCGATTCAGGAACTGGCTGCACTGCTGGAAGGGCTGCGGATGGCTGTAGACCGTTTCGATTTTGCTCAGATCGGTGGTACCTGATACCAGCACGCAGTGATCGATCGGCACGGTCATCTCGCCGACGATCGACAGGCTGGTGTGCTGAAGCAGATCGTAGACGTCGTTAATCGCCCCGGAGCTGGTGTTCTCCAGCGGCACGACGGCATAGTCCGCCTGGCCGGTCTCTACCTGCTGAAAGATATCGTGGAACCTGGCGCAGCCGCTCTCAATAAACTGTTCGAAGTGGCGCGCCGCATACTGGCGCGCGGCCAGATGCGAGTAAGAGCCTTTTGGGCCGAGAAAAGCGATACGCGCCGAGTGCGGATTGGTTTTATTGAGATGCTGCTGGAGCAGCGCCTGCTGGGTCAGAACGGAGTCTTCAATAATCAGCTGGAACAGGCGGGTAATGTAGTGCGCATCAAGATGGTGCGTTTTGCCCAGCTGGATGAGGTGCTCAAGCAGATCGCGTTCGCGGTCGATATCGCGTACCGGACGGTGGGAGGTCAGCTTGGCTCTGCCCACCTCAACGGCAAGCTGGCGGCGCTCGGCCAGCAGCGCCAGCAGTTGCTCATCCAGGGCGCTTATCTTTTTACGCAGATCCAGCAGCGGGTTTTCCGGTGTCATAGTGTTGCCTTAGTCATTATCGTTATCGGTCTGTCAGCCATAAAAAAGGCCTCCCGGTTTGGGAGGCCTTGCTGTTCGTCTTCGCACACGCTCTTATACGACGAAACGCCTCCCGTTCAGGGGAAGGTAAAAAAGCGTGCGAAGAAAAACGGCGTCTGTTTCATGGGTAATTCCTGTGCGTGTCTGCAGGTAAAGTAACCGTACTGTTTTCACCCTGTCAATAAAAAACGCGCCCGAAGGCGCGTGGATGAGACACTCAATGTAAAGGACTACTCTTCTTCTTCCACGAAGCTGGCGTCTTTCACCGAGGTGGTGGCACGACGGGCTTCGCCTTTGTGCTGCACTTTATTGAGCTGCCGTTCCAGCTTGTTAATCAAGTCGTTAATAGCGGTGTACATATCATCGTGTCGGCCGCTGGCAACCAGCTGTCCGTTAGGGGTATTAATGGTTGCGTCGGCAACGAAACCCTGTGGCTCCTTCGAGAGGATGATATGGGGGTTAATCAGATGGGTTTGCCACTTTTCTAGCTTGGCGAGACGGTCTGCGACATGTTGGCGGATAGCCGGAGTAATTTCCATTTGTTTACTGGTAATGTTCATTGTCATAGATGTTACCTCTTGTCTTTTCCGTCCAGGTATCCTCAGCATAACGAACCTAAGGTCAAAAAGTGTGATTAAAATCACGTATTTTTGTCACTTTTTGTCAAGGAGGACTTTTTGTGAGGCAGGACAGGAAGAGGTGAGGTTTCCCTTGAAGGATAGGGGAAGGGGAGTCATAGTTGATAAGTTGTGTAGCGGCACTACTTCTTTAGGGGCAGTCGAAACCGCATAAAAAAACGGCAGCCCGAGAGCTGCCGTTTGGTTTTTCAGGCGATCAGGTATTGCTGCTGTTGGCCTCGATAATCTTCGCAACTTTTTCCGCCTGCGTGGTCATCTGCATCTGGCGGTAGGCGTTTTCCATCAGCGGCAGGGCGTTACGCGTCGCCTGGGTGTCCGGGTAGTCGCGCAGCATGCCTTCAACACGGTTCACTACCGCAACCCACGCCCCGCGTTGGGTGTAGTACTCCGCCACGGAGTACTCATACTTCGCCAGGCGATCCTTCAGGAAGATAAGACGCTTGGTGGCATCGGTGACGTACTGGCTGTTCGGATAGCCGCGCACCAGCTTCGAGAAGTCGTTAAACGCATCGCGGGCGTGCTGGGGGTCGCGGTCGCTACGATCGACGCCGAAGAAGCCCTGTAATGCACTGTCGTCCAGCGCCATGTCGGTCAGGCCGCGCATATACATTACGTAATCGATGTTCGGATGAGTCGGGTTCAGACGCATAAAGCGATCGATCGCGGCCTGAGCCAGCGGCAGATCGGCATTTTTATAGTAGGCGTAGATCAGATCCAGCTGAACCTGCTGGGAGTAGGGTCCAAACGGATAACGGTTATCCAGCGCTTCCAGTTGCGTTATGGCCTGTTTCCAGTTACCGTCCTGCAACTTTTGCTGGGCAGTCGCGTAGATCTCATTAGGCGGATTATCAGGCACCTCTTCCTTTGAACCGGAGCAACCCACCAAAGCCAGGCTCAACGTGGCGGCTGCCACCAGATATTTCATGCGCGTCATGACGTTTTGACTTTCCTCAAAATGTTTATGCGGGAGGATTCTCTGTTCCTGCTCCCGATTAAGACCAGCTACAATAGCACACTATATTAAACGGCGAAGCCGTAAAAACCCAAGGTTAACGAAGAAGCTGTCTATGGCACAACTAGTACAACTCACCGCAACGGTGTCCGAAAACCAACTCGGTCAACGCTTAGATCAGGCATTGGCCGAAATGTTCCCGGATTATTCACGTTCGCGCATAAAAGAGTGGATCCTTGACCAGCGCGTGCAGGTCAACGGCCAGATTTGCGACAAACCCAAAGAGAAAGTGTTGGGGGGCGAGCGCGTCGCCATCAATGCGGAGATCGAAGAAGAGGCACGCTTTGAGCCGCAGGATATCCCGCTCAACATCGTCTATGAAGATGACGATATCCTCGTTATCAACAAGCCGCGCGACTTTGTCGTTCACCCGGGCGCAGGCAACCCTGACGGCACCGTGCTGAATGCGCTGCTGCACTACTATCCGCCGATCGTTGACGTGCCGCGCGCGGGCATCGTCCACCGTCTGGATAAAGACACGACCGGCCTGATGGTGGTTGCCAAAACCGTTCCGGCCCAGACCCGGCTGGTAGAGTCCCTGCAGCTGCGTGAGATCACCCGTGAGTATGAAGCCGTTGCCATTGGCCATATGACGGCGGGCGGTACGGTGGAGGAGCCAATCAGCCGCCACCCGACCAAGCGTACCCACATGTCGGTGCATCCGATGGGCAAGCCTGCGGTGACCCACTACCGCATCATGGAGCACTTCCGTGTGCACACGCGTCTGCGCCTGCGCCTCGAAACAGGCCGTACGCACCAGATCCGTGTTCACATGGCGCACATTACCCATCCGCTGGTGGGCGATCAGCTCTACGGTGGCCGTCCGCGTCCGCCAAAAGGGGCCTCTGACGAATTTATCACCGCACTGCGCCAGTTCGATCGCCAGGCGCTGCACGCGACCATGCTGCGTCTCTATCACCCGATTACCGGTATCGAGATGGAGTGGCATGCGCCAATCCCCCAGGATATGATCGATTTAATCGACGCCATGCGCGCCGATTTCGAAACCCATAAAGAGGATGTGGACTGGTTATGACATCGCTGATTGTTCCGCAGTGGCCGCTGCCTGAGGGCGTCGCGGCCTGTAGTTCTACCCGCAACGGCGGCGCGAGCCTCGCCCCCTGGGACTCCCTGAACCTGGGCGCACACTGCGGTGACAACCCTGAGCATGTCGAGGAGAACCGTCGTCGGCTGTTTGCCGCCGGCGGTTTGCCCTCAAAGCCCGTCTGGCTGGAGCAGGTGCACGGCAAAACGGTGCTGACGCTCTCCGGCGAGCCTTACGCCTCTAAGCGGGCGGATGCCTCTTACAGCAATACTCCCGGCACGGTATGCGCCGTGATGACCGCCGACTGCCTGCCGGTGCTGTTCTGTAACCGCGCGGGAACCGAAGTCGCCGCCGCGCACGCGGGCTGGCGTGGCCTGTGCGCGGGCGTGCTGGAAGAGACGGTGGCCTGCTTTGCGGATAAGCCGGAAAACATCATCGCCTGGCTGGGACCCGCCATAGGTCCTGACGCCTTTGAAGTCGGCCCGGAAGTCCGCGACGCTTTTACTGCTGAAGATTCGAACGCTTCAGCGGCATTTCGTGCGGCGGGCGAAAAATATTTTGCCGATATCTATCAGCTCGCCCGTCAGCGGCTGGCACGCGTCGGCGTAGACGCCGTCTACGGTGGCGACCGGTGCACCTTCAGCGAACAGGATGAATTTTTCTCTTATCGCCGCGACAAAACCACCGGGCGCCTGGCAAGTTTCATTTGGCTGATATAACCTAAAGAATCAAGACGATCCAGTACGTGTAACATTCTTTGTACATAATTTAGATCATTAACCTTGAATAATTGAGGGATGACCTCATTTAATCTCCAGTAGCAAATTTGACCTGTATTATGGGAGGAGTTATGCGTCTGGATCGTCTTACTAATAAATTCCAGCTGGCTCTTGCCGACGCTCAGTCGCTCGCGCTGGGGCAAGACCATCAATTCATCGAACCACTTCATCTTATGAGCGCCTTGCTGACACAGGAGGGGGGATCGGTACGTCCGTTACTCACCTCTGCCGGTGTCAACGCAGGGCAGCTCCGCACCGCCATTGATCAGGCGCTAAGTCGTCTGCCGCAGGTAGAGGGTACCGGCGGCGACGTACAGCCGTCCCAGGATCTGGTGCGCGTGCTTAACCTTTGCGACAAGCTGGCGCAGAAACGTAACGATAACTTTATTTCGTCAGAGCTGTTTGTTCTGGCGGCGCTGGAGTCGCGCGGCACGCTGGCCGATCTGCTGAAAGCAGCGGGGGCGAATACCAATAATGTGACCCAGGCAATTGAACAGATGCGCGGAGGGGAAGGCGTGAACGATCAGGGGGCCGAAGACCAGCGTCAGGCCTTGAAGAAATTTACCGTTGACCTCACCGAGCGCGCCGAGCAGGGCAAGCTGGATCCGGTGATCGGTCGTGACGAAGAGATCCGCCGTACTATTCAGGTGCTGCAACGCCGTACCAAAAATAACCCAGTGCTGATCGGCGAGCCGGGCGTGGGTAAAACCGCCATTGTTGAAGGGCTGGCGCAGCGTATCGTTAACGGCGAAGTACCGGAAGGGCTGAAGGGCCGCCGGGTGCTGGCGCTGGATATGGGCGCGCTGGTAGCCGGGGCGAAATATCGCGGTGAGTTCGAAGAGCGCTTAAAAGGCGTGCTTAGCGATCTGTCGAAGCAGGAAGGTAACGTCATCCTGTTTATCGACGAGCTGCACACCATGGTGGGCGCAGGTAAAGCCGATGGCGCCATGGATGCCGGGAACATGTTGAAACCGGCTCTTGCCCGCGGTGAGCTGCACTGCGTTGGTGCCACCACGCTGGATGAGTACCGTCAGTATATTGAGAAAGATGCGGCCCTGGAGCGACGCTTCCAGAAAGTGTTCGTTGCCGAGCCGTCGGTTGAAGATACCATCGCTATCCTGCGCGGGCTGAAAGAGCGCTATGAGCTGCACCACCATGTGCAGATCACCGACCCGGCCATCGTGGCGGCCTCGACGCTCTCTCACCGCTACATCGCCGATCGCCAGCTGCCGGATAAAGCCATCGACCTGATCGATGAGGCGGCATCCAGCATCCGAATGCAGATCGACTCCAAGCCGGAAGAGCTGGATCGTCTGGACCGCCGCATTATCCAGCTCAAGCTGGAGCAGCAGGCGCTGATGAAAGAGTCTGATGACGCCAGCATCAAGCGGCTGGAGATGCTCAACGGCGAGCTGGCCGATAAAGAGCGCCAGTACTCCGTGCTGGAAGAGGAGTGGAAGGCTGAGAAAGCCTCGCTCTCTGGAACCCAGACCATTAAGGCTGAACTGGAGCAGGCGAAAATTGCTATCGAGCAGGCCCGCCGCGTCGGCGATCTGGCCCGGATGTCCGAATTGCAGTATGGGAAAATCCCTGAGCTTGAGAAGCAGCTTGAGCAGGCCACGCAGTCGGAAGGCAAAACCATGCGTCTGCTGCGCAATAAGGTGACCGATACTGAGATTGCCGAGGTGCTGGCGCGCTGGACCGGTATTCCGGTGGCCCGCATGATGGAGGGCGAACGCGAGAAGCTGCTGCGTATGGAGCAGCAGCTGCATAGCCGCGTGATTGGCCAGGACGAGGCCGTCGAGGCGGTATCGAACGCCATTCGCCGTAGCCGGGCGGGTCTCTCCGATCCAAACCGTCCGATTGGCTCCTTCCTGTTCCTTGGGCCAACCGGGGTAGGGAAAACCGAGCTATGCAAAACGCTGGCTAACTTTATGTTCGACAGCGACGATGCGATGGTGCGTATCGATATGTCCGAGTTTATGGAGAAACACTCGGTGTCGCGGCTGGTGGGTGCACCTCCGGGATATGTGGGCTACGAAGAGGGCGGTTATCTGACCGAGGCGGTTCGTCGTCGTCCCTACTCTGTGATCCTGCTGGATGAGGTAGAGAAGGCGCATCCGGACGTATTCAACATTCTTTTACAGGTGCTGGATGACGGACGCCTGACGGACGGGCAGGGGCGGACGGTGGACTTCCGCAATACCGTGGTGATTATGACCTCGAACCTGGGTTCCGATCTGATTCAGGAGCGGTTCGGTGAGCTGGACTATAGCCATATGAAAGAGATGGTCATGGGCGTTGTGAGCCACAGCTTCCGTCCGGAGTTCATCAACCGTATCGATGAGGTCGTGGTATTCCATCCGCTGGGTGAGAAACATATCGCCTCGATTGCGCAGATCCAGCTGCAGCGTCTCTATAAGCGTCTGGAAGAGCGCGGCTATGAAGTGCAGATGTCTGACGATGCGCTGAAGCTGCTGAGCGCGAACGGTTACGATCCGGTGTACGGGGCGCGTCCATTGAAACGTGCTATTCAACAGCAGATCGAGAACCCGCTGGCGCAGCAGATCCTCTCCGGAGAGCTGATTCCAGGCAAAACGGTACAGCTGGTGGTGAAAGACGACCGTATAGCCGCCGTGCAGTAGGGTGCATTAAGTAGTGAAAAGCGTAAAACGGGCCTTTCAAGGCCCGTTTTTGTTTAAAAACCAGGCGGAAATATGCTTTGAATCACCGTTTTGCCTAAAATTTAGCCTATCGATAACTTTTTTTAATTTTATACTTGTCAGCTCCGAATAACTCCCTATAATGCGCCACCACTGACACGGAACAACGGCAAACAAGCCGCCGGGTCAGAAGGGCTTCTCCGGAAGTTCTGACAGAGAAAAGCGAAAAATAAACGCTTGACTCTGAATGAGGAAAACGTATTATACGG
>DKPJ01000016.1 GCA_002480085.1 Enterobacteriaceae bacterium UBA7338 | reverse complement strand
GCCTGCGTCGCCATCCGGCGCGACAATGCCTGATGGCGCTACGCTTATCAGGCCTACAAGTTCAGGCTCAGTAACCCATATTTTTCTTCTTCTCGAGCTCATCTTTCGCCGTATCCGGCAGGTAGAGCGTCGATTTGGTCATGGTCATTTTTTCAGGCTGGGTGCCGTCTTTTTTGAATTTCTCCAGCGCATCAAACGCCGGGCCGGCCATATTTGGCGTCAGCTCGACGCTGGCGTTGGCTTCACCGTCAATCATCGCTTTAAAGATATCCGGCACGCCGTCGATGGAGCCGGTCAGAATATCTTTACCTGGCTTCAGGCCCGCCTCTTTGATGGCCTGAATAGCACCAATCGCCATATCGTCGTTATGGGCGTAAACCATGCAGATGTTCTTGCCGTTATTCTCGGCTTTGATAAAGCTCTCCATCACCTCTTTACCTTTACTGCGGGTAAAGTCGCCGGATTGAGAGCGAATGATTTTGATATTCGGTGCTTTGGCGATAGCGTCAGCGAACCCTTTTTTACGGTCGATGGCCACGCTCGCCCCTACCGTGCCCTGCAGCTCAACGACGTTGCACTGCTTATCACCGACCGTTTTGATCAGCCACTCGCCGATCAGCTGGCCTTCGAGTACGTTATTGGCAGTAACGGTGGTCATGTAGAGCGACTTATCTTTCACGTCAATGGAGCGGTCGAGGAGGATCACCGGGATCTCGGCGTCTTTAGCCTCCTTCAGCACCGGCTCCCAGCCGGTCGCCACCACTGGAGCAATGAAGATGGCATCTACGCCCTGGGCGATAAACGAGCGCACCGCCTTGATCTGGTTCTCCTGTTTTTGCTGACCATCGGCGACTTTCAGCGTAATGCCGCGTTTCTCGGCTTCGCTTTTTGCGACGTTGGTTTCAGCGGCACGCCAGCCGGACTCGGAGCCGACCTGCGAAAAACCGACGGTTAACGGAGCTGCCATTGCCATAGACGACATGGCTGCTGAGACTGCTGTGACCAGAAGTAAGCGCTTCCACATAATAACGTCCTCGTAGGGGTGATTATTGTTTGGCTAAAAGATGTTCGCGAAGAGACTATAGCGAATGGAATATGTAACGAATTGCGTTACATCACACTTCAAAAAAGTAAATAAAACGTTAATCACAAGTTTGTAATCGCTTTCATTTAGCTATGAAAAATGCGGCTGAGGTTATGTACTTTTCGGTCATCTGAATGGTCTGATAAACGCGCAGTCGGCCAGGTGAAAACGAAAACAGGCGAAGACTTTCGGCGTGAGTTGGCTATAATACCCGGCACTTGTTTGCCACACATTTTAAAGGAAACAAACATGAGCTTACTGAACGTACCGGCGGGTAAAGATCTGCCAGAAGACATCTACGTTGTTATCGAGATCCCGGCCAACGCCGATCCGATCAAATACGAAATCGACAAGGACACTGGCGCGCTGTTCGTTGACCGTTTCATGTCCACCGCGATGTTCTATCCGTGCAACTACGGCTACATCAACCACACCCTCTCCCTGGACGGTGACCCGGTTGACGTTCTGGTCCCGACCCCGTACCCGCTGCAGCCGGGTTCAGTGGTTCGCTGCCGTCCGGTTGGCGTGCTGAAGATGACCGACGAAGCGGGCGAAGATGCCAAGCTGGTTGCGGTTCCGCACACCAAGCTGAGCAAAGAGTACGATCACGTCAAAGACGTGAACGACCTGCCGGAGCTGCTGAAAGCGCAGATCACCCACTTCTTCGAGCACTACAAAGATCTCGAGAAAGGCAAATGGGTTAAGGTTGACGGCTGGGATAACGCCGACGCGGCGAAAGCGGAAATCGTGGCCTCTTTCGAGCGCGCTGCGAAGAAGTAATCTCTACCCGCTATAAAACAGAAACACCGCCCTCACGGCGGTGTTTTTTTATGGATAAAAACAGCGCCACCCGAAGGTGGCGCTGCTGTTAATCCCGATCCCTGTCTAACCAGTTCCCGGTCTCTATCCGCGTGTGTTCATCCACCGAAAGCTGGTACACATACATCCATGCACTGCCGTACGGTGTCTGAATCAATTGACGCTTGTACTCCCCGCCAGCGGTACGCAGCTCATCCAGCTCGGCCAGGGTTTCGGCGTCAATACGGTAAACTTCACCCAGCACCTGGCCCGGACCGGGCACCGCACCAGGGTAGTGCCCCAGACTGTAGAGTTGATAATCCTCAACGCTGTGATCGCCCAGCCATTGAGCGTTAGTCATCCAGTGACTGTTACCTTGCTTGCGTCGTAAACTGCCGTAAACAAATATTCGCATTGCTAAAACTCAAACTGATAGAGCAGATCTAGTGCCTGGTCTACGCCAGACACCGCTTCCAGATATAGCTTAGGCATCAGGCGATAGCGTAACGTAAGCGTCGCCAGAGAGTCAAAAATACCCACGCCATACTTCACCTGCAATCCCGGCAGAACATAGCCGCTGACCACCACCTGGGAGGAGTCGCCTACGCCCTGCGTGTCCAGTGCCAGATTGCTGACGCCAAAGGTCTCGCCGATTCGACCCACAACCTGTCCGCTCTGGGCAACGCCCAGGCCCACCAGCGCCGACGTCATCGCTGCGCTGTCGCTCTGTGTGCTCTCCAGCCCCTGGCCGCGAAGCAGATAGGAGAGCGCCTCCTGCTGCGACATCGCCGGGTCAGAGAAGATCTCTGCCTTCGGTTCGTCGGCGGTTCCGGTCACACGCACGCCGGCAATCACGTCGTTTTCGGTGGATTCCGGGTTACGGATCGCTTCGATGTTAAGCAAAGGTTGATCCGGCGGACCCGAGAACAATAACTCACCTTTGCGCACAATCAAATCCTGACCGTACGCGTGGAAGCGACCTTCTGGAATATTAATCTGCCCGTTTAATCCAAGTCCTTGTTTATCCTGCGCAACTTTTAGATCGCCGGTGAGGCGTGCTTTTAAGCCAAACGCATCCAGACGCACGTTATTGCCCACGTGAACGGTCAAATTACTGTTAATCGGGATGCCCGCGGTCTGCGGCTCCTCCGGCTGCAGCTGGCTGTTGAGCATCACTTCGTCGCTGGAGACCCCAACCGCGCTCTCCGGCACCTCGTGGACAACGATGCGCGCCCACGGCACGTCGATGCTGCCGTCGAGGGTAAAGAGCTGCGGCGTGGCCTCAAACACCACGTCCGGGGAGGCGTCCAGGCGCACCATCGGCGGCACGGTGATGCGTACCCGGCTGCCCTTCGCCGCGATGCGTGCGCGCCAGTTGTCGAGCTGGCTCCAGTCGGCGTTGCCGCTCAGGTTGATCTCACCCTGCCGGGTACGCACCACCCCCTGCAACGTTGAGCTTTGACCGTTGAAGTTCATCGCTACCTGGCTAGGCTGCATCTCAAACGGCATAAAGTTGGCGTCGATATCCACGCCGTTCAGCCCCATCTGACCAAACAGCTGCGGGCTTTGCAGGTTACCTGCCAGCCGCAGGTTGGCATTGAGGGTTCCCGCTGCCTTCTCACCGCGCGAGAAGATGGCGTTGATCATCGCGATGGAGAAGTTACGGATGTTGACCGTACCGCCGAGGTTGCGCTGCCCCTGCGGATCGGTGATCTGCACCTGGCCGTCAAACTGGCCGTTGTTGGTCAGGCGCATCATCCAGCCGAGATCGGCCCGGTTGTCGCGCAATTTCGCATTGAGGTTGAGCGTATCGAACGCCACCCGCAGCGGCGCATCGTTGACGGTCTGCGTCACCCGTACGTTACGCCCTGCCAGAGTCACTTCCCCCTGCGGCAGGCCTGGTTTAGTGGTATCCCAGCTGACGTCCGCCCGGCCGCTGAACGATCCGCTGGCCTGGGTAGTATCCGGCATAAAGGGTTTCAGCATCGCCAGATCGAAGCGGTTCAGGTTAACCACCGCCCGCCCCTCTGCGCCTGCGTCCACGGTCTGGGGTACGCACAGCTCGGCGTTGGGGTTGGTCCAGCAGTGTGGCCCGATACTTACCTTCTGCTCCTCGCCGCGATAGTCCAGGGCGATGGCGCGGTTCAGCGACCACGGTCCGACCGGGGTAGCAAAACGCGTATCGCTCAGGGTGCCCTTCCAGCGCTGGTTAGCGCGGTCAAAGCTGCCCGCCAGCCGTAGCTGGCCCGAGACCGGCTCGCCCTGCGCCCGCAGGTTCAGCTCATGCTGCTTCTCGCTGCCTTTGGCGTCCAGGGTGACCAGGCTCAGATTGACGCCCGGCTGCACGATACGCTCCACGCGAGCGGTAAGGTTACCGGCGATCTGGTCGGTAGATTTTACGGCACCCTCAACGCGCACGCGGGCGATGGAGAGCGCCTGCCAGCGCAGGTTATTAGCGGTGATATCCGCCTGTACCTGCGGGGCATCCACCGTGCCGCGCACCTTCACCAGTCCCTTCGCCGTGCCGCCTAAGCCCGGCAGAGCGTTATCCAGCCCCGGCGCATCGATGTTGGCGTCAAGATTCAGCGCCTTCACCCCCAGCTCGCCTTTCACGTCGGCGCTGTTGCGCCCCAGCTCAAGGTGCAGCCCCGGCACGGTCCACTGCATATAGCTGTTGCCCTTGAGCGAGCCGTTCACGTTAACTTTGTTGTTTTTGACGTTGCCGGTGATTTTCATCTCCGGGACTTCCATCTGCCAGCTGCCGCCGTAGAGGCTGCCGCGGGTCTTGATCAGGCCGTTGAGCTTCGACGGCCAGTCGGGCACCTCTTTAGCGGTATTGATGCCGTTAAGGGTCAGCTCTCCACGCCAGCTGATGGCCTGCTGCCAGTCGAGCAGCGCCTTCAGCTCGGTCTTGCCCTCCAGCGCGGCGACGGTCAGCTTGTCGAGGTTGATCTGCTGCTCGTTGCCTTTCGCGTCCAGCGTGATGGTGGCAGGTGGAACCTGCTGCCCTTTCACCGCGGTGCGGAACGAGAGGGTGTAGTCGGTCATCTTGCCACTCAGCTTCAGCCGCAGGTCGTCCGCCTGATACTGCCGCTCGCCGGTAAAGGGCCAGTAGAGCTGCTCGCTGATGACGTCGAGATTCAGGGGCAGTCCCGCCTCTGCCAGCTGCGTCTTCGCCCGCAGCACCATATCCACCGGACCGGAGAGGTTAACGCCGACGTCAAGCGTCTCGCGCAGCGCGCCGCCGACCTTCAGCTTCACCTTCTCGCCCTTGAGCGGATCGACGTTCAGGGTGCTGTTAAGGGTGATGTCCACCGGCCAGCTGTTGCTCAGCTGTGCCGTGCCGCTGGCGTTGACCGTGCCCTGGTTAGAATCGATATCCAGCGTGTCGAGCCGGGTATTACCATCGATGCTGCTCACCTTCAGCAGCAGACTACGCACCAGGATGTCGGTATCCCCGGTCAGGCGCAGCTGCTCGCCACGAAACTCTTCGATATTGAGGTTGAGTGGCAGATGAACGTCGGTCATCTCCGGCAGCACCGGCTTAGAGAAGAGATCCTTCAGCGTCTCACCGAGAGGCTTCTCCTCGGGCTTCGGCTGCTCGATCTTCGGCTCGACGATCTGCTCCTGAGCCACGTCGGCCACCTTCGGCAGGGCAATCAGCAGCCCCTGTAGCGAGGTCGGCTTAACGGTCAGGTTTTTCTCCTGCCAGTTCAGGCCGGTGGTAAAATCCATCACCGAGACGGTGGTGTTATCGATTTTGATATTGACGTTGTTCAACGCCACGCGGCTAAGGGTAATCGGATACGGGGTAGAGAGATCGAGCGGCCCGCTATCCTCCTCCTCCACCTGGGCGGCAGGCGGCATCTTTGTGCTGTCTACCGTCACGTTAATGTCTTTAAGCGCCAGATCGTTAACGCACAGGCTGCTGTCCCGCAGACAGGCAAGCTTCACTGCGAGGTGGATCTCCCCGGCATTGACCGCCACGCCGGGCTGGTCATAGCGAATATTGCGCAGGGTCAGATCCCGCCAGCCGCCGGTAACCTGACCAATCTCCAGCCCTGGCACCCAGCGGTTGGCGGCCTTGAACAGAATATGCAGCCCGCTGGTGGTGCCCACCAGAAACGCCACCGCCCCCAGCAGCAGCACAATAAACACCACCACTCCGAGGCTTATCTTCTTCCATAAACTCATAATTCTGGTCCCAGACCGATGTAGAATTGTAGATCGTGTTTATCGTCATCCGCGATGGGCAGAGCAAAGTCGAGCTTCACCGGCCCAACCGGCGATTCCCAACGCACGCCCACGCCCGCGCCGGTTTTAAAGTCGCTGCGCCGGATATCGCTTACTGCCTCGCCGCTGTCAACAAAGGCCGCGCCCCACCATTTGCCGGTAACGTTGTACTGGTACTCCAGCGAGCCGGTTGCCAGCTTCGAGGCCCCCTTCAGCTTGCCCTCGCTATCCTCAGGTGAGATCGATTTGTACTTGTAGCCACGAATGCTGCGATCGCCCCCGGCGAAGAAGCGCAGATCCGGCGGCACGCGGTCGAAATCGCCGGTTTCGATCCAGCCGAGGTTGCCGCGCACCACAAAGCGGTGGCGATCGTAGAGGGTGCGGATCCAGACGTTCTGCGCCTGAAGCACGGAGAAATCAACGTCCGAGCCCCAGGCGGTGTTGGAGTAGTCGATGGAGTAGCGTTGGGAGTCGCCCCAGGTCGGCATCAGGCCGCCGCGGGAGCGGGTCCGGCTGATCATCACCCCCGGATAGAGCAGCATTGTGGTGTTGGTCACGCTGCCCTGGGTAAAGTGATCCAGGCTCCAGCGCAGGTTAATGGCGCGCTGCCAGCCGCTGGAGAGATCCCAGTAGCGGGAGACCGCCAGGGTGGTGGAGTCCGCCTCAGTATCGTTGAGATCGGTACGCTTAAAGCCGCCCTGCACCAGGTAGTACTGCTCCAGCGGGTTTTTCAGCAGCGGCATCTTGTAGCTAAAGTCGAGCTGCTGCTCCGGTGCCGAGATGCTGGTGGTAGTCGTAAAGCTGTGACCGTAAGAGTTGATCCACGGCTTGCGCCAGGTGGCCTTCACGCGCGGGCCGACGTCGGTGGAGTAGCCCACGCCGGTCTCTATCGTATTCTGCGTCCGCGGCGAAACCACGCCGTGCAGCGGCAGCACCTTGGTCTTACGGGATTTTTCAAACTCCGGGGCGACAATCACCGAGTTAAACCAGCCGGTGGCGGAGAGGCGGCGGTTCAGCTCCGCCAGATCTTTGGTCTGGTACTCGTCGCCCTCCTTAAAGGGCACCAGGTTTTGCAGATACTCGTCGCGGATCTGTGAGCCTTCAAAGGTCACCTTGCCGAAGCGGTAGCGCTGCCCGCTGTCGTAGTCGATATCCCAGAAGGCCTGATGGCGGTCGAGAGCGATGCCGAGCTGGCTTTTATTGAAGGCGCTGTCGAAGTAGCCTTTGCGCAGCGCCACGCTGGTGAGGCCCTTCTTGAAGCTGTCGTAGTCGTTGTGGTTCAGTACCGTGCCAATCTTCGGACGGGTTTTTAGCAGGTCAAGGTAGTCGCTGTCGGCGCGTGCCCCGCCGCGCAGGATCACATCCGTTCCCCCTACGCGCACGGGCGTCCCTGGCGAGACGCGGGCAATCAGTACCTGGCGGCCCTTCGCCGGCGGCGGACGCAGTTCAAAGTCGATGGTCGGCTCATAGTAGCCCAGCGCTTTTAATCCATCGCGGATAGCATCATCAACGCGAGCGCGGAAACGCTGGTCCGCCGTCACTTCATCGCTCTCAATGGTAGAGAGCTGGGCGCGGACGTTTTTTTGCAGCGCACCCGTTAGCCCCTCCACCTGCAAACGGACGTTTGCCGCTAAGGCCGTCCCGCTTGCCAGCAGCAGAGTGGCAAAACCTATTAGTCGGATGTGTGGCACGTTCTCTCCTGAATATCAGGCTTCCTGAGGTAAGGAAACCGAAATGCCGCTCCCCGGCTTAACAAATTCCCACCATAGTGGGTTGAAAAATGGCTGGCTAGCCCAATATTTCTTAATGTTTAAATCTAGCCGTATTTGCAGCATTTATTGTGTTCAATTCAACGCTGCGTTACAACCTTGATACCAAATCTGTTCCTGGGAGGCCACACCGTGAGTCTATTTGATAAAAAACACCTTGTTACTCAAGCGGATGCATTGCCAGGACGCAATACACCCATGCCGGTTGCCAGCCTGCATGCCGTCAACGAACACTCAATGACCAACGTCCCCGAGGGAATGGAGACCGCGCTGTTTGCGATGGGCTGCTTCTGGGGCGTGGAGCGCCTGTTCTGGGTACTGCCCGGCGTCTACAGCACCGCGGCAGGCTACGCAGGCGGCTATACCCCAAACCCGACCTACCGCGAAGTGTGCTCCGGCCAGACCGGCCACGCCGAAGCCGTGCGCGTGGTCTATGACCCGAGCGTAATCAGCTACGAGCAGCTGTTGCAGGTGTTCTGGGAGAACCACGATCCGGCTCAGGGCATGCGTCAGGGCAACGACCACGGCACCCAGTACCGCTCGGCCATCTACCCGCTGACGCCGGAGCAGGAGGCTGCCGCGAAGGCGAGCCTTGCGCGGTTCCAGCAAGCGATGCGCGCCGCCGGGGACGATCGTCAGGTGACTACTGAGATCAAAACCGCCGGGCCGTTCTACTACGCCGAGGACGATCACCAGCAGTATCTGCATAAGAACCCGTACGGCTACTGCGGGATCGGGGGGATTGGGGTGTGTCTGCCGCCGCAGACGGTATAGCTTTTATGAATACGCCACGCAAATGCGTGGCGTATTTTATTAAAACAGGTTATGCACCTGATGAACTATCCAGTTTCGAAATGCTTTTTTTAAATTTAATCCAATCCACAAAGTCATTTGCTTTATTATAACCCCATTTCGCTTTATCATATGCGATATGCGCTTTGCTCCCAGCACTCAGACCAAAATGCGCGATGCCAAACGCAGACGAAATAAATGACAAGTCTTCTGCCGTCTGCGAATTATTCTTTCTTACTGCTGCACTGGCTATACCAAATGCAGTACTTGTAAGACCTAACGTAGCATTGACAAACTGATAGATTAATTTTGTGTTACTCAGCCCATGATCTTCTGCATCAGCTGTTGAAAAGATATTTATTTCTTGACCGATGCCTTCTTCAATTACTTCCTCAATAGCTACTTCAACTCGTGGGGGATTAGCCTCCTCTCTGACATTATTAATCATCTCGCTTATATGACTAGCAGCACTTTTTAAGTTACCAGCCTCATCAATACGTGATATGGGTTTATTGACGGCTTCCCATAAGTGGTCCATCCCCCTGGATACTAAATGCTTCATACTTTTAGTAATCTTATGCAATGGAGAATATAATGATGAAACTGTATGAATTATACCTAAATAATAAGAGGCTTTTTCTAACCTCAATACTGCTTGAGGATTATTTTCACCTACCAAATAAGCGCTGTAGTTAGTTATAGATGATGCTACTTGCGTCCCATAAGTTAAGGTATATTTAGTCGTTTTCCCCACAACTGTTGCTACTGATTCAGCCGTTGCGTCTTTCAATACGTGCCGAAGAAGAGAAGCGATGCCTGCAATAAACCATTTTAAAATCCCATGGCCACTTGGATCGGTAAAGTTTACTGGATCGTTTTCACAGTAAGCGTAGGGATTAATCCCTCCAACCCCGAAGGGGCTTTCGCTATCTGGACAGTTAAAACGCATTAATATCGGATTATAGGCACGATAGCCATTGCCCAGATGTGAAACACCAGTCAAAGGGTCCTGTCGCTCACCGTTATAGCCGGGAAGCGTAGCAGTAGTCGAATTATTACCGCTACCAAATGCAGAGTAAAGGTTCACCTGCTGATTACTACCGTCGTAATCCAGGACCGTACTGTTGTTTTGATTTACACCAAGTAATTGTAGAGACATAATTTAAACTCCGATTAAGAGATAAACGTGCCAACTGAAAAAAATATTATTACAAATGCATTCTATGGCGTTTCCTGACTTACGGCAGAATAGCCTGACAGACCAGAGATATATCTATCCTGTTGCTGCTGAGTCTGGTTTATCTGGTTTACTAGCAGGGCGCCACGATAATAAAGATAGCGCGCCTCGTTATTTATTGACTGTGAGACAAGATTATCAAAGCCATCATAGCGATAGTTTGATTGACTACCCTCTGTTGTTTCGATGCTAAAAAGACGACCGACTGCATCATAAGTCAACAACCGACCCGCCTCGTCATACTTTAACCGACCATCATCATAGTATGAAAGAGTGATAACCGCTGGATAAGCCGGGTTTCCCTTGTGCTCAATTGATGTGAGCTGGGTAGGATCATTTTCATTTTTATAATTAAATGTTGCAACATCCGTAGTGCCGTTACTATCTGTTGTAGTACAGGTTCGGATATTATTTAGACAATCATACTCAAATACTTGAGAGGTAAACTCCTGACCGTAACCATCTTTGGGTAAGGCGCTGCCGCTACAATCATGTCGATGAAGCCTGTTACGTGGATCGTAGTAGTAGTTATTATCGCAAAGGGTTTCCCCTCCCTGCTCGACTTTAACACTAGATACTTGGTTATTTTCATAATAGCCAGTAGTAATAGTGATAACGTCGCCACTGTCGGGCGTAAGCGTGCGCACCTGCTCACGACCATAATCATCATAGGTAATTTTTGTTTCAAGCTTGCCTGAGCTATTAACTGCTTCGGCAGTTTGCTTCCAAAGTCTTACAAAGTCATCATACTCTAACGTTGTTGTTACTGCGGGATCGCTAATCGTCTCAGGTTTCGCTACCTGTGAACCGGAAAGGTAATAGCTTACCCAAAGCTCATTGCCTGAAATATCAGTATATCTGACAGGTTTATTTATAACGCTCCAGTAATAAGAAGGCGTTTTACTACCCACATCGTTAATAAATGTTTCCGTTTCAGCCTGTCCGGAACCGTACCAGGTATAGGAGTTGGTCTGCTGCCCCGTTTCCTTAACGGTGTCTATTAATCCGCGTTGTTTAAAGTAGGTGTAGCTTTGTTCTACCGTTTGGTCCTCAAAAGTGGCAACTAAGTTTGTTATGGCATTTTCCAGTAACGGATCGTACGTGTAGGTAAATACGTGGTTTGCATTATCAGTTATTGTAAATTGATCCTTAACACTGGTTTTGTAGTTATATTTCTCGGTTCGGCCGCCGACGGTAGAATTTTTCACCAGTCCTAAACCGTTAATTTCACGTGAGCCGACATTATAAGTCACGCCGTCTTTATCGATTGCGGCTTTAGTAATAGCAATAGCAATGCTAAATTGTTTAGCATATGTAGTGCTCACAGCTGTGCCATCAGCATAGGTTGCCTTTTTAATACGATCGAAATCATCGTATTCGTAAACAATAGGATGGCCCATCTGATCTACCACCTGACGCAAACGTTTTAAACCATCATAATGGTGATCCATGCTGGAATATTCATTATCATCTGCATCAAATACAGTAATTTTTTCTGGTAAGGAAAAATTGTTAAGCTGAATAACCCGCTGTTCCGATACAGCCTTAGTTGATCGTAACGCTTTGTAATACTTAGCTTCAACGGGTGAAAATTGCAAATTTCGTGACAAATAAATCGAGCCATCGGGATCATCACTTTCAGAGTAAAAATCATGGCCGCAAGGATAACCCCAGTCATCGAAACGAGTTTTAATATTAATTATGGATCCCTGCAAATGATCGTCTTTATCAAGATAACTGTCGCTTATTTTTTCATAATAAATACGACCAAGCGAGTCATACTCTCGCGTTAACACCGTACTAAAATCCTCATTTATCTGCTCTGAAGCGCTTTTATCAATGGATATAACGCGCCCAAGGCTGTCATAATTGAGACGTGACTCGGTATTATCACTGTTATTGATAAAAGTTGTACTTAAAGCAGAGGCATTTCCTGAAGAGTCCAGGACCATAGTATAAGATACGCTGATAGTTGTTTCGTAATCCGCATTCCCTTTATGAGTAATCATTTTATCGAAACGTCCCGCACTGTCGTAGTAGTACTCATGCGGCGTGCCAAACAGGTCGGTCAGCGATACTATTTTACTAGAGTAGCGTGAGCGTGCTACCGTGCCGTTTTGCGTTAGCCCGTCAAACGTCGTTAAGGTCATCGTACTTTCTATTACCGTATCACCATTCGGATCGCCATGCGCCGTTGTTAAGTTATAATCGTGACTTTGGCTCATTGGATAGGATTCAGTGCCCTTATCATCCGTATAATAGATAGTTGTATTTTTTAACGAAATTTGCCCATATTTAAATGACGTTTTGTCATCTGACCAATATTGTGTATCCAACGTTGTTAACGGTTGTTTATCCGCTATGTCAGTACCGTTATCAATTACTTTCACCAGCGACTCTTTATCTTTTACAATCGCAGCAGCCATTGGCCGATCGGCCAGTGCGGCAAAAGAGCTGTAGTGATAGTAGGTTGCCCGAACAGGCACGTCATCATAGTCCGAGGGTGCAGGGGTAACTTTTTTGCTCTTCATCAGGTTAGCGAAACCGTTTGGATCGGCAGGGCAACCGGTATAGCCATCGGCGCTATCCGCCTCGCCGTCGGCGCTATAAAATTCATAGTCAGTCTGCGTACCGTCGGGATCGACCTGCTGAGTCAGGTTACCGAACTCATCATAAACATACTGCGTAAGCTCACTACGCGTGCCACTGCCGTCCTGCCACGTCAATGTTTGCGTCTGCGGATATTGATATTGCGCAGGAAGATCGTCATAGCTAGCATCGGGATGATCGGCCTGCCAGGCATCGGCATAATAGTAAGTTTCTGCGGAGTAGTAAGCGCCGCCCTGGAATACTTCTATTTTGCTCAGAAGATGGTAGTTATTATAGGTGTAGGTCGTCGTGATCTCTTGCCCATCACTATCGATTTGTGTCAGCGTTGTGGAGTAGAAGTAGTCCTGTCCCGCCAGGCTATATATATAATCAGTTGATGCATCCCACTGTCCCCCCTGTGGTGCATCGTAGCCCAGATAGTTGGGGAAACCCTGCGGATCGTCTGGGGTATAAGTGGTAATCATTTGTGGCTGATTAAACCCGGGATCGACAACCAGTTCCGTTACCGCAGGTAGTGAACCCTCTCCCGACTGGGCCGGGAATAATATCAGTCCATCCATTGTTCCATTGTTATAGGTAACCGATTTTATTGCTCCGGTAATGGCCTGGGTTTTCGTTAATGTGAGTAAGCCATTGCCTATACCCACATCTTCATAAAAATATTGCCATTTACCTTCAGGCAGTGCGGAGTGAGAAATAGCGGAGAGATAGCCGTTTGATTTTTGTAAAATAACTGAATACTCTTCAGTCGAGCCAGGATAAAAGGTAAGCGTTGGCCCCGCATCATGATCGAATTGCAGAAGCGTCACGCCGCTATCATCACTGATATTATCGATTCCCCAGCCCCAGGAGGTAAATTCCCAGTCGATAATTAACGAATACCCTAGCGCGGTATACATTCTGGTAGGGACATAAATACCCGAATCATACTCTGTTAAGTCAGTCACACTACCGTCATGCTCGGTGACCCGAAAACCGTAGCTGCCATCCGGATTGCTAATACGAGTAAAATCGAAGGTGCGCATCTTATTCTGCTGAACAATAGGCGGATTCACCGTCGTATCTACGCGATAAGTCTCTCCTGAATCCAGCGTAAGCTGTCCAGTGGTATCATCATAAATAGTTAGCGCAGGCGCTACACCTATACCTAAATCAAAATAGTCAGTAGCTGTGGTCGCTGAATAACTGATAGAAAAAGTAAACTCTGGACCCATGGCATTATTACCAATAAGCTGTCCCAGCGAGTTCTGAAAGCTAAACAGACGGGTACGTGGATCGACATCTTCAGAGGAGGCGCTAACAAAATTAGGCGTTTGAGAGTAGTAATTTGCACTCATGGGAATACCTCAACAATAATATTGATTATTAATAAGGAGAATCAGCCTGACTTTTATAAATCTAGTTAATCCTGTTTTTTTATAAAGCTTCATTTTTAGCGTACGATGACTGATATTTGAGCGGTTCTCATTGATAACCACCCTCTCTCTACTGTTTAAACAGTGTACGGGTGACGCTGGCAGCCCTCCCCCGGCTTACGCTATACTAGCGTCTGGATCGCAGGTCCACTCGCCGTGGAACGGCGTTTAACCTGATGTATTACATGGATTTTCAACCTTCCCTTCTTGAGGATCTGGCCGATGGCTGGATAAGATATGTTAAACAGTATTCTACTGATACTTTGTCTGATTGCCGTAAGTGCGTTCTTCTCGCTGTCGGAGATTTCGCTTGCGGCCTCCCGTAAAATCAAACTTAAGCTGCTTGCCGACGATGGCAATATCAACGCCCAGCGCATCCTGAAAATGCAGGAAAACCCCGGCACCTTCTTTACCGTTGTGCAGATCGGCCTTAACGCCGTCGCCATTCTCGGCGGTATCGTGGGCGACGCGGCGTTCTCCCCGGCTTTTTACAGCGTGCTGCTCAACGTGGTGTCGCCGGAGCTGGCGGATCGGCTGAGCTTTATTTTCTCCTTTACCCTCGTGACCGGGCTGTTCATTCTCTTTGCCGACCTGACCCCGAAACGCATCGGTATGATTGCGCCCGAAGCCGTGGCTTTGCGCATCATCAACCCGATGCGCTTCTGCCTGTTCGTCTTCCGTCCGCTGGTGTGGTTCTTTAACGGGCTGGCTAACGTTATCTTCCGCATCTTTAAGCTGCCGATGGAGCGTAAGGATGACCTCACCTCCGATGATATCTACGCGGTGTTTGAGGCCGGGGCGCTGGCAGGCGTGCTGCGTAAGCAGGAGCACGAGCTGATTGAGAACGTGTTTGAGCTGGAGTCGCGGACCGTGCCATCATCCATGACCTCGCGCGAAAACGTCGTCTGGTTCGATCTGCACGAAGATGAGCAGAGCCTGAAGAGCAAGGTGGCGGAGCATCCCCACTCCAAGTTCCTGGTCTGTAATCAGGATATCGATCACATCGTGGGCTACGTCGATTCAAAAGATCTGCTTAACCGCGTGCTGGCTAACCAGAGCCTGGCGCTGAACAGCGGCGTGCAGATCCGCAATACGCTGATCGTGCCGGATACCCTGACCCTCTCCGAAGCGCTGGAGAGCTTTAAGGCGGCGGGAGAAGACTTTGCGGTGATCATGAACGAGTATGCGCTGGTGGTGGGTATCATTACCCTCAACGACGTGATGACCACCCTGATGGGCGATTTGGTCGGTCAGGGACAGGAGGATCAGATCGTGGCCCGTGACGAGAACTCGTGGCTTATCGACGGCGGTACGCCCATCGACGACGTGATGCGCGTGCTGGATATCGACGAGTTCCCGCAGTCCGGCAACTACGAAACCATCGGCGGCTTTATGATGTTTATGCTGCGGAAAATCCCGAAGCGTACCGACTCGGTGAAGTTCTCCGGCTATAAGTTTGAGGTGGTGGATATCGATAACTACCGTATCGACCAGCTGCTGGTTACCCGCCTCGACAGCAAGCCGACCTCGCTGACGCCGAAGCTGCCAGACGCTGAAAACAAAGGCGTGGCGTAAAGCCCCTTCCCTGAAAACATCAACGGCCCCATCTGGGGCCGTCTTATTATGTTACTCAACTACTGCATAGCACGTTGTTACGCCATATCGGTTTGCAGTCGCATAACCTGACGATTGACTTCAGACATCACAGAATAGTGCTGCTTATCTTTTACTTTCGGGACCAGGATTTTACCCTTGTCGAACTCAAAAGCGCCTACGTCCTTGATATACAACCGTCCACGAAACAGGATCTTCACGTACTTCGCTACCTGGAGCGGATTGTAACGTTGGAAAATTTTCATTCTTCTATCTCTCCTGCTAAATCTTACGCTCAAGCGACGCCACAATTGGCTCGACTTTAATGAACGCAAATTTTGTTGCCCAGTGACTATAGACCACAAACTCATTGATACCCAGCATGCATAAGTTTATTTACCGTTTGATGACAATTAATCAGAATTTTCTATTCCGGGTACCTATCAGGACAGTATAAGCCATGGTTTTTGCGCAAATGTGTGCGTCCGCCCGCAAACTGGCACCCCGTTTGCGAGAAAAGACGATTAATTGCATTTATCATTAAAGGCAGAGACCAAGTGGTCGGATCACCTGCACTTAATAAGGGAAACATGATGACGTTACGCAACACTCTGGCTGTAACCTGCCTGCTGCTGCCGCTGGTGGCTTCGGCTCACCGCTTCGAAGAGAACCAGCGCGTCCCCCCCGTTGGCGTGGCCGATCGGGGAGAGCTGATCCTCAATAATGATAAGTTTAGCTACAAAAACTGGAATAGCGCGCAGCTGACCGGAAAAGTTCGTGTGGTGATGCACATCGCTGGTCGCACGTCGGCGAAAGATAAGAATGCCGCGCTGATCGAGGCGATTAAGACAGCTAATTTGCCGCACGACCGGTATCAGACCACCACAATTATCAATACCGATGATGCCATTCCCGGCTCTGCGATGTTTGTGCGCAGCAGCATTGAGAGCAACAAGCAGCTCTACCCCTGGTCACAGTTTATTGTTGATAGCGAAGGGGTAACGCGTAAGGCCTGGCAGCTGCAGGAGGAGAGTTCCGCCGTCGCGGTGCTGGATAAAGAGGGGCGGGTGCACTACGCCAAAGATGGCGCGCTGACCCCACAGGAGTCGCAGCAGGTGGTTGCCCTGCTGCGTAAGCTGTTGGCTAGCTAAAACTTAAAAGATAGAGACGCGGAAACCGGGGTTGAGGAAGGATTCACGCGGCGTGTAGTCCAGCGTCTTTCCCTGCCAGTCATGGACGTGCGCCCCGGCAGCGACGGCCACCGCATGGCCCGCGGCGGTATCCCAGACGCTGGTTGGCCCGAAGCGTGGATAGAGCTGCGCCTCGCCCTCAGCCACCAGACAGAACTTGAGCGAGGAACCGATCGCCGTGGTCTGGTGTTCGCCCATCTGCTCCAGATACTCTTTCAGCTCGTTGTCGTTAGCGGCATGGGAGCGGCTGATCACCACCCGTGGCGGGCGGGCCTCACGCACCTGGATTGGATTACGGATGTTGTTCTCCTCTTTCCAGGCCTTACCCTCCGCCGCGCTGTACATCACCTTCAGCACCGGGGCATAGACGACCCCCAGCACCGGCTTACCCTCTTCGATCAGGGCGATATTAACGGTGAACTCGCCGTTGCGCTTGATGAACTCTTTGGTACCGTCGAGCGGATCTACCAGCCAGTAGCGCTGCCAGTGCTGGCGAATGTCCCAGGCCGGAGGATCTTCCTCTGAGAGCACCGGGATATCCGGAGTGAGTGCTTGCAAACCTTTGACGATCACCCTGTGAGCCGCAATATCAGCCGCGGTGACCGGTGAATCGTCCGTTTTACGGTTCACGTCTATCGGGCTGTTCCCGTCGTAAACCTGCATGATGGCTTCGCCCGCTTCCCGCGCGAGCTGACAAATTGCTTCTAACATTCTCCACCTCTCTGTGTCAGTGGTTTTAACTCGTTGTTTTACTTATACCCTATCACGACCAGAACTGCCATCTGTGACCACACCTGCGGTTTTATCGCTCACTTTTATGGCAAGATTCACAAATTTGTAAGCAACCAGATGTAAATACATTCTCTTTTGTGGATTAGATCTAAAAGGACTCTCTGATGATTAAGTTTAGCGCAACGCTCCTGGCCATGCTGACGGCGGTCGGTGCCCAGGCCGCCACCGTGGATCTCCGCCTGCTGGAAACCACCGATCTACACAGCAACATGATGGACTTTGACTATTACAAAGATACGCCGACAGAGAAGTTCGGCCTGGTGCGCACCGCGACGCTAATTAACGCCGCCCGCCAGGAGGCTGCTAACAGCGTGCTGGTGGATAACGGCGACGTAATTCAGGGCAGTCCGCTGGGGGATTACATGGCGGCGAAGGGGTTATCGCAGAACGAGGTGCACCCGGTCTATAAGGCGATGAATACCCTCGACTATGCGGTGGGTAACCTCGGCAACCATGAGTTCAACTATGGCCTGGATTACCTGCACCGCGCCCTGGCGGGAGCAAAATTCCCCTACGTGAATGCCAATATCATCGACGCGAAAACGCAAAAGCCGCTGTTCACGCCCTACCTGATCAAAGAGACCACGGTTAAGGATAAAGAGGGAAAAACGCAGACCCTGCGCATTGGCTATATCGGCTTTGTACCGCCACAGATCATGACCTGGGATAAGGCTAACCTCAGCGGCAGGGTGACGGTGAACGACATAACCGAGACCGCACGTAAATACATTCCGGAGATGCGCAGCAAAGGGGCAGACATCGTGGTAGTAATTGCTCACTCCGGACTCTCAGCGGAGCCGTACAAGGCGCTGGCAGAGAACTCGGTCTACTACCTCAGCGAGGTACCTGGCGTTGACGCGATCCTCTTTGGTCACGCCCATGCGGTTTTCCCCGGCAAAGATTTTGCCGATATCAAAGGCGCGGATATCGCTAACGGCACCCTTAACGGCGTACCGGCGGTGATGCCCGGCATGTGGGGCGATCATCTTGGCGTGGTCGATTTGGTGCTGAACAACGACAGCGGCAAGTGGCAGGTGACCCACTCTCGCGCGGAGGCACGGCCCATCTACGACGCGGCGGCGAAGAAGTCGCTGGCGGCAGAGGACAGCAAGCTGGTTGCCGTTCTGAAAGACTCTCACGACGCCACCCGGGAGTTTGTCAGCAAGCCCATCGGGAAGTCCGCCGATAACATGTACAGCTTCCTGTCACTGGTGCAGGATGACCCCACCGTGCAGGTGGTCAACATGGCGCAGAAGGCTTATGTGGAGCACTATATTCAGGGCGATCCGGATCTGGCCTCGCTGCCGGTACTCTCCGCCGCCGCGCCATTCAAAGCGGGCGGTCGCAAGAACGATCCGGCCAGCTTCGTTGAGGTAGAGAAGGGTCAGCTGACCTTCCGCAACGCCGCCGATCTCTACCTCTACCCGAACACGCTGGTGGTGGTGAAGGCCAGTGGAAAAGAGGTGAAGGAGTGGCTGGAGTGCTCTGCCGGGCAGTTTAACCAGATCGATCCGCATAGCAGCAAGCCGCAGTCGCTGATTAACTGGGATACCTTCCGCACCTATAACTTTGACGTAATTGACGGCGTCAATTATCAGGTCGATGTCACCCAGCCCGCCCGCTACGACGGCGAGTGCCAGAGCCTGAATCCCCAGGCGGAGCGCATTAAAAACCTGACCTTCAACGGCAAGCCGATCGATCCCAACGCCACCTTCCTGGTGGCAACCAATAACTATCGCGCCTACGGCGGCAAGTTTGCCGGGACGGGGGATAGCCACATCGCCTTTGCCTCGCCGGATGAGAACCGCTCCGTGCTGGCAGCATGGGTAAGCGCCGAGTCAGCTCGCGCGGGGGCCATCCACCCGGCGGCAGACAACAACTGGCGTCTTGCGCCAATCCACAGCGATACGGCGCTGGATATTCGCTTTGAGACCTCTCCTTCTGACAAGGCTGCAGCGTTTATCAAAGAGAAGGCCCAGTACCCGATGAGCCAGGTCGGCAGCGATGACATCGGGTTCGCGATTTACAAAGTCGATTTAAGCGGCAAGTAACCCATAGGCCGGGCCAGGCGAATGCCGCCGCCCGGCGATCTCCTCCCCCTACGCCGCCCGCTCGTCGCGCCTCGCCAGCACCTCCGGCAGGTTCAGCTCTATCCAGTCGGCGAGCGCGGCGACTTTCTCGCTCACCTCTTCCCCCAGCGGCGTCAGGCTGTACTCAACGTGCGGCGGCACCACCGGATAAGCTACGCGGTTGATAAAGCCGTCCTGCTCCAGCCACTGTAGGGTTTGCGCCAGCATCTTCTCACTGACGCCACCCATCTTGCGGCGTAGATCGCTAAAGCGGTGCGTGCCGTCGCGCAGGGCCACCATCACCAGCACGCCCCAGCGGCTGGTCAGATGCTTAAGCACGTCGCGGGAGGGGCACTGCTCGGCGAACAGATTGCCTTCACGCAGCCGTTCGCTCAGCGTTTGGGGTGCGTTAGTTATTTTCATACTTACCTTTTTGTACGTACTTACTAAAAGTTAGTTAGGGTGCTAGTGTGCCATAACTCACTACCGACAAGAAGGAGAATCATATGATCGCAATTACCGGTGCCACCGGCCATCTGGGCCAGCTTACCCTTACCGAACTGCTGAAAACCGTCCCTGCCAGCCAGCTGGTGGCCGTTGTGCGTAACCCGGCGAAAGCCGAAGCTCTGGCTCAGCAGGGCATCACCGTGCGCCAGGCGGAGTATGGCGACCAGGCGGCGCTCACCGCCGCCCTTGAGGGCGTTGAGAAGCTGCTGCTGATCTCCTCCAGCGAAGTGGGCCAGCGCGCTAGCCAGCACCGTAACGTCATCGACGCGGCGAAGGCGGCAGGCGTGAAATTCATCGCCTACACAAGCCTGCTGCATGCCGATCGCTCCCCGCTGGGCCTGCACGTTGAGCATGTGGATACCGAGCAGTACCTGGCCGCCGCGGGCATCCCCTATGCTCTGCTGCGCAACGGCTGGTATAGCGAAAACTACCTGGCCAGCGCCCCGGCGGCGTTGGCGCACGGCGTATTTATCGGCTCCGCCGGGGAGGGCAAAATCGCCTCCGCCACTCGGGCTGACTATGCGGCGGCGGCGGCTAAGGTGATAAGCAGCGAAGGCCATGCGGGCAAGGTGTATGAGCTGGCAGGCGATGAGGCCTGGACCCTCAGCGAGCTGGCGGCGGAGCTGAGCAAGCAGAGTGGCAAACCGGTGGAATATCAAAACCTCAGCGCAGCTGACTTTGCTGAAGCGCTGAAAGGGGCAGGCCTGCCGGAGGCGTTCGCTAATCTGCTTGCGGACTCGGACGTTGGTGCTGCAAAAGGTGGTCTGTTTGACGACAGCCGCACGCTGAGCAAGCTGATTGGCCGCCCTACCACGCCGATTCATGACAGCATCCGCGCTATCGTTTGAGGTTACAAGGTCGTTAATTTTTGTAGCATCCCGGCGGGTCATTGCTGATAATGAAGCGATGACCCGCGTGGAGAGAGCCAGTGCAAGGTGTACCGGAGCAGTTCAGCGATGAAAGAGACAGCGCCCGCTTTCGCCATCTGCCGCAGTTTCCCGGCGTGGAGCTGTATCATGCCCATATCTCCCGCTACGCTTTTGAGCCGCATACTCACGAAGCCTTTGGCATCGGCACCATAGAAGCTGGCGCGGAGCGTTTTCGCTATCGCGGCGCGCAGCACGTTGCCCCGGCCCGCTCGGTGGTGACCATGAATCCCGATGAGCTGCATACCGGCGAGGCGGCAGCCGATGGCGGCTGGCGCTACCGCATGATCTACCTTGAGCCGGATCTGCTGGAGCAGGTCACCGGCGTCCGCCACTGGTGGTTTGCCGACGCCACCCGCTACGATCCGCTGCGCGCGCAGCAGATTGGCACCCTGATCCACCACCTCTGGCACAGCGACGATCCGCTGGCCCAGCAGGGGATACTGCTGGATCTGATTGATACCTTCCGCCCGCTGGCTCGCCATGCACCCGCGCAGGCTGAGGGGGCGCACCGCTTTGAGCGCGTGCGCGACTACCTGCACGACAACTATATGCGCACCCTGACGCTGGACGAGCTGGCGCAGGTCGTTTCCCTGAGTCCGTACCACTTCCAGCGCCAGTTCAAAGCTCACTATCACGTCACGCCGCACCAGATGCTGATGGCGATCCGCCTGTGGCGAGCCAAGGCTTTTCTGACGCAAGGGATGCCCGCCGCCGACGTGGCCGCCGTTACTGGCCTGACCGATCAGTCGCACCTCACCCGCACCTTTACCCGTCGCTACGGCATCACGCCGGTGCGCTACCAGAAACAGGTGGCCCGGCGCTAATGCGCAATCTCGTACAATACGGCCGTTCGCTGCCTTCCTACACTGCATGCAGACTTGAATAAATGGATGGAACAGATGATTAGCGGTGTGTTGTATGCCCTGCTTGCAGGTTTAATGTGGGGGCTTATTTTTGTCGGGCCACTGATTGTGCCGGAGTACCCGGCGCTGTTGCAGTCGATGGGACGCTACCTGGCGCTGGGACTGATCGCCGTGCCGCTGGCGTGGCTGGGCCGTAAACGCCTGCTAAAGCTGACCCGCCGGGACTGGCTCACCGCGCTGGCGCTGACCATGATGGGCAACCTGATCTACTACGCCTGTCTGGCCAGCGCCATACAGCGCACCGGCGCGCCGGTATCAACCATGATTATCGGTACGCTGCCCGTGGTGATCCCGGTCTTCGCCAACCTGCTCTATAGCCATCGTGATGGCAAGCTGGCGTGGTCGAAGATGGTCCCCGCCCTGGCCTGTATTGCTGTCGGTCTGGCGTGTGTGAACATTGCCGAGCTGCGGCATGGTGTCGCGGATGCGGGCGGATGGCGTTATGTCTCCGGGATCCTGCTGGCCGCGATCTCCGTGGTGTGCTGGGCATGGTATGCGCTGCGCAATGCCCGCTGGCTGCGGGAAAATCCGGATAAAAACCCAATGATGTGGGCGACCGCACAGGCATTAGTAACCTTACCGGTCTCCCTGGTAGGTTACGTAGCGGCGTGCATCTGGTTAGACGCTCAGCAACCTGAGTTTATGCTGCCGTTCGGCCCGCGCCCGGGGGTATTTGTTGGACTGATGGTGGCAATCGCCGTGCTCTGCTCATGGGTGGGTGCGCTGTGCTGGAATATCGCCAGCCAGAAGCTGCCGACGGTAATTTTAGGCCCGCTAATTGTCTTTGAAACCCTCGCGGGGCTGCTCTATACCTTCCTGCTACGCCAGAGCCTGCCGCCTATGCTGACGGCATCCGGTATTCTGCTGCTGGTAGTAGGCGTGACTTTAGCCGTTAGGGGAAAACCGGTGCAGTAGGCCGGGCAAACGCAGTGCCGCCCGGCATTGCAGCATCAACAATAACGCCCGGTGGCGCTACGCTTACCGGGCCTACAAGCCGCTCCGCGCCCAACGTAGGCCGGGCAAACGCAGTGCCGCCCGGCGATTTATCGGTTAAGCGTTAGCCATATCTGCCTGGCGACGGGTCGTTTTAAACACCGCTACCGCTTCGCTCAGGCGGGCAGACTGCTCCTCCAGCGCTGCCGCTGCTGCCGCAGACTCCTGCACCAGCGAGGCGTTCTGCTGGGTGACGCGATCCATCTCTGCCACCGCCTGGCCAACCTGATCGATACCGCGGCTCTGCTCATCAGAAGCGGAGGCGATTTCGCCCATAATATCGGTCACGCGGGTGACAGCGCTGACGATCTCCGCCATGGTCTCCCCGGCCTGGTTTACCAGCGCGGAGCCTGCGTCAACCCGATCGCCGGAGTCATCAATCAGGCCTTTGATCTCCTTCGCCGCCTGGGCACTGCGCTGGGCGAGGGTGCGCACCTCTCCCGCCACCACGGCAAAGCCCCGCCCCTGCTCACCCGCGCGCGCCGCTTCTACCGCCGCGTTCAGTGCCAGGATGTTGGTCTGGAAGGCGATACCGTCAATCACGTTGGTGATCTGGGCAATCTTGTTAGAGCTGGTAGCGATTTCGTCCATTGTGCGCACTACGCTCTCTACCACGCTGCCGCCTTTCTTCGCGGTAGAAGAGGCATCCAGCGCCAGACGGGAGGCCTGGCGGGCGTTGTCGGCATTCTGCTTCACGGTAGCCGTCAGCTGCTCCATGCTGGCCGCGGTCTCCTCCAGGGAAGCCGCCTGCTGCTCGGTACGGGAGGAGAGATCGTTGCTGCCCGTAGAGATCTCGCTCGCCCCGGTATAGATCACGTCGGCCCCGTCACGCACCACGCCCACCGTGTTCGCCAGCGCCGTCTGCATCTCCTTCACGTTATGCGCCAGCAGCGCCATCTCGTTTTTGCCTTCGGCGACGATCGGCCGGGTCAGATCGCCTGCGGCGATAGCGCGGATATGGCCGAGCACCTCATCCAGCGGCTGAAGCAGTACGCGGCGCATCGCAATCCAGCTGGTAATAATCACGGCGATCACCATCAGCATGATGGCAGAGAGGATCCACAGGATACGTTTGTAGTCGCTCTCGTTATCTTTAACGCCCTTGCTGGCCAGGTCTGCCTGCGCCTTACGCCACTCGCGGTAGACCGCCTGCATTGCCTTCTGCTTCTGCTCGGCGTTCTGTTTGAACATTCCAGCCAGATCGCCCTGTGCCAGCAGGGTATTCATCTGGGCGAGGGTCGCAGAGTAGTTGCGATATTGCTCTTCCAGACGGTCGGCCAGATGCTCGTCCATTCCCGGCGTTTCCGGCAGCGCATAGTAGATATCGTAATGACGCTGGGCGTCCGCCAGCAGGTTTTTCGCTATGGTAACCAGCTCGCTGAGCTGCCCGCCGTTGATCTGGCTCGCCTCGCTGCTTTGCAGACGCAGCATGCCCCGGTTGAGGGTCACGCGGGCCTGGTTCAGGCTGATCCAGGCGTCGGTAAATTCAGCAACGTTCTGGCTGGAGAGCTGGGAGACATTGAAATTATCTTTATCGTTATTGAGCGCGGTGATGAACACGCTGGCTGAGATCGCCTGCATGACGCCAAGCGCCAGCAGGACTGAAATCAGCAGGGTAATGACTTTCATACGTTTAAACATGTATTGCCTTTTTGGATGCAGGATTTTGTCTGGCCTGTATCTATCGGCAGGTATGGCGGCATCTTGAACATAATTGTGAAGTACATCTCATTTTTACCCCTGCCGCTAAAGGGTTATAGCCTCTTTTTAAAGATGCATTTAAAATGCATCTTATTATATACACATTGAGGTAACTGCTATGGCCTTTCGCGACCAATCTTTAGGTGAGCTGGCGCTCTCTATCCCCCGGGCTTCGGCTCTGTTCCGTCAGTACGATATGGACTACTGCTGCGGCGGTAAGCAGACGCTGGCCCGTGCGGCCCAGCGCAAGGAGCTGAATGTTGAAGAGATTGAGGCGGCGCTGGCGAAGCTGGCCGAGCAGCCAGTAGACAAGGAGTGGCGCGTAGCCCCGCTGGCCGAGATTATCGATCACATCATCGTCCGCTATCACGACAGGCACCGCGAGCAGCTGCCGGAGCTGATCCTCCAGGCCACCAAGGTTGAGCGCGTTCATGCCGATAAGCCCAACGTGCCGCGTGGGCTGGCCAAATACCTCACTATGCTGCATGAGGAGCTGACCAGTCACATGATGAAGGAGGAGCGGATCCTCTTCCCGATGATCAAGCAGGGCCAGGGCAGCCATGCGGCGGGACCGGTCAGCGTGATGGAGAGCGAGCACGATGAGGCGGGCGAGCTGCTGGAGGTGATCAAGCACACCACCCATAACGTGACGCCGCCGCCGGAGGCCTGCACGACGTGGAAGGCGATGTATAACGGGATTAACGAGCTGATTGACGATCTGATGGAGCACATCAGCCTGGAGAATAACGTGCTTTTCCCGCGTGCATTAGCGGGAGAGTGAACCTTGTATTGCCCGGCGGCGCTACGCTTGCCGGGCATACAAACTGTCTTACTTACGGAAACTCTCTACGCGCTTCTTGCCAACCAGCAGCCAGAATGCGCCCAGCACCACAAACCACAGCGGCGTGACGATCAGCGCCTGACGGGTATCCTCTTCCAGGGTCAGCAGCACCAGTACAAAGGCGAAGAACGCCATGCATACCCAGCACATCACCTTGCCCAGCGGCATCTTGTAGATCGACTTCGCGTGCAGCTCCGGACGGCGCTTACGGTAGACCAGATACGAGCAGAGAATGATGGTCCAGACGAACATAAACAGGATCGCCGACACGGTGGTGATCATGGTGAAGGCCGCAATCACGCTCGGGTTAACGTAGAGGATCACCACGCCGCCCAGCAGGCAGATGCAGGAGAAGGTCAGGCCGGTGGCCGGGACGGCACGCTTCGACAGCTTGCCGAAGCTCTTGGGCGCTACGCCATCCTGGGCCAGGCCAAACAACATGCGGCTGGTGGAGAAGACGCCGCTGTTTGCCGAGGAGGCCGCAGAGGTCAGCACCACAAAGTTGATAATGCTCGCCGCCGCCGGCAGGCCCACCAGCACGAACAGCTCAACGAACGGGCTTTTGTTCGGTACCACGGAGCTCCACGGCGTCACGGACATGATCACAATCAGCGCGAAGACGTAGAACATAATGATACGGATAGGGATAGAGTTAATCGCCCGCGGCAGTGATTTCTCCGGATCTTTGGTCTCCGCCGCCGTGGTGCCCACCAGCTCAATGCCGACAAAGGCAAAGACCGCGATCTGGAAACCGGCAAAGAAGCCGCTCAGCCCTTTCGGGAACCAGCCGCCGTCATCCCACAGGTGGGTAAAGGAGGCCTCGACGCCGGTTGGCGACTGGAAGTTCATCAGCACCATGACTACGCCTACGATAATCAGCGACACGATGGCAACGATTTTGATCATCGCAAACCAGAACTCCATCTCGCCGAACAGCTTCACCGTCGCCAGGTTAAGGCTCAGCAGCAGCCCGATCACCGCCAGCGAGGCGACCCAGTCCGACAGGCCGGGGAACCAGAACTGGGCGTAGGCGGTGATGGCCACCACGTCCGCCATGCCGGTCACCACCCAGCAGAACCAGTAGGTCCAGCCGGTAAAGTAGCCCGCCCACGGGCCGAGCAGATCGGCGGCAAAGTCGCTAAACGACTTGTACTCAAGGTTCGACAGCAGCAGCTCGCCCATGGCGCGCATCACGAAGAAAAGCATAAAGCCGATGATCATATAAACAAATATGATCGACGGGCCGGCAAGGCTGATTGTTTTACCCGATCCCATAAACAGCCCAGTACCGATGGCACCCCCAATGGCAATAAGCTGGATATGACGGTTTGTAAGTTGACGCCGTAGCGACTGTTCGGCCGGAGCCTGCTCGTCGGTAGCGACCTTGATCTGATCTACCATGTGTTTATTTCCTGTACCTGTCTGTGTTGTTGAGGCTCTTCTGGCCTTTCATTGCGTGACGCCGCAGGGCGTCTGAATGTGGACTCATCGATATTAGGTAAGAATCGGAGGGATGAATACTGCGATTTAAAAGCAATGTTACACTTATGTTAAAAATGAGTGTGATATCACACCACTACCTGGATTTGGCTCACAAAAATACACGCAAAAAATGCATTTGCAAGATTAAGTATCGACATTTCTGTAAAGAGTGGAGGATATGCGGATGTATCGCTTCCTCCCCCCATGTGGAGAGAGGAATCGTTTAGCAGCGTTACAGGATTTCCAGCAGCTCGACTTCAAACACCAGGGTGCTGAACGGCGGAATTGATGCGCCCGCACCGCGCTCGCCGTAGGCCAGGTTCTGCGGAATGGTCAGCTCCCACTTCGAGCCGACCGGCATCAGGGTCAGGGCTTCGATCCAGCCTGGGATCACGCCGTTAACCGGAAACTCAGCCGGTTCGCCACGGGCCACGGAGCTGTCAAAAACCGAACCGTCCGTTAGCTTACCGGTGTAGTGTACGCGCACGCGGTCGGTACGCGCCGGGATAGCGCCCTCGCCCTGCTTGATCACGCGGAACTGCAGGCCGGATTCGGTGCTGTTCACGCCTTCACGCTCGCGGTTCTCGTCCAGGTACTTCACGCCCTCTTCCGCCATCGCGGCAAAGCGTTCGCGACGCACCGCATCGGCACGCTCGTGAATTTCACGCAGCGCACGATGAACAACATCCACCGGCACAGCAGGCTGTTTACCTGCCAGCGCGTCGGCAATACCGGCAACCAGCGCTTCCGGCAGCAGGCCCTGGAGGCCAGACTCGCTCAGCTGCTGGCCTACCTGCAGGCCGATACCGTAACTTGCCTGTGCTTCGATAGTGTCAAACGTCGGGGTTGTCATGGATTTTCCTTTCATCGTATTAAAAGTAGCGGGCAGCATAGCAGCCGCGCCGCACCGGGTAAAACTTTGTCGCAGGGAGGGTGACAAATCGCAGCGAAAAAGAAACAATAGAGAGGGGTAAGATTATTCCCGATCCCAGGTCACGAAAGAGCGCTTTACTACGCGAGTCAGGCAGTTAGCAATCTATACTCAGTGATACAGGAAAATAACGACGCGGAGCAGGAGGAAAGCCATGCCCGGGCGATTTGCACTGAAACCGACTCTGGCGAAAATCTGGTACGCGCCGGATAACTTTCGCATTATGGATCCGCTGCCCCCTGCGCACCGTCGCGGCATCATTATTGCGGCTCTGCTGATTATTATCGGCTTTTTGCTGCCTTCCGGGGATAACGGCGAGGATGCGCCGGTCAGGCGTGACGCCCAGCTGGATATCGCCCCCTCTCAGCCAGCCCCTACCGCCCAGCCCGCTGCGCCAACGGTGAGCGATCCCCAGCTGGTTGCGCCGGTGGCCCCGGAGCCAATCCAGGAGCAGGAGCAGCCGGAAGAGACGCAAAGCACTACCGCACAGACTAACGTCGTGCAGCCTTTCCAGGAGTCAGGGGGCATCGATCAGCAGTGGCGAACCTACCGCGTTGCGTCTGGACAGACCATGGCCCAGCTCTTCCGCGATCACAACCTGCCGGCGACGGACGTCTATGCGATGGCGCAGGTTGAGGGCAGCGGCAAGCCGCTCAGCACGCTGCAAACCGGCCAGGTGGTGAAGATCCGCCAGAATGCCAGCGGCGTGGTGACCGGCCTGACGATTGAAACCGGGGATGGGGAGGTACTGTTTACCCGCCAGGCCAACGGCAGCTTTATTCGCGCCCGCTGAGTCAACATCCCTTCCCCCGGTGGCGCTACGCTTACCGGGGCTACGTTTAGGTGACCCGGATTTTACGCTTTCGGCTTATTTACCCACCAGATACCCGAGCAGACCAGCACCAGCGCAATGGCGTATTTCATTTCAAGGATATTCTCCCCAAGGAAGATCGCCGACAGCACCGTACCCGCTACCGGGATCACAAAGTTAAACGGCGCAATCATACTGACGCGGTTGTACTTGAGCAGGACGCTCCACAGGGCAAAGGCAATGGATGAGAGCAGCGTCAGATAGCCGAGGAGCGCTACCGCCGTCGCGCTATGCACTACCAGCGTGCCACCGGTCAGATAGCCGCCGAGTACCAGCACTCCGCCGCCAAACGCCAGCTGCCAGCCGGTCATTACCGTTGGATCGACGGTTTGCGAGATGCGTTTGCCATAGAGCATGGAGGCCGAAAGAATAAACGCCGCCAGCACCACGAAGCCGTCCCCCATCATGCTAAAGCTGAAATCGAGCAGCGAGTGGTTGACGTTCACCAGCATCACCCCGGCAAAGCCCAGCACGCAGCCGATGCTCTTGTTGTAGCTTAGCCTGTCGTTTTTATAGATCAGGTGGGCCAGCAGCACGCTGAAAAAGGTACCCGTGGCGTTCATGATCGAGCCTTTCACCCCGGTGGTAAAGGCGAGGCCGATATAGAAGAAGATGTACTGAATCGAGGTCTGCGTCAGGCCCAGAATCGCCATCTGACCATACTGCTGCGGACTGAGCCGGGCGATGGGTTTACGCTGCGCCATGGCAAACAGCAGCAGCAGTAGCCCGGCAAACAGAAAGCGGTAGCCTGCAAAGACGATCTTCGAGGGGATATCGTCGGTAGCAATAGCAAAGAGTTCATAGCCGCTCTTAATAGCGGGATAGGAGCTGCCCCAGAGCAGACAGCAGAGCGTAGCCCCGGCGTAGGCGACGTTTCTACGGGCAAAAACCGGTACTGAAGAGACTGTTTCCATTTCCTCACCAAAATTAAAATCGTGTTTTAATTTATTATGGTGAAAGGCGGGAGGAATTGATACCCAGCACCGTTGGGAGTGTCGGCGGGGTCGCAAAAAGCAAAACGCCTGCACGAGGCAGGCGTTTCGGTGTTATCTCAAACGAGAGTCGCAGATTATTCAGCAACCACGTTGATGATAACTTTAGCAAACACTTCGCTGTGAACCTGGAAGTCCACTTCGTGCTCACCGGTGGTACGCAGAACGCCGTTCGGCAGACGAACTTCGCTCTTAGCCACGTCAACGCCAGCTGCAGTTACAGCGTCAGCGATGTCGCGAGTACCGATGGAACCGAACAGTTTACCTTCGTCGCCTGCTTTAGACGCGATGGTAACGGTGCCCAGTGCGTTGATTTTCTCAGCGCGAGCTTCAGCAGCGTTCTGAACGTCAGCCAGTTTAGCTTCCAGTTCAGCACGGCGTGCTTCGAAAAATTCAACGTTTTTCTTGGTAGCAGGAACAGCTTTGCCCTGCGGTACCAGGAAGTTACGAGCGTAGCCCGCTTTAACGTTAACCTGGTCGCCCAGGCTACCGAGGTTTGCTACTTTATCAAGCAGAATAACTTGCATTACCTTATCCTCTCAAAGTCGTATTAATGGACCGTGCCCGATTACTGATGACGATCAGTGTACGGCAGCAGGGACAGGTAGCGAGCGCGTTTGATAGCGCGAGCCAGCTGACGCTGGTATTTTGCACGGGTACCGGTGATACGGCTTGGGACAATCTTACCGCTTTCGGTGATGTAGTTTTTCAGCGTTGCGATATCTTTATAGTCGATCTCTTGAACGCCTTCCGCGGTGAAACGGCAGAACTTGCGACGACGGAAATAACGTGCCATTTGGCTAGTCTCCAGAATCTATCAATTCAATCTGCTCGGCATGCAGAACCAGTTTGCTCAGGCCATTCTTTGCCTTGTGGCAGCTAATGAACCCCTGCACGGTAACTGCGCTACCGACCGTTATACTGTGAGTAATGGCCTGGTTCTCTTGCCCGCTGATTATTACAGGCATTTGACACCACGCCTGCCGGTGAAAACCGGCTTCCTCCTGCACAGAGCGGTGCTCAAGCACGAACTGGCAGTGAGGTATTCCTGATGGGCTGACCTTGCGAAGGGGCATCCTGCACACGGTGCCGGACAACACCAGACGGTTGGTCATCAGAAATTACTCTTCAGAATCCCCAGCATCTTCAGCATCTGCGGTTTCGTTAGCGAAATCATCGCGACGCTCACGGCGCTCGTCTTTCGCTTTAACCATCGGAGATGCTTCAGTAACAGCGTTTTTGGTACGCATAACCATGCTGCGGATAACGGCATCGTTGAAGCGGAAGTTAGTTTCCAGCTCATCGATCGCTTCCTGCGGCGCTTCAACGTTCAGCAGAACGTAGTGTGCTTTGTGCAGTTTGTTGATCGGATAAGCCAGCTGACGGCGGCCCCAGTCTTCCAGACGGTGGATCGTGCCTTCTGCTGCAGTGATAGCACCAGTGTAACGCTCGATCATGCCCGGAACCTGTTCGCTCTGGTCAGGATGGACCATAAAAACGATTTCGTAATGACGCATCGAATTGCTCCTTACGGATTATTCAGCCTCCTGTCAGGGTCAGCCGCGGCCCATGGAAGCAAGGAACGTGTTTGAAAGGCGGCTGAAAAATTGACGCGTAATCATACTTGCGAAGCCAGACGAACTCAAGGTGATTGCACAAATAATTCGCACAAAGCGTGAAGTGCCCTTTTTCGGCGGGTCTAAGCTTGCTCTATCCGCATTGCGGTAAATTTTTGCACAACTGCAGCAGAAACGATCGCGGTGAGTTTGCCCGCCAGTGAGTACACTTTACGTAAGCCCGAACGCGAGTGGGGAGCGGCTTCTCTACGATCGCGCATCAGAGAGCTGTTGATGAGTGAGTTGGGGTGTAACATGATGAAAAAAATCACTATTCCACTACTGACGGCGCTGCTGCTGAGCACCAGCGCAACGGCGGCTATCTATGTCGATCCCCATCCGGAACGTAATATGGATGACGTGATGAGCTTAGGCGTAGTATATATAAACCACAATCACGCCGCTGATAGTGAAGCTGGCCAGCCCCCAACGCAAGAGAGCGAGGCACACGCTGCAAAGGACTAACACCGAACACCGCTCCTCGACGCTGAGTCGTATTCCGCAGGGCGTCTGGGTTCTCGGCGGCGTGAGCCTGCTTATGGATGTCTCATCAGAGATGATCCACAGCCTGCTGCCGCTGTTTATGGCCACCACCCTCGGCGCCAGCGTCATTATTATTGGCATCATTGAGGGTCTGGCCGAAGCCACCGCCCTGATTATTAAAGTCTTCTCCGGCGTGCTCAGCGACTACCTTGGCAAACGCAAGGGATTGGCTATGCTCGGCTACGGCCTCGGTGCCTTAAGCAAGCCGCTCTTTGCCCTCGCTGGCTCCTCGGGTGTGGTCCTCACCGCACGCATGATCGACCGCGTCGGCAAAGGCATCCGCGGTGCCCCCCGGGATGCGCTGGTGGCCGACGTTACGCCGCCTGAGATCCGTGGCGCGGCCTACGGACTACGCCAGTCGCTGGATACCGTTGGCGCCTTTCTCGGGCCGCTGCTGGCGGTGGCCCTGATGCTGCTCTGGCACAACGATTTTCAGGCTATCTTCTGGGTGGCCGTTATTCCAGGCGTCATGTCCATCACCCTGCTCTGGTTTGGCCTGCGCGAGCCAAAAAATCCTGTAGCCCATAAACGGACTAACCCGCTGCGCCGGGAGAGCCTAAAGAAGCTCAGCGCCGCCTACTGGTGGGTCGTGGGCTTAGGGGCCATCTTTACCCTGGCCCGCTTTAGCGAAGCGTTTCTTGTCCTGCGCGCCAACCAGATGGGGATCCCGCTGTTTGCCATCCCGCTGGTGATGGTCGCGATGAACCTGGTCTATAGCCTGACGGCCTATCCGTTTGGCAAGCTCTCTGACCGCATGAGCCATAGCGGCCTGTTACAGGCCGGGCTGCTGGTGCTGATCGCCGCCGACATCGCCCTGGCGCTCAGCCAGCACTGGAGCACGCTGCTGATCGGCGTCGGCCTGTGGGGGATCCATATGGGCATGACCCAGGGCCTGCTGGCCGCCATGATCGCCCACACCGCCCCGCCAGAGCTGCGCGGGACCGCCTTCGGCATGTTCAACCTGATTAGCGGTATCGCGATGCTGCTGGCCAGCACCGGCGCGGGCGTTCTGTGGGAGACGCTGGGCGCCGCCTCGACCTTCTACGCCGGGGCGGTTATCTGCGTGGTGACGCTGCTGGGTATGCGGCTTACGCCTGTAGCATACCAGCAGCGCTGATCCCCTCGCAGGTTAAGTAAAGGCAACCTCGGCATCAGGCTCATGCGTAATGCGGTTACGCAGATCGCGACGCATGAGTTCAATCACCCAGAACCAGAAAATATGGCCGAGGATCTCAGAGAGATACTCATCAACAGGAAGCTGGGCAAGCGGCGGAGAGAGATGCAGCGCCGGGCAGAAAATACCGTGCACTACCACCGTAACAATTAGGCCTGCCAGGATGCCCTGCCCCAGCTTTACTTTGGGAAAGATTTCAGCGACAACGCAGTAACCCACCGCAAACACCAGCGAGAAGATGATATGGGTGACCACCACCGGGTTGATGACGTGCTCAGAGAAGGTATAGATCGCGTGGGTTGGGTCGATACCTAAATAGTCACGTAAAAACAGGTAGGGAGGATTTAACGCATCTCTTCCCCCGGAGAAGGTTCTCGGCGGCAGAGGCACCTCTGCGCCCCATTTAACAAACGCAGAGATAATACCCGCTGCGATGCCGATGATAGCGGCAACGCCGTACCGACGCCGCCGGGGTTCCGTTCTGACAAACAGTGTGCTGATAGCCATAAACCACCCGATTAGTAAATTTTACTTTTGTCCGTAGTAGGCGTGGGAGCCGTGCTTGCGCATAAAGTGTTTAGCCATAAGGTAATCATCAATGGACTTTAGGTCCGGATTGATGCCGCGCGCGATCCACGCCATCCGCGCCACCTCCTCCATCACCACCGCATTGTGCACCGCATCGTGCGCACTCTTGCCCCAGGCAAACGGCCCGTGCTGGTAAACCACCATGCCCGGGGTATGCAGCGGGTCGCCCTCCTTCAGCGTTTCGATGATCACCTTGCCGGTATTTAGCTCATACTCGCTCTGCACCTCCTCCTCGGTTAACGCCCGCGTACAGGGAATATCGCCGAGAAAGTAGTCTGCATGAGTGGTGCCCAGGGCAGGGATCGCCAGCCCGGCCTGCGCCCAGGCGGTAGCGTGCGTGGAGTGGGTATGCACTACGCCGCCGAGGGAGGGATAGCGGCGATAGAGCGCCAGATGGGTGGCAGTATCGGAAGAGGGCCGCAGTCTCCCCTCTACCACGTTCCCCTTCATATCCACCACAACGATGTCATCCACCGTCATCGTTTCATAGGCCACGCCGCTGGGCTTGATGGCTACCAGCCCGCGCGTCCTGTCGATGGCGCTGACGTTGCCCCAGGTAAAGGTCACCAGGCCGTGGCGGGGCAGATCCAGATTGGCCGCAAAGACCTGCTGTTTAAGCTGCTGCATGGGTATCCTCCAACAGTCCGGCTCGGGCCATGCGCTCGCACACCCACGCCCGCGCCCTCGCCACCTCCTGCAGCGGATCGGCCGCCGTCTCGCTCCACATCTCGATCAGGTAAGGCCCGCAGTAGCCGCTCTCTTTCAGCGTGCGGAAGCAGCGTTCGAAATCCACTACGCCGGTGCCGAAGGGAACGTTTTTGAAGACGCCGGGACGGGTATCCTTCACGTGCACCGCCACGATATGCCCGCTGCCTGCCCGCAGCTCCATCTGCACGTCGTTGTCCCACGCCGAGAGGTTGCCGATATCGGGATAGAGCTGAAACCACGGATTGTTCAGATAGTGGGTATAGCCGAGCGCTTTGCTGATGGAGTTCATCAGCGGGTAGTCCATGATCTCCATCGCCAGCGTCACCTGCGCCCGGCTGGCCATCTCCACGCTCGCCTTCAGCCCGTCACGGAAACGGCGGCGCGTCTCGTCGTTGGCCTGCTGATAGTAGACATCATAGCCAGCCAGCTGGATCACGCGGATGCCGACGTCCTGCGCCAGCTGAATAGCGCGGCGCATGATCGCCAGCCCCTCGGCGCGCACCGCGTCATCTTCACTGCCCAGCGGAAAGCGGCGGTGGGCGCTCAGGCACATGGAGGGAACCCGCACCCCGGTGTCGGCAACCGCCTTCACCAGCGCCAGCCGCTGCTCCTGGCTCCAGCTAAGCCGGGCCAGCCGGGCGTCGGTTTCGTCGATCGACATCTCAACAAAATCAAACCCCAGCGTTTTCGCCAGATTGAGGCGCTCATACCAGCACTCCCCGGCGGGGAGCGCTTTTTCATAGATGCCAAGCGGCACGGTTTTCGACAGCATAGCCGCTCCTTAACCCCACAGCTGGGCGATTGAGCGTTTAAACTGCCGCGCGGCCTGTACCGGATCGGCGGCATCGCGGATGCTGCGCCCGGCGATAAAGACATGGATCGGAATGCCTTTAAACAGCGGCAGATCTGACAGCGCCAGTCCGCCGGTGACGGTGACCTTAAAGCCCATCTCCGCCAGGCGTTTAATGGCGCTGATATCCGCCTCGCCCCAGGCGATGCCCGCCGCCTGTGCATCACGGCTGCGGTGGTAGACCACCTGCTGAATGCCCGCTTCCCGCCAGGCCTGCGCCTGCTCCCACGTCCAGAAGCCGGTCAGCTCGATTTGCACATCGCCGTTAAACTCCCGGGCGACGTCGAGCGCCCCTTTGGCGGTGTTGATATCCGCACAGCAGATCACGGTGACCCAGTCGGCATTGGCCTCAAAGCACATGCGGGAGAGGATCTTCCCGGCATCGGCAATCTTGGCGTCGGCCAGCACGATTTTATGCGGATAGAGCGCCTTGAGATCGCGCACCGCACGTACCCCTTCCCCCACGCAGAGGATGGTCCCCACCTCAATAATGTCCACCTCTTCGGCGATCAGCCGCGTAGTGGCGTAGGCGTCGGCAAGGGTCTGGTTATCCAGCGCAACCTGTAACATCGGTAATGACATCGTCGTCTTCCTTTTAAACAGCCGCCGCAGTGGCGTTATCAATTAAATCAAGGACCTCCTGCTCGCTACGGCAGGCGCGGAGGCGATCAAAGTTGGCTTCATCCTCAAACAGGTTAACAATCTGCATAATGCCGACCTCCTGATGGGTGTAGGCATCCACCGCCGCCAGGGTGATGAGAATATCGACCGGATCGTTATCTTCATGGTTGAACGCCAGCGGCGTCTTCAACGTCACCAGCGCAAAGCCGGTGCGCTTTACCCCCTCCTCCGGACGACCGTGGGGCATCGCCAGTCCCGGCGCGATGACAAAGTAGGGACCAAACTTTTCGACGCCGTCGAGAATGGCCTGGTAGTAGCGCGGCTCCACCACGTCGGCGTCCACCAGCAGATCGACGCCGATTTTCACCGCCTCCTGCCAGCTCTCAGCCTCCGCCTGCAGGCGAATGGCGTGGTTCTGCGCCAGCGAATCACGTAGTTTCATGGTTTATCCTTGCGTCATGTCCTGTGGAAAGTGTGCCTGGATCACCTCCAGCAGCTTCGGACCAAAGTCGGCTGCCGAGAGCATGTTGCGCACGCCCACCACGTACTTATTGCCTGTCACCGTGATTTCGCTGGCGACATGGGTTGAGGCGATGATGATGTCCGCCCCGCTCAGCTCACTCTTATACTCACCGACGGCACAGCTGTTGACGGTATGGGCGATCCCCTGCTGGGTGAGGAACTGATCGACCTTCATTTTCATAATCATTGAGCTGCCTTGCCCGCAGCCACACACTGCCAGAATACGTACGGTCATAACTTCACTCCTTTTACTGGGCAGAACGCTCTGCCAGCTCGTTTTCCGCGTCCTCTTCCGCACGCAGCGTGCGTCCGGCGAAGACCATATAGACCAGCGCAATCAGGATGATGACGCCCATAAACCACAGCCCCAGCGTCATGCCCTGCATCATTGGCGGAGCCAGAATCGACCAGTCCGCCATCCCCATCCAGGCGCTCATGCCGGTGAGCTTGATAGCCCAGACGCAGCCAAAGATCTCAATCATCCCCATCACCAGGCAGATCTTGAGCGCGGCGCGCCAGCCGCCAAAGTGGTTAGCAAACACGCCGATGGTGGCGTTGGAGAAGAACATAGGGATAAAGCCGGGAATGATGAGGATGGAGGAGCCGCAGGCGATGAGGATCCCTACCGCCAGCAGCTGGCCCACCGTGCCCCACATAAAGCCCCACACCACGGCATTGGGAGCAAAGCTATAGATAGCCGCACAGTCGATAGCCAGCACCGCGCCGGGGATCAGGCGCTGGGAGATGCCGTTAAAGGCTTCCGACAGCTCGGCGACGAACATGCGCACGCCCTGCACGATGATGAAAATGGCCACGGCGAACTGGAAGCCGGTTTGCAGGATATAGATAGTCCAGTGGGTTTTACCCGCCATCGCCTGCACGGTATCGAGTCCGAAAGAGACAAGGATTGCACCGAAGAAGACCGTCATCACAATCGCCGTCGAGACGATGTTGTCGTGAAAGATATTCAGCCAGCCGGGAAGGTTCAGCTCCTCCACGCTCTCCTCTTTTTTACCGAGGTACGGCGCAAGCTTGTAGGCAATCCATGAGGCAAACTGCTGCTGGTGGCCAATGGAGAAGCCGCTATTTTCTGTCACTTGCTGGGTAGGCTTGAACATCATGTTGGAGGTGATCCCCCAGTAGAGCGACACCAGCACGGCGGTACAGATGATGGTGGTCCACATCGGATAGCCGAGGATATAGAAGAACACTGCGATCAGCCCCGCCTGCTGAAACATGATGTGGCCGGTAAGCATGATGGTGCGAATGCCGGTCACGCGCCGGAACAGGACATAAAGAATATTCAGCGCCAGCGCCAGCAGCACCGCATAGCCCACCCAGCTATAGGCATCCCCCATCCGGTCGATGGTTGCCATCATTGAGGCGTAGGTATCGGAGATGGCGCCGTTGATGCCGTAAACCTCTGACATTTTGGCCACGACCGGTTTAAAGGTGCTGGTAAGGATCCCGGATCCGGCCTGTAGCAGCATAAAGCCGATGATCGTTTTGATCGTGCCCTTAACGATAACGCTCATGCTTTTGCGCAGCAGGATATACCCCAGGCACGTCACAATACCCAGCAGCAGCGGCGCGTTGGTCATGACCTGGTTAAAGAACACGGTAAAGAGGGTGTAGAGGGTCTCCATAACGCTCTCCAGAGAGTGGATGCGCCGGATCGTCGCGGCCCGGCACGGGATGTGCCCACTACTTTACCTATCAAAAATAATCACAAAAAGATTGAATATGATTATTTGTGACGTGTCGCGCAATTTATTTCCCTGCATTACATACGGATATAAACGTATGATAATTAAAACTATTAATATCAATAAATTATATGCAATCACCCCATTTTAACACTGTTATCACTGGTTGCAGATTTGATTACCCCTCTTGCAATAGCACCATTTTCTCGTTGCATTGCTGATAAAACGGTGACAGCATAAATCAAAACTAATCACATAATGATTTATACTGACTACCCGTAAGGAGCAGCACGATGAGCAAAGTGGAGACCATTACCCGTGAATCCTGGATCCTGAGTACCTTTCCAGAGTGGGGGAGCTGGCTGAATGAGGAGATTGAACAGGAGCGCGTGGCCCCCGGCACCTTTGCCATGTGGTGGCTGGGCTGCACCGGGATCTGGCTCAAATCCGAAGGCAGCACCAACGTCTGCGTCGATCTCTGGTGCGGCACGGGTAAGCAGAGCCACGGCAACCCGCTGATGAAAACCGGCCATCAGATGCAGCGTATGGCGGGCGTCAAGAAGCTGCAGCCGAATCTGCGCACCACCCCGTTTGTGCTCGATCCTTTTGCTATCCGTGAGATCGACGCCGTACTGGCCACCCACGATCATAACGATCATATCGACGTTAACGTCGCCGCCGCCGTAATGCAGAACTGCGCCAGCGATGTGCCCTTTATCGGGCCGCAGACCTGCGTCGATCTGTGGGTCGGCTGGGGCGTGCCGCGCGAACGCTGCATCGTCGTGAAGCCGGGTGACGTAGTGAAGGTGAAGGATATCGAGATCCACGCCCTGGATGCCTTTGACCGCACGGCGCTGATCACGCTGCCGGCGGATCAAAAAGCCGCAGGCGTGCTGCCGGACGGCATGGATCTGCGTGCCGTAAACTACCTGTTCAAGACGCCGGGCGGCTCCCTGTACCACAGCGGCGACTCCCACTACTCGAACTACTATGCGAAGCATGGCAATGAGTATCAGATCGACGTGGCGCTGGGATCCTACGGGGAGAACCCGCGCGGCATTACCGATAAAATGACCAGCGCCGATATCCTGCGCATGGCGGAGGCGCTGAACACCCACGTGGTGATCCCCTTCCATCATGATATCTGGTCCAACTTCCAGGCCGATCCGCAGGAGATCCGGGTGCTGTGGGAGATGAAAAAAGATCGCCTGAAGTACGGCTTCAAGCCCTTTATCTGGCAGCCAGGGGGCAAGTTCACCTGGCCACTGGACAAGGACAGCCTGGAGTTTCACTTCCCGCGCGGTTTTGACGACTGCTTCACCTGCGAGCCGGACCTGCCGTTTAAATCCTTCCTCTAAAGCCCAGAGAGTGCCGGACGGATCCGGCACTTTTTAACTGTATGCTTAGTAATTCGCGGCTATTTCAAATAGTATCGTAAAAAATCACGTTTAATCGGAATAGCTCATGACGGAAGCGCAACGACATCAAATTCTACTCGATCAGCTGGCGCAGACCGGATTTGTCACCGTGGAGCAGGTCATCGACCGGCTTGGCGTCTCTCCGGCCACCGCGCGCCGTGATATTAACAAGCTCGACGAGAGCGGCAGACTGAAAAAGGTGCGCAACGGTGCGGAGGCCATCAGCCAGCAGCGTCCGCGCTGGTCGCCAATGAATATCCACCAGGCGCAGCATCTGGATGAGAAGGTACGTATTGCTAAAGCGGCCGCAATGTTGGTCAATCCCGGAGAAAGCGTGGTGATCAACTGCGGCTCGACGGCGTTTCTGCTGGGCCGTGAGATGTGCGGCAGGCCGGTACAGATCATCACCAACTATCTGCCGCTGGCGAACTATCTGATCGATCAGGAGCACGAGAGCGTGGTGATTATGGGTGGGCAGTACAACAAGAGCCAGTCCATCACTCTCAGCCCGCAGGGCAGCGAAAACAGCCTCTATGCCGGACACTGGATGTTTACCAGCGGCATCGGCCTGACCGCTGACGGACTCTATAAAACCGATATGCTGACGGCGATGGCCGAGCAGAAGATGCTTAACGTCGTGGGCAAGCTGGTGGTGCTGGTAGACAGCAGCAAGATCGGCGAGCGCGCCGGGATGCTCTTTAGCCGCGCAGACCAGATCGATATTGTTATCACCGGCAAGCAGGCCAGCCCTGAGGTTGTTAAGCAGCTTGAGGCCCAGGGCGTGAAGGTGATGCGCGTTTAAAGATAGGCTCTGAAAAATTCTACCGCAGCCTCCAGCGCCGCCGGGGTGATGCGATGGCGAACCCCCGCCTCCCAGCGGCAGGTAAGATGCCGATCCTGACCGGCATCCTGTAGCGCCCGTTGCAGGCGGTGCGATTCGGCAGCGGGTACTACGTCATCCTCCTCGCCATGCCACAGCAGCAGCGGGCGGGAAGCAAGCTGTTCCAGATGCCCTTCAACGTCCCACTCGCCCAGCGGGGCGACAATCTCGTTAAGCTCCGCAGCCGTCTCTGCCTGCGGCGGGAAGAGCGTCCGGGCGAGGGAGGTAAAGTAGCCCGAGCCCATCAGGCTGGCCACACAGACCAGCTCCGGGTGATGCGTCATCAGGCCAAGGGCCGTCATGCCGCCCATCGACGCGCCGCCTACCGCCAGACGCCCCTCTGCAACCCAGCCCTCGCCCACCAGCGCGTCCCGCAGCGCCGGAAATTCATGAAAGTTACTCTGTAAAATCTGCCAGAACTGCCCCAGCCGCGCCTGCTCATCACCGTTAAAGCGCGCCCCGTGGTCGCGGGCGTCAGGCATCACTACCCGAAAACCTGCCTGCGCCAGCGCAACGGCGAAGTAGCTGTAGACCAGCTTTGATGAACCAAAGCCGTGATAAAAGACGACGGTAGGTAGAGGTACAGCGCGTTTTCCGGCAGGCGTCGCGTGCAGGATCTCAGTGCCTGCCAGCTGGCGCGTTTCAAGTTCAATCATGGCGATCTCCCTGATAAAGCCTTTGGTATGCCACGTACCCAGGCTTTACGCAAGCCGCTGCCGCTGCGCGTACAATAAAACAGTGAGAAGTACATTACGCTTTCGCATTATTTACAACTGAAAATAACGCGAGAGCTAACAAAATGGGAACATTCTCCATAAGGTTATTAAAGGACGCACTACACTATGGCTATTAAGAACCTGGCTATTAAGAACATGGCTATCGGGAAACGAGAGAAAGCAATGCATCGACTCACACCCCTTTTTCTGGCGCTGAGCCTCAGCGGCTGTAGCATGCTGCAGGGTACGCCGCATCCCGCGCCGCCGGTAAGTGACCAGCCGCAGGAGATCAGCCGCAACCAGACGGCGGGGCTACAGAAGATGGAAACCATTAGCGTGATGGTGCGTGGCTCGCCGATGGACGTTGAGTCGGAAATCAAAGCCAAAGCGGCGGCCATGAAGGCTGACTATTACCTCATCCTGCTGGATGATGAGACGATCGTCCCCGGCCAGCGATATGGGCAGGCTATTTTGTATCGTCAGTAACGGCGCATTGTTTTTTAAAGGATATTTACACTGCTTTGCGTCCGTAGACTTTTTGCCACTTAAAATCATTCAGGGTCAGTCAGGAACATGTAAAAGGAGCGGATTTATGAAACGATCTCTTGCTTTAACTTCACTGCTGCTCTCCGTCGGTCTGGTGAGCACCACCGCACAGTCGGCAGAGTTCGCCAGCGCCGATTGCGTGACTGGCCTGAATGAGATTGGCCTTATTTCCGTGAGCAACGTCTCTGGCAGCGTACAGGACGTAGAGCGCGCCATTGCCCTGAAAGCCGATGAGCAGGGTGCCTCCTGGTACCGTATCATCAAAATGGATGAGGTACAGAGCGCCAATAACTGGCAGGCGCAGGCGATCCTCTACGCCTGATCGTTCTTAGCCATGGCGACTTTCCGTACCGCTCCCACTAAAAACGGTGGCTACCTTTATTGTTGCGTTTTAATTACCATATTGTAAGTGTGCCAATACATTTAAGTAACATTTTGTTACACAGATCTGCTAAATGTTGGCGCATAACTGCCGTTGAACGAGCCACACTTCTCGGGCAACGGACACTCTATGAACGCTCTTATTCGACGTGCTGGTTTAGGCACAAAGCTTTCGTTGCTGACGGGCGTCAGCGTCGCGGCACTGTTTTTGCTGTTTACCTCGCTGATGAGCCACAAGGCAAGCCAGCAGCTTGAAGCGCTGGCTATCGAAGATCTGCATAACCAGGCTACCGGCGTGGCCGATATGGTCGAAATGTTTAGCAGCAGCCTCAGCGAAGAGGTTGAGCGCTACACTCGCCAGTTCAGCACCTTTATTCCCCAGCCGGTCTCCCTTGATGCAACACAGACCCGTACCATTAGCGGCCTCACCGTTCCTCTGCTGAAGGGCGGCGAGACGGAGCTGCACGAAAATAACGCTATCCCAGACGACTTCTTCCAGCGCACCGGCTCAATTGCGACCCTGTTTGTGCGCAACGGCGATAGCTTTGTGCGCGTGGCGACCTCCCTGCGCAAAGAGGACGGCGAGCGGGCCATCGGTACGCAGCTGGACAGCAACAGTCCGGCGCTGGCTCCCGTGCTGCATGGCGATATCTACCGTGGACTCGCGCAGCTGTTTGGCAAGCGCTATATCACTCAGTACCAGCCGGTGAAGGACGCCAGCGGAAAAACCATCGCCATCCTGTTCGTGGGGGTGGATATCACCCACTCCTGGGACATCATGCGTGACAAGATCTTACAGCGTCGGCTGGGTGAAAGCGGACGCTTCTTTGTGCTGAACCGGAGCGCCGGTAAAAACTACGGTACCTGGCTGTTCCACGCCAGTGAAGAGGGACAGCGTCCGCAGTGGGGCGAAGAGTCCGAACAGCAGCTGCTGACTCTGTCCTCTGGCACGCTGGAGCGTAAGAGCAAGGATGGCCGCACGATGCTGGTCTCCTGGACTGCCCTGCCCGGCTGGAACTGGACGATTGTCGGCGAAGTAGATAAGGCCGTGCTGCTGCAGGACGTTACCCGCCTGCGCAATCAGTTCCTGATTGCCGGCGTGCTGGTCTCCCTGCTCTTTGCCGCGCTGTTTGTCATCATCACCCGCCGCTGGCTGACGCGCCCGCTGCGCGAGGTAACAGCCCTGGCCCAGACCTACGCTTCCGGGGATCTGCGCGCCTCCCTGACCTCGACGCGCCAGGATGAGGTAGGCCAGCTGATCCACGCGATTAACGGCATCGGCAACGGCCTGCAGAATATGGTGCAGCAGGTTCGTGAGGCGGCGGGGGACATCCACTTCGCTACCAACGCACTGGCGGCAGACAGCAGCGAAATCAGCGATCAGATCAACAAGCAGGCGAGCAGCGTGGAGGAGACCTCAGCCAGCATGGAGCAGCTTGCCGCCACCGTGCAGCAAAACGCCGCCAGCATGGAGCAGACGCAGCACCTGGTGAATGAAACCTCACAGGCGGTGCAGAGCGGTGGGCAGACGGTAGGCCGTGCGGTAGCCACCATGAGCGATATCCGCAGCGCCTCCCAGCGCATCGCGGATATCACTCAGGTGATTGAATCCATCGCCTTCCAGACCAATATTCTCGCCCTGAACGCTGCGGTTGAGGCCGCCCGCGCCGGTGAGCATGGGAAAGGCTTTGCCGTGGTGGCCCAGGAGGTTCGCGCCCTTGCGGCCCGCAGCGCCAATGCCGTGAAAGAGATTGAAGCGCTGATCGACGATACCCTGCAAAAGGTCACCGAAGGGCACACTCTCTCCGAGCAGACGCGCCAGGCAATGACGTCGATTATCGACCACATGGACAATATCAACCAGCTGGTCACAGAGATTAACCACGCCTCTCGCGAGCAGTCGGCAGGGATTAACCAGGTGAACCTGGCGATGACCCACATTGGCGATGCGACGCACGTCAACGCCGAGCGCGTATCCCGCAGCGAAGAGACGGCCCAGACCCTACGGGAAAAGGGTGCGCACCTGAAGCAGCTGGTCAGCCTGTTCCGCCTTTAACCCACCCCGCCCGTGGCGCGCAGCAGCAGGTCATTTTGCACCTGGGCGCTAAGCAGCGCGCCGCCGCGGGTATCCAGCATAGCTTGACACCAGGCCTGGGCGACAGGCGGTGAGGCGTAGCGCAGCATCCCTGCTCCGGCCGCCAGCAGGTAGAGCTGCTGGGTAATCTCGCGAGCCTGTGCCTCCTGCGGCCGGTGCAGCCGCTGCTGCAACCGTCGCCAGCCACGATCGAAATGGCGATCCTGACCTTTTACCTCGCCAAAGGTGTCGCTCAGCAGCTCCATCACGCCGGACTGCTTGCCCAGCACCCGCATCACGTCCAGACACATAATATTGCCCGAGCCCTCCCATATGCTGTTGACCGGCATCTCCCGGTAGAGCCGCGGCAGCTCGTTATCCTCGCAGTAGCCCGTACCGCCCAGCACCTCCATCGCCTCGGCAACAAAAGGAGTGCCTGCCTTGCACACCGCGAACTTCGCTACCGGGGTAAACAGGCGCGCCCACAGCATCTCCTGCACGCTCTCCCGGCTCTCCCATGCCCGCGCCAGACGGAACAGAAAGGCTGTCTGCCCCTCCAGCTGCAGCGCCATGCGGGAGAGCACGTCGCGCATCAGGGGCTGATCGACCAGGTGCTTACCAAACGCCTGCCGCTGGTGGGCATGGTAGAGCGCAACGGAGAAGGCCCGGCGCATCAGCCCGTGGCTGCCCAGGGCGCAGTCAAGGCGCGTCAGGCCGCCCATCTTGAGGATCTGTCGGATACCCTCCCCCTCCTCCCCCAGCAGCCAGCCGGTGGCATCTAAAAACTCCACTTCGCTGCTGGCGTTGGAGCGGTTGCCGAGCTTATCTTTCAGGCGCTCAAGGCGCAGGGCGTTGCGCGTGCCGTCGGGCAGAAAGCGCGGCACAAAGAAGCAGGAGAGTCCCCCCTTCGCCTGGGCCAGCACCAGGTGGGCGTCGCTCTGCGGCACGGAGAAAAACCACTTGTGACCCACCAGCCGGTAGGCCTCGCCGCTGCCTTTGCGCGCCAGCGGCTCTGCCCGGGTGGTGTTGCTGAGCACGTCCGAGCCGCCCTGCTTCTCCGTCATCCCCATGCCGATCAGCACGCCGCGCTTCTGTCCGCCAGGGGCCAGATGGGCGTCATAGCGATCGCTGAGCAGCGGTTTAAACCACTCCTGAAACGTCGAGGGCAGCGCCTGCTGGAGCAGCGGCGTAGCGGCAAAGGTCATGGTAACCGGACAGAGCGTGCCCGCCTCGACCTGGGCATGGAGCACAAAGCGCGCCGCGCGGGCGACAAAGGCTCCGGCGCGGGCCTCCTCCTCCCAGGCGAGGTTGTGGACTCGGTTGGCGCACAGCCCCTGCATCAGCAGATGCCAGGCCGGATGAAAGCGCACGTCGTCCAGTCGTTCGCCGGTGGGATCGTAGCGCAGCAGCTCCGGCGGGTTGGCGTTTGCCAGCCGTCCCAGCTCCAGCGACTCTGCCGTGCCGAGCTGCTGCCCAATACTCGCCAGCAGTTCGGCATCCCAGCCAGCGCCCTCACGGGCAACGGCGTCGCGTAGCGAGGCATCGGAAAGAAAAAGGTTGCTGTTATTGAGCGGAATGGGCTGATTGAAAACGGTGTGGGTTTGCCAGCGCATACTCTCTCCCCCTGTTCAATGGCAGTGCCACTCAGTATGCACAGGGAGAAATTTTCGACCGCAGCAGGGGTCACAAAAAACCACCCCGCAGGGTGGTTAGGTCAACGGTGCAACGCCGGATGGCGGCTAACGCCTTATCCGGCCTACAATTCTGTTCAGGTCCGTAGGTCGGGTAAGCAAAGCGCCACCCGACATAGCGGTAGTGAACTGTAACGCCGAATTAACCGCGCTGGCGTACCGCTTCAAACAGGCAGATGCCGGTTGCGACGGAGACGTTCAGGGAGGAGACGCTGCCCGCCATCGGGATGCTGATCAGCTCGTCGCAGTGCTCGCGGGTCAGACGACGCATACCTTCGCCCTCTGCGCCCATCACCAGCGCCATCGGGCCGGTCATTTTGCTCTGGAACAGGGTGTGATCCGCTTCGCCCGCCGTGCCGACGATCCAGATGTTCTCTTCCTGTAACAGACGCATGGTACGCGCCAGGTTGGTCACGCGGATCAGCGGCACGTTCTCTGCTGCGCCGCTGGCCACTTTTTTCGCGGTGGCGTTCAGCTGGGCCGAACGATCTTTCGGGACGATCACCGCGTGGACGCCAGCGGCGTCGGCGCTGCGCAGGCAGGCCCCGAGGTTATGCGGATCGGTTACGCCGTCGAGGATCAGGAAGAAGGGGCGATCGAGGCTGGCGATCAGATCCGGCAGATCGTTCTCCTGATACTGACGCCCCGGCTTCACCCGTGCAATGATCCCCTGGTGCACCGCGCCTTCGCTTTTTTCATCCATAAACTGGCGGCTCGCCACCTGGATAGTCACGCCCTGGGCTTCCAGGGCATGGATCAGCGGCATCAGACGTTTATCTTCACGTCCTTTCAGAATATAAACGTCCTGAAAGCGCTCCGGGGCGCGTTCCAGCAGTGCCTGCACCGCGTGGATGCCATAAATCATTTCACTCATGAAGGGTACTCGGTCGAGGTTAAAAGGGTATGTCCGCCCCATTATAACCCACGACGCCCCCAACCGTCCCTTCCCGTTACGCCCTCACCTTCACCAGCGTATGCTTTTCCGGCGGATGGGCGGGCAGAATGGCGTCCAGCAGATAGCGGGTATACGCGTGCTGCGGGCGGGCGAAGAGATCCAGACAGGGTCCCTCCTCCACGATCCGCCCCTGATACATCACCCCCACCCGATCGGCGATGTGGCGCACGACGTTAAGATCGTGGGAGATAAACAGATAGGCCAGGCCATACTCGCGTTGCAGATCCATCAGCAGATTGAGGATCTGCGACTGGATAGAGACATCCAGGGCCGATACCGGCTCGTCGCAGATAATCAGCTTTGGCCGCAGGATCAGCGCCCGGGCAATGCCGATGCGCTGGCGCTGGCCGCCGGAAAACTCATGGGGATAGCGCCCGGCGTCGTGCGCCCCTAGTCCCACCTGCGCCAGCATAGTGGCAACCGCCTTTTTACGTAGCGCCGCATCCTTTTCGCCGTGAATGATCAGCGGCTCCTCAATGGAGTAACCCACCGTGCGCTTGGGATCCAGCGTCGAAAGCGGATCCTGAAAAATCATCTGGATCGATCTGCGCATCTCCCGCCACTGGCGAGGATTAAGATCGCGCAGCGCATGCCCGGCAAACTCTACCCGCCCACCGGAGGCCGGGGTTAAGCCCAGAATCGCGCGCCCGGTGGTGCTCTTACCGCTGCCGGATTCGCCCACCAGAGCGTAGGTCTCCCCGGCATGGATGGTAAAGCTGACGTCCTGCACCGCCTGGACGGTATGCCCACGGCGGGAAAAGGTTTTCGACAGATGCGCTACCGTTAGCAGTGGCTGGTTCATGGATTAACTCCTGTCTCTTCTGCCCGCCAGCAGCGCACCTGGTGCGCGCGGCTGTCGATAGCGCGCAGGGCTGGCGGCTGGCTGCGGCAGGTCGCCGTCGCCAGCGGGCAGCGATCGGCAAAGGTGCATCCCACCGGCAGGGCATTAAGGGGCGGCACGCTGCCGCGGATCTCCGCCAGCCGGGTTTTTGGGGCGCGATCCTGCGAAGGCCGTGCGGCCAGCAGCGCCTGGGTATAGGGGTGACGCGGTCGATGGAACAAGGTGCTGACGTCGCACTCCTCCACCACCTGTCCGGCGTAGAGCACCACCACCCGCTGGCACAGCTGCGCCACGACGCTAAGATCGTGGGTAATAATCACGATCCCCATCGCAGACTGCAGCTTGATCTCCTCCAGCAGGCGCAGAATTTGCGCCTGGATAGTGGCGTCGAGGGCGGTGGTCGGCTCATCGGCAATCAGCAACGAAGGCGCACTGGAGATAGCAATGGCGATCATCACCCGCTGACGCATGCCGCCGGACAGCTCGTGAGGATAGGCGTTCGCACAGCGCGCCGGATCGGCGATCCCCACCTGGGCCAGCAGGCTAAGGATCTTCTCCCGCCTTGCGGAACGATCCAGCGAGGTGTGCAGCTTTAGGCTTTCGTCGATCTGAAAACCAATGGTAAAGACCGGATTCAGGCTGGAGAGCGGATCCTGAAAGATCATCGCCATATCGCGGCCGCAGCGCTGGCGCTTCGCCCTCGCTGAGAGGGTGTCCAGCCGTGCACCGTTGAGGCTCACCTCGCCGTCGGTACGGCTGGTGCGCGGGGAGAGCAGCCCCATCAGCGCCTGGGCGGTGACGCTTTTACCGCAGCCGGATTCGCCGATGATGCCCAGCGTCTCCTGCTGATGAAGCGTAAAGGAGACGCCGCGCACCGGGGAGACGATGCCCTGCGGCGTGGCAAAGTTGACCCGCAAATTATTCACGTTAAGCAATGGCGGTGGATTAACCATGCTGTTCCCCCTTTTTCAGCAGGCGCAGCACACGCCCGGGCAGCGGCCTGAGGCCCGGCTCGGCGCTGTCGCGCAGATCGTCACCGACAATATTGAGCGCCAGAATCAGCAGTACGATGGCGATGCCGGGGAAGAAGGTCATCCACCAGGCCGTAAAGATCACCGCTTTGCCCTCCAGCAGCAGGTTGCCGAGGCTCGGCGTCGGGGCAGGCACACCGGAGCCGAGAAAGCTCAGCGCCGCCTCGGTCAGGATGGCCACCGAAAAGACCCACGTCACCTGTACAATCAGCGGAGAGATGACGTTGGGCAGCAGATGCAGCCAGACGATCCGTCCTGAGGTGGCCCCCTGGGCGCGCAGCGCTTCGATAAAGTTTTTCTCCTTCACCACCATCGCCGCACCACGAATGACGCGGGCAATAGACGGGACGTAGACTAGCGACAGGGCCAGCACCACGTTCGCCACGTTGGGACCCAGCACGCCGACGATGGCAATCGCCAGCAGCAGCGACGGAAAGGCAAACAGGCCGTCGCAAACGCGCATCAGGATACGATCCAGCGGCCGATACCAGGCGCACAGCAGGCCGATAACCATGCCGACAGCCCCGGCAATCAGCGCCACCGCCGCGCCGACGCTCAGCGAGACGCGCACCGCCAGCGCCACGCGCACAAAAAGATCCCGGCCAAAGTTATCCGTGCCGAACCAGTGGGCGGCGCTGGGCGCTTTCAGACGGCTCAGCGGATCGATGCTGTAGGCATCCCACGGACTAAACAGGCTGCTGCAGAACGAGAGCAGCACAATGGCCGCCAGCACGCCGCACCACAGCAGCAGCTTACGGTTTTTCATGAACCTTCCCCTCCCTCAACGGACAGGCGCGGATCGACCACGTAACTCAGCACGTCCACCGCCAGGTTAATCAGCACGTAGCAGACGGTGATCAGCAGCACGACGCCCTGGATCACGGTGAAGTCGCGCCGCTCGATGGAGTCAACGATCAGCGAGCCGACGCCGGGAATGCCAAATACGCTCTCAATGACGATGGTCCCGGTCACCAGCGAGGCGAAGGACTCTCCGCAGATGGTCAGCACCGGGATCAGGGCGTTCTTCAGGGTATGGCGCAGCAGCACCGTGCGCTCCGGCACCCCTTTTGCCCGGGCGGTGTTGATGAAGTTCTCCTGCAACACGTCGAGCATCACGGCACGGGTCATGCGGGAGATCAGCGCCGCAATGCGAAACCCCAGCGCGATGGCGGGCAACGTCAGATACCAGACGTTTTGCAGCCAGTCGTCATTAGTGGAGCGGTAGCCCACCACCGGGAACCAGCGCAGCTGGACGGCGAAAAAGAAGATCAGAAACAGGCCGAGCAGAAAGCCCGGCACCGACATGCCAAAAGTGGCCAGGGCGCGGATCGCCCGATCGACAACGCGTCCGTGCTGCCAGGCGCTAATCACCCCGCTCGCCAGCCCGAGCACTAACGCAATCACCTGGGCGTAGAGAGCCAGCGCCAGCGTCGGGACCAGATGCTGCAAAAACAGCTCGCTAACGCTGGCGTTGAGGAACAGCGAGTGGCCCAGATCGCCGGAGAGCACCGCGCCGAACCAGCTGACAAACTGCACCAGCAGCGGCCTGTCGAGACCCATCTGCTGACGCAGGGCAGCGATATCCTGCGGGCTGGCGTCGTTGCCGAGGATCACCATCACCGGATCGCCCGGTGCGAGATGCACCAGGCAGAAAACCACCAGCGAGACAACGAACAGCACCGGCAGCAGCGCCATGATCCGGTGAAACAGAAACCACTTCATAGACGGTTACTCCGCTCAGGGCTGGCTGACGGTCACGTTCCACAGCACCGGACCAATCAGGTCGTGGTACCCCTTGACGTTTTTCTTAATGGCTATCGGCTCCGGAGTGGTATGGCCCAGCACGATGACCGGCAGGTACTGCCAGCTCAGCACGTTTAGCTTATCCACCAGCGGCTTCGCCTCTTTCAGCGACGGAGCCTGCTTGATGGCATCCAGCACGCCGTCAATCTCCGGGCTGTTGCTCAGGCCCGGGAATTTGGCCCGCGAGTCGAGGAACGGATACTGGTGCAGCACCTGGCGCATCGAGAACTCCAGCGCGCAGAGATCGAAGTTTTTCGGATCCTGGCGGCGCTGCAGCACGGTCGGCCAGTCGTAGACGTCGAGGCGCGACTTAACGCCAATCTGCTTGAGCACCTGCTGGGCGACAATCGCCAGGTTATACAGCTCGGCATACTCTTTGGTGGCGATGATCACCACCTCTTCGCCGTTATAGCCGGAATCCTTCACCAGCTGGCGGGCCTCGTCGAGCTTATGCTGATTCCAGAACGGCTTGCCCGCGTCGCTGTACCAGTCCACCTGGCCAGGGAAGCCCAGAGAGGGATCCTCCTTGAAGAAGCGCGGATCGCTGTAGCCTGCCAGCAGCGTCTGGTGAACGTCGAGGGCCAGGTTAAACGCCTGGCGCAGCTTAACGTTGGCAAAGGGTCCCTGCTGCTTGTTAAAGAGATAGGTGATCAGCGATCCGCCGCTCTCCGGCTGGGCCAGGGAGAGGTCCGGGGCGCTGCTCAGGGCGTCGATATTGTCCTTCGGCAGGTTGAAGACGATGTCGTACTCGCCGGTCATCGCCCCCGCCAGCCGGGTTGACTCATCGGTAATGTAGCGGAACCAGATATCCTTCACGTTGGCCTGCTTCTGCCCGGAGAGGCCGCTGGCCGGCTCGCTGCGGGCGCTATAGCCGTCGTAGCGGGTTAGGTGCAGATATTCGCCCTGCTTAAACTCCGCCAGCTTATAGGGTCCGGTGCCGATCAGCTCGCTGACCGGTTTTTTGCTGCTGTTCGCCGCGTCAATCAGGCGTTTAGGCATAATTGCCGCAATGTTCTTCACGTCGGCCAGCACGTTCAGCGTAATCAGCGACGGCTCGGGAAGGACGAGGCGCACGGTCTTATCGTCCACCTTGCTGAAAACCGCGCCGGGGAGGTTAGCTTTTCCCTGAGTGGAGACCGCCAGCCAGCGGCTCATTGAGGCAACCACGTCGTCCGCCGTCAGCGGCTGCCCGTCATGAAAGCGGACGCCGTCGCGCAGCACAAAGGTATAGGTTTTGCGATCGTCGCTCAGGGTGTACGACGCCACCAGATCCGGCACCGGCTCAAACTTATCGTTGATGGTGAACAGCTCCTCAAAGATGTGGCGATCCACGTCCGAGGTGGCGTTGTTGGTGGTTAAGTAGGGATCCAGCGTACCGGGCCGGTTGCCATAGGCGATATTCAGCGTGGCGTTGCGGTTTACGGCTTCAGCCAGCGCGCTTCCCCAAGGTAAAGAGGCCGCCAGCAACAGTGCGGCGGCAGAGAACACGTTTTTCATTCAGCGGCGGCTCCGGTCAGGTTTCTCTCGATTTGCGGGGCGGTTTTACCTTTGGCGAACTCATCTTTCGCTGCCTGCAGCAGCGTCGGCTCGGTCAGCAGGCGCAGGCCCGCGTTGGCCAGCACCACCGCCCCGGTGACCAGCGCTTCGTAGCCCTGCTCGGAGTTAGCGGCTTCGCGGAAGGCGACGGTGTGACCGATCAGATCGTCGGGACCAATCTTGATCGACGGATGCGCGGTGGGCACAGCGTGGCTGATATCGCCCACGTCGGTAGAACCTTTGCCCTCTTTCTGCCGCAGATCGACCTGCTCACCCACGGCGGTAAACTCCTCAAGGAAGAGGTTGTTCAGCGTCTGGTTGATATTGAAGTCGCGCGGGCCGACCTGGTGCTCAATTTTTACCGTGGTGCCGGTAGCGATGGCGACGCCTTCCGCAATGGCGCGGATGCGCGGCTCCAGGGCTTCCACTGCCTCGCGGGTTTCGGCCCGGATGTAGTAGTGCGCGGAGGCGTACTCCGGGATCACGTTCGGGGCCTGGCCGCCGTTGGTGATAATGCCATGCACGCGCACGCCGTCCGGCAGCTGCTGGCGCAGCACGCTGATGCCGTTATAGAGCAGCACCAGCGCGTCCAGCGCGTTGACCCCCTTGTGCGGCGAGCTGCCCGCATGGGAGGGCTTGCCGTAGAAGTGGAAATAGAGGTGGTTGTTGGCTAAGAACGGTCCGGTTAGCTGCGTTTTGCCGCCGGGATGGACCATCATCGCCGCATCAACATCCTTCAGAAAACCGTGCTCAACAAAGCGGGCTTTAACGTTGCCGTTTGGCCCACCCTTGCCGCGCAGGCCGCCCTCTTCGGCAGGGGTGCCCAGCACCACCACCTTGCCGCCGGTCTGGTCGAGGGTCTCGCTCAGGGCGATCGCCGCCGCGATGCTGGTCACGCCAATAATGTTATGCCCGCAGGCGTGGCCGATATCGATCAGGGCATCGTACTCTGCCAGGTAGGCGATGGTTGGCCCTGGTTTGCCGCTCTCTTTTACCGCATAGAATGCCGTTTCGTGTCCGGCCACGTTCGAGGTGACCTCGAAGCCGTTTTTGGTCAGCAGCGCCGTCAGCAGGCCGTTGGCGTAGTACTCGTTGTTCCCGGTCTCCGGATGGGCATGAATGTCTTTCGAGATCGCAATGTATTCGTCGCGGTGTTGGTGAATACTCTGTTCCAGCCGGGTCTTTAATTCGCTAATGCTCATTGCTTCCACCTTGTGTTGATGACAGTCGATTCATTCCCGACACCGGGAACCACGGGTTAACTAAAAATGGCGCTTTGCCTCCTGGCGGACGCGGTGCAGAACGTGCTGCTTGATCTCGCCGTACAGCGGGTGTGCCGCCAGGTTTTCGATATTGCGCTCGCGGCCAAACGGCAGGGTCACCTCTTCGACGATTTTTCCCGGTTTTGCCGACATGATCAGGATGCGATCGGCGAGGAACAGTGCCTCCTCCACGTCGTGGGTGACGAAGAGCAGCGTGGTCTCGGTCGCCAGCCAGGCGTTGCGCAGCAGCTCCTGCATCATCAGGCGCGTCTGGGCATCAAGCGCACCAAACGGCTCGTCGAGGAGCAGCACTTCCGGGCCGGGCAGCCAGGCGCGAGCCAGCGCCACGCGCTGCTTCATACCGCCGGAGAGCTGCCAGGGCGCATGGTTCTCGAAGCCCCTCAGCCCAACGCGCGCCAACCACTCCCGCGCATGGGCGTTGACCTCATCGCGGTTATGCTTGCTAAGACGCGGGCCAAAGGTGACGTTATCCAGCACCGACAGCCACGGAAACAGGTTCGGCTGCTGGAAGATCATTCCCCGCGACGGGCCGGGCTGGCGCACCGGTTCCCCACCGCACAGCACACGCCCGCTGTCGGGCTGGTTAAAGCCCGCCACCAGGTTGAGGATGGTGGACTTGCCGCAGCCCGACGGTCCCAGCAGCACCACAAACTCACCCTTCTCCAGGGCAAGAGAGATATCGTCCAGCACGGTAAAAGGGTGCGGCTTTGCCGCAAACCGGAGAGAGACGTTCTCCAGCGCAATCTGTACAGCCATTATTCTTTCCCCGCCCAGGGCACAAACAGGCGCTGCAGGCCTAAAAGAAGGAGATCCAGCAGATAGCCAATCCCGCCGAGCAGCAGAATGCCCAGCATCACAATATCGGTGCGCAGGTAGGAGCTGGCGTTGATCACCATCCAGCCAAGACCCGAGCTGGCAGCCACCATCTCCGCCGCGATCAGCGAGGTCCAGCCGATGCCAATCGACAGCCTGACGGTGGTAAACAGCTCCGGCAGCGCGTCTGGCAGCACCACGCGCAGAAAGATCTGTCCCTTAGTCGCCCCCAGCGTCTGGGCGACGCGAATACGCGACCGGCCGATGCGCTCAACCGCCGCGCTGGCCCCCACCACCACGCTCAGGAAGGTGGCGATGAAGATCAGGAAGAACTTTGAGGCTTCGCCGATGCCCAGCCACACCACCGCCAGTGGGATCAGGGCAATCTTCGGCAGCGGACGCAGGAACTGAACGAAGGGGTTCAGCACCGCCGACAGGCCGTTGGAGAGGCCCATCAGCAGCCCGAGCGGGATACCAATCACAATCGCCACGGCGAAAGCGCTCAGCGCCCTGGCCAGGCTCACCATCACATGCTCCCAGAGCGGCACCTGACGGTAACCGTCCGCCAGCAGCTCTTCCGTGGTTAAACCGATATCGGTTAACGACGGCAGCAGAAGCGGATCCACCCACTGCCGGGTGGCCGCCACCTGCCAAATTGCAAAAAAGATCGCCACCGATGCAACGCTGATAGCGATGTGCTGACTCAATCTCATTGCGCTGCTACCGCCGCTTTACGAATGTATTCGGAGTTGATGGCCGTATCCCAGTTGGCGGGAATATCACGCTTGCGGATCTCGCCAATGCCGGCGAGGAAGCTGGAGGTTTTGCTCAGTGCCTTGCCGATGCCGCTGTCGGTGGTCTGGGTGCCGTTGCCCAGCCAGGCCGCGGTGCCCTGCTCGGCCAGGGTGGGATACTCCAGGCCGCCGAGGGTGTTAGCGGCGGTAGCCACCGGGGCGCCCACCTCTTTTGCTACGATGGCTGCCGCACGCTCAGGATCTTTTTTGAACTCGTTGACCTTCTCCTGATGCACGCGCAGGAAGGCGCTGACGGTTTCCGGATACTGCTCGGCGAAGGCCTTACGCACCACGTAGTTGTTGTAGATCAGGTAGCCATCTTTCTGCAGATCCTTGGTGGCAAAGACCTGATGCCCGCCGGAGGACTCCAGCTGCTGGGCAAACGGCGCCCAGACGTAACCTGCGTCAATATCGCCCCGCTTCCACGCGGCAACCATCTCAGCCGGGCGCAGCGGCAGCAGGGTGATTTTGCTGCGGTCGAGCTTATTCACGCTAATTGCCGCCTCCAGCGCGTACTGCGCGGTAGAGTTTGGCGGATAGGCCACGCGTTTCCCTTCGATGTCCTTAATATTATTAATGCCCTCTTTGCCAATTAGGCGCTCGTAGCTGGCAATCACCCCGGAGACGCCAATAATCTCTACCGGTAATTTACGCACTACGCCAGCGGTGGCCGGGCTGGAGCCGAAATTAGCAATATCGATGGCGTTGCTGGCGAAATAACTCAGCGCATCCGCGCCGGAAGCAAACTGCACCCATTTCACTTTGCTGTTTAACGCTTTATCCAGCGAACCGTCGGCTTTCGCCAGCATTAATACCTGCGAACCGCCGCTGTAGGCGACACGTACCTCTTCCGGTGAGGCGGCCCAGGTCATATTTGTCCACAAGCTACCCGCTGCCAGTAATAAGCAGAGACTTTTTTTCATTTTATTAATCCTGTTAGAGAGTGAAGAGATTAACGATATTCCTGCCAGAGGGCCGAACATCGCTCCGCCAGCGCCTGGGCAGGATCGATGGCGTGATCAAGAAAGGGGGAGTCGATGGCGTCCAGCGCCACCGGCACTTCGGTGCAGGCAAGAATCAGCGTTTCCGCGCCCCGCTCAACCAGCGCCTGGGCCTGAAGCGAGAGCAGCTCGCCCCCCTCGCGCAGCGCACCGCGCTTGACCGCGTAGCATCCGGGAACAAACCAGCTCTCCAGCTCCTGCTCGCCAGGCAGCACTGGGGTAACGTTAAGGCGTTCCAGCCCCTGTTGGAACCAGCCCGCCGCCAGCGTGCCGTGGGTCGCAATAACCCCGACGCGCGTCGGTGCCTGGGCCTCAATGTGTGCCAGGGTCGCCTCAACGATATGCAGGATCGGCGCGTCGCTGGCTTTGCTCAGGGCGTCATACCAGTGATGGGCCGTATTGCAAGGGATCGCGATATGGCTCGCCCCGGCGGCGTTGAGCTTTTCGATCCCGTTCAGCAGCTGCGGCAGCGGCGACGGGCCAAGTCCGGCCAGCGCCTTCTGCCGATCGGCAATCTGCGGAACGTTCCAGGCGACGACCGGGATCTGCTCCTGATCGCGGGTCGCAGGCGTCGCGGCCAGCAGCTTCGCCATAAAATCGACCGTCGCCAGCGGCCCCATGCCGCCGAGAACGCCTAGCAAAAACGGTTTCATCCTTCCAGCACCTGGCGATAGCCAAACAGCCCGGCGGAGCCGCCGGTGTGGATAAACACCACGTTCTCATCCTTGCGGAAGTGACCTTTGCGGATCAGATCCACCAGCCCGGCAAAGCCTTTGCCGGAGTAGACCGGATCCAGCAGGATACCCTCGTGGCGCGCCAGCAGGCGCAGCGCCTCCAGCATGCCTTCGGTCGGCAGGCCGTAGCCTTCGCCGACGTAGTCGCTGTTGGCCACCACGGCGTCACGCGGCAGCTCGCCCGCCACGCCCAGCAGCTCAAGGGTGCGGGAGGCCAGGTTCCAGACGTTCTCCTCCTGCTTCGCCTTTGGCGCACGCACGCTGATGCCCAGCACCGGAACGTGGCTATGGGTGGCGTGGAATCCGGCGACCAGTCCGGCCTGGGTGCCGGTGCTGCCGGTGGCGTGGACCACGTGGTCGATACGCAGGCGCAGCTGAGAGGATTGGTAAAGCAGCTCTTCGGCGCAGGCAACGTAGCCCAGCGCGCCGATGGGGTTAGAGCCGCCGCCAGGGATAACGTAGGGGCGGTGGCCCTTCTCGCGCAGCTCGCTGGCGTAGATATCCATGGCCTGCTGCATGTCGGTACCGCCCGGCAGGTGGGCGACGATTTCGCCGCCGAGCAGCTCATCCAGCAGCACGTTGCCAGAGCGCTGATAATCTTCGCCGAAGTCGGTGACCCGCTTCTCCAGCAGCACTTTGGCTGGCAGACCGAGCTTTGCCGCGCCGGCGATGGTCTGGCGTACATGGTTGGACTGGGTAGCGCCCTGGGTAATAATCACATCGGCGCCCTGCTGCTGCGCGTCGGCCAGCAGAAATTCCAGCTTACGGGTCTTATTTCCGCCGGTCGCAAGGCCGGTTGCATCGTCGCGCTTAATCCATATTTTCGGCCCGCCCAGCAAGGCTGAGAGATTTTCTAAAGGTTCGAGCGGCGTCGGGAAATGGCCCAGAGAAAGGCGAGGAAAACGTGCCAGATGCATAATAGCTCCTTGCGAATTAACGCATCAGATATTTAACAATTATGCAGCTACTATACACAGGCGGGCTTTGGGGCTAAGGACAAATAAAAAATATCGATTGCCGGAAATTAGCTAACGGCAGAAATAAAAAATCCCCTTTACGAATAAAGGGGATTAATAAAATTACTCAGCGGTTTTCTTTTTTGCCGCGCGCTTTGCTTTCGTCGCAGCGGCTATTTTTTGCGTCTTCGCCGACGGGGCTTTCTCTTTCTTCACCTTCGGCTTGGCACTGTCTGTACCCTTTCTTTTGCCTTTGCCCTTCTCGCGGCGAAATTCGCTGTCCGGCTCAAAGTTAACCTTTTTGCCTACCTGACGGCGACGGCTGCTGGGTTTACTTCCATTGCCTTTTTTAGCCCGTTCACGTTCGGTCTTGCCGACGTTGCGCGGCGCACGCTCGCTGGAGATCAGGGCGAAGTCGATTTTGCGATCGTCCATGTTCACCGCTTCGACGCGCACTTCGACGCGATCGCCGAGTCGGTAGGTCTGGCCGCTGGATTCGCCAATCAGGCGCTGACCGATCTGATCGAAACGGTAGTAGTCGTTATCCAGCGAGGAGACGTGCACCAGGCCGTCGATAAACAGCTCGTTCAGGCGTACAAAGAAGCCAAAGCCGGTGACGCTGGCGATCACGCCCTGGAAGTTGCTGCCCACGTGATCCTGCATGAAGTCGCACTTCAGCCAGTCGGCCACGTCGCGGGTCGCTTCGTCGGCGCGGCGTTCAGCCATCGAACAGTGCTGGCCCAGCTGTAGGACCGCTTCCATCGGATAGTGGTAGCCGCCTGACGGGGTGCTGTTACCCTTCAGCCCCTGCTCTTTCGCGACGAGGTACTTGAGGGCGCGGTGCAGGGAGAGATCCGGGTAGCGGCGGATCGGCGAGGTAAAGTGGGCGTACGACTGCAGCGCCAGGCCGAAGTGGCCCCGGTTCTCCGGATCGTAGATCGCCTGCTTCATGGAGCGCAGCAGCATGGTCTGCAACATCTCATGGTCAGGGCGATCGGCGATGGACTCCAGCAGCGCGGCGTAGTCCCGCGGCTCCGGCTTGTTGCCGCCGGGCAGCTCCAGACCCAGCTCGGCCAGCACCGAGCGGAACGAGGTAATAGCCTCGGTGGTCGGACGGTCGTGAATACGGAACAGCGCTGGCTCCTCTGCCTTCTCAACAAAGCGGGCGGCAGAGATGTTAGCGAGGATCATGCACTCTTCAATCAGCTTGTGGGCGTCGTTACGCTCGGTCAGCTCGATGCGCTCGATACGGCGCTCGGCGTTGAAGATAAACTTCGCCTCTTCGCTCTCAAAGGAGATACCGCCGCGCTCTTCCCGCGCCTGGTTCAGCGTCTTATAGAGGCTATGCAGCTCTTCAATGTGCTTCACCAGCGGGGCATACTGCTCACGCAGCTCCTGGTCGCCCTCCAGCATATGCCACACCTTGGTATAGGTCAGGCGTGCATGGGAGCTCATCACCGCTTCGTAGAATTTATAGCCGGTTAAGCGCCCTTTCGCCGAGACAGTCATCTCACAGACCATACAGAGGCGGTCAACCTGCGGGTTGAGGGAGCAGAGACCGTTAGAGAGCACCTCCGGCAGCATCGGTACCACCTGCGACGGGAAGTAGACCGAGGTGCCCCGGCTACGCGCTTCGTCATCCAGGGCGGTGCCTGGGCGAACGTAGTAGCTTACGTCAGCAATGGCTACCCACAGACGCCAGCCGCCGCCGCGTTTTTTCTCGCAGTAGACCGCGTCATCAAAGTCACGGGCGTCTTCACCATCGATGGTGACCAGCGGCAGGTTACGCAGATCGACGCGTCCAGATTTCGCCTCCTCCGGGACCTCCTCCTTCAGGCCGCTAACTTCCTGCTCAACGGCAGGCGGCCAGACGTAGGGGATCTCATGGGTGCGCAGGGCCATGTCAACCGCCATACCGGTACCCATGTTATCGCCGAGGACCTCAACGATCTTACCGATGGCTTTGGTGCGTCGCGTCGGGCGCTGGGTGAGTTCCACCACCACCACGAAGCCCATCCGCGCGCCCATAATCTCTTCCGGCGGGATAAGGATGTCAAAGCTCATGCGGCTGTCGTCCGGCACCACAAAGCCCACGCCCGCGTCGGTAAAGTAGCGGCCGACGATCTGGCCGGTTTTCGGCACCAGCACGCGCACGATGCGCGCTTCACGACGCCCTTTACGATCCGAGCCGAGCGGCTGGGCCAGCACCTGGTCGCCGTGGATACAGGTTTTCATCTGCTCGCTGGAGAGGTAGAGGTCATCTTTGCGGCCTTCAACGCGCAGGAAGCCGTAGCCGTCGCGGTGACCAATGACTATCCCTTTAAGCAGGTCGAGACGTTCCGGCAGGGCGTAGCACTGGCGGCGGGTAAAGACCAGCTGCCCGTCACGCTCCATGGCGCGCAGGCGACGGCGCAGCCCTTCCAGCTGCTCCTCGCCTTCAATATTGAGTTCCTGGGCCAGTTCTTCGCGGTTAGCGGGTTTTTCGCGTTTTGTTAAGTGATCGAGAATGAACTCGCGGCTGGGAATAGGGTTCGCGTACTTCTCAGCTTCGCGCTCCTGGAAAGGATCTTGTGACATAGCGGTTCCTCCGTTGTCAGCTCTGGCAGAGCGTTCTCTTACTCCACCAGCAATAATTTATACAGCGGTTGATTCTCTTCAACCAAATCGGCCAGCGTGTAGCAATCAAGTTCCGTCAGAAAACTGTCCACGGCCTTAGAGAGTGCCTGCTTCAGACGGCAGGCAGGAGTAATGTGGCAAAATGCACTGCTGCAGTTCACCAGCGCAAGCGGTTCCAGCTCGCGCACGACGTCACCAATGCGGATGGTATTGGCAGGTCTGCCTAAACGAATGCCGCCGTTCTTCCCTCTGACCGCCGCGACGTAGCCTGCCCGGCTGAGCTGGTTGATTATTTTGACCATGTGATTGCGGGAGACCCCGTACACTGCCGTCACTTCAGAGATATTGGTCATTCGCCCTTCCGGTAGCGACGCCATATAGATCAGGGCACGCAATCCGTAATCGGTGAAACTCGTTAACTGCACATCAACCTCAGGATAAAGGGAAAAACGCGGGATACCAGTTGGTATTAACACTATTGATGATAAACCAGCCACATAGTTAGCGACTAATTTATTTAAGCTGAAGGGGTGAAAAACAGGCAAGTAGGCCCGGCTAGCAGAGCGCCGCCGGGCAAAGTCACATCACATTACGCGTCAAACGGATCGCGCAGGATCATCGTCTCAGAACGGTCAGGGCCGGTAGAGATAATATCGATCGGCACTTCGGTCAGCTCTTCGATGCGCTTGATGTAGTCCAGCGCCGCCTGCGGCAGGCCGCTGCGCTCTTTCACGCCAAAGGTGGTTTCAGACCAGCCCGGCATGGTTTCGTAGATCGGCTCGATACCTTCCCAGTCGTCAGCAGCCAGCGGGGTAGTGGTCACTTCGCGACCGTCCGGCATGCGGTAACCGACGCAGATTTTCACCTCTTTCAGGCCGTCCAGCACGTCCAGCTTGGTCAGGCAGAAGCCGGACAGGGAGTTGATCTGCACTGCACGACGAATCGCAACGATATCCAGCCAGCCGGTACGACGGCGGCGACCGGTGGTCGCGCCAAACTCATTACCCTGCTTGCAGAGGAACTCGCCGGTTTCATCGAACAGCTCGGTCGGGAACGGACCCGCGCCTACACGGGTGGAGTAGGCTTTGATGATCCCCAGCACGTAGTCCACATAGCGCGGACCCAGGCCGGAGCCGGTCGCCACGCCACCGGCGGTGGTGTTGGAGGAGGTGACGTACGGATAGGTACCGTGGTCGATATCCAGCAGCGTACCCTGCGCCCCTTCAAACATGACGAAATCGCCACGCTTGCGCGCCTGGTCCAGCAGATCGGAGACGTCCACCACCATGCCGGTCAGGATGTCGGCAACCGCCATCACATCGTCCAGCACTTTCTGGTAGTCAACGGCGTCGGCTTTGTAGAAGTTCACCAGCTGGAAGTTGTGATATTCCATCACCTCTTTCAGCTTGGTCGCAAAGGTCTCTTTGTCGAACAGGTCGCCAACGCGCAGGCCGCGACGGGCCACTTTATCTTCGTAAGCCGGGCCGATACCACGACCGGTGGTGCCGATCGCTTTCGCGCCGCGCGCTTTTTCACGCGCCACGTCCAGCGCAACGTGATAGTCGAGGATCAGCGGGCAAGCTTCGGAGAGCAGCAGACGTTCGCGTACCGGAATACCACGCTCTTCCAGGCCTTTCATCTCTTTCATCAGCGCAGCAGGAGAGAGCACCACACCGTTACCGATGATGCTGGTCACATTGTCACGCAGAATGCCTGATGGAATAAGATGGAGGACGGTTTTTTCACCGTTAATTACGAGAGTGTGGCCTGCATTGTGACCGCCCTGATAGCGAACCACATATTTAGCACGTTCAGTAAGGAGATCGACGATCTTACCTTTGCCTTCGTCACCCCATTGGGTGCCCAGTACGACGACGTTGTTACCCATTTTTCAAAATCACCGTTTGCTTAAAAAAGGATTCTACCATCGCTTTTTCTGATAATCAGCACTTTTTGTCGGCAAATTTCGGCCAATCTGCGTGCTATTTCTCTAGCCAATCGTTTTCCTCAACATATAGTAGATCACGACCCCGGCAACCACTAATCCCCCGCCAAAACGGCGTAAAATAGTATCCGGCAGCAGCGCGAGGGAGGCGATCATCCGTCGCCACAGGCGCGGATAGAGCATCGGACCCAGCCCTTCCAACACCAAAACTAAGGCCAACGCCAGCCAAATGGTGGAGTTCATTATGCTTCCTTCAAAAGAAAACCACCGCCTCCTGAGGATGACGGTGGTTTGGTTAGCGTAATAATTGCTGCGAACTTAGCGTGTGGCCGTTCCCGGCGTCTTCATGTAGCGGAAGAAGTCGCTGTCCGGGCTGAGCACCATCACGTCCTGATTGCTCTGGAAGCTGCTCTCATAGGCGCGCAGGCTACGGATAAAGGCGTAGAAGTCCGGATCCTGGCTAAACGCGTCGGCAAATAGCTTAGCCGCTTCGGCATCGCCTTCACCGCGCAGGATGCGCCCTTCACGCTCGGCTTCCGCCAGCGTTTTAGTCACTTCATAATCCGACGTTGCGCGCAGTTTTTCTGCGGCTTCCTGGCCCTGTGAACGGTGGCGACGGGCAACCGCTTCACGCTCGGCGCGCATACGGTTGTAGATCGCCTCAGAGACTTCGCTCGGCAGGTTGATCTGCTTGATACGCACATCTACCACTTCGATACCCAGCGCGGCCATACTGTTCGGGTTCACGACCGGCACCTTGCCGTTCGTTTCCGCCGTGACGCGCTCGGCCGCTTTGGCGATTTCGTCATCCGCCGCAGGCGTTGCCACTTCATCTTCCGTGCCGGCAGAGCCGGAGTTCAGCGCGTCGCGCACCTCCAGGGTCAGACGACCACGGGAGTCGGTCACGATGTCCTTCACGTCAAGACGACCGATCTCTGAACGCAGACGGTCAGAGAACTTACGTTTCAGCAGCACCTCGGCCTGGGAGACGTCGCCGCCGCCGGTTGCCAGGTAGTAGCGGCTGAAGTCGCTGATGCGCCACTTAATATAGGAGTCAACGATCAGGTCTTTCTTCTCTTTAGTCACAAAGCGATCGGCCTGGTTGTCCATGGTCTGGATACGCGCATCCAGCGTTTTCACGGTCTCAATAAACGGCAGCTTGAAGTGCAGGCCCGGCGTAAAGACCAGTGGTTTGTTCTCATCGTCACGCAGCACTTTACCGAAGCGCAGCGTGATACCGCGCTCGCCCTCTTTCACCACAAAGATTGAGGTGTAGAGCACTACCAGCACGATGATAATTATCGCAATTACAGACTTACGCATCGTTATTCCCCCTGACGCTGGTAGTCGTTACGCTGTGCGTTCGCACGGCGTTGGTCCATGATGTCACCCTGGCCAGCAGACGGTGCGTTACTGGTGCTGTTGCTGGTGCCTGACGCAGGCGGCAGGCGCAGCAGGTTATTCGCCCCGCTGGTATCGCTCTTTGCCGCAGGCGCGCCGCCTTTCAGCATCTGATCCAGCGGCAGAACCATCAGGTTGCCGCCCTTATCGTTAACCAGCACCTTGCGGGTGTGGCTCAGCACTTTCTCCATGGTTTCGATATAGAGACGCTCACGGGTAATTTCCGGGGCAGCCTTATATTCCGGCAGGATCTTGGCGAAGCGCGCCACTTCACCCTGCGCTTCCAGGATCGTCTGGGTCCGGTAGGCACGCGCCTCCTCAAGGATACGCTGCGCCTGGCCGTTCGCACGCGGCTGAACTTCGTTAGCGTAGGCTTCGGCTTCACGAATAGACTGCTGCTCGTTCTCACGGGCGGCAATAGCATCGTCAAACGCAGCCTGCACGGCTTCCGGCGGACGTGCGGCCTGGAAGTTGACGTCCAGCAGGGTAATACCCATGTTGTACGGACGAATAGTCTCTTCCAGCTCGCGCTGGGTATCGCTACGAATAACGGTACGGCCTTCGGTCAGGATGCGGTCCATGGTGTATTTACCGATCACGCCGCGCAGGGCGCTGTCGGTGGCCTGACGCAGGCTGTCGTCGGCGCTGGTCACGCTAAACAGGTAGCGCTCAGGATCGGTTACGCGGTACTGGACGTTCATCTCAACGCGCACTACGTTCTCGTCAGAGGTCAGCATCACGCCAGAGGCTGCCAGCTCGCGTACCGACTCAACGTTTACTGCCGTGACGTCATCAATAAAGGTCGGTTTCCAGTTCAGGCCCGGCTCTACCAGATGGCTGAACTTGCCGAAACGGGTGACGACGCCGCGCTCCGCCTCTTTAATGGTATAGAAACCGCTGGCCGCCCAGATAATGACCACTGCCGCCGCCACGATGGTAACGATGCGGCCACCCATGCGGCTGCGTGGGCCAGGAGCGGAGCTGCCACCGCCCGAGCCGGTTCCTTTTCCACCGCCAAAGCCGCCCAGTTTCTTGCTCAGCTTGCGGAAGATATCATCAAGATCAGGAGGTCCCTGATCGCGACCGCCTTTATTTCCATTTCCCCCAGAGTTGCCGCCTTGATTATTGCTGCTTCCCCACGGGTCGCGGTCTTGTCCGTTATTACCGGGCTGGTTCCACGCCATGTATGTGCTCCATATTTGTTATTCGTTATCCCCTGGAGGGGAAATGTCTTCAGGCCAGCCGCCAGGTCAGACTACGTAGTCAACCAATGCAGGTTCTTGTTTACAGAGGCGACGCCATTCAACGATCGGCAGACGAATTTGCAGACCCAGGCTGCCGTCCTCCTCTGTCCACTCTTTTTCTATCGCCTGAAGCTGATAAAATCGGCTTCTTAGCCGCCCCTCCTGCGGAGGCAGATGCAGCGTATGCTGGGCCACCTCCCCGGAGAGACGCTCGGTTAGAGCCTGAAATAACAGTGGTACGCCCACTCCGGTTTGCGCTGACAGCCAAACCCGAATCGGTCTGTTTTCATCGTCCCTGTCGATACGCGGTTCAAACTCGTCGAGCATATCGATCTTGTTCATCACCAGCAGGGTCGGGATCTCATGAGCGTCAATCTCTTCGAGAACGGTATTCACCGCCTCAATGTTTTCCTGGACGCGCAGGTCTGCAGCATCGATCACGTGCAGCAGCAGCGTGGCCTGGCGCGTCTCCTGCAGGGTCGCCTTAAAGGCGGCCACCAGGTCGTGCGGCAGGTGGCGGATAAAGCCTACCGTATCTGCCAGCACGGTCTCGCCGACGTCGGCAACGTCAATGCGGCGCAGGGTCGGATCCAGCGTGGCAAACAGCTGGTCCGCAGCGTAGACCTGCGCTTCAGTGATCTGGTTAAACAGCGTCGATTTACCGGCGTTGGTATAGCCGACCAGTGATACCGTAGGGATATCTGCCTTCGCGCGCGACCGACGCCCCTGCTCGCGCTGTTTGCTAACGCGCTCAAGACGCGAGAGGATCAGGGTGATACGGTTACGCAGTAAACGACGGTCGGTTTCGAGCTGGGTTTCACCCGGACCGCGCAAACCAATCCCGCCCTTTTGACGCTCAAGGTGGGTCCAGCCGCGCACCAGGCGCGTGGCCAGATGGCGCAGCTGCGCCAGCTCAACCTGCAATTTCCCCTCATGGGTACGTGCACGTTGCGCAAAAATGTCTAAAATCAGACCGGTGCGATCAATAACACGACACTCGCACAGTCTCTCCAGGTTTCGTTCCTGGGCTGGGGTTAGGGCATGATCAAAGAGCACAACCGATGCACCCGATGCTTTTACGGCGTCCGCTATTTCAACTGCCTTACCTTCACCAACAAAATATTTGGGGTGCGGTGCTTTACGGCTACCGGTAATCACCTGCATTGCATCGACGCCAGCTGAAGAGACCAGGGATTCAAACTCCTGGAGATCTTCCATATCTTTGTCTTGCGAAAAATAGATGTGTACCAGCACCGCCTGCTCACCGGCATCATAACGGTCAAACAAGCGTAAACCCTCTCAGAATACCAGCGGGGAACACCTGGCTCCCCGACATGGAAAACAGCAAAAAACCTTATTCGGTCTCTTCGCTGTCCTGTTGTGATGCAGAAGAACCCTGCGCGTTGCTGCTATGGTGATAGTTACTGGTGCCGCCACCGGTGTTGTTACTGTGATGAGAAACCGGACGCGACGGGACAACAGTAGAAATTGCGTGCTTATAGACCATCTGGCTGACCGTGTTTTTCAACAGGATCACGAACTGATCGAAAGACTCAATTTGACCTTGCAGCTTAATACCATTCACCAAATAAATAGAAACCGGAACGCGTTCCCGACGCAGCGCGTTCAGAAACGGGTCTTGTAAAGATTGCCCCTTAGCCATTCTATCTTTTCCTTATATGCTTGTTTTGTACTTTGAACCCGAAGGTCCTGAAAACTGCGTAAAATTTTGCGCACGATCCGATGTAATTGTACACATTCAGTCTGCGTTAGCACCAATAACCTGTAATACTTCATTTCGCGCCTGTTCCGGCTTTTCACTGTCTAGCCAGTGAACGCCCTCCCAACCGCGAAGCCAGGTTATCTGGCGTTTCGCTAACTGTCTCGTCGCGCAAACACCTCGATAAACCATTTCCTCATATGAGATCTCGCCTTCAAGGTATGACCACATCTGGCGGTATCCCACACAACGAACGGAAGGCATGTCCGTATGCAAATCTCCACGAGCAAAAAGCGCCCGCACTTCTGCTTCAAAACCTGAAGCCAACATCTGATGAAAACGCTGCTCAATTCGTTGATGGAGCAGTTCACGGCTCGCCGGGGCGATGGCGAACTGATGCACCTGATACGGCAGAGCTTCTCCTGACGTTTGCGTCAGTTCCGTTAAAGTTTTACCCGAAATGAAAAAAACTTCCAGTGCCCGGGAAAGCCTTTGCGGGTCGTTCGGATGAATTCGTGCACTCGCTAGCGGATCTATCTCTGCCAGCCGCTTGTGCAGCGCCTCCCACCCCTGCTCTGCCGCCATCTGTTCAATTTTAGCTCTAACTGCCGGATCCGCTGAGGGCAGTGGCGACAGGCCCTCCAGCAACGCCTTAAAGTAGAGCATGGTTCCCCCCACCAGCAGGGGGATCCGGCCAGCGGCGGTAATCTCCGCCATCTCGGCCAGCGCGTCGCGGCGAAAATCAGCCGCCGAGTACGCCTGGGCTGGATCGAGAATATCCAGCAATCGATGGGGCGCAGCCGCCTGCTCATGGGCATCTGGCTTCGCCGTACCGATATCCATCCCCTGATAGATAAGGGCAGAATCGACGCTAATCAACTCTACTGGCAAAACTTTACGCAGCGCGATGGCTAACGCGGTCTTTCCGGAGGCGGTTGGCCCCATTAAAAAAATTGCCTTAGGCAGGCTCGCCTTAGCTATATCAGTACTTACGTCAGTCATCTTTCAGGGCTTTCATCGCCGGGGTGATATCAACACATTGTAACAAACCGCCCGGCGGCGCGTTTACCAGATGCGGGCAAAGACGCTCAACGTCGGCAAGCAGCGCCACGGCCTGGGCGATATTCCACTGCGGACGCTCGCTGGCCAGGCGACGGGCAATCCACTGGGCGCTCTCTGCCACGCTGAAGGTTGTCTGCTGCGCCAGGTAGCCTATCAGGTCAGGAATCAAGATTTGTAAATTTTGTTGCCGTAAGGGTAAAGGCACTGCGCGAATGGTCACATGATGCGCATCCGACTGAAACTCAATGCCCATTTCGCTCAGCATAGCGGTTGCCCGCATCAGAACGGCCCGCTCTTCAGCGGAAACCTTCAGCCGCACCGGGATCAGCAGCGGCTGGCTGCACGGCGTCCCCTCTACCGGCACCAGCTGGGCCTGCTTAAGCCAGCGTTCGGCCACCGTTAGCGACAGTACACAGAGCTGGCCCTCGCGATCCAGCAGGGCACAGTCATCATTGACGATGGTCAGCACGCGGCCAAAACTCTGGCTGCGCGCGGCGGGCAGCGGCGCTGCGGCTTTTGGCGTAGCGGGCGCGGGATCGGCATCCGGCGTCTCCAGCAGCTTGCGGTAGAGCGCCCCCTGCTGCTTTTGATACCCCGGCTGGGCGTTGGGCCAGCCTGCTCCGCCCGCACTGCTCGACGATCCCCCGCCGTGGCTGCGCGGCGCGGCGCCAGGCTCACCGTAGCGCGGTGCGGCGGGTTCACGGGCCGCGGGCGGCTGCGCGAACTGGTTTTTACCGGCGGCGATGCGGTTCTCAGGTACCTGGCGCGGCGCGGGTTCGTCCGCCAGCGCCAGCGGAGCGGCAATCTGCTGCTGCAATACGCTGGCAACGCCCTGGTAGATAAAGTCATGCACCAGCCGCGACTGGTGGAAACGCACCTCGTGCTTGGCGGGGTGGACGTTAACATCGACCTGATGCGGATCGATCTCAAGGTAGAGCACAAACGCAGGCTGCTGATCCGCCCCCAGCTTGTCTTCACAGGCCTGGCGGATAGCGTGGTTGATCAGCCGGTCGCGCATCATACGGCCATTGACGTAGCTGTACTGGATCTCTGCCAGCGCCGCCGTGGTGGCCTTCGGATCGGCTACCCAGCCGCGCATGGCTAAATCGCCGTGCTGCCACTCAATCGCCAGCGCCTGCTCCATAAACGGCAGGCCGCAGATCGCCCCCAGCCGGCGTTCCCGCTGGCCGCCCGGCGGCACGGCGCGATACTGGCGCACCATCTTCCCGTTGTGGTTCAGGTTGATGGTCACGTCGAAGCGCGCCAGCGCGATGCGGCGGATCACCTCGTCGATATGGCCAAATTCCGTCTTTTCAGTGCGCATAAACTTGCGGCGCGCGGGGGTGTTATAGAAGAGATCGAGCACTTCCAGGGTAGTACCCGGCGGATGGGCGGCGGGCTTGACTGTTACCTCCATGTCCCGCCCTTCGGCGTAGGCCTGCCAGGCCTCGGGCTGGTCGGCGGTGCGGGAGGTCAGCGTTAGCCGGGACACCGAGCTGATACTGGCCAGCGCCTCACCACGGAAGCCGAGGCTGACAATGGCCTCCAGATCGTCCAGCGAGGCGATCTTGCTGGTAGCATGGCGCGCCAGAGCGAGAGCCAGCTCATCTTTACCGATACCGCTGCCGTTATCCCGGATGCGAATAAGCTTCGCCCCGCCGCGCTCAATGTCAATATCGATGCGGGTTGCGCCCGCATCGAGGCTGTTCTCAACCAGCTCTTTCACCACCGACGCAGGGCGCTCCACCACTTCGCCAGCGGCGATCTGGTTCGCTAGCTGCGGCGGCAAAACCTGTATCGGCATGAAATCTCCTTAGTTAATAAAGCTGTTCCCCGGCGATCCGGCGCTGGCTGTCTGCGCGCCACCGCTCTGCGGCGATGACTGCATCGGATGTGCCTGGAAGTAGCTCTGCAGTCCAGCGTAGATGGCTTCCGCCAGCTGCTGCTGATAGTCGTCGCTGTCCAGCAGGCGCTCTTCGCTGCGGTTGCTGATAAACCCGGTCTCTACCAGCACCGACGGGATATCCGGCGAACGCAGCACGCCAAGGCTGGCGTGTTCCGGGCGGCGCTTGTGCAGCGAGCCGATACGTGACAGCTGGCTGAGCATATTGGTGGCGACATCATACCCGACGCGCTGGGAATGGCCGAACTGCAAATCGAGAACCGCCTGGCTTAGGTAGGGATCGGACTGGCTGTTCGCCAGCACGTCGCCCGCCCCGCCCAGCAGCTCGGACTGCTTCTCATGCTGCTCCAGCCAGCTCGCCATCTCGCTGTTGGCGCGGCGGTTGGAGAGCACCCATACCGATGCGCCGGTGGCGTCGCGGTTTGGCGCGGCGTCGGCGTGAATAGAGACGAGGAAATTGGCGTTTTGTTTACGCGCCACGTCAGACCGGCCCATCACTGAGATAAAGTAGTCTCCGTCGCGGGTCAGCACGCCCTTAAACATCGGATCGCTATTCAGCAGCGTACGCAGCTTACGCGCCACGGAGAGGGTGATGTTTTTCTCTCGCGTGCCGCCAGGGCCGATAGCGCCCGGATCCTGACCGCCGTGTCCGGCGTCAATCGCGATAATCACCCTGTCGCCCGAAGCAGAGCTGGCGCGCATGGCCGGACGCGTCACGGTGTTGCTGCTGGTGACGCTGGTTACCCGGTCGTTTTCGGTTTTAAACGGATTACGCGCAGGCTCAGCAGGTCGCGGTGCAACTGCCGGGGTCTCGACGCGTTTCGCCACTACCGGTGGCGGTGGCGGGGGTGGCGGTGGCGCATCGGCATCAATGGTAAACACCACCGTATAGCTTGCGCCATTCTGCTGTTTTACCGCCCGGGCTTTACCGTTTTCGGTCAGATCGACCACCAGCCGCAGCGACTGGTTATCCTTTGGCGTCCCGGAGCGAATGCTCTTTACCAGGTTGTTGCCGCTGAACTGCAGCGGCAGGCCCTGAATTATGCCGGTCTGTTTGATATCCAGCGCCACGCTGCGTTTGCCCTGCTGGGAAAACGCGTACTCCGGATCGCCCATAAAACTCAGCGTGATACGGGCCTGGTCATCGCCATTGGAGACCTGAATATCCGACAGACTGGCGGCGGTGGCCTGCGCGCTTAGCGCGACCAGCGCTGCCAGGGCCCAGCATTTTACGCGACTGATCATCCCGTCATCCTGTAGTTACAAAGGTGTAGTTACAAATGCATAGTTACAAACGCGTCAGTAAAGACTCACCCGCGGCGGATACGGCTGCAATACGCGCCTCACGCCCCTGGGCCTGGTATTCTAAATGGATTTCGATATCCGGATCGGGCAGCACGCCCGAACCCTGCTGCGGCCACTCGACGAGGCAGATGGCATCGTTGGCAAAATAATCACGAATGCCCATAAATTCCAGCTCTTCAGGATCGGCAAGGCGGTAGAGGTCAAAGTGGTACACCATCAGCTTATCGAGGGTATAGGGTTCAACCAGTGTATAGGTTGGGCTTTTCACGTTGCCCTGATGGCCCAGCGCCTGCAGGAAGCCCCGGCTCAAGGTCGTTTTACCCGCGCCTAAATCACCGTACAGGTAGATGACGGTTGCGCCGTTGCAGGCCTGCGCGACACGTTCGCCCAGCGTTAAGGTTGCCTGCTCGTCGGGCAGAGGGATCACTCGATTAATCATGGTCTACGTCAATCACATCCGGGTTAATAACACGCATCAGCGCAGAAAAAAGATCGGTTGCCAGCATCCCGCGCGTGCCGTAACGCGCCGCACGGTAGTCAGCTGCCGCACCGTGCGCTACACAGCCCACACAGGCGGCCTCATACAGAGAGAACTTCTGCCCCAGCATGGCACCAATAATGCCAGAGAGCACGTCTCCCATCCCTCCGCTGCCCATCCCGGCGTTGCCGGCATCTACGATGCCAATTTCGTCGTCTGCGCTCGCGACAATAGTGCCTGAGCCTTTGAGTACGACCACGCCACCGTAACGTTTTACCAGACGCTGGGCAGAAAGTAAGCGATCGCTTTCAATTTCTGCAACGCTACAGTTAAGCAAACGTGCAGCTTCGCCAGGGTGCGGAGTGATTATGCGATTGTGACGTTTATCGGGATTGATTGCCAGAAGGTTCAGCGCGTCCGCATCCCACAGCATGGGTTTACGAAAATTCTCAATTTTTTGCAGCGCCTTTCTGCCCCACGCCTGTTGGCCAAGGCCGGGACCAATCACCACCACGTCCGCCCACTCAAGGCTCTCCTCCAGCAGCTTTTCCGTTAGCTCATGCACCATCAGCTCCGGCCGGGCGGCGATCAGCGGAGCGATATTCTCAACGCGCGTCAGCACGCGTACCAGCCCGGCCCCCGCACGCAGCGCCGCTTCCCCGGTCATACGGATCGCCCCGGCGGTGCCGTGATCGCCGCCAACAATCACCAGCCGCCCATTATCGCCTTTATGCGATGTAGGACGGCGCGGCGGCAGCCACTGCGCAAGCTGGGATGCCTCCAGACGATGGATAGCGATCTCCTGCGCTGCCAGCCACCCCTCCAGCCCCAGCGCGTTATGGTGAAGCGTGCCGGTAACGTCCCGAGCTTTTCCGGTAAGCAGGCCAGGCTTGAGGGCGATAAAGGTCACCGTATGCGCGGCATTAATTACCGCGCCAGGGGTAGTACCGGTCTGGGCATTCAGTCCGGAGGGGATATCCAGAGCGATAACCGGCGCGGCGTGCGCATTGGCACGTGCAATAAGGCTCGCGGCTGGCTCACGGGGGGCGTCGGTCAGGCCAGTGCCCAGCAGGCCATCGATAATCAGGTCGATCTCTTCCGGCCAGGTGCTATCCGCAGCATGGATCTCTCCGGCGGCGTTCAGCCAGCCGTTACGCGCCTGCTCCGCCTCTTCCGGCAGCGGCTTATCGCTCTCCAGCGCCAGCAGCGTCACCTCGATGCCCGCCGCCTTCGCCAGCCTTGCCACCACGTAGCCGTCGCCGCCGTTATTACCGTGGCCGCAGAGGATCAGCCAGCGGCGCGACTGCGGATACGCCGCGCGCGCGACGTTAAACGCCGCCTCCCCGGCTCGCAGCATCAGTTCAAACAGCGTAACCCCTAAGCTATCCGCAGCCTCTTTTTCTGCCTCGCGCAGCGCCTGCGCAGGCCAGACAGAGTGTGGTATAGTGGTACGGTTTTTATTCAGTCTACTTTTCAACGTATGGTCCGTCATGTCACAGCCCCTCGATCTCAATCAGCTAGCGCAAAACATTAAGCAGTGGGGCACCGAACTGGGGTTTCAACAGGTCGGCATTACCGATACCGATCTCAGCGCCAGTGAACCCAAACTCCAGGCATGGCTGGATAAGCAGTATCATGGCGAAATGGCATGGATGGCGCGTCATGGCATGATGCGCGCCCGGCCGCATGAGCTGCTACCCGGCACGCTGCGGGTGATCAGCGTGCGCATGAACTACCTGCCAGCCAATGCCGCCTTTGCCAGCACGCTAAAAAATCCTGCGCTCGGTTACGTTAGCCGCTACGCGCTGGGCCGGGATTACCACAAGCTCCTGCGCAACCGCCTTAAAAAACTGGGTGAAACTATCCAGCAGCACTGCGTTTCGCTGAATTTTAGACCCTTTGTTGACTCTGCGCCGCTGCTTGAACGTCCACTGGCGGAAAAAGCCGGCCTGGGGTGGACAGGTAAGCACTCACTTATCCTTAACCGTGAGGCTGGCTCGTTCTTTTTCCTCGGCGAACTGCTGATCGATCTCCCCCTGCCTATCGACAAGCCGGTTGAGGAGAACTGCGGGAAGTGCGTGGCCTGCATGACCATCTGCCCCACCGGGGCCATCGTTGAACCCTATACCGTCGATGCCCGGCGCTGCATCTCCTACCTGACGATTGAGCTGGAAGGCGCGATCCCACCCGAGTTCCGGCCGCTGATTGGCAACCGCATCTACGGCTGCGATGACTGCCAGCTGATCTGCCCGTGGAACCGCTTTTCGCAGCTTACTGACGAAGAGGATTTTAGCCCGCGTAAGGCGCTGCACGCCCCGGAGCTGATCGCGCTGTTTGGCTGGAGCGAGGCACATTTTCTGAAGGTCACGGAGGGTTCAGCCATTCGCCGCATCGGTCACCTGCGCTGGCTGCGTAATGTGGCGGTCGCGCTGGGCAATGCCCCCTGGGATGAGGCCAATATTCGGGCGCTGGAGCAACGCCGGGGTGAGCACCCACTTCTTGATGAGCACATAGAGTGGGCGATTGCGCAGCAGATTGAGAAGCGAAATGCCTGCGTGGTTGAGGTACAGCTCCCGCAGAAGCTAAGGCTGGTCAGGGTGATCGAAAAAGGGCTTCCACGGGACGCCTAAGCTTTCCACAGGGTGTGCATAAAAATAAAAATCTATTGCGATTCAATACGGAAAAATTCGTCAAGCGATCGCATTAACATTCTGAAATAATATTAAATCGTTAAATATCAAATCATTATGGAGATATTATTTACATTGTTAACATTTAAGCGCAGGGGGAGATAGTGGTACCCTTGTGGATAACTCTGTTTACAAGAATATGACAACACGGAAATAAAACGATGCCAGCAGGCGTTTGCGCTGTGGATAATTCATTCAGAAGAGAAAATTTGGAGCGGGAAACGAGACTCGAACTCGCGACCCCGACCTTGGCAAGGTCGTGCTCTACCAACTGAGCTATTCCCGCTTAATCTTCGTCTTTCAAGCCGCCGCTGCGTTGGCTGCCTTCACTCACCTTAGTCACTTACTTCAGTAAGCTCCCAAGGATTCGTTCAGTTGCCGCCTTGCTGCAACTTGAAATCCTGTGATTAGGATGGTCCGTATCTTACGATACTTTCAAATTTTGGAGCGGGAAACGAGACTCGAACTCGCGACCCCGACCTTGGCAAGGTCGTGCTCTACCAACTGAGCTATTCCCGCATATTCTTCGTCTTTCAAGCCGCCTTGTTGCGACCCAAAATCCAATGAATTTGGATGGTACTGCTAACAACACGTTTTGGAGCGGGAAACGAGACTCGAACTCGCGACCCCGACCTTGGCAAGGTCGTGCTCTACCAACTGAGCTATTCCCGCAAACTTGTTGCTGTCGTAACGTTAATTTCTCATCGTTACGGGAGGCGCATTATACGAGAAATCCTTTTAGCTGCAACCCCCCTGAAAGCGAATTTTGCGAAATTAAGTTCAATCGCTGCAATATTCGTCACATTGCACATTTTTGCATCGAGCCGAATAGCGCAGGCCCGGCAAGCCTGTGCCGCCGGGCATCCTGCTTAAAGCTTAATAAAGTTTTCGCGATAGTAGACCAGCTCGGCCACGGACTCGCGGATATCATCCAGCGCCTGGTGAGTATTCTGCTTCTTCAGGCCATCCAGCACCTCTGGCTTCCAGCGCTTAGCCAGCTCTTTCAGCGTGCTGACGTCAAGATAGCGATAGTGGAAGTAGGCCTCCAGCTCCGGCATATACTTAAACAGGAAGCGACGATCCTGGCCGATGCTGTTGCCACAGATAGGGGATTTCCCCGCCGGAACCCACTCCTTCAGGAAGGCGATGGTCGCCAGCTCGGCGGCGCGATCGTCCTGGGTGCTGGCCTTAACCCGCTCCACCAGCCCGCTGCCGGTGTGGGTGCGCACGTTCCACTCGTCCATCAGCGCCAGCTGTTCGTCGGACTGATGCACGGCAATCACCGGGCCTTCCGCCAGAATATTCAGGTTGGCATCGGTGACCAGGGTTGCGATCTCAATAATGCGATCGCGCTCGGGATCCAGCCCGGTCATCTCAAGATCGATCCAAATCAGGTTGTTTTCATCTGCACTCATGCTATTTTCCACCCATCTCGCACGACTATAATTATCTAAATTAGCATCTATCATAGAGGTTTTGCCCACCAGGGGCGACCAGGAGTCAGTACGATTGAGTAAAAATAAACTCTCCAAAGGCCAGCAGCGCCGTGTGAAAGCAAACCACCAGCGTCGGCTTAAAACGTCTACGGAGAAGGCGGATTTCGACGATAACCTGTTTGGCGAGACCGCCGAAGGGATTGTCATTAGCCGTTTTGGTATGCATGCCGACGTTGAAGCCGCCGACGGCGACGTCCACCGCTGCAACATCCGCCGCACCATCCGCTCGCTGGTGACCGGTGACCGGGTGGTCTGGCGTCCGGGCAAACCAGCCGCCGAAGGCATCAACGTGAAAGGCATCGTTGAGGCGGTGCATGAGCGTACGTCGGTGCTGACCCGGCCCGATTTTTACGACGGGGTAAAACCCATCGCCGCCAATATCGATCAGATCGTTATTGTCTCCGCGATCCTGCCGGAGCTGTCGCTCAACATCATCGACCGCTATCTCGTAGCCTGTGAAACGCTGGACGTGGAGCCGATCATCGTGCTCAACAAGATCGACCTGCTGGACGATGAAAGCATGGCGTTTGTGAACGAGCAGATGAATATCTACCGTGAGATTGGCTATCGCGTGCTGATGGTCTCCAGCCATACCCAGGACGGTTTAAAGCCGCTGGAAGAGGCGCTGACCGATCGCATCAGCATCTTTGCTGGCCAGTCCGGCGTTGGCAAATCGAGCCTGCTGAACGCCCTGCTGGGGCTTCAGGAGGAGATCCTGACCAACGACGTCTCTGACAACTCGGGCCTGGGCCAGCATACCACCACGGCAGCGCGGCTCTATCACTTCCCCCACGGCGGAGATGTGATCGACTCCCCCGGCGTGCGTGAATTTGGTCTCTGGCACCTGGAGCCGGAACAAATCACCCGCGGCTTTGTCGAATTTCACGACTATCTCGGCCACTGTAAGTACCGCGACTGCAAACACGCCAGCGATCCCGGCTGTGCGATCCGGGAAGCCGTTGACAGGGGTGAGATTGCTGAGACCCGGTTTGAAAACTATCACCGCATTCTGGAGAGCATGACGCAGGTAAAAACGCGTAAAAGCTTTTCTGAATCCGACGACTGACAATTAAGCTGAGCATCGCTAAAATCGTCCCCTTTTTTTAAGGGTCCGCCGCTGCGTTGCGGATCAGGAACGACCAAAAAACTAGCCTGGAGGCTACCTTGTTAGACTCATTTAAACTTTCGCTTCAATACATTCTGCCTAAACTGTGGCTCACTCGCCTCGCGGGCTGGGGCGCAAGCAAACGCGGGGGATGGCTGACTAAGCTGGTCATCGACCTGTTCGTCAAATACTACAAGGTCAATATGCAGGAGGCGCAGAAGCCGGATACCGCCAGCTATCGCACCTTTAATGACTTTTTCGTGCGCCCGCTGCGCGACGAAGTGCGCCCGCTGAATACCGACCCCAGCGTGCTGGTGATGCCTGCCGACGGCGTGATCAGCCAGCTTGGCCGTATCGAAAACGACAAGCTGCTGCAGGCCAAAGGCCATCACTACAGCCTGGAAGCGCTGCTGGCCGGTAACTATCTGCTGGCGGACAAGTTCCGTGACGGCAGCTTCGCGACCACCTATCTGTCGCCGCGCGACTATCACCGCGTGCACATGCCGTGCAACGGCATCCTGCGCGAAATGATCTACGTGCCGGGGGATCTCTTCTCGGTGAACCATCTCACCGCGCGCAACGTGCCGAACCTGTTTGCCCGTAACGAGCGCGTGATCTGCGTGTTCGACACCGAGTTTGGCCCGATGGCGCAGATTCTGGTAGGTGCGACCATCGTTGGCAGCATCGAAACCGTCTGGGCGGGCACTATCACGCCGCCGCGCGAAGGCATTATCAAACGCTGGACGTGGCCGGAAGGCGAAAGCGAAGGTGCTGTGGCGCTGCTGAAGGGCCAGGAGATGGGTCGCTTTAAGCTCGGCTCCACGGTGATCAACCTCTTTGCACCGGGCGGCGTGGCGCTGGCGGAGCAGTTAGAGAGCCTGTCGGTGACCAAAATCGGCGAGCCGCTGGCCTACTCTACCGAGGCCGTTGCGCCGGACATCACCCCTACCCCGCTGTCGCAGGAAGAGATTGACGCCGAGCACGACGCCAGCCCGCTGGTAGACGACAACAAAGATCCGGTCTGATTCAACTAAGGTTCAATTTTACAAAGGTAGAGCAACGTGCGCCTGATTATCGCATTTCTGATGGCCTGGTGCCTCAGCGCGGGGGCGTACGCTGCGACGATCCCCGACGCTAAACAGATCGCCCAGGAGCTGGAGCAGGCCAAAGCGGCCACCGCCTCGCCAGAGCAGGCGGAGACCGTCGAGGCGCTCCAGTCCGCGCTGAACGCTCTTGAGGAGCGTAGCGGCTCCCTCGAGCGCGCCAAACAGTATCAGCAGGTCATCGACGACTTCCCCAAACTCTCCCAGACGCTGCGCACCCAGTTCAGCAGCCTGCGCGACGAGCCAAAAGCCGTTCCGGCGGGTATCTCCACCGATGCGCTGAACCAGGAGATCCTCCAGGTCAGCAGCCAGCTGCTGGAAAAGACGCGCCAGGCCCAGCAGGAGCAGGAGCGTGCCCGTGAGATTAACGACTCCCTAAGCCAGCTTCCCCAGCAGCAGACCGACGCCCGTCGCCAGCTGAGCGAGGTAGAGCGCCGCATCGGCACCCAGACCGGCACAACCGCGCTGGCCCAGGCGCAGACGTTGAGCGCGCAGGCGACCTCCGCCAGGCTCAAGGCTCAGGTTGACGAGCTGGAGCTGGCCCAGCTGTCGGCGAACAACCGTCAGGAGCTGGCGAGGATGCGCTCCGAGCTGGCCCAGCGGCAGGCCCAGCAGCTGGATACCTATCTGCAGGCGCTGCGTAACCATCTCAATAGCCAGCGCCAGCGCGAAGCCGAGCAGGCGCTGGAGAGCACCGAGCTGCTGGCGGAGAACAGCGCCAACCTGCCCGCGGGCATCGTTGACCAGTTCAAAATCAACCGCGAGCTATCCCAGGCGCTTAACCAGCAGGCCCAGCGGATGGATCTGGTTGCCTCCCAGCAGCGGCAGGCGACCGGCCAGACGTTGCAGGTACGCCAGGCCCTGAATACGCTGCGCGAGCAGTCCCAGTGGCTGGGGGTCTCCAACATGCTCGGCGATGCGCTGCGCGCCCAGGTGGCCCGGCTGCCGGAGATGCCGAAGCCGCAGCAGCTGGATACCGAGATGGCCCAGCTGCGGGTGCACCGCATGCACTATGAGGATCTGCTCAACAAGCAGCCTCAGCTGCGCCAGATCCGCCAGGCGGACGGCCAGCCGCTGACCGCCGAGCAGAGCCGCATTCTTGAGGCGCAGCTGCGCACCCAGCGCGAGCTGCTCACCTCCCTGCTGCAGGGGGGCGATACGCTGATCCTCGAGCTGACCAAGCTGAAGGTCTCCAACAGCCAGCTCGAGGATGCGCTGAAAGAGGTTAACGAGGCCACCCACCGCTATCTCTTCTGGACCGCCGACGTCAGCCCGATGACGCTCAGCTGGCCGATTGAGATTGTGCAGGATCTGCGGCGGCTCATCTCGCTGGATACCGTTAACCAGCTCGGCAAGGCAACGATGATGATGCTGACCAGCAAGGAGACGCTGCTGCCGCTGTTTGCCGCGCTGATCCTGGTGGGCTTCAGCGTCTACTCCCGCAAGCACTTCACCCGCTTCCTGGAGCGTTCCAGCGCGAAGGTGGGCAAGGTGACCCAGGATCACTTCTGGCTCACGCTGCGTACGGTGTTCTGGTCGATCCTGGTGGCCTCACCGCTGCCGGTGCTGTGGGCGACGCTCGGCTACGGCCTGCGATCCGCCTGGCCCTATCCGCTGGCCGTAGCGATCGGCGACGGCGTTACCGCCACCGTGCCGCTGCTGTGGGTGGTGATGATCTGCGCTACCTTTGCCCGCCCTACCGGGCTGTTTGTTGCCCACTTTGGCTGGCCGCGCAGTCGGGTTGCACGCGGTATGCGCTCCTACCTGATGAGCATCGGCCTGATCGTGCCGCTGATTATGGCGCTGATCATGTTCGATAATCTCAACGACCGCGAGTTCTCCGGCTCCCTTGGCCGTCTCTGCTTTATGCTGATCTGTGGCGCGCTGGCCGTGGTAACGCTGAGCCTGAAACGCGCCGGGATCCCGCTCTATGTCGATAAGACCGGCAGCGGCGACAACATGGTTAACCGCATGCTGTGGAACCTGCTGCTGAGCGCCCCGCTGGCGGCGATGCTGGCGGCTGCCGTCGGCTACCTGGCGACCGCCCAGGCGCTGCTGGCCCGGCTGGAGACCTCGGTAGCAATCTGGTTCCTGCTGCTGGTGGTGTATCACATCATCCGCCGCTGGATGCTGATCCAGCGCCGCCGTCTGGCCTTTGACCGTGCAAGACACCGCCGGGCAGAGATCCTGGCCCAGCGCGCCCGTGGTGAAGAGGAGCAGGCCCACTCTACCAGCACCGAGGGCGCAGTAGAGGTAGACGAGAGCGAGTTGGATCTCGATGCCATCAGCGCCCAGTCGCTGCGGCTGGTGCGCTCAATTCTGATGCTTATCGCCCTGCTGTCGGTGATTGTGCTGTGGTCAGAGATCCACTCGGCTTTTGGCTTCCTGGAGAATATCTCCCTGTGGGACGTCACCTCGACGGTGCAAGGGGTTGAGAGCCTGGAGCCGATCACCCTCGGCGCGGTGCTGATCGCCATCCTGGTGTTTATCATCACCACCCAGCTGGTGCGCCACCTGCCGGCCCTGCTGGAGCTGGCGCTGCTTCAGCATCTCGACCTGACGCCGGGGACCGGCTACGCCATCACCACCATCACCAAGTACCTGCTGATGCTATTCGGTGGTCTGGTGGGCTTCTCGATGATTGGTATTGAGTGGTCAAAACTGCAGTGGCTGGTAGCAGCCCTCGGTGTGGGATTAGGTTTTGGTTTACAGGAGATCTTCGCCAACTTTATCTCCGGCCTGATCATCCTGTTTGAGAAGCCGATCCGCATTGGCGATACCGTGACCATTCGCGATCTCACCGGTAGCGTCACGAAGATCAATACCCGCGCGACCACCATCAGCGACTGGGACCGCAAAGAGATCATCGTGCCGAATAAGGCGTTTATCACCGAGCAGTTTATCAACTGGTCGCTGTCGGATTCGGTGACGCGTGTGGTGCTGACCGTTCCCGCACCCTCCGATGCCAACAGCGAAGAGGTCACGCAGCTGCTCTACACTGCCGCCGAGCGCTGTACGCTGGTGATCGATAACCCACCGCCGGAGGTCTTTTTGGTGGATCTGCAGCAGGGTATCCAGCTCTTTGAGCTGCGTATCTACGCCGCCGAGATGGGCCACCGAATGCCGCTGCGCCACGAGATCCACCAGCTGATCCTGCAGGGCTTCCGCGAGCACGGCATCGACCTGCCGTTCCCGCCGTTCCAGATGCGTCTGGAGTCACTCGACGGCAAACGCACCGCCAGAACGTTAAGCTCTGCCGGACGCAGCCAGCGTCCGTCGGGCAGCCTGTAAGAACCACGCCGCAGCTTAACCGCTGCGGCGTTTTTTTAGCGGGGTGACAACCCACCCACGCGGCTAATGCGCCGCTGGTAGCGCTCATAAAGCCCCAGCGCCAGCAGCGAGAAGAAGATCGGCCCGCCCGCCATCCACAGGGCGCTGCTCAAATCCCCTTTTTCAATCACCGGCTCAATGACCGTAAAGATATTGGCGAAGGCCACCAGCACCACCACCACGCCGGTCATCCCCAGTGTCGTACTGCGGGATTTGAAAATCACAAACGGCCGATGCAGATCCGTTTTGGCCTTAAAGAAGGGAAACGCCAGCGCCAGGAAGAGGTACGGTAGCGTCATCGAGACGTTCGCCATCAGCGTCACTTTGTTATAAAACGCTGACGCCGTGCCGCCGCCAAACGAGACCAGCAGAATAATCAGGCTCACCAGCAGGCACTGTAGCCACATTGAGGTCTCGGGCATGCCGCTCTTATTCAAACGCGTCATCGCTGCGGGCCACATCTCTTTCGGCGTACCCTGAATAATCGCCTTCAGCGGGGAGTAGATCAGCGTAAAGAATGCCCCGGTGTAGGCGAGGAACATCGACAGGCCGGTTATCCTGGCAAACCAGACCCCGGTCAGGCTGGCCGCTTCAGGCGACAGATGCAGCGCGTTGCCCAGCGTCGTGCCCAGACTCTGCATTAGCACGTAGGTAATGTTGCCCAGGTTGGTAGAGTCGGTGCTCAATACCTGCTGCCAGTTGGTGCTGACGCCCCACAGAACAATGGCCAGCGAATAGCCGACGGAGATAACAATCGCAGCGAAGATGATCCCTTTGGCAAAGTTTTTTTCCGGGTTTTCGGTCTTATCCACCAGGCCGCCTACCGCCTCAATGCCACCGTAGGCAAACAGGGCAAACACCATAAACGACAGCATAGAGAGATCGGAGTGGTATCCCGGGTTAGGCGAAGTCGTGAAGTTGATCGCCTCGGCAAAATGTCCGCCGTTGAGCAGTAGAATAGCGATGCTGGCGAGCAGCAGGACCAGGTTAAGACACATCACGGCAATCCCGCCAACGGCGGTGACTTTGGCAATCTTATTGATGCCTTTCGCCGCGACAAAGGTGACCACCACCATCCAGACAACGGCCAGAATCCCCACTACCTGAGTGGGCTGCAGGCCAGCGACGTGCCAGCGCTGCGTCATATCCGCGCCAACGACAAAGGTGGAGAAGGGAACCCACACCTTGGCAGCGGTACTTACCATCCAGATGACGTACGACGAAAACCACATAAAGGTGCCGATAAACGCATAGCGTGGCCCCACGCTGTTCTCCATCCATGAGTAGATACCGCCCTCCTCCTTACGGTAGGCGGCCCCCATCTCAGCCATCATTAATGCAAAGGGAATGAAGAAGAACAGAGCCGCGAAGATGTACCAGGGCGTGGCGCTGTGTCCCATCAAGAAGAATGCGGCAGGCGTGTTTCCAAAGCCAAAAACCGACGTAAATATCATGAGAACAAGCCCCATCAGGCTCATCTTTTTGAGATTGTCGCTCATAGATCTATCCATGTTGTCTGGTGAAAGAGAGAGGGTAAAAGCGTTACCCAAACGAACGGCGGGATAGTAACAAAGCGGTAGGTTTAAATTGTGACTTCAGGAGAGAAAGCAAAAGATGAGGTGGGCAATTAGCACAAAAAGTAATATTTTATTTTGCACTATTTCTGCACCACCGTAGGCCGGGCAAGCAGAGCGCTGCCCGGCAACTACAGTCAGGCGCGATCGACCGAAAAGGCCAGCACCTCGGCCAGGGTCTCGGTGCCCAGCGCCAGCATGACCAGGCGATCGACCCCCAGCGCCACGCCGGAGCAGTCCGGCAGGCCCGCCTCCAGCGCACCCAGCAGGTTGTAGTCGATAGGCTGCTGCTCCAGACCCATCGCCGCACGCTTGCGGTTATCCTGCTCAAAACGCTGCTGCTGTTCACGGGCATCGGTCAGCTCATGGAAACCGTTCGCCAGCTCCATGCCTTTGAAGTAGACCTCAAAGCGCTCCGCCACGCGGTGATCTTCGGTGCTGATCTGCGCCAGCGCCGCCTGGCTTGCCGGGAAGTGATAGACAAACGCCGGGCGATCTTTGCCAATGTGCGGCTCCACGCCCATGGTAAAGAGCAGCTGTAGCAGCGTATCCCGGTCCTCTTCCCGATCGGCGATATTGCTGAGATCCAGCTTTGCCGCAGCGTCACGCAGCTGCTGCTTATCGGCCGAGAGCGGGTCGATCTCCAGATGACGCTGGAACGCCTGCTGGTAGGAGAGCGACTCCGCCGCCGGGCAGTCCAGCACCTGTTGCAGCAGGTCATCCACCTCGTTCATCAGCCGGTACATATCGTAGTGCGGGCGATACCACTCCAGCATGGTGAACTCGGGGTTGTGATGACGGCCCATCTCTTCATTACGGAAGCTGCGGCATAGCTGGAACACCGGCCCGCAGCCCGCAGCCAGCAGGCGCTTCATATGGTACTCCGGGCTGGTCATCAGATAGAGATCCAGCCCCTGGGAGTGGCCCGGGCCGACAAAACGGGTTTTAAACGGGAACAGATGAACATCCGTTACCGTCGCCTGGCTCATGCAGGGCGTCTCCACCTCTAGCACGCCGCGATCGGTAAAGAAACGGCGTATCTCGGCCATTATTGCTGCGCGTTTCAGCAGGTTAGGTATAGATGCGCTCGGCCGCCAGGCTGCCGTTTCACTCATGGTGTGTTCTCCGATGTCAGACAAGGGCACGAAGTCTACTCGACGGGCGTCCCTGAGACAAATTCTGTGCGGCAAATTTACGCAATCAGAACCCTTTTTCGTGACGGAACAGAACAAAAAGCGGCCACAAAGATCGGCCAAAAAATCGAACACGTCAAATTTCCCTCCGATCCCTGAGGTTATACTGGCGTACCCATAAAGGAGCAGTGGAACTGTTTACAGCCAATCTGGAGGAATGTCGTGCACACTTTTCAAGCCGATCTCGTCGTCATAGGCGCTGGCGGCGCGGGTTTACGCGCTGCCATAGCGGCCGCCCAGGCGGATCCCAATGCGAAAATCGCCCTCGTCTCAAAGGTCTATCCCATGCGCAGCCACACCGTGGCGGCCGAGGGCGGCTCCGCTGCCGTCGCACAGGATCACGACAGCTTTGAGTACCATTTTCACGACACCGTAGCCGGCGGCGACTGGCTATGCGAGCAGGATGTCGTTGACTACTTTGTCCGCCAGTGCCCGACGGAGATGACCCAGCTTGAACTGTGGGGCTGCCCGTGGAGCCGCCGCCCAGACGGCAGCGTCAACGTACGCCGCTTCGGTGGCATGAAGATCGAGCGCACCTGGTTTGCTGCTGATAAGACCGGCTTCCATATGCTGCATACCCTCTTCCAGGCCTCTCTCCAGTTCCCGCAGATCCAGCGCTTCGATGAGCACTTTGTGCTGGATATCCTCGTGGATGACGGGCAGGTTCGCGGCCTGGTTGCCATGAACATGATGGAAGGCACCCTGATGCAGATCCGTGCCAACGCGGTGGTGATGGCCACCGGCGGCGCGGGGCGCGTCTACCGCTATAACACCAACGGCGGCATCGTTACCGGCGACGGCATGGGGATGGCGCTCGCCCACGGTGTGCCGCTGCGCGATATGGAGTTCGTGCAGTACCACCCTACCGGCCTGCCCGGTTCCGGCATTCTGATGACGGAGGGCTGCCGCGGCGAAGGCGGCATTCTGGTCAACAAAAACGGCTACCGCTATCTGCAGGACTACGGCATGGGACCAGAGACGCCGCTGGGCGAACCGAAAAACAAATATATGGAGCTGGGTCCGCGCGACAGGGTCTCCCAGGCCTTCTGGCACGAGTGGCGTAAGGGCAACACCATCCCTACCCCGCGCGGCGACGTGGTCTATCTCGATCTACGCCACCTTGGCGAAAAGAAAATTCTCGAACGGCTGCCGTTTATCTGTGAGCTGGCAAAAGCCTATGTCGGCGTCGATCCGGTCAAGGAGCCTATCCCGGTCCGTCCAACTGCCCACTACACCATGGGCGGTATTGAAACCGACAGCCAGTGTGAGACGCGTATTAAGGGACTGTTTGCCGTGGGCGAATGCTCCTCGGTCGGCCTGCACGGCGCTAACCGTCTTGGCTCAAACTCGCTGGCGGAGCTGGTCGTCTTTGGTCGCCTGGCGGGCGAACGCGCTATCGCCCATTCGCACACCGTGGGCACGGCTGCCGATAGCGCCCTGACCGCCCAGGCGGTTGACGTGGAGCAGCGCCTGAAAGCGCTGGTTAACCAGCAGGGCAACGAGAGCTGGGCGACGATCCGCGATGAGATGGGCCTGTCTATGGAGGAGGGCTGCGGCATCTACCGTACTCCGGAGCTAATGCAGAAAACCGTTGATAAGCTGGCGGAGCTGCAGGAGCGCTTTAAGCGCGTGCGGGTTACCGATACCTCCAGCGTCTTTAATACCGGCCTGCTCTACACCATTGAGCTGGGGCACGGTCTGAACGTCGCCGAGTGTATGGCCCACTCCGCGCTGGCTCGCAAGGAGTCGCGCGGGGCGCATCAGCGGCTGGACGAGGGCTGCACCGAGCGTGACGACGTCAACTTCCTGAAACATACCCTCGCCTTCCGCGATGCGGACGGCACAACGCGCCTTGAATACAGCGATGTCAACATCACCACGCTGCCACCGGCGAAACGCGTCTACGGCGGGGAAGCGGAAGCCGCCGAGAACAAGGAGAAGGCGAATGGCTGAGATGAAAACCCTGAACGTTGAGGTGGTGCGCTATAACCCGGAGGTGGATCCCGCCCCGCACAGCGTTGTTTATCCGGTGCCCTACGATGAGCAGACCTCGCTGTTGGATGCGCTGGGCTACATCAAAGATAACCTTGCCCCCGATCTGAGCTACCGCTGGTCCTGCCGCATGGCTATCTGCGGCTCCTGCGGCATGATGGTTAACAACGTGCCCAAACTGGCCTGTAAAACCTTCCTTCGCGACTACGTGAAGGGCATCAAGGTAGCGGCACTGGGTAACTTCCCGATTGAGCGCGATCTGGTCGTGGATATGACCCACTTTATCGAGAGCCTTGAGGCCATCAAGCCCTACATCATCGGCAATCCTCGTACGCCGGAGCAAGGGCCTAACCGCCAGACGCCGGCGCAGATGGCGAAGTATCATCAATTCTCTGGGTGCATCAACTGCGGGCTGTGCTACGCCGCCTGTCCGCAGTTTGGCCTGAACCCGGAGTTTATCGGCCCGGCGGCCATTACCCTGGCCCATCGCTACAACGAAGACAGCCGCGACCATGGCAGGCGGGAACGTATGGCACAGCTGAACGGCGAAAACGGCGTCTGGAGCTGCACCTTTGTCGGCTACTGCTCTGAAGTCTGTCCAAAGCATGTCGATCCGGCGGCGGCCATTCAGCAGGGCAAGGTAGAGAGTTCAAAAGACTTTCTGATCGCCACCCTGAAACCACGCTAAGGAGCGTACGATGACAACGAAACGTAAACCCTGGGTGCAGCCGATGCCGTCAGGCTGGTGGAAAAGCCTGCCCTTCTACCGCTTCTATATGCTGCGGGAAGGCACCTCCGTGCCTACGGTCTGGTTCAGTATTGTGCTGATCTTCGGTCTGTTTGCGCTGAAGCACGGTCCTGAGTCATGGGCGACATTTGTCGGCTTTTTGCAAAACCCGGTGGTGATTATCCTGAATCTGCTGACCCTGGCAGCCGCGCTGCTGCACACCAAAACCTGGTTTGAGCTGGCCCCGAAAGCCGCCACCCTTATCGTGAAGGGGGAAAAGCTGGGATCGCAGCCGGTTATCAGAGCCTTGTGGGCCGTCACGGCGCTGGTCAGCGTAGTGATTCTGTTTATTGCACTCTTCTGGTAAGGAGACCACATGATTAATCCAAACCCAAAACGCGCTGACGAACCGCTATTCTGGGGGATGTTTGGCGCAGGCGGCATGTGGGGGGCGGTCGTCGCCCCGGTAATCGTGCTGCTGGTTGGCATTCTGCTGCCGCTCGGGCTTTATCCGGGGGAAGCGCTGGGCTACGATCGCGTGCTGGCTTTTGCCCAGAGTATCGTTGGCCGGGCGTTTATCTTTCTGATGATTGTCCTGCCGCTGTGGTGCGGCCTGCACCGCATCCACCACGGTACGCACGATCTTAAAATTCACGTCCCCCACGGCAAGTGGGTTTTTTATGGCCTGGCGGCCATTCTGAGCATCGTCACGCTGATTGGCGTTATTACGCTTTAACGCCGAGGATGCCCGACGCAACGCTGTCGGGCATCGCATTACGCAAATATCTCCCGCTGCAAAATACATTTTCTTGAGCCAGGTTCTACACTTAGCAAAAAAGCCTGTAAGGAAAATACTATGCGTCTGCTACCCGTTGTTGCCGCCGTTGCCGCTGCGTTTGTGGTGGTCTCCTGTAGCTCCCCTACGCCTCCCTCTGGCGTAACGGTTGTCGAGCATTTCGATGCCAAACGCTATATCGGTACCTGGTATGAGATCGCCCGCCTCGACCATCGCTTTGAGCGCGGGTTAAATAACGTTACCGCCACCTATACGCTGCGCGATGATGGCGGCCTGAACGTGATCAATAAGGGCTATAACCCGTCGAGAGGAATGTGGCAGTCCACCGACGGCAAGGCCTATTTTACCGGCAGTCCGGATCGGGCGGCGCTGAAGGTCTCCTTCTTCGGTCCCTTCTACGGCGGCTATAACGTGATTGCGCTAGATAAAGATTACCAGCATGCGCTGGTCTGTGGCCCGAACCGGAACTATCTATGGATCCTGTCGCGTACCCGCACCATTCCTGACAAGGTGAAACAGCAGCTGCTGGATACCGCCACCCGCCAGGGCTTTGCCGTTGAGAAGCTGATTTGGGTCGCGCAGAACCGCTAGTGGGTACTGAGCTTCAGACCAACGATCCCGGCAACGATCAGGACCAGGCTAACGATCCGCGCCGGGCTGGCTGACTCACCCAGCAGCAAAATGCCTGCCGTTGCCGCTCCCACCGCACCGATACCCGTCCAGATGGCGTAGGCCGTACCCACCGGCAGGGTTTTCATGGCCCATGACAGCATCATGATGCTGACAATCATTGCGCTAACGGTGACCAGGCTAGGGATGAGACGGGTAAAACCGTGGGTGTACTTCAGGCCAATAGCCCAGACAACTTCAAGCAGACCAGCAATAAACAGAATAAACCAGGACATAACAGGCTCCCGACTGTGGGGCCGTCCCCGGTGAAAAGATGGCGCTTGTGGGTCGTCCCGCAAGACCAGGTTGAATAAGGAATTGTCGCCTGGGGTAAGTTGTTTTTCAACTTTTTAATTAAACGCGCGTTTTCGCCATTTAAAGCAAGAAATAGATGCAGTTAGCAGCGTAGTTCCCGCATTTACCCGGCAGGACTCCCCCCTATGATAGTGTGCTTTCTGCTAGCAGCAAGCCGTCACCCCTATCCTGACTGCGAATAAAGACATGCTGAAAATTCTTTTGATTGACCGTTGTTATTTCACCCGTTCCGGGCTGGAGATATGGCTCAATCAAGCTGGTTTATTTTCCACCCCCGTTGTCGTTACCGGACTGAATAACCTGATGCTGGCAAAAGAGCATGCCATGCAGTGGCAACCGGATCTGGTTATTGCCGATCTCTACGGTTTTTCTGGCGATCTGCACCATGTTCAACAGCTTTCATCGCTGCTGACCGCCTGCAGCGAACATAGCAAACTTATCTTATTACAGTCCGGCCATAACGCTGAGATGGAGAGTTACTGCCAGCAGTTTCCGGTCGCTGCCCGGCTGGCAAAATCCAGCTCGTTAGAGCAGCTTGCCCGGATGATTGATACCGCACTGCTTGCCCGCCCTGTCTATGCCGAGCCGCAGAACGCCGCGCCGCTGCTTACGCGTCAGGAGGAGAAGGTGCTGTCGCTGTGGATGGAGGGAACTAACAATCACTCTATCGCTCACCGTCTCGGGATTAACGGCAAAACAGTGTATACCTATAAGCGTAATATTCGCATGAAGCTGGGGATGTGTAATCGCTTTACGCCGTTCCTGTCGCTGCCGGAAGGCGTAGGTTAACGGTACGGCGAGCGGCCGTACCGTCCCTGATTACTGCTGAGCTTTGGTTGCCGCACCGGAGATAGCGCTACCGCCGCTAGAGATATCTTCACCAACGCCACGGGTGGTGTTACAGGCGGTCAGTGCTGAAGAAAGTACCAGTACAGAAAAGATCGCTGCAATTGTTTTCTTAACCATAATATCTTCCTTTATAGCCAAAGTTATTTGTGTATAGCCACTTAAGCATAGACAAAATCTCAGGAAATGATGGGAGAGGATGATTTTTTAAGAAAATTCGAGCGAGGGGAACAGGGACTGGGACAGTAAAAAAGCATCGGCGCAGCGGGAGCCACGCCGACTCGCTTATCGCATAAATTACTTCACGCGAGAAACGTATTCGCCAGAGCGGGTGTCAACTTTGATCACTTCGCCAATCTGAACGAACAGCGGAACCTTAACTACCGCACCGGTAGAGAGGGTAGCCGGTTTGCCACCGGTACCTGCGGTGTCGCCCTTCAGGCCTGGATCGGTTTCAATGATCTCCAGCTCTACGAAGTTCGGCGGGGTGACAGCGATAGGCTGACCGTTCCACAGGGTCACGATGCACTCAGCCTGATCCAGCAGCCATTTAGCGTTTTCGCCAACCGCTTTCTCATCGGCAGCCAGCTGCTCGAAGGTCTGGTTGTTCATGAAGTGGTAGAACTCACCGTCGTTGTAGAGGTAAGTCAGGTTCATATCTACAACGTCTGCGCCTTCAGCGGAGTCGGTAGATTTGAAGGTTTTCTCAACGCGGGTGCCGGTCAGCAGACGGCGCAGCTTAACGCGGGCGAAAGCCTGGCCTTTACCCGGTTTAACGAATTCACTGGCTTCAACCGCATACGGTTCGCCATCCATCATGATTTTAAGACCAGCACGAAAATCGTTGCTATAGTAAGTCGCCATAAGGCCCTCTGAAATTGATAACTGGTAGCTAAGCCACAAAATGGCGCATATTGTAACCCTAAATACCCCATCCAGAGAAGATTGGTTAGTACAACTTGCCGATGTAATTACCGATCCGGATGAACTACTGCGTCTGTTAAATATAGACGCCGATGAAAATCTGCTCGCAGGAAGGGCGGCGAAACGCCTGTTTGCCCTGCGTGTCCCCCGGGCGTTTGTCGCGCGGATGGCGCAGGGAAACCCCAACGATCCGCTGTTAAGACAGGTACTTACCTCGCAGGAGGAGTTTGTTGCCGCCCCTGGATTCAGCACCGATCCGCTTGATGAGCAGCATAGCGTTGTCCCTGGACTGCTGCATAAATACCGTAACCGCGCTCTGCTGCTGGTAAAGGGCGGCTGCGCGGTAAACTGTCGCTACTGCTTCCGTCGCCACTTCCCCTACGCCGATAATCAGGGCAACAAGCGCAACTGGCAGGCGGCGCTGGACTATATCTCCGCGCATCCTGAGCTGGATGAGATCATCTTCTCCGGCGGCGATCCGCTGATGGCGAAAGATCACGAGCTGGACTGGCTGCTGACCCAGCTGGAGGCGATCCCGCACGTGAAGCGCCTGCGTATCCACAGCCGACTGCCGATCGTCATCCCGGCGCGCATCACCGACGCGCTGGCGTCACGCTTTGCCCGCTCGTCGTTGCAAATCCTGCTGGTTAACCACATCAATCACGCTCAGGAGATTGATGCATCGTTTCGTCAGGCGATGGCGGCGCTGCGCACCGCGGGCGTGACGCTGCTTAACCAGAGCGTGCTGCTGCGCGGCGTTAACGACAGCGCCCAGACGCTGGCGGATCTCAGCAATGCGCTGTTTGATGCGGGCGTGATGCCCTACTACCTGCACGTGCTGGATAAGGTCCAGGGCGCGGCACACTTTATGGTGACGGATGATGAAGCCCGCCAGATTATGCGCGAGCTATTGACGCTGGTATCGGGCTATATGGTGCCGCGACTGGCGCGGGAGATCGGCGGCGAGCCGAGCAAAACACCGCTGGATCTGCAGCTACGCCAGAGTTAAGTCCGTAGCCAGCCCATTGTAGGCCGGGCAAACGCAGTGCCGCCCGGCGTTGCGGCTAATCAGTTCGGGCACTTATAGACCTGACCGTTCATTTCGCTGGCGGTCGGGACAAAGCTCGACATAAAGCCCTGGGTAGGACTGGTGACGCTGTAGAGGACGTTGCCGCCCATCTCGGCGGCGTGGTTACGCAGCGATATGGCCGCGCCGCGCATGGAGCCACCCTCTTCGCCATGCTGACCGGAGAGCCAGTTGCTCTGCTTGCCCGTGGCGGTGCCAATATAGTGGCACTCCGCGCCCGGCTTATCTTCTACAAAGCGAACGCTCTGCCCGCCTGCGGTTAAGGTGTTGCTGGAACTACAGCCTGCCAGCAGCAGTGCCGCACCTACGATCCCTGCAGAAATTTTTATGCGCATTTTATTCCTCGTTCTTATCAGCTGGACACAACCTGTCCGTGTCTAAACCTTATACTAAAAAGATGACCAAAAGAAAAACCCCCGGACATTTCTGCCCGGGGGTTTCTCTTTATGACGGATGCCCGCCCAAATCATTCTGGTTGCAGGAAGGCGGCAAGTTCGCGTATCCCCAGGAGCTTACTGAAGTAAGTGACTGGGGTGCGTGAACGCAGCCAACACACCTGCGGCCTGAAGGATGCCGGGCGGAGGGGGGCATTACATCATGCCGCCCATACCACCCATGCCGCCCATACCGCCAGCGCCGCCTAAGTCAGGTGCGTCAGCTTTCGGCAGGTCGGTCACCATGCACTCGGTGGTGATCATCAGACCGGCTACGGAGGCCGCGTACTGCAGAGCAGAACGGGTCACTTTAGTCGGATCCAGGATACCCATGTCGATCATGTTGCCGTACTCTTCGGTCGCTGCGTTGTAACCGTAGTTACCGTCGCCCGCTTTCACGGTGTTGGCAACAACAGACGGCTCTTCACCGCAGTTCAGCACGATCTGACGCAGCGGTGCTTCCATTGCGCGCAGCGCAACTTTGATACCGACGTTCTGGTCTTCGTTCTGGCCTTTCAGATCGGCGATTTTGCTGGCAACGCGGATCAGCGCTACGCCACCACCGGCAACCACGCCCTCTTCAACCGCAGCACGGGTCGCGTGCAGGGCATCTTCAACGCGGGCTTTCTTCTCTTTCATTTCAACTTCGGTCGCAGCACCGACTTTGATTACCGCTACGCCGCCTGCCAGTTTCGCTACGCGCTCCTGCAGTTTTTCACGGTCGTAATCGGAAGTCACTTCTTCGATCTGCTGACGGATCTGAGAAACACGGCCCTGAATGGCGGCTTCTTCACCCACGCCATCGATGATGGTGGTGGTGTCTTTGTTGATCACAACGCGTTTCGCCTGACCCAGGTCTTCCAGGGTCGCTTTTTCCAGCTCCATACCGATCTCTTCAGAGATTACGGTACCGCCGGTCAGGATAGCGATATCCTGCAGCATAGCTTTACGACGATCGCCGAAGCCCGGTGCTTTCACCGCAGCCACTTTCACGATACCGCGCATGGTGTTCACCACCAGGGTCGCCAGCGCTTCGCCTTCAACGTCTTCAGCAACGATCAGCAGCGGCTTGCCCGCTTTAGCAACGGCTTCCAGCACCGGCAGCATTTCGCGGATGTTGGAGATTTTTTTATCAGCCAGCAGGATGAACGGGCTTTCCAGTTCGATGGAGCCAGTTTCCGGCTTGTTGATGAAGTAAGGGGAGAGGTAGCCACGGTCAAACTGCATACCTTCTACAACGTCCAGCTCGTCCTGCAGGCCGGTGCCTTCTTCAACGGTGATAACGCCTTCTTTGCCCACTTTTTCCATTGCCTGAGCGATCAGGGTACCCACGGTTTCGTCGGAGTTAGCAGAGATGGTGCCTACCTGAGCAATAGCACGGGAGTCAGAGCACGGTACGGAGAGGGTTTTCAGCTCTTCAACGGCGGCGATAACGGCCTTATCGATACCGCGTTTCAGATCCATCGGGTTCATGCCCGCAGCAACGGCTTTCAGGCCTTCGGTGATGATGGACTGAGCCAGCACGGTGGCAGTGGTGGTGCCGTCGCCCGCAGCGTCGTTCGCTTTCGAGGCCACTTCTTTCACCATCTGCGCACCCATGTTTTCGAACTTGTCTTCCAGCTCGATTTCACGGGCAACGGAAACACCATCTTTAGTAATGGTCGGTGCACCGAAAGATTTATCCAGTACTACGTTACGGCCTTTCGGGCCCAGGGTCACTTTCACTGCATCTGCCAGCACGTTTACGCCGCGCAGCATTTTCACACGGGCGTCGTTACCGAATTTTACGTCTTTAGCTGCCATTTTCTCTTTCCCTTAAATTCGTATGGTTCAGGTCGCGCGTGGATTACGCTTCAACAATTGCCAGAATGTCGGATTCGGACATGATCAGCACTTCCTGATCGTCGATTTTTTCTGCTTTCACGCCGTAACCATCGTTAAAGATAACGATGTCGCCGACTTTAACGTCCAGCGGCTGTACAGATCCGTTTTCGAGAATACGGCCTTTACCGACAGCGATGATTTCGCCACGAGTAGATTTACCAGCAGCACTACCGGTCAGAACGATGCCGCCAGCTGATTTAGACTCGACTTCTTTACGCTTGACGATGACACGGTCATGCAATGGACGAATACTCATTTTGATAGCTCTCCTTTGAGAAAGTCAGTATCGGTTATGGATGACGCCGGTTCCTTTTCTCTTCCCGGCTGGTGACGAGAGAGATGGGGATGGGTTTTTACCCCTTCAAGGGGCCAGCGAAAAAAAATTTGTGAAAGTGTTACCATCATCGCTCTTTGGACAGGGGCAGGATAATAATAGATGAGTGGCTTAAAACAGGAGCTTGGACTCGCTCAGGGCGTGGGATTGTTATCGACTTCGCTTTTAGGCACCGGCGTGTTTGCCGTACCTGCGCTGGCGGCGCTGGTGGCGGGCAATAACAGCCTGTGGGCGTGGCCGGTATTAATTGTGCTGGTTTTTCCCATTGCCATTGTGTTCGCCCTGCTTGGACGGCACTTTCCCAGCGCGGGCGGCGTCGCCCACTTTGTCGGCATGGCATTTGGCCCGCGCCTGGAACGCGTCACGGGCTGGCTCTTTCTGTCGGTGATCCCGGTGGGGCTGCCTGCCGCGCTGCATATCGCCGCGGGCTTCTGGCAGGCGCTGTTTGGCTGGCACGGCCCACTGCTGCTAATGGCGGAGCTGGGCACGCTGCTGCTGGTGTGGGCGGTAGGAACGCGGGGAGCCAGCTCCAGCGCCAACCTGCAAACGCTGGTCGCCGGGCTGATCGTGGCGCTGATCGCCGCCGTCTGGTGGTATGGCGATCTTACCGTCAATGAGATCCCCTTCCCTGCCCCGTTGGACGTCGAGGCTTCCGGGCTGTTTGCCGCCCTGTCGGTGATGTTCTGGTGCTTCGTCGGCCTTGAGGCCTTTGCTCACTTAGCGTCGGAGTTTAAGCGTCCGGAGCGGGATTTCCCCCGCGCGCTGATGATTGGTCTGCTGCTGGCGGGCTTCGTCTACTGGGCCTGCACGGTGATTGTGCTGCACTTTGACGCTTACGGCGCCGATCGTGCTGCTGCGGCCTCGCTGCCGGGCATCGTGGTACAGCTGTTTGGGGAGAAGGCGCTGTGGGTTGCCTGCGTGATTGGCTACCTGGCCTGCTTCGCCAGCCTTAACATCTACATTCAGAGCTTCGCTCGCCTGGTCTGGTCCCAGGCGATGTACAACCCGCAGGGCCGCCTGGCACAGCTCTCAAAACGTCAGATCCCCTTTAATGCCCTGAATGCGGTGCTGATCTGCTGCGTCATCAGCACGCTGGTTATCTATGTGCTGGAGATCAACCTCGACGCGCTGATTATCTACGCCAACGGCATATTCATTATGATCTATCTGCTGTGCATGCTGGCGGGGTGTCGTTTGCTGAAAGGGCGCTATCGGGCGCTGGCGGCGGTGGGCGGCCTGCTCTGCCTGCTGCTGCTGGCCATGGTGGGCTGGAAGAGCCTCTACGCCACTATTATGCTGGCGGCGCTGTGGTGGTTTTTACCCCAGCGCGCCACCGGGCAGTGACAATTATTTATCGTCTTTATGATCGATACGGTCGCGCTGGTCGTCCTTGCGCTGGTACTCACCGTCAAAGGTCTGGCCGCCCTGGCTCCCGGCGCTAAATCCGCCGCCCGGCATCCGGGAGAAGCGCAGATGGGGGAGCAGGCGCAGGGTTAGCAGCTTCTGCACTGGCGGCAGCAGCAGCAGCAGGCCGAGCAGATCGGTAAAGAAGCCCGGCAGCAGCAGCAGCAGCCCGGCAATCATCAGCGACACGCTCTTAATCATCTCCGCTGCGGGACTCTCTCCGGCGGCCATCTTCTGCTGCATCAGCAAAATATTTTTAAAGCCCTGGTTACGCACCAGCGACATGCCGATGACCGAGGTAAAGATCACCAGCACCAGCGTGAGCAGGACGCCAAAGACGTGGGCGACCTGAATAAAAATCGAGATTTCGATGTAAACATATAAAAATATTGCAATTAGTGGTATCCAGCGCACTGGCGTCTCCTGTAGGTTTGCGGCGTGCATCCTGTTGAGATGGTGCTTAATAGTAATAATTCAATAGGATTGCACGCCAGGTTTACTGAAAATCTCTGGCCGGTGATGCATTTCACAAATCATTAAAACTAATGCAACGACTAAGATAATAAGTGATCCAGATTACGGCATTTCGCTATCATCAGCATATGATCCCGGGTACGTGGCCGATTAAGGAAATAATCGTCGGTCAGCAAACACACATAACCCCAAACGTACTGTGTGTTTAGTACATTCATTCGCAGCTTGAAAAAGAAGGTTCACATGTTAAACAGCATTCGTATCGAAGAAGATTTGTTGGGCACAAGGGAAGTACCAGCGGACGCTTACTACGGCATCCACACTCTGAGAGCGATTGAGAATTTCTACATCAGCAACAGCAAAATCAGCGACATTCCTGAGTTTGTGCGTGGCATGGTGATGGTGAAGAAAGCCGCAGCGCTGGCGAACAGAGAGCTGCACACCATTCCAAAAAGCGTGGCGAATGCAATCGTCGCCGCATGCGATGAAGTCCTGAATAACGGTAAATGCATGGATCAGTTCCCGGTTGACGTCTACCAGGGCGGCGCGGGCACCTCCGTGAACATGAACACCAATGAGGTGCTGGCAAACATCGGCCTTGAGCTGATGGGCCACCAGAAAGGCGACTACCAGTACCTCAACCCGAACGATCACGTTAACAAGTGCCAGTCTACCAACGACGCCTACCCAACCGGTTTCCGCATTGCGGTCTACGCCTCTATCGTCAAGCTGGTAGACGCCATTAACCAGCTCGGGGAAGGGTTTCAGAACAAGGCCGTTGAGTTCAAAGACATTCTGAAAATGGGCCGCACCCAGCTGCAGGATGCGGTGCCGATGACGCTGGGCCAGGAGTTCCATGCCTTTAACGTTCTGCTTAACGAAGAGACGCGTAACCTGCTGCGTACTGCCGAGCTGCTGCTGGAGGTGAACCTCGGCGCGACGGCCATCGGCACGCGCCTCAATACGCCGGACGGCTATCAGCAGCTGGCGGTGCAGAAGCTGGCGGAAGTCAGCAACCTGCCGGTGGTACCGGCGGAAGATCTGATCGAAGCGACCTCCGACTGCGGCGCATACGTCATGGTCCACAGCTCGCTGAAGCGCCTGGCAGTTAAGCTCTCCAAAATCTGTAACGACCTGCGCCTGCTCTCTTCCGGCCCGCGCGCTGGCCTGAATGAGATCAACCTGCCGGAGCTGCAGGCTGGCTCCTCTATTATGCCCGCCAAGGTGAACCCGGTGGTGCCAGAGGTGGTGAATCAGGTCTGCTTCAAGGTTATCGGCAATGACATTACGGTGACCATGGCCTCCGAGGCCGGTCAGCTGCAGCTCAACGTGATGGAGCCGGTTATCGGCCAGGCGATGTTTGAGTCGATCCACATCCTGACCAATGCCTGCTACAACCTGCTGGAGAAATGCATTAACGGCATCACCGCCAACAAGGCTGTGTGCGAGAGCTACGTCTATAACTCAATCGGCATTGTTACCTACCTTAACCCATTTATCGGCCACCACAACGGCGATATTGTGGGTAAAATCTGTGCCGAAACGGGCAAGAGCGTGCGTGAGGTCGTTCTCGAACGCGGCCTGCTGACCGAGGCGGAGCTGGATGATATCTTCTCGGCGCAAAACCTGATGCACCCGGCTTATAAAGCAAAACGGTATACGGATGAGAGTGAACAGTAACCTCTCAACCGGGTAAGACCTCAAAGGCACGTCAGCGATGACGTGCCTTTTTGTTTATTGACGCTACTAAAATTCAACAAATCAATATCAACTTGTAAACACATCAAGGAAGCCAATTATGTTTGCTGCGGAACTTGTGATTGTCCTGCTGGCGATATACCTGGGTGCCAGACTCGGCGGTATCGGCATCGGTTTTGCCGGTGGGCTTGGCGTACTCGTCCTGACGCTCTTTTTCCAGATCACGCCCGGCGCGATCCCTTTTGACGTTATCGAGATCATCATGGCGGTGATCGCTGCCATTGCTGCCATGCAGGTCGCAGGAGGGATGGACTACCTGGTCAGCTTGGCGGAGCGTCTGCTGCGTCGCCACCCTAAACACATCACCTTTCTCGCCCCGCTGGTGACCTGGTTTATGACTATTCTCGCCGGTACCGGACACACCGCGTTCTCTACGCTGCCGGTGATCACCGAGGTGGCAAAAGAGCAGGGCATCCGTCCCTCCCGCCCGCTCTCTATCGCCGTGGTGGCCTCGCAGATCGCCATCACCGCCTCGCCCATTTCAGCGGCGGTGGTGTTTTTTGCCGGGATCCTTGAGCCGCTAGGCGTTAGCTACCTGACGCTGCTGGCGATCTGCATTCCAGCGACCCTGATCGCCATCATGCTCACCGCCGTGGTATGCAACTTCCTCGGCGCTGAATTAAAGGACGATCCGGTCTACCAGGAGCGGCTGGCCAAGGGTGAAGTGAAGCTGCGCGGCAATCAGGTTTTTCAGCTTAAGCCCCACGCCAAACGCTCGGTAATGCTGTTTCTGATCGGCATCGTCGCGGTGATGGTCTATGCCACCATCATTAGCCCGACGGTGGGCCTGATTACCAACCCGGTGCTGCCGCGCAACGAGGCGATTGTGGTCTTTATGCTCACCATCGCCACGCTGATCTGCCTGAGCTGCAAGGTAGATACCGGTGAGATCCTCAACGCCGGCACCTTTAAGTCCGGGATGAGCGCCTGTATCTGCGTGCTGGGCGTGGCCTGGCTCGGCGATACCTTCGTGAAGAGCCACATTGAGGATATTCAGAGCGTCGCGGGCGGCCTGCTGCACAGCTATCCGTGGCTGCTGGCGGTAGTGCTCTTTTTTGCCGCCACCCTGCTCTACTCCCAGGCTGCGACCACCAAAGCGCTGATGCCCGCCGCGCTGCTGCTCGGCGTCAGCCCCCTCACCGCCATCGCCTCGTTCGCCGCCGTGTCGGCGCTGTTTGTGCTGCCCACCTACCCGACGCTGCTCGCGGCGGTGGAGATGGACGACACCGGCTCGACCCGCATCGGTAAATATGTCTTTAACCACGCCTTCCTGATCCCCGGCGTGATCGCCATCGCCCTGTGCGTCATTTTGGGCTTCGTTATTGGCGGCCTTGTTTTATAGAAGGCATGATGATGTAAATGTCGTTGAAATCGGGCTGCCTGGCGGCCCGGTTGATTAATCCCCAGCCAGCGGCGTGCTATAGTGCCTTTTTCGTCTGATACGAGATTGCCGATGAATACGCCTGATGCTGTCGTTGTGCTCTGTACCGCCCCGGATGAAGCTACCGCCCAGGAGCTGGCGGCCAAAGTGCTGGCAGATAAGCTCGCCGCCTGCGTCACCATCCTGCCTGGCGCCACCTCGCTCTACTACTGGGAAGGCAAGCTGGAGCAGGAGTACGAGGTGCAGATGCTGCTGAAAAGCACCACCGCGCACCAGGAGGCGCTGCTGGCCTGCCTGAAATCGCATCATCCATATCAGACCCCTGAACTATTAGTGCTGCCCGTCGCACATGGAGACAACGACTACCTCTCATGGCTCAACGCATCCTTACGCTAATCCTGCTGTTTTGCAGTACCTCTGCCTTAGCCGGGCTGTTTGACGCGCCCGGCTCCGCAAAGTTTGTTCCCGCTGACAGCGCGTTTGCCTTCGACTTTCAGCAGAACCAGCATGACCTGACGCTTAACTGGCAGATTAAAGAGGGATACTACCTCTATCGCCAGCAGATCGCCGTGACGCCCGCGCAGGCGGATATCGCCCCGCTTCAGCTGCCGAAGGGCGAGAGCCACAAAGATGAGTTCTTCGGCACCAGCGAAATCTATCGCCAGCGGCTCAGCCTGCCGGTGACGGTGCGCTCGGCCGACAAAGCGGCGACGCTAACCGTGACCTACCAGGGCTGCGCGGCGGCGGGCTTCTGCTATCCGCCAGAAACCAAGGTGATACCGGTTAGCGAGGTGCAGCCGCTGGCGCAAGGCGTGCCGGAGCAGCCTGCTCAGCCCCCGGCTCCGGCGGCAACGCCTCTGCCCTTCTCGGCGTTGTGGGCGCTGCTGATCGGGATAGGCATCGCCTTTACCCCCTGCGTGCTGCCGATGTATCCGCTGATCTCCGGCATCGTGCTCGGAGGTAAAACGCGTCTCTCCACCGGACGGGCGCTGCTGTTGACCGTGCTCTACGTGCAGGGCATGGCCCTCACCTACACCGCGCTTGGCCTTGTCGTGGCCGCTGCCGGGCTACAGTTTCAGGCGGCGCTCCAGCATCCGTATGTCCTAATCGGGCTGTCGGCGATCTTCACCCTGCTGGCGCTGTCGATGTTTGGTCTGTTTACGCTCCAGCTGCCGTCGTCTGTTCAGACGCGCCTGAGCCTGATGAGCAACCGCCAGCAGGGCGGCTCGCCGGGCGGCGTCTTTGCGATGGGGGCGATTGCCGGGCTAATCTGTTCCCCCTGCACCACCGCGCCGCTCAGCGCCATTCTGCTCTATATCGCCCAGAGCGGTAACCTGTGGCTCGGCGGCGGCACGCTCTACCTCTATGCGCTTGGCATGGGTATCCCGCTGATCCTGGTGACCCTGTTCGGCAACCGTCTGCTGCCGAAAAGCGGCCCGTGGATGGAGCAGGTCAAAATCGCCTTTGGTTTTGCGATCCTCGCCCTGCCGGTATTTTTGCTGGAGCGTATATTAGGCGAGACGTGGGGCCTGCGCCTCTGGTCGCTGCTTGGCGTGGCCTTTTTCAGCTGGGCATTTATCACCTGTTTAGGCGGTACCCGGCGTGGAATGCGTGTGCTACAGATCGTCCTGCTGGGCGCGGCGCTGGTCAGCGTGAAGCCGCTGCAGGACTGGGCATTTGGCGTCAGCGCAGCTGCTCCACAGGCGCAGCTTAACTTTACCCGCATCGCCAGCGTGGATGAGCTGAACCAGGCCCTGGCGCAGGCCAGGGGTAAACCGGTGATGCTCGATCTCTACGCCGACTGGTGCGTAGCCTGTAAAGAGTTTGAGAAGTACACCTTCAGCGATCCGCAGGTACAGGCGGCGCTGAAGGAGACGGTGCTGCTGCAGGCGGATGTCACCGCCAACGGCCCCGAGGATGCCGCCCTGCTTCGCCACCTTGGCGTGCCGGGCCTGCCGACAATTCTGTTCTTTGATGCCCAGGGCAATGCGCAGCCAGCGCAACGGGTGGCAGGATTTATGGACGCGGAAGCCTTTAGTAGACATTTGCGCAATCGCCAGCCATAAACTACACCAGGAGTGGGAAAATGGTTCTAAAAACGCAGGAGAACACCGTGCAACGTGAAGACGTCTTAGGGAAAACATTGCAGTGGCTTGAGATCGAAGGCCTTGCTGCCACGACGCCCGAAATTATCGCCGAACGTCTTAATTATCCACTGGACGAGTTTTTGCGCTTTTGGCCCGATAAAGAGGCGCTGCATTACGATGCGCTGCGCCACCTGAGCCAGCAGGTTGATGTCTGGCGCAGGCAGATGCTGCTGAACGACGAGCTAAGCAAAGAGCAGAAGCTGCTGGCTCGCTACGCGGCGCTCACCGAGTGCGTCACCAACCACCGCTATCCGGGCTGCCTGTTCATTGCCGCCTGCACTATCTATCCGGATCCGGCTCACCCTATCCACCAGCTGGCAGATCAGCAAAAAAAGGCGGCCTATGCCTATACCCACGAGCTGCTGACGTCGCTGGAAGTAGACGATCCGGCCATGGTCGCCAAACAGATGGAGCTGGTGCTGGAGGGCTGCCTCAGCCGGATGCTGGTCAACCGCAGCCAGGTAGACGTTGATACCGCCTACCGGCTGGCAGAGGATATTCTGCGCTTTGCCCAGTGCCGTATGGGCGGCGCGCTGACCTGATATCAGAGCAGCAGCCCTGCCCACGCGGAGATCAGCAGGCAGAGCGCCATCGCCCGCTGAAACCAGACCAGCGAGGCGGGAGTGCGAAAGATACGGTTTACCACTCTGCCGCAGAACGCCCAGACGATCAGGCAGAGCTGGGAGATGATCAGGAACAGGAGCGCCATCACGGCGATCTCCCGCAGCGGATCCGCTCCGTGAGGCGCAAACAGGCTCACCACCGCCAGCGCCATCATCCATGTTTTCGGGTTGATCAGCTGTAACGCGGCTGCCGCCCGAACGCTGAAAGGTCGCTGCGCCTCTCCGTCCAGATCGGTGGCCGGAGCACGAAACAGCTGCCAGCTCATCCAGCTTAACCACAGTACCCCCGCCCAGCTCATTCCCGTCCGCACCAGAGGATACTGACGCAGCACCTCCCCCGCTCCCGCCCCGGAGATCAGCACAATCAGGCTGGCAGCCAGGCAGGCGCTCACCACGGCGGGCAGCGTGGCCTTCACGCCAAAGCGCTGGCTGCTGGAGAGGACCAGGATATTGGTAGGACCGGGAGTAATTGACGCCACGAAGGCAAACAGCATAAATGGCAACCAGGCATAGAATGTATTCACAGGCAGGACTCCTTATTATCGTTGTCCCGACTGTCGCTTTATTTCATCGTCGCGTCTGGAAGATTTGTGCATAAGCTGCGGTAGCGCGCCGGAGAGAGACGGTAGGCCCGCTGGAACCAGCGCCCGAGGTGACTCTGGTCGGCAAAGCCCAGCGCCGCCGCCACGCTGGCAGGCTGCTCCCCTTTCGCCAGCATGGCCCGGGCGCTCGCCAGCCGGAGCTGGATCAGCCAGGCGTGGGGCGCGAGGTGAAACTCACGCTTAAAGCAGCGCGTGAGGGTGAAGCGATCGGTGCCGGTCTCCCGCGCCACGTCGTCCAGGCCAACATTATCTCCCCGGTGAGCGTAGAGATAGTCTCGCGCCCGGTGGGCAATCGCCGCGCTCTGGCGCTGCGCCGAGAGCCGCTTGCGCCACTGGCAGTGGTGCGTCAGCTGGCTGAGCAGGCCATCCATCATGCCCTGCTGCACGATGCGCATCTCGTCGTTGTGCAGCGTAAAAAAGGTTTGAGCGATGGTGTTCACCAGCTGCGGGGCGCGGGCAATGGTCTGGTCAAAGTGCAGCGAGTAGCTTGATGGCGTGGCGTCATACAGGCCGCGCAGGGTATCGCTCAGCCAGCGGTCGTCGAGATAAAACGTGAGATAGGTAAAGCCACCCTCTACCGGCGCGTCGCCGTCGTGGATCTCCCCCGGCTCCAGCAGAAAAGCGTCCCCCGGCGTGCTGCGATGGCGCTCGCGGCGGCAGTGAAACTGCTGGGTGCCGGTCAGGGTGATGCCCACCAGATAGCTGTCGTGCCAGTGCGGATCGAAGGCGTGGCCCTCAAAGTGCGCGCGGATGGTTTCGATGCCGGTATCAGCATGCTGCCGCAGCTCCAGCCAGTCTGCCATATCAACCTCCTGAATGATTCCCGAGTGTAGCATCAATTATTCAGCGTGAAAGGTCTGGAAGATTTGTGCAGCCCTACGCAAAAACGGCTGAGATTGCGGCAAACTGCCGTAAAGTTAAGCAACTGAACGCGATTGGCGGAAATTTGGTTGACGATGCCAGGCAATCAAGGTTTAATACGCCCCGTTGCCCGGATAGCTCAGTCGGTAGAGCAGGGGATTGAAAATCCCCGTGTCCTTGGTTCGATTCCGAGTCCGGGCACCACTATTTAGAAGAACCCGCCTATGGCGGGTTTTTTGCTTTCTGGCGTTCAGATAGATTTCCGGTCGCGATGCCAGGTGCCATGAGCGTACATTGCTTGCGTGAAACCCCTGCCTGCCCGCAAAACATAAACCTTAACATTGCTGTGTGATTATTCGCGTTGAGTATACAGGCTGATGCTTTTGCCAAGGTGCAACGCTGTTTTCTATATATCGTATAATAGCATCGACCTTATGTGATCGATACGAAAAGAAAAAATCTATTAACTACATGATTTTAATAGATTAAAATATTGGTAAAATTATAACCTCAACAATAGATATGAAGCATATATAAATAACACAGTAACTAAATTATAATTCTTTAACATCTGGTTGATATACGAGGTCAGAATGCGGTTAGTTGTTATGCTGTTAAGCTTTATGCTCTTCACACCGGTCTGGGCGAGTGAACTTTCCAGACCTGCCGGTAAAGTTCTTTTAACGATGTCTGGTAATATCGAAAATACAAATGAGGGTGGAAAAGCCGTTTTTGATCTCGCCAGCCTTGAGAAACTGGGTATGGTCAGCTTTCAGACGACTTCGCCCTGGTATGATGGTCGCACTACCTTTACGGGTATCCCACTACAAAAGCTCATGGACTATGTTGGGGCGAAAGGTTCTGTTGTTAAGGTCACTGCGCTCAATGACTACACTACCGAAATTCCTCTCAGTGATTTTAAGAAGCACAATGTTATCCTTGCTTTAAAAGTCAACGGAGAATATATGCGCATCCGTGATAAAGGCCCGCTGTTTGTTGTTTACCCTTATGACAGCAAGCCTGAGCTGAATAATCAGATCTATTATTCCAGATCGGCCTGGCAGGTCAGTAGAATGAATATTGAGTAAGGGGTCTGAAGACCGACATGAACAGAATTCTGGCTGGCATCATCTGTTTCCTTTTTCTATCTACCGGATATATCTCCTTTCTTGTGCATGAAAGGCAACAAGAGCTGCAGAAACTGACTCACTACGCCGCTGCGTGGTCTGCTGCACAGATAGTATCAGAGTATTATCGGCTTGAATCGGTGCTTGGCCTGTACACTATCGATGAGACGATATCGCTGGATGATGTGCGCATGCGTCTCGAGCTTATGCTCAGCCAGAGTGATTTAATGAAAGAAGGCGATCTAAGGAATTACATAGAGAGTAATAAAGCCCATCATACGCTGGCGTTACAGCTTGAGAAGACGCTTGAGTATCTGGATATTCATCTTGAGAAGATGAACCGCTCAGAACTCCAGCAATATCTGAAAAAAATGCAGACGCTGAATGCTCAGCTGGGGCGTCTGTCGTCCGGCGCTTTAGATAAAGATATCAACTTGATCAATGACGCCAATCTCAACATTAAAACTCTGTACTATATTTACTCAGCGACATCTTTATTGCTGCTCATCATGAGTGCGATACTTGGCGCGCTGGTATTTTATCAAAACAGAAATATTCTGAAGACACATCTTCAGGTACAGAATCTTGCTGATGCGCTGCAAGAATCCAAAGAAAAGCTACAAGCCCAGAATGCAAAGCTGGAGTATGACATCGTCCATGACTCACTGACACAGATGAATAACCGCCATTTTTTCTGGGAGAAGTTGAATGAAACCATCAAGATCGCAGAAAAAAGCAACAATTCTGTGGTGGTGATGTTGTTTGATTTAGATCGATTCAAGGAGGTCAATGATACGTATGGTCATGATGTTGGCGATATGTTACTACGCCAGATATCACAGCGTCTGATTTCGATGGGCGTGGTTTCCGATACGCTTTCTCGTTTAGGCGGTGATGAGTTCGCGTTTCTCTCGAGTGGCCTGACGGAGAGTTGTGCCGTTTCACTCGCTCAAAATGTAATCGATGCTATTAGCCAGCCCTACACTGTTTATAATACCATTATAAATATAACCACCAGTGTCGGCATTGTTATCTCAGACAAGGAACGCCGCCCCGACTATCTCTACAAATTTGCCGATCTGGCTCTTTATGAAGCCAAAAATGAAGGCGCGGGTAAGATAAAAGTCTTCCGACAATGGATGTTAGAAAAACTGCAAGAAAGCCGAACCCTTGAGCATGATATGGCACAGGCGTTAGTGAACAAAGAGTTCGTGGTTTACTATCAGCCTATTGTCGATTCATTCAGCCGGGAAATTTACAGCTATGAAGCCCTTATTCGTTGGATACATCCTCTGAAAGGCCTCTTGTCGCCGGACAGCTTTATTCCTGTGGCTGAGAAAACAGGAATGATTAACGAGATGGGGAGATCGGTGCTTGAAATAGCCTGCCGGGAAGCCGCTTCCTGGGCGATCCCAGCTAAAATTTCAGTCAATGTCTCTCCTGTCCAACTGAGCAATAAAGACTTTGCCGAGATAGTGCTGTCTATTCTGAACGAAACGGGACTTCCCGCTGAGCGTCTTGAACTCGAAGTTACTGAATCCTCTCTCTTTACTGAGAGCAGTACGCCGATGAATACGCTTAACATGCTGCGAGAACTGGGGGTGAAAATCTCCATCGATGATTTTGGTACCGGGTATTCTTCTCTTTCACGCCTCAGCAGGCTTGCCTTTGATAAAATCAAAATAGACAAGTCCTTTGTGCATTCAATATCAACACAGGAAGACGCCCTGAATATCATCAGGCTCATCACCGGCATGGCGAAATCCCTCGATATGAAGGCCGTTGCGGAAGGTGTTGAAACTAAGGAGCAGCTAGAAAGCCTTCAGGTGCTGGGCTGTGATTTCTCACAAGGCTATCTGTTTGGTAAACCTCAGCCTTATGTCGATGAGAAAATCAGAAACGGTTAACGGAAAAATAGGTTTCCTGCCTGCTCTATAAGATGAGGTTTTAAAGAGTTCTGGTGCATCAAAAATTGTGTGCCTCTGAAAGGTGCACTATATCATCGCAAATCTCTTGTAACTCATTGATCAGTCTTGCCACATGGAAACCATCGCACACGGAATGATGTACCAGAACGGCGAGAGGCAATAATATTTTTTCACCTTGGTTGTAGTATTTTCCAAGAGTGAACATGGGGGAGAAAAAGTTCTGCATATGAGCAACATTGGTATTAAAACTGGTAAAGCTTACCCAAGGAATAGCGGATATGAAAAATATATTTTCACGAGATTCCGCCTTAGGCCAATAGGAGAGGTTATCACCATACTGTGCGGTGTCTTCCGAATACGTTTTTTGGAAGTGATGGATGTTGCCATCATAGTGACTCCATAATGAAGAGAACGTCTCCGTTTCTTTATGGAAAATCGTGTAGCTTGGATGAATTTCATTCCATATAACAAGCTCATTATTTTTTATGGCCATGCGGAACTCCGCATGACTGTTTACGACTTTAGAAAGTAGGAAGATAATAGTAGGGTAAAATTTCCAGCCGGCCTGCTTTATATGCTTTAACAGCGCGGTAATATCCAGAAGCACGGTTTGGTTAAAAGTACATTGAGCAAACGACTGAAATACCTCAAAATGCTCCTTCCTTGCCCAACGAGACATGTCAACAGGCGTATATTCCGGGGCTGTTTTTTTCATTTTTTAACCTTTGATTATAAATTATCTATCAGATGTTATTCTAAGTTTTTGTGTGTTAAAAAACATATATGGCCCAACCCGTTCTGGTAGAGAGCGCATTTTTGAGAGTAGCGCATTCTTATGCAAGAGGGAAGGGAATCTAAAACAGTGAGTATATCAGATACTAAAAGTAGAGTGTTTTAACCCTCACCATTGGCGAGGGTTTTTTCGTGTTGAAGAGCGGACCTCCTGGGAGGTGCATAACATCTGACGCGTGATTTTCTATACGGCAAGCTGTTTCAGCAGCTGCTCAGCGGTTGCCGCCGACGAGCCCGGGTTCTGACCGGTAATCAACAGGCCGTCAGTCACCACATAGGAACTCCAATCCTCACCTTTAGAATAGATCCCCCCTTTCGCTATCAGCTCGTCCTCAACCAGGAACGGCACCACGTCAGTCAAGCCTACCGCCTCCTCTTCTGTATTTGTGAAGCCGGTGACTTTGCGTCCCTCGACCAGTGGTTTGCCTTCAGGTGCTTTAACGTGGCGCAGTACGCCCGGGGCATGGCAGACCAACGCAACATGCTTGCCAGCAGCAATGAAGGATTCGATCAGCGCAATGGAGTGCTTATCTTCCGCCAGATCCCACAGTGGGCCATGCCCGCCCGGATAGAACACCGTGTCGAAATCTGCCTGCGATACGCTATCCAGGCGGACGGTATTCGCCAGCTGAGTCATAGCATCAGCATCAGCTTCAAAGCGGTGCGTCAATTCAGTTTGCGCATCCGGCTCATTGCTTTTCGGATCCAGCGGTGGCTTACCACCTTTTGGCGAGGCCAACACGATTTCTGCGCCAGCGTCTTTAAAGGCGTAATAAGGTGCAGCCAGCTCTTCTAACCAGAAACCCGTTTTACGACCGGTATTGCCCAAGGTGTCGTGAGAGGTCAGGACCATTAATACTTTCATTATCATTCTCCGATTTATCACTTTGCTATTAATACTAGCCTGGTCGTATATAAAAGCCGGGTTAACGTCGATACCCCTCCCTCTGCTACATCAATTTATTTGACCAATTCCGTTAAACAAATGGCATTTATTCTCACAATGTAACGCGTAGAGTAGGCGTATCGAAAGCAGGCTTCGGCCTGTCGCCTATTTCTCTGAAGTCAGGATAAACGCCATGAAAAAGATCGGATTTTTGTCATTTGGTCACTGGACGCCGTCGCCGCAGTCTGGAACCCGTTCGGCCGCTGACGCGCTGCTGCAATCCATCGATCTGGCCGTTGCCGCCGAAGAGCTGGGTGCGGATGGCGCCTGGTTCAGGGTGCACCACTTTGCCCGCCAGCTTGCTTCACCCTTCCCTCTGCTGGCCGCCATAGGCGCGAAAACGAAGAGTATCGAAATCGGTACCGGCGTGATCGACATGCGCTATGAGAACCCGATGTATATGGCAGAAGATGCCGGTGCGGCGGATCTGATCTCCGGCGGTCGTTTGCAGCTGGGCATCAGCCGTGGCTCTCCGGAGCAGGTGATCGATGGCTGGCGCTACTTTGGTTACGCCCCCTCCGAAGGGGAAAACGAGTCGGATATGGCGCGCCGCCACACCAAGGTGCTGCTGGACGTGCTGCGTGGCGAAGGCTTTGCCAAACCGAATCCACAGCCGATGTTTCCGAACCCGCCGGGTCTGCTGCGCCTTGAGCCGCACGCCGAAGGCCTGCGGGATCGTATCTGGTGGGGTGCCGGTTCGAATGCCACCGCGGTATGGGCTGCAAAGCTGGGCATGAACCTGCAAAGCTCGACGCTGAAGGATGATGAAACAGGCGAGCCGTTCCATATTCAGCAGGCAAAACAGATCCGTGCCTATCGCGACGCCTGGGCCGAAGCAGGCCATACCCGTACGCCACGCGTCTCGGTTAGCCGCAGCATCTTTGCCCTGATGGACCAGCGCGACCGGATGTACTTCGGTTCAAGCCGTAACGAAAGCGACAGCATCGGTTTCCTCGATGAGAAAACGCGGGCGATCTTCGGGCGCAGCTATGCCGCAGAGCCTGACAAACTGATCGAGCAGCTGAAGCAGGACGAAGCGATCGCCGAAGCGGATACCCTGTTGCTGACCGTACCAAATCAGCTGGGCGTGGACTATAACGCGCATGTTATCGAGTCCATTTTGAAACACGTGGCTCCGGCGATGGGCTGGCGCGATTAAAACCCCTCAGCTGGCAGTGCAAAACGCCTCGCGTGCTTTACGGCATGCGAGGCGTTATAGTTTATAGAGCAACTGATGCAGGCTTAAGCTCTGGAGACGCCTTATGAGTAATGAAACACCCCTGAAGTATTATGACATTGCGGATGAGTACGCGACGGAAGCCGCCAGGCCCGTAGGCGAGGCCGAGCGTGACGCCCTGGCGCGCTATTTCGAGCTGCTGATCACCCGCTTAATGAATAACGAAGAGATCAGCGAAGAGGCGCAGCGCGAGATGGCCCTCGAAGCGAGCATTGATGCAGAACGTATCGATGAGATCGCAGAGTTCCTGAATCGATGGGGTAATGAGTAGCATCTGTTCAAAGACGTAGTCTGCGCAGGCATTGTGCTTTACACTGCGCGCTGCAAAAATTGAGTAGATAAACGATTAATCAGGCGGTAATGGCGATGAACGGAACGATCACAACGTGGTTTAAAGATAAAGGCTTCGGATTTATCAAAGATGAGAACGGGGATAACCGTTATTTTCATGTGATTAAGGTCGCCAACCCTGAGCTGATCAAGAAAGATGCGGCGGTGACGTTTGAACCCACCACCAATAACAAGGGCTTGTCAGCCTATGCGGTAAAGGTTGCCCCGGAAAGCAAATACATCTATATCGCGGGCGAGCGTCTTAAGCTCACCTCGATCAAGTCTTACGTGGTTTACAGTGAGGAAGTCCCTGCGGATGCGGGTATCGATAAAGAGAATCCGGTGCTGTCGGTGGGTATCCTGATGAATAGCATCCGACCGAAGTCAGACATCAAGCCGGGTGAAATGCGCTCGCTGAAAAAGCTGGCGATCACCACCTTCCAGGGCACCACGCTTATCTTCTCGGAAGATGAGATAGATATCGATGCCACGGTGAAAATGCTTAAGGTCTAAAATAACCGGACTAATGCTGTGCCGGAATGTTGCGCCATACGTAAGCAGCATTTCGGCAATAGCCCATTTCATTAATATGACAAGAGTCATTCCCCTGCGCTATTTCCCTGCCGCCAAATTTCATCACCATATATGGTAGTTGTATTTCCCGTGAGGCTTATTAAAAGGACGGCCCCTACAGAAAACTACAAAAAATAGATATTGACGAATGATGTAAAAATGTTAAATTCCCTGCAAATTCTCATTTGTAATAAATTTTTCTTTTATTACTGGCCTGAATAAACAGTAGCGATCTCCAGCTATTGCAAGGCAGTAATGCACCAGCAATTTTTACACCTTAACTAAAATTATGAGTATATTCTATGTCTGAACAGCTGCAAAACCCAGCGGTCGCCGAAAATTCAAAAGTCACAACTATCAGAATTATTTATATTCTGTTTATCGTCAGCTACTTCACCGGCGGGTTAGCGGCGCTCGTTGGCGTGATCATGGCCTATGTTAATCGCTCCAGCGCTAATCCTTTTGAAAAAGAGCACTTTAACTACCTGATCAAACTGTTCTGGATCAGCTTCGTCGTTATGATTGTCGCAGCGCTGACATGGGTATTTGTCATCGGGATGATTATTGGTATCGTCTGGTTTATCTGGTCGTTAATCAAAATTATTAAAGGTATGACACGTCTTGGCGAAGGCAAACTGCCGAAAGCATAATGCTATTACGAGCACCCTCTTTAAAAAGTTATCAATGTCATCATTGATAACTTTTTTGCATTGATAAAACCCACGAACATATTTGGAATTAAGCGATGCGCGTGTCCCCTCACAACATCATCCTGCAAACGCTAGTGGTTCTGTCGTTAGCGCTGGCGTTAAACGGTTGCTCTGTCCGTTACGATAAAAACGGTAAGATACTTTTTAACCCCGATCTGGCAAGCGTGCTGGGGAACGAAGTAGGTCAGTTTACGCTGGCTGATGGATCGACAGGTGCGCTCAGGGAGCTGAATGGCCGCTACAGCCTGAAGTGGAGCAACCTGATGATTGAGCGTCCGCTGGAAGGCGTTAGCTGGGTAAGGATCATCAATCAATACCATATTGAAGGGCATACTTTGCTGCTGCTGAAAGTGGCCACCCCCTCCTGCCCGGCACAGTATCGCCTGGTCGATCTGCAAAATACGCGTTCCCAGGAGTGGGCCTTTACCGGCATCTGCGATGTTGGGCCGGACGTGACGGCCAGCGCAGATAAGCTGCAAATGAATTTTAAGTTCGACAATTACGTTGAACAGTTTAACTGGCAGCATGGCGAGGTTTACCACCGCCGGCTACCGGTCCAGCACGCAAAGACCGTTCAAACTAACAGTAGTCATAAAGCGCGATCGGCGCGTAAATCCACAGCTCAATCATCAGCTAAAACGATCAAACGCACCCAGGTAAAAGCAGCGGAACCGCTACCGCCTAAGGTGGTGCAGCCAGCGCTGGATAACTCCCTGCCTACTGAAATTTACCAGCCGACAAAGACCCGCCAGACAAGCCTGGAGCTTAAGTCATGACGGATCGGACTTTGGGGGATAGAGGGACGCAAGACGAGATCAAACGCTCCCCTCTTCCCGCCTGGCAAAACTGGATGGTGCTGGGCATTACCCTGACCTATCTCATTTGTGAGCTGGCGTTTAACTCCCGTCTGCTGGATCTGGTAGGCAGCATTTCAACGGCTGAAGAAGTCCACAACATGGAGCGGTATGGCAGAGCATTAACCGCCATCGCTGCGGCGCTGCTGGTATTACAGTTTGCTCTCGTGGGCATCGCCAGGCTGAAGAAGAAAAACATCTCTCTGTCGGCGAAGGGAAGCGTAAGCGCGGTACTTTGCCTCTGCCTGCTCACCGGCGCAGTAACCTGGCATGCCGTAGAGTGGTTTATTGAACGCCAGGTCGCTAACAGCACGGGTGAATTTCGTCAGATGTCGCTCCTGGCGCAGCTCTACCAGCAGTCGCTCATTGATGGACACCAGACGCTGGAGGGCATTCCGCTCGATAGCCACGGTGGTCAGGTTCAGACCTGGACCAGTCCATCAGGCAAGGCTTTTCTGGCCATGCTGCCGATCCTGCTCAGCTCCGTTGACCGCTATCATGCGCTGCTAAAAAGCGGTGCGGAACAGAACTTGCGCGACAGCATCAGCGCCAGAGAGGGCGGTGTGCTCGGCTTTTACAAGGCCTGGCTCCAGGCGCGGGAAGCGATCCACAAACAGTACGTTGCCTACTATAACGATGAGATGGATCTCAGCGTAACGACCCAGCTTGAGCAGGAGAGAGCCTGGCAGCGCTATGAACGTTCCCTGCGCGCTAAAGGGTTAAGAAGCTGGAATGTTCCCCGGCGCTACTATGCCAGCGTCCGGAATAACGTTCGCAGCCAGGGCGTACCCGTAGCCAATAACTGGTCCCCGTCCGATCGGGCGGGTTTTGATGCGGCCGTCGCGAAAACGGTCAGACAGCGTTATCTCGCCCAGCGGACCGTCGTCTTCAACGGTGTGGCCATCCCTAAACGACTCAACTGGGGCGTATTTTTCCGCCAGGACGTCGTACAAAAATCCCTTCGCGAAAAATTGCTGCTGCCGGCAGGTACGCTTGTGCGTGAAGAGTACCCCTTAAACGATGGGTTAAAGCTGTTTGCCCTTGAGCTTCAGACAGCCCACCTTAATGAGGCGGTAAAACAGCAGCTACCCAAGCTGCAAGCGTCGTTACGCAGCTACAGCATTGGCGGGGAGAATGAAAAGCAGGGAGAAGATGCCGCACGCGCGGTTATCGTGCCGCCTGTAGCGTTGATCTTCTCGCTGGTTGGCGCGCTTACCCATCTGGCAAAGCTGCTCTATTTAGTGCTCGTACCCCTGACGGCCAACATGTTACGCAGAAAATCTTCGCGTTCCGTGCGCCTGATTAATCGCCATCCGCTGGTTTTCCCGGTGGCCTTAATTTCAGCCTTGCTGGTGATGTTTAGCTGTATGAATAACACCATCACCGTCTCACCGGCCTATCAGAATTTAAAAGACGCGCTGCAAGGGGCTGAAATTACGATTACCGATGAGCCTCTCTTCCTGCGCGGCGAGTCGCTATTACGCATTGTTCACGCAGTCAGCATAGGGCAGAGCTACAGCTATCCAATGAATCAATATCTGCGGGAAACCGTGCTGGGCGGGTTTGATTTCGGCTACAGCACGCACGAGGAGTGATCCCCTGCCGGAGTCAACGCCTTCGTCAGCAGCTGGGACCAGATTGCCGCCCAGTCCGATCCGTGTTCCATGCCGCTGACAATATCAATCTGAACGCAGCGTCCCCCCACGGCCCGCTGAAAACGCTGGGCAACGGCGGGCGGAACGGTTTTATCTGTCCCCCCGCTGAAATGGATCTGCGGCAGCGCAGATAGCATGGAAGCCCTGTCGATAGCGCTGACCGCGTCAGGCATTGCCGTGACGTGATGCAGCGCATTGACATATGCCACGTCAAGATTGCCTGCAACGGTACGCAGTGAGCCTACATCATTACGGCGGGCCGCCAGCAATGCGGCAATATTACCCCCGCCAGAATACCCTATTAGCTCAAGCTGCACGCCCGGATAGCGCTGCACAACCTGGCTGAGCGCATCATCCATCGCGTCAATAACAACAGGTGAAAAGCGATCGCTCGTCCACCAGTTTACGTTGCAGCTGGCGGGTAAAGGCGGCCCAATGAACTGACAGGGCCGGGCAAGATAGAGCACGTTTTCACTACCATCAGCGGCGGCCAGCATAAGCCCCGTTGGATTATGCGGGGTTGGATCGTCTGATGCCTGCGTACGGCTCTTCCACGCAAAACCATCTCCCTCAATGTAGACGCGTAAGGTGTTAACCGGGGGGGCAATCCGGCTCCACGTGGCAATTAAAAATGGTTTGGTTTGTAAATTTTCTCTGAGCAGGCTAGCTCGTGCTGCTATCTCATTTGCCCTTATCCGCGGATCGCTAGACACGCAGCCGGCCAATAAAAAAGATAAATTAATCAATGCAGTTATCGCTAAGCCGTAGCGTTTTTTGCTCATCCCCTGACGCTCCCTAACCTAAACCGCAATACCCACAAGCATCGTGAATTTATTTCATAAAGAAATAATTAAGCAAACCTTATTGTTTTTTGCAACGAAATGTATATTCTCCGCACAAATGGTATCGGATTAATCCGAAGCAACTCTCGTCTGTTTTTTAACAACTATCGCAACATTGCAGTGGCATACATGAAAAAGAAACGTCTTAGCCAGCTGATCTCTCTGCTGGTAGCTTCAACGGCGGCACAAGGCGTGCTGACGACTCACGCTTTCGCAACCTCTGATGTCATTATCGACACGCCATCGAATAATCTTCAGATCGATCACTCTGCTAATCTGGTTCACATCACCAGTGCGGGAACGCTTACCGGTGCGCCGACTACGGCATTGAACGTAAATCAGGACGTTACGGTCACTACCCTGACCAACGATGGCGTTATTAATGATTTCGTCGATGATTTCTACTTTCCAGACAGCAATATTGTGCAGATCGATGGGACGGTAGGTGCATTCAGTAATACTGGAACTATTAAGAGCGTAAATCCGAATCACTATGGCAGCATTGTCGCGGTAGGCCAATCAGGTGTGGTGGACTCATTTACCAACAGCGGGACTATCCAAAGCGCGCCGGATAATTACAGCTACAGCTATGAGAATACTGGCGCAGTGGATAACGAAGGGCATATCACTACCTTTACCAATACCGTGGACGGGACCATCACAGGCTACCGCGGTATCTACAACCAGGGCACCATTGATAACCTGACTAACGCGGGCATGATTTCCTCAGCCACCAATAACAGTGGTATGTACTACGGACAAAATGGGGCAATCTATAATCAGGGCACCATCGGCACGCTGCATAACACTGGGACGATCCAGACAGGAAATACGGAAAATTATTACGGTGCGGGTATCTTCAACTATGGAACGATCAATACCCTCATCAATGATAATAAAATCAGCGGTAACACCTTCGGCATACTTAACGGTGGCACTATAGATGTCATTGAAAATAAGGGTGAAATCACCTCAAAAGAATATGGCGTCTATTTTGAAAGCTTTAATAGCAACCAGAATAACGGCGTCAGCAAGATCGTTAACAACGGCAATATCTCTAGCGGTGATATTGGCCTTTATCTCTCCAGCTACAATAATCAGCTCTCGCAAATTGATATCGTCAATAACGGGACGTTGAGCGGGGATCGTTTCGCCTTTGCTATGGATAGCTGGGATAATGTAAGCAGCACTGCCGTTACGCTGAACAACGCTGGGCTAATAAAGGGCGATATTTACTTCAGCGGCACTAAGCCATTGACGATTAACGGCGGAACGACAACGCAGGGCACCTTAACCGGTCTCAATGGCGTCGGCAATATCAGCAATTATGGTTCGGGCATCGTGTTTGGCACAGGCTCACTGCTGCTAAACGATCATATCTACACAGCCGACACCGTGCTCAACAGCGAAGCCTCGTTGCAGGTGAACAACAGCATCACGATTTCCGGTAACTACCACCAGAACGCTGCCGCCACCCTGATCTCTGGTATCTCCGATCTGGCAATCCCTGGCAATGAGATTACTGCTGATACGGGTTATGGCCGTCTGAACGTGACGGGCAATGCTACTATCGATGCGAACTCCAGCGTTAAGCTACTGCGTACCGGCAGCACCTACAGTTTTGCTGAAGGTCAGCGCTATGTGGTGATCAATGCTGCCGGTGCAGAAACTAACTACAACGCGGATAAACTGAGCTACCAGGCGATCGGCTATGACGGTGTGGTAACCGGTTCGGTCTATGAGGATGGTGCCAGCAAGGCGCTGGTATTAACCGTTGGCGCAGAGCCTGTCGTCACGCCGCCAGTGGTAGAAGAGCCGGAAGTCACGCCGCCAGTGGTCACGCCGCCGGTAGTCACTGAGCCGGAAGTCACTCCACCAGTGGTCACGCCGCCGGTAGTAACCGAGCCGGAAGTTATCCCTCCGGTAGTTATCCCGCCGGTTGTGGCAGAGCCAACGCCATCTGAGCCAGCTGCGCCTACGCAGCCGACCAGGCATGGCCCGGCGACCATTCAGAGCGCCACTGCGGCACTGGGCGGTTTGGGTAACTATTCAGGTATCTCTTCTCCGGAGCTACTGGAGCTTTACAACGCCTCGCTGGCCATTGAAGGCACTCAGGAAGCTAACCGCGTAGGCGAGCGCCTGTCGCCAGGTCAGAACATCAATGCCAGCTCCGCAACGACCGTGGCGACCTCTACCGCGCAGGCGGTGGTCGGCGCCCACATTGATGCAGTACGTAACCCATCCGCCTCCGGTAACAGCGGCGTTGCCACCGGTGACGACTACGCCAGCAACTGGATCGTCTGGGGCCAACCGTTTGGCGGTTACGCGCGCCAGGAGAGCACCGATGACGTTAGCGGTTACTCTGCTAAATTTGGCGGTCTGATCCTCGGTGCTGACCGTGCGCTGGGTGACGACTGGCGTCTGGGTGCGGCGGTGAACTACAGCAACACCTCCGTACACGGTAAAGACAATCTGTCCGGCAACACCTCTACCGCTGACAACTACGGCGTGATTGGTTACGCAGGCTACACCGGTGAACCGTGGTATCTGAACCTCTCCGCTGGTGTGAACCGCCAGAACTACAGCTCCGTTCGTCGGGCTGACTTCACCGGCTTCTCCGGCGCGGCTAATGGCAAGTTCAACGGGCAATCTATCACGCTGCAAACAGAGTTTGGCTACCCGCTAACGCTGCCAGCCGATATAGTGCTGACCCCGCTTGCCAGCCTGACGTATGGTTATCAGCACGTTGATGGCTACAAAGAGACCGGCGGCAACGGCATGGCGCTGGATGTCAGCAGCCTTCATTCGCAGTCTGTGGTAAGTGATATTGGTGCGCGGATTGAGAAAACCTTCGCAACGGATCTGGGCAACCTGACGCCGTTTGCTCAGCTCTCCTGGATCCATCAGTACGATGACCGTCAGGTTAGCAGCCGCGCCTCCTACGCCGCCGATACCGTTGGTGAAACCAGCTTTATCACTAAAGGCGCATCGCCAGTAGAAGATATGGCAGGCCTGGCCATCGGCAGCACGCTGTATGATGCGAATGAATTGAGCTTCGACGCACGCTACGATCTGCAGGCGGGTGACCGCTATCAGGCGCACACCTTCAGCCTGCGTTTACGCAAAACGTTCTAAGCCTGGCTGATATTTAAGAACCCGCTCTCGTGGCGGGTTTTTGCTTTGTGCCTGACCGCACCTGTAGCCAGACGCTCTAAAATGCCGCACCATGCACTATAATTCGGCAACTTTTCACCCGACTGGCGGCCTATGACTACGCAACTGCTTACCCGACACTGGCGTACTCCCGGCGCGGTGATGCTCCTGCTCATCGCGCTCTTCGCCCTCTTCACCCTGCACAGCCACTGGGGGGCATTTATTCAGTGGTGCCTGAGCGCGCAGATTACTCTCCACCGCTATCTGGTGATGTACCTGTTGCAGCTCAATAACCACCAGTACAGCGGCGGCCTCTGGCTGCTGGCCGGCGCGTTTCTCTACGGTGTGCTGCACGCGGTTGGACCGGGCCACGGTAAGTTTATCGTCGCCACCTATCTCAGCACCAACCAGGAGAGCCAGCTGGCTACCCGCGTGGTGCCGTTTCTTGGCAGCCTGATGCAGGGCGTCAGCGCCATCCTGTTCGTCTTTATTCTGGCGGTTGGCTTTAACCTGGCGGCGGGCGACCTGAGCGAAAGCCGCTGGTACGTTGAGAAGATCAGCGCCCTGATGATTGGCGGCTTCGGCGCATATGTTATTTATCAGGCGCTGAAGAGCCTCAGGCCGCGCAGGATGCGCATCGCCTCCCTGACGCCGCTCGGGCATCAGCACGCGCCGGACTGCGGCTGCGGCCATCATGGGGTGGGCATGGCGACCCAGGGCGACTGGAAGACGCGGCTGGGGGTGATTCTGGCGATCGGCGCGCGCCCGTGCAGCGGAGCCATTATGATCCTGCTCTTCTCTAACGCGCTGGGGATTGTGAGCTGGGGGATTGCCGCCGTCATGACGATGTCACTGGGTACGGCGCTGTCGATTATGGGCCTCTCGCTAGCGGTGCGCTATGCCCGCGGACGCACGGCGGCGCTGTTTGGTGGCGAGGCACAGCGTCTGGCGTGGGTGGTGCCTGGCTTAAAAGTAGCTGGCGGCGTGGCGTTAATCCTGTTTGCCACCGTGCTGTTTTTAACTGTGATCCCGGTGAGTGCCAACGGAGACTACATCGCAGCGGGTTGTTGAGAGCGGGCAATAAAAAAGCGGGCCGAGGCCCGCTTTTTGCTGAGTACTGAAACTTACTCGTTAATCTTCGGATGCTGATCGACCAGCCGCGAACGCTTCTTCTGCAGCTCCGCAATCTCCTGATCGATATCCTCGATTTTCTGCTCAATGTTGTCGTGATGCTCCTGCAGGATCTCACGCGCTTCCTGCATATCCGATGCCGCAGGGGTCGCGCCGCGCAGCGGACGGTTGGCTGTCTCCTTCATCGTGATACCGGTGATCAGACCAATCACTGCCACCACCATCAGGTAGTAGGCTGGCATCATCAGGTTCTCAGTGCTCTCCACCAGCCAGGCCGCCAGAGTCGGCGTCAGGCCCGCAATCAGAATCGAGATGTTGAAGGCGCTGGCCAGGGCGCTAAAGCGCAGGTGCGTCGGGAACATCGCCGGCAGCGTAGACGCCATCACCCCGGTAAAGCAGTTCAGGATCACCGCCAGCATCAGCAGACCGGCAAAAATCAGGCCGATAACGTCGCTGTTAATCATGATAAAGGCCGGAATAGCCAGGAAGAACAGCGCGGTACTGCCAAGAATAACGAACGGACGACGGCCGAAGCGGTCGCTTAACAGCCCCATAATCGGCTGGACGAACAGCATCCCGATCATGATGGCGATAATAATCAGCACGCCGTGATCTTCCGAGTAGTGCAGGTTATGCGACAGGTAGCTCGGCATGTAGGTCAGCAGCATGTAGTAGGTCACATTGGTGGAGATCACCAGACCGATACAGGCCAGCAGGCTGCGCCAGTGCTTGGTCGCAATCTCTTTAAACGAGACCTTAGGCCCATCCTGCAGCCCTTCGCGATCGCCCTGCTCCAGCTTATCTACATGCTGCTGGAACGCTGGCGTCTCTTCCAGAGCGTGACGCAGGTAGAGACCAATCAGCCCCAGCGGCAGCGCCAGGAAGAACGGAATACGCCAGCCCCAGTCGAGGAAGTTCTCCTCGCCGACCACGGTAGAGAGCAGCACCACTACGCCTGCGCCGAGAACAAAACCGGCGATGGAGCCGAAGTCGAGCCAGCTACCCATAAAGCCGCGCTTGCGGTCCGGGGAGTATTCAGCGACAAATATCGATGCGCCGGTGTACTCACCGCCCACCGAGAAGCCCTGAGCCATCTTACAGATCAGCAGCAGGATGGGCGCCCAGATGCCGATGCTGGCATAGGAGGGGATTAGCCCGATACAGAAGGTACTGATCGACATAATCACAATGGTGATGGCGAGTATCTTCTGGCGACCATACTTATCGCCCAGCATACCGAAGAACAGCCCGCCGAGCGGACGAATCAGGAAGGGAACCGAGAACGTACCCAGAGCAGCGATCATCTGTACGCTGGGGTTAGCGTCCGGGAAGAAAACCTTACCAAGCGCGTAAGCTACAAAGCCATACACACCAAAATCAAACCACTCCATCGCATTACCGAGCGATGCAGCGGTAATAGCCTTACGCAGCTTACCGTCATCGATGATGGTGACGTCACGCAGCGTAATAGGCTTAACTTTTTTCCTTTTAAGCATCTTTATCCTCTTTTGACTTGCGCCCTTAATCGCCTGGCCAGGAAGGCATACGCCTCTATGGTGATGCTAAACGTTCAGGATGCCTTAGCACCCCTCTTCAAGAGTAGCAGGTTTAGTTATTCAGCCTGGTTAAAGCCTGTACAACTAAACCTGTTTACGCCTGATTGGGCAGTTAACGAGCTATTAACATTAACAGGGTTTAAAAATGTGATCAACTTCACACAAAGTGTGCGGTTACTCTATTTCCGCTACGTTCGGAAATTGGAGCCGAGTTAACGGGAAAGCTGCGGCAATGAATATAAAATAAGGATGCACATACAATTTCCATCAATAACTCAGCTAATTATTTCATCGCTAGCGATTTTAAAAGTGTAATTTTTACAAGGTATTTACACGCATTTCCCCTCGTGGATCCTTTAGAAATCTTTACGCGAAATATGTGACGAAGATAACTAAAACACTGTTTTATTTTCATTGAATCAATATTCCAAAGATCGCATCATAACCTCAGTTCTGACGAGCCAGGGCTATCGCGGGCAGTGATGCCAGCCACGTTTCGCCTGGTTCAGCTTGCATGATTAGATCGAAGGCCTCAACGCCAGGATGCCTTAACCAATTGAAATAAAACTATTATTTTCTCGCTCGTGCAGCGTGATGAGAAGTGAGGGTTCATAATGAAAATCAAGGCCACAATTGAACGCATCCCCGGTGGGATGATGCTGGTTCCGCTGCTGCTCGGCGCGATCTTAAATACCTTAGCGCCCGATACCGGTGCCTATTTCGGTTCATTCACTAAGGGTATGATTTCCGGGACGGTACCGATCCTGGCAGTCTGGTTCTTCTGCATTGGGGCCTCGATTGATCTACGCGCCACCGGTACGGTATTGCGTAAATCCGGTACTCTGGTGCTTACCAAAATTGCCGTCGCATGGGTTGTGGCAATGATTGCCGCCAGCTTTATTCCGGAACAGGGTATTCAGACAGGCTTCTTTGCCGGGATTTCCGTGCTGGCCATTGTCTCGGCGATGGATATGACTAACGGCGGGCTCTACGCCAGCCTGATGAACCAGTACGGCACCAAAGAGGAGTCTGGGGCATTCGTACTGATGTCGCTGGAGTCCGGCCCGCTGATGACCATGGTGATCCTCGGCTCCGCTGGCCTGGCCTCTTTCGAGCCACACCACTTTATCGGTGCGGTGCTGCCGTTCCTGATCGGCTTCGCGCTGGGTAACCTCGACCACGATCTGCGAGCGTTCTTCAGCAAGGCGACACCGGTGCTGATCCCGTTCTTTGGCTTCGCGCTGGGCAACACCATCAACCTGAAAGTGATTATGGAAACCGGCCTGCTGGGTATCTTCCTCGGCGTAGCGGTGATTATCATCACCGGTATCCCGCTGATTCTGGCTGACAAGCTGATTGGAGGCGGTAACGGTACAGCAGGGGTAGCGGCCTCTTCGGCGGCAGGCGCAGCGGTAGCTAACCCGGTGATTATCGCCCAGATTAACCCGGCGTTCGAACCGGTGGCGGCATCGGCAACGGCACTGGTAGCAGCAAGCGTGATTGTGACGGCGATTCTGGTACCGATTATTACGGCGCTCTATGCAAGACGCTTTGGCGAGCCGCAGAGTGCAGCGGGTACGGAGAAAGCGGTGGAAGCGGACTCGTTACACCACTGATAAAGCAATTTCATATCATCCCCTCCTGCCAGCCGGGAGGGGTTACACGCCCTCCCCAAAGATCTCATCCACCATCGCCGTCGCCAGCCGCGTTGCCGAACAGAGTCTCGGCATGCCCAACGCCACGTTTTGCCAGCTCTGGGTAATGGTCCAGCATATCGGGTGGCGCTCCGCATCGCACCAGTCGCCCAGCCAGCCGAGCATATCTTTATAGTCCATCAGGCCCGGCGTGGTAGGTGTGGTAAGCCACTGATGATAGAAGTGGCGCGTGGCGGACGAGGCGTTGATCCCCTGCGCCAGAAAATCGGCGGCCATCATCCGGAGATTGTCCTTCAGCAGCGAAGAGGCCTCCGGGCTGGTCAGGCGACAGGCGTCACCGAAAGCGCCCCAGCGCAGCTCTTCGAGGGCTATATAGCAGCGCCCGGCCATCGACCAGCCGTTGTACTTGCCGGCACGCCAGCGGGTAAAGATCTGCTCGCTGTGTACGCCCGCCTGCACCATCAGGCCGCGCTGGGTTAAGGCTTTCTCTTTCCAGGCGGCACGCTGACTGAAGTGCTTGTGCAGCTCGGCAATCTGCTCAGGCAGGGCGGCAGACGCGGCGGGACGGCGCTCGGCATTGTGCTGCAGCATGGCCAGGCGCTGGGTGATACGCGAGAGCGCCAGCTGCCCCGGATCGAACATGCTCGCCAGCTTTTCGGCCAGGCCAAGACGCAGGGCATCGCTCTCAGTAAAGACCCCGGCCATCGCCCACGGACGCAGCTGCGTCTGGTTCATGATCTCCTGGGTCAGGCGATCGCGTAACAGCTGCTGCTGCGGGACGATCTGCGCTTGGCGGGGAGCGTCAATGCCCAGCACCAGATCGACGATAAACTTCGGATGGATACACTCCAGCGTGCTCCCAGGTCCGTCCAGTAGTCGATTTTTCATGGTTATTCTGCCGCGAATAGGGTTTGGATATCATCGCGTAACAGACGGGCATCCTCATGGATCCATTTCGCCGTCGTCATACACTGCTTCAGGTGCTGACGAAGCGCCATTACCGATGACTCGTTCTGCTGGCGGATCGCCAGACTGTCACGCAGGCTCTCCTGAAGTCCGGAAAGACTTAGCGAAAATTCGGCAAAGAAGGTGGCCATCCCCGCCGTAACTGAAACATCGACCTGTGCCGCTAAAGCTTTACGAATTTGTGCGCAAAAATGCGCAACATGGGCGATCAAATTCTTATGCAACAGTGACACATCGATAACATAACGCGTGCGGGTGACGACGTAGTCATTCCACCCCCAGCCGGGGTTATTGAGCCAGCGGGACATCGACTCCCGCACGCCGCCGACGCGCGACTGCCCGACCGGCAGATCCTCCGAGGCGATAGCGTCAACAAAGAGCTGGCGGGTATTGAAGTTCAGAGTGCTGGCCTGAAACGCAGGCAGGCTGATACGCGCCCGGAACCCGCTATGGCTTAGCTCCTCTTTAATGCGCGTTTCGATGGGGCGCATGGCATCATGCAGGGAGCGCGTCAGGGTATTTTCCAGCTGATCGAAGCGCAGCGCCAGCTCACGGCCAATCTTATCCTGCGCAGCCAGGAGAATGACTTCACAGGCGGAGCGGATCTTACTCAGCACGATCTGCGCCTGGCCCTCATCCTCCAGCACCAGCTTGCCTGGACCAAACTCCTCGTCCTGATGGAGGCTGGCAAAGCTCAGGTTGGCCATCTCCGCCAGCTTGCCCTCTTTAAAATAGCTGTCGATGGCGCTGACGATATCTGCCTGCTGGCCGTTGATAAAAACGTCCGCCGCAGCCAGCGCCTCGTCAACCTCATGATTGACCTCATCGCTGACCCGCTCCTGGCAGCTTTTCAGCAGGGTCATATCCTCTTCGAGGCGGGCAATGTTGTGCTCAAGCTTCTCAAACGCCACGGTCAGGCTCTGATAGCGGAACTCAAGATACTCGCTGGCGCTGTGGGAGTAGTTTAAAAGCTTATGGGAAGCCGAACGCAGGGCGTAGAGCGAAGCGTTGGCATGCGCGGCGTGGAGCAGCTTGCGGATCGGTTGCTCAAACAGTGAATCCTCCCACAGCAGCTCCGCCGCGTGATGAATATGGGCGATGTCGTCGAGATCCGCCAGCCGCCAGCGACGGCCCAGCGCCTCTTCGGCAAAGTCCTGCACCCACGGCTGCTCATCGGGATTAGGCAGTTTGCCGCGCAGGTTCAGCTCGTGACGGGCGCGGTTCGCCAGATAGCCCCACATGGAGGAGACCGGAAAGATCTGCCCCGGATTGATGTTGCCCTTCATCAGCGTCCCGGCAATCAATGCCCGAACCTGATCCTCATCGTCGCTGTTGCGATCCTTTTGATCGAACTTGTTCACCAGCGCGTAAAGCGGCACCGACTTGCCCACCGCCGCGATCGCCTGGCGCACCTCTTCATCCGAAATAGATTTAAGCTGGGTATAGTCGAGTACCGCCAGCACCGCCGAGGCCCGCGCCAGCTGCTCGTTCAGCATCTGCTGCAGGTGTGGCTGTCCGGCCTCGTTTGGCCCTGGGGTGTCCAGCAGCGTGAGCTGGCCCATGCTGTTCTCCAGCCCGGCGAGGTGCACAAACTCAACCTCAATCACCGGAATGTGCTCAATGGCGGTATAGGCGGAGAAGGGAAAATCGACCTCCAGCGCTTTTGACAGGCGCACCAGATCGTTCAGGCTCTTCAGGCAGTGAAAAATAGGCTGGGCGCCAAGGTAGTGCTTATCGAAGGCGTCGCCCTGCTGGATACGCTCCAGCAGCGTCGTCATATCCTTATCGATCTCCAGCTTTTGCGCCAGCCGATCGCGGTCAACGTTAAACAGCCGCGTCTGGAGCTGCTGCGTCAGGGCATCGATCGGCCCAACGTGGGAGAAGTGCAGCACCGGCTCTTTCTGTCCCGGCGTATGGCGGATAAGGGTCGGCAGGGCCGTCATTGGCCGGTTACGGTTGGGCAGCACTTCGGTACCGACAATGGCGTTAATCGTCGTCGATTTTCCCGCCTTCATCGTGCCAACAATCGCCAGCACCATCTCCAGTCGGGTAATTTTCCGCAGCTCGTTATCGAGGGTGGCATATTGGGCCTCTGCCCCCCGGGCGCTAAAATGCAGCGGCAGCACGTTGGCGGTATCGCTCTCCCCGGCAGACAATGTGCTATCCAGCGTCGCCATGGGCATGGCCTGCACTGACTGGAGATTATGCAGTGAAAGCTGTAACAGCCTCTCAGCTTCCTGGCTTAATTCGAAAATTGTCTGTGTGTGCATGATGAAAGTCTTTCCTTAACGCAAATTTTTCTTACTTTTATTTAGCCGTGCTATTTATTTAGTAAAGTTTCGGCTTTTATAATTACGTGTGGAAAATATCTAAAAAAGATAATTGCCTGATGACGCTCAGGAAAATAAATATTTTTGTCTCAACTCAACAGCAGATCTTTCGTTCCGGACCAAGAAGCCAGAGCGATTAGAGAGCGTAGCGCATTTTTATGTACAACCAGGATATATCTTCGTATATTTACCCACCTAATTTGGGGGGAAGAAACCCCCTTCGGCAGAGGAGTTAGCGGGTGCAAGATGCCGTCGCGAATAACGCTCTGTGCTTCATCTCACCATATCTGAATTGATGAAAAGTGGCAATTTCCCCCGGAAAATATTCTAAATATCATACATAAACCTCTACCTTCTGCGTCACACCACCAGCATCGCTCACCGCTGTGACAGGTTGTGTCAACACCACGCATTTTTGCTCGTTTTTGCAAAAAATAATAGCACCGACAACTGTAAGGTATTAGTGTATAATCGCCCTTTTCTCGGCCTGTTGCCGAGCTTTTGCGGGCCGTGCGTCCGCGTTGCCAGCCCCTACGAGGATTGAACCATGTCACTTCCCCACTGCCCAAAATGCCACTCCGAGTATACCTATGAAGATAGTGGCCTGTTCATCTGCCCGGAGTGCGCCTATGAATGGAATGAAAGCGAATCCGCAGCCGGGACCGATCAAGTAATCATCAAAGATGCTAACGGCAATCTGCTGGCGGATGGCGACAGCGTCACGGTAATTAAGGATCTCAAGGTCAAAGGCAGCTCCTCAATGCTGAAGATCGGCACAAAGGTTAAAAATATTCGCCTCGTTGAAGGCGATCATAATATCGATTGCAAAATCGACGGCTTCGGCCCAATGAAGCTTAAATCAGAATTTGTTAAAAAGAATTAATCCTGAGCAACCCATTTTCAGACACCGCTGGCGCTATCTTCATTATCCGGTCACGGTAACTTAACCTAAATGTCACACACGGCGGCCAGGATAGGACGATTCTAACCGGAGGTCGTCCATGCAGGGTGCTCAACACCATTTTCGCCGTCTATTTAAAGCCATGAGTGAGCCGGGGGTGATTGTCACCTTCAGCCCGCTTAACGATGAGTGCCAGCCGCTCGATCTCGCCAGCGTACTGCTAACGTTAACCGAGAGCAGCCGCGCCCCGCTGATCTTGCAGGTTGCCAGCCTGAGCGGCGGACGCATGCTGCGCCTGACCGGCAGCGGCATCGTCGATGAGCGCATGGTTGCGCCCCAGCTGCCAGAGAGCATCGTACATGAGCTTAGCGAACGCCTGCCCCCCTTCTCGCCAGATGTGGATCTGCTCCTGACCTGTGGCGAACGCCTGATGGCTATTCCCCGCACGACCCATGTCGAAGTGCGCTGATTAGCGCATCTGCGCCTTGCGCAACGCCTGAGCCAGCTGGACGCGGGTAAAGGGTTTACGCAGCAGCTCAACGTCTGGCAGAGCCGGATTGTCTGCCGGGCGCAGATCCTGGCCGCTGATCAGCAGCAGCGCCAGCCCGGGATAGTGCTGGCGAGCAAACTGCACCACCTCTGCGCCGCTTAACCTGCCTGGCAGCATCAGATCGCTCAGCAGAAAGTCGATGTCCGGCGCGGCAGCCAGCAGCGCCAGCGCCTGCTCGCTGTTTTCCGCCTCCAGCGTAAGATAGCCAAGCTGGTGCAGCTGCTCGCACAGCGTCTGCCGCACGTCGGCCTCATCCTCCAGCACCAGAATAAGCCGGTCGGTATTGTCACCGTCGGGTATGGCCTCGGGCTGGCTAAGGTCAGCAGCCTGCCCTGAGGCGCGCGGCAGATGCAGCCGCACCGTCGTCCCCTGCCCCGCCGCGCTCTCAATCTCTACCCGTCCGCCCGACTGGCGAATAAATCCGTAGACCATCGACAGGCCCAGGCCGCTGCCGCTGCCGGTCTGCTTAGTGGTAAAGAATGGCTCAAATACCTGGGCCTTAACCTCCTGCGACATGCCGCAGCCGCGATCGGCCACCTCCAGGGTGACCATATCCTGCCGGCGTCCGTCGCCGCGCGTCACTCGCTGGTTCCAGGTGCGGATACGGATAAAGCCGCTCCGGCCCTCCATCGCGTCGCGGGCGTTCATCACCAGGTTGATCAGGGCGTTTTCCAGCTGTCCGACGTCTATCCACGCCGCCCACGCCGGGCTTTGCGCCTCTATCTCCAGCGCCAGGGTGGCAGGCAGGGAGTGATGCAGCAGCTCGCTCAGGTTCTCCAGCAGGGGCTGCATTGCCACCGCCTGCGGGTGCAGGGACTGTTTGCGCGAAAATGCCAGCAGACGCTGGGTAAGTAACGCTCCGCGCTCGGCAGCCTGCAACGCCCGGCTGATGCGGGCCGCATCCGGCGAGCCGGGGCTGACCAGCTCCAGGCTGCCGATGATCACCGCTAACAGGTTATTAAAGTCGTGCGCCAGCCCACCCGTCAGCTGCCCGACCGCTTTCATCTTCTGGCTATGCAGCAGCGCCTCCTCCAGCCCCTGCCGTTCGGTGCGGTCAATCTCCATCTGGCTCGTCTTCTCCCGCAGCAGCCGGGAGGTGTGCTCCAGCGAGGCGGTATTGCGGGCAAAAACGTTAAACGCTCGCGCCAGCTCCCCCAGCTCGTCCCGCCGCTGTAACGCGGGAACCGAGACGTCCTGCTCCCCCCGTGCCAGCCGGGTCATTGCCCGGGAGATGGCGGTCAGGTTCAACCCCAGGTTACGGTAGATATACCAGCCCGCAAAACCAGTGATCACCAGCGCCAGCAGCGCGAAGGCGATAATAAACAGGATGATGGATTTCAGCTCGCGGTGGCTCTGGTCGATACGCTGCTGGGAGATCTCCACAACGCGCTCAACGTACTGGTTGATATCGTTATTTAAGAAGGCCACCAGCGCCTTGATGTGGTACATGTACCAGCTGATCGCCAGATCGCTCTCCTCAAGCTGTAAAGAGAGCGGTCCCAGCTTGCGCAGTTCGGCGGTGAAGTCGCCCAGCAGGGTGTTGATAAAGGGCTGGCTCGCGCTTCCCGGCAGCTGTGCAACTATCGTCTCCAGCGCCGCCACCGTCGGACGCGGCGAAGGGGTCTGGATCGCCGCGCTGATCAGGCGGTCCATCTCATCCAGCAGCCGGGCATCCGGCACGCTGCCGCCATCACGCAGGTTGATACGCTGGATCTGGCGCAGGTAGCTCTGGTTTTGGTAGAGCGAGCTGAGCAGCGAGTTACGCTGCAGATGGCGGCGATGGCCCCGCTCCAGCATCTGCGTTGCGCTGTGCTGTAACTCGGTGCTGCGCTGAATAATGCGCGCCACCAGCTGCTGCTCGCTGTGCGCCAGCGGCGCGTGGGCCAGCTGTTCCAGCGAGCGTTGCAGGGCCGCCTGGGTCGCCTTCAGCCGCTCGGCCTCGCCCTGGTACTCCAGCGCACCCACCACCTGCGACAGCCGGACCGCCGCCGTCGCCACGTTCGCCGTATCCCGCGCCAGGTTCATGCTGCCGGTCATATCGTCCAGCGTCTGCTGCTGCACCTGCTCCTGGATCTGGCTGGCGTGACGAAACCCCAGCACCGCCGCACCGCTGACCATCAGCGTCACTACCATCACCAGCAGGTTAAAGATGAGCAGTCGCCCGCGCGCGCTGGCGAAAAAGTGACTTCCTTGCTGCGGCATATCACGCTCCGGGGAGAAAAATCACAATATGACAAATATGAACGGCTTCTGACATTTTGCGTTTACGTTCCTGTGATGGAGTGCTGATATCGCCCACCCCGCAGGAGATCCGCCATGAGCAGGACACCGGTACTGGAAATGCGCAACATTGCCAAAGCCTTTGGCAAATTCTACGCGCTTAAGGGTGTGGATCTCACGGTCTGGCCCGGAGAGATCCACGCCCTGATGGGAGAGAACGGCGCGGGTAAAAGCACGCTAATGAAAATCCTTGCCGGGGCCTACACCGCCACCAGCGGGGAGATCCTCATCGACGGCCAGCCCTACAGCATCAAAGGCCCGAAAGATGCCCTCACCGCCGGGATTACCTTGATCTACCAGGAGATGCAGCTCGCCCCTAACCTCACCGTTGCTGAAAACATATTCCTTGGCAGCGAGCTGTCCAGCGGTGGATTGGTGAAGCGCAGAGAGATGGTCACTCAGGCGCAGAGCGTCATTAACCGCCTCGGGGCGCAGTTTAAGGCCAGCGATCTGGTGATGAAGCTGACCATCGCCGAGCAGCAGCAGGTGGAGATCGCCCGGGCGCTGCACCGCAAGAGCCGCGTGCTGGTGATGGATGAACCCACCGCCGCCCTCTCCTCCCGGGAGACCCACCGCCTGTTTGAGCTGATCCTGCGCCTGCGCGACGAGGGTATGGCGATTATCTATATCAGCCACCGCATGGCCGAAGTGTATGAGCTATCTGACCGCGTCAGCGTTCTGCGTGACGGGCAGTACGTCGGCAGCCTGATGCGCGACAAGCTGAACGCGGCCGAGCTGGTGCGCATGATGGTGGGCCGCCCGCTCAGCGACCTGTTTAATAAAGAGCGCGATATCACCCCAGGTGAAACCCGCCTCAACGTGCAGAACCTTACCGACGGCGGCAAAATCCATCCTATCAGCCTGCACGTCCGCGCCGGGGAGATCGTCGGTCTTGCGGGGCTGGTGGGGGCCGGTCGCTCAGAGCTGGCGCAGCTGATCTTTGGCGTGCGCCGCGCCACCGGCGGGGTCATTGAGATTGATGGCGAGCCGGTGGTGATCCACTCCCCGCGTACCGCCATCGATTTAGGCATTGGCTTTCTTACCGAAAACCGTAAGGAGCAGGGGCTGTTTCTTGAGCTGGCCGCCGCCGAGAATATCACCATGGCGACGCTGGAGCGCGATGCCAACTACGGCATGCTGGATCGCAAAAAGGCCCAGGCTATCTCCGACGACGCTATTCAGCTGCTGCAGATCCGCGTCCCTCACGCCCAGGTACGGGCCGGGGGCCTCTCCGGCGGTAACCAGCAGAAGCTACTCATCTCCCGCTGGGTTGCGATCAACCCGCGCATTCTGATCCTTGACGAGCCAACCCGCGGCGTGGATGTCGGGGCGAAAAGCGAGATCTACCGCATCATGAACCAGATGGCGCATAAGGGCGTGGCGATCCTGATGATCTCCAGCGAGCTGCCGGAGGTGGTCGGCATGAGCGACCGGGTGTACGTGATGCATGAGGGGTCGATCGAGGGCGAATTGCAGGGCGACGACATTACCCAGGAAAACATAATGACGCTGGCAACCGGCGTTGATGAGGCGGTACACCATGGCTAAAAAAGAGACCTTAGCACCTACCCCGCAGCAGGTGGCAAAATCCGCGTCGGCGAAGAAGATGCTGATGGGCGATCTGATGCAAACGGTCGGGATCCTGCCGATCCTGATCCTTATCGTCGCCGTCTTTGGCTTTATCGCGCCCAACTTCTTTACCGAGAGCAACCTGCTCAATATCACCCGTCAGGCGTCGATCAATATCGTGCTGGCGGCGGGCATGACCTTCATTATCTTAACCGGCGGGATTGACCTGTCGGTTGGCTCAATTCTGGGCACCACCGCCGTGGCGGCAATGGTGGTGTCGCTGATCCCGGAGCTGTCGATGCTGTCGATCCCGGCGGCGCTAATGCTCGGCCTGGTACTGGGGCTGTTTAACGGCGCGCTGGTGGCCTTTGCCGGGCTGCCGCCGTTTATTGTCACCCTCGGGACCTATACCGCCCTGCGCGGCGCGGCCTACCTGCTGGCGGACGGCACCACGGTGATCAACTCCAGTATTAGCTTCGAGTGGATCGGCAATAACTACCTCGGGCCGATCCCGTGGCTGGTGGTGATCGCCCTGGCGGTGATCGCTATCTGCTGGTTCATCCTGCGCCGCACTACCCTTGGGGTGCACATCTACGCCGTCGGCGGCAACATGCAGGCGGCACGCCTGACCGGGATCAAAGTGTGGCTGGTGCTGCTCTTCGTCTACGGCATGAGCGGCCTGCTCTCTGGCCTCGGCGGGGTCATGAGCGCCTCGCGCCTCTACAGCGCCAACGGTAACCTCGGCACCGGCTATGAGCTGGATGCCATCGCGGCGGTTATTCTCGGCGGCACCAGCTTTGTCGGCGGCATCGGCACCATCACCGGTACGCTGGTGGGGGCGCTGATCATCGCCACCCTCAACAACGGCATGACGCTGATGGGCGTCTCCTACTTCTGGCAGCTGGTGATCAAAGGGGCGGTGATCATCATTGCGGTGCTAATCGATAAATACCGTACCCGTCACCATCAAAGTGCATAACAACAATACCCTACAGATAAGGAACAAAATATGCGTTTGAAACCCTTAGTCACCGCGCTCTGTGCTGGCGCCCTGCTTGCCGCAACGCCGTTTGCGCAGGCCAAAGACCTGAAGTCCATCGGCGTGACGGTGGGCGACCTGGCGAACCCGTTCTTTGTCCAGATAACTAAAGGCGCAGAGCTGGAGGCGCGCAAGCTGGCCGGAGATAACGTGAAGGTTACCCTGGTCTCCAGCGGCTACGATCTCGGCCAGCAGGTGTCGCAGATCGATAACTTTATTGCCGCTAAGGTGGATATGATCATCCTCAACGCCGCAGACTCCAAAGGCATCGGCCCGGCGGTGAAGCGCGCCAAAGATGCCGGGATCGTGGTAGTCGCGGTTGACGTGGCGGCCGAAGGGGCCGATGCCACCATCACCTCCGATAACACCCAGGCGGGCGAGATTGCCTGTAAGTACATCACCGATCGCCTGAAAGGCAAAGGCGACGTGGTGATCATCAACGGGCCGCCGGTCTCTGCGGTGCAGAACCGCGTAGAGGGCTGCCAGACCGAGTTCAAACGCCATCCGGACATCAAGGTGCTCTCCTGGAACCAGAACGCCAAAGGCAGCCGCGAGGGTGGCCTGGAGGTCATGACCTCCCTGCTGGCGGCGAATCCGAAGATCGATGGCGTATTCGCCATTAACGATCCTACCGCGATCGGGGCCGATCTGGCGGCGAAGCAGGCCCAGCGCAGCGAGTTCTTTATCGTTGGCGTGGATGGCTCGCCGGATGGGGAAGAGGCGCTGAAGCGCGAAAACTCGCTGTTTGTGGCGACCCCGGCGCAGGATCCGCAGGTCATGGCGGCGAAGGCGGTGGAGATTGGCTATGACATCCTGCAGGGCAAGCCCGCCCCGAAAGAGCCGGTGCTGATCCCGGTCACAATGATCGATAAGCAGAGCGTGGCAAACTACAAGGGCTGGACGGTTAAATAACGTAAACGCCGGGTGGCGCACCGCTTACCCGGCCTACGGTTTTGGAGGCCTGTAACATGAAACGCTCCGCGATTAACGAAATCCTTGGCCACACGCGGCAATTTTTCTCCATGCACGACGTTCACCTGCCGGCGTTTGCCAGCTTTGCCCCATCCAGATGGCGACAGCTGCCCGTTGATGCCTGGCAGGAGGTGTTCGATCTCCGGCTGGGCTGGGACGTCACCGCCTTTGGCGGAACGAACTTTGCGGCGCAGGGGCTGACGCTCTTTACCCTGCGCAACGGCTCCCCCGGCGGATCGCCCTGGCCCAAATGCTATGCGGAGAAGATCATGCACGTCCGCGATGGCCAGCTGACGCCGATGCACCTTCACTGGATCAAGCGCGAGGACATTATTAACCGCGGCGGCGGGAATTTGATTATCGAGCTGTGGAACTCAGGGACCGACGAGCAAACCGAGCATAGCGACGTGACGGTTGCTATCGATGGCTGTCTACAAACCCATATGGCTGGCAGCCAGCTGCGCCTGTCGCCCGGAGAGAGTATCTGCCTGCCGCCGGGGCTGTATCACAGCTTCTGGGGGGAGCACGGCTTTGGCGACGTGCTGGTGGGCGAAGTCTCCTCCGTCAACGACGATGACCATGACAACCACTTCCTGCAGCCGCGCGATCGCTATAACAGTATTGAAGAAGATGAGCCGGCTCAGCTGGTGCTCTGTAACGAATACTCCCTGTTTCTTCACCCGGTTCCCTAACCAAGGAGGCTGCAATGCCGCTGATCTCTCTCGCCGATGGTCTGAAACATGCCCGTGTGCACCAGTATGCGCTGGGTGCCTTTAACGTGCTGGATACCCACTTTCTACGGGCGCTGTTTGCCGCCGCAAAGCAGCAGCGCTCGCCGTTTATCATCAACATTGCCGAAGTGCACTTTAAGTATCTGTCGCTGGATACGCTGGTTGAGGCGGTAAAGTATGAAGCCGCCCGGCACGATATTCCGGTGGTGCTCAACCTCGATCACGGTCTGCATTTTGAGGCGGTGGTGCAGGCACTGCGCCTCGGTTTTACCTCCGTGATGTTTGACGGCTCGACGCTGGACTATGAAGAGAACGTGCGTCAGACGCGAGAGGTGGTGAAGATGTGCCATGCGGTGGGCGTCTCGGTCGAGGGTGAGCTGGGTGCGGTAGGCGGTGACGAAGGCGGCGCGCTGTACGGCCACGCCGACGAGGCCTTCTTTACCGATCCGGCCAAGGCCAGGGACTTTGTTGACCGCACCGGCATCGATGCGCTGGCCGTAGCAATCGGCAACTCTCACGGTAAATACAAAGGTGAGCCGAAGCTCGACTTTGCGCGCCTGGAGGCGATTCGTCAGCAAACCGGCCTGCCGCTGGTGCTGCACGGTGGCTCCGGCATCAGCGACGCAGACTTCCGCCGCGCCATTAGCCTTGGTATCCATAAAATCAACTTCTACACCGGTATGTCCCAGGCCGCGCTGGCCGCGGTAGACAAAAGCATGACCGCGCGGGATCAGATCTACGACGAGTTCGCCGAGCTGATGCTCAGCATTGAGCAGGCGATCACCGACATTGTTGCCGAGCAGATGCGTATCTTTGGCAGCGAGGGGAAAATCTGATGGCACGTAAAGGCATCATCGCGGCGGGCAATATGCTGGTGGATCACGTCCACCAGATTGTGCAGTGGCCGGAGCGCGGCTGGCTGGCTGAGATTGTCCACAGCGAGCGCTCCACCGGCGGCGCGCCGCTGAACGTTCTGCTGACCCTGGCGAAGATGCGCACCGGCCTGCCGCTGCAGGCGGTGGGGCTGGTTGGGGAAGATAACGACGGCGACTACATCATGGCGATGCTGGAGCAGTATCACGTCAACCGCCAGCATGTGCAGCGCACCACCTTCGCTCCCACCTCCATGTCGCAGGTGATGACCGATCCCAGCGGCCAGCGTACCTTTTTCCACTCTCCCGGCGCGAACCGCCTGCTGGATCTGCCCGCCTTCGATCGTCTCGACGATAATATGAAAATTTTCCATCTTGGCTATCTGCTGCTGCTGGATAGCCTGGATATGCCGGACGAGGAGTTTGGCACTCGCAGCGCCCGCCTGCTGGCCCAGATGCACAACCTGGGCTTTGAGACCTCGCTGGATCTGGTGTCGAGCAAAGGCGATCCTCGTTATCGTCCACTGGTTAACCCGGCCCTGAAGCACCTCGACTATCTGGTGATCAACGAGCTGGAGGCGGGTGAGTTTAGCGAGCTGGCGATCCGCCACGAAAACGGCGAGCCGCATATCGAGCATATCGCCCAGGCGGCGGCGCAGCTTTTGGCCGCGGGCGTGAAGCAGCGGGTGGTGATCCACTGTCCTGAAGGTGCCTGGGGGCAAACGCCGCAGGAGCCGGGATTCTGGCTCCCCTCCTGGCACCTGGCGCAGGAGGAGATTGTCGGCAGCGTGGGGGCGGGAGATGCCTTCTGCGCCGGGTTCCTCTACGGCTGCCATGAAGCCTGGACGCTAATAGAGAGTATTCAGCTTGCTCACGTCTGCGCCCGAGCCAGCCTGCTTGCTGCCAACGCCATCGACGGGGCGAAAAGCCTGGACGAACACCGGGCGTTTATCCGCGATAACGCTCAGGCCGCGATGTCGTTATGAACTACGTCGGCGGCGAAAACGTAGCCCAGCCCACGGATGGTTTTAATCAGTACGGGCTGGTGCGGGTTCAGCTCGATTTTACGCCGCAGCCGCATAATCAGCACGTCGATAGTGCGGTCAAACACCTCCATGCTTTCGCTGTGGGTGAGCGCCAGCAGCTGCTCGCGGTTCAGCACCCGTCGCGCATTTTGCACCAGCGCCAGCAGCAGGCCATACTCGCCCTGGGTGAGCGGCGTCAGCTGGCCATGCGGATCGTGCAGCTCACAGCGGGTGGTGTTCAGGCTCCAGCCGTTAAACGCCATATCCGCCCCTTTCGGCACCGGAACGTCCGCCGCCAGCGCGCCAGTGCGCCGCAGCACCGCCTTCAGGCGGGCCACCACTACCCGTGGATTAAAGGGCTTAGCGATGTAGTCGTCAGCTCCCATCTCAAGGCCGACCACCACATCCGACTCGCTGCCCAGCCCGGTGAGCATCACTACCGGCAGCGCCGGGCGCACTCTTTGCAGCTGCTGCAGGACTATCAGCCCGTTGGTATCCGGTAGCACCATATCCAGCAGCACCAGCGCGATGTCGGGTTGCTCAGCGGCAAGCGTCAGCGCCTCCCGGCCACTATGGCAGACGTGCACGGCAAAGACATGCTCGTTAAGCACGTCCTGCAAGAGTTCGCAGACTGCCGCATCATCATCCACTATCAGAATTGCCGGTTTCATTATCTACGCTCGCCCGAGAGACATGCCCTAAGTGTTAGCCATTCTGGTAAGGATCGGCAGCAAATCACACCGCGACGTGCTGGATCTTTAACCGCTGTCACACCCCTTCGCTTTTCGACACGTCAAATCTGTCGATGACCTCTTTTTCGTCAGGGTTTTGGCCAAAGTTCGCCCGTCATAGCTGCTAATACCCACAATAACGATATGGCATGCAAGATGCATAGAGAGGCCAGGAGCGCAAATGCGCGCTGTGTTTAACTGGAGCAGAAGCGATGAAAAAAGTCGTCACGGTTTGCCCGTACTGCGCCTCGGGTTGCAAAATCAACCTCGTGGTGGATAACAGTAAAATCGTTCGCGCGGAGGCGGCGCAGGGGAAAACCAATCAGGGAACCCTGTGCCTGAAAGGCTACTACGGCTGGGATTTTATCAACGATACCCAGATCCTCACCCCGCGTCTGAAAACCCCAATGATCCGTCGCCAGCGCGGCGGCAAGCTGGAGGCGGTCTCCTGGGACGAAGCGCTGACCTACGTCGCCGATCGCCTGAGCGCGATCAAAGAGCAGTATGGCCCGGACGCGATCCAGACCACCGGCTCGTCACGCGGCACCGGCAATGAAACCAACTATGTGATGCAGAAATTTGCACGCGCCGTTATTGGCACCAATAACGTTGACTGCTGCGCACGCGTCTGACACGGCCCCTCGGTTGCAGGTCTGCACCAGTCGGTCGGTAATGGCGCAATGAGCAATGCCATCACGGAAATTGATAACACGGATTTAGTCTTTGTCTTTGGCTATAACCCGGCAGATTCCCACCCTATCGTCGCCAATCATGTGATCCGTGCGAAGCGTAACGGGGCGAAAATTATTGTCTGCGATCCGCGCAAAATCGAGACCGCGCGCATTGCCGATATGCACCTTGCGTTGAAGAACGGCTCGAACATCGCCCTGCTCAACGCGCTTGGGCATGTCATCGTTGAAGAGAAGCTCTACGACGCGGCGTTCGTGGCGAACCGCACTCAGGGCTTTGACGAGTATTGCAAAATTGTTGAAGGCTACACGCCGGAGTCGGTTGAGGAGATTACCGGCGTCAGCGCCCAGGCGATCCGCCAGGCGGCGCGGCTCTATGCCGGGGCGAAAACGGCCACCATTCTGTGGGGCATGGGGGTGACCCAGTTCTATCAGGGCGTAGAGACGGTGCGCTCCCTCACTAGCCTGGCGATGCTCACCGGCAATCTGGGCAAGGCGCACGTCGGCGTCAACCCGGTACGCGGGCAGAACAACGTGCAGGGCGCGTGTGATATGGGGGCGCTGCCGGACACCTATCCGGGCTACCAGTATGTGAGCGATCCGGCGAACCGGGAAAAATTTGCCCGCGCCTGGGGCGTGGAGAGCCTACCGGCCCATATTGGCTACCGCATCAGCGAGCTGCCGCACCGGGCGGCGCATGGCGAAGTACGCGCCGCCTATATTATGGGCGAAGATCCGCTCCAGACCGACGCCGAGCTTTCAGCGGTGCGTAAAGGGTTTGAGGACCTTGAGCTGGTCATCGTGCAGGATATCTTTATGACCAAAACCGCGGCGGCGGCGGATGTGATTTTACCGTCAACGTCGTGGGGTGAGCATGAGGGCGTCTATACGGCGGCGGATCGCGGCTTCCAGCGCTTCTTTAAGGCGGTAGAGCCGCAGTGGGATCTGAAAACCGACTGGCAGATCATCAGCGAGATCGCCACGCGGATGGGCTACCCAATGCACTACGCTAATACCCAGGAGATTTGGGATGAGCTGCGCCATCTCTGTCCGGACTTCTACGGGGCGACCTACGAGAAGATGGGCGAGCTGGGCTATATTCAGTGGCCCTGCCGGGACGTTTCCGAGGCCGACCAGGGGACGTCATACCTCTTTAAAGAGAAGTTTGATACCGACAGCGGGCTGGCGAAGTTCTTTACCTGCGACTGGGTGGCCCCCATTGATAAACTCACTGACGACTACCCAATGGTACTCTCTACGGTGCGTGAGGTGGGCCACTACTCCTGCCGCTCAATGACCGGCAACTGTGCGGCCCTGGCCGCGCTGGCCGATGAGCCGGGCTATGCGCAGATCAACACCGCCGACGCGGCCCGGCTGGGCATTGAGGATGAAGCGCTGGTGTGGGTCAACTCACGCAAAGGACGAATCATCACCCGGGCGCAGGTCAGCGATCGTCCCAATAAAGGGGCAGTCTACATGACCTACCAGTGGTGGATTGGCGCCTGCAACGAGCTGGTGACGGAGAACCTGAGTCCAATAACCAAAACGCCGGAGTATAAGTATTGTGCCGTGCGCGTCGAGGCGATTGACGATCAGCAGGCCGCCGAACGGTATGTTATTGATGAATATAATAAGCTGAAATCCCGACTGCGGGAGAGCGCGTTAGGATAAAAAAGGCGTATTAATTAATAGCGGCCTCAAATAAGAGGCCGCTATTATATATTTATATACATTATTAATAGTAACGTTCTGTGAGTGTAATCGAAGAAAAATGCAATTATCCCACTGAAATTACATTGCTATTTCTCTTCCCTTTTAATGCGGGAGCGATATCATTATCTGCGGGTGCTTAAGGCTTTCTGTCTTAAGCACGCTCAATGTTATTCCGAACAACCTTGAGAGTGTTGTGGCAGAGAGTTGAAAGCCCCAGGTAATGTTTCCATTAACCCGGGGGCTACTCTACACAACTTCAGCAAGTTGAGAGTAGCCTCTTACCCTTTTTTTGCAAGGAGTAATAGGCATGACGCCATTGCTTAGTATTCCGCTATTTTTAATGCCCGGCGGCGCAGGCTTGCCGGGCCTACAATATATGTAGGTCGGATAAGCGTAGCGCCATCCGACAAATATATATTCCATCGGATACATAATAAAAAACCCGCCGAGGCGGGTTTTTTTAGCAATAATTAACCGCTACTGATTGGCCGTGCTATTAAATTTGCCCAGCGTCTCACGCTCGTAGGCCAGCGCTTTTTGGCTGTCGAACTTGCGTTCCCACTTGGCGATCACCAGCACCGCCAGCGCGTTACCCACCACGTTCAGCGCGGTGCGCGCCATATCGAGGATACGGTCAACGCCTGCGATAAACGCCAGCCCTTCTAGCGGAATACCCACGCTGCCCAGGGTTGCCAGCAGCACCACAAACGACACGCCCGGTACGCCAGCGATACCTTTCGAAGTCACCATCAGCGTCAGCACCAGGATGATCTCCTGGCCCAGAGAGAGGTCAATGCCGTAGAGCTGGGCGATAAAGATAGCGGCGATGCTCTGGTAGAGCGTGGAACCATCGAGGTTAAAGGAGTAACCGGTTGGCACCACGAAGCTGGTGATGGACGCCGGTGCGCCATAGGCCTCCATCTTCTCAATAATACGCGGCAGCACGCTCTCCGAGCTGGCGGTCGAGTAGGCCAGGATCAGCTCGTCCTTGAGAATGCGGATCAGCGTCCAGATGCTCAGTTTGCACATCCGCGCCACCGCGCCCAGCACCACCAGCGCAAAGAACAGGATTGCTACGTACACCAGGATAACCAGCTTGGCGAGCGGCCAAAGCGAGGCGAAGCCGAAGTTGGCTACCGTCACCGAGATCAGGGCAAACACGCCTACCGGCGCGTAGCGCATCACCATGTGGGTCACTTTAAACATGGTCTCTGAGATAGAGCGGAACACGGTCACCAGCGGCTCGCGGTGTGCAGCAGGCAGGGACGACAGCCCGAGACCAAACAGCACCGAGAAGAAGATGATTGGCAGCATATCGCCCTTCGCCATCGAAGAGATGATATTGGTCGGAACCAGCGAAAGGATAGTCCCCATCAGCCCGTGGGCATGGCTCTGCACTTCCGCCGTGGTGCTCTGGTATTTTGAAATATCCACCGTCGCCAGCTGCGTCATATCGATGCCCGCCCCCGGCTGGAACACGTTAGCCAGCGTAATACCCAGCACGATGGCAACGGTAGTGATGATTTCAAAATAGAGAATGGTTTTGACACCGATACGCCCAAGCTGCTTCGCGTCACCCACGCCTGCGATGCCCACAATCAGCGTGGAGATCACAATCGGGACCACGATCATCTTGATCAGGTGGATAAAGATATCGCCCGCCGGTGAGAGCAGGTTTGCAATCAGCCACTCACGGCTATCGCTTTGGTAATGCAGGTAACTACCCAGCAGAATACCCAGCACAAGGGCCAGCAAAATCTGCCAGGCCAGGCTGACTTTCAAATTTTTCATAACTACAGACGTCCTCAATGAAGCACCATTCCGTGTACCGGAGCGATACATACTGAAAGGGGTGTGATTATCGTTGCTTAGTCAAGCGGGGTTTTATAACGCGCATTATCAGTATCATTTGCATGGTATCAAGTGCAACCCTTTAAGATGAGGGTCTTTCACCGCTAAAGTGCATAAGAAGCACTTTTTATCGCACTATTAATGCATAACTATATGTTATGGATGAGCTTTTCATCACACTTTCCACAAACATCACCAATAGTGATTATTTACCTTCAAAGATTCATTTGCTGAATTTTCAACCATTCAAACAATGCGTGATCTTCCGCCCAAAAAGTAAACAAAGCCGTACCTGGCTCTTCCCTTAACGTTTCCGTGACATATCCTTAACATCTTACAAGGAGAACAACAGCTATGAGCCAAATACATAAACACTCTGTTCCCGCCAATATCGCGGAAAATTGCCTGATTAACCCGGAGCAGTATGAGGCGAAGTATCAGCAATCCGTCAGCGATCCCGAGGCCTTCTGGGGCGAAGAGGGCAAAATTCTTGACTGGATCCGGCCCTATGAGAAGGTGAAAAACACCTCCTTCGCGCCGGGCAACGTCTCTATTAAATGGTATGAGGATGGCACGCTCAACCTGGCCGCAAACTGCCTCGACAGGCATCTGGCCGAACGCGGCGACCAGACGGCGATCATCTGGGAGGGCGACGACGCCCAGCAGAGCAAGCATATCTCCTACCGCGAACTGCATGCCGACGTCTGCCGCTTCGCCAATGCCCTGCTGGCTCTTGGCATTAAAAAAGGCGACGTGGTGGCTATCTATATGCCGATGGTACCGGAGGCGGCGGTGGCGATGCTCGCCTGCGCGCGCATCGGTGCCATTCACTCCGTTATCTTTGGCGGCTTCTCTCCGGAAGCGGTGGCCGGGCGCATTATCGACTCCAGCTCGCGGCTGGTGATCACCGCCGACGAGGGCGTTCGCGCCGGACGCAGCATCCCTCTGAAAAAGAACGTTGACGATGCGCTGAAGAACCCCAACGTTACCACCATCGAGCATGTGGTGGTGCTCAAGCGTACCGGGGGCAATATTGAGTGGCAGGAGGGGCGCGATCTCTGGTGGAGCGACGTGATGGCACAGGCCAGCAGCGAGCACCAGCCGGTAGAGGTGAATGCCGAAGATCCCCTCTTTATTCTCTATACCTCCGGCTCCACCGGGAAGCCAAAAGGGGTGCTGCATACCACCGGCGGCTATCTGGTCTACGCAGCGACTACCTTTAAGTATGTCTTTGATTACCATCCGGGCGAGATCTACTGGTGTACCGCCGACGTTGGCTGGGTGACCGGCCATAGCTATCTGCTCTACGGCCCGCTGGCCTGCGGGGCGACTACCCTGATGTTTGAGGGCGTGCCGAACTGGCCTACCCCGGCACGCATGGCGCAGGTCGTTGATAAGCATCAGGTGAATATTCTCTATACCGCGCCGACGGCGATCCGCGCCCTGATGGCGGAAGGCGACAAGGCGATTGCCGGTACCGACCGCTCCTCGCTGCGCATCCTCGCCTCGGTAGGTGAACCGATCAACCCGGAAGCCTGGGAGTGGTACTGGAAGAAGATCGGCAACGAGAAGTGCCCGGTGATCGACACCTGGTGGCAGACCGAAACCGGGGGCTTCATGATCGCCCCGCTGCCGGGCGCCACCGAGCTGAAGGCTGGCTCCGCGACCCGCCCCTTCTTTGGCGTCCAGCCCGCGCTGGTGGATAACGAAGGTACGCCGCTGGAGGGGGCCGCCGAAGGCAACCTGGCGATAGTTGACTCCTGGCCTGGACAGGCGCGCACGCTGTTTGGCGATCACGAGCGCTTCGAGCAGACCTACTTCTCCACCTTTAAAAACATGTACTTCAGCGGTGACGGCGCACGACGCGACGAGGATGGCTACTACTGGATCACCGGCCGCGTCGATGACGTGCTTAACGTCTCAGGCCATCGCCTCGGCACGGCGGAGATCGAGTCCGCGCTGGTCTCGCATCCGAAAATCGCCGAGGCGGCGGTAGTGGGCATCCCCCACAATATTAAAGGCCAGGCGATCTACGCCTATGTCACCCTGAACCACGGTGAAGAGCCGTCCCCGGCGCTCTATACCGAAGTGCGTAACTGGGTACGCAAAGAGATCGGCCCGCTGGCCACGCCGGACGTGCTGCACTGGACCGACTCGCTGCCGAAAACGCGCTCCGGCAAAATCATGCGCCGCATTCTGCGTAAGATTGCCGCAGGAGACACCAGCAACCTCGGTGATACCTCAACGCTGGCCGATCCGGGCGTGGTCGAAAAACTGCTCGAAGAGAAGCAGGGTATCACCATGCCATCGTAACGATTTCACCCTCACCCTCTCCCGCACGGGAGAGGGAATAATAAAACCCCTCCCCTACAAAATACGTCTGGAGACTCTGTGATGAATAACGATATTTGTCAGCAGATTGAGAATAGTGCGCACTACAGGGAGCTCGTCGATAAGCGGCAACGGTTTGCCTTTATCCTCTCACTTATCGTACTGGTCATGTACATCAGCTTTATCATGCTGATCGCCTTTGCGCCAGGCTGGCTGGGCACCCCGCTGCATCCGGGAACCAGCGTGACGCGCGGCATCCCTATTGGCATCGGCGTTATCCTGATCTCCTTTATTCTGACCGGCGTCTACGTCTGGCGCGCAAACGGCGAGTTCGATCGCCTCAACAGTGACGTTGTCCGCGAGGTAAAAGCATTATGAAAAGGATCCTGATAGCGCTGCCCGCCGCGCTCCCTTTTACCGCCGGTGCTGCGGATGCGCTTACCGGTGCGGTACAGCGCCAGCCGACTAACTGGCAGGCGATTATCATGTTTGTCATCTTCGTGGCCATGACGCTCGGCATCACCTACTGGGCCTCGAAGCGCACCCGGACGCGAAGCGACTACTACACCGCTGGCGGTAACATCACCGGCCTGCAAAACGGCCTGGCCATCGCCGGGGACTATATGTCCGCGGCATCGTTTTTAGGTATCTCCGCGCTGGTGTTTACCTCCGGCTACGATGGCCTTATTTACTCCCTCGGCTTCCTCGTCGGCTGGCCAATCATCCTGTTCTTAATCGCCGAACGCCTGCGTAACCTGGGACGTTATACCTTCGCCGACGTTGCCTCTTACCGGCTGAAGCAGGGACCTATCCGTATCCTCTCCGCCTGCGGCTCGCTGGTGGTGGTCGCCCTCTACCTCATCGCCCAGATGGTGGGCGCGGGCAAGCTGATCCAGCTGCTGTTCGGCCTGAACTACCACATTGCAGTGGTGCTGGTAGGCGTGCTGATGGTGATGTACGTTCTGTTCGGCGGCATGCTGGCCACCACCTGGGTACAGATTATCAAGGCGGTGCTGCTGCTGTTTGGCGCCAGCTTTATGGCCTTTATGGTGATGAAACACGTCGGCTTCAGCTTCAATAACCTGTTCAGCGAGGCGATGGCGGTACATCCGAAAGGGGAAGCCATCATGAGCCCCGGCGGGCTGGTGAAGGATCCTATCTCGGCCCTCTCTCTCGGCCTGGGTTTGATGTTTGGTACTGCCGGGCTGCCGCACATCCTGATGCGCTTCTTTACCGTGAGTGACGCCCGCGAGGCGCGTAAGAGCGTCTTCTACGCCACCGGTTTTATGGGTTACTTCTACATCCTGACCTTTATTATCGGTTTCGGGGCCATCATGCTGGTCGGTGCCAACCCGGTATTTAAAGACGCTGCCGGGGCGCTGATCGGCGGTAACAACATGGCGGCGGTGCATCTGGCTAACGCAGTGGGCGGCAGCCTCTTCCTGGGCTTTATCTCTGCCGTGGCCTTTGCCACCATTCTGGCGGTGGTGGCTGGCCTGACGCTGGCAGGCGCATCGGCGGTATCACACGATCTCTATGCCAACGTCTTCCGCAAAGGGGCCTCCGAGCGCGACGAGCTGAGAGTGTCAAAAATTACCGTGCTGGTGCTCGGCGTAGTGGCGATCCTGCTCGGCATTCTGTTCGAGAACCAGAACATCGCCTTTATGGTGGGGCTGGCCTTCTCCATTGCCGCCAGCTGTAACTTCCCTATCATCCTGCTCTCCATGTACTGGTCGAAGCTCACTACCCGTGGCGCCATGATCGGCGGCTGGCTGGGTCTGCTGACCGCCGTGGTGCTGATGATCCTTGGCCCGACTATTTGGGTACAGATCCTCGGCCATGAGAAAGCCCTCTTCCCGTATGAATACCCGGCGCTCTTCTCTATCGCCGTGGCGTTTATTGGCATCTGGGTATTCTCCCTGACCGACAACACGGCGGAAGGCAAGCTGGAGCGTGAGAAATTCCGCGCCCAGTTTATCCGCTCGCAAACCGGGCTGGGTATTGAGCAGGGCCGCGCACATTAATCCTCTTTTCCCCGGTCGTTTTGGCCGGGGATCACAGTTCTCCTCTTTCAATCGCGATACAGTATCTTAATCTATTTGAAACGTTGTTTTAATACGAGAGGATACGATGAAGCGATATGCCCTTGTCGGAACCGGTGGTCGGGCCGGACTGTACATCTCTGCCATCGGCGGCCAGTGGCGCGAAACGGCGCAGCTGGTCGCCTTCTGCGATACCAACCAGACGCGCATGGATTACGCCAACCAGCTGCTGCAAAGCAGTGACAGCGAGCCGGTATCAACGTGGAAAGCAGAGCAATTTGACGCGATGATCCGCGAAACGCGCCCGGATACCATTATCGTCACCACCATGGACCGCACCCACGACGACTATATCGTGCGGGCGCTGCGGGCCGGGTGCGACGTCATCACCGAAAAACCAATGACCATTGATGAGCAGCGCGCCCTGCGTATCCTCGACGCTATTGAAGAGACGGGCCGCAGCGTGCGCGTGGCCTTTAACTACCGCTACGCCCCGCACCACAGCAAGGTACGCGAGCTGCTGATGAACGGTACGATCGGCGAGGTCTACTCCGTCCATTTTGAGTGGCTGCTCAACACCGAGCACGGCGCGGACTACTTCCGCCGCTGGCATCGGGAGAAGCGCAACAGCGGCGGCCTGCTGGTGCATAAATCCACCCACCACTTTGACCTGATGAACTTCTGGCTGGGGAGCTATCCCGAGCGCGTCTACGCCGAAGGCGGGCTGCGCTTTTACGGTAAAGAGAATGCCGAGCGGCGCGGCGTCACGCAGTTCTATCCCCGCGCCCACGGCTATGAGCAGGCGAAAGCGGATCCCTTTGCGCTACAGATGGCCGACAACGCCCAGCTGAAAGCGCTCTACCTCGACGCCGAGCATGAGGATAGCTACTTCCGCGACCAGAGCGTTTTCAGCGACGGTATCACCATCGAAGACACCATGTCGGTACTGGTGAAGTACCAAAACCAGGTGCAACTGACCTACTCCCTGAATGCCTACCTGCCCTGGGAGGGCCTGAACGTGGTTTTTAACGGCAGCGCGGGACGGCTGGAGATGAAGCTGGTGGAGAAATCCTACGTTAACGCTGGCGGCGCTCGCGAGAACGAAGGGAGCCTGGAGGGGTGCGATATCACGGTCTTTCCGATGTTTGCCGCGCCGTGGAAGGCGGAGTTTACCGTTGGCGAAGGCGGCCACGGCGGCGGAGATAATGCCATGCTGGCGGATCTGTTTGGCGAGCCGGGAGACGATCCCCTCAAGCGCGCCGCTGACCACCGGGCGGGGGCGATGTCGATCCTCACCGGCATTGCCGGGAATATCTCGATGCAGCAGCAGCGCCCGGTTAACTTCCGCGAGTTTGAGCTAGTGGCCCACCTGAAGTAGACCCTACGCCGCTGGTCAGAACATCACCCTGGCGACCAGCGGCGCAATCAGCACCATCACCACGCCAGAGAGCATCATCACCAGGCTGGCCACGACGCCCTCCTGCTGGCCCAGCTCGTAGGATCGCGCCGTCCCCGCCCCGTGCGAGGCCGCGCCAAAACCGGCCCCCTTCGCCATCCCTTCCCGGATGGCGAGGCGCAGAAACAGCATATCCCCCACCGCCATGCCGAAGACGCCCGTGACCACCACAAACAGCGCCACCAGATCCGGCTGGCCTCCCAGCGGCCCGGCGGCGGCCAGCGCAAACGGCGTCGTCACCGAGCGCACCGCCAGGCTACGCTGGATCTCATCGGGCAGGGTAAACAGACGCGCCAGCCACACCGAGCTGGTCACTGCCACCACCGTCGCGGTGATCGTCCCGGCGGTGAGCGACATCCAGTGACGCTTGATCATTGCCAGGTTGTCATAGACCGGCACGGCAAAGGCGATGGTTGCCGGACCGAGCAGCCACAGCAGCCAGTGCGCCTCGCCCATGTAGTTCTGGTAGGAGATATGGCCAAACACCAGGATTAGCACCAGCACAATTGGCGTGCAGACCAGCGGCATCAGGGGCAGCGTGCGAAAGCGGCGATAGAGTTTTTTATTGGCGAAGTAGATCGCCAGGGTGATGACCAGGCAGAACAGCCCCAGTTGAAAATCAGTCATGCTGCTGCCTGCGGAGTTCGTAGCGATAGACCTTGTCCACCACCCAGGCCGTTGCCCCAAGGACCATCAGCGTGCTGAGGGCGATAACGGCGAAAATACGCCAGCCGTCGATCAGCAGCAGCTGGGCATAGTTCACCACCGCCACCACCGCAGGCACAAAAAAGAGCAGCATCTCTGCCAGCAGCCAGCTGGCTCCGGCCCGCACCCATTTCAGGGGAACGATCCGGCACATTACCAGGGCTAGCAGAATAATCATTCCCACCAGGTTGGCGGGCAGCGGCAGGCTGAGCCACTGCACAAGATGCTGGGCCAGGATGAAGAGTCCGGCATAGAGCAGCACCTGCAGCGGGATCTGAAGCCGACGCACCAGCGCAGGCGTAACACGGCGTAACGCCACGTCCATCAGGGTATGTCCATGAAATGTGATCGGAGACACAGTATAGAGAGCCACTACGCGGGGTTGAAATGAATTAAACTCATCGCAAGCATAGTCTTTCGGAATAATTGTTGAAAGGAATAGTCATGGATATCAGAACGCTGCGCTATTTTGTGGAGGTCGTGCGCCAGCAGAGTTTCACCCGCGCAGCGGAGCGGCTGTTCGTCACCCAGCCCACCATCAGCAAGATGCTGAAAAACCTGGAGGATGAGCTGAACAGCACCCTGCTGATCCGCGACGGACGCAGGCTGCTGCTCACCGATACGGGTCGGGTGGTCTTTGAACGTGGCCAGGCGATCCTTGCCGAGTTCCGCCAGCTAGAGGCCGAGCTGGACGATATTCAGCACCTTAACAAAGGGGTGCTGCGGCTGGGCATACCGCCAATGGTGGGTATGCTGATGGCCGGACCCATCAGCCTGTTTCGCCAGCGTTATCCCGGCGTGGAGCTGAAAATTGCCGAGTTTGGCGGTCTGACCGTGCAGCAGGCGGTAATGAACGGCGAGCTGGATCTGGCGATGACGGCGCTGCCGGTAGAGGAGGAGAGCGCCCTGACCACCCTGCCGCTGTTTAGCCACCCGCTATGCGTGCTGGTCCCCCGCTCCGGCGACTGGCTGAAGTGCGAGGCGGTGTCGCCCGAGATGCTGGCCGACCATCCCCTGCTGATCTACAACGAGGATTTTGCTCTCAGCCAGCAGCTAATGCGGCTCTTCAACCAGCACAACGTGAAGCCGCGCATTGCCGTGCGCAGCGGCCAGTGGGATTTCCTTGCCGCAATGGTGCAGGCGGGGGTCGGCATTGCGATTTTACCGGAGCCGATCTGCCAGCGGCTGGATAAGCAGACGCTGCGCTGGATCCCCTTGCAGAGCGATCTGCAGTGGCAGCTGGGGATGATCTGGCGGGAGGGGATCTATCTGTCACACAGCGCCCAGGCATGGCTAACGTGCTGTGAGGGGTTCTGGTTACCGCAGCCATAAAAAATGCCGGGTGGCGGCTTCGCCTGACCCGGCCTAGGGATTATGGACCTGTAGGCCCGGTAAGCGTAGCGCCACCGGGCAATACAATCACTTATTTTCTATCAGCAGCGCTTCCAGCAGATCGAGATCGTGCAGCAGCTTCTGCATCGTCTCATTGCTGATCTGGCGCGTGGCGCGCAGGTGATACAGCTCGGCACGCTCGGAGCGCAGCGCCGCCAGGCGGAAGCGGCGCTCAAGGTTCTCCTCCTGCATAGACCCTTCGGCGTTGTTGCGCCCATCGGCCCGACGGCGCAGGTTACCGATCACCCGTGAGCTTACCTCGGTCAGCAGCTGGTTATCGATATTCTCTTCGCTGTTGGCCGCCAGTCGCTCCTGCATCTTCTGGATCGCCACAATCGCCACATCGGCGGTCACAGAACGCGCCAGCCGCTCCTCTTTCGCCTGCTGAATATGGTCGCCCACCTCCATATGCTGAAGCAGGATCGGCAGCATCACCACGCCAACAAACAGCGAGAAGAGGATCACACCGGCAGCCAGAAACACCAGCTCGTAGCGTGCCGGGAAGACGTTGCCGTCCGGCAGCAGCAGCGGAATAGAGAGCACGCCCGCCAGGGTAATCGCTCCGCGCACCCCGGCGAAAGAGGCAATCAGCAGTTCGCGGGTGCTCCAGGAGCCGAACTCCATTGGCTTATTCGTTAAGAAGCGCTGGCTAAACTTTTTCATCGTCCACAGCCAGCCGAAGCGCACCAGCATCAGTGCGGCATAGATCAGCACGATGTCGGTAAACAGCATCCAGGTTTCAACGTTCGGGTCCGCCTCGGCGGCTACCAGCGAGGACTCAAGGATCCCCGGCAGCTGTAGGCCCAGCAGCAGGAACACCATGCCGTTAAAGACAAACTCCAGCATCGACCAGGTGCTGTTGGCCCGCAAACGCATCGCCAGCGGCGCGCGGCGCATCACCCCGGAGCGGGTAATGGTCATCCCCGCCGCCACGGCGGCCAGGATGCCCGAGAAGCCAATATGCTCTGCAATCAGGTAGGAGGCAAACGGCAGCAGGAACAGCAGTACAATCTGCGTCGCTGGCTCATCGCCGCCCCAGCGGCTGAGGAAGCGCAGCGAGCGCCCGTACAGCCAGCTCACGATAAAGCCCGCCAGAATACCGCCCACGGCGACCTTGAGGAACTCCACCGAGGCGCCACCGACGGTAAACACCATGGTGCCCATCGCCACCGCGACGGCAAACTTCAGCGATACCAGGCCGGAGGCGTCGTTCATCAACGCCTCGCCCTGCAGAATGCCCATGATTTTTTTCGGGATGCGCCCCTCCCCAACGATGCCGGAGAGCGCCACGGCGTCGGTCGGTGACAGCACTGCCGCCAGCGCTAACGCCGGTACCAGCGGAATGCCCGGCACGATCCAGTAGATGAGAAAGCCGATGCCGACGACGGTGACCAGCACCAGCGCCAGCGCGAGACCGAGGATCTCCCGTCCGTGTTCAAGGAACTCCCGCGTCGGCGTTTTCCAGCCGTCGGCAAACAGCAGCGGCGGGATAAACAGCACCAGAAACAGCTCGGGATCGAACTCAACGTGCAGGCCAAACGTTGGCAGCGCCAGCATCGCGCCGATGGCAATCTGCATCAGCGGTAGCGGGATCTGGAACGGTAGAACCCGAGTGATGACGCCGGAGAGAGAGACCACAAGGGTCATGATGAGAATGGTAAAGAATATTTCCATGCGTTCCCTGTTTGCGATGATTTTTTATAGTCGTGAGGTGACGAGCGATGACGAGGCATCATGCCTCTCATAATAGAACATGCAGGTTAACGCAAAGGAAACAAGATGTGCCTTAAAAAATAAAAATGGGCGGCCAGAGCCACCCATTTTAAGGGGCAGTGAAGCTTAGATTGCCCAGCCGCCCGCGTAGAAGGCGACCAGCGCGATGGCGATCACCACCGTACCGATATTCAGACGACGCCATTCACCAGAAACAATGCGGCCAATCACCAGCGAGGCGAAACCAATCATGATGCCGGTAACGATGTTACAGGTCAGCACGATAAAGACGGCGGTGATCAGACCGGCCATCGCATCAACGAAATCGGCAAAGTCGATTTTTGCCACGTTGCTCAGCATCAGCAGGCCAACGTACATCAGCGCCGGCGCGGTCGCGTAGGCCGGGACCAGGTAGGAGAGCGGCGAGAGGAACAGGATCAGCAGGAACAGCACGCCGACGGTAATCGCCGTCAGGCCGGTTTTACCGCCCGCAGCCGTACCAGCCGCCGATTCAATATAGACCGCTGCCGGGGCCGCACCCACCAGACCAGAGAAGACGCTGCTCAGGGAGTCGGTGGTCAGCGCTTTGCCGCCGTCGATAATCTGGCCGTCTTTATCCAGCAGGTTAGCCTGCCCGGCTACCGCACGGATGGTACCCGTGGCATCGAATACCGCGGTCATTACCAGCGCCAGCACGCTCGGCAGCACCAGCGGGTTCAGGGCGCCAACGATGTCGAGGCTGCCAATCAGCGAGTTACCTTTATCGTCGCTCAGCGACGGCATGGCGAAAATACCGGAGAAGTGCACGCTCGGATCGAAAATCAGACCCACGATCGACACGCCGATGATAGTCAGCAGAATGCCGCCCGGCACCTTCAATTTTTCCAGGCCGATGATCACGGCCAGGCCAATCAGCGACATGATCACCGGGAAGCTGGCGAAGTTGCCCAGCGCCACCGGCAGACCTTCAATTGGGTTTTTCACCACCAGGCCGACGCCGTTGGCGGCGATCAGCAGCAGAAACAGGCCGATACCGATACCGGTGCCGTGCGCCACGCCCTGCGGCAGGTTGCGCAGGATCCAGCTACGAATGCCGGTGGCAGAGATCACGGTAAACAGCACGCCCATCAGGAACACCGCGCCGAGCGCTACCGGGACGCTGATCTGCTGTCCCAGCACCAGGCTGAAGGCGGTAAAGGCGGTCAGCGAGATGGCGCAGCCAATTGCCAGCGGCAGGTTCGCCCACAGCCCCATCACGATAGAGCCAACGCCAGCCACCAGGCAGGTAGCAACGAACACCGCGGCGGGTGGGAAGCCCGCTTTCCCTAACATGCCCGGGACGACGATGACGGAGTAGACCATCGCAAGGAAGGTGGTTAAGCCGGCGACCACTTCCTGACGGACAGTGCTGCCACGAGCAGAAATTTTAAACAAAGCGTCAAGCGAACCGCCGGTACGCGCCGAAGGCGTAGACATAGAAAACATCCCCTGAAGAGTTTTATTTTTCGTTGGTTAGCGCGGTGGACAATCCACTGCCCGTTAAACGTCATCGTTCCGAAACAGGTTATGGCTAAGCAGAGCCACAAAAAGCAAACGTTTAACTCCACGCAAACAAAACGGCTGTAAAAAAGGCAAACGATTATCTAGCCTTCACAGGGGGTATTTCAACTTAACTTTGCCGGTTTTTACTAAATTTCCCTTATGACGCTGAAAAACCAGGCAGAGGATGCGCAAACGTTATCGTCTATGCGCAACCTTGCAACATTTTTAGCCCGCTTCCTACCTGCTGGCCTAGAGCCATCACTTTATAGAATGGTTACGCGCCGGGCAGCTCAAAGGGCCCCCCCTGGGCGATAGCGCGCTGCCAGGCCGGGCGAGATTCAACGCGGGTTTTCCAGGCCTGCAGGTTGGGCAGATGATCGACGCCGCCGCGGGCCAGCAGGGCGAACACCGGGAAGCTCATCTGAATATCTGCCATGCTGGGCTGCTCGCCGGTGAACCACGGCTGGCTGCCAAGCTGCGACTCGATGTAGCGGGCATGGGTCTCAATCTGCTTATTAAGGTATGCCTTCTGCACACCCTCCCCCAGCGCCTTACCAAGGGTGCGCAAGCCAAAGGGCACCGGCGGTTTACCGAGGCTGCCAAAGACCAGCTTCATCAGCAGGAGCGGCATCAACGATCCTTCGGCATAGTGGAGCCAGAAACGGTACTGGAGTTTTTGCTGGATATCCGTCGGCTTAAGCTGGCCCCGGGTGTCATAGGTCTCCTGTAAATGTTCGAGGATCGCACCGGATTCGGCGATTATCGTGCCGTTATCATCCAGCACGGGCGATTTCCCCAACGGATGCACCCTCTTCAGCGCGTCCGGCGCCATCATGGTTTTTTCCCGCTGATAGCGAACAATTTGATAGGGCAGACCCAGCTCTTCCAGGGCCCAAAGGATGCGCTGCGAACGCGACTGGTTAAGATGATGAACGACGATCACGGTTGTCTCCCGGTTTTATGTCGGCAACGCACTGTCTGGCCAGCGGTCATGTCTACTAACTATAGAAAACTGCGCATGATGCGCGAAAAATTTCGGCAAAACGGGCGGCGATGACGCTGGCAATCCAGGCCGGGTGGCATAGACTAAAAGTGTCAACACAAACCGGAACCTCAACAACGCGTTCGAGCGAGGGGTGTCGATGTCGGGGGAAACCCTCCTGTAAAATGAGCGGGATAGAGTGAAAGACAAAGACCGGAAATAACTAAAGCGCCCTTGTGGCGCTTTAGTTTTATTGGTCGCTTACGTCGTCCTCTAACAGCCGGGCGCCGGTTCCCTGCTCCCCCAGCCTGTCGCCCGGGTTACGCAGCGGGCAATCTTTGCGCGACAAACAGCCGCAGCCAATACAGCCGTTAAGATCGTCGCGCAGCGCCTCAAGCGTATGGATACGCCGGTCCAACTCCTCCCGCCACTGGGAGGAGAGCTGCTCCCACGTTTTAGCATTCAGCGTATGGCCCGCAGGCAGCACGCTCAGGGCTTCACCGATAGTCGCCAGCGGGATGCCGATACGCTGAGCGATTTTGATAATAGCCACGTAGCGCAGCACGTCACGGGTATAACGCCGCTGATTACCCTCATTACGTACGCTTTTTATTAAGCCTTTACTCTCATAAAAGTGCAGGGCTGAGACCGCCACCCCGCTACGCTTAGCCACCTCACCGGGCGTCAGCATGGCTTTAATACGCGGCAATTTCTTTTCCATAAAGCGCTTTACCTCAAGTTAACTTGAGGAATTATACTCCGCTTCAGACCAAACGACGACTTCAGCACTGAAAAAGAGGCAGCAATATGTCCCATCAGCAAATTATTCATACGCTTACCGAATGGATTGATGAACATATCGACCAACCCCTGAACATTGATGTAGTGGCGCAGAAATCCGGATACTCCAAGTGGTATCTACAGCGGATGTTTCGTGCGGTGACTCACCAGACGCTCGGGGACTATATCCGCCAGCGGCGTCTGCTAATGGCAGCGGAAGCGCTACGTACGACGCAGCGGCCAATTTTTGATATTGCGATGGAGCTGGGGTATGTGTCGCAGCAGACCTTTTCCCGCGTATTTCGCCGGGAGTTTGACCGGACGCCAAGCGACTACCGGCATCAGATGTAGCGAGGTCGGATCAGCGCAGCGGTTGCCGCAGCCACTCCATAAAGTCCTGCGGCGACAGCGCCTTCGCGAAGTACCAGCCCTGACAATACTGCACGCCACGTTTTAATAGCCAGGTCACCTGCTCTGACGTTTCAACGCCTTCGGCGATTATTTTCAGGCGTAGACTCTGTGCCATCTCGATGATGTGTTCCGCAATCAGGTGGCTGGTGCTGTTGGTGGTAAGCGTATCGATAAAGGATTTATCGATTTTGAGAATATCGACGTTCAGCGAATAGAGATTATGCAGGTTGGAATAGCCGGTGCCAAAATCATCAATCGCGACTTCATATCCGGCCTGACGGAATGCCTGGATCACCGGCGTTGTTTTCGGCACATCAATAAATCCACGCTCGGTAACCTCAATCTTAATTTGCTGCGCTCGCACGCTATGCTGCTGGGCTTTATCGGAAATTAAGGCAATCAGGCGTGAAGAGTGAAAGTCTGAAGCGGACAGGTTAATTGAGATATAGAGCTGCGGATTTTCTGACAAAAAGCGGCCTAAATCAGCAAAGACTTCCTCAACGGCATAATCTGTTACCCGCTCAATTAGCCCCTCTTTCTCTGCCAACGGAATAAATTCCGCCGGGCTCATCACCGGCCCTTCAAAGCCCGGCCAGCGTAACAGGGCTTCCGCTCCTACGCACTGCCCGGTTTTAATATCAATAATTGGTTGATAATTGAGCCGCAGCTGGCGTTTTAACAGGGCGCGATGCAGCAAGCGGCGCGGTGAATTAAATTCCTGCTGGGTGCGGGACCACATCAGGAGAATAATAATGCTGCAAATCATCCCCAGCGGTAGAGTGAGCGTTGCCTGATGATAGAGAAACTGGAAATAGCGATCGCTGGAGGTCGAGACAATAATCGCAATGGGACGCTTTTCCGAGTGGGCGATGGTGTAAAAACGCCCCCCTTGCTGGAAGGTAAAGTCGTTATTCTGTACCAGGCCTGCCAGCAGGCGGGCATCCGCCGTTGGACTTACCGAGAAGAACGCTTTGGTTACCGTATCGTATACGCCGTAAGCCAGCGAATGGTCGTCCGACATCACTTCGCTATAGGCTAACGGATTGACGACGAGCGCATAGTGGCCACGCTGCATATAGACCATCTTATAGCCAGCATAAAACGGTGTGTCACGATAATAATAGATGGCGACATCCGGCGAGCGAGTATATTCCGCTGCGGGAATTATATAGGGTTCGGCGGGGACCATTGAGGTGGAACATAAAAAGCGATCGCCATTAGCGTATATTATATCGGCAACGTAGAGCTGCCCGCGTATAATATTGAGCATATTATAGCGATGCGCCGGCGAGCAGATCCTGCCGTTAAATTTTTCGGCTTCGCTGCGGGCGATATCGACCTGCTGGATAACCAGCTCGGTTTTATCCAATGCAAGCTGAGCAAATGAACGCAGCTGGATACCGGTCTCTTTAACGGCGCGGATGTGAGCAAACCATAGCGCCAGCATCACAGGCAGCAAAACTACCATGATGATCCCGACAATCCTTAGCGCCTTGCGGCGTGCGCTATGATTCATTTCCGCCCTATATCCCTGCTTTATGTGTGCCTGCATTGTCGGCAGGAAGCTTTGATAAACAGGTGATTACGTTGCATGAATCATCCGACATTAGCAACTGACTTTTATCATTAAAAACCTAATATTTGGTTATGACGATAATATTTGTCCGTAAGCCAAACTAAAAGTGTTCGTCCTGTTTATATTAAAGGAAATAATTATCCAGCTACCGTTGGCGGTTTTCCGTTAACGCAACAGGGGATCGCTGATTAAGGCAAACTGTTAGGGCGATAAAAAAGATGCCCTCGGCGTTTATTTTTTCGTCTGTGACAGCCCGCGTTGAGCGAATAATGTTCTGGGTCTATTCCCACAAAATAAACAGGGTTAAAAAGCGGTCAAAAAACCGTTACGCGTCTGGCTAATAAACAAGCAAGTGTGATATAGTTCACACATCTTATGAAACCAAAAGAGCGTTTCATTTTATCCTGTCTGTCCCTGCGAGCCTCACCAACACGAAAGCGGCCCGCAGACGTGTGAGGTTACAAACTATGGCCACCTTTACGACTAGCGTTGTTCTCCTACGCTGGCAGCTCATGAGCGCAATCCTGATGTTCTTAGCCAGCTCGCTGAACATCAAGTTCCGTAAATCCGACTATATCGGGCTGGCAATTGTCAGCAGCGGTCTTGGCGTTGTGGCTGCCTGCTGGTTCGCCACCGGGCTGCTGGGCATTACCCTGGTTGACGTTGCCGCTATCTGGCACAACATTAAAAGCGTGATGATTGAGGTCGCCAGCCATGCGCCGCCGGAGTGGCCCATAGTGCTGACCTGAGTTAAAAACAAAAAACCCCGACGCGTCGGGGTTTTTTTATGACGTACGCTGAATCAGCGCCGGATCAGAACGGGATGTCGTCGTCGAAGTCCATCGGCGGCTCGTTAGACGGCGCCGGTGCAGACTGCTGCGGACGCTGCTGTGCGCCGCCGCTGAACTGGTTCTGGTTACCGCCCTGCGGCTGCTGAGGCTGACCCCAACCGCCCTGCTGGCCACCGCCCTGCTGACCGCCTGCCGGTGCACCGCCGCCCTGACGGCCGCCGAGCATCTGCATGGTGCCGCCCACGTTTACCACCACTTCAGTGGTGTACTTTTCCACGCCGGACTGATCGGTCCATTTGCGGGTGCGCAGGGCACCTTCGATGTAGACCTGAGAACCTTTACGCAGATACTCACCGGCCACCTCGGCCAGTTTGCCAAACAGCACAACCCGGTGCCATTCGGTCTGCTCTTTCATCTCACCGGTCGCTTTATCACGCCAGGATTCGGAAGTAGCCAGCGTAATGTTGGCTACTGCGCCCCCATTCGGCATGTAGCGTACTTCCGGGTCCTGGCCCAGATTACCGACGAGAATCACCTTGTTTACGCCTCTGCTGGCCATGGTTGTGTCTCCTGAATACGTTTCTTAATCTCAATAGTGTAAGCGCGCGATTGTAACTTACCAAGCGCCGCTTTGATACCTTGCGAGAAGGATTCCAGTAATCCTCCTGCCGTGCGCTATTTTCGCACAAATGCGCCCGGGATGCATTCCTATACTGTATATCCATTCAGGTTTTTTTGTGTCATAATTAACCGTTTCAGTTCAGTTCGCCGGATGTCCTTCAAACATACCGAGCGCCGAGTCTCTTACCGGGAAAGGTGAATGGATAAGATAGAAGTACGGGGCGCGCGCACCCACAATCTCAAGAATATCAACCTCGTTATCCCACGCGACAAGCTGATTGTCGTGACCGGGCTTTCAGGTTCAGGTAAATCATCCCTGGCTTTCGACACCCTCTATGCCGAAGGTCAGCGTCGCTACGTTGAATCGCTCTCCGCCTATGCGCGCCAGTTCCTGTCGTTGATGGAGAAGCCGGATGTCGATCACATCGAAGGGCTGTCACCGGCGATCTCCATTGAGCAGAAATCGACCTCGCACAACCCGCGCTCTACCGTCGGGACCATCACCGAGATCCACGACTACCTGCGCCTGCTGTTTGCCCGCGTGGGCGAGCCGCGCTGTCCGGATCACAACGTGCCGCTGGATGCGCAGACCGTCAGCCAGATGGTGGATAACGTGCTGTCACAGCCGGAGGGCAAGCGCCTGATGCTGCTTGCGCCGATCATCAAAGAGCGTAAGGGTGAGCACACCAAAACGCTGGAGAACCTGGCGAGCCAGGGCTATATCCGCGCCCGTATCGATGGTGAAGTGTGTGACCTGTCGGATCCGCCGAGCCTTGAGCTGCATAAAAAACATACCATTGAGGTAGTCATCGACCGCTTTAAGGTGCGGGACGATTTGACCCAGCGCCTGGCAGAGTCCTTTGAAACCGCGCTGGATCTCTCCGGCGGCACGGCGATCGTCGCCGATATGGACGATGAGAAGGTGGAAGAGCTGCTCTTCTCCGCCAACTTTGCCTGCCCGATCTGCGGCTACAGCATGAACGAGCTGGAACCGCGCATGTTCTCCTTCAACAACCCGGCCGGTGCCTGTCCGACCTGTGACGGTCTGGGCGTGCAGCAGTATTTCGATCCGGATCGGGTGATCCAGAACCCGGAGCTGTCGCTGTCCGGCGGCGCTATCCGCGGCTGGGATCGCCGTAACTTCTACTACTTCCAGATGCTGCGCTCGCTGGCGGATCACTACAAGTTTGACGTTGACGCGTCGTGGGAGAGCCTGAGCGCGTCGGTGCAAAAAGTGGTGCTGTTCGGCTCCGGTAAAGAGAGCATCGAATTTAAGTACATGAACGATCGCGGCGACACCTCCGTGCGCCGTCATCCGTTTGAAGGCGTCCTGCACAACATGGAGCGCCGCTACAAAGAGACCGAGTCCAGCGCGGTACGCGAGGAGCTGGCGAAGTTTATCAGCAACCGTCCGTGCGCCTCCTGCGACGGCACGCGCCTGCGTCGTGAAGCTCGCCACGTCTTTGTTGAGAACACGCCGCTGCCGGCCATCTCCGATATGAGCATCGGCCACGCGATGGACTTCTTCAACAACCTTAAGCTGGCGGGCCAGCGGGCGAAGATCGCCGAGAAGGTGCTGAAGGAGATTGGTGACCGCCTGAAGTTCCTCGTGAACGTTGGCCTTAACTATCTGACCCTCTCCCGCTCGGCGGAGACGCTCTCCGGCGGTGAAGCGCAGCGTATTCGTCTGGCGAGCCAGATTGGTGCCGGTCTGGTTGGGGTAATGTACGTGCTGGATGAGCCGTCCATCGGCCTGCACCAGCGCGACAACGAACGCCTGCTGGGTACGCTGATCCACCTCCGCGATCTCGGCAACACGGTGATTGTGGTTGAGCATGACGAAGACGCAATTCGCGCCGCCGACCACGTGATTGATATCGGTCCAGGCGCAGGCGTGCACGGTGGCCAGGTGGTGGCGGAAGGCCCGCTGGACGCCATCATGGCGGTGCCGGAGTCGTTAACCGGGCAGTTCATGAGCGGCAAGCGGCAGATCGCCGTGCCGAAAGAGCGCGTCCCTGCCGATCCGTCGAAGGTGCTGAAGCTCTCCGGCGCACGCGGCAACAACCTGAAGGATGTAACGCTGACTCTGCCGGTAGGCCTGTTTACCTGTATCACCGGCGTCTCCGGCTCGGGTAAATCGACCCTGATCAACGACACCCTGTTCCCGATTGCCCAGCGCCAGCTTAACGGTGCGACCATCGCCGAGCCGGCCCCCTACCGTGAAGTTCAGGGGCTGGAGCACTTCGATAAGGTGATTGATATCGACCAAAGCCCGATTGGCCGTACTCCGCGCTCAAACCCGGCCACCTATACCGGCGTCTTTACGCCGGTGCGTGAACTGTTTGCCGGCGTGCCGGAGTCCCGCTCGCGCGGCTATACCCCGGGACGCTTTAGCTTTAACGTGCGCGGCGGCCGCTGCGAGGCCTGTCAGGGCGACGGCGTGATCAAGGTAGAGATGCACTTCCTGCCGGATATCTACGTGCCGTGCGACCAGTGCAAAGGCAAACGCTATAACCGCGAAACGCTGGAGATCAAGTACAAGGGCAAGAGCATCCACGAAGTGCTGGATATGACCATCGAAGAGGCGCGTGAGTTCTTTGATGCCGTTCCGGCGCTGGCACGCAAGCTGCAAACCCTGATGGACGTCGGTCTCTCCTACATCCGTCTCGGTCAGTCTGCTACCACGCTCTCCGGCGGTGAGGCCCAGCGCGTGAAGCTGGCCCGTGAGCTGTCAAAACGCGGCACCGGTCAGACGCTCTATATTCTGGATGAGCCGACCACCGGCCTGCACTTTGCCGACATCCAGCAGCTGCTGGAAGTGCTGCACCAGCTGCGCGATCAGGGCAACACCATCGTGGTGATTGAGCACAACCTCGACGTGATCAAGACCGCAGACTGGATTGTCGATCTCGGCCCGGAAGGGGGCAGCGGCGGCGGCGAGATCCTCGTCTCCGGCACGCCGGAAACGGTCGCAGAGTGCGAAGCCTCGCACACTGCCCGCTTCCTCAAACCGATGCTGAAATAGCTTAAACGGAAAGCTGCTGCCTGACCGCGTCAGGCAGCGCTTCAACCGCCAGCTTGTAGGACGCATCTACCAGGTAATAAATCCGCGAATCCGGCAGCGATCCATCAAGAAATACCGTACTCCAGTGCGCCTTATTCAAACGCGCGCTCGGCCGCACGTCCGTATTTTCACTCCGCAGCAGTTCGGCCAGCTCCGGGCTGGTTTTCAGCGATACCGCCGGGCGGTTATCAACGTCATGCACCATCGCAAACAGCACGTCTGCTACTTTAATCTGCGTAGCCTTCCAGTCGCTATGTACGCTCTGCTCCGCGCCTGGTTTACCCATGCAGTAGGGCAGCAGTTCCGAATTGATCATTTCTCTTCCCCTTGTAACGTTGCGATGATTTTGCGCGATCCGCCGTGAATGCGGTGCTCTCCCAGCCAGATGCCCTGCCACGTTCCCAGCTGTACGCGACCGTTCTGCACCGGCAGCAGCAGCGATACGCCAAGCGTGGAGGATTTGATGTGAGAAGGCATATCGTCCGGTCCCTCAGCGTCGTGCTCGTAGCGGGCGCTGTCCGGCACGGCCTGCAGAAAGTGCTGCTCCATATCGTAACGCACGGTGGGATCGCAGTTTTCATTCAGCGTGAGAGAGGCGGAGGTGTGCTGTAGCAGCAGGTGCAACAAACCTGTTTTGATGCGGTTAAGGGAAGGAATTTGCTCCAGCACCTCGTCCGTCACCAGATGGAAACCGCGTGGCTTTGCGCCAAGCCTGAGAGTTTGTTGATACCACATAGACTGCTCCAGAGTTATTTCACCTGATGCTAAGTGTGTAACACCCAGAGCAGAACAGCCAGAAAAGGGCGAAAATAAGGCAACCTGGCGATTGCCTTTTGCCGATCAATACTCGGAGTTAGCGATAACCTCTTCGCCATACATCCCCGCCTGCGGCATGGGGCGATAGGTTGAGTTAGAGGCGCGCAGCACGCGGATGCCTCGTGCGCCCACTTCCCGCGCAGCGCCGATGTCGTTATCCGAGTCGCCGTAGAACAGCTTGATGTGCTTATCCTGTAGCCACTGGGTCTTGGTGTTCTGGCCCGGCTGGTCACCGGCAAAAATCACCGGATTCATATTCTCGGCCGGGATCTGGAAGTCCTCCTGCAGCGTTTTGGAGACGGTCTCGGTTTTGGTCTGGCTGCGTCCGGTAACGAAGTAGATCGCATCGCCGCGCTTGACGTGCATCGCGATCAGCGCCCGGGCCACCTCTTTGGGAATGCTGTACTCATCCCAGCCGTTGTTCATCTTCTCCCAGAAGGCGGGATTGTGAAGATACTCTTCGCTCTGCGGTGAAAAGGTCTCTTTCCCTCGCCAGAAACCTGGGCTGGAGAAGAGCACGGTATCATCGATATCAAACCCGACGGCCATCGGTGGGCGGCCCTGGAGGCTGTTTTCAATCTGGGCAACCGAGACCCAGTGAATAGGCGCTTGCTCAGCCAGCTTCGCGACGTTGGTTCCCGGATAGAGCGGTGAAGGAGAGGAGGCGTGCGCATTGGCAGCGCCCACGGTAAACAGCAGACAGAATGCACTGAGTGCGAGGGGTATTTTACGCATATTCATCCCTAAATGTTAGAATTTGGTAGAATTTTCCCCGGCATTGCGCCGGGGAAGACGCGTATTATGCCATTACCGCGGCAAATGCCTGTGCGACGCGGTGCACATTCCCATGGTTCAGGCCAGCAAGGCACATGCGGCCGCTGGCGATCAGGTAGACGCCAAACTCGTCACGCAGACGGGCCACCTGCGCCGCGCTGAGACCGGTATAGCTGAACATGCCGCGCTGCAGCAGCAGGTAGTCAAAGTTATGCCCGGGTACCGCCTCGCGCAGTACGTTAACCAGCTCCTGGCGCATGGCGGAGATACGCTGGCGCATCGCCTCCACCTCGGCCAGCCACTGGGCTTTCAGGGTTGCGTCGCCCAGCACGGTCGCGACTACCTGTGCGCCAAAGTTTGGCGGGCTGGAGTAGTTGCGGCGCACGGTGGCTTTCAGCTGCCCCAGCACGCGTCCGGCGGTTTCGGCGTCTTCACAGACGATGGACAGGCCGCCGACGCGCTCGCCGTAGAGAGAGAAGATCTTCGAGAAGGAGTTGCTCACCAGCGCTGGCAGACCGGCATTGGCAATGGCACGAATAGCGTAGGCATCCTCTTCCATCCCGGCACCAAAGCCCTGGTAGGCGATGTCGAGGAACGGGATCAGCTCACGCGCTTTAAGCACCTCAATGACAGCGTCCCACTGCGGATTGGTCAGGTCAGCACCGGTGGGGTTGTGGCAGCACGGATGGAGCAGAACGATGCTGCGGGCGGGCAGGCTTTGCAGCTTTTCCAGCAGGGCATCAACGCGTACGCCGTTGGTTTCACTATCAAACCAAGGGTAAGTACTTACTTCGAATCCAGCCCCTTCAAAGATGGCAATGTGGTTTTCCCAGGTCGGATCGCTGACCCAGACGCCGGACTCCGGGAAGTAGCGTTTAAGGAAGTCGGCCCCCACCTTCAGCGCGCCAGAGCCGCCGAGAGTCTGAATCGTTGCCACGCGGTTCGCCTTCAGCACCGGATGATCGGCCCCGAACAGCAGCGGCGCGATGGTGTGACGGTAGCCTAACAGGCCCTCCATCGGCAGATAGAGCGATGCCCCATGCGGCTGGGCGTTCAGCCGTGCCTCCGCTTCGGCAACGGCCTGAAGCTGTGGGATCAGGCCATCCTCATTGTAGTAGAGTCCGATGCTGAGGTTTACTTTATTGCTGCGGGGATCCTCTTTGAAACGCTCCATCAGCGTCAGAATGGGGTCGCCAGCGTAGGCGTCAACTTTTTGAAACACGCGGTGGTTCTCCAGATTTACAGGCGGGGGTTTTAAACACAATAAACCGGAAGCGGGTTGAGATCGAGAAGTTGTTAGCATTGTAGGCCCGGCAAGCGCAGCGCCGCCGGGCACTATTTTAATCTACGTATTTCATCGCGACCCGAGACGTCAGTCGCGTAATAAGTTCGTAAGCACTTACTTTTGTAACTTCAGCGATGCGCTCTACCGGCAGGCCTTCGCCCCACATCACCACCGGATCGCCCGCGCGCTCGTGGGCGTCTGGTCCAAGGTCAACGCAGATCATATCCATTGCTACTCGTCCGACGATAGGTACTTCGCGGCCATTAACCAGCACCGGGGTGCCAGACGGCGCGGCGCGGGGATAGCCGTCGCCGTAGCCCATCGCCACCACGCCGAGACGCGTATCGCGCTCGCTGGTCCAGGTTCCGCCGTAGCCCACCGGCTCGCCTGCACGATGCGGACGTACGGCGATCAGTTTGGAGGTCAAAGACATCACCGGCTGGAAACCAAAATCGGCGCCCCAGGGCTTTTGATCCAGCGGCGAGACACCGTAGAGAATGATGCCGGGACGCACCCAGTCAAAATGGGCCTGCGGCCAGAGCAGAATGCCGCCGGAGGCCGCAATAGAGCGCAGGCCAGGCTTGCCTTCGGTGAAGGTGGTGAAGATATCCAGCTGCTGCTCGGTTGCGCCGCACTCTGGCTCATCGGCGCGGGCAAAGTGGCTGACGATATTCACCGGCTGGCGTACGTTTTTACAGGCGCAAAGACGCTGGTAGAACGCGCTAGCCTCTTCGGGACGCACGCCCAGCCGGTGCATGCCGGTATCTAGCTTCATCCAGACGGTAACCGGTTCGGGCAGCTCAGCCCTCTCCAGCGCCTCCAGCTGCTCGGCACTGTGCACGGCGGTGTGCAGCTTTTGCGCAGAGAGCGTGGGGAGATCGTCTGCGGAAAAAAAGCCCTCCAGCAGCAGGATCGGCTGGGTAATGCCGCCCGCACGCAGCTGCAGGGCCTCTTCAAGACGGGCAACGCCAAAGGCGTCGGCATCGGGGAGCGTTCGCGCGGTCTCGAGGAGACCGTGTCCGTAAGCGTTCGCTTTCACCACTGCAACCAGTTTGCTGGCGGGAGCCAGTTCACGCAGGCGTTGCAGATTGTGTCGCAGAGCGCGGCGGTTGATTACTACGGTTGCCGCTTGCATGTTATTCCTTACTCTTCATCGTACTGAGGACCAGCATAGTTGTCGAAACGCGACCACTGCCCGTTAAAGGTCAGACGTACCGTACCAATTGGGCCGTTACGCTGCTTACCAATAATAATTTCCGCGATGCCTTTCAGATCGCTGTTCTCGTGGTACACCTCATCACGATAGATAAACATGATCAGGTCGGCATCCTGCTCGATAGAGCCGGACTCACGCAGGTCGGAGTTGACCGGGCGCTTGTCAGCACGCTGCTCCAGGGAGCGGTTAAGCTGCGACAGGGCGACTACCGGCACCTGTAACTCTTTTGCCAGCGCTTTGAGCGAGCGGGAGATCTCCGCGATCTCCAGCGTACGGTTGTCGGAGAGCGACGGGACGCGCATCAGCTGGAGGTAGTCAATCATGATCATGCTCAGGCCGTCATGCTCGCGGAAAATGCGTCGGGCGCGGGAGCGCACTTCGGTCGGCGTCAGGCCGGAGGAGTCGTCGATATACATGTTTCGCTTCTCCAGCAGAATGCCCATGGTGCCGGAGATCCGCGCCCAGTCCTCGTCGTCGAGCTGGCCGGTACGGATGCGGGTCTGATCGACGCGGGAGAGCGACGCCAGCATACGCATCATGATCTGTTCGGCGGGCATCTCCAGGCTGAAGATCAGCACCGGTTTGTCCTGGAGCATCGCGGCGTTTTCGCACAGGTTCATGGCGAAGGTGGTTTTACCCATCGACGGACGCGCCGCCACGATGATCAGATCCGAGCGCTGCAGGCCTGCCGTTTTCTTATTCAGATCCTGATAGCCGGTATCAACGCCGGTAACGCCGTCGTGAGGCTGCTGAAACAGCTGCTCAATACGCGCAACGGTGGCCTCAAGGATCTGGTCGATGCTTTTCGGACCTTCGTCCTTATTAGCCCGGTTTTCGGCAATCTGGAAAACGCGGGATTCGGCGAGGTCGAGCAGGTCTTCACTGGTACGGCCCTGCGGGTCAAAGCCTGCGGTGGCGATTTCGTTGGCGACCGAGATCATCTCACGCACTACCGCACGTTCACGGACGATGTCGGCATAAGCGCTAATGTTCGCTGCACTTGGCGTATTTTTCGATAGCTCTGCCAGGTAGGCGAAGCCGCCGACGCTATCCAGCTGGCCCTGCTGCTCCAGCGACTCTGCCAGGGTGATCAGGTCGATGGGCTTGCTCATCTCCTGCAAGCGGTGCATCTCAGTGAAGATATGCCGGTGTGGACGAGTATAAAAGTCTTCTGCAACAACGCGCTCGGCAACGTCGTCCCAGCGTTCGTTATCCAGCATTAAACCGCCCAACACCGACTGCTCCGCTTCGATCGAGTGTGGCGGCACTTTCATCCCCTCGACTTGCATATCGCGGGGTTCAGTCTGTTTGTTGAAGGGTTTATTTCCTGCCATAGTGAATGGAGTACCGAGATGATGATTGGCTCGCAAGATTACCACAGAGTTCAGGAGGAAGCATGGCAACAAGAATCGAATTTCACAAGCATGGTGGCCCTGAGGTATTAAACGCGGTGGAGTTCACTCCCACCGATCCGGCCGAGAACGAGGTGCAGGTTGAGAACAAGGCTATTGGTATCAACTATATCGATACCTACATCCGCAGCGGTCTCTATCCACCCCCGGCGTTGCCAAGCGGTCTCGGTACAGAGGCGGCAGGCGTAGTGAGCAAAGTAGGTAAAAACGTTAGCCACATTAAGGCGGGCGATCGGGTGGTCTATGCCCAGTCGGCGCTGGGAGCCTACAGCTCGGTGCACAACGTGCCTGCTGACAAGGTCGCCATTCTGCCCAACGCCATCTCCTTTGAGCAGGCGGCGGCCTCGTTCCTCAAAGGCCTGACCGTCTACTACCTGCTGCGTAAAACCTATGAGATCAAGCCCGACGAGCCGTTTCTCTTCCATGCGGCGGCGGGCGGCGTGGGACTTATCGCCTGCCAGTGGTCCAAGGCATTGGGTGGCAAGCTGATCGGCACGGTGGGCAGTGCGCAGAAGGCGCAGCGGGCGTTGCAGGCTGGCGCATGGCAGGTGATTAACTACCGCGAAGAGAGCATCGTTGAGCGCGTTAAGGAGATCACCGGGGGTAAAAAGGTACGCGTTGTCTATGATTCGGTAGGCAAAGATACCTGGGAGTCATCGCTGGACTGCCTGCAACGTCATGGCCTGATGGTCAGCTTCGGCAACGCCTCCGGCCCGGTCACCGGCGTTAATCTCGGCATACTGAACCAGAAAGGCTCCCTCTATGCGACCCGCCCTTCCCTTCAGGGCTACATTACTAACCGCGAGGAGCTGGAAGAGGCCAGCAACGAGCTGTTTTCACTGATTGCCAGCGGCGTGATTAAGGTAGACGTGGCGGAAGATCAGAAGTTCCCGCTGGCCGAGGCACAGCGCGCGCACGAGACGCTGGAGAGTCGGTCAACCCAGGGATCGAGTTTGCTGATCCCCTAAAAGAATTAGGGCTTCCACATGGGAAGCCCTTTCTTTTTTTAGTTCGGCTGTATGTAGGGTACAGCTCGATGAATCCTAAGACGCGCAATAGTGACAGATTCGATACCTAAATCCTATGCGGTTTGGCTGAACCTGCCAGAGAAAAGTGCCAGGTTGTGATCAAGACCGCATTCCCTTAACAACGCCAGCGTCTGGAGCGTTGATATAACGGCAGTTTTGGTTTTTTCACCGCCCGGATCACCCAGACGATCGCCACCGCCAGCAGCAGCCAGGGCAGCAGCTTAAACATCAATGCAAACAATCCGCCGACAAACATCAGCGCCGTTGCCACCGCCAGGGCGACGATAATGCCCAGCAGCGAGACGCCCGTTACCAGCAGCATCATAAAAAATCCAATCACAAACAGTAGTTCCAGCATGGCTCTTCCCCCTCAATAGTTATCTCAGGTATTACAAGAAACGTGCCAGAATGTAATTCATTGATAGTAAAACAAAACGCCCCGCAGATGGCTGCAAGGCGTGGTGAATTTAGCTAACTTTTAGCGAATTTTTAACGCTTATCTGCGACCAGCTTCAGCGCCTGCTCGAGCACGTTAATATCCGCCCCGGCCTTATGGGCGTTTTCACTCAGGTAGCGACGCCACTGGCGCGCGCCGGGGATGCCCTGGAAAAGCCCAAGCATATGACGCGTGATATGACCGAGATAGGCGCCGTTGCTCAGCTCACGCTCGATATAGGGATACATGGCCCGCACCACCGCAACCGGATCGGCATCGTCACGCGCTACGCCAAAAATCTCACGGTCAACCGCAGCCAGGATGCCCGGATTTTGATACGCCTCACGCCCCACCATCACCCCGTCCATATGCTCGAGGTGCGCTTTCGCCTCCGCCAGCGATTTGATGCCGCCGTTAATCGACATGGTCAGGTGCGGAAAGTCGCGCTTAAGCTGATAGACACGCGGGTAATCCAGGGGTGGGATCTCCCGGTTCTCTTTTGGGCTGAGTCCGGAGAGCCAGGCCTTACGGGCATGGATAATAAACGTCTCACACTCGCCCTTGCCGGACACGGTGTTAATAAAGTCGCAGAGAAACGCGTAGCTATCCTGGTCGTCAATGCCGATACGGGTTTTCACCGTTACCGGAATTGAGACCACGTCGCGCATGGCTTTGATGCAGTCCGCCACCAGCTGTGCATTGCCCATCAGGCAGGCACCGAACATGCCGTTCTGCACGCGATCCGAGGGACAGCCAACGTTAAGGTTGATCTCATCGTAGCCACGGGCTTCCGCCAGCTTCGCACAGTGGGCGAGCTGCGCCGGATCGCTGCCGCCCAGCTGGAGCGCCACGGGATGCTCCTCATCGCTGTAGGCCAGGTAGTCGCCTTTGCCATGAATAATCGCCCCGGTGGTCACCATCTCGGTATAGAGCAGCGTCTCCCGCGACAGCAGGCGCAGGAAATAGCGACAGTGGCGGTCGGTCCAGTCGAGCATGGGCGCGATAGAGAAGCGGTGGGCGGCGAAGGCGGTAGCGGGCGTGACTGGCGGCATAGCGTACGTTTTTTCATCAAAATGGAAAAGGGGCGCTACTATAGCATACTCATTTAGCCTGAACAGCACGCCGGAGACATTGCGCATTCGGGTGAGCGTTTTCGCTGATTTTGCGTCATGTGTTAGAAAAATTTATATTTATCGCACTTTTTGGGACGAGTCGCGCTGCTATGCAGGGCAATAATTACTGACGCTTGAAACAGACGGAGAAAGGAAGCATGGCGCATAACATAGCCCCCGGATATTGTGTAGTACAAAGACCTGGAACACTCGCTTATCAGGCGCAGGAGTTGTTCAGAGATACGCGTTCTCCAGCGGTCAGTCTGTTTATGAAACTCAATGCGGACACGCAGTGGCTGATTCCCGGTCAAATCCTGATTGTCATCGATCCTAATACCCCCGCCCCACTCACTACACACATACTGAAAACGTTAAGGCAAGCAAAGGATAAAACTAATCAAGCCTTCATTGGCGTAAGCTCTGAAGACGCCAGTTTTATGCAAAAACACTATGGAACGATTGCCGCATTAACAAGTGCCGGGGATAAAATATTTGGCACGTCCGGCGACGCCGGTGAGAAATATTTCAGCGCTATCGAAAAAACGCTGAAAAAAATTGAGGCTAGCTATCAGAATCAGTTTCTTACACAAGGAACACTTATCGGCCAGCAGTTTTTTGTTGAGCGAAACCAGCTCCTTGATCAGTTAAAGGATCTGGTTAACAAACCACTGTTAGGATCGATTGCTCGTAATACTATCAAGTTTGAGCAGTATGAAGATATGAAGCGTGCATTGAATTTATCCAGCCGATCAATTGTGCATGAGTGGGCAACCGTGGGCATCGGAGCTATTCCAGGCTATTCCTACTATGTTGGTAATGCTGCAAGGGCGGCGCGTTTTCTCAAGGTCGGGGGATATATTGGGATAGGGTTCGCTTTTGCTGGGACGACAAATAATGTGGTCAATGCGTGTGTTAAAGGGCGCGAAAGTGACTGTGGTAGAGCTGCTTTCAAGAGTTACTCAAAGTTCGTGTCATCCACTATCCTGGGAGCTGGTGGGGGAGCGGTAGGAGCCTCAGTTGGAAGCGCTGTTTGCGTTGGACTAGGTATCATTACAGCCCCTGCGGCGGGGATGGGAGGATTGGCATGTGCAGTCGTTGGCTCTGTAACGGGGGGGGATGATTGCAAGCTCTGCAGGCGAATCGGTAATTGACTATTTCCTTAAGGATTAAGCGTATGTCTCTTTGGTTTTCTTATTTAGGAATAGCTGCCGTATGGGTAGGTTTTTTTTTCTTTGCTTTTCTCTTCTTCTATTTTGGTGCAAACAAAAAAAAGTATAACCGGCTCATTGAGTTATACCATGAGCATGGCCTCTCGTTTTACGCTCCCTATCATTTCCACTCTTTAATGGGTTTTTTCGGCTCTTTTACGCTTGTTTATTACTTTCTCTGTCTTTTGAAAAAGAAAGCCCCCCTTTTGATGTGGAATGATAATAAAGAAGTATACAATTTTTTTGATAGCATCCCAGGCGATCTCTATAGCTGGATGCATTGGTATTACAGAATTACCCTTCTTTGTATGTGTTCGTGCGCTTTCGTTTTTTTAATGGCCTTGGCAAAATTCTTGACGGAACATTTTGGCTAAGTAGCCTGAATACCCGCCGGAGACATTGCGCCTCCGGCGGGAGGATCATCAGAACGTCAGGCTGAGCTGCGCGCCTGCGCCCCAGGTTTCATCTTCACCATACAGGCCCATCAGGTCAACGTGGACGCGGTTAAACGGCGCAAAACCGATACCGGCGGTGGCGACGTTGCTGTCGTCCCCTTTCACATCGGCACGGTAGCCCGCCCGTACTGCCAGCCAGTCGAGCGGACGCACTTCGGCACCCACGCCAACATACTGGGAAGCCTCTTCACTTTTGAAGCCTTTGGTTTCGGTCAGATCGCCGTCGGCGCTGAGGGTGACCAGATCCGTATGCCACGCCAGGCCAGCGGTAACCACCGGGCTGATCTGGTAGGTGTCTTTGTAGTTACGAACCTCGCCGGTGCGACCGTTACGGATCTGGATATCTTTGGTATCGATATCGCGGGAGATCAGGTTCTGCCCGCTCAGGCCCACCGTCCAGTTATCGCCAAAGTCAGCGGCAATACCGGCGTCAACGTTGAAGCCGGTATCGTCGTTACGGTAGCGGCTGCTGTTGAAGTCGCTGCTGTCGTAGTCATAGATGGAGGTGGTGTAGTTGAACAGCCAGGTTTTTTGCAGCTTCGGCGTCACGCCGATAGAGACCGGCACGTCGCCAAACTGGAACTGACGCGCTACGGCCACGCCGTAGTCGGAGACGATAGCGGCCCGTCCAGAGGCGGTAGAGTTCAGGTTGCGGGTGATCTCATCCGAACCGTCAGGTGAGAGCGCGGCGTTAAGCGCCACGCCTGCGGCGACCAGATCGTTGTTCTGAATGCTGCGTAGGTAGCTAATATCCTGCTGATCGATGGCGGAGCTTACGCGGGCATGCGCATAAGCTTTAGTGACGAATGCAAAAGAGAGAACATCGTTAGGAATGCTTACTGCAATGCCCGCTGCGGCATGCGCGCGCGCCGTTTTGCCGTTCAGGAAATCCAGTTCGTCGGCGAGATCGCCAGCCGCGCCCTGAAACTGATCGATAGTGCCCAGCGGATTCGCAATAATCTGCGCGGTGGTCAGGTTATCAATAACGTCATCGTAATAGTCAACCTTATCGCTGATATCATCGATTTCGTCCTGCAGATTGTCTTTATCGCTAATCTGCGCCCGCACGCTCGGCAGAATAATTGTCACGTTATCATCCGGCTTAGCCTTGGCCAGCAGCGCCGGGTTAATCAGTACGCCGCTGCCATAGCTGGCGGACGCTACCCCGGTCCCACCCATCGCATCGCTACGCGCCTCTGCCCAGGTATTCGCTGCCCCTGCCTGAGTGACTACCCCAAAAGAGACCGCAAGTGTTACCACTGAAAGTTTAAAAATTTTTTTCACAGTATGCCCTGTCTTATTGATCAAAGGTCGATTTATGCCCTGCCAGTTATCGCCTGGCGAGAGATGAACTATTGCTGTGAAAAACGATGCTAAATGCGGCTATTTCATTTTTTTTGCCGCATGAGGATATTTTTATTCGTAACAATCTGCGTATTTTTATAAACGCTCTTTACTTATAGAGGAGGAAAATCGTTTCGGGAAGTTTTTCTGCGTGTCTGACGAAAATTTCAGGTAAACGCCAGGGTTAAGATCCGGCCCGAGAGGAGAAGGATCGTCCGGATCTCGGCGTTTGCCAGAGGATATGGTAAAGTAGCAGCTTCAACGTTATTACATCACGTAACCTGAGGATGCCCAATGGATAAGACCACTTCGCAGCAGATGCTGGCACATGCTGAAACGCTGTGCGCGCAACGCAACGTGCGCCTGACCCCGCAGCGCCTTGAGGTTCTGCGCTTGATGAGCCTTCAGCAGGGTGCCATCAGCGCTTACGATCTGCTCGATCTGCTGCGTGCCTCGGAGCCACAGGCTAAGCCGCCTACGGTCTATCGCGCTCTCGACTTTCTACTGGAGCAGGGATTTGTCCATAAGGTTGAGTCAACCAACAGCTACGTGCTGTGTCACCTCTTCGATCAGCCTACCCATACGTCGGCAATGTTCATCTGCGACCGTTGTGGCGTAGTGAAAGAGGAAGCGGCAGAGGGTGTGGAAGATATTATGCATGCCCTGGCGGCAAAGATGGGATTTGCGCTACGTCATAATGTTATAGAAGCGCATGGGCTTTGTGCGGAGTGTTCGGAAGTCGAAGCCTGCCGTCATCAGGGCGAGTGCCAGCACGATCACAGCATTTTAGTGAAGAAAAAGCCACGTTAGGCTCAGAGGGAGGTGAGAAGAGTCGGTACATCCTTGTACCGTCGGGCAGGGTAGTCAAGCTATTGATCTAACGTGATTACCAGCGATACTCGTTACGGGTTTCCCAATCGACCACTTCTTTCTCAGCCTGGTCTTTTTGGTAGCCGTAACGTTCCTGAATTTTACCGACCAGCTGGTCGCGTTTACCTTCAATAACGGTCATGTCGTCGTCCGTTAATTTACCCCATTGCTCTTTCGCTTTACCTTTGAACTGTTTCCAGTTACCGCCGACTTCGTCTTTATTCATAATGGTATCCTCATCATCGTTCGGTGTTGAATAGCAATATTCGTTGGTCCTTCGTTACGTTCGTTATCTGCTGAACGTGATAATAATTGTAGTTAAGGATTTTCTAACGTGGGGATTATTCGGAATATTTAACCGTGCGGCGAGGAACAGACAAGGGATAAGCCTACGAACTAGCATACGGGTACAACGAGATGGGAGTAAGAATTGCAGTTCAAAAAAGATGAGTCTATGGCAGCGCCGGGGCAGGCTGCCATAGATTTTTAGCTCAGGATCAGAGCCACTCGCCGTTGCGAATGACACCCACCGCCAGGCCTTCAATGCTGAAGTTCTGCTGACGCAGGTCAACGACGATAGGATCGAAGTCGCTGTTTTCCGGCAGCAGCTGCACGGTGTTACCCTGCTTTTTCAGCCGCTTTACCGTCACTTCGTCATCAATACGCGCCACGATCACCTGCCCGTTACGCGCTTCCTGCGTTTTGTGCACTGCCAGCAGATCGCCATCCATGATGCCGATATCTTTCATCGACATCCCGCTAACGCGCAGCAGGAAGTCAGCGCTGGGCTTGAACAGGGAGGGATCGACCTGATAGTGACCTTCAATATGCTGCTGCGCCAGCAGCGGCTCACCGGCGGCCACGCGGCCAATCAGCGGCAGGCCATCTTCCTCTTCCTGCAGTAAGCGGATCCCGCGCGATGCGCCGGAAACAATCTCAATAGCGCCTTTACGCGCCAGCGCCTTCAGGTGTTCTTCTGCCGCGTTTGGCGAACGGAATCCCAAACGTTGCGCAATTTCAGCACGCGTCGGCGGCATGCCGGTCTGGCTGATGTGATCGCGAATGAGATCAAACACCTCTTGCTGCCTGGCTGTTAACGCTTTCATCCCGCCCCCTGGGTGTATATACAGTTATGCTGTGAGTATATACAGCAAAAACCGTTTTTGAAACCAAATTTTGAGCAAATTCGCCGCACGGGGCCGATTTTGCGCGCCTTAGCGGTAATATGACCAGAGCAGGATGCCCCAGGTCGCCAGAGCCAGCAAAATGGACATCAGCACCGCCGCCGATCCCATATCTTTTGCCCGGCCGGAAAGCTCATGAAAATCAGTCCCGATACGGTCAACGACCGCCTCGATCGCGCTGTTCAGGATCTCCACTATCATTACCAGCACAACGGACCCAATCAGCAGCACGCGGGTAATAGCGTCTACGTCGAGCCAGCAGGCGACGACAATGGCCAGGATCACCGCCACGGACTCCTGGCGGAATGCGGCTTCGTTGAGCCAGGCAGCACGAACGCCCTTCCATGAGTAGCCTGCTGCTTTAATGATTCGAGTTAAACCAGTGGTATTATTGGCCATCAAAAGAACCTTTTTACGTAATTATCGTCAATGTCTATGCGAGCGTACCGAGGTACAAAAGATATTCTGCGCGCTTTCTGATATTCTTGCGGCGCAATGGCATTATTAACCAGAGGCTTCACATTGTTTATGTCCGGCTGGCCACGAATTTACTACAAATTACTGAATTTACCATTAAGCGTGTTGGTAAAAAGCAAGTCGATTCCGGCAGAACCTGCCCAGGAACCTGGACTCGATACCTCACGCCCTATTATGTACGTGTTGCCTTATAACTCGAAGGCAGACTTACTGACGCTGCGTGCCCAATGTCTGGCGCACGAGCTGCCCGATCCGCTTGAACCGCTGGAGATCGACGGCGCGCTGCTGCCGCGCTACATTTTTATCCATAGCGGCCCGCGTGTCTTTAGCTGGTACACGCCAAAAGAAGAGTCTATTAAGCTGTTCCATGACTATCTGGATCTCCACCGTAACCACCCGGATCTGGACGTGCAGATGGTGCCGGTCTCGGTGATGTTTGGCCGCTCGCCGGGGCGCGAAAAAGGCGAAGTGAACCCGCCGCTGCGCATGCTGAACGGCATCCAGAAGTTTTTTGCCGTCTCCTGGCTGGGTCGCGACAGCTTTGTGCGCTTCTCGCCGCCGGTCTCCCTGCGCCGGATGGCCACCGAGCACGGCACAGATAAAATCATCGCCCAGAAGCTGGCCCGCGTAGCGCGCATGCACTTTGCCCGCCAGCGCCTCGCCGCTGTGGGTCCACGCCTGCCGGCGCGTCAGGATCTCTTCAATAAGCTGCTGGCGTCAAAAGCGATTGCCCGCGCGGTCGAAGACGAAGCGCGCAGCAAAAAAATCTCCCACGAGAAGGCCCAGCAAAACGCCATCGCGCTGATGGAGGAGATTGCCGCTAACTTCTCCTATGAGATGATCCGCCTGACCGACCGTATTCTGGGCTTTACCTGGAACCGGCTCTACCAGGGCATCAACGTGCATAACGCCGAGCGGGTCCGCCAGCTGGCGCACGACGGTCATGAGATTGTCTACGTGCCCTGCCACCGTAGCCACATGGACTACATGCTGCTCTCCTACGTCCTCTATCACCAGGGTCTGGTACCGCCGCATATCGCCGCGGGGATCAACCTTAACTTCTGGCCTGCCGGACCGATCTTCCGTCGTCTCGGGGCGTTCTTTATCCGTCGTACCTTCAAGGGCAACAAGCTCTACTCGACGGTGTTCCGTGAGTATCTGGGCGAGCTGTTCAGCCGCGGCTACTCCGTTGAATACTTCGTTGAGGGCGGGCGCTCGCGCACGGGCCGCCTGCTGGATCCGAAAACCGGTACCCTGTCGATGACCCTGCAGGCCATGCTGCGCGGCGGTACCCGCCCTATCACCCTGGTACCGATCTACATCGGCTACGAGCACGTGATGGAGGTCGGCACCTACGCTAAAGAGCTGCGCGGCGCGACCAAAGAGAAAGAGAACGTCTTCCAGATGCTGCGCGGCCTGAGCAAGCTGCGTAACCTCGGCCAGGGCTACGTCAACTTCGGCGAGCCGCTGCCGCTGATGAACTACCTCAACCAGCACGTGCCGGAGTGGCGCGAGTCGATCGATCCGATTGAGGCGATCCGTCCGGCCTGGCTGACGCCGACGGTCAACACCATTGCCGCCGATCTGATGGTGCGTATCAACAACGCCGGTGCGGCAAACGCCATGAACCTGTGTTGCACCGCGCTGTTGGCTTCGCGCCAGCGCTCGCTGACCCGCGAGCAGCTGACCGAGCAGCTGGACTGCTACCTCGATCTGCTGCGCAACGTGCCCTACTCTCCTGACGCCACCGCCCCAACGGCGAGCGCCAGCGAGCTGATCGCCCACGCGCTGCAGATGAACAAGTTCGAGGTAGAGAAAGACACCATCGGTGACATCATCATTCTGCCGCGCGAGCAGGCGGTGCTGATGACCTACTATCGCAACAACATCGCGCATATGCTGGTCCTGCCTTCGTTGATGGCGGCCATCGTGACCCAGCATCGCCAGATCTCTCGCGAAGAGCTGATGCGCCACGTTGATGTGCTCTATCCGATGCTGAAAGCCGAGCTGTTCCTGCGCTGGGATAACAGCGAGCTGCCGGAAGTCCTGAACGCGCTGATCGCCGAAATGGTGCGCCAGGGTCTGCTGGTGGATAAAGACGATCGCCTCTATCTCAACCCGCAGCGCTCACGTACCCTGCAGCTGCTGGCGGCGGGCGCGCGCGAGACGCTGCAGCGCTACGCCATCACCTTCTGGCTGCTGAGCGCTAACCCGGCCATTAACCGTGGCACGCTGGAGAAAGAGAGTCGCACCCTGGCCCAGCGCCTGTCGGTTCTGCACGGGATCAACGCCCCAGAGTTCTTCGATAAAGCGGTGTTCAGTACCCTGGTGCTGACCCTGCGCGACGAGGGATACATCAGTGATACCGGGGATGCCGATCCGGCAAAAACCATGCAGGTCTATCTCCTGCTGGCGGATCTGGTGACGCCTGACGTGCGATTGACCATCGAGAGCGCGACGCAAAGCGAGTAAAAAAATGCCCGGTGGCGCTACCGCTTACCGGGCCTACAACATCCAGCCGTAGGCCGGGTCAGGCGTAGCCGCCACCCGGCATTTTCTTATGGCAGGTAACTCACCGCCAGCCCGACAAACAGCGCCAGGCCAACGTAGTTATTGTTCAGGAAGGCCCGGAAGCAGGCGTCGCGATCGCGATGCACAATCATCTTCTGCTGCCAGACAAACAGCGCCCCAGCCACCGCGATCGAGGCATAGAACGGCCAGCCCAGCCCGTTCAGCCAGCCCACCGCCGCCATCAGCACCAGCACCAGCACCTGCAGAATGCCGACGATCAGCTTATCGTGCCGACCGAAAAGAATAGCCGTCGATTTAATGCCAATCTTAACGTCGTCGTCCCGATCTACCATCGCATAGAGCGTATCGTAAGCCACCGCCCACAGGATATTGGCGAAGAACATCAGCCAGCAGCTCAGCGGCACCGACTCGCTGACGGCGGCAAAAGCCATCGGGATTGACCAGCCAAAGGCGGCACCCAGCACCACCTGCGGCAGATGGGTATAGCGCTTCATGAAGGGATAGGTCCAGGCCAGCGCCAGCGCCGCCACCGACAGCAGGATGGTCATCAGGTTCAGGGTCAGCACCAGCACAAAGGCGATCAGCACCAGCACGACAAACAGGTTACGCGCCTCTTTTTCGCTCACCGCGCCGCTCGGCAGCGGCCGGTTGGCGGTGCGCTTCACGTGGCCATCAAATTTGCGATCGGCGTAGTCGTTTACCACGCAGCCTGCGGCGCGCATCAGCCAGACTCCGGCGATAAACACCGCGAGGATCCCCAGCGGCGGCACGCCCGGCGTCGCCACCCACAGCGCCCACAGGGTGGGCCACAGCAACAGCAGCGCACCAATTGGCTTGTCCGTGCGCATTAAGCGGTGATAAGCCAGCAGCTTACCCTGCGTAAGACTCCACTCCATTTCTACTCCTCTCGATACAGCGGTGATGCAGGCAAAAACAGCTCCGTCAGCAGCAGCGGCTTGCCGCCGAGGCGTAGCCGGGAGCGGCGTCCCCAGAGATCGGCGTGACGGCCTATTTCAATAAAATCACGGGTCAGGGTTGATGAGGTAAAGAGGTAACGCCCCAGCGGCGTATTGCCCAGCCGCTGTAGTGCCAGCTCCGGGCCACTCAGGGTCGATTCCGGTACCACCGTGCGCCCGGCCAGCCACGGCTCGCCGTCAGCGCAGAGCAGGATCTCCCGCAGCCAGTAGCGCGACGCTTCGGGCAGCAGCGGGCGCTCTTCCGGCACCTCATCGGCGGTGACGAACGCCTCTCTTATGAGCGTAACACTCACCTGGCAACCCTGCTGCTCAAAACGTTTGGTCATTGAGTCTTCCAGCAGCAGCCAGTCAAGCAGGTGCGGTTCAAGTGCGGGGATTGCGTCAAAATAGCGCAGCGCGCGCAGTTGCGTTAGCGCAGGGTGTGGCATGCCTTACTCTCCGGTACATAACGTAGCAACAGTGTATCGCAGAACAGGCAGATCGGGAAAAAGGGTGCACCGGTGAAGGTGCACCAAGCGGACAAAATCAGCATTGTGGGGAAACGGTTACCCCTTGCCTTTTACACTGCTGATAAACGTAGCGCGGGCAGAGGTGGAGCCCAGGCTTTCAGCCTCGTTCAATAGTTTCAGCGCCTTATCGATATTGCCGCTGGCAACGGCCTGTTTAATACCTTCGTTAAAGTAGTTTTCCGTATCGTTCAGCACCGGTTCACGCTTCGCTGCCGGGGCTGCGGCGGGTGCCGGAGCCGGAGCCGGAGCCGGAGCGGGGGCAGCGGCAGTTGGTGCCGCCGCCGGGGCGCTGTAGGCCGTTGCTGGTGCAGCGGTATTGCCGACGGTCACGGCAGCATGGCCGGAGGAGCCAAAGATCGGGCCGACCAGAATGCTCGACGCTGAGTTGGTGCTAACTTTAAGCTTCACCGTGCCGTCCGGCGTATGGCGGGCCTGCGGATCCGGAATATCCGGTACGGCGTTACCCACGCCTTTCGCGTAGGCCTTCGCTGGGTTGATCATGGTGGTGGTGCGCTGCAAATCTTCCGGGGTGGTAAAGACCAGCAGGTAGATCTTTTGCTGACCCAGCGCGGGCGTCAGCTTGATGATCCCTTCAAGACGGTCGGCGGACATCACGCCCGGCTCCTGATAGGTGAAGTAGCTGCTCGGGAACCACGCGGCGGGAGTCAGGTTTTGATCCAGCACCAGCACGTTGGGCGCAAAGATCGATTTTTGCTTATCCGCGACGCTGGTCAGGGTAATGGTTAATTCACCGATGTTGGCCGGCACGCTGTAGGCGGCCACTTTACCGGTAATACCGGGCACGTTCAGGGCCTGACCTGCGGTGGCCAGGCTGGTGGTCTGGGTTTGTGAATTGGCGACCGGCGTCCAGGCGAGCTGCTGGAGCGCCCCTGTCGGGATAGCCGGTGCGCTTGAGGTATCCTGCGGGATCAGGTTCACGTCAGCGAAGCTGACTGCAGGGACGCAGGCGAGCAGCCCTGCACCGAGGCAGAGCGCGAGAAGCGTTTTTTTCATTTTCATTATGGTGACCTCTGTAGAGATGACGGGACGGTAGCCAGGCAATAGCGCGCCGCGTCAGAGATGGATCTTTACTGAGTAAGAGGGGCCGAAGCCCCTCTCTGGTACTGCGTTAACTCAATGCTGTCTTACCACCAGATTTCCATCTGGGCACCGAAGGTCCACTCGTCGTCATCGCCGCGGCTGAAGGTCGTTGCGGAGGTGTCTTTATAAGCGTAACCGGTGGTGTAAGGTGCGCCTGAGTTGTTATTAGCGAAGCCGAAGGACTCATCCCACTTGGCGTAGGTTGCGAACACGCGCAGCGCCGGACGGGACCAGATGCTGTCGCCTGCCTGCCACTGCTGGGCCAGCGTCACTTTGATCTGGTCGTTGCGGGAGTCGGTGCTCTGGGATTTGACGTTGTCATAGCCCACTTCCAGCAGGGTGCTCATGATTGGCGTCCATTTGAACATTGGACGTACGCCCACGGTCCACCAGCGGGTACCGTTGCTGTTGGAGAGGTTGATATCCTGGTACATACCGACGTACATCATGTCCCAGCGGTCGCCCATGGAGATTGAGCCATGGTCGATGATACGGATCAGGTGACCGTCGTTGTTAAGCTGTGCGCCCTGTGGGATGCCCTTACCGTTCGAGGTCATCGAGTCAAGGCCGTACTGCACAACGAACTTGTTGAAGCCGGTGCCGATAGTCTGCACATGTTCACCGGTGAACAGCCAGCCATCTTTGGTCGCGCCCGGCTGCAGATAGTAGTCATCCGGCAGGTTGGTGTGGCCGTAGTCAACGCCAAACTCCAGGGTGCCGCCCGGGTTCACTTCCAGACCGGCTAAACGCACGTCGAAGACGTCGTTCGGCACGATGTTGTCATAGGTACGCTCACCGGTGATCGGATTGATATCAGAGAAGGTGGTGGAGCCGCCGGACTCGGACGAACGGGTGCCCGCCAGAGAGAGCTTGCCGAAGCCGAGATCGATGTTTTCGATACCTGCGCCCGGGCCGGAGATATCCCAGTAGTAGAAGTCGATCATGTGGACGTCATGACGCTGGTAGAAGCGCTTACCGGCCCAGATGGTCGAACCTGGCAGCGCCTCGATCAGGTTTTTACCCTGAACGTTAGCTTCACGGAAGGCCGGGCTGGTGGCTTCCCAGTCGTTCTGCTGGGAGACGGAGTAGGCGACGTTAGTGTCGAAGTAGAAGCTCTTATCGCCCTCTTTCCACACTTCCTGGCCCAGTTTTAATTCAGCATAGGTTTCACATTCGTTACCAAGACGGTATTTACTTTGGGCCCCGGTTGCCTGGAAACACTCTTGCGGGCCGCCGCTGCCGGTCCAGCCGATGCCGGAACGGGCGTAGCCTTTGAAATCAACAGCACCCGCCTGGGCAGCCATCACGCCTGCTGCTATGGCCACTGCCAGAGGGAGTTTGCGCAGAGTAATCATCATTCTATCTCCTGAAGCTTTGCTTGCTTTTCTTTGTAATGGGAATGCTTAAACGCCAGGCTCCTGATGCAATCTCCGACAGGCGCTGCCGTCCTCACGGAACAGATGGCAGCGCTCCGGCGGCAAGCCGATAGCGAATGTGGCACCCTCTTCTACCAACACCACGTCACCCTGGCGGTAGACCAGGTTTTGACGGATGGCGGGGATCTGGATATGAATTTGTGTTTCGTGACCCAACTGCTCTACAACCTGTACCTGCCCCTCCAGCGTGACATCGGCGATGTCGCTGGGCAGCAGATGCTCGGGACGGATCCCAAGTGACATATTGGCGCCTACCTGGACGTTGGCGCTGTCCACCGGGAGCCAGACCTGCTGGCGGTTCGGCAGCTCAACCTGAACCTGTTCAATGGCGGTGGCGGTCACCTTTACCGGCAGGAAGTTCATCTTCGGCGAGCCGATAAAGCCCGCCACGAAGCGGTCTGCCGGGTAGTGATAAAGCGCCAGCGGCTTGCCAATCTGCGCTACGCGCCCGGCGTCCAGCACCACAATCTTGTCCGCCAGGGTCATCGCCTCCACCTGATCGTGGGTAACGTAGATCATCGTGCGTCCGAGACGCTTGTGCAGGCGGGAGATCTCAATCCGCATCTGCACGCGCAGCGCCGCATCGAGGTTTGAGAGCGGCTCATCAAGCAGGAAAACGCGCGGCTCCGCTACCAGCGTCCGGCCAATGGCGACGCGCTGGCGCTGGCCACCGGAGAGCGCTTTCGGCTTGCGATCCAGCAGATGGCCCAGCTGTAACACTTCGGCGACCTGGGTCACACGCTGGTTGATCACCTCTTTCTTTGCGCCAGCCAGCTTGAGGCCGAACGACATGTTCTCTGCCACCGAGAGATGGGGATAGAGCGCATAGGACTGGAACACCATGCCGACGCCGCGATCCGCTGGCGGGATCTCGTTCATTCGCGTGTCGCCAATCATTAAATCACCGCTGGTGATGGTCTCCAGCCCGGCGATCATGCGCAGCAGGGTCGATTTTCCGCAGCCTGACGGTCCAACAAAGACCACGAACTCACCCTCCTCGATGTCGAGGTTGATGTCCTTTGACACCACCACGTCGCCCCAGGCCTTCGTCACATTCCGCAGCTGCACGCTCGCCATGCCCCTCTCTCCCTTCGTTACAACTCTGAAACATTCAGTTGCAGTGACTATGCGTGATGTATAAGTCAGGCGAATCCTCCGCCCCCCGGTTTTTTATGGGGGAGGAGACGGGAGGATGAGCGTCCCGGCTCTGCCACCGGGGCCACGGGCTGCAGGCGATTTTCGTGATGCCGCCTGCAAAAATTGCGGTGCTTTTGTGTGCGCCGGTACGCATAACTCTGTTTTATGTAACAAAGATCACACATCGCGGCGGCAGGGCGTAGGCCGGGGGAGGATGAGAAGCGCTTGTCAAACCAGGAGACTGATAGGCGTCAATTTATCGCTACCTAAAGGACGGGATTTATGAACATGAAAACTGGCGCTCGCATCCTTGCGCTCTCCGCGCTGACGACGATGATGTTTTCCGCCTCGGCCCTCGCCAAAATTGAAGAAGGCAAGCTGGTGATCTGGATCAACGGCGACAAAGGCTATAACGGCCTCGCGGAAGTCGGCCAGAAATTCGAGAAGGATACCGGGATTAAGGTCACCGTTGAGCATCCGGATAAGCTGGAAGAGAAGTACCCGCAGGTGGCGGCGACCGGTGATGGCCCGGACATTATCCTTTGGGCGCATGACCGTTTTGGCGGCTATGCCCAGTCAGGCCTGCTGGCCGAAATTTCCCCGGACAAAGCCTTCCAGGACAAGCTCTTCCCGTTCACCTGGGACGCGGTACGCTATAACGGCAAGCTGATCGCCTATCCGATCTCCGTCGAAGCCCTGTCGCTTATCTATAACAAAGACCTGGTGCCGAACCCGCCAAAAACCTGGGAAGAGATCCCGGCGCTGGATAAAGAGCTGAAGGCGAAAGGCAAGAGCGCGCTAATGTTCAACCTGCAGGAGCCGTACTTCACCTGGCCGCTGATCGCCGCCGACGGTGGTTACGCCTTTAAGCTTGCCGACGGCAAGTATGACGTGAAGGACGTGGGCGTGGACAACGCTGGAGCCAAAGCGGGTCTGGGCTTCCTGGTTGATCTGATCAAAAACAAACAGATGAACGCGGACACCGACTACTCCATCGCCGAAGCGGCCTTTAATAAAGGCGAAACCGCGATGACCATCAACGGTCCATGGGCGTGGTCAAACATCGACAAGAGCAAGGTGAACTACGGCGTGACGCTGCTGCCGACCTTCAAGGGCAAGCCGTCTAAGCCCTTCGTTGGCGTGCTGAGCGCAGGCATCAACGCCGCCAGCCCGAACAAAGAGCTGGCGAAGGAGTTTATTGAAAACTACCTGCTGACCGACCAGGGCCTGGACGCGGTTAACAAAGATAAGCCGCTGGGTGCCGTGGCGCTGAAATCCTTCCAGGAGACGTTAGCGAAGGATCCACGCATTGCCGCCACCATGAGCAACGCCGAGAAGGGCGAAATCATGCCGAACGTGCCGCAGATGGCTGCCTTCTGGTACGCGGTGCGTACCGCGGTGATCAACGCCGCCAGCGGTCGCCAGACTGTGGATGCGGCGCTGAAAGATGCGCAGGGACGAATTACCAAGTAACAAAAATGGCGGGTGGCGCCTCGCTACCCGCCCTACAACTGACAATGTTTTCCACGGTTGTTGAGGAAGTGTCTCATGGATGTCGTTAAAAAGAGTGCCTGGTGGCAAAGCAACGTGCTGAAGTGGTCGGCGATAGCCCTGCTTGGGCTGCTGGTGGGCTATCTTGTGGTTTTGATGTACGCCCAGGGAGAGTACCTGTTTGCCATCACGACGCTGATCTTAAGCTCGATTGGCCTCTATATCTTTGCCAATCGTAAAGCCTACGCCTGGCGCTATGTCTACCCCGGTCTCGCCGGGATGGGCCTGTTTGTTCTCTTTCCGCTGATCTGCACCATCGCTATTGCCTTCACTAACTACAGCAGCACCAACCAGCTAGCGCAGGAGCGCGTGCGCGAGGTGCTGATGGATCGCGTCTATCAGGCGGGCAAGACCTTTAACTTTGGCCTCTATCCGGCAGATAATAAATGGCAGCTGGCGCTGACCGACGGCGAGAGCGACAAGCACTACGTTTCTGAACCCTTTACCCCCGGCGGCGAGCAGACGCTGACCCTGAAAGAGGCGACGGCCCTGCCGACGGGCGAACGCGCTAACCTGCGCGTGATTACCCAGCAGCGCCAGGCGCTGACGCAGCTTACCGCCATACTGCCGGATGAGAGCCACGTGGTGATGAGCTCCCTGCGCCAGTTCTCCGGCACGCGCCCGCTCTATAGCCTGGCCGACGACGGCACGCTAACCAATAACCAGAGCGGCGATAAATACCGTCCCAATAACGACGTCGGCTTCTATCAGGCCGTCAACGCCGACGGCGGCTGGGGCAGCGAACGCCTTAGCCCAGGCTATACCGTGACCATCGGCTGGGATAACTTTATGCGCGTCTTCACCGACGAGGGCATTCAGAAGCCGTTCCTGGCGATCTTCGTCTGGACCGTGGTTTTCTCGCTGCTGACGGTGGTGCTGACCGTGGCGGTGGGCATGGTGCTGGCGTGCCTGGTGCAGTGGGAGGCGCTGCGCGGCAAGGCCATCTACCGGGTGCTGCTCATCCTGCCCTATGCCGTACCGTCTTTTATCTCGATTCTGATTTTCAAAGGGCTGTTCAACCAGAGCTTCGGGGAGATCAACATGATGCTGGGGGCGCTGTTCGGCACCAAGCCCGCCTGGTTTAGCGACCCGACCACCGCCCGGGCGATGGTGGTGATCGTTAACACCTGGCTCGGCTACCCCTACATGATGATCCTCTGCATGGGCCTGTTGAAAGCGATTCCCGACGATCTCTATGAGGCCTCGGCAATGGACGGTGCGGGACCGATGCAGAACTTCTTCCGCATTACCCTGCCGCTGCTGGTCGTGCCGCTTACGCCGCTGATGATCGCCAGCTTTGCGTTCAACTTTAATAACTTCGTGCTGATCCAGCTTTTGACCAACGGTGGTCCGGATCGCCTGGGGACAACCACCCCCGCGGGTTATACCGATTTGCTGGTGAGCTATACCTACCGCATCGCCTTTGAAGGCGGCGGCGGCCAGGATTTCGGCCTCGCAGCGGCCATTGCCACGCTGATCTTCCTGCTGGTGGGCGCGCTGGCGATTGTGAACCTAAAAGCCACGCGCATGAAATTTGATTAAGGGAGAGAGATTATGGCTATGGTGCAACCCAAATCTCAGAAGCTACGTCTATTTGCGACTCACGCCGGGCTGCTGATCTTTATCGCGGCGATCATGTTCCCGCTGCTGATGGTCATTGCCATCTCGCTGCGCCCCGGTAACTTCGCCACCGGCAGCCTGATCCCGGACCAGATCTCGTGGGAGCATTGGCGTCTGGCGCTGGGCTTTAGCGTTGAGCATGCGGATGGGCGCGTTACTCCGCCGCCGTTCCCGGTGCTGCTGTGGCTGTGGAACTCGGTAAAAATCGCCGGCATTACGGCAGTGGGCATCGTGGTGCTCTCCACCACCTGCGCCTACGCCTTTGCCCGCATGCGCTTTACCGGTAAGTCTTCACTGCTGAAAGGGATGCTGATTTTCCAGATGTTCCCGGCGGTGCTCTCTCTGGTGGCGCTCTATGCCCTGTTCGATCGCCTCGGCCAGTACGTGCCCTTTATCGGTCTCAATACCCATGGCGGGGTGATCTTCGCCTATCTGGGCGGTATCGCCCTGCATGTCTGGACCATCAAGGGCTATTTTGAAACTATCGACAGTTCGCTGGAAGAAGCGGCTTCGCTGGATGGGGCGACGCCGTGGCAGGCGTTCCGTCTGGTCTTGCTGCCGCTCTCGGTACCGATTCTGGCGGTGGTATTTATCCTGTCGTTTATCGCCGCCATTACCGAAGTGCCGGTCGCCTCGCTGCTGCTGCGCGACGTTAACAGCTACACCCTGGCGGTGGGTATGCAGCAGTATCTCAACCCGCAGAACTACCTGTGGGGCGATTTTGCCGCGGCGGCGGTGCTCTCAGCTATTCCGATTACCCTTGTCTTCCTGCTGGCCCAGCGCTGGCTGGTTAACGGCCTGACGGCAGGCGGGGTGAAAGGCTAGGTTTCATCATGTTATGCCACTGTTATCCTCAATCTTGATCTATCCATTTGTACTTTGACTTGTGACTGTTATTGGCGCTCCCAGGAGCGCCATTTTTTTATCCCACTCCAGGTCAAATAGGCGAGTCGTAGGCCGGGCAAACGCAGCGCCGCCCGGCGTTACAGCATCAGCACCGTCATGCCCGGTGGCGCTTCGCTTACGCGGGCCTACAAACCGCACCGCCCCATCGTAGGCCGGGCAAACGCAGTGCCGCCCGGCGTTACAGCATCAGCACCGTCATGCCCGGTGGCGCTTCGCTTACGCGGGCCTACAAACCGCACCGCGCCCGCCGTAGGCCGGGCAAACGCAGTGCCGCCCGGCGTTGCAGCATCTGCACCGTCACGCCCGGTGGCGCTTCGCTTACGCGGGCCTACAAACCGCACCGCCCCATCGTAGGCCGGGCAAACGCAGCGCCGCCCGGCGTTGCAGCATCTGCAGAGTAACGCCCGGTGGCGCTTCGCTTACGCGGGCCTACAAACTGCACCGCCCCGCTGTAGGCCGGGCAAACGCAGTGCCGCCCGGCGTTGCAGCATCTGCACCGTCATGCCCGGTGGCGC
>DKPJ01000015.1 GCA_002480085.1 Enterobacteriaceae bacterium UBA7338 | reverse complement strand
CCCCGGCCCTGCGGGGGCCCCCCGCCATTGCGCCGCAAACAGGTGGCCTTTGCCGTCCGGGGTATCAAACCTGTTGCCCTGGTAAAGATAGGGCGTACCCGGATGATCCAGGGTTGGACAGGGCCACTGCACGTGGCCCATGTCACCCATCTTCTCGTAGGTGACCCCGTAGAAGAGCGGGCACAGCTCGCGCAGCTCATCCCAGATCTGCTGGTTGCTGTCGTAGTGCATCGGGTAGCCCATCTCGGTGGCGATCAGGCTGATGATCTCCCAGTCGCGCTTGACGTTGTACTGTGCGTCTACTGCCTTCTCGAAACGCTGGAAGCCGCGATCGGCGCAGGTAAAGACGCCCCCGTGCTCGCCCCATGAGGTCGCGGGCAGCAGGACATCCGCCTGCTCGGCGGTTTTGGTCATAAAGATATCCTGCACCACCACGAAGTCGAGGGCCTCAAAGCCCTTGCGCACCAGCCCCAGGTCGGCTTCGGTCTGGAGCGGATCCTCACCCATGATGTAGTAGGCTTTGACCTTGCCCTCCAGCGCCAGGTGCGGCACTTCAGTAATGCGCACCCCGACCTGATCGTCCATATCCGCAGCGTTAATTCCCCAGGCCCTGGCGAATTTCTCCCGCACGGCCGGATCCACCACGTCCTGGTAGCCAGGGAACTGGTTGGGGATCACCCCCATATCGCACGCCCCCTGGACGTTGTTCTGTCCGCGCACCGGCCCGACGCCGACGTGCTCCCGGCCGAGGTTGCCGGTGAGCAGCGCCAGGCTTGCCAGGCCTTTCACCACGTCCACCGCCTGGCCGAACTGGGTGACGCCCATCCCCCACATAATGGTGGCCGACGGTGCTGCCGCGTAGGTGCGCATCGCTTGGCGGATCTGCTGGGCGCTGACCCCGGTCAGGTGCTCAACCGCTTCCGGCGCGTAATCCTTGACGACTTCGCGGTAGGCGTCGAGTCCGCGGGTAAAGCTGGCGACGTACTCCCGGTCGTACAGCTCCTCCTCCAGCAGCACGTAGCCAAAGGCGTTAACCAGCGCCATATTGCAGCCGTTGTTGATCTGCAGATGCTGATCGGCAATGCGCGCGGTCTCGATCCGTCGCGGATCGCAAACGATGATCTTCGCTCCGTTCTGTTTAGCCTGGATCACCCGGCGGGCAACGATGGGATGCGAGTCGGCGCAGTTGTAGCCGAATACCAGCAGGCAACGGGAGTGTTCAATATCGCCGATGGAGTTGCTCATCGCCCCGTTGCCCAACGCCTCCTGCAGGCCCGCTACCGACGGGCCGTGGCAGACCCGGGCGCAGCAGTCAACGTTGTTGGTGTGCAGCACGCCACGAGCGAATTTCTGCATCACGTAGTTGGTTTCGTTGCCGGTACCGCGTGAAGATCCGGTAGTCATGATCGCCCGGCCACCGTACTGGGCCTTGATCTCCCCCAGCCGTTTGGCCGTGTAGCGAATGGCTTCCTCCCAGCTTACGGGCGTTAGCTTGCCGCCTCTCTGATAGCGGATCATCGGCTGGGTCAGGCGCGGCGTCAGGAGTTTAGTATCGTTAAGGAAATCCCAGCCGTAGTAACCCTTCAGGCAGAGCTGATTCTGGTTGGTAACACCTTCCGCCGCTTCGGCACGAATAATTTTGTTGTTATCGACCACCAGCTTCAGCTTGCAGCCTGCGCCGCAGTAGGGACAAACGCTCGTAATTTTTTTCATCAGTAACAGACCTGTTAAAAGTTGAAATACTGTTCAGTTAAAAGAGAAGTGAGGCCGCGGTGTCGAGGGCCGCGCGGCGGCGTTTCTCGGCGCTGAGCTGCTCCAGCCGCGCCCTGTCAACACAGACCAGCGCATTGGTCGGGCAGACCTCCATGCAGGCGGGTCCGCTCTCGCGGGTATGGCAGAGGTCGCACTTATTGGCTTCGGCTTTCTCCGCCCGCACGTTCAGGCCCGCGCCGCTGTTGCGGATCACCGGACGCACCACCACCTCCATCGCCCCATAGGGGCAGGCAACCACGCAGGTTTTGCACCCGATGCAGCGCTCCTGCATGACGTTAACAAAGCCTTTATCCCGGCTGATGGCGCCGTTGGGGCAGACGTTGGCGCAGGGGGCGTCTTCGCACTGGCGGCAGAGGGTAGCGGTAGAGACGTTCACGCCTTTGATGACGTGAATACGCGGCAGGAAGGTGTCGGGGGTTAAAGAGGCACAATCCTGTTGCGCCTGATGGGAGACTACGCAGGCAACTTCACAGGTACGGCAGCCAATACATTTACTGGCGTCGGCCATGATGAAACGGTTCATCAAATTCTCCAGCATTAACGGTAGTGTGCGGGAGTATTCACGAATCGTGCCAGAGTTTACCTTATTGATTTATATATATTTTTACAGAGGAAAAACTGTCATCGACACTTGTGACGATGACAGATGACGACGTCAGGCGTGTGGGCCGTGGCTAACGGAGCCGCGCAGGATCAGCTCACCGGTAAAGGCTGGCTGGGTGGTAAACTCTCCGCCATCAAGCATAAAAATAAGGCGGTTAATGGTCTCTTTGATCATCTCCGTCACCGGGATTTTAACGCTGGCTAAAGGCGGGACGGTATAGGGGGCAATGGCGATATCATCGAAGCCAATTACCGACACCTGCTCCGGGACGGGAATGCCGCTGCTGTGCAGCTGGCTGATGGCCCCAATCGCCATATCATCATTGCTGGCCACCAGCGCGCTGAAGGGTACCCCGCGTGAGAGCAGCGTCGCGACACCTGCCGAGCCGCTGGCGGGCGTCCACTTTCCTTCAACAATCAGCTCGTTGCGCACCGCCACGCCGTGACGCTCCAGCGCCTCTCTGTAGCCGGAGAGGCGCTCGTTACCGGTCGGCGAGTCGAGGGAGCCGGTGATAAAGGCGATATCCCGATGTCCCTGGGCCAGCAGCGTCTCTACCGCCGCCAGGCTGGTGGCCTTTTGATCGCAGTAGACGCAGTGGCTACTGTTTTTACGCAGCCGCCGGTTGAGCACCATAATCGGCTGGGTATGGCCGTCGATGATCGTGTCGATCTCATCGACGCTGAGAAAACGCGGGTAGATCACGATCGCATCGCAGCGCAGATCGAGCAGGTACTGGATCGCCTGCCGCTCCTCCTCGGCGCTGTGCTTGCCGTCGGCGAGGAGCAGCTGGCGGCCGCGATCCTCCGTCATCCGCGCCGCGTGAAACAGCAGCTCGCTGAAGTAGACCCCGTGGTAGAGCGTATTGGTCACCACCAGCCCGAGAGTCTGGGTGGTTTTCGCCGCCAGGTTACGCGCCAGCAGGTTGGGCCGGTAGCCGCTCTCCTCAATAGCTTTGAATACACGCTCCCGGGTCTCCTGGCCAACGTAGCCGTTGCCTGACAGCACGCGGGACACCGTTGCCTTCGATACCCCTGCCCGCTTCGCTACCTCCAGCATCGTGGTCATGATCGTCTTCCTTTCATTTGCATATCCGCAGTTTACTGTACCCGGCGCGGATTTGCAGCGCTTTGCCCGACGGCGATCACGGTGATCGTCCTCACGGATCTAAACATCCGACATTGAATATAAAAATGAAACTCAGCATGATTTTGTGGAACCGGTTTCCTACATCACGTCTCACCGTTCACGGTGCAGCCGTAACCCAATACTAAAACAGGATAAAAATCCGATGGCCAAAAACTATGCCGCGCTGGCGACAACCGTGGTCACCGCGCTGGGCGGGGCGGACAATATCGCCGCCGTCACCCACTGCATGACGCGCCTGCGTTTTGTGGTGAAAGATGAGACGCAGATCGACAGCGCCACGCTGAAGAGCACGCCGGGCGTGATGGGCGTGGTGCGCAGCGACAGCCAGTGCCAGGTGATCATCGGCAATACGGTGTCGCAGGCCTATGCTGAAGTGGTGCGCCTGCTGCCGGCCGATATGCAGCCGGTGGCCGACACCGGACCGCAGAAGCTGACCCTCCGGCGCATTGGCGCAGGCATTCTTGATGCGCTGATCGGCACCATGTCGCCGCTGATCCCGGCGATCATCGGCGGCTCGATGGTCAAGCTGCTGGCGATGATCCTTGAGATGACCGGGGTGCTGGAGAAAGGCTCTTCAACCCTGACGATCCTCACCGTCATTGGCGACGGGGCCTTCTTCTTCCTGCCGCTGATGGTCGCAGCCTCGGCGGCGGTGAAGTTTAAAACCAATATGTCGCTGGCGATTGCCATCGCCGGGGTGCTGGTGCATCCGAGCTTTATCGACCTGATGGCGAAGGCGGCCCAGGGCCAGCAGGTAGAGTTCGCCCTGGTCCCGGTGACGGCGGTGAAGTACACCTATACGGTGATCCCGGCTCTGGTGATGACCTGGTGCCTCTCCTGGATCGAACGCTGGGTGGATCGCATCACCCCGGCGGTGACGAAAAACTTCCTTAAGCCGATGCTGATCGTGCTGATCGCCGCCCCGCTCGCCATCCTGCTGATCGGGCCGATCGGGATCTGGATCGGCAGCGCCATCTCCGCGCTGGTCTATACCATTCACAGCTACCTGGGCTGGCTGTCGGTGGCGATCATGGGCGCGCTCTGGCCGCTGCTGGTGATGACCGGTATGCACCGCGTCTTTACCCCGACCATCATCCAGACCATCGCCGAGACCGGCAAAGAGGGCATGGTGATGCCGTCGGAGATCGGCGCAAACCTGTCGCTGGGCGGCTCGTCGCTGGCGGTGGCGTGGAAAACCAAAAACCCGGAGCTGCGCCAGACGGCGCTGGCGGCGGCGGCCTCGGCCATTCTGGCGGGCATCTCCGAGCCTGCGCTCTACGGGGTGGCGGTGCGCCTGAAGCGCCCCCTGGTGGCCAGTCTGATCAGCGGCTTTATCTGCGGTGCGGTGGCCGGGATCGCCGGGCTTGCCAGCCACTCGATGGCCGCACCGGGACTCTTTACCAGCGTCCAATTTTTCGATCCGGCTAATCCAATGAGCATTGTCTGGGTCTTTGCCGTGATGGCGCTGGCGGTCGTGCTGTCGTTTGTGCTCACCCTGCTGCTGGGCTTCGAGGATCTGCCCGTCGAGGATGAGGCAGCCAAAGCGCGCGCGTTGCAGGCGGCAAAGCCAGCGGCGGCGGCCAGAGCCTGATTTAACAAGAGGTAAACTATGTCTGTATTTCCAGAGGGATTTTTATGGGGCGGCGCACTGGCCGCCAACCAGTCGGAGGGGGCGTATCGCGAGGGCGGCAAGGGGCTGACCACCGTCGATACCATTCCGCACGGCGCACACCGTCTGCCGGTCAAGCTGGGCCTGGAGAAGCGCTTCTCCCTGCGCGACGATGAGTTCTATCCCAGCCACGAGGCGATCGATTTCTATCATCGCTACCGGGAAGATATCGCCCTGATGGCGGAGATGGGTTTCACCGTGTTTCGCACCTCCATCGCCTGGGCGCGTCTCTACCCCAACGGCGACGAGCTGACGCCTAATCCTGAGGGAATTGCCTTCTACCGGGCGGTGTTTGAGGAGTGCCGGAAGTACAACATCGAGCCGCTGGTGACCCTGTGCCACTTCGACGTGCCGATGCATCTGGTGCGCGAGTACGGCTCATGGCGTAACCGTAAAATGGTGGAGTTCTTCACCCGCTACGCCCGCACCTGCTTCGAGGCGTTTGACGGGCTAGTGAAGTACTGGCTGACCTTCAATGAGATCAACATTATGCTGCACAGCCCCTACTCGGGCGCGGGGCTGGTGTTCGAGGAGGGGGAGAACTCGGAGTGGGTCAAGTATCAGGCGGCGCACCACGAGCTGATCGCCAGCGCGCTAGCTACCCAGATTGCGCATGAGGTGAACCCGAATAACCAGGTCGGCTGTATGCTGGCGGGCGGCAACTTCTACCCCTACTCCTGCAAGCCAGAGGATGTCTGGGCGGCGCTGGAGAAGGATCGGGAAAACCTGTTCTTTATCGACGTCCAGGCGCGCGGAGCCTACCCGGCGTGGACGGGGCGCATGTTCCGCGAGAAGGGGATCGCCATTCAGATCCTGCCCGGCGACGAGGAGATCCTCAAGCACACCGTCGATTTTGTGTCGTTCAGCTACTACGCCTCCCGCTGCGCCTCGGCGGAGATGAACGCGGGCAACACCAGCGCGGCCAACGTCGTCAAGTCGCTGAAAAACCCGTACATCGAGGCCAGCGAGTGGGGCTGGGGTATCGATCCTCTTGGCCTGCGCATCACCATGAACATGATGTACGACCGCTACCAGAAGCCGCTGTTTCTGGTGGAGAACGGCCTGGGGGCGCGGGATGAGTTCGACGCTAACGGTGAGATTAATGACGACTACCGCATCAGCTACCTACGCGAGCATATTCGTGCCATGGGCGAGGCGGTGGCGGACGGCATTCCCCTGCTCGGTTACACCTCCTGGGGCTGCATCGACCTGGTGGCCGCCTCAACCGGGGAGATGAGCAAGCGCTACGGCTTTGTCTACGTTGACCGCGATGACCACGGCAACGGCACGCTGGACCGCGTCCGCAAGAAGTCGTTCTGGTGGTATAAGAAGGTGATCGCCAGCAACGGGGCGGATCTGGACTAGTCTGTAGGCCCGGTAAGCGCAGCGCCACCGGGCGTTATGTCACTGAGGATCGATCAGATCCACGACCATGCTTAAAATCTCATCCATGATATGCGGAGCGACGGTGGCAGCATAACGCGCTTTACGGGCGGATAAATCGAGCGCACGTAGCTGATAGCAAAGCACTACGCCGGTGATCTGCCCCGTATCCGTGCTGTCACCATCCAGCCAGACCGTGACAGCATGGGAGCGTGCTCGCGAGCTACCGCTGGTTACCGGCACACAGACCGCAGTACCCAGCGCTGCGACAAGCTTTCTATCCGAAATCACCAGATAGTAGTGCGCACCTTTGAACTCATGCCCCTCTACCGGATCGCCGTTGACGTGCCATATCTCTCCTTTTGCCGGTGTTCTCCTTCCCTGCGCCATCAGATCTCCTCCTTGCCCTGTGGCTTATCGGCTAGCTCATCCGCCAGATCGGTATTAAAACTGGCGATCTCCTGGCTATCTATTCCCTGCAGTATCTCCGTGACTGAACGGCGTCCTCTGGCAACACGTTTTGCTGGTGTCATGCTAACTGAATTACCGTTGGTGCTCACAATCAGTGTGGTCCCTGCGGTCCAACCCATAGCGGTAGCAATCTCACCAGGAATAGTAACGACTACGGCACCACCTTGCTGCCTAAGTTTTGTTAGTGGCATAGTGCCTCCATTGAGTGTAACAATGTCTCACTCTGAGTATACCCTAAGTTACACAAAGTCACACTAAGAGTGTCACAGCGCCGTAAACCCCCCCTGCCCCTGCCAGTCCTCAAGCCGCTGATAGACCGTCTCTACCGCCTCTTTAACCGGCGGCGTCATGGGGTAGTAGAAGCCGACGATATCCGGCTGGATGCCGAGAAAGATTGTCTCCCCCACATCCTCTTTGAGCTGATCCACCAGGTAGTTCAGGGGCATATTGTGGGTGGTCATCATAAACAGCTCGGCGATGTCCTCGGGATCGATGATGCGGATCTCGCCGGGGTTAAGCCCCATGTCGGTGGCGTCAACGATCAGCAGGCGATCCGGACGCAGCTCGCGGATCGCCACCACGTCATTCTCCGGCGCGCTGCCGCCGTCAATGACCTGCCATGCCCCTGGCTGCCGGGCGGTGCACATCTCCGCCAGCAGCGGGCCTGCGCCGTCGTCACCCATCATGCTGTTGCCTACGCAGAGTAAAACGTCAGTCACGGACTCTCCTCACCATCAGATAGATGGCGCTCTCCTGATGAATATCATGCAGCAGGCTAAGCAGCACGCGGCTCCAGGTCTGCTGCTGCGGGGTCTGTACCGCCAGCGCCCGGTCAAAGGCGCCTGCCAGCATCGCAATATGCGAATGATCGATAACGATCTCGCCATACTTTGGCACCCCGGCCATCTTGCGCCGGGCGCTGCTCCCCTCCTCCAGGGTGGCGATCCACGCCAGATAGTCGTCCCACGGACAGGTCAGCGCCGCCTCCAGGCAGTCGATTACCCCGAGGTGATGACCGATAGCGAGGCTGTAGTAGACCACCTGCTGCGCCTCGGCGGGGGTCGCGTCGTTCTCGTCGATAAACTTCCGGCTTAGCTGGCTGAAGACCACGGACTCACTCATGAGATCCGCGTCTCGTCTACGACGGCGTTCAGGTGCGCCACAATCTCGTTCAGGCGCGGATCGTCCTCTGCCGCCAGCCAGCGCGCGACCTGGTTCTCCCCCAGCGCCCGCAGGCGCAGGTAGTCATCGGCGATCTCGCGCCCGTAGCGGTAGCCCGCCAGCCGCCGCGCCTCGCGATCGACACGCACCCGCAGGGGCTGAACGATATCGTCATGCAGCAGCGCCGCCGGCTGGTTATCCAGCTCGCCCGGCAGGCGGGCGTGAATTTTCTGCTCCAGCAGACCCAGCGCCATGGCAAAGCCGTAGAGCGTCGCGGCGGGCGTTGGTGGGCAGCCGGGAATATAGACATCCACCGGCACGATCTTGTCGGTGCCACCCCAGACGCAGTAGAGATCGTGGAAGATGCCGCCGCTGTTGCCGCACGCCCCGTAGGAGATGCAGATTTTTGGATCGGGAGCCGACTGCCAGGCCCGCAGCGCCGGGGAGCGCATCGCCCGGGTCACCGCCCCGGTAAACAGCAGAATGTCCGCGTGACGTGGGGATGGCACCACCTTGATACCGAAGCGTTCGGCGTCAAACAGCGGCGTCAGGGTGGCAAAAATTTCAATTTCGCAGCCGTTGCAGCCCCCGCAGTCAACGCGGTAGACGTAGGCCGAGCGCCTGATCTTTTTCAGCAGCGACGCCTTCATGCTGGCGATGGACTCTTCCACCGTCATCGGCACGGGAATGCCGTTGTCATCGCGCGGCCCGAGTAAATTGTTCATCAGCTGGCCTCCTGCATATGGCGGGTAAGTTCAATCCGATCCGACGACACCAGGCACTTCTGCCGCTTGCACGCCGGACAGGTTTCGAAGCCTTCGCGGTGATTTTCCGCCCGGCTGTCACCGTTGTGCGCCAGCAGCGCAATGGCGTAGTCGATCTCTTTCTGCACCGCAAAAGGCCGCTCGCAGACGCGGCAGTGGCACAGACCGAAGCGCGACTGCTGTAAAAAATCCTCTTTCTTCCACACCGCCAGCTCGTACTCCTGAGAGAGAGTAATCGCCGCCGTGGGGCAGACCTCCTCGCAGCGCCCGCAGAAGATGCAGCGCCCGAGGTTAAACTGCCAGGCCTGCTCGCTGCTCGCCAGCAGGGTCTCTACCGTCAGGGCGTTGGAGGGGCAGGCGTTGACGCAGGCCGCGCAGCCAATGCACTGGCGGGGATTGTGCTGCGGCTTGCCGCGAAAGTGCTTGTCCACCTCAATAGGGGCGAGCGGATAAGCTGCGGTCGGCGTACCGGTTTTAATCGCTTTTTTGATAAAGGTAAACATGGCGACTCCTTATTTCAGCGGCGAGTTTTTACGCTCAATGCCGTAGCGCTCAAGCTCTTTGTAAGGCACGACTTTGCTCTTCTTCTTCCGCACGTCCACCACCGTCATGCGGTCGGTGCAGGAGTAGCAGGGGTCGAGGCTACCGATGATCAGCGGCGCGTCGGAGACGGTATTGCCCCGCAGCATGTAGCGCAGAGTCGGCCAGTTGGCGTAGGTCGCCGCCCGGCAGCGCCAGCGGTAGAGCTTCTGGTTATCGCCGGTCATGCTCCAGTGGATATCATCCCCGCGCGGCGCTTCGGCAAAGCCAAGGGCGAAGCGGTTGGGAATATAGGTGAACCCCTCCACCATCAGCGGGCCGCCGGGCAGGTTATCCAGCCCGAACTCGATCATATTCAGGGCGGTAAGCACCTCGTTGATGCGCACCTTGAGGCGGGAGATGACGTCGCACCCCTGCTCGCTGTGCACCTCTACCGGCAGCAGGCCGTAGCCGACAAAGGGGTGATCGGCGCGGGTATCCCGGGCGTGGCCGCTGGCCCGCACCATCGGGCCGACGTTGCTGAAGTCGCGGGCGATCTGCGGATCGAGACGGCCAATCCCTACCGTGCGCTGCTCGATATTCGGCGTGCTCATCAACACGTCCACCAGATCCTGCACGTCGCGGCGCATCTGGCGGGCAAGCTGACGGGTCTGGATCATGTCCTCTTTCAGCATGTCGCGACGGATGCCGCCGATCAGGTTCAGGCCGTAGGTTTTACGTGCCCCGGTGAGGATCTCCGCCATCTTCATGGAGGTCTCGCGCACGCGGAAGAACTGCATAAAGCCGGAGTCGAAGCCGACGAAGTGGCAGGCGAGGCCGAGGTTCAGCAGGTGGCTGTGCAGACGCTCTACCTCCAGCAGAATGGCGCGGATCGTCTGCGCCCGCTCCGGCACCACGATGCCCATCGCGTTCTCTACCGAGGTGGTATAGGCGGTGCTGTGGGCGAAGCCGCAGATGCCGCAGACGCGATCCGACAGGAAGGTCACCTCGTTGTAGCCCATGCGGGTCTCCGCCAGCTTCTCCATGCCGCGGTGGACGTAGAAGAGGCGGTAATCGGCGTCGATTATGTTCTCCCCATCGACGAAGAGGCGAAAGTGTCCCGGCTCGTCGGAGGTGACGTGCAGCGGGCCAATCGGCACCACGTTGTTCTTTTTGCTGCCCAGCTCGTTGATGAACTCGTAGGTCTCGCTATCGGTGGTCGGCGCGGGGCGCTGGCGGTAGTCCATGCTGTCTTTACGCAGCGGATAGAGTTCATCCGGCCAGTCGTCCGGCAGCACCAGACGCCGCTCGTCCGGCAGGCCCACCGGGATCAGGCCGTACATATCGCGCACCTCGCGCTCGCCCCAGACGGCGGCAGGGACGCGCGGCGTGACCGACGGGAACTCCAGCGTATTGGCGTCAACCTCTACGCGCACGGTGATCCAGCACCTGGTGCCCTGCTCCATCGACAGCACATAGTAGACGGCATAGCGCCCGCAGAGCTGGCGCTCGTCGTTGCCGAACAGCACCGACAGCCAGCCCCCCTGCTGGTAGTAGAGATACTCCACCACCTCTGGCAGGGCGTTCACCTTCACGGTAATGGTCAGCTGATCGCGGGTCTGCCAGGCCTCATCCAGCACCGCGCCGGGAATGGCCTGATGCAGCGCCGCCAGGTAGTGCTGACCCAATTTTTCTTCAGACATGTTCAAACTCTCTTTCATCACGCCGCCAGCAAGGAGACGAAGGCTAAAAACGCCAGGCCAAACCCGGCCCAGGTCACGCGGGAGGTCGCGCAGAAGCGCAGCCGCGCCATGCCGTTCTCAAACAGGGCGATCGCCAGCACGCCCAGCACCAGCTTGACGACGGCCACCGCCAGCGCCAGCAGCAGGCCGCCCACGCTAAAGGTCACCATCTGCCCCCACGGCAGGAAAAGGCCGACAAACAGCTGCAATACCACCAGCTGCTTGAGGCTGATGCCCCACTTCAGCAGGGCAAAGCCGCAGCCGCTGTACTCGGTCAGCGGACCTTCCTGTAGCTCCTGCTCCGCCTCCGCGAGATCGAACGGCAGCTTGCCCATCTCGATAAAGGTGGCGAAGGCGCAGGCGCAGAGCGCCAGCAGCAGCGGAAGAGTGTGTCCGGCAGGCCAGAACCAGAGCGTGGCGGTCATGCTGCTGATGTGGGTCGAGCCTGCCACCAGCGCCACCACCCACAGGCCGAGGAGCAGGATCGGCTCTACCAGCACGCCGAGCATCGCCTCGCGGCTGGCCCCGAGGCCGGTAAAGGGGCTACCGGTATCGAGCCCGGCAATGGCAAAGAAGAAGCGGGCAATGGCGAAGAGGTAGATTAAGGTGATGAGATCCCCCAGCGCTGGCAGCGGAGAGGCTACGGTCACTACCGGCAGCGCGGTGGCGATGGTCAGCATCACGCCGATCATCACAAAGGGCATCAGGCGGAACACCCAGCTGGCATCCGCCGGGGCGACGCTCTGACGGCCCAGCAGCTTGATCAGATCCCGGTACTCTTGCAGTACCCCTGGCCCACGGCGGTTATGCAGGCGGGCACGCGCCACGCGGCTTATCCCGGACAGCAGCGGCGCAAAGGCAAAGAGCACCAGCGCCTGAAGTAACGGATAGAGAACGCTCATGTTCAGGCTCCTCGTGAGATAACAATAACTACCAGCACCGCCAGCTCCACCAGCGCCAGGCGGCGAACCAGCGCCGGGGCAGCACGCTGCCAGACCGGCATCAGCGCCGCCGGATCCAGCCGCTTACGCAGGCTGAGCACCGGCGCAAACGCCTCCTTCACCGGCATCGCAAAACCGTGGGCGGTAATAACCATCGACGGCTCATGCTCGTAGCCGCATGCCCAGGCCGCACCGCGCGAGCGCGACGGCAGTCGATGGCCCTCAAACAGCATCATGATGATGAACGGCAGCAGCGGGCAGGCGATCAGCAGCAGGGCAATCATCGGCTGTGAGACCACGCTTGTGGTAGTGAGCGGTAGCGGCACCGCGGCGGAGAGCAGCGGCAGCAGCCACGGAGCGGCGATGCCGCCGATCAGGCAGCAGGCCGCCAGCCCGACAACCGACGCGGTCATCAGCCACGGCGCACGGCCAGCCTTAGCGGCTTCCGGGGAGCGCGGTGCGCCAAGGAAAGCCACACCGTAGACCTTGGCCATGCACATCACCGCCAGCGCGCCGGTGATGGCCAGCCCCACCGCCAGCAGCGGACCGAGCAGGCGGGCGATAAAGGCGTCGCTGCTGCTCAGGGAGAAGAAGCCCTGGTAGATCACCCACTCGCCGGCAAAGCCGTTCAGCGGCGGCAGCCCGGCCATCGCCATCAGCCCCACCAGCATCATCAGGGAGATAACCGGCATCCGTTTGCCGATGCCGCCCAGCTTCTCGATGTCGCGATGGCCGGTGGTGAACCAGACGCTGCCCGCCCCCAATAGCAGCAGGGTTTTAAACAGGCTGTGGTTGATCAGGTGATAGAGACCGCCAACGAGACCCAGCGCAATCAGCGCGGGCTGGTTGAGCGCCACCCCGGCCAGGCCTGCGCCGAGACCCAGCAGGATAATGCCGATGTTCTCCAGGGTGTGGTACGCCAGCAGGCGCTGGATGTTGTGCTCCATCAGGGCGTAGAGGCCGCCAACAAACGCGGTCACCGCCCCGAGCAGCAGCAGGCACACTCCCCACCACAGCGGCATGCCCTGCCCGGCCAGCAGCGGCAGGACGAAGAGGCCAAACAGCCCGACCTTCATCACCACGCAGGAGAAGAGCGCAGCCGCAGGGGCTCCGGCTCCGGCGTGCGCCTGGGGGACCCAGCCGTGCAGAGGGATAACTCCCGCCAGCATGCCGAAACCCACCAGCCACAGCAGCCAGATGGCCGTGCCCGGACCTTCATCAGCGAAGCGTACCGCGAGAGTGCTTATCTCCAGCGTGCCGTAGCGCTGCCACACCAGCCAGCAGGCAGCGGCCAGCAGCAGCGTCCCGATGCGTCCCAGGGTAAACCACAGCTTGCCGGACTGCGCGCAGCCGGTAAGAAACGCCCCGCACAGCGCCATAATCTCTGCCATCACCACCAGGGTGAGCAGATCGCTGGCGACGATGGCGCAGATCGCCGCCGCCATCAGCAGATTGACCAGCAGGCCGTTGGCCTTCACCTGCGGATGACGGTGCCACGCCACGTTATAGAGACTGATAAACAGCCCCGGCAGAGCGATAGCCAGCAGCCAGACGGCGTTGAGCGGCGTCAGGCGTATCAGCTGGTGCAGGTAAAGCGCAGTGCCTTCTCCGCTAGCCGTCCTGCCGGTTAACAGCCCGGCAGCAACGGCGACCACCGTCCCGCAGGCTACCGCTCCGCCGACGCCCGCCAGCAGGCCGCTCAGCCCGCGATGAAACGAGAAGAGAAACGCCAGCCCCGCCGCCGCAGCAAGCAGCAGAACGGCCAGCTCGATCAGCATAAACGCGCTCATTTCGCGCCTCCTTGCAGGTTAAGCAGCGAGAGATCGCCATAGTCGCCGTTCAGGGTCAGCTCGCGCTTGCGTTTGCTGGCCCGGTCGATATCCAGCGAATTGACCATTCGCAGCGCATGAGTTGGGCAGGTGCGGATGCAGGCCGGGCCGCCCTCATCGAAATCACAGAGATCGCACTTCACCGCCACGGCGCGCACGCCGGGCACCCAGTCGAGCAGGGAGCTGACGCGAGCGGGGGCAGGCGGCGCGGGGGGCGCCTTCGGTGAATTGGCGTTGGCGGGGATATGCAGCGGACGGCTGCCGCTCATCTCAATCGCGCCGAAGGGACAGGCGATAGCGCACAGCTTGCAGCTCACGCACAGGCTCTCATTAAGCTGTACCGCACCGTCCACGCGGTTGATGGCGTTGACCGGGCAGACCCCGGCACAGGGCGCATCCTCACAGTGGTGACAAATCTGTGGGGCGGACTCTTTCGCGCTGCGCATCACGCTCAGGCGGGGCATCGATTGCAGCCCGTGCTGGCGATGCGTCTCTGAGCAGGCCGCTTCACAGGTGTGGCAGCCAATACAGAGCGTGGCGTCAGCGATAACAAAACGATTCACCGGACACTCCTCAGGTGGTCATTTTTGACGAAATCGTGCCGACGGCCTGTCATTTCGACACCCCTCGACACGCCAGGCATTCAGGCCAAGGAGGCCTGGGCGGATTGCTTGATAAGCTGGCGAAGATCGACCGGCGCGTCCTTCTCCATTGCCGCATACAGGCCGTTGTAAACCGGACCAATTTTTTCCAGATAGTGCTCCAGCACCTGAGCACGGTCGCGGTTGCCGATCCGGCCATCAATGCGGCCATCCTGCGCCAGCTGCGCCTCGGCAATCAGCAGCTGCTCGCCCCCGTTTTTGCTCTCCACCAGATAGCGAATGGTATGGCTGTTAAAGCCGTCCGCCAGGGCGACGGTAATAAGAAAGTGTTCGAACAGCACAAAGCAGAGATCCCGCTCCGGCGCGCAGTGCATGCCGTGATGCAGGTGGGCTTTGGACAGCGTAATGCCCTGAACCAGCGAGTTGCAGTAGGCCTGCCACTCCTCTTGCAGGCGATGGTGCCGTTCGGCAATAAAGTCAGCCTTTTCGCTAATTTCCCAGATGGTCATTTCAGGTTACCCGGTTAGTTGTGACCATCCCGTTTAGCACTTTCTATGCCAATTTTTAATGTATTGATTTAAAGCAATATTTACTGACAAACGGTGTCATTTCGTCACTATCGACATCGTCAGTAACGTCGCTTTTGCTGGCTGGCACCGTTATTGCATTGATGGCGCAGTGAACAACGGGAGGCCCCATGCACGAAATTACCCTCTGCCAGCGGGCGCTGGAGCTTATTGAACAGCAGGCGGCGGCGCACGGCGCACGGCGGGTGACCGGCGTATGGTTGAAGATTGGCGCGTTCTCCTGCGTGGAGAGCAGCGCCCTTACCTTCTGCTTTGAGCTGGTGTGCCGGGGTACGCTGGCGGAAGGCTGCACGCTGCATCTCGACGAACAGCAGGCGGAGTGCTGGTGCGAAGCGTGCCAGCAGTACGTGACTCTGCTGAGCCAGCGGGTGCGGCGCTGTCCCCGGTGCCAGAGCGACATGTTGCAGATCGTGGCCGACGACGGGCTGCAGATCCAGCGACTGGAAATTGAACAGGAGTGAATTATGTGTAGTACCTGCGGCTGCGGCGACGGCAATCTCTATATCGAGGGCGACGAGCACCGCCCTCACTCGCCATTTCGTAGCGCCCCCTTTGCCCCATTCCGTATGCCGGGTGGCGATCTCCACTACGGCCACGGCGAAGCCGGAACCCACGCGCCGGGCATCAGCCAGCGGCGGATGCTGGAGATCGAGATCGACGTCTTAGCCAAAAACAACCACATCGCGGCCCGCAACCGCGCCCGCTTTGCCGCGAAGCAGCAGCGGGTGCTCAACCTGGTCTCCAGCCCCGGCGCCGGTAAAACGACCCTGCTGAGCGAAACGCTGCTGCGCCTGAAGGGCAAAGCAGACTGCGCGGTGATTGAGGGCGATCAGCAGACCGTCAACGACGCGGCGCGCATTCGTGCCACCGGCACCCCGGCCATTCAGGTCAATACCGGCAAAGGCTGCCATCTCGACGCGCAGATGATCGCCGACGCCGCCCCGCGCTTGCCGCTGGCCAACGGCGGGATCCTGTTTATTGAGAACGTCGGTAACCTGGTCTGCCCGGCCAGCTTCGATCTTGGCGAACGCCATAAGGTGGCGGTGCTGTCGGTGACCGAAGGGGAAGACAAGCCCCTCAAGTATCCGCATATGTTTGCCGCCGCCTCGCTGATGCTGCTCAACAAGATCGACCTGCTGCCCTACCTCCACTTTGACGTGGAAAAATGCCTCGCCAGCGCCCGGGCGGTAAATCCGGATATCGAGATTATTCAGCTCTCCGCCACCAGCGGCGAAGGCATGGACGCGTGGCTGGCCTGGCTAGAGGCGCAGCCATGTGCATAGGCGTACCGGGACAGATTAGCGCCATCGACGGGCTACAGGCGAAAGTGGACGTGTGCGGCATCCAGCGCGACGTCGATCTAACCCTGGTGGGCAACGTGGATGCGTCCGGCCGCTCCCGCCTCGGCCAGTGGGTGCTGGTTCATGTCGGCTTCGCCATGAGCGTAATTGACGAAGCGGAGGCCCGCGACACCCTGGCGGCGCTGCAAAACATGTTTGACGTCGAGCCGGACGTCGGCGCGCTGCTGTACGGGGAGAGTGCCTGATGCGCTTCGTTGATGAGTACCGCGCCCCGGAGGCGGTAATGCGGCTGCTTGAACGCTTACGCGACCGCGCCCGCCGTCTCAACTCCACCCCGGCGCGTCCGCTGCGCATTATGGAGGTGTGCGGAGGACATACCCACGCCATCTTCAAGTTCGGCCTCGACCAGCTGCTGCCAGAAAATATCGAGTTTATTCACGGTCCCGGCTGTCCGGTCTGCGTCCTGCCGATGGGACGCATCGACGCCTGCGTGGAGATTGCCAGCCGTCCGGAGGTGATCTTCTGCACCTTTGGCGACGCCATCCGCGTACCGGGAAAAAATGGCTCGCTGCTGGCGGCGAAATCACGCGGGGCCGACGTGCGCATGGTCTACTCGCCGATGGATGCGCTGAAGCTTGCCGAGGCCCATCCCGATCGCAAGGTGGTCTTTTTTGGGCTGGGATTTGAGACCACCATGCCCGCCACCGCCGTAACCCTGGAGCAGGCTCGCGCCCGCAATCTCAGCAACTTTTTCTTTTTTTGCCAGCACATCACCCTCGGCCCGACGCTGCGCAGCCTGCTGGAGCAGCCGGATAACAGCATCGACGCCTTTTTGGCCCCCGGCCACGTCAGCATGGTGACCGGCACGGCGGCCTACGGCTTCATCGCCGATGAGTTTCAGCGTCCATTAGTGGTGGCTGGATTCGAACCACTTGATCTACTGCAAGGCGTGATGATGCTGGTTGAGCAGAAAATAGCAGCCTGTAGCCGGGTAGAGAACCAGTACCGGCGGGTGGTGCCCGACAAGGGTAATCCGCTGGCGCAGCAGGCTATTGCCAGGGTATTTACCGTTGAGGGCGAGAGCGAGTGGCGCGGGCTGGGCGTCATTGCCCACTCCGGCGTGCGGCTCAGCGATGCGTATCGGCGCTTTGATGCAGAAACGCATTTTCAGCTGCATCCGCAGCAGACCTGTGACGATCCGCGCGCCCGCTGCGGCGAGGTCTTAACGGGCCGCTGTAAGCCGCACCAGTGCCCGCTGTTTGGTCAGACCTGCAATCCACAAACCGCCTTCGGCGCGCTGATGGTCTCTTCAGAAGGGGCGTGCGCCGCCTGGTATCACTATCGCGCCCAGGAGGGTGAAGTATGAGTACGGTGCAAATGGCCCACGGCAGCGGGGGCCAGGCGATGCAGCAGCTGATTAACGCCCTGTTCCTGCAGGCCTTTGATAATCCGTGGCTGGCGGAGCAGGAGGATCAGGCCCGTCTCGATCTTACTGAGCTGGCGGCGGGCGGCGATCGGCTGGCCTTCTCCACCGACAGCTACGTGATCGACCCGCTCTTCTTTCCGGGCGGCGATATCGGCAAGCTGGCGGTGTGCGGCACCGCTAACGATATTGCAGTCAGCGGCGCGATCCCACGCTATCTCTCCTGCGGCTTTATCCTTGAGGAGGGGCTGCCGATGGCGACCCTGCAGGCGGTGGTCAACAGCATGGCGGCCACGGCGAAGGCGGCAGATATCGCCATCGTTACCGGCGACACCAAGGTGGTGCAGCGCGGGGCGGCGGATAAGCTGTTCATTAACACCGCTGGCATCGGCGCTATTCCCACCGGCCTGCACTGGCAGGCACAGTCGCTGCAAGCGGGAGACGTGGTGCTGGTGAGCGGCACGCTGGGCTGCCACGGGGCCACCATTCTCAACCTGCGCGAGCAGCTCGGGCTGGACGGCGAGCTGGTGAGCGACTGTGCGGTGCTGACGCCGCTGATCCAGGCCCTGCGCGAGATAGACGGGATCAAGGCTCTGCGCGACGCCACGCGCGGCGGCATCAATGCGGTGGTGCATGAGTTTGCCGCCAGCAGCGGCTGCGGCATTGAGCTTAACGAGGCCAGCCTGCCGGTGAAGCCCGCCGTGCGCGGCGTGTGCGAGCTGCTGGGCCTTGACGCCCTCAACTTTGCCAACGAGGGCAAGCTGGTGATTGTTACCGAGCGCCATGCTGCCGAGGCCGTTGTTGAACGGCTGCACAGGCACCCGCTGGGGCGCGATGCGGCAATTATCGGCGAAGTCGTGGCGCGTAAAGGGGTGCGGCTGAGCGGTCTCTACGGCGTGAAGCGCACCCTGGATCTGCCCCATGCCGAACCCCTGCCGCGGATCTGTTAAGCCATTTTTTACAATAAGATAAAAACTTTTGGCACCCCGCTCGGTGCCTTTCTGGATGAGCACATGTCGAATACACCGATGGGCGATCTCGGACAGCAGGGTCTGTTTGACGTCACCCGGACTCTATTGCAGCAGCCGGATCTCGCCGCGCTGGCGCAGACCCTGGCCGGGCTGGTCAGGGAGTCAGCGCTGGCGGATCGCGCCGGGGTTGTTCTCTGGTGCGCCGGGGATCGCCGGGCCTGCTACTATGCCAGTGGCCCGGACGGCAGCGCCGTTGAGTACGAAGATGAAACCGCCCTGGCCCACGGCCCGATGCGGCGCATTCTCTCCCGCCCGGAGGCCCTGCACTGTAGCTATCAGGCCTTTAGCGAGGCCTGGCCGCAGCTTGCCGGGAGCCGCCTCTATCCCGCGTTTGGCCACTACGGGCTGCTGCCGCTGGCGGCGGAAGGCCATATCTTCGGCGGCTGCGAGTTTATTCGCCACGATGACAGGCCCTGGAGCGCGCAGGAGATGGAGCGCCTGCACACCCTTACCCAGCTCGTCGGCGTGGTGGTGGAGCAGATCCAGAGCCGGATCGACAGCGGCCCGGACTACGATCTGCTCTGCCGCGAGCGCGACAACTTCCGTATTCTGGTCGCCATCACCAATGCGGTGCTCTCCCGCCTTGATATGGACGAGCTGGTGGGCGAGATCGCCAAAGAGATCCACCGCTATTTTGATATCGACGCCATCAGCATCGTGCTGCGCAGCAGCCGCAAGGGCAAGCTGAACATCTACTCGACGCACTATCTCAACGAGCGCGCGCCTCTCCATGAGCAGAGCGAGGTAGACGAGTCCGGCACGCTCTCCGAGCGGGTGTTTAAGAGCAAAGAGATGCTGCAGCTTAACCTGCACGAACGCGACCGGCTGGCCCCCTACGAGCGGCGGCTCTTTGAGACCTGGGGCAACCAGATCCAGACCCTCTGCCTGCTGCCGCTGATGTCCGGCGACAATCTGCTGGGCGTCCTGAAGCTGGCCCAGTGTGAGGAGAAGGTCTTTACGACCGCCAACCTTCAGCTGCTGCGCCAGATTGCCGAGCGGGTAGCGATTGCCGTCGATAACGCCCTTGCCTACCAGGAGATCCAGCGCCTGAAGGAGCGGCTGGTGGATGAGAACCTCGCCCTGACCGAGCAGCTTAACAACGTCGAGAGCGAGTTCGGCGAGATCGTCGGACGCAGCGAGGCGATGTTCAGCGTTCTCAAGCAGGTGGAGATGGTGGCCCAGAGCAACAGCACGGTGCTGATCCTCGGCGAGACCGGCACCGGCAAGGAGCTGATCGCCAGGGCGATACACAACCTGAGCGGACGCAACGCCCGACGAATGGTCAAGATGAACTGTGCGGCAATGCCTGCGGGCCTGCTGGAGAGCGATCTCTTCGGTCACGAACGCGGGGCCTTTACCGGGGCTAGCGCTCAGCGCATCGGCCGCTTTGAGCTGGCGGATAAAAGCTCGCTCTTCCTGGACGAGGTGGGGGATATGCCGCTGGAGCTGCAGCCCAAGCTGCTGCGCGTGTTGCAGGAGCAGGAGTTCGAGCGCCTCGGCAGCAACAAGCTGATCCAGACCGACGTCCGGCTGATCGCCGCCACCAACCGGGATCTCAGGCAGATGGTGCAGGATCGCGAGTTCCGTAGCGATCTCTACTACCGGCTCAATGTCTTCCCGATCCACATTCCGCCCCTGCGCGAGCGCCCGGAAGACATTCCGCTGCTGGTGAAGGCCTTTACCTTTAAAATCGCCCGACGGCTGGGGCGCAATATCGACAGCATCCCCGCCGAGACGCTGCGCACCCTCTCCGGTATGGAGTGGCCGGGCAACGTGCGCGAACTGGAGAACGTAATTGAGCGAGCGGTACTGCTGACGCGCGGTAGCGTGCTACAGCTCTCCCTGCCTGAAGTGGCCGTTGCTCCCGCCACGCCGGTGGCGGTCGCCCAGGACGGTGAAGAAGAGACGCAGCTGATCCTGCGGGTGCTGCGGGAGACCAACGGGGTCATCGCCGGGCCGAAAGGGGCCGCCCAGCGCCTCGGGCTCAAGCGCACCACCCTGATCTCACGCATGAAACGGCTGGGGATTGATAAAAGTATGATGGGTTAATTGGTCATGCCCGGCGGCGCTACGCTTGCACGGGCCTACGGGTTCACCGCCTGTAGGCCGGATAAGCGCAGCGCCATCCGCCGTTGCCATGCCTATTAAATAGCTATTTCTTACGCTGATACTTCTCCGGCAGCGGCGGCACTGGGCGCCTGTCGTCAATCAGATGGCGCACGGTGAGGATCGGGTGGTGCCACAGCATACGCGGCCCGGCCCAGCGCATAATCTGCTTCATCTCTTCCCGCTTCGCTGGCTGGTAGCAGTGGACCGGGCACTGCTTGCAGGCCGGTTTCTCTTCGCCGAAGACGCACTTATCCAGACGTTTTTCCGCATAGGCAAAGAGCGCCGCGTAGTGTCCCTCTTCCGTGGAGGCCTCAGGCGCGCCGCGCTGATAGAGGGCAATCATTCTGCGGATAGTGAGTTTTTCGCGGGCGATGCGGGGACCAGCCATAGGAGATACTCCTGGATGGAAAAAGAGGTATCCATATTACATCTTCTTTAATAGCCGCTCAAAGAGTTCAGATTGTTCTGTCCTGCAGATTTAAGAACGTTGACTATACTCAAAATTCATCACAACAAAGGAGGATGTATGGTTAATAAAAGTGAAATCCGTGAACACGCTCAGGTTATCGCCAGCTGTGGTACCCACGTTGGCACCGTTGACCACCTCGACGGCGAAGACAAAATCAAACTGGCTAAAAGCGATCCGGCCTCTGGTGGTGTGCACCACTATATCCCCCTGAGCTGGGTGGAAAAAGTTGACGGTAATAACGTGGTTCTCAATAAAAACTCGGAAGAGGTTAAATCTTCCTGGCAGACCGCGTAAAATAAGCTTCTGCGCCGTTCAGGTCTCTGGCCTGAGCGGCGCGCTCTGTTCCCCACGCCCGCCTCCTCTTCCTAAAATAGTCTCTTATGTCAAATAACTGTTTTTAAAAGATAAACAGATCCACTTTTTTTGTGACGAAACTTTACAAATAAAAGATAATTTGAGAAAAGTATTAGTCAGCCCGCGCGTTACGCGGCATAGTGTAAGGCTTCAAGCGCTGGGGTGAGGATAGAGAATGTTTTCTTTTGTCGCCAGGCAGGCGATTTTCGATGAAAATTTGCAGACGTTTGGCTATGAGCTCCTGTTTCGGGACAGTATGGCTAACTGTTTCCCCAACGTTTCACCTGAATATGCAACGGCCCAGCTCATTGAAGAGCAATTTTTTGGCGCGCCCGGCGATAGCCAAAAAGAGTTCGGCACGGTATTTGTTAACTTTCCCTATGAACTGCTGCTTCAGGGGCTGGCGGAAACCCTGCCTAAAGACCGGGTGGTCATTGAGATCCTTGAAACCGCCGAGCCGACCAGCGCCCTGCTGGCCGCCATCAAGCGCCTGCACCAGCAGGGGTTTCGCGTCGCGCTGGATGATTTTTCCCTTAGCAGCGATTGGGATACCTTTATTCCCTACATCAGCATTATCAAATTCGATATTCGGGAAAATAGCTGGCCGCAAATCCAGGACTACCTGCTGTGCCGTGAGGAGCTGCTGAAAGATATCCTGCTGCTGGCGGAAAAGATCGAAACCTTCGACGAGTACGAGCTATTTAAAAACGCTGGCTTTACCCTTTTTCAGGGCTATTTCTTTAGCAAGCCGGTGGTCTATAAAAGCAATAAGCTGGTGCAGAACCACATTGTCTCTCTGAACCTGATTCAGGAGGTCAATTCCGAGGCGCCCAATCTGCAGCGTATTGAGGATCTGCTCAAGCACGACGTTGCCCTCTCCTATAAGGTAATGCGCTATGCGCAAAATATTCTCTATAACACCCGAGGAATTAAGGGCACGCGCAGCCATTCGCTGAAGGATATTGTGGTTTATCTGGGAGCAAAAGAGCTGCGGCGCTTTGTGCTGGTGACCTGCTTAAGCTCGATTAATAACGTTAAAACCAATGAAACCTACTATCAAAGCCTGATCCGCGCCAAGTTTTGCGAACTGGCGGCGGCCCGCCTGCGCGGCAGAGTCTCGGCCAACGATGCGTTTATGGTAGGTCTCTTCTCGCTGCTGGATGCCGTGTTTGAGATCCCGCTGGAGGAGCTTATCGGCCAGGTGGTGATCTCCCAGGACGTCCGCATGGCTCTGCAGCAGCATCGTGGGATGCTGCATCAGTTTGTTGGCCTGGCGGAGCTGTACGAACAGCGGAAGTGGGAGGAGGCCAGCCAGCAGGCCTATCGGCTGGGGCTGACCCGTGGGATGGTGGCTGAGATGATGTTCTCAGCCACCCAGTGGGCCGATGAGATGCCGGTCAACGCCCCGCTGAAGGCCAGCCCGCCGAAGCGCGTACGCGCCCGCTAAGCGACAGCGCGTTGGGCGTTAACCACCGCCACGCACTGCCCGGCCCGCACCGACGATCCCGGCTGTACCCGGACCTGGTCCACAATGCCATCGCAGGTGGCCCGCAGCGGGATCTCCATCTTCATCGACTCCAGAATCACCATCACATCCCCCTCTTTTACCCTGTCGCCCGGCTTGACCAGCACCTGCCAGAGGTTACCGGCAATGGGGCTGTCGATCCCACGCTGACCCGCCTGTAAGGGGGCATCTTCCCCTGCGTCCGGCATGGCGTCGTTACTGTCAAAGTGCGCCTGCCCGGAGGCCACCCAGCGCTCTCTTTCGGCATTAAACGCCGCCTGCTGATGGCTACGGAAAGCCTCAATGCTGGTCGCCTCCTCGGCCAGAAACTGCTGATACTCCGCCAGCCGCAGCGTGCTCTGCTCAATGCGCAGCGGGTAGCGCCCGAGCGGGAAGTCGCGGCGGATGGTCAGCAGCTCCTCGGCGGAGACCGGGTAGAAACGGATCTGGTCAAAGAAGCGCAGCAGCCACGGCTTGCCGCCGAAATCCTCCACCGCATGATAGCGATTCCACATCTGTAACGTACGCCCGACGAACTGGTAGCCTCCTGGTCCCTCCATGCCGTAGACGCAGAGGTACGCCCCGCCGATGCCCACCGAGTTCTCTGCCGTCCAGGTGCGCGCCGGGTTATATTTGGTGGTCACTAACCGATGACGCGGATCGAGCGGGGTCGCTACCGGCGCGCCAAGATAGACATCCCCCAGGCCCATTACCAGATAGCTGGCGTCGAACACCGTGCGGTAGACCTCGTCGATATTGCCGAGATCGTTGATGCGGCGGATAAACTCCAGGTTGCTCGGACACCAGGGGGCATCCCGCCGCACGGTGGTCATGTACTTGTCGATGGCTTTCTGGCATGCCGGATCGTCCCACGACAGCGGTAGCCAGACCACCCGCGACGGCACCTGCAGATCCTCCTGCTGGCATACCGACTGCCACACGCCGCGCACGATCTCCAGCAGACGCGAAAGTGCTAACGCCTCCGGCTGATAGTGGACCTGTAGTGAGCGGATACCCGGCGTCAGGTCAACTACCCCATCAAGCGCCAGCGCCTCCAGAGCCTGCATCAGGGCGTGACCGCGAAAGCGTAGAACCAGATCCAGCTCGGCATCGCCAATCTCCAGCAGCAGATGGGTATCGCCGGAGAGGCGCGCCACCAGACGCTTGTCCGCCGTCCCGGTCTCCATCACCACCGGAGTGGTGAGCGGCTGCGTATGCCAGTTAATCGCCACCGGTTGCAGGCTCGCCAGCTCCTGACTACGCCCCTGCGCCAGCAGTCGGGCGGTGTCGATATCCACCGGCACGAAGCGCACCCGATCCCCGGCGTTAAGCTGGCCGAGCTGCCAGAGATCCGCCTCGATCACCGTCACCGGGCAGACGAAGCCGCCGAGGCTCGGGCCGTCCGGACCCAGGATCACCGGCATGTCGCCGGTAAAGTCCACCGCGCCGATGGCGTAGGGGTTGTCATGAATGTTAGAGGGATGCAGACCCGCCTCGCCGCCGCTGTCCCGCGCCCACTCCGGTTTCGGGCCAATCAGGCGTACGCCGGTGCGGCTGGAGTTGAAGTGCACCTCCCACTCGGTAGCAAAAAAGGTCGGGATCCACTCCGGCGTAAAGTACTCCGGCGCGCCGTGCGGGCCGTAGATCACCCGCAGCTCGCGTACCGCCTCAAGGCTCGTGTGCAGCGCCGCAGGCAGAGCCGCACCGCAGCTCGCGTCGGTTAACGGCGTAAGGTGCAGCACGTCGCCGGTACGCAGGGCGCGCCCGGCGTGGCCGCCAAACTGGCCGAGGGTGAAGGTGCTCTTGCTGCCCAGATAGTCCGGTACGTCGAGGCCGCCGCGCAGGCAGAGGTAGCTGCGTACGCCCGCCCCAAGGGTATCTCCCAGGGTTAGCATGGTGCCAGCATGAATGAAGAAAGTTTGGTTCATTGCCTGCGGCTGGCCGTCCAGTTCGACGCTTATCGCTGCGCCGGTGACGACCGCCACCGCATCGGTATTGAATTTCAGGGTCGGGCCGCTGACGGTGATCTCCAGCCCCGCCGCGTCGTCGGCGTTGCCCAGCAGGCGGTTGCCAAGGCGCAGGGCGCGATCGTCCATCGGCCCGGATGGCGGCACGCCTACCGCCCAGTAGCCCTGCCGTCCCGGATAGTCCTGTACCGTGGTCTGCGTCCCGGCGCTGATGACCTCCAGCGTCGCCGCCTGGTAGCTCAGGTTTTCCAGACAGCGGGTCCACGGCTGGCCGCTGGCAAAGGGAGCATCGCGCAAAATCTGCCGCAGGTACTGGCGGTTGGTCTCCACGCCGTAGAGGCGCGTCTCCTGCAGGGCGCGATCCAGCCGATCGATCGCCTCGTCGCGGGTGTCTGCGTAGGTAATGATCTTGGCCAGCAGCGGATCGAAGAACGGCGGCACCTCACAGCCGGACTCTACCCAGCTGTCGATCCGCAGCGTGGTGCGATCCTGCTCCGGGAAGCTCACGTTGGTGAGCAGGCCCGGCGAGGGCTGGAACTCACGGCCCGGATCCTCGGCGTAGACGCGGGCCTGGATCGCATGGCCGTGCGGGCTTAAGCCCGCAGCGATCTCTGCCAGCGGCGGCAGATCGCCCGCGGCCAGGGCGATCATCATCTGGACCAGATCCACGCCCCACACCTGCTCGGTGATGCCATGCTCCACCTGTAACCGGGTGTTGACCTCAAGGAAATAGAACTGCTGCGCGCTGCTGTCGTAGACAAATTCTACGGTCCCGGCGCTGCGGTAGCTCACCGCCTTGCCCAGCTCGATGGCCGCCTGGCAGAGCGCCTCGGCCATCCCCGCAGGCAGCGCCGTGGCAGGGGTCTCCTCCAGCACCTTCTGGTTGCGCCGCTGCACCGAGCAGTCGCGCACGCCGAGGGCGATCACCTCCCCTGCGCCATCGCCAAAGATCTGCACCTCCAGATGACGGGCGCGCTCAATGTACTTTTCGATAAAGACGCCCGCGTCGCTGAAGTTGTTCTTGCCCAGCCGCTGCACCGCATCGAAGGACTCTGCCAGCTCCGCCGGGCTGTAGCAGACGCGCATCCCGATGCCGCCGCCGCCCGCCGTGCTCTTGAGCATCACCGGGTAACCGACGCTCTGTGCCGCGTCCAGCGCCTCGGCGACGTCGGCCAGCAGCTCGGTGCCCTCCAGCAGCGGCACGCCGTGGCTCTTCGCCAGCGCACGGGCGGTATGCTTCAGGCCGAAGATCCGCAGCTGCTCAGGGGTAGGACCAACAAAGGCGATCCCGGCGGCCTCGCACTCCTCGGCGAAAGCGGCGTTTTCCGACAGGAAGCCGTAACCGGGGTGGATGGCCTGCGCCCCGCTCTCCCGGGCGGCGGCGAGGATCTTATCCACCTGCAGGTAGGTTTGCGCCGCCGGGCCTTCGCCCAGGCTAATCGCCTCGTCGGCTTCACGAATATGCAGGCTGCTGGCGTCGGATTCTGACCAGACAGCAACCCCTTTGACGTTCATTTCCCGCAGGGTGCGCAGAATACGGCAGGCAATGGCACCCCGGTTAGCGATAAGTAATTTTGTAAACATGATCCAGACCCGAACCGTGGCGGGTCGTCCCGCCGGGAATAATCTCGCCGCCTGGTCGTCCAGGGGGAAAAGGCTGTTACTGCTGCGGCTTATTGTCCAGCGTCAGGCGGTTGGCGCGCACCGCAAACAGGCGGTAGATAGCGAGGCGCAGGCGGCTCAGTTCCATACCAGCACCTCCGCAGGGGTCGGGTTCCAGCCGTTGCAGGGGTTGTTAAGCTGCGGGCAGTTGGAGATCAGCACAATGACGTTGCACTCGGCGCGCAGCTCAACGTACTTACCCGCAGCGGAGATGCCGTCCTCAAAGGTCAGCCCGCCCTCCGGCGTTACCGGTACGTTCATAAAGAAGTTGATATTCGCCCCAATGTCGCGCTTGTGCAAGCGGCCATCGTGCAGGCAGGCGCAGAGAAAGTTATCCCGGCAGCTGTGCATGTAGCGCTTGTCGAGCGAGTAGCGCACGGTGTTGCTCTCCTGGGCGCAGGCTCCGCCGAGGGTGTCGTGGCGGCCACAGGTATCGGCGACGATGGTCAGCAGCGGATTGCCCAGCCCGGACCAGAGCACGCTCCCGGTGGTGAGGTAGGCGTTGTTCTGGCGGCGCAGGGTGCGCTGGGGATCGTAGCGTTCGCGTGGGTTATCGGCGTTATAGAACAGGGTATCGATGGCCTGGTTGCCTTCGAGATCGTGCAGGCGCAGGGTCTGCCCCTTCTTCACTTCAAACAGGTAGTGTTCACCCGCCGGAATCGTATGGCGGAACACCGCCTCTGCCGGATGTTTTTGGCTTTCAACAAGAGACATTTTTCGGCTCCTTACAGGGCAAACAGCTGGGTGTTAGTGAATGCGCGACCGTTCTCAGGACGGGTCAGCAGGGCGTTAACGGCGGCCTCGTTGTCACTGGCCTCGAACCAGCTCAGCTGTACCGGGCGCGGAGCATACTCGGGCTGCGGATCCATCGGGTGCGGCAGCGCGGTCAATACCACCAGGGTGTCCATCGGGGCATACAGCTCGACAAAGCTGCCCGGTTTTGAAAAGCCGCTGTGAAAGGTAAACGCCCCCTGCTCGTCAACGCTGACCTTGCTGAAGAAATTGACCACCATCAGCAGATCTTCGAGGTCTAGATCCCATTTCCCCATCTCCACCAGCAGGTTATCCATGCCGTTACGGTAGAAGCCGTTGCGCAGCTCCTGATAGCGTCCCTGGCCATACTTCCCGGCGGTCTCCTCTGCGTTGAGTACGCCGCCAAAGGGATCGTGCCAGCCGCAGGTATCCGCCACGATGCCCGCCAGCACGCGGCCCATGTCAGAGTAGAAGCAGTGCCCGGCGGTGAGCCTGGCAGTGTGCTGGCCCTTGAGGGTATCCGGCAGGTTCAGGCGCTCGCTCTTCTCGTGGGCGTTGAGCATCATCATGCTGACGTTCGCCCCGCCCTCGGTGTCGGTCAGGCGCAGGATCTGCCCGCGCTTGAGAATAAACGAGGCGTGGCCGCCGCCGGGGACGGTCTCCTCACGAATGGCGGTGGATGTATGCAGGGATTGCGTCATCGGTTAGCTCCTTAAAGAAATGACGTTAGCGGGCGGCGGGGTCATCACCTCCACCATGCGCGCCTCGTTCAGCGGGATGTCATAGGTGATGCGCGCCCCGTAAGCGTTCGGCTCATGGGGGTCGATGCGCACCTTGTCGAACACCAGCAGGCGCGTGCCGAGGTTGAACCCCTCGGAGAGATCGTGGGTGACCATAAAGACGGTCATCCGGGTTTCGCTCCACAGCTGGAGCAGCAGAGCATGCATATCCTTACGGATGCCCGGATCGAGCGCGCCAAACGGCTCATCCAGCAGCAGCACCCGCGGCTGCATGATAAAGGCCTGGGCGATGGCTAACCGCTGCTGCATCCCGCCCGAGAGCTGGGCCGGATATTTCGTCAGGGCGTGGCCAAGGCCGACCTTCTCCAGCATCTCTGCCGCCTGCTCGCGGGCTGCTTTCTTACGCTTGCCGAACAGGCGACCCAGCAGCGGACTCGCGGGGAGTTCGAGGCCAATGGCAACGTTATCCAGCACGTTGAGGTGCGGAAACACCGAGTAGCGCTGAAACACGACGCCACGGCTGCGATCCGGCTCCGCCGCCAGCGGCTGGCCGTCGAGGGTAATGCTGCCCCGGGTGGGCCGCTCCTGGCCCAGCAGCAGGCGCAGGAAGGTCGATTTGCCGCAGCCGGACGCGCCGACCATCGAGCAAAACTCCCCCTGCTGGATTTGCAGGTTGACCCGCTCCAGCACCACGTGGTTGCCATACTCTTGCCAGATGTTGTTAATCTCGATAAAGCTCATGCCTTCCCTCCTTCCGCCCAGGGAAAACAGGTTTTGTGCAGCGCCCGCAGCGCCAGATCCATCAGCCAGGCCAGCAGGGTGATCCAGACGACGTACGGAATGATGACGTCCATCGCCATGTAGCGGCGGACCAGAAAGATGCGGTAGCCCAGCCCGGCGGTGGAGGAGATCGCCTCGGCGGAGATCAGGAACAGCCACGCGGATCCGAGCAGCAGCCGCAGGGAGGTAAGCAGGCGCGAGAGCAGCTGCGGCAGCACAACGCGCAATACCAGGGTCCAGCTGCTGGCCCCCAGCGTCTGGGCCTTGATGAGGATCTCCGGTGGGATCTCCCGCGCCCGGTGTTCGAGATCGCGGGCCAGCATCGGCGTGATGCCGATAACGATCAGCACGATCTTTGACAGCTCGTCGAGGCCGAAGACGATGAACAGCACCGGCAGGATCGCCAGGGGCGGGATCATCGACAGCACGGTCATCAGCGGCGACAGCGAGGCCCGCCACATCGGGAAGACGCCAGCGGTAATGCCGATGCACAGGCCAATCAGCGAGGCGATAACCAGCCCGGTAAGCAGGCGCCCCAGGCTCACCAGGGTATCCAGCCAGAAGAGGTAGTCGCCGCTGCGCCTGTCCGGGGTAAAGGCCATCCGGTCGATGGCGGCCAGCATACCGTCAAGGCCCGGCAGCAGCTTGTCGTGCGGGTTAGCCTCAAGGCGCACCGCGGAGCCAAGAAAGTAGGCCGCCAGCAACAGGACAAACGGCAGCAGCACCAGCATAAGGCGCATACCAGGCTGTGGGTGGCGGTTAATTTGTCGCATGCACAGGCTCCGTTAGTCTTAAAGTTTGCCGTCGGCGGCCAGCTTCACGAAGCTGTCGTCAAAGCGCAGCTTGACGTTACCCGCATCGCCCTGGGTGACGTTGCCGGGGAAAGCCATGCCGATGAAGTCTGCGCTCTGCGCCCCATCACCCAGCAGCCCCTTATCAAAGGAGAACTGCGCCACGCGCTGCATGGTTTTCGGCAGATCGCCCGAGGTAGCAAAAGCAAGGTTATCCGCCGGGGTATAGAAGAGATGGGTGGTTTTCAGCTGCGCCTGGTAACCGGCCAGATCGGTGCCGGAGGCTGCCGCCATTGCATTCAGCGCCTTCGCATCCTGGGCTTTCATCAGGCCCATCATCTCGTACCATGCTCCGGTCAACGCCTTGCCCAGCGCCGGGTTATCCTTCAGCGTCTCGGTATTGACCACCATCATGTCGATCAGCTCCCCCGGCACTGCGGTAGAGCTAAAGACTTGGGTGGTTTTCGGCGTGGCTTTAATGGTGGAGAGCTGCGGGTTCCACGCCACCGCCGCCTGGACGTCATCGGTGGCAAACGCGGAGACGATGTCGGCATCGGAGGTGTTGACCACCGTCACGTCACGCTCCTGCAGCCCCGCTTTTTCCAGGCCGCGCACCAGCAGATAGTGGGAGACAGACAGCTCCGGCAGATAGATTTTCATCCCTTTCAGGTCGGCGAGCTTTTTGCCTTCGCCCTTAAGCACCACGCCATCGTTGCCTTCGGAGTAGCTGCCGAGGATCAGCGCCGTGGTATCGACGCCGCCCGCGGCCGGAATGGTCAGCGCATCCATGTTGGTCATGGTGCAGCCGTCGAACTGGCCTGCGGTGTACTGGTTAATGGATTCGATATAGTCATTGAGCTGGACGACGTTGATTTTGATGCCGTACTTATCCGCCCACTTGTCGATGATCTTCTCGCTGCTGATGGTGCCCCACGGCATCCAGCCCGCGTAGATGGTCCAGCAGACGTTAAACTCTTTTTTAGCCGCCGCGAATGAGGGAACGCTGGTGAGCAGGGCCAGCGACAGAGCAAGCGTGCGGAGAAAGGAACGTTTTTTCATTATCTGACCTCGGGTTGGCACAAAAACAGGGAGCAGCGCGACACCCTCTGGTGCTGCTGTCTCCCGGGCTTTTGTCCCGCCGTGTAACCTCAGAGAGGTCGCCAGCTCTCGGACCAGCATTCATCAGCGATGAACCGGAACCCTAGCCAGCTATTTTTTACAGATAAGTTGTGTTGCGCTGCCTTCTGAATAGAAGGTTGCAAAAGCTATGCCAGGCGTTAACGCCCGCAAACGGTGCCTGCTGCGAACGCAGCAGGCGAAAAGTGCGCCCCAAAAGCGGGCAGTGCGAGTTAATGGTGCAACGCCCTACTCTGCCGCGCGGCTTTTACTGCCGGAGTAGATGAACCAGAGGGCAATGCCGAGGCAGACTACCGCCCCCAGGCGGGTAGCGGAGAAGGGGATCGCCTCGTTATGCAGCCAGCCAAAGTTATCGATCAGCATGCTCATTGCCAGCTGGCCGAAAATCACCGCAACGGTCGCTACCGCCGTGCCGATACGCTGCACCGCCAGCACCATAATCACGATATAGGGCACGCCCAGCAGCGCGCCCAGCAGCTGCCACTTCGGCACCTCCAGCAGAGTGACCGCATGCTTTGTCTCAAAGAAGAAGATCAGCAGCGCGGTAATCAGCGCCCCAACGGAGAAGGTCAGAAACGCGCTGCGAAACACGCCCACCTTGCTGCCCAGCTGGCCGTTGATCGCCGCCTGCACGCTCAGCAGCGCCCCGCCCACCACGGAGAGAATAATCATCAGCAGAATCATTGTTCGTTATCCTTTTGCTACCAGCGCCAGCGCGGCGATGATGAAAACCAGTGCCCACAGGCGCTTTGCATCAATTTGTCTGCGCCCGATACCAAACAGTCCAAAGTGATCGATCACTAGGCTCTTAAACACCTGCCCCGCGAGAATGCCGATCATACACATCGCTACCCCGACAATCGGCGCGGCCAGGGTCAGGATCACCACGTAAGCCGGACCCAGCACGCCGCCGAGCAGCTGCCAGCCGGGCTGGCTGAAAAAGGATGGACTATTTCGCGGGCTAAAGAAAAGCATCAGCAGGAAGGTGAGCGCGGCCCCAACGCCAAAGATGCTGAAGGTGGCCCAGAGGTGCCCTACCTCGCCCCCCAGCGGGCCAAGAATGCCGGCTTCTACCGACAATCCCATGCCGCCGACGATCACCAGTAATATCAGTAAAAATTGCATGACTACGTATCCCTTAAGAACAGAAGCGCAGCAGCCTATAGCAACATGCAATATTAAAAAACGCTATAATGCGGGAAACACCTTCGCAGGTTTTGCATCAATGAACGATACAGGCTCGATTACCCTGCGCGCGCTGCGCTTTTTTGTTGCCGTCTATGATAGACAGAGCTTTTCGGCAGTAGCCCGCCGGGAGGGGGTCTCCGCCTCGATGATCTCCCGCACCGTGATCCAGCTGGAGAATACGCTGGGGCAGCAGCTCTTCTACCGCAATACCCGGGCGGTACTTCCTACCGAAGCGGGGCATCTCTTTATGGTGCACGCCCGCGCCATGCTGGAAAACATGCACAGCGCGCAGACGGAGCTGCAGAACCGTGCCGCCATGCCCGCCGGACTGGTACGCATCAACGCCCCGGTATTTTTTGGTCACCACCATATCGCCCCCTGGCTCAGCGGCCTGGTAGAGCGCTACCCGCAGCTACAGATTGAACTAAACCAGACCGACGACTATATCGATCCCCATCGCGACGCCGCCGATCTGATTTTTCGTATTGGCACCCTAACCGACTCCTCTTTCCACGCGCGTATTTTAGGGACCCAGCGCTACTATCTGGCTGCATCGCCGGGCTACGTGGCAAAACAGGGTATGCCGCAAACGCCCGCAGAGCTTAGCCAGCATCGCTGCCTGGTCTATAGCGGATCGTCTGGACCTAATCGCTGGCTATTTAAGGAGCCAGACGGTGAGTGGGTGCATTACCCGGTGGCAGTCCACCTAAGCTCAAACAGTGCCGAGACGCTGCTTGCCGCCGCGCTGGGAGGGATGGGGATCGTCTTATTCCCGGACTGGCTGTTAGGTAACTGTTTGCAGCAGGGAACATTAGTTGAGCTATTGTCTGGCTATCATCCAACAATAAACGCCGGGCCACAGCATATTGCCCTGATTTATCCTAACACCCGCCATCCGCCTTTAACGGTGAGAGCAGTGATTGATTATTTTGTCGAGGTCTATGGCACCCCCCTTTATTGGCAGGTTACCTGAGGCTAATACGAAAGTTGTAGAGTGAAAAAAATCTTCTACACTTATTTCAAGGCTTCAATTTTAATCACGTTTTGATGAGGTCTTTAATATTCAACCGACAATCAGGAGAGTCTAATGAAAAAAGCGATTATGTTACCTGTTGCAATTTTACTTGGTGCAGCGGCCCTGTCTGGTTGTACGCGTACCAGCTATGCTATTCATACCACCGATGGTCGTACTATTATCACCGATGGCAAACCTGAGCAGACCGATGCAGGCCTGTTAGGCTATAAGGATGCCAACGGCGTTAAGCAGCAGATAAACCAGTCCGAAGTTCAGAAGGTCTCTGAAGTCCCTCATTAATAAAGAAGCCCCTGCGGGGGCTTTTTTATTATCTGCATTTGCCCCTGATTAACGGCCTTTACGCTTTTCGGAATACATCACCGTGTCGGCGTCTTTTAGCATCTCAACGAGATCGGCATATTTACCCGTGTTATTTTCAAGCATTCCATACGCGTAATTAAGCGGATATTTTTTACCCACCGTACGATACCAGTCATCTATTTTACTTTGCAGGTTAAATAAGAAGGCATCGGCGTCATGCTCGCCATTATGCGCCAGCAGCACGGCAAAACCGCTGCTCTCTACGCGTCCGCAGACGTCACCACTTTTCATGCAGCTATTAAGGCATTTGGCAAAGGCACGCAGGGCGTTATCCCCCTCGGCATGACCCCAAATATCGTTAAGCGACTGCAGATCCTCCACAACAAAATAGAGCAGGCTAAAGGGTGTATGGTCCCGGGTCAGCTGGGCAAAGCGTTTATCGCCTATCTGGAAAAAGCCACGCCGGTTGGGCAAATCAGTGAGTTTATCGGTCATCGCCATATTGATAATAACGAACTCATCTTCGACAATCGCGCCCAGATCGAGCAGCAGGTTAATCTCTTCGGAGGTGAAATCCCGTGGCTTATTGTCAATCAGGCAGATGGTTCCGGCGATCGAGCCGTCGGGCAGACGCACCGGGCAGCCTGCGTAGAAGCGCACAAAAGGCTCGTCGAGTACCAGCGGGTTATTTTCGAAGCGCTCATCTTTCAGCGTATCCTTCACGATCATAATGCCCTGCAGCAGGATCGCATGGGCGCAGAAGGAGACGTTGCGCGAGGATTGCCGCATATTTGAGCCATCGCAGGAGATCATCCACTGCCGATCCCGGTCCAGCAGGGTGATTAACGCAATAGGCACATTGAAGGTCGCTTTCGCCAGCCGCGTCAGGCGCAGCAGCCGCTCATCATCATTTTTATCAAGCAGATCCATCATATAGAGCGACTTAAGCCGCTCTTTTTCATTCACAGGTACACCGGGAAATTTCATAAACGCCCTCTCTGGTTTTTAACAATATAACCGAGAAGTACGATTTTGGTAGGGTAAGTACCTTGCCCAGGTCGCTCTCCCGCGTTCTGGGCAAGGTGCTGAACGGCGTTAGGCAACGCTGGCGATAAGGCCTTTATCCACCTCCGCGCGGCTGATGGCACCGGTATCGTAATGAAACACGGTCAGCACCCGACCGTTGCTCAGATCCTGCACCAGCGCCGGGGCGATGCGAAAGCTGGCGGCCAGCTCATCGCGTCCCAGTCCCGGACGGCGCTTGCGGCGCTCAACGCGGAAACGGATCTGATTATATTTGGCCCAGCCAATCAGCACCGCAGCGTTGATCAGCGCCACCATCAGGTAGAACGTCACCGTGTTCACGGTGGAGAACAGCGGACCAAAGCCAATAAAGGGTGCGTTGGCTAGCGCGGTCATCAACCCTGCATAGACCAGGTATGAGAATCCAAGCCAGGCAATCAGGGTCAGGGCCACGTCAAAAATACGCGGCATAATACGGAGTTCGGTAAAAATCAGCGGTTGTTTCATTGGTCATTTCTTCCTATACCACGGTCAGGACTTACCCAGCGCGCTCTGCTGCGTTTACGCATCAGCATCACTTTGGGGAAGGCAACCAGCGTTGTGAACAAACTCAACATCCAATAAACCACCGGGAACCAGATGATCCAGAAGAGCGACGCGCCGATACCTTTTTCATAGCGCCGTTCAATAAGCAGACTGACCAAAAATTGCAGCAGACAAACCACGCCGAGCATCAGCCCGGTGAAAGCCGGTGGGAACAGGTGTTGTACATGGAGAGAACTGGGCATGGGGATAACCAGCCCAACGAGGAACAGCAGGATCGTTACCGCATAGGCAAACGCCCAGGCGGTTGAGAGGCAAAACTCCAGGAATAGCGGCCACATGCGGCGATACTCCCAGGCCCAGAGGCGGCGCATATTAACAATAAACACTTCTGCCCCGCCCTGGGCCCAGCGCAGACGCTGTTTCCATAACCCTTTCATCGTCTCTGGCATCAGGATCCAGCAGAGCGCGCGCGGCTCGTAGAACACTGTCCAGTGACGCAGCTGCAGTTTCCAGCTGATATCAATATCTTCCGTGATCATATCCGGGCTCCAGTAGCCCACCTCCGACAGCGCGCGGCGGCGGAAGGCGGCAATCACGCCGGAGACGGTGAATACCTGGCCGTAGACGCGCTGGGTACGCTTGATCAGGCCGATGATCGAGGAGAACTCGCCAACCTGCACACGGCCCACCAGCGTGGAGCGGGTGCGGATGCGTGGGTTGCCGGTTACCGCGCCAACGCGAGGGTACTGCAGCAGCGGTGCCACCAGGTAGGCCGCGGCGTCGCGATCCAGCAGCGCATCACCATCGATACAGACCAGGAAGTCACTGCGCGCCGAGGCCGCACCGGTCTGCAACGCCACCGCCTTGCCCTGGTTCTCCGCCAGATGGATCACCCGCAAGCGCGGATACTCAATTGCCAGCTGATCCAGGACCTCGCCGGTGTTATCCTTTGAGCCGTCGTTGATGGCGATAACTTCAATATTTTCATAACGCTGCGCCAGCGCCGCCTCGATGGTCTCCCGCGCGTTCAGCCCCTCGTTATAGCAAGGGATCAGGATAGAGATCAGCGGATTCCCCTCCAGCTCCGGCGGCGGCGTGTTTGGCCCCCAGGGCCAGTGACGCTCCCGGTGGAACCAGAAGTAGAGTCCGCCGCTCATCCATAACGCTGACATAAACAGCGGCCAGAAGAAGACGAAGTTCAGGATCATGTCGCCGGTGAAAATAGCGGCCACCCCCAGCGGGAAGCTGAACATCAGGCACAGTATGAGAAACGCTACAATGCGATCGGTCATTTTTGTGGATACCAGTATGATGAGAAGGCAGAGCGGATCTCAGACATCTCGGGTTGATCGTTAAGGAAATCGTCAGGGTAGTAGCCGTAGCTGTCTGCACCGCTCAGCTTGAGCTGGCGCATCCACTCGGTCATCTGTTTGCCACTGATATCTTTCTCTTTCGCGTCAGCACGCCAGTCCTGCGCCTGCAGTTCAAAGACGGTCTTCTCCAGCGCGCCGGGGCGCTGGCCGACAATTTTTACCATTCTGTCCAGCCAGGCGTTGTCCTCGCCCTCCGGCACCCCTTCCATCCACGGCATCGCCATCGGTGCCGTCCAGTCATAGGTTGTCAGGAAGTCGTCGAGGTTCTGCGCAAACCAGGCTTCGCTCTCCGGCTCCATAATCGGCGGAGCGTAGATGTTGCGGGCGGTTTTCACCTGTGGCCCACGAATGGCGCGTACCGACTCGGTGAGATCGCGGGTAAAGTCGATCAGCGTCTTGCTCTTGAAGCGCGTCCAACGTTCAAAGGTCTCTGGATTGCTGCGGATCTCCTCAATGCTGCCCGGGAAACCTGCCGCCTTGTAGGCACGCAGCGCATCCGGCGAGGCGTCCTCGAAATCACTCAGGAAGGCGTCATCGTGGAACAGCACCCCGTTGAATGCGGCACCTTTCGCCAGATCCTCGTAGATCTCGGTGATACGCCTGCGGGCCTCTGGATTCCACGGTGAGAGACGCACGTACTGCTTGCGCTCCACGGCGCTGCGCCTGGTCTCCGGGTTCCAGGCCGTGACAAGCGGTAGCGGATCGTCCATCTGGAAAGCCAGCACTGGCATCCAGGCGTAGACTTTCACCCCGCCGCGGCTCTGCAGCTGCCAGGAGATAAAGTTGAACAGATCGGAACGCATCGGCAGCCAGCGGTTCGGGAAGTAAAGCTCGTGAATGTTGCCGTCGCCCTTGGGATCGGCATACGCCTGCAGGAAGACGTGGGAGATCTTCATGTCGTAGACGCGCTGGATCAGCATGTCGATGTTGCGCCGCTGCTGGGCCGGATCCTTGTCGTAGACGTAGTCCAGATCGATATGCATCACACGCATGTTCTGCTTCTCACGCACCTGGGCCACCTGGCTGGCAAAGGTTTTCAGCGACGGGTTGTTGGTGATCAGGATCCGCGGGATATCGTCCAGGTTGGCGGCGTTAGCCAGCCCCTCGTTGAGGGTAAAGGCCATGCGGTAGCCGTGCTGATGGATCAGCTTCAACGACGTCCCGTTGGCGGCACCGTAGGGCCAGACCCAGGCACGAGGCGCTTTGCCGGTCACCTCGGCGATTTTTTTGGTCACCAGGTCCAGATCCTTGTTGATGCGTGCCTCATACTCCTCGTCGGTTTCATACTTACCGGTGGCCTTGATATAGGCCCGGTTAGCGATAGCCGGCTCCTTGCTGCCCTGCGGGTTCGCCTGGATGCCGTAGTGGGAGGCCCAGGTGTGCGCCCCCACCTCAACCAGCGGCGACTCGCCCATCTCCTTCACCATCTGCCAGGTGGCGAACTTGTCACGTGCCGTTTTCAAGCCGCCGAAGTCGATGGGCTGGTTGGCTGGGGCATCAACCCAGCTGCCAACCGGGGCCCATACCGCAGGCCAGTTGTAGGCTTTGAGGATTGGCCAGACGCGGGTATAGAAGCTGCTGTAACCATCGTCAAAGGTCAGCATTACCGCTTTTTGTGGCAGGGTGATTTTGCCATCGTGGGCGTCCAGCACCTGCTGTGCGGAAACGGGTTGATAACCATTGTCCCGCAGCCAGGCGATCTGGTCGTTTAGTGCGCTGGTCCGCACGGAGAGATAGCGCTGGTCCGCAGCGCCATCCTCAACGTCGTGATAGCCCAGTACCAGGAAACTGTTTTTTGGCCACTCCTGATCCGCGTTCAGCGGCGGTCGGGAAGTAGGTGGAAGATATTCCGGCTTCTCAGCACTGCTACAGGCGGTGATGAGCATCCATCCGGCGATGAGTGTTGCGGCTCGCAGCCATTTATTAAACATGACCTGTCCTCAGAACCTGACATTCAAATCAAATGCGAGGGAGATATTCCGCTCACGCTTACCGTCATAGGGACGTTTATCCCAGGTCAGCATCAATCCGCCGTCCACGACGTTGTTCCACTGAACCCGTTGTCCATACCCAAATTGGTTTATTGCCCCGACGCTGTGGCCCTTCTGCCAGTAGGCACCGGCCCCAGCGGCAATCTCCTGTTTCCATATCGTGTCGTAGTGCTGATACATCACATGCTCGGCAGTCAGCGCCGGTACGACAGAGAGATCGCGTTTCGGGTTGTAGTAGAAGACATCCTCCTTGGTGTTGGTGCTGCCGCTAATGCCCGGCGTGAAGTCGAGGGTAAAGCGCGGCGTAGTCCACAGCCGCTCTTTGCCGCTCAAACCGTATTCGATGCGATCGTTATCATCAGAGAAGTGTGAGGCGGCGAAGGTCAGCTGATACTCACGACGCTCGGTCTGGTGCCAGCGCAGGAAGAGATCGCCACCGTTGGCATAGACGTTGTTGCGCAGGGCGCGCAGCGGCGTGTTACGTGACAGCCGCTCCACATTGCCGCCCAGCCGCCAGTTGTCGTTAAAGTCATGCCAGGCCGACAGGCGTCCGCCGGTCTTCTGCCCGTCACCGTAGTTACGCGTCGATACCTCCATCTCGGCCCAGTAGTCACGCGCCGTCCATTCGGCACCGACGCCAAGATCGCGGTTGATCCCCTTGCCCTCTTCAAATTCGCCGCTGGCGAAGTTGTAGGCCGTAAAGAGCCGCCAGTTGTCGCCGATCGGCGGGCTGTAGAGCGCCGAGTTGAAGGTAAAGTCGTGCTGGCCGCTGACCGGGCTGTCAGAGGAGATCCCCTGCGAGCCGTTGATGCGCAGCTCGGTCTTCTTGTGCACGTCGCGGGCACGGGCAAGGCGCAGGGAGGATTCGTCATCCGGGCTGCGCTTGATCACGTCGTTGGTCAGCTCGTCCGCCTGCCGCCACTCCTGTAGCTCAAGGGCGTTCCAGGCCTGCTGCTTCTCCAGCTCCAGGTTGCTGGGTTCGATAACCTCCGCCAGCTTCAGCTCGCGTTCGGCCTGGCGCGGCAGGCCACGGGCGAGCAGTACCGAGGCATAGGTAACGCGCAGCGCCTGGTTACCGGAGCCGGTACGTGCCAGCCACTCGGCACGCTTCTGCGCCTCCGGCAGGTTGTTGGTTTCGATCTCGTACTGGGTAAGCAGGGTCTGGCCCAGCAGCCAGCTATCGTTAGGCTGCGGCACGGGGGAACCCAAAACCCGGGTCAGATAAGGACTTTGTTTGATCAGATCGTCTACCTGGCGCTTCGCCGCCGGGTAGTTGCCGCTATCGATATGGGCGTAGAAGAGATCCTGCTGATCGTCTTCGGTCAGCGGCGTCGCCGGGATTGGGCCGTTGGGATAGTAGATCGCCATCAGCATCTCTTCGGCTTTTTCAGGATTTTTTTCTGCCAGGTAGGCCGAGGCGACCCAGCGCCTGGCATAGTTCGGGATCGGCTGGCCGTCGGCGGAGAGGGACTCATACTCCCTAACGGTCTCCTTGGTACGCTTGCGAATAACCAGCGCCCCCAGACGGTCAATACGCGCGCGGCGCACGTCGGCCTGCGCCGAAGGATCGTCCTTCCAGGCACTAAGCAGGGCGTCGTAGCGGGCGATGGCTTTATCCGCGACGAGGAAACGCTCCTCTTCGTTGCGGGTAGGGGTAAATGCCGAACGTACGGTCTGCGCGACCGCGTCCAGCTCAAGGCGCCGCTCAAGCGGGCCGGAAGCCGCTGACGGCGGCGTCAGGTCCAGCGCCGGACCGGCGATACGGTTGGCAGAGAGCACCGCCAGCTTGGTGTCCTGGGCACTTTTGTTCTGCGGATCCAGCGCTTCAGCCCGGCTGGTCGCCAGCAGCGCATCCCAGTTCTTACCCTGGGAATGATAGACATAGGCCACCAGCGCATCACGCTCGGCCCCAGGCTCTTCCGCCGCCCATTTGTTGGCTTCGGTAATCGCCTGCTCGTTACGGCGGGCATCGGCCAGGGTCATGATCCAGCCGGTGCGCGCGTCAGCATTCTTTGGATCTTCCTTGAGGACGTTCTCCCAGACGGCGATCGAGGCATTCCAGTTTTTCTGGTTACGCAGCGCCCGGGCGACGGCAATCCGCCCGCGAGCCGGAACCTGGAGGCGATCCTGGTAGCGCTGCCAGATACGTATCGTTTCGGCATTGTCATCGGCCCAGGCGGTAACCTGCAGCCAGTCAGCCACCTGATCGGGCGTGAGCGGCGTCTGCTGTTCCTGCGCTTTTAAGTAATTCAGCAGCGGCGCTCGCTCCCCGTCACGCGCCTGTACAATCAGGGCATCGTATTCAGGAGAGGCTCCGTACGCCAGCGTCGGCAGAATAATGCTTGCAGTAAATAAGCACGTTCCGGAACGAAAGCGTTTTACTAAATTGTTACGTCGGTGAATGCTGAACATAGCTGTGCTGTCCTTATTTCCTTATGCCGGAATAAATAAGCATTATCATTAATATGCTGCTGCAATAAGCGAGGGGCATCCCCGCACATCACGGTAATTTATTAGGTTTCACATAAAATTAATTTCAATTAATACTTTCTTCGTATTTCAATAGGTTCCAGAGTATATTAAGGCACGTTTTAAAAATAAGATTTTCATGTGTGCAAACGTTAGCAGCGGAATATTTTTTTTACCATCACTGTTAAACAGGTCACGTTAAAAAAAACATTTTAACACCGCTTTTTCTAATACTTTTAGCGTTTAATCCTGCGCAACAGCTTAAAATAGGCAGGATAAGAAGCTTTCATCTGTGCAGGTAAAGGTTGACTTATTTTATAAAAAGGGTACTTTTCAGGACATGAAAACCTTTCTTATTATTGTCCCTGATGGCGGCATGTTATTTGAGGCCGCAGGTATAGCCGATATTCTGATGCACGCTAACCGCCTGCATCTGGAAGAGTTTTCCACCGCCCGCTACCGGATAGACATCGCGACCACCCAGCCCCACCAGGTTATTCATGGCCAGTCGGGTTTAAATCTGCTGGCAGATTTCAGGCTGGTGGATCTCGACTATGCCGAGCCGCGGGATACCATTATGGTCACCGGCAAAGGCGTGAATGAGCTGGAGAATAGCGCGGTAGTGGATTGGCTACGGCTGGCCGCTCCTCATGCGCGCCGGGTAGTCTCTATCTGCGGCGGGGCGCTTCTGCTGGCCCAGGCGGGCCTGCTGGATGGTCGCCGGGCGACGACCCACTGGCGGCGGCTGGAGGAGATGCAGTCCCGCTATCCGCTGGTGAAGGTAGAGGGCGGACCGCTCTATATTCAGGATGGTCATGTCTGGACCTCCGCCGGGGTCAGCTCTGGCTTCGACCTCACGCTGGCGCTGGTGGAAGAGGACTATGGCTTTACCCTTGCCCGCGACGTCGCCCAGGATCTGGTGATGTACCTGCGCCGCCCCGGCGGACAGATGCAGTTCAGCCGTTTTCAGCTGCTTGATGCCGACAGCCCCGGCCCGATTGGTGAGGTGCAGCGTTGGATCCAGGCTAACCTGACCGCCGATCTGTCGGTAGAGACGCTGGCGGATCGGGCGGCGATGAGCCCCCGCAATTTTACCCGCGTCTTTACTCGCGAAACGGGAACAACCCCTGCCCGCTATGTAGCAGAGGCCCGTCTGGCCGCAGCCAGAGACCGCCTCGAGCAGACCCTCGACACGCTGGATCGCGTCGCGGCGGCAACCGGTTTTGGGAGCAGCATCAATCTACGCCGGATTTTCGAGAAGCAGCTCAAGCTTACCCCCGGCGAGTATCGCCAGCGCTTCCACAGCCGTAAGATGGCGTAAAGTGATCCTTTTTTGTCATTTACGCCATAACGGGCGCGGCCTACTCTGATTGCAGTTTCTGATCCCAGTTACAGCATAACAGGAGTACATCATGGTTAAGGTCGGTATTAATGGCTTCGGCAGGATCGGTCGCAACGTGCTTCGTGCCGCGTTAGGTAATGCAGATATTCAGATTGTGGCAATTAACGATCTGACGGACAGCAAGACCCTGGCGCATCTGTTAAAGCATGACTCACTGCTGGGCACGCTCTCCGTGCCGGTCGAGGCGGCGGAAGGTGAACTGAGGGTTGACGGTAAATCAGTAAGGGTCTTCTCCGAGCGCGATCCGGCGAATATTCCCTGGGCCAGCGTCGGCGTCGAGATTGTGATTGAGGCCACCGGCTTCTTTACCGATCGCGAAAAAGCGTCGGTGCACATCACCCGCGGCGGCGCTAAACGGGTGATCATCTCTGCCCCCGGCAAAAACGACGATCTCACCATCGTGCTCGGGGTCAACCACGACAGCTACGATCCGCAGAAGCACTTTGTCGTGAGTAACGGCAGCTGCACCACCAACGGACTGGCCCCCGCCGCCCAGGTATTGCATCAGCGTTTCGGCATTGAGCATGGCCTGATGAATACCACCCACGCCTACACCAACAGCCAGGCGCTGCACGATCAGCCAGAGAAAGATCTGCGCGGGGCGCGTGCTGCAGCCCTGTCGATTGTCCCCTACTCCAGCGGCGCGGCGAAAGCGCTGGGGCGCGTGATCCCTGAGCTGGAAGGCCGCCTGACCGGCTACTCTCTGCGCGTACCGGTGCCGGTCGTCTCGATAGTTGACCTGACCGTGACGCTCAGGCGCGACGTGACCGTCGATGAGGTCAACGACGCCTTCCGTCAGGCCGCCGCCGAGGGTCCGCTGAAAGGCATTCTTGGCTACAGCGATGAGCCGCTGGTCTCCAGCGACTACCAGGGTGACCCGCGCTCCTCGATTATTGACGGTCTCTCGACGCTGGTTATCGGCGGGAACCTGGTCAAGATCCTCGCCTGGTATGACAACGAGTGGGGCTTCTCCAACCGTCTGGTTGATCTTGCGAAGCTGATGGCGCAGCGCGGCCTGTAATGCTCACCATTCGGCCCTGGTTCTAGCCAGGGCCGTTGCGATCGCTTCGGTTGATTATTGGATACCTTATGCTTAATTAAAAGTGATTCTCTCCAGATTTTTAGATTAGCCTGGAAGGCGTTCTTTCTAATCAGTCTAAAAATGGAGCTATCATGTCCGATATTATTCTTTATACTCAACCAGGCTATCAGGGCGATAGCATTACTGTCTCGCCTGCACAATTTCTCGATGTCTATACCCAGCCCGGCTGGCAATATCGTTCTGCCCGCCTCAATGGCAATAAATTGATGATTCGAGCAACTTTCGCGTCGTTTGATCCCGTTAATACGGAAGAGACGTTTACTCATGAAGACGTTAGCGATCTCACTACGCTTATCCAAACCCGCGACGATCTCCTCACTGCATGGGTACTGTGCTTAACCAGCAACGATATTATCATCAGCATGGATATTCACCATACGCTGCGCGGTTTCAGAACAGTTGCTGTTAGTTCACTACTCTATACCGGTAAATATGTTTTTGGTGAGTGCTATGAAAATTACACAACCGATCCTATCCCTGCGACTCTTGCTATTCTGAATCCTGAAACGCAGCCTGCCTTGATTGTTGATTTAAAGGCAACAGCATCCTCACAGTATATTGTGAGTGATGATAAGATGGAGTACACAGGAGGTACGCTGGTAAATTTACTTTACGATCCTGAAAGCGATACCGTTGACGTCAAGCTCACGGATCCACAGTTCACGGTATCAATTGAAAAAATAGACGATACACGCCGTCTTGCGCACTTCACCTTTACCTCAGATTTATATAACCACTGCTTCTTACATACGAAAGAGGACTATGGTGACAACAACGCCACCCTGGCCTTTGAGCAGCTGTCGCAAGTCAGAAGTGAAGAAGGTACATGGCAGTATAAATCCCTGGAGATTGTCTCTGTTTCTCAATACAAAATGGCCTGGCTGTGGACTGAATATCCTGACGATGGAACCGGATATGATTTTAACCAGTATCGCAGCTACGCAACGTCATCCTCTTTGCAAACGCTACCCGCTATTTTTGATGATACCGATTCATCTCTCGTTAGTATCGCCTACAACTACGATATCCTGCCTGTGTTTCTCCGTCCCGTTAATGCTGATGCACCTGATAACTGGCAGGGATTTATTATTGAGAGCCAGTTCTCATCGTCACAGCTTATTCACTCATCAGCGACGCCTCTGTTTAAATCGTTTTGCACTAATAATCCTGATCTCGTGCAGCCTGGCATGCTTGCTATTATCAACGAAGATAATGACAGAATGGCCTACAACAGCTGTTCACTGCGCTATGGTTCATTAGGCGCGGATGGATCTACCGTGACATGGCATGGTGTAACCAGTATCAATATTGACTACGCCGGAGCCGATAGCCTGATGCTATCGCTGCCTGCGGGTGCGCCTGAGAGCTGGGCGATCACCTCGGTAACCCGAGGCGCTCTGGGTTGGTATGTGGAGATTACCGGCAGCGTCATGTAATAACGTCGCGTGTATAGCTCTCGGCTTTATTAGCCCGCATTTGCCTTATGCAGCGCCGCCATCGTTTGATGCAGCACCTTCACGTCAATTTGCCCCGGCGCGGAGGCGCTGCCTATGCTGCCAAAGGTCAGGTTGCTGCCATAGATTTCACCAGACAGACGGGTTACCGTCCCCTGCCCGCCCATTGCCATGGTCAATAGCGGCTTATCGCTGCGCTGGCGCATCTGCCATGTGATGCTGGTCAGCCGGTTAACATCTTCCGGCGTTTTTGGCATTACCGCCAGCTTGAGCACGTCCGCGCCGTACTGCGCCTGCTGCGCCAGGCGTTGCAGCATTGCCTCATTGGTCGGGGTGCCGTTGAAATCGTGATACGACACAATGGTCGCTACGCGATGCTGGTGCGCCCTGGCAATAAGTCCACGTACATCTGCCTCGCCAATGCGCATCTCAATGTCGATGAGATCGGCAAATCCGGCCTCCAGCCACCGCTGATAAAGTTCGATGTAATGCGCGTCATCGGGCGCTTTCTCGCCCCCTTCGGGCTTAGTGCGAAACGTCAGCAGCAGCGGCTTGCCGTTAAGCACCTTACGCACGGCCTGACCCAGCGCGGTGACTTTGGCGGCATCGGTGGCAAACGTTAGCTTATCCACCCGTAGTTCAAGGATATCCGCCTCTGGCGTCTGCGCAACCTGCTCTGCTTCCTGCAAAACTTTCGTTTCATCCTCACCGGAGGTCGAGACGATAATCGCCGGCTGGCCCTGTCCAATAGTCAACTTACCTACCTGTAAAGAGCGAACGCGCTCCTGTGCATTTACGCTGCCTGAGCAGACAGACACGGCCATCGCCATGACTAACGCCATCGGTGCTTTCAACATCAAACCCTCGCTACGGTGAACAGAAGTGAGTTTTAAGATCTAGTTCACACTTTTGGCTTAGGCAAACGGCATTTTGGCAATCGCATACATCAATGGGTCAGCAGGTCGTTTAAGAAACGTCTGGCACGCGGATGCTCCGGCGCAGAGAAGAACCGCTCCGGCGTGGCCTTCTCCAGAATTTGCCCCTGATCCATAAACCAGATCGTATCGGCGACGTCGCGGGCAAAGTTCATCTCGTGGGTGACGCACATCATCGTCATTCCCTCCTGGGCAAGGCCGCGCATCACGCTCAGCACCTCGCCGACCATCTCCGGATCCAGCGCCGAGGTGGGTTCGTCGAACAGCATCACCGGCGGCTTCATCGCCAGCGCACGCGCAATGGCGACGCGCTGCTGCTGACCACCGGAGAGCTGTGCCGGGTAGGCGTTGGCCTTGTGCGACAGCCCTACGCGCTCCAGCAGCTCGCCGGCATGCTGGCGGGCTTCGGCGCGCTTCACTCCCAGCACTTTTACCGGTGACATCATAATGTTGTCGATCACCGAGACGTGCGGAAACAGGTTGAAGTTCTGAAACACAAAGCCGATGCGCGTCCGCAGCTGGTTCAGACGCGTGCTGCTACCGTGAATGTTAAGGCCATCAAACAGGATCTCTCCCTGCTCAATCGGCTCCAGCCGGTTTACCGTGCGGATCAGCGTCGATTTTCCCGATCCGGACGGCCCGCAGACCACCACTACCTCACCGGTTTTGATCTCTGCGCTGAGGTTAGTCAGGGCCTGATACTCGCCGTACCACTTGTTGACCTGGTTGAATAAAATCATCGGACGCATGGTTGCTCCTTATTGCGATTGGGTGTTAGTGAGAACCAACGGCGCGGCGATGTCGCCCGTGGCCGAACGTTCATTACGGCGTTTATTCGCGATCTGCTTCTCCAGCCGGTTCGCCAGCCAGGTCAGGCTAAAGTTGATGATGTAGTAGCTCAGCGCCACGATGGCGAAGACCTGGAAAGGCTTGGTCAGCAGCTGGTTGCTCACCTGGTTGGCGGCGTAGGTCAGCTCGGGGACGTTGATGACATAGCCAAGCGTGCTGTCTTTGATAATCGACACCAGCTGGCTTACCAGGCTGGGCAGCGTGTTGTAGAGCGCCTGCGGCAGGATCACCAGCCGCAGCGCCCGGATATGCCCCATTCCCAGCGCGCGGGATGCCTCATACTGCCCCTGCGGCAGCGCCTGGATGCCGCCACGAACAATCTCGGCGATATAGGCGCTCTCATAAATCACCAGCGTGCAGAGCATGGTGGTAAAGCCGCTAATGTTATGACCAATGAGCATCGGCACGCAGAAATAGGTCCAGAACACGACCATCATCAGCGGCACGCCGCGCACCAGGTAGACCCAACAGGCCGCAGGCCAGCTCAGCCAGCGCCAGGGGGCGAGGCGCGCCAGACCCAGCAGGACGCCAACCGGAAAAGCAAACAGCACCGCCAGCAGAGAGATAACCAGCGTACAGAGCACGCCGCCCAGCGGGCCGTTAGGGTACTGCCCCATCAGGAACAGCATCCCGTGGTCGTGCAAGATGGTGAAAAAATCAAACATCGTGATTACCTCGCGTACACACGCTGAAAGCGGCGGGAGAGCAGCGCGCCCATGCCCATTAACAACAAAGAGAACGCCAGATAGCCCAGCGTGGCTACTACGTACGCTTCAAAGGTGCGGAAGGTCTGGTTCTCAATGTCCCGCGTCACGTAGGTAAGCTCGGTCACACCGATAACCATTGCCAGACTGGTGTTTTTAAACAGCAGCACGCTGTGGTTGATCACCGACGGCAGCGCGTTGCGCAGCCCCTGCGGCAGGATCACCATCCGCATCGCGCGGATATAGCCCATTCCCAGCGCCCTCGCCGCCTCGTTCTGCCCATCAGGTATAGCACGCAGCCCGCTGCGGATATCCTCAGAGAAATAGGCGGCCTGGCACAGTCCCAGCGCAAACAGCGAGAAGAGAAACTCGGCGTTAAACTCGTTGATCCACATCTGCAGATCTTCCGGCAGCAGCGTCGGAATAGCGAAATACCACATCATCAGCTGGATAAGCGTGGGCACGTTGCGGTGATACGAAACATAGGCTGCAACAAACCACTGCGCGGCGCGGTAGTGACTCAGGCGGATCACGACCAGGAGCATCGCAATGAACATGGCCAGCAGCCAGGCACCCAATGCCAGCTCCAGGGTCGTCACCGTGCCATCAACAATCAGCTGACCAAACTGGCCGGTCATTACGGTGCTGAAATCGAGTGCCATAGAAAGTCCTCTTGTTCAGATGCTCAGAGATCGCGGTCGCCCGGACGCATGGTGGATAGCCCACCAGGCACCTGCAGCGTAGGGGTGATCTCGATATTGCCGATGTTCACCGCCACCGGTGCGGCCAGGGCGAAAGCAACGCAGTCGGCAATATCTTTCGCCTGCGGCAGTTCAAAACCTTCAATAAAGCGGCTGTGCGCATCGGCATGATCGCCGGAGACGTTGCCAAAAATGTCGGTCGCCACGCGGCCCGGGCAGATCTCCGTGATGCGCACGCGTTTGCCGTAGCAGTCAACGCGCAGCTGGCGCGACAGCGCATGCACGCCCGCCTTGGTGGCGTGATAGACAGAGTTGCCGTTGAAGTTGTAGATAGCCGCAATGGAGGTGATGTTGAAGACGTGGCCGCGATCGCGTTCTACCATCCCCGGTACTAGCAGGCGGCAGAGATGCAGCACCGCGCGCAGATTGACGTCAACCTGGGTATTCACTACATCCTCATCGGCATCCAGAATCGAGCCGGGATGCGATAACCCAGCGTTATTCACCAGAATATCCACCTGTAGATCGCGGCACAGCGCAGTGAGCGCCGCAAGATCTGAAACGTCTACCGCGTGTGGAATACAGCCGGTGCGATCCGCCAGCGCAGCCAGCTGCTCCCGGCGACGCGCTACTGCATGTACGATAATCCCTTCCTGACACAGACGCTCAACGATGGCTTCGCCCATCCCGGCGGATGCGCCCGTCACCAGCGCCACTTTGTAATCTGAAAACGGCATGTTGCCTCTCCTGTTGCGACAGCTACGCTGCCCTCTTCTTGGTTTTTTGACTTTATTCAGTTATGCCCGGCGGGTATAAGACATAAATGATTTGAGGCAATAAGGGGGGCTTATAACGCCTCGTCTGGTGCGTTACCGGTGTCCAACAGCATGATTTCACTGCCATATTCCACCCGTTCCATCTCCCCGACCCGGATAGCCGCCAGCGTGGCCTCCACCGGACTGCGCAGCGGCAGGTAGAGCGGCCCCACCTTTACCAGTGCCAGCAAATCGTGCTGCTTTACCCTCTGGCCTGGCTGGACATAGGCCTCGCCGTGGCTGGGGTGACACAGGACGATATGACCAGGCATCGGCGCGCAGAGCGGGGTTAGCGCTCGCGCCGTCTGCCCGGATACTGTCTCCTGTCCCGCTGCGGACGGCGTCACGTCGGGAGCGTCATAGCGCAGGCGAACCGTTCTGTGCGCATCACGCCACTCCAGCTCCTGCAGGCCAGCCGCATTCATCTTTTGCGCCAGCTGGCGTAACTCATTTAAGGCAATAGCGTCTTTGTCCATCGTTGTTCCATCGCGGGCGAGAGTCATCAGCGCGTGGCCCAGCCGCGCGCCAGAGTTTTCACTCTAACGCGGGCCTTATCACTGCTCGTAAGAGGGTTTCGCTTTAAGGCAATAAGGGCGGCTTATCATCCCACCAGCGTCAGCGGGCGGTTATCGACGGTGCGGCGCGCCATCAGCGACAGCAGGGTCGCTTTTACCGCTTCAGCGGGCTGCGACAGCGGCAAGTGATCGGACATGCAGAACGACAGCGAAGCCTGTACGTCAGGCTCCACGATTTTTGCCATCCACGCATCCGCAGCTTTCAGCATGGCTCGCGCCGCCGACTCCGGCATGATGGTGCAGCCCATACCGGCCGCCAGCGCGGCGTTCAGGGTCGTTTGTGATTCGATCTCGGTCTTCACGCGGTACGCAAGCCCCTGCTGAATAAAGGCGTCGTCCACAACTTTACGCATGATGTTATAGATACGCGGCAGGAAGAGATCGTAGCGCGCCACGGCGGCGAGGGTGATTTCACGCAGCGGCTCGCCGAGCGCATGCGGGCAGACGAAACAGAGATCCTCTTTCATCAGGGGAATAAAACGCAGGCCGTGGATGTTGCGGTTGTCATAGATGACCGCCATATCCATGCGTCCGTTCATGATCAGCTCGCTCAGGGTGGTGCCAAAGTTCTCATTGAAGTAGAGCACGATGCCGGGATACTGGCGCTGCACTTCCGTCATTAGCGGCAGCGCCAGCTGCTGCGCGGCCGTGCCGGGCGCAAGGCCGACGGAGACGTGGCCGCTCAGGGTCTGCCCCGCACCGTCAATGGCACTTTGCGCCTGATCGCACTGGCGCAAAATCGCCTGCGCGTGGGTATAGAGAATTTTTCCGGCTTCGGTGGGCGTTACGCCGCGTTTGGTACGGATCAGCAGCTGCTGGTTCACCTCGCCCTCCAGCGTGGCAAGCTGCTGACTCAGCGCCGGCTGCGCAATATGCAGGATGTCAGCGGCCTGCGTCAGACTGCCGACATCAACAATTTTAATGAAGTATTTCAGGCGACGAAGATTCATAGCCACGGCCTCGGTTCGGTAGAGATGTGTTGTGCCACGCAAAATCGATGCCAGAAGTTAGTTTTGTAAAAGCCCGCCTTATAAATCAACGTATTTGTTGAAAAAACCGAAAGCACATATTACGCAACGGCATTGCCGAACGGCCTAAGCGCACCATGCTGGTGCATAAAACAGCCCTTTATCTGCCTTCCAGCCATTGCGTTGTGTTATGTCACCACAACAAAGCGCTATTAACGACGCGCCTGCGCCTCGCCCTATCCTCTCCTCACGTCATCTTTTGTGGCTGTTAACACCTGTCGCCGCGTGTATCGCAGGCTCGTCTTTGCCGCGCGGCTTTTTTTGCTGACCTTGCAACCTGGAATGCTGCACCATGCCTGAAATTGCCGATCGTCTGAAGAATGTTGCCGTTTCTGCCTCCGTCGCCATGACGCAAAAGGCGCGCGACCTTGCCGCCCAGGGCATTGACGTCGTTGGACTCTCCACAGGGGAGCCTGATTTCCCGACGCCGGAACATGCGACGGAAGCTGCCTACGCGGCCGCTCGCGCCGGAGATACCCGTTACCCTCCCACCGATGGGACACCCGCGCTGCGCGCCGCCATTCAGCGCAAATTTCTGCGCGACAACGAGCTGCACTACGACGTTAGCCAGATCCTGACGGCGGGCGGTGCTAAGCAGATCATCTTTAACGCCATGCTGGCAACCATTAATCCGGGTGACGAGGTGGTGATCCCTACGCCGTCATGGATAAGCTACGCCGATATCGTGAAGTTTGCTGGCGGCACGCCGGTGCCGGTGGCCTGCTACGAGGAGAATGGCTTTAAGCCGCTGCCCGCCGACCTGGAAGCGGCCATCACGCCGCACACCAAATGGCTGCTGCTCAACTACCCCAGCAACCCGACCGGCTCGGTGGCGACCTATGATGAGCTACTGGCGCTAGGCCAGGTGCTGCTGCGCCATCCGCAGGTGTGGATCCTGACTGACGACATCTATGAGCATCTGGTCTATGACGGCGTGAAGTTCTGGACCCTGGCGCAGGTGGAGCCGCGCCTCTACGATCGTGTGCTGACGGTAAACGGCGTCTCCAAGGCCTACTCCATGACCGGCTGGCGTCTTGGCTTTTGCGGTGGCCCGATGCCGCTGATTAAGGCGATGAGCAACGTCAATACACAGAACAGCGGCGGCGTCACTACCCTGACCCAGGCGGCGGCAGTTGCCGTGCTGGATGGTCCACAGGATCTGCTGCAGGAGCGGGCGGCGATCTATCGTGAGCGTCGCGACTATGTGCTGGCGCGTCTGGCCGCCACGCCGGGGCTGAGCTGCCATACACCGCAGGGTGCGTTCTATCTGTTTGTTAATATGAGCAACTTTATCGGTAAGACCAGCGCGGGCGGCCGTAAGATCGGCAGCGACGCTGACTTTGTGATGGCGCTGATTGAAGAGCAACACGTGGTCACGGTTCAGGGGGCGGCCTACGGCATGAGCCCCTATTTCCGCCTCTCATATGCCACCAGCATGGAGCGCCTGCAAGCGGGCTGCGATCGTATCGCTGCCTTCTGTGCAGGGTGTCGTTAAGAAACAGCAGAGATAAAAAAACCGGGGTCGCATATGACCCCGGTTTTTTTATGGTAGCTGGCGGTTACTGCGCCAACACGTCAGTGGCGGGTGCAACGCTGGCACCGCTGGCTTCGATTTCGCTGCGCACCAGGGTGGCCAGCGCCAGCGAACCGGGCGTATCGCTATGGATGAGAATCGAGCGGGCGCGAACCGGTAGCGTGCCGCCGTCAAAGGTGGTCACGGTACCCTGCTCCAGGAACTGGCGCACGCGGGTGCGCACCGCGGCCTCCTCCTTGATGACCGAGCCGGGAATACCGCGCGGCACCAGACGGCCTTCGCTGTCATAGGCGCGGTCGGCGAGGAACAGCGTCAGGCTTTGCAGCCCCGCCGCCTTCGCCGCTCGCTCAATAATGGTGTCGGGCTGGGAGAAGATAATCAGCGCGCTATCAATCCGGGCGATAGCCTGCATCACCCGCAGCGCCAGCGCCTCGTCGCGGTTGATGATATTGCCCATCGCGGCGTGAAAGCTGACGTGCGCTACCCGTACGCCCTCGACGCGGGCAATGGCACTCAGCGCCCCAACCTGATACACCACCTGCTGGCAAATCTCCTCGGGCGTATAGGGCAGCTCCCGGCGGCCAAAGCCCTGGCGATCGGGGAAGCCCGGATGCGCGCCGATGCCGACGCCGTGCGCTTTCGCCAGCCGCACCATCCGCGTCATGATCGCCGGATCGCCAGCGTGAAATCCGCAGGCGATGTTGGCAGAGGAGACAATCTTCATCAGCGCGGCATCATCGCACAGCTGGTAGGCGCCAAAGCCCTCACCCATATCTGAGTTCACATCAATCTTCATTGTTGCTTCCTTATAAGCCCACCACGTTCTTAAACGGCGTAACGCTGTTGTGCAGAAGCTGCAGCCAGCCATCAAGCGCCTTTTTCGCGGCGATGGCTCCCTGGGCGTCGCTCTGCACCAGTTGAATCGACTGGCCGGGCTGAATCTGTCCCAGCCGCCATAAATCCTCTTCGATCACGCAGGCTATTTTGGGATACCCGCCAGCGGTGTTGGCATCGCTAAGCTGAATAATGGGTTCACCCGCTGGCGGCACCTGCACGATCCCAGGGATCAAACCGTAGGAGCGCATCTCCACGCTGCGGGAGGGCAGGATCGGTTCGCCCGCCAGCCGGTAGCCAGTGCGGTTGCTCTGCAGCGACACCTTCCACGGCTGTTGCCAGAAACGTTCGGCATCGGCAGCAAATAGCGAGTATTCGCCGGAGGGGATGGCGCGTATCTGCGCCAGGCCATCCGGGTGACGCGGGAAGTGAGCCTGCAGCGCCTGTTCCGGCGGCTCGACGCCGATGCCCCCGGCAGGCAGCGCTGCCGCTGAGGCCGCGCCGCTCTTTAGCACGTCCCCCTTCTGCAGGGGACGTCCCTCAAAGCCGCCAAAGCTGCCGCGTAGCGCAGTGCTGCGCGATCCCAGCACGGGCGGTACGTCGATTCCCCCTGCCACGCAGAGATAGCCACGCGCGCCGCTGCGCGGATAGCGCAGCTCCAGCGTCTCACCTTCGCGCACGTTGCAGGCCCACCACGCGGGCAGATCCACACCGTCCAGCCGCGCACGGCAGTCCGCGCCGGTGATGGCAATGCGGGTATCCGCCAGGAAACGTACCCGGAACGGGAACATCTGCACCTCGATGGCCGCGGCATTTTCCGCGTTATCCAGCAGGATATTGCCCGCCCGCAGCGCCAGCGAATCCATCACGCCGCTGACCGAGACGCCAAGATGACGCCAGGCGCTGCGGCCAAGATCCTGTACGGTATTTAGCGCGCCACTTTGCTCAATCTTAATCACAGCTCAATCCTCTCGGGAACGAAGCGAATGGTGTCGCCGGGTGCCATTAACGCAGGGATCTCGGCCCAGGGATCGAACACCTCAATCTCCGCGTAGCCAATCGCATTCCAGCCGTTAGGCCCGGTCAGCACCGATACGCCCGCCTGTGGGCCGCCGATGGTGACGGTCCCTTTCAGCATATTGAGCGAAGGCACTTTTTTGCGTGGCGTCGCCAGCTGCGGATCGAGACCGTGCAGATAGCCAAAGCCCGGCGCGCTGCCCAGCGCAAACACCGTATAGCGCCCCTGGTAGTGGCGACGAATCACCTCGCGCGGTGAAAAGCCGGTATGCTGGCAGACGGCCTCCAGATCGGTGGCATGTTCGCCGCCGTAACAGACGGGGATCTCAATCAGCTTGCCCTGAGGATCCACCGCCTGCGCCGTCAGCCACAGCTCGCGCAGCCGCTGCGCTATCTCCCCCGGGTTCTCCGGCGTAGCGCGCAGCAGCACCAGCAGGTTGGTGACGCCGGGGATGAGCGCCTCCACGTCCTCGTACTGATTTAACATTTGTGCCAGCGACCAGATGCGCCGCTGTGCCGGAAGATCGAATGCGCCGGGAGCCTCTACCAGCCAGGCGCGACTGCCCATCGTCGAGAGCCGCGCCTCCTCTGCCCCTGCTGCTGGCAGGGGCGCAGACAGTGTATGCGACAGCAAATTCATGATTATTCCAGCGGCTCGAATTTCAGGCTGGCAAGGGGCTGAACGCGCTCCTCCCGCACCATTTTGTATTCGGTGTTGGGTCCAATCCAGGTATCCCAGATTTTATCTATAGTGCCGTTGTCATCCATCGCCTTCAGGCTGCTGTTAACGCTGGCCAGCAGCTGCGGCTCGCCGCGCTTCATCCCGACACCAATTGGCTCCAGCGCCATCGGCTCCGGGATCATCGCCAGGTTGATGCCATCCTTTTTCGCCTGGGAGATCATCTTAATGCCGGTCATGGTATTGGTAACAAAGCCCACCGCTTTATTCTGCTGCAGCGCGAGGAAGGCGGAGGCGGCGTCCTGGAAGGTGACCGGCTTGCCACCCTTCAGCACAATGGACTGCTCTGACGTGGTGCCTTTGGTGGCGCTGATCCGTTTGCCTTTGAAGTCCGCGAGGGTTTTACCGGCGTTAGCCTCTTTCACCAGCAGCATCTCTTTAGCAACATAATAGGGGTCGCTGAACTGGATCTGGTTGCCGCGAGTTTTGGTGTAGGCCAGGTTGGCGACCAGCACGTCGGCACGCCCGGTGGCGATCACCGCGATGCGCGCCTCTACCGAGGTTGGCATCAGCTGCAGTTTCACGCCCATCTGTTTGGCTAATGCATTGCAGAGATCCACATCCATCCCTACAAGCTGGCGGGTCTGCGGATCCGGCGAGGAGAACGGCGGTACATCAGAGTACACGGCGCACTTCAGCTCGCCGCGCGAGGTGATGTCCGACAGCAGATCGGCTTTTGCGGATGTCATCGCCATCAGCATCGGTAACGCCAGCGCAAAATAAGAGTAACGCTTCATTGTCATGCTTGTTTCCCCTTGTAGTCACTTTCGCGGCAGGCGGTCAGCACGGCGCGCAGAGCAGACAGGTGTGGTATGCATCTTAATGTCGATGTAAAGCGACTATATCGGCTTTGATTTTGCTGAGGTAAGAGGGAAACCCTGTCGGGAGATAGGGGATTTATATGACAACGCGGTAATAAGCAAAAACTATCAGGGTAAAACAAAACAGTGTTATCAGCCCTTCTTCCTCCGCCATAAGGTAACCCTGACCCGGCGTGCTCCTGCGCCTCCTCCCCTCCGAAATAAAGGTAAGTAATTAATGAATGCCAGAGTGGGCGTTACCCTGAAGATAGTATCGGCCTTATGTGCAACGTTAATGCTGGCGTGCGTTAAAGGTTTGCAGGGTGCTATTCCAACCGGTGAAGTGATCTTTTTCCGCTCGTTTGTCGCTATGTTTCCCCTGCTGGTCTGGTTAAAGATGCAGGGCAACATTCTCGACAGTATTAAAACGCGCAATATTTTCGGCCATTTTATCCGTGGCTTTTCCGGTACCGGCGGGATGTATTTTAATTACCTGGCGCTGGTCTATATTTCGCTCGCCGACGCGACGGCCATCAGCTATGCCGCCCCACTGTTTACCGTCATCATGGCGGCTCTGCTATTAAAAGAGACCGTCCGTTTTTCGCGCTGGCTGGCGGTGGTGGTGGGCTTCTCCGGGATTGTGATTATGCTGTCGGCGAACCTCACTGCCAGCGGCTCCCTCTTCTCCGCCGATGGCGCGCGCACTGGAGCAGGTCTCGGCGCGCTGTTTGCGCTGATCGCCGCGCTTTGCTCCGCGACCTCCAACGTGCAGATCCGCTTTCTTAATGGCGTAGAGAAGCCCGGCGCTATTGTTTTCTACTTTTCGCTGATGACGACGCTGATTGGCCTGGCGACGGCGCTGTTCGGCTGGCGTATGCCTACGCCGATGCAGCTCCTGCTGCTGGTGGGATGCGGATTTTTCGGCGGCATGGCGCAGATTCTGGTCACCCTCAGCCTGCGCTATACCGACGCCTCGCTGCTGGCACCCTTTGATTACACCACGCTGGTATGGTCGATGGTGATTGGCTATCTGCTTCTCGACAGCCTGCCGGGAACATCGACGCTAATGGGAGCGTCAATCGTGGCACTGGCTGGCATCTTTGCCATCTGGAGCGACCAGCGCCAGCGCAAGGGCCATATTGTACGTTCGCGGTGAAACGCCAGGGCCAGTCGCGCTGGCCCTGTATAAATTTACGGGTACAGTCCGCGATCTTTTCTCGCCGACAAAATACGCTCACAGGCCACAGCGTAAGCCGCCGTACGCAGCGTGGTATCCAGCGCCGCCGCTTTCTGCCAGACGGTATCGATGGCTCCCTGCATAATCCCGTCGAGACGCTGGTTAATCTCCTCTTCGCTCCAGAAGAAGCTGGAGAAGTCCTGTACCCACTCGAAATAGCTTACCGTTACGCCCCCGGCGTTAGCGATTACGTCCGGTACCACCACAATGCCGCGCTGCTGTAGCACATCATCCGCATCGGGCAGCGTCGGGCCGTTTGCGCCCTCCAGAATCAGCTGGCAGGCGAGCTGTTCGGCGCGCGCGGCGGTGATCTGCCCCTCCAGCGCAGCGGGGACCAGGATCTCATATTCCAGCGTCCAGAAGTGCTCATCGGCAATGCGATCGGCATCCGGATATTCGGCAATACTGCCGTGCGCCTGCTGCCAGGCAGTGAGCGCCGGGATATCAAGCCCCTCTGCATGATAGAGGGTGGCACTGTGATCCTGTACGGCCACCACTTTCGCGCCCTGGGCATGAAACAGCTCGGCAGTGACGCTGCCAACGTTACCAAAGCCCTGTACCGCCACGCGGCTTTGGGTAACGTCGATGCCGAGCATAGCCGCCGCACGGCAGCCGGTGACGAATACGCCGCGGCCCGTTGCCTTCACGCGCCCCAGCGAGCCGCCAAGGTGTACCGGTTTGCCGGTCACCACGCCGGTGGCGGTGGCACCTACGTTCATCGACCAGGTATCCATCATCCATGCCATGATCTGCGCGTTGGTGCCTACGTCCGGGGCGGGAATATCCTGCTGCGGGCCGATGACCAGGCCAATCTCGCTGGTGTAGCGGCGCGTCAGACGCTCCAGCTCCTTTTGTGACAGGGTGGCGGGATCGACGCGAATTCCCCCCTTCGCCCCACCAAACGGCAGATTTAGCGCGGCGCACTTGATGGTCATCCACGCCGAGAGGGCCATCACCTCCTCCAGCGTCACGTTCGGGTGAAAGCGCACGCCGCCCTTTCCCGGACCGCGCGACAGGTTGTGCTGTACGCGATACCCCTCGAAGTGGCGCACGCTACCATCGTCCATCTCCAGCGGGATATCGACAATCAAGGCGCGCTTCGGGTGACGCAGCGTATCGGCCCAGTCGCCGAGATCGCCCAGCAGTGGCAGGACGCGTTCGACCTGAGCGAGGTAGGTCGACCAGGCTGAGTGGCGGTCGCCCGTCACGTAAGATAGTGCAGACAATATACACCTCCGGTCTGTTATGCAGTGTGTAGGAGCAAAAGCCGCCCGGATAGCAGGCGGCGGGGAGAAATTAGTTACCGTTAAGACCGAGTTTTTTCTCCAGATAGTGGATGTTGGTGCCACCGTGCTGGAAGTTCTCGTCATTCATGATGCGGGCCTGCAGCTCGACGTTGGTTTTGATACCGTCGATGATCAGCTCCTGCAGGGCGTTCTTCATGCGGGCAATCGCCACGTCACGCGTCTCGCCGAAGCAGATCAGCTTGCCGATCATGGAGTCATAGTACGGCGGTACGGTGTAGCCGGCGTAAATATGGGACTCCCAGCGCACGCCAAAGCCGCCCGGCGCGTGGAAGCGGGTGATCTTACCCGGACTCGGCAGGAAGGTGTTCGGGTCTT